>NZ_CP195793.1:1815000-2115000 GCF_051466335.1 Planctomicrobium mucosum | reverse complement strand
GGTCGAGATTTCCAGCGGTGCCCTCCCCCCTCCTCAGCCTGCTCGTTTCGCCAGTGACAAAGAGGTCCGGGTCCCCAAGGGGTTCGAAACCAAAATTTTTAGTATGCCGCCAGAAGTGAACTACCCGGTCTGCATCACTGCAGCGGCGACCGGGGAAGTCTTTGTTGGAGTCGATGAACAGGGATCACTCGGAGTCAATTCCGGGGGAGGAAAGATCGTTCGATGCGTCGATACAAACAACGATGGCGTGGCTGACAAATACACAACCTTCGCCAAAGTCGACCATCCACGCGGGCTCATTTACGACCAAGGCTCCCTCTGGGTTCTTCACCCCCCAACATTTTCTCTTTTCAAAGACACCAACGGTGACGGTGTTTCTGACTCTGAGACCGTCTTGATTGACGGAATCAGCACGGCAGACGTCGCTGCACGCGGTGCAGACCACACGACAAATGGGATTCAGCTGGGAATCGACGGTTGGATTTACATTGCTGTCGGTGACTACGGCGTCACACATGCACAGGGTCGAGACGGTCGCGTGATCAACAAACGGGGCGGCGGAATCATCCGCGTTCGTCCCGATGGAACTGACATGGAAGTGTACGCCTGGGGGCTTCGCAACGTTCTCGATGCCTGCATCGCTCCAGACCTGGAAATGTTCACTCGCGACAACACCAACGACGGTGGGGAATGGAATGTCCGACTCTCTCAGATCTTCCAGTCAGCCCAATATGGGTACCCTTCGCTCTACATGAACTTCCGCGAGGAGATCATGCCTCCGCTGGCAGACTACGGCGGCGGATCTGGGTGCGGAGGCATGTTCCTCGACGATGCCCGCTGGCCAAAAGGATTCAATTATTCGCTGTACACCTGCGACTGGGGACGCAGTGATGTCACGCTGCACAACCTTCCACAAAACGGACCGATTCGAAAAGACCACAATGAACTGTTCGCTGCACTGGATCGCCCGACAGATATTGACGTCGATGGCAGCGGCCGTATGTACATCTCAAGTTGGAAGAACGGGGGATTCTCCTTCTCTGAAACGAATGTGGGCTACGTGGCACGAGTTGTTCCCAAAGGCCTGAAGGTCGAACCGTTCCCGAATCTGCCAAAGCTCACGGTTGCTCAGGTCGTCAAGCTCCTCGAAGCCGACAATGCCAAGACTCGCCTGCACGCTCAGCTGGATCTGTTGCGTCGCGGGAAATCTGTAGAAGCGACCAATCTGATTACCAAGCTCATTTTGAATCGAACAGCGCAACCCTCAGCGAGAATCGCTGCGATCTTCACGCTCAAGCAGTTGGACCACGTGCAAAGTCACCCGACGCTGCTTCGAGTCGTCTCTGATCGCGACGTTGGACATCTCGCGATGCGGGCATTGACCGATCGTAAGTCGGAAGTGGCCGACCTTCCCGCTGAACCATTCACGGAAGCACTGAAGAGCGGACACCCGCAGTCTCAAATTCAGGCGATTATTTCCATCGGAAGACTTGGGAGAGTGAACCTCGCGGACCATTTGATCTCGTTGACCAAATATACGGGAAGCCTGCCAGCCCACAATGTCGAAGATCCAGCCCGCGTGATTCCGCATCTGGCAGTGCGTGCGCTGTCCGATCTCGAAGCATCGGCTGCCTGCCTGAATGCTCTCAACGGACCATACCGCCAGGGAGCACTGCTTGCACTCCGAAACATTCACACCGAAGCTGCTGTAGCGGGACTCGAAAAGCAACTCAGCATCGAGAAGACCAGCGAAGGCCGCATCGAGATTCTCGCTGCCTTGATTCGCCTCTTCCATACTGAAGGGAAATACGAAAAGAACTGGTGGGGAACGCGGCCTGATAGAACTGGTCCATATTACGATCGCCAGGAATGGGATCTCTCTGATCGTGTCGCGAAAATCATCAAACGCGAATTCGAGGCAGCAGATTCCGCTCTCAAGAGTTCGATCGCCGAACAATTGAAAAAACACGTCGTGGAGATCGATGGGCTCATTCTTCCCGATCAGGCAGGCGAAATGGCAGAGTCAGACATGCCAATCGTCATCCCTCCCGTCGACCCGAACAATATGGATCAAATCGCCAATCAACCGTACGAAGAGGTCATCGCGAAAGTTGTCAACATCACGGGAGACGCTGAGCGTGGAAAACGGATTTTCGAACAGCAATCCTGCGCAGCGTGTCACACATTTGCGAAAGGACAGACTCCGAAGGGTCCGGATATGGTGGACATCACCAAACGTTATCCTCGACCACAATTACTAGAATCGATCCTCAAACCGAGCGCAAAAATCGCTCAGGGATTCGAAACAAACGTCATTGCGACCGAGGATGGACAGATCTACACGGGATTCGTGGTCGGAGAGAGTGCCGATGCAATCCAGGTCCGACAAGGGAACGGAGTCCTTGTGAGAATTCACGTGGACGACATCGATGAGCGGGCCAAGCAGGAAATCTCAATGATGCCTGAGCAAATTGCCGGGAATCTGACACTCGAGCAGCTTGCTGACCTTCTCGCCTATCTGGATTCGTTGAAGAGTTAGACCTGATTCAGCATCACGAATCAATTCGACCTCATGGAGCAGCAGTTTCAAAATTGCTGCTCTTTTTTCATGAGCCTGACGCCGTCTCAGCAATCAATCGAAGTTTTAGCATTCGCAATGACGGGTAATCTGCGAAATTCCAGATGTTCGCGACTCGTTTCAACAGAAACCTGTCTGTAGACAGCCGGAATTTTCATTCATTCGTTGACGGCTTCCATGCCATGTGGCAGCAAAGGGACACAAAAAGGAGGCTGAACTCCGACTTTCACACGACAGTGAGGACAGATCCTTGGTGAAAAGTGCGAGAAAAAGGAACAGGCGTGGGCCTCTCTAGCCGGTTTTGCCTGAATTCGATAATTTCCAGCCAGATGGGGGTTCACGCCTGATACTTACGGAAACGAAGGCGTTTTGAGATCCTCACAGGTCGTAGAGGAGAGGAAGATGGGGAGAGATTTCGAGAATCGCAAAAATGCGATCTTCAAGACGGCAGCTCATAAGTCGAAGCTTTACTCGAAGTACGGTAAGCAGATTTACGTGGTGGCGAAGAACGGCGTCGCCGATCCCGAAGGGAATCCTGCTTTACGCAGCATGATTGAAAAGGCCAAGCGGGACCAAGTCCCTGCCCACGTCATCGAGAAAGCGATTCAGAAAGCTCGTGGAGCTGGCGGCGAAAGCTTCCTCCCTGCCCGTTACGAAGGCTTTGGCCCCGGCGGGTTCATGGTGATTGTTGACTGCCTGACTGACAACAATCAGCGAACGTTTTCCGAAGTGCGTAACTGTTTCACAAAAACAGATTCCAAGCTCGGTACGCAAGGCTCCGTTGCACTCTGGTTTGACCAGTTGGCCGTGTTGCAATTCAAAGGTGACAGCGAGGACAAGGCGCTGGAAGCGCTTTTGAACGCAGACGTTGACGTGAGCGATGTCGAGTCAAACGGTGGGATGATCACCATCTACGCTCCTCCCACAGAGCTTTACAAAGCCAAGCAAGCTCTCGTCGAAGCGTTCCCGGGTCTCGAGCTGGAAGCCCAGGAAATCACATTCCTTCCGCAGAGCCTGAAAGCCATCAGTAAAGATGACATGCCGATGTACGAAAAGTTCATGAACATGCTGAACGAATGCGACGACGTTCAGGAAATCTACCACAACGCGGAACTCCCAGCATAAGCAGCGAGTTTTTCGCGGAACGACAAAAAGCCCTCAAACGATCATTTATTCGCTGAGGGCTTTTTCATTTGTCCCGACGACGAGTTCTCCGGCTTCGTTCGCTGCGCTGTCGATTCCTACGTGGAAGGAAGGGAAGCCTTGTGAACAGCGGTGTCAACTTCGCGAAAAACGAATTGAAGACATCCCACCCAGCTCCTCCAATGAAGTACCCGAGCGAAGCACCTATCACACAACTCAACAGAAAGTGAAACGGAATTTGGAGGAGACTTGAAATCCCGCCCACCATACCAGACGGGCCGGGAATCCTTCCCCATTCGAAAGCGAACGCCGCCAAGAGAGGAAAGCCGAGAAAATATACCAAGGGCCCCAAGAAAAACCCCACGAGCCCATAAAACATCGTTGAGTAATGGTCGAAGTCGTTCATCTGGCTTCCTGACCCAAACTGGCAATAGCCATCAACAAGGGAAACGAGCCCTCTCCAACAAGGCGGTCTCGCTTGTTTCACACCGATTTCACGACTTCATAGACCATTTCTACAAAGTCAGCCTTCCCTTGCTTTACAGATTTCAAACGAAGTGGCGGGGAGATAATTCGTCGTGGTAGAACCGGAGCACCACTCCCGAGAGTGACGGGCGCAACGCTCACAAGAATCTCATCGAGCAAACCCTGATCGTAAAACTGGCCAACCAGTTCGCCGCCACCAACGATCCAGAGATTTTTCCCTTCGGCAGCCCGCTGCATCTCAACGTGAACTGATTCGACGTCCCCTTGTACGAAATGAATGTTCGCCCCTGAAATACTGGGGAGTTCGCGATGGCTGAAAACCCAAGTAGGCTGCGTATACGGCCAAGGCTGCTGCGCATCTGTTCCCGGTTGAATCACATGTTGCAGCAGCCATCTGTAGGTCGAAGCCCCCATCGCGATCGCCCCAATCTGTGCGATGAAGTGAGAATAACCTTCTCCCGGCCCATCGCCAAATTGAAACAGCCACTCCAAAGAGTGATCGCTATCGGCAATAAACCCGTCCAGACTCGCTGCGGTGTAATACTGTGTTTTCATCGATGGCCCATCAAAGAACAGAGACACTCCGACCGCCGCGAGTGTAGCGTTCGCTCATCGACCAGCCTATCGATTCGATTTACGGAGCCGAGATCAGCTTGGGAGTTCCGTAGACCTGAAGCTGATCGTCCGTTTCTCGCAGCCATTGATCCAATCGAACCCGAAGTTCCTGTAACTTCGCCACCGCTTTCGGATCATTGGCGAGATTGTTCAGCTCATAGGGGTCATCTGGAATGTAATACAACTCTTCAGCAGGTCGCTGTTGATAGCGGAAGACCTTCAATTTCGCAGCGGGGTCTGTTTCTGCAGACTTGAGCCAACTATTCCAATAACCAGTATCAGCCTGGACATTCGTCACATGGCTGGTGAACAGGAATTCCGGATGCAGATTCCGAACATACTGCCAACCGTCACTCGTTGTAACGGCACGAATCGGATAAACGTTGTTGTTCCCATCTCCGCTATGAGTCGTGAAAATCAGATCACGATGCGACTTTTCCTTCCCTTCCAGCACGGGCAAGAACGATCTTCCATCCAATCCTTCCGGCGGTTTTCCGCCCGCAACTTCGAGCACAGTCGGGAGGATGTCAATCCAGGAAACCATCGCATCTGTTCGTACATTCTCTGCGATTTTCCCGGGCCAACTCACAATTAACGGCGTGTGGACGCTGTCTTCGTAAAGGTTCCATTTCCCGAAAGGCCACTGTGCCCCGTGATCGCTGGTGTGCAGGAAGAAAGTCTTTTCACCAAGTGTTTCCTGAACAGCGTCGAAAAGGAGTCCAAGGTCACGATCCATATTCTGAATCGCTGCGTGATATTGAGCCCGCTTCTGACGGGTAGTGTCATTATCAACGTGATTCGGTGGGACGACTTGCTGCTCAGGCCGCGGGTCAAAATCCTTTGATGGCCAAGGAACGTGAGGCCAATTGGTCCCAACAAACATCACGAGCGGGCGCTTACTCGTACGTTGTTTGAGCCATTCGACCGCACTGGGAATCGCGACATCCTCGTGATAGTTGTAATGCATCGCCACATCGAAACCCCACTCAGGGGTCTGTGCGTAATGCCCGACCTTTCCGAAAGAGACCACTTCATAGCCCAGATCAAAGAACGACTTGGGGAGACTCGCAATTCCTTCTCGGATGCGTGAATGGTTGGCTTCGGAACCATTACGGGCTGGGTACAACCCAGTCAACAGCGACGCCCGGCTTGGAGCGCAGGATGAAGTCGTCACATACGCCCTATTGAATGTCATCCCCTGCTTTGCCAGTCGTTCCATATTCGGAGTCTGGATATCGGGCGATCCGTAAACAGATGAATCGCGCCAAGTGTGGTCATCTGAAAGCAAAATGACGATGTCGGGGCGGCTCACATTCGGGTCCAGCGGCGGCATGACCCGTTCCACCTTTTCTGTCTTCACACCAATTGCCAAAATCCGTCCATTGAAGGGGAATGGTGGCTTGTAACTGCCGACCGCTTTTCCCTTCATTTGACCAATATGAACTCCTGCAGCAGGCTGCGATGGGAGAAAACCTGACGACTTTGCCTGAGCCACCTGCTTGCCATCGACGGAGAGCGTGATGAAATCCTGATCGAACTCGGCAGTCAGTTCGTGCAGACCGTCGAGCTTGTCCGGGCTCGTCACTTCGATCAGTTCTCCCCGGTTTCTGAACGACAGCATTGGCCGTCCCTCGACAAAGGCGATCGAGTACCCCAGAGCAGCGCCTCCATGCGAAATCACCACTCCACTCAGGTCGGTCCCGTCGATCTTCGCCGTCACGGAGATCTTCCGCAGCGAGACGTCAGGAGGCGTTTTGGCCAGGTGCTCTCCCACCTCGGCCGCGTCGAGGGACAACGACATCACACTGAATATCGTCAAGCACAATTTGATCGCCAAAGTTAGATTTCGAATCACAGATTTCGCCTTCAGTGCCGCCTGCCTGTAAATAGACAGAGTAAAACTTAATACACGAGTGAATCGTGGATATTTTCTCTCACCGTATCAAAGACGGTGACTTCTGTCAGTTCGGGGGGCGGCAGAATGTCACTGTTTCTGACAGAAATGCGATTCAACAGCAGTTCGCCAGTTCGATTTTTTCCGATCAAGCACTGGCCATCGCCCCACAAAAAATGCCGCTCACCCCAAGGGTGACCGGCATTTCGCGAAATCAGCTGACTGCTGCTCAGAAACGGGCTTACGCTTCCTCTGCAAGTTCCTCGAGGTCGTCTTCTTCCGAACGATCCCACCACAGCACAACCATTTGAGTCTCGACGATGATCTCTTCGAGTTCTTCGATCGAGTTCACCATTTGTGCCGTCAGGTCTGGGCAGAACGCTTCAAAGTCTTCGCAGAGTTCGGTCAGGTTCTCTGGGATCTCTTCAAGGATAAACGACAGGGAGTCATCGCTCGCTTCGAAAACTTCAATCCCGATCTGCTCGTGATATACCTTCAATCGCTCGATGATGTCCTCAGTCGACAGACCATATTTCGCCCCATCAGTGCGGGCGATCCGAACAATGTCGAACTGATCTTTACCGTGCGCGACAACCACTTCCACATCGGACTCGAGATCCCCAGCGGTCGTTGGCTTGCCAATGAACGCAATCATGCCCGGCCCAAGTTCCGGACGAATGAGGTCGATCAACTCCCCTGCCTGATCGTGATTCGCAACAACACTCCGAGCAGTGTTATCCTGAACATTGTCTGCGCCGACCGTCGCGAACGACTGTACTGGCAATTTGGAAAGTTCACCCAAGCGGGTCGCTGCAGCTTTGATTGTGGTAATTGTGGACATCAATACAACTTCAAGAGGGATCGTAATTCGTTGTCGTAGAGTCTACTGCGAACAGAATGCATTCACAAATCATGCCCGGAACGCAATCACGAGTTACGTGCCTCGCGATGAATCGAGTTGGTTGATAGCCAATAGGGGAGAATTACTGTCTCGGGGAGCCCATCACTGGAGCGGTCGACAAGAATCCGCCTCAGCGTCTGTGAAAACCACTCTCGATGTTCCTCTGAGAGTCCAGAACCGAACTTCACCGGTCGATCCGCTTCGATTTCAACCTGATAGACCGACTGGTCATTGCTCTTCCAGGACGCCTTCGACACCCGGACAGCCGTCACCGCATTGGCGTCGAATCGCTTTTTCCAAACCAGAAAACCTGCCCCTGTTGCGACGCAGGAGGAGTATTCATCGAGGAACACTTCAACTTTCCCAAAAATTGTCATCAGGGTCGCGAATAAGAACCCCATCCCGACGAGTACAAACGGAGTCAAGAACAGGCACAGGAATAGGGTATCCCATAACCCCATCACCTTGTCATTCATGATCGGTAGACCATCTTTAATTCCTGGTGCAACAAACCAATCTGGAAAGGGCCCGATCAAATTCGTGTAGAGACCGGCAATCGCGACGAACACAAACATTGAAACGATCCCATTCCAGAACAAGCAGAAGAACCCCACCCCAAGGAACGCGGCAAATGATCGGAAGGTCGTCCGAACGACGACCCCTTCCCCAACGGTTTCGACCGTGCAGCGAGCGGGTGGCTCTCGCAGGATCTCTTCAACCGGTTTGCTTCCCTCACGCAGCTCTGCAAGACGTGACAACTTCTGACAATTCGGACAGAGCGCAAAGCCTTCAGTGATGTTGATCGATTCGGACTGGATCGACTCATCGCATTGGGGACATCTGAACATGAAAAGTCTTCTCTCATCGAAGTGTCGTTCGAACCTGAAATCGCGTCACTCACGCCCATTTACAGGGAATCTCTGCCAACCGGCAATATCTGCGGCCTATAGACCTCGTGCTATTTCTATCTGAATTCTACTGAAATGTAGCTCCCAAAATCCCTCTTGAGTGCCTCCCCCATAGCTCCTGAAAGCGAAAGAGCCTCCTAAATGCCGTCTAGTCTTAATTTCATCGTTTCTTAATGGAGTCTTACAGCAGCATAGTCGATCAAAACCTCAACCAGAAACAATCACTACAATCGCTACAATCAACAAAACCTGTCTAAACAACTCACCCCCCCCCCCCAAGCATCCGCAATCACAGCAGCCCTCCTCGTGCCTCGAAACCATCAATTCTCCTCAATACTTCGCTTGGCCTTTTGCAGCATTGCTGCGATTGGACTGCTCACTTCGTTGGCGTTTGGACAGGTTTCCGATGACGAAGAGTACGTAGTCGACCCCTTTGCGACGCCGGACGATCAAGGGCCGCCATTACCGGACAACACGATTCTCCCCGGAAGAATGCGGCTGGACGACTCAAATAGCGTCCCACCCCCGCCATCCACGCTGGACTTCGAACCACCCGATGGGGACACGACAATCGGAGACCTGCTCCGCGCAGGCGACCGTCTTCTGATGCCTAAAGATGGGAAAGAGATCTCGACCGGAGAGAAAAAGAAGAGTGAGTCCAAGTGGTACGACAAGCTCACCGTACGCGGCTATGCCCAATTCCGGGTCAATGGAGTGACGCATGAAGCAGACGATTCCGCTCCTCCGAATTTCGCTGGCGACAGTTCTATCGATGCAGATCGGAACTTCTTCATCCGTCGAGCACGTCTCATTCTATCCGGGGACGTGAACGAACGAGTCGCAGTCTACCTCCAGGCAGACTTCGCCAGCTCCGTCCCCGGAAGTCCCGACTCGGAACTCTACTCTCAAGTGCGAGACTGGTATGGAGATCTTTACATCACCAAAGACCGCGTCCACCGCGTGCGAGTAGGACAGTCTAAAATCCCCTACGGGTGGGAAAACCTGCAATCCAGCTCGCTGCGAATCCCGCTAGATCGTGCTGACGGGACCAACAGTGCTCTCCGCAATGAACGCGATCTAGCAGTCCTGTACTACTATACTCCCGAATGGACTCAGGAGCTTTTCAAGAAACTGATCGACGACAACCTGAAAGGCTCAGGGAACTACGGGATGTTCGGTTTCGGTCTGTTTAACGGCCAAGGAGGTTCGTTGAGAGACCGAAACAATCAGGTCCATGTCGTGTCCCGCTTCACCTACCCGTTCGTTTTTGATAACGGACAGGTGATCGAACTCGGAATTCAGGGATATCTTGGAAATTACGTCGTCCAGGGGTCACCGATCGCACCACTCGGCGTCGGACCAGCAGCCACTCCAATGGGGACCGAAGGTAATGGCGCCGGACGAGGTCAGATCGACCGCCGCATGGCAGCCTCATTCATCATGTACCCGCAGCCATGGGGATTCCAGGCGGAATGGAACGTTGGCCGCGGCCCGGCGTTGAATGACGCTCAGACCGTCGTCGAAGACCGCTCGCTGCAAGGGGGCTACGCCATGCTCATCTACAAACGGGACACCGAGGAATGGGGAACATTCTTTCCATTCGCGCGATACAGCGAGTTCGTTGGGGGACACAAATCCTACCGCAACGCTCCGTACTCACACATGCGAGACTGGGAAGTCGGTTGCGAATGGCAGTTCAACAAAGCTGTCGAACTCACCACTTCCTACCTGTGGGTAGACAGGACCAACCTGACGGCATTCTCCAGCGGCGAATCCTATCGCCCGTTCATCGGGCAGATCGCTCGAGCACAATTACAGATCAATTACTGAGAACAGACGACGCACGTTCACAGCGTAAAAACACGTTGTCTGGCTGACATCACCAGCGCGGGTTGAATCGGTCTGATCTCATCAGCTTCGGGGGATCTGCCAGTCTCCCCACGGGCCATTGAACATACACTTAAGGAGGCAGCTCTCCTCCATTTTCTCAGTATGGTGAAATGGAGTTACTGAATGATGGCTGGCGACTCGAGGAGGCAGTTGCTGCATCTGTTGCCCCTCCGCTGCTAGGCGCTCCCGCAGGAATGTTCTATAAGTGATGATGTCTCGTACCATCACCCTATTATTTCGGGACTCGTAACGAGCAGTTTCCCCATCCAGCGAGTGAACGCCTCGATTCAGGATTGGACGATGTCATCACGACAACAAGTGATTGAGAACCGCACGGGAATGACGCCACCACCCGCAGCATTGCTCATCGGCTTGGCATTCATTCTTGTTCAAATCTCTCCGATTTCCGCTTTGGAGCCGAACGAAAAACTTCCCGTCCGAAAGCTCTCTCGTGCGGACCAGATGGTGTTTCTCGACAAACAGGGAAACGTGCAACCAGTCAACTCGATCTCTGACTGGAAGCAGCGTCGCGCAGAAACGCTGTCTCACATGAACGCAATCCTTGGGACCTTTCCATCTCAAGATCAGCGGCTGGAATTGAAAATTGAAGTCACGAAAGAAACAGACCGCGGGAATTACATCGAGCGTTTTCTCACGTATCAATCAGAACCGGGAGTCCGTGCACCAGGAATCCTTCTCATTCCGAAATCGGCACTCGAAGAAAATTCTCCACAACACCCGGGTGTGCTTGCGCTCCACTCGACGAATCCGCACGGAGCACTGGAGGTCGCCGGACTCGATTCTCCACGGCTAAACAGGGACTACGGACGTGAACTGGTCGAACGGGGATATGTTGTTCTCGCGACGAGCTATCCCCTGCTCGCTGACTACTCGCCGGATCTGGAGGGACAAGGCTGGCGGAGTGGAATGCTGAAAGCAGTCTGGGATAACAGTCGCGCAATGGACGTACTCGACTCACTTCCCTTTATCATCCCGGGAAAGTACGGAGCAATCGGCCATTCACTCGGAGGGCACAACGCTGTTTTTACTGCGTTTTATGACTCCCGCGTTCATGTTGTTGTTTCCTGCTGCGGTCTCGATTCATTCGTGGACTACTACGAAGGGAACCCGGATGTCTGGCAAGCGGGACGAGGTTGGACGCAACAGCGTTACATTCCCAAACTCGCAGAGTACGCTGGGAAACTGGATGACATCCCCTTTGATTTTCAGGAACTCATTGCAGGTCTCGCAGACCGACATGTTTTGATCATCGCACCGACTCGCGATAGCAATTTTCGGGCTGAGAGTGTGGATCGCATCGCAGAGGCTGCCCGCCCAGCCTTTAACCTCGTCACTTCACCCAAGAACTTACAAGTGATTCATCCGGATGGTGAACACGATTTCGTTCCTGAGATGCGGCAACGGGCGTATCTCTTCCTGGACTCCGTTTTGATGTAACGTCTCCTTCCAGTTTTGAACCGGATTTTCCTCGTGACGACAAGCTGTTCACTGACATTTCGAAATATTGTCACTCTCATCGTCGTCAGCGGGGGGCTTTTCTTCTCGTCAAAGTCATTTGCAGTGGAACCGCCACTCTCGGAGGTGATGGTTCGACTTCCGCCTGTTGAAGTCGATCAAGTTCAGGAAACGTTTCAGTTGGAGCACGGCTTCAAACTGGAACTCGTCGCGGGGGAGCCGCTCGTCGGAGATCCGGTCGACGCCTGTTTTGATGAATTCGGCCGAATGTTCGTCGCAGAGTTCCACGCTTACCCCTACGCCCTCGAGAAAGAGCAGATCATCCCTGCAGGGAAAGGACGAACAACCACTGGCATCGTGCGCATGCTGGAAGACACGAACGACGATGGGATTTTCGACAAAAGCACCATCTTCGCGGACAAGCTCGACTGGCCACTGTCCGTTGTCCCTTATGACGGGGGAATCTTTTTAATTGATGTGCCGGATGTCCTGTACCTCAAAGATACGGACGGGGACGGCATCGCGGATATTCGCAAGTTGGTCTACACCCATCTCGGACGCGACAACGTTCAGGGTGTTGCCAATAATATGAAGTGGGGATTGGACAACCGCATCTGGGTCGCCAGCGGGTCGAACGGCGGTGAAATCGTTCGCGATGGAACGACTCAGCTCAAACTCGGAAGAAGTGACTGGGTCTTCGATCCCCGAACACTTCAGGTCGGCCGGGCCTCTGGAGCGGTTCAGTTTGGTCATTCGATGGACGACTGGGGAAACCGCTTTCTCTGCAGCAACAGCGACCACATGGTGCATGTCACATTCGAATCTCGCTATCTGGATCTCAATCCGTATTATCAGGTCCCGCGAATCACTCGAAGTGTGGCGAAAGAAGGAGGCGCCGCCCCAGTCTATCGTCGAAGCCCGGTTGAACCCTGGCGCATCGTGCGGACCGCGCGACGGGTGGCCGATCCCAAGTTCGCTGGCCTTCCCGCCTCCGAAAAAGTCCCCGGCGGATTTTTCACTTCTGCATCCGGCATCACCATCTACCGCGGAGATGCTTATCCCGAAGAATTTCGGGGAAATGCGTTTGTCGGAGATGTCGGCAGCAATCTCATTCATCGCAAAACGGTCGCCCCCAACAACGCTTCCTTTCTCGCCACCCGAGCAGATCAGAACACAGAGTTCGTCACCTCGACGGATACCTGGTTTCGGCCTGTCAACTTTGTGAACGCGCCGGATGGATCGCTCTTCGTGCTCGACATGTACCGGGAAACGATCGAACACCCGATCTCCATTCCCCCGGACATCAAGGCTCATCTCGATCTGGAAAGTGGAAACGATCGAGGTCGAATTTACCGGCTTGTTTCACCGGGAATGAAACGCCAAATCCCGGACAAGCTCGGGAATTTCACGACATCCGAACTCGTCGACTCGCTCGCGTCCACAAACTCGTGGACCCGCGAAACAGCGCAGCGGCTACTCGTTCAACAGCAAAACCCTCAGACAGCAGGCCTTCTCCGCGATTTCCTGAAAACGACCACTTCTCCTTTAGGAAAACTCCACGCACTCTACATCTTGAAGGACCTCCGTCCCCTTGATCCGCACATTCTGGAGACAGAATTTGGGTCCACGCATTCCGGTCTTCGCGAACACGCGATTCGCCTCGCTGAACCGATACTGGCTGAGAATCGCGAGCTGGCCGCCACTGTTCTCGGGCTGCTAAATGATGCCGAATTTCGGCCCCGGTTTCACGCTGTGTTAGCTCTGGGATTCATGAATAAAGAGCAGGCGTTGCAGGGACTGGAACTGATGGCTCCTCGCATCGGAGAAGATCCAGATCTTCAATCGGCTTTCATGCTGGCAGTCGGTGATCGCGGGGCGGACCTATTCAATTCGCTGCTCAAGAATCCAACGTTCCTCGAGACATCCGCGGCAAAATCGATACTGGCTGAGATCGCCAAACTCGTTGGGGCTCGTCCAGAAAAAGAAGACGTCGTCCCACTTCTCATTTCGATCACTCGTGAGGATATCCCCGCGCCACTTCAGGACGCGTCCCTGTTGGATTTGGAACTGGGCCTGACTCAACGGGGCTCGTCCATTGCAAAAACAATTGCAGATCTTCCCAGCGAAAGCCCCGAGAAGAAATTGCTGACAGCGGTGCTGGAAGCATCCGCCATCACAGCCTCCAACGAAAAAACGCTGACGCCAACTCGCATTCACGCGGCTCAGCGACTGTCACTTGCACCTTGGGAACTCTCCGCAGCAACGCTCGAAACACTGCTGCTCTCTCATCAGCCGGTCGAGCTTCAAGAAACAGCCATTTCCACTATTGGAAAATCCCCGCACCCTGAGGCAGCATTACTCCTGATTCAGAGCCTGAAAGGTGTAACCCCTGCATTAAAAGGGAAAATTCTGGATGCCCTGCTTGCTCAGGGGGAATCCACAAGAAAGCTACTCGAAGCCATCGAGCGGGAAGAGATCAGAAAGAGTGAGGTCGATCGAACAAAACTCGCACTTCTGCTCCAGCATCCTCAGGAAGATATTCGTAAGCGGGCCACAACCCTGTTCGTCGACAGTTCATCCAGCAGCCGGAAAGAAATCGTCGAACAATCGTTGTCTGCATTGGAAATCACGGGCGACGTCACTCGAGGACAACTCGTTTACGTGCAGAAATGCTCCATGTGTCATCGACTGAATGAACAGGGACATCAAGTCGGTCCAGACATGGTGTCCGTCCAGAACAAGAGCCCGGAAGACTTGCTCATCGCAATACTCGATCCCAATCGAGAGCTGCAGCTCAGCTACATCAACTATTCTGTATCAACTCAGGATGGGCATCTGTTTACCGGCTTGATCGCATCGGAGTCTCCAGTGAGCCTGACACTCCGTAAAGCGGAAGGAATTGAGGCAACGATTCAACGAGACCAGATTGATCAGCTCGTTTCCAGCGGACTTTCGCTGATGCCAGAAGGTTTCGAAAAAGAACTCACGCCGCAGCAGATTGCCGATTTGATTACGTTTATCAAGTCACTTGCACCAGCGGCACCTGAACAAAGTTCTGCTCCGATGGGCCAGTCGAACTGAATCACAGGGAATTCACAGAAGAAGAGGTCATCACATGCTTCGTAGAGAATTTCTCGAATCAACTCTGGCAGTTGGAATCGCCTGCTTGCTGGAACCGAAATGGAGCCATGCTGCTCAGGCGGAAAACCTTCAGTTGGCAACTTTTCGCTTCGATGCCACCCCTCCAATTGGCCATCCACTTTGCGGCGGATGGATCGCCTCAGCGAGCGCGATCGATGATCAACTCGAAGGGATCGGATTCGTTCTTACTGGCACGGGTCAGCCCGTCGTGATCTGCGCTCTGGATTGGACGGGGCTTCTCAACAATGCTCATCTTGAGTTCCGGAAACGACTCGCGGAAGCAGCGGGAACAACGCCGGAAAACGTCGCCATTCAATGTGTTCATCAGCACAACGCACCATTTGTCTGCCTGGATGCTGAAGCCATTACCCGGGAATACCCCGACATTCCGCATACGGTCGATCTCGACTTCTTCAATGAATGCACACAACGCGCCGCCTTGGCTGTCAAAGAATCTCTCACCCGGTTGCAACCGGTGACACATGTCGCTCATTCAGAGGCAACTGTTGAGAGAGTCGCCAGCAATCGACGATTTCTGGATGAAAACGGAAAGATCAAGTACTGGCGAGCGAGCGCCTGCACCGACCCCACCCTAATTGCTCTTCCAGAAGGGTTAATTGACCCGAAACTGAAGACAGTCGCCTTTTACAATCAGGATCAGAAACTCGTCGCCTGCCACTACTATGCAACACATCCGATGAGTTTTTACGGAGATGGCCGAGTCAACAGCGACTTCGTCGGACTCGCGAGGAAGCGATTGCAGGCAGAGCAACCTGAGACGGCACAAATCTACTTTACGGGTTGCAGTGGAAATGTCGCAGCCGGCAAGTACAACGACAGAACTCCTCAGGCTCGCATCGATCTCACCGACCGCATCTACGCAGCGATGGCAGAGAGCAACAAACATCTCGCTCCCAAGCCCATTCAGCAGATCAACTGGTCTCAGACGCCGATTCATTTTGAGCCGCACCCCGATCTCTCAGAAGATTCACTTCTGAAGTCCATCGCCGCGCCAGAAACCGGAACCACTCACCGCATCATTAATGCAATGAAGCTGGGGTGGCTACGACGCTGCCAGCAGAAAATTCCCGTGATACTCAGCGCGTTGCACATCAACGACATCACCATGCTGCATCTTCCCGGAGAGTCGTTCATCGAATATCAGCTCTGGAGTCAATCGAAGACCCCGGACCGATTCGTGGCGACGGCAGCGTATGGGGACGATGGAATGTGGTACATCCCCATCGACGAAGCCTATCCTCAAGGGGGATATGAAGTGAGCGTTGCGTTCAGCGCCCCGACATCCGAATCGATCTTGAAAGCAGGCGTCGATCAGCTCAATCGGACGTAGTCGATCGTCGAACAAGTCAACCGATTGGATTTGGCATTCAAGCCAGAAATTCAGACAGACACCGCAGATTGGATTTTCAAACGTGAAAAACCCGCTTATCCGCATTTCTACTTTTATCTGGAGTCTTATCTGCGTGACGACATGCAGCTTTGCTCAGGAACCTGAGATGATTCGAATCGGACTCGTCGGACTCGATAGTTCACACGCCACAGCGTTCACTGCAATTTTCAATGCAGAAACTCCACATCCTGGTTGTGAAGGGATGAAAGTTGTCGCGGGTCTCCCCGCAAGCAGCCCAGACCTTCCGACCAGCGCCGATCGCGTGGAAAAATACACTCAGGAACTTCGCGAGCGTGGCATCACTATCGTCGACAACATTGATGAACTCCTGCCACTCGTTGACGTCGTCCTGATGACCAGTGTCGACGGCCGTGTTCACCCAAAGCTTGCTCGGCCGGTGATTCTGGCGGGTAAACCGCTTTACATCGACAAACCGATGGCAAATTCGGTCGCTGAAGCAAAGGAAATTTTCGAACTCGCTCGCGAACACAACGTTCCGTGTTTCTCCACATCGTCTTTGCGCTATTGCGAAGGGGTCGCTGACCATCGAAACGAGTCAAGTTATGGCGAAGTGATCGGCTGCGACACGTCTGGGCCCTGCACACAGCAATTACATCATCCAGACGTTTTCTGGTACGGGATTCACGGCGTGGAGATGCTTTTTACGATCATGGGTTCCGGATGTGAAACCGTCACCTGCACACGCACTGATGGAACCGACGTCATCGTCGGCCAATGGAAAGATGGCCGTATCGGAACGTTCCGAGGCATTCGTGCTGGCTCCGCTCGATACGGAGTTGCGATCGTCGGATCCAAGGGTTCCGGGGCTGCGACAGTCTCTGCGATCTATCAACCGCTGATGGTCGAGATCTCAAAATTCTTCCGCACTGGCAAATCGCCAGTTCCAGAAGAGGAGACTCTCGAAGTGCTCGGTTTCATGGAAGCTGCGAATGAAAGCCATCGTCTGGGCGGAGTTCCGGTCAAAATGAAGCGATGAGTGGCCGTTCAAGGTCCAAACTCTCGAAAAGCAGATTTCCTGAAGAATCTGAAGCGGCCGGTGCGGTTTTTCCCAGACGCCCCGGCCGCTTGCCGTTCAACAGAAACAATCATTGATCGATCTGGCGAAACCAGACTCAGGAACCAGGGATTTGGCAGGAACGAATCGTTGAGAGGGTCTGTTCCAGTCGATCGGGAAATCCCTGCGAAAAGCCCGCAGCGGAGCAGAATTCTTTCCGACTCCCGGGTCTCATCACAGGATTCTGATCCAAAATGCCTTCCGTTTCGATGGATTGTATTCCCGATCAAGGGCGAAGGGATAGACGCTCGACACGTCGAGCGGTACGATAAAACTTTCCCATCAGCCCTTCTCAGAATCACCGCCTTTCCAGCGGAAAGGATTTCTGTAGCATGAAATACGAATTGCCTGAACTCGGCCAGAACCCATCGTCCACTTCCGCGGGCACCAGCCCTGGAAGTTTTGCGAAGAAGCCGAACATCGCCCCCGGCATTGAAGGTCGTTGGACCTTCTCATCCCCAGATACCCCGGGAATGCCAGAACCATCAGATAAGACCGCCTGGGACTTCCTCCCTGAAGGCTGGCAAACAGCTGAAGCGGGCGAAGCACAACCAGCCAACACCGCAGGGCTCGAATCATTTACTTTCGAGCAATCCAATGGTGCCGAGCGTACCGTCTGGGTCCCAGCAGGGTTCGTTCCGAGTACACAGCTTGAACATGCTCGACTTGGCACGATCACTCCGCAGATGACCCGCGTTGCAGAACGCGAAGACCATCTCACCCCTGCCCAGGTACGTGATGAAGTCGCAGCAGGCCGCATGGTCATCCCTGCGAATAAAAACCACTTGCAGTACAATCTGGATCCAATGGCGATCGGTCGTGCTGCCAAGACCAAAATCAATGCCAACATGGGGGCCTCCCCCGTTTCATCCGGCACTGATGAAGAAGTTGAAAAGTTGAAATGGGCGGAACGCTGGGGCGCAGACACCGTTATGGATCTTTCCACCGGCGGAAAGATTAACGAATGCCGCGCTGCTATCGTGCAGAACAGTACAGTTCCCATCGGGACAGTTCCCATCTACTCGATGATCATCGGACGCAAACTGTTCGACTTGAACATCGACATCGTGCTCGATTCTCTCCGCGCACAGGCTGAACAGGGCGTCGACTATTTCACAATTCACGCTGGGGTTCTCAAAGAACACCTCGCTGACGTGAAAGATCGACTGATCGGTATCGTCTCTCGTGGGGGATCGCTCCTCGCGAAGTGGATGATCGATCACGGCGAGCAAAACCTGATGTACACACATTGGGAAGCAATCTGCCAACTCATGCGCGAATACGACGTCACTTTCTCCATTGGTGATGGACTTCGTCCCGGTGGATTGGCGGATGCAACCGATCGCGCACAACTCGGCGAGTTGAGCACACTGGGCGAGTTGACCGAACGAGCCTGGCGACAAGGGGTACAGGTCATGATCGAAGGTCCGGGACACGTTCCGTTCGATCAGATCGAGTACAACATGAAACTGCAGCGAAAGCTCTGTCACGGAGCCCCGTTCTACGTGCTCGGACCTTTGGTGACAGATATGTTCCCTGGGTACGATCACATCACTAGCTGCATCGGTGCCACAGCGGCCGGCTATCACGGAGCCAGTATGCTGTGTTACGTCACTCCGAAAGAGCATCTCGGACTTCCCAAGAAGGACGACGTCAAACAGGGTTGCGTTGCTTACAAGATCGCTGCCCATGCCGCCGACGTTGCTTTGGGGATTCCCGGAACTCGTGACCGCGACGACGAACTGACTCGAGCCCGTGCCGCTCTGAACTGGCAGAAGCATTTCGATCTCAGCTTCGACCCGGATCTGGCTCGCGCTTACCATGACGAAGACCTCGACGTCGACACAGATTTCTGTGCGATGTGCGGGCACGACTGGTGCAGCGTTCGAATCAGCAAGGAAATCGTCGAGTTCTCATCCGGAAAAGATGCCGAGTTCCGCTGGGATAAAGCGAAAGTGTCTGCAGCTTTGACCGCCGAGCAGAGAGAAATTCTCGAAAAACGCGGCGTTCTGTCGCCTGAAGAGATTCACAAGCTCGCCAGCAAGACAAAGAAGGCTGTTGGTGCGACGGAAGGCAAAGCCGACTGTCACAGCGACTACGTCGATTCTGATTCAGCAAAGTCCCTGCAAAAGCAGGTGACCATTGTTGATCTTCAGACTCGATAGACTGAGTCTGGATTCAGCCTGTCTTCGTTGAATCAGTCATAGCAAGATCCTGATAGCACTGAGATTCCAATGGATGAATTGATTCATCTTGCTGAGCCAGTGGTTTATGGCGGTCAGATTCTGGCCGCCATCTTTGGGACTTATTGTGCGATTGTGATCTACCGGAAGATCAATCAGAAACGCTTCTCTTCTCGCAAGCAGGAGGAAGCGTTTCTGAATGAAATCCGATCGCTCCTCGCTCGCCAGCACTTTGACGGGGTCGCAGACCTCTGTGACTCGCCTCCCTATTGGAGCAAGGCGACGGCGCAGCTGATCCTTGTTGCACTCGCTTACCGTGATCGAGGGATCGCAAAACTCCGCATCCTTCTCGGAGAAAAATACGAGCGTGAGGTTCTGGCAGATCTCGACTACCGAGGTGCCTGGATCGCAACGATCGTTAAAGTCGCCCCGATGATGGGACTTCTTGGCACCTCGGCCGGAATGATTCGCGCATTCGCTGAACTTGGCTCTGCCAAAGGGGGAGTCGACCCGCTGCACCTGGCCTCCACAATCAGCATTGCTCTGTACTCAACAGCTCTGGGATTAGCGATTGCCATCGCGATGACGGTCGTCAGTTCTGCGGTCCATGTGAAAAAAGGGAAACTCACCGACTCCGTGCAGGAACATCTGGGAGAATTTCTCCTCGATCTGGAACAGGCCATGAAGCGGTAATTCGCTCTCAACGAGGCGACGATGTTCAGCCACTTCAAAAATCGACGCGAACTTCCGGAAGACGACGATGATCTGAACATCACCGCGATGATCGATGTGGTGCTGCTTCTGTTGATCTTCTTTATGATCACTTCCAACATGCAGCAATTCACCACGTTGGAACCACCCGTCGCGATCCACGGGACGAACATTTCCGTAGATCAATCAATCGTTCTGAGTGTTTTCAAAACTGATCACACGCCTGAAATTTACCTCGGCGACCACAGAGAGAATGGCCCGGCGACTCCTGAAGAGATTACAGCCTATATCCAGTCCGGTGTGGCTGCGATGAAACGAAATATAATCATCAAAGCAGATCGTGATCTCCCGTCGATTGTCGTCGAAGACCTCGCGAGAAGTGCTGCTGTAGTTGATTCCGACCTGACCTACTATGTCGGTGTCATTGACCGACCTCGCTAACCATCCGAGACTGCCCCCCTATGTCTCCCCTGCAAATCACCACCCTTCCTCAACTCCCATGTCGCCCGGTCGACGCCAATAAGGGAACCTTCGGAAAAGTTCTCCTGGTGGCCGGAAGCCAAGGCATGTCCGGGGCAGCAGCACTCGCAGGAATGGGGGCGTTGCGTGGCGGGGCAGGTTTGACGTTTCTCGCAGTTCCAGCGGCAATTGCACCGATCGTCGCTAGTTTTAATCCATCCTACCTGACAATCTCATTGAACGATGACGAATCTGCCCTGGGGGCCGTCTGGGATGCCGCAGAAGGTAAGAGTGCAGTCGGGATCGGGCCGGGCGCTGGTACCGGCACGGTCTTTCATCGAATCACAACGAACCTGTATCGTGACCTTTCTCTTCCAATCGTAGCCGATGCCGACGCCCTCAACTGTCTGGCAAAAGAGCCCGAGCAATTACGGACTCACTCCGGGAGTCGCATTCTGACACCGCATCCCGGTGAATTCGCGAGGCTCACTGGAGTTGATGTCCGTTCCATCCAGCAGAATCGCGAGCAACTCGCCTTCGAGTTTGCAGGCAGATACAACATCACGCTCATCCTGAAAGGTGCGGGAACTGTCGTCACCGATGGTCAACGTATTTACGTCAACACGACCGGGAACAGCGGCATGTCGACTGGCGGAACCGGCGACGTACTGACCGGACTCACCACAGCACTGCTTGCTCAAGGAATGGAACCGTTTTCAGCCGCCCAACTGGCCGTCTATTTGCATGGCAAAGCAGGAGACCTTGCCGCTGACGCCCTTTCCAAACCGGCGCTGATTGCATCTGATCTCCCAGATTATCTCGGGAAAGCCTGGTTGACGCTGCAACAGACAGACGGCGACAACTCCTCTCAAGGCTGATTCCATGACGTCAGGGAATCACATGGCAGCCACAATTTGAGCGATTGCTTCCAACGTCAGATCGATCTCTTCCACTGTTGTGAACGGGCCGACACTCACTCGGACGGTCCCCCCATCACTAAACGTACCGAGTGCCTGATGTGCTCGGGGCGAACAGTGCAATCCTGCGCGAGTTTCAATTCCGAAATGCTCATCAAGCAGACCAGACAGAACCTGCGGAGCAATCCGGTCACAGGAAAAACTGACTACCCCCACGCGTTGTAATGAAGAGTCGGAGCAATGCACCTGAATAGAAGGGAGCGATTCCAACCCCTGAATCAGCAACTGGATCATCTCCTGTTCGTGATGCGGACGCTCCTGATTCTGCCTCCATTCCAATGCGGCCGCCAAACCGAATATCCCCGGTACATTGAGATTCCCCGATTCGAACCGTTCGGGAAGCGATTCAGGTTGAATTGGGGATTCGCTATTCGTCCCTGTTCCACCGAAGCGATGCGGTTGCATCTCACTGGCAGCCACTTCATTTAGAATGAGTACTCCAGTCCCGAGCGGCCCCAGGAGTCCTTTATGCCCAGGAAAAGCAATCGCATCGACACCCACTTCCTGAAGATGAACCGGCAAATGACCTGCTGTTTGAGATGCATCAAGCAGGACGAATGAACCGACCCTCTTCGCAATTGCCGCTGCTTCCTGAATGGGCTGCACAACGCCGGTCACATTCGAAGCGTGATTCAATACGACTAATCTCGGGGCATTCTGGACCGACTGTTCGAGCGATACGAGATCGAGCCTCCCCGCTCCATCGTCGGCTATGATCTCGACCTCGATCCTTCTCCTCGTCGCCAACTCTGCGAGCGGTCGAAGCACCGAATTGTGATCCCAGACGCTCGCAATGGCCCGATCGCCTTCGCGTAGCAGTCCTTGAATCGCCAGATTCAACGAATCGGTCCCATTCAAAGTGAACACGACGTGCCTAGGAGATGGGGCACCGAACTGACGAGCAAGCTGCAGTCGGCACTGATCGATCACTCGCTGAACTGCCGCACCGCTGCGAGTCGCTCCTCGCCCAGCAGCATTCCCAAACTCACGTTGATACCGATCAACCGCGAGATAGACTGCTTCCGGCTTCGGGAAGCTAGTCGCTGCGTTGTCGAGATAGGTTCGGCGATCGGCCATTCCACCCTACTCTGCTACCAAAAACACATGGAGCGTCCTCGCCCCGTGTGCCCCTTTCACCAGTGACTGCTCGATATCTGCGGTCTTCGAAGGACCGGAAATGAAACAGCCAAACGGGGCCTTGCCAGCGTCGATCCGCTCGTAGGCTTCGTACATGTTGCTGACCAGATCCGAGAGTTTCACAACGAGCGCAAGATGCTGGGATATGAAATACAGAGTTCGCGGAGCTAATTCCGCCTCCTGAACCCAGACAGCCGCGTTCTCTGCAACAGCCACAATCCCTGGAAGAACAGCCAGTTGGACGTCCTGAAGTGAGTGCGGATCGCTATTGGGCATCTCCGACAGGTTGTAGTCGAAGACCCCCTGAACCCCCGATACAACTCGGGAACCGGCGACTGCGACCGAGCTCAGATGCTCTGCAATCTCACCGACATTCTGAACGACGATCGCCTTCCCGCCGACGAATTCAAGAACTTCTTTAAACTGCTGCAGAGGATCGGGGTACTGAATCCAGTCACCAGTCAGATCTGGCAATGGCAGTGACTGAGGAAGGTTCTTCCGGATGAGGCCGAGAATTTCGCTGCGAGAGGTCATTGATCAACACGCGGAGGACAGATTGGAGAATCCGATGGACGGTCAAAGTCTATAAAAACTCTCTAATCCCTAGCAAGCAGCTGCGCTTGGAGCGGCCGATTCGACATGCCAATCGGCACCGTTTCGAATCACCCGGCGATACAAGGTATCTCGTTCAACAGGTTTGCATCCCGCCTCTTCAATCAAGTGGTGAATCTGCGAGACAGTTAATCCTTCCGGAGTTTTCGCCCCAGCATCGTGATAGATCAGTTCATGAACCACAGTGCCGTCGAGGTCGTCCGCACCAAAGTTCAAAGCAACTTGCGCTGTCTGCTCCCCGAGCATGATCCAGTAAGCTTTGATGTGGTCAAAATTGTCCAGCATCAATCTCGACAAGGCGGTCATCCGCAGATCCATCGCCGCCGTGGGCTTTGGAATGTGCGTCATGCGGGTATTGTCCGGATGAAACGCTAACGGGATGAATGTTTGAAAACCGCCGGTCTCGTCCTGAAGATCCCTTAACTTCAACAAATGATCGATGCGGTGCTCCGCCTTTTCGACGTGCCCGTAGAGCATCGTCGCGTTCGATCGCAAACCAAGTTGGTGAGCGGCCCGGTGGATATCGAGCCAACTTTGAGAGTCCGCTTTGTGCTCGCAAATCTGGGCCCGCACACCCGGATCGAAGATTTCAGCCCCCCCCCCGGGAAGACTTCCCAGGCCCACATCAATCATCTGCTGGAGAATCCAGTCGTATGGCTTCTTGGTCTGATGGGCAAACCAGCTAATCTCAACACCGGTCCACGCTTTGATGTGGATTTCGGGCCAGGTTTCGTGAATCACGCGAACGACGTCGACGTACCAATCAAACTTGCGGAGGTGATGAAGTCCCCCGACAACGTGAATTTCTGTCGCACCGCGGGATTTCGCTTCCAGAACCCGCTCGCGAATCATCTCGTCAGAAAAGACATACGCCTTCTCTGCTTTCAGGTCCGAACGGAATGCACAGAAGGTGCAGCGATAGACGCAAACGTTTGTCGGGTTCAGATGGACGTTGGTGTTGTAATAAGCAACGTTCCCATGACGGTTCTGTCGAACATGGTGAGCGAGTGCTCCGAGAGTCATCAAATCAGCGTGCTGATCCAGATAAAGACCATCGTCATAAGAAAGCCGCTCGCCGGCGTAGACACGATCAGCAATCTGACGCATCTGTGGATCACGGATCGAAAGATTCATAGCAACAGCTTCGTTCAATCTGAAACGGACCAGTGACGATTTCGACGGGGCGACAACTTCCATAAACCGACAGAAGTTGAATTCCTCATCAATGCTACCGGAATCCGAATGAAAACTTCACCCATTCCCTAGAAAGAGTTACGGGAGCATTGACCATGGCTGGTTGCTCCCGCTGACTCTTGAAATCAAAGCTGAACTTGATGTTCGCCGAGGCGACTTTGTATCAGTCGTTGCGAAGAGTAATGCCCATTTCGGACAGCTTGTCTCGAATCTCATTCAGAGAAGTCACACCGAAGTTCTTCGCTGCGAGCAATTCATCAGGAGTTCGGGAGACAAGTTCACCGATCGTTGCGATTCCGAGTCGGGTCATACACTTACGTGATCGCACCGACAGGTTGAGTTCGCTCACAGGCAGCATGAGTTTGACCTGATCTTCCGGACTCATGTCACGAGCGTCAAACGCAGGTTCCCGTGACTTCTCGTGCTGAAATTGACCGAGGCCCAGGTTATGTTGCCGCATTAACTCTCGGACTTCAGTCAGGGAGGTTTCCCCGAAGTTCTTACCCGCGAGGAGTTCTTGCTCGCTGATCCGTGTCAGATCGCCAAGCGTGTTGATCCCCATTGTTGCCAAGCAGTTACGGCTACGAACAGAGAGTTCGAAATCGGTAACTGGTCGATCGAGAAGCTGCTCAAGACGTTGCTGCTGTTTGAGCGAATCTTCGTCGTAGTACATGTCGCCAGTTGCTTCGATATCCTTCAGATAGAGCAACGCACGCTCGTTATTCGGGTCGTACTTGAGCACTCGCTCGAAGCAGTACTGAGCTGCCCCGTAGTTCTCGCGATCTTCGTACAACAACCCCAGGTTCAGCATCGCTCCGAGATAGAACGGAGGACGTGACAGGCAGCGTTCGTACAGTTGAATCGCTTCATCGTCATCACCGTGACGGCTGCTCTGCACCGCGAGTGCGAACAGGGCGCGCTGGTGGTTTGGATCCATGTCGACTGCGCGTTCGAAGTATTCAATCGCTCCGAAACTATCGCCTCGATCAGCGAGAATGCACCCCATCTGGTAGGAGTACTCAGCCAGACGAGCCCCTTCGCCGCCGGTCGTGCGAATCAGACGTTCAGCTTCGTCAAGCTGACCCAACTTTCGGACTGCCCCAGCAGCCAGAAGAATCGACTCAGTCGGATGATACCCAGCCTTGGCTGCTGCTTCGAATTCCTTGGACGCGAGTTCATAACGTCCTGTCGCAGCATATGTCTTGCCGAGGTAGTAGCGTCCGACACCCTCTTTACATCCAGCCAGTGCATTCTCTGCTTTGTCTGGCTGACCAAGCAGGAAAAAGCCAATTCCGGCCCGCACAGCGAGCGATGGATTGGATTCGGCTTCTTGTCCGACCTGTTCAACAGCTTTTCGGAACTCCAAAGCACCCTGCCCCATGGCGGACGCCATCATGTTACGAATCTCGTCTTGGTTGATCGTAGAGTCACGGAGAATCGAAACAAAATTGATTGTCTGCATTGGCCTGTCAACTACCAGTTCAGGAGGTGCTCAGCGGACTTTGCTGTCTGAAAATCCCAATTCAGCCGAATGAATCGGGAAACCGTAAGTGTAACAGGAGTTGTGATGAGTTCAATTCAGGGTGCCCCCGTACAGTATTTCAATCGAAAAAGTCCGACAGGGGCGTGACTCCCCCGCGAAGCAGCACAAACCACAAATGACCGCATTTGTGAGCTGCCCCTCCGTTCCTACTCATCACAACAATCAACGCAACCATTTTATATCAAATCAATTGCGCCAACCCACAAGCATACGCTTATGCAGATATTCGCATTGTTGACCACTCCACACAGCAATCAAGACAACGACTCACATCTGCAAAACCACATCCCCAAAAGGAGCACCAAACTGCTCAATTTATCCTCACAAGTCGGTTGTCGAACCTGCCGCAACCTTCACACTCGGACGATCGCCAACGCAAGTCTCATCCTGTTTCGTGCAGACTTACCCGGTCCGCACGGCAAATGAATTCAAGCAGCGAATGCGACTGTTCACCCCCAACGAACAACGACTGCACGATTCAATCACTCCCACAACCTGCAAATCCCGAACAGAACGCAACACTGCAAATTGATATGAATAGTGAGCCTCTAGACGGATGCTAAATCTGGTTGTAAAAGAACTGAAAGGAGCATCGACAATCGAATTTTACGTTGTCGATTCCCTGAGACAGACATAAGATTCATCAGAGGATGTTACTGAACGCGTAGAACAAAATCGTGAGGACTCCTTGAACCGGTTTTGGTTCGATCCCTGCGGTCTGCGTGGATTGGAAACATCGACTTTCCGCACGGAAGTTACGTTTCATGGGAGCGACAGTGCAGGACAAGGTTGAGTTGCTGGTTTACGGTGTCGACTCATCATCGCTTTCTTCGATGCTCGATCGACTCAGGGACCATTGCAACGTGACCGCAGCGAATTCGCTCGGGGACGCGTTGATGCGGCTCAAACAGCCATCGCCTCCCGGAATGTGTCTTGTCGGAAATGATAATGCTGGTGCCGGGCTAATGATCGAAGCCGCCGGCTTGCTCAATAGCTTCCCGGAGTCTGTCCTGCTCCTCAACGAACGGGAAGAAATCCTGTGGGCCAACACGATGGCCCAGCAAACGTTGGACCTGCAAAGATTCGCTCCCAATTCACAACAACGACTCTTTGAATCCTGGCAGGACGCTGAAATCATCGGACAGTGCTTCTGTCCAATCAACACGGTCCTCGCAACAGGCCGACAGGTCAAAACCCGAGTTCGAACCAACGAAAAAACGTTCTTTGACGTCGTTGTCAGTCCGGTCCCCATGGTGGAAAGCGATACCGAACAACTGCTCCTCGTGACGCTGCGAGACAACTCCGACGAAATCCTGCAGCAGCAAAAATTCAATGCGATCTACAAAGCAGGTCTCGACCTCGGAGATCTGAAACCGGATGAAGTCCTCGAGCTGTCCACTCACGATCGAATCGAGTTGCTGAAATCAAAACTCCGGCACTACACCGAAGAGCTGCTGGAGTTCGAGACTGTTGAAGTCCGAATTGTCGACGAGGAAACCAAAACTCTTCGTACCCTGCTCGCACTCGGGATGGATGAAACAGCGGAGAAGCGAGAACTCAAGGTTTCGACTGAAGCGAATGGAGTTACCGGTTTCGTCGCTGCCACTGGCCAAAGCTATCTGTGTGAAGACACCACCACTGACCCACTCTATCTGGTCGGAGCCACGGGTGCTCGCAGTTCACTGACGGTCCCCCTCATCCGCCATGATCAGGTTCTTGGGACTTTCAACGTCGAGAGTTTTAAACCACGTGCATTCTCTCAGACAGACCTTCAGTTTCTCGAGCTCTTCTGTCGTGAGGTGTCGGTCGCCCTCAACACTCTGGACCTGTTGATCGCAGAAAAAGCGACCACAGTCGAAGAGAGCACCAAGCGTTTGCTCTGCGAAGTGGCTGATCCAGCTGATGAGATTCTCAACGATTCTTCCTGGTTGGTCGAAAAATTCGCTGATGCGGATCCAGCGATCAACGAACGACTCAGACGCATCCTGCAACACACACAGGGCATTCGTGAGTCGATCCGGCAAACAGGAACTTCAATTTACGCCGAGTCTGGCACGGTTCCAATCAAGAAGCTTCAGCATCCCATTCTGTCTCGCAAACGCGTGCTCGTCGTCGACAGCGACATCGAAATCCGGCACAGCAGTCACGAGATCCTGGATCGGCTGGATGCGATCGTCGAAACTGCCAAAAACGGTGATGAAGCTCTGAGGATGGTGCGCACCCTGTCGTACGACGCGGTGATTTCAGACATCAAGCCAACCGACATGAAGGGTTCTGAACTCTATCGCAAACTTCGCGAGACTTCCGCGACCCTGCCAATCATTCTGATGACCGGGTTTGGGTACGATGGAGAGCACACAATTGTTCGTGCCCGCCAAATGGGCCTGAAAACGGTTCTTTACAAGCCTTTTATCATCAACCAGCTGATCAAGGCACTTGAAGATGCGTTCACCCCTGCTCCCAACTAGTTTTAGGGCGAAGCAGCATCACCGGCTGAGCATTTTCAAGTTTCCACTGACCTGACAAGCGATCCCCTGTGTCGTTCTGCGCACTCTCGCCTGAGCGATTCTCTCGGATCCAGTCTGCAAGATGGGTAGAAGCAGATGGCTGTACGCGAGTTACTCTTTCATCCGGCACATCTTCCGCCACAAGAGTTCCAGCCACCGACTGACGACCTACCCTCCTACGTCGCGTATGGCCCAGAGGAGTTCGAACCCCTTCTCCCGCAAATTGAAGCAAAGGAACTCTCCAATTTGCAGTGCCAAATTGTTCCCGTCAGCGAACTCGGATCACGTCTCTGGCAATCTCTCCCCTTCGAAGTCGCTCAAATCGCTTCGCAGACGCGTCCGGAATGTATTCTAATCCTGCCTGCTACGGCTTTCCTCGACATCAAAACCGCGAAGAGCCCCGGAGAAGTGATTCTTCAGCAGAATGAATCACAGGTCATCATCTCATCGACGGTCGAGTCGGACCTTCTCGATCCCAGATTTCCTGATCTGGTGGCTGTTACCAATCGATTGAATCGGGAGACAGACCGACTGATTTCGCAGTTCAATCGAACGGCTCTTCAGGCTGGACTCGCTCAAATTGCGGGAGATGTCGACCGGTGCCATGATCTGGCCCAAGGCATTGAAGGGAAAGGAAAACTCCGCAATGGAGATTACTGGCACGCAATCCTTCATCGCCGAGAGCCCGATTACAGCAACGCCAAATACTGGTTCCGCAATGTTGGGCAACACCCGAACTTTGGGGAACTCGCTCGCATCGCTCACCGCATCATGACGCGATCAAGTTCATCTGCTTCACACAACTGGATTGCAAAGGTCTCTTCCTCCAAATGGGACTCAATTGCGTTTGTCGATCTCTGCCGGGACGCAGAACAACATGCAGACCCAATTTTCAAACGAGACGTCAAACAAATTCAATGGGAGGAAATGCTGTTGTTGCTGGAATCTTGCCTGACCTCCGACTGACCGGTCAGGAGATGTCCAATCGCGTGTTTCCGACACTCTCCGATTGAGAGACTCGAACCGACATGAGCACAAGAATCAGCACGAGATAACAACTCAGTACTGCGCAAAACTGAGGAGAAACATGGGTCAGTTCTTTCAGTTGAAAATGAAAGAGAGAGACGGCCAGCAAATTGTTCCCAAAGTGCACGATCACAGGAATCCAGATCGTCCCTGACTTGAGGTACAGCAGGTGGAGAAGAACTCCGATAGGGAGAGTGGCGAGCGCATGGGCTGGACCACCGTGGCTGATGGCAAACAACAGCGACGTGATCAAAATGCCGGCAGGAACGCCGACGTACTTCACCATCCGTCGACCGATCACACCTCGAAAAACAAATTCTTCGAGGACGGCAGGACCGAGCGCCATAACGACAATGAGAAGCGGATACGGCACCCCCTGCATCAGTTGATAAATTTGACCGAGTGAATCGCCAGGAACCCATTGACCGACATCTTCAGCCGCCAGAGATTGGAGCCAGCAATTCACCAGTTGATGCAATAGATTTCCTAGAACAGCGACAGGGACGATCGTTGCCAGAGCGTAAACCAGTTCATCAGCACTCGGAGTTCGCCAGCCGAATCTGTCTCGAAAATCCGGGCCTTCGCGTAATCGAATTACTGGCAGCAGTATCAACAGAGCCCCAAGAATCGGCACCCCAAGCATCAGAAATGAGGTATCGAGGTTGGTTTCCAGAGCCATCGCGATTACCTGATCGAAACTCGGAATCACCAACCCGTATGTGGCACCGATAAACAGCATCAACAGCGAGGCCAAGGCAAGACACTGGGCCAGTATAACTCCCAACATCCAAATGATGGACTCAAACAGAACCCAGCAGATCTCTTTCGCACTTCTGCTCCGAGAATCGAGAGCCTCCTCGGAACCTCTCGAAACAGTGCAATGCCCATCTCTCATTTGCTGTCTCCCGTAGAGTCGCCTACCGAAAATACGGGGAGCGGCAACCAGATTCAACAAGTGATTTCCGACACGAATTAGAGTTTCTTAGTTTTCTTGACGACAGTCTCAGGCGTGCGGCGGCCCGTGGTGGCAAAAACTCTCAAACGCTGAGTTGATCGCCACCGAAACTCAACGATCTCGCGAGCGGCGCTCCGGGGAATGCGGTGGATTTGAACAGGACGATTCCAAGGTCTTATTTTGAAATCGGATTGAGAGCACTCTGGAAATGGAATCGCCCCGCGGATCATGACGCGGGGCGATCTTCGAAAGTCAAAGGCAATGAGGGGAATGTCGTACATCCGCTCTCATAATCACGGAGTTAGCCCCCGGTTTTGGTTTGAATGCGGCAGATGTAAGTATCGGCGGTGATGTAGAGGATTGATCCATCTGGACCACCAAATTTGCAGTTGGCAGTCGCCTCTCCAGTCAGAATTCGACCGAGTAGCTTCCCCTCTTTCGAAATGACAGCTACTCCGCCAGGAGCACTCGTGAAAATGTTTCCATCGCGATCAACTGCCAATCCATCAGGCAATCCTTTGATCCCCTTCTTGACCGATTCGGTGTCATCAAACAAAACCGACTTCGGCCCAAGTGTGCCATCTTCCAGAACTGGAAATGCGTAAACCAGTGCCGCTGCTGGATCGGACTGAGTCACGTACAGCGTTTTCTCGTCAGGAGAGAACTCGATGCCGTTTGGACGAGTCACTTCTTTTGTCAGCAACGTCAACTCGCCATTGGGTGTGACGCGATAGACACCGCAGAAATCAAGTTCACAACGAGGATCCTTCAGTTGCTCAGGCAAGCCGTAAGGAGGATCTGTGAAATAGATATCGCCATTTGATTTGCAGGCGAGATCGTTAGGGCTATTCAGGCGTTTTCCCTCGTACTTGTCGGCGAGCGTCATTTTACCGCCGCCCACGGTCAACACGGAAACCCGTCGATCCCCATGCTCCGCCATGAGCAGACGCCCGTTTGGGTCCAAAGCCAGTCCGTTCGAACCCGGCTCGAAACCATAGTCTGACACGCCGGTGTAGCCCGAAGGCTTCATGAACAGCGATACCCCTTCGCCTTCCACCCACTTCATGATGGAATTTCGCGGAATATCCGAGAACAGCAAGTACCCGGGACCATCCTTCTCAGGCACCCAGACCGGACCTTCACTCCAGATGAACCCTGAAGTGACGACTTGCAATTTCGCGTCGCTGGCGACCAGGTTCTCAAACGCTGGGTCATAACTTTGAACCTCTCCGATTGTAGGAAAGTTCACGCTGTCCTGAGCTGATGCGACATTCGAAACCAACGGGCTCAACGCCAATGTGGCAGCAAGTGCCAAACCGGTAAACACACGGGGGGCCATAAAGAACACTCCTGGCAGGCTGTCGAAACGAAGGGAAGCTGAGAGTCTATTTGAACTGACGCTCAGCCGAGAGAATGACTTCATATGTCGACTCTGCCGAGTCCGCGTTCCGGAGCGTCGACAGAAAATCAGGCAGTTGAATCATCCGCGAGAGTCGGGCGAGGACTTGCAGATGGGTGTGTGCATCTTTGCAGAGAATTAGAAAGAAGCAGTCTGTGGGCGCGTTGTTGGACGCGCCAAATGGAATGCCACTCAACGTCCGTCCGAAAGCAATCAGAGAATCTCCAATTGCATCTGTCAGCGGATTGCGGGGGTGAGGGAGCGCGACGCCGTTATCGAACGCCGTCGACTGGAGTGATTCGCGGTCTTGAACCGCCTTGAGAACCGCTGCTGGCTCCCAGATTTGCCAGGTTCGGCCAGCGATTTCAACCAAGGTTTCCAGTGCGGAACGTTTCGTCCTCGCATCCATTGGAACCTGAATTAATTCTGGTTTGAGCAGGCTGCTGACAGGGATCTCTTTTTTGACTGTCGAGCTGGCCTGAGCGTTCTCGATGAAGGCAAGCTGCGAGTCTGAATAATCCCGCATCTCTTGCTCAAGCCAATGCGTCACTTCGGCAGCATGAAACTGCCATTCATTTCCACGCTTGTGTGCCGGAATTCGCCCTCGACTCGCCAGTCGTTCAATTTCACGTCGATCGCGACCAAGCTGCCGGGCGAGTTCGTCAACAGAGTACCATTCGTGAGCCATGAGGACGTTTTCAGTGGTTTCAACAGGAAAAAATTCGCCTGAACACCGACTCCATATTCTGAAACCAATTCTGTTGAAGCGACCCGCACAACAGAAATCAGAGTTGGACACAACATGGAGTCATAATGGAGTCATACTCGTTAACAAGCGGCTGATCGTCGTCAATTCACGAGTGATCATCAGCAACCTGATGGTAACGAGAATTGCAGCTATGACAACAGCTTGTCTCTCACTGCAACGCACTCTTGCATTAAATCGCGGCGATCCATTTTCCACAAGTCTCGAGACCAAACCTCGAGCTCGTACCACCCGGAGTAGTGGTTGTTTTCCAGCGCCAGAATCATATCGTGAATCGGCAACCGACCCTGCCCTGGAAACAGTCTGTCGTAATCGTGACGAGGAGCACTTCCCCAATCGGCGAGACTCACAAGCCCGATGCGAGAAACCAACTCTGGCAATCGACTCAGTAAGCTGGAATCTTGCCAGTGGTGGTAAGTTCCGAATGCAAGTTTCAGCCGACTATCCCCAACGAGATCCATCAGCTCAACTGTTTCATCGAGAGTGTGCAGAAACGACCAATTTGAAGCGAACATCGGATGCATTGGCTGCAATGCCAACTCAACGCCGTACAACGCAGCAAACGGTACAAGTTCCCGCAATGCCTCGACAACAATCCGGTTCGCATGTTTCCGGATATGGCCCGCAATTGGCCCACTGAGAACAGTCACGGTTCGCGCACGAACTTGACCAGCAACTCGAATCACCCGTCGAGCGTCTGCCATGGCATCTTTGATCGAGTAATCATTTTTCCCGGTGAATCCCCCGATGGGGCCGACACTGGACACAACCAGATCTGAATCACTCACCAGTCGAACAGCGCGGCGGAGACCAAACTCGGTCATCTTACGCCAGCTCAGGCCAATCCCGTGAATACCCGATTGACCATACCCGTCAACATCCTCTGAGAGACACCAGGGAAGTGTGGTCGTTTGATTCACTGCGACCCGCTGCTTGAACCTCTTCAAACAGGGAACACTTTTTTCGGGCGTGCAAGCTGTGAGGACAGCTTCTGGGGACACCCCGGTCGAAGTCACCTCACGTATCTGAGAATCCAAAGTCGCTTTTCTTGACTGCAGCTGATCCAACTCGAATGTAATCAGCGAAGGGGTATGAGAGACCTTTTGCATCGAAGGATTCACAGCTTCTCCCGCCAAAGTGATTGATTTCGACGCAACACATGAACAAAGCAAGAGATGAATAGCCCGAAGTCAGTTCGAACATCACTCGATGAACTTAGTGATTCAAGGCATCCAAGAGCGCACTCTCTCTGTTTCGAACACGGCAACGAAACTCTGAACGATCCGACATCGACCGATGACTGACACCGACTTCTGACCAACACCACGCACACAGAGAGTTACGTGAACACGACCCACCATGCATTTTGACCTTGATCAGACCAACACTTCTGATCGCAGGATATCGAGACTTGAACGTTCTGACCAGAACATCTTTGAAGTCCGATGCGATCTATGCCGCCGATGCAGTTGATGCCCAGGCAAAGACATGCATCAGGCTCGGCGTAGTATGCCCGGGATACGCCGTGAATACCATCACCGGGGGCAGCTTTCATTAAAGATTTTTTAGGTCATCAACTTCAGAGAGATTCATCTTGACAGATCGCTGCACGAGAGTCTGTGGATGACCTTCGACGAAACGAATCGAGTTCCGACAACCTATTCCACCAAGTAGGCAAAAGAGATGAGCGACCTCGGGGATTCGAAACCATACTCAGCATGGTTCAACATAACACTACTCAACTGCCCTTACAGGTTCACTGGGGAACACAAAGAGTCCTCAGCAAACCATCACTTTCCGATCCCCACGTTACGCTCAATCTCTCGCGATTTTGCGGTAGTGAAGTAGTTTCGTACTCCTAGTGGATCTTTCACTTCTTCGTAGTCGTGATGCTTGCGTGCCATCTTGCCGACTTCCGCTGCAAACGGATCTTCAATGGCAGCACTCGTATTACTGGCAGCTTCTTTTTCAGCAACGTTCCGTTGAGTCCCCATCATCGACTGACACCCCAACGATGTCAGCAGGAGTACCACACAACTCAATTGATGAAACTTTGCCACAATCTGCCTCCAATGCAACGACGCGACACGTCCTGTGCCTTTGATCCACTGCTGTGAATCTGACCTCGGGGAGCGGAAATCCCGAAGTCAAACTTCCCTGGAATCACTCCAGTGACTGTGGAAACCCTTTTGCAACAAACTAAACTGAAATCCATCGACACAAGCTCGATGCTCCGCGACTTCGCGCCGAGTGCATCAGTTGGTCGGGCTCATATCTCAGAACATCCGCGCAGGTAAAGAGCAATTTTATGACTCCACTGGCCGAACCGTTGGACATCCTTGTCGTCGCACCTCATCCAGACGACGCCGAAATCAGCGTCGCCGGGACAATTCTGCGCAGCATTTCGCAAGGAAAGCGGGTCGGAGTTTTGGAACTGACAAACGGGGAACCGACCCCTCACGGTACTCTCGAAATCCGCAAAGCGGAAACGGATCGGGCGACTGAAATCCTTGGTCTGCAGTGGCGACATCAGCTGAATCTGCCGAATCGCAAGCTAGAAAACAGCCTCGAAGCTCGAAGGAGTGTCGCAGAAGTTTTTCGACTCACCCGGCCGCAAATCATACTTGCCCCATACTGGGAAGATGCCCATCCTGACCATGTTGCCGCAAGCGCCCTGATTGACGCTGCCCGCTTCTGGTCAAAGCTCTCACGTACGGATATGGCGGGGACGCCGTTTCATCCACCCAAAATCTACTATTACTGGAGCATCCATCTCCGCATTCATCCCAAACCGACCTTCGTCGTCGACATCACAGATTTTATCGACCGAAAAATGGAAGCGGTCGGTTGCTACGAAAGCCAAGTCGTGAAAGGAAGAGGTAGTGCACATCCGAGACTGCTGGATGACATTAAAGACCGCGCTCGATTTTGGGGTTGGTCGATCGAAAAAGGGTACGCCGAGCCCTTTGCGAGCCGGGAAGAGATCAGGATCGATGATCTCAGCCACCTGACTTAACAGGTTCCCGAGTCGACCTCATCCTCCCGTCTCCACACACATCCTTCGACAGATGCAGCTGACATCCTGCCACTGACGGTGTCGAAACGCGACGCGGCTGTCTCACTTGTGGACAGAACTATTCACTGACAGGGATCGTTTTTCTTGGTGTCAGCAGCAGTTCATGCACACTTAGCTCACCGTCTCCATCAGCATCCATTTTGGCGATGAGTCCGGGAGCTTCTCGTAACTCGACACCACTCAACTTCCCATTCTGATCGGTGTCGAGGAGTTTCAAGAAGGCTGGCCCACCGAGTTCCACACGGTGCCCCGTCGACAGCGTCCCCGCAGCAGCTTCCAACTGCGGCCCTTGATCAGCAGACCTGACGCGGCCTCCTCCGATCCCGAATTCCCGGAACTGCTCAATCGTGATTGCTTTCGTTTCGAGCAACACGAAAAGTGGCTCCAGTCGTGCTCGCCCCCGTTCAGTCAACTCGTCGAGTTCGAGTTTCCCGTCACCATTTCGGTCGAGACGACGGAATGTTTCATCCGCCGTCGGTCGAGCCACCACTTTGGACGAGGGGAGATTCACGGCAGGAGATTGCGGCTGAGCGGGCATTGGAGTCGCTTGAGCTGCGTCATTTTTTGCCCCGTTCCCGGCTGGGGAGACGTCACGTTTTTGCAGAATGGCGGTCAGCTCGACCAGGGAAATCGCCTGATCCTGATTCACGTCGCCCGCTCGAATCAGGCGCTCGAAAAACGGAAACTGCCCCTCTGGAATTTCGTCGGCGACCAGCTTTCCGTCGCCGTTTTTGTCAAGTTGGGCAAATAGATCCGCAGGTGAGATGTCATCGGCTCCCTGAGCAATCAGGCATAGGGAGGCGGCTAGAAACGCAGAACAACCGAATACTCGCTTCATTGATCTCTCCAAACACGAATTCAACAACTCCCCCGGCGATTCCTGGAGTGCTGAACATTCAACCCCAGAAACGGCAAGAAGATCTGTAAAAGCAGATCAATCGTCTGTTAATTCCCAATATTGCCCAGCCAGTCCTGCAAGTCCCGCTAAATTCGATGAAATTCAGCGCAATCTGACGAGATGATTGAACAATTACCCACCCCTTATTCTATAATACAGCTGGCCTTTTTCATTAGAAGTGGGTGGACATCCCAACACTTCACTCAGCGATGCATACATTTTGTGGTGGAGAGATCGAGTGACGACTCAGACTTTTGAGATGAAGGGCGAAATTTCGGATTCGGAAACACCGACTCAGCAGTCGCAGGTCAAGCTCTCCAGCAAGGGGACGACTTACGCATCCAATGAATTCGGCGAGTTCTCGTACCGTCCCGTCCCCGTGCTTTCGGTCGTGGGGCTGATTCTCTCGTTACTGTCGTTCCTTGCGATCTTCGTCTGGCAGGCGATGCCGCTTTGTTTTCTGGGGTTTCTGTTTTGCGGACTCGGGCTCTGGACGATCATCCGTTCTGACGGAGCCTATGGTGGTTGGGCTACGTCGATCGTCGGCTTGCTACTGGCTCCCCTCTTCGCGATTTGCGGAATCTCGCTGCAGCTTTATATGTACCAGACAGAGGTTCCAGATGGATACCACCGATTGAACTTTGTGAAAGACATTTCCGACCTGAAGGTCGTCGAGGAAAACGGAAAAATTGGCCCGCCACCAAGACTCGTAGAATTGGATGGAAAAAAGGTCTTCCTCAAGGGTTACATTTACCAAACAAAACAAACGGAGAACCTTCATTCGTTTCTGTTTGTGAAGGACAACCAAAGTTGCTGCTTTGGAGCGAATCCTGAAATCTGGGACCGACTCGGTGTTGTGATGGATGGTGAAAAAACGATCAACTACCATGCAGGTCGAGTTGCAGTGGCTGGGACTTTCCGACTCAATCCCGAATTCAATCCAGAGGGGCAGCTAGAGCCACTCTACGTGATCACTGCGGATCACTTTACGACTCGTATCAGCGACTTCTAAATCCCCTACCGGGCGCCCCTCCTCTGGCTGCCTGAAAACCAGTGCTCACCGAACATCATTCCACCACAACGGAATGGTCCCCCCGATTGGACAGAAATCATGGATGTCAAGAAGCTCGCATTCCTGTGCCTTCTTTTCATGGGAACGCTTGCAGGCTGCAACTCAGGCGATCAAAGCGAATACCGGAAGGTGACTGAAGAGGACGCGCTCCCAGAAGTGTCGACTCCTGACGTCCCTCTCGATGAATCGCCGGTCGAGCAGCCCGCTCAGGAAGTAGCGACAGTTGAGCCACTCGAGACTGAAGATCAACCAGCCGCGCCGACACCCGAGGATTCTCCAAAAATGAATCCAAGCGAAGCGCCCGCTGATTCTGCACCAGCGAGTCCCTCTCTCGTAGAAAGCCCATCGTCGACCGAGCAGGACAACATGGCGACTCCGGAACAGGCAGGGAACGAACCCCCGACAACGGTCGTTCCACTTGCTACGCCAGAAAGTTTCGCCAAGCCAAACGAAATCAAAATCCTAGTCCCCGAGAGAGAATTCACGACCGAGGGTGACGCCCTGAGGGTCACGTTTGACGATCTCGATTTGCTCAAAGTCTGTAACATGGAGCCCGTCCCGCCTGATGTGATGGACCACCTTCCAGAATGGCTGCGGAATCTGAATGGCAAGAAGATTATCTTGCGAGGATGGATGTTCCCTTCCGGTCGACAGGAAGGAATCTCAAGCTTCATGTTCGTGCGTGATAACGGAATCTGCTGCTTTGGCCGAGACCCTAAGGTCTACGACAAACTGGGGACAATGATGCAATCCGGTAAGACAACAAGCTATATTGCCAATCGCCCTTTCGACGTTATCGCGACGTTGATTATCGAACCAGAAATTGAAGGGACCGATGAGGGACTTTGGTGGTTGTACCGTCTCGAAGATGCCCAGGTCGTTGTCCAATAGAACACAGGAGCCCTTGATGCGCTCATTACTCCATACCAGTCTGGCTGCTGTTGCAGCGATCGGCATGGTCGTCGCAACCGCAACGTATGCCATCAGCTGTCCGTTTTGCAGTGCCCCGACACTCACTTTGAGCGAGCAACTGGCTGCCGCACAGGCTGCAGTGCTGGTTCAATGGTCCAGCGGCACGGAAGCAGACCGTGAACGAGGTTTCACCGGTACGACTGAATACGAGATCCTGCAGGTCGTCCGCGGCGATGAATCTCAACTCAAGAAGGGCGGAAAGATCGCGATTGATCGTTTTCGCAGCGGGAAGCCCGGGGATCTATCCCTACTCCTCGGCACGCAGATTGAGGATCGACTGGAGTGGAGCAGCCCGCTTGAAGTGACGGAAACCAGCTTCAACTACATCATCCAGGCCCCCAGCAAAGAATCCCCAACGACCGAACGACTCGAATACTACCTGAAGTTTCTGGAGTTCCCAGACCAGACAATTGCGACTGATGCTTATTCAGAATTCGCAAACGCCCCGTACGATGACATCACTCCGCTCGGCGATAAAATGCCTCGCGACAAACTGCGAGAATGGCTCTCAAACAAAGACCTCAATCCGACGCGGATGGGGCTCTACGGTTTGCTGTTGGGGCTAGGAGGACATCCCGAAGACGCAGAGTTCCTCAAGTCCATTGTGATCATGCAACCTGAAGATTTCCGACTCGGGATCGACGGCGTCATGGGCGGCTATTTGCTCCTCACCGGATCTGAAGGACTTGAGGTTCTCAACGAGACAAAACTCAGAAACACAAAAGCTCATTTCAGCGAAACATTCGCTGCCATGCAGGCTCTTCGATTCATGTGGACTTACGCAAAAGGTCGCGTTCCAGCCGAGGATTTGCGTAGTTCAATGCAACTCCTGCTGAAGCGTCCAAACCTTGCCGATCTCGTCATTGTCGACTTGGCCCGCTGGCAGGACTGGGGCACCATGCCTCATCTGATGGAGCTGTATGACAACAAGGATTACCAGGTCCCGTCTGTAAAAAGAGCGATTGTCCGCTTCATGTTGATTGCGGAAAAGGATGCCCCTCAAGATGGAAACTTGCCGGTCCCGGAATACGTCACAGCTGCTCGGAAGAACCTTGAGATCCTCCGCGAGAAAGACCCCAAGACCGTCAAGGCTGCCGAACGTTACTTCTTTGACTGAACGACACACCAGAGCAGGCTAGGTCGTACGACAATGGATCTGCCATGTAAGCGACGACCAGTCGAGACTCACAGCCACTCAATTGACTCATCTCTGTACTGAATTGCGAGCTGATCGCCCCTTCGAAGGAAGGTCGGTCAGCTCTTTTTCCAAATACCATCCGCTGAATGCTGGATCAACGACGATGCGCAACGGACTGCAATTTCGAGATTCCAACTACTTGCGGGCTCTCACTCTGCTGAGCCTGACCCTTTCCATTTTTCTGACAAGAGTGGTCGTCGCTTGCCCATTCTGCGATGCGCCAACTACTACTCTTGGGGAACAGCACAGCACCGCGCAAGCAACGCTGCTGGCGAAATGGATTTCCGTTTCAATTCCGGACCCCAACACCTTCTCTGAAGGGTCAACGACTTACGAGGTGCTGCTCTCAGCTGGAAAAGAGAAAGAGAAATACCCAGCCGGCACCCGGTTTACCATCCCGTTGTACCTCTCCGGCACCGAAGAAGATGAATCATTATTCTTCGTCACCAAGACCGAAAATGACCAAGTGAACTGGGGGCTGCCAGTCCTTACGAATCGAGAAGTGTGGAAGTACATCAACTCGGCGCCGGATCGAAAGACTCCCAATCAGGTTCGCCTTCTCTATTACGTTGAAGCGTTAGAGCACGCCGACCCCGATATCGCCATGGACGCCTATGCCGAGTTCGCAGGCATTTCCTACGCTGATCTTCAAAGCATTGCGGACCATCTTCCACGCGAAAAACTGGTCAGCTGGCTGTCCAACCCTGAAGCGACTCCCACGCGTTTTGGGCTCTACGGGTTGATGCTTGGACTGTGCGGTAATTCCGATGACGCTGCTTTTCTGGAGACGATTATTCGTCAACAGCCAGAAGACAGCCGCATGGGAATCGACGGGATGATGGCTGGATACATGTTGCTGACAGAAAACGAGGGATTGAAGAATCTCACTCAGTGGAAGCTGGACGATCCAGCAGCCTCGGACAACGAAGTGTACTCGTTTCTGAAGGCACTCGAGTTCATGTGGTCGTACGGGCAGGATCATGCGGATCCTCAAGTCCTGAAAGAAACTCTCCGTAAGATGATCGATCGCCCCGGTCTCACAGGCCTCGTGGTACTCGACCTATCCCGCTGGCAGGACTGGGAAATCATGGATCATCTCGTCTCGCAGTACGGGAAGAATCACTTTGAGGATCGCCATCCTCGTCAATGCGTACTCCGCTATCTGATCGCCGCCACGAAAGATGCTCCAGAACCGAATGAATCGATCGACTACCGCCTGAAGGCGCAGAACCATCTCAACCAACTCAGAGAAATCGACCCCGAGAATGTGAAGTATGTCGAAAGGCATCCATTCGACTGAACAGTGCCGTCACAACGTCCCGTTCCGATCGCAAGGCGTTCCTGCGAAGATGAAAGCTCTCACTCAACGAGAGTTCGTCACACTCAAAGCGATTCTAACGTCCTCAACTCATCAGGCATGCTAATAAGCAGCGAACTCAGGAGGCGGAAACAGAAACGGCCGTGTGAACATGTCACACAGCCGTTGGTCATTGCCGTTGGTCATTTAAAACGGAGTCATTCCGAGAGCTATTCAGCCATTTCTCGCAGAACTTCCGCGATAATGTCGCAGCCCTGATCGACATCTTCCTCTGTGATGTTGAGCGCTGGCAACAGACGGACAACGGTATCATGAGTTGCGTTGATCAGCAGACCACGATCAAGACATTTCTTGACTGCGGGTGTCGCTTCGATGTTCAGTTCGATTCCGATCATCATGCCGCAGACACGAACTTCATCGATAATTGGCAACTCGGTTTTGAGCTGTTCAAATCGATGGCGGAAACGGTCCGACATCATCATTGAGCTGTCGAGCAGGTGATCTTCTTCGATGGTTTGCACAGTCGCCAGTCCAGCTGACATTGCCAAAGGATTCCCGCCGAACGTGCTGGCATGAATCCCCGGTCGCAGTGCAGTGGCGACGTCATCCTTGGCAATAATCGCACCGCAGGCAACTCCCGCTGCAATCCCTTTGGCCATGGTCATAATATCCGGGTTGACGCCGAAGGTCTGGTATCCAAACCAATACCCGGTACGCCCCATCCCAGTCTGCACTTCATCGAAAATCAACAGCATGTTGTTTTCATCGCAAATCTGGCGGAGCCCTTCCAGGAATCCGGGTTCAGGGATATTTACCCCCCCTTCTCCTTGTACCGGTTCGATCATGATCGCCGCAGTTTCATCATCCACGAGTCGGCGAACAGCTTCCAGATCGTTGTGAGGAGCATAGGTGAACCCCGCAACCAGAGGAGCAAACCCTTCATGGTACTTCGGCTGCGCAGTCGCACTCACCGCTGCGAATGTCCGGCCGTGAAACCCATTCTCGAACGTGATGATCTTGTACTTCTCTTTGGAAGTAGCGAGGCGAGCAAGTTTGATCGCTCCTTCGTTTGCCTCTGCACCGCTATTGCAGAAAAACGCTTTGCCGAAGCTGCGTGAACAGATCGCCTCGGCGAATAGCCCTTGCGCTTCGGTGTACCATGTGTTCGGAACATGAATCAGCTGGGCAACTTGCTGCTGCACTGCTTCAATCACTCGTTGCGGCGAATACCCGAGGATATTGCAACCCCATCCCGGAAACAGGTCGAGATAGCAATTCCCTTCTGCATCCCAGACGCGGGAACCTTCCCCTTTCACTAGGCTCACCGGGTATCGACGGTAGTTCCCGATGACATACTTATCGAAGAGCGCGATCGTATCAGTGCTTGTGCGGGAAGAAGTATGCATTTTAATCAGCCGAAATTCAAAGGGATTCAGATACGACGGGTTGTGGGACTCGTCACCAGGGACGCTGGAATACGCGGCGCTGCGAGATCAGCACCGGACATCGATACAACAATGTGGGTTCGGATCAGTCTCGTTCTTTCCTATCGAACGATTTCCGTTCCCACCCCTTGATTGGAATAAATCTCGAGCAACAACGAATGGGGAATTCGAGCATCAATGATATGGATTTTCTCGACCCCGACTTCCAAAGCTTCCAACGCAGCCTGCACCTTGGGAACCATACCCGCAGCGATTGTGCCATCCTCGATCAATTCCCGACATCGACGCACAGTCATGTGCGGGACCAATGTCGAAGGATCGCTCTTATCGAGGAAAATCCCCGGAACATCGCTTAAAAACACGAGTTTTTCAGCATCCATCAATTTCGCAATCGCCGCTGCTGCGGTATCGGCATTCACATTGAGCGGCAGTCCGTCAGCGTCCAGTGCGATCGATGGGAGTACGGGAATTGCACCGCCGCGGCAAACCGCCTGCAAAATCTCCCGGTTGATCGATGTCACGAAACCAACACGCCCCAGGTCGATGGGATTTCCCTGCTCGTCGGGCAGCGTGAGGCGCTCGCCGTTCAAGACATTTTGCGTTCCTAAATGAAGCGGAACGGCCCGTCCCCCTTGAGTGTTAATTTGGTCAGCCAGCGATTCACAGATTTCTTCTGTCAGCACACGGGTTGCGATCTTGAGCGTGGCATCGTCGGTGTAACGTCGGCCTTGCACGAAGCGGGCTTCGATCCCTGCGTCACCCATCGCTCTGGAAATGGACTTGCCCCCACCATGAACAACGATTGGACGCATCCCGACCGCTTCCATGAAGACGACATCTGCGAGGCACCGAAAGACGGATTCCGGATCATCGAGCGCACTTCCCCCCAACTTAATCACGACGTAGCGGTCGCGAAAGCGGCGGATCCACGCAAGGGCTTCAACAAGAACATTGACCTTACTGAGTGCATCTTCCAACGACGTGATCCTGCTCAAATGGAAAAGGAGCTATTCTATGTCGCACAATCTCCGAGTCAATTTATCAGCAAAACGGAAAAGTGCAGCCTCGGCCCCCAGAAACTACTCACCTATCTGCTGAAACAACACCGGCAATAACTCCCATGAGTGTTTCCTGCGTGTTGACCGGGAGTCGCAAATTGGCTCCAATTAACAGACAATCGGCGTTTGATCGAGAAATCAATCTTCGTGTGGAGCTGATGCCACAATCGTCCATCCCCCACCGAAACCTCTCTCCTTCATCCCGTAATAGACAGTGTGAAAGTCCTCCCAAGACTTCGGGCGATTCCCAAATATGATCGACATCATTCTGATCGCTGTCATTGGCCTCGTCACTTGGCTCGTTGCCAGTGATGGAGCCTGGAGTGCTGCGATTGCCTTTATCAGCTCGATCATTGGCGGCTTGATCGCTATGAATTACTTCGAGCCGTTGGCAAATTTTCTGTCAGCGACAGTCGCAACCCAATTTGAATGGCAACAACGACTCGACATCATTTGCCTGTTGGGTCTTTTTGCTTTGTCCGTATTTGGTTTGAGATTTCTGGGCGACAAACTCCTTCCGACTTATGCGGAAGTCATCGGTCCAGTTTATGATGGCACTCGATGGGGATTCGCGGCGCTGACCGGCTACGTCGTCATGGCGGTTCTCTGCACCTCACTTCATGTGGCCCCGTTGCCACGTGAATTCTTGGGTTTCGCCCCCGAACGTGCCAACTTGCTCGGCACTGCCCCCGACCGACAATGGCTGGCATTCACCCAATACGTGTCCGAGAAATCGATGCGGAATGTGAACGGAAGCGGTACATTGAACATCTTTGATGGAGTTGCGTTTCCATCAAATCCAGACGATCGCAGAACAATGAGGAACTGGGCCTCATTTCCGATCAAATACGCCACTCGCCGCCAAAATTACGCAGCTGGACAAGCAGCAGCCGCGTCGAATCAGGGAGTTGCTCCTCCTCCCACCAACTCTGGTGGAAGCCAAGCTCCAAACGCTGGCACAGGTGGCTTCTAGTTGATATGACACAATCCGCTTCGTTTATAACACGACATTGAATTCAACCGACAGGAAAGTTGGGAATGCTCTCTCACAACGTCTTTTTCACACTGCACGATAACTCCGCTCCAGCAGTGGAAAAGCTGGTTGCCGATTGCCAGAAATATCTGAAGAATCATCCGGGTGTTGTTTTCTTCGCAGCTGGTACACTTGCCAAGGAATTCACTCGACCTGTGAATGACGTGGCGTTTGATGTCGCATTGCACGTTGTCTTTACCGACAAGGCCGCACACGACGAATATCAAACAGCTGCCGATCACATCAAGTTTATCGAAGAAAACAAGCCAAGCTGGAAGCAAGTGCGAGTCTTTGACTCTTGGGTTGATTAGCCCACATTTTCGCTTGATACAGCAGCAGAATTTTATTTCAGCAGGAGATTCACTGCTTCCGTTCTGTAGCATGCAGTCCGAACCGAGCTTTGGAATCGCGGTAACGTGGTTCCAAAGCTGTTTTTATTCAGGAAACCGCAATATTTCCGCAATGAGTTCAAGCGGGAACACCGTGCGTTTCATGATCAAAACGCCCTCTTTCTCTTGAGGTGGCCTATTTGGGGACCGGGGATCGACTCAAAATACTCCCTTTGAAGGTTATCACCGTTGTCCCAGATGATCAGCCTGTACCTGATCTGCAAGCTCCTCACAGCGAGACTCGCGATGTCGAGACATTTTGTTTCGATGCGGGCAATGCAACATTCGCAGCAGTGCCGAAAATGGAATGCGTCCCGGCCGATTCAATCGATTGGGACTGCTGACTATTCCTTATAGTTTCCAGGACGGTATCGATGAAACGCTTGTTGATGATTGCTGTAGTCTTTTCAAGTTTCGTTGTGGTTGCAGGGTCCGCACAAGCTGCCAAGCCAAACACAACGACCTATTACGGGTCAACATCTTCATCCCAGGTGACGACATACAATGAGGGGCCACGTCGCCAAGGCTTCTTCGCCCGCCTGTGGGAACTGGAGAAACGCAAAAACGCTGCGATCCGTCGCGCAATGGGTTGGTAACGATTGATCCTTCAAGTGTCGATCGAAATGTCCACTGTGCTCACCCGCAGAACCAGAGCAGACTCGGGGCCTTTTGCGATTTCCCTTCTTAAATCAGGGAATGACTCAAAACCCGAGTTTTCTGCTCTGAATGCGGAGCGTCTCTGTTTTCACGGACGTTCTCGTCGAGAAATTTGAAGCTCCTTCCATCGTGCTGGTAGCAATCCCAACTCTCTCCGATAGAATGGTAAAGAGTCCTTCCTCCCTCTCTTTTATTCTATAAGTCATCGGACCACCTGCTGATGTCTGAACTGCATCACGAGTGCGGGATTGCTGCTGTCTATCATTTCGGTCAGGACACGGTTTCTCCTCTGATCCATCCGTATGGACCTCAGGAAGCTTCCAAGCTGATTCCCCGCATGCTGCTGGACATCCAGAACCGCGGCCAACTGGCAGCGGGGATGACGACCTACAAAGGGACCGGCAACGAACTCCTTCTCACCCATAAGAACGTCGGACTTGTTTCCGAAGTCTTTCGCATGGGCCGTAAGGAGAAGTACAAGAAGCTGATGGATGCCCACGTCGGCCCTGCTGCGATCGGCCATGTTCGATACGCAACATGCGGCAAAGAGGATCCTTCTTACGCCCAGCCATTCGAGCGATCACATCTCGAAAAGAAAAAATGGTTCGCGTTCGGCTTCAACGGGCAGCTCGCCAATCACGCCGCTCTGCGTAAGGAAATCTGCGATGAAGGTGATTTCCATTTCGCCAGGGAAACGGACACCGAGACCCTGATGCATCTGATCAGTCAGGAGATTGCAGAGAGCACTGACAACGATCTCTGCTCCATCATCTCCCGATTTTCAGAACGTCTTGATGGTTCGTACAACATTACATTTCTGAATTCGCTCGGGCAGATGTTCGTCTCCCGTGATCCGAACGGATTCCGGCCGCTTTGTTATGCTGTCCGTGATGGTTTCTTTGCTGCCGCAAGTGAAAGCGTCGCGTTGACAAATCTTGGATTTCAGCCTGATGAAGTCATCGATCTCGATGCTGGCTGTGCGGTGATCATTGAAAACGGCACCCTTCGCGTCGAGCGATACGCCCCCACGACAAAACTCTCTCACTGTTTCTTCGAGTGGATCTACTTCGCAAACGTCTGCAGCCGAATTGATCAACAGAGCGTTTACCTGAGCCGCAAAGTTCTTGGAGACGAACTCGCACTGCAGGAACGCGAATCAACTGAGAATGCCATCGTTGTTCCAGTTCCTGATACCGCAAAGGCGGCAGCAGAAGGAATGGCCTTTTCACTCGGAATTCCCTGCCACGAAGGCTTAATGCGACACCGTGCTCTGGGCCGAACCTTTATCGAAGGCGATGATCGAGAAGCGAAGGCTCGGATGAAATACATCCCGCTGCCTGAAGTGCTCAAAGGGAAGCGGGTTTTCCTCGTCGACGACACCATTGTGCGATCAACCACAATGCGAGTTCTCGTCGATCAGATCCGCACAAAAGGGGGCGCAGCGGAAGTTCACATCCGCGTTGCCTGCCCGCCGATCATGTCTCCGTGCTTCTACGGCATTGATATGTCGAACATCGGCGACCTCTTCGCTCCGAAGTTTGCCGCTCAGGGTGAGACAATCACCCCTGAAATTGAAGCGAGAATGGCGAAGCACTTCAATGCGGATTCGCTCCGGTATTTACCGGTCAGTTCGATTTCCAACGCATTGAATAAAGATCCGGATCAGCTGTGCCAGGCCTGCCTGACAGGCGAGTATCCAACACCAGCTGGCCAGGACCTCTATCAGTTGACGCTGAATATTTCCAAATCTGGGTCAACATCGGACCGACGGTTGATCGAAGGTGTTGCCCTGCAGGCAGAATTGCCACCGGCGAGACTCTAGAGCACCGCTCACGTGCGTGTGGCGTTCCGGCGACGATAAACAGGGCGGTTTAACGACCTTTTTTCCTACATATCGCCGCCACGATCGCCTGCGACAGCGGCTAACTCGGTTTGACGAGACACTTCGTTAACCGACATCGGCATTCGGTTTTCGTCACAACGGACAGTCCGACTCGCACTGGGTTCGCTCGGATGTTTTGAGTGCATGTTGCATCTTCACCGAAATCAATCAGCCCTCTCCTTCTCGTAAGGAGAGGGCTGATTTCGTTTGAGTCCCGGACTTCCAACATCTCCTGAATTGGCAGCGTCAGCTTTTCTAAATCAAAAATGAATTCACGAGAAATCATTGGAAACTAGCAATGTTTCCGCGAATCAATTAGTTTCATTCCAAGCGATTTGGATTGGTAATTGTAGTGCTCCCCGCACTACAAATTGTCATCAATTTCAGTCGCATCTCGCTGTCCAAGCCGCAGATTCGAAGTCCCTCAAAGCAGACCACACCCAAGCGGAGAAGTCTATGCTGCTCTCGTCGCTCTCAATCATCTTCCCGTCGCGACATTTTCAGATCGCCCTCCTCTGTTCCGTGTTGGTGATCGGCCTGACATCGACTTCGGTTTTCGCAGAGAATCGATTCGAAAAAGAGATTCAAAAATTCGAATCGCAGGATCAAAAGGACGCCCCTGAGGATGGAGCGGTTCTCTTCACGGGCAGCTCCAGTATTGTTCTGTGGGATCTCAAGAAGTCTTTTCCGGAACTGGACGCACTCAATCGGGGCTTCGGGGGATCGGAGATTTCCGATTCAATCGAACTATTTCCCCGAACTGTCCTGAAATACAAGCCCAGACAGGTTGTCTTCTACGCTGGTGACAACGACCTCGCGAATGGGAAGTCACCCGAACAGGTGGCGAATGACTTCAGCACATTTGTGGGGTTACTCCATCGCGATCTACCGAAAACACCCTTGGTCTTCATTTCGATCAAACCAAGCATCGCTCGCTGGAACAACATCGAATCGATCCGCCAAGCGAATCAGCTGATCCGGACGACTTGTGAAAAAGATCCACTTCTAACTTATCTGGATATCGATGCGGTTTCCATTCAAGCAGATGGAACGCCACGTCCAGAAATGCTCGCCAAAGATGGATTGCATCTGACAGAAGAGGGATATGCAGTTTGGAACGAGGCTCTCAAGCCATATCTGTCTTTTGATCAACGATCAGCCAACCTTCGAACTCTCAACGACCGCTATCACAGCTGGGTTCCTGCGAGTTCACTGGTTGAATGGGAAACACAGTCAGCTGCACTACGAGAGCAGCTTCTCGTCGCGACGGGTCTCTGGCCACTCCCCGAGAAAACCGAAATGACGCCTGTCATCCACGGGAAAATTGATCGCGGCGACTACACCATCGAGAAAGTCTTCTTCGAGAGCTTCCCGGGGATGTACGTCACAGGAAATCTGTACAGACCAAAACACAAATCGGGCAAGCTCCCCGGAGTTCTTGCGACGCACGGTCATGCTCACAATGGTCGATTTCATATCAACCCTCCTGCCAACGTCGCCGAAGAACTCCGCATTGGCGGAGAAGACTTCCAATCGGGCGCCCACTCTTATCTGCAGGCTCGGGCAGTGCAGCTGGCCCGTATGGGTACGGTTGTCTTTCTGTATGACATGATGGGCGAAGCTGATGGAAAAGTTCTGTCGCATCGGCAAGGATTTAGCGACACAGAGTCGTCACTCTGGCTCCACAATAAGCTCGGTTTGCAGACATGGAACTCAATCCGCTCGATCGACTTCCTTCAGTCACTCCCGGATGTTGATCCAGAGAAAATTGCTGTGACAGGAGAAAGTGGCGGCGGAACCCAGACCATGTTGGTTGCAGCTCTCGACCCAAGGATTCAAGTCGCATTTCCCGCTGTGATGGTTTCCACTGGCATGCAGGGAGGATGCATCTGTGAAAATGCCGACTACCTGCGAGTTGGAATTAACAACATCGCCATCGCTGCCCTGTGTGCTCCTCGGCCACTCGCCATGTCCGGGGCGAATGACTGGACGATTGATATCGAAACACTCGGCCTGCCTGAACTGAAACAGGTGTACGGCTTTTACGACAAGGCAGATCTCGTCCACGCCAAAACCTACAAACAGTTCTACCACAACTACAATCAAGTGGCTCGAGAACTGATGTATGACTGGTTCAACACACACCTCAGTCTTGGACTCACCACTCCCGTGAAGCAGACCGACTTCTGGCCTCTGACGATCGAAGAGATGAGTGTTTACAACGACCAGCATCCTCGCCCCAACAATGAGTTGACCGAACCAGAGCTACGAAAGGCGCTCCGCAGCAGAGACGAGCATATGTTTGCAGACTTGCTCGCAAGCGATCCCGAGACGTTCCGCAAAACAATCCATGTTGCTCGCCAGAACATGCTCTTCCCTCTCAACGGAAGCGAAGAGTTGAAGCGAGCACTTGAGCAACAACACAAACTCGAATCCGGGATTACGATCGACAGTTTCGTCGTGAACTATGAGCAAGCCCGTATACCTGCCTCAATTCTGTCAGTTCCAAACCACGAAAAGAAGAAGGTTGTACTTTGGATCAGCTCTAAAGGACGGGAATCGGTCGTTCACAACAATGGGCAGGTGATCCCTGAGATCCAGAAACTCCTCGATGGTGGCTACGACGTCGCAACAGCGGAAGTTTTGTTCTCTGGAAATCAATTGCAGGAAAACAACATTTTCACCAAACGAATGAACAATACCTCCATCGCCCATCAACCGACATCGGATGACGTGGAATACACCGGATTCGCATATGGTTACAATCGAACTCTAATCGCCGAACGGACTCGCGACATTCAGGCTGTTGTGAAGTATCTGAAGGACGCTGGGTATCAGCACGTTACTCTTGTCGGCACTGATGGCCGTGCATTGCCGTCCCTTCTCTCAGTGGAATCCGGCAATCCGCTGGCAGCAGACCGAGTCATTGTTGACCTTCAGGGCTTCACCTTCGGCGACCTGAAACGGAACAACACGGAGAACATGCTTCCCGGCGCGTTGAAATATGGAGGAGTGGGCGGACTTGCATCGGTCGCTTATCCAATCCCGTTGCATATTGCAGGAGTCCAACCAGAATCCAACGAATTCCACGCTTTGAAGACGGTCTTCCAGCAGTCCCCCGAAAAGCTTGAACTCAGCAGCAATGCGATCGGGATCAGCGATATTGTCGACCTGATTCTTTCGAAGTAACCGACCGATCTGTCACACGATCTCCGCACAGGCCAGCTTCCTCCAATACAGAGGTTGCTGGCCTGCATCTTTTCAACGTGCGTCTCCGCACACCTCTCGCTCCTCATCGAATGTTGCGCAGCCGCGATTCCTACGCTGGCGGCCATTCTTCGCATCTGACTTTTCAGATGTCATCTCTTTTCAGTTTTTCCGTAATGAAAACAGATATGCTCAGAAGGAATAATCCAAACATTCCAATCTTGCTGGGGTATCTCCACTCGCTCGTGCGGGGATTTTCACTGGTTTAAGTGACGGCAAGGTTGCTGCAAAAACCGCACAGGCTCTTCCGTAAAACCTGACGAAACCATTGCTTCCCACCTCTCATCTCTCGACACAGACAGCACCGCAACCAATTGAGAAAAAGACACTTAGGGAACACCGCAATCCTCGCAGGGGCAACAGAACCTGCAACGTCGCACAAAAGCATCAAAACAGTGCGATCCAAAGCAAATTGAAAAATGTAGAAGGAAAATTTGCCTTGAGAAAAGTGCGACCTAGGTTTCTGGTGTCAACGCAACTCGCAGTGAGCACCGCGAATTGCAGTCGACCTGATTCAATCACTTGTCTCAGAGGCGAATTGCCTTCGTTTCGATGTCCGGACGGGCCGCCTACGTAAACAGATCGGAAATGAGAAGCCGATCGCACCACGCCCTCGAGAGAGAAAATGAAAAACCTGACCGCCAAAGTAACCAAGTTCCTGAAATCTGAAGATGGCCCAACAGCTGTTGAGTACGCAGTGATGCTCGCTCTGATCGTCATCGTCTGTCTGACAGCGATCCGCGCTGTCGGTTCAAACGCTTCTGCTCGTTTCAACCAGATTTCAAACCAGTTGACATAGTCCTGGTTGAGGGGCCGGTTCTGGCGAGAGGGGCTGCTGAATGCCTCATGGTCCAGCGGCTCGAAAAACAGTGACAGCAAGATTCGATTGAGTGGGCAAATTCATCTGGCTGTACGCACGAAGAATCGCAGAGTTTCTAAAGAGCGCCTTGAATTTATTGTCGCTCCTTTATTTCACATTGTCGGTGGTGAGAGCCCGACTCAATTGAGAGAGAACAAAATGAAAAACCTGACCGCAAAAGTTACAAAATTCCTGAAATCCGAAGACGGACCAACAGCTGTTGAGTATGCAGTCATGCTCGCTCTGATCGTCATCGTCTGTTTGACAGCGATCCGCGCTGTCGGTTCAAACGCTTCTGCTCGTTTCAACCAGATTTCAAACCAGTTGACATAGTCCTGGTCGATGCTCTGAAGCAGCAAATCAACAGTTGAAGCCGCTTGAAAGACTTCTTTTTCCTTCAAGCGGCTCCACTGGTTGCTGGCAAACAAGACCCCAAAACAAGTTATTTCGCACGCAACTTAAGGAAATCAGCCATGTTACCTTTCTGGATCGATCTGGGAGCTCTTCCTTGCTTCGAGCTGATCCCGTTCGTCGTTGCCTGTGTCGCGATGCTGTTCACACCGGTTGCAGGTCTGAATAGCCGTTCCTAATTCAAACTCTTCGTTCTGAACACAGATTGATGACCGCAGGGCGGCTGGTCTCGCTGTCGACTCTCCGAAGAATCCCGCACAAGCGGATGTTTCCATTACGCCTGATATCCCCTCGAAAGGCATTCATAACATGGACTGGCAAGCACTTTTTATTGACAATTGGCACGTCAAAGTCGTGTGTCTGATTCTCATCGTGGCAGCGTACATTGATGGCAAAGAACTTCGCGTTCCAAACTGGATCACATTCCCGATGGTCCTCTCCGGCCTCATCTACAGCACCGCTGTCGGCGGTCTGGAAGGTCTCGGTTACGGACTCCTCGGTATGGTCGTCGGCCTGCTGACTCTGCTTCCGTTGTACTCCGTTGGAGGCATGGGCGCCGGCGATGTAAAACTGATGGCTGGCATCGGAGCCTGGCTCGGTGCAACTGTCACTTGGCACGCATTTGTCGCAACAGTAGTTGTTGGTGCGATTATGGCTATTGCGATGGTGTTGTACCGCAAAGCTTGGGACAAGCACTACGGCCAGTTCCTTCTGATCCTTGGCGAATTCGCCAACGTCAAAGACCCAAATAAACTCTCTGAAATCGCAGCAGAGCGTAAACCACGGATGTTGTTGCTTCCTTACGGCATTCCCATCTGCGTCGGTTCAATCGGCTACTTCCTCTATGCAGGAATGATTTACTAAGCCTGCAAGAGATCGTCACCATCACTCGATCAGCCATCTCCAAATCGTCTGTGACCACGACGTCACTCGAGGAGTTCAAACGACGAGTGGTTCGAGTCAGCCCGCATCTCAGAGATCCACCGATCCTGACACGTCAGGTTTCCCTGAGACACGAGTCGGCTGAATAGGCATGGAAGACATTCTGGTTTCACCATTTAGGCTGCCCGTGAAAAAGACGGGCAGCCTCGATGCCGTAAACGCGGTGAAAAACTGGGTGACATGCGGAACACAGAGAAATGTCCTCGCGAATCGCACGCAGTTCAATCTGCCATTTTAATCACTACAACCCGCATAAATTGAAGCAATCAGGTTCAGGCAGCCGATTCAGTCATTGAGTCAACGTCCATGAACCTGACTGAAGCGGCAGAAACAGCTGTTACAAAGGGTTCGAGATGAAACCAAAAACTTTGATTCTTACGGTCGTCGCATGTGCGTGCGGTTTGGTCGCAATGCTGGGAGTCCAGCAGGCGATGCAAGGCAGCCAGGGCCCAGTTCGAATTGAAACCGCCAAAGTTTTGGTGGCTTTGGAGAACATCGAAAGTGGTCAAAAGTTGACTGCCGAGAACACAACTTTTAAATCGCATCCCATCGGATCCATTCCAGAAGATGCGGTGATACGACCAGAGGACTTTGATCTGCGGGCTGCAAAAGTCCCATTGATGGTTGGCGACGTCGTTCGTAAATCGAAGTTGACAGAAAAAGGTGAATGGGGGAAATCGGTCGCGATCCCAGTGGGAATGCGAGTCATTTCGATCCCCGTCGATGAGACACACACAATCAGTGGTTTGTTGAAAGCAGGAGACCGAGTCGACGTACTCGTCACTTACCAGGGGCGAGCAATGGGTGGAGCTGCAATCTCCAAAACCAAAACTCTCCTTGAATACGTTGAAGTCTTCTCGATCGACAATCAGACCGCGAACAAAATTGAAGAGAAACAGGACGCAGGACACGCCAAAAACGTTGCCTTGCTCCTCACTCCAGAGCAAGCAGGTTTCGTGATCCTAGCCCAACGAAAAGGATTACTCAGCTTGTCATGGCGCCGTCGAGGCGACGATGAACTTGCTCAAACCAAGGATGTCGATGAAAAGTTAATGGAAGAACTGCAGGGCACAGTTGGACTCCATGAATCACTCGATGGATCTTCCGTCGCAAATGTTGAAACAAGAACCGGACGTCATGCAAAAAACAACGATGACTTCGATTCAGAGGAAACGTCTGAGGCAGAGAAGTTCCTTGATTCAACTGCGACAGAGGCCTCAATAACGAATACAACCCCGGCCGTTCCAGAAGTCAAACCGGAATACTGGGGAGTTCAGATTTACACTGGCAAGGAATCCCGTGTCGAGAACTTCGAGATCGGGAAACCATTGTCGGGACCGGTTTCTCTCCCAGAAACCGAACACAAGCCAACTCAGGAAAAGTCTGCTCAAGAGCCGGTTGAACTCAGTAGCGCGGCTCACTGAACAGATTGAAGTGGAATCGGAATCACATCGATAAAAGTCACGACGCAGTTTTGTCGTGACTTTTATCGATGCTTTACGAACAAGATTCATTGCAGTCAACGTCGGCACGACATTTCGGTGGAGCATTCCAAGATACGGATATCGAAAGATGCCCCTCCCGTGCCTTCCAGAGGATTGAAACTCACTCTCGCCCGAACAATCAGCTGATTCCCGCCTCGTTGGGACTCCTGATTCAGAAGCGAATCAAAAGGTGCATGGATGCGCAAATTACCGTTTCAATCAATTCAAAACCGCCTCTGCGCAGCATTGCTCGCTGCAGCAATGAATTTGCCGGCCGTGAGTGCATTTGCACAGCCTCCGCTTCCAATTCCAGATGCACAACTGGCCCCTCCGCCTCCAGTTGACACTCAGCGCCCCACTGCTCCTCCTGCCCTCAATGGTGATTCTCCACTGAGTGCTCCTCAAGGCTTTCTTAGCCCTCAACCAGCCAAGGCGGCTGCGCCGAAACGCGATACTCAAGTCCAGCCGGGAGAACAGCTCTTCCTGGTGATCGCGCCTCAGTCGAAAATTAAACTCCGTCACCTTGATACTCGCGTGCTTGAACTCTCGAACCGCATTAAGGTCGTAGACGGTTTCGATCAGGAGAAGGTTGCCATCAACGCGATGTCGCCACATCGTGTCCGGCTCTATGCTGAAAATCCCGGAGTGACAACAGTCAAACTGGTCGACGAGTTCGATAACTCACACGTGATCGAAGTCTTCGTGGAACCTGATACACGCGAGCTGGAAGCCTACTTGGAAAGGTTGTTCCCGGCCTCTTCGATTGAGGTCGTCGGAATCCGTGAAGGAGTCGTGCTCCGAGGGTGGGTGACAGAACCTGCTCATATCCCTCAGATCATGGAGATCACCAAGCAGTTCTACGAAATCGTCCATCCTCAGCTGACTGTAGCTGGACCGAATCAGGTGAAGTTCTTCGTCAAAGTGATTGAAGTGCAGCGAAGCAAGCTGCGTGAGTTGGGCTTCAACTTCTTGTTGACAGGTCAGCAGTTCTATTTGAACAACTCAATCGGAGGATTGGCACCACTTTCAGGCCTGACCGCACCATTCGGCGGACCTCCAGTTCCCATGATTAGCCCGACGTCTCTCCCTAACTCAGAAATGAGCTTCGCAATCACTGGGAATAATGCCGTTTTCCAAGGCTTTATTCATGCTTTACAGGCAGAAGGTCTCGCCAAAATCATGGCTGAACCGATTCTCGTTACAACGAGCGGTCGACCAGCGACAGTGCACTCGGGGGGAGAGTTCCCGGTCCTTGTTCCGCAATCTTTCGGTAATCTGAGCATCGAGTGGCGGGAATTTGGTGTCAAACTGGAAGCGGTTCCAATCGTCCTTGGAGAAGGTCGGCTCCGCTTGGATTTGGCTCCTGAAGTAAGTGAACGAGACTTCAGTAACTCCGTGTCGATTAACGGGATGGTTGTCCCCGGTATTAACAGTCGAAGCGTCAATACACAGGTCGAAATGAGATTTGGTGAGACACTCATGATCGGGGGACTGATTTCTTCCCGTAATCAGGGGACGACGCAGAAAATCCCGTTTCTCGGAGAACTTCCTCTCATTGGGGCGGCGTTTAGTCGGAAGTCCTACACCATGGGTGAAACAGAACTCGTCATTCTGGTGACTCCACAAATGGTCGCACCAATGGCTTCACATCAGGTTCCGGCAGCCTATCCGGGATCAAGTACAACGGCACCAATCGACCGTGAATTGTATCTGGACGGACTTCTGGAAGTCCCGAACTACGGACCTGATTGTCCGGGGTGTGAGACATCTGCTGGGTTCATGATCAACAACGGAGCAACGCAAGGTGTCGACCCTGAATGCGGACCGGATGGATTGCCCATTCAGCCGACGTACAGCAAGAATGTGAAGGCTGTCTCACCACAAATTCAACAAGCGAGCGGCGTTAAGGACTCTGTTCCATCGTCGGCAACTTCAGGTGAGGTAAAATCGATCCAACGGGCAGGAGCTGAAACCGCTGACGATGCCTCTGTCCGGTCAAAACTTCCTGCTGGGAAACCTGGACCATCGCCGCAGACTGCGAAGCCAAAAACATCTGCCAGTGAGATACAGCCTGCGACTGAAACGGTCGAAGTCAACAAATTCGGAGATTCCCGTCCTAAGAGTTCGATTTTTGAGTCTCGCACACTTCCCGGGATGATCGCCCCAAAACCTGGAGCAAAAGAGTCCAAATGACTACTCGCTAGCCTCACTCGGAAATTTCCGGTAATCAATGTGAGGAATAGGCGAATCGTGCTGATCTTTCCGCACTTTTTATCGCACCGCGGCAATTCGGAGTTAGAGTTCAACTCCTCAAATACAAATAGATCCCCTCTATCCGCTCATGCGGTCCAAGGGAAATTCAGGAGAATTTGATGAGTAACGTGAACCGTTTGGCGATCGTTGACCCAAACGATGCTTCGAGAAATTCGATCAAGCACCTCCTCCTCGGAATTGATTCCGTCTGGCTCGAGGCAGAGTGCTCTAGATATGAGTTTTTCAGCGATATCGTTACACAGACTCATCCTCAGATTGCGTTGATCTCATTAGATTCCGATCCACAGCGAGCACTCTCTCTTGTCGCGGAAATCACTCGAGACGAACCGCAATGCCACGTGCTTGTGGTCAGTAAATCACAAGAAGGAACGCTGATTCTGCAGGCGATGCGCAACGGAGCCAAAGAGTTCCTGACTTCGCCATTGAATCTCAACGATTTCCTCGCCGCCCTCGACCGCATTCAGCAAACGCATAGCGGTAAAGAAGGACGTCCTCGCAGCACCATTGTCACCACGGTTGTCGGAACCGGCGGCGGTGTCGGTTGCACTTCTCTCGCTGTGAATCTGGGATGTGCACTGGCCGCTAACAAAGCGAACAGCGTCGCCATTCTCGACCTCGATCTCGCATTGGGTGATGCCGACGTTTGGCTGGACATCATCCCTGATTACACGATTCAAGACGTCGCGGACAACATTTCCCGTCTCGACTTTGCGATGTTGAAACGATCTCTCACCCAACACAGCAGTGGAGCATTTCTGCTTCCTCGCCCAGTTGATCTCGATACCCATGCGCCAATGCAGGCAGATGAACTTCAGCGTGTGATCACTCTGCTCAAGGCAACGTTCACGCATTTGGTAATTGACGTGAGCAAGTCGTTCTCAGCACTGGATCGTGCTGCGATGGAGATGTCCGACAACATCCTGGTTGTCACTCAGCTTGACTTACCTTGCCTGAGAAACGTCATTCGAATCAACCAATTCCTGGTGGAAATCGGCTTGAATGACAAGATTCGGGTTGTCGTCAACCGCGTTGGACTTGGCGACAAGCAGATCAGCCTGAGCAAGGGACTGGAGACAATTGGCCGCGAGGTCTTCGCCCAAATCCCGAATGAGTACGCGGTCGTTGTGGAGTCGCGGAACAACGGAGTTCCTTTGGTCAGCGAGTTCCCTAAAGCCAAAATCACTCGAGCAATCCAGCAGATGGCTCATCAGATCGATTCCCGCACAGTTGCCGTCGAACCGACTGAGGCACAGCCCTTGAAACCGAAAAAGAGTTTGTTCAGTTTCCTAGGCAGCGGAAATAAGTAGAATCGTTTCCAATAACGATTGATTCATCAACGCTGGTCGAATCGACTCACTCTCTTTAACTTCTTGGATTGCAGATGCCTCAGGATTCACTGTCACCAGCTTACAAACGCGTTGTCTTAAAACTGAGCGGAGAAAGTTTTTGCCGAGAGCGCGAAGGTGGCATCAGCATGCCTGAGGTCACCCAGATTTCGAAGCAAATCAAAGATGTCGCTGCTCTCGGAGTTCAGTTGGCAATCGTCTGTGGCGGTGGGAACATCCTGCGCGGGAAGCAGTTCTCGGAAGTCGGCTCGGCCATTCATCAATCGACCGCTCATTACATGGGCATGCTCGCAACTGTAATGAACGCTCTGGCCTTGCAGGACGCACTTGAGCACGAAGGGGTTCCGACCCGTGTTCAGTCCGCGATTCGCATGGAAGGGGTTGCTGAACCGTTCATTCGTCGTCGCTGCGTCCGACATCTGGAAAAAGGACGTGTCGTGATTCTGGCTGCAGGCACAGGTAGCCCGTTTGTCACGACTGACACGGCAGCTGCACTGCGAGCCCGTGAAATTGGTGCCGACATTCTCATGAAGGCAACAAAAGTCGATGGTGTCTATTCAGAAGACCCCGCGAAGAACCCACACGCTGTCCGTTACTCGACAATTTCCTTCGAAGAGACTCTGCGACAGAATCTTCAGGTCATGGATGCCACTGCGATCCATCACTGCATGGAACACAAAATCCCGATCATGGTCTTCGACTTCAATCAGCAGGGGAATATCCTCCGCGCGATGAAGGGGGAACGTGTTGGGACAATCGTTCACAACGAAGGGGTTCAGGTTTAATTCGAAGGGTACCCCTCCTTGGTGCTCTGTCTCAAATTGAGACCGCCGGAATCTCCTGCAGTCGATAACAGAACTTAATCTGCGATCAATTCAAGTTCGCTTGCCGCTTTTTCGGGTGAGCGAACCTTTTCTTTTTGGACGATCTCCATTCCGCTCTTAAGGATCTCTGCGACGTAGGGAGCCGCCACGCTTCCTCCAAATTGATCGGTTCCGCGAGGCTCATCAACGCTGACCAAAACCATGAGACGTGGAGCATCGGCATCCGCGCCACCCACGAACGAACTGAAATTCCTCGTCTGAGAATAGCTTTGACCATCTTCAGCGAGTTTCTGCGCCGTGCCTGTTTTCCCAAAGATGTCGCGACCGGAAACATACGCCTGTTTTCCCGTCCCTCGTTCGACGATCTCTAGCATCGGCCCCTGCACCACCCAATCTGCTGACTCACTACCGACAATCCGATTCATCAGAACGTTGGTCGGGCGAGGTGATCCTACTTTTGTAGTCACATCGAGAATCAGATGTGGACTGACACGAAGTCCATGATTCGCCAGCACGGAATGCGCCACAAGAATCTGCAAAGGAGTCGCTGCGAGTTCCTGCCCCATCGGAATCGAACCCGTTGAGTAGTGATTCCACTTTTCACGGGATCGCAGGATTCCAGCGAGTTCGCCGGGGAGCTCAATGCCCGTCTTCTTTCCAAAGCCGAATGCTCTTGCGAGATCGTAAAGGCGATCATTGCCAAGTGTCTCGCCGATCTTTGCCATTCCGATATTACTGGACTTCACGAGCACGTCTGTCAGCGACAGGACCCCGTATGGATGGTGATCGTGGAGAAGTCGTTTCCCCATGCGATACACGCCGTTCTCGCAATCATAGTCCTGATCTCGCTCAATCAAGCCGTGATCGAGCGCCCAAGCCACGACTAGTGGTTTGAAGGTCGATCCCGGCTCGAACACCGCGGATGTTGACATGTTCTTCCAAGCATCCGGCGATGCCCGTTCAGGATGATTCGGGTCAAATGCAGGACGACTCGCCATCGCAAGGACTTCCCCATTTTGAGGGTCCATGACGATCGCACACGCTCCTAATGCTTGATGCTTATCCATCAGCGCATCGAGTTGCTGCTCAGTCTTCAATTGGAGAATGGCATCGATTGTCAGCACGTAGGATGTCCCGTCGATCGGGGGTTCGGTGACATCCTCGAGAATGTTCAACACATATCCACGAGCGTCCCGCACAAAACGTCGTACCCCATCGGCACCCTTCAACTTTTCATCGAGAAACTCTTCGATTCCCCCCACCCCAACACCATCGATATTCCGAATTCCTAAGACATGCGCAGCCAGATGTCCCTGTGGGTAATGCCGTTGAAATTCCCTGCGAAATCCCAGAAGCCGAGGAGAGATTTCCAGCTCACGAATGGCAGCTGCCTGCGTTTCATCGAGGCGTCTTTTGATCCACAGGAACTGCTTTGTTGAGTTCGCTTCGATTCGAGCCTGTAGCCCAACAGCATCCATCCCCAATGCGTCTGCGAGTTTCTGACTCAAACCTGGGATGTCGCTAATTCTGTTGGGATAAATGAAGAGACTCGGTACTGAAATGGTCGTTGCGAGCAGGCGACCTCGGCGATCGTACAGATCACCGGGACGCGCCAGAATTGGCTCTGAACTGAGCTGTTGCCTGACAGCCCGTGCTGCGTAGTGGTCTCCACGAATCCACTGAATGTGTGCGAATCGCATGGCGATCACACATGCCGCGATGACTACTCCCCAGAGGATGACCGTTTCCCGCGTTGTACTGCTCACTTGCCGAGACGCTGAACGTTGCAGCCAGTACACAAGTGGCGAAATGCGCTGCTCATGATGTCTTCTCATCATCCCGTCAGCGTCAGGAGGAGTCGTCGATGACTTTTCGAAATCGGCCAACCCGTCGTCTGGTTCCAAGTCGTCAGGCTGAGAAAACGCTATCCAGCGGGAAAGAAACCGCCGACCAAATGCATTCAGAATGGACTTGAAAGACGACACGACGTGGATGGCTCAATTCCGCTCGACTTCAATTGGCAACATCCGTGCGTTCAACATCCCATTCCCTGCTTTCCGGAGCAATCTCTAAACGTGCTCGGAGTCTTCCATCACGGTGACGATGGCGATTTCTTCCTGAAAGGCTTCTTACTTTGCGACTTCAGATCTTCCTGCTGCAATTTCCACTGGTCCATCAAATGCAAAGGAGATGTCAGTTGTTGGGTCTCGAGGACGAGTTGGTTCTTTTGCTCATTCAAAACTTCCAACTGGTAATGCTGCAGCGAGATTTTTTGCCTAAGCGTCAACTTCTGTTTTTCCACCGCGATGACCGTGAGTCCAATTGCAGTCGCCAGCCCAATCGCAGCCGCAATCCGGAAGAACACCACAACCACTCCAATCAACAGAAACAGTGCGATCCCTACTCAATGCTGAACAGGGATCGCGTATTCCAGATTGTTATCGGATGTCAGAGTCGGTCGGGGCGCGGACCACCTGGCTGGCATCCGCAGGAAGCCGCAAGACGGTTCCAATTTTAAGAGGTCTGCCGTCTACGAGTTGGTCGCTGTTCATATTATGAATCTGCACCCATCGAGAAGATCGTCCCAGTGTACCTTGGGCAATATCAGAAAGGGTCTCTCCTTTTCCGACTCGGTAGCACGGTTGACCAGCAGCGTCCACAAAAAATCCAGGAGGAGCATTCTCATTTGGATCACGTGGTCCACCTCCGGTCAATTGCGGATATGACTGATGCAGGACTTCCACATCCGGCACAAGGACGTACATTCCCGGTTTCATCTTGTCTGGTGCAGGAATGCGGTGCTTGTTGTACTCAGCTAACGCCGAGAAGAACCGGGCTGTTCCATAGTATCGACGCGAAATTGTCCAGTAGTTTTCACCTGCTTCAACTTTGTGAATTTCATCTTCCTTGACGGTAACCTGTGGTACAGCCACCGGCTGAACAGGCTGCATCAATCGCTGTGGAGTTGCCTGTGGAATCGGCTGATTCACGGGAGAAAGTGGTGACCCCGGTTGGGAAAATGTGGGTTCAGGTTGAGTGAAAGTTGGTTGCGGTTGAGTGTAAGTCGGCTCAGGCATGGATGGCTGATTTGAGAATGCTGGAAGGTCATTCTGCATAGGAGCCGAATTGAACTCGTTCACCGCAGGATTCGCAGGTGTCGGCTGTGATTCGAATCCGGAATTGAACTGGTCTTCCCCCTGCTCACCCGGAAGACTTGGAATCTCATCCAGCGATGGCAGATCCGACTCAAGACTCGCTGGAGCCAAACCATGTTCCGTTGGAGAAGAGAATCCACTTCGGGATGGCATTTCAACAGCATCACGCGGAGCGAATTCCACTGGTTGAGCAGATTCGAACTGGTTCAATGATTGCGGCTCAGGGAAATCCAGATTCGGAATCTCTTCAACCGCTCCAGCTTGCTGCACAGTCCGGAGTTCCTGTGCCGGTCTCCCTGAGTGGGGTCCCTGTGACCGCGCTGGCTTCTCCTGAACCGGCAATGTCAGATCAAGAGGATGCTGCGGTGGGGCGTTGACGCGTCCCTTACCGGCTTGCGCAGTTGCTCCGCCCATTTGTCGTGCAGCCTGATGGCCAGTCTGTACGGATTGACGCTGTGGAACTGCCCCCGGTGCCGGAGCCTGATCTCCTGAAAAAACAACTCGTCCCCCAGCCTGAGCGGGAAGTTGTGTAGGAAGCGGACTTGCTTGCGGGTTTTCCGGAACCTGTGCTGGGGCAGAACGTGCGGGAGCACTGAATGGATCAGCACTCTCAGTTTCTACCATGTCAGAAACGAGCTTGATGTCCCCTTGGACTGGGACCTGTGGCCGTTTTTGAGGCGTTTTCGCCCACGCCGGTGCGGCACCGGTACTCCCCTGTGTTTCAGCACGAGCGGGCACAACAGTCGCTGGAGATTCTGGACTTTGCCCCAGAACCACTCCTGACAGTTCATGTTTCTCCCAGCGAGTCCAGCTGGAATCTCCGTCCGACATTCGATCGTGCAGGGCGAAGCCGAGTCCACCAAGCAGCACAACAATCGCTGCTGCTCCCCACTTTGGAGCGGCAGACTGACTGGCAACCGGTCCGAGTTCGAGCATCGGCTCAATAGGATTCAGTTGAGACGCTGAGCGACCCTGAGCTTGGCGGATCTGGAACGAGGATTCCAGCGCACTTCGGACGGTGTCGCGACGATTGGCTTGCGGGTGAGGTTTTCCCATAGTGTCGTCTCGCGAAACGCCTGTTTCACCAGGCGGTCCTCCAGAGAATGAAAAGTGATGACCAGAACCTTCCCGCCCGGACTCAGCCGTTTGGGAAGAATCTCGTTCAAGAAGGTTTCGAGTTGTTCCAATTCTCCATTCACAGCAATGCGCAGCGCTTGAAAGATGCGAGTCGCTGGATGGGATTTGTTCTTGGTGACAGGAGTGATTTTCTCGACGAGTTGCTTCAAAGCTGAAGCAGTCGTGATCGGCGTCCGCGCTTTCCGGGCAGCGACGATCTCTTTGGCAAGTCGTCGGGATTCGGAATCCTCCCCGTATTCACGAAAAATTCGTTCGAGTTCCTCTTCTGATGCTGACTGCAACAGTTCAGCGACAGACTTACCTCTCGATGTGTCGAATCGCATATCGAGAGTGCCGGACGTTTCGAAGCCGAAACCTCGCTCCGTATCCGCAAGTTGATCCGAGGAAAGTCCGAGATCGAGCAACACCCGATCAACCGTTTCGAGCCCCAGTTCATCCAGCACCGTTTCAAGTTGGGCGTAGCTGGCGTGTTGCAAATGAGCCTGCGGACCATTCACGATCTGAGCCGCCCGCTCGATCATGGAAGGGTCGCGATCCAAGCCAATCAGGCGATTGTCAGGACCGAATTTTTGTAGGATTTTATGGCTGTGGCCCCCTGCTCCCAATGTTCCATCAACGACCGTCAGCCCTGGCAGCAAATCGAGCTGCTCAAGGACTTCATGAAGCATGACGGGCACATGCACCGTCCGTTCTGACGACATGGTTGAAAATCCGCAGGAGGAAAGGCGAACAGGAATGGATCGATCGAAGCAACCAGACACGGACAGGGACAACGCGGATGCAGAGTCCAATAATCAATGCAAGTTGTTTGGGTGAGTCAGTTAAATCCAGGACGGATTCGGGAGGAGTCATTGATTTCGAACCGGTGAAAATCGACCGGTCGGCATCTCGATAGGGAAACTTGAGAAGATTTTTAGACCAAAGCGAAATTCTCTGAAAGACCAATTTCCGAAGCACCCGCAAAAGCACGAATGGTTCATCGCGTCGGTCACACACACACAGGCTGGACTGGGGAACCTGGCCGCAGCCATCAAGTGAAAAGCTCGCCGCGGAGCAATTCCGAGGCGAGCTCTCACATTCTACAGAATTAACCATTGAACTATTTTGACTTCAGGTTGAAATCGAAATGGTTCACCTTCGTCGTAACCGAGGCTTTCTGATCAGTTGTTTTCACATCCACGTAACGTTCAGGAATCTGCGAAACCGTTCGACCACGGACTTGCGGCGGACTATCTGGTCTGTACTCCTTCACCTCATACACAATCTCTTTTCCGCTCTTATCAACTTCGATGTTCTTCTGGAACGTCACGATATAGTCACCAGGCATCGCTCCGTTCCGAGTTGCCCCGGACGTCAGTAGCTCAAACGAGCCATCTTCGACTGTCTTTCCGGATGCCGTCCGCCCAATGGCCGGGTCGACGGGATTGAACACAACGGTTGCCCCCTTGATTGGCTTGTCATCGACCAATAGAACACCGGTCACTTTACTGACGGTGACCCCAGGATCGCCAGAACATCCATTCAAAGCGATCAACGACCAAACACAGCCCAACAGCATCAAACTCAAATATCGCCGGCTCATCGCCCCGTCCCTTAAATACAAGCTACTTGAAAATTCAAATCGAAAATTGAGAGTCAGCGCAACGACCGGTTGAAGCGGCCGCTGCGCTGAATCAACGATAAAAACAGACACTAGAAGCGTTTCAAACGCCCAGCAGAAGCTCTCTTTACAAAAGAGAGCGGGCATTGAACTTCACGAGAAAGAGAGGCTACCCAGCCCTGTCAGAAGGCTGTGAATCGCTTTCTGACAGGCAACTGGAACACGGCGCTACGCCCCCACGCAACATCATTGCGATCGACCGAGTCAGCCCCTGAGGTAGTAACCATTCACTCATTGACGAAATCAATGAATTAGAATTCTCCAACTACCTCGCTGCCGCTCACTGACCCGAGCGCACCAATCACACCGAACGGGGAGAGCCCTGAGGTGTTGTAAATGGTGTGGCCAGCATTTCCAGAATTGATGCTATCCGAGATGAATCGGACTGAACCATCAACCATGGCCACTTGTGCCCCTCCGGTATGATGGCTGGAGAGAGGGTAGATTCCAGCGTTCAGCTCATTTGTGCCCCAGCCCATGCAGCTTGGTGTATTCGGAGCGGACATTGTTGTGAATGCTGAATAATACCAGCTTCCGTCGTTCCAGCGGCGGCCCAGGTATTGTTCGGTATGGGCGCTATCAGGGAAACGCTTGCGGTTATTTGGATCCACTGAGGCGAGGCAAGCCGCAGGCGTATCGGCATTCATGAACACGGCTGTCTTGGCGTTTTTCGTATCGCCAGGTCCACAGATCGCCTTCTCGCCGAGCAGCAATGAGTTCGAGGTCCCGTCAGTGATAGCCTTCATTCCGCGAACGCCTCCGTACATGAAGGCACCTCGATAAAGACGGGCGTAATCATTCCGCTGGTAATCGACCGCGGAGTCTCCGATGGAAGCGCGATAGCTGCTGGATCCTGTAAACCACGTGTCACTAGGCCCCTGCCCACCGAATGGATCGGATGGACAACTCCGAAACGACATTGAAGTTGTCCATGGTCGGTAGTTCGAGTCCCACGCATCCGCTGGTTGATTGCCGTAGACAGTTGTTCCGTTGACCGCTGCTGCCGTTCCTCCGGTGTTGATGAGGTTCGTGACAGCAGACTGTTCGAGATACGGAAGAATCATGACATTCCAGTTGACGCGGTTTGCAAAGCCAACTGGAGGAAACACGAGATACACATCGTGGTAGTTGTGAATCGCCAATCCGAACTGCTTCAAGTGATTCTTGCACTGAGTGCGACGCGCTGCTTCTCGTGCTTGCTGCACCGCTGGCAAGAGTAGTGCAATCAGTACCGCGATAATCGCGATGACCACCAATAACTCAATCAACGTAAACCCGGACTTCCGACGACTCTTAGGAAACATGATTAGCCTTCTTTAAGACTTCAGTAAAACCAAAAACACAAAGAAATATGACAATCAGACATAATGAAGAAACATGCAGCAGCAACAAAAAATGAAGCACATCACTTCAAGTTGCTTCATAGGTCAATTTCATAATGCGATTTCGTTCAACCTCAAGCCCCAATTCCATTACTAAATTTCGCAAATCACAACAAAAGCAACACAAACCACTAACACAAATAGAATTAAGAGCCGGCGGACAAAACTTAATCGGCGTTGAGGAATCGCCAGGTGATCAGTGAGTTAGCGATGTCATGAAACGCCTGAAAGATCTCTTCCCGCCTGTCCCAGCGAATCCGGATTCGACGGAACTGCTTGAGCCAGGCGATCGTCCGTTCAACGGGCCAGCGGCTGCCGCCTAGAGAAGAGGCCTGTCGCGTTCCGCGCTTGGGGATGTGCGTTTCAATCCCGGCCACGGCGAGAAGATCACGGGTGGTCTGGCAGTCGTAGCCCTTGTCCGCGATCACGCTACGGGGACGGTCCAGTGGCCGTCCTCGCTTGCCACCAATCTTGGGAAACTTCAGAAACACCAGCGGGAGAAGTTGTCTCAGATCAGGGACATTGGCAGCAGTGAGCGTGTTGGCCAATGGAATCCCGTTGTGAGTGGTCATCAGGTGCGACTTGCTGCCGCAGCGGCCGCGGTCTGTCGGATTCGGGCCGATTTTTGTCCTCCCAGCGGGGACTTAATCAACCCAGCATCGATGAGCACGTCGGCCAGTTCTAGGCGACCAGCGGCGTTGAGCTGCGTGAGGAGGTGGCGATGAATGTCTTGCAGGACTCCCAGATCGATCCATTGGCGAAGCCGCCGGTAGCAGGTCTTGTAAGAACAGCCCAGCTCCAGTGGCAGGTCTTCCCAGGCGATCCCAGTCTTGAGCACAAACAGAACGCAGGTGAAGACGGTGCGGTTCTCCGCAGGAGGTCGGCCCCCTTTGGGAGAGAACTCGTAGGTTGGGAAGAACGATTCGATCTCGTTCCACAAATCATCACTGAGCAATTGGCCAGCCATGTCGGTTCCTCCATGAACAGAAAAACCAGACCTTCCCACAATCCTCAAAACGTGCCAAGATCAGTTTTGTCCGAACGCTCATAATGAAGAAACATGCAGCAGCAACAAAAAATGAAGCACATCACTTCAAGTTGCTTTGCTCTGTTGAAAGGCCTGTGAGTTATTGTGTTTCACCTAACGCCTCAGGGCGTAGGCCAGGACTCGGATCGCTGCTTCCACAAACAAGCTTCGCTCACTCCGGGCTGAGAGGGCGTTTCCGGTGGTGCGTTTGAGCCCACTCAGGTACGATTCCACCAGCCAGCGTCTGCCGTAGCCTTTCTCCTTGAGTGTTTCTGCAGTCATTTCGGAGCGATACATTCCATTGAGCCCACCATCCGTTCGGTGCACAGCAGGGTTGATCACGCTGTCCACCTGCCAATCCTCCCGGCAGAACCGATGGACCCATTCGGCATCGTAGCCTGCATCGGCAAAGAGAGTTTTCGGCTGCGAACTCGTCGCCGCCTTGGCCAGCACTTCAGCTGCTTCAGCCTTGTCATTGCAGGGCCCCCAACTCACCGCCAGTCCGCTGGGAATCAGTGATCCGGCCAGTACACACACGGACAATTTGACGTACTTTGTCCGCTGTTTTCCGCTGCAAGACTGGAAGTGAGCACTCGCTGAGCTCGTCTCCATGCCTGTGGAATCGATGGCGGCTTCTTCTGCATCCAGTGCAAACTTCTGGACCAGTTCATGCAGCATCGCGTCGACGATCTCCAGCACGCTGGAGCGGTCAGCGAACTTCTTCAGCGTCGAATAATGCGGCAAGGACTTTAGCCCCAGACGGTCACGCAGGTCACTGGAGACTTCCAGAACCTCGATCACACCCCGGTAGGTTGCCTTCAGGTACGCCCGCAGAATCAGGCAGGTGAGAAGCTGCTCCTGAGTAAACTTCTGGGGACTGAAGCGGTGCGAATAGGGAGCGACGTACTTGCGGGCGATCCGCATTGAGAGTGAAGTGACTTCCAGCAGGATATTTGTAGGTGATGACTCGCTCATGCAACCTCTTTTAGCGCGACACAATCGAACATTCAAGAGACGTTTTCAACAAGGCAAAGTTGCTTCATAGGTCAATTTCATAATGCGATTTCGTTCAACCTCAAGCCCCAATTCCATTACTAAATTTCGCAAATCACAACAAAAGCAACACAAACCACTAACACAAATAGAATTAAGCGAAGAAGGACACTTCCAGAAACGGCATTAACGAACATCAGGATATCAAAAAATTAAACACCATTTTATTAGTGATAATCACAAACAATCGACCCGGACTTCTCCGATTGGCACACGTAAACACGATGCTTGCTCCGCTCCGTTCTCATTGCCCTCATCAGTCCGATCCCACGCCGGGGGACACCTTCACAGACAACGAGCGACTTCACAGACCCTCGAAAAGTCGCGTACCGTTCGCTGCACCTCAACTTCGGTCCACAGCTTTGGCGCGCCAAAATGAACGAGCCTCGAAGCGACTGAAGACAAAAATGCCCGTCGGCCAACTGGGAGAGTTGACCGACGGGCATTGATCGGCACCGATCGGAATCGATGAGAACGGTGGTCCCTGACGCTACTTCCAAGGCCACCACTTGGACGATGACTCGACAACCGGTTTGCGGTCCATGTCCGAAAAGGGAAAATGCCTCTTCTCTTTCAGCAATTCCATCAGCTTCTCTGTCCCCTCTTTTCGCGCGAATTTGAGTTCAGATCGGAAAATCTCGATCAGGATCAGCAAGCCAAACTTCCCCGCATCTTGATCCTTCGCAACAGAGATCGTCCCGAACGCCAAAGCACGTCCTCCAACGACCTCCATCTCTTTAGGAAATTCGCAGGTTTCAAAGCGATTCAACGTCGCTTCTTCAGCGTAACGAGCGATGTGGTTCATAAACATATTGAAATCACGGTGGACCTTCCCAAAGGGGGTCTTTTCGTCCATCGCGATTTCAAGGTCGATGGGATGCCTCGTAAACATGACCAGCTCATAAGCATCGAATTGATCGTTGGACGGGCCTCCAGTTGGTTGTTCGCAAAGTTCCTTAGTAACGAAGGCTGTCCCATACCGACTCTTCGGGTAGTAGTAGAGGTCGAGTGCACCTCCGACTGCATAGGGGAACAAGGAATGCATGACCATATCATCCTGCGGACCGAGTACCTTCTCCAGATACTTGGACTTCCGGTCATACCATGCCTGAGCAATCTGAACGTCCTCACCTTCCTCTTCCGCGTCCATCGACAGATCCCTTTTGATTGGAATTGAACTAGAACGAAAACGCCCGGAAACGCACTTGCAATCATCGATATATCAGAGAGCCAACTTCACCTGCAACACTCAGCCCCCTGAAGTCACCGCAATACCAGCGGAACTCTGTTGCAACAAATGACCTTCCCGACCGAGCCCAATCGGGCTTGATCGAATTCGAGATTTAAAATCAATTCGTCTATGATAGCGCACGTGGCCAACTTCCTCTCAATCGGAGAACCCCCAATGAGCGCACTAAAACAGCTCCTCTCGGAATTCGAATCAGAGACCGCGAACACGCGCCGCGCACTTGAAGCGGTTCCTGACGACAAATTCAATTGGAAGTCACACCCGAAGTCGAACACCATCGGCTGGAACGTTTCACACCTCGTTGAAATCGTTGAATGGATCCCCGGAATTATTGAGAGCGATTCCTGGGACATTGCTCCCGCCGGTGGCGAGCCATACGAGACACACATTTTCACTTCGCGAGACGAGGCATTGCAGAAATTTGATCAGGCGGTCGCTCAGGGGCGAAACGCCCTTCAGTCGACCGACGAGTCGAAACTCGAAGCACAGTGGTCGCTACTGGCAGGCGGAAATCCGTACTTCACGCTTCCCAAGCACGAAGTCATACGGACATATGTCATGAACCATACAATTCACCACCGAGCGATGCTCTGCTCCTACCTGCGGTTAAACGATCTCCCTGTCCCGGGCATGTATGGGCCTTCCGGAGACTAACCTCAATGCGGTGCAATTCAATTCCCTGAAATTTCGATTTTGAGTGAAATATCGGTGCCGCCATCCAGCCGGGCGATTCGTTTCGGGGTCCGTCCACTCGCCCTGCTTTCCTGACTATGCTAAAACTGTCCGCTGGAACTGTTTTTTCAGATTTTCAGTCAGTAAGGCGCAGCGATGGCTCAACCGATTCGAGTGGCAATTACAGGGGCGGCAGGCAACATTGGATACGCATTGGCTTTTCGTATCGCCAGCGGTGAAGTGTTTGGACCAGATCAACCTGTCCACCTGAACCTCATCGAAGTCACTCCAGTGATGAAGGCCCTGACTGGCGTTCAGATGGAACTGCAGGACTGTGCATTTCCGACGCTCGAAGGAGTCACACTTTGCGACAGCAACAACCTGGAAGAAGCGTTCCGGGATTGCAACTGGGTCCTGTGCGTAGGAAGCATTCCTCGTAAAGCAGGCATGGAACGTGGTGACCTCATCCGCATCAACGGACCAATCTTCACCAACACCGGAAAAGCGATTGCCGCGACAGCTGCAAAAGACGTTCGCGTTCTGGTTGTCGGAAACCCATGCAACACAAACTGCCTGATCGCCATGAACAATGCTCCGAGCGTTCCACGTGACCGCTGGTTTGCAATGACCATGCTCGACGAGAACCGAGCGAAATCACAGCTCGCGATGAAGGCTGGTGTTGCAGTGCGTGATGTGAAACATGTTGGAATCTGGGGTAACCACTCCGCGACACAGTACCCGGACTTCCAGCACGCGACCATCAATGGCCAACCTGCTGCTGAAGCGATTAAAGACGATGCCTGGTTGCACAATGAGTTTGTCCCCATCGTCCAAAAGCGAGGAGCAGCGGTCATCGAAGCACGTGGTGCAAGTAGCGCAGCCAGTGCCGCGAACGCGATCATCGACACGCTGACCAGTATTGTTCGCCCAACTGCAGCTGGCGACTGCTTCAGCGCTGCGATCTGTAGCGATGGTAGCTATGGCATCGATGAGGGGCTCATCTTCGGCTTCCCTCTTACAAGCGACGGCAAAACGGTCAGCATCGTCAAAGGACTTGAGAACAACGAATTCGCACAGTCGAAAATCCAGATTACACTGGACGAATTGCGCAGCGAAAGAGAGACAGTCAAGGACTTGCTCCAGTAGCATTTTCGCAACAACCGAAAGTCTCAACGGCTCGACCTGAAATGGTCGAGCCGTTTTTCTTTGGCGAACCAGCGACAGTGGTCAAGTGTCAAAAAATCATCAGAAACACGTTTCGAAAATAATGAAATCAAAGTCTCTTCTCGACACGTGTTCCGGTGTAGAATTCCAGTAGTAAACAGTTCCTCAATGCAAGGAAAGACTATGAGCTACCGACGTGAGGCACGGGTTGTTGAGAACACTTGGGTTCTGATTGCAGATCGATCCAAAGCGACCGTTTACCAAGCGAACTGGCCAGATCTACAACCGTTGTCCAAAGTATTCTCACTAAAGTATGCAGACGAAATGAACGGAAATAGTGAGGTATCATCAAACCGGATCAGTCGTATGATGGGCTCCTCTGTAGACCATGCAGAACACGAACTTCACACCGACTTCCGACACCATACTGCGAAGAACTTTTCTATCGAGATCGTCAACAGACTTGAACAAGGAAGGATGACGAACCAGTTCGGTCGACTCATCATCATCGCCCCTGCACTCATGCTGGGAGTTTTGCGAGACCAGCTCTCCGCTCCCCTGTCGAAGAAAGTTGTTCTGGAAATCTGCAAAGGCCTCACGGACGCCACCGTCAAAGAAATCTCCTCACACCTTGAGGATGCACTCACACAGCAAACGGAGGCGCTCGCTGCAGCCAGTTAGTTGAGGCTGTATCATTCTCACTGCGATGACAACTTATTCTCTCACCACTGGCAGGTCGACTTCGGCCTGCCAGTTTTCGTTTCTCCAGACATGACTCACACTTCAGTCGTCAATCGCCGAATTTCCTCTATGCCAATCTTGAGCAACGGTCCACAATCCCAACGAGCAATGATTCAGTAGCAACGTTTTGACTTCGACATTTCATCTCGACAACTGAGGCCAATTTGCCAAGACACCCCATCACCATCGCCCATCGCGGAGCGTCAGGATATCTCCCGGAGCACACTCTCGAAGCCAAAGCCATGGCCCACGCAATGGGAGCTGATTTTTTGGAGCAGGACGTTGTTCTGACTCAGGATGACATCCCGATTGTTCTCCATGACATTCATCTCGACACCGTTTCAGACGTCGCCACGAAGTTTCCTGGTCGAGCACGCGCAGATGGACGGTTCTACGCCATCGACTTCTCTCTCGCAGAAGTCAGGCAACTCACTGCATCAGAACGGTTCGATCACCAGACAGGAGTCGCTGTCTTCCCAAAGCGGTTCCCGGCACACGTTGGACGATTCACGATTCCGACGCTTGAAGAAGAACTCAATTTCATTCGAGGAATGAATACCAGCACAGGAAGAGAAGCAGGCATATACCCGGAGATCAAACAACCGGCATTTCATCACGCTGAAGGAAAAGACATCACGTCGGTTGTGCTACAGGTACTGACTCGACATGGCTACACCGAAAGAGACTCGACATGCTACGTTCAATGTTTTGATGGCAATGAACTTCGCCGACTGAGAAATGAACTCGGCACGCGATTGAAGCTCATCAAGCTGATGGAAGCTGAGGAATGTCTCGCGGCGAGCCTGACCGATTCCACACTCGCTTCGACATTCAAGACCATCGCGAAATATGCCGACGGGATCGGTCCGTCGATCAGCGGCATATTTCAGCGCGGGGAACAAAACAAGTTCGTTCACACCGCACACACTGCCGGGCTGGTCGTCCATCCATGGACATGTCGCGCTGATGCGCCCCAGGCCGAATTCAGCAGTTTCGAAGACCTGCACCAACGACTGATGCAGGCTGGAATCGATGGTCTATTCACTGACTTTCCTGACCGAAGTCAGGCTCTCCTGCGATCACTCGCGGGTGAGGCATAACGTAACGTCCGCTTTAGTAAACGTCCACCATCTTGATGCATACTGGACGTGAAATTTTTACAACATTCTCTGTTGCAGTCAGTGAACCAGTGTTCTGATCGACGTTGAACAGAACGATTGTGCCACTGTCCTGATTCTCCACCAACATGATGTGTCCGGTGTTGTCGAAGCGGAAGTTGCGAGGAATCTTACCCAGCGTGTCGATGGCACCTGTGAACTTCAACGTTCCATCATTCTGAATCTGATAGACAGCAATGCTGTTTGGCCCGCGATTCGAAACGTACAAGAACTTTCCATTTGGGTGCAGCAAACACTCAGCGGTGCTTCCTTCGTGCGGAACACCTTCTGGCAGCGTCGTGATGGTCTGCAATGTTTTCAGTGTACCCTTCTCAGCGTCGAAGTGATGAGCCATTGCTGTGAAGTTCTGCTCATTGTTGTTGTACGCCCACTTCCCGTTCGGATGAAACTTGAAGTGACGTGGAGCAGTGTCTACGCCAGTGAAATGCGATGGAGTCGAGTGAGGCGTCAACTTTCCGGTCGAGTGATCAAAATTGTAGATCTTCAATTCGTTGATCCCCGCATCCGCCGCAACGACGAAACGCTCATCAGGCGAGAACACGATTGAATGGCCACGTGCTTCCCTCTTCTCATTGTTGTCACTCACATGGTCCACAACGCAGATGGCATCCCCCAGCGAGCCATCTGCCTGAATTGGATAGCTGGCAACGTTTCCACCAAAGTAATTCGCAATCAACAAGTACCTGTCCGCCTTGTCGACTTCGGTGTAACAAGGAAGTCCTCCGTGCGACTCCACCGTGTTCAACAAAGTGAGGCTTCCAGTCGCTGCATCCACTTTGTAAGCAGAGATGAACCCTGTGTCTTTATTCCCTTTGATCTTTGAAGGGACCGAGACCTCACTCACAACATACAGGTGTTCGAATTTCGGATCGAACTGCATGTAGGTCGGATTCTCGATTTTCGCCACCAGCTTTGGCTCTGTTGCCTTCCAGGTGACGGGATCCATCTCGAAGAGATAAACCCCTTCGCTGGTTTCGTTGGTGTATGTCCCGGTATAGACCCGAATCGTTTTCGGTCGAGGAGAATCTGCGGAAACGGTGGAAACAGAAAACAGCCCGAGAGTGGCGACGAGCGCGCCCATCCCGAAGAGAGTCACAAATCGCATTGAGAGCCCTTTCAACATAGAATCAGATCCACAGAAAAGAATCGCCGCACAGATGGCTGTACGGCGATTCGATTGAAACTCAATTTGTCTTATCGGGTTTAGCCAAGAACCACGGTCACACCAGGAGTTGGGATCGGATAAGCTCCGTGCTCATCTGGCAGTGTTGGTGGTGTCGCATCCATTCCGAATTCTGTCGGCATGATGCTGAGACCTTTGTTCAAGGCGTCTTCCATGCTGATGACCTTACCGGAGTAGGTACACATCCGTCCGAGAATTGAAGTCATTGTGCTCATCGCACCATTTTCAGCTTCACTGTATTCTTCGCCGTTGCGAATCGCTGCGAAGAGATCATCGTGCTCAACTTGGTATGGGTTTGGATTCTGTCCGCGGAACCGTTCACCCTTTGAGCCGTCAAACAGACGCTCAACACCGGAACCTGGATTGATGATTCCCTTGGTTGTGTGAACATGCTCGGAGACATCATTCCAGCAGTTTGGAATATGGCGGCACTGGCTCATCATCACGGTTCCGTCTTCGTATGTGAACTCGACAGCGTGATGATCGTAGATTTCGCCGTACTTCGGATCGACGCGAACCTGTCGACCACCCATTCCGTTGGCCTTGACTGGGTAGCCCTTCATGACCCAGTTCCCAACGTCCAGATTGTGGATGTGCTGCTCGCAAATGTGGTCGCCGCACAGCCAGTTGTAGTAGTACCAGTTGCGCAGTTGGTACTCCATCTCGTTCTTGCACTGATCACGTGTGGCACGTGGGTCCCAGACTCCTGGGTTGTTCCAGTAAACGCGCAAAGCACGGACGTCACCGAATTCACCATCGTGAATTCGCTTGATTGTTTCGATGTAGCTCTTCTCGTGATGGCGCTGGAGTCCAACACCGATCTTGAGTCCCTTTTCCTTGGCAATGCGTGCTGACTCGAGGACGCTGCGAACTCCGGGAGCATCCGTTGCGACGGGCTTCTCCATGAATACGTGTTTGCCCTGCTCAACGGCGTAAGCAAGTTGCATCGGGCGGAAACCCGGTGGAGTGGCGAGAATCACAACGTCAACGCCAGCGTCGATGACTTGCTTGTATGCGTCAAAGCCGACGAACTTTCGCGCCTCTTCAACGTCAATTTCCACGTCAGGCTTGCCGGAAACTTCTGCCTGAATTTGGCGCAATGAATTGTCAAGGTGATCCTTGAACATGTCGCCCATTGCAATCAGCTTTGTCTTTCCTGAAGTTTGCAATGCCTGAGCAGCAGCGCCTGATCCTCGGCCACCGCAACCGACCAATCCGATTTTGATCGTATCGTCGCCATCTGCGTAGGCACGGTTTGAAACGCTGTGAAACAACGTTCCTCCCACAGTTGCCGCAATCGATGCTGTTTTTAAGAAGTCACGCCGATTCGGATTTGTCATCGCTCTGTTTTCCTTCGCTGGTAATAATGAACACTGAACCAAAATTGCGATTGAGCAACTTTTCAGAATTCAGGTCCAACGGTACTGGCTATCAGCAAATGCTGTTGACCAACAACCACACAGGTTCATCCACAACCGTTTATTCTGACAAATACTCTGCAGAACTTCACGCATAGGTCATCACTGAACTGGCGAAAATACAGGTGACTGAAAGAAATTCATTTCGCACCGCATCCCACGCAGCTTCTGGCAGTCGTTCCACACACAACCCGATTATACAAATTGACTTACGTGATCAGCTGCACGAAAAGTCCTTGATAAACAAGACAATGTTTCAAGTCCATTTAGCGGCTTGAAATGGAAACTCGATTGAATCTTGGATTACACTTCGACTGAAAAAGTGGCAGCCCCTGACAAAAAATTGGATCGCAATGGCCCACAATCGATCGGTTGAACAGAACAAAGGATCGCAGGGTGAGTTTGAAGTGGCGTTTGCCGCTTCTCAAAGAACTCGCCAGCTTTTCATGGCGATTACAGCTGTACTCGCCCTTCTTGGGATGATCGTCTACGTCGTCTCAATGGACGAAATGATCATTCCCGGAGACCCACAGGGCATCGAAGTCGACGAAAAGGAGGTTCCTGCTTCACCAGCAATTCCACAATCAGCTGTTGATTCGCCTGTTGACTCGGCCCCATAATAAATTCCATTCACCCGTGTGCATGATTGACGCCGATTTTTGTCAGCGAGTGCTCTTTGATGTCAACCAGTCTCTCTCCGACTCAGTGCGGCAAAACTTTCGTCGCGGCAATTCTCGTCAGTCTGCTCGGATTAATTGCCGGCTGCGGGATGGACCTTCCGGCCATTCCTGAGCAAATCACGCAGGAGTCACGCTGGTCCGAGCAATCCGACACACCGGAACTGCTGCGCGGCGATCGCAAAGACGCCACAGCCAATTCGACCACGCTATCACCTCGCGGTGGAACGCCGACGCAGGTGGTGTTTGCCGAAGCTCCCGCTCTGCCGACAGTCGCAGCTTCCAACATTCAGGAGCTTCGAGGGCGTGTAGGCCAGGAAATCATTCTGACGGGCGAGGTAACTCGCGTCGGAAAATCCAGTTCTGGGCACCGTTTCATCGATTTCAAGGGAAATCGTGAGTTCTCAATTTTCGTCTCGTCAGACGATGTCAAAAAGAATTGGACGAATGATCCAGAGACGCTCTATCAAGGGAAATCCGTTTCTGTTCAAGGCACGTTGAATCGACATCAGGACAAACTCCAGATTCAAGTACGGGCCCCCGACGAAATCGAACTGCTTGAGATGCCGCGTGGCCCGCCAATGCTGGTGGCAGGCTCCCCGGAACCCGTTGAGCTCAAGTCAACTGGAAAAAACAAATGGGTCAGTCCTGCTGGGGTCCGCTACGAAGGTCTTGATCCAGATGGAAACACACGAAAAGAGCACGTCTTGCGTCATGCTGAGGACGACCCCGATCGCCCCGGACCGCATGGAGTGTTCGATGGTGGAGAAGACCTGACATTCGCCTGGGTTGACCTCGCCTGGAAAAAAGTGCAATCAGACAAAATCTCCCCCGATACCGAAAGCGGTCGCGATGCCTACACCGTTCCAATGGGACGACGAGTCGGTTTCCTGGGAGGCGAGACTGGTAAACGAAGAAAGAACCCACCTCTGACGACCATTTTCATCGTCGTTAGACGCGGAACTTCCGAAATCATCACAGCGTTTCCCAAATAGAACACTCACCCTAAGGCTCTTCGACGAACATGAAAAAAGCAGCGTCACGCCCCAACATGGGAAACTGCCCGATCTGCGAACAGGGAGTGGTTCATTTTGCGAAGTGTAACCACTGTGAAAAATGGTCAGCGATCTGTGATGAATGCGAAGCCATCTGGGCAGACCCCGAAGTCGTATTCGACAACAAACCGTCCAGCTACCACCCTGATTGCCCACACTGCGGCAAAACCGTAGACAAATGGATCTTCGGAAACAAAACACAACTCACTAAGGCGGGATTCGGCTCTCTCATCACGAAAAAGACCCGCTAAAAAGTATCATCAGCGAGATTGACTCTCCACAGCAATAATCGCAGACAACTGACGCGTTCTTGCCCGCTTTCGTCCTCGCTCGGACTTCTGCAAGAACTTGTGAATTAGGCACTTTTCACAATGCGTAGCTGATGTTTGATGGAATTGACTTGATTACAATTTCGTCCTGCTGCCCCTCTCCCCTATTTCAATCCAGGAATACTCACGCATGAAAAGTCTCGCCTCTTCACTGCTTGCCATCTGCTTACTGGCAACTTCTTCTGTGATCGCTGCTGAGGAAAAACTCTCCTCCGGTGCAACAATGACAAAAGTTGCTCAGCGGTTCATCGCGACACTCACTCCCGAACAGAAGCAAGCGGTCGTTCTGGATTTCAACGACCCGGCCAGACAAGACTGGCACAACATTCCGAAGGAACATCGTAAGGGAATTCAATACCGCGATATGAATTCAGAGCAACAAGTGCTCTGTTATCAACTACTCGACGCAGCACTCAGCGATGACGGTTTCGACAAAGCTGTCACAATCATGGCGCTCGAACACAACCTTCTGATCGGCGAACGCGAAAAACAGGGAACCCCGTACCGAGACTCTGCACGCTACTTCCTCACGATCTTCGGCGAACCTGCGAACGACTCAACATGGGGCTGGAGCTTTGAAGGTCACCATTTCTCTCAGAATCTGGTCATCAAAAACAACGTCGTCGTCGGAGATTCACCTAGTTTCTGGGGTGCCTGCCCAGCGACGGTCATCACTTACATTCCGGGCGGTCCGAAAGTCGGCACACGCACACTCGCCAATGAAGAACAATCTGCATTCGAACTCGTCAATTCACTCAGCGCCTCACAGAAAGCCACGGCAGTCATCGCAGAGACGGCCCCTGGAGACTACCGCAATGCAGGAAATCCTGTCCCTCCAGTTTCGAATCCCCCAGAAGGAATCTCCGCTTCAGAACTGTCCGCCGAGCAGAAGGATCTTCTCTGGACGATCCTGACCACTTACAACAGCCATCTTGATGAAGATTTTGCAAAAACCCGACTCGATGAGATCAAGGAAGCGGGAATTGAAAACATTCACTTTGCATGGCTGGGGGCAACTGAACCCGGAGTGGGACACTGCTTCCGTGTACAAGGTCCGACATTCTCACTGGAACTGATCAACGTTCAGCCAGATCCAGCCGGAAACATTGCCAACCATATCCATTCTGTTTGGCGCAGCTCGGTCAACGACTTCGGCCAGAGCGCTGCAAAGTAGTCAAACGGCGTCTGTTTCGAGACGAGAGAGCTCCGCACACACTGCGGAGCTTTCTTTTTTGACTTCATCCGCAGCGAGCAACTGACTCAAACATGAATAACCGAGTCAGCAAAATGCGAAACGCTCATGCAGTTCCGGAGAGCGTCGAGCCAGAAGCGAAGTAGCACCACTGAATGAAAAGAGCCCGGCGATTTTCATCACCGGGCTCTTACTGAGTAGCTTGCGTTACTCAAACCAGATTAGTACTCACGAACACCTTCTGGCAAACCGCGTCCGGTGTTGTTGACTCCACCGTAGTTACTGTTTGGAGCAGCGTGTGGGTTGCTCAGGGAGTGGAAACCACGGTCGCTTCCGTTCCCGACATTGTAACCGTTGTAGTTGATGTTGGAGTGACCAGCTGGGTTGAAGTTGGTGTTGTAATTTGGAGTGTAGTTCCCCAAGTTGTAATTGTTATTGTTGTTTGCTGGCAGGAAGTTGATTGGAGCCTTGTTCCCCGCACTATTCCCAGTCTGATTCGTAGCCATCTGTCCAGGAGCACCGTAAGCGATGACCTGTCGAGCTGTCTGCACGTCGCTGTCGTTGTTGCTCACCCGTCCCTCAGCAGGAGCTGCTGTTGGGACGTCAGGAGCGACTCCTGCACCAGCCATTTCACGTCCTGATGGAGAGTAAAACTTGGCTGTCGTCAACTTCAGGATTGCTGGAACGGAGTTCATTGGGAAGTGAGTCTGAACAGTTCCCTTTCCATATGAATTCCGACCGACAATCACACCTCGTCCATTTTCCTGAATCGCTGCTGCGAAAATCTCGCTGGCACTTGCAGAGTTATCGTCAACAAGAACCACTAACGGCACACTCCAGGTCTTTGGCTGAGAAGCTGTCGATGTGGAGTTGTCAGATGCGTTTCGACCCTTTGTGGAGACAATTGTTCCTCGTGGGAGAAACATATCCGACATTTCGATGCAGACGTCGAGCAATCCTCCTGGGTTACCTCGCAAGTCGAACACCAGGCTCTTCATTCCCTGATTGTGGAGAGTGAACAAAGCCTTTTCCAAATCCTTTGCAGAAGAAGCCGAGAATTGCTTGAGTCGGATGTAACCCACTCCGTTCACAGTATCGATCATTTTGGTCCCAGCCACACTTCCGACGTAGAAGCTACGACGAACTGCTGCACCTCGATACTTCTGCCCATTTCGTACGATGTCCAATGTGACCGAGCTTCCAGCTGGACCAGCCAACTTGTCTGCAATCTCGTTCAAACTCTTTCCAGCCATGCTCTGCTGATTGATTGCGACAATCAAATCGCCCTCCTGAAGTCCAAGTTGTGCTGCTGGGCTGTTCTCAACAATACCAACCAGCTCCACCCCTTGTGCATGTGCCTTCAATTCAACTCCCAAGCCGACGATATTCTCTTCGAGAGAAGCTGTGACGGTCGCACTGTCAATCATGGCTCCGTTACTCGCCGAACCACTTTCTGGCATAAAGGAAGAGTACTTGTCCAAGGAATCCAACATTCCGTTCAAGAACTCAAGTGCAACCGCTTCGCGTCGAATCCCTGTTCCTCGGTTCACAGTTTCAGCAACTGTCTGCATTAACGCCACAGCCTGATTTGTGTCTCGAGCTGGCTGATTCATCAGCTGCTGGAGCTGTCCCTGTACGTTCTGAATCCCCTGAACATTGATACTTGCATTGCCTGCCCGAAGAAAGTGCTCGTTGTTGAGAGCGTAAATCACGTTCTGAATCGAGCTTCTGGATCGCATTTCGACTGCAGGCGGATCAACGTGTCGCTGATCAACCATCTGAGATGCTTCGCGGTAAACGGTCACCAACTGATTCATGCTTGTTCGTGCAAGAAACCCTTGCATCTTTGCATCCGTCGCTCGGTTGGTGATCTTCGCGTTGGAAATCTCAACCGGGTTCTGGCTATCCCCGTATGTTGTCTTCAAGGGGACAACATCTTCACGAGCCCGAGGTATGCCGATTCCATTTTCGTTCATCGCTTCGTGGCGAACTTGCACGAAACTGTTGCTGATGACGTCATTTTCAGATGTCACAGGAACCAGTGCAGAGCTGGTATTGATTGGCTCGGAAGCATTCAGAAATCCGCAGGTAACAACCAGAGTCATTACCATTGCGAGGACGAAAGAGCTGTTCGAATTATTGTGTGTCGTCTTCATAGGAGTCATTCCAGTGAGAAGTGTTTCAGGTCTGTAATCAGCGTCAATGAGTCGTTTTTGAAATTTAGTGGGCGACAAGTGAATTTTTTTGTTCTTCGCCGTCACAAACGGCCTTTTGGAGTGCCGCCAGGATCTCGCCTCGAAGCACTCGAGTGGTGACTGGGGCTTCAATTCCGATCTTCGCTTTGCCGTGACCGCATGAAATCACTTTGATTACAATCGAGTCACCAATTCGAATCGTCTCATCCTTCTTACGTGTCAAAACCAACATAATCGCGTTCCTTGTCCTTGGAATTTTTGACAAATTTCATCAAGTCTTGGCAGTTTCACTGAACTTGTCTTTGTCGCTGCCATCTGAAAAGACCTAATGCAGAGAGCGTGCCATTTCCAAAAACAACAACAGAAATTTAAACGCAACCACTTACTAAAAAACAATTAAAAATTATTTTCAACACCACGAAAACATTGGCATTGACAGAAATCGAAGAACTTCTTTGTAAGCTTGAAGCCCTTCTTTCTCACAAATTGGCGACATTACAATTTGACACGACATCGATTTGGAGACATTCGGCAATCACTGCCGAATGGTAGACGAAGCTTCTGTCCACGACAGGATGACACAACTGAACGGGCGTCTCCTCTTTTGACGAAAACAAACAGTTGCATCTATAGTCGCTACTTCACCTGGAGAGGTCACCCCCATGAACATGCGGATTGGACTAGGACACGACACCCATCGCCTTGCGCCGGAGCTTCGGCTCGTGATCGGCGGGTTAGAAATCCCGCACGAAAAGGGATGCGTCGCTCACAGCGACGGCGACGTCCTCCTGCATGCCCTGACGGACGCCATTTTGGGAGCGCTCGCATGGGGAGACATTGGCGAGTGGTACCCGGACACCGATCCTGCATACCGCGGGGCGAACTCAGTCGCACTGCTTCAAGGTGTGCTCAACAAAGTTTTCAGCGAAGGCTGGAAGATCGGAAACGCAGACTGCATTGTCTTCGCCCAGCGTCCGAAGCTCTCTTCGTTCAAAGACCCGATTCGAGCCGAACTTGCCAAGCTCTTAAAAGTCGACATTTCGCAAGTGAGCGTCAAAGCGAAAACAGGTGAGAAAGTGGGCCCGATCGGCCGCGAGGAAGCGATTTCCGCGGAAGTCGTCGTCCTTCTCTTCCGTGATACAGGTAATTGACTCCGCCCGCTGCACAAACTGTATTAACGACTTCTCCAGAAAAGCTGATCACAAAGCCCCAACTTCTGGCGGACGTCGTTGACATCGTCCCGAAATCGCCGAGCGTCCATCGGATAACCTCGCGTCGGTTTCACTCCTGGACACAATTTCTCCCAGTACTGATTCAAAAGATCCATCGATAACTCTCGCAGATACTTCGCGATAATCGACGCACAAGCGACCGGTAAATGCGATTCTCCACCGACTTGAAAGCGCAATTCAGTGCATCCCACACGATACCGGCTCATCTGCTGGCCCTCTTCCAACCTCAGAATCATCTCCCCATCCATCACACCCGCCAAGAGTTCATCATACCGATTCCGACCGCCGTGCTTGTCCCCAACGAAGAGAGTCGGCACAGTCTCTCCTGGATCCCACGTCGACCGAAGTAATCGAAAGGCGTTCTGCGACAGCACTTGTCCTTTGTTATTCGAGAATCGCTCCACTTCCTGATTGAATCTCTCCTCAACGATGAGATCGCCTCGCACGTCCAGCAACGTTGCCCCCGAGATCTCCATGCAAGACTGCAATTTCTGCATCATGCCGCGAATCACCGATGCTTCAGCAGCGACGGGAAGCTTGAGATCGTCGACATACCAGGGGGCCAAATGCTGGACTTGCTTGTCATAGGCTTCACCCCCAATAAGTTGCCGCCACAATCCTTGAAACGTGTCTGTCTTCCACCCCAACGACTGCAATAACGTCAATGCGGAAGTTTCCAAGGCGCGGAACCCGTGCTTACCAACATGCACAACCTTCGAATCCGCGATGTGCAATTTCTGCCCGAGCCGATCCCTGCTCACACTCACGATGCCCTGAAGCAACTTATAAAGCTCGCATTGCTGAGGCACCTCTGGGAGCGCCCAACGAGTGGCGACGATCACGAGTGGCCCGAGATTTGGGCCATAGCCAGCTTCATCCATGCCAACAAAAAGCCCCGCAACTCCTCCGACATCTGCATTCTGATTCATTTCAACGGAAACCTTCATACCCAGCAAACTTCGTGAATCACAGCCATATGAACAGCAAACGATCCACTATTTTCCAATGCAGAATCGACTGAAGATGCGATCCAGAATGTCGTCGGTATAAACTTGACCAAGAATTCGGCCCAACTGATCCAACACGTCCCGCAGTTCTAATGAAATCAATTCATCTCCCGCTTGAATCTCGATCAGTTCGAGAGCCCGTTCAATTCCCAACAACGAATGTTGAAGGCTTTCACGACACCGCGCAGCGGTTGCCCCGATCAGTTCGGCGTCACTTCGAGCACTGGATAAATGCTTGACCACACCATCAAGCATTTCCTCTAAACCGATCTCTTCCTGAACCGAAACCGACAGGTCGTCCAGTTTGTCAGCATGCTTATTTGTCGATGATTGGTCCGCCTTCGTCCGGACTCTCAGCACCTGCGTGGCCACTTCCCGACACTGCAAATAGAGCTGTTCATCGGATTCCAAACTCTCAGGATTATCCTCAGCGGAAGTACACCAGACAACCAAGTCAGCACGTTGAAGTTGATCAGACCGAAGTTCCGCGGCAGCAGCTTCGATCCCGTCTCGTGCCTGCTCCCACCCCGCAGTATCAATCAGTTCGAAAGTGACCCCAGAATGGGATACAGGGGCAGACAGATAATCGCGAGTGGTACCCGCAATCGGGGATACCAACGCCGCCTCTTTACCAACCAGTCGATTGAACAGCGTGCTCTTCCCCGCATTGGGGAGCCCTGCGAGGACGACCTTCTTTCGCCCATGTGATTGCATGCGTCCAGAAGCTTGTAACAGCAACGCCGAGATCATCGAATGGGCTGCGTTCAGCCTTCTGGTCAGTTCTTCACGGGCAACGAACTCAATGTCTTCTTCAACAAAATCCAACCCAGCTTCCAGATCAGCGAGATGCAATAACAATTCTTCCCGCAAGTCAGCCATACGAGTTGAAATCCCACCCGCCAGCTGCGCGAGTGCGGTTTTGAGTTCTCCAGAATCACCTGCATCAATCACGCCAAGAACAGCCTCCGCCTGAACCAGATCAATTCGACCAGCCAGGAACGCACGTAACGTGAATTCCCCTTTTTCTGCAGGTCGTGCTCCGTTCACAAGAATCTTGGCGAGCACTTCATTCAACAGCGGTGGAGAGCCCACAAGATGTAGCTCACCCAGAGTTTCTCCAGTGAAGCTACGAGCGGTTGGCCAATAAAGAAGGTCAGCCGGAATCGAGACGCGTCCATCCCCGACAGGAATGAGGATTGAAATTCTCCGGGATTGCTTTTCCCGATTCCCCTGCCAGCTCTCTGTCATCAGGAGCTTATTCAGGACAGCTGGAGTGTCGGGACCGCTCACGCGAATGATTCCCCGGAACGCTGGACCGGGAGCGGAGGCAATCGCAGCAATTGTATCGTCCAGCGTGAATCTCATCGCACTTCAGGCTTTTTCGGAGTAACACATTTCCTCGCACAAAAACGCGAGCAAGCGGAAAGCATCCCACATTTTTCCGACAGAAACCAGCAGACCAGAAGCGATTTTGGCCCAGCTATAAGCGCAGAAGTGCTCCAAAGTAATCTTGATGCAACGGCACAAGACTCCGCAGTTATTCCATCTCTTCCAATTGATGGAAAGCAGGAAGGTCCCGAATTGCACTGAGATCCGGATCTTCTTTCATCCATTCAAACTGAGAAAAACCGCGGGTAATTGACTCTTGCAGACGTTCGATCGCAAGTTTTTCGAAATTGGCAATCTTTTCTTTGACGTCAGGCGAATCGGTCGATTGACGAAGTCGCTCGACACATCGGGAATAGACACAGGCTGAGTTGTAGGAGTAAAAGCGGTCAGTCCGAAATCTCGGCGCGTTCACCTCGACCATACTAACAGCCGATTCCCAGTCCCCGATGATCGCTGCGACGATCGCGACGCCCGTCAATGCCTGTCCGTCATGAATGTCCAGTTTCATCGCTTTCCGAAAATCGACATCAGCCTTCTCAAACTCGTTCCGGCGCAGATAGACGTTGCCGCGAGAAGAATAGGCGTCCGCCAACTCTGGATTGATCATGATCGCCATTGAGAACGCCTTCAAAGCCTGCTCTTCGTCCTCGGCAGAGACGTAGGCGAAACCAGACTCGACAAAACTGTAACCCGGAAACCGGGAACGCCATGCCTTGAACGCCTGATCCACCGCTGCGATTCCATTGTTATCCTGAGCCTGAATCACCTTCTCCTGATAAGAGCGCAGCCGGCGAATTGCTCCTTCCGTTCCAATCTCTCCCATCGCGACACACACGACGAGAGGATCACCCTCATTGGCTTCGTTCTCCAACATCCGACCGAGAATCGTCAGTGCTTCTTCATTTCCGATCGATTTCAGATTCCCAACCGCAGCGTAGCGAACGCTTGCGACCGGCGAAGCTGCCAGATCCCCGAGCACCTTGAGCTGAAGGTCCAGCGATAATCGTGGCAACAATGACACGACGATGACTTGCTCATCGTCAGAGTATTTCCCCACGCTGGCAACAACTGCCTCCAGATGCTTTTCAGTCCCGATCGCCCCGATCACTTCAATCAGTCGATGACGCGATCCATTCAGTTTTTCGAGTTCAACAAGAAGTGCAGAAGCTGCCCTCGAGTCTCGAGTCCGGTCCACGTGCTCAAGAATCTGTGGAGTGATCTTCCCTTGTGAGAGCTCCGCGAGCGAATACTGACTTGCGGCTTCCAATGAAGCTCGATCGGTACGGTCCATCAAAATCCGAAACGATTGGACTCGGACAGCTTCCTCCGGATCGGACAACGCGATTTGACACATTCTGTCCAGCTGGGGATGCCCAATCTGGTACAGAACTTCGAGTGCCGCTTCCCGGTTTTTTGCATCTGGATCGTTCACTCCGGCAGCGAGATACGTCTGCCAATCCGGGTGATAATTGTCGGCCAACAGCCGAAAGATTTCAGGACCGGGTAATCGAACAGTCCCCTGTGCCAGCATCGCCAGAACATTAGTGCGGTGAGCCGGAGTTGGCGTTTGCAACAACCCCCGAAACGCTGCTCGCGTCAGGTCTGTATTCTGACTCTTGACCATCTCCTGCAGCCGGTTTGCAGCAAGAGGCGAGGACTGCTCACCGAGTGCAATTGCAGCGGCAGCCTGTAAATCCGGGTTCGCTGAGTGTGATAATTCAATTAGAAGAGGAATCGCCTTTGGATCGAGCCGCTCCCCACCCACGATCATCGCGGCTTCCTGAGACCAGGTATGCCCGTTAGCGAGTTCCTGCTCGATCGTGCTGGAATCAACCCGTTCGAACACATCACGCAGGGCTGCAATCGCCCCGACACGCGATTCCCGGTACACCCCTTGTGTCTCATCGGCCCAATCTTCGACTTCACGGTTTCCGTCAGTCAGATTTGCGAGTACGACCTGTCTCGACGCCGGGAGAACGGGGAGCTGCATCTCGAGTGGATTCCCCTCACGACTGGCTGCATTCATCGACAATAGCCACCCGATCAGTACGTCATCCGACGGCTGAGCATCTGGTCCCCATTCGACGAGAAATCGTTTCCCTCCATTTTGAGACAACGCTTTCATCTCAGACGCGAGATACGCACAGTTGAATCGATTCAACTGCCCCATAATGCTCAAAATCACCAACGACTTTTGAGGGCCGATTTCAGCTGTTTTCAGTCCAAGACGAGCGTTCTGTTGTTGAATGACGTCCAGATTTACAACTTCGCCGGTCTCGGTGCGAATGGAGAGAAGCATCGGGGGAACGACCGGAATCGGTTCAAATCCAGCGAACACACACCAGAACGCCACTGCCTTTCCTTGCGGGATGTTCAGTTTCTGCGGTGTCCGAAGTTGAAACTGGGGTCGTGTGTTGCCGTCTTCATGCCAATCGATCTCGAGAGGCATCTGTCGCGACATTTTTGAAGCCGCCCCGATTTTGAATCGCGTTTCACCAACTTTGAGCTCGATCGAATCTGACGTAACCTGAATGTCGTGGTCGGTTTGATTCCCGATCATCAGCCGAAGAACGCAATAACGGTTGCTCTCATCGGCGTAAACATTATCTGATCCGAGAAATCCACGTTCGCACCAGACCATGATTGGAGCGTCGGCAAGGGGTCGCACAACTTCCCCTCCCGGAAGGTCTGCGGTGCGAAGGATAAAGTCACGGACAGCCTGGGAAGTTCCACTCCAGACAAGGTCGAGCGGATCAAGTTCAGCAGCCGAACCTGAACGAGAGATTAAAACCAGAACGAGTACCAGAAGTTCTCGAAACCGAACGTGAATGCGCTGCTGTAGACTGCTCGATTTCATGGATTCGTTTCAGCAATTCATGAAGTAATCAGCGATTCACGGAACCGTCAGGATGAGTGGACCGCTGCAACCGTAAATAACCGCACCAAGATGAAATCCCCTTGGGTCGCCCCTATCGTAACATCATCAAATACCCTCGTCAGTGTAAAATAGCGAATTTCACACTGTCAGAGGTGAGCGGAGCAACAATCGTCCCCTCCTTCCCACGATTGAGCGAACTTGACCAGAGAGCCAAGAGTCCCGACACTGCCCGGCTGTTCTGTGTCAAATCGATCCGCATTCTGAACGAAGTCAATGTGAGGGTCTCCTCACTGCTCCTCAAAACATGTCCCTTTTCGGGATATCGATTTGCGTTGCGGATTTCACGACAGCCGCTTCCCCCATGAGGGCGAATTGAGTGATTCCGACTAACTCGTTTTCACTGATACGCCGTATCGCAATTTCCAGATTCGGATCAGGTGCACAGGACATTTTACCTTTCATTCTGAAGCCTCGTCAGAAAGAGAAACCAAATGGCCCTATCGGAAGATTTAGAGTCAATTTATCAGGAAGTCGTGAAACGCAACGCCAATGAACTTGAGTTTCATCAGGCAGCGCGTGAAGTCATTGAAACCCTTGGCCCGGTTCTGGCAAAACACCGTGAATTCGCAGACGCCAAAGTGCTTCAGCGGGTCTGTGAGCCCGAGCGCCAATTGATCTTCCGAGTCCCCTGGCAGGACGACAAAGGTGAAATCCAGATCAATCGCGGATTCCGGGTGCAGTTCAACAGTGCCCTCGGACCATACAAGGGAGGAATTCGTTTCCATCCCTCCGTTTATCTGGGCATCATCAAGTTCCTCGGCTTTGAGCAGATCTTCAAAAACTCGCTCACAGGACTTCCTATCGGAGCAGCCAAAGGGGGATCCGACTTCGACCCTAAAGGGAAATCCGATTCAGAAGTGATGCGATTCTGCCAGTCGTTCATGACAGAACTCTGGCGCATCATTGGAGAATATACCGACGTACCAGCGGGGGACATTGGCGTCGGTGGCCGCGAAATCGGCTATTTGTTCGGGCAGTACAAACGGCTGACCAACAAGTTTGAAGCAGGTGTGCTCACCGGAAAAGGGATTGTCTACGGGGGAAGCCAGGTTCGCAAAGAAGCGACAGGCTATGGGTGTACTTACTTCGTCGAGAACATGCTCGCCTCGCGTAAGCAGAACTTTGAAGGAAAGAAAGTCGTCGTCTCCGGTTCCGGAAATGTCGCGATTTACGCATTGCAGAAGGTGATCGAACTCGGCGGAAAAGTCGTCGCCATGAGCGATTCCGACGGCATCATCGTCGACGAATCTGGAATCAATTTCGAGACGATGCAGCAGCTTAAGGAAATCGAGCGACGCCGCATCAGCGAATATGCGAATCTTCACAAAACAGCGCATTACGTCGCGGACGGAAACATCTGGTCGGTCCCCTGTGACGTGGCAATGCCATCAGCGACACAGAACGAACTGACAGGCAAAGATGCTGCAATTCTCGTGAAGAACGGTGTCGTCGCAGTTGGAGAAGGGGCAAACATGCCCAGCACTCCGGACGCTGTCCAGGTCTTCCTTGAGGCGGGCGTTCTGTTTGGACCAGGTAAAGCTGCCAATGCGGGAGGAGTGGCCACATCCGGCCTCGAGATGCAGCAGAATGCTTGCCGTGAAGCGTGGGGATTTGAAGAAACCGACGCTAAGCTCCGCCAGATCATGAAGTCGATTCATCAGAACTGCTCTGAAGCAGCCGATGAGTATGGCACTCCCGGAAATCTGGTGCGTGGTGCCAACATTGCAGGCTTCCTGAAGCTGGCACGTGCAACGATGGCCCAAGGTCTCGTTTAAGCGAGTCCACCATCGACTGCAAATGAAGAAATGAAAAAGGAGTTGCATCGGGAACGTGCAACTCCTTTTTCATTTCGATTTCGTCAAATCGATGAAGCAAAATCCCTCTCGATCCACTCGTTCTCCCGTGCTGACATCCAGAGGAGAACTAAAGATCGGCCCATGCGTGCAAAAGGTGTGAAACTCACCGTTTTCTCCGCATGGGTCGACATTTCCCGGGAGATCGCGAAGCAGAGACGAATCGAATCGACGCCCCAAAAAGGATTCGTCCAAAACACGCGGATCGACGCATGTCAGTACAGACTCAAAGCCAGAGTCGATCATTTGTCGAGCCAGCAAAGCGGTTCCCGCCCTTCCAACCCAAGCTGGAGAGATCGGTGTGATCCCCGATCCGCTGAGTAGTCGAATCCGGTAGTCGCGAATGTCTTCGAGAAACAAATCGCCGAATGCTAAATGTGTCGCCCCCTTCGCAGCGAGCACTTCCAAAAGTTCCCCAAACTTCCGCTCATAATTCTCATTCGAGCACGGCCACGGCAAGTTGACACGATGGAGAGGAAGTGCGACCCGCTCAGCCTGCAACTCGACCAACTCGCTTCGAACAGCGTGCATCCCCACTCGATCGAATTCTTCGTTGAATGTCGTACACAGCGCGACAACGTCAACATCAGGGTCCTGACGGAGCAGATGCAACACCCATGCGCAATCTTTTCCGGAACTCCAGGAGACAGCGACCCGCTTGCTTCTGTTTGCTGAGATCGTGACTGACATCGCAAGCCCTTTGTACTGACAGAAAAAATCCAGCCGTACACGATTCATGTACGGCTGGACAAAACTCATGCGGTGCATATCAGATTAGTATGCACGAGGACGAACCTGCCCCTGCACTCGGAGTGGCAAGCCCATGATGCGGAGGAAGCCTTCAGCGTCAGTCTGGTTGTAGCTTCCGCCCCCTTCCATGCTCGCAATCGCCTCGTCGTACAGACTGACTGGCGAGGTTCGGCTGGTGACGCGGACGTTCCCTTTGTACAGGCCAAGTGTCACGTCGCCCGTAACTGGTTTCTGAAGTTCGTTGATGAACGCCATCAAAGCGTCCATCTTCGCACAGTACCAGAAGCCGTAATAAACCATCTCAGCCACTTCAGGACTCAAGCGGTCACGCAAGTGAGTCGCGTCACGGTCGAGAGTCAGTTGCTCCAATGCCTGATGAGCAGCGTACAGGCAGGTCATCCCCGGAGCTTCATAAACACCGCGGCTCTTCATTCCGACAAATCGGTTTTCAACAATGTCGATTCGCCCAACACCATTGGCTCCTGCGAGCTTGTTGAGTGTTTTGACGATCTCGACAGCGGAGAGTTCCTTGCCGTCAATTGCGGTTGGAACACCCGACTCGAAGTGAATGGTGACTGTTGTTTCCTGATCAGGAGCCTGCTGAGGAGAAATCGTCATCCCGAAATCAATGACCGGAATCCCGTCGACTGCAGGGTCTTCCAACAGACCAGCTTCGTAGCTGATGTGCAGACAGTTCTCGTCAGAAGAATAAGGCTTTTTGGCGGTCGCCTTGACCGGAATCCCTTTTTTCTCGCAGTAAGCGAGCATCTCGGTTCGGCCAGGAAACTGTTCGCGGAACGATTCGACTCGCCAAGGAGCGATGATCTTGCACTTTGGATCGAGTGCTTCTGCTGCCAACTGGAAACGGCATTGATCGTTCCCCTTCCCTGTCGCTCCGTGCACGAATCCGGACGCACCGACTTCGCGAGCACGTTGCAAACAGGCCTTCGCGATCAGCGGACGGGCAATGCTGGTTCCGAGCAAGTAAATGTTTTCGTACTTGGCTTGCCATTGCAGCACAGGAAACGCGAAGTCGCTGCAAAGCTCATTCTGGACGTCAACGGCGATTGCTGTTTTCGCGCCGATATCCATTGCCTTCTTCAGAATGGCTTCGATGTCTTCACAGGGCTGCCCCAGATCGACATACAGGCAGTGAACATCCAAGCCCTGATCGATCAACCAGGCGACCAGCACAGACGTGTCCAACCCACCGCTATACGCCAATACTACAGATTCCGACATGACAGCCTCAGCCAAAGTTCAATGAACAACTTACTGTATGGAAATGCAGCCTCAGCAAGCGTCCGCCTGCCTGAGTCTACCCCTGCTAGTATGTCGAATCTTCGCAAGACAATCCAAGGTGCAACCCAGCGAGACGAAAAAAAGTTGTCGGGAGTCTCACTTTTTGCAATTTGCTCAAATCGAACCGAAAGTCCCGTCTGTTGCAGGATTGGATTTGGGTCCCCAAAATCGGCCTCTTGACCTGCTCGCCCCCCACCTACTGGGAATGCCCAATGGAAGTTTCAAAATCTGTCTATTTGAGTGCTTTTGCAGATGAAGCTGCAAATCGAAAGACTGCGATCGAACAAATGGCAGCCCTCTCTGCCCTGGGGCTCAGATATTACAGCCCCCGCTTCGTGGACGTTCTCGGGAATGGTCAGGTCAAACATGTCGTCGAGCTGAACGAAGCGGAACTTGCCGAGCTCAATAAAATTCACGCTGAGTACGGAATGTCCGTCACCAGCATTGGCTCACGCATCGGCAAAATCAAATTACTTGATCAGGATGATGGTTCACACAACAAATTCGTCCCGTTTGAAGAGTACATGCAAGGGGAAGTCGCCAACACCATTCGTGCCGCTCTCGCACTGAATGCAAAACTGATCCGAGGCTTTTCCTTCTACCACCCCAAAGGGACAGACCCGGCACAATATGTCGATCAAGCGGTCGCCTTGATCGGAAAAATTGCTGACGAATTCGCAAAACATGGAATCGTCTATGGGCTGGAAGTCGAAGCGAATCTGATCGGCCAGAACGGTCGTCTCCTCGCTGAACTCGCCGAAAAGCTCAACCGGGACAACCTCGTGGTGATCTACGATGCCGGTAACCTCTCTTCTCAAAACATGACTCCGGTTCAATGTTTCGAGGAATACGCTGCAATGCGACCTTACATCGGCTGGATCCACATTAAGGACTATTGCGTCGACCCGGACCTTGAATGGCTGGGCTACGTCGATGAAGAACGCCTCAAGAATTTCGTCCCCGCCGACATCGGGGATTCGGGACACGAGGCGATTTTGCGAGATTTCCGGGAGCACATTCCGACGGCAACTGCCCGGATGCAGAAATTCGGCCTTCCCGGCACTTTTCTGGAACTGGAACCGCACCTGAAAGGTGGTGGACAGTTCGGCGGGTTCAGCGGACCAGATGGAATGGGAGTCGCAGTGCGGGCCCTCTGTTCGCTGCTCGATTACGTCGGAATCGAGTACAAGCTCCGCAACATGAACGACATCAAGATCGCTCGAGGATTTTAACCGACAAGAGTCAGCATCTTTGCCGCATGCGGAGCCTCGCCACTCGGCCAGTTTCCACGTGCGGCCTTTTTCATTTCCTCATTGTATTCTTGAAGTGAGCAGCCAGACCACTTGCTCCACTCTGGCCCCCTCGCCAACGCTCCTCGTGAATTGTCCCATGAGATGAAGCACAGCCATCCCAGTCGCGAGTTTTCCACCGGCAAGTATGACGATTGACGTTTTCCCCTTTGAAGAACCAAGTCTGATCCGCTGGCCGCCAAGATTGCATTTCAGGTTCGAATACGGTTTGAATTCCTAAAATCCGTTTCACCAGTTGAACGCTGTAGAGCGCCGCGAAGAACAAAAGTCCCATCAATACGGTGAACGGAATCAGCAAAACCCCCAGCTCGAAAAAGTGACGGGTCCCCTCAAATAGCGGATTCCAGAACAGGATCGTCAGGAGCGTCCCTAAACTCAGATACGGGCCGTACGGGATCATGCGATCGAGCGTCTTGCGCCGCCCCGCCATCCGCATCACCATCTCCCAGACGAAATTCGCCGCCACAACGACTAATGCGCAAATCGGGGCAATGAAGAATGCGATGATCGACGCCTGCCAGCCAATGAACGCTCCGACCATCCCCATGAGAATCACGTCACCAAAACCCATCGCTTCCTGACGAAGGATCCAGAATCCCATCAGCCGCACCAGCCAGACAATTCCGCCCCCAACAATCAGACCGACCAGACTCATCGCCAGTCCATGGAGATGAGGATGAGCAGTAATCCACGCAGGAACCTCAGGGCCGCCGAGGAACGGATGGACCCAGTCCGGTGTTACCACTGAAAACGACTGTTCCAGGTTCGGACTTTGGAACCAGACCGGAACCAGATGCACGCAACCAAAAATCAAGCTGGTGACGATCGCAAATGCCATCGCTGGCAGCGTGGAACCATCGGGAATGATTCGGAGATCAAAATCGATAAACGAAGCGACCAGCAGTGCTTCGATCAGAATCATATGAAAGAAATAGCGCAGCAACACGAAAAATTCCGGGGACCAGCCCCCCAATCCCGGGTAAGCCTGCGGCCCCAGCGCCGAGTACACGCAACTGTCAGCAAGAGTGCTCGTAACTGAAACCGGGACTTCCATCCAGAAGACCAGTACCCACAAACACCCATTCAAAAATTCGATGAGCGGATAACGGGGCGAAATCCGCATTTTGCATGCACGGCACCTCCCCCCCAACCTCAACCACCCGAAGATTGGCACATTGTCAAACCACCGAATGTCCGTCTTGCATCGTGGACAATGTGAAGGTCGATTGGAAAGAGACTTTAATTGATTGAGAAATCGTTCCTGCGTCGGAATGCGGTAGATACACACATTCAAAAAGCTGCCGACAATCGCCCCCAGAATGAACAGGTATGGCAGCAGCATCCAGAGAGGGAGATCGATGCGAAGATGAATGGCAGAATCAACCGCGAGCATGAATTGGGCGTGCCTGACAGAAGGAGTAATTTCCAAAGTTCAGTGGGAACAAATCCCTCGCGATACTGAACAACCATCCACAGTTCCAAAAACCTCAAAAGCTTCATTCTGTCATCGTGCCCCCGACGAACACAATGCTGAAAACACAGTCCACCGATTAACGGATCTGCCGGAGAATCTCGTCGACAATCGCCTCTGGGAGTCTTCCTTCGGTATCGATCACGTGTGATGCAGCGGCCTCATACAGCGGCTTTCGACGGTTCAATACCTCGACGATTTCGCTATAAGGGTCGGTTCCAGTCAGTGTAGGTCTGCGATCAGCGGTTGTCGGATCACCCTGAAGCCTGGCTGCGATCGTCGAGACCTCTGCCACGAGCCAGATCACCTTCCCGGCTTCTCTCATCAGTCGCCGGTTCTTCTCGCAGAGAATAGCCCCTCCCCCGACGGAAAGGACGACATCACCGCGTCCAAGATGCCTCGCAATCTCCTGACGTTCCAAATCACGAAATGCAGGCTCCCCATCCTCCGCGAAGATGTTTTTGATGGATTTCCCGGCTCTCGCTTCGATCTGAGGATCGGTATCGATGTACTCCCATCCGAGTCGCTGTGCCAGTTCCGCACCGACGGTTGTTTTCCCAGTCCCACGATATCCAATAATTGTGATCGCCATGTGTGCCGCACCGATTGGAGGTCTCAATTCCTTAAAGATAACGAATACATAGCCTTCAGGCATCACGTCCGGGATTGCGAATCGCGAACTTTCAGCAGGCCATCGGACCAAAATGGATTGTCCAAGGCCTCAAGAGGCGGAATCGACGTCGCTGTACACAGAACGATCGTTAAGAGAGCGGTTTAATTGGGTTCCACGCTGCAAAAACGGAGACTCGAACCTCTCCGAAATCGAAAAATTCCAAAGCCGTAGATCGTTGCTATGGTTCCGCCCATTGCTTACACTCCTCGGTCAGCAGCGAATCGCTCACACGGAGAGGTGGCAGAGCGGCCGATTGCACCGGTCTTGAAAACCGGAGTACCCTCGCGGGTACCCAGGGTTCGAATCCCTGCCTCTCCGCTCAAAAAGAAAGCCCGTCGGCATTTGAAGTCGACGGGCTTTCTTTTTTGCTTCTTCAATTGTCACATGTCGTCGCGATTCGAGAGAACAAGACCGATCGCGCGCCCTCCCGAAATTTGCTTCGGACAATGTCTTCCCACGGATTGAGTCGCGAATTTTCGAATCATGCTTTCCCCACACTCTGGGCTCGCTCTTGCGCACCAGTTTGATTTGGTCGGTCGAAGTCGATGCAGTTGACGAACAAGCTATCCCCGCGGAACTGATCATAGTTCGACTGCGGTCGCTTGCCTGATGCTCCCCGCAAAAAACAGTACCAGCCAGTGCAAGACGCGGTCATTCCTGTGGATTTCTCCTCGACCCAACCTTCTGTGGCGTCGTCGCTTCAACGGAAAAATTGGATCAACTGATCGGTTAAGTAAAAAATCCAGGATTGACCTAATAAAATCATCTGATAATCTTCACAGACACAGAACACATCCACAACGCAGCATTTGTTCACGCGTTCAGATTAACCACGTCATTTCATCTGCTTCCCATTACTCAGGCGGGAACCCGTTCGAGTCTCTAAGAACTCAGAGTTTGATTAGATAGTTGAGGCACTGAGTCCGTGACTCGCTGAATTCCCAAGAACATCTCGTTCCGTCATATTGATTGAAAGGTGCAGTATGTTGAGGTTCATATTTCAGTGCAGCCACCCGGCGCCCAGAAGGTCAAAGAACACTGGATTCACGCTCATTGAACTACTCGTCGTGATCGCGATTATCGCGGTCCTCATCGCACTGCTCCTCCCGGCAGTCCAGCAAGCTCGGGAGGCAGCAAGACGTTCGCAGTGCAAGAACAACCTCAAACAGTTGGGATTGGCACTTCACAACTACCACGACATCGCTGGCAACTTCCCCCCTGCGACAATTATGCGTCCGCCCAGCTGGGCACCAGAATGGCCGTATATCGTCCACTTCATTCTTCCCTACCTCGATCAGGCTCCCATGTACAACGCACTGGCAGCAGATTGGGGACGTGTTCCACCCTGGGATGGGTCCGCAGAGGCCGCTTGGCCACAAGAAGTGCGAGTCGCAATCCCTTCAATCCTCTGTCCTTCGGATGGAATGAACCCCACCAAGCAGATTCCAATGAAGCTCCCCTGCACAAATTATATGGGGTTCACTTCCGGCCTGAATGATGGGGAAACATGGGCTGACCTCCAGGGAACTCGCGCCGCCTTCGCCCCCAACCGCGGAGCGAAGATCGCACATATTCTGGATGGAACTTCCAACACAATGCTGATGGCAGAATACCTGACTGGAACTCCGGGAGACTGGCGAGGTCATTTTTATACGTCTCGTGCTGGCGACAAGTACATGCACGTGACCAATACTCCGAACAGCCGCGCACCAGACCGAATCTTCGAATGGAATGAAGGATGCAGCAACACAAATGGAGCGAACCTTCCGCTCATGAATCTTCCATGCCTTCCAGATTCAAACACGTCCACCAACTTCGTTTCCCCACGAAGTCGCCACACAGGCGGTGTTCACGCATTGCTTGCAGACGGTTCGGTGCGGTTTGTCAGCGACAACATCAATCTGACGACTTGGCGGAATCTCGGCTTTATCGCGGATGGCCAAGTCATCGGAGAGTTCTAAAGAGAATTCCATGATGATTTAATTTTGCACTGCGGCAGAAATGAATGCGGCAATACAAATTGCGCGGCTGTTTCTGCCGTTAAAAATTTATCACAAAGCGAATCACTCGTTGCAAACGTTTCCAGCGATCTGTTTGTGGCGAGTGGTTCTTCAGTTTCATCCATTTCACATTAATCATATCGACGACGCACTGGTCGTCCGGAGCAAAAGGATGCTCACTTTGAAATTTAGAACTCAGACTCTGCTTCTCGCGATCTTCGCGTTTGGAATCAGCCCTATCCTAAGCGGTTGCGGTGGCGGCAACGACAACCGTGCTTCAATTTCTGGATCGGTCACTTTCAACGGTGAACCAGTCGAAGAAGGTTCAATTACTTTCATCGCAGAAAAAGGGCCCTCCACCGGAGGGGCTATTTCAAATGGCACGTACTCCATTCCATCTGAAAATGGCCCGATGCTCGGCAATAACACGGTTCACATTTCGTGGAACAAGAAAACCGGCAAGCAGATCGAAGCGGGATCACCAACGCCTGCTGGGACAAAGATTGACGAACGAAAAGAAGCAATCCCCGACAAGTACAACAAGAAGAGCGAACTCAAGGTCGACATCAAATCGGGAGCCAACAAAGAAGACTTTACTTTAACCAAGTAATCAACGCTCGTCAGGGTTGCTCGTTCCAACCGAACGAGAGCAATGACCACAGATTGTCATTCACCGATCAGCCTGCTTGTCATCTCAGACAGACAGGCTGTTTGTATTTCATCGATACAATTGCTCGACTCAACAACCGCCTTGAAATCTGATGAGTTGGTCCATTGTCGAACTATCTCTGTTGCAATACGGTGCCAGCAACTATGAATGCAATCAGTCCGAGCAGAGTCGCCAGGCCGATCTTGATCATACTATAAGGTCGCTGCCCATCTAATTTCCCGGTGACAGCATTAATCGCGACGACGTACGGTTTGTTGTGAAACTGATAAGCCAGAATCCAGATCGGTAACAGGATGTGCTTGAACGTCACATCGGCGAACTGAGTATCCACAGTATCAAGGCGTTGGTCATCTCCACCGATATCCCCTTCGCAAAGCGACCTTATTTCGGTCTCCATCTGGCGTTTGGCGAGTTGGTATCCCTCTTTCAGTTCAACGTCGTATGTTCTTGCAGTGATTCCTGCGAGATATTCCGGTGTGAATGGGACCGCTTTATTCAACTTCCATGGACCGAGATTGTTTATCAGGCTGGTCGGCATCCCTTTGGCGGCAAAGACGAGTCGGTCATCAAAAAAATGACGAACGTGACCGCTTGTCGAATACCACCGTGTCCGCCGCTGCCGAGATTCGTTCTTCCCACTACCGACGGTAACATAATAGTGCTCACCGCGTTGCCCGGTATACCGCGTGTAGGTCATTGAATCGAAAGTCCAGAACGGAAGATAGCTCCCCTGGAACTTGCCATCGTCGCCTGCATGCTTAAATTTGTTCGGCGCAAACCAACGGGTGCTCACCCAATTCTGGAAAATCTGCCGTGCTTTATCTTCTCGTACGACGAACGGACTCAGAGCGTCCACGGGGATTCGATTTCCCCCCTTGTGAATTCGAGCCCGTTGAATTGGAGTTCCGCAGTAGGGACACGATGAACTCGTCAACGTTCCGATAAAGGCGACCGTCGCCCCACACGCCTCACACTGGACTTCTTGATGTTCAGCTGGGGCCTCGGTCTCGGCCTTTTTTTGCTTCTCCTCGATCAGCTTCTGCATCATCGCATCGAAGTCTTGTTCCTGCACCCGAGCATTTGGCTGCAGCACAATGTCCCGTTTACCGCCACAATGATTGCAGATGAGGTTTTGGGTCCCCTTTTCGAAAACCATGTCCGCACCGCATGTTAAGCAAGGGAAGATCCTCCCCTTCCCACCATCCACACTCTCCCCGTAAGTAGAGTCTGAATCAGACATGCGGAGTCTTCCTATCTCATTTCACTGCTTGTTTATGAGGCCTCATCCGCCTCCTCACGACAGAGGCACAATAGGGGACCGAACGCAAAACTTCGAGGCGAAGTTCAATTTTTGTATCGCGAATCTCACACTCGCGGAACTTCAAAATGCCGTCTCCACTCCAAGCTCCTCGCTTCAAAATCAGGAATCGAAACGAAAGCCGATCTTGACCGAAACAATCACGATCGCGAAGGTTAGAGCAGGAATCGAGTCGTCGGCGAATTCACAAATGGCTTCGCCACCCTGAAGACGATCGATCCCTCAGTCCTTCTCCCTCCTGATAACACCGGGTTGCCAGTGTACGGTCCCTTACTTAATCAGCTTTCCGAAGCATCGACCTACTTCATTTGTGGATGCTTCGCGTTCCACCTCTTTGTGTTCTTTGTCCTTTGGATCTGGTTCCGACACGATCGTCGCGCGATTGTCTCAACGCTGTTTGACTTCACAAAGGGGATCCGGAACCAAAGCCTGCTTGGGTCCAACTCTCACCTTTCCGATCAGATTGAAGCATTTCTGGCGGATGTCAATGACACCATCGATGACACCACTCGCAAGACCGATCGAAGAACCATTCTGGCGCGAATGAAGATTCTGGACGAAAAACGCATGTACCTGAATTCGATGACGTTCGAGACGGTCTACAACATGTGCCGCACGATGATCGAAGCCTATCCTCTCGCAGGCGTGCTCGGAACAATCCTCGCGATTGGTGCAGTGCTGCAGACTCCACCACCTGCCGACCTGTCCGTCTCCGTCACAGGGAACCTGCTCGGTGAACTGGGGAACGCCATCTGGTCGACAGCAGCGGGTATCTTCGCTGCAATGATTTTGATGTTCATCAACAGCTGCCTTGAACCGGCATTTATGCGGCTCTCTGAAAATCGTGATCAGGTCAGGCAGACCGTCGCTCGCGTCAAACGCGAACTGACTTTAATTGCCTCGCAAGAGGAGGACGCCTGATGCTGACACCGCGTCGCATGGCGCTCCAACTGACACCTTTGCTCGACATGCTGCTCATTATCGTTTTCGCACAATACCTGGAGATGCGTGAAACGGAACATCGTATCACTCAGAAAGCTGCGGTCACTGTCACAGAACTCGCCGACGCAAAGGCGAGGCTTCTGGAATTGCTCCTGAAAGAAGAAGCCCTGCATCAGGAGATTGAGGTCTCACGCGCATTGCGAACCGAAACCCAGCTAGCTCTGACACAGCAACAGCAACAAGCAATGCAATTTCAAAGAGAACTGGAATTGACTGTCGAACGGCAGAAGGTTGTCTCGGACATGATTTCCGAAATGTTCCAGATCCCCGAGCAGGAAGTCGACCGATTGCTCGAATCGACCCGAATGCCCGCACTAGAGCGGTCACCACAGGAATTGAGCCGCCTGAAAGACCAGTTCCGACAGTTCTCGCAGAAGAGCAGCGGGCGAGTTGTTGAACACCTGCTCTCCTATGAAGAGATTCGAAAACGCTGTGATGTCTGGGAACTTCACGTCGACGCCAGCGGATTCATCTCAATTTCTTCAGGCCCCAAAAAGTCGCGAATTCAGATCCCGATGCTCGCCAATGAGGATGTCGACAGCGAAGCCCTCGTGGCAGAACTTTATGCCTGGTACAAAACTCTCCCTGAGCCGAAAAGCCTCGTTGTCATCCTGATGACTTACGATCGCTCTTCGCGGATCGCGATGACCGAGTCAATCCGCAGGGCACTTCCAGTACTCGTTACGAGAATGCAAAACGATCACTTTGGATCTGTCAGGTTCGAATACGCAGACCTTGGGTTCCGTCTCGATTGAGTCTCTACGATTTCATCAGCCCTGAGCCCAAACTACTCCGCTTCGCCCGGAGCGATGACTTCCAACGAAAGAAGCTCGATTCGATCAGCCTCGAAATAAAGTCCAGCAGCACGTAAATCGCGGACAGCATGTATCACGTTGCGAGCACGTCGTTGCTCTCGAAGTTCTGCCGGCGCTGGCTCAGCGTTTGACACAAACTCTACCCGTGCAATTTCGGGCTGAAGTTCCTGAATACCTGCGAACCGGAGTTCAGGTACAGGTCGCGTTTGTGGCGGATTCCTCTCGGGAGCCAAAGTAGGGACGTCAATGGCGAGCGAACTTCCAGCCATTGTCATCACGAACACTCGCAACAATTCGATCCAATACATCTCCGAACCTCCATGTCCTATGAGAGAATGAACGAGGACCGGGAGACTAAAGCGAAATTGCGGATCAGGTCAACGCGAATCCAGCGAGCAGTAAAGCACCACCGCGACGACTTCTAGGGGGAACACCCCACGCGAAAAAGAAACTCACCACTCAAAAGACGATTGAGAGTTTTGGGATACAGCGTCGGTGAAGACCGCATCGATCTCAATTTTCGCCGACATATCCCCCGAGCCAGAACCTAGCTCAAATCTTTGAGAGAGTTCAGCCCCAGATAGATCACGATGCCGCTACTGACGATGAAGAGAATATCCATCAGCATCGTGTGAGAGGTCCCACCAAAAGGAACCTTGATGATTAAATCTGCGAGCGAAGCCAATGCCACAACTCCCGCGACAGCCATCGATCCAAGGACGACCTTTTTTGCGGTATCTTGCATAATACTCTCTGTAGGATCAGCCAAGCCAAAGATGTGAAACGACCATCGTGAAGTCTTGAATCAGATTCCCTCGTTTGACCGTGAGGGAAACGCTGGGTCGAAGTATAGACTGCAACCAACGCGATCGGCTAGCGCTAAACAAACCTCTTCAAGTCGATCCTCGACCAGACTTGCAAATTTCTCTACCGATTTCATCCCGAACGTACAAAATCTCACGTAATTTGATTCGTACCAGACACTTTCATCGTCACATTTGGCGAAGATGGAACAACTCAACCACGTATCCATCCGGGTCCAAAACAACAACTTGCACAGCACCATCGGGCCGTACCTTGGGACCAGAAACAGCTTTCATCCCCCACTGCTCCAACAGAGCATGAGCAAGGATGGCGTCGTCCACTTCGAATGCCAGATGCCACGTCCGCCCAGGCTGCGTTCCGCTCGCCATCCGGTTCCCTGCAGGCCCCGACTTCTCGTGCTCAACAATCAGATGAATCAGAGTCGACCCTGCCTGGAGCCACAGACCGTCAAAATCAAAATCCGGTCTGGGAACAATTTCCATCCCCAGCACAGCGTGATAGAAATGACGCGAGGCGTCGAGGTCTGCAATGACGAGCGAAACATGATCAATCTGTTTGACTCGTATTGGTTGCAACTCCATCAGAGAATCTCCTCAACCACTTAGCTCGTACGCCGACAAGACAAAGATGACGCGAAACGACTATTCGACGTTCAGGATGATCTCTCGCATCTTCTCGATCGCCGCCTTCATCTCAACGACCCGATGGGCAATGTCGATGTTGTTCGCCTTTGAGCCCGTCGTGTTGATTTCGCGGAAGAGTTCCTGACCGAGAAACTCTAACTTACGACCGTTCGATCCCTCTCCTTCGAGCAGGTTGCGATACTGCTGAATGTGAGACCGCAACCGCATCAGCTCTTCTGTGATGTCACAGCGATCCGCGAATAGGCTCACTTCGCGAATCAGATCGTTGTCGGTTACTTTGACTGAGTTCGAAGCCAGCAGATCATTCACGCGGGTCTTCAGGCGATCACGGTAATCAACAATGACCGCAGGAGCCTGCAAAGCAATCTGTTCGGCATTGTCTTCAATGATCTGTAATAGCGACTTCAACTCAGTCGCCATGTTCTGACCTTCTTCGCGTCGGAATTCCTGCAGATTTCGCATTGCTGCGACGAGCACTTCTTCCAGAAGAGGCCAGTCCGATTCCTGCACAGCGCGCGTCTCGCCATCACCCACGATTCCCGGGAGCGAAAGGAGCGAATCGATCGTGGCTGGCGGACTCAGGTCCATCTCAGCGCACATCTCACGCATCTGAGCAAGATACTGCCTCGCGACGCTGGGATTCAGGTGGTAAGCAGAAAGATCACCTAACTGACGAACTCGTAAGTGAATCGTGAATGTCCCGCGAGAGACCATCTCGCGGACAACACGATCCACATTCGATTCCAACGCCAGAAATGGATCGGGACAACGAAGCGAAATTTTCAAATGACGATTGTTGACGCTGCGTACTTCTGCAGTGACGCCGATTCGTTCATTTTGGCCCGAAGCATCTCCGTGCCCAGTCATGCTCAACAGCATGAGTGACCTCAAACAGTTCTATTCTGCAGCTGGGCTGACTGGGGATTCTGAAGCTTCCGGTACAGACTCAGTTGCTGGAGCCTCTGGAGCAGGTTCTGCAGGGGCTTCTGGAGTCGCTTCGGCCGCAGGCGCCTCCTCTGGAACCGCAGGCGGTGTGGCTTCTGCCGGCACTTCTGCAGCAGGCTCAGCGGCTGGAGTTTCCGCAGGAACATCTGGAGTTGCTGGCACTGCTTCCGCCGCTGGAGCTTCCATCGCTGGTGCAACTTCTGGGGTGACTGCACTTTCCTGCGTCGCTGGAGCAGGCTCAGTCGCAGGCGTCTCAGGCGTCGCTTCTGGAGTCACTGGAATCTCAGGTGTGCCCAGCGCAGGAATCGTTGACTCGGCTGCTCCAGTTGCCCCGGTTTCAGTCGATTCAACTTTCGTTTCGTCTTCGCCGAACGCGCCTCGAGCGAATTCATCGCTGCTGCTGCGCATCATGCATCCACTGATTCCGGCAACCAGTACCCAGACAGTCGCTGTTCCAACAGTCAGCCAGGTGAACATATCCCCTGCTTTGGTACCGAAAGCACTTTGACCACCTGCGCCCCCGAATGCACCAGCCAAACCACCCCCACGTCCTCGTTGGAGGAGGATGATCAGCATCAGGAAGAGCCCGAGAAACAGCAGAATCAACTGCAGAAGCAACACAACCACGTTTGAACCCTTTCGAAAAGCTGGGCGGTCCGTGCACCAGCAGTTTTAGATCTTAGTCAGCGGTGATCAATCCGCTGTCATTATTTCTTCGAGGCTGCGATTCCTGCTTCGATAATTGGCAGGAAGTCGCTGGCTTTCAGACTGGCTCCCCCGACGAGTGCCCCATCAACATGGGGCTGAGTGAGCAGTGTCAACGCGTTGTTTGCTTTGACGCTGCCGCCGTAGAGAATCCGTGTTGCTTGCGCAACTGAGGAATTGTAACGGGTTTCGAGCCATTTGCGAATGTGGGCGTGAGCTGAGTCTGCTTGCTCAGGGGTGGCGGTCAATCCGGTGCCGATGGCCCAAACCGGTTCGTAAGCAATGACAACATTTGCCATCTGCTCCGCGGTGACGCCTGCAAGTCCGCCTTCCATCTGGCTGTCGAGAACGGGTTCTGTCTTCTCGCCTTGTCGCTCTTCGAGCAACTCACCGACGCACAGGATTGGCTGGAGACCTTTGCTCAGTGTGGCTAACACTTTACGATTGATCACAGCATCGGATTCGCCGAGCACGTGACGACGTTCACTATGTCCCAGAATGACCGCTTTCACGCCGACGTCCTGCAACATTTCCAGCGAAGTCTCGCCAGTGAATGCCCCTGGAGCTTCGAAATAGGCATTCTGTGAGCCGACGACGACGTTGCTGCCTGCCACTGCGTCAACGACTGGAATCAGATACGGAAATGGTGGGCAAATCAAAACATCAATGCTGCCAGCATCTTTTGAGCCTTCAGCAACTGCCTTCGCCAGCGCAACCCCTTCAGCGCGAGTTGTGTTCATCTTCCAGTTGCCGGCGACCATGTAACGACGCATGACGATTCCTCAAGAATTGATCTGCGAGTCCGAAGCGACCCGCTTTACATAACGAATAATTTGAATTTGAGGAATCGTAGCAGGGGAATTCCTGCACTGCGAGTGTGCTTCGTGGCTCTCGGCCACTTAAACTGGCCAGAATCAGCAATGAAAGCTGCATTCTCGCCTGAAAGCGACGCCAGCGCCTCAACAAATCAACCCACATCAATATGTCTAGGCCTTTTTCACCGATTTCCCCTCCACAGAGAAGTAGCGAATGATCCATCCACAATTGCTTGCAGACTGCCATGTTCTCTTTGAGACGAAGCTGAACTCGGTCTTGTTGAATCGGAACGGATCCGTCCCGTGGATCATCCTCGTTCCAAAGACAGAAACGTCAGATCTTCTGGATCTGCCGGCCGCAGAGAGAGAGAGCGTCGTCGCAGAAGCTGCAGTCGTCGCAGCATTTATCCGCGAGCACTGGAACCTAAAGAAAATCAATTTTGCTCAACTAGGCAATGTCGTCCCACAGATGCATATCCATATTATTGGGCGAACACCGGAAGATGCCTGCTGGCCAAAACCCATCTGGGGGAACCTGACCGATTCCCGCCCTTACTCTGAACGGGAAATCCAAGCGATCAGAACCGGACTTCAGCGAGAGATGAATAGCTCGACGCCCCAATAATGGGCGTTGAGTCACCCCCACCACACGATCTATCGCGGTGCTTCCCCTTCGAGCTCTGATCGCACTTTTTGACGGCGCAACCGAAGTCGAGTAAACAGCTGCTCAAATCGACGTTCAATCGTCGAGGGAGTTTTCGCTTCAGGCTTCTGCTCGACTGTCGGCACAACCAACGGTTCAGGTGAATCGATTCGTCGCGTCACACGTTGCTCAGAATACTCCCGAATCTCGGAGCCGAATGGAGGCTCCACATACTCCTGAATTTCGGTGCGAATCGTGTTGACCAGTTCCAGCATGTCTTCTTCTGGAATCTGAAATTTCGGAGGCTGCTCAATCCGCGTGGTCGTCTCAAAATTCTGGTCAGCTTCCACCTGATCAAGCAGACTCATGTCCACCGAAGAACGACGTTCTTCTGGAAGTTCGCTGATCCTGTCCAGCATCGTGTAGCGATCGATGACAACCACTTCACTCAAATCCGACTCGTGCTCTTCCGCGAGTTCGTAGGTCGGGATCGGGAAGCTGAGAATCTGTTCTGTCGCTCTCCACTCCGATGAATGCTCGACCGCTTCCTCTGGCGTCAATTCTGGTTGCACCACATCGATCCCCGCTCCGACTTCAAAAACAGCAAATTCCATGGAATCCTGCTCACTGCTGAATGGGGATGACGGGGCTTCCTGAAGAGTGCACGCTCGGTCATGTGCGTGTGATGACTTCTCGCCCGAAGATGAGTCCACGTCCACCAGATGGTCCGAAACTGACGTCATGCTTCCATCGTCCAGCCGCAAAAACTCTGGAATCGGAAACTCATCGGTTTCTAGCTCTGTCGGCGAAATTGGGCCGGGGTGTTCAAAATGGAGTTCAATTCCTTCGTGCTCCAAGGAATCATCGAGGGGACTGGAATTCCATTGTGTTGGCGCTTCTTCGATCGCAGCGGCTTCCCCCGGAACTTCATTCCAGTTCAATGGCAATTCACGCAAACTCAGAAGAGCCTTGCGAACGGTGCCTTGGTCAGCAGGTCGCTGTTCATCGGCGAAAGCGAGCAGCAACACGTGATCAACAAGTTGTGTCAGGCAGCGAAGATTTCCATCGCTGGCGCGACACATCAAATCCAACGCCTCCTCAGTGAAGACACTCAGCAGATCTGGCTGGCCGCAAGCCCTGAATCGCTCGCCCAGGAACCGAATTGCGTCGGTCAGCGGCAGCAACTGCAAACAGATCTGAGCGCCAACTCGTTGATTAAACGAAGTTAATGCGGGATCCGCCAACTGCTCTTCCAGTGAGAATGTCCCGCTGAGCACTGCCTGGATCAGGTGCTCTCCATCTGGAGCATATTCAGTGAGCGTCCGGATCTCTTCAAAGACTCTGAGTGGAAGATGATCGGCATCGTCCAGAATCAACAGAATTCGCTTCTGTTCAGCATGAATGTCGCGGGCAACCTGCAACAGTTTTAACCGAGCTTCCTGCTCCGTCAGTCCAACGTATCCCATGTTGAACTCGAAGAGGATCCCCTGCAATAGCCCAAGGCGATTTTCGATGCTTGATGAGTTCAGAATCACAGTCTGATGATTCTGGCTGAGCAACCTTCCAAGTCGCTTGCAGAGCATCGTCTTTCCCATCCCGGGAGCCGATGTCAGAATCGCGATTCCTCTGGATTGGGTGATGCAATGAACCAATGAATCAAGCGCATCCTGAAACGAAGCAATGCCGACAAACTCGTCCACTTTTGGAGCCGTTGAAAACGGTCTTTCATGAAGTCCAAAAAAGTTCTCGTACACCGGCTGACCTCATCTTCCAGAGTGTGCCCTGACTGGCACGTTGCATCCATGCAGGACGATGCGTCGATTTGAATTGCGAGCATGCCCCCTCGATTACTCACATCGAATTACTGTCAGCCCGGCATTCAGGAAAACACGGATTGTCGTCAGAACCGAACCTTCGCGGGCCACCTGCAAAGACCTGGAAATCCAGAGAAGATTTAACGACAGGCAGAGATTGCCACTGCGACTCTATTAACACCTGAGTCCATCGAAGATCGCTCCCGCGATCCCCAGGCACAATCAACAAGTGAAGATTGTTTCAGCCATTGGCTGCACTCATGCTTGGATCGCTGGATGCAGAAGAATCTCGCAATCGTGTTGACGCATCTGCTGCAATTCCACTTCTGACGAAACCATACGCAGCGATGATCGCCAGACATGTAATCAGAGGTGCCCGCATGCGTGCATCGCTCCAATAAAATAGATGCACCATCGTCAGCGAGAAAATGCAAGAAACTGGCACCAGCCAAGCGAACGTGAAATTCCGTCCACTCAGCAACTGACGTGCAATTCGATATCCGCCGCAGAGAAGTCCCAGCCAAAACAGCGCGTAAAACGTGCGAATGCCCCACAAAACGAGTGGATTCATCAGGCCAGCCTCAGGACCATGAGGCCCCACATTCCAAAACCAGGTGAACTTCAATAACGATGCCCGAAGAAACGTTATTGGCTCGCTCTGAATCGTCTCAAACGCTTTACGCGACATCCACCTGTCTCGTGCGAGTTCGGACGTTGCTCCGGCAAGCTCGGCTTCTCGATTGAGATTCTGATACCACTGTTCCTGCCCTGGTCCTCGAGTCCCATCCCAGATCGTCCCCCAAGGCTGATCCACCACTTCCCGATAAAACGCCGAATTGTTTCCCAGCAGCAAGGTATAGCCCCCATGAGTCGTCATTACGATTGGGGCCTTCAACGTGATTTGATTGCGAATGACCCAGGGGAGAACACAAACAGCCGTTCCCAGAAGCGCGTAGATCAGACCGAGACGCTGTCGACGAAGGGTTTCCCTCAGGTCCCCCTTCAGAATCGCTGCCAGGAACAACATGATCATGAGAAGTACGCCGAAAGCCCAGAAAGTCGGCCGGGACAACACAGCTAGACCGAAGACGACTCCGGTCAGAAAGTCAATGAGACGAGTCCGACGCGGCACCGTCAACAGCGCCAGCAATGCGGCGATCAGCAACGCGCAAACCGTTTCTGTCATTGAAAATGCAAGATACCGCACGGAGAGTGGATCAAATGTGAACAGCACCAGCGCGCAAGCGGTCTGCCAGCGATGAAACCCGAGGTGACGACAGGTCTTGGCGAGACAAAAGAACGTCAACGCTGCCATCGCCAGATTCATCAGTCCCCGCGCCCACCACTGATCCGTTCCGCAAACGGGAACGAGCAGCAAGGGATAAAGTGGCGGGCGAAAGGCATTGGGAATGGGTGGTTCGCCCGTGGCGAATCCAAAACCATCGCGGAGATTTCGGGCGATTTCCAGATAGGCATCAGGGTCGAGAGACAGGTCGCCTCGATAATGCCAAATCGCCAACAGGCGAATAAGAATGAATCCCCCCAGCAGACTGCACTGCCAGACAAGATCAGACGGAGGTCGGCTCGACGGAGTTTTCACGGGAGGATTTTAAAGTGTTCCCGGAAATTCCGCACGCAGCAGCGAAATTTGGTCGGTCTACCAAAGGGAACTTCAGTGTAAAACGGGTTCCACGCCCCAGGGCGCTCTCCACACGAATTCGGCCTTGGTGCGTATCCATAATGTTCTTACAGAGCGCAAGTCCGAGTCCGGTTCCTCCCTGCCCGTTTTTGTCTGCAGTTTTGGTGCTGAAAAAACGGGTAAAGATATGGGGCAATTTATCAGCCGGAATCCCGCTGCCGGTGTCCTGAATCGCCACTTCAGCCCAATTTTCTTCGCGATTTTCGGAGATCGAGATCGTGAGCGTTCCTCCCGGCCCCATTGCTTGACGGGCATTCACGATCAGATTCAACAGAACCTGCTGAATTTCTCCCGGATTCACTTCAGCGTACGGATCTCCCTTGATCTGGAGATCGAGCGAAATGCGATGCGCGTGCAGGTCTTTATCAACGAGCACAACCATGTCATCGACGAGCTTTTTCAAGCTGTTCGCTTCTCGTCGCTGATCCTTGGTTCTGGCATAGGACAGCATGCCAGTGGTGATTTTGGCCGCCCGCTGACCAGCTGACAGGATCTTCTCGAAGGCCTTGTCACGGTTGGCTTTGTCTTGATGACGCAGACCGAGTTTGGCGTAGTTGATCACCGTCGTCAGGATATTATTGAATTCGTGGGTAATCGACGTTGCAAGCTCACCGACCGACGCCAGCTTCTGTGCAAGAAGAAGTTGGTGTTCCAGTTCTGCCAGTCGCTCTCTGAGGTTGTCGATTTCAGCAGATGTGATCAGTTCTTGTTCGTTTTGAGAGACCACAGTTGTTCGCCGCTCTAGCGCCAGAGTGAGACAAAATCTTGCGAATCGGTCTGGAGACTGAAATTCGCTCGTCGTACTACAAATCCATTTGAATGCCGACGTCGGATCGAAAGTTCATCACTTCGCCATTTCGTCTGTATTCAGGCATCGACACGACCAGCGACAGGACTTCATGCGAATGGGCATCATCTGCTCACTCGGCCAAGAACGATCCGATCATTCCTGTTGCTCAACACGATGTCCGTAATCGTGTCAGTTGATGAAGTCGGCGCGTTCCTGAATCTCCTCCCGCTTTACCCCATTTTTTGTCAGTTCCTGCATTAAATCCGATCTGGCCCCCTCTTGAGCCGACTTTTCCTTCAAAATCCGCACACGTAGACCTTCCGCAGTCCCCGTCAAATTTTGCGCCCGCTGACTAATCTCTTCGAGTGAAATGGGGGTTCCCGAGGAATTCAAGACGCCATCGGTCAGCCGGTAAGAACCTCCTTCGATCACAATGGTCATGATGTCGGAAGGATAGGACTCGAAGGCGTTCTTCGGTGCTGCAACTTCAACGGAGGGTGCCGGCGCCGGAGATTCGACAGCGGTATTGACCTGAGTCTCATTTATGTTGGTTTCTGGCGCCGAAGAAACGCCGTACCCGGTTCCTGATCCCCCCAGCCCCGGCCCCTTCCAGAAATTTGCCAACCAGACTCCCAAAGCCAGCAGCCCGACCACAGCCCCGCCTGTTACAACTCGTTTGGCCTTCATCTTTCCCCCGTCACGTGCGTTTCACTGATGTTGCTCATTTGAACTGGAACAATAGCTTTGCTTCCAGTTCCAGTGCGATAGGAAATCGAATCGCGGTGGCCAATTCACCTCACACGTTTCAATATACTTTGCTTTCTCCCTCTTCAATCACAAATCCGGTACGCGGAAGGTGAATTTCAACTGATCTCAAACAACAAAAGTCACCCTGATCGATGTGCTCAGGATGACTTCTGCGAGAGCCAGTAGAGAACCTTCGATTTCTCACCTTTTCAATCTGCGACCTTCACGACAACTTTTCCGATTTGCTGATTCGATTCGAGATACTGGTGCGACGCCACGATCTCTTCAAACGGAAAGACCTTCGCGACAATCGGCTTCAACGCCCCAGTCTTGAGCCCGTTGAGAATGAATTCAATTCCTTTGACCACACGTTCTGGACTGGAAGTGAATTCGAACAACAGATAGCCACGAATCGTCAGAGTTTTGCTCAGCACTTCAAAAAGCGGGAGCGGAGTCGCATCGGTACTCAGAGCGCCGTACAGAAACAAAATCCCCCCGTTTGCCATCGCTGACGTCAGTCGGGCAACAGTTGGACCGCCGACCGGATCGAAAACCACTCGTGCCCCTTTTCCATTGGAAATTCGCTGAGTTTCTGCGACGAGGTCCTGTTCTTCGGTCGCAATGACGTGTGTTGCGCCAAGATCTTTGAGTTCCTGAACTTTCTTGCTGGTGCGAGTCAATGCGATGGGGATTGCTCCAATCGCATGACAAACCTGAATCGCAGCCAGTCCCACACTGCTGGAAGCCGCAGGAATTAAGACGAACTCACCCGCCCGCAGTTGAGCGATATCAACGAGTGCTCCCCAAGCGGTCAAATACTGCATCCAGATGGACGCTCCCTCTTCCCAGGAGAGATTTTCTGGAAGTTGTGCCACGGCATGAACTGGAGCCAACATCAGATCCGAATAGGCCCCGTACTGGTTCATCGAGAACGCAGGGATCGTGCTCACCTTGTCGCCAACTTTGAATTGGCTAACGCCCGGGCCCACTGCTTCCACGATCCCAGAGGCTTCGTAGCCAATCCCCGAGGGAAGATGCGCTTCCTCCAGATAGGCCCCACTCCGGTACATGGCTTCAGCGCGATTCAACCCGATCGCTTTTACTGAAATTCTGACTTCACCCGCTGCTGGCGCAGGGACATCCAAAGTGTCGATTTGAAGTACTTCCGGACCACCTGTTGAGTGAAATCGAACGACACGTGACATAGGACTGGTTTCCTGTTGAACGTGAATAAAGCAACGGCCACTAAACTCTATCATAGAATCAGGACGCCAAATTCAAAGAAAAAGCCGCGTCCCCAAGAGGGTACGCGGCCTGAACGTCTCCTGACGTCCTGTCCCATTATGCCTTACGCAGGCGTCGTGCGATTTCATCAACGATCTGATCCACGGGCAGGCGGACCTGCTCCAGCGAATCGCGATCTCGAATCGTCACCGTTCCAGCACTCAGTGTTTCATTATCCACTGTGATGCACCACGGTGTTCCTGCTTCATCCTGACGGCGATAGCGTTTCCCAATCGCAGCCTGTTCATCATATGTGGTCGCGATCCCGGCATTTCGCAGAGCGCGGTAGATTTCCTTAGCCTTTTCAGGCTGGCCATCTTTTTTCACCAATGGGAAGACAGCGACTTTGACAGGAGCCAACCGTGGATGGAATCGCATGACAATACGAGTCTGCATGACCCCCTTGTCATCTGGAGCCTCATCCTCGTAGTAGGCTTCGCACAGGAACGCGAGGGTTGCCCGGTCTGCACCAGCACTTGGCTCAATCACGTGCGGCACGTAACGCGACTTGGTGCCTTCATCGAAATAGGTCAGATCCTTGCCTGATCCCTGATATTTCGGCTTTCCGTCTGCCCCCTGCTCAACAATCAACTGCCCGTTTTCGTTCTTGAGCTTCCCTTCCATATGGGAGCGCAAGTCGAAGTCACCGCGGTGGGCGACCCCTTCCAATTCCCCGTATTCCCCTTCTTCAAGGAACGGGAACTGGTATTCAATATCCGCGGTTCCACAGGAGTAGTGGGACAGCTCGTCAGCAGCATGATCTCGCAATCGCAAGTGCTTTGGACCGATTCCCAAGCTTGTGTACCAGGCAAAACGGCGATCTCGCCAATACTGGTACCATGCTGGCGATTCTTCTGGCTTACAGAAGAACTCGATCTCCATCTGTTCAAATTCTCGTGAGCGGAAGGTGAAGTTACGTGGAGTAATTTCGTTCCGGAAGCTCTTTCCGATCTGCGAAATTCCAACTGGCAACTTCACCCGTGTGGAATCCATCACGTTTTTGAAGTTGATGAAAATCCCCTGTGCGGTTTCCGGACGCAGAAACGCCGAATCCGTCGCTTCATTCCCCAAAGCACCGAGCACGGTTTTCATCATCAAGTTGAAATCGCGTGGCTCTGTCAGTGTCCCTGGCTGGGTCGCGTCAGGAGCAACAACGTCCCCGTATTGTTCGAATGAAATTTCGGCAAGGCTGATGATACTTCCCTTCCAGACAAGCTGGTCAGCCTCTTTGTTTTTCATTCCAAACAGCGACAACGCCTTCTTCGTCAACGTTTCATCAACGAGATTGTCTTCAACCAGCGCGGTCACGAAATAAGACTTCACGACGCCGTCGGTCGCTTTGGCCAATTTCCCTTCGACCCATCGTCCCTTGGTGTGGTCGAGTCGGTAGCGGCCCTTCGCCTCACGGCAGTCAACCATCTTATCGCAGAACAGATCGTAGTGACCGCTGACCTTCCAGACCTGTGGATTCATGATGATCGAGGTCTCGACTCCAACCATCTGGTAGGTGCCGGGGGCCCCCTCCGCGACTTCCAGCGAGTCGTGGCTGGTGATCATGTCTTCCCACCAGGAATTACGGACATTGCGTTTCAATTCGGTCCCGAGAGGACCGTAATCCCAGAAACCGTTCTGACCGCCATAAATTTCAGAGTTCTGAAAGATGAATCCACGTCGTTTGCATAGCGAAACGATTTTGTCCATCAATGCTGAACGATCCGTATCGGCCATGGTTGCTGCTTTTCCTGTCTCTGAACTAGTGTGTCGGGTGATGCGAAAGTGTAGTCGATCCCTCGAACTGGGAACACTCGACAATCCGTGCATTCACCAGACCCGAAAATCCCCCATGAGTTCATATCGTCACACACAGACTTCCCCGCTGTTCTTATTGTTCGCCCCGATCTGGTTCCTGCAGGCAATCGTTCCATTCATCACAGATCTCCCCCCTGGGGCGGACCTCATGATCTGGTGGGCCGCAGGGGTTGCGCTGCTGGCAACGTGGCATTTTTCGCGTCTGACAGTTGTTGACGAGGGAGAAACAATCGCTGCCGCGTTTGGAAAAGTCTGGATTCTCGGAACAAGAATTCGATATGACGAAATCGTCTCGTACGCTGAGGAAAAGACGAGCTGGACCGATGGCTGGGGCCTGCACTACGTTCGGGGAGGCTGGCTGTGGAACGTCTGGGGCTTCGATTGCATCCGCATCACCACCGAAAAACGGACGGTGCGCATCGGAACCGATGATGTGGCAGGCCTTTTCGACTTGCTCGCAGAAAAAACTGGCGGTTCACAGACTTAGCCCCCGTTTCAAGGAGCGTGGCGGCGAATGCTGGAAAATCTTATTCAAACGCCGTGCATATCGCTGCTGGAACACAACACTCTCGTGCGTGGCGTTCCAGACCAATTGTCGGTCTAAGTAAGAGATTCAGGCCGACGCCCCCCAACCGCTGCTCGAATCGAATGTCCTCGCCCTGAAACTCCTGCCAAATCGCGGTTCAGAGTGCGGATTGAGCACTTTCCAATCATTCAGCTTGCTTCTTCAATCACTTCGTCGTCGACGTAAATCGGCAAATGAGGATCGAAGTGGGCCGCCAGTGCGATTGCGTCGCTTGGTCGGCTGTCGATTTCGATCAATTCTCCGTTGAGACGAATCCGGATAACAGCGTAATAAGTCCGCTCGACCAGATTTGTGATCACCACGTCCTGAACTTCGCCTCCCATCTCCTGGATCGTATTTTTCAACAGATCATGAGTGAGGGGACGAACGGGGACATGCCCCTGCACGCGGCGATCAATGCTTGTCGCCTCAAAAATCCCGATCAGGATCGGGAAAGAGCGTTCGCCATCCACTTCGCGGAGGAACACCACTTGTTGATCATTGATCTCGCTGATGATGATGCGAGCCAGTTCCATACGGACCAACACAGTCAACTCTCCCGTGAATTCTCAACGACGTCTTCGATGATCCAACGTTGGTAGACGTTTGAATCAAATTCAGTTCTCTAGAAACGAGTTTAGCGGCACAGGCGTCTGCGCCGCTAATGATCTCGCACTGATTGAATCAGAATTTTTTTTCCGGAGCGAATCTCACGAGAGTTTCACGTTCCAGCGGAGATCCACACAACAACTGAAGTGAGTGTCTCCCCGACTCGTCTCTACAAATCTCAATGTCTGGGACAAATCATACCTTCTTAAGGAACGTCAATCGTCCTCGGTCAACCCATTCGGCAACATAGATGTTTCCATCGGCATCAAACGTTGCATCGTGAGGGTGAACAAATTTACCGGCAGGGTAGCCTGCAGGGTCCTGCCCACGAACCTTAAATCCATCAAGAACCGTTCTCGTCCACTCTTCGTCGAAACCGAGATTCGCCACGATTTCGTTCTTTACATTCATCAGAATGATGCGGGCGTGCAAATCGGGAACGAGTAGCAGGTCTCCTTGGGTTTCAACATTTGCCGGGAACCCCATCCCATAGAAGTAGGTCACAGGGACTTCGCCCCCGCCGGCCACAGCCGCAACCCCCTTTGTGCCTGCTTTTTCCTTCTCCGCTTCCGGCACCCCCTGGAAGATTTCAACTGGCTTGCCGTCGAGAGTGAAGTACTGGAGGCGCACATTCGCGCGGTCAGCGACAACCAGACGATGCTCGCCCCCGCGAGTGTCGATCCACTGCCCATGAGGCGTCACCATTTTGCCTGCTTCCTGGCCGCTCCCTCCGAAACTTCGGATCCACTTTCCATCTAAATCGTATTGATGAATATAGTTCGATCCATACCCGTCACCGATATAGAAACCGCCATGCGGACCGAAACAGACGTTTGTCGGGCTGTAATTCGGTCTCGCGGGTGCAGGGCTGCCAGCATCTTTGGCTGCCTGAATCGCAGCGGCGGTCGGCTCATCGTACAGATGCGGCTCTTCTGGAATCAGCTTCTTCCAGACGACTTCACCGTCAGTCGTACACTTCACAACGGACTGATTGGAAGTGTTCGAGAGGTAAACGAATTCCGTCCCCCCTTCTTCGCGGAGATCAATACCGTGACCGGCGCCTGCGTACTCCTTTCCAAACGAGCGAACAAACTTACCGCTCGGTTCGAAGACGACGACGACGTCGCAGGGAGCATTGCCTCTCCCCTGGTGAGAGATGTAAACCAGTCCATCTTTACCAACAGCGGTCCCGTGAGTGTTCAGATATTGAATATGGTCTGGCACTTCACCCCAGAGGTGATGGCATTCGTAGAGATAGTCGCCATTCCCGATGACAACCGGTTTCTTCCCTGCTTTATCAGTCGCTCCAAGAAACGCGGGAGCGATTCCAATAGCCAAGGCAGAGGTTCCAGCAGCCTTGAGAAACGTCCTTCGATCTGTCCCGATTGTCATTAGAATCCATCTCCAAGAATTTTCACCCGGACTGCCCCAGCACGCCGGCCATCAAGTCAAACAATCTAATCATTTTCATATCACATCAACACACTCATACGCAAAGATTCGCGGGAGCGACAAGTGAATCTTCAAGTGCGAAACCTTGATATTTCCCGAAGATTCTGCCGGCTCTATTTCGCCGATAAATTCTCCGGATCAGGTTCTCCGAAAACCGAATTCGGCAAACTCGCACGGCTCAACTCGTTACGACAGAATCACTTACATGCACAGAAGGGAATTTGCAGCACACGATTGCCGCAAATTCCTTTTGTCACTAGAATTTCGAATTCTCATGGATAAAGCTATTTTCAGTGAAAATAGTGATCCCATTTTGACTTAAGCATAACGTTGGTCTGAGCCATGCAGGACGGTATTCACCCGAACTATCAGCCGGTCGTCTTTTTTGACGTCGGAGCCGATTTCAAATTCCTGACACGTTCCACAATGACTTCCAAAGAGAAGATTACGTGGACCGATGGACAAGAATACCCACTCATCAGCGTGGACATCAGCTCTGAATCTCACCCGTTCTACACAGGTAAGATGAAGTACGTCGACGCCGCTGGACGCGTTGAGAAATTCCAGAAGAAATACGGCTGGGCCAAAAAAGAAGGCTAGCTCACAATTTGCTGAAGCAGCTTCAGGACGTTTTCCTTTTCGTCAAGGAGAACGTCCTGTTCTACTTCTCCGGCACTCTCTCGGGAACCACCTTGGATGGGTTCGACCGAGTTGATGAGCTGCTGCCTGCTCCCGCACCAGCGAAGTCGGTCGGAGATGTGGTCGTCGTTCATTACTTCTCTGGTCGAATTGCAGGTCACTCATGTTCCCCAGTCTGGAATCCAAGCTCAAACGCTTTGAAGAGCTTGAGCAACAGCTTCAAGACACCGAAACGCTCAGTAACCCCACGAAACTCGTTGAAGTCCAACGGGAATATGGCGGTTTACGCAAAGTGGCAATGTCGGTTCGGACATTCCACCAACTGGAAGACGACATCACTGTCGCCCAGGAAATGCTCGACTCGGAAACTGATCCCGATTCAAGAACCTATGCGCAGGATGAGCTTCGGGAACTGAAAGAGAAACGAGACGCTCTCGCCGCAGAACTCGAAGAAATTGTCACCGCTGGAGACTCCATTACCCGCGGTGGTCTCATCATGGAAATTCGTGCTGGAACTGGCGGAGAAGAAGCGGCCCTGTTCGCTGGCAACCTGTTCAACATGTATGCTCGATTTGTTGAAGCACGCGGGTGGAAGATCGAACTGATGGAGTCCGCTGAATCCGAAATGGGTGGATTCAAGGAAATCGTTTTCTCCATCACCGGGGAAGGTGCTTACCATCAGCTGCAGTTTGAGAGCGGTGGACACCGCGTGCAGCGAGTTCCAGAAACAGAAGCACAAGGTCGAGTTCACACAAGCGCAGCAACTGTCGCCGTTCTTCCAGAAGCGAGCGAAGTCGAGCTCGACATCAAAGACGAAGACCTCGTCATTGAAACAATGCGTGCTGGCGGACCGGGCGGACAGAAGGTGAACAAAACCGAAAGTGCCGTCCGCATCACACACATCCCGACAGGAGTCGTCGTGAAGTGCCAGGATGAAAAGAGCCAGCACAAGAACAAAGCCAAAGCAATGCGCGTGTTGCGAGGCCGAATTCTCGAAGCGCAACAGCGGCAAGCGGACGAAGAACGAGCCAGCCAGCGTCGAACACTGATTGGGTCCGGGGACCGCAGCGAACGCATTCGTACGTATAATTTCCCACAAGGCCGTTGCACAGATCACCGAATTGGTTTGACCCTGTACAAGCTGGATCAGATTATGCAGGGGAATCTGGACGAAATGATTCTGGCAATGCTCGAGTTCGATCGACAAGAGAGACTCAACGCGAACAACATCTAACGGGCGTCGCTTGCTGCGAGACGGATCAGCGCAGAATACGACTTGATGCAGGACCACGGAGGATTGAATTTGACCGCCAACGGAACCACCGCTGATGAACCTTGGACGGTCAAACGCATCCTCGACTGGACAGTCAAATTCCTGACCGAAAAAGGAAGCGACACTCCGCGACTCGACGCCGAGATCTTGCTTTCCCATGCTCGCAAGTGCAAACGCATCCAGCTCTACACGCAGTTCGACCAACTGTTGACCGACGATGAACGCACAACGATGCGAGGATTGGTCAAAAGGCGAGCGGCCGCTGAGCCTGTTGCGTACCTCGTGGGGCATCGCGAATTTTTCAGCCTGAATTTTCAAGTTCGACCGGGAGTCTTCATTCCTCGTCCGGACACTGAAATCCTCGTGATGGCTGCGCTGGAAAAACTCAAAGAACGCCCAGAGCCGACGCTTCTGGAACTCTGCTCGGGATCAGGTTGTATCCCGATCACAATTGCCAAGAACCACCCCAAGGTTCAAGTGACGACCGTTGAGATCAGCCCCGAGACAATCGAAGTCACGCGGGCGAACATCCAGCAACATCAGGTCGAAAGCCGAGTGAATTCGCTCGAAGGAGACCTCTTCGGGCCAGTTCCTGAGGGGAGCCGATTCGACCTCATCGTCAGTAATCCTCCTTATGTCCAGCGAGGCGAAATTGCAGAACTCGCCCCCGACATTCGGGACCATGAACCGCATCTGGCGCTGGATGGCGGCCCGGATGGGCTGGACGTCATCCGTATTCTCGTGCAAGAATCACCTCAGTGGCTGAAACCTGGTGGATGGCTGATGTTTGAACTCAGCCCCGAGCAGGCTGCAGATGCGGTGAAACTCCTGAACGATGCGGGCTATACAAAAGCCGGAGTGAAGAACGACTTGTCGGGGCAGGCACGTGTTGTCCTCGGATGCTTTGAGTAGATCCCTAACCTGCTGTTTAGTCCATTACAAAACGATATTCGCGAACGGATTCGCAGCATGGATCACATTCTCATACAAGGAGGTCATCGACTGGCCGGTGAGGTCAATGTCAGTGGCGCCAAGAACGCCTCGCTGCCAATCATGTCCGCCGCACTCCTTGCGCCGGGATGCACTCAACTGCACAACGTCCCCGAGCTGATGGACGTGCGGATTCTCACCCAGCTACTGGAATCACTCGGAACCAAGGTTACCAGGCGCCTCGACGGCGCGATTGCACTGGATGTCGTCGATGAATCGGTGGTCACAGCCGATTACGATCTCGTTCGACAGATGCGTGCCAGCATCTGTGTTCTCGGCCCCCTGCTCGCACGTCGGAAGCAGGCGATTGTGTCTCTCCCCGGAGGATGCAACATCGGTAACCGACCGATTGACCTGCACCTGAAAGGACTTGCTGCCCTCGGAGCAGAAATTCATGTGAAAGCGGGCTACGTTCACGCCTCTGCCCAGCAACTACGAGGAGCCCATATTTACCTCGCTGGCACGAGTGGCAGCACTGTGACGGGGACCTGCAATGTCATGTCGGCAGCGACACTCGCACGTGGGACAACGATCATCGACGCTGCAGCCTGCGAACCGGAAGTTGTCGCGCTAGCAGACTTCCTCAACCAGATGGGAGCCCGGATCTCCGGCCACGGAACCACTCAGCTTGTGATCGAGGGGGTCGAAGAGCTTCACCCCACATCTTTCCAGATCATCCCGGACCGAATTGAAGCAGCCACTCTGCTTCTGGCTGCAGCGATCACCCGCGGATCGGTCACCCTGAAGAACACCATCCCAGGGCATATCCACTGCGTCATCGACACACTCAGGCAGATGGGTTTTGAAATCAGGCTGCACTCCCCATCGACACCAAATGCGGTGCAACGAGTTTCACTCACTTCATCACACTGCCCAACAGCCGTCGACATTACCGCGCTCCCCTACCCCGGATTCCCTACGGATCTGCAAGCAGTGTTCATGTCTCTGGTCAGCACCATCCCTGAGACGACTGTCATTCGAGATCTGGTGTTTCCGGACCGGTTCACACACGTGGCAGAGTTGTGCCGTATGGGCGCAGATATTCGCCTGCAGGGAGACTCGGTCATCATCTCCAAATCTCCCCCGCTGAGTGGTGCCCACGTCTTGGCATCAGACTTAAGGGCCGCGGCCGCTCTGGTCGTCGCAGGACTGGCGGCAGAAGGCGAGACGACGATCAATCAGATCCATCATCTCGACCGGGGATACGAACAGCTCGAAAGAAAACTCGCTCAACTTGGTGCGAAGATTCAACGCCTGAGTGAAAGCAACGAGACTCCCTCGCAGACTTCGAAGTCGTTACAAGCACGCGATCCTCGCCACAAGAAATCTGCGTAGAACAGATTCGTTGAGCCGTTAGGTGGACTCGTCTTTAGGTTTGACCTGCCCGGGGGCATCCGTCGCACCTTGTGTCCCAAGCTTCGTTGCCCGCTCTGCCTGGATCGTTTCCAGACGAGACTTCGTCATCAACTGACGTTTCAACTCGCAGCGTTGAGTCAGCACCTGCTGGAACTCGAACGCCCAGTTTCTTCTTCGAGAAAATGGTTTGAGCAGTTCCCGAACTTCGTCCATCGATGCGGGTCGCTCTGCGGGATCGATCGCCATCATCCGCACGATGATATCCGACAATTCAACTGAGACATTTGGATTGACGGCGTCCACGCGAGGCCTTGGTCCGGTTCGATGTGCTGCCACGGTCGCTGCCCGGGTCGGACGTGGGAACGGACGCTGCGCAGTAAGCGCGACGTACAATGTGCATCCCAAGCTGTAGATGTCCGCTCGGGCGTCGACTTTCATGCTATCGATCGATTGTTCAGGAGCAATGTAATCCGCTGTTCCAAGACAGTCGTGACCGAAAATCATCGCGAGTGAAAACTCATCCTGATCGATCTTCTGATCGCCGAGAGTTAACCCGAAATCGAGGATCTTCGCAGCCCCTCGCATATCGATGAGGATATTATCGGGCTTCACATCCCGATGAACCATGTTCCGTTCGTGGAGGTAAGCCAACCCCACCGCTGCCTGACTGATCACGTCACAGGCTGCATCCCATTTCATTGGACCAGCGGAAAAACTGATCCCTTCAAGCAACGTCACCCCTTCGAAGAGTTCCATCACCATGAAGTCTGTTGTTCCGAACAGGTCTTCGCGAGTTCCAAATTCGATTGTCCGAACCAGACGCGGATGATTGATGTTCATTCCGGCCTGCGCTTCCATTCGAAAGCGGGCTCGCATTCCGGAATCGTGCTTGAATTGCTCGCCGAGGATTTTGATCGCAACTCGTTCCTGAGTATTCAGATCGCGACCAATGTAAACCTGCCCCATCCCTCCGAAACCGAGCACTTCCGTCAGCACATAGTCGTTGATACGCAACCGTCGACCACGGCTCTTCAGAATCTCTTCAGCCTGAAATCGGGTCACAACCCGAGCGCGGATGGCGAGCTTGGCCATCTCGAGAGGGTCTGTTACTCGGACGACAGGTCGCGATTTTAAAAACTCACGAATCTGTTCTTCCGGGGCAACCCGACTTTTTACAAGTTGCTCGGCGAAAGCCTCCGATGTCGAAAGCATACGCGTTGAACCTCATGACTTGTGAGTAAAATACCCGAAGGCATGCAATGGGTCTGATCTGAGCGGAGAAGTGGAGATTTCCGAATCCGCTGATTGGCAGTTTGAATCATATCGATCAATCTTCACTCATCAAAGTAGTTACGTCGAGATTTTTCTGTAACTTTCGCCGAACTTTCAAATTATTAAAACTTCCCTTGTTCGTGCCATTCGGGAAAATCCAGCGACTTCCAGACCAGCGACATGTGCTGATCGTGTCGCAAGCAGATAAGATACCGGTCACATCACACACGCCATACAACCCGAAGTTTCTGAAAGTTGCCATGAAGGAATTTGTCGATATCGACGGAATTCGTTTGCATCTGGGACATCCGGATCAATCCGCAGTCGATTGGATCGGTCAGAAAGAGATTCTGAAGCAACTTCTGGCCTGCTGGCTCGTCGTCGATCCGCGAGATCTCCCATTGGCTCCTCGGCTTGTCGGAACGCCCGGAATTGGGAAAACCTCGCTGGCAATCGCAGCGGCAAAAACTCGTCAACAAGAACTTTATATCTATCAATGCACGGCAGATACACGACCAGAAGACTTACTGGTCACGCCTGTGTTGGCAGAAAGCGGGAAGATCCAATACATGGCATCACCGTTGGTGACCGCAATGATTCGGGGGGGCGTTTGTGTTCTCGACGAGGGGAACCGAATGAACGAGAAGTCTTGGGCAAGTTTGGCCCCCCTCCTTGACCAGCGTCGTTACGTTGAGTCGATCGTCGCAGGGATCACAATTCCCGCTCATCCTGACTTCCGATGTGCGGTCACGATGAATGAGGATGATTCCACGTTCGAAATCCCGGACTACATTCTCAGCCGACTGCAACCGACACTGACTCTTGGATTTCCGTCAAAAGACGATGAACTTTCCATCCTGAAATACCATCTGCCGTTTTCCGATGAGGAAATGCTGAACCTCACCGTCGAGTTCCTGCAACAGTCGCACGAACTCAAACTCGACTTCTCAACTCGCGACGGCATTAACGTGCTGCGCTATGCTCTCAAGATTCTCGCTGCCGATCCGAACCATCCGATTGCTCGCGATCAAGCATGGCGGGATTCACTCGAAAAGTGCCTTGGTCAGGATGCGCTGGACCTCCAGTCGCTCGCGGATCGGAAGCGGCATTCTCTTGGAGGCAACGCAGTCCCGATGGGTTTGGGTGACTTTTTCTTTGATCCGAATCATCCTCTTCACCCGGACTACAACGGTGACGATGACGACGACTTCGAAGACGATGAGGATGACGAAGACGATTTCAAGTAACCGATCGCACAACCATTTAGGGGGAGCTAACGCTCCCCCTTTTCAATTTCTGGGGCATTTCCGGACACCCATCTTCACGAAAAAACTCACATCAGACATAAAATATCGTTCACCAGTCGAACGCGGCATCATATTATGTAAGTTTCCAGAAATCTCTTTGGTGCGACAACAAGGGTGAGGCGCTCGTGGCACTTTTCAAACTTGCGGTTGCTCTCATTGTGATCGTGACTGCGATCACGAATTCCGGCATCGCTTCGTCCCCCAGCAGCATCACGACTCAACTCATTCTCCCGCTGAGAGTTGACGACTTCGAAATCCGCCAAGCCACATCCAGGATAACTCGAGTCGCCGAAGGTCCAGCCACTCCCCCGAACGGGACGCCAAGCCAACCCGCTGACGAGGCAGCAAAAAGTCCGCAGAACGAGAAGAATGGAGAGAAAAAAGAGAACACTCCGACGAAGGAGACCACCCCGTCTTTAGTGGTGACCCGCCCCTCGACCCCGGAGAAATCCCCGAATCCGCTCGAGTTAGAGATGACCCCCAATCCAGCTGGCATGGTCCGTTTTAATTTCTCCGGGCAGCCGTGGCCCGCCGTCATTGAATGGTTGGCTCGAGTCTCCAACATGAGTCTGGACTGGCAAGAGCTTCCGAACGACCATCTCAACCTGATTACGCAGCGGGAATACACTCTTCCCGAAGCACGCAACGTCATTAACAGGCATCTGCTCGCTCGCGGTTTTACATTGCTTCAGAACGACGAACTGCTGACAGTCGTATCGATCGCGAAGCTGAATGTCTCCATGGTGCCTCGCGTCGATCCAGATGACCTAGCACAAAGGCTCGACGCTGAGTTTGTCAAAGTCTCCTTTCCACTCCGATCCCTCTTGGCAGAAAAAGCTGTCGAAGAGCTGAAGCCTATGCTCTCAGCGAATGGGAAGTTGACTCCCCTCAAGGAGATCAACCGGGTCGAGGCAATGGACTCTGTCGGCAACCTGCGCGACATTTACCAAGTCCTGCAGCAATCGCAATCAGAAGAGACGACCAAGACGACGATTGTCAGAGAGTTTCGATTGGAATATCGCCGGGCAGCTGATGTTGTTCTCCTTGTGGAAGCCATCCTGGGCCTGGAACCGAAGCGACCAGCCCCTCAAATCGGAGGCGAATCGGGAGGCGACATGATGTCGTTCCAGATGATGCAACAGATGCAGCAAATGCAACAGATGTTGCAGCAAAGCCAGCAGGCGGCGAACAGTGGTGGAAAGGTAAAAGAGGCAGAGCCACGTCTGATTGTGAATGGAAACGAAAACAGCATCCTCGCTCATGCGACTCCCGACAAAATGGAGATCATCACTCAAACGATCAAAGCGATTGATGTTGCGGGAAGCGATGTCTCCGGTCTGGATCGAAATATTAACCACGTCAAGCCGTATCGCCTGTCGACAGCAGCCCCCGGCCCCATCGTCTCCATCCTCAAGGAAATGGGCCAACTCTCCCCGCAATCGCGAATTCAGGTCGATGACAAGACGAAATCAATCATTCTCTACGGGAATATCGCGGACCACTACACGACTCAAGAACTCATCAAGCGACTGGATGGAGCGAATCGCAGCTTCGAAGTCGTACGACTTCGACGACTAAAGGCCGATGCTGTCGCCGGCACAATTCACTATCTGATGGGTGGCGAGGAAGAGAAGAAGAGCTCTAACAATAATCGTTATAGCTATTTCGGATATGATCCTTTCGGAGGTCAATCCTCAACAGCAAAGCAGGATCAGCGCCCGTTCAAAGTCGATGCTGATATCGTCAATAATCGCCTGCTGCTGTGGGCGAACGAAAGCGAATTGAAAGAGGTCGACGCCCTTCTGATCAAGATGGGTGAAATCCCACCGGGCACCAAGAATCTTGAAACGCAGCGAGCAATCGATCTCCACTCTGATGAAGAAGCAGCGAGAGTCATCGAGCAACTGAAAAGCGTTTGGCCGAATCTGGAGCCTGCACCACTTCAATTTCAACCGTCTCCGGTTCTTCAGCCCAAACCTGAGGCAATCACTCCGGTCAAGCCGCCGGCAGTCACATCTCAACCAACTCCTCCGCTCTTCAACAACATCGTCTGGCAAAACGAAATCGCGTCCCCCAGTGAGCCTCATCCCCTGCTCGCTGGAGAGGACGGGCTGTCACCGGCCACACCCGGGATTTCCATTCGAATACTCCCAAACGGCCGATTGATTCTGAATTCTCCCGATACCGATTCACTCGACCGTCTTGAAGATCTCATCACGGAACTCGCTCCGCCTTTAAAGGACTACCATGTCTTTCATTTGAAATATCCATCGACTTGGGCATTTGGGATCGAAACGATCCTCAAAGACTTCTTCAAAGATGAATCGCTGACCGAGTCGACTTACGATCCGTGGTACGGCACAACGAAAACAACACGCACGAATCGAAGTCAAAGGCTTTCAAACCAGCGTGAACTCAAAATCATCTCCAATGATGACTCGCACACAGTGCTCGTGCAGGGAGCGACTCCCGAGCAGTTGATGGTGATTCAGGAGCTCATCGACGTCTATGACACCCCATCGACGAATGACCCGCAATCTGTCCGCAAGACCGAAATTTTCCATCTGGAATACTCCAAAGCAACCGCCGTTGCAGAGGCAGTTAAGCAGGTCTACCGCGACCTTCTCAGTTCGAATGATCCCGCGTTGCAAAACAACAATGCGCAGCAAAAGCCCCCTGAAGATCAGAAGGTAAGTTACATTTTCGGGCGTCAAAATCAGGAAGAAACGAAAGAAGAAAGCCCAGCCCAACCAATCCGATTCAAGGGACTTCTCTCAGTTGGAGTCGATGAGATTTCCAACAGCATCATCGTCTCGTCGACAGATGGGCTGATGCATGACATCAAAGCCCTCATCAAACAACTTGACCTTGCCGCTCGACCATCTCACACAATACAGGTTCTACAAGTTCACAATGTCAGTCCCGAGATGATTCAACAACGATTGAAGAGTTCGTTTGCGTCTCCGATTGTTCGCAGCTCCGAAACCGGAAAGAAACCGGAAAACCAGCATCCACTCTCGGAGTCTCCGCCGCAGACACCACCCAAATAGTGATCAAGCGTTCCGAAACGAGCGTTCAACAACGCTCCTACGAGGCACACTGCGAGAGTGGCTTTCAGTCGAAAAGCCACTTCTGCGCCTTGGTCGTCGTGGGAGGACGAAACTTGCTGAAATCGAGTGGAGGGAGTTTTTCTCCCATCCCCAGCTTCTTCTTGAACACCTGAAATGTCTGCCGGATCTGATCTGCAATAGGCCCCGAACCATGCATACGCTCAGAGAACCGGGCGGAGTTCATTTCACCATTGCGACATCCCCGAATCCTGCACTCGACTCGCTCCTGTAGCTCTGGATACTCCCGGGAGATCCACTCCTGAAAGACTGGAAGGACCGTCAGCGGCAGCCTTAGGATCGTCATGTTGGCGTGTCTCACACCGACCTCCGCTCCGGCTTTAAGAATCGCTGGAATTTCGGTCTCGTTCAGTCCCGGGATCACCGGAGCAACCATCATGTTCACGGGAACTCCGGCACTGCAAAGCGTCTGCATTGCCCGTAGCCTGGCTGCTGGTGTACTTGTTCGAGGCTCCATCGATCTCGCCAGCGCAGGGTCCAAAGTCGTCACGCTCAGATTCACCTGAACGAGATTCAATACCGCGAGTTGCTGCAAGAGGTCGAGATCGCGAATGATCAGTGCGTTCTTGGTAATAATGGAAACAGCCTGCCGTGCTTCCAATGCGACTTCGAGACATTGACGCGTCAACCGAAATTCCCGCTCGGCCGGTTGGTAGCAATCAGTGACACCTGAGAAATGGATGAGTTCTGAGGTCCAGTTTTTCCGGCAAAGAAATTCGCGAAATTGCGCAGCTGCGTTGTGCTTCACGTAGATCTTCGACTCGAAATCGATCCCGGCGTTCAGGCCCAGGTACTCGTGGTAGGGCCGGGCGTAACAGTATGAGCAGCCATGCAGACAGCCACGATACGGATTCGCAGAGAACCGGAACGGAATATCCGGGCTTTCATTCTCTGAAACAATTGTCCGGGAATCGTCGGCCAAATATTCGGTCGGAACCCGCTGCAAGCCGGCAATCAGATCTTCATCGTATTCGAGCTGTTCAAAATCCTCTTCGACATGAATTCTGTCGAAACGATTCACAGGCTTCAGCCTCGATCCTCTTCCCTTGGGACCGATGTCTGGACGTCCGGGTTCCATTGGAGTTCCATGAAGAGAAAGTGAATTCAAACAACCATGAAAAAACCGCATGAAGTGTACACCGGAACACTAACATGCGGTGATCGTGATTGCAATCACTTTCCCCATCGACGAGGAGGTCAGATTGTCGACCCAGCGTGTTTTGGAATATCCAACGTGTTGACCATATCCGGCGTGAGTGGGACGCCTGCGCTGATCATTGCATCCAGCGTCTTCTTCTTCGGACAGCCGAAATTCGTCCACCAATCGGTCGCATCATGACGATTCCATTTCCCTGCGTCCCGACAGTCCAGCAGTGCATCACGGAGAGCACTTGCTGATTCGAAGCGATCTTCAGGGGACTTCTCCAGGCATCGCAGAACGACACTTTCGAGGTCAGCAGGAATGTCCGCTCGGAATTTTGATGGACGTTCAACTTCTTTCGAAGCATGCGCGAGGATCAACTTCACAGCCCGGTCTTCGACAAACGGTGTGCGCCCGGTCAACATTGCGTAAGCAACACACCCCATCGAATAGATGTCACTTCGGGCATCCACAGAATCCCCCCGTGCCTGCTCGGGGGACATATACAACGGAGACCCCGTTACTGTTCCGACCTGAGTCAGCCTCAAATCGACATCGTCGTCGAGGTCACGGACAAGACCAAAGTCGAGGAGCTTGGAAACGTCGTAAGTTCCGCCTCGTCTGGCTGCGAAAATATTGGCGGGTTTAATGTCTCGATGAACCAGCCCTTCGGCATGAGCTTCACCGAGTGCATCACAGGTTTGCGAGAGGAGATGAATTACGCGTTCTGGAGGCATGGCGCCATGCATCTCGACAATCTGTTCGATCGTCATTCCATGCAGATACTCCATGACGTAATAGAAGGTCCCATCTTCTGTCCGTCCGAAATCGAAGATTTCAATGGTATTCCAATGAGTCAGCCGTGCTGTGGACCGGACCTCTTGTTCGAACCTGGCTAGCGTTCCTGGATCTCCCGCTTTCTCAGGGCGAATGATCTTGATCGCACAGGGGCGTTTCAGCATGACGTGCTCAGCGAGATAGACCTCACCCATTCCTCCCCGTCCGAGCTGCTGCTTGAGGCGGTATTGTCCGAGTTGCTTGGCCTCGAACACTTCGGTGCGCAGTCCCCGAATGAGTTTCACTCCAACCGTCGCAATGATTGTCACGAAGGTCATTGCCATGGCTGCCTCGAGAAAGACGTGATGAAACTCCGTCGTTTCCCGGATCAGCCTCGAAACATTTACGTCCGCAAGGAACGCGTAAACGAGCGTCAGGCTTGGCCCGCACGCCAGCGGGACAATGACCCACAACGACCGTTTCCACGTGTTGGGAATAAAGAGGGCGTAGGTAAAAATCAGTAGCGTCCACGAAGCGATCACACTCGGGAGGTATCCCAAGGCAGCTGCGGTGCGAATGTTTTTCAGCCCGAAGAAGAAGAACTGAGCGGCTGAAAGACCAAAGATCAGGATTTCGATGCTTCGCAGATTGGCAAACGCGAACTTGCAATTCCGAGACAATCGAAACCAGATCAAACCCATTGTGGCGGTGACCGCAGTAAACACGGTGTACGGCACAATCCGCTGTTCAAACGGAGTCGCATTCGGAACAAGATGCCCCTTTAACCAGAATGCGAAATACCCCAGAAACAAGATCATCGAGACATAGCGCAGCCGAGTATTCAGGATGCGGTTTGTCTCGGTGGTGAAGTCTGGGGAGGACCCTTCAAGGAGGGCAACCTTCGGAGCAGAAACAGGTTTGGTGCCGCGTTCACGTTGCAACTCTGCCGGCAACGGAATGACAACAGTTTGTTCCACTGAGTCGAAGGTTTGCAGATTCGCCATAATCGTCGGTCACGAAAGTGGAGGAGTTTCAACATCCTATTTGGGGATGAGGATGTTGTCAGGGGTAAATCTTGATCTATTCGATGATCGATAACGGGGTCTTCGGAGGCTCAGTTCTTCAACATCAGACGATATCGAAACTTGGAGAGTTCCGATCGATTCAAAGAATTGAGTCCCCAAAAAACGCTAAAATCGAATCTCATCTCTTCGACACTTGGGAGGAGTGCACGTTCGTACCACTCAACATTAATCTGGTTGAATGATTCATCCGCGAACCCACCCCGGCTCCTTAAAGCACGCCAATCCCATACCAAGTACCACGGATGTACGAGGATTCGTTGCAAAACACAGAAAAGAAATGTTGTCGTCACCAGAATCCCATCGGTAATCAATGCCTATCGGCGATCACCTTTTTCCTTAACAGCAGATTATAACTGCCGTTATATGGATCTTACCCCTTGAATTCTCATTCCGTAGAAGGGGAACCATATGAATCGTTCAACTATCGATCAGCAGGCAGCACTGTCTGCAAAATTGCCAAAAGCTTGAGAAAGGAGTGTCAATTCTTGTGACTACTGACATCGAATTGACTTTGCGAGATGCCATCGACACTGTCCCCTTTTCTACTGGGCAGACTTTGCAACAACTTTCGGCCGGCAGGAAACTGTTGCTCGTCTTTCTTCGTCATTCTGGCTGCACGTTTTGCAGAGAGGCTCTCAACGACCTGAAAACCGGACTCAAATATTTGCAGGAAAACGGGATTGAGCTTGCATGCGTACACATGTCGAGTGAAGAAAAGGGGGACAGGGTCTTTGAGAAGGCGGGACTGAATGGAGTTCCCAGACGAAGCGATCCCGAGCAACGCCTCTACGTTGCCTTCGGGATCAAACAGGGAACGGCCAGCCAACTTCTCGGCCCCAGCATACTTTGGGAGGGATTTCAGTCAGCAATCCTGCGGGGTTACGGATTCGGTCTCTGGGATGGAAACGGCTTCAGAATGCCGGGTCTTTTTCTGCTTCAAGATGGAGTAGTGATCGGAAGTTACAGCTACAAAAACGCTTCCGAACGCCCCGACTATCTCAACTGGGCCTGTTCTCAGGCAGAGACGACAACTTGTGATCATCGAATCACCTTACCCCATCCATCTTGAGTCAATCTTGGATTTGAACGCTTGGAGGCCCCACCCGGAAAAATCGTCCGGGATCGCGGGTGGATGGAACTGGATCACTAACTCAATTTCGAAAAACCTGTCATAATGACGGGAAATAGAACGAACGCACCTCTCCTGCCAATTCGGCGACTCGGATTCATGCAGGAGGAGCAACCAACTCGATATTCTCGGCAACTCTCTGCGGAGCAGTAGGCGTGGCAGTCAACCATATTGACCCCAACAGTGTGGCTATTAACGTGCTGATCGTCGATGACGATGAACCGCATGCTCAGGCTGTTGCAGACAGTCTGCACTCTCTTAGCTGCGACTGCACGATCGCCAACTCTGGCAAAAAGGGGATTGGGCTCATCGAGGGCCAGAGTTTTGACGTCGTCATTACAGACTTGAAGATGGAAGACGTCGACGGTCTGGCCATCCTTCGCAAAGCAAAAGACGAGCTCCCGGATGCGGAAGTCATTGTTCTGACTGCCCATAGCTCGATTCCTTCCGTGGTAACAGCCATGCAAGGTGGAGCGTATACCTATCTCACTAAACCGCTTGATATTCAGGAGCTGCGGAGCGCGGTCGATAAGGCTTCCAGTCGTATTCGCCTGATTCGAAGAAACGTGGCATTAAGCCGCGGGCTCGATGAAAAGTTTGGCTTTGAAGGGGTCATCGGAAACAGCCCTTCCATGCACAGGGTCATTGAACAACTCAAGAACCTCGCCCCCACCGACACGACGGTTTTAATTCTGGGAGAAAGCGGAACTGGTAAAGAGCTGGTCGCTCGTGCGCTGCATCAAAACAGCCCTCGCAAGAGCAAGCCATTCGTCCCGTTGAATATCTCTGCACTCCCGGAGAGCATTCTTGAGAGCGAACTCTGGGGTCACGAACCGGGAGCCTTCACCGGTGCTGCCACTCGCCGAATCGGTAAATTCGAGTTTGCGAATGGAGGAACACTCTTTCTGGATGAAGTCGGCGAAATGCCGATGGAAACGCAGATCAAACTGTTGCGAGTACTCGAAGATCGCAAGATCACTCGGCTCGGATCAAATGAAGAACGTTCCATCAACGTTCGGCTTGTCGCCGCTACAAACGCTGAACTGAAAGAGATGATGGAGCAAGGTCGCTTCAGAAGCGATCTCTATTACCGTCTGAGCGTTGTCACGATCTATCTGCCACCTCTGCGAGATCGCAGAGAAGACATTCCACTGTTGCTGGATCACTTCCTGAAAGAATTCTGTAAACGCAACGGCCGGGAAGTCGAAGGAATTACTCGGGCAGCACGACAGGTATTGATGTCGTTCGATTGGCCAGGAAACATTCGACAGTTACGAAATGTCGTGGAAGGAATGCTGGCTCTCGACACTGACGGAAAGCTGGATCTGGATGATCTTCCAACAGAATTGGCAGCCATTGCTGGAAGAGTCTCGGACGGTTCTGGAATCGGTTCGGGAGCAGATGTCCTTGTTGGTCGACCGTTAGTAGAAGTCGAAAAGTTCTATATCGCACGGGCACTGGAACTGACCGGCGGCCGACGGGAGGAAACCGCAGCGATGCTCGATATCGGCGAGCGAACACTGTACCGCAAGATCAAAGAGTTCGACTTGAAGTAGATGGTTCCAGTCGCTGTCATCGAATTCGCTACAATTATCTGAAACATGTATCTGAAACGTGTGAAACTCAATTGAGAGACACGACGTCTCACTTCGGGACTTGGTGCCTTGATATGAAAACTCCCCTCCGACTGTTCGGCGTGCTCTTGAAACGTCAGCGATATCCAGCGGCGTACCCCGCTGCATTCATTTGGGTGGCGGCCCTCTTGTCTGCATTCGTACCGGCAGTCTGTTCTGCGGCTGACGAGCAGATGAATTCTACCGCTTACTTCAACCGTGCTCTGACATGGCAGAACACAGGAGACCTGGAACGAGCGATTGCAGACTACACGCAGGCAATCAAGCTCGATCCGAAAGACGCTGCTGCCTATTTCAATCGCGCACGTGCCTGGCAGAATCTCGGCCATCATGACCACGCGATCGCAGACTACGACGCTTCAATCCGTCTCTATCACGGGGATGCAGCAGTTTTTAATCGCCGAGGAACCGCGTGGCACTACAAAGGGGAATACAAAAGAGCGATTGCTGATTACAATGAGGCCATCCGACTGGATCCGGAATTCACATGGGCCTTTTATAATCGTGGACTCGCTTGGCGCAGCCTGGGCGAAAACGCAAAAGCGATCCAGGATTACTCCCAAACCATCAAACTCGACCCCCGGTTTGCTTGGGCATACTACGGCCGAGGGATTGCACACGAGAATCTGAAAATCCCCCAGCTCGCGATCCAAGATTACACTGCTGCCATCCGACTCGACAGCGATTTCAGTTCCGCGTACCAAAGCCGCGCCCTGCTTCTGCATCAGCAAGGCAAGTTCGATGATGCGCTCAAGGACTACACGGAAGCGATTCGAGCGAATCCGCAGCTCTCCAGCTCTTACCACAATCGAGCGGGTATCCTGCGAGGAAAGGGAGACGTCGCCAATGCTATTTCAGATCTGAAACTTGCATTGCGGAACGATCCTCAAATGTTCATCACGATGAATAGTCTGGCACGCATCTACGCAACGAGCAGAAACGAACAGTTTCGTAATGGAACAGAGGCTTTGAAACTTGCCAAGGAAGCTGTGCGTTTAACAAATTCAAGTAATGCGGATTACCTCGTGACACTTGCAGCTGCACATGCTGAAGTTGGAGATTTTGAAGCAGCGGTGCAAACGCAAACGAAAGCAGTCGAACTCGCGTCACCTGCCCGTAAGGCGCAGTACCAAGCGATTCTCAAGGAGTTCAGTGAGAAACGCCCACTCAGAGAATAGTCTGACTGAGGGCTGCCCAAGCTGGTCGCTCAGTAACCATTTAGCACTGTAAATGGCCAATCGCTCACACAGGCCGGGAGAACGAGCAATCACGAATCGTTTGATGCACTTCGGCATCAGGTTGTTGTTCCACATTCACCGCAGTCTCCCCAAACTTCCGTTGGGTTAAATTTTCAATAATGTTTGGACGATGGCATCCGTTATTTTGACCGGATTGTCGCCAGTTCCCTAATTATGACAGCCTCGCGGAACGTCCCTTGCATTTCCTCTCAGCCGTTAACTGACGCGAATGCAGCACTCTTCGCTGCAACCTGACTGTCGAGATTTCCGTCGCAACATGCGGACTCTCCGCACTGGGTACTGCCTCCGTCGCAGATTTCCGTACGACACGGTCGTCAGCCAGATTCTCAATTGCGTACTCGCCAAGCGAATACCGAATTCAAGGGGAAAAAGGCATGTTGAAGTACAAAACTGCTGCGCTTGTTACCATTTTTTCTGCTGCATCAACCTTGGGTGCGATTGCAGACACCCCTCGTGAGATCCGCAAGGAACGGCAGGAAGAAAGAGCGGCCGAACGGGCTGATCAGGCAGAAAAAATTCGAGAAATCGCATCTGAAGTGACCGGCCAACGCGGCGATCAGGCCCGCCAACTTGAAGGGCGACTGGCCGATTGCGGAGTCCTGAGAAACCAGCATCAGATTGAGCTCTGTAAATTCGCTGCCGAGCACTCCAAAAACGAAAAAGTCAAAGCCTTTGCCCAAGAGATGATGAAAGATCATCAGCAGCTTCAAGAACGCCTTCTGAAGTTTTCTGTGCACGATTCAATGGGCAAGAAGCATGTGCACGTCGCCGACCGCGCTGTCGAAGGGGGTATCCCTCCGATCAAAACAGACAAGGTCGAAGTGCGTGTGGGGTATGCTGGAGATCAACCTTCAGTCAACGATCAGCTTTACCAGATTGAGCGTGAATGCCTCGATAACTGCCTGAAGAATGTGAAAGAGAAGCTTGCCCAGAAACAGGGGAAAGAGTTCGATGAGTGCTTCGTCGAGATGCAATTGGCAGGACACGAAATGGCGCTCGCAAATTTGAACGCCGTTGAGAAGCACGTCACAGGTGATTTTCAGGCACTGATTCGTGATGCCATTAAGACCACGAAAGCTCATGAAGCTCACGCCAGGTCGCTGGATAAAGAACTGGACTAATCCCGTCTGAGGGTGTTCTACTCTGAACAGTTCTTTTCACATCGACCGGTTGCACTGTCCCGCACTTCAAGCTGTGAAGTGCGGGACGATTCGTTGTTCGGGCCCCCATATCGTCTACGCGAAATCGCCTCACCTCGGCATAGCGATGCAGACGCACGATGGGTTTTCCGGTCTGCGATTCGATTCAACCGTACATTCAGGCATTCGAAGACCGGAGAACTCTCCCAACTCCGTCCTGCTAAAACCCCTAAGACATCAATCGAAATCAATCTCCACAGATCCCCGCCGGCCGCGTTCTCTCTTAAAAAAACACAGCATTCTTCAGTAAAAGTTGAGTGAATATTGCGATTATCCGAAATCTCTCGCCAATCGCTGAACTCGCCCTACCAGTTTTGTCGATGACAACTTTGATGCCGATTATTTCACGCAACAAGGTTGAAACGAACAGCGACAGTCCTATGGCAACTTTGTGCAGAATCATCCAGTCGACTCTGTTAGCGATTCTGCTAATCAACATTGCGCAGATTGCCGCAGCGCAACAGAACCGCCCACAAGTCCCAGTCTCAAACTCCGCCAGTCGAATGCGAGTGGTGGAAGTCAGTCCTGCGACAACCGATGAACGGACTCCGTCATACTTCACCATCATCGGAGAGGTGAAAGCGAGTGGAGTGTTCAAGAGTTTGGACAGGTCGATTCCCGTGGGGCAACTCGTGCAAGCGGCTCAAGGCCTGACGCCCAAAGCATCAAACACCATCCGCATTATCCGAAACCGTGAAGTGCGATATCAGTTCCAGTTCACTCCAGAAGGTGCTGGTGCCGCTGAAGTCGTTCTTCCCGGAGATGTGGTTGTCGTTGTGCCACGTCAGCTCGCTCCTTCAGAGAAATTCACCCCCCCGGAAGAGATCCCGATCGCCTGCATCGGCTTGCTCGATATCCCGGTCGTCCTCCCACTCCATCCTTCGATTGTTGCGGTCGAACAGCTCAAGAAACTCCTGGAACAACAGGCTGGTCCGCAACTTCCGGTCATGTTGATCCAACCGATTCGTGGGTTAAATGAAGGCGCGTTGGTCGCAGGAACGGTGGTCGTTTTCGACCCGAAAGCAGTCGACCGCCTCCCATTGCGCCGTCCGGGAGCATTGCCAGAACCGACTGAACTTCCAGCCGAAAGAACCTCCGCGTTCCCTGGCGTCCGGCCGATGAATTTTGTCGCTCCTCCTGATGTTCCGGGAGCCGAAGTAATCCAACGCGCTTCCGCGGACATGATTCAGCCAAATCCCGGTACTCTCCAAACCGCTGATAACACGCAGCGAGTGATGAGCGAACCATCGCAGAATCAACTCACTCTGGATCTGCCAATCATCTCGGACTCGAACATGGAGTCGCCAAGAACGACTGAATCGCCAGTAGTGTCTCAACGACCGACGACCACGGATGCCATGCCAGTCAATCTCGCACAGGCCCTGAATCAATTTTCAGAGAAGCCCAGTGAGGCTCCTGCGCCTTCAACGGTGACGACAATTCCACCGAGCTACCATCATGTGACGGATTCGAACGCAAATTCCGCCCCTGCAAAACAACCACTGACGACAGCACTTTCAACCTCAGGTTCGAGCGTCCCTCCATTCTCCTCAGAACGTACCTCGTCACCCGCTCTCGTCGACAATAGCGGCCAATCAGCGACTCCTGCTAAGGTCCCCACGAATAGCGGTTCCGACGAAAGCAGTGCCTCCACCCCATCTGCAAAGCTCCGATATCTTGCACTCGCAGGACTGGCGTTGTGTCTGTTTATCGCAATCGGAGCGACGATTGCCATGACGCTGGACATGAAGTCCAACAAACTCATCCTCAATGAGATTGCGGAAGGTTCAAAATCAGTCCGACCAGATTCATCGCAGCCTCCAATCGACCTCCTCCCTCCTCAAGTGGTCGTTGCTCCTAAACGCCAGAACGTAGTCGAACAGATCCTCGACCGGAAATTGCCTGTTGTGGAAGAACTCGTAGCGGTTCCCAGCCAGTGGCCATTGCATGGAAAAGTGATTGGGCACCAACGAATCATCCTGAATCAACGACACGAACAACTAGCTGGCCCGCACTTCTCAAGCAACCAGAGTGATCACCCGAAACGCCCGTTGCCGACGGCCTCACTTTCTGAGCGCGAGATTCGTGAACGCCTGAAGGAAGTGTTCCGGAAGGCCAACGTTGGACCTCATCACGACGACATGCTTGATGAGGTCGACACTTTCGAAATCGAAAGTCCATCCGGAGTTGTTCAGATGAATCGGCAATCCCACCAACCGACTGAATCAGCAGCGCGGCAACCGCTGACTTCAGAAGATGTAACCTCGATGGTTCAGAAGTCCCCTGCCCCGGCAGTACGACAACCTGTTCCATCAACTGAAAGAGTTCAACCACTCCCCGCTCCATCTAGGAATCCTTCCGACGATGGGTTTGACATCGTTCAACCTCAAGTGTCGCAAACTACACCTACGCAAAGTCCGCTTGAACGAGCACTGAGGACACTTGCTTCGGAGAAAAATGGATGACCGCTGCTTTGGATTTCGGAACGGACGAATTCCGATCACTTCGCCGAGAGGATCAACAACTGATCGCCCGACGGCTCCCCGCAGTCTATACCGTTGTCGATGACACACCAGCAAACAGAAAAGCACTCGAGCAGACACTCTACCCTTATGCAATCGCAGACCAATCACTGATTGTTATTGGGGATGCCGCTGTCAAAGTCTCGACGCTCATGTCACGCCCGCTCATCCCCTTGTTCAACCGGGGAAAGATCGCTGAACAGGATGCGATTTCCCGTCAGGTCTGCGCCTGGTTGATCGAGCTACTTCTGCCGGCGAACCCCGGTGCCCCTAAGCATTGTTCGATCTCGTTACCTAAAATGAACCCCACCGATAACACACAATCCGCTCAGGACTGGTCTGGAAAATTTCTGGAGCACGTGGTTCAGTTGCAGGGTTACCAGACAGAGGTGCTGTCTCAGGGAACCGCACTCTCACTCGCGGAAATGAACCAGAACGAATTCACTGGAATCGCATTGGTCATCGGCGCAGATTCCGTTCAATTCGAACTAATGAGACAGTCTAAGCCAGTCCTGAACGTCCGTTATCCCAAAGGGACGCAACATCTGGTCGAACAATTCGCTCATGCCCACAAAAAATATCTTTGGGATCACGAAGGGAATTCGTATCTGGATCTCGCTTCTGTGATGAACTGGATGCAAACGGGGGACATCTCGCTGTCAGCGCCGCAATTGAATCAAGAGGTCTGGCTCCGTGACGCCTATGCGGAGCTGTTGATTTCGACGTTCATTGCAGCCAAACACAAGCTCCACTTCTGCAACGACCCGATCCTGAAACGGCCACTTCAAATGGTCGTATCGGGTGGTTCCATGCAGCTACATGGACTGCTCGACCTCACCGGCGAAGTGCTGAAGATGTGCGACCTGCCAGTTCAGATTCACACGGTACGAACAGCGAGCTTCGAGCCGTATTCAGTGGCTAGAGGCCTTCTGATTCAGGCAACATTGAACGCCGGCGAGAAAGTCGATCACACACTCGCTGTCGAAGCAGCCTGATTTCTTCCACTATTGTCGCAGAAAGACAGACCAAAGTAGACTTCATCAAGCGATTGCAGTGTCGATCGATTGCAGTGTCGATCACCGAGACGACGCTGAAGTTGCATGAGGTTCATACGAACGGCAGTCACAGATCGAAACGAACAAGCAAAGGGGGACGCCATTTCGCGTCCCCCTTTGCTTGTTAAATCACCTCAGTCAGATCTTCTTCGTCACACAGGTCAGACAACAGGGTCAAGTACTTCACAGTCTTGCGACGGCGACGTGGTGCGTTCTGCGAACATTAAAATAAAGCAGGCGAAGCAGGCACAGAATGCCATGCCGAGCGCCATCGGCTGTGGAGTTCCGTCTGCCATTTTTCCAACAACCGCCGCCACCCCGGCAGCGAAAGTGAACTGAATCATCCCGAGGAGCGCCGAAGCTGCTCCCGCTTGACGACCGAATGGTGCCATCACAGCGGCGGCTGCATTCGGAAGCACGATTCCCATTGCAGCCATGGCAATGAAGTTCGCAGCATAAAACAGAGTGAAGCCACCAAATTGCGTCCAGGTCAGCACCGGTAGCATCGCAGCAAAGACGAGATTCACACAGGCTGCGTATTTTAAAACACGGTGGCCCCCAAAACGATCAATCAGCATCCCGTTAAATTGAGCCGCCCCAATCAACCCAACGGCATTGAGTGCGAACGCGATGCTGAACTGCGTCGATGTCAGTCCAAAAACGTTCATGAACAACTTCGGAGCAGACCCCACATAGGCAAACAATTCACCGAAAATGAGCGTCGCTGGGAGAGCGAAGCGCATGAACCGCCAATCAAAGGCCATCGAAAGATACTGCCCGGCAATCCCGACGATCGAATCCCTGCGTCGTCGTTCGGCTGGAAGAGTTTCTGGCATATCAAACAGCACGAATCCGCAACAAACCAACCCACAAAGGCCTAGTCCCCAGAAGATCAGTCGCCAGCTCCCGTAAAGCATGAGCCAACTGCCGAACGATGGAGAAAGAATCGGAGCGACTCCGATGACGAGCATCAACATCGAATAGACGCGTGCCGAATCCCGCTCTTCGAAACAATCTCTTACAACCGCGCGGGTAATGACCATTCCAGTCGAACCGGCCAGCCCCATGATAAAACGCGAAACAATCAACGTTTCAATCGACGTTGCGAACGCACAAACAATGGAAGCTGTTGCAAACGCGACGCTTCCAAAGATCAGCGGGAGTCTTCGCCCGACCCGATCGGAAATCGGTCCACAAATGATCTGTCCGATTGCCAGGCCAGCGAGGAACATCGACAGCGTTAATTCAATAGCACCGACACCAGAGTGAAATTCATTTTCAATCTCGGGATAGGCGGGGAGATACATGTCGATCCCCAAAGGGCCGCAGGCATCCAGCAATCCGAGAAGTAGGATAAATCGCAGGCGGGAACTCTGCGCTGACAGCCGCTTTTCAATAGCAGACTGCGTCGGTTTTTCGGGCAGGGACATGAAGATTCAGTAAGTCCGAAGCATAAATTTCAGAGACGCGATTTCGCGTGAGAGCACACCACTCACATGACGATACGCAGATCAGAATGAACAGTCCAGACCCGCAGGACACAAACCGCAGCGAATCGACACCGAGTAACATCTGCACTTCTCGATATGGCAGATAAGATCAGGGGCGGCCTATTTCTGCTTGCGACCGGAAGTTACGACCACGGTCAATCAGCGTCTGTTCTTCATCAATAGGAGTCGCTCGAGGTTGCAACTGATAAGTGAAATCGTGTCGGTCCGTCACTCGAAACGGAAGAAAGTGATTTGAGATAAAATCGAGCGGAATCCGCTGATGCAATGGGGGAGTCACCTTCTGTTGTACGGTGAGGGTCTCATACCCCGGCGCTGAGATCGTAAACTCATGTGTCCCATAGTAGGTGAAGTCTGTGGAGACCGGAGAGGTTCCAAGACGCTTTCCATCCACTTCCACAAGTGCTCCGGAAGGAATGGTCCGTACTGTCATCCGGCGACTGACGCACCCCGAGCCACAAACGGCCAAAAGGCTGCAAATGAGAGTCAGTCTGATCAAATCAGTGATGGACATTTCAGTAAGCAACAGGAACGACGGGTCTCAGAACCTCGCGAAGTTTACGCCGAAACTGCGATTTCGACCAAGAGAAGATTTCGCTGCGGCATTCTGGACGAATTCACCCGGGCAAAAGAAAACAGGATGGGTCATTCAACCCATCCTGTTTTGTGACTCATTGGACGAGCCAACCGCAAAACTATTCTGGTTTCGGCTCCTCTGGAGCGGGCTGCGGCGGTTTCACTTCGCCGATGATCGTCAGTTCAGGAATCTCTTTCTTCAGCTCAGCCGCGCCGGCGTCCGTAACACCTGTTTGCCAGATGTAGAGGTGCTTCAGCTTTTTGAGACCGACGAGATGCTTCACGCCCGCATCGGTCACTTTTGTTTGATAAATATTCAGCGTCGACAGGTTCTCAAGGCCAGCGAGATGAGCCAGTCCTTCATCACCAATTTCGGTTTTCTCCAGTCGAAGCTTTTCCAGGGTTTTGAGGCCTGAAAGTGATTTCAGCCCCTCACTGGTAATGTTGGTCCCAGCCAAATTCAGCCACGCAACGTTTGGCAACTTTGCGACATGAGTGAGTGCTTCGTCTGTCACAGGCTTGGACGCCAGATTCAACGTTACATCAAGACGGGGATCACTGACGGCGAGTGGAATGACGTTCCCTCCCAAGGCTCGAATTGCCTCCGTGGCAGCAGTCACTTCCGCCGAGACTGGTGCTTCACCCGGTTCTTCAGCCCGGATTTCAACGGAACAAATTCCGAAAGCGAAAATCAACCCCATCACTACGAGCCGCATGCGTCACTCCTTCTGTAGACCTTCAAGAAACAGTCAGATCGTCAGATCCAGTATAAGCGTCATCGCATCTGAAGTTGAAGTGCAGCAGGATCCAACGGCGTGATGTGTTCAGGGAACGTCAAACCCACCGCAGACACCCGATCCTGTAGCGAAAAGCAATCAGTGAAGGTTTCCAATCATTGAATCAGAATCAATGCCTAGGACGTAAACAAGCAAACCAAATCCCCCATTCCGTGCAACTCTCCCGACTCACAAACTCTTCTTAACTGCTGTTCAAAACAGGATAATTCCGCAATTCTTGGGACTGACCTAAAGATTTATTGAAGATTTGTTCGCTCAACGTGACCATATGTTTCAAGAAAGAAACAAAAAGACGAGGGAGACACCCCCCTCTCCTGACTCAGTCCCATAAATTGGAGTTTCCATGTTCAGCCCCGAACTCGCTTGCCTGGATTTCAAAGAATGCCGGGAACTGCCTCCAAGCACGCTGGTGGCCCCACTGTCCATTCTGCGAGAAATCCGTTGTGCATTGGGTCCAACCAAGCTCAACCTGCTCGTTGGCACCGGAGAAGCTGTTCAGGTCTCTTCCGACTTGTATGCCGCTTTCCATGCCTGGGAAGATGAGCAGTCAGATGAACCAGAGTCCGATTCCGACCACTCAATGCTGAACTAAACAGCGCATACGAGCGGGAATTCCCCTGCTGAACGTTGTTCCCCCTTTCAGCAGGGGCAGGAATTCAATCAGCGATCAACCTTCTTCCCGGAAGGACAGGAGACAGCAACCAGGTGGTGCTGTCTCCTTTTTCTTTTCCCACGCAGCGCCCTCTAGAATTTCATTTGTAGAACCTTTTTTTGAAATCTGACTCAAGTCGATCGATGTCGATCCGAGCCAGAAAGCACTCGGAGCAAACGGGCTTCACTTTCTCGCTCAGTCCTCCTGAAAATCGACAGATCGCCGTTGACAGGAACGACTCAACACGCGAAGGTTCGCCCGTCGCAATGAGCGACCAACCGAAACACCAATCCCTCGCAGACTTGTTCGCCAGAGGACCAAAAATTCGCGTGAGCCGCGGTCACCAAAGGTACATGCTAGACATGACCTGACCGTCGCTCTTCTCGCAGCCAGTTCCTGACTGCGCAACAGGCGGGGGATTCGGATTGTAGCCACGGCTTTCGAAAGAAGGCCGTGGTTTTTTTATTGGTCATGATGTCAACGCAGATCGGTGACATGACCCTCTCCTGAGTTGTGGCGCCCTATATCGCAGTCGATCCCAAAGTGGCCAGCCAAGCGTCTGATCTCCTTCAGGTGAGGTGCTCGCGCTGAGGACCACAACAGATTCAGCGAGCCTGCAACCCGCTACTTGAAGAGTGGAGCATCATCCAGATCTTCTTCTGGAACCGCCGCTGAGCGCACGAATGGAGCAGGCGCTGATGCTGGCGGCAACTCACCTTCAGCCTTCTGTTCTGGAGCGACCTGAGCTTGATCAACGGGCGGACCGATAATTCCAGCCTGCTCGCCTGCAAGGAAGGTCATTCCCAACAAGAGCGCGTATGTGAAGAGGGTCGGACCAAGAGTCGGACCTGCCCATTTCAACGCAGTTCCAAAAGACTTTTTCATCTTCGGCACCGCTCCGTTCCAGCTGATCGAATAAAATTCATCCAGCAGGAGATGCGAGAAGAATCCGCATGCGAGCCCCCCACCCATCAGGAGTTTGACCCACGGTTCCGGGCTGGGATACACCAAATAAACCACCTCACCCGCAATCACCATCGCAGGTAAGCTGTGGAACATCCCTCGATGTGTGCTCAACTTCGAAACGAGCCAGGCCATTCCGTAGCGAATTGAAAAATACATCACCAGCATCACCAGAATCATCGATTCCGTTGTGACTGGGAGTTTTGAAACTTCAAGGACCTGCCCCACCGCCATCAATGGAATCACTGCGGCGGCGAGCGAAAAAACCTCTTGTCCGGGCTTGCCTGTCGGGCTGTCCAAATCGGGCAACATCCCGCCAACACCGGTGAGATAACCCGCCAGCATGGCTTCGGGAACGCTGTACTTCAACAATCCACCCGCTGCCACTCCGTAGCAAACGCCCAGCAGACTGCTAAACCCAATGTGTTCTCGAAACGATGCCATGAATCCTCCATGATGCGAACTGAATTCCACTCATCCGTGAGGGAGATCTCGCAACTGTGGACTGATTGAATTGAAGGTGGTTGTTCGAACGGATCTGGCGAAAATCTCAATGTTTATGGAATCGTCACGGTGACGCTCCCATTGAAATCCTCAAAATGAAGTGTGGAGACAGGAGGGGGATTGGTGCGCACCGCTGGCATGGCCATTGGCGGCGGCAACCGGGCTTGTACCGAATTTCGGTCATTCGAATCAATAGGAAAAACGATCCCCTCGTCTTCTCACAAAAAGACGAGGGGATCTCAAAACTTAATTGTCGCCGAAAACAATTACGGAACCAGCAATTCCGGCTTCTCTACGACCAGATAGTGCCCATGATCTGCGGTGACGATCATGACCGTCTCATCCCATGAGCTGTTCTTTTCGACCCAATCCGTCACCACTTTGACGGCCGCATCACCACTGAGCGTCGCTCCGATGGAGTTGTCGATATTGTTGTCGTGGTTCGCCCAGTCGACATCACCTGCTTCGACCATCAACCAGAATGGAGCAGAGTCTTTGTTCAAGACATCCAATGCAACTTCTGCCATCTGAGCGAGCGTTGGATTTTCCTTGATATCGGCATCCGTATACGTCTCTGCTTTCTTGCTGCGGCCAATAGTTGGATCGTACTGGCCATCAGCTGTTCGAAACGGCAGGTGTGAGTATTGTGTTCCGAAGAAACCGAACAGGCGTTGATTCTGCTCTTTCGCCAGTTCTCCCTTTTCTTTCAATTCTTCAATTCCCATGACTCCGGATGTCCGTTCTGCAACGACATACTTGCCGCCGTTCCGAACATCGATCTTCAAGCGATCTTCAAATGTCAGGTAAGGGTTTCCGGGAATCCAGTTATTCCCTTGCCCATCATCTTTGGCTCGCTCCACGCCTGCTCCGCATCCGATGAGAACATCCACGCCGGGAAGTGGTTCAGATGGATGGCTGACAGATGGAAGCCCAAGCAAGTCACGGGTGATGTCCTGGTAATCGTCACGATGAACATTGTGCGAGTATGCGGCTCCGGGAGTCGCGTGACAGATTGGAACGCTGGTCACCACACCCACTTTGTATCCTTGCCGCTGCGCGAGGTGAGCGATCGAGTCAGCCTGAGAGCTGTCAACACGGACATTAATCGAAGCGTTATACGATTTAATTCCGGTTGTCATACTGGCAGCTGAGCACGCCGAATCGGTGTATGACTGGCGAAGCTCAGGCAATTCTGCTTTAGAAATCAGGTACTTCAGGTCGAACGGCTCGCTCCAAGGAAATTCGCCAGCGGTTTCGTAGGCGTATCCTCCTCGAAGTTTCGTATCAACGGACACGACCTTTTGGGTGTTCAGATCAACTTCAGAATCGGTGCACCAAGGAGCCGTCACCATATACCCGAATTCGGTGGTGCCATTTGCCTGATAGTCCTGCAGATGCAACCCTGATCCACGTCCGCTGGTGTAGTTGACCCCCTTACTCTTGTGAATCGCTGCGATCCAAGTTGTTTGCCAGTCAGTCCCGTCAAACACAACAAGAATGATGTGCTTCTTACCCGCCTTGAGCGCTGCTTTTTGAATGTCAAACACATTCGTCTGATCGAAGTACTCCGGCGATGGATTCAGAGTTCCGTAAGGCACGTAATCGTAAAGTGCTTTTAGCTTTTCCTCTGAAGCGTAGGGGCTGTTGGCCCCCTTGTAGGAATCGAGTTGAATTCCGGCACCGGCATTCAGAGTACCGTATGTATAGACCGGGATCAGACGATTGGAATGTGACCCCCAAGCCAGGTAGTTCTCGGGATCCCAGCCCCAGTGGCCGAGGACAGACTTTCCGTCTTCAATCGCGTTTGTCTGCAACTCTCGGATGTGATCTGCGTGGACGACTCCAGGAAGAACAAAAGCCAGTAGCAAAGCACTTTTGAGAAAATTCATAGATCTAGTGTTACTCCGAATTGAATCATTGAGACGTTCGTCAATTGAATCAGGTTTGGCTTTCAGCACTGCCTTGACCCAAGTCGATCCAATCAAGTCGAGACAGAGGGGTTTAAGACCGCTCAATGCGAGACGAATTTGAGACCAATAATTCCAGCGAAGATGCACATCAAAAACGCAATTCGGGGCAAGGTGACAGGGTCACCGAAGTAAACCATCCCGATAATTGCGGTTCCAACCGCTCCAATCCCGGTCCAGACTGCGTAGCCTGTTCCAACTGGAATCGTTCTCAATGCAATCCCCAATAGAATCATGCTGATTGCCAAAGTGACGACCGTGAAAATCGACGGCCCGATTTTCGTGAATCCGTGCGACGCTTTAAGCCCGTTTGCCCAGGCGATTTCGAACAGACCGGCGATAAAAAGAATCCACCATGCCATGGAGATACTCCCATGAATCATCAATGGGGTCGTCCCCGCACCTCACTTCCGCCATCGGGTCGTCCCGAAGCGGTCGCCCGACCGATGCTCTTCACATCGCCATATTCGAGCTGAGACAAGCGGGGAAATCTCTTTCCACGCCACATCATAAAGTTATTGTTTCAAACCCCGCCAGAAATGAAAAGACCCGGCCACTATGTGTCCGGGTCGATTTCATCTGAATTTAACCCTTCGCATGCCGTCTTAACGGTAGACGCCTGCGTAGTATCGCTGACCAGTGGAACTGAAGGCCATTCCGAACCCGACCTTCGCATTTCGACTCAACACCCAAACTCGATGAGCTGGTGAGTAAATCCATCCCTGCACACAGGCTGCCGGATTCGCGTATCCCATTGCAATAATCTGTTCACCGCCGCCATGGTACATCGAGTGACGAGCGGCCATGTTGTTCGCCCATCGCTGGGCAACCTGGCAAAGCTGTTCGTCCAATTGCTGCGGAGGCAAAGAGTATTGTGCTCGATGCCGATTAGCAGCTGCGTACATTGCCTGAATGTTACCGTTCTCGGTAAGCGGCTGAGCGGGTGCCGCAGCGATAAACAACATCGTACAAGCAAGTGCGACTAACTGAATCTTCATGAAAAGGCCTTTTGTTGAACCATCCGATGGACATCCCAAACAGTCCGTCTAGATGGTCATGTTGCGAAACCGACGACGCCGATACAAGGTGCAAAACGGAGTTCGAGCAGGACTTTTCAGATCCACTTTTTAGTGCGTCGGGAGGATTGACAACTCCACGCAGCTTCGCTCAAAAACGCATCCGGAATCCCCGATCCATCCGCTCCACCTTGACAACATCTCTAGCGATCAATCTTAAACCGCAGGCACTGAGTCTCAAGCAAGCAAGGCTGCATTTCGCTTGAGGAAATCAGCGAATCGCCTTGCGAAAAGCACAGCCGATTCACACTCCATATCCGTTGAATCTGGATATCAAAATCGAAAATTGTTGGGCATTGACCGATCGATGGGTAGACGAATCCTATCCGAATTGCCCCGCGCCCGTTTGTAGCCGAGCTCAGTCCTGCTGCTCTTTCGTCGGTTCTTCAATGGTGTCCCAGAACCACGTCCGCCCCTGCCGAGTCTTTAAAAAGGCGGCGGCCTTTTCCGGTGTCGGACGAACTTCAGGGGGATTCTCCGTGTAGAACATGACGCCAGCATCCACGTTTCGCTCGCGGAGCTTCTCGAGATGGGACCTCACTGCGGGGACCTCTTGCAGCCGTGGCAAGACCCCCAGCCAAATTACTCCAAGCACCACGATGCAGATCACCAGATACGATCTGCCTCGGGGGTTTGGGACATCCTCGTTCACAAACTCACCTTTTCCTTGAAGATGATCCCGAACATCAGATAGGCCATCAGAAAGGTCAGCAGAAGATTGAGCGTCTGACCGCAGACATAGAGCACAAGCGGCTTCCCACCGACAAAATAAGGTGACAGAGTTCGAAAATTGGTTTCCAACCCGATACAGACGAACGCCAGACAGAACAGCCACGTCCTGAACATCTTTGTCACGTCGATCGTACCAGTCACCATCGCGGCTCCTTCTGAGCCCGATTGCGCGAGGTACGAGAAAACCAGCGACGCACACACAAATCCTAGGATGAACTTGGGGAAACGCCTCCAGATCTCGAATAGACTTGGAGCCTGACTTTGCGATCCCGGTTCGACGACTGTCGTCCAATAAACCGCCACACCAAACGCCACGACACCGATCAGCACGTTCTGGATCATCTTGATAAGGGATGCAACTTCGCCAGCCTCTTTGCTGACAAGTTCTCCGGCCGCTACGACAGCCCCGGTGGAATCAATCGTTCCGCCGATCCACGCTCCCGCAACCACCGGATCCATCTTCACGCTATTAATGAAGATCGGCTGCACAACCATCATGACGGCCGTAAAGGCCAATGAAAGCCCAACGGCACATGAAAGCTCTTCTTTCTTAGCCTTACAGGCTGCTGCCGTCGCGATCGCAGCGGACACGCCACAGACTGACATGTCTGCAGAGATCACCATGTTGAGCGAAGGCGACTTTATCTTCAGCACTTTCTGACCAAAGATGAACGTGGTGATCAATACAATGGGAGTCACTACCCACGCCACGCAGATCCCGGGAATCCCCATCTTCACGAGTTGGCCGAAGAGAACTTCCGCGCCCAGCAACACGAGTCCAGTCTTGATGTAGAACTCACCGCAAAGCGCAGGTTTTAGCCAGGATGGTGCCCCGACAGTGTTCGAAATCACCATACCGATCACGAGAGCCCACAGGACATACTCCAGATTATATTGGTTGATCACTTCTTGCTTCGAAAGAACGAACGAAAGGACGCCCAACAACCAAATCACAACGAAGGCAGGGAAGAATCGAAGAAATCCCCTGCCCATCAATCCGCTCCCCAAGAGGAATGGGGCCAACAAAAGCAGGAACGTCACTCCGAGTGCCGGCAACAGCGTTTTTCGAGGAACTGGACCTCCTTCCACTTCCGGCACCGCCCCTTTGATGGGCGAAGAAAGAGAGTCTACAGGATTCTCTCCCCAGACATCGGGAGTCTTCAGCCAGCTCTTCAGGGAGCTCGTCGCCTTGAGCTTCCCTTCGGCGTCAGCGACTGGTTGACCGACAGTCAGGAATGTCGCAAAAAGCAAAATAGCTCCAACCCAGATCGCCATCCAGTCCTCTGTTTTCCAGAGCGATGAGAAAGTTGACGGTGGGCAAGTGTTGGCGTCTGTATCTGACATTCAGTCCAAAATCCTTTGAGTCATACCACATTCCGCGGAAGGAGAGATCGAATTCAAACGGTAGTGATCTCAACAATTCACATCAACCGCACGCGTAAAAGCCGGTCCAGACAACAACAAATCCGATCGCTCATTTCTTGCTTGAGAATCAAGATGAACAGACGCAAAACGACGACGAAATCGCTACATGAATTCGTTCGGAGTGGATGACATTTTGCCCGCGGAGCGAAACTCCGCACACTCGACTCTGCCGACTGACTCGACGAACGACAACCCTGCTGCCGTTGGATGTAGGATTCCGAATTCACCAATCAAAAAGGCAGCCGTGACGCTATTGCCACGACTGCCTGTTCATTCAAATTCGATTGAACGTTAACTGATCAGTGAGCCGGGGGAGGGCTGTTCTGGAACGCACGATTGCGGAACATGAAATCGATAATGTTCCCTTCATGTGGCTGCAACCAGTTCAACTGAACGGTCTTCACCTTGCCGATATTCAGACGGTCGATGTTCGTGGCATCAAGCAACTGCTGAGTCCACGCATCATTCTCAGTAATTGCGGTACAAATCAACGTCGTCCCGATCGTCTTCAGCATCTGATTCTGGGGGCATTCGACCACCGACACGAACGGGAACATATACTCCGTGTTGGCAAGGAATGGTTCCGGGCTGGAACAGTGCACGACAGTCGGACGCAGAAAATCATAACGCTCATGGGAAACCCATCGGCCATTCGGCTGATATTTCGCGGTCATGTCCGTCACGCCAGCTTCTTTGATCTTTTCTTCGATCTGATTGTTGAGGGCCTCTGCGACACCTTTGGTCGTGAAAGCTGCCAACATGGAATCTGAATCTGCCATCGGCTTCGGCTCAATCGGCCCCAGCCGTGCAGCGATCGCTTCCGCGATCTCACGGGTGTGACGCGACGCCCAGATGCTACTGGCATTGATACATCCCCGACCGGAATTCGCGAAGACGCTGTCAACCATCACATCGAGATAGTCTTCCCACTGGTCGACTTTGTCGTCGCCAATCACGATCTTCGAGAATCCAGGCCCGTGCGGCTGAACCCGTGGATTGTCTTTATACTTGTCCAGCGTCTGCTGACCACCAAAAATCATGGAGCGATCACACGTTTCCATCACTGCACTGCCGCAGTCATGTCCACCCGGATACAGGCACCATGCTTCAGCCGGGATTCCCGCTTTGGTCATCGCTGCGAACATACGATACGGAGTCCAAGGTTCTTGTGAACCGGGCTTCAGAACCAGCCCAAGCTGCAGGGGAATCAACGGGAGCCAAAGAGTATGCACGCCAGGTGAATTGTTGGGCAGCACTGCTCCGAGAACAGGTGCGGTCGCCTGATAGCTGACCATCACCCCGCGACTCTCCATGCCGTACCCGCGAGTCAGAATGTCAAACGGCAGCCCGCGAGTCAGGCAATCAAGCACCTCACGCATGTGTTTCATCACAAACGCATTTTTGCGCATATTAAATGCGCACATGTGTTCGGGAATGCCTGTTGTTGCCGACTGAATATGACAGAACTCTTGCGGAGATTGTGTCCCATTTCCAAGTGGCAGAGTGTCATTCAGGAAGTAGTCGCCAGCCTGTTCACATCGCTTGCAAAGATCTTCGATAGTGAACTGGCGAAGGATCTCACGAGCTTTGAGAGCTTTTCGCATGTCCATTTTGATCAGGCCGCCGTTCGCCTGATCCATTTGGGCCATTTCGACCCCAGTCTCAAAATGGACGACGGGAGCCTTCTCCATCGATTCGTACGGTTTTCCCCATCGGATCACTGGAATTTGCAGCATTTCAACAACTCTCAACTCGGAATGCAGAGGACTTGACCCAAAAAGGGTAGCATCAAACCCCACCGAGATGAAGCCGCAGCAGCAGTTCAGAGATTCCCGGGATTCAGCAGATACTCAGAATCGCCCGTCGATCAAACTTCAAATGAATCTCCGAAGCGGGGAACAATCGCGTCTTCGTCGATATTATCGCGAATCATCATCCCTAGTGACTCCGCAGCTTCACGTTCACCGTGAACTAAAAAGACCTGCCCGAAGCTGTTGTCGCGAGTCGATTCATCGAACCACCATTTCAAATCTGTCGCGTCGGCATGAGCGCTCAGGCCGTCCAGCTGTAGGACATTCGCTTTCAAAGGAACCTGTCGATCAAAAATCTTGACGACCGACTGCCGTTTGGCGATCTGGTGTCCCAGCGTGTGAGGGGCCTGATACCCCATCAGCAGAATGGTGTTTTTAGAATCACCGACAGCATGTTTCAGATGATGCACGATGCGACCACTTTCACACATCCCGCTTGCAGAGATGACGACGAATGCTCCCATCCGTTGATTGAGAGCACGACTCTCCTGAGCATTCGCGATATACGTCAATTGCTCGAAACCAAAGGGGTCTTGATCGTGCTCCAAAGTCTTCTGGCAATCCTCGTCCAGCTCGTACATGTGACGTCGAAATAGATGGGTCACTTTGTTCGCCAAAGGACTATCAACGAAAATCGGGATGCGAGGGAGAACCCCTTCGTTATACAGCGTGTTCAGGTAGTAGGTGATTTGCTGAGTCCGACCGAGCGAGAACGCCGGGATAATCACCCGCCCCCCTGTCAGATGTGCCTCCTGCAGCACGTTCAGCAGAATTCCTTTGAGATCCTGCGGGGAGCTGTGCATTCGATTCCCGTAGGTCGACTCGCAAATCACGACATCCGCTCCGTCGGTAATCAGCGTCGGGTCCCTGAGCAGCGGCATGTCCCGTCGCCCCAAGTCCCCAGTAAAGACGATGCGTTTGCGTTCTCCATTGTCGTCGATGTCGAGTTCAATAATCGCCGAGCCGAGAATGTGCCCCGCGGGACTGAATCGAACGCGAACTTCATCGCGGTCATCCAACGACTGCCAGTCATTGAAGGGACAAGGCTCGAACAACTTCAATACCGCCCGCACATCCTCCTCTGTGTAGAGAGGCTCCACGGAAGGATGGCCACCCGGCAACTTCAGGCTGAGGTATTGAGCATCTTCGACCTGAATCTTGGCAGAATCCAATAACATCAGCTCTGCAATTTCAGCGGTCGACTCGGTACAGAACACCGGTCCGCGAAATCCCATTTTGTAAAGCCGGGGGATGTTTCCGCAGTGGTCCAAGTGGGCATGCGAAAGCATGACTGCATCGAGCGTTTTGGGATCACACTTGAACTGCTCGTTCTTCCGACGAGACTCCGCTCGAGCCCCCTGAAAAATCCCGCAATCGAGGAGAATGCTTCGGAAGGGCGTCTCGATGAGATGCTGGCTTCCGGTAACTTCACTGGCCGCGCCCAAAAATGTAATTTTCATTGCAGCACTCTCTCGCATCGAGTGATACTCGTCCAGAGAGAAATCCCCTTTCTCAAATCATCCTCTATTTCCAATTATTCGAGGGGGCGATTCGATTGGCTTGTCCCTATTCATTCATTTTCTGAATTCCGCTGCTCCGCCCTCCGGCAATGGCGCCCAATCGAATGGCGTAACATCTTTCATTTTCATACCATACACGCAGCCTGCCTTCTCTTAGCGGCAAACTTGATCAGGCAGGCTTCGCCCCCGACTGTTTCTGGACGCTCAATTGATCTCTATCGAACGACTCGAAAAATCGCCCTTCTTGAAGAGGGTCATCTGGCTGGAAGAAACTGGCTCAACAAATACGTTCGCGAGAGAGTCGGCAGCGGAAATTGTGGAAACCCCGACTCTGGTCGGAGCGGAATCCCAACTCGCGGGGAGAGGAAGAAATCAACACCAGTGGGTCTCCCGATCGGGAGCACTCACGTTCTCACTGGTAATCCGCCCGGGAGAGTCCGGAATCCGCTTGAGCCAATGGCCCATCCTCTCCATCACGGCAGGCCTGGCAGTCTGCAAAACTCTTGAGAAGTTCGCCCCCACCAAGCAAGTCCAATTGAAATGGCCTAACGACGTTTACCTGAACGGGCGCAAGGTCTGCGGCATCCTCAACGAATCCATTCCGGAGTATCCGGACAAACTTGTCGTCGGGGTGGGGATTAACGTCAACAACAGTATGCTTGATGGCCCTGAAGAGCTTCGACAATCAGCGACCGCATTGATCGATCACGCGGACGCCGCCATCCATCGAACTGACGTCCTCCTGGAGTTCCTTGAGGTTTTCCATGAAGAGCTGACCGCACTCTCAGAGAACGAACAACTGATCATCCAGCACTGCCGGGAGCGATGCTTCCTTACCGGAAAAATGCTGACGCTTCAGGATGTGCAATCTCAGGTGACAGGGATGTGCCAGGGAATCGACGACGACGGAGCATTACGGCTGATGACCGGGAGCGGCCCCATGAACTTCATCAGCGGTCAAATCATCCACTTCGACTGAACACCTTCCCATCTCAGAGCGAATGTCAATCTGCACCCATGAATACGAAAGAAACTCTCCGTAAGTTTGCAGCCTTACAACGGAGTCAGCAACCTGCTCCCCAAGAGGCAAGTCAATCGATTCTCGACACACTTGTCACGATCGACGGATGGGCTCAGGCTCAGACAATTCTCTTTTACGTCAATGTGCGAAGCGAAGTCATGACGCTTCCATTGATCCAGCAGAGCGTCAACAGCACGAAGGTTTGCGTCGTCCCCTACTGCATGAAAAACGAACTCAGGTTAATCGAGCTACAGAGTCTCGACGAGTTATCGCCAGCAGCATTCGGGATCCTCGAACCGGATGCGACAATTCGAGCGCAACATTCTCGGCAAGTTGATCCAAATAGAATCGATCTAGCAATCATTCCGGGAGTAGCGTTTGATCGTCGCGGAGGTCGACTCGGGCATGGCCGCGGGTATTACGACCGCCTGATTCCACATCTCCGCAGCGACTGCATTAAAGTCGGCCTCGCGTATTCGCGCCAAATTGTCCGCAAAATCCCGATGGAAGAGCACGATCAACGCATGGATCTGGTCATCACAGAGGACGAAATCATTCTCCCGTAGCGGGAGTCAGAACACGATCGCCCTCTTCTCTCATTCATACACCCATACGCCTGAACTCTCATAGAGACCGGCGTGCCCGTAAGCTGCCAGAACAGAGTTGGTCTTCTCTCTTTATTAGGCCAGTGTCGCTCAGGAAAGGTTTTCCGATCAGCGAACAACTGACCGTTCTTCCTCATGCACAACGAGACCGATTTCCATTCAGGGAATTCTGTCTTGAATCAGAAGCGAATCTCAAGCCGCTTCTGGTGGGTGTGATAGCGTTTTGCACCAACACCGCCGAATCCCGAGAAGCGTAGCTCTCCTTGGTATCCGGATAAAAGGAAGAGAGACACCATGTTTAAACCACTCATTTTTGGCCTGACGGTAGGGAGCGTCGGAACGCTGCTCGCGACGCATTACCATCTTGTCCGAACGGATGAACGTTTTATCGTGGTCAGCAGATCACAACAGGTTCCACTGCGAAGCACGTATGCGGACGTTCGTTCCTGGACTCAAGAGGCGTGGGAGAAGGTTCCGGAACTGAAAGAGGCGGTCATTAAAGCGGGACGCGAAGACCTGCTCGTTCAGAAAAAGCCTTCCGGTGTCAACACAAACGGCGGGAGCGCAGAGCTGTTCCAAAGTGTCAGTCAGACCACACTCAAGCCGCTCACCGAAACGATCGACGCTGTCAAAAACAGCGAGGGTCATCCTTTTGGCCCGTTGCAATTCGGCAAAATCACACTGGGCGAATCGACCCCTGCTCCCGAAGCAGTGCCGTTTGAATTCCCCCCTGCGACAAACTCTGCCCAGATTCGAACAGTTCCCGATCCAGATGAATCGACACTGAAACAGGTACTTCCAGATTCAGCACACGCTGAAGCTGCGACAACGGAACAACCTCAGCGTGGCTGGGTCCAGAACTTACTCAAATCAGTGCTGCCACAAGCTGATGTGGAGTCACAGGGAAGCTCGGAATCATCAGGACAGGCGGAGGTGATTCCACAGACTCAGCCGATCCCTGAGGCCGAAAAGCCGATCCAGTATCCCGCGCAGTCGCCCAGCAATGGAAACGAAAGTCCATCGTTCCCAGCGAGCCCGAAACGAATTCCAGTTGCGGAACTGACAGAGAACTAAGTCTCATCCTCACCCGACCTGAAATCCTAGCTGAGTGAGTTTCGTCAATTGCAGATCCTTGTGGATCCAGCCTCCAACACCCACTCCAGTGCTGGGGAATTCCTTCGATCCCACTCCAATCAGGAACTGGAAACGCCGCTGACAACTTGCCACGGCGTTTTCCTTTTTCTATCTCGAACTCGTCAGCCGTTCAAAAAACGTTCGTCCAGTCACGGGCATCGGCAGCGACTCAATCTCTTCATTGGTCGCCCACCTCCACCCCTCTCCCTGCAATTCTCGCGAGTCGCTGGCGGACAGGGATGCAGAGAAGCAGAGAAGACGAATACGAAAACGGGTGACGGTATGACGAGTCTGCATCACCTCTTCCAATTGCTCAATTCGAAGTCCACTCGCCTTGAACAGTTCCTCGCCCGCCTGCTCCACAACGGCAGCCAACTTCGAGGGAGTCAACTTCTCTTGTGAACCGACGACGCTGATCGAAAAGCGGGGAAAATCCCACATCCCTGCCCATCGTTGCTCGGCGTTTCGAAAACGGACCAGCCATTTCCCCTGGCACTGCACCGCAACTGTCGCCTCGACAACTTGAGTAACAACCGGACGCGACTGCTTCACTGGAATTTCAGCCTGAATCCCCTGCCGAAACGCTTCACAGAATTGGACAACCGGGCACTCCTCGCACTTCGGGGAAGTGGGGGTGCACACCGTCGCACCGAGTTCCATCAACGCCTGATTGAGATGACCAGCAACCTTGGATGGCTGCAATCGCTCCGCAAGAGCCCAGAGAATTTTCTGCCCCTCTTTCCCACGCGGATCACCAGAAAATCCGAGAAGTCGACAATAAAGTCGCAGCGTATTGGCTTCCACGATGGGAGCAGGCAGATCAAAACCGAACGAGCGAATAGCGCCTGCGGTGTAGCGGCCAATCCCCGGGAGTGACTGCAATTCAGCAAGATCGGAAGGGAAAACCCCTCCGAATTCTTCACAAACCCTCTGCGCCGCCAAACGCAGGTTACGCCCCCGGCTGTAATACCCAAGTCCTTCCCAATATTGCAGAACTTCAGATTCGGAGGCAGCAGCCAGGTCGAAGACCGTCGGGAACCGACTTAAAAAGCGTTCGTAGTATGGAATGACAGCTTTCACGGTCGTCTGTTGTAGCATGATTTCGCTGATCCAGATTTCGTACGGATCAGTTTTTTCCCGCCACGGAAGCGAGCGTCCCTCGCGCAGATACCACTTCCCGAGAGATTTGCGAAGGTCCCGACACCGATTTGCATCAAAAATCTCGAGCAGATCAAGACTCATCGACTCACACCACTCCACCCCTACCGAGGAGCGAGAAGGATCTCACCCCGAATAACGACAGACACTCTGATCTCAGGGACAAAGAACAAACGACCAACAGTCCCCCAGACAACCCCGCGCAATAAAAAAAGCGGCCGATGAATCATCGACCGCTTTTGTATCACACGCTATCCGATTAGCGAGACATGAAGGCAACAACTGCCCCGACGTCCACTGGCAAGCTCACGTCGTCTGCTGTTGGCAGCGAAGTAACGATTGCCTTGAGCTCTTCTTTGTCGAAGTTGATCCAGCTTGCGCTCTGATCAGCTCCTGAACCCATTTCAGAGTAGAGCTTCTGGAGGTTTGGACGATTCTTGACCGTCACAACGTCGCCAGCACTACAAAGGAAAGATGGGCGGTCAACACGGCGTCCATTCACAAGGAAGTGACCGTGGACGATCCCCTGACGTGCCTGTGGGCGAGTCAGAGTATAGCCAGCACGACGAACGACGTTGTCGAGGCGACGCTCACACAGCACCATCAGGTTTTCCCCGGTGTTGCCTTTGAGACGCTTTGACTTGTCGAAGTACTTACGGAGGTGCTTTTCTCGCAGACCGTAATAGTACTTAATCTTTTGTTTCTCGGTCAGAGCTTCGCCGTAGATGCTGGTTTTGCGTCGGCGTTGAGCCATCCCCGGTGGATAGGCCTTTTTATCCAACGCTCGGATTGCTCCTGCGTTTTCAAAAATCTGAAACCCAAGGCGGCGATTGATCCGCGCTTTTGGTCCGGTGTAACGACCCATCGACTCTGTTTCCTGATGACGTCCGGAAATGGATGCAAACTACAATACACAACTCCACCCGCTGGGCGGGGGAACGCGAGATAATGACGACTCTGGCGTGAAGCGTCAAGCCACTGCAGCGGTGGATCCGGATAGTGAAGAAATTTCTTTTAGAATCAATGTGAGGCACCCTCACCCATCCATGTCGACCGTTCCGTCGACATCTTCCTCTTCGACTCGTATGCGTCGTTCTCGCGTGCTGGCCAGTCCGATCAATGTCGGACGATTCTTCGGCATGTTTCACCGACGTTTCTGTTCCATTTCGGCTAATACTGCCGGATGGCCTAATCGCCCTGCGATCCTACAAATGCCAACGCAGATCACCCGCAAACAAATTGCGCAGAACCACTTACACAAATTCGAAAAACTCCACAGATTCGCTAAAGTTCCATTTCTCACACCTGCTGGAGCGAAACTTGAGGAAAAGCTCTAGGCTTCCGGGAAATTTCCAAATAGAAATCGAGTCGTTCAACGGCCGCATTCGCCGGTCCCCGAGAACATCCAATCGATCATCCCACCTCAAGTCACTCCAGATTCTTCGAAGAGAACCTTACTTCTCCCAGAAAATCCCGAGCCCCCCGTCTGATCACCAACAACCTGACCACTCCTCTTCGGCTTCCCATCGAGAAGTGGCCCGCTGTTGCGAACACCCCCTCAGATTTGCGCCCACCCTTTTATCAGGAGCTCTTCGATGTCCATGGACATGCGAAAGCTAGTTGCCATCCTCGCACTCGGTAGTATGACAGGCTGCCACCAGTTCACACCAAGCTGGCAGACGCGACAGACGCAGCTCAAAGCTTACGAATTCTATCAGCAAAGCCAGGCCCTCTCGGGTCAACTCGCTGATAGCGAAGCAATGATCCACCAATTGGCGATGGACAAAGAGCAATCTGACCTCCGCGCCGGTCAGCTTGAAGAGAGCCTGCGTGTTGCCAATGAACGCCTGAGCAATCTTGCACAAGAGCGAAGCCGACTCAACGACGAATACAAGAACCTCCTCACTTCTCTCCCCGCCCCTGGAGCCCACTCCAGCGCGACCGGAAAGATGTTCGAGGAACTCTGTCGCAAGTATCCTCAGTTCGAATTCGATCCGATTAGCGGAGTCGCTCGCTATAACGCCGAAATGCAGTTTGCATCAGGAAGTAACGAGTTGCGCCCAGAGACTCTGCGAACACTTCAGGAATTCGCTCAGATTATGAACGGACCTGATGGACGCCAATTCAACATTCTTGTTGTCGGTCATACTGATGAGGACCCTGTGGTGCTTCCAACTACGCGATCAAAGCACGAAACAAACTGGGAGCTCTCGGCACACCGGGCAACAGCTGTCGTCCGTCAACTTGCAAAATACGGAATGTCAGAACCACGAATGGGAGTGGCTGGATACAACAAGTTTCAGCCAGCGGCAAGCAACACATCAGCTGACGGAAAGCAGAAGAATCGCCGCATCGAAGTCTTCGTCCTTGCCTCCGACATGGCGATTGCCGGTGTTGACAACTCTGCGAAACACTAACATCATCAATACAGAATCTTAAATTTTCCGATAGGCAGTTCGCAGAAAGTGAACTGCCTTTTTTGGATGAATATTGATGCTCAATGACTACTTTCTCCCCATAGAACTCAGCGTTTCCTGGAATGAGTTTTTAGCTCTGCCTCGAAACCCCGCGTTTCGATACACATACTTCAACAACACCGCATCGATCACCGCGAACCCGCGTTATTATCACTGCCTGCTCGCTCTGTCCTCTCCGTCTGCAGAGCCTCCATCGAAGGCGGTCTCCTGTTTCTACTCGGAATTCGAACTGAGACAGGTTCAGGAAACAGACTGGCAACTGCTGCGAGAAGTTTTCAGATCAGCGTTCAACCGATCCCCTCCTCTCTCGCAACTCCAAATGTCCCAGCAACAAGCCGCGTGCGAGCGGATTCTTTCCGGGACATTCGCCGGACACTTCGGCTCATTTTCCCCGCAATCGTCCTTCGTGATCATTGATCGGGAAGCAGGCGACATTTTAGGGGCGTCGTTGATCACACTGATTCCATCTGGAAATCTGGAGGATTTCGACACGGAGCACTGGAAAGAGTCACCGCCCCCGAATGCCTTTTCAGAAGGATGGGGACAACCGCACCTCACATGGATCTTCGTCACTCCAGAACTGCAACGCCGAAGCCTTGGAACAGCATTGCTCAACGCTTCCAAAGCCGAACTCAAAACCCAGAACTACACCCATCTAGCCAGCAGTTTTCTTTTGGGTGACGCGCCCAGCATGCTTTGGCACTGGAAAAGTGGATTTCAACTCCAGTCTCACCCCGGATCTCTGGGGAAGCTGCATCGCAGCCCCTGAACTCCTGCCTCACCGTCCATGCAGAGCTATCTGCTGTACAGACTGTGACCGTCGATTTCCCCCGAGAGTGATGTCGCGAAGTCATCGGTCATCCCACTGACAAAATCCTGCATCCGCCACAACCACCAGACATGAGGCCGCTGAAGGTTCTCTCTCACGAACTGTCCTCCCCATGCCATCTCAGCACATCGGCGGGATAGGAAGGGAATCTCTTCGTAGGACTTCGATTTGCAATCGTGAATGTTATTAACAGTCTTCATCAACGCTTTCAGAATCCGCCCGAGAATGTGATACGCCCCGAATTCCATCGCCACCTTTTTCGAATGACTGAAGATGGTTTCGTACTCGAGCTTGATCTGATGCATCTGCAGTTGAGTCGACTCGTCCAATGACGATTTGAGATCGACATCCCGCACACCGTTCATGATGTTGTCAAAGTCATTAACGAAGACATCCCAATACTTGCCGATCAGGGACTTGATGACCGCTGCCCGCAACTCGGGGAGCCCTTTTTGACTAGCGTCTGCCAGTGGAAGTCCAGCGATATGGCAGAAAAGTTCAGCGACATAAAGATGGTTTCGGATTCCCATCTCCACCGCGTCTTCTAGATCAATAACGCGGTAGCAAATGTCATCCGCTGCTTCAGTCAGAAATGACAAGGGGTGACGTGAGACGTGACCACCTTCTCGCACTAACCCGAGATCTTCTGCCATCGCTCTGAAAATCGATTCTTCTGAGCAATAGACGCTGTGCTTCCGCTTCTTTCTTGCACGCTCATCGGCAGCCGTCCAGGGATATTTGATTGAAGCGGCCAACGTCGCGTGCGTTAAACGCAAATAGGCCACCTGAGGATTATCTGGACGTGCGGCCAGACGAAATCCCTGCGCGTTCCCCTCAAAATGAAACCAGTCGGATTTTGCATCGGTGAGTTGCCGTTCGTTCTCGAATCGATGTGGGGCGAACATCTCCTCCACGTGATCTTCCGCCCACACACGAATAATCTCTTCGCCAGCGTGACCAAAAGGGGGATTTCCAAGATCATGAACCAGACTTGCAGACTGCATGATCCATGCAAGATGGCTGTCGGGAACCCGTTCGTTCGGACAGCGTTCTTTCAACAGAGTCGAGAGTTTTCTGGCAAAGGAACGACCGATACTGGCGACTTCAATCGAATGAGTCAGGCGGTTGTGAATGTGATCATTTTTAGCGAGTGGATGAACTTGTGTTTTTCGCGCCAAACGTCGAAAGGGAGCAGAGAACACAATGCGGTCATAATCCACTTCAAACGGAGTTCGCTCATCTCCGCTGACCGATTTAGGACTCCCGGAGGAAGCGGGCTGATCCGAAGTGCGACGTGGACGATCTCCCGAAAGAAGCCGCTCCCATGTAAGCCTGTAAGACATCGTTATCCTCAAATCCACCGTAAATCGCTTTGATTTCGCAGCCGTCCGTCACGGAACTTCCTGCGAAGGAGCCATTTATAGCGATCAGTGCTCCTGTTTACACTGGCATTTCATGAATTCGCATGGCAGTGTCGGAGGAGCTCAACGGTCTCCGTCGGGTTAACGCAACCGAGATAACCACGGAGAAATGACAGCAGACTCATTCCTGCTCCGACTCTTCCGGTCGCTGATCCGAATGAAACAGAAGCGGTGCGAACTCATAAAGACTTCGCTTCCAAAATTCAAAATCGTGCTCAGCACCTTCGACCACTTGATAGCGGTGCGGAAACTGTTGGCTCGTGAGATCCTCGTGAACAGATTGAGTGACCCAATAAAGAAAATCCTGATCACCACACGACAGATAGAACGGGGACGGTAATTTGGCCGGATCGATTTTTTCATTGAAGAGCTTTCCATTCAATCGGGTATTGGGAGCGGGTGAGAATGCCCCCAGTGCTCCAAATGTCTCGAGATTACTGAAGACAAAATTCAACGACTGCCCTCCCCCCATCGACAAGCCAGCCAATCCGCGAGATTCACGACCGGCAAGCACCGAGTATTTTGATTCAACAAATGGAATCAGATCATTCAGCAGTTCCTTCTCGAAGAGTTCGAACGCTGGTTCCTGAGCCGGAATCGAATCACCCGCTGTCAGTGTTTTCGACGCCCTTCCGTTCGGAAGCACGACAATCATCGGCACAATTTTTTGATCTGCATACAAGTTGTCGAGGATGACATGTGGCTCGCCATGACGCACCCATTCGTGTTCGTCTCCGCCGATTCCGTGCAGCAGATAAAGTACAGGGTACTTCTTGTCCAGAGAGTACCCTGGAGGCGTGTAAATATGGGCACGCCGGACACCACCGATCGTCGTCGAGTAATAGTCGACTAACTCCAACTTGCCATGTTCTATTTCAGCACGAGGCTGATCAAATCCGGCGGGCGGGGCCAAACCACTCTCTATTTCTGATTCCGCATACAAGTCGTGCGAGGATGGAAACATCGAAAGAACCAGAGCCCAAATCAACCAAATTTTCTTCATGACCACTCCTTACTAACAGGAACACGCCAGGAAGATCATAGCAGCTTCTCGTACGGACATCGCAAGCGAAACCTGTGTGCCCCCTCATTTCTCCATCCTCAACAAGTTGGAAGCTCGACCTCATCCCGTGCAGTTATTATCAAGACAGCGTCAAAAAATGAGCCCCGATCGGTTCACGATCAGGGCTGGGGAAAAACTGACGAGTCAAAGAACGTTGCAGATCCACTCCTAATAGTTCAGGACGGTAGAAAGCAGTACTCACTTCAAAACGAGATCGCCCGCCACAAGAGTGTTGCGTTCCGGCAGCGATAAACGCGGGGTTTGAACAACGATGTGCCGGAATTCGCCGTCACGATCCCTTGAGAAAAGGGCTAATTCGCAGGGGCCATTGCAGTCGGCGTTGGACCATTTCCGCGTTTCTTATCCCCTTTGCTGTCAAGAGCCACCGGAATCGACTTGCTCGTCGCGCTGACATCGAAAGTCAACCGACTGGTGTGGGCCTTCAAGTATTTATTCGGGACCGACTCTGGAGGAGCGGGGGACGGCGGAGGAGCATCTGGTTCGAGATCGGTGCTTGGCTGTAACCCTGTGATGCTGATCTCGTACGTGCCATGCTCCAAGGGGCTAGGAGTTTGGAACTCACCCTTTGAATTCACGTTGGCAACGGTGCCGAATCCCTTTTTGATGTGAGTGAACCGAACTCCAACAAAGGGAAGCGGCTTTCCGTCCAACGAAACCGTACCCTGAACTGTTTCCGAAGGAATCGACGCCCCACCGCACCCGCAAAGTAAACAACCAAGAGCGAACAAAAACACGTTTCTTAGTAGCATTTCAAGTGATCCCATCTCAGTCGTGCAACATAATGAAGTTCATTACGCCTAGTAGAAGTCGAGTGCATAGCAAACCGTCGATCTACCGGAGTCGGCGGTGATGCCCACCGATTCCGAGATCGCACCGTTGACACTCTCCAGGGGTCCGCAACTCACGCGAGCGTGAATCGACCTTGACACTCACTACTGAATGGATGCAGGAACACCGTCGTCACGAATTCCCAATCGTTTAAAGGTGACCAGATCGACGTTGTCATTCACGAAGTGAACCGATCCATCACCCATCAGAACATGAATTCCGCCTGTGTGAGCGGACGCGTAGTGATTGGAGTTTGAATAGGCCACTCCGCATTCAAAGAAGTCCCCGCAAGGCGCATTTGGCCCGGCAATGATGGCTCCAGTTCCGGGATAAGTTCCGTACTGCGAGGTTGGTCCATCATTATTTTCCGGACCGTACCATCCTCCACGCATCCCCGTAATTCCTTGAGTCCTGTTGTTCACAAATTCCCAACTCGGACTACCAGTCCAACGAACACTGTTTGACTGCTCAGCAACCACAATCACGTTGCTTGTCCCGTCAGTCAGGTCTTTAAACCCTTTATTGACGTTGGTCATCATTGCCCCGTTTCCACACATCACCCCGTAGAAGGACAGGCAATCTCCGGCACCTTCAAGTCGTGAGCCACCAACCGCGGCATATTGATGAGCCTGATACCTCTGCGTATTCCATCCACCCGGGTTGAATCGTGCGTCGAGCGGGCTCGATGGGCAAATGAATCCTGGGACAATCAGTTTCTCGAGAATCGGATGATTCACGGTGTTGGTTGTAGTGTCGGCGTCACCAATGAAACGGCCAGCATTGAAGTCAAAAGCATTGTAAGCTGCCGCCTGATCCAACATTGGAAGAACTGCGACGCGCCAATTGATTCGCCCCATTGCACCAGCTGGAAGCTTCATGTGCGTATCATGATAGTTGTGCAGCGCCAGACCTAACTGCTTGAGATTGTTCTTGCATTGTGACCGTCTCGCGGCTTCACGTGCCTGTTGTACAGCTGGCAACAAAAGTGAAACAAGAACAGCAATAATCGCAATAACGACCAATAACTCAATTAATGTGAAACCTTTTCTTCGCTGCCTTGGTCTATTGCAACGCAGAGTGTTTGATACAGAAGAGAGTTCCGGGTTAGGAACGATTCCACTCATGAGAGCCCCTCCGAAGGATAAGAAGAGAATTCGACGAACAAGAACGATTCGATATCAGAAGTACGACAATGACTTCTCAATTGATTCGCAATCGCCATGCCGTTTGAGACGCTCTGACCTTCTCAGGCCCCTGTTCTCGCAGCCGTGTCGCGACTTAACCCGTCTTCTGAAAGCCCCTTACAGGTTTCTATACAAACACCGCGGGCACCCCACTATTGAAAACTATGTTTAGAATCACAGGATAATTGGGAAGACTCTTCCGCATTACTGCTTGGTGAAATGCCAAAACAATTAGCAGGGGACGACCAAAAATTCATCACTCTCGGTTAACAGCCCGACGGTACAGACATCCATTTATTCAGACTTAATCATAAGTCCTCGCGATTCAGATGATTACGTGATCGGACCGTCCGAATTGGCCCCACCTCAGCCCGCGTACTGTGATGTCATACCAGAACGATTCGTCCATTCCCTTTTCCCAATGTGGAAGGACAGCCTCTCGTTCTATCGAACGAACCTTGTGCCTTCCAAATAAAGCGACCTCGCGGGGCGCAGCAGTCAGACCGAGGAAATCCCAGTCCGATGACGACCAAACTTTTTGGTTGTCGCGTAGATGCGATAAACCTTGCGACTTCGTGCGCGCAAATCGGGCACGGCCAATAAACCGCGAAGATCCGAATGGGGGCGGTTAGGATCAGCCCCAGACTCCGGGGAGCGTGGCTGCGAATGCAGGCAAACAGTCATCCAAACGCCGAGCTGATCGCCGCCGGAACGCCACTCTCTCAGGCGCGGTCCACGCTAGTCGTCGAGGAGCAAGACCAGGCCAATCCCGAGGTTCGAGTTGTGTCGAATGAGGTCCAGCCGCGAAGCAATGAGACCTTCGTCTTCATCTAGATACCTGGGTCGGTCCTTCACACTGAAAAAAGAATCGAGGGCAGGAAACGTTTCACTAATGTTGGTTCCAGCCAACGTCGAATGGGTTGTCGCATTCGTTGTCTCAGACCAAATCTTGCCCGCTGCATCAGTGACAAGAATCCGTCCACGCTGAAGTTCAATCCCAGAGACGACCTTTTCAATCTCTTTTGTGAGATCCGTCACCACACGCAGAAACCCAAAGAGCACACCAGTCGTTTCGTCGTGAACAGGCAGATAACTTCGCAGCTGCACAACCCCACTCGAAACCAAGCGATCGTCGAGATCAATCCAGATTTCCCCCGGATAAAGCTTGGAAATCTTTTCCAGTGCGATCGTGTCGTTGAAGGGTTTCAAAAGGCTTGCAGAGAGAGTGCGTACATAAGGTGAGCCGCTGAGTTGCCGCTCGACCGTTCCCAGACCTGCCGGATTTTCGCCAACCTGAAAATAGGAAATCGACAGATAATTTTCATTGGCCCGCAGCAAGCCCTCAAAAATTTGACACAGCTGCATGCGAGACTCTTCGAATCCCAATCCTGCAGCGGCTCCAGTCTTCCCTTTCAGGATTGATTCAATCGGAGGGACGCTCGCCATAAAACGTGTGTCTTTTGCGACTCTCCAAATGACTGCCTGAATTCCCCGCGTCAGCTCCTGCTCTTTTCCAATCATCCCCTGAAACAGAAAATCTCGCTTGGCCTGCATATTGAGTCGCGATGAGATCCCAAGTGCGACGAGAGAAACCACCATCATTGTGAGCAGACCGCCAATCACTTGCGACAACAGGCGATGCTTCTGAATCCATCGCCAGAGCTCCTGTGGAAGCGTCTCCTTGAGCGCGGTCACAGACTCACCTGCCATCCAACGCTGCACATCTTCAGAGAGTTGCATCGCAGTGTCGTATCGGGCGTATTGTCGCCGGGCGAGTGCTTTTTCACAGATCGCTGCCAAAGCAGGATCAATATCTGGATTCAATGCCCGAACGGAAGGAGTCGGGTCGGCTGCGATTGCAGTCAACAGGTCTCGCTGCGTCCCTCCCGCTAGCGACGCGTGTGATCGCGTGAGTTCATGGGGCGGGGCACCTGTCAGAATCGCAAACAGAATTGCGCCCAGACCATAGATGTCGGTCTTTTCATTCAACTCATCGAGACGTCCACCTGCCTGTTCCGGAGACATGTACAGCGGAGTCCCCATGACTTGACCTTCAATGGTGTTTGGAGCGCTGACCTCCGCGTCGAAGTCGTTGCATTCGACAATCAAATCCCCGCCGTTCGTCTCATCAAGGACCTTTGCCAGCCCCCAATCAATGACGATCACCTGACCGAAACTGTCGATCGCCACATTCTCGGGCTTGAGATCCCGGTGGACGACTTTTCTGGAATGGGCATGTCCGATTGCCTGACAGACACTGACAAACGCTGTCAGGAGTTGCCGCACAATCAGCGGATGATCCGTCCCATCGGAACGGCGTTCGTGATATTCGAGAATGGCGTCATGCAACGTCTGCTTGCCAAGAAACCTCATGGCATAAAAGAAATCGCCGGTCTCAAGGTCTTCACCCAGTCCATAGACCGGGACGATCCCCGGATGCTCGAGTCGACCGGTGATCTCAGCTTCCCGTCGAAATCGCTCCAACGCTTGTGGGTCAGCACTTTGCGCGATCTCCTTGAGGGCGACATGACGCCTCAGAATCTCGTCATAACCGAGCCAGACCCGCCCTAATCCTCCCTGCCCTAATTTTCGAAGCAACTTGTAGCGACCGACCGTCTCACGAAGTTCGCGCCCCTCTTCCGCCGCAACCCCTGCAGAAGCATGAATCCCAAGAAGCTTGGAAATTGTGCCTGAAGTATCCAGCACTTCAAGAGTTCGTATGACAACGCTTCCGGTACGACTGTTCCCGGTCTGTGAAGCCGTAAGATCGCCAGCGACAGTCGCCAAGCGTCGCTCTGCTTCCACCTCCGCGCGCTTCAGCACGTCCCCGTCCAACACTTCCTCGTCGAGGATATGCTCGGCAAGTGAGAGGTTCCCGTGAAGCGTCCAATTCGACAGGACTCCTGAAAGCTGTCGTTCTGTCAGCAACCCCATGCGGAGCAATGTCGATGCAAGTGCTACGTCCTTCTGCTCTTTGACATAGGGTCCGGAGTTCGAGACGTACGTTGCAGAGTACAGAGAATCGTTGTTGTCCACGTCCCGCCCCTCACCAAACCAGAGCACTTCAAAGTCTTCCAACTCTCTCCAGCTTAGCACTCGTTAACCGCTTGAGTACGGACGTTTTTCAGAGATTTGCACATCGAGAAATCGCAGGAAATCACGTTCTCACGGGGACGATCTGGACTGTCTCTGACACGGCGAGTTGCGACAGTAAGTTGCAGCTACGCCACTCAGCAAAAACAGGAGTCACTCCGGACTCACTGCGGCAATGCAGAATGAACATCCCGTTTGCTGATCTGCCACACAGACGCACAAATTGTCAACAATCATTATTGATTTGTCCTAAACATCGACTAACATTGAACTGATTGTAAACAATATAGAGTTCGGTTCATCTCCTAATTGATTCGCACAGGAAGCTTTCTGGCGACAGTGTCTAAAAAGCCGCAAAACTTCTTGATTTCATTTAGGGAAATCGCCGCCTTTTTGCTTTTGAACATCTTCAGATCCTTTTTCAGATCCTTTTTCAGATCCTTTTTCAGATCCTCTATTGCTACAAGGAGAGTGCCGATGAAGAGTTTTACTTCTATCTCAAATCGGAGAGGCTTCACGCTCATTGAGCTTCTCGTCGTGATCGCAATTATTGCAGTACTGATTGCACTGTTGTTGCCGGCGGTTCAACAGGCACGTGAAGCTGCCAGAAGATCCCAGTGCAAAAACAATCTGAAGCAGATTGGTCTGGGACTGCACAACTACCATGACGTTTTCAATAAGTTCCCAATTGGCGCTCGCTACAATAACTTTTACGCGGGAACGAATTGGAGATTTTCACTGCTGCCTTATCTCGAGCAGGCCGCACTCTTCAACCTGCAGGCGGAATCGGGAGACAATCTTCTTGTCATTGGCGGAAGTCCCTCCGATTTTAATGCATCAACGATGAAGCTGATGGGAAAATCCATTCCCGTTTACGCTTGTCCATCAAGTTCACTGGACCCGATGTATGCCCGTGGACAGGATGAGGACCCGAATCTCGAATCGCTGCATCGCAGTTGGGGGGCTGTCACCCAACTCGTTCAATACGCAGGGATCATGGGGGCCAATCCAGACCCAGCCGGTAGAACGAACATGGTTTACGCTGCGGGTTCCGGACACTTCCCAACAAACAACGGATCGATGATTGCAGGCACCAGCAAAGCAATGCGGGACATGACAGACGGCTCTTCCAACTCGATCATGATTGCTGAGCAATCCGGCAACTCCAACATCGATCGCTCTACGAGAATGACTTCGAACTACCACGCCAGCTTCGCAGGAATGAATGCTCCAGGCACACTGGAGACATGGCGCAGCCAGGCGGAGTCTGGAGCTCACATTTACGGATGCGGAGTCACCGCAGTTATGACCACTCCCAATCCGAAATCAATGGGAGCGGAAGGGAATACTGGCTGGAAGTTCAACACACCGCTCACATCGTTTCACACGGGTGGAGTTCACTCGCTCGTTGGTGATGGATCCGTCAGGTTTGTCGGCGACAACATCGACCGACTGACTCTGCAACGCCTTTGCACAATCAGCGACGGCAACGTCGTTGGTGAGTGGTAATCAGGTCAGGACTTCCAACACAGTCGACACTGAACGATGGCGTACTGCCAACGTTCACTCGGAACATTCTGATTCACTGAATCATCCTTGAACTCACTCGTTATCCAACTGAGACGACATCATGCTGCAGCGATTCTTGCATCAGTTTTCAACTTTCGCCTTTTTGATAATTCCAGTCGCACTGGCAACGTCAGGCTGCGGGAAATCGGATGGGCGCAAAGACCTGGAGATCCATGGGGCGGTCACGTTCAATGACTCTCCACTGGAACAAGGTAGTATCCACTTTGTCTCGGCAACTTCAGGGGAATCTGCATACACGAACTTGAACAGCGACGGAACTTACGTGCTGAACTTCAAAAACGCCAAGGCGGGCGAGAAGTATCTCGTCAAGGTCCTACCGGACGCGATTGTCGCGATGAGCGCAGCCGATGCTGGAAATATAAAACCAAGCAAGATCAAGATTCCGCAGAAGTATCAGTCTGCTGACTCCAGCGGCCTTGAGGTCCTCATTGGGGACGATTCCAAAGTCAAATTTGACGTCGCGATTAAGAAGTAATCTCGTCAATCCCGCCCGTTCGGGATTTCCCTCAGGCATGTAGGAAGCACTGACATCGGCAACCCCGGTGACAGTGCTTTTCTTATGCGCCGATTTCGCAAACCGCTTCACCGAGTTTGACTGTGCCGCTCTTGAGATTTCTCGTTAAATCTCCTACGGTTTTTGAAGCTGAACTCTCCGGACCGACAAATCCACCCTAAGAAACTTCCAGCGAGTTGCCATGAACCGACTACTTCCGGGAATGATTTCACTCACCGTCGCAACTGCCTTTACCGCATTGTTCGGTCCGCTTTTTTCCACAACGCTTGTCGCTGAAGCCCCACCGCAAGAGCAGACAAAGGTAGCCCAACTCGCAGCCGACGTGCCGCTGGAAGTCGTTTACATTCCGCCCGGTCACTTCCTGATGGGGAGTACCGACGAGGAAAAAATCTGGGCAGTCAGTCAAGATGGGGGAGCGCTGTTCTCATCCGGAAACGGGGTACGAGAAAACTACGAAGGTTCTCCGCGTCCGATGCAGGTCAAGGATGGTTTCTGGATGGGCAGAACCGCAGTGACCGTCGGGCAGTTCCGAACATTCGTGGAAGCGACAAACTATGTCAGTGACGCAGAACAGCCTGAAGGAGTGACCAATGTCTTCGATCAGGACTGGAAACCAAACATTACCCATTCGGGAAGCCTTCCAAATCCGTGGATCGTTCGCAATGACAAGAGTTGGCGCGATCCGAATTATGCAACCCCGCAACTCGACAGCTTCCCGGTTGTCTGTGTCAGCTACAACGACATGAACGCATTCTGCAAGTGGCTCACGGAAACAGAAAAAGCGAACGGGCGCCTCCCTGAAGGTCTCGTTTATCGACTTCCAACGGAAGCAGAATGGGAGTACGCCTGCCGAGGAGGCAGCAAGGAAAGCCATTACTATTGGTGGGGAAGCAATCTGGATGATGCAAAAGGTCGGCTGAACATTTCCGGTCTCGATCTCCTTCCCGGAAAGGATTATGCCTGGCCCGGAGCCAAGCTCCCTTGGCAGGATGGTTACGCGATGGTCTCCCCTGTCGATCACTACGGGGCGCGGGGCCGGAACGGGTTCGGACTGGCAGACATGTGCGGAGGAGTCTGGGAATTCGTCATCGATCACTTCGACCCCACCGGTGGACACGAAGAAGTTCACTACGAAGACGCTGCCACGAAAAGCGTTTCTCACCCCGTCTGCCGCGGTGGCAATTATTATGATGTCCCAGGAAACGCTCGTATCGCCGTTCGCCTCGGCATCCATTCCCCGACCTACTCTGATTCTCGCGATGGATTCCGAGTTTGCCTGGGCCTACCCAAATAGTGCCGATTCACAACACTCGCCGGCACTCGGCATTCTCTGCCTCAACTAATTCACCCCACGATAACGTTGCATTCTGAGTTCGCGATCCCGCCCGAAACGCGATTGCGGACTCAGAAAAATGTCACTTCAACCGGCAAAATCGTCGAAAATCGAGTCTCAAGACCGACTAACACATCAAACTGCCATCATGCAAAAGTCCCTACGACGCTGAGAGTCCGGCCGTTCCACTTCCGGAGACACCCTGACTGCTCTAGAATCTCATGCTTTCCCACGCATCGGCACGCTCGGAAGCTCATGAACTCGCAGTCCATCCAGATTTTTGAATTCCCAAACGGCCTCACCCTCTTGGTCGAGGAAATGCGGCACGTCCAGTCCGCGTCGTTTTCGATGATGGTCCCCTCAGGAGCCATCTACGAACCAGCGGGCAAAAATGGGACTGCGGCCGCTTTATGCGACATGATGACACGCGGATCCGGCACCCGTGATAGCCGCCAGATGTCCAGTGCACTCGACAATCTCGGGGTGCAACGAAATGAGAACGTCGGTTGGAACTTTGTTTCCTTCTCGGGAGCGACCTTGGCAGTCAATCTGCTTCCGGTAATCCCGCTTTATGCAGATATCATCCGCCGCCCCCTTCTGCCGGAATCCCAGTTCCCTGCAGTGATGAGTGGAATTGAGCAAAGCCTGCTTGCCGAAGAAGACGAACCGCAGCGACGGGCACTCGTCGAACTCCGAAAACACTGCTACGACTCCCCTTGGAATCGTCCAAATGACGGTTCGCTGGAGGAACTCGAACAGATCACACTGAGCGGCGTTCAAGACTTCTATCAGACCTCCGTTCGACCTAACGGTACGCTGATCGGAGTGGCAGGCAACGTCGATGCTCTCGAAGTTCGCGATGCCATTGAGAGAGCGTTCGGAGACTGGGAGGCCAAACCGGAACAAAGCATCATACGAACTTCCGGATCACACAAAAACCTCCACATCCCACACGAATCTGCACAAACACACATCGCATTAGCCTATCAGGCCGTGCCTTACGGCGACCCGGATTACTATGCAGCGTGGGCTGCAGTCGGAATCCTCAGCGGCGGGAGCAGCTCACGGCTGTTTACCGAAGTGCGGGAAAAACGAGGGCTCTGCTATTCCGTTTACGCGACACTCAGCACATTGCTGACAGAAGGCCGTGTTTTAGCCTACGCTGGAACAACGACCGAGCGAGCTCAGGAGACGCTCGATGTCATGCTGGGAGAACTCCTTCGACTTCCAGAGGGGATTGATGAAGCTGAACTGACTCGCTGCAAGGCTCGGGCAAAAAGCGCGATGATCATGCAGCAGGAATCGACGAGTGCACGGGCAAGCGCCATTGCGCGGGACTGGTTCCATTTGAAGAGAGTCAACACACTGGAAGATGTTCACAATGCTGTCGACGGACTCACCGTCGAACAAATTCTCGACTTCGCGTGTCGATATCCCGCACGGGATTTCACCTTTCTGACGATCGGTGAGAAGCCATTGAATTTCCCCGGATCGTGATGTCGAAAGGCACCCCCTTCGTCCTCACTCCGAACCTTTTTATTGATTTGTTTTCATTATGAAGCCCGATCGTTTCGAACAAGCTCGTATCGACAAGTTAGAGAAGATTGTAGAACTCGGACACGACCCGTTTGGTCAGCTGTTCGAGAATCATGTCCCCATTCGAACAGCGCGCTCGCGGGCACCTTCCGAGAACGGAGTTCTTGGAGAATCGACTCGAGTCGCAGGACGAATCATGCTTCGCCGTAAGGCTGGCAAGTTGCGATTCCTGGACATCGAAGATTCCTCGGGCAAGATCCAGTTGCTGTTCTCACGTGGGGATCTTACCGAAGCACAATGGGAGTTGATGAGTCAACTCGACCTGGGAGACCTCATCGGTATCGATGGTTCTCTCAAGCGTACCGACACGGGCGAAGTCTCCGTCGCAGTTTCGGAACTCACGATCCTTTGTAAGTCGTTGACTCAGCCACCTGAAAAGCACCACGGGCTCACCGACGTTGAAACCCTGTTGCGACACCGCGAACTCGACCTGATCTACACGGACGGAGTTCGGGACAAGCTATTACTTCGCAGTAAGATTTTGAACTCCATTCGAACAACTCTGGCGAAGCGAAACTTCGTTGAGGTCGAAACTCCGGTTCTGCACGCCATCGCAGGGGGAGCGGCCGCACGGCCGTTTACAACGCACCACAACGCATTGGACATCCCTCTCTTTCTGCGAATTGCGCTGGAACTGCACCTGAAGCGACTGATGGTCGGTGGAATCGAACGGGTCTACGAGATTGGACGAGTTTTCCGGAACGAGGGGGTCGATGCGACTCACAACCCGGAATTCACCATGATCGAGCTGTACCAGGCATACGGCAATTACGAAACGATGATGGATGTCTCAGAAGCCATCATTACCGATGCCGCCCGCCTGGTTCTTCGAGAAAAGGCGATCCTCAGTGGAATCTCAGAAGAAAATTACGAGGAGCCAGAACGTCTGGTCCTCCCGTGGGGAGAACTCCAGATCGACTTCACGTCCCCTTGGCCACGTCGCAAGTACGGCGATCTTTTCAAGGAGAATGCTGGTTGCGAGATGCATGATGCCCCTGCAGTTGCAGCCAAGGCTCGCGAACTCGCCAAGACTGGCAAAATCAAAGGGGACTTCATCAAACTGATGGATGCCGGTCAGGCACATCCTGACGTCATCATCAGTGAAGTCTTCGAAGCCTGTGTGGAAGATGCTTTGGTCGGACCGGTTTTCGTGATCGACTACCCTGCTTCACTTTGTCCTTTGACAAAGCGAAAGCAAGGAAACGCCGAGATTGCAGAGCGGTTTGAGTTATTCGTTCATGGAATGGAGTTGGCGAATGCCTACACCGAATTGAACGACCCCAAACTTCAGGAAGACCTCTTCATGACTCAATTGAGCGGTCTCTCCGAAGAAGATTCCATGGCAAAAATGGATCGCGATTTCGTCTCCGCACTGAAAGTCGGGATGCCGCCAGCCGGTGGATTAGGAATCGGAATCGACCGATTGGTGATGCTTTTGACGGACAGCCGCAAAATCGGCGACGTCATTTACTTCCCTCTCCTTCGCCCGGAAACCATTGCTACCAAGGGAGATAAGAAGACCGAGAAGGAATAGCCGGATTTCAGAGACAGACTTGGAGAAAAATCCATTTTGCTCTAAGTCTGTCTCCCATTTAACAATTCGGCAAATCTTGCCGATTCCCTCGTTGACTCACTAAATACTCGCTTCTATTATGTCAAGTGAGAAAAGAGAGGTTCTGCCGACTCTCGGGGAACTTAGGATTAAAAAACGACCACTTCCGTTTTCTCTTCTCGACGGGATGTCAAATCGATCCGAGGTATCAAAATGTTGGTCCTCTCGCGCAAGAAGAACGAGAGCATTGTAATCGACGACCAGATTGTCGTTACGGTCATCGAAATCCGTGGGGACAAGGTCCGCCTGGGTATCGAAGCGCCGCGGGACGTCGCGATTCACCGCAGTGAAGTTTACGATGCCTTGGCCCGAGCGGCAGCTGCAGAGCGTGCTGCTATCCAATCGGAACCAGCATTGCGGGGAGACGCTCCGCCGGCGGAATAGTTGTCCCGGTATAGTGATCTGACGATGCACTGTCGGATTTTGCAGTGCGCTGTTGTCTGCATGAAATTCTCTGCCTTTGCTCATTTTCTCAATGAGTTTCTTTGGCATCGACGCTGCTTGAGCGTAGAAAAATTAAACGTCGGTCGATAGGATCACTCATCCTTTATCGAATAAATTCGATATTTTGAGGTGAGAGTGGCCTGCGCACTGATACGTGGCTCACTCCCGTTGACGTCGGTTGCTGTTACTCGGCACTGATCCCGACTTTGTTTTTCTGCCCCGAAAACATCCTGGAGAGCCGCTCATGAAGAATGACTCGCAGCCAATCGCGCCGAACGCGCATCGTTTACTCTATGCCGGATTTATGGCCATTCTTGCCGCCGGTGTCGGCTTCTCAGTTCGAGGTGGTATCCTCGGACAATGGGCCAAAGAGTTTGGTTTTACGATGACGGAATTGGGCGGAATCACCGGGGGTGGCCTCGTCGGATTCGGATTGGTGATCATTCTCACATCGCTGTTCGCCGACAAAATCGGCTATGGCAAAATCATGGTGACGGCGTTTGTATTGCATTTCATTTCGGCTGTTCTCACTCTGAGCGCCACCTACGCATTCCAAGCTGCTGGCAAAGACGCAGCATATTACTGTCTCGTCGCGGCCATGCTGATTTTCTCAATCGGGAATGGACTGTGTGAAGCGGTTGTGAACCCGTTGACTGCAACGCTTTTCCCGAAAGCCCAAACTCATTACCTGAATATCCTTCACGCGGGCTGGCCTGCTGGTCTCGTTCTCGGTGGACTCGCGTCCTACTTCATGTCCGGACAGATTGGAACGAACGGGGAAATCATCAAGGAGGCGGTGAGCTGGAAGATCCAAATGTCACTCTTCCTGATTCCCGTGATCATCTATGGAGTGATGCTTCTCGGTCAGAAATTCCCGAAATCAGAAGCAGCCGAAGCAGGTCTCGATGTCGGCCAGATGATCAAAAGCTTGGCCGCTCCGCTCTTCCTGTTCCTGATCGTGATCCATGCGATGGTTGGATACGTCGAACTCGGAACAGACTCCTGGATCTCAAAGATCACAGGCTCAATCATGGGAAGCCCAGCAAGCGGACTGGCACTGTTTGTTTACACCTCGATGTTGATGTTCGTGCTACGATTTGTTGCAGGTCCAATCGTTCACCGTATTTCGCCGTTGGGCCTTCTGCTGGTCAGTGCTTTACTCGGTTTTGCTGGGCTTCAGCTACTCGGAAATGCAGCCACAGTCACAGCCTGCGTCATTGCAGCGACTGTCTACGCGTGTGGAAAAACATTCCTATGGCCAACAATGCTGGCTGTCGCGTCTGAGCGGTACCCTAAAGGGGGCGCGGTTGGTATCGGACTTCTGGGAGGCGTTGGAATGTTGTCAGCAGGTCTCCTTGGCGGACCTGCAATCGGCTTCCAGCAGGACCACTACGCGTCGACTGAACTTCGCTCGAAGTCCGAAACAACATTCGAACGGTACCGTGCAGAGAACCAAAGTTCATTCATGGGAATGAAGACGACCGGCCTCGACGGTGCGAAAGTCGCGGCACTGGATGACGACGGCAAAGAAATCAAACGTGTGACTGAACTACTCAAAGCTGAAAATCGCACCGATGCGAATCATGAAAAACTCGCAGAATGGTGGACGAATGCTTCAACCACAGTGGACGCCGACAAACCGCTGGTGAAAGAAGCGGGCGTGGTCGGTGGAAAGCAGGCTCTTCTAAGTACTTCGATGGTCCCAGCGATTATGGCTGGTTGCTATCTGATCCTATTAATCGGATTCCGCCTGGCTGGTGGATACAAGGTGGTTCGAATCGAAGAATCCCCTGAAGCTCTCGGAACGGCAGAATCGTAAGACAGCCAGCATGAACTCTGTCGATTTTTCATTCGACATTTCATGACGCTGACCAATTTTATAAAACGACCTTCGGGGAAATTTCATTCTCCGAGGGTCGTTTTGTTTTGATCAATGAAAAAGCATCCATGAGCACCGCCGTTGAACTGACTTCCTACGTTGATGAATCCGCTGTCGATCTGGTCATGCAGATGCTCCCGATCTCCGGAAAAAGTGGTGAGGAAGGGGCAATCGCGAACGTTATCGTCAAGGAACTTCAATCCGCCGGCGTCGCAGAGTCGCTCATTCAATTTGACACAGCCAACAAGAAGAGCCCCATCGGCGGGGAAGTTGGCAATCTGATCGTCAAACTTCCGGGAACGAAAAAAGGGCCTCGCAAGCTGTTAATGGCACACATCGACACGGTGCCGCTCTGCGTTGGCTGCGAACCTGTCCGTGAGGGGAATCTGATTCGTTCCAAGAACCCGAAGACTGCACTCGGTGGTGACGACCGCTCCGGGGCAGCCACGATCCTCAATACGCTCAAGTTGATCCACAAGCACAAACTCCCCCATCCCCCACTGACGTTCCTGTGGGCTGTCCAGGAAGAGATCGGTCTTGTTGGTGCTCGTCACGTCAACATCAGCAAACTTGGCAAGCCGAAGTACGGATTCAACTGGGATGGTGGCCCTGCTGAACTCACCACGATTGGAGCGACAGGCGATGACGGAATCGTGATCGAGATCACCGGGCTGGCCAGCCACGCGGGTGCCCATCCCGAACTCGGAGTCAGCGCGATTGCCATCGCAGCCAATGCAATTTCATCACTCGTGGCAGATGGCTGGTTTGGTCAGGTCACGAAGGGAAAGAAATCCGGCACCAGTAACATCGGCGTGATCAAAGGTGGAGACGCGACCAACGTTGTCACTGACCATGTTCTCCTGAAGGCAGAAGCTCGCAGTCATGATTCCGCATTCCGTGCCAAGATCGTTGACGCCTATCGAAAAGCGTTCTTGAAGGCTGCCAGGGAGTTGAAGAACAGCGAAGGGAAACGCGGGAGCGTCCAGTTCGAAGCGATGCACAAATACGAATCGTTCCGTATCCCGGAAGACTCCGAAGTGGTCCAAACCGCCAAAGCTGCGATTGAACAGATTGGTTTGGAACCGAAAACCAGGATCAGTAACGGCGGACTCGATGCCAACTGGATGTTCGCACACGGACTGCCGACGGTCACCCTTGGTTGCGGTCAATCAGGAATTCATACGGTTAACGAAGTGCTCGACATCGACGCTTACCTGAATGCGTGCCGAATCGCGTTGCTCATTGCAACAAGCTGATGCGAGCCGCTCCATTTGCGTCATCGACTTCTCTATCTCCAAATCGTGGCACGGTCTCCATGAACCTTCAGAACCCCCTCTCCACTCCCAGCGATGAACTTCGAATCTGGCGATTCAACCAGACAACATGGAGTATGGGGGATGTCACCCGAATCATGGGGATCGTGAATGTCACTCCGGATAGTTTTTCGGATGGCGGAAGCTGGAATGAAACAACCGCTGCAGTGGACCATGCATTGAAGCTCGCCGAAGCAGGAGCAGATGTTCTCGATATTGGCGGGGAGTCGACCCGTCCCGGTTCCGACTTCATTAGTGTAGACGAAGAGTTGTCGCGAGTTGTTCCAGTCATAGAGCAACTCGCAGGCAGGACCGAGGTTCCCATCTCGATCGACACGACGAAAGCAGCAGTCGCCAAGGCCGCATTGGAAGCTGGTGCAGCGATCGTCAACGACATCTCCGGTCTCACATTTGATGCCGAGATGCCGAAGGTTTGTGCGGAGAGCAATTGCGGAGTCATCCTGATGCACACTCAGGGGACCCCGAAAACGATGCAGCTGAACCCTCAGTACGACGAGGTCGTGACTGAAGTTCGGGATTGGTTGAGGACACGTTGCGAGACCCTGGCAGAACGCGGAATTTCCCCAGAACGAATGATGGTTGACCCCGGAATTGGCTTCGGAAAGACGGCGCAGCACAATCTGGAGTTGCTGACCCACGTCGCTGAATTCCGAAGGTTCGGACGTCCGGTTTTAATTGGTCATTCACGCAAGGGCTTTCTGAAATCGCTCCTAAACCGGCCGGTTGATGAACGCCTTGCGGGAACAATCGGAGTGTCGATTGCCTTGGCTCAACAGCGGGCCGATCTCATTCGTGTCCATGATGTGGCTGCTGTTCGCGATGCGATTCAAGCGTGGCGAAGCCTCCAACGTGGGACAGCCTGAAGGAGAAGAAGTACTCGGAAGCGTTTTTCCACCAAATCGATCTCTCACGGCGATTAATTTGGCCTCTTGAAGAACCAGAATCGTTCATCTGAGATCACTTCAGTCTGCGTCAGCACTTGAAACGGAGCTAAGATGAAGGACACGCCCAAGCTGCCTAAATTTTTTCACATTCTACCACTGATCCCCTTCCTGGCGGCCGGAGTGTGCCTCATTTGGTTTTCGTGGTCGGTACCACTCAGCAATGGGCTACTTCGCAACGAAGATTTCATCTTTCGAATCATGTCCACTTGTGTTGGGAGCTTCTTCATCTTCCTATCGCTTGCGATTGCAGTTCACGCGGCAGGATTTTCGAATAAATTTTCTGACATCCTTCGCCAGAAAAGCACTCCCGAGAGCCAAAGAGAATTGAACTACCGTTGTGCCCATTGCTCAGGCAATCTCGACAAGGATGCAGAAGTCTCTCCATTGGGCGACGTAAAATGCACCTTCTGCGGCAAATGGTTTAACATTCACCAGCCCCGACACATGAGCTGATCTTTCAGTGGGCAGACTTCATTCGAGTCCATGATGTCGCTGCTGTACGGAATGCGATTCACGCTTGGCGAAGCCTTAAAAGACCATCGAATCAAAGAAGAAGACGTATCCGCAAGCGTGTGAATTCAAGCGTTTCTCAACCAATAAGCTAAGCTCATGGGAATCGTTTGCATTGCCGCCTGTCAGGATTCACTCAGAGAAATATCCAGACGTCCGTACCAGAAATCGAGATGAATCTGCGATGAGACAATCACCTAAACTGCACCTACTGACTGTTATCCCGTTTATCGTGGCAGTTCTGGGACTGAGTACCACTCTCATTGTATTTATTTGGTCGGGGGTGTTCGGTCCCGTTCACGTGTTCTTTAAAATCGTGGGGACTTGGATTGGGATTTGTGCCATCAGCGTCACAGTGGGAATGATCGCGAATTCAATGCGGATTGTCAGTCAGTCGCCAGCTTCTTCACAGCCTGCCATGCCCCACGGGGGGCAATCACAATCTCCCCGCTACCATTGCGAACACTGCTCGGCAAAACTCGACAAAGAGTCCACTGTGTCACCACTGGGCGATATTCAATGCACCTACTGCGGAAAATGGTTCAACATTCATCGGCCCCACGCTCACAGCTGACCTTCTGGTGATGGGGCCATTGGAGGACTCACGGAAACTATGGTGATGGGACGACTGTTGAAGACTTATCCGCAAGGCTCACATACAGCTTGACGAGTAGTGAGACTGCAATCACAAAAACGCCGAGCAACCAGAGTTCCGCGGGGAGATAGAGAAAGCCGATCACCCCAATCACCACTCCGAGGAAGCAGAACGCATTCGCGAACTTCCACCACGTTGGATTTCTGAACAGGTATCTCAATAGGCAGATGCCGACGATCAAGGCCACTGCCCCCCATACTGCTCCGTATGCGAAAGTGATCGCTTGTTTGGGGCGCACCGAGAGAATCAATTCTGGATTGCCTCCCGGCTTACTAAACGTCAGTTCCTGACCAGTAACAGGAAGGGACAATGCGACTGAAAGTCCTTGCGACGACGTCGGTAGGGCGACAGTCGTTCTTGCACCGCGTTCCCCTGGGGACGAATCGCTCACAGGAGTATTGGATGGCCCCTCATTCATCGCACCATCTCGCCCAGGAATTCCATATCCCCCCATGCCGCCTCCCATGCCGCCACCCAAGCTCATGGCGCCCATCCCCCCCATGGCTCCGGCCATATCCCCGCTCAAAGGCATGCCGTCGCTACCGTTCCAGTTTTGCTGGTTCGATTGCTGCTGCATCTCTTTCTGAGCAGAATCTTGGTTGGGGTAAGCGAGCTGGTCCGAATACTCTTCCCGAAGACTCTTAGTTTCAATCCCGAGGTATTGTTGAGATTGGATTTGTGACTTGAGGCGGCTTCTGGATTCACTTTCTTCTTGGGATTTCTTTCCAATTCCCGACTGTCGACGTGCATCCCCGGATTGATAAAAGTTCAATGTCGGTTCATCTCGCCCTGAACCTAGCTGCCCTTGCTGCAAGGTGTTCGCCTGCATCAGTATTCCATTGTTGATTTCAATGAACGCTCGATTCCCTTGTTGAAAGGACTTAGTAACGGACTGATGGGTATTCGCTTCATTCAGTTTTCTTTCGTTATCGACTTCAATTGACTCGAGTTCCTTTCGAGCGTCGCTGAGCTTCTTCCCGTAAAGACTCCCGTTGAAGTAATTATGCTCTGCGGCCTCCTCATAGCTCGCCGATCCAAATGAGCTATACGAATCCAACTTTTCCTGCAGTTCAACCAGGTTCAACTGAACCTGCTGTCGACGTGTCCATGTGGTGCGTTGATCAACGACGATCCGCTTCATTTCTGCGATATCGCTGACGAGTCGATTCAGACTTTGGTCGACAATCAGCGAAGTCCCTTCTCCACGGTGAAATGTGACATTCGTCATTCCCTTGCGCTCGACAGGATAGGCGTCGAGTTCATCTGGCACATGCACCGACCAGATGGTTTGCGCGACAGTGAGCCCATACTCTGGAGACTCTGCTGTCGTCACGACTCGTGGAACGGGAATGGAGAGTTTTCTTCCCAACAGATTCCGTGGCCTTGGGAGCCATTCGTCCAGCTGACCTGCAATCTGAATTTTCACATCAAATGAAAGATCCGCAGCGCTCGTCTGAGGGAGTGCAATCAGGTGAATCGTCTCCGCCCCCAGCGTTGTCACTACTGCTCGAGCAGGCTGTTCCCGCACAAACACGGACAGCAGTTCCGATCCACTTGGAATTTGGATCGCCATGAACTGACGGCCACGATTCCGGACACCATAAATCGCCTGCGTGCGCCAACTGCCGTCCATCTGCAAGACTGTTGTTAACGAACAGGACGGAATAATTGCCTGAGCACCAACCGCTTGTTCCATTTGCTGGATTGTCCAGGCAGGAACTTTGTCATCGCGAACCCGAACGATTTGCATTGCCTGCTGCACAAGTTGTGGAGACATCGCTAATGACAATTGTTCTGGAGTGACCGATTCAATTTGCGAGACGTCTACAGGACTCAATTGCTGTTGGGAGAGATTCACCAACACGGCGAATTGCCGCTGTGTCCCGAGTACGGTCGACACCCCGACTTCGCTCAATGTTTCGAATTCGATCCGTGGAGTTCGAACCGTCAAATCCGTTGGTGAGGCGATCGTCGCGGCTGCTGTGATCAGATATTGATCTCGGACCGCATCAATCAACGAGATTGTCCAGCGGGTACGTCCACCATCGATTGCCTCAGACTGAATTTGCCTGATTCCAGGACCAGTAAACTCCAGATTTCCCAACCAGCTGGGGACGTTGAAAATGAATTGATCGGCAGCTGCATTAGAAATTTTCCATTGCAGCGTCAGACCATAATCGACTGTGAAATCGCCCACAGCCATCAGCACCCCGGCATCCGCAACGAATTCCGGAGCATTTCGGTTGAGCTGAAACTCCAAAGGTGTCGTTCCCTCATTCGACTGAAATGCGAATTGAGGAGGAAGTGGGCGTAGCTGACGAATCGTCTCCGGCAATTGTGTCTGATTCACCGATCGCCAATTCCCCGCTTGTCGCAAGGATGGCTGATAAAGCTCATCAACCCAGACACCAACACTTCGGGCAAACCGATTGGCCCCCAATGGTCGAGGGAGATCGACGGTGAACGAAGGATCCTGAGGATTTTTGATGAGGTGTCCTTCCAGACCAATCTCGATTGTCCCCAACTGAGGCTGATTCAGTTCAATCACAAGGCGAGATTTTCCACTCGACTTGATGACGTACCAATCGATGGCATTAGGACAGACGACATCCATCGTCAAATAGCCTTCGGGAATTTCGAATTGCAACAACCGCTGCGGAGCGACGGTCAGGTTCAGCAGGATCCGGCTGGCGATTGTGGTCTTCCTTCTCCCGATATTGACTCCGTGTTCAATCGTGGCCTGAAGTTCTGCGTCTCGTCGAGTCACGTCAAACCGCAATGCGATCGGCTGAGCATTGAACTTGAACGCCAGCTGCGGATTTTGAGAGAACTTCTGCACGCCCCCTTCCTTCAGGGAATCTAGCTGAATGACGTCGATTTGTTGGAGGTTCTGCGATTCGGCCAACCGCAGTCGCAATGAATCTGCAGCTGCAACGGCGACCTGCCCCGACTCATATTCCGCCTGGAGCAATGTCGCGAATCGCAGATCCATTGCTCCCCCTTCAGGAGGAAGCAGATGACTTTGATAGCACTCCAGATTGACCGTCAATGTTGTCCCGGCGGAGACTACAGCGGTGTTCAGATTAATCTTGAGATAGCGTTCTCCGTCCGCTGTTTCGATCACCCAGTTATCGATGTTATCCCCGGAAATCTCACGAATTCCGAGTCCATCAGGGATTTTGAATCTGGGGGAGAATTCGCCAGATGAACGAAGTTTGAGTGTCACCCGATAAAACTGGCGAATCCCTGCATCTTCAATCAGCGTCTCGATATTCGTTACTGACTGGAATTTTGCAGATTTGTCGGGAGCGTCGTTTTGATCTGCCCATGCAAGGTTGATCACAGAAAGACCATTACGCAACACAAGGTCGCTATCGACAGGGAAACTGAACTGTAGCTTGCCGTCTTCAATCTTCTTCTGAACTCCAATCTGCCCCGATGCGACCGTCAGAGTGAAGTCTGGTCGGTCAAATGGGAACTCGATCACGCAGCGACCGATGATCCCCGGAATTGTCACGAACTCGCAAAGATCCTGTTGAACCTTCACATTTCCTTTGAGCATCGCTTTCGCGTCGACGATGTGAATCCCTGCAGTCGGAATCACGACACCAGTCGACTGATCATCCAGCGATTTCAGAAGTGCGGGCTCGCCATCGACGAGCACTTCCTGCAGCCGATTCGTCTGCAGTGGAAACCGAACCGTTTGAGGTCGACTCGTAAAATTCATCACAACAAACCGGGATGTAGCAGCGAGATTGTGCAAATCTCCCTGTGGCTCAAAAGTAAGATTGTGATCAGCATCAACAATGACACAAGCCACGGCAGGGTCGGCAGGAGTCTGATCTTCAGGGTGTGCAGCCTCCCAAAGCTGTTTGTAGAGTGCAGCCGGCACATAAACGCGATTGGCGTCTGGTATCTGATCAATCGATTCATACGGAATGACGACAAATGGAACCGATGCGGGCGGGACCACATCTTGTGCCATGACGCCGGATGCCCCGCTCACCATGGCTAAACCGGCAATCCAGAGTCGGGCCCCAAGGAATCCACGCGCGATTCGGCCGGAGTCCACTCGAAGATTGGAGCAGCACTGCACGCAGCTAAACAGTCCCCAAATGAGCAGGGAGAGCAATCCACCGATAATGAATCCCTGAAGTACAATCGCAACACCAAGGTTGACGATGCCGAGGAGTGAGACCGGCAGTACAACAAAGAAGAACAGGAACAGCGACTTCACTCTCCACGATGTCCTTCTTATCCACCATCCAAGTAGCACGCTCCCCGAAATGATCAAGAAGAACAGCATTTCGCATGTCGTCCGATTCGCGTAGGCGACTTGCAGGTCGACAGGTTGTCCACCGGCAGAATTGCCGTAGTACTGAAACTCCTTCGACTTCGTATTCAGAGGGACTTCCAGATCCAGATTCATCGAAAGTAGACCTCCGGTTGAGAACCGGTTTCGAGCGAGTTGATCAACCCCTGACTTGTCGGCTGGAGCCACGAAACCAGAACCCGGGGCCAAATCAGATTGTGAAACCGAAGGACCATCATCAGGAGAAGGAGGACCACTGGGCGAATTTCGTTCAAACGTGATCGGATTGCGCGAATATGGTACTGCGGAAATGTCAGCATCCGATTGCTCGGACCGTATCGCAGAGCCCATCGAATCCGTCCCATCTGAATCCGTCCCATCTGTGGGTTGAGCTGCTGGCACCGGGGAAGAGGCTGCAGGCTTTTCAACCATCGGGAACCCCGGCTGAGGCTGATCTTTCCGCTCAAATAAAGAGACGTCGGAATTCTTGCTCTGATCAATTTCAAATGGCGTCGCCGGAATTGGACGCGATAGAGACATCCTCGGATTCTGAATGCGAGAGACGATCCAAACGGCTGGAGCAACAATCATAATGACGATCGCAACAAAAGCCGTCCCCATCAAGATGACTCGAGAACGTCGTCGGAAGGCGACGGCCCCCCAAATCAAGAGCGCACCAATTAGCAATCCAATTCCGGAGCTGATTCGACTGAGACGAGGAGCAAATTGAAGATGACTGAGAGTCTGCAGCCATGTCTGATCCCAAGCTCCTGTTCGGGGAGAGAATCGCCCTGCACTGTGAATGAGGATCGTGTCGTCGGGGTAATGCAGCGTCCACTGATGCCCCATCACTGGGAGCGGCTGGGTTTTTCCATCGCCCGAAATACACAGTAACAGCGGGGGAACAGCCCGAATTTCTCCGCGTTCCTGCAGCGGAAGACCATCGACGGAGTAAATGACAGTCAGTTCGTGTTGCTGTTGCGGGTTGAGGCCAGCGAGAGGGATTTGCACGCGATTCCCCATTTTGCGGGCTTCAATCGTCTGCTGATCCAGTTTTGTTGACCAGAGAACCGCCGCTTCTGGCAGTTCAATCAGCAGACTTTGCATTCCAAATGCAGTAAACGAGTATGTTGCGTGGGTCTGAAACTCCCCACCGGCGCCGAGCACGCTTTTGATCATCGCTGTCTGAGCAATCGCGCCGGGAATCGCTTCTCTCGCAAATTGAGTGGTTGAGAGTGTGACGTTCCAGTCTGGACGAGGCGACTGAAATCCAGCAACGACTCGTTCTCGTGGCTGATATCTTCCTTTCGGAAAATCGACCGGATCGACCGGAACGAGAGCCTGCCCCGTTTGAGATTGAGCAACAATCGAGACTTGCTCATCGGTTGGCCCTTCAATCGCCAGGAAGCCAATCTGGGCATTCGCTTGCGGGAACAGAATCTTAACCGGGCTGAACGTCGCCTCGCTCCCGCGGTTCAGCTCGACCTGAGTCGTCAGTAGATACTCTCCTTGAAGATGTCGGTCGAATTTCAGAACCCAGGACCTCATCCCATTCGCGACCTCACCGGGGAGCTGTTCAACGATCTGAGCTGCTTCGGTCCCTGCGGAACCGACACTTAAGAGGAAGCGGGTGGACAACGGAGCTGATTCACTCAATTGCAGCGTGAGTTCTCGAAGTCCTCCACCGGTCAGATTCAGCGTCGATTCCAAACGTGTGAAGACTGATTCCCGATCAACACGAAAGAAGATCAATGAGCGAGTCGTGAATAGCGTCTGCTTTCTGGAGATCTGCAACTGCCCCTGATATTCCGTATTCTGGTAATTGAACCCTTGCCGTAAGGTCTGCCCGCTTTCCTGCAGTTTCAATTGGAGTGCGTTTAACTCATTCTGACTTGCAGGATGGAGCCCAACCAAATTCTGCGGAACGACATCCAGTTCCGCAGGCGAGGCGACGACCAGTTGCCCTTCCACCATGTCCGTAATGGGCATGCGAATCACCGGGATTCCAACGGTGATCGGGGTCGCTTCGACCGGCCAACCAGTTGGCAGATTCTGGAGAGTTAACATGAGAGTGGTCGACTGTCCGGGCGTAAGTGTCGGATCAAGTTTCAATCGGATCTCATTCTGCCCCGCATCCGATGGGATGACCTCCCAAAGAATCGGCGACCCATCTCGCAGCGCAGAGGTCATTTGAAAATCTGCAGGGACCACAACTCTTGCTTCGAACAAAGGAATTTGCTGAGTCTGCAAACTCACGATTGTCGAGAGACGTAATCCTTCAGTTTCGATCGACAGTAAATTCGTAATCGCTGCCTGCACCCGCTGATCCTTCAGGGAGGTCGTGAACTGGAGATCAAAATCCTGTTGCCACACTTCGAAAAAGAGATGCTCCGGACCAAATTCCACAGCACGTTCGACAAGCTGCGGCGTGGGGATCGCTGGACGCACGCCGGTTTCGACCTGTGTCTGAATACGAACCGCTGGAGAGTGTCCCACGCTGACGATGCCAACATGTGAAGTCACCTCGGCAATCACCAGATCAGCAACACGCCACGGTTCCCCGGGATTGTTGGAGGTCACTCCCTTGAACTGGATTTCGCGGTCACCCTTGAAGCCCAGATTGAAATGGAGTGTCAACTTGAAGTGCTCTGGCTTTTCCGGGTCATCAGCGAGCTCCCAGGAATCCAGTCCCGGAGAGTCGACGTGTGTGATCTCGAGCGAATGAGGAATCCAGCAGACGAGCCGGTCGATCTGCTGACCGTAAACCTGAAGCAACGTCCGTGCTGTCCAACTGATTTCACCCGGTTCCACGCGGAGTCCATAAGCAGTACTGGCGAACGTCAGACTATCGGTGGTGGAGAGCTTTTCACTGGTTGTGACGAGCAATTCCATCTCTTTCCATTTTCCGACTGCAAGCTGATAGGTGGCAGGGAGATTATTCTCGGCCGGCCGCTTCAACTCCCGTTGATTCACGATGAGAGATCGCTGAGCTGGAATTGTTACTTCAAAGCTGGAAGCCGCAGCCTGGATCAATGAAACAGATCGAACCTGCGAATTCCCCTTGCTCATCATATTGGTCGACATCTCCAGCCGGACGACGTGCTTTCCGGGGGTTGCGAAAAATACGCGTAAGTCTTTCAGGCCTTCTCCGGTTCGTGTGACGATCGCCTGTTCATCTCCAATACGAGCTGACGAAATCTGCCATTTTCCGACCTGCAGATCACATGTCTGATGCGGAACGAGCGTCCGAATTTCCACCTCAACGACAGCATTCAGCACATCTCCATCAAGGTTGCATTGATAGTGAGCTTTGCTGGTCACTGAGGGGAGAGGAGGCACACCGGGATCACTCTGGGTACTCTTCGCTTTCTCGAGTAGCTCGTTGAATTCCGCCAGGGGCATGACAGCCCCGGGACGATCTTGCTCGAAAATCACTCCCAATTCTCGAGACGGGACGAAGAGATGTTGGAGGTTCTCTAAATCCAATGGGACCGCTGCGGCAGGAGGCACCGAAGTCGCAGGTTCCCCGTCCGCAAGTGCAGAAACAGCGGACCAGTTCAGGATGGCTGCAAGAATCAGAGTAAAAATGCGAGTTGGCATGAGCGGGCCTCTGAGCATCCCAGTTCTGGTCACATGCTGTCGATCAAAAAGGTGCATGCGATTCCGTGTAGCTGCCGGTGTTCCCGTTTGAGGAACAACCGTAATCTCTTCAAAGTGCATTCATCTCGACGCGTCCAAACCGATTCCTGAAACAGAATCAAGATGTCGCATCGCCGGATTTGGGCTTGAACGAATCAAACACTCCCGGAGGAGGAATCACAGCATAAGGAATACTCGTCGACGTGTATGACGACGGGGGATTCTTCCGCTGCGGTGCTCGCGCTCCCAACAAACCTCGCAAGCCCCACAAAAGCAGCATGAAAACGAGTCCGATACGCGATGCGGAATAAATCTGTGAGAGTCCCTGAGGATCTTTCACTCCATAGAGTGCTGCCGCGAACGCCAGTAGCAATACGAAGCCCAATTTATTTTCCCACGACGTTCCGATAAGGATCATCGCAATGATCACCAGTGCGCTGCTGATCAGAATTGTCATCCAGAGCTTGTTCCAGACTCGTACTGAGATCTGACTGCTCTCGCCGAGAGTCGAATAAACGAATGGGAATCGCCCTTCTGTTGGAAGAGTTCCCTGAACTCCCGAGTTCGGGCAGCCTTCGGAGATCCATTGTTCAAGTGCTGAGACCTGATGGTCTGCAAGTTGCCCTCGAAGCACGGACAACAGTCGTTTTTTCTTCTGGAGCAGAAACGGAACCGGATCACCCACCAAAGAAAACTCCTTTGGCATCCAAATTACGACACGGAGATCCTGAACGACCCCTTGTTTCCCTCCTGAAATCACAGGGAGCGGTAACTCAAGTTGCCCCTCTTCAAGTAACGAAGCAGAGGCCCCCTGCAACTTCCACAGAAACTGAAACGAGAGTTGGAACGCAGTTTCAGAAGACTCCGGCCTCGCAACATTCACCCAGAACGGTGCCAGCCCGGAATGGAGCCCTTCTGGCAACGAGACATCGGCTTTCTCAAGACGAACTTCACGGTCGTTCAGGAACGCACCGAGAACTTCAAGCTCGCTGGGAAGCCCCACAAGCAACCGCTGCCGTTCACTGGATTTGACACAGAAACGACTACGATAGGTCGCGGACCGGTCTTCACTGGTGACAATTTCAACCAATCCCCGCGAGACGACTGTCGCGACAACATCCTGCAACTCAAAGCTGCTGAGTTTGACTGTCAATCCGATGGGGTTCTCGTCGCTGTCCTTGAAGTAACGGAAAGCGATGGTGCCGTCTTGGGGCACCAACTTCAATTCACGGACATCAATCTGCTCAATGCCATTTCCGGATGAAACGGCACTCATTGCGAGACTCTTGTCCTTCTTGACAGAAATTTCGCTCTGAACGCTGACAAGTGGAGTTGTGATTTCACCCGCTTCGTTCACTCCCTCCAGAGGACGCACCATCGAGAGTGCAACTTCTCGCTCTTTATTTGCTGAATCATTCCCAGGAAGGTCGTAGTTCACCTGAAACCGTTGGAGTCCCACGACTTCACGTTGCGTTTGAATCGTCCATACGACTCGGCCGTTCACCGCAGGAGCCGCGGTCTTCTGCTTGATCGGGGCTGACTGGTGATCATCCGAGATGAGTTCGATTTGCAAGAGATTTGAAACGGCTTCGGGCACGTCAATTCGAAATTCACTCAACGGCGAGTACTCGACATTGAAACCGATGATTGTCGAGACATGCACGATCTCCGGATCGATCTGAATGGAAGCTCCGGACGTCGCGGTCAATCGGGTCGGCTTGCGTGTCGCTCGAATTGGAATCACGACAGGGCGGCGAGTAAAGCTCCAGGCAGAGACGACAGGGAGATCATTGCGTGTGAGAGTCACACCTAATGGAATGGGCTGAGCAGCCTCAATCCCGGATTGAACAGCCTGAACTTCCATCGAACTTTTGGCAAGGACGAAAACCTGTCCCAATTCCCGCTCTACCCCTAACGGTTCAATCAGCGGTAATGGCGAATCCGCATCACCGGTCGCTTTCGTCGACACGTGTCCTTTGATGGCGAGGTCCACATCCCCGAGAGCTCTCTCCCGCAAAGTGACTCGGAGTGTCGTTTTCGCTGCATCGAGAATGAACTCCTTCAGCGCAGGGCTTTCTACGGAATCGATCACTGCTCCAGCAGGAACTTTCAACAGCAATTCGAAGACGCCAGCCTGAGCAATCGAGTACCTGAAGTGATTTGTAAAGCTCAGTTCATCTTCCTGAACGGCGACATCGATCAGCGACGTCACTGTAATTCGCGGCTGGACGGGTTTGGCAGTCAGCTTTAACAGCACATCTTGTGAGTAAAACTTGAAGAGAAATGCATTCGTGCCGGCCAGCTTCGGATCGGCTTCGCTCGGTTCAATTCTCACGAGCCCTTTTTGCTCATCGACATTCACCGAGAGATCGCCAGCATGACGGACGGCGATCTGCCCGCTTTCGCGGACGGCGTCCATCGCGTGAATCCCGAGCGCAACTTTGTCAGCGCTCATTCCGATCACGGAAAAGTCTGATTCGCCCAGAGGCCGTTCGGTTCTGACGATGATTGTCGGAGGAGTTTTTGTCGCAGCAGGCAGGGTCACAGTCACGATCTGGTTTTCACCAGAGTCCTGTGTCGCCCAGGCTCCCAGATTGCCCGAGTCCGCAAAGACGTCCAGCAAACGCAAGTTTCTGGGCAGTACGATCCGAACCTCTTTGATTTCACCACGGAGAACGTCGTATGTCAGCCAAGTTTCTGTATGAACCAATCCGTCGGCAATGGTGACGAGTGTTCGTTGATTCACACTTGTCAGCAATTCCATCGTCGGCATCTTGGTGTCAACAACACGCCAGTTGACTGTCAATTCTCGCCCGTTTTGCAAACTGACATATTTCGTCGTGACGTCGTCGGTGGCTTCTTCGTCAACCGGAAGCTCAAACTGATTGCGATTGAAAGTGATGTCCAGGTTCTTTCCTGGGACCGTCACCTTGGCAGTCGTCAACGCGACGGGGGGCGTTTCGAATTTCAACTCTCGCGTTTCAGGAGATTGGTGAACCGGGACATCTAACTCGAAGCTGAACTCATAATTGCCTGCTTCGGGGAAATGAAGAATGATACTTCCATCGTCGATTCCCTGAACGAGCACGTCTTGGTCACTACTGAATTTGCCGACGGTCGGATCACCAAATCGAATGGGGAGCTGTGACCACCCTTTCCCGAGCGTTCGTGCGGTCATGTTCACGGCAACACGAGCAACACCCTCTTCAACGCGAATGACATAGTCAGCAGAGGTCAGCACTGCGACTGGAGTTTCATCTCCAGAATGAGCTTTCTTCCAGAAGTCGAGTAGCTGGCGATATTCCGAATAGGGAAGAATCACATCGCTCTGCGGTGATTTCAGCGTCTTGCCGAGTTCATCAAATGGAACAAGGATCAAGCCGCGATGACGCATCGGCTCAACTTTGTCATCGCCGGCGGAGGAATGAGCCCCCTCCTCTGCGTCAACCGGCACGATAGCTTCATCGACTGCATTGCTATCGTCTGGTTGCTCCTGCTCCGAAATCACTTCAGGAGTCGGTGCCACCGGAGGCTGCATCGAGAAACTTTGACTCGTTTCTAAAAACAGCGTCCCAAGCAGGAAAAGCACCACAACCAGCCACTTCTGATTCAACATGGGAATTCCCCTCACCAACTCTTCCTGCACAACCGGCGTAGCCCTCAAACTGGTGAGCATACCGCGAAGCTGAACACTTTGGGAATGAAGCAACTCGCGGAAATAGACGCACCACCGCTCAGTACCGTTTCACTTTTTTTCTTTTTTTATTTCTGGCCTGAATTGGGATGGTGAAGTTGATCGTTCTTCAGCGTGAAACAGGGGCATTCGATTCAATCGCTTGAGGTCGGGACAGCAACCCAATCGCCCACGCAACACCTGAGTATCACTCAAGATACTAAGAGCAGCGCTGAACAAGTTCACCTACCTTTGCCACAGAAAAGACACTGAATCAAAACACTGCACCCCTTTACCAGCAGCATTCTCGGAGGCCGGACACAACTGCATCAAAACACCACGTCAAATTGTAAACCAGACCCACTCCAGTGCATCACATGTACGAAAATCACCCATTTCATTGACAACTTTCGCTGAAATTTGCTAGAAAACTTGGTGGATCGACTCAAGTTTTTTCAGCAACGCACTCGGAAGACAATTGACGAAACTCATGTGCTGCAAATTTAAACACTTAGTCTCAACATGCTGCAGCCAAACGCCGATAGACTTCACTTAGATCTCAAGCAGTATTTTCGCTCAACAATACATGTTTTACCTGAGGTCAATAACAGTGAAACCACCGCGAGGTAAAGATGTGCCAGGATGCTAAATCTTCTGATCTCTCACGCTCTCGATTTCGCATCGCAGATCTTCCCGCGATGCTCCTCATCCATCGCCCAGTTCGATGTCGCTTGTGCAACGACAGAATTTTTTCGCTTCAACTCACAAAAACTGTGCACCTCATCCCTCACCTCTGGATGCACTATGCGATTGTCGCTGCGATCGCGTGCGGTGTTGTTGGATACGTGAAATACTTGGACAATTCCTTCCCCGCGACCTTCAAATCGTTTGTTGACGGCGGTTCGGAAAAGCCTGATCAGGCTTCTTTAAAGCAAAGCCTTTAATCACGGGTCTGGTTGGTGGCGAACACTTGAGCTGCCACCAGAACGTGGTGTCCGATAGACACCCGACTGCTGACTGAGTGTGAAAGGACGAGGCACCGAGATTGTTATTGATGGGCTGAGGCGAGAGATCAGCGACGAACTTCACCAACTAACCCGACTGTCCTGCTCTGACGAGAGTTCACACGGAAGTCGGATCGTCTTTTTCGCCCCTCGGCCGCTGTCTCAGGTGTGAGTGGCGGTGGATGATGGCAAAAACTCGATCGAATGCTGCCTTTTATCGCCGCCGGAACGCCACAATCTCATGAGAGGCGCTCGAGGAGTCTGGCGAACGTACCTCGAATTCGCCGACAAAACGCCATCGAACTCACTCCGTTCGAGCTGAGTCGCGTTCCACGACGGGGGGCTCTCCGAACCCCCCAGGGACAATAGCTCACTCCCCTGAAACATTCACAAGAGCCTTGATCGCCCCTGTTTCCGGCTTCGTGAATGCTTCGAACGAGTGCGTGAACTCCGCGTAATCAATCCGATGTGTGATCCAGGGAGCAGTGTCAATCGTTCCTTCTTCGATCAGGCGAATGATTCGGGTAAAATCGCTGGGCATCGCATTGCGTGACCCAAGAATCGAAACCTCGGGCTTATGCAGTTGTGGATGCAGAAAACTCACTTCCGCTGTGGTGATGCCGACATAGACCAACCGGCCGGTCTGGGAGACATACCGTAAAGCCCCCGACATTGATCGATTACTCCCCGTGGCATCGGTCACCACCAGATAGCGATCCCCATTCGTAATGGTATTCATCTGCTCGATCTCAGAGCCGTCCCCGCGATACTGAATCGTGTGCTCAATTCCGTAAGTTTCACGACAGAATTTCAATCGCTCTGCGTTCATGTCCATGACCGTCACTGTCGTTCCGGTCAAACGAGTGAACTCTAAAACGGAGAGGCCAATCGGTCCTGCCCCGATGATCAACGTGTGTGTCCCCTTCTCGGGAGCGCCGCGGTCGGTGGCATGGCATCCAATAGCCAGCGTTTCAACGAGGGCCAGTTGATCGTAATTCAGCTTCTTCGAAGCGTGCAGCTTGTCAGCCCGAATGTGAAACTCTTCGCAAAGCCCGCCATCGATCATCACGCCAATCACGTTGAGTTTTGCACAGCAGTTCCCCTGCCCGCGGCGACAAGCAAAGCAGTCCCCGCAGTTCATGTATGGCTCAACGCTGCAGCGATCACCAACAGAGACATTGGAAACGCCTTCCCCGACAGCCAGGACCTCAACTCCCAGTTCATGTCCGGGAATGCGAGGGTATGCAAAAAAAGGCATCTTCCCCAGATAGCCGCTAATATCCGTTCCGCAGATCCCCATTCGATGAGTTCGAACGAGTGCATGCCCTGCGAGTGGCGCTCCGGGATGAGGAACTTCAATTTCAACAAATCGCTTTGGTTCCTCGAGTCGAATCGCCCTCATCGTGACAGTTCCTTCATTAATATCTGCGCCGAGTCACAACAAACAATCAACGTACCTTGATTACTGACCTGTATCTGGGATCGTAGAAAGATCGGGAGCCACTCGGAAGCCTGCCTCACCCTGCTCCCATCAAGAAAAATTGATCACACCTGCACTTTGAGCAGACTCGAATTGATCGCTTCGCCTTCACCCAAAGTTCCGCAGCTATGCCTGACCACTCCCCGCTGTCACGTGAACAGATTCGATCAGTCGACCAGATCGCGATCCGGGAATTCGGCATCCCCGGCCTCCTTTTAATGGAGAACGCCGGAAGAGGCTGCTCCGATCTTCTCCTTCAAAAAGGAGCCGATCTGCAATCACCGGTCGTAATCTGCTGCGGCAAAGGGAACAATGGTGGCGATGGATTCGTGATGGCCAGACATCTGGACGAGAGCCTGTATCGCGTCGTCGTTCTTGTGTTCACGCCTCCAGAAAGCCTGAGTGGCGATGCACTCTTCAACTACGAACTCCTCAGGAGGACGAACATCCCAGTCCATCACATCGAGCTTCCGAAAGATCTCGGCAGCATGCGAGAACAGTTCGCGCAAGCAGAGTGGATTGTGGATGCCCTGCTGGGAACTGGTAGCCGAGGAGCCCCTCGCGAACCTTACGATTTCGTGATCGACGAAATCAATAAATCCGGCAAACGGGTCTTCTCCGTCGACCTCCCTTCTGGACTCGATTGCGACTCGCAGGACTCCCCCGCAAAGGCTATCCGAGCGACCGTCACCGCGACACTTGTCGCCCCCAAACCTGCTTTCCACTCAAATGTTGTCAAACCGTATCTTGGCGACCTATATACACTTAGAATCGGAATCCCCCGAATCGTCCTTTCCCGGACCGGGAAAATCCCCTTCAATTCCGAAAAAGACGAGAGAAAATAACCCGAGACGAGGCACTGATCGGCAACGATCAGACCATGAAAGCGTTCAACTGATTCCGGTTTTCCACCAATAATTTCTGGAGAAAACCCGGTGACGAACGCAAATTGTTATCACTCCAGTTCTTAACGCCCTGTCTCGAAGTTTCTGATCGCAATTGCAATGTTGAGATGAGATCACAGGCGCGTTCGGAAGTTGATTTATAGAGAGGCCAATAATGAGTATGAAAAACGCAAGCTGGATTTTGGCAGCTGTGGGAGGGATCTGCCTGGGAGTCGCAGGTTCCGGTTGGTCTGAAATCAAACCTGCAGTACAGCCACTCACTCTGACACCAATTGCAAGCCCTTCGGACTTGTCGATTGCTTTCAGGGAGGTCTCAAAACTAGTCCTCCCTTCCGTCGTTTCAATTCGAACGGAAACGAAAGGGCGAGATGTTGAGATCACAGATTCACGGGGTCAGCCGCTCAACGACATGCAGGAGCAGATGCTCAGAGAACTGTTCAGGCAGGATCCGCGATTCGAACAGCAGTTCCCGCGTGGTGGATCTTCGCGAAGAGCACCTCGTCAACAAGGAGCCGGTTCTGGATTTATCGTTGATTCCTCTGGCATCATCCTGACAAATAGCCATGTCGTCGAAGGTGCTGACCGAGTGATCGTCAAACTCGAAGATGGAAGTGAGGTCGTTGCCGACTCCTGGAACTTCGACCCTCGTACAGATATCGCGATTATTCGAGTCACCACAGATGAACCACTTCCCGCAGTCACTCTGGGGGACAGCGATCAAATGCAGGTTGGAGACTGGGTTTTGGCACTTGGTAATCCGTTCAACGTGGGAACGACTGTCACGTCCGGGATTATTAGTGCGACTGGTCGCGGGCCCGGAATTAACGAGCGTGAGCAATACCTGCAGACCGACGCTGCCATCAATCCTGGTAACAGCGGCGGACCACTCGTCAATCTGCATGGTCAGGTGATCGGAATCAACACTGCCATCTCGAGCCGCAGTGGGGGTTACGACGGCATTGGATTCTCAATTCCATCGAAGTACGTCAGCTGGGTGGCGAATCAGTTGATCGCGGACGGAGAAGTGAAGCGGTCTTACCTCGGCGTTCAGCTACAGGAAATGACCGCGGACATCCGCAAGCAGCTGAAAGTTCCAACTGGAACAGGAGCACTCATCGTTGATGTGGGAGCTGATACACCAGCAGCGCGAGCAGAACTTCAGGCGGGAGACGTGATCGTTGGATTCGACAATCGTCCCATCAAAGACCGAGATGTCCTCGTTGACGAAGTGGAGAGATCTGCTCCGAACAAGAATTACGACTTGAAGGTCATTCGGGACGGCAAAGAGACGACGCTCAGCGTCAAACTCGAAGAAATGCCAAACGACTACACAGCCGCATTGCGTCGAGCCCGCGTTAATGACAACACTGCCCAGCAGCCGAAAAAGGACCGTCAGGAGGTTTCCAAACTCGGCCTGACAATCGCGGAGCTGGACGACAAACTCGCTGGCCAACTCGACATTGCGAAAGGGACCAAGGGAGTCGTCGTTCAGGAAGTGAAAGCAGGGAGCGTTGCTGAAGAAGGGGGGCTTCAACCGGGCGACCTGATCCAACGGGTCGGCACAACGGAAGTGAATTCCATTCAGGAATTTGGAACGGCTGTGAGCGAAGCAGATCTTTCCACTGGAATTCTTCTGCACATTCGACGAGGCAACGCGTCCTCGTTCGTCGTACTCAAACCTCAGGACTAATCGAGGATATTGATACGCTTCTGAAAAGAGCCTGAAGGAAACTTCGGGCTCTTTTCATTTGCTCAACACCGCATTATCGCGGCCAAATTCCCTGCGAGAGTTGTTCGACAGCAGATTCCTCATCCGCGACCGGCAATGGAAATCCATTCGGCCCTACCGGTACAGTCCCGTCCCGCTCGATCAGAAACAATCCCGTTCGGACTTGTTGACTCGCACCATCGTAAAGGCCGTAAAGCCGATGCACTGGCAACTTCGCGGGAATGGAAAGATCGATGTCGGTCAGTAACGGAAATGGAAACGGAATGCCGAGCGTTTTCTCCGCTTCCTGATTCTCATGTGGATTCGCATCGCTGATCGCAACAATCTCGATTCCTGCACGTCTCAGAGGCTCTTCACCCTGCAGCAACGACAAAACTCGAGGATCATTTGCAGCGCCGATTCTGGAGTCAAAGAAGAGCAATGCGACCCGCTGCCGGCCGAGAAATCGCTCGAATTTGACGAGATGTCGTCGATGGTCGGTGACTTGAAACCGAGGCGCAAGTTGACGAGGCGCCGCTCTCGCTGGAGCGGCTGTTTCACTCCAGTGGCGCAGTTGTCGTTCGCGCAGCATCACAAGCAGCAGGATGACGCCCCCCGCGACGATCAAAAGTGTGAACCGAATCGATTTCATCATCGGAGAATACCAACTTCCCGTCGGTTTTCGAAACGGCTCCACCTCGAGCTAATACGAGTCCCATCGCTTCAGCAATGTCAATTTCCGCTCTGCAAATTCATCCACATCTGCTGTTTTGACTTGACTCGAACCCCGCCCGTGTGTATCACTCTAGTAATACACACGGACACACCAATGACGATCAGCCCTCAACAATTTGAAATTCATCCAACCTCGGGGGTGCCCATCTACCGACAGGTCATCGATCAAGTACAGGCACTCGCCGCTGGGGGTCAACTTGAAGCGGGTGACATGCTTCCCAGCGTGAGGCAGATGGCGAGCGTGCTGAGTGTCAATCCGATGACCATCTCGAAAGCTTACGCGAGGATGGAAGCAGACGGGATCGTTGAACGCGTTCGCGGAAAAGGAATGGCCATCAGCGAACTCAAAGTGCAAGGAAACCTGCATCAACGGCAAAAAGAACTCTCAAGTGCGATGCAGATGGCCATTGTTCGCGGACGCCAGTTGAAACTGACTGATCAAGACATTCTAAACGTCGTCGAGAAACTTCTTAAGGAAATCTCACAATGAATTCTCCAGTGATCTCCTGCCAAAATCTCTCGAAGCAGTTTCAACAAGAGGTCGCACTGAAGGGCATCACGATGCAGATTGAACCGGGGCACGTCGTCGGTCTCATCGGAACCAACGGCAGCGGCAAATCCACCTTATTGCGGTGCCTGCTTGGACTCCTGCGTCCCACGTCGGGCAACTGCGAGGTTTTTGGAGAAACTTCATGGACCCTCAGCGACAAGTCCAAGGCAAGACTCGGCTATGTCTCTCAGGACTTCTCCCTTCTTCCGTGGATGAAGGTCCATGCATTGTGCCATTACACAGGGTGCTTTTACGAGACGTGGGATCACGCTTACGTCGAAACACTTCTGCGAGACTGGGATCTCCCGCGTGAGAAGAGGGTTTCAACACTGTCGATCGGGCAACGGCAGAAGCTGGCGGTCATTCTCGCGATGGGACACCGGCCTGAGTTGTTAATCCTCGATGAACCTGTCGCCAGTCTCGATCCGATTGCTCGAAGACAGTTTCTCCAATCTCTCATCGATCTTTCCATCGATGAACGTCACACCACGCTCTTCTCGACTCATATCACTTCCGACCTCGAACGTGTCGCCAGTCACGTCGCGTTTCTAGAGGCGGGAAAACTGAAGTTTTATGGAGAGCTCGATTCCCTAAAGGAAAATTGCAAACGACTTCGCATCCATTCGGCAAGCCAATTGCCACCGCACCTCAACATTAAAGGAACGATCCGTAGCGAGGTTTCAGAGCAGCACGCAACCGTGACAGTCTCCGAGATTGATGAAGAAACCGTTCCAACAATCGAACAGCAATGGAACGCAAGAGTTTCGATTGAAGATCTGAACCTGGAAGAGATCTTTCTCGAACTGAGTGGAGTCTCAGCGACTCAAGAACCGGTGAAAGTAGGTGCGAGATGAGCGGCCAAATTTCTCAGATCTTCCGAACCTACTGGACTCGCTCCGCAACTCGGATTCTGTCAGCTCTCTGGATAATTTTTCTAGCTGGATTGGTTTACTACTCGACGGTTCGAACAACCTCATTCGAAATTGCTCCGAAGCTGCACACTCCCAATTCAACTCTGAGCATTGCGGACCGATCACACACGACATCGAATAATAAGGCAAAACCTGAGGATGTCCAAAGTCTGTGGGTGACCATCGGTGGCGAATTGAACGTTCCTGATCTGAGCCCGTTCACCAACACTAAAGCAATAACCTTTTCACTGCTTTCTCCTGAAAAGGGCCAGGAACTCCTCAATCAGATCAAACAGCTCACGCATCTCAGAACTCTTCACGTCCAAGGAGACTACCTCCCTTCCGGGTTACTCTCCTCACAGGGGAAACAGCTCCGTGAATTGGAAATACCGTCCGCAATTCTCCTGAAGCACCGAGATGAGTTGCAGAACCTTTCGCAACTCAGCCTGCTTCGTGTCGACAGAAGCGCGCCGATCAGCGACATCGTGGATGCTGTTAAAACGATTCCTCAGCTGAACACTCTCGTCATTTCAGACTCCTTCTGGAATCCGACGAGAAAAGAGGAACATCGTTTTCCAGTGATCGATCCCATTTCGACCTTGCTCACAAAATCGGCCTTACAACCGCTCGCCGAACTTCCACATCTGAATGCGATTTTTGCCAATTGGCCTTGGCAGTTAGAAGGCGATCGCCGGTTCCTCAGAGAGATCCACGCGTATCCCCTTTGGGCGCACAAAACCCTGGCAGATCTCCTGATACCCAGCCTGATGATGTCCGCAGCACTCACGTTTGGCATCTTTTTACAACTGAAGGCGCTCTTCCTGACACCTGCATCCTGGACAACTCCAGGGTTTCTCAGGCCTCAGATCATTGCTGTGAGCCTCCTTTTCGGAATCGCTTCACTGCTGCATTCGGGTGCTCTTCTCCTCAACGAATTTTCCCTGCTCCCTGCGCTGACACTCCCACTCGCGTTGCCGTCGGTGATTTCACTCTCGGCCTTGTGCTCAATGTCGAGCCGACGCTGGATCCGAAGTCTGGGGATACTGCTGTTCGTATCGATATCTTTTTGGTGGATTCCCATCGCGCTTTGGCGGTACCTGCCTCCTCAACTCGCGGGGAATTTCGTCTGGTTCCTGCAGGGGCACTTCCCTGTTTTCACAATCCTGATTCTCGCTTTCATGGTCGTCATCATCAGTCTTTTTCTCAGCCAGCTCATGAATCTAGCCCGGCGTCAAATGGAACTGAATCCCAGTTCTGTATTGTTTGTATCTTCACCTCAGAAACAATCTGCGTCGCAATGGCAACGAGTTGACAGGAGTCTCCAAGGGCAGGATTCCCGCATTCTTCAACTTGACTTTCATCGGGGAAATTTCTGGAAGCAGGTCCGTTTACAGAGACTCGAATGCTCCCAATACTCACTTCGGATCGTTGCGATTTTTGTGGTCACTTTCTTGACAGTCTTTTTGGCCGGTCACTCGCTCACAACTGGGGACTCCCTCCTCACTTGGCTAAGGTCGACTTCTGCCGTGATCAATATCACATCGCAACTTGTGAATGGGGTTCTTATTGTTCTTGGGATTCCCATCTTCCTATGGTTCAAAAGACGAAGCTCACTCGCGACTGATTTCTGTAGGCCTGCAAATCGAACCTCGTTTTGCAAACAACTCCTGGCGAGTCTTTTGATTGATCAAAGCTTCGCCCTCATTCCGGTTGGTCTTCTGGTGCTCTACGCCAGCTATGTCACACCAGAAACAAACTTCTACTCACCAGCTGTCGCTTATGCCGTCGTTGCCCTCGTGACAGCTCCGATCATCTTTGCAGCGGGTGCTGGCGTCTTCGCTTTCAAACACAATTGGCAATTCGGCCTGTCCGCGATTGTGATTGGTCTGTTCGCAGTTCTGTTTCTGGCGATAATGGTCACGATGATCAAGCACCCTGACTGGAACATTCCGACACTCCCCATCTGGTTTTATTCCACAGCATTTGCCGCTCTGGTCACTGGAATTTTGCTGAATCTGTGGATCTATAAAAAGTGTCTGGAGCGAGAATGGTGCTGAGATTCACTCATTGATGTGCTAGAATTGCACGGATCCAAACAGAGTTCGGATGGCTCCTCTTCCGTACGACCAAGCAATCTCCCCATCGAACGCCCCATGAAATCACTTGGAATCGTCCTGAGTTTTCTCAGCCATCCGCTTCGACGACGAAACATTCTCATTCTCTTTCGCCTGACCTTGGCATTCCTTGGACTGGTCGCTCTGTTTTCAGTTCTGTTTCACACCCTGATGATTTACGAGGGGCGGAATTTCAGCTGGCTGACAGGCGTCTACTGGGTGCTGACGGTGATGTCGACCCTCGGATTCGGGGACATCACGTTCCATTCTGACCTTGGACGGTTCTACACCATCGTCGTCCTGCTCACCGGGACGGTGTTTATGCTCGTCCTTCTGCCGTTCATGTTCATTCAGTTCTTCTATGTCCACTGGATCGAGGCGCAAGCGGCCGCCCGTGCCCCACGCAACCTCCCTTCAACGATCAACAACCACGTGATCCTGACCGGTCTGGGACCTGTCGAACAATCGCTGGTACGCGGACTCGTCCGCATGAAAATCCCCTACGTCATTATCATTCCAGACCTGAATGAGGCACTCCGACTCGTTGATGAAGGGTACCACGTCATGGTCGGTGAACTGGACGATCCCGATACATACTCCAGGGCAATGGTCAAGCAGGCAGCCATGGTCGTTGCCTTACAGAAAGACACAACAAATACCAACATTGTTTTTACAGTTCGCGAAATTTCCGAAACCGTCTTGATTGTCGCTTCCGCCTCCAGCCCTGCGGCAGTCGATGTTCTTGAACTCGCAGGCTGCAACGAAGTCCTTCAACTCGGGGAAATGCTCGGCCAATCACTCGCCCGTCACGCACTGGGTCGCGATGCAAAATCTCGCGTGGTCGGCCATTTTGGGGAATTGCTGGTCGCTGAGGCGATCATTGCTGGAACACCACTCGTAGGAAGAACTCTGCGCGACACGCGATTGACCGAACATGCCCGAGTCACCGTTGTCGGCATCTGGGATCGCGGCAAATTTCAGAATGCCTATGCAGACACGGTGTTGAGCTCAACGTCTGTTCTCGTTCTCGCTGGAACGCGGGAACAACTTCAGGAATACGATAGTCTGTTCTGTATCTATCAAGGTTCCGACGTCCCGGTGGTCATCATCGGAGCAGGTCGAGTTGGACGTGCTGCAGCCAAGTCGCTCGCTCAGCAGGAAGTCGATTTCCGTATTGTGGAGCGACTGAGCGCCCGGATTCGTGACCCGAAACGCTACATCGAAGGGGATGCTTCGGAACTGGAAGTCCTGCAACGTGCCGGGATCATGGAGTCCCCCTCACTGATCATTACAACGCACGATGATGACATGAACATCTATCTGGCCATTTATTGTCGTAAGTTACGACCGGATCTCCAGATTCTCGGAAGAGCGAATCAGGATCGCAACGTCTCGACGCTTCATCGTGCCGGGGTCGACTTCGTGATGTCGTACGCGTCGACCGGAGCAAATGTGATTATCAATTTGCTCCGTCGAGGAAAGATCCTCCTGCTGGCGGAAGGACTCGATCTGATCCGGATTCCCATTCCGACGGCACTGGTCGGCCGCTCACTCGCCGAGACCGACATTCGCCGAGTCACCGGATGCAACGTCGTCGCTGTTGTCAAAGACAATCAGTTTCAAGTAAACCCAAACCCGAATGAGCCTCTTCCCGAGGGCTGTGAGTTGATCATCATCGGCGATGCTGGTGCCGAAACCCGCTTCTTTGAAGCATGGACCAACAGTTAAGATGCTTGCGGAATGAAATCCTTTGCACGGACACAGAACTCTCAAAGTGGGCCAATGAACAAACTCCATCTCATCACTTCCACCCTGTTCATCTGGGGGATGTGTCAACCCGCACTGCACTCTGCTGAAATCGTTATCACCTCCCCGACCGACTATCAAGTTGTGCAACGTGATCGAACGAATACAGAAGTCTTGCAGATCACAGGAGAACTCCGGGACCTCCCTCATGACGTGACTATTGAGTGTCGATTGCAGGACACATCGAAGCAGGGAGACTGGGAGGCTCTTAGAATCGAGCGACAGGGAAACCTGGTCACAGCTCAACTCATCGCTCCGGCCGGAGGTTGGTATCAACTCCACGCTCGGGTTCGAAGTGAAGATCAGATTGTCGCTGAATGTATGGTGCCCCACGTGGGTGTCGGGGAAATCTTCGTCGTGGCGGGGCAGTCGAATTCCGCCAATCATGGAGAAGAACGATTGACCCCAGCCTCCGATCGAGTCGTCAGTTTCTCTGGAAACCAATGGCAAATCGCAGCGGACCCGCAACCGGGCGCATCTGGAAGCGATGGAAGTTTCATCCCAGCACTCGGCGATAAACTCCTGCAGGAATTCAACGTCCCGATCGGGTTTGTCGCCTGTGGAATTGGAGCGACCAGCGTTCGCGAGTGGCTGCCTGCCGGAACCACATTCCCGCACCCGCCGACGCTGCTTTCAAATGTTCGACGACTCGAAACTGAAGAATGGGAATCGCTTGGCGGCCCTTACAACATGTTCATCGCTCGCATGAAATCACTTGGTCAAAATGGATTTCGCGCAGTCCTTTGGCATCAGGGAGAAAGCGACGCCAATCAAAGTAACCCGCTGAACACACTCTCCGGCCCACTCTATCGGAAGTACCTCGAACAACTCATCGTCGATTCCCGAAAGGAAATCGGCTGGGAGGCACCGTGGATCGTTGCTCAAGTCAGCTATCACGTTCCTGGAGATGAATCCGATCCTGCAATTCGGGAAGCTCAAGCCTCTCTCTGGAAAGATCGAATCGCGATTGAAGGCCCCGATTCCGACCAACTCAAACGAGAGTTCCGTGACAATGGCGGGAACGGAGTTCACTTCTCAGCAGGGGGTTTGAAGAAGCTCGCCGACTGCTGGAAGGAAAAAATCACCCCTTGGCTGCACGGGCAACTGAAGTAAACCACAGGGAATTGTGAATGCATGAAATGCGAACGGACTGACAAATACGTCAGTCCGTTCGCATTTCATACCTGTTTTCTCAAGCGAGAACGGGGTGAACGACGTTGCCATGAACATCGGTTAACCGGAAGTTTCGCCCCGAGTACTGATAGGTCAATCTCTCATGATCGATCCCCATCAGGTGGAGGATCGTCGCATGCAGATCGTGAATATGCACCTTGTCCTGAACAGCTTTCATTCCGAAGTCGTCCGTCGCGCCATGCACGACTCCCCCCTTCACCCCGCCACCTGCCATCCACATGGAGAATCCAAACGGATTGTGGTCGCGGCCATCTCCCCCTTCCGAAGTCGGCGTTCGCCCAAACTCACCTCCCCAAATCACCAATGTTTCATCCAGCAATCCACGTTGCTTGAGATCTGTCAGCAGCTGAGCGATTGGACGGTCAACGTCCCGACACAAACTGGCATTGGCATTCGCATGATTACTATGCGTATCCCAGGGTTGTCCGTTTCCATGATATAGCTGAACAAACCGCACTCCACGTTCGCTCAACCGCCGCGCCAACAAGCAAGAGTTTCCGAACTCGGTTTCCCCATACGCTTCCCGAGTCGCTTTCGTTTCCCGAGTCACATCGAAGACATCGAGAGCCTCGAACTGCATCCGGAACGCCAGTTCCATCGATGAGATGCGAGTCTCAAGATCGGATGACTGCGTCCGGGACGAAAGATGATTTCGATTCAACGACGAAATCAACTCGAGTTGCTGCTTCTGAACATCGGCAGCGAGCTGAGAATTCTGCAGGTGAGGGATCATCTGCGACGCTTGCTTCTGCTGCAGATTGATATAGGTTCCCTGATATTTCCCGGGAAGAAACGCATTGCCCCACAACTTGGGGCCCACGACCGGATTTCCCGGACAGAGTGCCAGAAATCCGGGGAGATCTTCATTTTCCGAGCCCAGACCATAAGTCAGCCATGCCCCCAGACTGGGTCGCGTCGGGGTCAGAATCCCCAGGTTCATCATGCACAATGCGGGAGCATGGTTCGGGAAATCGGTGTGCATCGACCGAATCACTGCCATCTCGTCAGCGTGCTTCGACAACTCCGGGAAATGCTCAGAGAACGGGGTCCCCGATTCCCCTGCAGGAGCAAAATTCACATGTGAAGCGAGAATTCCCCCTGTCGCACGTTCCGTACGCAGATTCACTTCGTTAGGACGTTGACCTTCGTAGTTCACCAGATGTGGCTTCGGATCAAACGTATCGATCTGCGATGGGCCGCCTCCCATGAACAGATGAATCACCCGCTTGGCCTTCGCGGGAAAGTGCAATCCTCCAGAAACCTGCCGTGCTTCCGCCGCTTCTAATAGGCCAGCGAATGCGAGCATCCCGACCCCGCTACCAGTAGCCTGAAGTAACTCACGTCGAGTCATTCCTAAGTGATTCATCGATGTTTCGCCTTGATCGAGAACAGGGAAGCAAAATCAATTCACATCCGTATTCACATCTTTAATCGACATACAAGAATTCATTGCTACACAACATGGCGTGACAATAAAGTTGCCAGGGAGTCAACCCCCGTGCCCCTCCCTGCACCGTTCCGCTCATCAGTCCTTGCCGCTGATTTCCGGTTGCATCCTCAACCGCCCCGTTAGCCGATGGTCTGGAGAAAAGCGGCCAAAGGGCATGTGGATTGAGACTCAACGCACGCTTCAGTATTACCTCATGGTCTGGTTGCTGATGGACTTCCAAAATCCCTTCAACACTGATTTCCTGGGTGTTCAACTCGCGATCGAACAATGAAATCGTTCCGAACGATCCTTCAAATGGTGCGAAGAAGTCAGATCTCGCTCCAACGAAAAACTGGCCCGCTCCTCTGCCATAAACAGCGAGTAGTTCCCCCTGAATTTCCGGTTCCGGATTTCCATTCAAATATACTGTCGCCTGATTTCCCTGTCGCACCAGAGTCACGTAATTCCATTGATCCGGCACCAGCACTGTCTTCCCGACGAGTGAGGACTTCATTCGATTTCCATTGAACAGAAACAACCGTCCGGTACTTTCCGGATCGTGCGTTCCTCCAATTCCCAGATGATCACCATCGATCTCAGGATCATCCAGTTCAGCACGCGAAAACAAATACGTCGTAATCGGTCGGGCAGACAAAGGGAGTGTATTCTTAAACCAGATGCTGACAGAATATGCTTCCCCAATTTCCGGGATGACTGACGACATCCGTTGCCCAGCGAACTTCGGCAGTTCAAATTCCACCTGAAGTGGTGTTTTCAAATTCACTGAATTCAAAAATTGCACGCCGCTCTTCAACTCAGCCTCGGATGGGTCTCGCCCGAACACCCGTCGATGCAACTCCGTAATCTGGTCTTCAACCGAATCGTGTGTGATCTGGTTCGCGATTCGTTCTGCCTGTCCTGAGACGAATGGTGAATTCAGAAGGTAGAGTTGCTGCAACGGGGACGTGGTGAGCGACCGTTGTTCTGCGTGGATCGTCGGATCAGGAAAATCATAAATCTGCAGGTACAGACTTGGGCGGTCTCGGGAAACCTTTGCATATACCGATCGACGATCAAAAGTCGGGTCGTCGATATTTCCTGAAGGTCCACCAGCTTTGAGGTTGAGACTCTCACTGGCCTGTAACAAGGCATCATGAAGCGTCTCAGCATCATGCCGTCGCCGTTCAAATCGCCATTTCAGGCGATTCGCTGGATCTTTGAGTTCCCCGATTTCCGAAGAAGCCTTCGAACTCTGACGGTACGTCGCGGAGTGAACGATCTGTCGATGCAACCACTTCAGCGACCAGCCATTCTCCATGAAATCGGCTGCAAGTGTGTCTAACAATTCCGGATGACTGGGGAGAGCACCCATCGCCCCAAAGTTGCTGGGGGTCTCGACAATTCCTGTTCCAAAATAACGCTGCCAAACGCGATTCACGAAGACGCGAGCCGTTAATGGATTCTTTGCTGAGACAATCTCTTCAGCGAGTTCATACCGTCCACTTCCTTGCTGAAAGTGGCGTATTTCTCCGTCCGTGAGCACTTCCAGAAACCGTCGAGGAACGATTTCTCCTTTTGCGGTCACACTTCCCCGGATGAATACCGGAAGATCTCTCGGACTCTTCTCATAGAAAACAAACTTCTGCTGTGATTCCGATTCAGGCTCGAACCTCACCTGCACTTCTTTAATCGCATCGACAACCGGGAAATCGAAATGCGGTGTGGTTGTTTGAATCCGCTCAATCTCCCGTTGATGCTCAGCGATTGCTGTCGTGCTTGCAGCGACTTGCTCATCTCGCATCGATTCAGTGAATTCAGCTGTGATCGCCTGTGATTTCAAGCCGGCGATTTTTTCATCGAGCGTTTTAATTTCGCTGCGCAGGCGTTCGACTTCGTCTCTCGCTGGTTGAGAAGCGGCAACAAGATCCGCCGAAATCATGGGGCGAGTGGTCTGTTGAAGCGACGCAAAGACGCCGGCTAACGCGTAGTAATCCTTTGTCGTAACGGGATCATATTTATGGTCATGACAGCGTGCGCAGGCAACAGTCAGCCCCATCAGCCCCCGCGTCACCACATCGATGCGATCTTCCCATTCATCCGCATGAATCGAGTCCAGTGCATCAACAGAAAGGAGAAGCTCTTTGTGATATTGAGGGGAAAGTCCGAGCATCCCCAAGGCAGCCAGGTCTTCGGGAGTTGCATCGGGTTGAAAATCGGCTGCGAGCTGAAAGCGGATGAAGTCGTCATAAGGGAGATCGGCATTCACAGCAGCGATCACCCAGTCGCGATAGCGATAAGCATTTGCGTAAGGCCCGTTGTGAGGCCCCATATTAACGTTGTCCTCAGCGTACCGAACGACGTCCAGCCAATGACGCCCCCAACGTTCACCGTAATGCGGCGATGCCAGTAATCGCTCGACCAGTCGATGATAGGCATCAGCGTCCTGATCATTAACGAATTCTTCAACCTCCGAAAATGTCGGTGACAGACCGGTCAGATCAAAATAGACTCGACGAATGAGCGTTCGTTTGTCTGCAACCTCCGAAGGATCTAGCCCCGCGTCTTGAAGTTTCTGAAGGATAAACCAATCGAGTTTTACTCGCGGCCAATCTGTCTCACCGACATCGGGCGCAGGCTTTGCGACAGGAACCTGTAACGACCACAACGCTTCTTTTGCTTCACTGAGAGTCGCTGGCTTCCGGATTTGCGGAGGCTCATCAGTGCGAGGGTCAGGAGCCCCGAGCTGAATCCACTTTTCAAAGTGCTCAATCACATCATCAGGAAGCTTTCCCTTCGGCGGCATTTCATAACTGCTGCCATCATAACGGAGCGTCGATAGAATTAGACTCTCCCCCGGTTGCCCGGGAACGATCGCTGGCCCGGAATCCCCTCCTTGAAGCAACCCGGTTCGCGAATCAAGACGTAATCCCGCATAGAGCGACTTGGCTTCAGCCGAGTGACACTCGTAGCAATGCTCGATCAGCGCAGGTCGAATTTTCGTTTCAAAAAGTCGCAAACCTTCTGCGTCAAACACCTCCGCCGAAACATTCTGCGGTAATGCAAACAATAAGGAGATGACAGCGAATCTGAAGAGCCAACCCAGGTTCATCAATCTGCTCCATTGTTGACCAGATGCCTTCGACTTCCACCGAAGTTTCCTTCAATGGTATCAGACATTGTGTTCGCGGGGTGCGTATGACATTCCGTCACGTGATACGCATCGTTTGCCAGGTAGGACTGAGGGTTTTGATACTTCAAGTTCTCAACCATCAGCAGGAGGAAATCGATTCTAGGGAGAATCACACGAGGTGTCGACGAAGCAGATCGACAGGAACCGAAGCTGAGGCCAATCCATCCAACTCGGTGAAGCTGATCTCCTCACCTTTACCTACCGGCGGCCAGATCCGGCGCTGATCTGCGGTCACCCATGAAGGTCGCCGATTGATGCGGTTAAGAACGTTTTCCGTAAAATGAAAACACGCCGTTGGAATTTAATCCGCACGGCGTGACGATCGAAGATTGTGAGCGAGCAAATCGCGGAGCCGATCAGTCCGTGATCTCGATTGCGAAAGGAGGATTCTCCCCACTCTCGATCTTCACAGACAACCCGGAGTTGACAGGGCTGTTAAAGCGGATCGGAATTAATGACTTTGGCTCTTTCATCTTCATGTGTGCCGCCATCATCGCAGGGCCCATGTCTGCTCCTGATGCTTCGACCTTCGGGGCTTCGACAGCCTCAAACTTACTGACAGTCACTTTGTAGTCTCCGGGAATCACTCCCTCAGGGGCATGGTTTGGCCCCATGTAACATTTGACAAGAAAATTACCTTCAGCATCGGTGATGCCACTGGCCGATTTCCCTTGGGGATCGGTCGGAATCAGAGTCACAGTTGCTCCCTCGAGAGCTTTTCCGCGATGCTTCACAGTTCCCTTCAATGGATAGGTTTTGGGATACGATGTCCCCCAACATCCACTTCCTGCGATGATGATCATCGCCAAAGAATTCAGCATAAAAAGTCGAATGAATGATCTCATAAAACTGGCCTGTAAAAAGAAAAGATGAGTGGCACCCGGAATCGGGCGTCACTCATCCGGTGGGTTTCGCTTAGATAAAAAGACTTGCCGCCATAGCTGACCGAGGACATGACGCGGGTGGCAAGAAACAGTGAACGTTCAATTTCTTGCCGCAGAATCGCCATGCCCTCCGAGGTCGCATACTAAAAACTCCCAATCACTCCGCCATCCCAACGATCCCCTAAACGGGCGTAAGTCAGCTTATCGATATTCTCTGACAGGAAATGCACAGATCCATCAGTGAATACAAAATTGCACCCCCCGACATGCTTCGACTTGAATCCGAAGATCGTATTCCAGGTGGTATTCCCATGATTCGCACATGGGTTTGAACCTGTTGCCGGCGTATCCGGACAAGTTGGATAATTGATCGGTGCAGTCGTCGCATACCAAAGCGACTCAGGCCAGGACCATCCCCACGAACCATAAGTGTTACACGCCATTCGGACTTCTCCCATCATAATGGTGTTTGAAGTTCCGTCGGTGACATGCTTCATCCCAGCAGACCATCCCGAGAAGTATCCACGCCCGAACACACCCGAAATCTGTGATGCGCGGCCATAGTCTGCACGAACGTTTCCACGGTTAAACGGATCTTCCCCATCATTGTTTGTATCCAGCCCGAGTCCTGCGGGATACATCCCGGCATGAACACCGAGATCACAAACGTTTCCATTCGACTCCATATCCTGCGCTCCCATGCTGGGAGCGTAGCTTGAAGGAGCCGCGTTCGTTCCTGGCATCGGCATATTCGCAAATGGCTCAGATGGACATTGCAGGCCTGGCAACATGTAGTCACCAACACGCTTCCCTTGCACCACATACAGAACGATGTTTTTCGAATTGAAATCAATTCCGTTATAGAGAGTCTGTTGATCAAAATATGGCAACAACCCAGTAAAGACTGACAGGTTGTTCCCCCCTGCCCCAGCATCAAACCAGTTAATCGGAAACTGATTGAAATTGTCGTGATAGTTGTGGCAGGCGAGTCCAAGTTGCTTCAAGTTATTTCGACACTGCGTTCTTCTGGCGGCCTCTCTGGCCTGCTGAACAGCAGGAAGCAACAGGGCAATGAGCACGGCAATAATTGCGATGACCACTAGCAATTCAATGAGAGTAAAACCGCGACGTTTTAGAGAAAGATTTTTCATTCTGCCTCCTCGTTTGTACGCATTTACAACCAACAAATCCGAGAACTAAAGGAGCACGAAAACCTCAAACATCAGACCATGTTAATCACAACGCTACAACATCACAACAGCAAGCACTGATGCAACCGTCGTCGTAAATTCAAGAGGGCTTATAAGAGAACTCTTCGCAAACTGTTTCCGTAGGGATTTTCGAGCATTCCCTATTGCGATCCATCGCACAGCGAGCGATTGGAGAAGGCTCCAGAAGTTTCCCCTCAACGAGGAGGCTCAGTTGGCGGAAATCACTCGCGAGTACCAATAAAACAAGCCCTACAACGCGAGGTTGCAGGGCTTGATCTTCGATCAGGTTTGCGTGCTTACGGCAATGCTACGCAGCGGTACGATTACCGCTTGTCATCGCTTCGACAGAGATTATTTCCTGGACCATACCGAAATAATCTTGAGCCCCAGATGAATTCGGCGCGTACTCGAAGATCGATTGGCCATGGCTCGGTGCTTCTGCCAGCTTGATGTTTCGGCGAATTCTGGATTGAAAGACTTTGGCACTCGACCAAGGTGCTTGCGGATCGCTGTTGTTCAGAAACATCATCAAGTCGTCGGTCACATCGCCGGCCAGTCTTGTTCCCGTTTCGTACAGGCACAACATGATTCCGGTGACTCGCAAGCCTCGGTTTAGCCGACGACTCACAAGCGCAGTCGTTTCAAAGAGCTTCGAAAGACCTTGCAACGCAAAGAAGTGTGGCTGCAACGGAATGAACACTTCGTTGGCGCAGGACAATGAATTGATCGTCAGGACACCCAAAGAGGGTGGACAGTCCATGATGATGTAATCGAAACGCTCGCTGGCATTCGTGGCCTGCAGTGAATTCCGCAGAATGAATTCGCGTCCAGGAGCATCAACAAGCTCCAGTTCAGTCGCTGCCAGATCCAATTCAGCGGGTGCAAGCCACAAATTCGGACTCACCATCTGGGTGATTTCGTCGAATGACTTCGCACCGGCGAAAACCTGATATACGGAATTGACCCCACTCGAGACTTCAACGCCCAGATGCAGCGATGCGTGCGCCTGCGGGTCGAGATCGATCAGGCAGACACGTCGTCCTTGTCTGGCAAGTCCGGCCGCCAGATTGACGCTGGAGGTGGTCTTTCCGACTCCTCCCTTTTGATTCATTACGGCGATTGTCCGCATCCTGCAACCTCGACGTAGCTTCTTGAACTGGCGAGTTTTTCCAACTCGCATAGTGATGGCAATATTCAACGATTCCTTCGCACTTCCGACGACCGATACCAGGACCGAACACGGATTCGCACCGAAGTGATTCAGCTTGTTACACTCTTTGTTGTTGAGACCGGTTCAAATCTACGAATTCGTATTTAGAATTCGCATCGCGATGACCTGACAAATGCCCCGGCCAAGTAGTCTCCATGCCGAAAAGAACTTCGGCGCGGAGTATAATTTCGCCTGAATTGGGAAGATAGATGAGTTCCTTTCCAGACGCCCAAATCCGGGACCTCGTAGTAGAACTTCGCCAGAAGATCTTACACCACAACCGCTTGTACTATGTGGAAGATCGAACAGAAATTGCCGATTTCGAGTTCGACAATCTCGTCAAGGAGCTGGAACGACTCGAAAAGGAGTACCCGGAGCTCGATTCCCCCGATAGCCCAACCCACAAAGTGGGAGGGGCACCGATCGATTCGTTCAAATCAATCGATCATCGGATCCCTATGCTTTCCATCGACAATGTTTATTCCGAGGAAGAGCTGCATGAATTCGACGGTCGTATCCAGAAACTCCTCGGCCAGAAATCTGTGGAATACTCCGTTGAATTCAAAATCGACGGGGTCGCTCTCGCTCTTATTTATGAACACGGAAAACTGACACAGGCCGTCACCCGAGGAGATGGTCGCCGCGGTGATGACGTCACCAGCAATGCCCGCACGCTGCGCGGGGTGCCGCTCCTCCTTGACATGGAACATCCACCTGCTCGCATCGAAGTGCGTGGTGAAGCGTACATTGCCAATTCCGATTTCGCCCGACTTAGAGCCGAGCAAGTTGAGCGAGGCGAAGAACCCTACGCCAATCCACGCAACACGACAGCGGGTGCAATGAAGTTACTCGATCCAAAACTGTGCGCTGCGAGGAAAGTCCGATTTCTCGCTCACGGGGTAGGCGATCAGGAAGGACTTCAGGCTGCAAACCATTCCGAACTCCTGCACTGGCTGCGGGAAGCGGGTCTGCCAACAACGCGAGGCGCAAAAACCAGTCGTGGCATCGGTGAGACGGTAACACTGTGTCAGCAGATGATGGACTCGCTGCATGAGCTGGATTTTGAAGTCGATGGCCTCGTCATCAAAGTCAATTCGTTCAGTGAACGGGCCGAGCTCGGTTACACGACCAAAAGCCCTCGCTGGGCAATTGCGTACAAATGGGAGAAGTATGAAGCGGTCACACGGGTGAATCACATTGAAGTCTGCGTCGGAAAAACGGGTGTACTCACTCCACTCGCACATCTTGATCCTGTGCTCATTGCCGGATCGACGATTTCAAGAGCCAGCCTGCATAATCGTGATGAAATTGAACGACTCGGGATCAAAGTCGGAGACTGGATCGTCGTCGAAAAGGCGGGCAAGGTGATCCCCCATGTTGTTCGTGTCGAAGAACACCGACGCGATGGAACAGAACAGGAATTTCCGTTCCCGACCCGCTGTCCAGACTGCCAGTCTGAAGTCCGACAGGATGAAGGGGGCGTTTACATTCGCTGCCTTAACCCGGCATGCCCGGCGCAGCTACGAGAATCCCTCCGCTATTTCGCATCTCGACAAGCAATGGAGATCGACGGAATGGGAATTAAAATCATCGAGCAGCTTCTGGAAAATCAACTCCTCACCAGTTTTGCAGATATCTACCGTCTGAAAGACAAACGATCTCAACTGCTGGCACTCGACCGTATGGGGGTGAAGTCAGTTGACCACTTGCTCGATGGGATCGAAGCGAGCAAATCACAACCGCTCTGGCGATTGCTGACAGCTCTCAACATTCGCCACGTGGGAACGACCGTTTCCCGATCACTTGCGGAGACTTTCGGAACACTCGACAACATCCGGCAGCAATCCGCCGAACAGCTCAGCGAAGTGCAGGACATCGGAGCGGTCATTGCCCATTCGATCGCAAACTTTTTCCATTCCGAAGCAGGCAATAAAATCATTGAAGAGCTACGGGAATGCGGTCTGAACTTTGGAACTCCGCTTTCAGAACGTCCACCCGCGGTTCCGGCAGCGGATCAACCGTACGCTGGTAAGACACTCGTAGTGACAGGAACAATGGTAAGATTCACACGAGATGAAATTCACGAGCTGATCTATGCAGCAGGTGGCAAACCTGGTTCAAGTGTTTCCAGCAAAACCGATTTCCTGATCGCAGGTGACAAAGCAGGAACCAAGGAAGAAAAGGCTAAGAAGCTGAACATCAAGATCATCACCGAGGACGAGTTCCTCGCCGAGATTGGAAAGCTGTAGACTCATCGAATGGAGTCCCCGAAACTCTTAGTGTGGACAACTCACTCAATGCCGATCCTCTTTCACTGTACCCATTGCGGACAAAAGATGAGCATCTCGACGCGTAAAGCGGGCGAGGATGTCACCTGCCCGCAGTGCGTTCGGAGAACGAAGGTTCCCAAATTGAATACAGGAGAGATCGTCACTGGCAATGACGAATCCCGCGAAGTCAGGGTGATCGAACAGGCAATCACGATTCCTCAATCGTCCGGACCAGTTAGTCAAGTGCCCCCATCCTCAGTCATTCGAGGTGATCACGAAGAGGAAGACGAAGAGGAAGACGAAGAGTATGTCCGCATCGGCAGGCGCGACGCCGTCCCGCGCCACGGACTCGACATGACTCCGATGGTTGATGTCGTCATGTTGCTGCTGATCTTTTTTATGATCACAGCGTCTTTTGTCACGCAGAAATCACTTCCTACAACAACTCCAGAGATGGATGAGACGGGGTCTGGATCAATCGCCAGTGCGGATGATATCGCCAGCGAGTCGATCATCGTTTCAATCGATGAAGACAACGTCGTCTCACTTGACGACCATCCGTTGCAAGGGACTGAAGAGCTTGCTTCCCTGCTCGCCACAAAAATGGTCACGGAGAAGAAATATGAACTTCTCATCGAAGTTCACCCTCTGGCAAAACACGGAACCGTTGTCGCGGTGACAGACGCTGGCATGACTGCCAGAATGCAACACATCCGACGAGTTTCCAAAGGTGACCAATAGTACCGACTTTGTTCATCAGAAGTTCATCAACACGCGCAAGAATCACTCCTCCGCGGGCCTCATCACAACTCTTCCCACCACGTTGAAACCGAGAAAGTGAACACAATGCCGATCCACTTCCAACCAATGAGCCGCCGGTCATTTCTGGCGAGCACAGCCGCGGCTCTGGCCAGTCTGACTGTCCTTCGCGTCGCCCCCGCTGCTGTTAAGAACGAGTCAATCACTTTCGCCCTGCTCTCTGATACCCACGTCCCCTCCAATCCGACAATCACAGGCCGCAACGTCAACATGACGGACAACATCAAAAGTGTTGTCAGCCAGATTCTGCAAATGAAGGAGAAGCCTGCAGGTGTTCTGATCAACGGAGACTGCGCCTACCTGCAAGGTCTGGACGACGACTACAAGAATCTGGCGAGCTGCGTGCAGCCATTGCTCGACGCTGAATTGCCGTTACACCTGCTCATGGGAAATCACGATAACCGCGAACGGCTTTACACACACCTTGCCCATCAGAAGCCGGAACATCCCCCGGTTGACTCCCGACACATCAGCGTCCTGGAGACTCCGTTTGCCAACCTGTTTCTGCTGGACACGCTCACGCAGACCAACGTTGTGACTGGTCAAATCGGTTCTGAGCAGATGGAATGGCTCGCGAAAGCACTCGACGAACGCAGCGATCGACCTGCGATCGTATTTGCACACCACACACCACAATTTCAGGCGCCAGAAGCCGGAAAGCCTTGGGGCGGTATCGAAGACACAGAAGCCTTCATCAACTTGCTCGAATCGAAAAAGAATGTGAAAGCGTTCGTCTTCGGCCACTCACATGTCTGGAGTCACACGAGCAAGGGCGATCTGCAACTGATCAATCTCCCCGCTGTCGCCTACACCTTCAGCGACGAAGTCCCCAACGGATGGACCATCGGGAACATCACCTCCAAAGGGATGACATTCCAACTCGTTGCCCACAGTACAGAACACCCCAAGCAGGGGGAAACCTTCAAAGTGTCGTTTGAGTAGAAGCTACTCAATCAGCGACACAATTCCTGCGATCTCAACACAGGGGAGCGATTCGAAAAATTGCTCCCCTGATTCATTTGACCATCGACGTGGATTGCGTGATCGACAACTGGAAGAATCGATCACCACGCAAGAATGACTGTTCCGGGGTAATCAGCTGTGTTCGAATCTGTGTTCCGAGATGACGAGACATCTGCTCGTTTCAAAGAGCGTCTCTCGAAATTCGAATGGAAGTGAAGCCTCGATACGATCGAACCCTTCAAGTGATCAACACAACAACTCGCACGACCATCTCAGGTGGACAAACCCATCAGAACACGTCAACATCATAAGTCGCTCTCGATCAATGCGCCTACTTAATAAACCGGAAGCTCCGTGATGGTGTAATGAGAAGTCTTCATAGGCAGACGGACGGATTTACTATTGTGGAATTGCTCGTCTCATTAGCAATCACCGCGGTGCTCGTCGCGATCTTCCTCCCCGCTGTACAGAGAGTTCGCGAGGTCTCACGACGCAGCATTTGCACCAACCATCTGAGGCAATTTGGGTTAGCGATTCACGCTCATGCTGACACAAAAAAGGAATTCCCGTTTATTCACGAGCTTCATATCGAGTTGCTACCGTATCTTGAACAGTCCGCACTCTACCAGCAGATTAAAACAAACACCCTCACAGCTGGAGCGCCTGACATTCCCGTGATGAAGTGTCCTTCGGACGCTCAAGTTCCCTTTAACGTGGAACGGACAAACTTCGCAGCTAATATCGGAACGAAATTTCAGAATCACGCGGAAAATGGTTTTTTCCACAGCTTCCTCAGAGGAAATAGAACCCGCCCCTCGGACATCACGAATGGACTGTCAAATACATGTGCGATGTCCGAATTCCTTATTCAAAATGTACAGGGAAGCTATCCGGTTACGGAGAACTCTCAGGAGCTCCGTTATCGTGGAGACCGTCGTCGGACGATTTGGATACTCGCTGAGTTCTATCTGGATGAAAGCGAATTGCCACTGGCAGCTGCTGAGTGCTGGCAAGTCGCTCCAACAAACCACGTTACAGTTCCTCCTCGTGGGTTCTTCTGGTCAACTGGCTCGCCACTAGCGGGGAAATACAACCATATTCTCCCGCCGAACTCTCCGTCCTGCGAAGCCAGCGGGCAAGGAGCGATGATACTCAGTGCCGGATCCGAGCATCCCGGCGGCAGCAACTGTTTATTCGGCGACGGGCATGTCGCTTTTCAATCAGACCAAATTGATGCAGAAGTCTGGAAGTCGATGGGACGCCGATCCGAAACAGTAGGGGCTGCTTTCTAGGACGGAAGAAGTCGATCCCCGACATCGTGCAAATTAAAAATGAGCACACTCAACAGTGTTACTGTTCAACCTGAAAACGAACAACCTCAATCCCTCGATGCGTCCGCGGCTGTTGATAAGGCAATTCCAACTCTCTACTGAACTGAAACGATCCATTCAAATCCCTCTCTCCGGGAGAATTTATGATTCACCGAATTGCCTTGCAGGCACTCTTCACGCTGATCGCTGGATGCGAACGACCTCCCGAAAAAGTCGAGAACACCATCCCAGCACCTGAACCGGTAGCCATCGACCTTGAAAACGGAAACCGGTTGGAATTTTTTGAACACGCGAAATTGTCCAAGACAGGACTCCAACTCCATCCAAGAAAGCGGTTCAAATTCCAAGGGCAAATTCAAGCCCCTTGTGATGAGGTCATGAACGTACTCCTGAAATTTCAGGTCACTAAAAACTCTTCAAAATGGATCGATGCAGATTCCTTTGTAATTCCATCGTCGAAATTCGAATGCAAAGACGGAACAATCACCTGCAAAGCCCAGATACAGACTCCACAGTATTTCCCGAATTGCAAGTACCGACTGATCATCGAAGTGATTAAAAAGGATCGAAAAATCGACAAGATTGCAGAGTACACAAACTTAACCATCAAGAAGATTGATTAACGCCAGTCAGTCTCCGGGGCGTTTGACAGCCAATGGAGGCAAAAACCCCATCAAATGCTGCGATTATCACCTCCGGAACGTCACACTCTAGTGAGGGCGATTTAGTTCACTTCTGAATCTTGATCCATCTCGAGCACACTGGGAGACCGATTACTTCACGGCCCCCTCAAACCCATTGCTGAAATTCGCAGTAGCGCGATCATCCTCCCCAGCCGCGGGAGCACTGAACAGCACGCTTCCACTCGGAGGAGAGTTTGGTTCGCGTTTCCTCGTTCATTTTTGGTTCAAACTGCTGGTCGAGGGTCCAGTGCTTCGTCAGTTCTGACTGATCCTTCCAAACCCCAACCGCCAGCCCGGCGAGGTACGCTGCTCCGAGTGCAGTGGTCTCCTGAACCTTTGGACGTTGGACCGTGACGTCCAACAAATCTGCCTGAAACTGCAACAGCGAGCGGTTGACCGTGGCACCGCCATCGACTTTCAGAGTCTGCAACGGAATCCCGGAATCCTGCTGCATGGTCTCCAGCACGTCCATTGTCTGATATGCCATCGCTTCGACTGCAGCCCGTGCGATATGAGCTTGTGTGGTTCCTCGCGTAATTCCGACGATTGTCCCACGGGCAGTAGAATCCCAGTACGGCGTCCCCAGACCGACGAATGCGGGTACGAAATAAACTCCGCCTGTGTCCTCGACCGAAATCTGTAACTCTTCGACTTCATCTGATCGGTCAATAATCTTCAGCCCATCACGCAGCCACTGCACCGCTGCCCCGGCGATAAAGACAGACCCCTCCAGGCAGTATGTCGTCTTGCCACCAATCTGCCATCCGATCGTGGTCAACAGTCCGTTTTCCGATGTGCGGGGCTGTTCGCCAATGTTCATCAACATGAAACAGCCGGTTCCATATGTGTTCTTCGCATCTCCGGGTTTGAAGCAAACTTGACCAAACGTCGCTGCCTGTTGGTCCCCGATCGCGCTCGCAATTGGAATCGGCCGCCCGAACAGTGCCGGGTCCGTTGTCCCCATCTCTCCACTGGAAGGTACGACTTGTGGAAGAATGTTTCTGGGGACATTGAAAAGTTCCAATAACTCGCTGTCCCATTCGAGCGTCCGAATGTTGAATAACTGAGTTCGGCTCGCGTTACTGACGTCAGTTGCGTGAACCTTCCCGCCGCTCAGCCGATAGATCAGAAATGAGTCGATTGTTCCAGCAAGAACTTCACCCTGCTCTGCCCGCTGCCTGAGCCCGGGAACATTGTCAAGGAGATATTCGATTTTGCTTGCAGAGAAATAAGGGTCGATCACCAACCCAGTTTTCTCTTGGATCATCGCAGCGTAACCATCCCGACGAAGCTGTTCGCATCGCGGAGCCGTAACGCGACTTTGCCAGACGATTGCGTTGGCAACAGGTTTTCCGGTCCCCTTTTCCCAAATCACGACGGTTTCCCGCTGATTCGTGATTCCAATGGCTGCGACGGCCTCGGGATCGCGAACTGATTGCAACGCCTGCTGGGCGGTCTCTAATTGAGTTTGCCAGATTTCTTCCGCATCATGTTCGACATGTCCCGGCTTGGGGTAAAACTGTCGAAACTCTTTCTGCGAAATTTTCAGCGGGGTTCCCTGCTGATCAAACAGAATCGACCGGCTCGAAGTAGTACCCTGATCCAGAGCGAGGATGTACATAGAGAATTCCATCAAAATCGGACATCAACGGAACGCCTTGCCAGACAAGGCATTTTCATCGTGAATGTTCTGCTCGTGTTCCGCAAGCCGAAACCAGCAAAGGAATTGAATTCCGGACTTTTCGTGAGACAAGAGTTGTCGATTCAGCTTCATCCGCTGTTCTCCTTTCGTCCCGAAGCCGAATCCTCTATTGTTCCAACTCACATTTTTCAATGTAGGAATGCATGAACATGGCGAATGAAACTCTGCACGCGGATGTCGTTGTTCTTGGGGGTGGACCTGGAGGGTACCCTGCCGCTTTTGAGGCAGCTGATCACGGCAAGAAAGTAATTCTCATCGATCAGGACCCACAACCGGGTGGTGTCTGCCTGAATCGTGGATGTATCCCCTCCAAGGCGTTGCTGCATATCGCCAAGCTGATTCATGAAGCAGATGAATCGAAGGATTGGGGCGTGACCTACAACGCACCAACCATCGACATCGACAAAGTTCGCAACTTCAAGTCGTCGGTCGTTTCGAAGCTGACAGGCGGAATTCGCCAGCTTTGCGATGCACGCGGAGTCAAACTGATTCAGGCACGCGGAACGTTCGAAAACTCCTCGACCCTGAAATTGTCACACGCGGATGGCAGCACCAGCAAGGTAACATTTGACACTGCGATCGTCGCCGTCGGCTCGCGACCAGCGATGCCCAAGATGTTTGATCTGGGAGATGACCGCATCATGGATTCGACAGGCGCACTCAGCCTGCCTGAAATTCCAAAGAGCCTGCTCGTCATCGGAGGAGGCTACATCGGTCTCGAAATGGGTTCAGTGTACTCCGCCCTCGGATCGGAAGTCACAGTTGTAGAAATGCTCCCGGACATCCTGATGGGGGCCGACCGCGATCTGGCGAATCCTCTCAAGAAACGGCTCCAAAGCCAGTTCAAAGCGATTTTCACCAACACCAAGGTCAAGTCACTCAAATCCTCACCAGAAGGTATCGTCGCGGAGCTTGAAGGCGAAGGTGTGGAATCACCACAAACCTTCAGCCGCGTGCTGATTTCTGTCGGTCGTATTCCAAACGGTCTGGGAATCGGGCTCGAAAACACCAAGGTCAAAGTCACCGAACGCGGTTTCATCGAAGTTGACCGCTCAATGCGAACGGCTGATCCCAAGATCATGGCGATTGGCGATGTCGCCGGCGAGCCAATGCTTGCTCACAAAGCAACTCGCGAAGCGAAGGTCGCCGTCGAAGTTCTGATGGGCGAACCAGCAGAGTTCGACAATGTCGCTATTCCAGCGGTTGTGTTCACTGACCCGGAAGTCGCCTGGTGCGGACTGACAGAAACACAGGCCAAAGAACGCGGCCAAAAAGTGACTGTCGTCAAGTTTCCATGGGCCGCTTCGGGACGAGCACAAACGATTGCCCGAACAGAAGGTCTGACAAAGTTGATCGTCGATCCCGAAACCGAACGCGTGCTCGGGATGGGAATCGTCGGACCTGGGGCTGGTGAATTGATCGCCGAAGGAGTTCTCGCGGTTGAAACCGCAGCAGTTGCAAGAGATCTGGCGGAGTGCATTCACGCACATCCAACACTCTCTGAATCGATCATGGAGGCAGCTGAATCTGTGTTTGGACAGGCGACTCATAAATACGCGCCGAAGCGCAAGTGATCATCGGGATCTTCAAGAACAGTCGGCAGGGCCGTCCGAACGCGAGACGAACCTGTCGACCATTCTTGACCGTTGACCTCATGAACCGATGGGTCACAAGTCACAACCTGCCGTCGAATCCTTACTGACGCGATCCGCGTCGACGACTCCAGAAATTTCGTTGCTCTAAAAATCTGCGACGCACGATAGAGCGATCGAATCAGCCTCACGCGACTCGTCTAATTCTGGTTCATTTCCACGACGACCTTCTCAATTTGCGATCCCGCTTGGTCGTAAATCTCTCCACGTCGAATTGCACACTGCTTCGGCGCTTCAACGCAGATCTTCACTCGATTCCCTGAAATCGCAGAAACGGTCAGCAGAACGTTATCTCCGATGTAAATACTTTCGCCTGCTTTCCGTGACAGTACCAGCATTATTCCCTCCATGTAGTTGTTGGTTCAGATCTCTCATGAAAACGCGAACCGAGATGCATCGGATCACACAGTTACTCCAATTTTGCGAATCCCGCGCCGATTAGACGCAGACCTTGAGAAAAAGTTCCCAATGCTGTGTAAAATTCACAATAATTACCTCGAATCACCCGCAAGCGTTTGCCTGAGTTCACTAAAATTCCCACAAGAAGCAGATTAGGTCTCCCAACTTGACCTCGCCGCCCTGGGGTCGCCACAAACCTCACTGCTCAAAGAATGACTTCGCGAGTTCTCGTTCGTAGAGACGAACATTCAGGGATTAAGATGGAAACTCTGACGCCGAAAGAGTCGATATCACAGAGAGCAGACGGCAATGCTCTCCAGACTCCTGAACATAACCAAACCCCATAACGACAGTTATGTCAAACGAGCAACAGTCATGGATCGACTTCAATCAGATTTGCAGAACGGAACTACTCAAATCGGCAACCGATATTATGGAAAATCGACGTTTGAGGAGTTAGGTTCTCTAAAAAGGATCGCCTGTCCGCTTTTCTGTCTTGGGCTTCTCCTCACCGGTTGTCAGCAGGAACAGAAGCCGCAGCCATCAGTTCCCGCAATTGAGCAAGTCGTGACATCTACGACTGCTGATTCTCCGGGTTTGATTGAACCGTCATCTGCCCGTGAGCTCAAAGCGGATTCGATCGTTCAGAAGCCAGACGATTCTGTCGCGCGACAGCTTTTCGAACAATTGCTCGCTCCGCAATCGGATGCATCATCCTGGGATGAACTCCACGATAAACTGGTTCAGCAAGGAGAGAGTGCCGTCCGAGTTCTCGCAGAGAACATTGGATCCGAAAGCACTGAAGCAAAAGAACTTGCGGTCTCAACGCTGGTTCTGTTCGGGCCAGATGCAGCCCCCGCTCGGGAAGCATTGCTCAACTGCCTGAACGATCCAAATGAATTTGTTCAATCAAATGCAGTCGCCGCCCTGCTCCAGATTCCAGACCAAACGGATGAAGTTCTCCCGACACTACTCAAGCTACTGAAAGCAGACGACCCTCAGTTGCGAATTCAAGCAGCGTTTAATTTAAATGCAACGGGAACATCTGACGCAAACTTGATCGCTTCAATACAAGACGCTTTGAACATCGATCAACCAGAAGAAGTGTTTACACAGCTTTTCGAAGTAGCGGGACGAATTGGACCTCCTGCTGAGTCGCTCATTCCTCGACTCGAGAGAATTGCACAGGAACAAACTGGTGATTTGGGTTCTGCTGCTCAAACGGCGATTCAGCTGATTAACGGCGAGATGCCGGCGATTGACGACTCCAACGAAGACACTCCCAGCGAGTGAAACCAGATCACGAGTTCAGTTCATCTCAAATGACTGACCTGAACCTGAATTGCCCCAGTAAGTTAAGTAAGCAGTCGTTCTGCTTAACCATACTGCTGAGGGCATCGGCTTTCGAACAGAAATCGTACCGGTCGATTCCTCTGAAATTCCTTCACGACAAGGGAAGTTGAATTGGCATGCTAGGTTGAGCTGCTGCAGACAGCCCGCCGCAAGGGTCGCCTGCAACAAGAGGTGTCCACCGCCAACGAATTCAATTCGACCCCGCAGGAATGCAGTTTTCATCTTCGACGGCGATCGAGCAGTCGGGGCTGACGCTTCCTCATCTCTCTACCGGTTCTTGCTTCCGGGGCTCACAGCGAATCCACATTTTCGAGGGCATTTTCAACAGGGGCAGATCGAATTGCTCGCCTGCGAAGAGGGCTCCTCTGGAAAATTCGCACGCTAATTCAATGAGGCACAGGTGCGAATGCTCATTCTGGATCTGCTAGCTGTGCAGGTTGAGCAACGAGAACCGGGCAGAATGCGAAAGAATCAACTTTTGGCGCAAAAATATTGTTTGCGAACCAGAAGCGGGGATCGATATGATCTTTACATACTCGTTACTGACAGTCTGCACCCCGCTTTTCAATTGCATCACGAGAAACGAGTTCTCAAGGTCTCATTGTCCCCCAGGGTGCTCCCGAACGAATTTCATCACAAAAAAGCCAAGTCCACTTACGGTGGCTCCATACGAGGCTGAAATGAATCTTCGACTGACCGCGTTCTCTTGCTGTGCAGCCCTCCTTCTTTCAGCACCACTTCTCCAGGCTGGCTCAGATCGTCCGCTGACCAAGACTAAGTTCGATCCCGATGCAAAACAGGTCGAAATGTTCACTTCGATCGATGAAGGGGAGATCGAGGTAAAAGTCATTGCCAGAAATTCGACAGGAGGCAACCTGTTGATCACCAACAAAACGGACGAGCCGCTCTCGGTTCAGCTGCCAGAAGCATTCGCTGCCGTTCCAGTCTCCGCTCAATTCGGCATGGGTGGAATGGGAATGGGCGGTGGCATGGGTGGAATGGGAATGGGCGGCATGGGAGGAATGGGCGGCATGGGAATGGGTGGCATGGGTGGAATGGGAATGGGCGGCGGCATGCAATCCATGGGCGGAGGCATGGGGGGCATGGGCGGAATGGGCATGGGCGGAATGGGAATGGGCGGCGGCATGGGCGGAATGGGCATGGGTGGCATGGGCGGAATGGGAATGATGCAGTCCATCCCGGCTCAGAAGACTCTCCGTGTGTCATTCACCTCTGTCTGTTTGAACCATGGCCTCAATGAGCCAAATCCCAAAACAAACTTCGTCATCATGCCCATTGAGGACTACACCGCAGATCCAGTTCTCCAGTCTCTGATTTACATGGTTGGAACTGGAAAGCTCGATCAACGAAGTGCTCAGGCAGCAACATGGCACGTGACAGACGGCATGAGCTGGGATCAACTGGCTGCGAAAGGAACTGGACCAGTAAGGGTGCCGGGAGACAATTACTTCTCGCCTCAACACCTGAACTCTGCAATCCAGATTGCCGGGACTGCTAAAACACTCGCTGCTGAGCGGATTCAAAAAGATCCAACTATTGCTCAGCCAAAAACTCAAAGCCCAACCCGCAATCAACTGAAGTAGGCAATGATTTCACCTCGAAGAGGCAGCAACCCTTTTAGCGCGCTGCCTCTTCAATCAAGTTCAGTCCCAATTGCAATTGCTGAAGCTGTCCTCGTTTGCCTGTTATCGGGTAGATGCGCGTGAGGCAGTTCAATTGCCAGCGGACTCGGCGTTCAGAAATGCCCCGAAGAAAATGTGAAGCTCTCCAACGACGGGCTTCCGAACGTCCTGACTGAAAATCAGTGCAGCGACGTCATCAAATCTCTTTTCACAGAACAAGTCGCTCACCATCACTGGTTCGCTGAAGGTCTCAGACTTCGCCCGAGCGATTAATCCTGTTGCAGCGAATATTCCAAAAACACCAGCGGGCAGTGTTTCCAGATCTAGGGATCGCATCAACGAACCCATCGAAACACACTAATGTCAGAGTTTTCCTCGGTGATTGAAGTTTGCCTCCCCCTTCTCCCCTCCGATACCATTCGAGCAGAAGCTGGGTGACCTTGCGCGGAATTTGGCGTCCGGATTGAAGTGCAATTTTCAATAGCACTCGCTTCTGTCTGTACCTGTCGGTCCCACTCGACCAACGGTAGTCGTTGACATCCATTTTCCAATTCAATGCCATTCGCTGGTCTCTCGGGTTCCGTATGAATCGCCCTCTGATTGGTTTCTTGTCGTTCGCTTTGATTATTTCCGTTCAAGGAAGTCTCTTCGCGGATCGCCCTCTCTCGAAAACGAAGCTCGACCCGTCAGCAAAGCAGGTCGAAATGTTCTCTGCGATGGAAGAGGGACAGATTGACGTCAAACTCGTTGCTCGCAATGCCCTGGGTGGCAACCTGCTCATCACCAATAACACCGATGAACCACTGACCGTTCAATTGCCGGAAGCTTTCGCTGCCGTTCCAGTCTCTGCCCAATTTGGCATGGGCGGAATGGGAGGAGGCATGGGAGGAATGGGCGGCGGCATGGGTGGCATGGGAATGGGTGGCGGCATGGGAGGAATGGGCGGCGGAATGGGAGGAATGGGTGGCGGCATGCAATCCATGGGCGGTGGAATGGGTGGCGGCATGGGAGGAATGGGCGGCGGCATGGGCGGAATGGGAATGGGCGGTGGCATGGGAGGGATGGGTGGCATGGGAATGATGCAGTCCATCCCGGCTCAAAAAACACTCCGCGTGTCATTCAACTCAGTGTGCCTCAACCACGGCCTGAATGAGCCAAATCCTCGCACGAAATTCAATGTCATTCCGGTCGATCAATACACGCAGGATCCAGTTCTCCAGGCCCTCATCACCATGGTCGGGACAGGGTCACTCGATTCTCAAAGTGCACAGGCCGCGACTTGGCACGTCACCGATGGGCTGAGCTGGGAACAACTCGCGAACAAAGGCAAAGGCCCTGTACGAGTTCCTGGCGATAATTACTTCTCATCAGCGAACATTCAGGCTGCAATGCAGATTTCAAATGCAGCAAAGGCTCAAGCCGCTGAGCGTATGACAAACGAGCCAGATGAAGCAAAGCCAAGGACTCTGCCAACTCGCAATCAGCTGAAGTAACACAGCTTGGTCATGCTCGGTGTGATCCTGATCACAAACGGAAAAAGAGTCGCTCTTCGATATCGGAAGAACGACTCTTTTACATTGAGTATGCAGCACTCGCAGGTCGGTTCACAATAATTTGAGGCCGTGTTCGGTAATTTCATAAGGACGAATCGAATCATCCAGGCGACTGCCGCGATGTTTCGCCACGTACAGTGCTCGCCCCATTTTTGAGCCCTCCCTCACTTTACCCATAAGAATGATCGTGTTGGCGTTCGAAAAAACGTCACCGCTTTCGATGGGGCGAGAAATCAGTGCTTCAAGCATCATTTCATGGGAGGTGCACAGCATCAGGCCGCTCACCTGCTGGTAGTCGTAAGCATGACGTTTGACTTCCACCTCAAATTCGCGAAACCGCGCCCGCAACAAATCCCTCGCAACCCAGTCATATTCTTTACGAAGGATCTGATGGTAAACGTACTCGAACAGCTCGAACTGAAATGAGTCGCTCGCACGATCTGTCGGTTCCACGCCATCGATCACACAACGTCGAACGCCCTGGCAGAAGTTTCCGTAAAAGAAGGCGATCGTATCAATCAGCTTCCGGTTGATCTCCACTTTCCAGGCACGTTGCTCATCGAAATTCATGTCACTCATCGTGACACGCTTGCCAGTCTGTTGAAACAGGTGAAGAGCATCCCAGCGAGCGACATTCGGATCCCAGATCGACTCTGGACTCTCCAGCACCCAAGAAATTGGGCGATCACGGAATTTCCAATTGAACATCCGGTCCGCATATTCGACATGGTTTTGCGAGTCTCCTCGCGATGTCATATCAAACAGCACCCCGGTCGCCCCATCTTGCTCCTTGCCCTGATTCAGATACTGAATTCCCAGTTGCGTTTTTCCAATCCCCGTTGCTCCTAAAACAACGGTCAGGGTTCCCGGAATAAGCCCGCCCCCGAGCATTTCATCCAACTCAGGGATTCCAGTCTGATGCCTCAACGCCATTTTTGAACAACACCTTGTGAGTAGGGAGAAGTCGGACAGAACGAATCCAGTGTCACAGATCGGAATCAAATAAAAAAGGACGACGGAAGATCTCATTTCAAAGACCGTTTCCGTCGTCCAATTAACGCGATTAGTATAGGTCAGCTGTATCCTGTTCAATGACAGGAGAACCATCCTGATGCGTCACATCAGCTCCCACCTGAATCAGTTTGTGAACGAACCGACGTGCAATTCTGGCCTGAAACTGGACTCGATTTTCGTCGTAATCGGTCGTCGTGACGTCTGCGTGTTCTTTCAAAAACGCAGGAACTCGTCCATTGCTGACGTCGGCATGCACGACGACACGGAGGTAACCGTTGTCGAGTCGGTCTGCAACCGCTTTCTCCAGCTTGTCGAGCCCGATACGCTCCTTCGCGCTCACTGTGATGCAGTCTGGATACTTCGCCCGTAAGACGTCGATATTGGCCCGATTTTCAGAGGCGTCAATCTTATTGAGCACCAGAATCGGATTCTCGCTGTCGACTCCGAGAGAAGCCAGAACTTCATTCACAGTGTCGATCTGCTGCTGTGCGCGCGGATGGCTGGCATCGACGACGTGCAACAACAAATCAGCATGACGGGCCTCGGCTAACGTCGATCGAAACGAAGCAACCAGATGGTGAGGAAGATTCTGAATGAACCCGACGGTATCACTCAAAAGGATGTCACCCCATTGAGGGAGCTTCCACTTCCGCGTCTTTGTTTCGAGCGTCGCAAACAATTTGTCCGCGACATAGACATCAGCATTGGTCAGAGCGTTCATCAACGTGCTCTTCCCGGCGTTGGTGTACCCAACGAGGGAGACGGACATTTGCTCAGAACGGCTGGCGACTTGCAACTCGCGGCGTTTCTCAACTCCTTCGAGCTTTCGCTTGAGCTCATCGACCCGCTTGTCGATCAAACGGCGGTCGGTCTCAAGCTGCTTCTCTCCGGGGCCTCGTCCACTTCCGATCCCCCCCTCGATACGCTCCAGGTGGGTCCACATCCGCGTGAGCCGATTACGGATGTACAGAAGCTGAGCCAATTCGACCTGTAGTTGAGACTCATATGACCGGGCATGAGTCGCGAAGATGTCCAGAATCACTTCGCTCCGATCGACGACCTGAGTTTTCGTCAGTTCTTCGATGTTCTTCCCTTGATTTGGAGAGAGGTAATTATCGAAGACAATCAGATCGGCACCGCAGGCTCCAACGAGGTCCTTTAACTCCTGTACCTTCCCTTTTCCAAGGTACGTGGCTGGGTCAGGACGCTCGCGCACCTGCATCATCGTCCCAACGACTTCCGATCCCACGGTTTCGACAAGGCCATGAATCTCTTCAAAAACCTGTTCCTTCAGCTTCGCCTGATCTTGATCACGAACCGCCACCAGAACACATTTTCTGGCATGGACCTTCAGAGACTCTCGTTGTAACTCACCCAAACGTGTTCGCTCCTGATTGATTGTTAAGGATCAGCGATCCATACGATCGCATCTCTCCTGATTTTACGATATCCGACAACAATTTCAGAGACGAATTTTCATGGGACTGACGCCAACCTTTAGAAATACTGAATTTCATCTGATTTCGAATTGAAAACGGCGACTTCCGTCGTCTTCAGGAATCATGGACAATTCCCGTCGCCAGTAGGTTCAGCCATAAAACTGGATCGAAACAATAGACGAAATCTCACACGTACACCATGATTTCTACATGACACCATTTCCGATTCACCTTCCCACTCTTCAAAACTGGAGCTGCCATAACTGTGGCGGCTGCTGCCGGCAGCACGCCATCGCGATTACTCCGGAAGAGAAGTCCAGAATCGAATCGCAGAAATGGACTCCTGCGGACGGAATCCCCGCGACGCAGCCCCTGTTTTCGGAATCGAAGAGTCTGTTTGGCGGGAGCAAAACGTTTCTGGCGCATCAGCCAGATGGTGCCTGCGTTTTTCTCAACGAAAAAGGACTCTGCAAGATTCACGCGAAGTTCGGGGAGCCCGCCAAGCCGCTTGCATGCCGGATCTACCCCTATGCTTTTCATCCGTCCGGAAACGAAATCACAGTGAGTCTGCGTTTCAGCTGCCCTTCGGTCGCAGCGAATCGAGGCAGATCACTACTTCAGCAAAAGTCGGACATCCGGGAGATGTCGCAACTCGTCGTGCCTGAACATTATCAGGGTCGACTCCCTCCCAAACTGACCGATCGCTCACAAACTCACTGGGAAGACACGCTTCGAATTGTTGAATCGCTCGACCACTCGATGGGACGAGAAGCAACACCAGTCGCGGTCAAACTCCTCCAGACATTGTTCTGGCTCGATCTGATCTCGAAGGCCAAGTTGCACAAGATCCAGGGGGAGCGATTGCAGGAATTGCTCGAACTTCTCACGGAAGCCTCGACCATTGAAATCAGTGAACTCCCAGAGGCCGCGCCGCCGTCTGCGATTGCTCAGTCGCAGTTTCGACTCCTCTGCGGGCAATACGCCCGTAAAGACACTGCCGACAACATCGATCTCTCCTTCCGTGGACGCTGGCGACAAATTCAAAACGCCACCAGACTCGCAAAGGGAACTGGCAGCCTGCCCCCTCTCCACGAAGGTTTGGCGGAGATCCCATTCAGTGCACTCGAGGCGGTTCGGACTCAACTCACCCCGGAGTCCGAAGAGATGCTGACTCGTTACTTCCGAGTGAAGATTCAAGGGATGCACTTTTGCGGGGCGGCCTACTACAACATTCCCGTCGCTGAGGGATTTCAAAGCTTGTCGTTGGTCTATCCCGCAGTTCTTTGGATCGCGAAATGGCTGGCTGCATCTGAGTCGAAAGCGGAGGCTCAACACGATCACGTTTTGAAGGCGTTGACGATCGTCGACCATCAACACGCCTACCTCCCCGCTTTAGGCCAGTGGGCTGCTCGCCGACGTGTGAAAAATCTCGTCGCCTCAGAGGATCTTCAAAAACTGATCGTCTGGATTCAGCAAACAGGCGATGGTCCTGAGAACCAGCCCACTTCGAAATAATCTGGTCCGCGCAGCCAAGACCTTTTTGTTCTGAGCACTGGTGTTTGATCAGCCCTTGATCCGGTCTTTCGAATCTGTGACGCCGACGTTCTGTTCAATGAAATGGATCACGCGTTCTGCGACATCGATTTCGGTCGCTTTTTCAATCCCTTCCAAGCCAGGGGAAGAGTTCACTTCCATCACAACTGGCCCGTTGTTGGAGCGGAGGATGTCGACCCCCGCAACCCGCAAGCCGAGAAGATTCGCTGCCTGCAATGCGGTCTGTGTTTCCTGTTGAGAAATCTCGACGTAGCTCGCGGTTCCGCCTCGGTGCAGGTTCGAACGAAACTCTCCCTCTTTGGCAGTGCGCATCATCGAGGCGACCACTTTGCCATCAACGACGAAGCAGCGAATATCGCTCCCGGATGCCTCTTTAATAAACTGCTGGACGAGAATGTTTGCGTCGACACCTCGAAACGCCTCGATGACGGCCTCGGCTGCTTTGCGGGTTTCGGCAAGAATCACGCCGACTCCTTGAGTCCCCTCCACAATTTTCACGACAAGTGGAGCGCCACCGACGATGTCGATCAGTCCCCCGATATCTTTTGTCGAATGGGCAAATCCTGTCACCGGGAGCCCGACCCCTTCGCGAGAGAGCAACTGAAGACAGCGTAGCTTGTCGCGCGACCGGGTAATGGCCTGCGATTCGTTCGCTGAGAAGATCCCCATCATTTCGAACTGGCGAACAACCGCTGTCCCGTAGAACGTATGCGACGCCCCGATTCGCGGAATCACAGCATCGACATCATTCAGTTCACGACCGGAGTAAACCACAGTAGGGCGATGTGAGGTGATATTCATGTAACAGCGCAGGTAGTCGATCACCTGCACCTTGTGCCCTCGCCGTTCTCCTGCTTCCTTGAGACGCCGTGTTGAATACAACGACGCCTTCCGGGAAAGAATGGCGATTTTGAGCGAGCGAGTCGAAGGAGCCTCATCCGCTGGCAATGAATCGGCTGGAGCAAAGAAATCGAGGTCGTTCGTTGACATAAAATACGCCGATTGCAGATGAATTTCGTCCCTGTTTGGGCACCAACCGAGGAGTTTATCCGACTGCGATAGAGGTTTGCTACAGGGCGAACGCGGGGCGAACAGGATTTGCAATCACCGGGAAAGAGTTGGAAATCCGCTGATGCGACGTTCAAATATTCTGACGCCGAAAAGAAAATCAAGGGGAGATTTTCTCTATTTCCTTTTGCTGGACGGAATTCTCGTGCGGTCAAGGAAAGAACTCCCGACATCGACCAGAAATCTCCCCCGGAGCGCCTCCCGCCCCAACAACATCCGAAACCCCATCTGGTCCCGATTCGCCAATGTCAATTCGATCATCCAGCGTTGATCGAACAATTGGACTTCGGTTTCAATAACTGGTCGCTCCGACAGATGCCCGTTCGAACTCCGGACGGACCGCATCTCCAGCAACGGAGCTTCGACCTCGACCGCCAACCGGGCACTTTTTTGACGCGGATGGACCTGAAATCGCACGTAATCCTGACCACGATTCTTGAAAATCTCGATTTGAAACGCGTGAAGGGATGAAGTGAGCGCCCCGGTATCGATCTTCGCTTTGATCGCGGAAACTTCGAGTTCTGGAAGTGCCACCCATTCCCGCCAACCGATAATCGAAGCCGATCTTCGTGCTTTGGCCATGAGATCCCTATTTCCGCTTCAGATGAACTCGAGAACGCAATTCGAACTCATTCGCAAATGCCGACATCTGTACAGACTCTTCCCACTCGTCGCTTTACGCGATTACAATCTAGCGAACGCGGTTCCTGACTTGCGAGCCCTGCAATGCGTTGTCCTTCTGAAAATTTCCTTCAATTTCTGATTGATCAGTTATGCCCGTTGAATACTTAATCGACGGATACAACCTGCTCCACAACGCTGGACTTGCCCGGGGAAAACTCCGTCCTGGCGAGTTCGAGAAGATGAGAGATAAACTCCTCAAGCGACTTCAACTCAGTTTGACCGAAGAAGAGCGAGTCCACACGACAATCGTTTTCGACGCCCAGTACGCCCCCGACTCTGATCGTCGACCGATGAACATTTACGGCATGCAGGTCCTCTTCTCTCCCCGTGGACGTCAGGCGGACGACCTGATTGAAATCCTGCTCTCCGGGAACTCCACCGCCAGCGACATTACCGTCATTTCATCCGACCATCGCTTGCACAGGGCGGCCCGAGCCTCACGCGCAAAATTCATGAGTAGCGACGCGTTCCTCGTTGAACTCGATGACCGGCGAGAAGCCAGCAGCCAATCAGAAGACGCCGCAAAGGAATCCAACTCCCAGGATCCGAAAGACGCGTTTGGTACCGGCAAAATTGACTCTGCCGGATGGCTTGAGGAATTCGGAGACATCAGCGTCGATTCCATTGAAGCAGAGGTCACAAAGGAACTGTCAAGAAGTCGCAAATCGACGACGCCAGAAAAGCCTGACGCATCTCCGACACTTCCCTCCGCCGGAAATTCAACCCCACAGAAGGGGGTGAACCCTCTGATTGAAAAGTCGCCGCAGCAGGTCCACCAAAAGCAGCACCGCCCACCTCCTGCGGTGAAGTCGGAACAGATGCAGACCGACGATGCGGAAGAAGCCTCGATGGCTGAACTCGATTTCTGGCGGCAGCGGATTCAAGATCTCAAAGATGATCCGTCGCTGGACTTTCAACCTCGACGTCAAACGAAGCAGGCCCCCCCGAGCGCATAGAGAAGCCTGATTCGAACTCAATGACTCAGGGGGATGCCAGCGCAGCTTTTCGGACTTCACGAGCCCCCGCTTCTACTGCAAGTCGATGGACAAAGCCGATCTTCTTGGCCACTTCTTCCCCGAATACTTCTGGGACCAGATCCTTCAATCCCATTTCGCGGTTGAGTTCGTTAGCCAGAATTCCAACCTGCTTGTAGTCAGCGATCAAATTTTCGAAGTGCTGACTGCGTAGCTGCTTTCCAGGAAGATTCTTGCGCGTATCTAGAATACTCATCATGTCGAGATACGCTCCAAACGTTTCCGCAAAGTCTTCCCAAGGATGCATCGTCGCATACGCCGAGATGTAATGTGACTCCCAATTCGGAAGCGGGCCGTTCTGATAATAATTGTTCAACGCTTCCTGATAAGTCGGGCTTCTCTCGTCACCGAAGATCGCTCGGAATTCATCTTCGACCTGACCGAGAACGAGCACATCCCAGTAGTAATGCCCCAGTTCATGGCGGAAATGTCCGACGAGTGTCCGTTGCGGTTCTGCAAACGCCACGCGTGCTTTCTCGCGCTCAACATCGTCCGCTTCTTTAATGTTGATCACGATATGACCTTGATCATGCCCCGTGAAAACGGGCTTCTCCCCGTCTGCCATAAAATCAAATTTCAGCGGCAGAGTTCCATCTCCATCACCGCGGCCGATCGGGAGATTCAGTTCCTGAATTGTGAAGAGGACGCGACGTTTTGCTTCCTCCAATCTTGCCCAAAGCTTGTGGTTCTCCGGAATTGACAAATCCGGAATGACTTCCGTCAGCTGGCAGCACTGGCAAAGTGATCGATTGTCTGCCACATCACCGGCTGCGACTGGCGTATTGTCGCTCACTGCGACGCACCAGTTACAGATGTTCTCGAACGAATAGTTATGGCACTTTTTCAACAGGATCTGACACTCAAGATTCGAGCAGGTGTAAGTCCCATCTTCATTGGAATTCAATCCAACGACCCCGCGGCACCCGGGACAAAAACCCGTCTCTCGATTGCACTTGAGACAACCCGTATTCCCAAAATACAACCGGTTACCGCACTCACAAAAAAACGTTTTCATGAAACAACTCGAGTGGTTCTGCGTTCGAAATCCGAGCCTGGCCGAGCACTTGCCGGATGCTGATATAACCAGTCCTCCGACCGAGAAACCGGTACCAATGCATTCAGCAAAGCCTATGCCGACGGGTCACTGCCACTCCGGCGCAGCTCAACCAAAAAAGCCCCGTCTGATTGCCAGACGGGGCTTCGTGTTCAAGCGAACTCGCGAAGACGTGGATTACTTCTTCTCGAACTCTGCGTCGATGACGTCGTCATCACCACCTTGCTGACCGGCAGCGTCGCCTCCTGCAGCACCAGAATCGGCACTGCTGGACGCTTCGTAGATGTGCTTGCTCAGTGCGTGATTTGCCTGCTCAAGATCATCCATCGCGGACTTCAGCCCAGCGAGATCGTCACCCTTCTCGAGCTGCCGAACCTTTTCGATAGCAGCTTCGATTGCAGCCTTCGCAGAATCGTCCAATTTCCCTTCGTGCTCTTTCAGAGTTTTCTCAGTCTGGTAAACGGCATTCCCTGCTTTGTTGCGTACTTCAGCCAATTCGCGACGTTTCTTGTCATCTTCAGCGTTCGACTCAGCGTCCTTACGCATCTTCTCAATTTCCGCTTCAGACAGTCCGCTGGACTGCTGAATGGTCACTTTGTGCTGCTTGCCGGACGACTTGTCCTTCGCCGACACGCTGAGAATTCCGTTTACGTCGATATCGAAAGTCACTTCGATCTGCGGAACTCCGCGTGGTGCCGCTGGGAGTCCTTCGAGATTGAACTGGTCGAGCAAACGGTTATCGCTTGCCATTGGCCGTTCACCCTGGAAGACCCGGACGGTGACTGCTGTCTGGTTGTCAGCCGCAGTGGAGAACGTTTCAGCCTTCGTCACAGGGATCGTTGTGTTACGCTCGATGAGAGCGGTCATCACGCCCCCTTCGGTTTCGATTCCCAACGACAATGGAGTCACGTCCAGCAGAACGACGTCTTTCACATCGCCCGCGATAATACCACCCTGGTAAGCTGCTCCAACGGAGACCACTTCGTCCGGATTCACACCCTTGTGTGGCTCTTTCCCGTTGAAGATCTTCTTCACGAGTTCCTGAACCATTGGAACGCGCGTCGATCCACCGACGAGAACCACTTCATCGATGTCTTTCGCTGTCAGTTTTGCATCGCGTAACGCCTGTTCAACTGGCTTGCGGCATCGCTCAACCAGCGAGTCGATCAGTCGCTCGAATTGCGAACGGCTGATGTTCATCTGCAAGTGTTTTGCTTCGAAAATGAACGGAAGATTGATCTCTGTGCTCTGCAGTGAAGAGAGTTCTTTCTTTGCTTTTTCGCAGGCTTCACGCAGACGCTGAAGAGCCATTGGGTTCTTGCGGAGATCAACACTTTGCTCTCGCTCAAACTCGTCGGCGACATATTTAATCAGTGCTTCATCGAAGTCGTCTCCCCCCAGATGGGTATCCCCCGCTGTAGAAAGCACTTCAACGGATCCTGTTTCAACTTCCAGAACAGAGACGTCGAAAGTTCCTCCCCCGAGGTCGAACACAACGATCTTCTCGTCCTGCTTCTTCTCAAGACCATAGGCCAAGGCGGCGGCGGTCGGCTCGTTGATGATTCGGGCGACTTCCAGACCAGCGATCTGGCCAGCATCTTTCGTGGCCTGTCGCTGAGCATCATTGAAATAAGCAGGAACGGTAATCACTGCTTTGTTGACGCGATGACCGAGATAGCTCTCAGCGGCATCTTTCAGCTTGGTCAGGATTTGCGCCGAGATCTCAGGAGGAGTGTAATCCTTCCCTTTAACGTCAACTTTGACGTACTCGTTTTTACCGCCGACGACTTTGTAGGGGACAATCTTCTCTTCAGATTGGACTTCGTCATGACGACGTCCCATGAAACGCTTAATAGAGTAGATCGTGTTTTCTGGGTTGGTAATCGCCTGACGTTTTGCAGGTTCACCGACCAGAACATCTCCTTTATCGTTGAACGCAACCACACTGGGAGTCGTACGAGCCCCATCCTGGTTGGCGATCACTTTGACTTCTCCACCTTCCATCACGGACACTACGGAATTCGTCGTGCCCAGGTCGATGCCGATGATTTTTTCCGAAACGGCCATGATTTTTTATTCTCCAGCGTATCAGCAAATAAATTCTTGAATTGGGAGTCAGTGTTGACTGCACTCTCTCCACGCAAACTTCGCGCCAAAATTAATCAACAACACTGTTATTCGTAACCAATTGCCATTTCAAAACTAACGTCAACCAACGACTGAGACCAACTGCCAACTTGGCACCGCAGCAACTTTGCAAACCGCCTACCCGACATGCCAAATCCGCAGGGCACCCCGATTCCCTGCTTCCGGACACACCTTTTCACCCAAACACGGTCCCTCAAAACAATCTCTGCAACGCACACAGCCTTCAACTTTTGCTCAACCAGCCACGTCGTCTCCATCGCGCCTTTTTCAAAAGTCACTTCAACAAAACCGAATCTGTGCGACTTCCGTGGCTGGCCTCCTGATATGGAACCGCGTCGTTGCGTGCTGTGTCGTCGCGGTTACAATGCTGGATTCCCTATTTTTCCCGCAGGCCCTCAAAGGCTTGCAGGTCTGGTTGAGCGAACTTCGTCGAAATCCTTCCAGGAAGTTGTCTCAGTCATTCAATGATTCCTGCTCCCGCAGATGGTGGCAGCAAACTGGTTATTACTATGACGTCTGTGGCTACATCCGCGGCTTCCCCACAACAGCAGGACACAATCCTGGTGCTCGACTTTGGTTCGCAAACAGCGCAGCTGATCGCTCGCCGCGTTCGCGATCAGCAGGTCTTCTGCCAGCTTGTTCGACACGATCTCACCGCAGCCCGCATCAAAGAGATTAATCCCAGAGGACTGATTCTCTCTGGCGGTCCTGCGAGTTGCTACGAACCGGGCTCACCACAGTTGGATCCAGAGATCTTCAATCTCGGCATTCCTGTTCTGGGAATCTGCTACGGAATGCAGGTCAGCTGCCGAGCATTGGGCTGCGAAGTGAAACCGGGGACATCGCGTGAATTCGGTTCAACCGAAATGCACTGCGATAATGACAACGCTCTCTTCAAGGGTCTCCCTAAGACGTTCACCACGTGGATGAGTCACGGGGATCGAGTGGAAAATCTGGACGATCAATTTGTCGTCCTCGCAAAAACAAAAGACTGCCCAAACGGAGCCATCCGGCACAAGACGAAGCCAATTTACGGGCTGCAATTCCATCCAGAAGTTTCTCACACTCAACACGGCGAGCACCTGATCGGCAACTTCATTCGCAATATTTGCGGATGCAAAGGAAGCTGGAAAATCACCTCGTTTATCGATCAGCAAATCGAAGAGATCCGCACTCGTGTTGGAACGAGCCGAGTCATCTGCGGTCTCTCCGGCGGTGTTGATTCCTCTGTCGTCGCGGCGTTGCTCTACAAAGCGATCGGCCCGCAATTGACCTGCATTTTCGTCGATAACGGAATGCTGCGAAAAGGAGAGCGCGAACAGGTCGAATACGAGTTCAGCGAGCACTTCAAAACCGACCTGCGAGTGGTCGATGCGGAAGCGCTATTCCTCGACGCACTTGCTGGCGTGACCGACCCGCAGGTGAAGCGTAAGACGATCGGCAAGATCTTTATCGATGTCTTCAAAGACGAAGCGAAGTCCATCGACGATGCACGATTCCTGGCGCAGGGAACGCTGTATCCCGACGTCATTGAATCTGGTGCAAATCCGGACGGACCAGCAGCCACAATCAAATATCACCACAACGTCGGCGGTTTACCAAAAGAGCTTGGATTCGAACTGATCGAACCATTGCGAATGCTCTTCAAAGACGAAGTCCGTCGCATGGGTCTCGAACTGGGACTACCCGATTCGCTGATCTGGCGGCATCCATTCCCCGGCCCGGGGCTGGCAGTTCGCTGTCTGGGAGAAATCACCAAACCACGGCTCGAGACGATTCGTGAAGCAGATGCAATCTTCATTGAAGAGCTTCTCGAGACAGGAAACTACCGAAAGGTGCAGCAGGCATTCGTCGTTCTTCTCCCGCTGCAAACAGTGGGAGTCATGGGGGACGGTCGCACCTACGAAGAGGTGATCGCACTGCGGTCCGTCGACACCGATAATTTCATGACCGCTGACTGGTCCAAGTTGCCATATGACTTGCTTCAGCGAGTCTCGACGAAGATCATCAACAGCGTGCGTGGGGTGAACCGCGTGGTCTACGACATCAGCTCGAAGCCACCCAGCACAATTGAATGGGAATAGTTTCAACGGGTTGAGAACATGGACATCAACTCATGGCCAGTGAGAGCTGCCTGCCATGAGTTGAACCACGACCTCCCGAAACGACGATACAGCCGGAGCGATGGCATGCAGCCAGTGATCGACATTCGCAACGTCTCCAAACGGTTTCCCGGAGTCATCGCACTCAACTCTGTATCGTTCGACATTCGACCAGGCGAGCTCCACTCGATTTGCGGCGAGAACGGAGCGGGCAAAAGCACGTTGATGAAGATTCTCTCGGGAGTCATTTTAGACTACGAAGGAGAGATTCTCGTCAACGGCGAACCGGCCCGATTCTCTGGAACTCGCGACGCCGAAGCCGCAGGAATCAGCATCATTCATCAGGAACTGAATCTGGTGGATGAACTGAGCGTTACAGCCAACATCTTTCTCGGTAGGGAAATCCGCAAGGGACTCTTCCTGAATGAACGGGCGATGCACGAAAAGACCATCGCCCTCTTCCATCAACTCGGCTGCCCGATTCGCCCCGATCAACCGGTCAAAGAACTGAGAGTCGGTGATCAGCAACTGGTGGAAATCGCCAAGGCGTTGTCGCTCAATTCCCGCATTCTCATCATGGATGAGCCGACAAGCGCCCTCACTGAAAATGAAGTCGAGCGACTTTACCGGGTGATTGCGACTCTTCGCGAAAACGGAGTGACGATCCTCTACATCTCTCACAAAATGGAAGAGGTTTTCAAACTCTCCGACCGTATGACAGTGATGCGTGACGGCCAGCATGTCCGAACACTGACTCGCGATGAAGCAACTCCCACACAGATCACTCATCTGATGGTGGGCCGGGAGATTAGCCAGCAACGGCTCGGGGAAAACCGTTCACCCGGTGAAACACTGCTGGAAGTTCGCAACCTGTCCATGCAGTGGCCCGGACACGCGCGCAAGTGGCGACTGGAAAACGTCTCGTTCAAGTTGCGAAAAGGTGAGGTCCTCGGCATCGCTGGCCTGATGGGCGCGGGAAGGACTGAACTTCTGGAATGCCTGTTCGGGGCAAATACACATCCGATTCAGGGGGACATTCTCCTCGATGGAAAATCTGTCCGCTTCCGCCATCCGGCGGAAGCCAAAGATGCCGGCATCGCAATGGTCACTGAAGACCGTAAACGTCTCGGCTTGCTGGCACAGATGACTGTGCGAGAAAACATTACGATCTGTACATTGGAGGAGTCCGTCAGAAATGGACTCGTCAGCTCCCGACTGGAACGTGGATGCGCTCAGGATTCGGTCACTCAACTCAACGTGAAAACTGCGAGCGTGGAATCCGCCATCACCGGATTGTCCGGAGGAAATCAGCAGAAGTGCATCATCGCTCGATGGCTTCGCACGCACCCACGCATCCTGTTGCTCGATGACCCGACACGGGGAATCGACGTCGGGGCGAAGGCCGAACTCTATGAGATCATCGATTCGCTGTGCCGAGAAGGCCTTTCCATCATTGTGACCTCGAGCGAATTGCCCGAGTTGATCACCGTTTCCGATCGGATCTTGGTTCTCTGCGAAGGACGCCTGACCGGGGAACTCGCTCGCCATGAGTTTTCCGAAGAGCGAATCATGGAATTCGCGACACAATCTCCGTTAGCGGTTACCGCATAGTTCTGGTCAACCGTCGCGGGAAAAGAGATTGTCGCCAAGCAGATGTTCCCGCTCAGGGACTCGACGCAGAATTGCGCTGCCTATTCTTCGCTGCAATTCGCCCGTCAAAACTGTGACTCAGTGCGCTCATTTGCGTCACTCCGGCAGTTATAAATGACAATTTCATGACGGACTTAAATCAATTCATCCAGAACAGATGAATTGCCGATACATCACATGCGGGCCCATCGCAAACTCTCCCCAACCTTCCCCACCGCCATCTCCTTTCGAATTCTGCGACCGTTTTGGAATTCTCCCTCAAGTTTCCAACAACATCCGCAAACAAGATCTCTCGCGTGTCGCCACTCCCGCAAATTCTCCAGTTCACTCGGCTCTCCTTCAGTTTACTGATGGCGTGCATCTTCATGAGCATGCCGCTGTTCGGAAGTGAAGAACTTGTTGACGAGATCTTCGCGGAACCTGCCACGATCACATTGGAATCTACGCTGGCAGCCTACGACCAACTGCCGCCGGCCCCAGAGACATCAATCCAAGCGGACGAATCGAGTTTCCTAAAAAGTCGGATCGACGATCTACAAGCCCGTCTCGACAAGCTGGAGAAAGCAGGAAAAGAAAAGAAATCTGAGGCACCAGCGCCGAAGAAGAACGACTTTCCATCCTTCAAGATCACAGGATTTACGCAACTCGACTCCGTAGTTTACGTACAGAGCCCCAATAACGTGGCGACAGTCGGAGATGCTCAGGACGGAACAGGCTTTCGTCGCGCCCGTCTGGCTGTGTACGGAAAAGTTGCCGAATTCACAAACTATCAGCTGGAAATGGATTTCGCGACCGCTGGCCGTCCCAGCTTCTTCGACACATGGGTGTCGCAGAGCAATGTCCCTTACCTCAATGAAGTCAAAGTTGGACAGTTCTGCCAGCCCTTCAGCGTGGACTCACTTACGGGATTTCGCAACCTGACTTTTCTGGAACGCTCTCTCCCGTTCCTGGCATTCGTCCCCTTCCGCCGCATCGGAGCACAGTCCTCCATGATTTCGGATGACGAGATGACGAACTTTGCATTCAGCGTCTTTCGGACAGGTGCCTACCAAAATGCTCCGCTAGGCGATAATCGCTACGGGACAGACTTTGGTGACATCGGGGGCGTTTCCTTCTCGATGCGTTCAACGCACCTCATTCAATACGATCCTCATGCCGATGACCGCTATTTGTGGCACATCGGAGGAAGCTATAACTTCAGCATGCTCGGGGCGAATGATGCTCCGCTAAGCACCACGAAGACCCCGTTCTACCAGACCCGGGTTCTGCCGGAATTCGGTCCACTCGGCTATTCCGAAGGCTCTCAGTCATTTGGTTCAGCGCATAGCTCAACCCCGTCATTTATTGATTCCGGACGATACCCTGCCAGCCATTTCAATCTCGCTGGGCTGGAGACGGTCTATCAAAACGGTCCGTGGGGCGTCACCTCTGAGTACATGGTGACAGCAGTCGATAGCGATGTCGGCACAATCGTCTACCACGGGGCCTACGCGCAGGTGGCCTATCGTCTGACAGGTGAACACCGGTCATACAACAAAAAAACCGGAACGCTGACCAGCCTGACTCCATTCGCCGATTTCATCCCACTGAAGAAAGATGGAATTCGTGGATGGGGAGCATGGGAAGTCGGAGCCCGGTGGTCTTTTGTGGATATCCGCAATCCAGATTCTCTGAACGGACACTACCTGAATGGAACCAGCAGGAACGGGAACGGAATTCTCCACGACACCACGCTGGGATTCACCTGGTTCCTCAACAAGCACACCAAACTTCAAGGGAACTGGATTCACTGCATGTTGAACAACGTGGAGAAAGGTCACAGCACAGCCAACCTGTTCGTTTCCCGAGTTCAGGTCGATTTCTGATTCCGCCATCCCGGACGCGAATCAGGTGGACCAACCGAAGGTCGTTCAATTTCAGTGATAAGAAGTGGCAGCATGAATCGCGTCGTCCAAACTCTCTTTGCCACCTTACTGACGTTGGGAAGCAACGCCTGCTCCCAGTTATCATCGCACCGCACTTGTGGACAGTGCGGAACCGAGCTCACCTCGAAACGCTGTCAGGTCATCACCGAAACCAAGATGGTCCCCAAGGACACGTACTCGGTAAACACTGGTGAAATTTGTCTTCCGGAGCACGGGTTCTGTCAGGGGCGCAATAGCTCCGTTGAAAATTGCACCGGCGACGGCAGTCAATTGCTCGCCCAATCCGCTTCGATCTACCAGACCACCACACTCGTCAAAAAGACTGAAGAGAAGCCCGAAACGAAATACAAATGGGTTGTTGTGAATGAGTGCCCTCGTTGTCTGGCAAATGGGGCTGCACACTCGGAAGCGTGTACTCAATAGGCTGCAACAAAACTACAACTCAAATGCAACACGCTGATTCAATTAGACTTACGATCTAACTGGCCCGTCAGATTCGCGGATTCGCTTTCCCCGGAATGGCTCCAATTTGAATCAAGGGTGATTTTCGGAACCCCGAAATTGGCGACGTAAATCCCGCCGACAATGCAGAGCAGGACGCTTCGAGCAACGAGAATTCGCAGGGGATTCATCCGCAGGTCCAACCTTTTCAATTGTAGCGATTTTTCCAATCTTACCAGACGCCGGTCAATTGGAAAGATCACCTGTCCGCCACTCCCCGAACTCTCATTCGACTGCTACGATACGGGGAATTCTCGCCCACAAAAGCAAACAACCGATCGACATATGGCCGATTCGCTCCAACTTGATGACATCGCTTACTCCCTTTGGCAGGCCCTTGCCCAGCATCCGAATTCGGGTGTCGCTGAGCTGGCAGCCAGCCTGAGTCTGGACCAGTCCCGCGTGATGGCGGCCGCCACAGAAGGTGCCAATCAAGGCTGGATTTCGATCGAAGAGTCTTCGATTGATGAACTCGTCCCGACAGAAAATGCTGCGGAACTTGTTCGGAATTCGCTTCCAGAACGCCGTGCCTTGAGTCTGCTCATCGAGGCTGGTGGTCAGATTGCGACAGGCGAGTTCGCGAAAGCTGCCGCCGATGCCAAGATCGCTGTGAACGAAGTCTTCAAATGGGGAGTCGCCCGCGGTTGGATCGAGCGTAACAAACAAGGGGTCCGCATCACCGAAGCAGGCCGTGCTGCTCAGGGAGTCAAGACCTATGATGTCGACGAAACGGCCCTCATCGAAGCGGATGGCAACATCATCGAAGTGGACCGCCTCGCTGATCCAGAGCGGATTCGAGCCCTCCTTGGCAAACGAACCGAACTTGCCAAGCTCAAGCCACGGACCCGTCGTTCGCTCTCGCTGACGGCTACAGGTGCCGATCTGTTGTCTTCAGGAAAGGTGCAGGTCAAGAAGGAGAAGAACCTACTGACTCCGGAAGACTTGCGAAGTGGCCTCTGGGCAGAAATGACCCTGCGACCCTACGACGTCACACTCAAGGCGGAAACCGTTCGCCCTGCGAAGATCCATCCACTTCGCAAAATCGCAGAACAGACACGCCGAGCCTATCTCGAAATGGGCTTCACTGAAGTCGTGTCTCCAATGGTGGAGTCTTCTTTCTGGAACTTCGATGCCCTGTTCCAGCCACAAGACCACCCTGCACGCGATATGCAGGATACGTTCTATATGGACGAACCAACAACGACAGCACTGCCCGCCGATGCATCGTTGGTTGAGCGGGTTCGCCGGGCACATGAAGATGGCGGCGACACTGGCTCCGAGGGTTGGGGTTACAAATGGTCCCCTGAACGCGCCCAGCAAGTGGTGCTTCGAACTCACACGACGGCATCCACAATTCGTGCCCTTGCCCGACATCCAGAACCGCCCCTGAAGGCATTCTGTGTGGGCTGGGTCTGCCGTAACGAGACGATGAGCTACAAGCACCTTCCCGTCTTCCATCAAGTCGACGGCATTGTGATCGACAAAGATGCATCACTGGCATCGCTGCTCGGCACGCTGGAAACGTTCTACAAGAAAATGGGCTTCAACAAAGTGAAGTTCAAACCAGCGTTCTACCCGTACACCGAACCGAGTGTTGACGTGGTCGTCTATCTCGAAAGCCGTAAAAAGTGGATCGAGATGGGTGGATCGGGAATCTTCCGTCCGGAAGTGACAGAACCACTCGGATGCAAACACCCTGTCATGGCTTGGGGACTGGGACTCGAACGACTCGCGATGATCCGTTATGGGCTCAGCGACATTCGAGAGCTCTACCAGGGCCGCATCGAAGCACTGCAGGAAATGGCACTCGCTCAGTAGAGTGACCACACAACAGGCTCAGTTTGAGAAGGCCCCGAAGCCCGATTTCGGGGTCTTCTCTGTTTTTGATGGCTTCACATCGAAAGTGATCCTAAGACGAACCTGCCGAATCGGGCGATTCACACCATGTGAGCCTCATGCAGACAGAACGCTCGCTGGGCAACATCACCATCGATCCCAGGTATCAGATGACCTTCTCCACCTTCCGATAAAACAAAAACGGCCGCTCAATTTGAGTGAGCAGCCGTTAACTTTGGGTCATATTTCGAACCGATCAGCCTGTTCCCAGCTTCTGGTCATAGGCATCCAGATCTCGCATGAAGAGAGCCAATGTCGACTGCAGCGTGTCGCGCTGAATCTTCCAGGTCGGATTCTCTTCGGTGTACTTGCTGCAATGCTCGATGAACAAGCGATACAGGAACTTGAAGAGGTGACGAGGTGCTCGAAGTCGGTCGAAAACTGCGATCAATTCCTGCTCGCTAATGGAGTCATCGAACAGGCTGCGAATTGAAATCGGCTTTTCAGACAGCCGAGCACAGGCTCGGATACGGTCGTTCGCAACGTCGTACAGGCCTTGCCCAGTCCAGCTCAACGAGAGAATCATGTTCTGCTTGTCGAGGCGTGAGCGCTCATAGAACTCTTTCTCCTGACGATTCAGGAAGCCAACGACTGCGGATGGCAGCAACAGCTTGAACGCGATGCCGGGATGCTTCAGGAACTTGTTGTCAAACAACGGCCAGACAAGATCCTTGATTCGGTCTGGTGAGCCATGAACCAGATGCGGTTCATCCACCCGGTCCACGAGCACAACGATGCTGCCGAAGCCCAGCGTTTCCAGCACAGACTGTAGACGTGTCAGCAATTCGTATCGATCATCGCCACGAGTTCGCCCTGGAAACGGTTGGCCAATGAGATCGGTCTGCTGGAATTGACTGAGGATCTGCCTGAGAGAACCGACCTCATGGTCAATCACCCGGACCTGTCGCTTGACCCGCCAAGCCATCCAGAAGCATTTCAGTTGTCTCCAGACGAATGGCAACCAAAAAGCGATAACGACCAACAGCACCCAGACGTTGAAAACGGCCCTCAGGTCCTTCTTCAGCCAAGTCGTAAAGGCAAGTGTCAGGATCGTCCCTGCAGCGCCGAGTCCCAAATCCCAATAGGACCGCCAAGTCGAAAACTTCAGTTTGCGTCGCAACGCGCCCCAACGGTCGGCGGGAGCCACTTCGCGATTCTGGTCATAGAATGCAGCGAGTAGCTGAACATCGCGACGCTGAGTACGCGAGAGCTTCGCCATCGCATCTAAAGTAATGTTCTGAGTGGCATCTTTGTCGTAGCCATCATTTCGGATCGTATCGGCGAGTCGAGTCACAGCCAGCGTCAAAATGCTGTCCATGTGATCCATCAACCGCCAATTTGTCAGCGCTCGTTCCGGTTTGCGTTGGCGACCGGAAAGCCTGTCACGGAATGCATCCAGAAATGGATTGAAGTCTTCATACTGAATGATGAAAGCCCGCTTGGTGGGGTTTTCTTCGTTGTATTTTTGAAGTCGACTGACGATTTGCAATCGCAACGCCGTCTTACCACTCCCCTGCTCTCCAAAGACGACGGATGTCGCTGGGCTAGCAGGATTCCCGTAGATTTTGTCCCAGGCTGGATGATGAGTCCCATTCAAACAATGGTCTCGAAACACCTGATCCGAAGCTGCATCTTCTTGAGCGAACGGGTTTTCCGTAATCCCAAAATGATCGAGTAGTTGATGAACTTTCATGAGTTCAGTTATCTCGCTAAACAGGAATCCCAGTCGTCTGCGACAAGCCAGCACTCTGGAAATCTGGAGAATCTTGACTGGATGTACTAGATGATCCGTCGTTCTGCAACCAGCGCGCCGAAAATCTCAGCCTCAAGCCTCTGATTCTCGAAATTTCTCACGTATTCGTCGCTCGGTAGGGGTTTTAAGCGTCTCTCCAAGTGATTTCAAAACGCAACAAATAGCTCTCCTCGGAACAGTTTGCGACGTCACAAACGTCTGCAGTTCCTCCGACGAGACCGACACACCTCAAGCCGGCACAACGCCTTTGTGCCCCGACCAGAGATTCCTCATCAATCATCGGAACAAACAAAAAGGGTGACGCGTTCAAGACACGTCACCCTTGGGGCTTCAGCAGTAGACTCATTCCACCAGAAACTCTACCAGCCGAGGTGCGAATAGCCGTAGCTTCCGCAGCACCCATAGTTCCCCGAATAAACAGAGGGCTGATAGGAAGCGGGATAAACCAGAGAGTAACCGGAATAGCCTGTCGAGTAATTCGACGAGTAGTTCACGGGGTAACCGTAATTCGTCATGATCGTGGTTGGCGTCGAATAAGACACGTTGACGACCGGATTAGCGGAGTACCCGGAATAGACGTAGGAAGGGCTATACCCAGCACTGTAGACGTTGCTGTAACTGTATGGAGACACGTACGTTGAGCCGTATCCATAAGATGGGTACGAGTAGTACGAAGGGCGGTAATAGGACGCGCCGTAGATTCCGCCCAGACCGTAGCTGCTCCTTGGATACCCATAATATGAGCCATAGCCAAGTCCGTACGAGGGGTAGCGGTATCCATAGCCACCCCAGCCTCCGTAGTAGGGGGATCCAATACTGATTGAGAGACCGCGACCGTATCCGCCCCAGCCACGATATCCGCCGCCCCAACCACCGTAATAACTGCCGCCCCAGCCGCCATAGCCTCCACCTCCGTGCCAATGGCGTGCCTGGGCCGGTGCCGCTTCGACAGCAACGATCAAAGCAGCTAAAGCTCCAACTGCGAGTAACATTCGATTTGATCGCGACACGGCTCTTCCCCCCTGCGTGATTCTGAAATGCCCATCTTCCCCCATCATCCGCATCAGTGGAGCAAAGTCAACATCCGCAAAATCGATTCAATCGAACTTGTAATGACTTGTTAGTATTTTTGATGCTACTCGAGGCGCGCGATCGGCCCAAACAAAAAAAGAGGGGATCGGCGAGAACGCCAACCCCCTCCAGAAACATCGACTCAATCAATCGTTACGACAAATTCTCTGTCTTGAATGCGTCGCGATATTCGCGACGAATGTATTGATTGGCCTCTGGCTTATTGGTGACTTCCAGTTTCTTGGAATCCCATTTCAGAACCTCACCGGGGAAGCGAGACCCGACGACTCCCAAGAGCAGTGCTTCGGTGAGTGGACCACCATAGCTGAAGCTGCAAGTTGTCTTGGTGTTGTTCATGGCTGCGTCGACCCACAGGTGATAATGGTTACCACCTTCGACGTCAGGCTTCTTGTAATCTTTGAATTTCTCTTCTGGGAAGAGTTTCGCTTCGGCGATGTGCTGAAGAAGGAGCATCCCCTTCTCGCCGATGAACAACGAAGCGGCCCCTGGCAGTTCCAAGCCTTCAGGAAGTCCGACTTCTTCACCCTTACGTGGGGCGTAGTCGCCGTCTTTCCACACCCATTCCAATGTATCTGTCGTGTACTTTGTTCCAGGGAACTCATAAGTCACAGACATCGATGGATGACCGAGCCCGTTTGGCTCGCGGCATTCTGTCTTCACCCAGTTGGGCGCGGTCAGTTCCAATGAACCGAATGGGGTATCGAAGATGTGAACCCCCATATCGCCGAGAGTTCCGGTTCCGAAGTCAATCAGCCGGCGCCATTCGATTGGGTGGTAGACCTTTGGAACGTACTTGCGATCAGCGGTCACTCCGAGCCAGAGATCCCACTCAACGTTTGGTGGCACCTCTGCGAAGTCTTCGAATGGTCCGCCATCATAGTTCCATCCGCCGGTCTTCCAGGCGATGACCTTGCTGACCTTTCCGATTGCTCCCGACTGAACAATCGCTTTTGCCTGACGGTATTCTCGTGAAGAGTGGATCTGCGTCCCCATCTGGGTCACGAGACCTTTTTCCTCTGCCACTTCACGCAGACGACGTGATTCGTAGATTTCGTGAGTCAGTGGCTTCTGGCAGTAGACCGGCTTGTTGTGATTCATCGCTGCCATTGCTGGCGGTGCGTGCATGTGGTCTGGAGTCGAAATCACAACGCCGTCGATCTCGTCTGCCATCTCTTCAAACATCTGTCGGTAGTCGCGATATTTCTTCGCGTTTGGCAGTTCCTTGGCAGCGTTCTCGAGGAAGGTGCTGTCGATATCGCACAGAGCGACAACTTCAACATTTGGATGCGACTTGATCGCCATCAAATCTGATAACCCTTGCATTCCCCCCACGCCGATATGTGCAGTTCGAAACTTCTTGCCCTGCTCCGCTGCCTGAGCAATAGAAGCCGAGAGTGGAAGAGCGGTCGCCGCTGATGCAACGGCGGCTGTCTTCAGAAATCCACGACGAGAGAAATTCTGGGTCATGTGTCGTCCTTCTTCAGTGCGCAGCCCCATCGACCAAAGTGAGTGCATCGACGAAACTGCAAGGCGGGTCACGGTTGCAAGTCCGGGATCAAACGGAGTGCCGAAAGCGACTCCGCTGGTCTCGACTGTTTACGTGATATCACCTACACCGCTCCGGCGTCCACCGATCAGGCAACAAACTTCGACTAAATCAGGATTGGAAGCAGGCCACCTGAACCCGGCTGCACATTTCGAGTCACAATTTCACCAATGAGAGTCGTTGGAGTGACATCAGAAACTTCGACCTCTGCAATCGTTCCAGCCAATCGCACGTTGCCGTCAAACACGACAATTCGATCACACAATGTGCGCCCCATCAGCTGTCGTGGACCAAAATCTTCCTCAACAGCTTGTCGAGTTTCCACCGGTGGAGTTGATGCAGTTGATTTTGTGCTCCCTAGCGAAACGAGGTCGTTTGCCTCAGCATGAGATTGCGGGTAGTTCACAGGCTCCGGACCGCTGTGCCAGCCGGGTAATGCTACTGCCGCTTCCGCCACTGCATTCGACTCCTTTGAGTCGACGTTCGAACTACGCCCACGCTTGCTCGGACCTTCGACCAGAACCTGAACGCGTTTGCCAATGAACTCCGCGTTGTCCTCTTCGCTGATCTCGTTTTGAACGTTCAACAGTTCCACGTTTCGTCGACGTTTGACTTCATCGGGAACATCGTCCTCATACAACTCGTAGGCCTTGGTTCCGGGGCGAGGGCTGTATTTGAAGATGAAGCTGTTCTTGAAGCGGAACTCTCGAATGGCGTCGATGTTTTTCTGGAAGCTTTCTTCCGTCTCACCACAAAAACCAACAATGAAATCACTGCTGACGGCGCACCCTGGGAGAATCTCCCCGATTCGCCCCATCATCTCGCGGTAATCTTCAACAGTGTATCCGCGCTTCATTCGCTTGAGCTGATCATTGCATCCATGTTGCAGCGGGACGTGCAGATAACGAGCGCATTTGGGGAGATCACGAATTGCTTCGAGCAAGTCAGTGGTCATGTCTTTCGGGAAACTCGTGACGAACTTGATTCGCTCGATCCCCGGCGTGTCGTGAATGAGATACAGGAGATCGCTCAACCGCGATTTCTTCCCATCTTCCGTGTATTTGTAGGAATTCACGGTCTGTCCAAGCAGCGTGACTTCCTTCACTCCCTGACCTGCGAGTGCAATCACTTCCCGATGAATTTCACTGGGGGCGCGTGACTGTTCTGGACCTCTTGTTGTTGGAACGACGCAGTAGGTGCAGAACTTATCACACCCAAACATGATGCGGGCATACGCCTGCCAGGGGCTGGGGCGCATCGCTGGATCTCTTAACGGATCGTAGCTTTCAAAGCTTCCCGCCACTTCCGCGCGGGATCCTTCTTTTCGATCCAGAGAAACCGCGACCTTTTTCTTGCGAGTGCGGCGGACTTCCTCCACCAAGGATGGAATTTCACCCAGCTGGCCGGTTCCGACAATCAAATCGACGTGCGGCGCCTTCTCGAAGATCAGCTCTTGGTCTTTCTGAGCCATGCAACCGATGACACCGATCACCAGATCCGGCTTCTTACGCTTGCCATATTTGAACCGTCCAACAGAGCTGTAAGTCTTATGCTCCGCGTTCTCGCGAACACTGCAGGTGTTAAAGAGAATCGTGTCTGCCTGCTTGGGATCTTCGGTGAGTTCGTAACCCTGCTGTCGCAATGCAGCGACGACAAGCTCACTGTCCAGCACGTTCATCTGGCAGCCAACAGTTTCAATATAAAGACGATGCATGTGTTCAGCAGGGATTCAAGGTAAAAAGAGTCTGCCGACGATTATCGCGAGTTCGCGGCAGTACTTGAAGCCTGAATCGATCAAACATGGCTGATCACCAAGGCAAATCTCGCGAAAACTTCGCTCGAGCATTCACCAAACAGCGTAAACTCTGAAACACCCGCTTATTCAACTTGCTCGGGAATTTCCAGACGTTGCCGAGCAATGTCCGCCCACGGGCCACGGGAATCGTGCTTCAGATACTCCTGCCAGTGATATTTTGCCTGATTTCGGTCGTTCAGATCGTACAGTGTCTCTGCGAGATGGAAATGCGCATCTGGATACTCCGGGAGCAGTTTCAGCGCAGACTCGAAGGATCTTCTCGCAGCGACAGAATCGCCGAGTTCCCGATGCAGACACCCAATCTGAGTCCAGGCCTCCAGAAAGTCGTGATCGTGCTCAACCGCTGCGTAGTACCGTTCAATCGCAGACTCAACGTGCCCCATGCGGTACAGGCACTCACCGATCTGGAAATGAACGTCGGCGGAATTCGGGGATGCAAGGGCTGCCAGTCGAAAGGCTTCCAGAGCATCTTTCAGACGATCGGAGTCGTACAGGCGGCACCCTTCCACGAGCCAATCACGCGGCTCCTGATCGGAAATGGCGTCGGCCTCGAACCGGAGTGAAGTGCATTCTTCCGACTCCTCCTGTGGTTCAGAAGCTGGTTCAGTCGACTCGAAATTGAAGAGACGCTGACCATTCGCAGCGATCACCAGACCATGCTTGTCACGAATCACGACCCCCAATTGATGAGCGAGTATCTGCAATTGTTCGAGAGGCCGGTCATCGCCCCGTTGTACGCTTGGGAGTCGCCGAAGACTTTCCTCAAGATCCTTGCGAGGAACACCGGATTCCAACAGTTCGTTCAACCGCCTGGCCGAACTCACTTCCCGGAAATCAAAATACGGGAGTCGAAACACTTTTCGCACCGGCCGAATCAAGCCAACGCGGGCCCATCCACGAATCACGTGCACCGAGATTCCGAGGATCGAGGAAAGCATCGCTGGCGTGTAGAGACGATGAACTTCTTCGCGGTGGTCATTCAGCCCCAACAAAGTGAGCCAGTTCGATTCGTTCAGAAGTTCGATGTCATTGCCCGCAAAACGAAGTCGCTCCGCTTGTTGCAATTTGACGCTTGGCTGTCCGTTGTCCTCCAGCGGCCAACCTTCTTCACCGACGACAACCATGGTCGTATTTCGGCTGACATGCTCTGTCGCGACTCCCCCATGCTGTGCAACTAGATCAAATGCCTGCGCATGGGTCATCGAAGCAAGAGTTCCGGTAAACGTCACTCTCTCGCCTTGAAGACAGGGGGAACTCGTCAACGGAGCGGTTGACGATTCGGTGGATGCCGATTTGGCCATGCGAGGGACTCAGCACCAATCAATGATCTCAGACCGAACTTGTGAAAACTGAGCTCGGACACAACTTGGATACGAAATGATACACCGGTCAACATACCCAAGTTTCGACCAATCGGCAATCGGGGATCGTCAGGTTGAACACGCACTCGTGGATTGCCATCATCTCGTTTATGAAAAACGGGGATTATGAGACTGTCATCATCGGAATGGGGCTCGCCGGCGCTACCTTGGCTTGGCAATTACACTTACGACACGAGTCATTCCTGTTGATTGATCAGGGGTCTCCGTCAACTCCCTCCCGAATCGCCGCTGGACTGATCACTCCGATCACTGGTCCCAAATTGGCGATCACATGGAATTGGCATGCTGGAATCCAGTCTGCCACCACATTCTACAATCGTGTTTCAGAGCAGATTGGACAGCCACTACTCGTTCAGCAGCCGGCATTACATCTGTTTCGCAGCGAGTCCGAGAAACAGCTGTACGAGAAGAAGCTCCAACTCCCGGAATTCCGCAGTCTGGTCTGCGAGGTCCAACGACCGCCCGAAATTCCCGCAGAAGCAGCCCCATTCGGGCTCTTCTTGATGCCTCATGCCTGCCGACTGAATATCCCTCTGTACCTGACAGCAACTCGCGAGATGTCTTCATCCGACAACTCCTTCATCGAAGCGACCGTCGATCCGGAAAATGACATTCGGGTGACACCGAATGGAATAGAAATCCCGTCACTGAATGTCCGCTCGAGGCGACTCATTTTCTGCAATGGGTTCCACAATGCAGATCACCCGTGGTTTGGTTGCGTCCGCTTCCAACCGTCTAAAGGTGAGATCCTGACACTCAGCATTCCAAACTACGCTGAACCACGCTCGGTGCATGCAACGGGTTGGCTTGCCGAAGTGAACGACGGAAATTACATGGCTGGGTCAACGTTTGAATGGAAAGAACTGAATTCCGTTCCGACTGCTACAGGCAAATCCATCATTCTCAACCAATTAGCACAATGGCTCAGAAAATCTCCTGAAGTGATTGAGCACCATGCTGCTGTTCGCCCGACGATGAATGATTTTCGTCCGGTCATCGGTCGACACCCCGAATACCCTCAGCTCTCGATCCTAAACGGGCTGGGAACTCGCGGATCACTCCTTGCTCCGTGGCTGGCAAAGACGTTGCTTGACAACCTCGATCACTCCTCACCAATCCCAGCAGAAATGAATGTCCAGCGATGGTTCCGATCACCCAACTAGCTCACGACGCAGTTCACAACTCACTCAGTGCAGGCGGGATTGCGATCGATGCGACAGCGGGAAACGGGCACGACACACTTCGACTGGCGCAGCGAGTCACATCTGCTGGACACGTATGGGCAATCGACCTCCAAGCGCAAGCAATCGAAAAAACCGGACAACGCCTGGCGTCAAACAACATCACTCACGCCACGCTCGTTCAGGGTGACCACTCCCAACTGAAAGAGCTCGTGCCTTCATCGCTGGTCGGCAACACATGCGCCATCATGTTCAACCTCGGTTATCTCCCCGGCGGTGACCACCTGATCACAACAGACGCTCAGAAATCCGTCGCTGCTCTCCAAGCGTCAGTAGAGTTTCTCAAGCCTCAAGGGGTGCTCACCGTGATCACCTATCGTGGGCACGAGGGGGGAGCGGAAGAAGCAGACGCGGTTGAGAACTGGGGAAAAGCCCTCCCCACATCAGGCTATGATGTTTCGTTTTGTCCCATGGAAGCCCCGCAACTCGGACCAAGGCTGATGGTTATCGTGCGCATACCCAATTTTCAAATACATTTATAGCAAACATTAACCACCGCCAACCAATACACCTTGCGCCGAGTCCACCAACCAGTAATATCCTTGCATATTTGCATCGTAACTTTGCTCAACGATACCGCTTGCCATCGCTGATACTCACGAGCTGATTCGCGAACTAACCCGTCGCAAGCGACTGCCCAAGCCGCACCTCTTATCTCCTTTTCAACAGAGAGCTTAACGCGGTTCGTCCTGTCAATTCTGGATCGCCTCACCGACACATTCGACCAGCCAGCCAGTCCCCATCGCAGCGCTACGGCTGTCCCCTGTTGCCCGAAATGTATACGTAGTTGACCCTAGCCTGCCGAATATATAACATCCACTACACATCTAAATACGTTTCTAAGACAATCTCAATTTCCTTTTCTGTATGCAACGACATCTGCTCCCCTTGTGAAATGAATTCGTGCGGTTTTTCCAATTTATTGCGGCATTCTACTAGCCCCATCGAACGTATCTCCCTTCTTATTCTCCCCTTCAGGGGTACAAACAGGAGACCTCAATGCCAATACAACAGGACGACACATACGCCTCGCCAGCATCGCTGGGCCACACCAAAACGCCCCGTAGAAAGACTGGATTTACGCTGATCGAACTGCTCGTCGTGATTGCAATCATTGCAGTGCTGATTGCCCTGCTTCTGCCTGCTGTCCAGCAGGCTCGGGAGGCTGCTCGTCGTAGCCAGTGCAAGAACAATCTCAAACAACTCGGACTGGCACTGCACAATTACCACGACACAGCGAATGTTCTTCCCTTCGCAAGCACCTATGCGACATACGATGCAATTGGAGCATACCGTCACACATGGGTGGAGTTCATCCTTCCCTACATCGACCAAGCCCCTCTGTTCCAGAAGATCAACTTCAGCCAGCACAACAACGAGGGGGATAACGGAGCACTGATTCGAGCACTCTATTTTCCAGTCCTGACATGTCCTTCCAATCCGCACGGAAACACTGGCCAGACAACCGCTGGAAATAACTTCGATGCAATGTCGACACCGACACAACCGCTCCATTACGCCGCCTCCGGAGGTTCATACCGACCAGATGCGATCCCGGTTGATTGCATCACCGGTGCGAACACCTATTGCGACTCCGGCGATGCTCTGTGGCCCGATTCTCATCGCCATGGTGGACCACGTCACCCAGGTCTCTTCGCCGGCCGAGGAATCACAAAAATTAATTTTGCGATGGCAGCGGACGGGACCAGCAACACGATGCTTTTGGCCGAACGAAACGCGGAATCATGCCATTGGGGCGGTGCATTTTCCTTCAACTTCCCCGGCGGCTACACCGGGATGAAGCCCAACAGCCCCACTCGAACCACTGACACAATGCTGTGGTATCGGAATTGTGGTTTTGCTAGTCACCACGTGGGCGGACTTCACGCTGTCTTCGCAGATGGATCAGTGAAATTCATCAGCAACAACATTGACTTCAGATCTTGGTGCCTCTTAGGCGACAAAGCAGACGGACAGGTGGTTGCCAATGACTTCTAACCGCACCTCTACTCTCTCAGCTTGTCTTTTTGCAGCTATTGCGTTCGCTGGATGCGGCGGAGGCAGCACTGACGGGCCGACGATGATCCCCGTGACTGGTACAGTTTCTATAAACGGAACCCCGCTCGACGATGGAGTAATTGCATTCGTCAAAGGGGACGGACAGGAACAATTCATTGCGAATGTTGTGAATGGACAATATCAAGCGAAGGCAAATGTCGACGCAAAGGGAATTCCAGCCGGAGAGTACCAAGTCTGCGTGCGCACGTTTGATGCTGGAATGAAGATGGCCGAAAAAGGCGAGAAATTTAAGGCAGCGAAAACTTCGGTTCCGGAGAAGTACACCGATTTTAAGAAATCGGGACTGACCGCAAGCGTGACGGACAAGACGCCAAAACACGACTTCGACTTGAAGTAGCGATCCCCGACAAACGTTTCGCTCACATTCCTGAGATGTCTGTCATTAACACATCCTCCGTTCGCTTTCATCGACTGCAATGAGGACGAGTGAAGGCAGCTTTCATTCGAGATAAAAAGAGGACGCTCATATTGGGCGTCCTCTTTTTTCTTTCACGATGTCACATTTGAGCCGTCTGCATTGTGCAATGTTGGGGGCAGATCGCAGGAAGCAATTCAGATCAGAGAGGTCATCATGTGCCTGACTTCCGTTCACCCCCCGTTTCGTCAATTGAAACAGACTTAACGGAAGAGTTGGAGATGACGGTGAGTCATCGCGCGGCCTGTCGCCCCGCTAACGGGAGCTTTTCCGGGACTAATGCTTGTTTGCTCAAGCAATTGCCCCTCCTGTCCCGGAGCACGCAAATGCAGCAGCCTTGGCCGGAACACCACCATCAACATCAGTGGTAAATACCACAGCAAATACACTCCCCCTTGCTGTTCATACCAGAGTTGCGTTCCCACAACGGCAGCAGTCGATTGTGCCAGCAATACTTCCATTGTCCGAGACTTCGGCCAGATGGTCATGATCGTCAACATGATGAAGTAAGCGACCATAACTGGCAGTCGATACACTGACAGGTAATCCAGATCTTTCCAGAATCCGCTGGTATTTGTTTTATTCGACAGTGCCGAAAGGATCACATTGTTCGGGCCGATCGTGCGCTGAACAAAAGAATCGGAGTCTGCAGAAGTGATTGCCAAACACGCCAGAAGGAGAACAGCCACTCCGGAAAGAGCAGCTGCGAAGCGTCCTGCTCCACGGCGTCCATAGAAGGCAGACCAGATTGGCAACAGGAACAGCGGAAACAGCATCGTTCCGCATGCCAACCCAAGCAGGACTCCAGAAACGACCGGTTTTCGAAAACAGACGAAAGCCCAGACGATCAGTGCAGCAGGGAGAACGTGATTGAACTCACCGACGTTATACGAAGTACATGGAAGCAACAGATACAGCGTCGCCATGGCCATCCCCAGCCCGCGATCCGCAAAGAGGTTTCGTCCAACAAACCAAAGACCGCTGATCACAGCTACGTGGGCAAGGATCGCCAGAATTCGCGGAGCCAACGTATTGAACAGTAACACTGCAGGTGAGGAAATGAGGGAGGCCGCTGGACCTGCTGCCGGTTGAGGCGCTGTTTCATCGGGACGAGTCGTCGCAGTCGCGCTGAGGAGATCCCCGGCCTGCTGCATCGTCGTCTCAGTTGCTTGAGGAAGCGATTCAGTGATCGCTTTCGTCATCATGAACGCAAAACAGGCAAAGCACAAAAAACCGAGCCCTTGCGGATTCAGGTTTTGCCCGAGATATGGCCGACGATGCAAAAAGGGGTCAATGAAAAGCCGCACCAGAAACAGGCAGGCGATCAGAAACAACCAGAGATGACCGAGCGATTGTGTCGCAGAATCTTCCGCCCCGACGAAAATGAGGCCCGGAGATGCCGATAGCAGCAGCGCTAAGTCCACGTTTCGCAATGAGATGATGCGAGTAAAACGAAAGTAGACCGCGACAATCAGCAATAGAGACAGGTAAAACCACGTCGGTTGATTGACGTCGTATCCCTGAAGCAAAAGTTCCATTGAGTACCTGGCACGCTGGAGCTTCATCAACGGGCAAAAATGCCCAAATTCAGCAGAATCCAATCCGGGATTTCGCTGACGATGACTGCAATACGATCAGGACATCATGGCAAGATGACCCACATCATCATTCACCACGGTGACACGCTTCAAAAACTGGTGGCAGCACCATAACCGGCCCCCCGGCGTGAACTGCACCCAATTAAACGAACCTCAATGATCAGCGAACGCAACGACCAATTGTTCCAATCAGAGCAGCCACTTCTTAGTTCCCCAACCAGAAGCAGCCATCCACCGGAGTCCGTTCAACACTTAATTTATCACTGGGAATATTAAATTCCAAGCAAAAACTGCCGATCCTGCAGTCCTTCAAAACATTCCAAGGGAAGCAATCCCCTTCAATGACGCAGGTTACGCAATTTACCCGCAATCCAAGTAAGCCTGCATTTCAGTGAGTTGGACAGCAAAACCAGCGACATCGCATCAGCGCATAGTGATCTCATCTCGCTGCGACGACCAAACGTGCCCAGTTCATGAAAATCGACAATTCACTGCCGAAACTGCATTCGCAGTGCAGCTGTCCGCGAAGTTCCACGCTTCAATCTACCGTCTCCTGAAAGAGTTCCCCTGTCCCTCTCAACCCCTCCTACGATAAGATCCCGAAGACAGCGATTCATCAGATTTCGACTCGCAGGGGTCCCCTAACCGCCACACTCGAAACGCGATTGGTGACAGCCTGCGTGAAGCTGGACCGAAAACTTCCAGCGAGATTACCGGAACCAGATCTCTCAGCATTTCCTTACGATCCAGTGAGTTTGTCCATGTCTGCATTCCCACCTCGCGTAGCTACGCTCCTCAAGCAAACTCCACCCGGAAGCAACATTGAGATCTCTGGATGGGTAAGAACCCGACGGGATTCCAAACAAGCATTCTCATTCATTGAACTGAATGATGGGTCATGCATGGCCAACTTGCAGGTCGTTGTCGATTCCAGCGTTCCCGGATACGCCGAAACGATCAAACTCGTCACCACTGGGAGCAGCGTTCGGGTGACTGGAGAACTCAAAGAGTCACCCGGAGCCAACCAGCGGGTCGAACTGCACGCGAAAACACTCGAACTATTGGGCGTCGCTGACCCGGACTCCTACCCTCTCCAGAAGAAGCGACACAGCTTTGAGTTTCTCAGAGAGATCGCCCATTTGCGTCCACGCACCAATTCATTCGGCGCCATCGCCCGAGTCCGCAACTGCGTCTCACGAGCCATTCACGAGTTCTTTCAAGAGCGAGAGTTCCTTTACGTCCACACGCCACTCATTACCACGAGCGACTGTGAAGGGGCGGGAGAGATGTTCACCGTCACGACTTTGCTCGAGCATGGTCGGGAAGAAAAAGGCTTTCGCCCCGGAGAGATCAATTACGAAAATGATTTCTTCGGCAAGAAGGCTTCGCTGACTGTTTCCGGACAACTCGAAGGGGAGATTTTCGCGACTGCTGTGGGGCCGGTGTACACGTTCGGACCGACGTTTCGAGCAGAAAATTCGAACACAACGCGTCATCTCGCTGAGTTCTGGATGATCGAACCAGAGATTCCATTCTTTGAACTCACACACAATATGCAGCTTGCTGAAGACTTCATCAAACACGTGGTCAGAGCTTGCCTGGAGCACTGTGCGGAGGATATGCAGTTCTTCAATGACCGAATTGAAAACACCGTTCTCGATACACTCAACAATATTCTGGAACACAGCTTCAAACGAATTTCTTACACCGAGGCTGTCGAGATTCTGACCGGTTCTGGGAAGAAATTCGAATTCCCGGTGGAATGGGGAATGAACCTGCAGGCAGAGCACGAACGCTGGTTGACCGAAGAACACTTCAAACAGCCGATTATCGTGTACGACTACCCGCGCACTCTCAAACCGTTCTACATGTATTGCAACGATGATGGAAAAACTGTCCGGGCCATGGACGTGCTCGTCCCGCGAGTCGGCGAAATTATTGGTGGAAGCCAGAGAGAGCATCGGCTGGATGTTCTCGAATCGCGACTCAAAGAATGCAATCTTGAACCAGAACCATACTGGTGGTATCTCGATCTTCGCCGATTCGGATCGGTTCCGCACAGCGGATTTGGCCTCGGCCTCGAAAGAATGATTCTGCTCCTCACAGGCATGCAGAACATTCGCGACGTGATCCCATTCCCTCGAACTCCAAAGAACGCCGAATTCTAAACTCGCGGATCGGGAACGGTCTCCGGTCCGGTGGCGGTCGACGCACTGTCCCTCTGCCGGTCCGTATTTCAAATTGACATACGAGCTGAAAACCCTCTGTGTGTCGTGCTGAAAAACGCGATCTGGACCGATCCGAAAAACTCAAATTACCGAGATCGAAGTGTCGCGTGGCGGCGATGCAGATCTTCCACTTGAACTGAATGACGAATTCTTTTTTGCTGAACGATTCACCCCATGTCCCACAACACTCCCATGACTCTGTCCGACCTTCAATCCCTGATCAAGACCATGTATTCATCGAAAGATGAACAGCGCGGGGTTGATGGAACCTTCATGTGGCTGATGGAAGAAGTGGGCGAACTCGCTGCGGCACTCAGAGAAGGAACTCCACAGGAACTCGCCTACGAGTTCGCCGATGTGCTGGCGTGGCTCGCGACGATCGCCAATGTTGCGGGAGTCGATCTGGAGAAAGCTGTCCAGGAGAAATATGGAAACGGCTGCCCTGGCTGCAAACAAATGATTTGCGCATGCGGGATCGAGGAAAAGCCGTAACGATTGGTTACTGTTCCGGCCGTTGACGAAGATCTCTCAACAAAAAAAGCCGCACACGTCTTGTGTGCGGCTTCGTCCTGACTTCGTCTGTCAGCTTAACTCATGTGACCTGCCAGCCGTAGCTGCTCAACTCGAGTGCCAGAAAGACACACCCGGTGATGAGTGCACCAACAGCCACAAACAGCAGGCCGACGTAAATGTCCGGAGTTGGATCTTCAGATACCGAGTTTCGAGGTGACATTATCGCCTTCCTGGATGATACCATTTTTCGAGGGGAGGATGACTTCCGCCACTGCCCAATTCGGGCCTAAGTCAACAATCTTAACCCGTCCCAGCCATTCAGAACGGTCTTCCTTACCGAAGACACGAACAACATCAAGTTCATTGCTTTTAATCAGACCATCGTCGCTACCAATCGACAGTTCAACGAATTGAACACGGCCAGCACGATTCTTACGAATACTTGTCACAAGGCCTTCGACTGGTGGTGGTGGCAGGTTCATCTTACTGACCTTCTCAGGATCAGTTTCCAACCCTTGCTTCACGACCAACTCTTTGAGGTAGGCCAGCTGAGCCAACCCACGTTCGTAGGTGGAATTCAACTGATTGTAAGACTCATCTTTGGTAAAGATCTGATCGTGGAGATCTCGATTTTCACTGGCGAGTGCATCCACGCGACTCTGCAGCTTGGCGTTCTCTGCTCGTTGCTTTTCTGCTTCTTCCTGACGAAACTTGGCTTCGTTTGAATTCTTCTCAGCGAGTCCAGTCTGCGTGGCTCTCTGGGTAACGAGCAGTTCTTTGTCCTTGGCAAGCCCTGCGACTTGAATCTGCAGATCTGTTGTCAGCCGCTCAAACTTCTGAGCTTTCTGAGTCAGTTCGGTGGCAAGAGATTCGTGCTCACGCTTGGCCTGAACCAATTCTTCTCGCGCCACTGAAAGGTCGCTCTGAGCTTTCTTCAATGTGTCCTGCGATGTGTTGTACTTCGCACGCCAATTCTGATGAACCGCGTAAACGCCGCCTGCAAAGGTCATGAACAACAGGCTCAAAACGACCTGTACGACGACCAGAATCTTACCGACGTAGGACATATTCTGACTCCGCTAAAGCGGTTTCCCTCTATTCTAACGGCCCAAAGTAATCATGGTCCGATGGCCAACTCAGCTCGTCAAGTCATGTCCCGGATTAAGGAACCTGATTTTCCAAGCCCTGCTTTCGCAGACTGGCCCGCAGCTGATCCCCTTCAACCTGTTGAACCAGACTTTCGAGATTCGCCTGCAATGCGTTCAACCGGAACTGTTCTGTTTTCAACTCTTCCACTTGCCGGCGCAGAATCGAAACGTCGTCTCGGCGTAGGCCAACTTCAGTCTGCAGAGCCTGTGCCTGGTTTGTCGCTGCCACGACTTCCGCAGCGACTCGATCATATTCTTTTCGAACAGCGGCCAACCGTTCTCGTTGAACAGTCAGATAAGCTTCGATCGCCTTTTCGTCATTTTCTTTTGCAGCGATCAAAGTCTCAACGCGTGTCTGCAGCAAGGATTCGCGATCATTGAGTGAAGTGGTGACTTCACCCTGACGGCGAACGATGTCATCCATCACCTTGACGAGCACTTCAGGCAGACGCTTTGAAGCCGCAACCTGATTTCCATCATCTGCTCGAGTCGCGGTCCACGTGTAATCAGGGGCTCCCCCCTGCGTGAAATGATAATGCTGAAAATACTCTGCACTGGTCAGGGTTTTCCAATCTGGACCACCGAATGTGGAAGTCACAGCGAACCCTGCGAAGGCCAAGCTGACCAACGCCACAAATACAGCCAGAATTTTCGCGATTTTAGTCATTGTGAGACGACAGATTCCCCAAAACCGGTCAAATCCAGACTGAAATCCCGACGCAGGTTTTCAGTGCTACGCTGTCGATTGCCAAAATCCGAAGCCGCTTTGATTTCCGACTTCATTTCACAATAGACAACAGGCGTAATTTATCCTACGACTCCCAAAACTGCAGTGTCAACACGCGCAGCCCGGATCATCTCGAAAAATGAATTTGCCTGATCTCCTTTTCGGCATCGCCACTACAAAGCCAAAGACCGAACTGACTGCGAATCGACTTCTTGGACAGGTTGAGTTCCGCTTCGCCTGCATGTGACGATTGATCAGATTCTGCAGCCTCTTCACTCTTGGCTTTAAAACTAGAACGTCATGGGGGATCGTAGCCCCCATCGCAGAAAGGTTGGCACCGAAGAAGGCGCCACACCCCTTTCCATGCCCCTCGAAATGGCCCGTACTTCCGAACAGCTTCGATAAAGTAGGTGCTGCAGGAGGGGTGAAACCGGCAATGCCCCCCCAGAAACGCTCGCAATGTCACCTGATAAAGGCGAACTGCGGAGATCAGGATGGAGCTAAAAACAACTTCCACTGCCCACTGGATTCCACGTCTGGGCCCCCGTACGCCGGCGACAGACGGCCCTGCACCAGTTACCGAACTTCCCTGACCAGAACGATCCCCATCAGTGGGCGCTGCAGGATCCACAGCCTCCTCCTGATTTCTTCGGCGGAGGAAGCGTCACCAGACCATCGAGCGACACTGGCTGAACTTCAACATTCCCTAGGCCCGCTGCTGCGACTTGAAGTGCCAGTTTCGTACATTCCGGACCGCGTTCGTTCAGCACGTACAGTACAATTTTCGAACGATCGAGAGTCCACTCCAGATCGATCAATTGAAGATCCAGCCCCCATCCAAGGATTCGTTGATCCCAAGTGGAGAATTCTGACTTCGACTGACGAGCCAATTCTGCTTGCAACGCAAGATCGTCCGCAGTTGCCAGACGGAGCACTTCCGAGTTGGCAGCGATCTCTTCTGATCCCGGTTCGCTCGCGGGACGAACCGCTTCCAAAACCACCCCAATCCCCTCCCCGCGGTGAGTCCGCACGACCACCTTAGCCCCGCGTTGGAGCGGGACTTCGCCTTCCCAGGATGCTTTCACGACTTCGGGAATCGCACCGTGTCGAATCAGATAATTGCGTGTGGCTGTCATGGATGTGATCATTCCTTTAGTTTACCGGTACGAATCCCATCTGTCAGCACTGAGTCGCTGATGGCCCCCGGTGATGAACACGGAGATCTCGCATCTGAGTCGTTGAGTTCTCATGATCAGATCATTTCAGGTGACGCATGCCCCATCCGCACAAAGAATGCAACGTAATCACCTACCTGAATGGAAGTTACATTCCATTTAATGACGCCAAAATCCCTATTTACGATCTCGGGCTGGCACAGGGTGCGACCGTCACCGAGCGTTTGCGGACGGTGAAGCATCAACCGTATCTCGTCGAAGAGCATCTCGACCGACTCTTTAGTTCCTTGAATTCCATCGGAGTCTCCGTCGATCTGGATCGGAACGAATTCAAAGAGGCGATTGCACACGTCGCTTCGACAAACTCTCAATGGATCGATGCACAAGACGACCTTTCCGTCGTCGTCTTCGTGACCGCTGGGCAACTCCTCGGAGATTCCAATGGTCTGTGCGCGCAAGGGAAACCGACGGTTTGCGTTTATTCGGCTCCACTCCCGCTGAGCAGTTGGGCAAAAAGCCATCAATTGGGAGTCAGTCTCGTTGTTCCTGCGACTCGACAAATTCCCGCGGACTCGATCGATCCTCGCATCAAGCACCGCAGTCGGCTCAACTGGTTTATCGCAGAGAATCAGGCGAGACAAATCGATCCAACTGCAACGGCACTTCTGCTCGACAACGGCGATTTTGTGACAGAAACCAGTTCAGGAAATATCGTCATCCTCAATGATGGAACCCTCTTTACTCCGAGATCCGAGGCAACCCTCAACGGGATTGCCTTGGCGACGGTTTGCGAAATCGCGGAAGAGGCTGGAATGACAGTCATTCACAAACAACTCACTGTTGAGGAAGTCCTGAATGCACAGGAAGCTTTCCTGACATCTTCCACCTACTGCATCCTTCCCATTGGAAAGCTCAACCAACAGCGTATTGGCGAAGATGTCCCCGGCCCGGTGACCCAGAAGCTCGTCGCACTCTGGTCTGAGAAAATCGGGCTCCATTTCGCGGAACAATCCCTCAACAGCCTGAACCGTTCAGCCAACCAGCCCTGAGCGACCACAAAGAGCAAACAGAACCGAGCCCCTCATGGTCGCATCTAACGACTAGTGAGCCCCTTGATGGCGACCTCTTCGCATCCGCTCGCGGAGTCGATGGAGTGTGGGCCCGATCGAGTTTTCCGGAATCCCGTGACGCCGGCTGATTTCCTGATAGCTCAGCCCCTCGAGGTAATACATGCGTACCAACGACGCATCAGTTTCCGATAAGTGACCGAGTAAACTTCGGACTTCTTCCACGTCAGCATTTGATCGCGGCGGATCACCCGTACTCAGAGCCAGAGAATGCTGATGGACGTACGTGTGACCGAGTGCCTCTGACTTGCGTCGGGTCGTGATCGCTTTAACGACAATCCGACGTGCCACGACTGTCAAATAAGTGGCGAGCGACGAATTCCCTTTGAAGTGCCGCAGAACCGCAAAGTCATTTTTCAGGAGAGTCAAATAGACTTCCGCACAGAGATCTTCCACGTCGTCATTGGTGATCTCAATACTTCGGCAGTGTGCGGTATGGCGAATGACGTGCACGAAAACGCCAATGAACCTGTCTACAAATTCCTCCCATGCCTTGGGCTCTCGCTTGAGACATCGGTTCAGAATACGGCGGTCAATTTCAACATACGGCACTGGGACCACTCCTCGAGCCGAAAGGCCGAGAGACGGAGAAATCCATTAAATAAAATCATCCTTGATTCCAGCTTACGTCACCCCGTCACCTCAGACAACGGGTAAGTTTGATTCAACAGAAGGAGATTTCGAGAATCCTGTGTTGGAGAAACGCGGCATCCCACTAACCAGAACCATTGACGCAACCTCACAATCCGTCTCATAATCTCCTTGTTGGCCAGTGGGCAGCACAAGCCCGGTCCAATGGACACTGCGGGGTTACCCCGTGGGAGAGATTTTGCTCCGCATTCCGCGGATGAATGTGACGTAGGTAAGCATGTTACCTCCACCACATTCGCTACAGGATACGTTGTGCTGCCCGCTGGCCAATTCTTTCAAAAGCCGATTTTCCAATACTCACCCTGAAGTTCGGTCGAACATGCCCGACTACTGGTAATCGTAACTCTATGGGATTGTTCGACTTTTTTTGGCGACTGTTTGGCGGAGGCAATCGCGTTGCTGAGTCCGCTCGCGAGGCGCGACAAGAAACGACACCTTCCGTTTCTCTCGGTGCGGTTTCAGAGAAGCAGCCCCCGTTTCAAACGGCTCCTGAGCACGTGACCGCAGAGTCTGCTGTCACACCACAAAAGCAGAGCCAAGCGACTCCCAATCCGCTTCCTCACCCGACGCATTGTGTCGAGCTGAAACCGCTGCGATACCAATCGAGCCTCATTCCGACGGACTCCAGACTGGAACTGGTACGTGGCCGTCCGTATGCCTTCGCAACGGCAACGTCGAATCCGGGTGAATACCTCAATCTTTCTAAAGATACTGACCTCCGCTGGATTGAGTACTTTGGAATCCCGAAACTCCAGACGCCTGAGCAGATCGCTGATTGGCTGGGGATCAGCCTAGGGAAGCTCGCCTGGCTGACACATCGCACAGAACGCCGTCACCGCGCCGACAGTGCCAAGAAAAGCCATTACCACTATCAATGGATCCAAAAGCGATCCGGCGGATGGCGATTGATCGAAGCTCCAAAAGCGGAGCTGAAACAGGCGCAGTCGAAAATACTTCGCGAGATTCTCGATCGGATCCCACCTCACACAGCAGCTCACGGGTTTGTCGCAGATCGATCAATCCTGACAAATGCACGCCCACACGTTGGGAAGCGGTTCATCCTCAAGATGGACCTCAAAGACTTTTATAGCAACGTTCGATACTCGCGTGTCGTCGCGATTTTCCGAAGCCTCGGTTACAGCCGAGAAGTCGCGATCTGGCTGGCATCTCTTTGCACATCAAATCTTCCTTGGGACGTAAAATCGCCTGTCAGCGATCTGGAGAAACTGCGCTACTATGCGCGGCATCTCCCACAAGGGGGAGTAACATCGCCAGCACTCGCGAATCTATCGGCGTTCAGCCTGGACGTCCGACTTTCCGGACTCGCAGAAGCGTATCATCTCAACTACACCCGCTATGCAGATGACCTCACATTTTCGGGCCCGGGGAAAGCGATTCCAGCCCTGCATGAACTGATTCCAATGATCCGGCAGATCATTGGCTCAGAACGATTCATCGCCAATCGAAAGAAGTTCCGGATCATTCGGAATGGTCAGCGACAGACAGTCACGGGACTCGTCGTCAACGATCAACTGAATATTTCCCGCACGGACTATGATCGCCTGAAAGCGACCTTGCACAACTGCGTTCAACAGGGCCCTTCCACGCAAAACCGCAAAAATCACCCCAACTTCCGCGACCATCTACTCGGGCGCATCACTCATGTACTGAACGTGAGTACGAATGCTGCACGCGGCGAAAAGCTCCTCAACCTGTACTACGCCATCGACTGGTCGAAATAAAATTCACCTGAGCGTGGTCAAGCGTCCGAACCCGTCTCGACAGAGTTGAATAAAACGGGCAGAATCTCCTCGTTGCGTCGTTGATTTTTAGCAACTGGAGATCTCGGATTAATGGATGTCTCGGGGCACAACCCGTTCGATACGCCCCGCCCTCGCGGAGTGCGATTGATCCAATTGGCGCTGAGGGCGGTTGTCGCAGTTCAGTGCTTGGGGATCGCTGCCACTTACATCCATCGAGGTCATCCCGATCTGCTTTGTGACCTCATCGCTCAATCCTATCCGGTGTCGGAAGCGAAGGCGAAATACCTCGCGGGCTTCATTGCACATGGGATGATCGGCTGCGCGTTAGTCACGTTGGCACGCCCAATCAACATGATGTTGATGCTACTGTTTCTCTATCAGCTTGGTGTCTCCATCGCAGCGGCGATCACTCAGATCGGACCGTTACCAGTTCTGGAGCCAGCCCTTCAGGCAACACGAATTGCCGCCCCGCTCGCTCTCTTGATGATCGATTTTTGGCCGCCTCGCATGAAAGCGTCGTTGCCAATCTGCCTTGCAGCGACAACCTTAATGAGACTCTCCATCGGAATCTCGCTGATCTCGCATGGCTACCTACTTCTCGTGCAGTACCACGAAGGGGGTGATTTTCTGGATGCCACGCAGAAAGCAGTTGAACTCCTTTTTCTTTCTGACGACTCAGCAAGCCTTTCCCTCGCCCGCACCACTCTCTGTCTGTTCGGTGCCATCACCTTCAGCTTCGGCGTGACGACAATACTCAGCCGTAGTAAGGTGACATTGTTAATGTCGACACTGATCGGCCTGATCCTCGCTTTGTCGAGCTTTGCAACTGAAGGACTGGAAGGCTACGCGTTGCTGTTCAAGAATGTGTCGCTTCCGGGGGCCCCTGCGACGGTATTGTTGTTTCTGATCCTGGCTGTAAAAGAACGCAAGCCGGAATACAAAGCAGAAAAACGTCGAGAGCAGTGGCCAACGAGGGAACTCCGACGCGAAAGCCATTGATCTTGATCGCTCGCAGAAATCGACTCAGGTAGGTTTCACTCGATTCACTGACGATCGTCGCGCCGAGTCCACAAGTCTGGTTCGGTATTAAAAGAACAAAGGGGGGGAACACTCGAGTGTTCCCCCCCTTTGTTGAAATCGATCGCTCAAGAGACTTGCACTAGGCTGCCCGGCGATGAGCTTTACGTGATGGCAACTTCCATTCGGTTTCGAATGTCACGTAGTTGATCAGCATCGAACGACGTTCCTGCCGGATCGCCTTCTTCTCGAGTCCATGCCATGTGTCGTGTGACGGAGCAAACATGTAACCGAAGTTGTTGCGGTACGGCATGGTCTTCACGAGTTTGAGATCCATGTCGTAAAAGTCGGTTCCCAGATTTTCGGACTCGTTGTAGGGGTTCACATACAACAGCATCGACATCAGCTTTTCTTTGATGTCTTTGTGCGGTGCTAGCCAGAAGCCTTCTCGATCGGAGATGACCTCAACTCGCAGATAACCATCAATCGGCCGGCGGAGCATCTCTCCGACGAGGTCGATTGTTTCCCGGGACATCAATTCATCGATCAGACCGGCGATCCCGGGGAATGAATTGACATTTTGCTGATCAATATAGCAGCGGGTCTTAACCTCACCCCCACCCATGTCACCAGCGCGAGTTCCATCATACTGACGAACAATCTTCGGAACGTCAGTGAAGGCGACCTCTTTAACGATCTGCTCGTTAAACGGCTGATCGATCATCCAGTGCAGAAACGGGTCTTCTGAACAAACACTGTTATGCTGCAGAGCGTGCAGAAACGACATCATTCTCTCCAATGCGCTGGCGGATCAGCTCCGCAATTCGTTGTGTGGGGTTTGGGGACTCATACTGCCACACGTCCAGGTCCCCTGTGAACGGACGTGAGATCCCGCATTGCATGAAAGATCTGTGAAACTGACGGAATCGCTCGGACTTGCGTCGCTCCGGAAGCTCGAAAACAAACACAGGCTTTTCTGTCGCTGCACACTCAGAAAGCATGGAGACAGAATCACCCGTCACAATCAGGTGTGAACAGCAGCAGAGAGCAGAAATGTACGGGTTATCCTGCTTCTTATCCCAGACGTAATGGTCACTTCCGAACTCGTCCTGAAACATCTTGAGGACGTCATCAGGTGTGCGGCGAGAAGGGAGAATCGCCAAAGGAACGCCGTACTTTTTCGCCATCGACTTCAACAACGTGACCATCGGCTGAAGATCCGATGAGCTGAAGCTGTAGCACTTGTTCGGACCGCCGAGCAACACGGTGACAAACGGACTTCGAAATTGTTTCAATGGGCCGACAGGGCCAAGATTCTGGGCAGCTTGCACAACCTGCGGAGAGATGTGATGGAGTGCTCCGCGTGACTGAAAGACGTTCGGTCCAGTCAGACCGTCGTGTTCCGGAGCAACCACCAGATCGAATTTTCGTGGATCGATTTTCGGATCTTGAATGTGAACCGTGTAAACGCGGTCCCCATATTTCTTTTTCAGCCACAGCGATGCCATGATCGCCTGTCGCGCACAGGAAATCACCACGCGGGGAGCTTCACCGGCAAAGAGAACTTCCGGCTGAGGAAAGACAAATTGCCCCAATGGAACCAGTCCTGGCCAGCACCGATTCCAGGGAAACGCCAGTGTAATTTCCTGCACTTTCGCAGGGAGTCCAATCGCAGCAGCGAGCCCTTTGACCTGACTCATCATGCCAGCTGCGTTTTCTGCAAATCCCCATGTCTGCGGAACCGCAGTCGCATCAAACGAGGCAGTGTTTGGTGCGATCGGAAGCGTATCTTTATTCACTATGGGTGCATCATGCGAAACTGACATCGGTCGGTCCGCTCCTCCTTGAGCAAACGAACTCACCGACACAATGGGTGTATCGGCATCGGGGAACAGTAAGACGGTTTGAAAACTGGGTCAATAGGGGTTCTTTGACACGCCGTCTCAATAGCGGGTTCTGCCGATACCAATGCGATCAGCCTCTGCAAATCACTTCAGATCCTGCAACGGAATCACAAGTTCCGCTGAGTACACAGCGTTCGGATCACCCCGTTCCGACAGCGTCTTGTTGATCGTGGCGATATTCCGAATCGGTGTTCCTGTCCATTCTTTCCCCCCAGGAAGCGACACAACAACCGGCTCATCGAGCTGACAGAAAGAATCGTCCAGCATCAGCGTCAGTTCGGTAAGGTTCTCCGGTATCTGTTCGACAGAAAATCGATTGCCATCGCGACTCGCCACAATCTCTTGCCCAGCTTTTGCTTCCTCGAGTTTGACACGAAGCCAGTAAAATCGATCATGGAGCACATCGTCCTGACGCCAGACGACCTTCGTTGGATGCGTCACTCGGTTATACTTCGCCATCCAGGGAAGTGCGATTTTGTCATCAAGATTCATCCAGTGAGCATGCTCCGGGTAGATCTTCACAAGATGCGGATAAGCCCCTTCATCCTTCTCTGCAAGAGCAGCCAGCTTTGCACCAAACTCTTTCGCATGACGATTTCGATCATAAGCCCCATCTTTTCCTCCCATCTGCAGAATGAAAGGAAGGTTTCGTAATCCGGCTGGTTCTGTTTCATTGGGATGACCAGCCATCATCGCAGCAGCAGCCAACTGATCTGCCATGCGTGGCGCCAACTGATACACACCGTCCCCGCCGGCCGAGTAACCGAGGATATAAACTCGGTCCGGATCGACATCTTCAAGAACGATCATGTTCTCGATCAGTCGAGTAAAAAATTGATCGATGTGTGACTGATGCCAAAGGTCCCAGGTGTCGGTCGCAGCCCGAGGAACCAGATAGATTCCTTCTTCGGGTTTGTACAGTTTCTTTTGGTTCTGCCACTGCTGATCGTTCACCTGCGGAGGTGCCCCGCCTCCTCCGTGCATCGAGATAAACAGGGATCGGCCATTCATGGGTTTCTTCCCATAGGTGAAATACTCGAACTTCATCGACAATTCACCCAGCTTGATGACCTTGTCTTTCATCTCCTGCGCACGATCGGATTTGATCAACTGAACACGATCCGCGACCAGAGCCTTCTTCACATCTTCTGCCTGCTCCTTCGTCAGCGGGAGCGTGGAAAAATCCTGCTGCTGGATGTCTTCCCGGGTTTCAGGAGACTTTTTCAAGAGGTCGACAAGCTTGTCAACTGGATTCACTGCTGGAACGTCAGCATCTGCTGCACTCAGCTGAGTGACTTCAACAGCAAGTGAAAGTGCGAAACAAATCGCCAGCCTGAAAAAACATGTCAACATACCCTACTCCCCTCGCTGAAGCTTCAACGTCATCTGGCTCAATGAGCAACACACCAAGTTGAGGACGCCATCCCCTAGGTCGACTCCTGTATTTGATCCCCCCAATATCACCAGAGATTTTCAAATCTCAAGAAAATTTGTCGAGTCTTGGTAAAACGCGGAAAAACTGTCTGCGTTACGGCGAGACGCACCCCTTTGCCTGAAACGATGGTGACATTCAGCTGCAGAATAAAAAAGATCCCTTGAGCCGGCACGACTCAAGGGATCAACAAAAATTCGACTGCTATCTCACCGAAGAGCTGATTCAGTGATCTGACTTCGACGCCAGATCATCCTGCCCAGGGATCTTCTGAGGGCCACCACGCAGGGCCTCATCGAGATACTGCATCATCACGTAAAAGACCGGAATGAAGAAGATCGCGATACATGTCGAAGCCAACATTCCACCGAAGACAGCGGTTCCCAACGCTCGCTGCCCCGCGGCCCCTGCTCCATCTGCAAGAACCAAAGGTACAACCCCTAGAATGAAGGCGAACGAGGTCATCACAATCGGGCGGAAACGCATTTGTGAGGCCTGCACTGCTGCCTCAAGTACAGTCTTCCCGCGTGCCCGAATCTCTCGGGCGAACTCGACGATCAAAATCGCATTTTTACTTGCGAGTGCAATGATCAACACAATTCCGATCTGGGTATAGATGTTGTTATCCATTCCCCGGAAGGCCACCGCAGCGACAGCACCGAGAAGACCGATCGGGACGACCAGAATCACCGCGATTGGAAGAATCCAGCTCTCATACTGAGCGGCCAGCACCAGATAAACCAGAGCAATCGCAATCACGAAAATAAAGATCGCTTCACTGCCGACTTTCCGTTCCTGATAGGCCATTCCCGTCCATTCAAATCCCATTTGAGCAGGTAAGACCGATTTCGCCAATTGCTCCATGATTGTCAGCGCGTCTCCGGAACTGAACCCGGGAGCAGACGTTCCTGAGACCGTCGCGCTCGGATACAGGTTATACCGGTTGATGTTCTGAGGCCCGAACGAACTCTCGACTCTGACCAGTGTTCCCAGCGGGAGCATTTCCCCCTTCAGGTTGCGAACTTCCAGTCGTTCGATGTCCTCTGGTGTCTGGCGAAACTGTTGATCTGCCTGAACGCGCACCTGATAGGTTCGCCCGAATTTGTTGAAGTCGTTAACGTACGCCGAGCCGAGGTAAGACTGCAGCGTACCAAAGACCATCCCTAACGGGACGCCCAGAACTTTTGCTTTCTCACGATCGACGTCAGCAAACAGCTGGGGAACCCCAGGACGGAAGGTCGATGTGACCCCTGCCAGCCCTCCCTGCCCCTGAGCATCCTCAACAATTTGTTGAACCGCGGCTGAAAGCTGCTGGAGACCGACCCCTTCCCGGTCTTCAACGATCATTTCAAATCCACTTCTCACTCCAAGGCCGCGAATCGCCGGAGGAGGGAATGGGATAATGCGGGCCTCCTGAATGGATGCCAGTGATTTTCCAATTTCGCCCAGAAGCACTTCGAGAGTGCGACCATGTTCGTGTCGCTCTTCGAAATCCTTAAACGTGACAAAGAATGTTCCCGCATTGGAAGCACTCGCATTGTCGAGCAGAGACAACCCGCCGATCGCAACTCGGTCTGACAGCCCATCAATTTTTGCGAGTTTCTCGTCAATCAAGTCCATCACTTCACGAGTTCGCTGCTGCGAAGCGGCATCAGGCAACTGAACCGCAATCAGAATATACCCCTGATCCTCAGTTGGAATAAATCCGGTAGGCAACTTGATGTACCAGGCTGCAGTCAGGACAAGCAGTCCAATAAACGCGATTGTGCTGAGGATGCGTTGCCGAACCAACACAAACACGATCGAGGTGTAGAGCTTTTCGATTGGGCCGTAGATCGCCTCGAACCAACGGAACAGGAACATTTTCTTCCGGCTTTTATCAATCGGTTTCAACCAAAGTGCACACTGCGTCGGCTTCAGACTCACTGCGTTGATCGCACTGATGAGCGCCGTAGCGGCGATGGTGAGTGCGAACTGGCGATAGAGCTGACCGGTAATCCCGCCGAGCATCGCTGCGGGGATAAACACAGCGAGCAACACCAAAGTGATCCCGATGATCGGCCCGAGCACTTCGCTCATCGCCCGGATCGTCGCTTCACGCGGAGGTTCACCTCGTTCAATGTGATGAACCGCGTTTTCAACCACCACAATGGCGTCGTCCACCACGATTCCGATCGCAAGGACCAGACCGAACAACGTCAGCATGTTCACACTGAAATCCAGTGCATACATCGCAGCGAACGCGCCGATAATCGTCACTGGAACCGTGGTTGCGGGGATCAGTACTGCGCGCCAGTCCTGCAGGAAGACCATGATGACGACGAGAACGAGAATACCCGCTTCGATCAGGGTTTTATAAACCTCATGGACGGAAGCATCGATAAATTTCGTGGTATCGAGAGGGATACTGTACTGGACTCCCGCAGGGAAGTTTTCCTTCAATCGCTCCATCGCAGCTTTGACGTTGTCAGCCACTTCCAAAGCATTCGCACCGGGCAACTGATAGATCCCGATATTGGCATTTGGCTGGCCTTCTTTCTCAGTGAACTGATCGTAAGACTGAGACCCAAGTTCTACCCGGGCGACGTCTCGAAGATAGACGAGGTTCGTTCCGGTCCCCGTTTTGACGATGATGTCTTCAAACTGTTTGGGTTCGTTGAGGCGACCGAGAACCGTGATCGCATACTGAAAGGACATTTCCCCTTGATTGGGCGGCTGACCTGTCTGTCCCGCAGCCACCTGAACGTTCTGTTCCTGCAGCGCTGCCAGGACATCGCTGCTGGTCATATTGAAATTTTTCAGTTTCGTGGGATCAAGCCAGATGCGCATGCTGTAGTTCGCAGCACCGAAGACCGTGACGTCTCCCACCCCTTTAATACGACTCAGCTCGTCGCGTAATTTCAGAGTCGCGAAGTTTGAGAGAAAGAGCATGTCTTTCGAGGGATCATCGCTGGTCAGCGCCAGAATCAGAATCATGCTGGTCGACTGCTTTTTGACAGTCACACCCTGACGTCGCACCTCTTCTGGAAGCAACGGCTCCCCGATAGCAACTCGGTTCTGCACCAGAACCTGCGCCTCATCGAGATCCGTGCCGATCTCGAAAGTGACTGTCAGCGAGTACGTCCCGTCACCAGAACTTGTGGAATTCATGTACAGCATGTTTTCCACACCGTTGACCTGTTGCTCGATCGGTGACGCAACCGTATCGGCCACAGTCTGAGCATTCGCACCAGGATACGCTGTTGTCACCCGAATCGTCGGTGGCGTAATTTCCGGGTACTGTTCTACCGGCAAGCCCCAGAGAGCCACCGCACCGATCAGCACCGTCACAATTGCAATGACGTTTGCAAAAACCGGTCGGTCGATAAAGAACTTGGAGAGCATAGAACGCTTCTTTTCAGGGATAACTTCGTTCTTACGTCAGCTTCGCCATACCACGCTGATCACTGGTACCCGGGCCGACTCATGAATCTCGGAATCTCCCGATTCCGAATCCGTTTCAAACAGCAGAGATTACTTGGCAGGCTCTTCTGAAGACTTTTCAACCGGGACTTTGGCGTCGGCGGGTGAAGTCTCCGTAGCAGGCGAGGTCGCGGTTTCAACCGGCTTCGATTCGGGAGCCTCATCTTTGACGGGTGCATGTCCGCCATTCAGAAGAGATTCTCGACGTTTTTTGAGCTCCAGCAACCGGGCGTCCATCGTCGACTCGACGAATTCAACCTTGCTGTCAGGTCGGGCGCGGAGAAGCCCATTAATGATCACAAGATCGGTCTCGAGCAAACCAAATTCGACCGCCTGCAAACCATTGTCGCGAGGCCCCAATTTAATCGGGCGGATCCGGACGATCTTTTCGGCGTCGACAACCAGCACATAATCCCCCGCCTGGCTTCGACCAACGGCTTCAGGATCAATCAGAATCATCTTGCGAGGATCGCCGAGAGCTGCCCGAATCCGAACGAACATTCCGGGGACGAGATCCAGAGACTCGTTATCGAAGACACCACGTCGTTCTGTTGTTCCGGTCGCGGAATTGATTCCGAAAGCGCGGAAATCGAGTTTGCCGTGATATTTGAATTCGCCGACACTTCCTAACGCCATCTCCAGCGGGATCGGTCCGACATCCGCCGAAGCCATCTTGCCTGAGCGGATTCGCTCCATGAAGCGGAGAAGGTCTGATTCACTGACGTTGAAGTAAGCGTGAATGGGGTCGACAGACTGCAGCGACCCCAGAATAGTGGTCCCGCTTGTTACCAGATTCCCAACATCAATGAGGTGCCGCCCCATGCGTCCGTCAAACGGGGCAGTGACCACGGTATAACTCAAATTCAGTTCAGCCTGTTTCAGTGCAGCCTTGGCGGCCTCGACATCCGCTGCACTTGAATCTCGCATCGCCTGCTGAGTTTCCATCGCACTCGCCGTCGAGGCGTTTTCTCTCGTCAACTGAGCCGTTCGAGTCAGCTGTTGTTCTGCCAGAAGCAGTTGGGCTTCAGCTCTTTTGAGAGCAGCCTTCGCAGAATCGACGGAAGCAGCGTAAGTATCAGGGTCGATGAGGAAGAGCTTGTCATCCTTTTTGACGAGGTCTCCGTCCTTAAAGCTGAACTCCTCAAGATACCCCCCAACCCGGCAAACGAGCTGCACTTCACGCTCAGCTCTCGTTTGCCCGGTTGTTTCGAAGAACTCCTGGACTTCGCGAACCAATGGTTTCGCCACCGTGACAGATGGAGTCGGCGGTGGCTTGAACTCATTGCGTTCTTGGCACCCAACTGTGGCAGCGACAAACGCCAACAAACAAGCAATTTGATGATGGTTTCTCAAAGAAGCCCTCTTGATCACAGCATACTTTGAAGTTTCTTCCACCCAGCATGCTGACTTAGAGGATTCGTTTCAAGAGAGTTCCGCCCCCGGCACACCATTCTCGACAACAAAGCTGGCTCGCGTCACACAATCGGCCCCTGGTCGAGAGACGTACTCAACGGTTCGGTAATCGCTCACCCACCGGTCCTGATTCACTTCGCAGCGAACATAGCCCCTCTCCGCATTAAAGAATTTCACAAACTCATTTTCCGATAGAATCCGCGGCGTTTCCTTGCGTTCCTGAACGCCATCTCCTCCCGAAGAGATTGAGGTTCCGACAAATTCTGTCGCCACCGTTTTTCCATCGAGATCGTCAAAGTCGACCCTCAGGTTATTGACCCAATTGGAGTGAATGTCGCCCGTAATCACGATGGGGTTGGAGACCATCCGATCATCGAGGAACTGCAGCAAACGACGACGTGCGACGTCATAACCGCCCCACTGGTCGACACTAAAACGCTGCTCATCGCCGGGGCCGTAGTCAACTCGACCGACCATCACCTGCTGTGCAAGCACATTCCAGCGAGCATTCGAGCCAATCAACTGGTCCTGCAACCATGATTCTTGTGTCATACCGAGCAACGTCGCTTCAGGATCGTAAACACCTTCACATGGTGGCCCAGATTTATCCCCGCAAGGTTGATCGGTTCGATACTGCCGCGTATCCAGAACATTGAAGTTCACCAAACGCCCGTACCCGACATTTCGATACAACTCAAGATGCGCCCCCTGAGGAGTCTGCTTCCGACGGAGCGGCATATGTTCGTAGTACGCTTTGTAGGAGTTCGCACGACGCAGCAAGAACTCCTGCGGATCGGCGTCGAGCTTTTCTGAGATTCCGTCCGCGTAGTTATTGTCAAACTCGTGATCATCCCAAGTGACCAACCACGGAAACGCCGCGTGAACAGCCTGCAAATGCGGGTCTGTCTTATAGAGAGCGTGACGGTTTCGGTAGTCCTCCAAACTCATAATTTCGCCACCAATGTGACGACGCGGCTTCCCTTCCGCATTCTTGCCCGAAACTGCTTTCCCCTCGTAGATGTAATCCCCGAGGTGAATCACCAGATCGAGATCATCCTTGAGCATGTGCTCATAGGGCGTGTAATAACCGGTCTCGAAATGCTGACAGGAAGCGAAGGCAAAACGGACACGATCGCGCATCACATTCGCATTGGGAGCAGTACGAGTGCGTCCGACGGGGCTCACTTCGCCGCCGGCAATAAACCTGTAGAAATAGACGCGGTCAGGCTCAAGCCCTGAGACCTCTACGTGAATCGAATGCGCCCATTCACTCCGTGCAGTTTCTACTCCACGCTGAACAATGCCGGCAAACTTTTCGTCATGAGCGACTTCCCATTGAACCTGCACATCCTCGCCAGACATCCCCCCACCGTTGAGGGGATCGACAGCGAGTCGAGTCCATAGCACAACGCCATCAGGAACTGGATCGCCGGACGCCACACTCAACTGAAAAGGATACGCGGGCAATTTGACGGTGCGATCTGCAGCCTGCGCGCCTCTCCAATTCAGCGACGGAAGCGACGCCAGTACAGAAGAGGCGGCCAGAAAGCCACGACGACTCAATAAAAGTTGCTGAAGGCGAGATGCTGCGGAGTGCTTCACGGAAAGATCCTTAGTTCGTGGGCGGGGGAGTGAATGCACGGCATCCTAAGACTGACGCTGGAGCTGACAACCTTGAGAAAAATCCAATTGACTCCAACCCTTTGTAAACAATTCTCGCGCACGAGTTAAATATTGTCATTCCGACAACAATCCAGATCATCCAATCACGCAAAAAGACAACACAATCTCCACAACAAGCTTACCTACAACAGCTTAAAAAAGTCAAACCGACACCACCAAGAGTTTGGCACGGAGACTGCTTAGTCATCCTTTCGAGAACACAAAAGTGTCTTGAATTCTCCACCAAATTTGAAAGAACAAATCATGAAGATGCTCCACGCAACTGCCACTCTCGCTGTCCTATCCACCATGTCCGTCGCTGCTTCCGCTCAAGATTTCTGGCCGCAAAACGGTGACTACAGCAACATGCCAAACGGTGTGATCTGCAACGAAAACGGATGCTTCCTGCCTGACGCTCATCCGGGGGCTACCCCACAGGGACTCTCGCTTCAAGGTGGCGTCTTCCAGCAACTCGATGTGATGCCGCAGGCTGGAATCCAGGCCAATCAAACAATGCAGGCTCAATACTTCCCTGCATCAGTGCCTCCTAATTTCGGCCCCAACCCGCCATACCAATTGAACAACAGAGGTTGGAACGGAGCAGCCTCAATTCCTCACCCCAACACTGACCCTCGACTGCTGCCGGCGGTCGGTCAACCAGGTGCCCCTCGGCCTGCAAACTGGAACAATCAGGGACAGCCAAACATGCGTTCTCGAGATGGACAGTTCGGTATTCAGCCGGTAGGGAGCCAGCACTGGAATCAGCAACCTGTGCCACCACGCCCTCAGGATTACTTTCCGGGGCAGGTCTCCCCGACACATCCTGCAGTTCTGCCAGCACTGCCCGGCCAGCAGTTCCCAGAGCAGTACCGAAACCAATCCCCTTGGTTCAATTAACTCAAGTCGCACCAGTAAAGCGGACCACCGAGAAAGCGGTTAAGACGATGCGGCTTTGCCCCCTTTCCTCAACCTGAAGTCTGAAGGCCCTTCTGATGTCGTTCAAGAGAGGAGAGTGGAGAATCTAGGTCTTACGAATTGTTGGCAACAACGAGACTCACTGAATGCTTCGAGATTCAGACCGCCTATCCATCACGATTCACTTATCTCAGTTCTAAACCTCCCAGACCGGTAACGTCGCGTTTCCGGTCTGTTTCATTTCACGGAGGGAATGCCACCCCGTTTCGCTTCTCCGGAGCAATCATCGATCGAAAGAGCCGAATTTCCACCAAAACCATCCCGAGAACTTTTTGACACAACTCATGGCATATCGGCAAGTTCACGTTTCTCTTCGAATAACATATTGCCGCGAATCTGCTCTATGAGAAGAATTCACAAATGAGTAAAAACCCACAAGAGTCGGCAAATACGTTGACTTCGCGGGCACCTGTAGCAAATGTTTTCACTTCTTTTCGGATTAATCAATTTTTATTGAAGACGACAGGAAGCGACCGGAAATAAACTAAAACTGATACATCCGCATGCTCTCTGCGATCCATGAAAAATCATCCTTCTGACGTTGTGATGAGGTGACGAAATGAATTCGATCTGGATTGAACTGCTCTTCCATCCACCGGAAATGCACGTGAGCGGGACTCCATTTCTGCTTTCCAGGGCCGTCTCCGTACTAACCCCAGTTCATTTGCCTGAAGCTCATCTCGGAGTGAGCGAGATGTCGCTCTGTACAAATGCCCCCGACCTGCGGTTCGTACCGCAATCCCAATCTCCAACTCTGCTGGTTGGACTCAAGAACAGAAGTTCCAGCACAGCAGTGCCGTTCTTAAGCTAAACCAGCGAGTTCGCTGCTTCCCCTCTTCACTGGTTCAATTTTCAAGTCAATATCTCGATCCAACTTACGATTCGAACTCGCATCGAGTCGTCGTCATCTCGAATCGCCTTCTACTTGATTCCTAAATAGATCTTCACATTCTGGGTCTGTCGCCCCCCAGCGATGATGTCCAAGAGTCCGTCGCCATTGAGGTCGGCAACGACCAGATCCTCGGTCGCAATCCCCCCAGCATCGACAACTTGCTTTTCCCATTCTGTGCCAGCGTCATTTCCGGCTGTGTACACATTCACTCCGGGTACGCGAGGTGTGTCGCTATGCCCGAAGACGATCTCATCAGACCCGTCTCCATCCATGTCGGCAGTCCAAAGAGCATGCCCACGTGCGAACCCTTGGTCGATCACATGGCGCTGCCAGAGCGTCTCTCCCTCTTGAGGAGGCAAGTAAACGGCGAGCATCGTCCCGTGCATGGGCTCAACTGAAGTGATGAAGTATTTACCATTTTTGAGCCGCCCCAGTTTGACCTCCCCCGCCCCACTGAGATTGATGTCTGGTGCAGTCGCCCCCTTGCCAATCACTTGAGAATGAAATTCGTCGCCATCACGGACGATGTGATAAAGCCCTTCCCGTCCGGCAGCGAGCGTGTCAAGCTGACCATCGCTATTCAGATCAACATGGCAATGATTGTGAACCCGGTTCATTTGGTGATTGAGCAGCGTTGCAGGCCAACGATCCGCCTTGGGATTCGAAGGAATTTCGAACGCGAGAATTCGGACCCCTTCCCCCTGACTGGCCAGCAACGGTGTAATTGTCAGCTGGTCTTTTCCGGTTCCAAGCACGTCCGCAAATCGGACTCGATGAAGCGATGGTTCCGCTCCAATCGCATAGACGTGCCATGGTTGCTCGAGCGATTCTCCACGCCCGAGCCATTGGATCGTCCCGGTGTTCATACCGAGCCAACCTGCTCCAACAACGAAATCGACCTGTCCATCGCCGTCGATATCATGGGGCGCGATGCAAACCAGATCGGTCGCAGTCTGATTGGAAATGATCACTCGCCGTTTCCAGCTTGGGTTCTCGTACCAGAAGACCTGGTTCTCTGAAACACTGACAACATCCTGCAACCCATCTCCATTCACATCCGCAACGCTGACTGCATAACAGACACGACCGATTGCTGGGTCGATGGTTTGTTCGCGAAATTTGAGATCTCCGGCAGTGGTTGTCGCTGCAGTCAGCAGACACAGACAGCTTGCGATCAATGTTCTCATTTTCCCCTCCATCAGACAGTCAAACAAAAACTCATCAGCCGCCCATCGTATCAAACCAGACTGTTGTACTTCACTCCACTCAGTCCCCGGCGAGAGAGACATGGTCGAGACTCTTTCCTGCGGTGGAGCGGCCGCCCACCTGTTCGCCGCTGGGTATCGAGATGCAGCACTCCCCCCTCGCTTGGTAACTGTTACAAATCGACTGCGAAATTATTCAAAAGGACTCAAGTCTCATTGACGATTTTTTCCAAACGGGGAAGAATCCCGTCTCCCCAACGGCACTGCAACGGTGCCCCTAACCAAGACCATAAGTTGTTTCAAAACAATCAGTTACTCACCGAGCAACTGTCGCTTCCCGGCTCGTTTTGGCACTTTCACTTAAGTCATGGAAGACGCAAGCGACCTTGGCCGCTTGTGGGGCAAGGATGCCCCTTTTTTCCTTATGTTCACTCCACTCCGACAACCTGGTTTGCTAAGCGTTCGCGGGCTGATCCCTTCAGCCAGCTTCGTTGGCTGTGCGGATATCACCTTCTCGGCGATCACCGAAAACAGCTTGCACTGCACGCCCGGCTGTCTCTTTGCTGCCTTGCCCGGCACCCATACGCACGGCAAGAAGCACATTGAACAAGCACTTCAGCGCGGGGCCGCGGCGATCCTCACTGATAGCCCACTCGCAAATGTTCCCCTTCCCCAATGCATCGTCCCCGATGTACGTCAGGTTTACGGTCGACTCTGTCATGGACTCTACGCCTTCCCCTCCCAGCGACTGGGAGTAGCGGGGGTAACGGGCACCAACGGTAAGACAACTGTAACCTGGATCTTGAGGTCCCTTCTTGAGTCTGCCTCATATCCGACCGGCGTCATCGGGACGATTGAATACAACGATGGATTCGAGTCGCAGCCAGCGACACTCACCACACCGGATGCCCTCACACTGGCCCGGACACTGGCTGCCATTCGAGACCGACTGACCTCACATGTCGCAATCGAGCTCTCAAGCCATGCTCTGAAGCAGTCGCGAACTGCGGGGTTAACACTTGATGTCGGAATGATCACCAATATCACTCGCGATCATCAGGACTACCATCTCGATCTGGACGACTACATCCGCGCGAAATCCCGAATCGCTCATCACATCAAGCCCGGCGGTCTGCTGGTATTGAATGCGGACGATCCAATTCAACAGAAGATCCTTGAACAACTGGACAGAAATGTACAGGTCAAGACTTTTGGAATTGATCAGGAAGCGGATATTCAAGCGTCGAACCTTCAAGTCTCACGACACGGATCACGGTTCACACTGGCATACGGTGTCGAGAAAATCGAATGCACCACCCGACTGGTTGGTCAACACAACATCAGTAACTGCCTGGCCGCGGCGGCGGCAGCGATTCATTTCGGATTGACACCGCGCCAAATCCAGGAAGGACTTGCCACTCTCGATTCCGTTCCCGGGCGTCTGGAGAAAGTCGAATGCGGACAGAATTTTGATGTCTATGTCGACTTCGCTCACACCGACGACGCACTCAAACGCACCATCTCCACGGTTCGCGAACTGACCACCGGAAAAGTGATTGTTGTGTTCGGTGCAGGGGGCGACCGAGATAAATCAAAACGTCCACTCATGGGACTCGCAGCCACTGCTGCGGATGAAGTGATTCTGACCAGCGACAACCCACGGTCAGAAGAACCGATTCAGATCATTCATGAAATTCGGGCTGGATTCCCGGAATCGGCGAAGCAGCCAGAAATCGAAATTGAACGAGATCTAGCGATTCGCAAAGCGATCCGCATGGCTCGCGCCGGTGATGCAGTGATCGTCGCAGGAAAAGGACACGAGAAGGTCCAGATCATCGGCGACCGTCAGACACCATTTGATGATGCGGGAGTCTGCCAATTGATTCTCTCAAGTATGTTGCACGGCCTGAAAGGGATGCACAAATCCCCCAACCGAATACGAGCCGACTAGAGTCACTCAGTCAGAACCAACAGTTAACACAGTTAACATCGATTGATCCCGACTCCCCTGCTGACTGTACAAATTCCTTTCATCGCTTCGAACTGAGACGAATTTCCAACGCCCCGCACGTCAATCCGACACCTTCACCGATGGGCTTCTTCAGAAAGATTTCGAGTCATGCTGGAGATGACATATCAAGATCTGATTGCGATCATCGGCGGGACGCCGGTCGCAATACCGGACTTGAATGTCCCAATTCTTCGCATTGAGACCGACTCCAGAAAAATTCAGCGAGGCGATCTCTTCTGGGCTCTCGAAGGAACGAAACACGACGGCCACAAGTTTGTGATGCAAGCATTCCAGAACGGCGCGGTTGTTGCGATTGTGGAAAGCGAGAAGAACAAAGATCTCAATGGACCAGTCATTCAAGTCGAAAACACTCTTCTCGGACTGTGGCAACTTGCTCTCTGGATTCGACGCCAAACTGAAGCACTCGTCATCGGAGTGACAGGAAGTGTCGGAAAGACAACCACACGCCGTATGATCTCATCGGTATTGTCGAACCGATTTTCTGGAATTGAGAGCCCGCAAAACTTCAACAATAAATTCGGAGTGCCACTCAGCTTACTGCAGCTTGAACCGCACCATGAATATGCGGTCCTCGAACTCGGAGCCTCGCGAGTCGGCGACATCAGTGCGCTCTGCGAAATTGCAGAGCCAGAAGTCGGCGTAATCTCTGCTGTCGGCCCCGCTCATCTTGACGAATTCGGCAGTCTTGAAGCCATCGTTCGCACCAAGGGTGAACTCCTGGAAGTGCTCCCCTCAAGCGGCTTTGCTGTGCTCAATGGGGATGATCGACTCGTCCGCCAGATGTCGGATCGAGCATCCTGCCCCGTGATCTTTGTGGGCGAGCGGGACCGCAATGACTTGCAGGCGACAAATATTGAACACTTCGCAAACCTGATTTCCTTCAGCGTTGGGAATGATCGATTCGAAGTATCAGCCACCGGTCGCCACCACCTGTATTCCGCCCTCATCGCAGTCGCTGTCGGTCGACAACTGGACCTCTCATCAGGGGAAATTCAGGCGGGACTCCGCCAGTTCGTCCCAGCCCCCGGACGGTGCCAGACGGTCCCGATCGGAAACTGGACAGTCATCGACGACACCTACAACGCGAGCCCCCTTTCGATGTCTGCTGCCTGCATGGTCTTAAGAGACTGGCCAACAGACGGCAAGCGGATACTCGTGACTGGGGACATGCTTTCACTTGGCGAATGGAGCCAGGATTTCCATCGTCTTTTTGGTCAGGAAGCTGCACGTTCAAAACTCAATCGATTGATCGCGGTCGGCTCACAGGCGGCAATCGTCGCAGGAAGCGCACGCAAAAATGGCATGGATGCCGGCTGCCTGGGAGTCGCACGCGATCACGATTTGGCAATGTTATTACTGGATTGCTGGCTGGAACCGGGTGATGTTGTTCTTGTGAAAGGATCTCGCGGCATGCGAATGGAAGCGATCATCCAAGGACTTCACCGACTTGCCCAACAAAAACATCACCCGCAAGGAGATGAACGTCGGGTCGCTTGATTCCAATAGATTCAACGGAAGCAGACGACCCCATCCATCACATTTTACTTCCTGCCAAACAATCAACATTTCCGCACACGGACACGTGTGCTTTTTTGCGTTCCACGACACAACAGCTCGCCCCTCTAACCTGTTATTCATTTATGATTCCCTGGCTGCTTCACAATATGCTTCCCTATGCGGATCAAATGGACATTCGTGTCTCCGGGGACACTCGCGTGTTCCTGACCGCTCGTACAGCTCTTGCAGCCATCACCGCGTTTCTGATCGCAGTTCTGGTCGGCCCGTACGCAATTCGCTGGCTCCGTGTTCACTGCGGGGAGCGAATTGACAGCGCCTCGGAAACACTCAACAAACTCCACGCCGGCAAACAGAAAACCCCAACGATGGGGGGACTGTTTATCATGGGATCACTCTTGGCGTCTGTCCTGCTCTGGGGTGACCTCACTGCTGCTTACGTACAGATTGCCACATTCCTGATTATCTCGTTCACCGCCCTCGGGGCCATCGACGATTGGATCAAGCTCAGCACGACAAAACGTGGCCTGAAGGCTCGCCAGAAACTCGCTGTCCAATTTGTTCTGGCGATGGTCACTGCCTGCTGGCTGTACTACGTCCAGAAGGACAAACCCAACGGACTTGAGCTGATGTGGCCAGTTGGATCATACACTGTGTGGCTGGGCGCAGGATTAATTCCCTGGGCAGCATTTGTCATCGTCAGCACATCGAACGGAGTTAACCTCACCGATGGACTCGACGGATTGGCCACAGGATGCGCGGTGTTTTGCGGGACAGCATTTGTTGCTCTGACCTACCTCGCTGGACATCACACTCTGGCAAACTATTTGAACATTCCATTTATGGCAGGAAGTGGTGAGTTAAGTATCGTCGTCGGTGCTCTCGTCGGTTCAATGCTTGGATTTCTCTGGTTCAACTGCTACCCGGCTCAAGTATTCATGGGAGACACCGGTTCTCTCCCGATTGGAGCACTGCTCGCTTTTGCAGCTTTAGTCACTCGGCAAGAAGCACTGCTCGTGATTATCGGAGGAGTTTTCGTCATTGAAACACTCAGCGTCATCATGCAGATCAGTTGTTATCGACTGACTGGAAAACGCCTGATTGCCTGTAGCCCGCTGCACAATCATTTCGTTTTCAGAGGAATGCACGAAATAAAAATTGTCACCCGATTCTGGATTGGATCAGCACTGCTGGCCATCCTCGGAATGGTCAGCCTGAAACTTCAATAGCACACCCCGCCTGACAAGGCTCACCCGACAGGAAAATCTTCCTTCAATTCATGACCGGGCAATTCACCATGCAGCTCTATTCAAAACAATATCAACTCACCCTGTTCGCGGGCCTCTTTATACTCGTCAGCGCATTTTCGTGTGCAGCGTTCCGTGCTCCTTACCAAACACACGGTGGAGTCCGCTACACTCTTTACGAAGACAACCGCTTCAGCAAAGTTGAAAAAGGGAAAGATGGTCGTCTGATGTACGACTCCCCCGAGTTGACAATGAGCACTGAAAACGGCCGTATCTACGTGAACGGCGTCGATTGCGGACCAGTCAAACCAGGCGACCATGTTGAAGTCACCGATACACAGATGGTCCTTGTCAACAAGGAGCGTCGCGGGGACATCACAACGGGCGCAGCTGAAAACCGCGAGCGAATCAAACAGAGCAAGTTTGAAGTAGAATCAAAGCTGTAAGCACCGAGGCCGACCAACCGAAATCTCACCATGCTTGTTCTTGATGGCGTGGAAATCTCCGCGATTCAGTGGCCCAGCGCGGAGTCACTAAGCGAACTTCCCCCAGCACAATTCGAACAACAAAAAAGCCGGCAACATTCTGCAATGTTGTCGGCCGAACCAATTTTGACGAAACGACGTTTACCTGTTCAGGTAGGAGACCACCGATTCAACGGCCCAGTGGTCTGATGGATAGCGTTCTTCTCGTGATGTGCGATTCACGACAGTTGTCTTCGCTTTGAAGGTTTGGCTGATCCCGATCCAATCGATGTATCCGCCATCAACTCGCCCGAAAACAAATCCATTGTAAGTACGCTCATTCGGCGACACCTCAGCGTTGGCATCGCGAAAAGCGTCTTTCATTAGCGGGGCCTCTGCGGGGTTGTTGAACAGGTTCTGATACGGAAGCGTGTTTGGCTGGGCATTGAAATCACCGGTCATCACGATGTGTGAATTCGCTGGGAGAGATTTCGCCCAGTCGAGAACACGTGTCGCCCCCTGAGCGCGGGCTTCCTTCCCCTTGTGGTCCAAATGGGTATTGAGGAACCAGAGAATCGGTTTGCCCGGAGCGTCTAGATCCTGCAATTTCACCCACGTCGCCATACGTGAAGAGGCTGTATCCCAGCTTTTGCTCCCGGGGACATCTGGAGTCTCGCTCAACCAGAAGTGACCGCCGTCCAACTTGGTGAAGCGATCTTTTTTGAAGAAGATGACATTCATCACCCCCTTCTGTTTTCCATCCCCGACTCCGACGCCAAATGTTTCGTAGTCAGTGAGCTTAGACTCCATGAACCGACGTTGATCAGCTGTGTTTTCCTGCGTCCCCAACAGATCCGGATTGAACTCGGTAATCGTGTCGATCAACAGATCTTTGCGGTGATCCCACGAATTCTCGTCGACCGAGTTCGCTGCGGTTGCGTACAGAATGTTGAAGGTCATCACACGAAGATCGGAATCAGCCGCAGCGTGCGCCGCGGAACACCCCACGCCGAGCAGCATCGATACAAGACCGAAGATTCCAGTAAGACATATCGCCTTCAACATTGGTAACGCCCCTCTCTTCACTATTCATGAGTGATCGCTCTACTCACTCTGCGTATTTCAGAATCACTTCGATCGGGAAATGATCCGATGGATATCGTTTGTCTTTGGAAACCCGATTGATGACCGCGGATTTAACGCTGAACCCCGGTGTCACGCCGACCCAATCGATCGACTTCCCGATTTCACGGCCGAGTTGAAAGCCTTGAAACGTCGCTTCGTTCTCTAGAACTTTGGGGTTCGCGATGCGATATGCATCGCGAACAGACTTCTTTCCATTCACTTCACCGAAGATTGCCGCGTAGGGAGGATCGTCAGACGTCGCATTGAAGTCTCCGGTGACAATAACGCGCGAGCCTGCTGGAAGAACTTCCACTCGCTGTCGAATCAACTTGGCGCTTTCGAGACGAGCCGTTTGCCCACGGTGATCGAAGTGAGTGTTCGCAAAGTAAATTACCGGATTGTTTGGAGCGACATTATCCTTCAATTTGAGCCAACTCACCATCCGAGGCAATGAGCTATCCCAGCTCTTGCTCCCGGGCTGATCCGGGGTTTCACTCAACCAGAAATGGCCTCCATCGAGTTTGGTGAATCGATCTGTTCGATAGAAGATCGCTGTCATTTCACCCTTTTTATCACCATCTTCACGCCCGACTCCGAAGGCTGTGTAGCCAGGGAGATTGTCGGAGATGAACTTCATCTGAAAGGCGAGCGTCTCTTGAGTTCCCAGCAGATCCGGGCTGTATTTCTTAATAGTCTCGACCAGAAAATCCTTGCGATGATCCCAGGAATCCTGGCCATCCTGAGCAGATCCATACCGGATGTTGAACGACATCACCCGGACTTCACTTTTGTCAGCAGCAGTGACAGTTCCGATAGCGCCGATACTGAACGCTGCCACGAAACAGGCTCGAATCAGGATGGATGAAAAATGCATCGTCAATGGACTCCGAAAAGAGACTGCGGCAGGAAAGCATTTTCCCCACCATCGCGAACGCCATGATTGAAACCGAGATTGCATTTTGCCTCGGCATCTCAACGTAAAATGATGAAGGGTTCATGAACTGGAGATGAACTCTTTCACTTCAATTGAACATCATTTACATGCCAATTGAATAGAATCTCTCTGGCACATTTTCAACCGGTAAATCTCGATATCGGAACGACAATCGAGGCGATAGAAAAAATGGAACCAGCAAGGTGGCGTTCGCGGAGGCGATTCGCCTTGGTCGCCGCAAGAAGGTAATCGAAGTCGATTGGCGTCCAGTCCGATTGGCCGGACTCAGACATCAGACAGAGCGCAGTCGATCGACCGTTCAAATTTCAAAGCGAGAAGATTGCACTGGCGTCCTACCGACGCAGTCAGCCAGATGGCCAAGACTCGCTATTCAGAGGAGATTGAACTCAGCACATCACCTCAGGTCAGCAAAGCAGATACAAAACCTACTTTGCCAACGGAGAGACTGGCGACACGTTTAAGTAAACGGAGTCAGGAGTCTTCGACAAGAGTGTGCCGTTCTTCTCCGACTCAGCGTAAACTTGTTGCCATTCCGGATCGGCAAAGAAACTGGCCCAGCTCTTCCGAGCCGCTTCTGGAGAATCAAACTCGAGCACGTAAATCAGCGTTGTTTCAGACTCAGGAGCGTCTGTCGGCACCCAATAGCCAATCGAGTTCATCCCGTGCTTGCGAAGAAGGCGATCCGCATCTTTACGGAATCGCTCGTTCATCGCCTCGAACTTACCCGGTGCTGCGATATAGGTCCGCAGTTCGTAGTGTTTGCCAGCGGTAGGGAGACTCACTTCCGGGCTGAAATCAATCGCCTTGAGATAAGTCGATCCGGGCGGCTTGGCCAGAATCTTACCGTGCTTCTCCTGACTTGCAGCGGCAACTGCCTGCCATTCTGGATCTGAACGGAACCCTTCCCATGAAGCGACAGCGGCTTCGCGGCTTGGATATTCAAGCAGATAAATCAGAGCGTTGTTTTCGCCCTCTGCGCTGACCGGATTCCAGTACCCGAGATTTTTCATCCCGTGCTTCTCGAACAACCGCAGCGTGTGGTCGCGAAAACGTTCTTCCAATGCAGGCAATTTGCCTGGTTCACAAGTGTAAACCCGAAGCTCGTACACAGGGCCGGATGCTCCTGCCGGTTCAGACGCTAAAACAGCGTCTCCCGCAACAAGAGCCAACAGCGCAGCAGCGAAAACACGCACCATGAACGAGCTCCTCAAGCAAACAATTTTCGCCGACGCGTACTACTCGAGTACAACCAGCGGGCTAACGCGAGCCATCTTCGCACGGACAGCGTTCTTCTCGTCTTCAGTCTTGGCAGATGCAAACAGTGCACGCAGCTTTTTGACTTTGACCTTACGGACGCGTGAACGAGCGATTTCGCGAGATCTTTCGATACGACCCATGTCGATAGCATTCAATCTATTGTGACAAAAAAATAATTCCGGATGATCTTCCGGAAGTTCGAGCTGGAGAGAATATCGGTCCGGAAGTGATTGGTCAACGGACTCTGAGAATCCCAGTGGAGGCCACCCCCGAAAAGTCGGGCAGAGGCCTCCCAAATCTGCCCATTAGCGAGCAACCCCGATGGTTCGAATTTCTCGCATCACAACCACTTTGACTTCACCGGGATACGTCATGGTCTCTTCGACCGTCTGAGCAATATCTCGCGCCATTTTCGCGGCAGCTCGATCGTTGACCTGCTTCGGATCGACAATCACACGAACTTCGCGGCCGGCCTGAATTGCGTAAACTTCGTTCACACCGGGGAATCCGCACGCAATCGCTTCGAGTTCTTCGAGGCGTTTGATGTACTTTTCCAAGGTCTCACGACGAGAACCTGGACGCGATGCCGAGCAGGCGTCAGCGGCGGCGGTGAGAACGGTATACAGGTATTCTGGCCGAATATCGTCGTGATGCCCCGCTGCCGAGTGAACCACTTCAGGGCCTTCGCCGTAACGCTTGAGCAGTTCTGCACCAATGGCGGGGTGGCCCCCTTCCATTTCATGATCAGCTGCCTTACCGATGTCGTGGGTAAAGCCGCAACGACGGGCCATATCCGCATCGAGCCCCAATTGCTCTGCCATCATGCCAGCGAGGTGTGCGACTTCAATAGAGTGACGCAGAACGTTCTGGCTGTAGCTGACGCGGAAATTCAAACGCCCCATCAAATACAACAGCTTATCGTGCAACCCGGGAACCCCTGCTTCTTCAGCAGCTTCTCGCCCCAATTGCATAATTCGATCATCCATCTCCGCCCGAGTCTCTTTGACGATCTCTTCGATTCGGGCCGGATGAATACGACCATCCTGAATCAGTTTGTTCAGAGCGATCTTGGCAATTTCCCGGCGGACGGTGTCGAACGCGGAGACCACAACAACTCCTGGAGTGTCGTCCACAATGACGTCCACCCCGGTCTCTTTCTCGAACGCACGAATATTCCGCCCTTCCCGACCAATGATTCGCCCCTTCATCTCATCACTGGGGATATCGACGGTGGAGACAGTTGTTTCGGCAGTGTGTGTGGACGCATATCGCTGAACAGCCATACCGATAATTTCGCGGGCAATCTTCTCCTGCTCGGCTTTGACTTCCGCCTGATGCTTGAGAATCAGGCCGCCGGTCTCATTTCGCAGTTGCTTTTCCACGCGATCAAGCAGTCGGGTTTCCGCATCCGCTTTCGACAGCCCGCTGATTTTGAACAGTTCTTCCTGTTCTTCCTGCAGCATTCGATCGAGTTCACGCTCACGCGCTTCGAGAACTTTCGCACGATCGCCGAACTTCTGAACCTGCTGCTCGACCATCCGCTCGCGTTTTTTCAGCCCTGTCTCCAACTCGTTCAGCGACGACTCCCGCTTATCCAGTTGCCTCTCTGAGTTGCGAATTTCGTTACGAGTCTTCTCTAACTCGCGATCAAGTTTGTCTTTGCGCTGAAGCAATTCATCCTTGGCGTCAAGTTCCGCCTTGCGTTTGAGCTCTTCCGCGTGCTTTTCAGCGTCGGCCACCAACTCGGCAGCGGTGCGGTGAGACTTTCCCTTGATCACGTAATCAACGAAGTAGCCAATCGCACCCCCAAACAGGAGGCCGAAAAAGGCATAGAGAATTTCGAGGGGCATATTTCAACTTCCGGAATCGTTCCGAACAGTTCAGTTTCGCCTCGCTCCAGCTCGCTAAGATTGATCCTGAATTGCAATCACATCAAGAAGAGACACCCAAAGCAGACTGCGCTCGATCCGGAAGCCAGTACCGAAGCCGACTCAGAAGCTGCATTCCTGCACTCTGATCCGCCTCCGTTCCGTCATGCCTTACAAAAACGCTAAAAACGCGGTCAGCAACGGAAATATCAGCCGAAGCCTCCACTCCCCCGACACCCAGCGTTTTGCAAGACAGCGAGTTGAGAGCGAATCGACTCCAGAGCTTCTCCACCCCTCTCACCAGGGAACGGAGTCCCCAAGCAAGCTGAATCGACAGCCAGAAGATCAACGCTTCTACCAACTCCATGTAATGGTCCTGTCAACGAACTCGACACAAATCTGATGGGACATGTCCCGCGATGCATTACCGACCGAATCAACCGCGATTGAATCACCAATCGGACAGATCAGTCCGTAGAAGCAACAAGTTGAAGTGAAAAACAATCCAGCAAAAACCGTGAACTGCAGTGAACCGCTGACCTGATGAGATCGACACGTTTTTTCTATGTGGAATGCTTATTTTGACAATCGGGTCGACGAAACCCATTGGCTCTATTCAGGATAACAAAGGAGAGCATTTCTGCAACAAACGCCGGAATTTTCAACAAAGCTGTCACCATTCCCTTATGAACACCCTCTGTCGTGGTCTCTTCCACCTCGCATACTCAAACCTGCCAAGTCGATGGCGAATTTATCGCCCCTTCGTCACGAATTTCTCGCCGCAATCTCGAACGCGCCGCTGCAGTGGGTCGCCAACTTCCCAAATACTGCCTTGAAACACTCGTTCGCTTCGAGGAACGGCGTTTGCAACTCGCAGGAAGAACTTGGAACAAAAATCCCAATCCCCTTGTCACGCTCTCCTGAAGCAAGCTGATCGCATGACTGCACTTCATCGTCGTAACGCATTCACTTTGATTGAATTACTTGTGGTTATTGCGATTATCGCAGTCTTGATTGCGCTTCTCCTGCCAGCCGTCCAGCAGGCGCGGGAAGCTGCCCGACGGAGTCAATGCAAAAACAACCTGAAACAATTGGGGTTGGCATTCCACAATTACGCGGACGTCTATAACGCGTTTCCCCCCTCTCGAATCACTGCTTCAAAGATTGTCGATGGGTCCGCGAAAAACGTCGTCATGTCAGGCTGGTCCATTTCGCTACTGGCCTACATTGACCAGGCCACTATCGCGAACAAATACGATTACAACCTGCCCCATTTTGATCCGGTCAACCAACCCGTAGTGAGAGTGAAGATTCCTCTTTTCGCCTGCCCAACGACTCCAAATGGCGATCGAATGGTTCAACTCGCCAGCGGCCCAACAGCAGCCACGCTCCGACCAGACATGTTTGGAGCAGCGTCCGACTACTTCACTCGAGCACCGCAGTCAGGGAACCACGTTGACAGCAACGGAATCTCCGGAGCAGCAGCGCTGACGTCGAATAAGCAGACTCGACTGGCTGAGTTCACCGACGGACTGACGAACACCATTCTGATTGACGAGATTGCAGGACGACCAACCCTTCACATCGGCTCAGTGGCACAGGGAACAACTCAGACAGGACAGCCCGGGTGGGCAGCATGGTCCAGCCCCAATGCACTCAACCTGTATTCTTATGCTCCGGGATGCACTGATCAGGGAGAACGATACGTTTCGAATGCGCCACAGCGACAACGTAGCTGTATCATCAACTGCTGCAACATGGAGGGGATTTACAGCTTCCACACCGGAACCTCAACAATTCTGATGGGCGATGGCAGCGTGAGAAGCCTTGGCGCGAACACGGACGTCGACCTTGTGATCAATCTCCATACCCGGAATGGCAGCGAGGTTGTCGGCGAGTTTTAATTATCGAATCCCATTTTTGAAGATCACTAGTACTCATACAATCGTTTGGTCCCTCGCCTCAGAAATTCGTTGAGAGAGGTGATCGTGATTCCAACATTTACCATGAGATCGGTTGATATGTTCGGAGCGGGACGTCAGTTTTCATGCACAGTTACGAGGTCCCGTTTGCGACTCCGCCCGATCCCGTTTGTTGCCCTCTTGCTTCTCTGCCAATTCGTTAACGCAGGTCTCCCTGCCCAGCGTCAGCTGACCCTCCCAGAGTTTTCTTACGACTACACATCGACCCCGCAGCCTGAGTACTTCGAGGCTGCCGGAGTTGAGAATTTCGACACGACGCCCAAATCGAATCCAACGACAAATGCCGGTGCGACTCTCGGACGGGTTTTGTTTTACGATGTGAATCTCTCCGCCAACAGCAGCACTTCCTGTGCGTCCTGTCATCAGCAGTCTCATGCGTTCAGCGATCCGCGACAATTCAGCATTGGATTCGATGGCCAGCAGACCGACCGAAATTCAATGTCGGCCGGAGAATTGAAGTTCGTTCGAGCCGGCTTTTTCTGGGACGAACGAGCCACCACTCTTGAAGATGCGGTGCTCATTCCACTTTTCAGCCACGTTGAAATGGGTTTGAATGAAGAAATGCTCATCGAACGAATTCAGCAGGATGAACGCTATACCTCGCTCTTCAAGAACGCATTCGACTCAGAAGATGTGACCTCGGAAAGAGTCAGCCAGGCACTCGCTCAGTTTTTGCGATCCATCGAGTCTTACAATTCCAGATACGATCTCGCTGCAACGAAGGGGAATCACTCGACCGACGATTTCCCGGATTTCACTGCTTCAGAGAACCTCGGTAAGCGTCTATTCTACGACAAATGTGCAGCTTGCCATCACCTTGGCACGGCACCGCAAAACGCAATTTTTGCGATGTTTCGCTCGCTGAACAACGGAATCGATCCAAGCGGAACGGTTCGCGATGGTGGTCGCGGAGACATTACCTTCGACCCCAGTGAAATCGGCTCGTTCAAAGCTTCTTCGCTGCGGAATATCGAACACACAGCCCCCTACATGCACGATGGACGTTTGGCGACGTTGGAAGATGTGATTGAGCATTACAGCACCGGTGTGAATCGTCACCCGAATCTCGGTCCAGTGGTTCGCTTCCAGTTCTCCAAAGAGGAGAGTCAGGCACTCGTCGACTTTCTCAAAACGCTGAGTGACACAAAACTGCTGACCGATGTCCGATTTTCCAATCCCTGGAGCACCGAGACGGAACCAACATTCTCCGAAACGAGCGATGTCACTACTGTAACTCGAACGGGCAATCGAACGATCGACGAGATTCAACAGCGACTCAATCGCGGTGAGGGGCTCTCACTCGACGAAACAACGCGATGGCTGATGAGTCTCGACACTGATGAAAGTGGCACGCTCTCAGCAGCTAAGCTTGAGCCGGCCATCGACATCATTCGAAGAACAGATATTTTCACGCAGCGGAGTCGCACTCGCGCTGCGGCTGCCCGCGTCGGTCGAACGGCCCCGGGCGGACCTCGAGCAGCAGGGGCTCCACAACCACCGGTCGATCAACCCGCTCTCCCAAATCAGAGTGATGCAATAGCACCGCAAGTGATGGGCGTTGGTGATTTTGACGGAGATGGAGACGTCAGCGAGAAGGAAGCCGCGGATTACGAATCGCTCTCGCGCTTTATCGAACTGGCCGGAGGCGGACGACTAGAAGTCTTTCTGGATCGTGTTCTGGGACGCTTCCCACTCAACGGCTCCCAGCTTCAGTCAGCACGTACATTTCTAAGCGAATCGCGGTACAGCCTGATTGATGAGGCGAGGCAAATGGACCAGGAGCTACATCGCAAGCTGCAAGAGACACTGACTCCGGAAGAATTCAATCGATTCCAAAGGCAGCTGGTCGATGGACTCAGGCAAGCCAATCCGACAGCGTCCAATCCTCCGATCAGCCGGGAAGATGCTCTTACAGAGATTTGGAAATACGACCTCAATCAAGACAGCACATTCACTCCGGATGAAATCGCTCTCCTCGCGAAACGACTTGCGACAGTGGCTGGGGGATTCGGCCAGCTTGCAGGAAGCGGAGCGGATGTCGCGATGTTCTCCACTCGAATTTTCCTATACGACGCCAACCAGGATGGAGCGATTTCCCCGGATGAACTCCCAGAACGCATGAGATGTTTTGCCATCGACGGAGATGCCAATCACGATGGGTTCCTATCCGTTGAGGAGTCCAATGAACAACTGCAACGTGCTGCGTTCGACCGCATTGTCGAAACAGGGATTTACATTGGAGGCGGCTTTGCGAACGCGTTCTCAACCGCCAGCAAAACACTTCGCGAGTTGAATCTGTCCCAAGAAACGACCGAAAAATGCGAGGTGATGATTCAAGAGCATCTTGCGAGAATCAAGCAGCGGACAGACGAAACGACGCAACTCTGCTTTGCACATCTTCAGCATGTGCTCAGCTCGAGCGTTGCTCAATAGAACCTTCGGCGACGGAACTTCATCATCGAGCCAGCGGCTTCAACTGGCAGTGAATTCAACGTCCCGGCGGGGAATGGTCCTGTGACACCAACAATTCCCCGCCGAGGCATTCACTTCGAACTCGAGAAACGAGAGTGCTCTCGCAAGTTTGTGATGTTTGGGCCGCGATAAACGCAGCGACTGAACGATTATCGGCATCCATTCGCCGCGATACACACCATCGCGACAGGGACTACTTCCCTTCAGAAGCCCATTTTTTCATTTGATCGATGTTGTCGAGCAGTCGGTTTCGCTGCTCACCCTGGCCGTTCCCCATGAAACTCTTCATTTCGAGGTCGTAAACCTCGGATGACTCTGCTTCACGGCCGAGATCATTCGTAGCCACCTCCCAGTCTTCGAGTTTCTGTCGTAGCTGCGCTAGAACATCCTGAAATGCCGGATCGCCTGCCAGATTTTTGAGTTCATCTGGATCGGAACGCAGGTCATACAGCTCTTCCGCTGCTCGCTCCGGGGAGAAAAGGATCGATGCCTGCAACTCGGTCAGTTCGCCGGCTTGGTACAAGCGCCGCAGCGCGTTAAGAATCTTTTTATTGTCCTTGTACCGATTTGGCTGAAGCAGCGGACGATGTGGATAACTGTTGCGGATATATTTGAAATCCTTTGTTCGGACACTTCGAATTCGGTCAACAGTCTCATCGCAGCGATCTCGAGCGGAGTAGACTTCCAAGCGTGGAGCGGACTCATCGAATAGATCTCTCCCCTGAATTGTTGGGGAGACATCAATCCCGGCCAATCGCAGCGACGTCGGTGCCAGATCAATCTGCTCGACTAATTGCGTACTGCGATGACCTGCAGGGACGCCAGGTCCGCATGCAACAAGGGCGACATGTGTCCCTGCGTCATAGAGAAACTGCTTGCTGCGAGCATGACTGATCCCATGATCCGTCAGAAAGAAAATGATGGTTTGGTCGAAAATCCCTTCGGCTTTCAACCTCGCAACGACTTCACCGACCTGACGATCAGTGAAACGAACCGCATCCAGATACGCGGCCCAATCCTCCAGCAACACCGAATCACGTGGATAGTACGGCGGAAGCGTCACCGCTTCTGGAGATGTCAACTCCCCCAAGGTCGGCCGTCGATTTTTGAGCCACCCATCCCCTTCACGGAGCTTCCCTCCTTGAAGTTGAATCTGGGCAAAAAACGGCTGTCCCGGCTTCCTCTCAGACCAATCATTGCCATCGTAAATAGACCGGTCCCACTCAAAATTGTAATCCGTCTTCCCCAGACCGTTATTCGCGTTTTGAAGATTGCCGATTGAAGTATAATAGCCGGCTCTCTGAAAAATCGCTGGGACAGGCTCTACACCCTCGGGAAGATGAATCTTCCGCTCCCCGCGTCCACTACGATGATTGTGAGCACCAATCGATGTTTGATACATCCCGGTGATGAGCGCTGAGCGACACGCGGAACAGACAGGTGCCGTCACAAACGCTCGCTCAAACAACACCCCTTCCGATACCAATTGATCGAGGTGAGGAGTCTGAATGGTCTTCTCACCGTAACACGAAAAGTTCGGGGACATATCATCGACGACAATCCAAACGATATTCGGTCGAGAGTCCGCTAGAAGTGGCGTCCCCCCCAGCAGTACCATCGCACATGCAATCAGGACGCGATCAATCATCTCTCACCTACATTCCCAGTCGTCATGACGACGTGATCCTGACGAGGAATCGTTACTCGGCGCCGAAGCAGTATAGCGTCTCCACGCGCCCCTCATCTGTTTCATCAGCCACCCGACAAAGAAATCGTCCCTGGCAGATAGTCGGAGTCGCGTAGGCGCTTCCTCCCAACACAGTTTCGAAAACCTTCTCAAACTTCTTCGGATTCGCTTTGAAAACGACCAGCTTCCCTTTTTCATCGACCTGATAGATCACACCATCAGCCAGAACAGGCGAAGCACTTGTCTCGGCACAGAGTCGGGCGCGCCACATCTGCTTTCCATCTTCTGCACGCCAGCAGTACGCGATTCCCGCTTCATTCACAGCGTAGACGTACCCGTCAAAGGCAAGAAGAGATTGTTCGTAACACTGAACGGGATGCTTCCAAAGGACCTCCGCACCATTCTCCGTAACTCGGACAGCGGTCGTGTCTGCATCAGGAAACCCACCACTTCCCACGATGATCTCGTCATCCCAGCAGACAGTCCCGCAGGTTGCTTCTGTCGCACCGGGGACACTCCAAAGCAGCTCACCCGTTTTCGGATCATACGATTGAATCAGTTCATTCCCCGTCATGAACAGCTGATCTCGACCTCCGATGTTCGCGACGATCGGCGATGAGTACGAGACGTTTTCACGCGGGTTTCTCCAGATTTCCTGAAGTGTGTGTTGATCAAAGGCAAGCAATGCTCCCTTTTCGAATTCGGCAGCGACGATCACCATCGATTCGTACAACAGCGGGGACATTCCGCTTCCAAAGCGGTAACGCTTCGGAGTGAATGGCGACGCTGTGATGTCATCCAGAATTTCGCCATCAAGAGAGAGCTTCACAAGTTGAAGTCGTTGTCGATTTTCAAAGAGTGCGAACAGTTCTGTCCCGTTACTCGCCAATGTTGATGAGGCATGAGTGTTGGTGACGTAGATCTCCGGCAACCCGCCTTGATTAACCTCTCTCTGCCACACAACTTGCCCGGTCTTCAGGCTCAAGCAAATGACCGACTGAGTTTCTTTTTCGTGATCAGATGTGCCGAGGAACACATGATCGTTCACAACAATCGGCGAAGAATGACCACTTCCAGGGAGTCGAGTTTTCCAGAGGAGGTGCCGTTGAGAATCGAATCGCTCGGGCAGATTTTGACCTTCATCCGCAATATTTCGGCCATGTGGACCACGCCACGCATGCCACCCGTTGGCATTCGCAATACTCGCATGTGCCAGGAGAATCGTCCCTAGCAACCACCACTTCATAACCAGACTCCTCAGGGAAAGTGATGTCTCAAAACCTTCGAAACCCCGATCGTACCGAATTCCGTTTCCGATTGAACCTGAAACAGGCTTTTCCAGATGAGAAAAGAGAACAAGCCGCAACTCTGAATTGCGGCTTGTTCTCTTTTTCTATGTGTCGATCGATTTCTATTTAAAATCGACCTTCGGAGCGGCATCAGCTCCTGACGCTGATTCAAAGTAAGCATCACTGGGATGCATCCCTTTAATGCCAGCGATCAGACTCGCAGGAAACTGACGCACCTTTGTGTTGTACTCTCGTAGCGTCTCGTTATAGCGCTGTCGTTCAACTGAAATCCGATTCTCCGTTCCTTCCAATTGAACCTGCAAATCGCGGAATCCCTGATCAGCTTTTAATTGCGGGTAGTTCTCCGAGATAACCATCAGTCGCCCCAGAAATCCTTCCAGTTCACCAGCGACTTTAGCTTTCTCGTCAACGGTCTTCGCGGCCCCCCATTGGCTGCGCAGTTCCGTAATTTTGGTGAGTGTTTCCTGTTCGTGTTCGGCATACCCCTTCACTGTCGCAACAAGATTCGGAATCAGATCGAAGCGTCGCTGTAAGGACGTTTCCACCTGAGCCCATTGTGTTTTTGTCCGTTCATCCAGGCTGACAAGGTTATTGCCGATAGAAACGAACATTGCCCCGAATACAAGAAGAGCGCCAACAACGACGATTCCAATAACGGCCGCGGTGCCAATGGCCCCTCGGCGATGCTGCTGATGGAGAGGCATCATGAATCCTTAACTCTGTGGATGGAGAACTGTATCAACCTTATCAACGATCAACTCAACTGCCCGAATATACTCTTCAAAAAGTGGATCGACATCAATCTCCTTCAATCGAATGCCACCCCAACGCAAGGCGTCAATCGTTTCAAACGGAGACAGCGAAAACGGAATGTAGGTTGCGAGAACACGAAGCGCACACATTTTCCCGCGTGGAACAATCGGCTGATAGATCCGTAAAGCGATTCGGAACAGCGACAAAAACGTCGAGAATGACTCTGTCATCAAATCCGCGACCTTCTGGCGATGACCGAACGCGAGTGCGTAATGGTTTCTCAGCGCGAGTAGCTTCCCTTTGAGTTCACGTTCGAGATGGATGCGGACATGCTCAAGATGAATTTCCATCCCGACAACCGGATCGGTCCCGAAAAGAACACGATGGCCATTCTGAATCTCAATGAACTCAGCAGCGAAAGTATCCACTGAATTTTGAATCTGATGTTCGGAAAAGATCAGCGGAAGTGGGTTTCCATGACTCGTCCAGTTTTTAATCGCCGGACCGAGAGTGCGTAACTCCGCTGGCGTCACCCGATCTAGAACGACCAGGAGATCAAAGTCAGAAGTCCCTTGAACAAAATCACCGGTCGCCCCGGAACCGAAGAGGACCACCGATTTCAACCGCTCCTTCAAAAGGCCGTGAATCGCACTCGTGAACAACTCCGGAGTTGTCAATTTTTGCTTCAGCACCTCACCAACCTCCACTTGCGCCGCCACCCCCGGAGCTTCCACCACTGAAGCCTCCCCAGCTGCCACCACCGCCGCCAGAGAACCCGCCACCGCTCCAGCCTGATCCGCCCCAAGACGGACCGATCATCCAGCCGCCAGATCCACCTGACCGACGTCGTCCGCCTCGCCCGGAACGTTGTGGACCATTTATTAACCCAGCGAAAAACGTGATCGTCCCGAACATGCCCAGAATGAACGAAGCAATCGGGTGTCCAAACAGTCCGGTAACTCCGACCAGTCCCACCGGAAAAAGGGCACTTGGAACGGCACTCATCACACCGCTCGACCGAACACGCACTCCTGTCGCGTAAGACAGTGACGTAACGAAGAACAGTAGAATCACAACGATAATGGGAAACTCTTCGCTCCCAACCGGCGGTATCTCCGCGGGTTCATTGCGGATCATGATTGCAGTGATTTTTTGAACAGCAGCCTGCAGCCCGGCTGCATATTGCTGCTGCTTAAAAAATGGAAACAGATCATCTCGAAGGATACGAGCGGCAAGGATATCGGGCAA
>NZ_CP195793.1:1807500-1812500 GCF_051466335.1 Planctomicrobium mucosum | reverse complement strand
CTCACTTACGTGAATCCGCTGCTTCGGTGTCTGACTTACTCCCTTTCATTATCGGTGCATGAATACTTGACCGGTAAGCTATTACGCACTTTTTAAATGATGGCTGCTTCTAAGCCAACATCCCGGCTGTCACTGTATCCAAACATCCTTTCTGACTGAGTCAGACTTGGGGACCTTAGCAGGCGATCTGGGTTGTTTCCCTCTTGACAACGGAGCTTATCCCCCGTCGACTAACTCCCAGGATAGTCACAATAGTATTCGGAGTTTGGTCACGGTGGGTACCCCGGGAAGGGCCCCGCCCGAATTCAGTCTCTCTACCCCTATCGTGTAGTTGCCTGAGGCTAACCCTAAAGTTATTTCGGAGAGAACGAGCTATCTCCCAGTTTGATGAGACTTTTACTCCTCCCCACAGGTCATCCCCTAGTTTTTCAACACTAGTGAGTTCGGTCCTCCACGCAGTCTTACCCGCGCTTCAACCTGCCCATGGGTAGTTCACAAGGTTTCGCGTCTATCGCCATTGACTTAGTCGCCCTATTCAGACTCGGTTTCCCTGGGGCTTCGATCCGTAAGATCTTAACCTGCCAATGACGATAACTCGCCGGATCATTATGCAAAAGGCACGCCGTCACACGGTCCGAAGACATCGTGCTCCGACAGCTTGTAAGCACACGGTTTCAGGTTCTTTCCCTCCCCTAAAAGGGGTTCTTTTCATCTTTCGCTCGCGCTACTTTTCACTATCGGTCGTCAGTGAGTACTTAGCCTTACGAGATGGGCCTCGCAGATTCAGACCCGGTTCCACGTGCCGGGCCCTACTCGGGTGCCAGTTAGCCACTTCAAGCTTTCGAATACGGGACTCTCACCCTCTATGGTGCCGGTTTCCACACAGCTTCTTCTAGCCATTCATGTACATGTCACTGGTCCCACAACCCCGAATGCCGTAGCACTCGGTTTGGGCTATTCCCTTTTCGCTCGCCGCTACTTAGGGAGTCGAGTTTTCTTTCTCTTCCTATGGGTACTGAGATGTTTCAGTTCCCCACGTTCGCTCAGCTTTCGCTGTAATTCAGGGATCCCGGGATCAACGCCTGTTTGACGGCTCCCCACAGGCTTTTCGCAGCCTTCCACGCCCTTCATCGCCTTCTGACGCCAAGACATCCCCCGTGTGCCCTTAATAGCTTGACCACCTTAATTTCAACCACGCAGGACCTTTCAACCCAGCATCGTCAATTTCAGATAGTAAACCATCGCTGCAGCTTGCGACTGCAGCCACTTTAACGATATAACCAGCAACTTACGCTGCCGATTCGCCACGCCAGGTATGCAAAAAACATTCCTCAAGAGCTCAGGCCAATTACTTTTGTCAAACTTGCGTTCAACTCCACACTTTCGTGTGGTGCAATAGCCAGATGCCACGCGTGTTTTTAATCTATCCACCAAATTGCCAAAGATCTCTGATTCACGCTTCTTGGCGTGACTCGCACACTGGCTTTCACCAGCCGAAACCTGCGAGAAGAAACCACTTTCACTTGAAACCCAAGTCAACCTAAGTGGTGTCTTCTCGTTTGTTTGCGTCCCGTTTTGTGTCAGGCGGGTCCAAGATGTTACGGGCCGCGGCGTCTCCCGTCAACCCTCTGGCCCTTCTTTTTTCGAATTTCTTTTTCGACTCTTTGGAGGACCATCTCGCAAACAAATGCACAAATGACGATTCAGCTCCAGATTTCACCCAATACGTATCATGGGTCTCCCCTCGGCACTCGTCCGTTCTATCCCCATCCCCCGCATTCACCTCTCCTCTTCCGCATATCGTCCTCATCCAAAACAAGCGGGGCCTGGAAGGAGTTGCTCGACTTCCCCCAGGCCCCGCTCTACTTACACTGCCTATGCGCAGGTGATGAATTCGGCACCGCCCATCGGGCTCGGACACCAGCCATCCCCCTCAGCACATCCACCCGCTTTCACTTTCCTTCAAGGTTGAAGTTTGCAGTATTCTCCCCAGACTTTACGGTGAACTTCAGCCCACTAGTTCCCGTCGACGCGTATTTCGAAGGAAACGGAGTCGCCGGTTTTCCAGTAGGCCTCGGCCCGAGCTTCAACGTCTTTGCCATCGCCGTCGGATCAGTGGAGACTGCGTTTCCACTGGAGATTTCGACTGGAGCCGTCAACTGAATGTCGTAATCACCAACTGGGAGTCCTGGCCCGCTGGGGTAGAGCACGCTGAACTTGCCTTGGTCGTCAACTTTTCCCGCCCCCGTGTACCCTCCCTTGTTTGAGATAAACAGAACCTGACAACCTGCCGGCAATGCCCCCTTGTCGAGGGTGACTACTCCGGTGACTGTCCCTCGCTCTCCAGTAAAGCCATCCGGGAAGCCCTTTTGACATCCAGAGAGACTCAAGCCCACGCACACCATCAAAGAAAACAATCCGCTGTTCAACAACCGAACGACCATGATCCCGAATCCTCATGCATCAAATACACTCTTTGAGTCCAACAGAATTTCACTTGGCGCAGATTCGCAGCGACTCGCGTGACCAAAACGGTTCCGTGCGACCAAGTCGCGGGTGACTTGGACACGCTGGTCATAAAAATTGCACAGCGGACCAACCGACTTTGGGCCCGCTGTGCCAAGAGACCACTGAATCAATCTCACATCGGTACGACTTCCTAAGATCCCTGGGGATCCACGAGTCATCGAGACTCTGCAGAACAGAGAACCTGCAGCCAAACCGACGCTATAAGACCACCCTAGAACTCGCCAATCACTCGACGGTCGTCACGGACAGACAAATAGGTGAGAGTGTCGAGATTGATATTGTCGGAAATGAACCGAACGGCACCATCAGTCATCAACACTTGTACCCCACCTGTATGCTCAGACGTGAACGGGGTGTTATTCGCTCCCGCTGCTGGCCACGCTGGCCAGACGATTCCAGCAGCACCAAGAACCTTGGCGTTCGGCGCGTATCGAACAGTCACATTGCAAGAATGCGGCCCCCATCCGGTCCAGCCGGAGAGGCCCCCCATCGGCCAGCCCCATTCATAACTTGGCCGCCTGTCTTCGCGGTTACCAGCAACGTCAAAAACAAAGTTGCTAATCTCGCCCATCAGCAACGTGTTCGACGTTCCATCTGTGCACTTCGCCAAAGTCATATTATGGAATTGTGGGATCATGCCTCGAGTGGAAATATTCCCGTACTCTTGATCAAACCATTCACTTCCCGCGACGGAAGTGAATTGCGGTGGCCGAGGTGCTGCCCCTGCAACTCCATAGTAGTGCTGGGTATGAGCATCACCATTCAACCCGGCAGGCAAACTAGATGAGGGACACAGCAAAACGGTCAGTTTCTTCCCTCGTGTCAATCCTCTGTTGGCATCCCAGCCAGTATGTGGGGTATTGAAGTCCCACTGATTGAACATGGGAGCCTGATCAAGATAAGGGAGAAGACCGACCCACATCGAAACGCCCCAAGTTTCGGCTGTTCCCACGTGCGCCTGATTCCCAGTCCCATTCGGGAGAACATTGTAGGTGTCGTGGTAATTGTGCAGCGCCAATCCATGCTGTTTCAGATTGTTCTTGCACTGGGACCTTCTGGCAGCCTCTCTGGCTTGCTGCACCGCCGGCAGCAGCAATGCGATCAACACCGCAATGATGGCAATAACAACCAAGAGCTCAATGAGCGTGAACCCCCTGAAACGCTGGCCCCTATGACAGGTGAAATTTGACTTCATCATCGTGCCCTTCAATCCAAATAAGTTGAAAACAAAACAGAAATCACACACAATTCAAACACTTACAATCCAATACATATTGCAAATTTATCGGCCTACTCGACTTGTCACGTCGTCTGAACCGAACATTTGGTGCACATTAGACGAGAAATCAGCACGTCGCGAAGAGACTTCTATGCACAACAAGCCCCAACTGTGCACAATACAAAATCGACCATCTCATATCTAATCAAACAGAAAACATCAACCAATTCCGATCATTTGTAATCTTGCAGCAAAACGGCGAGGCTTTTTGAGAGAAATTGTGCTGCTGATCTCCCACCGACCCCAAATAAAAAGCACCTCAGCAGATTGCCGCTGAGGTGCTTGATAAGGCATCAAAAGGAGACTTACTCCCACGCGTGAAGCAGAGATCTCACGGTTGCTCGACACCGAGGGTCAACGCGTCATCCCACCCATCTGCCCCGATGATGGGAAGGGCAAACCGAAATGCATCTTCCCACTCAGGCGTATCCGCCTTCTGGAAGACCTGATAAATTGGCTTCTTTTCCGAAGGAGCGAAAACAGAGTTCGGCCGGCGAGTCCACAGCCCCAAGTTCAGTCCCCCTTCGTGCGCGTGATCGACGTGCCTGTGATAAATAAACGCTTCGATCGTCGGCAACCGCTCCACTTTCTTCCAAGCCAGGCAGTATGCAGCAGCTTGCTCCTGCAAGGACTCCACACTCTCACGACTATTGAATCCTTGTTCGCTGAGGATAATGCTCCGAGTCCTCCCGTTAAACAGGAGCTCATCTCGTTCAAAGTAAGCTGTCAGCACTTCCAGATTCTTGAAGGTGATCCGAGGCGAATCGTCATTGCTCGTTGGGCTTTGATCATTCCAGAACGCAGGATTGAACAAATCCTCTGGATAAGGGTGATAGGCAAGATGCCATTCAAAATCTCCTGTCTCCCGCGCCCGTTGAGCAAAACGATCGACCAGATACTTTCCGCCCATCGTCTGCATCGGCCTGTCATCCAGTCCCCGCCCCCAGAAGTGGTCGAGAGACAAGTAAATCCTGGCGGCCGGGTCCTGTGATCGCACCGAATTGAAAGCGAGCCGAACGGCTTTGAGATATTGCTCGATAAATTCATCCGCCGGAATCTCCCCGACATTCGACCACTCTCGATGAGAGTTCACTTCATTCCCAATGATGTAACCGACAACCCGTCCATCCCCTGCCTCGGTACTCCTCCACCGATGCCCCATGAATGAAAACGTTGCCTGAAGCCATTCCCG
>NZ_CP195793.1:0-1802500 GCF_051466335.1 Planctomicrobium mucosum | reverse complement strand
TCCTGAAAGTTGCTCTGCTTCACCTCCTCAATGAGGAATTGATCAGTTCATGAGCAGCCTCACTCAACTGCTCCTTCACACTTCACACGCTGATCTGAGGAGCAATTGAGCGATCGTTCGATATCAACACTGGCTGCAAGGATGCACCAATGAGTTTGCGAGATGAATTTCGAGACCAAGGGAACTGGCTTTTTCGCTGGAGAAGCTATCTCCCATTCCTGCTGATCCTCCTTTTCATCCCTGCTCTTCCGTATATCCGGCGGCCCATGGGGAGTGAACAACTCCAGAATGCCTGGGAACTCGTCTGTTTCGGAGTCTCACTCTCGGGTCTCCTTGTCCGGTTCATCGTTGGCGGCCATGTCGCCCCGAAGACTTCCGGTCGTAACGTGTACTCACAGGTCGCAAACTCCGTAAATACGACGGGAATCTATTCCACAGTTCGTCACCCGCTGTACTTGGGCAACTATCTCATGTGGCTGGGAATTGTGATGTTTTGCTTTGTCCCCTGGATGGTGATCTGCTTCACACTCGCGTTCTGGCTCTATTACGAGCGAATCATGTTCGCGGAAGAGGAGTTCCTGCGAGGCAAGTTCGGTGAAACCTACACCAACTGGGCGTCCCAGACACCAGCGTTCATTCCAAACGTATTCAAGTACCGAAAGCCTGAGCTGCCGTTCTCCCTCCGCACTGCACTCAAGAAGGAATACACCGGACTCTTCGGATTGGCTGTCGCATTTGTCTGTATGGACCAGTTCGAAAACTTCGTCGTCACTCGCACCTTCCGCATCGACACACACTGGATCGTCATTGGCGTGGCCTGCACAATTGTCTACCTGACACTGATGACGCTCAAGAAGAAGACCACCCTGCTGAAGGTCTCCGGCCGATAAGTCGGCGAGCAACGAATGTTCGATCACCAGTTCGATCACTCCGGGAGTGAGATGCAATTCAGCTTCTCACTCCTTTTTTTGTAGACCCGTCCGATTTGAACAGCCAACGCCGCCTCTTTACATTGAATTTTCAAAGACTTCTCTCCTCCATTGAAGAGACGCACTGTGATCATCCGCTGGCTCATCGCTGCTGTTCTGGTTTCACTGTTCCTCGCTCCGGTTTACGCAGCAGACACGAAGCAGAAGATGAACGTCTTGCTCATCATTTCGGATGACCTGACAGCGACTGCGCTCGGTTGCTACGGAAACACTCTTTGTTCAACTCCCAACATCGATCAACTCGCAGCACGAGGAATGAGATTCGAGCGGGCATACTGCAACGCGACTTACTGCGGTCCTTCGAGGGCTTCGCTTTTAAGTGGATATTACCCGCACGCAACGCAGCTTTTTGAATACGGACCAGTTCGCCCGACCATCGGAGACCGCGCGACACTTCCACAGCATTTCATAAACAACGGTTACTACTCCGCCCGCGTCAGCAAGATTTTTCACATGGGGATTCCGGGAGACATCGTCAAAGGAGGGAACAGTTCAGATGACGAGAGATCATGGACTGAACGCTTTAACAGCCAGGGTCCGGAGTGGCAGGCGCCCGGCGATGGCGAGACTCTCGAAAGCAATCCGGATGAAACAAAGCCCGTAATGGGTGGAAACACGTTTGTTGTTGTCGAAGCGGACGGCGATGACCTTGTCCACAGCGATGGCAAAACCGCGAGCAAAGCTGTCGAACTCATTGAGCAGCACGCAGCTGAACCATTTTTTCTGGCTGTCGGATTCGTCCGCCCCCACGTCCCGTTTGTCGCCCCAAGTGCCTACTTCAAGGATTATCTCCCCTACGACAGCATCCCCCTGCCCGAAAAAGTTGTCGGCGACTGGGACGACATTCCCGCAGCGGGGATCAACTATAAAACCAGCATCAACATGCAGATGGACGAGCGAAAACAACGCAAAGCCATCGGTGGCTACTATGCAGCGGTGAGCTACCTGGATGCTCAAGTCGGTAAAGTGCTCGATGCCCTCGATCAATCCGGGCAGGCAGACAACACCGTGATCGTCTTCACCAGCGACCACGGATTCCACCTTGGCGAGCACGATTTCTGGGCGAAAGTGAGTCTTATGGAGGAATCGACTCGCGTCCCTCTCATTATTTCTGTTCCGGGACGAGAACCGGGAGTATCCCACTCGCTTGTGGAATTAATCGACTTGTATCCAACACTTTCCTCGCTTGCTGGGCTTCCCCAGCAGAACCGTCTACAAGGAAAAGACATCTCCACCCTGCTCGTTGATCCATCACTTGAAGTCCGTAACTCAATACTCTGCACTTCTCCGGCGCGAAATGGGTTACTGGTTCGGACGAAGGATTGGTCCTACATTCAATATGGCACAGACGGCGAAGAGGGCGCTGAGCTTTACGACCTCACCAATGATCCCCACCAGTATCAAAATCTGGCGACGGTCCCTGAGAAATCAGAGATCGTCGCCAGCATGAAACAAAATCTTCTGCAAAGGTTGGCCGAAGCACGAAAGAGTGACTTAACCGATGAGTAAGAGGGGAAACTCTCTCGTTTAGTTGTTCGCTTGATTTCCACTTCCATCGGGAGTCACGCCGTCAATCCATGCCCCCATGCCCCCCATGCCACCCGGTGCCGATGAGCCGCCACACATGCTGTGGCTAATAACGGGTATTGTGGTAGTGAGAACATTGGCGGTTGGAGCCCCTGATCGAAACTGAGTCGCGACTTTCAGCCCATTCAACAACGTCTCCACGTTCCTCTGTGAAGCTTGATCGGCTCGAACGATAAGAATCCCATTCACAATGCTTGCGCTCCAAATAACGCCCCCATAATCCTCTTCATCCATGATTCCAGCCCGGAGGATATCAGGGAATTGTCGCTGATTGATTTCAGGGAGCCAGCTCACATCGTAGAGACAGACACACGCGGTTTCGCTTGCTGCGTGAATGGAAGTAATAACCAAAGAATCATCCTGAACGATCCAGCTCAACCGGCCCATCCTCTCCAATCTCAAAACAAGATTGAGCGCCGACTCTCTGCTGATATCGCCCAAAGAGATCTCGAAGTCGTCATCGAGAGCGATCTCCTCATCTTCAATCGCAATTTCATCAAAGTAAATGGGAACACCTTGCGTTTCAGAGAATTGCCTCAACATTTCTCGCAAAGACGATCTGGCCACAAATCCACCATCCGTCAACGGTTCCTTCAGTCGTTCCAGAATTTCTTTTTCCTGACTGGAGAATGGAGTCTGGACTTTAACCCGCTCATTCAAAGAGGCTTCAGTGCTGTCAGGAGCCGATTGCAGGGCGTTTGAATCATCTGCATTCAGACGCATCGAAAACGGGGCCAACCAAAGAGCGGCAGCGATTGCAGCCACAGTTGCCACCACTATGAAATCAGTTCGCTTCATCATCATGAACTCCGATCATTCGATTGATTCAATTGAGAAGGCACCAAGCGTCGTTGCAACTCAGTCATAAACCAAGTCCAATGTACCTCCAGTTGATTCCCCTGCCTAATCCGCCTCTTAAAAGCCTCGTTGACATGCCAATTCGATTCGTCATTGCCATTGTTTCACTGGCAATCATTTTTGCGATCAGCGTCTCCTCTACGATTGCTTGCGAAGCGATTGAACTCATTCAGGACCCACGATTCGAGCGAGGATTTTGGGTACTCGCCCCAAAGCACCCCCACCAAGGGGGAAAAATCCATCGCGAAGGGAAGATCCAACTCCCCGGAACAGAACTGCCTCCTGCGTGGGAACTCGTGCAATGGTATAGCCGTGACAGCATTCTCAACGCCCCAGTCTCCGAAACATCAACAGCCGGAATTGAGAGGAAGTCTGTTTTCAAGAAAGTTTCGCTCAACCCTGCCGGAACAGAAGAAGGGGAGCTGATCCTGGGAGTCAATTCCATTGAAGAGTTCGATGGAACAGCACGACGCGAGGAAGATCCCTGGCCGCACTTGCTGATCCAACAACGTTTTCATGGGGGGCCTGACGGACGGGTACTTGCTGAGATTCCCGCCATCTCCCAGATTGAATCAGCCCAATTTCACGTCGATCTGATGCTGGAGACCGCAGAGCATCAAGCCCCAACCTCACAATTTGTGATGTACTTCACGATCGCAAATGTGAATCGAGAGAGCGCGGGTTATGGCGATTCACTTTGGTTCGGCGTCCTGTTCTACGATGAACGTCATGTCGCCCCACCTCCCTACATGATCGATGGTGACCGCGACCACGCTCGTTTCATTTACAACACTGGAATCACCCCATTTCTCGAATCGGGCCTGGCCGTAGGCGAATGGAGCACAATTCAGGCTGACCTCAAACCCTATCTTCAGGACTCACTCGAACAGGCTTGGAAGCGGGGATTTTTAAAAGGTTCACGTTCAGCGGATGACTACAAAATCACCGGCATGAACTTCGGCTGGGAAGTCCCGGGCCTTTCAAATGTCTCGATGAGAGTTCGGAACATGAGCTTTAAACTCACCTCGACGCCGAAATAAGCTGCCGTTCAGTTTTGCCGAATCAGTTCGGTTCTCATCATGACTCAACAAAAATCAGCCGCCTCGAATTTCGAAGCGGCCGATTCGCTGAGTCACAGAACGAAAACCTTCACTATTTCTTTCTTGCGTGCGGATTTGGCATCAGGCTTGTTGGAGCCCCTTTCCCGGTGCTCACAAGATCAAGCTTCAACTCTCCCCCCTTCGCAGGAACTTCCAGAGATGCCGGCTCGATACTTGGAACTTTGACGGAAAAGTCGGCCATGTCCCCAGAAGCAAGAGAGACGTTATATGTCCCCGGCGGGGCACCATCGCCGGGTCGATACGTTTCGAGAACATACTTTCCATCAGGCTGTTTGGCCCCACGCACCATCGACACTTTTTCGACAACGGTCGGAGGAGTCAGCCGCAAGTCGATCTTTCCATCGACAGGCTTACCGTCGACAGTGACAACGACGGTCGCCTTCACAGTGGGTACACCATCAGGAGTTGAACCTCCACCACAGCCGGCCATCAGTGCACCTGAAACCGTTGCGACCGCAAACAATGAACGTAACGAGATCATTGTGAAATTCTCCATTGCTTCAGTTGAAACGCCGCAGCGTCGGATTCGTTCTGCCCAAAAATCACGTTGCTGGTATTGGGTTGGAAGATGTCGTCATAAGAAAAGTCGAGGGGTACTTTTGACACCCCTCGTCATTTCACCTGTTAGAACTCGCCGACAACTTCGCCCCCGGCCATGGTATTAATCGCTCCCCAAACGCTCTGACCGCCGTTTGCGTCGCTGTCCATCGCAGCGTTGTACTGAATATTTTCACTGATAAATCTCACTGAGCCGTCAGCCATCGCGAAGTGGGCTCCACCGATGTGTCGGCTGTTCGGACCGTGCCAATCCCCGTTCAGACCAGATGTGTAAAGGTAGGTCGGCTTGAAAGCCATCGCACCGCCGGGCTGCACGGCTGTCGAAAACCATCCACCACCCGCAGATCCATCTGGGTTTGGCCAAGCATTTGCGAGAGGGACCCCGTCGATGACCGGAGCGAGGAACGCAGCCCGAATCACAGCTTCGCCGCCACCATTACGTGGCACACCGCCCCCATTTCTCTGGAAGCCATCTTTGTAGGAGGTTGCAGTCGCTTCCCCCACCATGATCGTGTTGGACGTTCCGTCGGTGACATGGGCAATTTTGGTTGAGTTCGTTGCCCCGAAGATATTGGTCAGCTTCGTCCCCTTACGCATCCACCAGTCGTAACCTTCCGGAACGACGTAGTTTGTGTACTGAATATTCGCAACCTGATCGAGTTCTACCGGAACGTCGGATGGACACAGGAGAGATGGAATCTTCTTGGACATGAACCGACTTCCATCAGCGATCGTCTGGTTCCAGGCAGGGGCTGTAAAATCGATCTGATTGAACAGAGGTGCCTGATCGAAATACGGAAGCAACATGGAGACCCACGTGTGATTACGAGCGGTCCAGGTTCCGCCGATGTTCGCAGCGTAAAACGCTTCACTCGGGAAGCACCCCACCGCGTCATGGTAATTATGCATCGCCAGTGAAAGTTGCTTGAGATTGTTCTTGCACTGAGAACGACGGGCCGCTTCGCGTGCCTGTTGGACGGCGGGGAGGAGAAGTGCGATCAACACAGCGATAATCGCAATCACGACGAGTAGTTCGATGAGCGTAAAGCCTCTTCGAACGGAACGAGCAGGACGGTCAAAAACTGAACTCATCTGAATACCTCATCTAAACAGAAATACAATCCACCATCAATCAAATCGTCTACGATCAATTAAACAAAATAGGGGGACCAGCACAGGACTTGGCTGGCCATAACAACTTCAAGAAAGCGATGAAATCTGAAGTGAAGAACGGAGAATCAGAACAGTTGAAGGGAAATTTGCACGAACGTGCATCATCTTGAAAAACTAGCGAAAAATTCGCTGAATCAACTAAAAAGAACAAGCTGATGCATCCACAAATATCAACGCAATTATTGTCAGTCAATGGTATTTACAATTCATCTATTGATCTCGTCAAAAATTATTAACACACTTAGTATATATTCATTACAAAATCAGCTCGCGAATTGACCACACCACGTGGCCTTCCCACCACGGAACGCGGAAGCAAATCACGTGCAATCACGGCATTTTGAGCGAAATGGAGTTCCCAATCTCCGCATGGCATACGTCGCCGCAACGGCGTTGCGCGACGAAGAAACGCAGCCACCCTTCAAATTCAATTCCTGTGGAAGGCCGGGTTCACGTCGACGATTTTTGCCTGAAACGTCCACTCCATCTCCCGTTCTCCGGCGACGCCAGCCTGCGAGGAGCGCCCGTCCTTCGACGGGACATGACTCGACAAGATATTTCGAAGCAACGTCCGCGTCAGATTTCGATGGCCTCGCCTCCAGGAAAGCCATCCCACGTCACTCAGCGAAGTGCTCGTTCAGTTTCGACGAGACTGCTAACCATTTGACTCCGCTGACGAGACGTTTTGAACGCAGAAAATCAGCTTCCTTGCGATCACAATGCCAACTTCGGAAGCGGGTAGCACACGCAGAAGGAACATGCAGCGCCATTCAGCACAGCTCGTGGCGTTGCCTGAATTCCGCAGCAATGCCGGTCCCGGAGAAAGTCACGGAACCGGAATTCACGCGCGACTGCTCTATACGGGAAGAGTCCCAGCAGAAAAACTGATTTCATTTCCCAGATCAAACCCGAATCGCTGACCGTTCTACTTTGCCGGGGTCGACGAGATCTTCTTCTTCAATTCCACCTCGAACTCCGTAAGGAGTGCCCCGTCAACTTTGGCTTCTTTCAACTTTCCAATGAGTTGCGAAACACCTGCCTCCGAAGTCCCATCCGGAACGCTCTTGAGTTTCTCAGCAACATCCGAAGCAATTCGGTCCATCGCAAATGGATTCCCCCCCGGCCCATTCGACGAGGTTCGGTCCTCTCCTCCACCGGCAGCGGGCTTCCGTTCATTGGATCGTCGCTTGGACTCTTTGATACGGCCAGAGACTTCACTCACCAAGACATCCATCGTATACCCCCCCATCTCACTGAGGCGGGCTGCGGTCGCATCTCCACTTCCACTATTCAAACCACACCCCCCCAACGAGGCAGTACCGATCGCAAGCACCGTGGCAGCAATCAACCGGAGGGACGCTTTAACACAATTCCGAAAATGAAAGTGACTCATTGTCCAACTTATCCTTGATACCGATGAATGCGAGAAAGAGCGAAGCTCGAAAAGACGGAGCCTCGCTCTCATGAAACATCCGAAGTCGAACTTCAATGACCATCCGCTCGAGGCGATTTTAGAATTCTCCGACAGTCTCACCGCCCGATTTCGTCCCGATCGCCCACCAGATTGGAAGAGCAATCGAGTTCGAAACAAAGCGGACGGACCCGTCCATCATTGCCAGATGAACACCACCCGTATGGTCGCTACTGGCTGCAATCGCTCCATCTCCTTCATGGCAGCGGAATGTATCCGAGCTGTACGCTGCCAGACTGATCGTGTTGGGAGGCATCAAATGAGCGTAGACATGCTTCTGCCAGGAATCAGAATACATCCAGCTATGCCCTTTGTACTGAGTCCAGTCCCCCCAGTTTTGAGGGTTGGTAAGACCGTCTCGCACAACCGCATCGGCATAGACGTCGTACTGCTCGACCATCGCTGAATTCGTGTAACACAGATTTCGCCGACGATCAGTGTTCTCCTGACTTCCGTTGCTGATGAGAGATTCGCTGAAAAGCGCTGTGTTCGATGTTCCATCAGTCACATCTCGCATGGCAAACGATCGGTTGGTCGCACTTCTCCAACGGTCGCTGTACGGGCCGCCCGGTGTCATTCGTGACATACTGATCGTCCCGGGAGAGGGTCCCAAAGTTGCCCCAGCGGTTGGAGCCTGACCGGGAAGAAGAATGTTGCGTGGACGTCCAGCATTCCCGACGTAGCTGAAGTTCGCGGCTCCGATCCCCTGAACGGCATTCGTCACGGATTCACTCGGGCAAATAAACATTGAAATTCGGACTCGCGAAACTTGCATCTGAGTCGACGTTCCGGCCGCAAACGCATTCCACCCTTCTCCGTCACTAAAGTTCAGACGATTGTAGGCCGCTGATTGATCAACGTAGGGCAGCAATCCGCAGTACCACGACTTACCGCCGGCTCGACCATTCCCCCCTGCGTAGTCCGATGCAATCCGATGCATATGCAGCGGGGTGCATGTATTTGAATCCATGTAGTTATGCACAGCCAGCGAAAGCTGCTTCAAATTGTTACGACACTGACTTCGCCGTGCCGCTTCTCTCGCCTGCTGAACTGCGGGAAGCAGCAGCGAAACGAGCACGCCGATGATCGCGATCACGACCAGTAACTCAATGAGAGTAAAACCCGACCTTTTTCGAGCAGATGTCATCATTCTGTCTCCAAAAATTGAGTAAGGGAAAGATAGAAACACCAATCAATAAGATTGAGAAAATCACAACTCTGATATATCAAACAGGATTCCCATTAAATTCCAATAAATTTTCCGGCCAATTGCTGCGAATTCTGCCAAACTGCATCCCACCTTTTCACAGGAATTGCAGCGTTTTGTCACACCCATTAACTCAACTAGGTCTTTTTCCTGTCATTAACCAAGGAATCATCACACAACTGTTAACCGGCATCGCTCCGATGAAGCGATGCGAAACAAAAAAAACCGCGTACCCATCAGGTACGCGGTTTTAGATAGTTAATAGCAGATACGATTTAGCGAGATTCTGACATTTTCCTAAACGGATTTCGCTTTCTTAACAATGTCAGCCACGTTCCCCACGACCTGATCCAAGGCAACAAGTGTCGGTGCAGAAGCAGTGCGGAGCTTCACTTCCGCGACACCTTCCTTAAGACTCTTACCGCCAACGACAACCCGAAGAGGAATTCCGATCAGGTCCGCATCCTTGAACTTGAATCCAGGACGTGCGTCACGGTCATCCATCAGCACGTCAACACCGGCTCCCTTCAATTCAGCGTAGATCCTCTCGGCAGCCTCCATCACAGAAGAATCGGTCACGTTCAACGGAATAACGATGACTTCGTAGGGAGCCACTGCCATCGGCCAGATCAAACCGTTTTCGTCATACTGAGTCTCAGCAAGACCAGCTACAATGCGGTTCACGCCAATCCCATAACAGCCCATGATGATTGGGTGTCGTACTTCTTTCTCGTCGACATAGTTCGCATCCAGAGAAACGGAGTACTTCGTTCCCAATTTGAAAACGTGGCCGACTTCGATGCCGCGGACGAAGCCCATCTGAACAGAACACTTCGGACATGGGTCGCCATCGACCGCGTTGCGCAGATCGTAGGTCCCCTCAACCTGATAATCGCGACCGAGATTGACCCCGGTGAGATGTTGATCAGCAGCGTTTGCCCCGACAACGGCATTCAACACTGCGACGGCATCAAAATCAGCGATCACTTTACATTTCAGACCAACTGGTCCAGCAAAGCCGACAGGTGCTCCTGTGACAGCCAGAATCGTCTTCTCATCCGCGAGTTCGACATCTTTCACGCCCAGAGCACGGCGAATCTTTCCTTCATTCGCCTCGTGGTCCCCGCGGATTAATACAGCCACGGGAGTTCCATCCTCGCTGTAGATCAGAGTCTTCAGCATCTGGCTCGCTGCCACTTTCAGCAACTTCGCCACCTGCTCAATGCTCCCGACTTTCGGAGTATCCACGACCTGACGTTCTGCCTGTGCCCCGGTCACTTCGCCCGCTGCTGAGCGACCGGTATCGGCTCTCTCGAGGTTCGCTGCGTATCCACATCCGGTACAACGGACGATACTGTCCTCGCCGTTGGAAGCCGGAATCATGAATTCGTGGGAAGCGTCTCCCCCAATCGGACCACTTTCCGCTTCCACCGGGATGTATTCCAATCCACAACGTGAGAAGATCCGACAGTAAGCGTTGTACATCCGATTGTAGATTTCATCGAGTTGCTCGACAGATGCACTGAAGCTGTACGCGTCCTTCATCAGGAATTCGCTCGTTCGAAGAACTCCGAATCGCGGACGTTCTTCGTTCCGGAACTTCGTCTGAATCTGATAGACGGTCAGCGGAAGTTGACGGTAGCTGGTGATGTGACGGGCGATCAGATCGGTCACCACCTCTTCGTGAGTCGGCCCAAGCGCCAGATGCAGCTTGTGGTCGCGTCTGGTGACATTGAAATTGATCAGCACATTTCCAAATGAATTGATACGCCCCGTGCGCTCGAACAATTCAATCGGTTGAAGGGCTGGCATGAAGAGTTCGACAGCACCTGCATTGTCCATTTCCTCGCGGACAATCGCCTCAGCCTTGCGAATCGAACGGTATCCCAACGGCAGATATGTATACGCACCTGCCATCAGCTGCCGAATCAATCCGGCCCGTAGCATGAGTTTGTGGCTGGGGATCTCCGCGTCAGAAGGATCCTCTTTCATGGTAGGGATGAATGTCTGAGACCAGCGCACTGGAGATTCCAATAAGTTGAGGAGTGATGGTTGAAAACGGAGCGGGCGCTCGGAGGTTCAACACGAATCAGTGATTTGGGTGAATCATTGTCATGAATGCAAATCTTGTCGAGAGACAACGATTTGGTGGGCTCGGATCACGGAGTCGGAAACGCTTGTTCATCAGCGTTTGCCTGGCCTGCCCCGAGAAATCCGTAGCCAACGAGCCTCGCGATTGGAGTGGTACTTGTTCTCGGTTCGCCGAATGGCAGAGCGCGTCGATTCTTAAAAATAGGGAATTCGGGTCTCCAAAGACTTCAGCCCCACTCTGACGAACAGTGCGTCAGCGACTAAAACCCGACGACTCGAACGCTGCAAATCGTGTCGCAAAACATTACTCCGAATCAACTTACAAATAGTAAACACCGATCGAGACGACCACGCATCAACTCTACACAATCCATCAACACTACATATCACAGGTTTATTACGTAATTCCTACATGAAGTGACTTCCAAAAGTCGAATCCACCCCCATGATATCTCCGTACTGAGACTCAATCTCAACAACATTTACCACTGATGTTGTGACATCCTGTAGCGTTCATAGCCAACAGTTCTCCAGCCACCACGCACTCGGATCACGAGCACATCACAACAGCCACCCCGACGAACTCCGGAGAACCACATGTTTGTCCGACCTGCCCGCCTTAGCCAGACGGCCTCTCCCCCGAAATCACGTTCAGGATTCACGCTCATCGAATTGCTGGTGGTCATCGCGATCATCGCAGTGCTGATTGCCCTTCTCCTCCCTGCAGTTCAGCAGGCTCGCGAGGCAGCACGACGCACACAGTGCCTCAACAACCTGAAACAGATCACATTGGGCATGGCCCAGTTTGAACACGAAAACGGCTACTATCCCTACAACAGAACTGGTTTTCTCTGGAAGATCCTTCCATACATTGAGCAAACCCAGTTGTACCAGACGATCAATGGCGCTCGCCCCAACGGTGACATGTCCATCAGCGATCCGACGTTGTACTACAACGGGACATGGAGCAACGCGAAATGGCATCCTCAAATCACTGCCGCCGTTGCGACCGTTTTGTCTACCTATATCTGCCCAAGTTCTCCCGGGAGCCACACAATTGAGAGTGGAACGCTCCTCGCGGGTTCAACTGACTATTCAACCTGCCGAATTCCAAGCCTTCGCCCCGTGGGCCATCGCCTGTGGTACCAAGAAGGAACTCCTCAGATGAATTTCAACACGGCGACTAGCCCTCCAATTTCTCGCGGAACTGATCCAACATGGAGGGGCGCCCGCGCTGCTCAGATCACTGATGGAATGAGTAACACTGTCCTGTTCTATGAACGTGCCGGTGCTCCAGACCTGTGGGTCAATGGCCGTAAGCAAACTGGAACTGTCGACCTTGCATGGGCGGGCGGACAGGGAGACAAGCAGACAGCATACAAGCAGGACAACATCACGCTTTCCGGGCCGCAAGCCACCGGCCGCGGAAAGAATGGATCTCCGATGGAACCTGACGCCGGGTCTCTCTCAATCGATTGTGGAACGCACAACTCCGCAAACGAAGCAGCAATCGATCCGTGCGGCTTCAAATTCCTGGGTCACAACAACCGCACCCAACCTTACAGCTTTCATACTGGCGTGGTCGGAATCGGGATGTGCGATGGATCTGCAAGATTTCTCAGCACCAATGTTGCACTTGTCACATACACCAATCTGATGCTTCGCGATGACGGCGAAGTTCTCGGGGAGTTCTAAACAGACCTCCTTCAACAGGACTCTGTGCTAAATTTTCAAAAGCCCGTTCGAATCATCCATTCGAATGGGCTTTCTTTTTTGACCCCTTCCCATGATCATCGACATAAGCAAAATTCAATACAACCAGACGTCCCCCAAAAGCAAGTTCACCTCTGGAGTCGGTCTCGATGCTTCACAGAACCACAAATCTTCTCCTGCTACTCGCCCAACTCGCCTGCGTGACGTTCTCCAATGTAATGGAGGTTCGCGCCGAAGATCCTCCTATCATCCGGATTGAGAACGATGCCCCCGAAATGGTCGCCGCTGTCAAAAAGGCGAAAGAGACTCTTCCGAAGTTCTGGGACAAGCTCGAGAACCCAGGTCCCGGTGAAAGTGGACATGCGGTGAAGTTCGCCATTCATGACGCTGAAACAGATGAAAACGAGGTCATGTGGGGAACCGAAGTTCAGCGAAAGGACGGAAAAGTGACCGTCACGCTCAACAACAAGCCACAGCTCATCAAAAACGCAAAGGTCGGCGACCGTATTGAAATCAAAGAAGAAGACATCCGCGACTGGATGTTCATGAGAAAAGGAAAAATGGTCGGCAATTTCACCATTGTTCCCCTTCTGAAATCGATGCCAAAGAAAGATGCAGCCCGCCTGAAAGCGATGATGTCAGATCTGTAATTCTCACCTCGACATTTCACTCGTCAGAAACGCAAAAACGCCCGCATCATCCATTGCCATGTGAGCGATAGCGGCCGCTTGCTTCCCGGAGAAATCGCTGTTCATCGGACGTCAGCGATTTCATCCCTTGCTGATTGATCTTTTCCAGCAATTCATCGAGTCGGCGCTCCGACTCTAAACGAAGTAACTGATCTTTTTCTCGCTTCTGTTCTGCCTTTTGACGACGCCAGCGTTCCAGCAACCCAACCTTTGGTGCGGACTCCCTGTCGTCGCCATCTTCAAGGCTCGTATACCCCTGAGAAAAGTCGTACCCAAGGAACGACTCATCGTGCGCGCGGCCGAGAACCGACACGAGGTACTCAAACTGGCACATCGCCAGCAGCACACTGGTGAGAAGCATCAGATCCAGCGATTTCACATAATAAGTCGCCAGCAAAAGCAGCACACAGCCAGCCAGCCCCACGAGCATCGTTCCCATGCGGGCGGTGTGGCGATCCCAGTAGACCTTTGCCCAAGTCAGGACGATCTGTCCACCATCCAGCGGATAAATCGGAAGCAAGTTCACGACCATCAACTTGAAGTTCAGGGAGAACAACAGCAAACAGACGTCAGTCAGCACGTTCGGTCCGAGATCAACGTCCGGCATGAACAGCAGCGACATCCCTTCTTTCACAGTCCCAGAGGCGATCAATGCGGGGAGGCAAGCCAGACAGATCACCCCATTTGAGATTGGCCCCGCGAGCGACGTCCAGACTTCCGAGTAAAAATTCGCTGCTGGCTTGGTGAACGCCAATCCTCCAAGCGGCCAGATGAGAATTTCATCGGCAGCCCCACCAGTTTTCCTCGCTGCAAACACATGAGCAAACTCATGGAAAAGAGTGCTAACAAACAGCATTAACGTGAGAATGGCACCAATCTGCATTCCGAAATTCGAACACAGAATCACGGCGATCAAAGCAAACCAGACGCTGACACGCGTCTTGACCCCGAAGGGATTCCCCATCGGGAAACTCAACCACCAGGCATAATTTCGAATATCCATAGGACGCACTAGGCGGACAAAAAGCCGACCCAGCCTAAAAACTGAAACTCACAACACTTATCATGAGAGTACCACCCGGTTCCACGGGAGGCAATTGGCAAATCTGATAGAGAAATGAGCGTCCATTACATTTCATTGCGCATATGTCGCCATCTCGGAAACCTTTTCAGCAATAACTGAGAAACGACGGTCAACCTGCTGGTAAACGCCCTGAGGTGTGGCCCGTCTCGCACAAATTGACGGGGATATGAGGATATCCCGTGTGCACGCATCTGTCGGGAGCGCTGCAAATTTGCAATTCATGAACAGAAGGGGCCGATAGGCTTGACTGAGAGCGAATCTGATTCCTAAACTCTCCGCTCCTCCCCGTGACAGGGGTGGTAGCAGACAAGCGGGTGTAGCTCAATTGGCAGAGCGCCACGTTGCCATCGTGGAGGCCGAGGGTTCGAGTCCCTTCACCCGCTCTTTACACGTTGTTATGAGTAAGCAACGATAGAAGTTGGATTACGCCTGAGACACATGAGCCGGCCAGCGATCGCCAAATTGGTCGCTGGCCGAATTTTTTTAGTGGGGATTCAGAAATGGCGAATGAAGAAGCAGCAGACCAGGCAGAAAACGCTTCCACAGCTGTTGCAGAGAACCGTCTCGATTTGACCGTCGACATCGAAAAGACCGGTCCATGCAAGCGTCACGTTCGTATCAAGGTTCCTCGGAACTCAATCGACGAAGTCTACGAGACAATTCTGGAAGACTACACGCACCGCGCTGAAGTCCCAGGTTTCCGCGTTGGACACGTCCCTGCTCAGCTCATCAAACGCCGTTTCAAAACCGAACTTGCTGATCAGGTCAAGCAGCGAGTTCTGATGACTAGCCTCGAACAACTCGGGGAAGAGTCAAACATCGAGCCAATCGTTGAGCCAAGCCTCGACCTCGAAAGCATCGAAATCCCGGAAGAGGGCGATTTCGAGTTCGAATTCGACGTTGAAGTTCGTCCAGAATTTGAGATGCCAAAATACAAGGGCCTCAAGCTCAAGCGTCCTTCACGTGAAATTCAGGACGACGATGTCAATGCTTATCTGGACCGCTTCCTGCAGCAGTACGGCAAGCTCGTCCCTGTCGAAGAAGCCGCAAAAGCTGGCGACTACGTCACTGTCAGTGTCACCGTTTCCCACAACGGCGAAGTGCTGACAAAGATCGACGAAGTTTCGCTGCGAGTCCGCAAGACATTGCGATTCCAGGATGCTGAACTCACCGGCTTCGACGCATTGCTGACTGGAGCAAAAGCTGGCGACACCCGTGAAACTGACCTCACCGTTTCGATGGAAGCATCTGCCATCGAAATGCGAGGAGAAAAGGTTCATGCTGTCTTCACCGTTCTCGACGTCAAGCACCTCGAAACACCAGAACTCGATCAAGATTTCCTCGAGCGTCTCGGAGCAGATTCTCTCGACAGCCTGAAGGCTCAGGTCAAGGGAATGCTCGAGCGACAGGTCAAGTACGAACAGCGTCAAGCTTGCCGTACTCAGGTCACAGAGCAGATCACCGAATCCGCAAACTGGGATCTTCCTGAAGAACTCGTCAGCAAGCAGGTCGACAACGCACTGCGACGTGAAATCCTCGAAATGCAGCAAGCTGGTTTCACTTCGAAGGAAATCCTCGCTCGCGAAAACGATCTCCGCCAGCGTTCACTCACAATGACACGCCGCAACCTGAAAGAGCACTTCGTGCTCGATCGCTTGGCTGAAGAAGAGAAGATTGAAGTCACAGAAGCTGACCTCAATGCAGAAATCGGCCTGATGGCCATGCAGCGTGGGGAAAACCCACGTCGCGTCCGTGCACGCATGGCAAAATCCGGCATGCTCGACAACCTGTTCGCTCAGATCCGTGAGCGCAAGGCTGTTGACGTAATTCTCGACAACGCTGAGTTCATCGATGAACCGATGCCAGCTCCAGTTGAGTCCGACGTTGAAGCGTTGAACCGCTCAATCTGCCGCGTTGCAGCACCTGCTGAAGCTGAAGCCCACGATCATGACCATGATCACGGCCCAGACTGCAACCACGATCACGACCACTAATCGGTCATTGATTTCAGGCAAGCCGCACAGAGATGTGCGGCTTGTTTTGTTTGATCCCTAGGACAATTCTGATTGCACTGCCTCCATTGCTCCACATCGGCAGAGAAGCCAACTAAAATCGGTTCTAAAACCTGGCATCACTAGACAACTCCTTCCGGCTTCATTCGCCAGACACCGCAATCAGAAACGACACCGAAGTGAGCACTGTTCTCGATAAAATTATTGCTCAGAAGCAAAAGGACGTTGCCACTGCAATTGCAGCCCGGCCCTTGCATGAAGTCCAGGAGGCTCTCGCGACCGCCCCGGCCCCCCGCGATTTCACCGGTTCACTGCTGAAACATCACCCAATGGGGATGATCGCTGAAGTCAAAAAGGCCTCCCCTTCCGCTGGCTTGATCCGGGAAGACTTCAATCCGGTCGAGATCGCCAGAACCTACGAAGAAAATGGCGCAGCCTGTATCAGCATCCTTACCGAGGAGCACTTTTTTCAGGGACACCTGAGCTACCTCGAAGCAATCCGGAAGAACGTTGGGATCCCCGTACTTCGAAAGGACTTCATCATTGATCCGTACCAGGTCTGGGAAGCCCGTGCGAGCGGTGCGGATGCAATTTTGCTGATCGCAGAATGCCTCGACGACCAACAAATGGAGTCGCTTTACCGACTCGCTCTCGAACTCGGCATGCAGGCTCTGATCGAAGTTTACGACCCAGAAAACGTCCAGCGAGTTCTTCGCCTTCAGCCACCGTTAATTGGTGTCAACAACCGCGACCTTCGTTCATTTGTGACGGACCTCCAACACACAGTCCGTCTTCGAGAAGCGATCCCGGCAGAGGTACTCGTAATCGGTGAGAGCGGTATTCACACGCGGTCCGATGTGGAAATGCTTCAATCATCACGCGTGCATGGAATCCTCGTCGGGGAATCACTCATGCGATCTGCTGACATTGGGAAAAGCGTCCGGACCCTATTGGGAAAAGAATAAGGTTCCCCAGTCACCAGAAGCTCACTACCACATCCGAATCCTCTATCACCACAAGAGAAACTTCATGAGCGCTGACGAAACGACCGTCGAACATGTTTTATGCGTCCCGACTTCATTATTCCATGAACTGGGGTATTTCCAGGGTTTCAGCACAGACATTGACCGATACCTGAACAACCTCTTCAATCCCGAGCACGTCAGCTATCGCCCTCGCAATGAAGTTGAGCAGGACCCCAGCTTCAAACAGCTGATTCCTTACTGCATTTTCCGACACGATGGAAAAATTTTCTCCTACACAAGAAACAAAGGTGGGGAAGCTCGGCTAAACAGTAAAAGATCTATCGGAATTGGCGGCCACATTTCAGCGGAAGACCAGTTTTCCGGAACTTCGGTTTACAGAGAGGCGATGCGGCGAGAAATTGAAGAGGAAGTCTTTTTAGCATCGGCGTTTACAGAAAAATGCGTCGCACTGATCAACGACGACCTCAATGAAGTCGGCAAGGTCCATTTAGGAATAGTTCACATATTTGACTTAGAAGAGCCCAAAGTTCTTCCCCGCGAAACGACGATCATAGGTTCAGGATTCGAATCACCGGCACAGCTTGCCAAATCGAGCGATCAGTTTGAGACGTGGTCGCAGATCTGCTTCGAATTCCTGTAATTCGAAATCACAACGACAGGTCGCGAGTCGCTTCGAGAGATCGAAGTACTGGATCGCGACGAGCGACCTGCCACCAAGCAATGATTGACAATGGAGTGTCAGCTATGGAACTCTTGAATCGCCGGACAATGATTTTGAGCGCACTTGCCGGAGCTGCACCAGTTGCTCTCGCAAACTCAACCGTCATGGCACAGGATGCAGCTGCAGCACGCCTCAATGAAGATCAGCTCGGCCAGTTGATCGGCGCACTGGGACTTCAGCCAACCAAGAAGCAAAAGCGATACGACTTTGCGTTTCAGGCTGATGTTCAGGAACAGCAATGGGAACTCTCGATGTCGGCTGTTCTCAGCCATGACGAAAGTTCAGTCTGGTTGATGGCATGGCTGGATGAGCTGCCACAAGCCTCCAACGATGTCCCACGGACAGCCCTGCTCCGCCTGCTGGCTCAGAACGATCAGCTTGGCGACGGCAAGTTCTTTGCTTACATCCCAGCAAATCGCCGATTCGTGTTGCAGCGTACCGTCGAGAATCAAAATCTGAACTCTGCGAGGCTCCGCTTGTTGCTTCAGGATTTGGGGAACAGCGTCGTTGAGAACTATCCGATCTGGCACACCGGCAATTGGGGCGGCACCCCGTCTGCACCTATCACTGGCGGATCGGATGCATCTGCAAAAGTCCCAGCGGCCTCATCAACAAAATCAGCAACAAATGACTCAAAGTTCGAACAATCAATTCGACGCTAGTTGATCCGCAGTTCCGCCGATCCTCGCTTTGAAAGTCCCCTTCCGGAGGGACACCGTCTCTGAGCAGACGGGATCAAAGCAGGACTCCGCCTGAGAACGCATCAACACCGATCGGATCTGATTGCCGGGGGCGATGCCTCGGTTCGCAGCCGCAACCTCCACTGATTGATTTCCTTGTAAAAAGGACAGTCCGCGGGAGTTGCGGCTCGACTGTTGAAATAGTTAGCATTTTCAAGGTTCTGGGAATTCGCAGCAAACATCACCTCCAAGTCACGCGAGGCAAATGCGATTCCAGCATCGCCGGTCGCTTTATTCCAGACTAGCTCTTCAATCCGGGACGCGATATCCTGAAGACTGGGCTTGTGGGTCAGGCACCATTTTCATTTCGATCGTTCGCCAACCGGGGGATTTTTGGCGTGGCGACAATTGCAGATCGCAACTTGGCAACATCGACTGACCCAGGGACCAATCGCACCTTGTTTACGCGGCGTACCAGTTCATTGCTTGGCATCCAGATTGCTGGCGTTGGCTCCTATCTCCCTGAGCAAATCGTCACCAACGAAATGCTGAATCAGCAGTACGGGTGCGATGCAGAATGGATTGTGCAGCGAACAGGGATTCTCGAAAGACGACACGCACCCCCTGAAATTGCAACAAGCGATCTCTGCGTCGAAGCTGCTCGACGAGCAATTCAAGCCGCGAAAATCGACCCGCAACAAGTCGATTTGCTTGTCGTCGGCACATTCTCTCCAGACTACAACTGCCCTTCCACTGCATGCTTGGTTCAGGATCGACTGGGGTTGGACTGCCCTGCGTTTGATACGGCGGCCGCATGTGCCGGGTTCATGTATGCCATGGTGACTGCAGCCCAGTATGTCGCCACCGGAAACGCAAAATACGCATTGGCAATTGGTGCTGATGTCAACAGCCGTATTGTGAACCCAGCTGACCAAAAGACGTTTCCACTTTTCGGAGACGGCGCCGGAGCCGTGTTGATTACTCGTGGTTCTGCAGAACAGGGGCTGATCTGCTATCAGCTTGGTTCTGATGGAAGCGGTGGCCCGTTACTTGATCGTCCGGCAGGTGGAACCAAGAATCCAATCCGCCCGGAAGATCTCGCCTCTGGAGCACACTTCCTGCGAATGGACGGTCGAAACGTCTTCAAATGGGCTGTCCGCATGCTGACAGATACCATTGAACTGGTGCTTGAGAAGAGCGGAACGACGGTTCAGGACGTATCTCTGTTCGTACTCCATCAAGCCAACATCCGCATCATTAACGCCGCTGCTGAGCAACTTGGAATTCCTCCCGAGAAGCTTTTCAATAACCTGCATAAGTACGGGAACACGTCAGGGGCGTCCATCCCTCTCGTTCTGGACGAAGCGTCACAGGCAGGGAAGATTCACCGTGGTGACACGATTCTGATGTGCGGTTTCGGTGGCGGCCTCACTTGGGGAACGGGTCTGTTCCGCTGGTAATGCTCTCTTCCAATCTCAGTGACTCCAAATTGAAGTGACCGCAGGTCAAGCAATTCCCCGTGATACACGGAGATTCGCCGCGAATGCCGTCGTATGAGTGATCAATTTCTCCTCTGCCTCGTCGGTTCCGGTACTCATATTTTCTGGAATACCCCCTCTCACCCGGCATTTTCCACATGGGCAGCGACTCGACTTAAGTGATTCGAGTTGACACTCGACACCCACTTTATATAGAACCAATTAAAACAAACGTTTGTTTTAATCAGCCGGCTGGGGAGTCCGCTGTGGATGACACGCGACTACGCCTCTTGAACTCCGCTGGAGTGACTTTTGCCGAGCGCGGCTTCGAATCAGCGACGATTCGCGACATCTGTGCGAGAGCCGGCGCGAACATCGCAGCTGTGAATTACCACTTCGGGGATAAGGAGCGGCTGTATGTCGCGACACTGCAACTCGCAGCATGCGAGAGTGGTTCTCCACCTCATTTTGAGTGGCCTTCAGGAACACCACCCGAAGACAAAATGCAGGGCATTCTGCGACACTTCATTACGCTTATGCTCGACAAAAATCGTCCGGAGTGGCATCTCAAGTTGATGATGCAGGAGATGATCACTCCATCGAATGCCTGTGTCGAACTTGTCGAGAACTACATCCGAGCAATCTTTTCTCAAGCGGTCGAAGTTGTCCGGGAACTGCTTCCGGATCAAACCCCGCAGCGAGATATCCATCTGATGACATTCAGCATTGTTTCTCAATGCCTGCACTACCGCTATCACCAAGTGATATCTCGAATTTTGATTGGCACTGACGACTACAACGAACTTCTCAATCTCGACTTGCTGGTTAAGCACATCTTTCAATTCAGTATTGCTGGAATCAGAGGCTACGTGGCTCGAACTACGGAGTCACTCAGATGAACTGGCTCGCTTGGAAAATGTTGACTGGAGATCCGACGAAGTATCTCGGGATCGTTTTCGGAGTCGCGTTCGGTTCTCTGCTGATTGCACAGCAATCGTCCATCTTCGTTGGACTCATGCGAAGAACCTCCAGCCAGATCATCGATGTCACCGAAGCCGATCTCTGGGTCATGGATCAAGCACAGCAGAATATCGATGAGATCCGTCCGATGCCGGAAACGCGACTTCATCAAGTCCGCGGAGTTCCCGGAGTGGAATGGGCCGTGCGACTCTACAAGGGGCTGGTTCGCTGCCGGACAACAGACGGGAATTTCCGGCAATCCATTCTTGTTGGGGTAGACGACACCTCACTGGTGGGTGCTCCCCGCAAAATGATCATGGGTGACATTCAGGCGTTGCGACGGCCAGACGGCGTCATTGTCGATCAAGCGGGCTATCGTTTGTTATTCCCCGGACAACCACTGGAAACGGGAAGAACTCTCGATATGAACGACCGCCGCGCCATCGTAGTCGGCATCTGTGACGTCACGCCCCCGTTTCAGACCTTTCCGGTCATTTACACGAGATACAGCCAAGCGACGTTGTTCATTCCGCCTGAACGGAACTCGTTGTCATTCATACTCGCGAAAGCCAGACCCGGAGTGAAACTGGACCAACTCTCCGACAAGATCACTCAGCGAACTGGCCTGAAATCCATGACCTGGGACGAGTTCTTCTGGTACAACGTGAATTACTATCTGACCAACACCGGAATCCCCGTGAACTTTGGAATCACGGTCACTCTAGGCTTCGTCGTTGGTGCTGCCATCGCGGGGCAGACGTTCTACCTGTTTACAATTGAAAACCTGAAGCAGTTCGGCAGCCTCAAAGCGATGGGAGTCGACAATCTCCATCTGGTCGGCATGATTTTCTTTCAGGCAGCAGTCGTTGGGTTGATGGGGTTCGGCATCGGAATTGGGCTCGCATCCTCGTTTTTCGAAATCATGGAATTGTCCGGCCAGGCCGACTTACGAGGGATGTATGTCCCGTGGCAGGTCATCGCACTCAGTGGAGGAGCGGTCGCTCTGATCGTGTCCATCTCTGCCCTGCTCAGTATGCGAAAGGTGCTCTTTCTGGAACCAGCGATGGTGTTCAAATGAGCGATCTTCCGACGTCAGGCCAAAACCGCCCCTCGATCAAAGAGTCTCTCGCGTCGCCTCAGGAATACGCCGTGATCTGCCAAGGCGTCACCAAGGAATTCGGCACTGGGGAGGCTCGGGCTCGCGCGCTTGCGGGGATCGATCTCGAGATCGAATATGGATGTTTGACGTTGCTGGTCGGTCCCAGCGGATGCGGCAAAACCACGCTCATTTCCATCATGGCGGGACTTCTTGATCCGACAGACGGTGAGGTGACGTTACTTGGACGTTCAAGGAAGGAACTTCGTGGGAACCGATTAGTGAAATTTCGAGCAGAAAACATTGGTTTCGTTTTTCAACAGTACAATCTGCTCCCTTCCCTGACCGCTTCAGAAAATGTCGCTGTCCCACTGATCATCCGTGGTGTGAACAGACTGAAGGCGGTGTCGAAAGCACGTGAATTGCTGGATGCCGTCGGACTCGGCGAACGAACCGAGAGCTATTCCAACCAACTTTCCGGGGGACAGCAACAACGAGTTGCGATCGCTCGTGCGCTCATCAACGAGCCCCGCTTGCTGGTCTGTGATGAACCGACCGCTGCGCTGGACGCCCGGTCTGGCCGAAATGTGATGGAACTTCTTCGCAAGACCACAGTCCACCCCGATCGAGCGGTCATCGTCGTCACCCACGACAACCGAGTTTATGACTTCGGAGACAGAATCGTTTCCATGACCGATGGCAGAATCGAAAAGATTGTTTCGCAATCACCCCAATCCAACAAATCGAACCCGGATTCTGAATCGGTGACTCATGCGTAGTTATATTCTCCCCGTCATTGCCGTCCTGATGATCGCGTTTGCGGCAAAGCATGTGTTGTCCCGACAGGTACCCATTCAACAAGGAACACCCCCAAATCCTCCACCCGCATCATCCAGTGGTGAAGTCGTCGCCGGAGCGGGGATCGTCGAACCTTGCTCCGAGAACATCCTCATCGGTTCAAATCTGACAGGAGTTGTTCATCGGGTGTTTGTTCGTGTTGGTCAACAGGTCGCACCGGAGACACCTCTCTTCGAACTCGACCCGCGGCAGATTGAAGCAGACATCGCGGTCAAGAAGGCTGCTCTGATCGCTGCCGAATCTGAATTGAATCGATTGAATCTGATGCCAAGACCGGAAGAAATCCCTCCTGTCGTCGCTCAACGAAAACAAGCGGAAGCATTTGTCGCTGAAATGTACGATCAGGCAGAACGCTTCCGCAAATTACGTGCATCTGGAGCATCAACAGAGGAACAGGTAGTCAGCAGCCAAACCAAACTTGCCAACGCTCAGGCTGCGTTGGAATACCGAATTGCCGAAGAGAAGAAAGTACTCGCTGGCGCATGGGACGCAGAAAAAGCGGTCGCGCAGGCCAAGATTCGCAGTGCCCAGAGTGAAGTTGATCAACTCGACACAGAATTAAAACGGAGTACAACGACCGCCCCACGGATCTCGGTTCAAGGGAAGGAATCCAAACTATTGGAAGTCCTGCAGGTCAATGTGCGACCGGGCGAATACATCACATCGACTACCGGGAATGGCATCATGGTTCTCGGTGACACGAGCAAGAAATACATCCGGGTCGATATCGATGAACACGACATCCCTCGCTTTAATCCCAAATACCCGGCAACTGCCATTGTTCGTGGAGAAAACAATCATCGATTCCAACTCGCCTTTGTGCGGGTCGAACCGTATGTCATCCCCAAACGATCGCTCACGGGAGACAACAGGGAACGAGTGGATACGCGAGTCCTGCAGGTCATCTATGAAATTCAGGATGACCCCGCTGCGCACACCGTTTACGTAGGTCAGCAGATGGATGTTTTCGTAGACGTGGAATCCGAGTCGCAGGAAAACTCAACAACGGATTGAGCTTTCAAGACCATCTGCGATTAAGGCGGCGTCGAGTAAGTCACTTCAGTCGTCTAGGTCGCACAGCCTGCCCTGCACATTTCGCTGCAAACCAGCGAGGAATCAGACGCGGGCCGTGTGTCAGTAACGAATTCTTGACTCCATCGACGATCAGGCTGCGTTTTTTATCGAGCCCATTGAGTGCCGTCGCGACCACCTGCTCCGGACTTCTTGCAGGTCCCAGTGCTGCTTCTGGCGCAGAAGCCCGATCGAAAAGTTGTGTCGACGTTGTCCCGGGGCACATTCCCATCACAACGACATTCCGACCGCGACATTCTTCCCAAAGGGCAACAGAGAAATTAATCACGAATGCCTTAGTCGCAGCATAAACCGATAAGAAAGGAATCGGCTGGAATCCAGCAACGGAAGCGATGTTGATCACTCCTCCTTTCTTCCGTTGCAGCATTCCAGGGAGAAACGCATGCGACAGCCCAACCAGAGAAACAACATTCACCATGATTTCAGCCTGATCCTGATTCGGATCAATCTCTTCAAAGGGGCCGTGTGTCATGATTCCGGCGTTATTCACGAGCAGGTCTACTTGAAGCCCCTTCTGAGCAACGGCCTGAGCGAGGTCAGTCGATGCGTTCGGGCTGCTGAGATCGGCAACGATCACGTCAATCCGAACACCATGTTTGTCAGAAAGCTGCTGGGCGAGTTCTTCAAGGATGTCGCCAGATCGAGCGACCAAAATCAATGCGGTTCCACGAGCAGCCAAGGCGTGCGCGAACGCTGCCCCAATTCCAGATGAGGCTCCGGTAATGAGTGCTGTGCTGCCGTGATAAGGGAACATTGAATTCCTTTCCAATGAATCGCGAATGGAACTGATCTGGATTACGTATGGTGACGAACCGCAGGGTTTCTCACAACGCGACATTCCCACAGATTCAGATGCAGTTCAAATCTGAACTCGCCAGAAAGATTCGAACGATCTCCGCCAGCCCATCGGCATCAACGTCATCGAATCGATTGAGAACTGGACTGTCGAGATCCAGCACTCCGACGCATTCCCCGTTGAGAAGAAGCGGGACAACAATTTCCGAGCGGGATGCGGAATCGCACGCAATGTGCCCCGGAAATGCGTGAACATCCGGGACCAGGATCGTTTCGCGGCGAAGAACCGCGGTTCCGCAAACTCCTCGTCCGACCGCAATACGCACACAGGCAGGCTTCCCCTGAAACGGCCCTAAGACGAGTTCGTCCCCTTTGAGAAAATAAAATCCGGCCCAGTTTAGTTGCGGCAGCATCTGGAAAATCAACGCAGAGCAATTAGCTGAATTCGAGATCCAATCGGACTCGCCGTCGACCAATCCTTCTAACGCAACATGCACAGAGGCGTAGAGCTCCTCTTTGGAAGCATGCACAGTCGAGTCGTCCAATCGAAATGACACAGCCAATCCCTCACACTGTTAAATGCCCCAATATTGAGAGCCCGTTTCGCCTCAACTCATCGTCATCAAAAGAGAGTTTCACAGAGGCGGCTCGACGTTTTCGGACTTACCCGCACGCTGCTTTCGCTCGCCCGCCAGAAACCGGATTGCTCCGCTAATTCCCCGAGTGACCTGCACCATTCTCGGGTAATCAAGTGTCTCGGGAGTGTCAGTTTCCCGATGATAGTTGGCGTTTCTTAAATAACTGGTGTCGGTCAACATGATGGCCGGGAATTGCTGGTCCCAGTAACTCGCATGATCCGATCGCCGAATGTCCGAGATTTTTTCAGGAAGCGGAATCGAAAACAACGGAAACCGGCAGGCCCGTTTGAAACCAAGCCGAAACTTCATGAGTAACCACATCGATTCCAGATTGGAAACTGAAGCGAGAAAATTGCCTTTTTTAGGGAAGGCCCATTCCAACCATTTTGGTATTCCCGGAGGGAGTCGCTGGCTGTTGGGTTCATCGGTGTAATAGCCAAGCATTTCCAGACAAAGCATTCCTACGATCTTTTCATCCTGAATGCGACACCGTTTTGCATTCAGCTGACTCCCCATCTCACCTAAATCGTAGTGAGGCGGTTCTTCACAAGGAAAAAAGACGAACCGCACTGTCCGATCAAAGTCGTTTCCGACAAGTTCTTTTGTGAGTTCAAGTAGAACCGCGACAGCAGACGCATTGTCGTCAGCACCGGGGGTTGTCGGAACCGTGTCGTAATGCGCACCGACAATCAGCACTTGCTCTGGTCGAGTTGTCCCCAAGCGTTCTACGATGATGTTCGCGACTTTGTGGCCACTCGCTTCGTACTCTTCATGTTCGAATCGACAGCCAGCTTCTTCGAGGATTTTTTCGATCAGCCCCCGGGTTGCAGGAATACTCCCCGCCTTCTTCAAATGCCTGGATCCGATGACACCTGCCAAATAGTCAACATGCTGAAACAGGCGTTGTTGGAGCTCCTGATCCGAAATGCTGACCATGTTCGCCTCGAACTGAGTGATCGTGAATTCCTAGTACCACTGAAATGAATAGCGTGCAAAATCGGACCATTTCGAACCTGACATATCTGCCGAATCGAGTTCATCAGCATACTGCTGAGCGACCTCGCGAAATCTCCGTTCGGCAATCTGAAAATCTCGCAACGTCTCATTAGACTCGCTAGAAAGCTCCAATCGAGTCTGAGCCAATAACACCCGAATGCCATCCCGAATCACCTGATTGTCGCATTTCAGGAGCGGAAAGAGCATCAACTTTCCTTCCACGGAGGTTAAGTGGTGGGCGATCTGCACACTTGGCTTGGGATTTCCTGCAAGTACCTGCCGAACATCGTAGTTCATCACAAACGCATCCACCGGCAGAACAGCATACGAATAAATCGCAAACAGCAACGCCAGAAGTTGATTTCTCACAAGCCATCCAAAACTGTAACGCTTCCAGATTTTCACTGCGACGAGAATCAGCCCTGCAGCCACGGCAGCAATCCCCAGCAGCCCGAAGACACGCATTCGGGTCATGCCATTGAAGTCGATGTAAATAAACATTCGATTCACGACAGCGACCACCAGCAACAAGTTGAGCCCCCACCAGATCATCCCAAGCCGACGCAAGTATGGTAATCTTGGATCCTGAAATGTTGGTCCCTGAAAGATCGCAGAAAAGGTCAGCGTCGCTACTCCTAACGCTACCGTCAGCCAGAAGGCACCCTCGTGTGCGTATCCCGCATAGTAAAACCCTTCAGGGAAGGTGCGTGTCCACATCGTCCAGAATTCAAAACAAAGGTAGCCTGCAAACAGTGCGATCAACGTCATGAACGTGTTTCGATATGCAGGATAAAAGGCCGTACGCATTGTTTCATTCCCAACGGTCGGATCGATCGGTGCGGGAATCAGAAAGCGGCTCGATACCCAGGGTCGCAACATTGCCGCTGCAATCCAGAACATGGCAATCCAGAAAGCCAGTCTCATTGGAGTATCAATAATTTCACTGAGCCAGCGATTGACGCGTTCAACAAGTTGACGCAGATTTTCGCTCAACCAATTCACGATATCCGGATTTGCCATCACAAAGATGACCCCAAAGAGGATTGCTGCGAACAGGGGAAGCACCCACTGCAGGACGACAGCCATTCTCGGGACACGAACCAATTTCCCCACTGAGACTCGAACATTTTTCTCATACTCCAGCGTCGCACGAGTCCCTGATGGAATCAGGGTGAACAGGTAATACCAGAGGTTTCCAGCTGATACTCCGACTCCTGCCATACTCAGCGAAAGTGCAGCAAGAAGTGTGAGGCCGCAAACAACCGCTAACAGGTGTCCGCACCACAGCAATCTCATCGCAATGAAGACGGCCATCACAAGAATCAAAGCTGACCGTCTGAACTCACCTAATCTCTTGCGAAACGTTCCGAACACGATCACTAATGACGCTAGAAAAATGCCAATAGCGACGCCGGCATAGCCGTTCATTTGCCATAACGAAAAGTCAGCGATCGCCGTTATCAGAAACAGTGAAATGAATTCTTCCAGTCGCACCCGCGGATAAACGCTGGACGGGGCATACACGAATTCTTCGCCTACCGGTTCAGGATTCTTAGGCACCGAACTCATGATTGGATTTTGATCCACGATTGTGCCATTCTAATCGTTCAGGGAACCTTCGCTCCGGCCACGGTCGAGAAGCCACTCCGTTATAACCCTGAAACGAAAGTGAACCCAGTGATTCAACTGCAGCGGTTTCTTTATTTCCAGTTTATTGCGATTTTGTTCCTTCACGTATGCTTTGCGACCTTCACCTTTGCTGAGGACCGGCCAGAACCGGAACTCAACCTCACAGAAAAAATTGAATCACTCCTGAAGTCGAAGTGCGAAGAAGATCATCTACCGAGCGTATCGGTCGCGGTCGTGCAAAATGGTGCGACGATATTTCGCGGGGCGCAGGGGATGGCGAACCTTGAACTCAACGTCCCAGCCACAGTCGAAACCGTTTATCAGCTGCAATCTGTCACAAAGTCATTCACCGCGACTGCGATCATGATGTTGATCGAGGAAGGAAAACTCTCTCCCGATCAGCTTATCAGCGAGCATTTCGCAGACACGCCAGAGAGTTGGCGGGAAATCAAAATCATTCATCTCCTGCAGCATACTTCAGGCTTGAAAGACTACATTAACGACCCCACTCAGAGCCTGCGACTCGAGGTGACTGACGAAGAAGTCTATCAAGCCGCCGCCAAGCGTTCGCTGAACTTTCAGCCCGGCGAGAGGTATGAGTACAGCAACACGAACTACCATTTGCTTGCGATGTTGATCCGAAAACTCACGACTAAGACGTATAGCGAATTTCTTCAGGAACGTGTTTTTGCTCCATTGAAGATGGACGACACATGCGTACTCAGTTTATCGAAACTGATTTCGCAGCGTGCAGCCGGCTATGAGTGGACTGAAGAACAATTCCAGAACGGCCCGTTCTATGCGGAATCGGTTCTGGGCTACGGGGGCGGAGGACTCATGTCCAACGTCGTCGATCTTGTAAAATGGAATCAGGGGCTCGACTCGGGAACGATTTTGAAACCTGAATCACTGGAAAGAATGTGGACCCGCGGAACACTCAATGACGGAACACAGTCCAGATACGGCTTTGGCTGGGTTATCGCAGACGTCCAAGAGAAACGGATCGTTACTCACAGTGGCATGCACAGCACGGGATTCTCAACGACGTTCCTGAAGTATCCCGATGATCAAGTCACCGTCATCGTCCTCGTCAACCGGGTCGGAGTGAATACAGAGAAGATTGCCATCAGCATCGGCGATCTCGTATTTCAGCACTCCAAATAGATCTGAGTACCGACAGCGATCATGATCAGCGGAGACCACTTTGGGTCGCTGCAACAGCAGTGGTTGGATTGACGTTCCCCGCGAGACCCGTGTGCTTTCCGGATCCGGAGTCACGCGAACAATCATCGCGATCAAAAAAAGAGCGGCACAACAGATTGTGCCGCTCTTCATCATTCTACGGTGTTGGTCACGATCCTTGTTCAGACAGTGACTTCAACTCCCTTTTCACACTGGCTGAACACCTCTTCCAGAAGACGTTCCTGTTCGCGTCGATGCGCCTTGTTCGATCCAGTCGCAGGACTTGCAGATCGATCTCGACTGAACCGCTCGATATGGAACCGCTTCAGGAAGCGATCGCCGAAGCGGGCACGGATATACGGCCAAGCACCCATATTGGATGGCTCATCCTGAACCCACATGAATGGAGTCTTGCTGTCGAGGTCAGCGAAGAATTTCTTCAGGGTGGCTGATGGGAACGGATAGAGTTCTTCGATCCGGATGATCATCACTCCCTTGTAATTTCCTTCACGACGACGCTCGATCAGGTCGTAGTAAATCTTTCCACTACAGACGATCACCTGCTTGACCCCTTCGAACGACTCGAAAGTGTTGTCAGGGATGAATCGCTGGAATTCTCCGCCTGCAAGCTCTTCCAGGCTGGAGACACAGTCCTTGGACCGCAGCAGACTCTTCGGTGTCAGAATCACAAGCGGCTTCTTCCACTTGCGAAGCAACTGCCGACGCAACAGATGGAACATCTGAGCTGGAGTGGTCGGCTGACAAATCTGCATGTTGTCTTCAGCAGCCGAGAGGAGGAACCGTTCGAGTCGAGCACTGGAGTGCTCTGGTCCCTGCCCTTCGAATCCGTGAGGCAACATCATGATCAGTCCGCTCAGGCGATTCCACTTGTCTTCTGCACTGGCGATGAACTGATCCATGATCGGCTGCGCCACGTTGAAGAAGTCTCCGAACTGGGCTTCCCAGATCACGAGGCCTTCAGGGCAATCGAGGCTGTAACCGTATTCGAATCCAAGGACACCAGCCTCGGAAAGCGGGCTGTTGAAGATTCGGACAAGACTTGGATCTGTCGCCACGTTCAACATGGTGTTGAACGGCTCGCCGGTGCTGGCGTCGTACAGGAAGGCGTGTCGATGACTGAATGTTCCGCGTCGAACATCCTGCCCGCTGAATCGGAGTGGTCGCCCCTGGTTCACAACGCTTCCAAAGGCAATCGCCTCGGCAGCACCCCAATCCAAAGGCTCTTTCCCGTCGGCCATGGCCTGTCGAAGTTCGAGCAATCTCACAATCTTCGGATGCGGCGTGAACCCTTCCGGAACCTTTGTGAGTGACCGGAGAAGGTCCGACACTTTCTCAATCGGCAAGCCTGATTCCGGGTGATCGGCCTCAGTTGCAGGACCACCCTGGTACCCCGACCAGACTCCACCCCACTGCTCAAGGCAGCGGATGTAATCATCGCGACGAGCTTCTGTCAGCTCGTTTTCCAGTTTCTGGCGACGCTCTTCGACCAGATTTTCAGCTTCCTCGCGGGTCACTTCATGCAGAGTTTCCAGACGTTCAAGGTATCCTGAGTACACGTTCGCGCGTTTGCGAATTTCGTTGTACATGACAGGCTGTGTGAACGCTGGCTCATCCCCTTCGTTGTGTCCACGGCGGCGGTAGCAGTACATGTCGATCACCGCGTCACGCTGGAATCGCTTTCGGAAATCGAGCGCCAGATGCAGCACCTGCGCGACAGCTTCCGGATCTTCTCCATTCACATGGAAAATTGGAATTTGCAGCAACTTGGCAATGTCGGTCGCGTACTGCGTTGAGCGGGACTCTTCCGGAGAGGTCGTAAAACCAATCTGGTTGTTCACGATCACGTGGATCGTTCCACCGACGGAGTACCCTTCCAGTTCGCTGAGGTTCAGCGTTTCCTGAACGATTCCTTCTCCAGCAAACGCTGCGTCCCCGTGAATGAGCAGACACGCACCGTGTTCGCGGCGGTAATCTTTGAACCGGTCCATCTTTGCGCGAACGCGGCCCATTGCAACTGTGTTCACATACTCAAGATGGGATGGGTTAAAGCACAACGAGAGGTGAACAGTGTTCCCCTTGGAAGTGCTCCAATCCCAGCTGTATCCCAAGTGGTATTTGACGTCACCACCGCCCAATATGTGCTGGCTATCGGTTTCGTCAAATTCTCGAAAAATCGCTCGCGGATTTTTCCCCATAATGTTCGCAAGAACGTTCAGGCGACCACGATGTGCCATCCCGATGATGACTTCCTTGGTCCCCTCGTTTCCAAGCTTCTCGATTGCCATATCAAGAAGCGGGATCAGACTTTCCGCCCCTTCGAGTGAAAAGCTCTTTGCTCCGGGGAACTTGCGTGCAAGGAATTCCTCGAAGACAACCGAATCCGCAAGTCGTTTGAGAATACGAAGTTGCTCATCTCGCTCAAGGCGAATGCGGTTTGCGGTCTCTTCCATGCGCTGTGCCAGCCACAGACGAACCTGCAAGCTGTCAATATGCATAAACTGAGCGCCGATTGACCGGCAATAGGTCTTCTTCAACCAGTCGATCACTTCGCGAACGGTTGTGGTTTCTTCACCCCCAACCCAAGCATTCGGAAGCTTGCGATCGAGGTCTGCCTCTTCAAATCCGCAATATGCGGAATCGAGTTCTGGGGGACTGGGGCGTTGCTTCCCAAGTGGATCAATTTCCGCCAAGATGTGTCCACGGACTCGATAATTTCGAATCACCTGTTCCAAACGCTCTTGCAGCGCAGCATTTTGTGGCTGTTCGGGTACACGATTCGGAATTGCAAGCTGAGGAGTTTCACTGACCGTCAAACTTGGGGGATTGAAAATACTGTAAGCAGGAAATGGGACTCCCCCTGTCCAATCAGTCGTTCCCTGCGGTCCCTTCGTCTCGAAGTTGTCGAAGTACTGTCTCCACTCAGCTGAGACGCTCCCTGGCTGTTCGAGATATTTGGCGTACAACCCTTCAACAAACTCGAGGTTTTGGCTCGACAACGGATCAGATTCAACCGACACAGCAATAACTCCAGATTCAGATGCAGTCCGTTCGCAAGACGGCTTTACCAAGTCCGGCTTCGAACACATGCCATTGAAAGCCAACACACACATACAGCCTAGGAATATTAGGCAATCCGCAGATTTTCGGAACGTACAGTTTCACGATATCCAAAAATCTGCAATGAAATGCGCAAAAATAATCCCATAGCTCCCACATCGCCCGCAAAACCTGCCAGTGAAAACTTGTATCACAGCTTCTTGATTGGCAATGCCGACATTTAATTGTGTCCAGTTCCCCTAAGTGAATCGAAAAATGACCAACCAGAATATTGATTCTCGCAAATTGCGAGGAGTCTTCACACCAAATCTCGTCCCATTGGACTCGCGCGGCGAAATTAACGAAGCAGAGCTTCGGCGGTACGTCGAATGGCTGATCGAACGCGGTGTCCACGGGCTCTACCCGAACGGTTCCACTGGCGAGTTTACTCGATTCACAATGGAAGAACGACGCCGAATTGCCCAGATCATTGCAGACCAAGTCAAGGGGCGAGTCCCCATTCTCGCTGGTGCTGCAGAGGCAAACGTCCGTGAAACCCTCGCAGCCTGTGAATTCTACGCAGACCTCGGTCTACGGGCGGTCGCGATCGTTGCCCCCTTCTACTACAAGCTCAGTCCACAAAGTGTCTACGCGTACTTCCGCGAGATCGGACGCAACACCCCAATCGACGTAACTCTCTACAACATCCCGATGTTCGCGAGCCCAATCGACGTACCAACGCTGCAACGTCTGAGCGAAGAGTGCGAGAGAATCGTCGCGATCAAAGACTCTTCGGGAGATCTTTCCCACATGATCCGGATGATTCAGGCAGTTCGTCCGAATCGCCCAGATTTCAGCTTCCTGACGGGTTGGGATTCCGCGCTGATGCCGATGTTGCTCGTCGGCTGCGATGGTGGAACGAACGCCAGTAGCGGTGTCGTCCCCGAAGTGACCCGCCGACTCTACGAATTAACCGTCTCAAACCGCATTGATGAGGCGCGTACTGTTCAGTACGACCTGATCAAGCTCTTCGACACGATGATTTATCAGGCTGAATTCCCGGAAGGCTTCCGCGCTGCGGTGAATCTCCGTGGATTCAACATGGGACGCGGACGCCAACCGATGTCCGACGAACAGATTTCGGACCTGTCCAATCTGAGCAAGACACTGCAATGCCTGCTTTCGGAACACGGGTTTGCAGATCAACCAGTCAGCGGTTGCCCGCTTCCACAGTCCCGAAATGGGCAAGGTGGCGATGTCAATCACATCGTCAAGAGCGTCGTCACTGAACTGAAGCGACGCGGGATGATCAACTAAACGTGATCCAGAATTGAAAAGAGCCGTACATTTGAATGTACGGCTCTTTTTGTTTGCACTGTCGTCAACGAGCGATGCAAGGATCGCCACGTCTCCGATTAATCAGCTTCCTTCTTCATTGAGCAACTTCGCTGGGGGAACTTTCGATGCAATGTCACGGAATGCCTTGAGCATCTCTGCTTCCATTACTTCAGCACTGGTCCCACCGGGAACGTACAACGTGGTTCCTCTTCCGATCCATGAAATCGCCCGCAGCAATTCCACATCGGCACCTGCTCCCACACCGATCGTATGGAGTACGAACCCTTTGTCTGCAGCTTCCTTGGCCTTGAAGAGCACGTACCGCTTCTGAACATCGGTCGTGTAGTAGTCCCGAGCCCCGTCGCCATCATAGTCGAACAGCCCGTTCCAATCCCAAAGGGCAGGAAATATAAATCCAAGGCCGACATCCATCGTATTACTTTGACCATCGGTCATGAGGAGAATCGTTGGCTGTGCTCCTCCTCTTAACTCCCGCTCGAGAAGGCTGGTCGACGTCCCGAGTCCTCCTCCCATGTTCGTTGCTGCAGAGTAGTAATTACACTGCTTAAACTTCATCAGGTTATTCACCGCCTGGTAATTTCTACTCACCGGTGATGAAGTGATGTCGACTTTGGGAATCGATGAATCGTACCGATCGTTGAGAACGCTCTCGACGCGGTGACTCGAGTCGTAACTCACCATTCCAATCCGGTCATCAAAGGACAGGTCTTCCAGAAAATCACAGAGAATCTGGTGCCCGAGTTTGATGGCGGCAAACGGATACAGCCGGCTGCGAATCAAGTACGGTGTTGAACTGTAAGACGAGTTGGTGAAGATGGTGTAGTTCAAGAACGTCAAACCACCGTACATCTTCCGATATCCAGCATCTGCAAGCTCGGAGTTGTTCTTGCAGTGATTGTAGTAGTCGGTCCAACTTCCACCTGGATATGGATACGACGAAGGGAGATTGAATGCAGCTCGAAAGTTTGTCACGTTGTCCGAGAGCGTCTTGCTCACGGTTCGATTTGTCGACGGGTTCAACACCGTTATTGTGACACTTGTCGCATCGGAATTGGCAGAAACCGTCGCACTTCGGGTTGTCCCGGAATAGTTGTAAGTCTTCGATCCACTTCCCGACGAGAGAACAATTCTGCTGATATTCGTCGTGGAAGTAATGTCGACCTCTTTGCCGCGGAATGTCGCATCTGTCGTTGAATTTGAAGTATTGTCAACAACAGTCAGATACTGAGGTTCGAATGAAAACCCGGACGGCTTCACCGTCAAATCATCCCACGCGGTGCGAAGATTCTCGACGATCAGTGACTTGGCCAGCTTGGTCGAACCATCGTCATCTGAAAAATGACTATCGAAGTTCATCGAACGTGAGAAGTCGTGACAGACGACAATATCGCGAGCCTGAACGTAAGCGATGGCATTGGTTTCGATCGACTTGAAGCCCACCCCAACAGCCTGACCGAAGAAGAACCGAACGCGACCGCCACGGCCATCATCGTCTCCATTACTTCGCCGTGCTGTCACTTTGACCGTGTTGGCAGGACGCGCCCCCCAAGTCGTGACCCACTGCTTAGTGGACGAGTTATAGACGCGCTGCCCGAATTCCACTCCGTTGACAGGGTCAACTGTGATACCACTCAGGCCTGCGACGTACTTCGCTGTTTGCCTGGCGGATTCGAGCGCATATCCCGCAGGATCAGCAGTTCCCGCGGGCGCCTTCATCACAGCCTCAGTAATTTCCTGTGCAGCCGCTAACGCTGCCGCGTCGACAGCGTTCTGCATGCGTGTTTTTTGCACCTGCAAAAATCCAACGTCTACGCTCACCGCGGCAGCAGCCAGTAGTCCAATCATCAGGACGACTGCCAGGACCATGATGCTTCCGCGTCGGTCCGAGGTTCTTGAAAAATGGCTCGGCCCGCCCAATGTAACCAAACTTCTGGTTTTCATTTTAATTCCGATAAATGTAAATTAACTCGAAAGAGATGTGCGTCCCAATCGGAACACGACAGTCGAATAAATTCTCTTCCCTGCCATAAATTTCGCAAACAAGCCGACATCCTTGTAATCCACCGATGCTGTAATCCGGTAGTACTTGAGGTAGTTTGCTCTGTCTTGCAGATCGAAAGTCTTCCCCACATCTGGCCCGTCAGCATGTGTGATTTTGATATCGATCTTCGAAGCATCGACTCCGCTTGCGATCAACAAATTGCGAATGTCCTTGTCAACCTTTTGGTTTGCAGTCCACCCCGTGGGGAGGACGTCCATAATCTCAGCAGCAGCAGTCCTTGCGCCCTGGCGGATCGCGCTGGAGATCTTTTCTGAAACTTCCAGAGCTCTGGACATTTCAGCGATCCCCATCACGATGAGCATGAACACGGGAAGGACGACAGCAAGCTCGACAATCGCGATACCGCTTCGTTCTTCACATGCTGCTGGAATTTCATCGCGAACCGTTCTGCGTAACATCTGTTCCATTCCTATTCGTGGCGAGTCGCTGCTTGTGCTTTCAACGTGGCGTTCTTTAACCAGAACGGTGGAAGCAGGGAGATGTTTCGATAAGGAACCGTAATCCGAACGATGAACATCTCAGACCGTTTCCCTGTGCTCAGTTCATAATTTGGCAACGAGTTGTAATTGACCGTTGCAGGGTTGAACGTCGGGGATTCAAACGAAGTTGCATTCTTAACGACGATCGTCGCCAGCTCGGGTCGTATCGAAGACTTGAGCATGGACCGGGCGAAATTCGTCGCTTCCGCTGTCGTCACCCCATCAACCGAGCCAAATCGTGCAGCCCGCTTTGCAGCTGCATTCATGGCGCTTGTCACCATATAGGCGTGACTCACTTCCAGAATGCCGGCAAGAAACACGCCGAACACTGCTGCAACGACGGCAGTCTCCACCAAAACCAACCCGGATCGGGATGTTCGCGTGGATTGAGTTCGAATGGAGGGTTTTCTATTCAGCATTGGAATGTGCTTGGAGAGTTTTCTTTCGATTCCGAAGAGAACCACTCTCTTCTTCGAAATACCTTACGTTCAAAAGCAAACAGGAAATCCCTCAATTTTCTGGAATTCATACTCTGATGCACTAACAACACATCCCCCCGCTGGACGTTTCCGGCAGTCATCACGGTTACAACTCATTTGCGGATTATTCCACCGCCGTAACCCGGAAAACTCGGTTCCCAGAAGCAAACCGAATTGAAAATTCATTACAATCATTCAATTCAATCTCCGTGAATGGGAACGAGCCATGACATTTCAAAATGGACTTTGTTTCGTCCTAATCGCCTCACTGCTGAGCGCGATGTCAGCGAGAGAATCCTGCGCTGGTCCGCTGGAAGATTGCCAACAGCATTGGATGACGGGCCAATACGAGAAGGCCATTGAGCTTGCAGCGGAGAACCTGGATCCGAATACACTGAGCTACGAGCAGTTCGTCCTGCTGAAGTCCCGCTCCGAAGTCGCTACGGGGAAATATCAGGAAGCGTACGAAACGCTGCTCGAGGCACTCACCTTCCGAAGGGTTTCTCCGCAGCTCAACTTCGAGCTCGCAGAAGTTGCTCCGTACGTCGGAAAAGAGGAGATCAGTCCGCTCCACTACCGAATTGCTCGAGATGTGCTCCAGCAAAATCTCTCACGCAGAGGAGCGGAGCTCTCCGATCTCCTACTGGCTGCGAAAGCGATGCTCAGGGCGAATGCAGATCCCAAAAGCGTGCAGACGGTTCTTCTAAAATCCGCCGAGAAGATCGCTCCGAACTCTCCTGAACCCTTTGTCGCCACCGGGGAACTCGCTCTTGAAAAACGGGACTACTCGCTCGCCGCGGAGTCGTTCCGCAAAGCGCTGACGCTTCAGGAGAATCACGTCGCAGCGATGTATGGACTCGCCCGTGCAGTCGCCGGGTCCGACGCCGACCTGTCGACTGAACTCATCGAAAAGATCCTGAAGGTGAATCCGCAGCACTCCGGTGCACTCCTCATGAACGTTCAAAACTGGATCAACGCCGAACAATACGAGCAGGCCCTTGAAACTCTCGATTCCATTCTCTCCGTCAACGCTGTTCATCCCGAAGCCCTCGCCTACTCGGCGGCGATTCACTTTCTACAAAACAACGACGCTCAAGGAGACGAACTGCGAAGTCTGGCACTCTCGACCTGGAAGTCCAACCCTGCGGTTGACCACCAGATCGGACGCATTCTCTCTGAGAAATACCGATTCGAGGCGGGTGCTAACCGACAACGGCTGTCACTGGCGTTGAACAATCGATACCACCCCGCCATGAAGCAATTGGCCATGGACCTGCTCCGACTCGGACAGGAAGAGGAAGGTTGGGAGCGGGCCAGGCTGGCAAATTCAATCGATCCCTATGATGTCACTAGCTTTAATCTCGTGACACTTCGTGATGAACTTCGTGGATTCACAATTCTGACGTCACCCGGCTTCCAAATCCGGATGGAAAAGAAGGAAGCTGCGATTTATGGAGATCAGGTTGTTCAACTCCTGCATGAAGCAAAAGCGATTCTTTGCGAGAAGTATCAACTCGAACTTCCCGAGACCATTTTTGTCGAGATCTTTCCCAACCCAAGCGACTTCGCAGTCCGAACATTCGGGCTCCCCGGTGCTGGGAGTTTCCTTGGCGTCTGCTTCGGCGACGTCATCACCGCCACCAGCCCTGTGGCCCGAGCCCCCTTAATGGTGAATTGGAAGTCCGTGCTATGGCACGAATTTGTCCATGTCGTCACGTTGAACAAGACGCACAATCTCATGCCCCGCTGGTTGAGCGAAGGAATTTCGGTGTACGAAGAACGCCAGAAAGATCCTCGCTGGGGCGAACAAATGACCCCTTCTTATCGAAGAATGATTCTCGGAGGAGAACTCGCCCCGATCAGCGAACTGAGCGGATCGTTCATGCAGCCTAAAACCCCCGAACACTTGATGTTCGCCTATTTCGAGTCGTCGCTGGTTGTCGAACACATTATCAACACCTATGGCGTCGAGGCGTTGATCGATATCCTGAACGATCTTGCGATCGGCATGCACATCAACGAAGCGATCGAACGTCATACAGCACCCATGCAGCAGCTCGAAGAAGAGTTCGAACAGTTCGCAACGAACGCTGCCATGCAATTCGGACCGAATGTGATCTGGGAAACTGAAGACTTCTCTGACCTGTTGAATCAGGATCCTGAGACCATCCCAGAGGCAGTCATGGACTGGGCTGCGGCACACCCCAGACAGTACCTGGGACTGAAAGAATGCGCACAGATACTGATCAAACTGGAAAAGTACATTCAGGCGGCCACTGTCCTGGAGATGGCAGTAGAGTGCTTCCCAACAGAACCAGGAACCAGCAGTTCCTTGTCGCTGCTGGCAGAGATGCACCGGAAACTCAACAACACACCTGAAGAACGGCGACGACTTCGGGAAATGATCGATCTCAACGACGACCCGGGTCTGGCGTTAATCCGACTGTTGACGCTCGACGAAAACGGCCCGGACTCCGCACAGTTGAGGAGTGATGCGTTCAGGTTGCTGGAAATCAATCCACTCCTTCCACTCCCCTACAGCATTCTCGCACGCACGGCGGAACAGGAAGATCGACCTACTGAAGGGATTTCAGCACTCAAAATCCTCCTACAACTCAGCCCGCATGACCCGGGTGAGTTGCATTTTCGACTGGCCAAGCTGCTGCAGAAGCAAGGCGATTTTGCTGAGGCCCGTAGACACGTGTTGCAGGCGCTAGAGATCGCCCCTCGCTATCGTGAGGCGATGCAATTGCTTCTGTCACTTCAGGAAGAGCCGGACTCCCCGCACGCGGGAGGCGGAACTCCCGAACCTGTTCCAAACATGCTTAACGCGGAACAGGATACTGAGCCGCCAGCCGTCGAGGACTGATCAAAGGCTCGGGGACGTCTTCTCTCCAGTAAAACTGAAGCAGGGACCTGCCCGATGGCGTTGGAGAATCGCTCCACCGCAACCACCGTCATACTCCATTCTACCTCGACGCCAGTCGCAATTGACATTGAGTCTCAGTTTCACTACAATCAGCGAGCCACGCCTGAGGGCTTTGTGGGAAAGAAAAGTGGTCAAAAACTCGTCTAATGGCGTGTTATGACCACCGCCCGACCGCCAAATCCTTAGGAAATCGGCTCGATCAGGGCAACGAATCTTTATGCCGCATTGACACCATCGTGAACGAACCGTCACCGCATCCAAATCACTCACGCATCGACCAGCCTGTCCACAAGCAAACAGGGTTGGATTGCATCGATTCGTCAGCAATTTTCAAAAATGGCCGTGAGGTTCTCATTAAGCATGGCGAAGAGACCTACAGACTCCGCCTGACGAAAAGCGGAAAACTGATTCTGCACAAGTAAATCTGCATCTCAAACGCAGTCTACAACCGGAGCGACTTCCCTCACTTCGATGTCTTCCTTGATTCCTGTTCGTTCTTCGCGTCGCTATCGCCAACAGAACGTGCCTGAAAAATCGGAAGGTGCCGGTAATAAACTTCCAATGTCAGAATCGACAGGCACGTCATGTAGTGTCGTCCGCCAGATGATCCATGAGGATCGCGCGGCGCCCAACTCCCCTTCCCATGCCCTTCCTGATCCTGTGTTTGCACCAGAATTTCCCGCATCACAGCATTCCAGCGATTCCAATCTTCACCGCCCCAATGATGCAGAACCTGGGTGGCGTAGTAGTTGTAATACATGTTGTCGCGCATGGGGCCGATCTCGCTCAGATAGGCGACCCCTTTGGCGAGACCTGCATCCGTCTTTTTCCGCCCCTCATACATTCGACACAGCAGCCCAATCGCAGTTGTCGAGGGATTCTTTGAGGGCCCGGTATACCCGTAGTACGCCCCTTCCATCTCGACAGAGTCCAGAAACTTCGACGCCAATCGTTGCGACTTCTGCGAAACACTGATTCTCGACATTTTGGCGCTGGTCTGGGCCATGATCATCCACCCTACGACCGAGGTGTCACCAGTCGGATCACCGGGCTGATAGCGCCATCCTCCATTTCGTGGATGCTGCGCATCAATAATGAATTTGATGCATCGCTCGGCCGCGTGACCAATACTCCGATCTCGCGTCAAACCAAACAGTTCACAGTACATGATTGTGACGAAACCCTGCGTATACGCACCTGCCCCGCCAGAAGTGATCTGTCTGGCGTCTCCGGTCGTCGAGGCAGTGCGAACGGCAGTCTTCAGGAAATTCAGCCCTTTCTTCACTTCCTCTTTGTACTTGCCTTCTTCATGCGTATGCCCTGCTCCGATGAAGCAGAGCAAAGCCATCGACGTGGCCGCTGCCGTTGCAGCAGCTTCGTTACCGGGGTTGGAACAGGTGCCATCGCAATCCGGGCAACGGTGATCAAAACTCCAGCCACCATCGTTCTTTTGATGTCGCTTCAACCATTCCAGCCCGTTCGCAACGGCAGCCTCACTTCCTGCTGTTCCCCCGTACGCACTCGCAAGGATAGACCGCCCTTTTTCAGTGCGACCGCTATAGGCCCCTGCCGTTGGAAGCCCTTCCAGAAACACGGCGTTCTCAGCGGCAAAGGCCAGTTCCTTGTCGTTGACATTCACATCGACGGGACTCGGTGTGTCAACAATTTTTTCTGATGGGAGCGCCATATCAGCAACTCCGGGATCCATCGATTCCCGCAGCTGTGGAGTGATCTCAAAATGTTCTTCGAGTTCCACGACAGGGAACGGATCGACAGCGTTATCGACAACGAGGATGGCCCCCTCTTTGGGGTCCAGACCCGGCACGACAACCAACGCCATCGTCAATAGGATTGCAAAATGGATCAGCCCACTCATCAGATAAACCTGATATCGCTGAACCAATTGCAGCCAGAGAGGCGACTCCTCGTTTTCAGGCGACGTCCCCTCTGAACTAGTTTGAGATTCTGTATTCATCTCTTCTCTACTGAAGTCACAAGCTCTCGGAGCTCCCTGCCCTCAACTTCCCTCTTTCCTCGACATCAACGGATGTTACCTGTTTAACACCGCGTTCAATCCTCGCCTTTCAGTCAAAATTATGGAAACCCACCCCATATTCAATCAAAGTTTTTGGTGAGTTTGCACCATGCTGCCTGAATTCAGGGAATATTCTCGCGAAATCATCGAGTCACTTTGTCCGGCTGCGGCATAGCTCACCCTGTCCGATTTCAGTTCAGGAAAAAACTGATTATCAAAACACCCCAGTTTGCGTGGAATACTGTCTGCAATTTGACTGAGGTTGTAACATGTTGCATCCATCAGTTTTTGCTTCAAACACTTTTGCTCGAACTGCCAGAAGACATCCAGCGGAATTCGTCTCATGAAGATTGCCCTCGCCCAGCTCAACCCCATCGTTGGAAACGTACAGGGCAACTTTCAGCTAATTGAACAGGCTGCTCTCAGAGCACGTGAATTCGGCGCGCAGCTCCTCATCACTTCCGAACTCGCCATCTCCGGCTATACCCCGAGAGACTATCTCCAGCGAGATGGCTTTGTCGCAGCGTGCGATGCGGTCGTCGACCAACTGGCAGCTCTCACGGATGACTCCTTCGGAATTCTGGTCGGGCACCCAAGCCAGCTTCAGAAACGTAATGCACTCTTTTCAAACAGTGCCACGCTGCTGCATCAAGGAAAAGTTGTCGCCACGACTCAGAAATCTCTTCTTCCGAACTATGACGTTTTCGACGAGAAGAGATACTTCCACCCTGCCTCTTCGATTCGTCCGATTGAATTTCAAGGCGTCAAACTCGGAGTTCACATTTGCGAAGACGCCTGGTGGGGAGAACCAGAAACCGATCGACAGCTTCCGAATCCGATTCAAACACTTGTTGACCAGGGGGCGGAAATCCTCATCAATTTGTCTGCGAGTCCTTTTGAAGCAGGGAAACTTGAACGTCGTCACCGCTTGGTTCGAAGACATACCCAAGAGCATCACAAGCAGTTTCTCTTCGTGAATCAAGTCGGCGCGAATGACGATCTCGTCTTCGATGGCAACAGCTTCGCAATGAACAGCAAGGGGGAACTCATCGCCGTAGCGAAAGGGTTCAGCGAAGACCTCATCGTCATCGACACGGAATCAACCGCGCAGCCAGCCATCATACCGGTCTACAAACGCGAGACAGACCTGCTGAATGCATTGACTCTGGGACTTGCGGACTACATGCGGAAGTCAGGATTCAAAGAGTGTGTTCTGGGTCTTTCTGGAGGGATCGACAGTGCATTGGCAGCCTGCATAGCAGCACGTGCAATCGGGGCAGAGAATGTCCACGGCATTCTGATGCCCAGTCGGTATAGCAGCCAGCACAGCATCGACGACTCCATTTCACTCGCCAAGCAGTTAGGAATGAATTGGTCGATCGTTCCTATCGACACCATTCACTCAGCGTTCGAACAACTTCCGGACATCCGTGAGGATCTCTCCTCTCAGCCCGGAGGGCTCGCTGAGCAAAACCTGCAAGCGAGAATCCGTGGCGGCATCGTCATGACCCGCAGCAATCGCCATAACTGGATTGCACTCGCGACAGGAAACAAGAGCGAACTGGCTGTCGGGTATTGCACATTGTACGGGGATATGTGCGGAGGATTCGCAGTGCTGAGCGATCTCTACAAACGTGATGTCTACGCACTTTCCAAACTCGTGAACGAGCAAGCTGGGCGGGAGATCATTCCTGTCAGCGTGATCGAGAAGGCACCAAGCGCAGAATTAGCACCGAACCAGTTTGATCAAGATACACTTCCCCCGTACCCCGTCCTCGACGCGATTCTCGAAGCCCTCATCGATCACGAACGCTCCCCGAGTGATCTGGTCGGCGAGTTTCCCGCTGAGACAGTGAAATGGGTCGTGGTGCGTCTGGACCGTAATGAATTCAAACGCCGCCAGGCCGCCCCGGGTGTGAAGCTCTCACCAAGAGCATTTGGAACAGGCCGCCGCATTCCAATGGCCGCCCGCGGATTCATTGGATTCGAATAACCAGAATCGGCCGCGACCAAAAAAACGCTGCCGCTCAAACTGGATGAGTGGCAGCGTTTGAAATTTCACCGGATGGCCAAGAACGCCATCCTCGAAAGAGATCTGTACTACTTGTTGTACTTGGTCTGGCTGAGGATCCGTTCGATAGCGTCGGATTTATTCATCACATAGAAGTGAATTCCGGGAACACCTCGGTCAATCAGTTCCTGACATTGCTTGATCGCAAAGTTGATACCGATATCGAACTGTGCCTGTTTGTCGTTCTGTGCAGCTTCCAGATCGTTGTACAGTTCCGGAGGGAAGTCAGTCCCGCACATTTTGACGATGCGTTGAATACGGCTGAACTCTGTAACAGGCATGATTCCGGGAACGATGGGGACATTAATCCCGAGTGATTTCGCCTCTGAGCAGAATTTGAAATAGTGGTCATTGACGAAGAAGAGCTGCGTGAAAATCGCATCCGCTCCAGCATCAACTTTCCGCTTCAGATTCTGAAGGTCGACCGCCATACTCGGGGCTTCAAGATGCTTTTCCGGATAACCGGCTACGCCGATCCCCATTTCCGGAAAACTCTCACGGATCAGAGTGACGAGTTCGTTCGCATTGTTCAGTCCCCCTTCAACCGCTTTGAACTCGGTCTCGCCGGCAGGAGGATCTCCCCGAAGTGCCATAATGTTATGGATGCCCAGCGACCAGACATCACGCAACCAGCTCAACAACTCTTCGCGAGTCGATCCGACACAGGTGAAGTGAGCAGTCGCCACCTGACCAAATCGGTCTTGCAGCACGCGGCACAAGTCAATCGTACGATTGCGGGTACTTCCCCCTGCGCCATAGGTGCATGAGATAAATGCCGGATTGTGCTTCCGAAGTTCTTCAAGATGCTCGAACAGAGATGCGTCACCTTGTTCGGTCTTGGGTGGAAAGATCTCGAAGGATAGCCCGAATCCATTGGAGTAAACTTGCTGAATTCGCATTTCAATCCACTTGTAAGCTTTAGAAAACCGCACACACGACATCAGCGCACTCAGCGCGAGCCCTTCGAGCGCATCCTGAAAGTCCGACGAAGACTCAATCAGGAAACCAGTGTTTTACTGAAATGCAGCCTCTGAAGCCAATCTGATTGAAGCAAGTTCCGTTGAGGGATAAATCACCGTCGAAACAACACGAATTCAGCTGCGGCGGTCTGCCCGATCGGCTGATGCGGGAGAAATTCAATCAATCAATCAATTCGTAATACACATTTCGCTGCCGAGGCGAAAACCCTGCATCTGAGATGCAGCGACGAATCTGTTCCAGAGTCAGATGAAACGTCGTCCCTGCTTGTGAAACGACGTTCTCTTCAATCATGAGGCTTCCCATGTCGTTGGCACCGAAAAAGAGTGCCATTTGTCCAATTTTCTCCCCCTGAGTGACCCAGGACGACTGAATGTTGGGAATATTGTCGAGGAACAACCGAGCGACAGCCTGTGTTTTCAGGTACTCGAACGCTCCCGCTTCAGGAAGAACCGACATATCGACCCCACCCTTGCGACCATGCTCTGCATCGCGCCCGAACCATGGAGCCTTGTGAGGTGCCTGATGTGTCCAGCAAATGAATGCGGTGAACCCACCGGTTTCGTCCTGCTGCGTACGGAGGCGATCAAGATGCTCGATCCGCTCTTCCAGAGTTTCGACGTGCCCGAACATCATCGTGCAGGTGCTTTTCCCACCGATCTCATGCCAGACTTTGTTCACTTCCAGCCAGCCATCAGTCAGGACCTTCCCCCGAGTGATCTGCGAGCGTACGCGATCGACAAGAATCTCACCGCCTCCCCCGGGAAGGCTCCCCAGACCAGCGTCCTTCAGTCGACGGAGCACGGTCTCCAATGGGAGTTTGCTGATTTTGTGAAAGTGCCATAGTTCCGGGGGACTGAACCCGTGAATATTCACTTGCGGAAATTTGGCTCGCATCGATCGCAACAGATTCTCATACCACTCCAACGGCAGCTTGGGATGAAGCCCCCCCTGCATCAGAATTTGATCACCGCCGAGGTCAACCGTCTCTTGAATTTTCTGAAACAGTGCCTCTTCTGTCAGCACATAGGCTTCTTCGTGCCCCACCGGTCGATAGAACGCACAAAAATCACACACCGCAGCGCAGACGTTGGAATAGTTGATATTCCGATCGATGTTGTAAGTCCGGTAGTTTTCCGGATGGAGTCGCTGCGTGACGGCATTTGCTGCCCACCCGAGGGCCGTCAGATCGTGCGTTCGCAACAGGGCAACACCCTCTTCTCGCGAAAGTCGCTCGCCAGCGACTGCCTTCTCGAGAATTGAACGGACGTCAGACGTGGGGGAGGAAATCATGAGTGCCATACCGCAGTGAAGGATCGTTGGAAACTGAAACAGGGATCTCCTGTTTCAGTTCGAACCGCTTTCAGGACTAGAGGTTAACGAAACAGTTCCAGAGATTCGAGCGTGATCCACCCGCACCGGAGTGCTCGCAGAGACACAAATTGGCAATCTTGGCTGGCCCCTGCCTCAGGGGAGTGTGGCGGCGCATGCAGGCTAAAACTCCTTCAACCGCTGAGTTTATCGCCTACGGAGCGCCACACTCTCGTGAGTTCCCCTCTAGCGTTTTTTCGCCGAGGGTTTCTTTTTCAAAGGGTGTTTTGTGGGGGGCGCGATTCCCGCGTTCTTCATCAACTGCTCGACGAGCAATCGAAGTGACTTCAGTTCGTCAAGAATCTCTCGATTCGTTGGAGACTCGGAATTGAGATCGAACCGTGCCTCCTTGTCGCGTCGATACAGTTCTTCTCCCGATCCTGTTGCGACGATGCGATCTGCGTGGAGGTGGATGTCTCCCTTCGGAGTCTCGTGCCGCCATCCAATTACCTGGACTTCGTCACCAATCTGAACGAGTTGCTGCAAAGCGTCCCCGAGGTGCTTGGGAAATTTAATGACGGTGTCGTCTTGAAGAATGAGACCATCAATATCACCTTCTGGGTGATAACCAAAATCCTGGACGTGGCCAATGGCCTCCATCGCTTCGTCGCCGGGATGACGCCCCTTTCCTTTCAGTTTCCCCTTCAATTTCCCTTTCTTCTTTTTCTTCGGTGGGGAAATTTGGACCACCCCACTGGCCGATTCAATCTGCCTTGCACGAAGCCTTTCGCCCCCATCCGCCCGCTCTTCAAGATCACCAATCACAGTGACCTCTTCACCACGTTTGGCGATGTTCAGAACGCGTTCCGAATTGTGGGGAGGAAAATGAACCTGAACTCCCCCTTTCAGCGTGAATCCGTCGACGTCGCCATGGTGATTTGTCACGAAGGCTTTGATTTGTCCAGTCTGTTTCATTCTCGATTCTTCCGAAATCTCGTTGAGACAACTTAACCCAAGGCTGTGAAATACAATCGATCGCTCATCAACACGACATCAATCCTATGACCTGAATCACAAAGAGGAAGACCGCAAATTTCGACGCAGTTCACATCCATTTCCCACTCGGGCGCGAACTTTCCCATTTTCAAATGTTTTTCAAAAAACAGCCAAAGTCTCATACACACCAATCGGACAATCCCCTATGAAATTGGGCGATGGAAGTCTCGTTACGGAAAGTCCCTGACTTAAAGCGTGTCACAAGGTGAGTCCATGAAGTTCGTCATCACAACAGTTGGCAGCGCAGGTGATGTTTTCCCGATGGTCGGATTGGCACTCGAACTCAAGCGTCGTGGCCACGATGTCCATCTCATGACCAACGAGTATTTCAAGCCACTCGCACAACGACATGAAATTCCGTTTGAAGCATTAGGGTCCAAAGAACTCTACATGAAGGCGATCCAGAACCCCGACCTCTGGATTCCTCACAAAGCATTCAACCACGTTTTCAATACCTTCAAAGGTCATTTACGAGACCAACATCGATTCATTGTCAATGAGGCAGCCAAAGGCCCCATGACCGTCATTTCCAGTTGCCTGGGGTTTGGCGCCAGAGTCGCCCGAGAAACCCACAACATCCCGCTGGTGACTGTCCACCTTCAACCCGCTGTCATCTGGAGCGATGTTGCTCCCCCAACCATTGGCGGGCTTGGTGGACCACGCTGGTTCAAGAATCTGATGTTTCGTGTCGCAGAGCGGTTCGCCGTTGATTCCGTCGTCTGGCCCTTCCTGAATCCTTGGCGAGCAGAATTCGGACTCGCTCCGCGGCGCCACCTATTCGACTGGTGGAACTCCCCAGACGGCATCCTGTGCATGTTTCCGGAGTGGTTTGCGCCTTCACAAGCAGACTGGCCACGCCCCCTGATGCAATCGGACTTTCCACTTTGGAATGACTCCACCGACGTGCAACTTGATGACACTACTCAGGCCTTCCTCGACAAAGACGATCCTCCGTTGGTGTTCACTCCCGGAACCGCAAACATTCACGGAAAGAGCTTTTTCGAAACCGCTGTCGCAACCTGCAAGACGTTAAAACGCCGAGGAATTCTGCTCACCAGACATCCAGAGCAACTCCCGCAACAACTCCCGGATTCGATCTGTCACATCAACTATGCACCGCTGGATGACGTACTTGCTCGGTCCGCGGCTTTTATTCATCACGGAGGAATCGGCTCGACATCCCAAGGATTTCTCGCAGGAATTCCACAGCTCGTGATGCCGCTGGCACATGACCAGTTCGACAATGCTCATCGTGTCGAAGTCATGAACGCTGGAAAGGGGATTCCCGTCAAACGGTTCACACCTCGAAACGTGACGACAGCGCTCAACTCCCTGCTGAACTCCAAAGAAGTCGCGGATTCCTGCCATCAGGCACAGCAGAAAGTGGCTCCTAGAGATGGACTCATTCGATCGGCAAATGAGATTGAAGCCCGATTTGTGTGAATGCAATGAGACATCGAGAAATGGGAGGGAGAGATTAACCGAACAGAGGCCAGTTTCCCTGCCGAGCGAGATGCGCTCGCATCCTGTCACAGGTCGCGCCGACGCCCGTCGTCAGCGGTTCACGGTGCCCTGGACACAGCACCTGAATATCGCGATCAAGACATTTGATCATCGATGCTCTCGCTGCCTCCAGATCCATTGTCACCGGTCGCGCCATGAATCGTACCTGCCCATTAATGACAGCTAACGCATCTCCTGCAATCAGAGCCTTTTCTGGGCGATAATAGAAACTGACGTGCCCCGGAGTATGTCCCGGTGTCGCAATCACCTCAAAGTCCCCTGCGATCACATCTCCATCGGAAATGTACCGAGTCGCTGTCACAGCCTCGGGGACAGCTTCTCCAAGGAGGCCAATCAACAGGATTCCGATCCCCCATTCTGGAATTCGTTTTGCCAACCACCCTCTCACACCTTGGTGTGCTGTCTCACGAGTCAGCCAAGGTTCCTCCAGCTGATGAAAAAAGACGGAGCAGCCTGTCTTTTGTTGAAAGGCCCTGGCCCCCGCTGCGTGATCATTATGCCAATGCGTCAACAGGATGCAGTGAACCTCCTCTGGTTTCCGGTTCATCGCCTCTAGAAGGGCCAATAGATCACTTCCAGTGGAGTCCATTCCGGCATCGATGAAAACGACTCCCGCGTCACATGCGATTCCGTAGGTACACGTCAGATAGGAGGGCTGCCGAACGCACCAGATCGAATCGGTCACTTGAAAACAATGACGATCCCACATCTGCGCCCCTCCTCAAATGGCATGACTTCTCCCAGCCCTGAAAAAAGCCCACGACCGCAAAGCAGATCGTGGGCTTTCTGTTTCTCAACTCAAATCATTTTCAGTTGTCCGGAGACAAGTCTGAGAGTGATGGAACATCACCCAGATTTTGATTGATTGGACTATGGCTTGGGGTGTATCCACCGCCATGAGCTGCCCCTTCTTCTCCCTCGCTCAGGAGTTCACGACGAGCTGCCAGGATTCGGGCATGCTCCTCACGCAGTTCCTGCTGAGCTTCTGGACGAATTCGAACTTCAGCACCTTGGTGTGAGTGGAACCCGGTACCAGCTGGGATCAAGTGACCGAGAATCACGTTTTCCTTCAGACCGACGAGACCGTCTGTCTTTCCAGCCAACGCTGCTTCTGTCAACACCTTGGTTGTTTCCTGGAATGACGCAGCAGAGATAAAGCTCTCGCTTTGAACCGCCGCCTTTGTAATTCCCAACAACTGGGTGCTTGCACTCGCTGGCTGTGGCTTGCCGTACTTGATCGGATTTCCGCCAGCAGCTTCGATGTGCTCGTTCACTTCCTCAATTGTTTCGAGAGGAACGACATCGCCGACTTGGAACTCGGATTCGCCAGGATCTGTCACCCGGACGCTCTCCGCCAAACGACGGTTGACGCGGCGGAATTCCCACTTATCGATCACAACGCCCGGCAGCAACTCGGTGTCACCGACGTCGTCAACACGAACCTTACGCAACATCTGGGAAACAACGAGCTCGATGTGCTTGTCGTCGATACCCACTCGCTGTGCACGGTAAACGCTCTGAATTTCGTGCAGCAAGTACTGCTCGACCGCTTCTTCCCCGCTGACACGCAGAATGTCGTGGGGAACAAGAGGGCCGCGAACGAGTGCGTCCCCAGCCTTGACGAGGTCGCCTGAGTGCACGAGCACGTCTTTACCGTGAGGAATGACGTGTTCGACATCGGTTCCATCAGCACCGTGAACGACGATCACGCGTTTACCGCGTTTACGCTCGGCAACGTGCTCAACTTCCCCGTCGATCTCAGCCATGATCGCTGGATCTTTCGGCTTACGAGCTTCGAACAATTCAGTAACTCGTGGAAGACCCCCGGTAATATCCTGTGTACCGGCAGCTTCTCGTGGCTGCTTCGCAAGAATCGCTCCCGCCGCAACCTGATCACCTTCTTTGGCTTCCAGGTTTGCACGTTCTGGAATGTAGTAGTAATCCAGAATTCTTCCGGTGCTATCTTCGAGGATAATCTGCGGATGCAGGTCACCCTTATGTTCAATAACAGTGCGTCGAAGGTGACCGCTCGGATCTTTCTCGGACTTTAACGAACGACCTTCGATCAGGTCTTCGAACCGAACACGTCCGCCGGTTTCTGCAAGAATTGGAACCGCGTGCGGATCCCACTGGCAGAGCACCTGGCCGGCTGCAACCGGATCGTCTTCCTTCACCATCAACACAGCACCCGCTGGAATCGGATAGCGTTCGAGTTCGCGATCTTTCGGGTCGATGATGATGATTTCCCCCTGACGAGCCAGAACAATCGCCTGACCTTCAGCGTTCACCACACTCCGAATTCGAGCAAACTTCGCACGTCCTGCCTTACGGGCACGCAAGTCAGATTTCTCAACGTCAGACTGGGCCGCACCACCGATGTGGAACGTACGCATCGTGAGCTGGGTTCCCGGCTCTCCGATACTCTGAGCCGCGATAATCCCCGCTGCCAGACCTTCTTCCACGAGCTGTCCGGTGGACAAGTCCATTCCGTAGCACAGCTTGCAGATACCCAGTTCAGCTTCGCAAGTCATCGGGCTACGAACCTGGATTCGCTCCAGTCCCATATCCTCAATACGACGTGCGATTGCGTGAGTGATCAACTCGTCTTCACGAACAATCACTTCGTCGGTAATCGGGTCGACGATGTTCGTACGGCTGACGCGACCACGAATCGCATCTGCCAGAGAAACTTCGACCTTTTCTCCACGGTACTGGGTTCCACGGGTGACACCCTTTGTGGTTCCACAGTCATCCATGGTGATGACGAGGTTCTGGCAAATATCCGCGAGCTTACGAGTCAGGTAACCGGAGTCCGCAGTCTTGAGTGCGGTATCCGCCAATCCCTTACGAGCACCGTGTGTGGAGGAGAAGTACTCCAGCACAGTCAGACCTTCTCGGAAGTTCGACTTAATCGGGGTCTCGATGATTTCGCCGCTTGGCTTGGCCATCAGACCACGCATCCCCGCGAGCTGTCGAATCTGTTCCAGACCCCCTCGAGCACCCGAGTCCGCCATCAGGTAAATCGGGTTCACATAGGCACCGTCGTCGCGAATATCCGCTTCGAGGTCTCGCTTCATGGCCTCGGTGATCTTTTCGCGAGCGTGCGTCCAGATGTCGATGACCTTGTTGTAGCGTTCCTGCCCTGTGATCACACCGCGATCGTACAGCTTCTGCTGTGTCAGAACCTGCTTCTCGGAATCTGCAATCACCTCTTCTTTGTTCGGAGCAACCACGAGGTCGCTACTTCCGAACGAGAGACCGCTGCGTGTCGATTCCTGGAATCCGATTGCCTTCATCTTATCGAGAAGCTCAATCGTGATCCGCTGGCCGAGCAGCAAGTGGCAGTCAGAAATCACGTTCGCCAAGTCCTTGCTCTTGAGAGCGAGGTTGTAGAACGGCATGCGAGAATCGAGTGCATCATTGAAGACGACACGACCAGCGGAGGTTTCGATCAAACCGCCTGGACGGTAAGTATCTGCACCTTCGCCTTTGACCTTCTTGTCCTTCGGCAGACGTACCTTGATTGTCGCGTGACGAGAGACTTTCCCTTGCTGGTATGCTGTGAGGCATTCCTGAATCGAGGAGAAAACCATCCCTTCACCGGGACGTCCCATACGTCGCAGGGTGCAGTAGTAGCAACCCATGACGATGTCTTGCGACGGGGAAATAATCGGGGCACCGTTCGCCGGGCTGAAAATATTGTTCGTCGACATCATCAGCGTCGTCGCTTCAACCTGAGCTTCGATCGACAATGGCAAGTGAACTGCCATCTGGTCGCCGTCGAAGTCTGCATTGAAGCCTTTACAGACGAGAGGATGAACGCGAATCGCGTGACCTTCCACCAGCACAGGCTCGAACGCCTGAATTCCCATACGGTGCAGGGTCGGAGCTCGGTTGAGCAGCACCGGATGGTTGGTAATCACTTCGTCGAGAATATCCCAGACCTCTTCATCACGTCGTTCCAGCATACGCTTGGCCGACTTGATTGTATCTGCGTGTCCGAGTTCTTTCAGACGGCGGATAATGAATGGCTGGAACAGCTCCAAGGCAATCTTCTTGGGAAGACCGCATTGGTGCAGATGCAGGTTTGGACCCACGACGATCACGGATCGTGCGGAGTAGTCGACGCGTTTACCCAGAAGGTTTTCACGGAAACGCCCCTGCTTACCCTTGATCATGTCAGTCAAGGACTTCAGCGGACGGTTCGATGAACCCAGCACAGGTCGCTTACAGCGGCCGTTGTCGAACAAGGCGTCGACAGACTGCTGCAGCATGCGTTTTTCGTTTCGAACGATCACTTCTGGTGCGTTCAGATCGACGAGCTTCTTCAACCGGTTATTTCGGTTAATGATTCGGCGATAAAGATCGTTCAAATCGCTTGTCGCGAAATTTCCAGACTCCAACATCACCAATGGACGCAGGTCTGGTGGAATCACTGGAACGCAGTGCAGCACCATCCACTCCGGACGGTTATCACTGTCGCGAAGAGCTTCAACGATCTTCAGACGCTTGATCAGATCTTTCGTCTTCTGCTGGCTACCAGTCTCTTTCAGCTCTTTACGGAGCCGTGTGGATTCTTCTGCCAGATTCAAGCTGCTCAACAACGAGAAGACGGCTTCCGCCCCCATCTCGATCTTGAATTCAGAATCGCCGTACTTCTCACGTGCTTCGCGCGCCTCTTCTTCAGTCAGAAGCTGGCAACGACGGAGTGGAGTATCGCCGGGATCGGTGACAACGTATTCCTGAAAGTAAATAACTTTCTCAAGACTGGTTGTCTTCATGCTGAGCAGTGCACCTAATCGGCTGGGCATGCTCTTGAAGAACCAGATATGGACGACGGGCGCTGCAAGCTCAATGTGCCCCATTCGCTTACGACGAACACGGCTATGTGTGACTTTCACACCGCATCGATCGCAGATCATCCCTTTGTACTTCATGCCGCGGTATTTTCCGCAAGCACATTCCCAGTCCTTTTCAGGCCCGAAGATTCGTTCGCAGAACAAACCGTCGCGTTCTGGACGGTAAGTACGGTAGTTGATCGTTTCGGGCTTTTTAACTTCACCGAAAGACCAGCTACGGATGTCATGCGGACTTGCCAACGAAATCTTGATGGCCCCGTAGTCGTTTACGCGATCGTAAATGCCTTCACCAACGCTCACAAGTGACTCCTGAATGAATGCCTATTTGGTATGGGATGAAGAGACTCTGTTTGGGTTTCGATGAGACGAACGAGTGCCATTCGCCTCATCATTCACTTCACCCAACTAGCCGTGAGCCTTTTCCAGCTGCATATTGAGACACAGACCACGAATTTCGTTGTTCAACACGTCGAAACTCGCAGGTGTCCCCGCCTCCAAAGTGTTCTCCCCCTTCACCATCGATTCGTAAATTTTCGTACGGCCTTCGACGTCGTCACTCTTAACGGTGAGCAACTCCTGAAGGATGTAAGCTGCTCCGTAGGCTTCGAGAGCCCACACTTCCATTTCCCCGAATCGTTGTCCCCCGAACCGTGCTTTCCCTCCCAACGGCTGTTGGGTAATGAGAGAGTATGGTCCTGTCGCTCGAGCATGAACCTTGTCATCAACAAGGTGGTGCAGTTTGAGCATGTAGATGTAACCAACGGTCGTCTTCTGCTCGAACTTCTCACCGGTTCGACCATCGTGAAGCTGAATCTTCGCTTCCTTCGGCAATCCCGCCTCTTCGAGGCAATCATGAATTGCTTCTTCGGTCGCACCGTCGAACACCGGGCAGATCGCTCGGAAGCCCAACTTCGCTGCTGCCCAGCCAAGGTGAGTTTCCAAAATCTGTCCCACGTTCATACGACTTGGAACCCCCAGCGGGTTCAGAATGATGTCGACAGGTGTTCCGTCTTCGAGGTAAGGCATATCCTCAACTGGCAGAACCTTCGAGATCACCCCTTTGTTTCCGTGGCGCCCCGCCATCTTGTCCCCGACAGAAATCTGTCGCTTGGACGAAACATAGACTTTGACCATCTGCAGAACGCCGTTCGGGAGTTCATCCCCACGCTTCATGCTGTTCAGCTTCTGGTCGGCTTCGTCGATGATGTCTTCGACGAACGGCCACTGATCGTGCATGAGCTTGCGCAGATCCGCTTGCTTCTGTGGGCTGCGAATATCCAGTTGATCCTGTCGATTCACAAACTCACGAGCGAATTGTGCGATGGTTTTCGCATCGGTCAGATTGCGAATTTCCGCACCGTCGTCATTGGTGAGATGCTTACCCAGAGCCCGTTCGTATTCGACGAGGAACTCCTGGAACTTGGCTGCAATGCGTTCGTGACCGTCGATTTCAACCTGCTTGAGTTCCTGATCGAAAAGCTTTCGATCAGCTTCCGACAGACTCATTCGGCGAGAGAACTTCTCGGTGTGAATCACGATCCCTTCGACACCGCTTGGTACTTCGAGAGACTCGTTTTTAACGTCTTCCCCTGCCTTACCGAAAATCGCATGCAGGAGTTTCTCTTCCGGTGTCAGTTCAGCCTTCGCCTTTGGCACGACTTTACCGACCAGAATATCGCCCTGCTTCACGCGGGTACCGACAGCCACGATTCCGCCTTCGTCGAGATGACGGAGTGCTTTCTCGCTGACGTTTGGAATATCCCGGGTGAACTCTTCACGTCCGAGTTTCGTTTCGCGAATTTCAACATCAAATTCGTCGATATGAATCGATGTGTAAACGTCGTCCTTCACGAGACGCTCAGACAGAATGATGGCGTCTTCGTAATTGAATCCTTCCCAAGACATGAACGCGACAAGAACGTTACGCCCCAGAGCCAGGATACCATTCTGAGTCGCAGCACTGTCTGCCAGAATCTGATCCTTCTTGACCTCTTGGCCAAGAGCCACGAGTGGCTTCTGGTTCAAACAGGTCCGTTCGTTCAAACCTGTGAACTTACGCAGCGGGAATCTCTTCCCTTCCACTTCGATCACGTTGGCGTCGACGTACGTCACCTTGCCGTCACGGTCAGAGCGAACGACCATCCCGGAGTACTGAGGGATTTCGAATTCCATCCCGGTACCGACGATCGGGGCTTCAGCGACCAGCAAAGGAACCCCTTGCCGCTGCATGTTGGAACCCATCAACGCACGGTTCGCGTCGTCGTGCTCGAGGAACGGAATCAACGCTGCAGAAACACCGACCATCTGCACTGGGGCAACGTCGATGTACTGAACTGCTTTTGCTTCCATCCAGTGCACGTCATTTCGGTAACGTGCAAGAACACGTTCGTCTGTGATGCGACCCTTTTCGACTTTCGTATCGGCGGGAGCAACGAAGACGTTCGCCTCTTCATCCGCACGCAGCCATTCGATTTCATCGGTAACCCGACCCCCTTCAACCCTACGGTAAGGGGTGATCAAGAAGCCGTAATCATCCACCTTCGCAAAGATACTCAGGCTGGAGATCAGACCGATGTTCGTACCTTCAGGTGTCTCAATCGGACAGATACGGCCGTAATGGGAAATGTGAACGTCGCGAACCTCGAAGCCCGCACGTTTACGATTCAAACCACCAGGCCCCAACGCACTCAAACGACGTTCGTGAGTGATCATTGCCAACGGGTTCGTCTGGTCGACAACCTGAGACAATTCGCTACGACCAAAGAAATACTCGATTGCAGCCGAAACACTCTTTGGATTGACGAGCGTACGTGGCGACATCTCTTCGACGTCCTTCAGGCTCATACGCTCCTGAACGGTTCGTCGCAATTTCAAAAATCCTTTGCGGATTTCGTCCATCGCCAATTCATCGATCGTACGGAGACGACGATTTCCAAGGTTATCGATATCGTCGACGTAGGCAGTCTGATCCCCCTCGCGGAGACGAACCAGATAGCGAACAGCGTTGATAATATCCTCTGGACGCAGAGTCATTTCGTCATCTGGAATGTCCTGATCGAACTTCCGATTGATTCGGAATCGACCAACACGTCCCAAGCGATACCGATTCGCGTCCGAAAACTTTTCGCGGAACAGATCCATCGCTTTTTCGAGTGCCGGTGGGTTACCGGGACGAAGTCGCTGATAAATCTTCAGCAAAGCCTCCTGGTGGCTGCAAGTACCGTCCTCGATCACGCTGTTGAGCATGAGTTGATCGGTGACTTCTTCAATCAGCTGAACCTTCTTGATGCCGGCTTCACTGATCTCTGCAGCGAGATTTGCTGCGATGACCTGCCCCACACCACAAATGATTTCCCCGACTCGATCACCGCTTGGGTAGACAATGTCTTCTGCAGCGTACTTACCAGCCAATGAAGACCCGTCAGATCCAACCTTAACCTCTTTCACAGGATAAAAGAGTCGCAATAGGTTGGTATCAGTGCTGTAATCCGGGCTCATCGCACGCAGCAACGTCATTGCTGAGAAACGACCGCTCTGGTCGATTCGGACGCCCAGTGCGTCCTTCTTCGAAATCATGAACTCAATCCAGCTACCACGTTCAGGAATCACGCGGCAGGAGAACGTCTTACGCTCACCAGGCTCAGCTGAAACGACGAAATCTACCCCCGGGGATCGATGCAACTGGCTGACGATGACTCGCTCGGCCCCGTTAATTATGAACTCACCGCCACCGATCATAATCGGCATATCGCCGAGATAGACCTCTTCTTCGATCGGCTGCTCTTTCATCAACTTCAGCGTCACGCGGAATGGACGCCCGTAAGTCAAACGCAGCTGTCGACATTCGGTGTGTGAATAACGCGGTTTCCCGAGTTCGTACTTCACATACTCAAGCTTGTACTGACCGTCATAGCTGTCGACGGGAAAAACTTCTCGCAGAATCGCTTCGAGACCTTCATCCCGACGCTCCTCGGGTTTGCGCTCAAGCTGCAGGAACCGATGATAAGATTCGGTTTGAATCCGAGTTAAATCGGACAACTCATGATTGGCCTCAATCTTTCCAAAGTGGCGGACAGACGTAATTGGAAGAATTCGCTGTTTTGGAATTGGCATGCGAGGATCTTTTTATTTCGCGCGAGGAGAACGACTTCAGGTTGAACACTTAAAACGCAGGGACTTCGCCAGAAAATCACGAAACCAGGCCCGGCCATAGCAATCGACGTCGCCGAAGACGCGTAGCTCGACCTGATAGAATCGGCACCGAGAACGCCGAAGGATTGTGATCAATGGCCTGCACTTGCTGAACGCAATGGCCGAAGCATGGATTCAACTGCCACCCGCTGACATAGCGGAAAGAGAAATCCCTAATAAGAACCATGCCCTTCGCGGGAACAATGATTGATGGCACCTGAAAACCAACCATCAACCCGGACCCCCCTCCGGAAACTGACGAAGACGGCGCCACTGAGCGTAAATACTCTGCGCGCCGCCATCTACTATAAAAGGACTGAACCGTCAAATCCCGGAACAGCGACCCCTGACCAAGGCACTGCCGGTCGACCGGATTCTTGACTTGCCGAACGTCCAAAAAATCACTTTCTCGGTGTAATAGCTGCAGAACTACAATATCGCAGGATATGCAGTCTTTGCAAAGATTGCAACCACTCGGCACAGGCGATGCTACATAATGACAAAAGACCGGGGCGAAGCAACCAGAATTTGGTCCCAACGCCCCGATGACTTTATCAACATCGATAATCTAGGAAGTTTCGAAAACTCACCGAAGCTCGAGGCTTCCATGAGAGCCCACTCGAAACTCGCAAGACGGTCGTCAAACTACTTGAGCTCGACAGTTCCGCCAGCTTCTTCCACTTCCTTCTTGATCTTCTCTGCGTCTTCCTTGGAAACTCCAGCCTTCAGAGACTTTGGAGCGCCTTCGACGAGGTCTTTAGCTTCCTTGAGACCGAGACCAGTGATGCTGCGAACAGCTTTAATCACGTTGATCTTGTTATCACCGAACTTGGTCAAGACGACGTCAAATTCGGTCTTCTCTTCAGCAACTGGAGCAGCACCGCCACCAGCAGCTGGAGCAGCAACAACCATTCCGCCGCCTGCAGGCTCGATGCCGTGAACTTCCTTGAGGTAATCGGCCAAAGCCTTAGCCTGCAACAACGTCAGGCCGACGAGCTTATCGCCGATTTCAATTGTGCTGGCGTCGAACGACTTTTCGGCTACTTCTGACATTTCCAATTTCTCCAAAACTAATACACCGGCGATTACCGACCGGCTCGGTTGAGTGAACTCCCAGCTCGATCAGAGATTCCAATCCAAGCTGAGTCGACTCGCAGTGAACCGTGGTGTCCTCACTGCGGGCTGTAATTCTCGGCCGCTTCACTCGGCCGAACCGGGACGCTACGCCGCGTCGCCGCCTTCTTCTGACTTCTCTGACAAGGTCGTAATCGCACCAGCAACCTTCCCTCCTGGCCCGAGCAATGCTCCCGCCAGTCGAGCTCCTGGGCTGAGCACCAACCCAGCAATTTGACCAATCAATTCCAAACGGCTTGGACCCTTGGAAATCGTTTCGACGGCATCAGGGCCAACGCCCTCCCCGTCTACCACTCCGCCCTTGATGGACGCCTTGTCAACTTTACTTGCCCAAGCGGAAATTTCCCGCGACAGGCCAACAATGTCTTCACCGCCCCAAACCAGTGTGGTCGGGCCTTCCAGAATTCCATCAAGAGAATGAAATCCGGATTCTTTCAATGCCAAACGAGCGAGGGAATTCTTGACACCAAGAAAGGTGTAGCCCTTCTTGGCCATATCCAGTCGCAATTGATTCTGAGAAAACGCAGTCATCTGCGAAACATCAAGGATCAACAGATCCTTGCGATCACCGAGTCCGGCACGGATATCCCGGATGATCATTTCTTTAATAGGCTTACTCATGATTTCGTATTCAATCTAAATTTACGTCGCAGCAATCTGCGTCCACAAATCTTTTGAAAGTTTGCCGTCTCGTGTTTGATGCAAAACGTGTCGTATACAACCACCTCTTGGATGGTCAACGGAGCACTAAGCTGCAGAAACCTGAATACCAGGCATCTGTGTTGCAGTCACAGTGATCGAACGCACGTACTGTCCGCGAGCAGCCTGTGGCTTCAATTGAACAATCAACGCAAGCAAGGCTTGAATGTTCTCTGTCAAGCTCTGCTCGCTGAATGACATCTTACCAACAACGCAGTGAACGTTGCCGCCGTCATCAACACGGAACTCAACTTTACCAGCCTTATACTCTTTGACAGCTGTAGCCACATCCTGAGTCACGGTTCCAGCCTTCGGAGACGGCATCAAACCACGTGGACCGAGGACCTTACCGAGAGGACCAACCACACCCATCATATCAGGTGTTGCGATCGCTACGTCGAAGTCCATCCAGCCATCTTTAATCTTGTCAGCCAGCTCTTTTCCACCCGCGAAGTCAGCACCGGCTTCAGTCGCTTTAGCAACGTTCTGATCTTTACAGAACACAACGACTCGCTGGACCTTTCCGATACCGTGCGGGAGAACAATGCTGCCACGGACGATCTGATCAGCATGCTTTGGATCAACACCAAGTCGAACAGCAATTGCTACCGACTGGTCGAACTTGCATGGCTTAATACCTTTAGGAAGCTTCTCTTCCAAACCCTTGAGGGCGGCGACGGCGCTTGCCACTGGCAATACACCCAACTTGCTGGCAGCTTCGCTTAGGGCCTTTTGACGCTTTGAAACTTTCATGAATCGCTCTTTCAACTAACCGGCACAACACTATGAGATCACCAACTGACTCGAACACTTCCGAGGCTGGTTAGTCAACGATTGAAATTCCCATGCTACGAGCGGTACCAGCAATAACTTTCATTGCCTGCTCAACGCTGGACGAGTTCATATCTGCGAACTTCTTGGTCGCAATATCACGAACTTGAGCCTGGGTAACAACGCCAACCTTTGTAGTGCGTGGGTTAGATGCTCCCTTAGCAACCTGGGCAGCTTGCTTCAGCAACACCGCGGCAGGAGGAGTCTTCAGCACAAACTCGAACGAACGGTCATTGTAGACCGTGATGATAACAGGGATTGTTGTCCCCATCATATCGCGAGTACGTTCGTTGAACTGTTGGACGAACTGTCCAATGTTCACACCTTGGGGTCCCAAAGCTGTACCGACTGGAGGCGCCGGCGTCGCCTGGCCACCAGTGATCTGAACTTTAATAACCGCATTGACTACTTTTTTCTTGCCCATTGCAAATTCAAATCGCCAAGACCATCAACAGAAGCGAAAGTAAATGAACTGCGTGCGACGAGCTCGCCTTGTCGAGATCGAAAGATCTCTCCTTTACAACTCCGTGAATGCTTACCGATTACGCCTTAAACTTAGAGCCAATTGTTTCCACGACACTGGCGATCTCGCCAATACTGATGATGCACTTTTCAGCACGACCACCATTTACATCTTCTCAACCTGCCAGTGTTCCAGTTCGACTTCTGTCGGACGCCCAAAGATCTCGACGATGATCTTAACCTTACCGGTAGTCTCATCCATCGAGTCGACGGTACCTTCGAAGCTCTCGAATGCACCTTCTTTAACTTTGACGTGATCTCCAACCCCGACATCAAACTTCACGACAGGTCGATTTGACTTCTCGACCGGGGCAGCAACATCAGCGCCCTTCACCTCAGTAACGACGTCCAACCCAAGCCAGCGTCGAACTTCAACCTCTTCCATTGCAGTGGGCTTTCCCGCTGCGCCGGTAAAATCGCCAACACCGCTCGTTGAACGAACGAGATGCCAAGTCTCGTCGTTAAACTCCATCTGAATCATCATGTAGCCTGGAAGCGTCTTTTGCTCTCGAACGCGTCTTCCGCCACCTTTTGTCTCAACAACCTTCTCAGTCGGGATGAAGATCTGACCAAACGATTCTTCCATCCCTTCCATTCGAATTCGACGCAAAATCGACTCTCGAATAGAACGCTCGCGATTGCTCTGAACCTTGAGTACAAACCATTGCATGTTTGTATTCTCAACGCCGTGCAAGTTCACCGAACTCATCACACGACCGGAAGCCGGTGTCGACTTTGATCCAGAGGTTTTTTTTCCATTGTCCATGGGCGAGCCACGCATCTTTGTTGATCGCTCGATATTTTTCAAGCGAGCCGGCAACAATCGCTCGATTTTGTCGACCGAATGCGCCGGAAGTTCAATTGACAACAATTTTTACCGAACCACGAGGTAACGATTGTTACTGCAAGTCCAGGAATCCAACAAACGCGAACAATTGCTGCCAGAGAATGTCACACAGAAACAAATAGCCGCCCAAGAAAAGCATCACAACCAGAACAACAATCGTTGCTCGGTACAAATACTCCCACGTGGCCCAAGTCACTTTATCCATCTCCGCTTCCACGGAGATGAGAAAATTCGCAAATTCTGGCCAATTGACCAAGCGAAACGCAAACCAGCATCCGGCAGCTGCAATCACACCAGGAAGCCCGTTCCGAACAATCCACCCCGGAATATCAAAGCCCAATGCTGTTCCGGGTACCCCAAGTCGAAACACATCCTGAATGTCTGACAGAATCGTGACGTGCATCCGCCACGCAATTGCCACGAAGAAGCCGGCAACAGCAAGTGCGGTGATCTGTCTTACAATTCGCCCCTGAGTTGGCTTGAACAGTCGACCCTGAAAGAGCTCACCTACTAACGATGCTTCTGCTTTTGCCTTCGCCATCCAGGCCGTCCTCTGATATCAAAAGTTTCCCACTGCCTTGTGGGCGATTTCCTGAGACTACCTTGACCACCCTCTTGAATTCGATTGCTACGTCTCGATTTCGAGCCAGCCTCAACGGATTTAAACCCTACGTCACTCAGAGTTACCGCGACACAAAATAGCACGGGCGGAGGGACTTGAACCCCCAACCTGCGGATTTGGAATCCGCTGCTCTGCCAATTGAGCTACACCCGTATTTGTCCATTCACAATCTGCAAGCCATGAAGCGAACTTCAGGGAATGCCGACCTGAAACTACTTCTTGCGGGACTCTTTATGAACCGTGTGCTTACGCAACTTCGGACAATATTTTTTCAATTCGAGTCGCTCCGTCCCGCGCATTTCCTTTTCAACACGGTAGTTACGTGAGCCGCTCTCTGTGCATTCGAGCCAGACGTATTCGCGAGCCATTCCTCGTCCCTTGTAAAACAGCAAGACCGGCATCACGTCGATGCGAAATGCCGGGCATGCCAGAATCGGTATTACATTAAACTTCGCGCCACATTGCGACGCGAAGCTAAATGATCATTTACTACTGGAGAATCTTTGTCACGATTCCGGAACCGACTGTTCGGCCCCCTTCACGAATCGCGAATCGGCTACCGTCAACCAAAGCGACTGGCTTGCCCATTTCGATTTCGAGCGACACGTTGTCGCCAGGCATACACATTTCAGCTCCGCCGAGCAGCTTCACAGCACCGGTCACGTCAGTTGTACGGAAGTAGAACTGTGGGCGGTAGCCGCTGAAGAATGGAGTCTTACGACCACCTTCTTCTTTGCTCAACACGTACACTTCAGCTTCAAATTTAGTGTGAGGCTTAATGCTGTTTGGTGCAGCGAGAACCTGTCCACGTTCGACGTCTTCCTTCTTTGTTCCGCGGAGAAGGATACCGACGTTATCGCCAGCAACACCTTCGTCCATCAACTTACGGAACATTTCAACGCCGGTGCAGGTAGTCTCTTGCATATCGCGGAGACCGATAATCTGAACCTTTTCGCCAACCTTGATCTTACCGCGTTCAATACGGCCGGTAACCACTGTACCGCGACCTTCGATTGAGAACACGTCTTCGATCGCCATCATGAATGGCTTGTCGATTTCACGTGCTGGTTCTGGGATGTCAGCGTCCAGAGCATCCATCAACTTGCCGATACAAGCATTCTTGTCGGCGTCGCCTGGGAAGTCCAAAGCTGGCTTTGCTGAACCGCGAATGATCGAAACGTCATCCCCTGGGAAGCCGTTCTTGTTGAGGAGGTCGCGAACTTCCATCTCAACCAGTTCGAGCAATTCTTCGTCTTCAACAAGGTCACACTTGTTCAGGAAGACAACCAGAGCAGGAACGTTCACCTGGCGAGCCAGAAGAATGTGCTCGCGAGTCTGAGGCATTGGGCCGTCAGCTGCGGAAACCACCAGAATCGCGCCGTCCATCTGAGCGGCACCGGTGATCATGTTCTTAATATAGTCTGCGTGTCCTGGGCAGTCGATGTGTGCGTAGTGGCGGTTTGGCGACTCGTACTCGACGTGCGAAACAGCGATTGTCACAGTCTTGGTGTCGTCGCGGACGGTACCGCCCTTCGCGACTTCCGAGTAAGCGATAGGCTTAGCGAGCCCCTTCACTGCCTGCACAGCCAGAATGGAAGCAGTCAATGTGGTCTTACCGTGGTCAATGTGACCGATGGTGCCGACGTTGACGTGCGGTTTTGTCCTTTGAAACTGTTCCTTCGCCATGACTAGCGCTCCAAAACTCCCAGTGACTTCACTTCATATCATGTGCGGCCATAGACCCCGCACTTTAATTCAGGGTCGCGGTACACCCGCTGATCCCTACGACAAAACCGGTCTGGCCGGTAAGCTGCTGGTGGGACTTGAACCCACGACCTCGTCCTTACCAAGGACGCACTCTACCGACTGAGCCACAGCAGCAAACACTCGAAATTGCCCGCGTGGCTACACAGAGTTAGATCTGCACCAGCCTCAACAAACAGTTTCCTCAGATCATAAAAGCGGGTGAAGGGAATCGAACCCTCACCACCAGCTTGGAAGGCTGGAGCTCTACCATTGAGCTACACCCGCACATGCGATTGCCACCCCAAACCTAGGGTGACCACCAAATCTAATATTTCGAGACTCATTCGGCTAGTGAGCCTCATGGCTTTTCAACCACATCACCTGAGAAAGTGGGGGCGGAAGGATTCGAACCTTCGAAGGCAGAGCCATCAGATTTACAGTCTGACCCCATTGGCCGCTCGGGCACACCCCCAAATCCACATCACACGACCAACCGAAGCTGGCCAATCTACACCCAGAGAGCTAGTGGAGGGATTTGAACCCACAACCGCCGGTTTACAAAACCGGTGCTCTGCCGTTGAGCTACACTAGCTTGCTTGTTGGATGTAAGCGGCGAAGTATAGCGAAGGGTTCTCCTCGTGCAAGTTCAAACGGTTTCTGCCTCAAGATTGAATTCGAAAAGTCTTTCCCCGTTTTTCACCACAGAGCTTTGCCTCTAAACGCCCCCGAATGAACTGCCGTCCCGCTCGACCCATTAACCCTACCCTTTTACCCACCTCTCAACCGGCACCCCAAGGTTTCCAAAACCCCCTCTTCCACGCTGCCTTAAATCAACACGGCGCAACACACGACAACACCACATGTTACAGAACCTCGAAAGTATCAACCGCTGCCCCACGTAGCCAAACAGCAACAAAACCTCTATTAGCCCAGTGACACTACCCCGTATTCTATTCAATTCTAAAACTCATCTAATCCTCGACAAATAAACAGCTTACATCTATGTCCATACAGCTCCTAACAGCCTGTACAACATTCTTGGCATCAGTGCTGCTTTACAGAGAATCGCCACATCCAGCTTCCACCAAAGCACGTGGCTGCAGAACTCTCAAATCTCTACACAGCAGAAAGCCACAAGATGTCCACTACCCTAAACCATCTCTTAGATGACGAAGCCGGTTTCATCGTCTCCGCAGAACTTGTCCTGATCTCGACAATTCTCGTAATCGGAGTCATCGTTGGACTGGCCGAAGTCGCAAACGGCATCAACAACGAACTTGAAGATGTCGGCTCCGCCTTCGGAAGCATGAATCAGTCGTTTGTATTCAGCGGATTCTGTGGCCACAAAGGCTCCAGTGCGGGATCATGCTTCCAAGATGCAGCCGACTATTGTGATGGGCAAAACGACATCACCTGTGATCGCGGCGCAACTCCTGAAGCAGGCGCAAACCGTGTCAGCTACAACAACTAACGAAACTGTCTCCGAAAATGACATTACCGGCGACGAGTTACGCAGCGACTAGAATCCTTAATGTTTCTTCTCGCTGCAACAGCCTCGCCCACAGCTCAAAACAAAAATCCTCGCCGGTCACATTGACCCGCGAGGATTTTCTTATTTCACCAGAACGCAATTGCCCGCTCGAGCAATTGCCCCGCGGCAGCGGACCGCCTCGAAGCGAGCACAATCCTTTACCAAGGATTGTGCTCGCTAGACAGCGCCAAAGCCTTGCAAATACGGGAGTTGCTGCATTTTCGATTCAATCTTCGGACGATTCTCAAGCAGTTGCCCCAAGAAATCCCATTGCCCGGTAACAAACGCATCTCGTGCACTCTCCGGGATCTCAACTGAAAAAGATTCACTTCCATAGCGTACTTGCTTGGCGTTGAGGTCGACCGCAATTTCGAGAGTCGGGTCCGCTGTAATGGCAGCGGAGAGCTTTTCCAGATCGCCTCGGGAGGCACAAACTGGCGGAACGCCGAGTGCGACGCAGTTTCCGAAGAAAATCTCGGCGAACGACTCTGCGATAACAGCTTGAATCCCCCATCTCATGAGAGACTGAGGTGCGTGCTCGCGGCTGGATCCGCAGCCAAAGTTGCGTCCGGAAACCAACACTTTCCCTTGCCGAAACTGTTCCTGATTAAAGGGATGCGCCGGGTCCTGTTCGCGATCGTCTTCGAAAGCGTGTTCGCCAATGCCCTCAAATGTCACGCAGCGGAGGAATCGAGCAGGAATGATCCGATCGGTGTCGATATCGTCCAAAACGAGCGGGACTCCTGGACCGGTCACAAGTTCAACTTTTTGCATGGATTCCCCGTATCAATAAAACGTTCAGTGCAAGTTATGCTGTTCTTGTCCAGTGGCCTCGTTCATGGGTTCAACGGAGGCATTCGCGACACGGAACAAGTCAATTGAAAACGAAAAGTAGACTCAATTCGAGAATGAATTCTAAGCAGTTGAAAATCAATTGTCAGGAGAGAGCCGGTCATGTTAGGCAAATAACGGAATCGGTCGTGAATTCATGCGAAAATCGACGTCATTTCAAAAGCTTTCTGAAAAGTCATGGCAGATTCGAAGTTGGCTTTTCTCTCGGTTCCCACGCTCTAATTTGACTCAGCTAGTCGCACGAGGCAATTGAGGAAGAGTTTTCGGGCTGCTCCACGTTCAATGTTCCTGTGGTTCGTAGGACTGAAAATCGAGTTCCGAGTCGGATTGCGTCCAAACTTGCGACTCGCCGCGATTTCGCGATCGCAAACGAACCGATCGAATATTGGCTGGCCTGAGATCCGCCACCACTTCTCGCCATGTTTGATCGCATATGTCTCATCATTCAAATCACTGCCCTGAACTTCCCGCCAAACCTAGCCGAATCGCGCTTTTCGCTGGCATGGCTCTGGCTGCAGGTGCGGCACTTTCATGGTGGGTTGAGAGGCCGCGAGGACCGGAATGTGCTGGTTACCTTGCGGTTCGCAGTACGTTCATCAAAGCTCACACGGAAAGCACTGTCGACTCACTGACTATCAAAGAGGGAGCCCCTGTCCGAATTGGCGATGTGTTGCTCGTCCTGAGAGACGACTTGCTCCATCGCCAGTTGGAAGAAAAACGGAATCGGATTTCGGTCCTTCAATCCGAGCTCTCCCGTGCGGAAGCAGAAGCTGAACTCGAGTTGAAGTGGCGAATTCAGGGACTGGAAGCTGAAATCTGTGAAATTCAGCTGAAGTCGGCTTCGTACCTGAAAGAGAAGTACGACTTTGAGTTGCAACGAACAATGCTGACAGAGACTTTGGCTCAAAAGTCGACCGTCCCTCCCGGCACTCAGTCTGCGTCACTCGAAGAAGTCTCGCTGACACAGGACATTTCGACTCCAGATCGACTGCAGACCGTTGCTCAGCTGGAAGCCGCTGCGAACGCCGCAGAGGTTTCTGCAGCTCAGGTTGAAATCTGCGGTGAGCGTGAAACAAGTCTCGTTGCCCTCAAGGCAGAATTGCCGCAGAAGATTCAGCAAAAAGTCGGAGTGGACGTGGCTCGCGGCCAGCTTTCAAGCGCCGAGGCTGAATTGAAGCAACTGGAAGCACAGACCAGCGGAATGACAGTCAGTTCACCAGCAATTGGCCTGGTCGGCGTCTTTAAAGTTCAACCGGGTGACCGCCTAAAGCCGGGTGACGACATCGTTGAACTGCTGGATTCGTCGAAGCGGTACCTCGTCGTACATGTTCCCTCTCAGTCGACACCCGAATTTCAGGTCGGCACACCAGTGACGCTCACATTCCCAGGCAATGTAACGCGGGCCGGAGAAGTCACTCGAGTCGCTCCGCAAACCGAATCACTCAAGTCCGGGGAGTTCGACAATGTCGTTCTGGTTCAGGTTGAGCAACGTGGGGCCGTCTGGCCAGAAGTTCCCATCGGTGCACTCGTGAAAGCCCGGCCTTCCACAAAATAGTCGATATAGTCGATGCCGATTTGACTTGACGCCCCCCGATGCGTGTCCTCTTCTGCAGATAATTCACGCCGGCAATTCGTCGCCTCGCACGACAGTCGTGTACTCGTTGTTTGACCTTCGCGAGCCTTGCGCCAGAACGAAATGCCGTCGGCTTTCCACGACTCTTTTTGCATTCGTAGGTAAAGCCCGGTCGTTTTCTGATTCCTCACCCAGCCAGCCACGGGTGTATTCGTTGCGATCACGCAATTCATATCAATTGGAGTGTGTCGCCTTCAAAGTTCCCGAACAGGGGGCACCAATTCCGACTCAAGCTTAATCCAAAACTCACTTAAGACTCTGTGACGAAATCGGTTGCGACCCACTGAGCATTCAGTGTAACCGGTTACGCACCAAACCTGATTCGGTCACCATGTCTCCATACAATTTCTTTCCGCTGAGCGCTCGACGGGATATTAGCGATTCGTCAAACTAAATCCTTCGTCGCCTCACCTTCAGGCAACCCGATGGCGTTGCATGCAGGAAACGATCGACGCTGGGTGCGCCGATAAAATGTCTGCCACGCTTCCATTCTTATTGATCGATTAAAGCCAGCCATGACACAGCTCAACAAAGTATCGTCCCGAATTACCCAACCTCGCTCGCAAGGTGCATCACAAGCGATGTTGTACGGCACCGGGATGACCGAAGAAGACATGAATCGCGGGCAAGTCGGGATCGCCAGCTGCTGGTACGAAGGGAACTCGTGCAACATGCACTTGCTCGACCTGGCCAGCAAGGTCAAAGAAGGAGTCGTGGCTGCTGATCTCGTCGGAATGCGATTCAACACAATCGGTGTGAGCGACGGAATTTCCATGGGTACCGAAGGGATGAGCTACTCCCTGCAGTCCCGAGACCTCATTGCCGACTCCATCGAAACTGTCATGGGGGCCCAGTGGTACGACGGCTTGATTACGCTGCCCGGTTGTGACAAGAACATGCCAGGCTGCATTATGGCCATGGGACGAGTGAACCGTCCATCGCTGATGGTATACGGGGGAACAATCAAGCCCGGCTGCGGCAAAAAGTCTCGAAATTCCAAGCTCGATATCGTCTCCGCTTTTCAGGCTTACGGGGAATACCTCTCCGGTTCGATCACTGATGAAGAGCGCCAGGATGTCATCCGCAATGCCTGCCCGGGGGCTGGCGCCTGCGGGGGAATGTACACAGCAAACACAATGTCCAGTGCGATCGAAGCGATGGGAATGTCACTTCCCTACTCTTCGTCCACGCCAGCGACTGATCCCGGCAAATACCAAGAGTGCTTCGATGCCGGGGCAGCGATTCGGAACCTGCTCGAAAAAGACATCAAGCCGACTGATATCATCACACGGGCTGCCCTCGAGAACGCGATGGTCATCACCATGGCTCTCGGTGGGTCGACCAATGCGGTGTTGCACCTGATTGCAATTGCTCGCAGTGTCAACGTTCAGCTCACAATCGACGATTTCCAGAGCGTTTCTGACAGGGTTCCATTCCTCGCCGACTTGAAGCCATCGGGTCGGTTCGTCATGGAAGATCTCCACGACGTCGGGGGAACACCCGCTGTGCTGAAATACCTACTGGACGCAGGTTTCATCAACGGCGACTGCCTGACTGTCACCGGCAAGACTCTCGGCGAAAATCTGGAAAATGTCGTCGGACTCAAGCGTGGCCAGGAAGTGGTTCACGATCTGGAGCACCCGATCAAGAAGACCGGTCACTTGCGAGTCATGCGGGGCAACCTCGCTCCAGAAGGAGCGGTCGCCAAGATCACTGGCAAAGAAGGACTGATTTTCACAGGCCCAGCCCTTTGTTACGAGCGTGAAGAAGACATGCTTCGCGGCCTGGAAAACAAAGAGATCAAGGGTGGTGAAGTGGTCATCATCCGCTATGAAGGACCTCAAGGAGGTCCAGGGATGCCAGAAATGCTCACACCAACAAGCGCATTGATGGGTGCAGGACTGGGAGACAAAGTCGCTCTGATCACTGACGGTCGCTTCTCAGGCGGTTCACACGGGTTCATCATTGGGCACGTCACACCTGAAGCACAGGTCGGCGGAGCAATTGGACTGGTCCAGAACGGCGACGTCATCACCATCGACGCGGAATCGAACGAAGTGAACGTGGCGATTTCGGACGAAGAAATGCAGAAGCGGCGCGCAGCGTGGGTCGCTCCGCCTTTGCCAGCAACTCGCGGAACACTTTACAAGTATATTAAGAACGTGAAGAGCGCTTCTGAAGGTTGCGTCACGGACGAGTGATCGGAAGCTCCGAATTGGCAAAAATCAGTTCGACCTGACAATCAATTCTGTGCACTCTCATTCCGGGATCTCAGATTCCAGACTGATTGCTGAATTTAATTGATCAAAGAAAATTGGAAAAAGGCGTGACTGGAGCAGTTTCAGATCACGCCTTTTTGTCTATCGAACCACGTTGCAACAGCCAGTTCAACTTTCACTGAAGCTGACATTCGTAGTGACAGCGGCATTCTTTGTACAAAATATTCGGGCGGAATGATTCGGATGAGTTGCGAAACGACTCACCTAAGTTTCAAATTCATAGGGAAAATTTGAAATGTGAGTCGAACTTACTGTTCGCTCAGTGAGGTAAAGAGGAGTTCCCGAGATCGCGACCGGTTTTCTACAATCGTTGCGAGCGTGGGGACTTGAGGCCAAATTCGTTCCGCAATGACAGCGGATCTTTGTCAGAACTCCCATCTCCTTTCGTGTGCATCCGTCGCCTTCGGAAAGTGGAAATATGTTTCGCCATTCGTCGAAATTCGCAGTCATCGCTTGCTTCACTTTTGCTTTGCTGGCGTTCACCTGCTTGACTGGCAGCAAAATTGCCTACGCCCAGGCTGAAGGTGAAGCCCCCGCAGCGGCGCCTGCGGCAGAAGCGGCGCCTGCTGCTGCACCTGAAGCAGCGGGTGAAGCGGCCGCTCCGGATTCGAAAGCACACCCCCAAAAGAGCTACCTTGCCTGGGTGATTCACTCGTCAGGTTGGATCGGGGCGATCATCCTCCTCCTCTCCATCTATTTCGTCGCGATGGTGTTCCGGCAATACATGGAGTTGCGTCCACAAACAATCGCTCCCCCAGCATTGCTGGAAGAGTGCGAAACGCTCCTGAAGGCCGGGGACTTCCAGGGGATTTACCGTGTCGCCAAAGCAGATGAATCCATGCTCGCCTCGCTGTTGGCAACGGGAATGTCAGAATTGCAGTACGGACTTCCCGAAGCTCGAGAAGCAATGGACAGATCCGCTGAAGTGAAGGTTGCCAAGTACGAAGCGGGCATCAGCATGATGGCGGTTCTGGGAACACTCGGACCGATGATCGGACTTTTGGGAACCCTCAAAGGAATGATTTCCGCGTTCTCCGTGATTGCGTTGTCCGGGGAATCGCTCGATCCGGGTGAGGTTGCGGACGCCATTTCCGAAGCGTTGCTGCTGACCTTCGAAGGGGTGGCGTTGTCCATTCCCGCGATTTTCTTCTATGCCATGTTCCGCAACAGAATTTCTGTTCTGACCAGCGAAGCGATGTTGATGGCCGACGTCTTCGTTCGCCGAATGAATGCGATGTACCGTGGAAAAGGATCCAGCCAAGAAGCTGCTGCTGAGTAAGCGTCACTTTCACTGACTCCTTCTCCTCTAACGGGACATAGACATGAGCGGCAGCGTCGGCAACGATCGAACCGCCGAGCCAAATTTGACGCCGATGCTGGATATGGTGTTCCAGCTGATCACGTTCTTTATGCTCGTGATCAATTTCAAAGCGGCCGCGCTAGATCTTTCGCTACAACTTCCGGTGATCGGTTCAGCTCAACCCATCGACACCAAGGGAGAAGAAGATGTACTTGTCGTCAACATCGACTCTCAGGGACAGCTCATCATTTATGGAAAGGTCACCGAGCTGGAGCCGTTTTTGGTTCGCGAGGCACGAGCCTCGCGATTGAAACTTCCAAAAGCAGCCCAGGCGGACCCCAATGCTGAATTACCAACCACAGTGGTGATCCGGGCAGACAAAGGTGTTTCCTTCAAGGACATCAACAACGTCTTCACAGAGTGCCAGAAACGTGGCTTCCGTAAGTTCTCCTTAAAAGCCATGAGCGCGGCGGAAGTGAAAAAAGCATGAGACGTCGAAGAAAAAAGGGTCATGAGGAAGTTGAACTGAACATGGCAGCCATGCTGGACATGGCATTCCAGCTGCTGACGTTCTTCATCCTGACATTTCGCCCCTCACCGATTGAAGGGCAGATTGCACTCAACCTCCCTCCAGCAGTCGCTGTCACGAATGTGCAACAACAAGCGGCCGTGGGAACCAGTGGGGGTGAAAGTAGTATCGTCCCAGGAACTGGAACGCTCGTCCTCACGCTTCGGGCCCAGCCAAACGGGCGGCTCGATTCACTCGTCTTTGGTGCTCGTCCTCTTCTGAGAGGAGCAATTGACAACGGAAGCCTTGCACTTCTGAATTCAGAGCTGGAAAATGTACTTGCCAGTCCGGCAGGTGCATTCGATTCGGTTCAGCTCCATGTTGATCCAAAACTCGACTATGAAACGTTCTTGTCTGTCATGACAGTTTGTTCAAAGCAGAAGACTCCAGAGGGAACACCTCTTGAGAAATTGAGCTTTGTTGAATTGAAATAAGCATGTCGCGGAACAGAATTTCCCAGAGGTTGGCGCGGGCCTATATCCCGAGTACTCGCGAGGCGAGACGCTTGGGGTCAATGGCGGCTCTCCTCGTGCTTGTGGGGCTGATGCTTTCTCACACGTCACGCCCGGAATCATGGGTCTGGCTTGTCGAGAATAAAGCGCTGGCTGACGGGAACACCTCCACTGATCAGACCAGCTTTGTGTCGCGCGGCACTGAAGCAATCGTCGACAACCCGTCGGATCTCGATCCCGAGGAGTGGAACGCGACAGTCGAACTGTTTCGTAACATTTCCGACAAAGCAGCGATGCAAATCGAAGAGATGCAGGTTTACTGGCGTCTCTTCAAATGGGCTCGATCTCAATCCTTTGAGCAAGTCGAATCCCGATCTCACAAATCTCCATTTCTCACGCAATTCTGGGAACAGACCGACAAGTCTCGTGGAAAGCCGTTTGCATTTCGGCTCCATGTTCGACGCGTTCTGTCGCACGATACACCTGAAAACAGTGCTGGCGTAACTAAGGTTTACGAACTCTGGGGATTCACAGATGAATCTCGCGGTAAGCCGTATGTGATCATCACTGACGAGATCCCGCCCAATTTCCCAGAAGGTGCCAGCGTTCGTGCTGACGTTTACTTCACTGGCTACTTCCTGAAGCTGCTGGGGTATGAGGCGGTCGACAATCGACGTGGAGCGCCACTTCTGATTGGACGAGTCCGAGCGCTCCCTCCTCCTCCCTCACTTCAGGCGGATCCAGCGACCTCTCGAACCCAATTCTGGCTCGGCATTCTGACGGGGGGTATTTTCCTGTCGCTGTTCGTCGGATACCGATTTTTCGTCAAGAGCCAGCGGTCCGTCAGCCGTGAACGCATGGAAGCCGAACTGGATGCCGAAGCTGCTGAGTGGTGGGCAGATAAAGCGATGCAACCTGAACGGAAGCCGATCCACGAGAGCGAAGCAAAGCCCAAACCAGACGAAATTCACCCCAGCTGATTCACCCCCAAGAAACGAAAAAGGGTGCCTCGTCTGTGAGGCACCCTTTTTATTTCGCTGCCAGGCTCATATGACTGCAGCTATTGAATCAGCAGCTTTCAAGAACCCATTGCACCGCGTGCCTGTTTAATTCGGCAGCGTTCTTGAGAGTCAGCTTCGCCTTGATGTTTTCACGATAGCTTTCGATTGTTTTGTAGCTCAGCCCCAATCGCTCGGAGATCTGTCGAGTCGTGAGCCCATTCCCGATCAGTCCGAATACTTCGAGTTCGCGGTCGGTCAATGTTTCGATTGGAGCTTGGTTGGAAGCCCCTCCCCCAACAATGCGGCTCAGCAGTTTCTCTGACATCGCAGGGCTGACAAATGCGCGGCCTTCGCGGATCGAGCGTATGGCCGTTACGAGATAACTGGCGGCCGCATCTTTGTTCAGATATCCACCAGCACCAGCCCGCAAGCATCGCTCAGCAAAAAGCGACTCATCGTGCATCGAGCAGACCAGCATCTTGACCTGCGGATAGTTGTTGATGAGGTGTTTGATCAGCTCCAATCCGTTCCCGGATTTCAGGGAGATGTCGACGATGACCAGCGATGGATGAAGCTCTCCTACCAAGCGAATGGCTTCCTGCATCTCTGCACATTCACCAACAACCTGCAAATCGCTTTCAACACCGATCAGTGTGGTCATCCCTTTTCGGACAAGGGGATGATCGTCGACGATTAGAATCGTCCAAGGTGCTTGAGGCTGAGGGCGATGATTCAATTCAGTGCCTGTGGCAGCAGACGTAAAACCCATTTATGAACTCTCTTTCAAAAACTCAGCTGCAGCCCGTTGCAGCTAGTCATGCACACTCCTCTCAAGAATGCGAATATGGGGTTTTCAGCAACGGAATTCGACTCGCGAATCACGCCGAAAAAAGCCTTTGCAAGCAGGGAAGTGCGCACGTTATGTAGATATGAAGACCGACAACATTCAGTGCTCTGCCCAGCAAAGAAAGGAATCTCCCGATAAGGTGGCCTAGAATTTGCGCCATTCTTGAGCAGCTTTGTTAACCCGTCTAGATGCGTCTTCGAAAAAATCCAGTAACTTTTGGGAACAATTCCAAAACTCGCAATCCCCCCTCTTATCGATCGGGAAATCCCCTCGACAAACGCGGCAATCAACAGGTATTTCCCTATCCAATAGACACTCCTTCGCAATGGACAAACTAATTTCTATAGATAGATCCAGCAAACAATTTGTCCACACGCTCCCATTTCCACAATTGTCGGTAAATGCAGACTGGCGAGAGTACCAACGTGTGCACGTCTTACTCGAGTTCACCACTGAGAACGGATGCGATGCCAAGGCAGGTTCCGTGCCCCCCACGAACGACTAAGTCCGTGCGAGCGGCACGGAGTCGAATATAATGCTGACAGACTCGATTTCCACGAGACTCCATCTCGTCGGCATTACGCTCCCCACGTTCAATAACGAACTCTCCCCATCCTGTCCTATCATGAATCCTGATTAAGGGAACCGACTACACCTGAAGGCTGAATGAGAGCCACGCAATATTGCAGCAGCCTCTCAGTTCGTCGTGTATTGAATTGCTGCACGGTGTCCTTCGGGTGTTCGACCAGAAATGAGGAGAAGTCTTCTCCTGATCTTTCGGCGGTGACAAATGGATGAGACGCGGGTGCCAAGAAAGCGAAACACCCCGCTGAACAATGTCCAGCGGGGTGTTACAAGTAAGAAGCATGAACCTCAATCAGCCGCGACTAAAGAGCACTCTTCTATCTCATTAGCGATCGCGACGATTTTATTAAGCTCATTTTTATAAAATGACTTTAGTACCCTAAGTTCGGGGCTAACCAGCGTTCAATTTCGGGCACGCTGAGCTTCATACGTGCTGCGTAATCTTCGACTTGGTCCTTAGTCAACCGATCAACACTGAAGTAACGAGACTGCGGATGAGAGAAGTATAACCCACTCACAGACGCTGCCGGCCACATCGCCAATGAGTCGGTCAACTTGATCCCCGTTAGTTCGGTGGCATTCAGCAGTTTGAACAGGTCCCTCTTCGGGAGATGGTCTGGACAAGCTGGATACCCGAACGCTGGACGAATCCCGCGATACTTTTCGGAAATCAATTCTTCTGCAGACAACTCATCAGTTTTTTCGTAGTTCCAGACTTCCTGTCGCACGAATGCATGCAGATATTCTGCGAACGCCTCCGCGAGTCGATCCGCGACTGACTTCACCATGATGGAATTATATTCATCATGCTCTGCTTCAAACTTCGCTGCCAGCTCATCGCATCCAAAGCCCGTCGAAACAGCGAACGCACCAATCGAATCAATGCGACCGGAATCCAAAGGGGCGATGTAGTCTGCCAGAGAACGGAAATCCTTCTGTCCAACTCGTTCCCATTGCTGTCGCAGCATTGGGAACCGGGCCACTTCTTTTTGACGACTTTCATCTTCCCAGACGATGATGTCTTCCCCGTCCGAATTCGCCGGCCAGAAGCCATAGACCCCGTTGGCGACCAGCGTTTGATCGCGAAGACATTGCTTCAGAATGACCTGAGCATCGTCAAACAATTTCTTCGCTTCCACCCCGACTTCCGCATCATCAAAGATCTTCGGATACTTCCCTCGGAGTTCCCAGGTCATGAAGAACGGCGACCAATCGATATATGGAATCAGTTTTTCAATCGGGAAGTTGCTGAGAGTCTTCGTCCCGATCCCCTTCACTTTTGGCAAGTCGAGCGTCGTCCAATCCGTCTGAAAACGTCTCTCACAGGCCTGAGCGAATGTGACCAGTTCTCTGGCCTGGCGTCCTGCAAACCGTTCGCGTTCACCGTCCTGTTGAGTACGAATTTTCTCAACATAAGCAGGTTTAGAATCAGGATCGAGGAGCGACTCAACTGCTGGAACAGTCAACGATGCGTCAATAACATGAATCGTCGGCTCGCTGTAATGTGGAGCGATCTTCACCGCTGTGTGTCGAGCACTGGTCGTTGCTCCGCCGATCAACAACGGAACCTGAAAACCTTCGCGACTCATTTCCTTCGCGACGAAAATCATTTCTTCAAGAGACGGGGTAATCAGCCCCGACAGACCAATCAAATCGGCATTGTGCTCTGTGGCTGCCTTGAGAATGTTCTCACAGGAGACCATCACCCCCAGATCGATCACCTCAAAGTTATTACACCGCAACACGACACCGACAATGTTCTTCCCAATGTCGTGAACGTCACCTTTGACTGTCGCCAGAACGATCGTTCCGCGTGTGCTCTTGACAGAGGCTTGCTCACCCGAAGCGAGTCGTTCTGCCTCCATGAACGGTTCCAGATAGGCAACCGCCTTCTTCATCACGCGGGCAGACTTCACCACTTGCGGCAGGAACATCTTCCCGGCGCCGAATAACTCACCGACGATTTTCATGCCGTCCATCAGTGGACCTTGGATCACATTCAGGGGCCGCCCGTATTTCACGCGAGCCTCTTCGGTATCCACTTCAATAAACTCAGTAATCCCCTTGAGCAAAGAATGGCTCAGGCGTTCTTCAACACTCTCGTTGCGCCACGCTGCTACTGTGGAATCTGCTACGTCCCCGCCGCCCGAGATGGCTCGATTTTTGATCTCCTCAGCGTACGTAATGAGCCGATCGGTCGCGTCTGGATCGCGGTTCAGCAGCACGTCTTCAATGTACTTTCGCAAAGTCGGCTCGACTTCGTCGTATACCTCTAGCTGCCCGGCATTCACAATTCCCATATCCAGACCAGCGGCGATTGCGTGGTACAGGAAGCAGGCGTTCATCGCTTCACGGACAACATCATTCCCGCGGAACGAGAAGGAAACGTTACTGACTCCTCCTGAAGTCCGTGCGCCGGGACACTCCGCCTTGATTCTTCGAACGGCGTCGAAGAACTCAACAGCGTAGTTGTTGTGCTCTTCCATTCCTGTTGCGACGGTCAGAATATTGGGGTCGAAGATGATGTCTTCAGCTGGAAACCCAACTTCTTCAGTCAGCAGTTTAAATGCTCGCTTGCAAATGCGAACTTTGTCGTCGGCCAAGACAGCCTGTCCTTCTTCGTCGAAGGCCATGACGACCACTGCTGCGCCGTACTGACGAACGAGTCGGGCATGACGCAGGAAGGCTTCTTCACCTTCCTTGAGGCTGATCGAGTTGACGATTCCCTTCCCGCTGAGACATTTCAGCCCGGCTTCGATGACGTCGAATTTGGAACTATCGACCATCACCGGGACGGAGTTGACATTCGGTTCGTCAGCAAGAAGGTTCAGGAAGTGAACCATCTCCAACTTGCTGTCCAACATTCCTTCGTCCATATTGACGTCGATGACGTTCGCCCCGCCGTCTACCTGGGAAATGGCGATTTCCAAAGCATCTTCGTACTTTTTCTCCTTAATCAGGCGAGCAAACTTTCGTGATCCGGTCACGTTGGTTCGCTCTCCAATCATCATGAAGTTGGCGTCCGGACGAAGTTCGAACAGCTTTGCACCGCTATATGTGGAGTTCCGGGACCGCTTTGTTTGCTGTCGAGGCTTCAGACCGGCAGTGGCTTCGGCCGCCTTGCGAATGAAATCCGGATTTGTGCCGCAGCATCCGCCAACGATGTTGAGCCAGCCTTCTTTCGCAAACCCGTGAATGACTTTGCCAAACTCGTCGGGAGTCGAATTGAACCCTCCCATTCCGTCAGGCATCCCTGCATTCGGATAGCAACTGACATAGCAGTCTGCTCGCTCACTCACCGTTTGAAGGTAATTTCGCATTTCTTTGGGACCGAGCGCACAGTTCAACCCCACAGCGAATAGCGGGAAGTGCTCGACCGATGTAAGAAAGGCTTCCAGCGTCTGTCCAGTCAGCGTCACGCCACCGGTAAAGATCGTCCCTGAGCAGATGACCGGTACAGTCGTCTGTCGTTCATTGAAGACCTGCTCGATAGCGAAGAGGCAGGCCTTCATGTTCAACGTATCGAACGATGTCTCAGGCAGCAGCAGATCAACTCCGGCATCCAACATGGCTCGGACCTGCTCCGCATAAGATTCCGCCATTTGATCGAAAGTGACCGGGCGGAAGCCGGGCTGATCCGCATTGAACGACAACTGAAACTTTGTTGGTCCAATACTTCCAGCAACGAACCTTGGCTTCGAAGGATCTTTCTTCGTGAATTTATCAGCCACCTCTTTGGCGAGCTCGACGGATTTCACATTCATCTCGCGTGTGTACTCTGCGAGTGAAAATTCCTCGAGCATCAAGGACGTGGCGCCGAACGTGTTCGTTTCAATAATGTCCGAACCCGCTTCAAGATATTTGGCGTGGATCTCTTGAATGATCTTGGGCTGTGTGAGCGAAAGCACGTCGCTCGCATTCTTCAAATCGATGTGGTGATTTGCGAACAGCGAGCCTCGATAGTCTGCTTCAGTGGGATTGTAGCCATGAATCATCGATCCCATGGCGCCATCCAGAAGTAAAATACGTTGGGACAGAATCTCCCGCAGCTGGACTTCAGTTGAATTCATAATTGGATTACCAGATCTACACGCTCAGCTTGATTCGTGGAGAAAACGACTCTCCCAGCGACAAACCGAACATCAAATACGCAAACTCAGACTTGCCACATCCTCTTCCCTAACACCAACAGAAGCTAGCAATTCCGGCTGATCCTCGAAATGGATACCAGTTCTGAGAACGCTGAGCTCCATGAGCTGGAAGACGATTGCGCCAATCATCCTGATTCCATCTCTCTCTAGAGAAGAGACGAGCACTGCAGGAATTAGTTCGCGCACCACCTGGTCACTGGGGAAATGTTATCCTAGCGATTCCAACGCATCGCCAGTCGAACGGAAACTGTCTTCGTTTCCTCACCACGAAGAATCGACAAGCGCACGGTGCGCCCCGGAGTTTCTTCTCCAACCAGTTCGATTAAACGATCGATGTTGGGAACCTCCTGCCCCTGGAAGGTTTTAATGACATCCCCAACTTTCAATCCTTGTCGATCAGCGGGAGAATCGGGCTCTACAATCTCGATCAAGAACCCATTACCTTCCGCAGCCTGCCCTCCGACCCCGAGATACGCTCCGCTGTGCGTTTTAAAGTCCTCGCCAGCGACCAATCGATCCCAATCTCGCTGAAACGCTGTACCGGGAACATGAAAATTGACAGTTGTGCTCTCTCCAATTCGCGTGTTGATGCCAATCACTTCACCTCGCATATCGAAGAGTGGTCCACCAGAATCGCCCCCAACAAGTTCACAATCGGACCGCAATACCCAAGAATTTCGCTCGATGATTCGCCCGAGTCGGAGAACCAGACCTCGTTCTTTGCGATAGCCTCCGGGATGCCCCAGCGTGAGACACCAGTTTCCGGGGACGACAGTTTCCGTAGCGAGAGGACGGTGCGGCCAGTCCGTTCGCTCAACAGAGGTAATTTTCACCATCGAGGCATCCAAAGTTGTGTTCCGCCCTAACGTCACCCCTTCGACCGTGCTTCCATCGTCCATCAAGATGACAACGTGGCTGCCGGGGGTTCCGGTCACGTGAGCCGCTGAAAGAATGAGCCCATCTCCTGTGACGATCACACCGGTCCCTTGGGAATTGCCTATTCTCACATTAACGGTGCATTCCTTGAGGCCTGGCACCAGTTTTGTCACATGAGCCTGAATCGCGCGAAGCTCATCCAGCGATGCTGGCACCGCTCGGGTAAAAACTTCCGGGAGCTGGCTTATCTCAGATGGAGTAGAAGGCGCACTCGACGCATCTTCTTGTGAAAAAGCATATTGCGACACGAGAGCGATGCCGGAAAACGCCCCCATCAGGCCCAAAAACAGAGAAATTCGGCGAAAACCGCTGCGAAAATGGCGATCAGAAAACTGCATCGGCAACCGTCCACCTGAAAGCATTAAAAAAATGGGTTCGTGAATTGTAACCTCTTCCCGGGATTTAAGTCTCGCAGATTCTGGAACAGGCTTCTCCAAATCCCATAGATTTTCGACGTCGCCGCCTCCGGCATCAATTCGCAACCACAAACAGCATTTCCACTTCCAGCGAATCCAGAACTCAACAGCCTCCCTGGAACAACCGAATATCAGCGATTTCCGGCAAATTCCCAGCGGCGCTCTACATTAGTCCGACCTGCTGCTACACTCGGACCCCGTACCTCCGGTCTGCGCCTGCGCGGATAACAGTGAGGCGGATGATCGTTTTTGCTACGAGTTCGGGAATTTGCGATGTCGGTAACGGCGGTGGTGGGCCTACAGTGGGGTGATGAGGCCAAAGGAAAAATCGTCGATCTTTTGACCGATCAACACGAAGTGGTCTGTCGCTATCTGGGCGGCAATAATGCTGGCCATACCGTTAAATTCGACGGCAAAACCTATAAACTCTCGCTTCTCCCAGCTGGTATTCTCCGACCAGGTGTGACTTCCGTCATCGGGAACGGGGTTGTCATCAACCCCAAGGCGCTCCTCAAAGAACTGGCAACCATCCGCGAACAGGGTGTCGCTGGGGACAACCTCCTGATCAGCGACCGCGCCCACGTGATCTTCCCCTATCACATCATTGAAGAAGCAGGTCTGGAAAAAGCTCGCGGCAAAAACGCGATCGGTACCACAGGGCGCGGCATCGGAACCGCTTACCGGGACAAAACCGGCCGAACTCACGCAATTCGCATGGGCGATCTGTATCGACCAGAGTTCTTCCGCCAACGACTCGAAGAAGTCGTCCCGCAGAAGAAGCTGATCATCCAGGCACTCGATCCATCCGCGGAAATTCCAAGCGTGGATGAAATCTACGACGAATACATGCAGCTTGCGGAACAGTTCAAAGGAACTGTCATCGACACGACCGCTTACCTGCACCAAGTGCTCAAAGAGAAGAAGAACCTGCTGTTCGAAGGAGCACAGGGAAGCCTTCTCGACGTCGACCACGGGACATTCCCATACGTCACATCTTCCAATAGCTCCGGCGTTGGAATTTCTGTTGGAAGCGGCGTCCCCGCACGCAGAATCGACCGCATGATCGGGGTCGTGAAAGCGTACACCACCCGCGTTGGTGGAGGTCCATGCCCCACAGAGTTGGTCAATGAAATCGGTGACCACATCCGCAAGGAAGGAAATGAATTCGGCACAGTCACCGGGCGTCCTCGTCGCTGCGGTTGGTTCGATGCAGTGGCAACCGGCCACGGCGCTCGCATCTCCGGGATCGACTGCATCGCAGTCATGCTGCTGGATGTGCTCAGCAAGCTGGATGAACTCCAGATCTGCGAAGCCTACGAAATCAATGGCGAACGAACGACCAATTTCCCAAGCCACATCGACGATCTCGCGGCGGCCAAGCCGATTTATCGCACAGTCAAAGGCTGGAAGAAGGACATCACGGGAATTCGAAAACTCGAGGACTTCCCGAAAGAGGCCCGCGAGTACATCGACACGATTTCCGAACTGCTGGAATCTCCAGTCGGATTCATCTCGATCGGTCCAGACCGCGAACAGACCGTGATCCTCTAATCGAGTTTCAACAACGCGAATTGAATTGATCCTCAAGCCACGCTTCATCCACTGAAGCGTGGCTTTTTCTTTGTGACTGGAACCGACGCCGCGTTGGTCCGAAAAGTTGCCGTCGCCTTTCTCTGCATCATCTCTCACGAGAGTGTGGCGTTCCGTCGGCGATAAACGCTGCGTTTGCGAGAGTTTTTGCCACCACCCGGCGCCACACACTCTTGAGAGAGGGGTTAATCGCATCAGAACTTCTCGAAGGCTTGACTTCTCACGAGGAATCCCCGACCATTAGGCGACAACTTGACACTGAATCTCAGTTTCAACTTAAGAAAACATGACATGTTGATTCACCCAACTCTGTTTTGGGTGTGTGACGGTGCCCCCGCAACGCACGAAGTCGTGCAACCTGCCAGATTTTCGGATCAGTCAGTATTGTCTGAGTGACACCGCAGCCTAGAAACCTCGACGATGTCCCAGCCCAAGAAACACCGGCCAAAATCAAAGGCTAAGAGCAAGCGTGGGTACTGGCTGAGGACGATGATTCAATGGCACTGGATCAGTTCTGCCATCTGTCTGGTTGGTATGGTGATGTTTGCCATCACCGGAATCACACTCAACCATGCCAGCGAGATTGAAACGTCTCCTGTCATCACCAAGAAGACCGTCCAGCTTCCTGAGCAACAATTAGCGGAACTATCGCTTCAGACTGACCTCGAGAATGCCCCGCTCCCCGATTCAGTCGCGAACTGGCTCTCCCAGGAACTTGCCCATCCCATTGGAAAGCGATTGGCTGAGTGGTCAGACGACGAAATTTATCTGTCAATGCCCACCGCTGGAGCAGATTCATGGTTGGTGATTGACCGGGTTTCAGGTGACACGGAATTCGAAAACACCAATCGGGGGTGGATCGCGTATTTCAACGATCTTCACAAAGGTCGCAATACAGGCCCTCTCTGGAAGTGGTTCATCGACATTTTCTCGATTGGCACTCTCATCTTCTGCTTGACGGGCCTCTACTTGCTGTACTTCCACGCCAAGCATCGAAAGATGACGTGGCCAGTTGTGGGATTGGGACTGCTCATTCCGTTTGTGTTAGCAACGATCATGAGCCACTTCCCGTAGCCGACAGGCTGGGAAATCGATCATTCTCCTTTTCACTGCTTTTATCGAGTTCACTCTCAAAGGGTCTGACTGAATGATGTCACTCAAAGCTCTCAAAACGCTAGCACTCCTTGGGCTGTTGATTCCTGCGACTGTCTTCGCTGCAGACGAATTGGAAATGAAATCGGCTCAAATGGAAGTGACAGTGGAGGTTCCTCGACTGAATGTCTCGGAATACCACCGCCCCTATGTTGCAATCTGGATTCAGAACGAAAAGCAGGAAGCGGTTGTCAATCTCGCAGTCTGGTACCAGCAACGTCCTAACGCTGAGGGAGCAGGAGAGAAATGGCTTCCAGACCTGCGTCAGTGGTGGCGCCGATCGGGTCGCGACCTCGAATTTCCAATCGATGGCGTCACAAGTGCCACACGACCAGCGGGCGACCACACCCTGACATTTGACCAAAAGAAACTTTCGAAACTGACTCCCGGAAAATACAGGCTCATGGTGGAAGGTGTTCGGGAAGTTGGTGGTCGCGAGATCGTCGAAATCCCCTTCTCATGGCCAAGTGAAAAAGAGTCCAGCCAGGAAGCCCAAGGGACCAAAGAAATCGGCAAAGTCAAACTGATTCTCAAACCATAACATCAGACGCTTGCGTTATCCCCTGCAATCGCCATTCAACAGACTCACAGAAAACTCTTCAGGAGAGATTCAATGCCACGTATTTTTCTGGCAACGGTAGCTCTGGTTCTCGCATTTCCGCTGACAGCCAGCGCTCACAAGCTCTGGCTGCTCCCCTCCAAAACAGTCGTCTCCGGAGAAAACGCTTTTATTACCGTTGACGGGGCCGTTTCAAACGACCTGTTTTACTTTGACCATCGTCCACTGAACATTCAGAACGTTGTTGTCACCAGCCCGAGCGGGGAGAAGGTCGAAACAATCAACCAAGCTTCCGGAAATTACAGAAGCGTTTTCGACTTCCCGTTGCAGGAAAAAGGAACTTACCAAATCACTCTTCCATCCGGCGGTCTGATGGCGAGCTGGGTTGAAGATGGCGAACCGATGCGATTCCGTGGAAACGCTGAAGATTTCGCAAAGCAGGTCCCTGCAGATGCTCAGAATCTCCGCGTTTCAGAATCAGTTGGCCGCTGCGAGTCTTTCGTCACTTTCGGCAAACCATCTGATCTTCCCAGCAAGGAAGTCGCTGGGATCACACTCTCTCCAATCACTCACCCGAATGATCTGTTTGCCGGTGAGGAAAGCAAGTTCCGCTTGCTGATCGACGGTGCCCCCGCTTCAGGTCTGGAAGTGACGCTGATCCAGGGTGGAACCCGTTACCGCAACGATCAAAGCGAGATCAAGGCAACCACAGACAGCGACGGCGTCTTCACCGTCACCTGGCCAGAAGCTGGCATGTACTGGATGGAAGCGACTTCAACCGACAAGAAGGTCTCCGTTCCACAAGCAACCCAGCGTTCACTGCGCTACATCGCCACACTCGAAGTTCTGCCACAGTAATCCAGAAACACTGGATTGCACTGCAGACGCAGCATGCAGCATCCTGAAAAGACTCCCGAACCGCTCACTACGAGATGATTCGGGAGTCTTTTTGCATTCCATCACTGCTTCGGTGTCACAGAAGAGCGATCGTCTCTCAGTATTATTACGAGCGGTGCGGTCGACGCTGAAATTCCGAGCATATTAACGACGTGGGTCGCTTCGGTTGCCAGCAATGAAAAGTCACTTCCCATCGCGATGAACTGCCCCCCCTGCCCGATCCGCAATTGAGCATCTTCGTCAGACATCACATGCAGGCCAACCGGCATGCCATGTTTTCATCCCGTGGCCAGCACCCGGTTGAGAATCTCCTCAAACTCTTCCGGAACTGGATCGCTCCCATCTGGACTCCTCATCTGGGCGCGTAGATCGTTGGGACCAACAAATATGACATCGCCTCCGAGGAGCCGATAGATCTCGTCAGCGTTGTCCACTCCTCGCGGAGATTCCGTCTGCAGAATGACGATGGTCTCACTATTGGCATGGAGATAATAGCCCGCAGGCGATGCACCAAACTTAATCGCATTCATCGATCCCCCGACGGAACGATTTCCAACGGGTGGATACTTGGCCGCTGCGATACAGAGACGAGCGTGCTCGACCGTGTCGACCATCGGGACGATAATCCCGTTCGCCCCGCGTCCAACACTCACTTGATGTGATCATGTCGTCCTTCCGGGACATGCGCCAGAGGAACGCAGCCAGCATCCGCGATCGATCGAAACAGCGCACTTGCTTGTGCCCAGTCGATCGCTGAATGTTCCAGATCAACGGTGAGGTACTGAAATCCTGCCCTCGCCAGCATTCAGGTTGCGTTCAAATCGCCGAGTGACAACCATGTTCCCACAACCGGCTTCCCTGCCTGCAATGCAGCTTTCACCGAGTTTTTTTCGCGTCATCAAACCCAATCGCATTCCGGAAAAGGTTCCATCAACGACCAATATTGTGAACGATTGAACGAGATTGCACAAAGCTGGCAACACACAGGATTCCGCGAATCCATCGCAACCGCTCGCAAGAATGGTTAAGCTATCGCGGCGCTCAATGGACCAATCCTTTTAGAAATCCCTAAACACAACGCTCATGCCAACACCTGCTGAAACAGAATTGCTGAACCTGTCCGCTCAGTTACTCAAATCGATCGACGCTGGCGACTGGAAAACCTACACCGATCTCTGCGATGAGCAGATCACCTGTTTCGAGCCTGAGACAGAAGGTCACCTCGTCAGTGGACTGCCATTCCACAAGTTCTATTTCGATCTTCCAGGCAGCGGCACACCTCGCCTCTCCAGCATCAGCTCACCAACCGTGAAGATCATGGGAGACGTTGGGCTGGTTTGTTACGCCCGAGTCGTTCAGAAGCTGGACGGAAGCGGAAGTCCAGTCACTGTGACGGCAGACGAAACCCGCGTCTGGCAGAAGATCAATGGAGCATGGAAGCACGTCCACTTCCACCGTACCCCACGGTAGTCACTGCTCCCACAAAAGAAGCAGTAGCGAGTTGAATACAGAGCGGATGGGAATCGCGTGAAGATTTCCATCCGCTTTTTTGTTTGATCATATTTAAAAGCACTGCGACTCGCTGGGATCAGGAGAGAGTTGGAGCCCAGGATTGCGTTAGATGCTGGATGATCGCTGCGATTGCCGCTTGTCGCTTACTTCCCCGCGCCTGAATAATCTTGCAATCAGACAACGAGGGAGAAAGGGCCCGAACTGCCGCTTGTTCCACCGCTTTCCGGAAGAGATCGTCCGACGCCTGAAACAGTGCCCCATGGACGAAAAGAGCGGTTGGATTAAAGATGTTAATCACAGCAGCGAACGCGATGGCAATGTACTCCGCGACGAACTCCAGTTCTTGAGTTGCATCAAATTCGTTTGCCCTGACACCTTGGACCACTTCAAGAATCCCAATCTGTCGCCCTAATTTTGCCGAGATCATTCGGGCGAGAGCTGCATCCGTAGCCAAGGTTTCAAGACAGCCTCGGTTTCCACAACCGCATTCAGGCCCATTTCGATCGACGGTAATGTGCCCTAGCTCCCCGGCCATTCCGCTGTTTCCGGAAAGCAGGCGCCCGCCGCTCATGACTCCCAATCCGAGTCCGGTGCTGATATCGAGCATCGCGAAATCGCTCCGCCCCTGAGCACCGCCGAACATCGCTTCTCCGATGCAGAGACCGTGTGTTTCCTGAACAACGTGGCATTTCAGCTTGGTGAGCGTTTCAATGTCCCTACCCGGGGACTGTCCATCCAGAAGATGCAAGTTTGGCGAAAAGACGACTTTATTGAGATGCTTGTGCTTCAACCCTGGAACACTGATCCCGACCCCCAGAATCTCGGACGTTCCCTCCTCCTTCAGCTGCCTGATGGATTCGGTAACTTTGAGAATCAACTCCTGATAGGTGTGCGGTGTATCGAACGACTTCATTCGGTCGGTTCGAAGCTGACCATCCAGTCCACTCGCCACCACCCAGCATTCCTGTGGATCGATGACCACACCCATTACCGACGTACTGTTCACTGCGAGCTTGACCAACTTCGCAGGCCGCCCGAATGATGTCGAGGGTGCATCGATTTCTTCAAGCAAACCGACGTCCAGAAGTGACGCCACAGCTTTCGAGACAGTGGGAGCGCTAAGCCCTGAAATTCGTGTTACGGTTGCCCGAGAAACGGGTCCTTGCTGCTGAATCAGTTCCAGAACACGTCTCTCGTTCAGCTTGCGGAGTAGTGTTGGTTCAACTCGGGCAGACATTGGATTTCAACCTCTTTCCCAACAGCATTCGTTTCCATTGCACGAAAATCGCAAGAAGCCATCGACGCCCGGACACAAATTTTTCTGGGAATTCTCAATAAAACCATCGACTTGGATCAAACGATACAAACCAGTTGTTGGAGATGCCAACCTAAATTTATCTCGAATTCTCAAGTGTGTTAGAGTTTCCGTAACATCGTCTCACTATCAGATGAGAGTCGTTAGGAATTGAACACGCAGTCACTCCTTCACCCAACACTCGTCAGCCCGGCTTTCAACTGGCGATTTGCCTATCTTATTGTAGACATGCAACTTACGAGGCCAGCGAAGAAATCAGTAAAAAAACTCGCCCGATATCTTGATCAACCTACAATAATTTAGCTGCGGGGCTGAGAGAATCAGAAGGGAGATGTTGTCATGTTCACACAAAACCGAACAACGACGCCCCCCAAGACGGATCAAGAAAATAAGGGAACAGTGATCCTGATTCACGGACTGGGCGCTAGTAGTTGGTTGATGACTCTTCTTGCCTATCGACTGCGGCTCCAGGGATATTCTGTCGTCAACTGGGGGTACCGCAGCGTCTGGCAATCTCTCTCGAATCTGATTCCGGAATTCCGGTCGCGGTTTGAAGACTTCCTTAAGACGAACAACGTCGAACATCCCGTTCACATTGTCGCACACAGCATGGGGTCGATCATTGCCCGTGCCGTGCTGTCGGAAGTCCGTATTCCGAATCTGCAAAATGTTGTGCTGCTGTCTCCCCCCAATCGCGGGTCGTTTTTCGCCCGTTGGGTCGGTCCGTACCTGCGATGGCTCTCTCCTCTGATTGATGAACTCTCAGACCGGGACGACAGCTATGTGAATCAATTGCCGATGGCGGGCATCCCCAAAACTCGGGTCGGTATCATTGCTGCTGAATGGGATTACGTCCTGACCGAGAAGACAACCCACCTCGATTTCGAAACAGACCACATCATCGTCCCCAGTCGCCACAGCGGACTGGTACTGCGAAACTCTGCCGCCCAGCAGATTATTCACTTTCTCTCCCACGGCGGCTTCAACAGAGAAGTCAACAACTCCGCGACCGAATTGCAAAGCTCGCCTCCCGCATCGAATCTTTGATATACTTGTCGGACGGACGGCAGGCGGATTCAGACACCACTGATAAACGCCTGTCTGGTTGATCGTGTTTCATTTCCTCAACAGGGCTGGGCGATTCGATGAAAACACTGCTTGTGATGTTCGGCTTGGTTCTCGTCGGGATTGCGACGGTTTCTGCCGATGAGCCCACAAAGAAAGCGGCCAAACCAAAGAATCGCTATTCCGTCCGCGCGATTCACGATCCTAATGGAATTGGAAAATTCTACATGGGCCGTGAGATTGCCATGGTGATGGGACATCAAGGAATCTCCTGGCTCGAACGGCCAGAACGCGAAGAAGAGGAACGGCTGACACTCCTGGTTGATTCACTTCAATTAGAACCGGGCATGACGGTGGCCGACATTGGTGCGGGTTCCGGAGTGATCAGCGTCTTGATGGCAGAGAAAGTCGGCCAGTCTGGACAGGTGCTTGCTGTTGATATCCAGAAGGAGATGCTGCAGGCACTGGAAATCAAATGTAAAGGACTGGGCGTCACGAACGTTCAGGGAGTGCTCGGCACGACGAAGTCCCCCAACCTGGATGGCGGGAGCGTCGATCTCGTCATTATGGTCGACGTTTACCACGAATTCGATTTCCCGTACGAAATGCTGAAGTCGATTTCTGAGTCGCTGAAACCGGGCGGTAGAGTCGCCTTTGTCGAGTACCGCAAGGAAGACCCGCGGATTCCGATCAAGGAAATCCACAAGATGAGTGAAGCTCAGGTGAAGAAGGAAGCAGGCCTCCCGGAACTCAACCTGAAGTGGGTTGAAACTCTTGAGACACTTCCCCGACAACACATCATCCTGTTCGAGAAAATCTCGCCTGACGACGAGTCCACTCAATCATTGAAATGAGTAGTTCGGATTTCGTCGATCGAAATCGGCATCCTTCAGACCGACGTTCGTCTTCACGTTGACGTACGTATATTCCTCAAGCAACGGAGCCTGCTGATTTGGCTCAGGAGGAAAACCGTAGTTCTCGACGCGAATCGGGAGCCTCGACTGCTTCTCGAGGAAAACGCGGGTCATGTGATATGGAAACTGCCGGCGTGGTCGCGGGTGTGAACATTCGATGACTTCACACTCTGCGTTCCCCATTTTCGCTCCAGGGTAGAACTTCACATTGCATTCCCCGTACTTCGATTCCTCCTGCCATTGGACAGCGAGCAATTCCAGCATTCGCTTCATCCCCATGTCTGTAATGACATGGCGATTTTCCGCCATCACCTGCGGGCTATCGATGGCAAGATTCATTGTTCCCGCGAGAGCGGTAATTCCGCTGGCGTCCCGGACCAATAGTTCGTTGTTGTACTGGCCATTCACGAACAGCACCTGACGGCCCGGATTGGGGTCTTCGAAAAACATATACACGCTGAATGGAGCTTCCCTGATCCGGAGCCGAATCCGCTGGTGGAGCAGCTTTCCGTTAACCATCTCTCGCTTGATCAGAGTCGCTTCGTAGTCCTGCACCTTCTGTACGACTTCGTAGGACTGCTTGAGAAGCTGAATTGCAGGAACCAGTGGGTGTTCCTGGGGCTGGTCTTGAGCTGATGCAGACCTTGCCCCCCAAGCGGCTCCGAGCAGACAGGCATTCCACCAAAGAAAAGTACGTCGACGCATGGGATTTGTGGGAGAATTCATATTCATCTTACTCACTCCGCTTCTGATGCCCGCCGTCCAGAAGTTCTTCCCAGAAGCTTATCACTGCCGTTCAGCCGACCGCCATCAATTAAAAAATATAACAAATCGAGAGCGGTTCCGAATTCCAATCAAACTCCATGATTCGGACATTAACTCATATCGGCCCGTGGGATCATGGCTGAACAGGCTTCCGGACCTCCCGAAATGGGAGACGCGGAAATGCCAGTGTATGAAATCCGGAAAACCGTAACGACCAGTCTTCTTCATTACCGAAACGCTGCTCAGTCCCTGTCGCGATATTGCGAGTGAGGATGAGAACGCCGGACGCCTTCGGAGGTGCGCTCTCTGGTGTCCACACGCGGCAATTCAGTGACGATTTGCCACAATCAACACGATATACTCCGGTCGCAATCCCGCTTGCTTCGAATAGTCCCTCGTTATTTGTTCGACCACTCCAAATCACTTTTCGGTTCTGCGTCAGAATCACCTGAGCATCTTTGACCGCACCTCCCGCCGGATCCACAAACGCACCCGCCAAGACTGCATCTGCATTCAAGGACACATCCGCGATGTTTTCCGCTGGTCGCTGCTGGTTTCTCAATCGTGGCGGCCCTGCCTGAAGCTGATCGCTCAGTAATTCCAGGCCAAAGCAACCGCAGAACAGCGACATCAACAGCAAGCCGAACTGATGCATCAATCGCTCGACGCAGAACGCCAGTCGGGTTGAAGGCTCCGCGGAATCACAATCATCGACTCCATTCATCACGAACCCTTTAGCGGACACCGTCACCACCCCTGCTGCAAATGGTCAAGAAGCAACTCGTCAAGATGGGGGTAGGCGACCTGCAGTTGATCACTCAAACTCTCGCTATTCTCCCCCGCTTTGAGCGAATCGAGATACCGCAGAAGTTCGGTTCTCCCGGGGTGCCGCCCGTGCAACAGAAAATGAACCCATGCCCATGAGTCACGGTAGTCATCGCGATGCATCTGATCGACGTCGATGAGTTCTTCGAGCTTGCGGATGGAAGAAATTTTGCACTCCCGTCCCTGGGATCGAAATTCTTCAAGATACGGGTTTCCGTATTCTCGTAATTCCTCAGGGACCTCGAAGTACTCCGCCAAACCTTCATCCAACCAGAGCGGAATATGTGGCAGCGACTGATGCAAGACCGCGTGCGTGCATTCGTGCCGGATATCAATCTCATAACCTTGATGGTGAGTGACGTAAATCTGAGGCGAATCTGTTCCTCCCACAAAGAGTGCAGTGCGATTCACCGCTGCTGGAATCTTCTCCTGAAGAAACTCCAGATACGTCTCTTTTGATTGAAACAGGTTCACTTGAATGGGGGCGACAGGGCCGGTCAGGCCGAGTGTCTGTTCCACATCGCAGCGAAGTTGAGCCATCGACAGCAGAAGCGACTGCCCGAGTTCTTTGCCGAGTGGAACCTCTGAGCGGATGCGAAACGCACCCACCCGCTCATTTGAATGGGCATTTCCCCTTGAGGTCGCCCAAAAGAGTCCGCCTCCCAGAATCGCGAATGCGATCACGCACATCAGTCGCACGCGATTTGTCTGAGGATAGCGCATGTGATTCAACAAAGACTGGCAGAAATTTCCGGCAGGAATTGCCGGTCACGAACGTGGGGGTTATCGCGAAACCCTGAATTCTGGTCAACGGCGCTTTTTGCAGCACCTCGCAAGGATCACCCAAAACTTGAGTATTTTTACACTTATTGACTCATTTTTTAAGTCCGGCCTATACTCCGCCGCCTCATTCGATGGCATCCCTACAGTTTCCACCCACGACAACCTCCTCGCCGAACGGACTCCGCGTGTCGACTCCACGACCGCATGACGCAAGAAGCGTGCTGCTCGTGTTGACGTTATTCGTCATCATGACTGGTACTCTCGCTGCGCAATCCGCGAGTGAATCAGGGCACAGCTTCGGTGATGGAAAAGCCAATCGACCGACTCCATTTGCGTCTGTCGATCCTCAGCTTCAAGCCATTCAGATCCAGGCGGACTACTCAGCAAAGTTCCAGCATGGCAACGAGACTGTTCGACTCCTTCGGGGGAACTGCCAGATCGTTCAAGGGAGCAAACGATGGATGGCACCGGCGGCGGTACTCTGGGAGTTGCCGGACTCCGGGTCATCGCAGAAACAGTATCAGGTGTATCTGGAAGCCAGCTCGGAGTACTCCGTCACAGCCGAAACTGCAGCTCGACGGACCCACGAACCGTTGCTTCTGATTGACCTTGAATCGAACATGGGGCTCGAACATCTTGGCCCCGAACCGACGATCCTGCCCGGTGCTTCACAAGATCCGGTCTACCTGCGTGCATCGGACAAACGAAACGCTGAAAGCAGGCCGATTCGGCAAGCTCAATACACTCTAGAGGTCCCGGGGCAATCTCTCCCGATGCTTCCTGCCCCTCAGGAGCGGATTCGACAACACGTCCGGATCTCCCCCAAGTTTCTCGGAGGGCACATCGAAGCCAAGGGTGAAGTCAACGAAGGATCGGTCCCCGCAGAGTACGTCATCACGATTACAGGCGGAGTGAACATCGTCGTCGACAATGTTCCATTGCAAATTGGAAACGGACAAACAGTCTTATCGCTGGTCGACCTCACAGCGGATCGAGCCGTCATTTGGACCGATGCGAATCACGTGGGAGACCAAGGGGAATTCGATATCGATCAAGAGACGCCGTTTCAGGTTTACCTGGAAGGAAGCATCGTTATCCGACAAGGTGGAAACGACATTCGGGCAAGTCACGCTTACTACGACTTGAAGAATCATCGTGGTTTGAGCATGAACACCGAGATTCGTTCCGTACTCCCAGATCTGCAGGGAACACTTCGCCTGCGGGCAGCTGAAGTCCGGCAAAATTCCGAAAACAGCTTTCACGCCAAAGATGCATTCCTGACCACCAGTGAGTTTGGCAAGCCGCAGTGGAGGGCTCAGGCCAGCGACGTTTACATCGACAAGCGGTATTTCGGAAACGAAAATCAAATCAACCCGGTCACAGGGAAGCCCGAAGGGGGAATGTTCTTCGCGACCAGCCTGAACAACGTCATCTATCTGGGTGACGTTCCTGTGTTTGCAGCCCCCTATCTGGCTGGACCAGCAGAAGACCCGCATATTCCAATCCGGAAACTGGATGTTGGTTATAGTGGAATGTTCGGGGCCACGATTGAATCGGCCTGGGATTTGAAAACGATCCTGGGAACCGATCTTCCTCCTTCTGTGGACTGGCAACTTCTCGCCGACTGGCGTTCCGCGCGAGGTCCGGGGGTGGGAAGCCGTGGACTCTTCGAGCTGGAAACAGATCTCTTCGGAATGCCGACCCGCCACGTTGGCTGGGGTGAGCTCTATTACACCAACGATCATGGTCGTGACAATCTGGGATACCAACGACGTGATCTCCCGATTTTCAATGACAATCGAGGGATGATCGTGTTCCGTGATCGCACGGACATTGGCGAAAACACATGGTTGCAGTTTGAAGCGGGTCATGTCTTCAACGATGACCGCAACTTCTACGAGCAGTATTTCGAGCGTGCGTGGGACACCCAGAAAGACCTCGAGAATGTCATCGTCCTGAATCATCAGGTGGATAACTTGACCGCGAGCCTGCAAGGGTCAGTGGTCTCGAACGACTTTAATGACCAGACCAGCTGGCTTCCCAAAGCGGACCTGACATTGCTCGGACAACCGCTGTTCGGATCACCAGTAATTTGGAGCCAGCACTCTTCGATAGGATACGGAATTCTCAATCAGGCTGCTCCTCCACCGAATCCTGCTCAAGACCCGTTCACTCCGCTTCCTTATTTCGCGGACGTGGAAGGGGCAGTCATGCAAACGCGCCATGAGTTGAGCATCCCCTTCGCGGTCGGCCCGGTGAATTTTGTCCCCTATGCACTTGGAGAGGTCGCCCATTGGGAGGAAAACCTGAACGGCGACGCCATGAGCCGCGTCTATGGAAAAGCAGGGATTCGAGCCAGCGTCGAGTTTGCCAAATACATGCCGGAAGTACAGAGCCGACTCCTCGGACTCAACGGTTTGGCTCACAAAGTGACGTACGATCTGGATTACTCTTACGCCCGGGCTGATGGCGATCTGGATGAAATCGCTCAATACAACCAGTTCGATGAAAACGCTCAGGAGCGGTTCCGCGAACGGTTGCTCCCTGTGGAATTCGGTCTCCCGGCATTGCCAGCACAATTTGATCCTCGTTACTACGCTGTCCGAACAGGAGCGGGAAGTACGGTGACCGCGCCGTACCATGAACTGGTCGGGAATATGCATTCGCTCTGGTTAGGAATGCACCATCGATGGCAAACGAAAGTTGGCCCTCCGGAGGCTGAACGGATCGTGGACTGGATGGAACTTGATCTGGGCGCCACGATTTTCCCGGAAGCAGATCGAGACAACTTTGGAGAAACGTTCGGTCTGGTCAATGGGCGTTATGCTCTGCACGTCAGCCCAAGGACAACGTTCCTTGCCAATGGAATTACCGATTTCTTCTCGGGAGGTCAAAATGTCTGGGATGTCGGTGTTCTGCATCAGCGGGGCGGTCGAGGAAGTGCCTATCTTGGCTACCGCAATGTCGAAGTCGGTCCAATCGACAGCAAGCTAATCACCGGAAGTTTCTCCTATGTGATGAGCCCGAACCTTTACGTCATGACTGCCGCAGCGCAATTTGACATTGCTGAAGGAATCGACCGTGGAGAATCGGTCACCGTGACTCGCATCGGCGAAAACTTTCTGCTGCACCTGGGACTCGGCTACGACCGAAGCCGCAACAATGTCGGAGTGGCTCTCTCGCTGGAGCCGAAGTTCGGGAACTTCAGCAACAGTTCTGTTCAGCTGAACAACCTGCTCGGTATCCGCTGACCGTTCGCTCCGCTCGCAGCATCGACAGGACCGTAAACTGGATCTCCGGATTGCCTGCGCACGGACGAACCAATGCTCGACGGCATCATCATGTGAGCAGTCCCCTCTCCTGCTGATCTCATTGCCGATCGATGACCGCTGTTTCGTTTTGATGTGCAAACGCCGCGAGAATTAACGTGACCTGTTCGGTGTTCTGCCGATTGCTCGGGTTTCTTCAATTGGGGAAAACGGCGGTCGGATCGCCGCCAGCATTGACGTTGAGACTCAGTCTCACCAAAATAAACACAACTCTTTCTACTAAATCCAAGGCTACAAAATTGCCTGCATCACGCGTCCTCACAGCACTGCTAGCGTCCGCTGCTCTCGCATACGCTCTTTTGACCGGCGTCTCGGCTGACGAGGGTCCGAGCGATGGTGTTGCTCCGTCAACCGCTCAAGTCGCAACGAGTCCCGACACACCGACTCAACCTCAGCCTGAGAATACAGAGGCGACACCTCCGGTTGTCAGTCGAACCGTCGGACGGAGCGGCTTCTTCGAGCGGATCGCTCCACGACCACTCGAAACACCGGAAGAGCTGGAAGCCCGCACGAAAAGTTTGAAAGAAATCTACACAAAGCCTTCTTCAGAATGGCCGGCTCCGACAGTCGATGAAGGTGTGCAGTGGGAAGAACTTGGGTTATTGCCGGAAGCGGTTCATCCGGAATCGAATCCATTCACAAAACAAAAAGCGGCGCTCGGCCGGGTCCTTTTCTTTGATCCACGACTCTCTCAATCTTCCGAGATGGCATGTGCATCCTGTCATGACCCTGACCTTGCCTGGGCAGATGGTCGCACAGTCTCCTTCGGCCTCAGCCGGTTCGAACTCAAACGAAACGCTCCGTCCATTCTGAATGTCGGGTTCAATCACACCTTTTTCTGGGATGGCCGAGCCGCGTCTCTCGAAGATCAGGCCGAACAAGTGCTGATGAATCCTCAGGAGATGAACTGCTCCGAAGAGCTGATTCTTGAAAGGCTTTCCCAACTTCCTGCCTATCGTGCTGCGTTCGAACAGGTTTTTGGTGACCCTTCGATCAATATCAGTCGTGTCGCGATGGCGATTGCCTGTTTTGAGCGAACACTTGTTGGCGGTCGAAGCCCCTTTGACACATTCCTCCAAGGGAAGCATCAACGATTTTCAGACAGTGCCATTCGAGGACTCGATGTCTTCCGCACCACTGGTCGCTGCATGAACTGCCACTCCGGTCCGATGCTCACCGACCACAAGTTCCACGATATCGGGCTGAGCTACTACGGTCGCAAATACGAAGACCTCGGGCGGTATCTCATTTCGAATGACAAGGAAGATGTCGGACGATTCCGCACTCCGACGTTGCGGAATGTCAGCCGGACTCGCCCTTACATGCACAACGGATTATTCGATCTTCCCAACGTTCTCCGGATGTACAACGCGGGGATGCCCACTCTTGTGGCGAAGGAGGAGCAGAAAGACGATCCTCTGTTCCCCAAGAAGTCTCCACACCTGCGACCACTTGGCCTCAACGCTCAAGACCTAGATGATCTTGAGGAATTTTTGATTTCGCTGGAGGAACCACGATTCCGCCATCGGCCACCAGTTCTCCCACAACCCGGAGATCTCATGCCAGCGACCGCCCCTGTCGAGCAAGATGCTCCAGAAGACGAATAACGTTCATTCTATCTCGCGAACAGCAAGCCAAAGCCTGCGCGTAACGGACCATTTGCATGTCACATGTGAATTTGGATCACGTTCGTCCAGTCTCCAGCCAGCATCAATTGGAATTATTGCCTGGAGAGTATTACCGTGCACCTTCGCTCACGTTCACCTAAACGACCTCTATTGAGTAAACGACGTTCCGGGTTCACCCTGATTGAACTGCTGGTCGTGATCGCGATCATCGCGGTGTTAATCGCCCTGCTCCTCCCTGCGGTCCAGCAAGCCCGCGAGGCAGCACGCCGAACCCAGTGCAAGAACAATCTCAAGCAGATTGCTTTGTCATTTCATAACTTCGAGGCGAGTTACGGTTACGTCATTGGCGCTCTGACCGAAAAATATGACGGAGTGAATGCGACGAACAACTGGGGAGCGTTCCTGCTTCCGTACATCGACAACAATCCTCTTTCTGAAATGTACAACTACAAGATCTCGTGGAACAAAATTGAGAACCGAGATGCCGTCGGATACCAACTCCCCTTCCACCAATGCCCCAGCGACCCAGAGGGATCGTCCGTCAATGTGCAGTTTCCAACGAAATCAGCAGCGGTGAAATGGCCAGCAGCGGTCTCGGATTATTCGATCCCCTCAAACACATCGACAACCTTGTGGCTTTCACGCGGGGAGACTGCCCCTTCCGTTCGTGAAGCGTTTTTCAAAGGGACCGCACCGAGAAAATTCGCCAGCATCACGGACGGCTTGAGCAACACGATTATGATTTTCGAATGCTCAGGACGCCCGGCCGTCTATCAATCCAACAATAAGGTTCCGAACTCTGGATTGGTCGATTCTGCGACTTCAGGTTACATCAGCCTGTGCGGATGGGCGGAAGGAAATGCTTCGGCTGTTGGATCTTACACTTTCGACGGCACTGCAGATGGCACCGCTGCCAACAAGGGGACCTGCGCAATCAACTGCAACAACAAGTATTCGATCTATAGCCACCACGTCGGGATGGCTCATTGCGCTCTCGGAGACGGATCGGCACGTGGAGTCTCGCAAAATATCGATCTAGGAGTTCTGGCATCACTCCTCACCGCGATGAGTGGCGAAGTCGTCGGAGAATTTTAGTCTCGAGTTCCTTCGCTGCGGGTACCGCAACAGGTTGACACCCATCAGTTCGCCGCTCTGTGAAGTTCTGCGAAAACATCTGCTAAAACCGAATATCGAGAATCGCTCGAGAATCGGGAACTTTGCACCGATGAGGGAAATCCTGGAAAAATTCCCGAAATGGGTATCTGTACACCTCTTCCGGGAATTTTTGTGAAAATCTGGAGTGAATCCTTTCTTAACGACCGCACTTCGTAAACAATGTTCGATTCCCTTGAGTTTCACGGCTTTGGTGCCGTGAAGGTCGGGGCGGCTGACAGAGGAATTCATGTTCATCGACTGGTTAGCGATGTTGCTAACAGAGATTGAATTCCCTTTGGCTGACCGTTGTTGTCAAGATTGCTCTTACTTGAAGTGACTTGTCGCGATGCTGGATCCTAATAGCGCCTGGACACTGGCGGATTCGATTGATCAGTATGAAATCGGCCGCTGGGGGAACGGATTTTTCTCTGTCGGGAAGAATGGCCAGGTGCAGGTGCACCCGGACCGAAACCCCAATTATTCCATCGACCTTAAAGATCTGGTCGACAGACTCCAGGCTCGCGGGCTTGATCTCCCGATCCTGCTCCGCTTCAACGGAATCCTCAAAGAGCGCCTCCAGGAACTCCACGACGTTTTCGCAAAAGCGATCAAGGATCACGATTACCAGGGGAAGTACGCCTGCGTTTATCCGATCAAGGTCAATCAGCAGCGTGAAGTGGTCGAAAAGATCATCGAGTACGGGCGTGATTTCGGCTTTGGACTGGAAGCAGGAAGCAAGCCGGAATTGCTGGCTGTTCTGGCGATGACAGAACCACACATGCCGATCGTGTGCAATGGATTCAAAGATGATGAATTCATTGAGATGGCGTTGCTTGGTCAGAAAATCGGCCGCACCGTGATTCCGGTTGTCGAAAAATTCTCCGAGCTAGAGCGCATCCTCGTATTCGCGAAGAAGCTGGGCGTACGCCCACAGATTGGAATGCGAGTGAAACTCGCTGCCCGAGGCGCGGGTCGCTGGCAATCATCAGGTGGATATCGTTCGAAGTTCGGCCTGACTGTCAGCGAGATTCTGCGAGCTCTTGAGCTTCTCGAGAGTCAGGGAATGGCGGATTGCTTCAAGCTTCTGCACTTCCACCTCGGAAGCCAAATCACCAACATTCGACAGGTCAAAGCGGCGATCAACGAAGCGATTCGTGTTTACGTCGACCTGCATCGACGTGGTGCGGGGTTGGAGTACCTCGACGTCGGGGGCGGACTCGGAGTCGATTACGACGGATCTCAGACGAATTTCCAGTCGAGTATGAATTACTCGCTACAGGAATACGCCAACGACGTCGTTTACCACACGTATACTGTTTGCGAAGAAGCTGGCGTTCCACACCCGAATTTGATTTCGGAGAGTGGTCGCGCCGTGGCTGCATTCCACAGCGTATTGGTGTTTGGAACCCTGGGGGTGACTCATCAAGGTGAACTCTCCGAGTTGCCGAAGACGATTCCGGAGTCATTCGAGCAGCCACTTCATGACTTGTGGGGAACGTATCAGGGAGTCACTCCACGAAACGTCCTTGAGAGTTTCCACGATGCGCAGCAAGCGCTCGACATGACAATGAACCTGTTCAGTACAGGTTATCTGCCACTCGACCAGCGAGTTCTGGCGGAGAATCTGTTCTTTGCGATCTGTCACAAGATCCGCAAGATCAACGAAGAAGTCGACTACGTTCCGGACGAATTGCAGGGCCTCGACAGACTTCTCTCGGACCTGTTCTTCTGCAACTTCTCGCTCTTCCAGTCCATGCCAGACAGTTGGGCGATCAAGCAGTTGTTCCCGGTGATGCCAATTCATCGCCTGACTGAGCAACCCACCCGCCACGCGGTGCTGTGCGATATCACTTGTGACTCTGACGGAAAGATCGACACGTTTATCGATCGTCGAGACGTCAAGAAAACGCTGATGCTGCACGAGTACAACAATGAACCGTACTACCTCGGGGCATTTCTGATTGGCGCTTATCAGGAGATTCTTGGGGACCTGCACAACCTGTTCGGCGACACCAATACCGTGCACGTTGACCTGAAGAATGGTGAAGTCATTCTTGAGAACATCATCAAAGGGGAAACCATTGATGAAGTGCTCGATTACGTGCAGTACAAGGGCAAGGACCTGATGGCAAAGATTCAGGTCCATGTCGAGAATGCTGTCCGACAGGGTCTGATCAACAATGTTCAGGCAGGACAGTTTGTAAAATGCTATGAAGAGAGCCTGATGGGTTACACCTACCTTGAAGGGGCTCGCGACGCCTAAGGGAATCCCCGAGATGCCGCAAGACTTCATACAGAGGAGTCTTGCGGCGACTCTTCCCGCTCAATGTGTACGAATCCACGCCGTTCTCGCAATCTTCGGCACTTGAATTGCTCATCCTGTAACATCAGCAGAATTCTTCACTTGGACATGTCATACAATATGCTGCGTTGACAGTCTCAAATATGAAAATTCTAATGGAACGCCCCTGACCAATCCGTTTGATCGAGCTGTGCCAAAGTAAGACCGCTTCATATTTCCTTGAGTGAGGTCATTGAAGCACGGAAACGTCAGGTTTTCACCGTAGAGCCTGGGAGAAAATTGGATGAAGAAACTGAATCTGTTTGTGGCCATGTTGGTTTGTGGGGCAGTGGTTGTCCTGGCAACCTCGAAGAATGCTGAAGCCCGGCCGCAATACCTGAAGGCATTGACCGAGAAGTACGAGAAAGTCGCTGAAAAGGCGAACGAACTCAAGTGCGGTGTCTGCCACGGTGAAGGGGGCAAGAACAAGAAGACCGTCAGCGATTACGGCAAGGCTCTCGGTTCAGCACTCGGCGAAAAGAACGTGAAGGGCGAAGAAGCTCTCGCGAAAGCACTCGACAAAGCAGCTGAAGGCGATGCTGGCGACGGCAAGACCTTTGGTGACCTGCTCAAAGAAGGTACATTGCCAGCAGCAGCCAAGTAATACTAAGTCAGACAAAGTGGCTTCTAAACGATGTCACTTGTAATCAAACTGATGCGTGGAGCGAATATTGAAGTTCGCTCCACGTTTTCTTTTGCGCGTCTTGAGTCGACTCCCTGAATTCCTTTATCGTGTACGGCAAAGCGAATATCTTTGACACGGATTCCTAAAATTCTATCAACAATTGATCGCCATGGCGTCTCGCTATCAATCGCAAGGTAGAATCGAGGCACCCGGAAGCTTGCGGATTGCAAGTTTCGGAACCGACAAGAGATGAAAGCCGTAAATGACTACTGGCCGTACCACACAGGAATTGCGTAAGGATCCGATTGTCGGGCGTTGGGTCATCATTGCTCCAGACCGTCTGACACGCCCACAGAATTTCGAAGAGACGGCAGCGACATGCGATGCATTCGATCCGTTTCTTGAAGGGAATGAAGACGCCACCACGCCTGAGATCCTTGCGTATCGCGATGGCGGCGTTCCTAATGGGCCAGGTTGGCGGGTCCGCGTAATCCCGAACAAATTCCCTGCCGTCAGAATCGAAGGGGATTTGGAGAAACGTGGAGACGGCATTTACGACAAGATGAATGCCATCGGGGCACATGAAGTCATCGTGGAATGTCCACACCGCGAGACAAACATGTCTCGCCTGAGTGTCGACAACATTCGGGAAGTCCTCTGGGTATATCGCGACCGGCTCGTCGACCTGAAGCGAGACCGCCGCCTGGTTCACGGCCTGATCTTTAAGAACAAGGGAAGCAGAGCTGGCGCATCTCTAGATCACAGCCACTCTCAACTGATCGTCACCCCGATCGTACCGATCGCGATTCAGGAGGAACTTGAGGGGGCACGCGAGTTCTTCGACTATCGCGGTCGTTGCATCTACGAAGACATGATTCAGCAGGAGCTTGCAACAGAGAAACGTATTGTTCTGGAAACGGAATACTTCGTTGTCTTCTGCCCGTACGCGAGTCGTTTCCCGTTTGAAACCTGGATTCTCCCACGCCATCATTCGAGCCATTATGAAAACATCAGCAAGCCGATGATCGAAGATCTCGGGACGGTCCTGAAAACAGTTCTTCTGAAGCTCGAAATCGGGCTGGATGATCCGGCTTACAATTTCGTACTTCACTCTGCACCGTTTTCGAGTCAGGACTTGCCACATTACTTGTGGCATATCGAGATCATTCCACGGCTGAGTCGCGTGGCAGGGTTCGAGTGGGGAAGCGGATTCTACATCAATCCGGTTCCGCCGGAAGATGCAGCTAAGTTTCTACGAGAAACGACCATCGACGAAAATTAAATTCCAGAAAAACTCATTGTCGTTCTGACGTATCAGGAGAAGAGTACGAGAGCCTGTTTCGATCTCTCTCGCATTGAAGCTGCACCTGAACGAGGTCGTTGACAATCTACTAATGCGGATTTGTGTCCCGATACGGGCCCGGAAAAGATTATGATTTGCGTGACATTAGGCCGTACTCGAAACAAGATGATGCTGGTCGAGCATCAGACGCTCGCACAACGCGGAGCGGAACTCGTTGAGCTTCGTCTCGACTGGATCGCACGTTCGCCGCGACTCGGTGAACTTCTTAAAAATCGTCCTACCGCAACCGTTGTCACCTGCCGACGTCCTGAAGATGGCGGTCGCTTCAGCGGTACAGAAGAAGAACGACGAATTCTTCTACGTCAGGCAATCGGAGCTGGCGTCGAGTATGTCGATATCGAAGAGGACCTCGCCAAAGTCATTCCTCGATTTGGCAAGACGAAACGCATCGTCAGCTACCACAACTTTCAGGAAACCCCTGACGATATCGAAGAGATTCATGCAAGAATGTGTGAGTTGGATGCAGACATCGTCAAAGTGGTGACGATGGCCAATTCGCCCATCGACAATGTGCGCCTGCTCAATTTGATCAAGGGAGCGAAGATCCCAACGATCGCCTTTTGCATGGGAGAATACGGCATCGTCAGCCGAATCCTCTGCGGGAAATTCGGGGCTCCTTTCACGTACTGTACATTCAGTAAAGAACGTGTAATGGCTCCCGGACAATTACCCTATGAAGAGATGAAGAAGCTGTATCGCTTCGACAGTATCGATGCTGAAACCGCTGTGTTTGGTGTTCTGGGTGATCCGATCGGACATAGCTGGAGCCCCCTGCTCCACAACGTCGCCTTCAAACGAATGGGAATGAACGCTGTCTATCTCCCGCTTCGAGTTCCACCAGAAGAATTCCAGGAGACGCTGAAAGCCTACGAAACGCTGGGAATTCGCGGGTACAGCGTCACCATTCCACATAAACAGGCTGCCTTGAAATTCGCGCAAAAGGCGGATCAAGCGTCTCAAAGCATTGGTGCTGCCAACACGCTGTTCAAAAACTCAGCCGGAGAGTGGTGTGCTGCCAACACTGATTACCAGGCAGCCATGGACGCCATTCATCTGGGGCTGGAGAAAAAAGGGGAGAACTCGCTGAGCGGAAAGCGTGTCCTGATTCTCGGAGCAGGCGGAGCAGCCCGTGCCATCGGTTTGGGTGTATCGAAAACCGGTGCCGTTCTCATGATTACAAACCGATCAAAAGATCGCGGTTCGAAACTGGCGGAAGAACTGAAGTGTCAGTACGTCACTTGGGCGAACCGCGGTTCTGTCTCGGCTGATGTCATCGTGAACTGCACCCCCATCGGCATGTCCCCTGAGATGAACGCGAGTCCTTACGAACAGTTCTGGTTCCGAGATGGGATGGTTGTTTTCGACACCGTTTACAATCCAGAAAACACCTTGTTCCTGAAGGAAGCGAGAGAACATGACTGCGTGACTGTCAGCGGAATCGAAATGTTTGTTCGACAGGCTGCCGCCCAGTTCAAGTACTTCACTCAGAAAGAAGTCTCGCTCGACGACATGCGCACGACATTGCGTCGCGGCATTTCGCCTGTTCGCGTCCGGACCGAAGCGGGGCATGCTTCTCCGACTGAAGCAACCGATACCACTTCGTCCGGAGAATCCGCGACCGAACAAAAATAGCATTCCTCCTCACAGGATCCCGAACTCGTTGACGTTGAATTGCCCAGAGATTGAGTCATGTCGATTGCAGAAGCTGAAACCCTGAAACTGGAACTGACGGACAAGTTTGTCGTTGTCCGGGATGAAGTTCCCGAACTCCGGCGTTTTCGCGGACTCACGGGGCAAGTCAAGACCGTCAATATGAACGGGCGAGCTCTCGTTCAGTTCATGGAGACTGTGGACATCAGCTGGTACGACATCTCGCCCGCATTTTTAACAGTTGTGGCTCCCCCTCTGCCGACGCAGGACGCTGTCAAAACGGAGACTGCGCCCGCATCTCCCCTCCCCTCCGCCGCAAAAGCTGAGGATGCGACAGCTGCCCCAGCAAAGAAGCTCTCGCCGCTTGAGTTGGCTCGTCAGCAAGGTGCTGCCAAGAAAGCGGACGCTCCGCCCGCAACACAAGAAGCAGCTCCCGCGAAGAAGTTGTCGCCACTCGAACTCGCAAGACAACAGGGAGCGGCCAAGAAGGCGGCAACCGAAACTCCACAAACTGAGGAGCCGGTAAAGAAGCTCTCGCCGCTTGAGCTGGCACGTCAGCAAGGTGGTGCCAAGAAAGCGGACGCTCCGCCCGCAACGCAAGAAGCTGCCCCTGAGAAGAAGTTGTCGCCACTCGAACTCGCAAGACAACAGGGAGCAGCTAAGAAGGCAGCAACCGAAGCTCCACAAACTGAGGAGCCGGCAAAGAAGCTCTCTCCGCTTGAGTTGGCGCGTCAGCAAGGTGCTGCCAAGAAGCCGACTCCTCCTCAAGAGCCGGCTTCATAAGGGCCACGCACCGTCGCGACGATGGTGTATAGCAACCTCAATTACTGCAGAATCATCTCCGTCAGGACGGGGCGGTGGTCCGAAGCGACTGATTCTTCAATCACTTTCCCAGATTGGATTGAGAGCCCTTTCCCTTTTAGGACAAGGATAAAATCGATCTGGGTTCGAGGCTGATCCGCTGGAAATGTGTTTTCTTTTGGTGATTCCACACCTTCCCAGTTTTCTTTGAAGAGCGACAACGCAGGACTATCAGGAGTCGCGTTGAAGTCACCGCCGAGGATCACAGGCTCCACTGATTCGGAAAGGATATTCAAAACTTCTTTCGCCTGCTGCTGGGTCGATTCCGGACTTGAGAAGTCGAGATGAACCGTCACAACGCGGACATTCCGACCATTGATCTCAACAACGTGCTCGGCCGCAATACGCTGTTCGGACTTCGGCTTCCCGGTGAGTTTGTGAATCTGATGGGCTTCGATGGGGTATCGTGACAGAATCGCCTGTCCGTATTCTCCTCCCTGCAGGGCAATGGCTTTGGAGAACTGACCATGAAGTCCAGTCATTTTCGCCAGTTCAGCAACCTGATCGACAGAATGAGATCGCTTGGCCCGTGAATCGACTTCCTGCAACAAAATCAGATCCGCCTTTGCTTCCTTGATGATGCGGGCGATCCGCGAGAGGTCTAACTTCTCATCCAATCCTTCGCCGTGATGGATGTTGTACGTCATGACGCGAATGGTTTCTTCCGCTTCGGCCTTTAAGGCTGGGCAAAGACTCACAACCAGTCCGAGTAGCACCACGATGACATGTTTCATTGATTCATCCTTCCAATTCTGATGTGACCACTCTGATGACTCAGATTGAGAACGTGAACGTAGTGACAATTCGTTCGCTGAAAATTGACGCGAATCCATCGTATTGCAGTATAATCGTCCCGCTGAAAGTCCATTTCAACCCACCTCAATCGATTGAATGTTTATGTCCGACTGGTACGAGTTTCCGCTCCGCGTTCGCTATTCCGAGACTGACGCCATGGGCCTTCTGCACCATGCAAACTATATCTGCTACTTCGAAATTGCACGCACTGAGCTGTTTCGTGCTACTGGGGGAGATTATCGGGCGATGGAAGAACGCGGGTTCTTTCTGGTGGTTGTCAACATCGAGTGCAAATACAAACGCCCCGCGAGATATGACGATCAACTGACTCTCCGTGTGCGAGTCGCCAGCATGACTGGCGCCAAGTTGTTACACGAATATGAAGTTGTTCGCGAAGAGGAACTCCTCGCGACCGGGAAGTCGACACTCGCATGCGTCAATGCTGCTGGCGAAGTGCAGCGTCTTTCACATGAACTTCTCTTTCCCGGAGCAATTCCACCAGAACAGATTCCATCATAACCGTCTCACCATTCAGTCCCATATGCGTATGAGTTTCAACTGCGTGCATGATGAAAATCGCTTACTTTGAATGTGCCACCGGAATCAGCGGAGATATGACTCTCGCTGCACTGATCGACGCTGGTGTCGACTTGAACACAATTCGCGATGGAGTTGCCTCGCTTGATCTGCCGGGGGTGGAGATTCATGTCAGCGAAGTAACAAAGTCCTGTTTTCGAGCAAAGTCAGTCAAGATTGTCCATCCGGAGCAGCAAGCTCACAGACATCTTGCGGAGATCCTGAACTTATTGAGCTCAGCAACGAAGCTCACTCAACACCAACGGGAACTCGCTTCGCAGATCTTTCTGGCGCTCGGAGAAGCAGAAGCCAAAGTCCACGGAATGCCTTTGGAGTCGGTCCATTTCCATGAAGTGGGCGCGATCGATTCCATCGTTGACATCGTGGGGGCTGCGATTGGCATCGACCTGCTCGGCGCCGACCAGATCGTTTTCGGGCCGATTCCAACCGGGTCTGGTGAAATTCGGATCGAACATGGAATTTGCAACGTTCCCACTCCGGGAACAGCGGAACTTCTCAAAGGAATTCCGCTCCGAGAGATTCCTGTTCAGGGAGAGTTAACAACCCCCACCGGTGCCGCAATTGTGCGAGTGGTCGCCGACCGTTTCGGTAAGCTCCCCTCCATGTCGATCCAGTCGATCGGTCACGGTGCCGGTCAGAAAAATCTCCCTGATCGAGCGAACATCCTGCGGCTTTTCATCGGTGAGGCAGCAGCCTCGACAGACCGCGACGAAGTTGTGCTGCTTGAAACCAATCTCGACAACATCAGCGGAGAGATCATTGGCTATACTCAGCAGTGCCTGATGGATTCAGGTGCGCTGGACGTGTTTACCATCGCTGCTCAGATGAAGAAGAACCGTCCGGGAACTCTTTTTTCCGTCCTCTGTAGACAGGATCAAGTCGACGCGTTTGAAGAGATTCTCTTCCGTGAAACCGGAACACTTGGAATCCGGCGCCAGACGCTTTCACGATCAATTCGCCCGCGCCAACCGCATACGGTTCACACTGAATTTGGACCGGTACAGGGAAAGATCGGCTGGCAATCGGGCGGAGTCGCAGAGTTCGCTCCGGAGTTCGAAGATTGCGCCCGAGTCGCTAAGCGAACGCAGACTTCACTGCGGGATGTATACCGAGCGGCAACCATTGCGTTCGACGCATCTCAGGTGACTGCGGAGAGCTTCCCCCCTGCTGCTCCCACTCTCCCTAAATTCTCTTTCAGCCACGATCATGACCATGATCATGGTCATCCACACGACCACTGATGCCGACTTAACGGAACGGAATCACCAGCGACTATTGCTGAGACCGTTCTTTATTGATTTCATCCAGGACGTCTGGAATGCGGGATGTCTCAAGAAAGCGAACGGCGGACTCTCGGATTGAGAGACACAATTTTCTGATCCTCTGCTCGGCAACGCGATCTTTTGCATCTTTGGCAGCCTGTGTCCCTTGCAACTCCAACTGATCAATGGCGTAAAGAAACTGTTCCTGCGTTGGGATCTTTTTAAGCTGCTCCGCAAATTCTTCTACCGCTTCCCATCGCTTCTGCTCCATCGCAGCTTGAGCGCGGGTAATCAGAACTTCACGTGTTGCCACGAGGTCGACCAATTCCCCTTCGAGTCGACTGACTGCTCCTTCGATATTCAAGCGGGCTGAATCGTCAGGGACTTCCAGATCGACTCTCGATGCCCCGGTCGGAAACACCGGAACTCTCGCCAACACTGCAGCACCGCTATACAAAGTTAATTGCCGAATGGAATGAGTTCCGTCAGCAGGAATCGTGACGATGCCGCGACGATCCGTTGCAAGCTCAATTGGTGAAAGTACCTCTTCAGAGTTTTCTGTGGGAGGACTCGTTAATAGACAGCGAAGCCCGATCAACGAATTTTGACGACTCCCGCGAGGGTAAACGAGAATTTCCAGAGCAACTTGCTGCGGAGGCTGCAACAGAGCGTACGCTTCCACACGCCGTCGTCCGATGGGGATCGGCTGCTGAAAGGAGGAGACCAGTTGAAACGTACAATCAGCCCGCTCAATTTGCTGACATTCCAGATAAGACCACGGGATTCGCGAAAGTACGTGAAGTTCCCCCCGCTTGTTCAGGACTCGAGCAAAGGGGACAAAGACGGCAGATTCCAGTTCAGATGAACCGAATCGCTCCACGTTCCCGAACTCGCCAGCACGTAACTCGCCTGTGATTCGAGTTCCATCCGCCGAGTCCAATCTTACAAGTGGTCGGAACGCCTCCATCAACAAGTCCGCCATTTCAAACGGGACGGCCCGCTGTTCGAGGACTCTTTTCGTTGGTACTGACAGTGAAGTATCGGAACAACGGTCCCACTCACTTCCACTGAGTTCCAGTACTCCCCCTTGCTGAGATAGATGGATTCGAAAGACTTTATCGAACCGGTTTGAGTTCGGGGCCTCGCCATCAAGGAATTCAACCTTCCACTGATTTCGGAATCTGGAAGTGATCAGCTCGTGAAATTGTGATTTCCATTTCTCCTGCAGCGTTGCTGAAACCGTCGTATTGAATGCAGTGTCCAGCTGAATCTGAATTTCGTAGGGCCGCAGACGCCATTCCGGGAGTGGTTCGCCCTCCGCATAGAGGACAACTGAATGTCCAAACAATGCCACAAGCATCCCGATCAGACAGAGAAACCCTACCATTCGATTTCGGCGAAGGACGATCAAGGCAACGACTCCTGATACCAGGGATCGATCGTCCATTGATCGATGTTGTCGTACGGATGTGAAAAGACTTCCGGCATGTTCCGAATGGATTTCCGTAACACAAAATACTGATCAACTTCCCAAAGAGGAATGAACGAGGCGTGCTCCTGCAAATGCTGCTGCAGTCCATTGAACAGCTCGATCGACCGAGTGTGATCACCAGTCCGCTCAATCTGAACAAGTTCCTGCTTCAGCCAGTCCGGATGGACACTCAAATCCGAGATCCGTGCGTTGCTGCTGGCTGTCAGCAAAGGCCACATTTCAAGCGTCGGCTCAGTGATTTGAGCAGTTCGATACAGGATATCCCAACTTTTTGGCAGCGGAGCATTCGCTGCCACGATGTTGACTTCGATGCCGATTCGTCGCCATCCGTTGACGATTTCCGCAGCAGCAGATTGCGCAACAACTCCCGGTGCAACGATCATCGTTAACGGAGGAACGTCCTGATTCAGCTTCTGCCTGGCTGCGAGTGTCAAGGCGAAACCTCTGGAGATATCAAATGGTGGTCGAATCAGTTGCCGATTGACTGCGAGATGACCTGAATAAAAAGGAGTCGTGACCAACCGGCCATGTTGAAGCTTCGGATCTTCAAGGACAATTTCCTTAAGAATTCGCTCTGAGTCGATCGAGTAGGTAAGCGCTTTACGAAGTTCGATGTGCCTGAGAATTTCGCTTCTGGAATTGAAGAGAAGAAAATGAGTTTCCGGGAGAATCGACTTTTGAAAGAACAGGTCTCGCGAAAGTTCGCGATCGGCTTGAAGAGTACGAACCTCCACGTCCGGTAAGCCGACAAGCATCGACACTTCCCCGCGGCGGAACGCTTGAACAGCCTTTTGCGGAGAATCGAATCGATGTTCGACCACTTCAGCAATATGATATTTCTTTGTGCTATCAGGTTCGGGGAGTTTTCGCACGTACTCCATCATTCCAGGCGTACTCGATTCAATGCGAAAGCCTCCCGGGTCTTTTAAGCCAGAAAGCGGATCACCCTGTGCCGCGTCATTGTCCAGCGAGATCGTTGCAAGTAGAGATTCGATGCGATCCGGGACACGGTGAAAGGCGAGCGTGAAATCGATCGGCGAATGAACGTCAACAGATTGAATGATGGACGCGAGACGCTCGTCGAACGCCGGGTCCTCCGGATCGAGTCGACGAAGCAACGGAGAAATCACCTCCGCAGAGGTGATCACCCCATGGCTATCTGAGGGCTGACGCAACTGCCGCAGCGTAAAGTGCACTTTTCGCCCGAGGTCCCGCGGTTCCCATGCGTCTAAGAAGCGGGTCCCGTAATAGGAAGTTCCGTCTCGAAGTCCCTGAAACTCGAAAAGTCGCAACGTCGTCAACTCGTCAACTCGCAAGTCTGCCGCCGACGGAATCGGGTACGCGATGCACTCACCGGGCAACTCTGTCACACCGACATGCAATCGCTGATACCGTGAGGTGATCCGTCCATGGGCTCCCTTGAGTTCCTGTGCTGGAGGCCAGACAGTGATCGCGTTTTCGGCGCTGATTGACGCGGCCCGAAACTCATTCCTTGAGTACGCTTCAATTGCCTGCTGCATCTTCGTGACGGCTTGCTGAGTCAGGGAACTCGCCAACTCGGTAAACACCGGATGATCAGGATAAATCGCGTTCAATTGCCTCAGGTGATATTGGGCTCGAATAAAGTCCGATCTCTCAATCGCCTTGATTGCAATCTCTCGCACCACCGTCCCGGTCAACTCTCGAATTTGCGGGGAGTTCGGCACCCTGCTGCGCCATTCCTTCAGTAAAGCGAGTGCCATCTCATACTGCCCATCAGCCATCCTCTGACTGACGTTGAGTGACAGTAACTGAATGGCAACATCCGACAATCCGGGCCAACCGCTTTGAAGGCGTTGAACGCGCATCAGCAGTTCATCAGCCTGCTGTAATCGTTGGTGATTGAGATCTGCGGGATCTGTGAGCAGTTCAATTCGTTTCAGGCAAAGCGTTTCGTAGTAAAGGATCTCTTTGACTCGACGAACCGGGATCTGAAATTCTCTTCGATCAGGATTCTGAAACAAGGTGATCTGAAAATCATTCAGTGCTCGAATTTCCTGTTCGAGCGCATCTCTCGCGGCCCCGAAATTCTGACCGCGTTTTGCTTGTGCTTCTGCGATTTCGCTCCGACGACGTTCGAGGGCATTTGGTCGATTCACAACCGGCTGGATGACAATCACTTCTTCGGTATCGAGCACCATCCAGTCTCGCGATCCATTGACCAGCAAATCCTCCGCCTCAGGGACCGCAAGGTCTTCCAGAAGCGGAAGTGACTCTGACGAGAAGTCCTCCCGCTCGACGATTTGCTCTGTTTCTTCCTGCGCAGCGACATCCCCCGTGACTACTCCCGCCACAACGAAAGAGAACATCAATAAGTGCAGAAGAGGTTTCATCTCGAGCACGCCAAGATCCTGTTTACTCCTGAGGAACAATGATCAACGATCCATCCGCGGTCCCCACGACGACATTCTGATCAACCACGAACGGCCCCAAAGCGATCTCGCACTGGACATCGAACTCACGAATCTTCGTTCCATCCTGCGGATCGACGAACCAGACGTTGCCATTCTGAAGTGCAACGACCAACCGGGAATCGAGCAGCACGACGCCAACAACGGATGACTTGTCGATCGGAATCTGCCAGAGTGTCTTTAGTTCTGCAGATGCCTGAAGGCAATGCAGTTCATCGGATCCGATCTCCACATAGAGCTGTTCATCTAGCAGTTGCATCGGGCTTGTGACAGGCTTCTCAAACTGACGTTCCCCGAGCTTCTCCAATCGTTCAGAGGCGAAGAGCGATACTCGATTGGAACGATCAGCGACGACAATCCACAGCTGTGACCCGACGATGGGGATTTCAATTTCTGCGCCGAGATCGACTCGTTGGACCTCTCCCAGATAAGGAACGGGGTCTTGATTGAGTTCGAGCAAATAGAGCCGTCCGGTGTCCGTAGCCGCCGCTGCCCGGTTCTGACCGAGAGCAATCACACTACTCCATTTGAGTGTTTCGCCAGTCGGTAATCTGAACGGCTGGATTGCAGCGGATTCAGGAGTGGAAACAATTTGAATTTCGCTCGCTAACGGAAGCAGCACGCTGTCTCCAAAGTCGACCGGCAATGCCTGAAATGGTTTTGATAGCTGAAGATTCCGTTCTACCTGGCCTTTTGAATTGAGTATCCACAGGCGGGGAGCACTTCCACCTGCAGCCACTGCGACATGCCCTGTCCGAAGATCTGCCGCCAACAGTGGAGTTGTGAGATCGACTGGAACGGGAAGTCGCGTGACCGGGACCGAGTGGAAAGTCTTTGAAGCAATCTCATCGAGAGTCACCTGAAACACCTGCCCCATGTCGTTCACGGCAACGACCGATTTCCCGGCATCCGCTCCCCCGGAAATTGCGATCAATTTCGCTCCGACAACTGCCTGCCAATCGCTTTTCATTTCTTCGCGATCAGTTCGAGTGAGTGTGACTGCTTCAGCAAAGGGTCGCCGACGGGCGTGGTATAACGAACCATTCAGGAATGAAAGAGGCTGTGAAGTGATTCCCGCTCCTGTCACTGGTCCATCCAACTGCAATGATTCCGCGGTGAGCCGCAATCGATTCAGAGAATCTGTCGCCACCCAAAGTTGACGGTCTGGACCGGGAAGAAGATATGCGGATCCGACGAGTTTGCTCTCGCCGACATAGACCGGTCCTACGGTCAGCGGTGGCTGATCTGGATCATCTGAGATGGTGAAACTCGTCACCCGATTTCCCAGCGATGGAACGAACAAATCTCGCCCTCGCAGCACCGGCGGATCGACGACAATCCCTTCCACGGTCTGGGCCGCTGTCAACTGATAACTTCCAGCCCCATTCTTCGTTACCAGTAATTTCACCGAGGCTGTCCCTTGCCCATTGACTGCAACGATCAGGTAATTCGAAACACTGAGCATTGGGGCTGCCAGAGCGCCAGCGGAATGACCGAGATCGAACACTCCACTGAGTTGGAACGTGTTTTTATCGACGACATAAAGAACTTCTTCGTGACCGGGAACGATGATCCGGCTTCCATCTCCCGAAACGACAGGGGTTCCAACCGGTTGTGAGAAGTTCAGACTGTCTCGCAAGGTGCCTGTTTCCAGATCGAGACATAACAATCGATGATCTGCTGTGGGAACGTACAACGCGTTTTCATGCAACAGCGGAACGCCCCCGAGCGCCGAGCCTGTTGACTGCCTCCAGACAAGTGATCCATTGCTACGATTCAAACGAACAACTTCCAAATGGTTCGCATCAAACAGAACCACTCCCGGAGATCCGACTTCTGAAAGCTGAAACGGATGTGACTGAAACCCGATCACCCGGCGCCATACTGGCTCACCCGTCACAAGATCAATCCCGTAACAGCAATCCTGAGCGAGAACGGGAATCGTTTGTCCAGCTGGCACTTCATCGGTTTTCGTTCGTGTCTGAAAACAGAGAGTGAGAACACCGTCCACCCAATTGTGGTCCGACTGCACCGCGGGTCTCTCCAGACTGGCAGAGTTCGATTTGAGAAGCTCCTGCTCGAGACTTGTTTTCAGACGATCAGTAAGTTTCTGATCCACTTCGAAGACGGGATATCGATTCAGGAGACTGCGTCGAATCTGCAAGGCAGCCAGAGGCTGATTTTCCCTGATTGCCTGATCGATCCGCAGAAGTTCTTCGCGGTAGACGTTGTCCTGAAGAATCTGGCGCTGAGATGCCCGCTGGACCTGGTCGATTTGCGAAAATGTCTCTGTCGGCGGAACATCCTTGGGAGAATACGTCTTCAACACGACGACCGCTTGCTTCGAGACATCGAGCTGCTGTGGATCGAGTTGCTTCCCTGCCGCGATTCCTGCGCCTAGAGCGATCGTCTTCGACATGTCCATCAACTCCGCAAAGAGCGATTCGAACTGCCCTCGATCTCGTTCGTCTTCGATGAATAGCTGCAGCTGTTTCAGGCCCTCCGCATAGTTCGGCGCACCGCCTTCGATGAGCTGTCTGACCTTCGCCTGCCCCAGCAATCTTCTCGCATCGTCCGCAGAGGATTGTCCTGGGTAGTCGATCAGATACCGTTCCAGAGCTTCGATGCTTCCACGATAGTTTCCATCATCAAAGTGTTTCCGCGCCTGCTCGAAAGCCTGTTGGCTCGTTTGACGCAACGCAATGAAATAGAAGATCCCGCCCGCAAGTAATAAAAGGCAGGCGCCAATGACGAGACTGAGAATCAGTGGCGATTGCAGCAAGTCTTCTTCGCCGGGACGACTTTGGTTCGAGCGCAGCCTGTCTCGGATATGCTGGGATTGCTCGAGCGGAACGACGATTTCCTGCGGGGAGACGACGACTTCTTCAACTGGAACGGGCTTCTGCCTGGGAGCAATCCGAGGAGGAACAGGGACCGGTGAAGGAACCTTGGTTTCGACCGGGGCTGGCGTAGAAGCGACGGGAGGCAATTCCAGAATCTCTGCTACCCGCCGTGACGATGACGCGGCCGTCGCTTGCGAAGACTCGTCTCGAAAATAGATATCGACGGTTCCAAATCGGAGCAGATCTCCCGGGGAGAGAATTGACTTACCTTTGAGCGTGCCGTTGATATCGAGCGGTTCCTGCGTCGCTGAAACCGCTTCAAACCCTCCGTTGCTCCAACTAATACGGCAATGCAGGATCGCCACTTCCGGTTCATCGATCTGAATGTCGTTCGAGGCATGCCTTCCAATTGCGACTGGAGACTGCTTCTTCAGTTCACATCGCTCTCTCTCGCCATTGGAAGTTACGATTTCCAGAAAAGGCATGTCATCATCAATGGTCGGAGGAAATGAACGTGTCCTGAAAAGTCGAACCAGTTCCTTGATCAATTCAAGATAAACGCTGATTCGACTCGACGAATCTCAACGCGAGCAACAAATCTGCATCTCCTTCAGCGAAGGTACGTCTGTCGATCGACGACGAAATCGTAACGATCCCCCTCTTTCGATACTGAAAAATAGGTTCTTCGAATCTCACTGGGAAGCCGGTTCGCAAAGGCGATTTCTTTGCTCAACAGTTTTTGTTCGACCTCCGGCGGGTAGAAGTGGAACAGAACTGCTCGCGACGCATTGACTCCAGCGTCTGAAAACAGTTGAACATCCGCTGACTTTCGCCCCTCCCCCTGCCACGTCAAATACAGCCGCTTTTCATCACGCCCGGATTTGGTAATCCGCTTTTCAACGTTCGGCTGTGTGAATCGGCTGATGTATACGAGCTGCCCATCCGGCAGTAAGGCTCCCAGTTCAATTCCGAAAAAATCGAGTTGCTTGCGATACTCGGTCAATGACACTTCATCAGCGAAGCGAATAAACCAACGTTGTTCCGCTGGAAAACCTCCGTCTCCATTCCCTGATCCGAGCGGGCGACCACCTGTTCCGTATGCACTCCCGGGACGCGATGGCCCCTGTCCGGACATGGCGATGACCTGATCCACCTGAGTCAGCCCTACTCCGACATTCGCAACGAATGACGCGAGATTTTGTGAGACAGAGTGTTCCCCTTCGGCTCCTGCTCCAGAATCCTCGTCACTTCCGACCGCTGCATCAGAGGCGGGATCGTCAGGGGACTCCACGCGCAACGTCTCCCCCAACACACCGTCCTCAAAACCGCCCGGCGAATGAATCATCTCCAGCGGAACAAGAAAATCCTGTCGCGGAGGTCTGGTCGAATACCACCAAGCGACAATCAAAACGACACAGAAGCTGATCGCAATCAGAAGCGCCATCAGCGAAGCACTCACTCGATCGTACAACGTCACATGCATCACAGGCGCATGTTTCTCTTCTCTCGTGATCCGAGAGTATCGCCCGCTTTGATGAGGAGGAGTGAAATTCATGTCAGGTTGAACATGAAAGGAATATCAGAAGGCTCTGTCCAACACTTGCCGTCTCTCCAGGTGACACACTCGAGCAGGTTCATGCTAGACCTCCCATTTCGCACTGTCAACGAGCGTGAACCTCCTCGGATCACTTGTTACCGGCGAAACTTGAATCAATTTCATCAGGTTCCGATGCCGACTCTGCTGGTCTCGTTAGAACCGAAATAATCCACCAGGCATTGATCCGCGAAGGCAAGAAGTGCCGACTGAAGATTTTGAATCTGCAAAGCGCCGTCAACCACTGGGCACCGGAAGAATTTCCTTGGGTGGCTTTCCGTTCTCAACTGTGAAGTCATTATGAGTGCCCGACCACACCTCCCCAGCGCCCTCGTTTCCAACGCGTTGGATCAGAAATTCTCCCATTTTCCAAGACCACCTCACTTCCTTCAGCAATCATCGAAGCGAAGAATTGCAGTGCTTCAGGGGGGGACTTCTGCAGAACGAGACGTCAGCCTGAAATCTGGCGAAGCGATTGCCAATGCCCTGCGAATCTCCGGCGCGCACGTCGAGTGCATCGATCCAGCCATGACTCCGATCAGACAGGTGAATTGGAGTCGGTTCGATCTCGCATTCCTCGCTCTTCATGGAACCTACGGGGAAGATGGTCAGCTTCAGCGGGAGCTTGATGCACTCAATGTCATCTACACCGGGAGCGATGCGCACGCGTCTGAGATTGCATTCCATAAGCACGCTGCGAAGGTCGAGTTTCTAAAAGCAGGACTGCCGACTCCGCGATACGGTGTCGCCACAAGTGACTGTTCGCCCAATCAGCTTGCTGAACTTGCAGATCGGATTGGCTATCCCGTTGTTGTCAAACCGGAGGCTCAGGGGTCGAGTCTGGGAGTCACGATTTTACAGGATGAATTTGGACTGATCGCTGCCTGCAAATGTGCATTTCTGTTCGATCACACAATCCTGATCGAAAAAGCGATCGCTGGTCAGGAATGGACCGTTCCCGTCTGTAACGATCAGGCTCTATTTCCGATTCAGATCAAACCATCACAGCAGTTTTATGATTTCGAAGCCAAGTATCATGATCGCAAGACCGACTATGTGGTGACTTCAGATCTCTCCGATTCGGTTGTATTGAAGCTACAGGAACTGGGCCTGCAGGCGAGCAGGACACTCGGGTGCACAGGGATCAGTCGAGTCGATATTCGAGTGGACGCGTACGGATCTCCCTGGCTGCTGGAAGTTAATACCCTTCCCGGGATGACCGAGCAGAGTCTCGTGCCCAAATCCGCAGCCGTCTGGGGATGGTCAATGAGCGATTTATGTGAAGTGATCATTCGCTCCGCGCTACTTCGATCTAAGGAACCGACCAACGAATCTCACCACTGACTCCGTACGCAATTGATGCCGTTATTCCAGATCGGCAGGAGACTTCCAGCGTCACTATCTGCTGCGAATCAAGAAGTTTCTCCCCGCCCTGCCCGCTTGAAACGATTTTGCAGGACATCATTTGCAACCCGAAAATGCCGTCGTGGCGTGACGCTGAATGCCGATTCCAGCTTTGATTCTCTGAGCGAAGCGTCGGTAAAGCGATATGGCAAAGGCACCCAAAACCTCAAAATCAGCAAAACAGGAGACACCCATTGTGGTGAATCCTGAGCCTGCTGTCGTTCAACCTTCACGGAGCAAATGGAGATTCCTCGTCACGTTGGCTTTTCTGGTGGCGGTATGTGGGCTGGGAATTGGAATTGCCCGAATTATTCCTGACGTCTCCAACCGACCTGAATATCAGTTCGGGTTGCAGCAACTGCGGTTAACTCCCCCGCACCCGTGGATACCCTCGACCATCATTGATGAGGTTCGAGAACTCTCGCAGCTTCCCGAAACGGTCTCTCTCCTTCAGCCCGGACTGAGCGAGCAATTGGCACTCGCCTGGCAAAAGCACCCCTGGGTCAAGCAGGTCAATTCCGTCGAGATCACTCCGGCTCCGGGAATCGTTGTCGATGTTGAGTACCGCATTCCTGCAGCCTTTATCGAAAGTCGCAACGCGTTTTATCCTGTCGATACAGAGGGCAATCTCCTGCCGTCAGCAGATTTCTCCCATCCTTCCAAACAGACACTTCCGATCGTCCTCGATTCCGACTCAGATCCTCAAGGAAGAGTCGGCGAACCATGGGGAAACGCTACGGTGACTGCTGCCGCTTCTTTAGCGGCCGCACTCGCTCCATCAGGCGATACAGCGGTCCATTGGAACCGCTTGGGGTTCAAAGCGATCATCATTCCGCCAACAAATTCCCCGGACACCGACCCGAGTCAACTAACATTTGAAATTGAAACAAAAGGGGGAAACCGAATCGTCTGGGGAAAATCTCCCGGTTTCGATGCTCTTGAACCAACTCCTGACGAAAAGATTGCCCGCCTGAACGATTTTCAATCGAAAAACGGCTCGCTCGATGGAGTCAGCGGACGTCACCGCATTGATATCCGCCTATTTGACGTTTATTCGCTTCAGCCATTAGACGACGTGAAGTACCGCTAGTCATTCGGTGATTCTCTTCTCACCGCGGTCATTCCCATTGCGTAGTGACCTCTCGCGAATCGACTTGTGCATCGAGCTCCTTGGAACCGGTAGCGCAATCCTCTGCGCCGACTATATACAAGTCGACTTATTCCAATTATGATCGTTTTACCGATCAATGCTCATCTCTGTGTATGAACAAAAATCAGATTCTCTCTGCCCCCGCCACTGGAGTGATGTATGAGAAACAGAGCCATCCCTATTGAAATTTGCGCGCTCACATCCGTCGTCGTTGCGGCGTTCGCAGGATTGAGCTTCGCCCAGAAGAACACACAGGAAAAGTCCGCCGCCGAATTTCTCTCGGCAAATACAGTGCTCTACTCGCGGATTGATGGATTCAAATTACACGAAGAGTCTGCAAAGCAGACAGTTGCCTATCAGGCAATTTTCGAGAGTGGCCTCGCAGATGCTGGTCGCCAACTATTTCAGAAGCTTAACGAGACAGAAGAGACCGCTGGTATTGAAGAGATTTTCAACCATCTGGTCGATCAAGGCTGCTCCGTCGGAATCGCAGTCGACGCTCCTGAAGGGAAGCCGCTTTCTGCCTGGGCCACTATCGTGGTTCCATTGGGCGGCGAAGGAGTCGACCTCTTGGCTGAGACACTGACGAACATTTCGAATCGCGAGATCGAGGTCAAACAAGCAACGGTCAAGAAACGGCTTGTGAAGTACGTCAAGCTTCCCAACCCAACCATTGAACTTGGATGGTGGCAAGAAGGGAAAGATCTGATTCTGGTCGGTGGAATCAATGCCATCGCCAAAACGATGGAAGTCGTCGATGGAAATGTGCCCAATCTGACAACAACCGATTTGTGGGCAAAATATGGAAATTATGAGGGAGACTTCGAAGTCACTCAAGCTGGTTGGATCGACGTCTCTGCCTTGCGTGAAAAATTTGGCAACTCTCCGCTTCCGATTCCTCCAAAAGAGGGTGGTGACCCACACACGCTCGATGAAATTCTGGAAATCCTCGGGTTGCAGTCACTTGATTCAATCGTCGCAATCAACGGTTCTCGAGGCGAAGCACTCTGGTCGGAAGTCATCATTGATGCTCCGGGCGAGCGGACCGGGTTGTTGTCTCTGATGAACCAAAAGTCGTTCACCCTAAACGACCTCCCACCCATTCCGCTGCACAATGCGGGAGTTTACGCAGCCTCCTTCAATTTGGGCTCGGCATTCGACACAGCGGTCGATGTCGCGAAAAAGATCACCGAAATCGCTCCAGACGGTGATCCTGAAGATGTTGATCAGCTTCTCGCTGATCTGAGCAATCAAACTTCAATTGATATCGCTGGGCTGTTCCACTCGTTCGGTTCGTTGCACTGCCTGTATTCCGACTCCGCTCAAGGTCCATTCGGACTGGGTTCAATCGTGCTGCTACAGGTGGAGGACAGTGAAACAGTCTCAAGCTCGTTGAAGACTCTCTTCTCCCTTATCGAAAGGGAAGTCAATCGACAAAGTCGATTCCCAATGAGCACTGTCGTCTCGGAAGAAGACGAACGAACGACACTCCGATTGTCTCTCCCCGAACTGCCGGTCTTCTCTCCGACGTTTTCTGTTGGAGAAGATTGGTTGATCATCGGCCTGAATCCTCAGTCCGTGAATGCCCAAGTGCTGCGACTGAATGATTCTCTCCCAAGTTGGGACATCGAAGAAGATCTCAGCGAGACGATGGAATTACTTCCAGGTGAATTTACCTCTATCTCTGTGGTCGATCCCAAGCCGATTTACAACACGTTGCTCGGCTCATTGCCATCCATCTTCAACATCAGTGAACTAGGCCTGAAGAGTTCACGGTCAGTGCCACCCGATTGGACATTCCCGATCAACATCTCTGACATCCCTCCGTCAGAGGTTGTCACTCAGTCATTGTTCCACAATGTGTCTGTCACCACCTTGGATGAAAACGGAACTCATCTTTACTCGCGACAGTCACTCCCTGCTATTCCATTTCCGGGTTCCAGCAACCCAGCAATTGGAGTGGGGTCGACAGGAGTCCTCGTGGCACTCCTTCTCCCGGCAGTACAGCAGGCACGCGAGGCTGCCCGGCGATCGCAGTCGAAGAACAACCTCAAGCAGATCGGCCTCGCACTCCACCTCTATCACGACACCCACGGTTGGTTTCCCCAAGGCACCATTCCAAACGATGACTTGGACCCCGAAGAGCGGTTGAGTTGGCTCGTCTTAATTCTCCCTTTCATAGAGCAATCGAACGTCTACAACAGGATTGATCAGAGCGAGAGCTGGGACTCTGATGAAAATGAGGCTCCTCTCGCAAACAGTATTCCGGTTTTAACTAACCCGAGCCATGCAATTCCCGCCAAAGACAAATACGGAACGACCAGTTACATTGGAATCGCAGGATTGGGTGAAGATGGTCCGAATGAGCCTGTCACCAGTAAGAAAGCCGGCATCTTTGGATACAATCGCGTCACAAAGCTTTCAGACATACGCGATGGAAGCTCAAACACCGTCATGGTCAGCGATACCAGCACACCTAGTCGCTGGGGCGAAGGAGGCGCAGCAACCATTCGCCCATTCACGCAACAACCCTACATCAACGGTCCCGATGGAATCGGCTCCCCTCACAAAGGAGGGGCGAATTTCGCCTTCGCTGATGGAGCAGTCAGATTCATTAGCGAAAACATTGATGCAAAAACGATGGAAGCGTTGACGACGATTAATGGGGGAGAGGTGATCGGCGAATTCTAGCGTTCGCCCGTCGCCAGGAATTCCAGGCAGAGAAAGTTGATGAAAACAGACCGCAATCCGGATGCTTCGGCGTCGGGATTGCGGTTTTCTCATCGAGTGGCTTCAATACGGATTTTCCCATATTCGGACGATCGCAACTCCATGCTGTTCCACCACACTGTCCTTCCTAACGGTCTCGAAATTGTCGCTGAAGTCAAACCTGCCGCTCACAGTGCAGCCATTGGCTTTTTCGTAAAAACCGGAGCCCGTGATGAACAACCAGAGGTAGCTGGAGTCAGCCATTTCCTGGAACATATGGCGTTCAAAGGGGATGAACAATTCACTGCAGAAGATGTCAACCGCATCTTCGATGAGGTGGGAGCAAGCTATAACGCAAGTACAAGTGAAGAAATTACGGTTTACTACGCTGCAATTCTTCCCGAGTACATCGATCAGACATTCGAACTCCTTGCGAGCATGATGCGGCCGAGCCTGCGTGAAGACGATTTCAACATGGAGAAGCAGGTCATTCTCGAAGAAATCGGAATGTACGAGGACATGCCCGCGTTTAATGTCTATGAGCAGGCGATGGGATTGCACTTCGCAGGTCACCCCCTTGGCCAGAGTGTGCTTGGGTCAAACGAGAGCATCGCAGCCCTCACCGCAGAACAGATGCGGGCTTATCACCAGAGCCGATACGGGGCAGCGAATCTCGTTCTGGCAGCGGCTGGAAATATCGACTGGGATCACCTCGTCGCACTCGCGACGAAGCATTGCGGGGATTGGCAAGCCGGACTTCCTGGTCGGGTTCGCGACGAAGCGAAGCCTGTGCCCCAGGAAGTCTGGAAACTGAAAGATCAAATGCACCAGCAGCATGTCATGCAGATGGCTGCTGCTCCTTCTGCTCAGAGCAATTTACGATTCGCTGCTGAACTCGTCGCGACGATTGTTGGAGACGAAGGTGCTGGCCGCCTGTACTGGGAACTGGTCGAGACCGGACTCGCAGAGACGGCCGACCTGGGTTACAACGATTTCGATGGTTCCGGCGCCTGGGGAACTTACCTGTCCTGCCAGCCAGAAGACACCTTTTCCAACCTCGAACTGATTCAGAAGATCTACGACGAATTCAACCGCACTGGCCCGACTGAAGAAGAACTCGAACAGGCCCGCAATAAAGTAGCCTCGCGAGTTGTTCTCTCCAGCGAACGTCCCATGGGTCGTCTCTCCAGCTTGGGAGGCAATTGGGTCTATCGCAAGGAATTTCGCTCGGTCGACGACGATCTAGCAGCGATCAATGCCATTACGCTCAAAGAGATTCGCGAGTTGCTCGATGTTTATCCACTCAGGCAAACGACTTCAGTCGGCCTCGGCCCAATTGCTGGCCGCCCTGGTGTGTAAGACAGATCGGCAACCGTGTGGCTCATTGCTGGTGGCGGTGAGCCCAGTCAACTACGTTCATACTCATACTCCATGATGAAGTGACCCAGATCTCGTCCTGCAACAGGTCAGCCGGGTGCAACGGAGGGCGAGAGGTTTCTCCCAGTTCGAGAATCCTCTCGCAGATGTTATAGACCAGATAACCGAAGACGAAGAGTCCGACGTACATCTGCCAACGTTCCAGATCTGCGAGCAACTCGAAGACTCGTTCCGCATCGTTGCCGGCCACGTTCTGAATTTCATCACGATGCAATTGTGCAAATTGAGCCATTTCTGCCAGTGGCCGTTGCAGGGCCAGCATTAAGAAATCGGTCGCGGCAGAGGGCTCATCCGCACTGGGATATTTGAATACCATCCGAACAACCTGGCTGGGCTCCTCAGCGATCCGATAGTTTTCATCCGCATCATCGGCCGCGTCTCCGGAAGGTGACTGGGACTTCAAAAAGACTCCGTTCACGTCGTACAGCGAGTACCCGTAAAAGACTCGCCGAAACGATTCAATGTCAGACTGCTTGTAATCGACGACGGTCCAACTCTTCCCTAGCAATGCCTGGATCTGTTGTTTCTTCACGGCATCAGCGAGGAGAAAGTGCTCTTTCACCTTGTCGAGCCGAAATCCCGCGGTCAGAGTGTCGTACAATACTCCCTGAAACGCAGCCTTCCGAGGGAGATACAACTCCACGAAGATCGCGGGTTCTTGCGGCTTCACCGTGTATGGATAGGCATTCATGTGGAGCACCAGAACACTCTGAAGGCAGACTTATTCCACTTCGAAGTCATGGGTCTTATTCCTGTCAAGCAGGACTTCCGCGTTGCCCCTGCTGCGTGTAATCAGGAAAGTAGATCGTCCTTGGAAAGAATGGCGGAACGTACGTCGGTGTGCGAAATGTCTCGCCCGGCACGAATCCGGGATTCAGGTCAATCCGCTCGCCATCAATCAGTGGGATCTCACTTTCGGCGGGATTCACTTTCGGAGTGTTCCGATGGGGTTGCGTACTCAGAGAAGCCGATCCTCCGGGCGGGTAGTAAATCCCAGACCCTGCCGACTCGACAGGGCCGCCGAAGATGCGAATTCGGGCCTCCGCTGATGACGCGATGACAATCACCAAAAGACTGGAAAAGACTGCACTTTTCAGAGGGACCATCGAGACACTCCCATCAATGGCAATGCGTTTCTTTCATTCTACACCGCCGTCGCCTTGCTGGTCCGACAATTTGTGAAACTTCAATCTTCAGATTGAAATCACATCCCCTGCTCGCGATTCGAACGGAATCAGCCACAAAAAAATCACTGCCCGAAAGATTCAGACAGTGATTCGAATTTAGACTTCGGATCAGGTTTCAAAGAGCCGATCGATCGACCTCAGACCCCTTTCTCGCGTTTTGTGCCACGCCCGCGTTCGGAAGAAAGAGCTTTGTTCAACGCTTGCAAGTACGCCTGAACGCTCGCTTCGATCACGTCCGTACTGACTCCTTTTCCGTGGAACGAACGATCGTCGACAACGATTTCCAAGGTCACTTCCCCTTGCGCATCTTTCCCTTCCGAGACGCTTCGAACGGTGTACTCTTCCAACTTCGCGGTCAAACCGACGATTCGCTCAAGACAGCGAAAGGCTGCATCGACAGGACCATCTCCTGTTGAAGCGTCCTGCTGAACAGTTCCATCCTGATGCACCAGTTCGATGGTCGCTGTTGGAATCGTGCTCGATCCTCCAATCGTCTGGAAACTCTTGATCGACCACGCCTGAACGACGTCGCCTGAACGATTCTCAATCAACGCAACGATGTCTGCGTCGAAAATCTCTTTCTTCTTGTCGGCCAATGCGATGAAGTCGTCGAAAACACGCTGAAACTGATCGCCATCGAGCGTATACCCGAGCGATGCCACACGGTCTCTCAATGCGTGACGACCGCTATGTTTCCCCAGCACCAGATTGGTACCGAGAATCCCGACATCTTCAGGACGCATAATTTCGTACGTCGAGCGTTCTTGCAGCATCCCGTGCTGATGAATTCCCGACTCATGAGCGAATGCATTCTGTCCGACGATCGCTTTATTCCGCTGAACCGCCATTCCGGTAATGCTGGAGACAAGGCGACTTGTTGGATAGAGCTTCGGAGTGTTGATCTTTGTCTGGACTTGGTAGAAGTCGCGGCGGGTATGAAGCGCCATCACGATCTCTTCCAACGCTGCATTTCCGGCCCGCTCTCCCAGTCCGTTAATGGTGCACTCAACTTGTCTGGCCCCTGCTTCGATGGCAGACAAGCTATTCGCAACCGCGAGACCCAAATCGTTATGGCAATGCGTGCTGATCACTGCCTTGTCGATGTTGGAGACGTTCTCCTTCAGATAACGAATCACCTTGTAATAATGATTCGGCGTGGCGTAACCGACGGTGTCTGGGATATTGACAGTCGTCGCCCCGGCATCGATCGTCTTTTCAACGACTTCACAGAGGAAATCGAGTTCGGTACGCGAGGCATCTTCCGGTGAGAACTCCAGATTCGGAACCGTAATATCAGAGCGGGTCGCCATCAGGTCGCGGGTGTACTTCACCATCTCGACCGCATTCTTGAGGATCTGCTCTTTGGCCATTTTCAGTTTGAATTCGCGATGAATCGCACTGGTCGCCAGAAACAAATGGATCCGGGCATTCTTCGCCTCTTTCAAGGCTTCCCAGGAGCGATCGATGTCCTCTTTTCGACATCGAGCGAGACCGCAGATGGTCGCTTGATCACCAAATGTCCGTGCGATTTTCTGCACTGCGTCGAAGTCGCCGGGTGAAGCAATTGGAAACCCTGCTTCAATGACGTCAACACCCAGCTCGACAAGTGCACGTGCCACTTCCAGCTTTTCAGCTGTATCCATGCTGCAGCCAGGAGATTGCTCTCCATCGCGGAGTGTCGTGTCGAAGATGATAATGCTGTCGTCAGCCATGGCGTTTACTCGATTTAAAACGTGTCGATCTCTCGAAGATTGATACAGACGAAATCTAAAACACGGAAGTCTCAAAACAAAACCACCCTGAGACTTCCGCAAAAGCCTCAGGGTGGTGTGATTCACGCTTCAAACTCAGCGCACCGTCCTAAGACTCCCGGGATGGGAGTAGTAGGCTTGCTAGAATGAAGTGAAAATTTACGACGTTCATTTTGATTCATTTAGGTTTTGGTCAGGAACAAACCGTCAACGATACTGACGATTTCACTCCCGAGTCTCTAAACTTAAAGCGAAATTCCACGATTCGTCAAGCGGAGTGAGGATTTTCTTTCTAATTCAGCGAGACTTCTTGTGAAAACACAGTTTGAATCGTTCAATCACCGGTTGATTTGATTCTCTCCGGGTTCGATTCATCCACATCACTCGCCGTTCCAGTTCCGACATCATATGCTGACGTTTCCCAATGGGTTCTCGCCGCCATATGCAATGGCGAATTCAGCAACTCCCACACATTGCCATAAAGTTCCCCGTCCATGTACCGAGTCAGTCAGGAAATCGAGTTCTGTTACGGCCACCGCCTGCTGAATTATGCTGGAAAATGTCGCCACCTGCATGGCCACAACGGGAAAGCTGTCATCGTCCTAGAAGGTGAAACACTCGACGACCGTGGCATGCTGCTGGACTTCAACGACATTAAGCGGGAAGTCCGTACCTGGATCGACGAAAATCTCGATCACCGCATGATCCTGAACAAAGACGACCCAGCCCTGCCCGCACTCGAAGCGATGGGCGAACCTCTGTTTATCATCGATTGCAATCCGACAGCGGAAAACATTGCCCGCCTCATTTACGAGCATGCGTTGACCCGGAACCTCCCGATTCTCGAAGTGCACCTCTGGGAAACTTCACACGCATTCGCAACATATCAACAATAGCCGATTCGTCTCGCGTACATACGTAATTACCCTGCCAATTGTCGCACGTACACGATCGAATCGATCGCGGTGTCAGCCGACACGTGAGCCTCATAATCCAAACAATCGCAATCCCGCGTGAGAAAAATGCGGGATTCGTTCAAGCCCGGCAAGTTGGCCAGACGGTTGAACCTCTCCGGATGTAGTGTTTCTAACCTTCACATTACGAATCCCTCAGGCGTTCGGTTCGCACCAACCTCACTGACTGTTGAAAAGACGTGCTGTTTCATTCGCTGACTTCGAAGTCACGAAGAACGCATTCAATTCTAGTTATGAAAACTGCCACTGCCAACTATCCTACGCGATTCGCAAAGCAGGTTCCGATCACCGAGGTGACTCCGGAATTCATTGAGGATTGGCGTCAGCTCGCTCAATCCGCCGTCGATCCGAATCCGTTTCTTGAACCGGAGTTCGTTCTCTCGCAACACCAACACGTGAAGTCAGGGACACGGCCAGATCTCTGGTATGTCAAAGATGAAGCTGGCAAGCTGATGCTTCTCGGTCTTTTCCAAGCGGTCGAAGCGTCCAGCGTCCTTCCGTTTCCACACTTAATCAGCGTCTCGTCCCCCTATCAGTTTCAGACGGGGATTCTTGTTCGGCGGGAATACGAACGCGAGGCTGTCTTCGCCTTTCTTACGCATCTGAAAACTTCTCGATATCGCCACGGCCTGATACTCGACTCGATCTGCGTCGAATCCAGAACTGCGGAGAGAATCTATACTGCTGCTGCTCTGATCGGATTCTCGGTTCAGCTACAGAACAACTGGCTCCGCGCTGCTCTCGATCTGTCACAGATCGACACGACGCAATCGTTCGAAGCATCGTTGTCGAAGTCCCGTCGGAAGTCTCTAAAAGGAGCCTTGGCAAAGTTACAGAAGAAAGGGACGGTCTCCTTCAGATGTATCGATTCCGCGGCGGAAGTGAAGCACGCAACAGAGCGATTTCTGAAGCTCGAACAACTCGGATGGAAATCGAACCTCGGAACGGCCATTGCCTGCAATGAAAGCCATCGCGCCTTTTTCGAGAAAGTCGCGAACGACTTCTCCACAGAACGCAAAATTCTTTTCGGTGAACTGCTCATCGACGATCAGGTCATTGCATCAACCTGCAATTTTGTCGAGGGGGATACCGTATTCGCCTTCAAGATTGGCTGGAATCAAGAATATCGCGACGGAAGTCCCGGTATCTGGGCTGAGATCTATCTCGCCAACTATCTGATGAGGCACCGGCCGGAAATCACAATGATCAATAGTTGCTCTTCAGCCGGGTCCTATTTGGACCGACTCTGGCCGCACCGCATCCCGATGGGCGCAATCCTCCTCACGCAGTCGCAGCGGGCGGAGCTTTATAAAGGTGTTCGCAACACTCTACGCATTGCAAAACAGAAGATCTGGCCCTCTTCGGGTTCCTCACCGGCCATGAGTCACTCAGATTCAGAAACTGAGTCTCGCTGACTGGTCTATTGTCTCGGACAACGGTTTCATCGGGAAGCCAGAGAACGGCGGTTCTGACGAGGCTTTCTCCTCGACACTGTCGGTTTAAACGGACGTTTCGCTTCGATCCCGTATGAGATCAACGTTCCAATGACGAACGCAAGAGACCCGAAGAAGTAACAGACCATCAGTACATTGCTATTGCCCGAGAGTTGCGACATATTTTTCAAATAGACGACTTCTCCCCGCCCGGCAGGGACATGGAATCCAAGTCCAACCTCATCGGTTCCAGTTCTTGAAGCTCCGCTGGCATCGACGAAGCTGTAACGAACTCGCTGCTTGGGCGACGAAAAAATTCGTCCTCTCCGGTGCGTGGATTCGACTTGCTCAACGCCGAGGATGCTGCATTCGGCGGTTTTGCCCCAGATGAAATACTTCACTTCGCTGAATGTGAACACTGCAGAAACCAGAAAAAAGACCATCCCGAATAGCATGGCTTCGAATTTCAGCGTCTCAGGACTCCGATCGAAATTTCTCCAGCCCAATCCCCACATGGCCCACCCGATTCACATTTCGTTGGTTTGATTTTCACACTGCCACGATCACCCAGATGTCCTTGTGCCGAACGTTGCGTCACAGAAGCGGGATCACGAAATTCAGGAGTATTTGAACTTTTCATGGGCTCGTCCGCACACTGTCGGTCTGAAAGCATCGCACTCGATGATTTTCACTGTCGCCGATGTAGAGGACTCCTTGTGCATCGACGTAGACCCCATGTGGACGAGCGAGCCTGCACTGGAGAGGATCCCCATCGGGGCCATCGCCCCGTTCACCGTCACCGACAACAGTCTCAACATGCCCACCGTCAACACGAATGACGCGGACGGTATGGCTCTCCGTATCGGCGAAGTAAATATCCCCGTTCGGTGCGACAGCCACGCCTTTCGGACCTGACAATGGAACTTCATTCCCCGGGAGACTTCCTACCGACAGACCCTTTTTCCCGTTCCCCGCGATTTTTGTCAGTGATTGCGGATCAAGTGTTCCGCGATAAATTGAATTCCCCTCTCTCAACGCAAGCACGAAGACGTTTTCACCAACGAAGTCCATCGCTCTCGGTCCGATTGCATGGCGACTTTCGAATGGAACCTCATTGTCATCTAATGGCTGCTCCCCACCGCCGATCAGTGTTGTCACGATGCCGGTCGCGGCATCCACTCGCCGAACACGTTGATTCATGATATCACAAATGTAGATGTTATCGTTCGCATCACACACCAACGAATGAGGCTGGTTGAACTGGGCCATCAACGCGCTTCCACCATCGCCAGAGAAGCCCGGTGTGCCAGTCCCCGCGACAGTGAAAATGATATTCGACTTCATGTCGACACGACGCACCACAGCGTTTTTCATTTCGACGACCAGCATGTTTCCCTTGGAATCGAAACGAACTTCATACGGCTCGAACATCGTCGCTTCGCTCGCTGGACCGCCATCCCCTGTGTAGCCCTTCTTGCCTGTCCCTGCGACGACCTGAGTCTCACCGGTCGACAAGTCGATGCGACGAATCAGATGATTCCCGATTTCACAAACGTAGAGAGCCCCGTCCGGCCCCCCCGTCAGCCCGTATGGTTCGCCAATCTGAGCCGAAGTCCCGACTGTCCCATTGGGGCTGTTCCCCTGAACACCTGTTCCAGCAACCGTCACAACCTCCCCCGCCCCCACGGAAGAGGAACACAAAGACGCCACGATGATTAAGCCGAGTTGGGTCCAAAACTGATATGAAACTCGCGACATCAGACTGTTTCTCCCCAAAGGAGCATTCTTGTACCACGTCATTCTATTGAAAATCTTGCAATCTGCAGATTCTGCCGGTGTCGATCCAAAAGAATCGGCTATTCCTGCCGGTGAAGATCCTAGTAATCTCCTCCCGCCATGAGTCGGTCCCACGATGGACACCGATGCGAAGCCACGGAGTTGATGTCATGCCAGTAGTCCGATCACATCCCACTATCACGATCTTCAGCCTGTTCATCAGCTGTTGGTCAGTGGGCTGCGCATCGTCCCTCCAAAACAATGCCGGATACTATTCATCCGCGCAAATGACCTCTCCCGCCCTTTATAACTCCTATCCTCAAGGTGCTTCAGGCAACTTTCAGCAACGAACGTTCACTCCACAAGTCCAGCCAAGCGGGCCAGTCGCGTTTCAGACAGGATTCGCATCAATTGGCTCCGCTCACCCCACCTACCCGCCCTTCGCTCCCACAGCTACGGTCATCACCGCTGTTGCCCCATCTCACTCTTCAGCTGGTGTCGCTTCAAACTCCTTCCCCATTGGAACGCCCTATGTTCCATCCCCCGTCGCTGGAGCGAATTACGTCCCCCCCATTCAACGTTCTGCATCCACTCCTCCAGTCTCTTCTCCGTATTCAGTCCCCAAAGCCTCTCCCCCAGAAGCACAGGTTCCTCCTGTCGCGATTTCTCAAGCGGAAGCCAAGGATTCTCCACTTCCACTCAGTTCAGCTCCGCGTTCTCAATCCCCTGTGACATCACCACCTTCGGTCACAACCCCTCAACCTCCTGCCAGCCCACCTCAGCCGATGCCACCGCAACCTGCTCCGATGCAGGAGGTAGACGCCCAACCGATCCCTGCAATGACACCGGAAGTGTCGCCAGCCCCAGCAGAAGCTCCCGCTGCTGACATTCCCGAGTTCGAACCACCTTCTGCCGAAATTCCACCAGTTTCATCGATCGATCCATTCCCAGGCGAGTCAAATTCGCTCACCTGGACTCCCTGGCCGCTTCCTCCGGCCGCCAATGCTGCCACAGCGTCATCGATTCCAGTTGCCCCTGCATCTGCACCCCCCAAAGAACGAGGTCGACACCGCCATCTGAGCGTTGCCACCCGACCCAACTCACCGGCAGCACAATTGGCTCGAGAGCAAGCTTCGCTGACGACAGCGATGGCCTCAGCCGCCATTCAGCCGAAGAGCGATGATCTCGAAAATTTCGCGAATCCCTTTGCCGATGAACCTGTCCCCGCAGCCAAAATCCAGAGTGCTTCGAGTCAGCTTCGATACCGCGGAGGAAAAACTCTCCCGCAAATGGCCTACGTCAATATTTATGTGGGTGGAGAAGATAAGTTCAATCAAACAACGATCCAACAAATTGACGACGCGCTCAAAGCGGCAATGCAAGATTCCTCCTTGAACAATGTCGTTCAGCAATATTTCGATTCTCATCCGGTCTCGACAATCGTCCATCCGTCACACCCACTGATCGGTGATGTGCCCAAAGAAGTGACTCGAGGTGACATTCGGTACTACGTTGAATCACTGCTGAATCAAGGATTTCTGGAAGAATTCGATCCGGACACAACCGTTTTGAACTTTCTTCTTCCGCAAGGAACAGTGCTCATCGACGACGATGAACGCGCAGGGCTCATGTCTGCCGCTGCATCCGATTCTCGTATCGATTCAATCAATGGACTCGGAGGATTTCACGGTTCTGTCCCAGTAAATGGGGAGAGCATTTATTACGCAGCTTCTCCCTACTCCGAACAACTCCCTGATGGAACAGAAAACGGAATTGTCGCTTTCGACGAGCCTTGGAAAAACGTCGTTGCAACAGCCTATCATCAGTTGCAGGAAGTCCGCACGAATCCGGATGTCGAAGATGTGATCCGCAATCCACACGACCCGATGATCGTCTCAAAGCTCGGATGGACGTCGGACAATGGAGAGGAACTGGGCGACGCTGCGCTACAGTCTTTCGTTTCATTACGAGAGTCCTTTCAGGAAATTCCGCTCGCAAATGGAACAGGAATCGTTCCAGTGCAATTCCTGTTCTCGAATGATTCGAATGACTCGGACGGACCGGTTCTCCAGCCAGTCGCACCCGCAGCAAAGTAGCCGACTTCAGCGTTACTCAACCGCTGCCGCTGATTCCGAAGAATTCCGCTTCAACGGATGTTCTGGCAACATCAGAGCCAGCACGAAGCCAAATGTTGCGATCGTCGCTGCCACCGTGAAGACCGTACTGATTGAATTGACGAATGCGTTCGTGTAAATCGCACGGAGATCTTCTGGAAGCGTCTGCATCACTTGCGGGCTGATCCGGACGACATGTTCCGCGACATTCTCTCCCGCGGGCAAGAGCTTCGACAGCTGAGCATGGAGCTGTGATTTGAAAACAGTTCCCAATGCTGCTGTCCCGATTGAACCGCCCATCAACCGAAACAGAATGGCTCCGCTCGTTGAGACACCCAGGTCCCGGTAAGGAACCGCATTCTGAATCGCGATCACCAGCACCTGCATAATCATCCCGAGCCCCAGGCCGATCCATAAGAAATACAGCGACGCAACGAAGGGGCTCACATCTGGCTTCATCCCAGAGAGAATCCACAGGCCACTACCCATAACCGCCATTCCGATGATGGGAAAGATACGGTATCGGCCCGTGGCGCTGATGATTCGCCCTGAGGTGATCGACATTGTCAGGACTCCCCCCATGAGTGGAAGCATCTGCATCCCGGATTCAATCGGAGTGGCCCCATTCACAATTTGCAGGTAAACAGGTAAGTACGTCACCGATCCCCACAGCGAAAACCCGACAATCATTCCGAGCACCGAACTGATCGTGAAGGTTCTGTTCAGGAAGAGGCGCAATGGCAACACCGGTTCGACCGCGAACCGTTCTGTGACAATAAAGAGGATGAACGTCACGACGATGACAGCTGCCATGCTGGTGATCATCGGTGAATTCCACGCATACATTGTCCCGCCTAAATCTGTCGCGAGAATCAGCGTGCAGAGGAAGACGGAAAAGAGTGCCGCACCCACGAAATCAATTGAGTGTCGTACTTTGATCGATCGTGATGGTAATGTTGTCGCAAGGACGAACATCGCGACAATTCCGATCGGAAGGTTGATGTAAAAGATCCACTGCCAGCTCCAGTGATTGGTGATGTATCCTCCGACCAAAGGGCCCACTACGCTGGCGACACCGAAGACTGCCCCGAACAACCCCTGATACTTTCCGCGATCTCGTGGCGAGACAACGTCCCCCACAGCAGCCTGCGTGGTGACCATCAATCCGCCGCCTCCCAGCCCCTGAATGAAGCGGAAGACAATCAGTTGCAGCATCGACTGACTGAGTCCACACAGCACGGAGCCGATCAGAAAGATCACGATCCCCACCTGTAGAACGATCTTACGTCCATACAGGTCGCCGAGCTTCCCATAAATCGGAGTGACGATTGTTTGAGCCAGTAGATAGGCAGTCACCACCCATGACAGGTGATCAACCCCGCCCAGCTCCCCCATAATCGTCGGCAGTGCGGTCGACACGATTGTGGAATCAAGTGCTGCCAACATTAAGGCCAGCATTAAACCCAGAAAATAATCATGATCTGTCGATGCGATGCAGGCGCCGACTCATTGACGTCGACCAGCATCGCATTGTCATCTGAATTCTTCATGTAATTTTCTATATTATTAAGCAGTCAACTCGCAATTTGTCATTGGAAGCCCTCTTTTCAGCCCTGCCCGATCCATTGTTGTGCCCGGTTTGCAAACGTCGAGTCTTGACCTTTGAAATCTCTCGAAATCGCGTCGCATAGAGATTCTGTTTTCTCCCCGACGACACAACTCGAGTGTTCACTTTCCTGAATTCCATCAGCGTTCTAGCATGCACATCGACCAGCACTATGAAATGCGGACGTCGATATCGCTCTCTTAATTGAAATTTCAGGTTGACGACTATGCCCAAAGAAAAACTCATTGGCCTCATGTTCGCGATTGCGACTGCCTTTTTTTGGGGAATGTACGGACCTGCTCTCGGCAAATCCCGCGTGCTCGGAGAGTCTCCATTCAAGCCGTACATCTTGATCGGTCTGGCATATCTCCTGTGGGGAATCGTTGGGGGGGTGATCGCTGTCAAAATGTCCGGACAGTCGCTGTCATTCAAACCGGAAATCGCCCGCTGGGGATTCATCGCTGGAACTCTTGGTGCTTTCGGCGCGTTGACGTTGACCTACGCCATGTTCTCCGCGAAAGATGCTCGACTGGTCATGCCTGTCGTCTTCGGAGGGGCAACAGCTGTCTCTGCGATTGTCGGAACACTCATGTCGGAACACCGTCATACTCCACCCGCTCAAATCGTCGGATTTATCCTTGTCATCCTGGGTGTAGTTTTGATTCAGATGAATGCCTCGCACGGTCCAGCACCAGCTAAACCGGCGGCGGCTGCAACAGACACGGCATCACCACAAATCAACCAGCACTGAAGATCGGCGAACACGCCCCGCTCGCGGGACTATACCGCCAAGCAGTCGACTTTCCCTCGTGATTCAGATTGAGCCTCGACATGGATCGTATTTCGTCCGCATTCGCTGCGTCTCTGTTTTTCATTCACTGCATGACTGCATCAATTGCAATCGCGCAGACACACGAAACAGCGAACGACTTACAATCGTTTGTTGATCGACAAGCACTCGCTGGTGCTGTGACATTGGTCGCCACCAAAGATGCAATACTCGATATCGACACCGTTGGCTGGGCAGATATCGAAGCACGAAAAGCGATGGAAGAGAATTCCATGTTTTGGATTGCTTCGCAGTCCAAGCCCATCACAGCGGCCGCGCTGATGATTCTCGTCGATCAAGGGAAAGTCGATCTGAATGCCCCGATCGAAAAGTACCTCCCGGAATTCAAAGGTCGCTGGCTCATCGTCGAGCAGGATGAAGAACATCAACTTCTTAAGCGTCCCACTCGGGCAATCACAGTCCACGATGTACTCGCTCACGTCAGTGGACTCCCCTTCGCAACAGCGGTCGAGTCCCCCACTCTGGACGGTCTTCCATTGTCCAGAGCGGTTGCCAGCTACACGATGATTCCCTTGGTCGCTGAACCGGGCACCCGGTATCAGTACTCCAATATTGGCATCAACATCGCTGGTCGCATCATCGAAGTGGTCAGCGGAAAACCATACGAGGAGTTTCTACAAGACGAGTTGTTCACCCCTCTCGAAATGCACGACACCACGTTCTGGCCGAACGAAGAACAGGTCTCCCGGCTGGCGAAGTCGTATCATCCAAACGAAGAGAAGAACAATCTGGTACCATTCCAGATCGGCCAGTTGCATTACCCGCTGACAGATCGCGCTCATCGATTTCCGATGCCCGCTGGTGGACTCTTCTCGACAGCGAAAGATGTCGCTCGATTCTGCCAAATGATACTCAATGATGGCGAGTTCAATGGAAAGCGATACCTCTCCGCAGAGTCGGTTCGAGCCATGACAACCCGTCAGACACCGGAAGGAATCAAGGAGAATTATGGACTTGGATGGCAGACGTTCGGCAGTTCAGCTGGGCATGGAGGAGCACATTCCACCAACATGACCATCGACCGCCAGAATGGTCGCATCACCATCTACATGATTCAGCACGCTGGATTTCCTCTCGATGGTGGAGAAGCTCAAAACGTGTTCAATCAGGCGGCGATCCGAAAATTTAACCAGCCATCGTCCGCAAACTGACTTTCGCCACAACGACGCACTCTCCGTTTCGGCCTGAATTGTTCGTGCCGAGACGTGAGGGCTCTACTTGCTCTACCGCCAAGATTCTCGGTGCTGGAACGTCCAATTCCGTCAGGCGTCGATCTGACTCATGCGTCGGCGGTTTCTTTGACTGAAGTCGATGCCTGTTCGCTTCGCTGCGCCCACTTCGCTGCGAGAAATCCGCAAATGACTAATTGAGCCGAGTGATAGATCATGATTGGGAGAAGAATCAGCCCCAACGCGGGATCACCGCGAAACATGATCTGTGCCATTGGAACTCCGGAGGCGAGCGATTTTTTCGATCCGCAAAAGACCGCTGCCACACGATCAGGCCAATTGAAATGGAGTCGATCACACGTAAAGCCGACACAAAACTTGACCATGTAAAACAGGACAATTGAAGCGGCACCTGTGACGAGTACCGACGTCACCCCGTACTTGGTCCAAACTCCCAGAACCATTGAATCGCAAAATGACGTGTAGACGAGCAAGAGTATCGTCAATCGGTCGACGACGTTGATCTTCGCCTTATTTCTCGAGGCCCACTCGCCGAACAATGGTCTCAGGAGTTGCCCCACGACGAGCGGGAGCACCAGCCAGATTACCAGATCCAGAATCACGCGTCCTATCGAACTTCCGGACTCCGCAGCGCTCCGGACCATACTCATCCACAGGGGCGTGACCACGACGCCAATCAGGCTCGAGATTGTGGCATTAAACACTGCAGCCGGCACGTTCCCACGGGCTGCTGCGGTCATCGCGACTGACGAAGAGACTGTCGATGGCAACGCACACAAGTAGAAGAATCCGAGTCGCAGTTCATCAGGCATCACCCCTGCAGAACCGAAGTAGACCAACAATCCAATCATTGGAAAGAGCAGGAAACAGCAAAGCTGAACAACCAAATGCAACCGCCACTGAAAGATTCCCGCCCGCAACGCTGAAAATGAAAGCGCCAGACCATGCAGGAAGAAGATCAGTGCGACTCCCCCCTTGGTGAGAAGTTCTGGGTAGAGCCATCCTCCTCTTGCTCCCGGTATCGGATACAACCAGGCCAAGACAACCGCCACCAGCATTCCGGGAAGAAACCAGTCACGTTTTTTCTTTTGGGGTGAAGTAGCGTTCGCAGCCAAAATCGACTCACTCAACAGAGACGTGTGAAGTTCATCGCTGCTGTGCTCAGAAGCAATGTTCGCCAATCATAGTCCGTATTGAGTCACCCGCCACTCGATCGAGCAGCATGTTCGCAGATGCTGATGCGTTACTCTTCGGGAACAAAGGTTGCCAAGGGCGTGCCCTGACCATTCCAGACGTGAAGAACTCCCTGCTGGCCTCCGGCGACAACGACAGATCCATCCCGGCACGCTCTCACGGAGTAAATAAAGTCCGTCGGGCCAGGAAAGACTGTTCCTGCCCCACCGTCCACATTGCGAATCATCACCTGATTGGCTGCCCCAGTCCCGATGATGAATGTGTCTCCAGATCCGAGATATTGCACTGCTGAGACATCTTTCGGGAACCCGGGGACGTTGCGAACAACTTCCCCTTTTGAGAAATCCCACATCTTGACGCTCTTATCTGCTCCGCCCGAGACAATTTCTCGTCCATCGCAACGCCAGCTCACGCTGAGAACATGATTTGAATGCCCTTCAAAGGTTCGCACCAAAGCCCCAGTCGAGACATCAAACACCTTGACAAGGCGATCTGCCCCTCCTGTTGCGATGTGCTTGCCATCCGGAGAAAACCTCACCGACAACACTTGATCACTATGAATATGCTCAAAACTCCGTACCAGTTCCCCAGTGCTTGCATTCCAGATTTTGACTTCTCCATCACGAGAAGCCTCTCCGCTCCCGGTAGCGACCAAAATTCCATCCGAACTGAAATCAAGCGCCGTGACCGATCCTTCAAGAATGTCCCCATCCAGACCGTTCCCGATCTTTCGAATGAGGTTCCATTCTGGCTGCGTGTCGACTCTCTGAACAACACCTTGCACCGACACACCAATCATTTCATTCGCTGAGACAAAGCGGCCAGCAAGTAGACCGGATTGATCGACCGGGCGTGATTCCGCGGGGTCTCCTGCGGTCGTTCCATACTCCCACACGACTTGTGGATCACCCAGCAGAAGTCGATTTCCTTCTGGACTGAACACGAGCGACCTCACGGGACTTTCCAAGCCATTTAACGCTTCAAGAATGGCCTGTTTGCGTTTAACGAGAATAGCTGCCAATTGATCCGGATCCGCTACGACCTCAGCAAGATTCTCCGTTCGTCGAACCGCGGATTCAAAATCTCCATGAGCAACAGCAAACGACTGTTGAGCGGACTCAATACGTTTGAGATGCTGCTCTTCGAATTCAGCGAGGCGGCCCGCGATCTCAGCCTTTTTCGCGGTTTCTTCTTCGAGCAACTGTTGCCAGCTCAAACGTTCCTGCTCTGCTCGTTGGCGGCGGTGTTCAGCATTTCGGACCTCCGTCGAGGCCAACGTTTTCGCAGAGTCATCCGCGGCTTCTGCCACTTTCTTTTCCAGCTCAGTCTGGTTCATCGCGGCGGCATCTCTGGCAGCCGACGACTCTTCCACCAATCGTGACGCAGCAGCGATCCGATTTTCTGTTGAGGACATGCGAATCTGCAATTCATGTCGTGTATAGAGTGCATCTTCGTTCAAACGACTCCGTTCAACCAGTGCCGTTCGTCTCTTCGTTTCTGTCTGGATTAAATGAGAGGTCGCGGCTTCCGCTTCTGGAGAGAGTGCCGCCAATTGAAGGCCCTTTGCTGCCCCCTCTACCCGACGAGCGGAGAGTGTTTCAAACTGATTCATCACGGAGCCAAGCTCGCCGCGAGCTTCAATCACAGCCTGCTTTTTCAGACGAAGCGTCTGTTCAGCACGGAACAATGCCAGCTGAGAAACATGAAGAACTGCCTCAGTGTTGATCACAACCTCTTTCAGCTGTGTTGTTTGAGCATCTGCTTTCGCTGAAGATTCGGTCGTTTCCTTAAGAGCGCGTTGTGCTGCTGTAATCGCCTGTTGACCGGCCGCGACTGCGTCATTCGCTTTCTTGAGGGCCGCCTGTTTTGAGGTCGCCTCTTTCTCAGCAGCGACCAACTGTTCTTTGAGACTTGCGATGGCAGCCTGTTGCTGCTTCACAGCTTCCGCATGTTGCTCCAGACTCGCAGCATCCTCAGCAGCAGGCGGCATCAACTCAAGCTGTTTGAGTTTCGCATCAGCTTCGCCCAACGAAACATTGATATTAGCCACGGCCTGATCGGCGGTTGCCTTCTCTTCCGCCGGCTTCGCAACTGCTGACATCTTCACCTTCAAATCCACTTCCGCCTTCGAAAGATCCAACGCAGCGGTATAGACCCCCTGCTGCTCCTCTTTTGCTTTGCCCAAGGACCGCTGATAATCATTCAAAATTGCGCCGACGTTTCGTTGATCGACAGCGGCTCTCAACTTGAGAGCCGCTATTTCAGCCTCTAACTGCGCGTGTCGTGTGAGCTCTTTCTGTAGTTCACCAGTCGCCAAATTCCAGAGTTTTGCGCTGCCGTCATCCGAACCTGTCGCGAGTTGTTTCGCATCATTGCTAACAGCTAAAACGCTGACAGAAGAACCGTGATTGAATTCTTTCAGAAGATTTCCGGTTCCCAACTCAACATGCTGCACCACTCCGTTTGACAACGCCACGAGCATGGTTGCCCCCAGCGGGTCTCCGGAAATCATCCGTAAAATGGGTCTGCCGTTCCCTGCGAACACTTTGATTTCTGCAGGGTCAACCTCAACAACATTCTCCCCCCCGGAAGCGGCGATAGGGAACTGACGAATGGTTCCATCCACACAACCTGCAACAATCTGCTGAAGTGATTCACTCACAAGAACAGAACTCACGCCAACCGGGAAAGTCGCTTTTCGAACGAGTTGCTGAGTCGCCAACTGATACAGCTGAACCGAACCCAGAGCATCTCCCGTCACCACCATCGAACCATCTGCATTGAGCGCGAGAAATTGAATGGATTGACCGGAGAGATCAATCCGGATTGTCTGCTCCGGATTCGAGAATGAAACGACCTGGAGAATTCCATTTTTGTCGAGCGAAGCGACCCATTGACCGTCAGCAGAAAAGGCAAAGTCTATGGGCGATTGTCCGACTGTCTTCAATTCATGACGCTTCCATTGCGTAGGACGCTGCCAGAATTTCACCTCCCGAAAACTGCCCGACGCAAGCAATTCTCCGGAGGGGCTGATCGCCAGTGACTCCACCATGTCCTGATGAGCACGTGGTTGATTCTCAAATCCTGCAACCGAGTTGAGCTCGTGATCAATTAAACGCGAAACCCGTCGATTCCCCGGGACGTTGTACACTGAAATCTGATTTGCACGCCCCGCTGCCACATCGCGACCGTCAGGCGTGATGGCAACTGAATAAATCGGATGAACCCCCGCTGCAAGAGGTTCCCACTGAATCATCTTACTCGTTCCAGTGACCTCTCCCGTCGCTCCTTGTTGAATCCACAAGTGCAATAAACCAAGTTGCTCCGGTGTCAGATTTTTCGCATTGGCAGCGTTTCCCTCCGGCGGCATCACGGGTTCCTCGCGATGTCTGGCAACCTGAAGAATGTAACTTTCTTCCGGATTCCCCGGAATCAGCCCCGGTCCGGATAGACCACCTTTCAAAATCGATTGAGGCGTTTCAAGAATCAGGTCACTCTCGGGTTTTGTAGAGCTATGACACGCCAGGCAACTTTTTGAGAGAATCGGAAGAACTTCGGTTTCGAAATCAACAGACTCCGTACGCTGTGGAACTGCCACTTCCAGTTCAGCTGCAGAAGTCTGGCTGACAACCCCCATGATCGATGCGACCAACGCCGCCTGCCACAGGCTCCACCCCGGCGCCAATGCGACCTTCTGAATCGACGTGGTCCTGTTCATTCCTCTCCCTTTACTTCTTTCATCAACAGTGAACGTCAAATCTGCAGGCCTGATTTACTTGAAAAAAGTCAGTAACTATGGCGATTTCACATGGAACGTGACTGTGCGTTTTGTCGTGAGTTCCTGGCCGTTGTATGTCACTTTCACAAGCACTGGAAGCTGATAAGACCCCGGTGGAGTGTCAGCCGTTGTCTTCAAAATCAGCTTTGAGGTGGACTCTCCCGCAGCGACACTAGCTTCCGCAGTAGTGAATCCCGCAACGCCGGCTGGGCTTTCTGGAACGAGCGTAATGGGATCTTGAAAATCGAATAATCTTTCGACGTTCAACTGAATTTCAGCATCTGTCCCTGCCGCGGCTGTTGCTTCAGCGGGGAGGTTGAAACGAAAAGGCATTTCAAGAACCCGAATCACGATGGGAACGCTTGAAACAAACAGATCGATCTCTTTTGCTTCTGCCTGCTTGGTGAGCGTGGCGATTTGAGTATCGAGATTGGGGATCTCCGCCTGCACCGCTGCGATGACTTCTGCAATTTGAGTCGCCGAGGCATTGGCCTGATTCAATTCCGTTTCGATCTGCTCAATGACGGCAGGGTCGGCGTTGGCGGGCTCGCTCCCCTTCATTTCGGCCAACTTCACTTCCAGAGCGGCTTTCGCCTCTTGAGACTTCGCCGACTCCGCGGTCAGTTCGGCGAGCCTCGCGTCAAGAACCTGCTTCTTTTCCTGAGCCGCGGCCACCGCTTCAGGGTTTTTCGAGTAGGCGACTTTATTCTGTGCTGTCAGATAAGCGGGATAGTCTCCTGCCGGCAAAGACGGATCAATCGCGACTTCGACAGTTCCCTCGTTCACTTGCGGTTCGAGTACCTGTGCTGGCACTTTTTCGAACGGGTAAATGGATGTCGGCAGACCGCGAACCTCAAGACGGATATTCCCTGTCGTCGGTAGATGCCGCGTGAAGTCCGCGACGATTTTCAATTTCCCGAATCGGCTGACTTCCCATACGGTTGTTTCGCGAGGGGCCAATGTCATCGGGACCGTTTCCGGAATCACTCCCAACTCCAGGTTGCCAACCGCTCGTGCAATTGCCTTCTCTCCCGGACCATTCTTATCAAGGACGATCGAAGCAGGAGTCGCAATTCTTCGAACTTCTGATCCTTCAATTGTCGCTGTTCCGAACACCTGAATCGGCCCACTCCATACAGGAGCGTCGAGCGTCGCAGTCAGCACGAGAGAAGCGTGATTGTGCCCTGCCGGGACAACGACATCCGGACAGCTCACTCCCTGAGGAAGGCCCTCAACATTCAATGTGATCGGGCCAGAATAACCATCAACGCGTGACACCTGAATCGTCAACGGCTGACACCCTCCTCTTCTCAGCACTGGATTTGCCCGGCGTTGAGGATCCGGATCGGAAATGGATTCAACCAATTCGCGCGTGGTCACAATCAGTCGAAAATCAGGGTTTGCCCGTTTCACTGTCAGCAAGTACCGATTTCTCGGGTGAGAGTTCGTTCCGGCGTACTGATCGCGAAGATGAATCCGGTACTCACCATCAGCATCCGCCTGAAATGTGTACGACGGATCGTAAGTCGCCACATCGTAAGGCGGATTTCGGAGATTCGTCGGGGTGTCGTCTGCGTCTCTGATCATGCGAGTGGATTCGTTCCCATTGGCGTCCCGCGACACATGAAAGAGCGCCATCGTTGCATCCGTCGCGAGATTCAGTCGCTCCGAAAGCAGATCGATGGAATAAACTTCTCCGTTCACTCCCTGGAACGAAAACCAGTCGATATCCCGCTCCGGGTAAAACTGTCCAGCGACTGTACATGGAACCGGGATCTCGAATGGGGTCGTCGAGAGTTGATTGGGCTCTTTTTCCAATACGACCGGATGCTCAACGATTCCAATAAAGACTGGATTGGAACTGAGAGTACCGCCTGGAATTCGATAGTCGAACCCTGTCGCTGCTGTTTCAGAGACTGCACGAACCGAGCTTGCCGACAACAAGCACAAAGGAGAGGCGACTGTTGGAATCGCAATATCAACCGCTTGTTTTTGCAATCCAAAGCGGGCATCAAATTCCTCTGCGGGCACCCCCTCCGGGAGGTTGTAACCGTACACAGTGAATCGACCCGTCGTCCCTGCTTGTCCACAGGGTGGCCAGACAAAATCGATCCACGGGCGAGTGCTGATTTCCAATCGATATCGGTTCGCGGAACCGCCGGCGTATGTCGCGTCATACACTTTGACGACGTAGGGACCACCGGCAGAAGGTGTGAATGTCGCCACTGCCTCTCGCAAATTAGTAGAACGACCAAACGCGATCGGAGTTCCGTCTTGATTGAGAACTTCCAGCATCCCCTTCATACGTGAGTCGATCGAACGAGTCTGGCACCGAATCGTAACGGACTGGCCAGTTTGAGCCTCAAATGCAAAATAGTGCGCCGCGTCGCTTCCCGCCTGCGAAACATTGACAACAGAATTGAGCCCCACTGGCATCGCTGTCTTCAGTGTCGTGTTCTTTAGATCACACAGGAGTTCGGGAACATCACTCACACTGAACTGCAAGGATGTCGAAACGCCATGGCGTCCGACGGCACGCACTTCATAAACACCAACAGGAACATCCCCTGCGATGCTGACTGTGAACTGGTTTGGAACCGGATTCGGTTGTGATTCAAAAGAGCGAGGAGGAGTCGTCTTCTGCACCGCAGTGAACCCAGGATGCGAAAAAGAAAGTGCAGAGACCTCTTCGAGGTCGGCTCCTTCAATAGAGACATCGAAGGTTGATCCCTGCTGTCCCCCCGACGGATAACAAGCGTTCAATTGAGGATTCGGCAGCCTGGCAGCGTAGACCGATGAAGTCGCCAACAGGACCATCATCGCCGTGCACCAACTGAAGCATCGACTCACCTGCCCGCGAGTTTTTGCGGACGCCACCAGCGACGACTTTCGTCCATTACACTGCATCAAACCGCCCCTGATCTGGCTACATCTCGTAATTCATTGCGATCGAATCCGGTCACGGTCGACTCCGCAAAGAAATGCTCACAAGGGGTTTGAAATCACCCCTTGCAACGCTGGGTTTCATCGAACAGATCTTCAGACGATCAGTGATTGAATAGAAACTCTTTCGTATTCATCAGGCTCCACACCACATCCTCGAATGCCTGCGGATTGTCAGCGCCGTCAGCCATCACCCGACTCTTCAGGTACTCTGACACGACTAACATTTCTTCAGGTGTCGGAATTCGGCTGTAAGCAATCAAATAGAGCTTCTGAATTCGATCTTCTAATGAGCTCTCTTTTTCGTTGGCCAGACGGAAGGCATTTCCTGAAGTGCTGGAAACCTTTTCTGCGACTTCGTTCGAATTGATCAGGTGCAGGCTCTGCGAAAGGTTCGAGTCATTCTCGCGTTCGCATTCGCAAACACTCTCTCCTTGTGGTCTTCCAAACACCGACAGGAAGTACGAAGGAAAATTCGAATCAGGCAGTTCCACAGCCCGTGCCCCGGACGCGACGCCTGAAAACCGAGTGGCCGTCCCCGTCACGCTGTCGACTGAATCGAGCAGGACTTCGGCTGGCAGGCGACGCGGATAGAATCGCGAGAAGTTCTGGCGATCATCTTCATTGTATTGATTCGGTTCAGAACTGAGCTGGTACGAAGTCGATTGGCAAATCGTACGAATCAGATCCTTCATGTCGAATCCGCTTTGAATAAAGTGACTCTCGAGGGCAGCGAGCAATTCCGGGTTCACAGCGGGATTTGTGGCCCGCATATCGTCCTCGGGATCAACCAAGCCTCGCCCCAAAAAGTGCTTCCAGTACCGATTCACAAGAGACTTGGCGAAGTACGGATTTTCTGGCGATGTCATCCAGTCTGCGAGATACAAACGGGGATCTTGCTCAGGTGGAATTTCGACTGGACTCGCTCCCAGACCTCCGGGCATCAGGCGTTCTCCGGTCCGGGGATGCGACGCGGCAGCCACTCCCCATCGATGAAAAATGCGATCCTCAGTCGGCAATGCGCCCGGCTTGCGACCGATCTGTGTGAAGAATGCAGACATGCTGTAGTAGTCCGCCTGACTCCATCGCTCAAACGGATGGTGATGGCATTTCGCACATTGGATGCGCTGGCCAAGAAACAGCTGAGCGACATCTTCAACCTGTTTATTTACGTCGTTTTCATGGCGGTACCAGATCACCGCCGGGTTCTCAGACGCCTCTCCGGATGCGGTCAAGACTTCTCGCACAAACTGGTCATAGGGCCTGTTTTCCTGAATCGCCTGTCGAATCCAGCTATGGAATGCATAGGTTCCCGGTTTCGAAGCATCCATCGCCCCTGCCGAACGCTGATTGCGTAACAGCATTGACCATTTGTTCGTGAAGTATTCTGCATAGTCTTTGGAGGAAAGCAGTCGTTCAATCAACACATCCCGCTTCGCGGAGTCCTGATCAGCAACGAAGTCGAGCGTTTCCTGTTCCGTCGGGAGGCGACCGGCGATATCCAATGTGACCCGTCGCAGGAAACTCGCATCATCCGTCACACCTGAGGGAGGAAGCCCCAGCAACTTCAATTTGTGAAAGACCAAATCGTCGATGAAATTGCGACTCGGAGGGAGGGAGTCGACGGGGATCCCCAAAGGAATGGTCGCCTGAAAGACGGCAACCTGAGACTGATATCTCACCATCACCGCGACATCACCCGGTTCTGAGGTCGTTGTTACCAAACCCCTCTTGCTGACGGTCGCCATCTCAGCAATGTTCGCTTCGTATACCGCTGTCGCTGAGACATCGACTTGAGTTCCGTCTGTGTATGTCGCAATCACGACCAGTTGCTGCTGCGATTGTGGCGCCAGAACGCGATGCCGAGGAAACACTTCGATCGAAGCGACCTGAGCCGTCTTTGCGTCCCCCGGTTGTCCACCTTCCTCGATCCATCGTCGGAGCAGGCGGTATTCTGGAGAGTCGAACTCCATACGTGCCCCGCCTCCATGTGGAAGAGCGCCGATTGCCTTCTTCAACAAGAGACTTTCATCGGGGGCATTGAAGGAAATGCGCCGCCCGCGAGACTCCTTGACCAAATGCTCGTGATCTTCTGATGGCTCGAAACCCAGCAGTGAGAGCGCAAAACCGTTCTGACCACTCGCTGCTCCATGACATCCTCCCCCATTACAACCATATTTGGTCAGGATAGGCACCACCTGATTCGGAAAGTTGACGGGGCGATTCTGTTCGAAATCCAAAACTTCAACGTTGATCAATGCTTCGACACCACTTGGCAACGAGGCCCGAATGGAGGTTGCCCCGCTCCCGGTCGGGATAACGACTCCGGCAGAGTCGACTTTGGCGACCCCTTCATCCTGCACAGTGTAGGTCACGGCCCGAGTTTGATCCGAGGCGGCACCTTGCTCCGATTTCCCGGTCACCAGGAGTTGGCGGAGGTCTTCGCTGCCGCGGATCTGCAGCGTCCCCTGTGATGAACCCGCCTGCACTTCGAGTGACGCCGGTTCCGGATTTGCCTCAGCTTGCTGTGCGGCAAGCGCCATCACTGACGCTACACCAACGCAGACAAGTGCGTGTTGAAATAGACTGCGGAGTCGAGCGCTCATCATGAGTACCTGTTCAATGAGGACTACGGACACTGGGCAAAATCAGGTAATTGATCAGGTTGGATGCGGCAGAATGAACGAACCCCGAGCGAGCGACAAGCCGAAGTTGCCGAACGCTGTGTGCGTTGTCACTCCGGTGTTCATGGCTCGCGGGCTTGAGTTGCAAAGTTCAATCTCCGGAATGCGATTGGGATTCGCACTCGTCTGTTCTTCTGAGGCCGTTGGGAGGGCCACAAGGAAGGAGTTCGGGGGGTGCGATGGTGTTGACTGGCCGAACCATTCAAACAGCATCACAATTTTCGTCGGGAGTGTTCTTCTGAAATTCACGTCTGTCAGCTTTCGACAACGCACATTTCTCGTAGAATCATATCAAGCACTACGCATCTCATCAAATATGAGAGCAAACCAGGCGTCAGATTGTTTACAAAATGAAGTCGCTGCGAGAATTCTCCGAAGTCGCTCTCTTCACGACCGCTCAGAACTCACACCTGATACAAAACAGCCAAATCCTTCCGATCCGTACGCATCATCGGATCGTCTGATGACGTATTGGTTGCAAGGTAGTACAATTCAGTACAGTATTTTTCGTTGACAACTGGGCGCTCCTCAGGAGCCTCCGGGTATGACCTCCCCTTCGAAGTCGTCTGTCCTGAAATGCCAACAGGTCGATGAGAAATCGAAGAAATGCCCCGCATTTGAAAGACACCGGTTCCTGCTCGTCACCCATGGATTCCACTCAGAGGAATTCATTGAAGGTCGAAACGGAGCCTGCGAATCAGCCTTCCTTGAGACCCCGAGGAACCCGCTTCCTCACACTTTTGCGGAGAATGAACACCGATGTTCCCGTCGAATTACCTCGATCGCAGAAAATTTCTTCAGCAAACTGGCCAAGGACTCGGGATGCTGGGACTGGCTGCCATGATGGGTGAGCAGGCCTTGCGTGACACGGCTCACGCCAGCACCTCCCCGATGGCTCCGAAGATGCCACACTTCCCTGCGAAGGCGAAGCACGTCATTCACATTTTCTGCAATGGGGGTCCCTCTCACGTCGACACGTTCGATCCGAAGCCCAAGTTACTCGAATACGCTGGCAAGGAACTCCCCAACAATCTACCAACCGAACGCAAAACGGGCGCGGCTTTCCCTTCTCCCTTCAAATTCAAAAAATACGGCGAAAGCGGAATCGAAGTCAGCGAACTGTTCGCCCACACAGCGGAATCAATCGACGACATTTGCGTGATTCGCGGGATGCATGCTGACGTTCCGAACCACGAACCGTCACTGCTGCTTCTGAACTGCGGGGATGCGAGACTTCCTCGCCCGAGTATGGGAAGCTGGGTCAGCTACGGACTCGGAACCGAGAATCAGAATCTCCCCGGTTTCATTGCCATGTGTCCGAATGGATATCCCATTACGGAAAGTGCCAACTGGCGATCCGCGTTCCTGCCCGGAATTTATCAGGGAACGTACATCGATACTCAGCACACAGCGATCGAAAAGCTGATTGAGAACATTCGGAACAATAAACAGACGAGCGAACAGCAGCGAGAACAGCTTGATCTCGTCCAATCGTTGAATCGAAAACATCTGGAGGGACGTGATGCGGACCCCGTTCTGGAAGCACGTATCCAGTCCCTCGAACTCGCGTATCGAATGCAGATGGACGCCTCAGACGCGTTCGATATTAATCACGAACCAAAACACATTCGTGAAATGTATGGAGAAGGAATCCATGCACGTCAACTTCTGATCGCACGTCGCCTCGTCGAACGAGGAGTGCGATTTGTGCAGCTATGGCATGGCGCAGGTCAACCATGGGATCATCACGACGACATCGAAGTCGGTCATCGAAATCTCTCAAACGAACTCGACAAGCCACTCGGGGCACTGCTGAAGGACCTGAAACAACGAGGAATGCTCGAAGATACTCTCGTGATGTGGGGGGGAGAGTTTGGGCGCACTCCCACGGTGGAGTTGCCTACCCCCGGATCAAACGCGGGGAAAGTCAATGGTCGTGACCATAATCACTGGGGCTACACCACCTGGCTCGCGGGAGGCGGCGTCAAAGGGGGAACGGTTCACGGGGCAACCGACGAATTCGGATTCCAGGCTGTCGAAAACAAAGTCCACGTTCACGACCTTCAGGCCACAGTGCTCAAGCTCCTGGGGCTGGATCATGAACGCCTGACTTATCGATTTGCAGGCCGCGACTTCCGATTAACTGACGTTCACGGTAAACCGGTCGATGCGATCATCGCATAGTTTCGGGTAAGTTTAGCTGGAACCAATCGCGACGACTCAGTGTCTCCTTCACAGACGCTGAGTCGTTTGCCCATAATGGAAGACAATCTGCCAACAGAGATCCTGTCTAGAGATTGCTCTCCCAGACAAATGATCAGATGGTGTAACCTACCCAATTGCACCGGAACCCCCACATCGACCACACGGATGATCGATGCCAGTAGCAATTCGGCGACGACCCAGCAGGTCGCCAGAATCCGAGCTCAATACATATGGACCGTTCGAAGCAGCCTGATTCTACATCGTCCCAGTTCGATAACACTCCCGTTCAAGGTCAGAACGAACAGGATGAGTCACGCAAGCAGAGCTTGCGTCAAGGGGCGATTCCGATGTCTGTCGGGGGGTACGAAGTCCTCAAAAACATCGGCGAAGGTTCGTACGGCACGGTCTGGCTCGGGCGGGAACGAAAAACAGGTAAGCAGGTCGCGATCAAATTTTTCACGACACGCCGCGGTCTCGACTGGACACTGCTGACACGGGAAGTGGAAAAGCTGGCAGTTCTGGATGCATCAAGAGACGTCGTCCGACTTCTCGACGTCGGCGTCGATCACGACCCTCCGTACTTCGTGATGGAGTACCTTCCACACCGATCCGTTGCAGACCTGCTCACGACAGGTCCAATCTCAATTCAGCAATCGCTGAGCATCACCGCTGCCGTCGCCCGCGCACTCGTTCACGCTCATAGCGCGGGGATTCTGCACTGCGACATTAAACCGGGAAACGTGCTTCTCGATCGAGGTGACGATGCACGACTGGGCGACTTTGGACAGTCGCGACTTGCGAGTGATCAAAGCTCAGCATTCGGAACATTTTACTACATGCCTCCAGAACAGGCTGTCCGTAATGCCGTTCCGGATGTCCGCTGGGATGTATATGCACTCGGCGCGTTGCTCTACAACATGTTGACGGGAGTCCCTCCCTATCGAACAGATGAATCTGAAGCCCGACTGAAAGAGGCGAAGTCCCTGGATGAACGACTGGAAATTTATCAGTCCATCATCGAAGAATCTCCCGCCCCATCGGAACATCGCGAGATTTCTGGTGTCGACAAAGCGTTGATCGAACTGATCGATCGCTGCCTGCAGAAAAACCCGATCGATCGCATCCCCAATCCGCAAGTGGTGCTGGATCTCCTCGAACGTCGAGAAGTCAATCGAGCCCGACGTCCGCTGATCTGGCTCGGATTCCTTGGACCAATCCTATTTCTGGTGACACTGTTTTGGCTGGGAAACCGCGTCATTCATGTCGCGGTGGGACAGGCAGAGAACCACCTTTCCATGCGCGCACTTTCAGGGGATATGGCGACAACCCGTTTGCTGGCGGTCAGCCTGCAACTGGATCTTTCAGATCGTCAGTCCGAACTCGAAAGACTGGCTCGAAGACTCGCAGCACCAGAGAGCACGCCTCATTTCATGGGGCTTCGATCAGATTATGTCGACATTCTCGACCGCTGGCGCGCTGACAATGAGAAGCGGCTGGACCAACAGCATCGGACGATCGACGAGAGCTTTTTCCTGACAGATGCCAACGGAATCCAGATCTACCGTGCTCCCTGGAAAGAGAGTATTGGGCAATCTTTCAGCTACCGCGATTACTTCCACGGACTTGGACGCGAACTGGGCATCAATGACGATGTCTCGCAAATTCAGCCTCGCCAGAAGTCTGGAATTTCCACCCCGTTTCGAAGTACCAATACGAACGACTACATGGTCGCGATCGCTGCACCGGTCTGGGATAGCGAGAACACGAAAGTCATCGGAGTGCTGGCGCGGACGATCCACATCTCAGATCTACTGAAGCAGTGGGAAGAACGAATCGCCGGACACAGTGATCAGCACACACACGTTGAGGATCACGATCGCATTCTTTCTCTCATTGATATGCGGGAAGATCCGCCGCTCATTCTTGACCATCCATCACTGAACCCACGTGTTCAAAACGCGACGCCTGTACCAGCAGGCACCGACAGAACGTCGTCATCGTTTCAGCTCTCAGCAGACACAGAACTCGAGCTGAATCAGGCAATCCGCGATGGGAAGGGAATCGCAAAGTTCAAAGATCCGTTTGCGGAGATCAATCCGCATTACGCTGGAGAATGGCTGGCGGCGGTTGCCAAACTTCCCGACATCGATTGGATCACCATTGTGCAGGAACGCAAGGATGATGCTATTCGGCCGATGGAAGACCTCTATTGGATCTTCTTACGCTACGCACTGGCACTGCTGGCCATTTTTGGGGTGATGCTGTCCGTACTATGGTGGCTCGTGCAGCGGGTCATTCGCTCTCCCTAGCCCCGGTCACAGTGACTTTCGCGAAGATTAAACACCCATCGCAGGTTCAGCGAGTGAGAGCACGACCGTCGCATGGCTCCATGCGAATAAGCAATTCCTGTTCAGGTTCTCCCGGATCAATTAGACAGGCATTGATCTATTTACGTCGTCCATCAAACCTGTTCTATTGTTGGAGACTTCTTGCTAGCAAGTGAACCGGCCTTTGATGCACTTGACTGGACGTGACCCGTGAGCGATTCCAAACCTTCCTATCCGCCGTCGAATTCAAGTCAAACAATCACGTTTCCAGCGACCGCATATCGGGCGGACGGTACTCTTTACCTCGGCCCGGCGCTTCAAGTCATCGGGGCTCTTGGGATCCTGGGAATCATTCTGGGCGTCATCGCGGGATTCATCTCAAACTATTTCTACCTGATCATGCTGTTCCCATTAGCCATGGGCTTTATCGTCGGCTTCTTCGGTAGTTATCTCGTGAAAAAATTCCACCTCCGCAACCCGTTACTGTGCGGCCTTGCAGGCTTCCTTGCTGGTGCATTTACGATGGTGGCAATGCACTACACCAGTTACTACCAAACGCAAAACGAACTCAAGAAAGCCTTCCCTGGATGGCTGCCAATGGCGAGAACGCTTGCTCAAAATCTGGAGCAAATTAATGCAAAGGACAAGGACACTGAAATTCCTGAAGAAATTCAGTTGTTTATTAAGGAGCTTGAAAGCAATCCCGACCTGCGTGGGATACTGGCTGCCGACACTTTCCCGAAGTTTCTTGATTTCCAAGCCAAACAGGGAGTCGAGATCAAAAAGGGAAATGGGAACCGGAACGGGAAGGGTTTTAATCTGGGATACACCGGCACCTATACGTATTGGTTACTCGAAGCCCTCATTGTCGCTGGGATCTCCTTTTCCATGATGAACTCGTCTGCCGGCGAGCCCTACTGCACCAAATGTGACACATGGAAGACTGCAGGAATTTACGGCCCATTTGCGGATGCTCAGGCAGTCAGCAGTGACATCAAAGAGGGAAAGCTCAGCCCGTTTCCTGCCGCAATGGAAGATGCCAAGAAGTTCGGAATGATCACGTTACACAGTTGCCCCAGTTGCACCGACCAGTCAGACGTGGACGTGCTGGTAGAAAACTGGAAAATTCAAAAAAACGATGCGGTGCACAAATATACACTTGCGCACATGACATTCCCCCCCGAATCGCTCCCGGTCTTTCAGACAATTCTCGCGACTTCGCCGATCCCGATGAACGATCCTTCTGCGATAGACCCCCAGAGCTAAGAAATCGGGTTACGCGAGAATGTCGTGGATAACATGACCATGTACATCGGTCAGACGCATTTCTCGTGAGCTGAACCGGAATGTGGATTTCATGTGATCGATCCCAAGCAGGTGCAGCATCGTGGCGTGGAGATCGTGAATCTCCAGCTTATTCTCGATGGCCTTGTATCCCCACTCATCCGTTGCCCCGTAGCTCATTCCCCCTCGAATGCCTCCCCCTGCCATCCAGATGGAGAAACCAAACGGGTTATGATCTCGCCCATCTCCCCCTTGAGCAAACGGAGTTCTCCCGAATTCGCCAGCCCAAACCACGAGTGTTTCGTCCAGAAGTCCTCGCTGTTTCAGGTCTGTCAGTAGGGCTGCAATCGGCTGATCGACGGTCATCGCATTCTTGTTATGCCCATCGACGAGCGCGCTGTGTTGATCCCAGCGGTCTCCATTTCCTCCGGGACAAGTCAGTTCGATAAATCGAATCCCCTGCTCCACCATTCTTCTGGCCAGCAGGCACTGGCGTCCGAAGATTCGAGTTTGCGGATAGCTGGCCTGCAAACCGTACATCTCCTGCATTTCCGCAGTTTCCTGACTGATGTCGATCAGTTCCGGAACAGCAGACTGCATTCTGAAAGCAAGCTCCTGATTGGAAATCGCCGCTTCCATTTCGTCATCGCGCCCTAAACGGTCGAGAGAGGCATGATCCAACCGATTGAGCAATGCCAGCTTCCGCTTCTGAAACTCTGCAGAGCGTTCCAGCGGACGAATGTTGGCCAGAGGAGTCTCACCTGCTCGCAGCACAGACCCTTGAAAGGCAGCTGGCAGAAACCCCGAATTGAAGTTATCTAGCCCGCCCGGAGGGATGAGCCCTCCATTCAACACGACGAACCCCGGAAGATTTTCCGATAGGCTTCCCAGCCCGTAACCAACCCATGCCCCCATGCTGGGACGTCCTTGCAGACCAGACCCCGTATGCAGGAAGTAGTTGGCAGCAGTGTGTTCAGGAAACTTCGACGTCATCGACTTAATGACACAAAGCGAATCAGCGTGTTGATACAGGTGTGGAAACAGCGAACTGATCCACTGGCCGCTTTCCCCATGCTGCTGAAATTCCCAGGGAGACTTCAGCACTTTCCCAACGTTGTTGAACTGCGTCGCTTCCAGTTTCCCGATCGCCTGACGCGGGTCTTCTCCATCATGTTTTGCAAGCATTGGCTTGTAATCAAAGGTGTCGACTTGCGACGGCCCACCATCCATGTAAAGGAAGACGATGCTCTTCGCCTTGGCGGGGAACATCGGATCTTTCGGAGCCAGCGGATTCGCAGAAGCAGCGGGAAGACTCTTCTGCAAGAGCGCTGTCGCAGCGACTCCGCCAAAACCACATGCACTCCGCATCAGAAACTGTCGTCGGCTCTGCATGAAATTCATTCCATGATTGTAATACGTACCGGCCATTGAACATCCCCGTCGTACTCTAAGATCTGGCTCACCGAAACTTACTGGAGAAAGATGAACTCTTTCATGTTGAACAACATGTGACAGAGATCTCCCCAGACCTGCGGATCCCCTTCATCGCATTGGTACAACTCAGATTGCTCCTTCAGGAACAGCAGACACTCTTCAAGCTCGCTCTTATCCGGATCCCTGGAAAACGCCTGATGAAATGCCAGCTCAATCCGTGCGCGTGAATCCGATTTCGCTTCCAGAATCTGCTTGGCCCACAATGCTGCCTGTTCCATTACAAACGGATCGTTCATGAGCATCAGCGACTGAGCTGGAACATTCGAAACCGAGCGTCTCCCCATGCAGCTAAAGGGGCTTGGCATATCAAACGCCAGCATCATTGGCGAGAGGAAATTCCGACGCACTTCCTGATAGATACTTCTTCGCCCGCCGCCGTCCAAAGGACCACTCGCTCCCGGACGTCCTCGCCCTTCCATGAAGTCCGTCAGGTGCACAGAAACACTCGGACCATACATTTCAAGATTCAATCGATTCGAAAGATCCAGCATCGCATCCCGGATTGATTCCGACGGGAGGCGACGGACAGACATGCGGTGGAGCAACCGGTTCTCTGGATCAATCTCTTCTGTTTCTTCCCCTAATGGTTCGGAAGACATCCCATAAGTCGACGAAAGGACCATCTGTCGAATCGACCGCTTTATCGAATACCCATCATTCTGAAAATCTGTCGCCAACCAGTCGAGCAATTCCGGATGGGAGGGAGGTTGCCCCATGACGCCAAAGTCGTCGACGGAGACTACGATCCCTTTCCCGAACAGATGGTGCCAAAGACGATTCACAATCACTCGAGCGAAAAGAGGGTTCTCTGGCGAGGTCACTTGCTCTGCGACCCCAAGTCGACCGCTCCCGGTTGAAATCGATATTGGATTCGCATCCTTGAGCGCCGTCAGGAATCCTCGAGGAACAGCGTCGCCAAAGTTTTCATCGCTCCCACGAATGTGAATCGGCTCATCCAGCCCCGGACCGTCAACGATTGCCAGAACCGATTCTGGACGTCCAACTTTCTGAGCAGCCTGCAGAGCGGTGTCTCTCAGCGATTTAAGCGTTTCATCAATGCCCAAAAGATTGTGCTTCAACATCCAGTTCAGCAGATTCGCCGAATCGACATCCACATCATCCGCAGCGACTCGCTGAAGAGCCGATACCCATTTCTGTTCGCACTGTAATGCGAGATCCTCGAGAGTCACAACTTTTTCGTCACCAGCAATCTCTAAAGCCATCGGTGACGGCAAACGCCCTGACGATCTTCCATTGCTTCCCAGATGGAGATCTTCAATCTCAAACTCTCCATCCCCGTGATCCAGAATCTCAATATAGGCACGTCGCCCGATGTGATTCAGAAAGTCTCCGTACTGAGTGACGCTGACCCATTCCCCGTTCGTGTTGTCGATATTTCGGCGTAAATCGCCAAACAACAACGCAGCGAAAGCGTCCATAAAATAGTTCTCAATCACAACGCGGACCGTGACCTTTGAACCTCGGATTCGGTAGTGGAGGTGATTATCCTCCAATGTGAATAGCGGCGAGCGGAGGCTCCCGACAGCTTGTGGCGGGCGACGAGCAGTTGATGCACTGCCCGGGACAATCACTCGATTCACATCATGTAACCAATCTCCCTTGAGACCTTTTAAAGGGATAACATCGAGAGAATTCCCTGTCGTTTGCCACCCTTCAAAGGGCGATTCATCGACTCTGGACCATTGCTCTTGATCACGTTCTCGTTGCTTCAGGACCTCGTGAGCGTGATTCAGGAAACCACGCTTCGCGGAGGGAATTTGATCCACCGGCAGTTTGTACGCCTGAGCGAAAATCGAGGCCGGGTGCGAGTTCTCCTGAACCGCAGCATCCTGCAAAGCGACAGTCCAGCGCCTGAGCTGCTCCTCATTCAGACCGTCTGCTAAACCAGACAATGGAGCACTGATTTCAACGGGTGTTGTCTCTCCAGCGGGGGCTGCCTCCGATTGCTCGCGAACTTGAGAAGCAGCCAACAAGTATCGAAGAATATGCCCTTCTCGAAGTAGTTCATTGTCGGCGATGGACTTGGCAAGCTGGTGATCAGCCGCCACCTGAACAGAATCCAGCTCTTGGATGGCTTTCTGGATTGCATGATGCGGATCAAGCCAGGCAATATCGCGATGCGAACTGTTAATGACACCGTAGAGAGCGTAATAGTCCTCGATGGAGATGGCATCGAACTTATGATCGTGGCAACGGGCACACGCAATTGAAAGCCCTTGAAATGCCCGACTCATCACATCAATCTGGTTCTCTACCCGAGTCGAAAGATCTGCGCGAACATGAGTAGGTGCGTGTAATGCCTCCCCCAAGAACCAGAATCCTGTCCCAATGATGGACTCATTCGTCTCCTTTTCCGGGTGCATTCTTGGCTGTTGAATCAGGTCCCCTGCTATGTGCTCCCGCACCAGTTGGTCGTAGGGAACGTCGGAATTAATCGCCCGGATCAGATAATCGCGGTACTTATATGCATCCGGAATCGAAAAATCGAACTCGTGTCCATAGGTTTCCCCATAGCGGACCAGATCCAACCAATGCCTCGCCCACTTCTCACCGAATTGAGGTGAGTTGAGCAGTTCATCGACAAGCCGTTCTTTCGCATCGGGTCGAGTGTCGTTGACGAATGCCTGAACCTGTTCAACGGACGGTGGTAAGCCGATCAAGTCGAAATAGAGACGACGAACCCACGTCGAGCGGTCGGCTTGTGGAGCGACTGAGAGATTCGCCGCTTCCAATTTCTCAAGAATAAAATGATCAATTGCATTCCGAGGCCAATCACTCCGCTGCACAGCGGGAACCGGCGAATCCTGAATCGGTTGCCAGGACCAATGCCCATCACGTCTCGCCTTGAGATCGAAAACCTCTCTGACCGCATTCCCGGTCGGGGGCACTTCATCTGGCCAGACTGCTCCACTCTTCACCCATTCAGTCAGAAGCTGTACGTCTGCATCAGACAACTTCCCCTTAGGAGGCATCTGATAGGCCCCATAGTTCACCGAATCGATCAGCAGGCTCTGTTCGCTGTCGCCAGGTACAATCGCAGCTCCAGAGTCTCCTCCACTGAGCATGCCCTCGCGGGAATCGAGAAACAGATTCCCTTCCAGCCTTTTCGCCTGATGGCTATGACATTCGTAGCAATGCTTCACGAGAAGCGGGCGAATCTGTTTTTCGAAGTGTTCAACAGCAGCGGGATTCTCGTCCGCAAAAGCCAGTCCCGTTCCAAATCCAACGGCAAGACAGAAGACGAATATCTGCCGGATTTCAACCCAGGATTTTTTTCGCATTTGAGTCATCGACCAACCCTGCAAATCCTTCAAAGAGAAGGCGTTTTAGAAAACAAGGTGCTGTGACGATCGCTCACAGCACCTTGTAACTCTCTTCGTGATCTTACTTCTTCTTGAAGTAGTCGGAGTCTTTATTTCCTCCAGACATCAGATACGCCATCAAGTCTTTCAGCTCCTCCGGATTGAGGGTGTCCACCAATCCAACAGGCATCTGAGAGATTTGAGAAGGAGCGATCTCATCGACGTCCGAGGCTTTGATCACACGTGGACGCGCATCGGCATCGACGGTGTAAACGTAGTACTCGTCGCCCACCTGCATTGCTCGTCCGGACAATACTTCGCCATCGGTTGTCACCAACTGGTGTGAAGCGTACTGATCCGAAATCACCTTGCTCGGATCGAGGATGTTATCCAGCATGTCTGCCAGCGGGAACTTCTTACCAGCCGTCGAAAGATCCGGGCCGATTGCTCCCCCTTCTCCGTTGAGCCGGTGGCACTTGCCGCAGGAAGTCGTGAAGTACAACTGTCGGCCACGCTCGAAGTTTCGCTCGCGAAGCTGATTCTCGATCGTGGCGAGCGCTTCTTCTCGAGTCCATTTCCGACCTGGGCCAACAGGAGGATCAAACTGAGGAAGTGGAGCCAGCAACGACTGACCAGCGATCGGGGCCAAAATCGCCTGTTCAGCAGGAGTGCTATTCAGGAACGCATCTTCCCGGAACTGATCCAGGAACTTCGCGAAGCTGTTTCCACCGGGATACTTCGCAGCGTCGATGAAGAACTTGAAGTACTCTTCACGTTCTGCCAGTGTCCAGTCTCCCTTTTTGTTTCTCAACATAAAGGCAAAGTGCACAGCTCGAGCTGGCGGATGATTCGCGAGCAACGCTCCAACTGTTCCGCCATATCCACCCCCGCGAGTCGTCAGGTATCCCCAGTCCGGAAGCGGTTCTGGGCCAAGTTCCCGCATGAGAGCGAGTGTCTTGGAAACAACCGTTGGAGCGTTGAGATAGACGAGCAACTGAACCAGTTCTGCATTCTCTGAATACGTTGGAGCAGGATAGAGAGCATCCAGACGATCGATCAGCTTGAGTCGGACGTTCTCGGACGGTGCTCCCAATCGAACGAACAGCAGCTCATACGCTCGCAACAGTCCCAACTTTCCTTGCTCATCGAGAGCGGAATAGTCGATCTTCTCCAGAAGTTCTAGAGCAGATTCCAGATCTGTAGATGCTCCCTGATGGGCCAATGCGATGGCACCATTGATCGCAGCACGAGGACTGACTGCTTCCCCTTTCAGTACCCGGTCACGCCATTCTGCAACGGGCTGCCATTCCAATGCGACACGAGCAGCATACCGAATAAATCGGTCATCACTTCCAAGATGTTTGAAGATCAAATCAAGATCCCCTCCACCTGTCTTTCCATGGAAAGCTTCAAGTTGATGGCGAACGGCACGCTGACCAGCATCCCGAGAATCTTTCAGATCGACCGGAGCAGTTGATTCTGAACCGGTGTATCGAACACGGTACAATGAGGATGCAGTTCCTCGACCGCCCGCTGCGAAATAGAGGGCTCCGTCATCCCCGACAATCGCGTCGGTCACCTGCATTGGTTCACCAACAAGAAACTCCTCTTTTACCGCGGTATATGTCGAACCGCTCGGAACGAGATTTACCGAGTAAATGGTGCTGTAGGTCCAATCGAGCAGAAACAGAGCACGCTGGTATTTCTCAGGGAACTTTGCACCTTCACCAAAGACGATACCGACTGGAGAACCTGGGCCAATGTCGACAACCGCTGGCAATGAGTCCTCATAATAAGCCGGCCATTTTCCAGTTCCGCTGCGCCAGCCGAATTCGCTTCCGCTTGTCGCATGGCACACTCGAGTCGGACGATACCAGGGAGCCCCAAGGTCCCATTCCATGTCTGCATCATACGTGAACAACTCGCCGTCAGCATTAAATGCGATGTCGTACTGGTTACGATATCCCATGCTGATCACTTCACGTTGCTTCGCTTCCGGATCGATTTTCAGAATCCAACCACCCGGTGCCAAGAGACCTGCTGCGTGACCGTTCGCATCCCAACGACGTGGGAGGAGATGATCCTCACTCCAGTTTTGGGGAATTCGACTGCCAGTGATCCCCTCAGGCATCGCTGAATGATTTCCCGCGAGCACATGCAACGACTTTTGATCAGGCGACAGAATGATGGCATGAGGTCCATGTTCACCACCTCCAGCGATCGGCATGATGTGCTCGGAGGTATCGACAAGACCGTCACCGTTTGTATCTCGGGCTCGGTGCAGGCCAGACTTTGGCCCACCGTTGATCACGACATACAGCGAATCGAACGCCCAGCATAGCCCCTGTGCTCCCGACAGATCGACTGGGAGTTTCTCCACTTTGGATGGGTTCTCATCATCTCCCGGGACAATCAGATAGAGCCCTTCGTCTCCCTGAGCAGATGCAATCAGGCGTCCTTGAGGATCCTTCGTCAATGCAACCCATGAGCCGAGATTCCGCGGAACCTGAACGACCCGCTCGACAACAAAGTCCGGGCGTTGGGTCACATTTTTTGCAACGATTGGACGAAACGCTGCCTGCGGATCCGTATTTAACGCGTCCTGAATCGCACTGACGTTCACAGACCCTTTCCAAGGACCAGAATTCGCGTCGTCAATGACAGTGACAGGCTTCCACGGAGAGTCATCGAAGCCCGCTTCACGCCAATTCCCAGGGGCGTTTTCAGTTCCCTTCCAACTGCCATCGGTCTTGATTTCGACAATCTCACCGTTCTTCATTCTGAGGCGAAGAACAGCAATCACAGCAGCGATTCCACCTTCATTCTGTCCTTGAATGGCAAGAACATTTTTCCCTTTGATCAGATGTGGCAACACCTCTGCGACAGGAAGTTCCTTCCATTCGTTCACCGACAACACCTCCTGGTTGTTCACCCAGGCTGTGAATTTATTGTCAGCTGTCCCGACAAGCGTCGCGGAAGCGACGTCGTCTGTCACCTCAAAGACTTTGCGCAGTTCGACCTTTGCGTCGTCTTTCGTGTCGCCGGACCAGATCCATTGTGCGATTTCCTGTGCGGAAGAAGTCTGAGCAACACAAAGGCTCAGGACCATTAAATACACAACGCGACTGCAAAATGCAGATCTCCATCGCTTCATGGATGTCACCTGTCGTTTTAGGTTTTTAATCAGAATCTGGTGGCGATTTTGAGCGGAATCGGGTGGGGGCAAATTTTTTAAAGGGACTTCACCGAATGCCGAACGATCAGTCACTACTCAAGTTTCTCGCAAAATCAGGGAGCTAATTTGCTTTTTCTAAACTTTTGGGCGGGAGTTGGTCTCCCATAACAATAACTCAATCCAACAATATTGTTTAGTCTGACGACAGTCACTCCGACGAGCACGTCTTTATGCATCAAGCGCCAAAATGAAGTTCTAGATGTGAATTCCTCTCCCAGCTTTCGCAAAAACCGCCTAACATAAAATACAATCAGCATTTTCACCTGAAGAGACCTAAACACCATGCGGCCGATTACTTCGATCTCAGCTACCAAAGTCATCCCACAATCGCTGCGAATGGACCTCTTCAGCCAGCTGCTGATGTCTATTTTTGGCGGGCAGATCACCCCCGGATCTCGGCTCAAAACCTTACAGCTTGCTTCACAGTTCGGGGTCAGCAGCACTCCTGTCCGCGAAGCAATCATGGAATTAGCTGGATTGGGTGTTGTGGAAATCTATCCAAACCGGGGAGCCGTCGTGGCACCGTTTGGAATTCGGGAAGTCCGCGAGATCTATCATCTGCGGTCGCTTCTCGAAGTGGAATCCGCTCGGTGTGCGTGTGAATGTGACGATTTGGGCCCCATTGCTGCCCTGATCGAGCCAACCCAACATCTCATTGAACAGGCTGAAATTCCAAACCGAACGATGTTGATCGCATCTCTCGACCAGCGGACCCATCAGGAAATTGCAACTGCCGCTGGGAATTCGCGATTGAAAATCGAACTCGGAAGATACGACCGACTCATCCATGTCGTCCGCATGATCGTCAGGGAATCAGAAGAGTTCAGTCAGCGAACCCTCCACGAACATCTCAATCTCTTAAATGCCATTGTCGACCGTGACATCGAAGGCGCCAAAGCAGCGATGGCAGCACATCTTTCCCAAAGCTGCGACAGAACAATTGAGAGCTTGTTTTTTGAGCCTGCTACCAATCAGAAAAACTAGATCACCGCTCGCGAGAGTGTCGCATTCCAGCGGTACCAATCACTCCAATTCAACGAGAGTTTGCCTGCATTCGCCGCCGCCCCCCTCTGAGGCAGGGGCTAGTTAAAAAATACCTGAACCAACATCCACTAGAGAGTGTCCACGAGTTGTTCAATTCCGAACAGGAACGTGTATTGACTCTAGTAGATGAGGACTGTGCCTGAAACAGCGGCGATCGTTCATCGACTCCAACAGACGGGCTCAATTCCCCGGTATTTGATCGATCATCCCTGCAAATTCGGGGACACAGACCTGTGAACACGCATCCACTATGAAAAATCGCCCGTTTGCCGTCTTAAGAAGTGAAAAAGAGAACTACTTTCAGGGTTGAACTCAGCGGAACTTTGACTTAACCTACCCGCCACACAAGATTCCTCGATAGCTCAGTCGGTAGAGCGTCGGACTGTTAATCCGCAGGTCCCAGGTTCGAGCCCTGGTCGAGGAGCTTTCGCCGAAGTCATTTTTTCGGCAAGCAAAACAAAAAGCCCGGCGTTGAGAAATCACGCCGGGCTTTTTTCTTGCCCTGACCGTTTGGGGAATTATGTGCACGAGCAGACGGAAGTTATTTGTTCTAAATACCCGCCGATATCCAGAGCGTCAGCGGCCGACGACACTCTTTTCAGAATTGCCCCAAAAGTATCGGTCCTGTAGAGCCAACCGATCACATGAAGCGCCCGTCACTTGAATCCATTGCATGACAGGCCCCCCAAGACTCGCTGGTCATTCGGCATTCCGTTTCAGCCATTCCACCGTGAGGTCCGGGAAATCAGTACAAAGGTCGTCGACGCCTGCGACCGCGACCATGGCTTCGTGCAGGTCGCCTACTGACCTGCAGTTTTTCGGAAGTGCGTCCCGATCAATCACCCCAGAGATAACCCGCAGTCCTGCTGCCTTGGCTTGGCGGACAAAGTCGCTCGCCACAGGCTTCCCGCTGTCGTCAAACTTCACGACGCGACCAGAATTTGGAAAAACCCCGTCGACAAACATGGCCAATTCGTTAAGGCCTTCTGGAGTCGATAAGTAGTTGTAATCAGACCCGTCAGCGCCTCGATCTTTCCCTGACAGAATCATCATCAGACGTCCATTCCAATGAAAGTCATTTCGGAATCGACGCAAAGTGGACTCCTCAAAGCATTGCACCCAGCAAGCATCGTTCTTGCTTTTGCCGTATCCGTGGCGCGCCAGTACTTCGGAGACAACTTTGGGGATATCTGCTCCATTCCGACTGTGAAACGTTGGCTGCTTGATTTCGGTAAACAAGCCGACGTTCCTGCCGGTACTGTGATTAAGCCCCTGAATAAACTGAATCTCTTCTTCGAGCGTATGGAGCTTGTAAGTATACCCATCGACTGGGAATCGATTGGGGAGGACGGCTTCTCCGGTTTTGACGTGAAACCGCTGCGTCGCGTTCAATTCCCGAACTTCAGCGAGCGTAAAATCAATGGCATAGAATCGCCCATCTTCGCGTTTCCTTTCCGGGAATCGCGTCGCGACATCGGTAATTGTGTCGAGATGAATATCGTGTAGCACAATGGGGACGAGATCTTTTGTCAGCACCACATCCTGTTCCAGAAAATCCGCCCCCTGAGCATATGCCATCGCCTTAGCTGGAAGGCTGTGCTCTGGAAGATATCCGCTGGCACCACGATGGGCAAAAACTTGATGATCTGCGAACGCCAATGAAGCTGAACTCCCCATCAACGCGAGCAGCATGAGCAGATGTTTCATATTCGATGAGAGCCTTGTCTTGAGTGTTCTCAGATTCATCACCAACGCCGGCCTAAGTCAGAACCAGCGAACAGTATCGCCAACCGGCGACCATGATGGGCGAACGAAACGCTTCGAGTTCCAGTCCAATGAACAAGCGACTGTCGCGCCATGCTAGCGAGGAATTACGCTCTCACAAAACAGTTCAAGCAACAGCCTGATCAGCATTTCTCCGGAACTTCACTCAAAATTCATCAAGCATCGGTGCACTGGGCACATCCAACACTTCTCAGCGAATTTCTATTGAATCACCCGTTCACTTTCCGCACTCTCAGTCGATCCAACAGCAAGCGATGCACGTCGGTCAACTCGGTTGGTGCCACTTCTCCGAGCGGTTGAGGTGTTGCCAAAACCGGAAGGTCGTCACGACTCTCGGGAATCGCGCCATGACTCCCCTTCACAAGGTGATTGTCCAACGAGATGACATCAAACCGCGTCCGAAAGCCAAGCGTTTTCTGAAGCAGACGCAAAGCAGCCTTTCCCTTCGGCCACAATAGCTTCTCGTTAAAGAACATTTCACATGGATCGAACCCGGGCTTGCGATGAATATCCACGGACCCGGCAAAGTCCGGAGCCCGCTTTTCATCGATCCAGTATGGATAAGCAAACCAGGCATTCTGATTGGAAATCAGAACAATTTCCCCGGAGCGTTCATGATCGAGACCCGCCTGAGCCCGGGAATCTCCGGTTAACACCTCTGCGACTCCGGAAAGTTTGGCCAACTCACTCGCCAACGGTGCAACGTCAGAAGGATCACGAACGTAGACATGAGCCAATTGATGATCCACAACAGCAAATGCTCGACTCGTAAAGGTATCGAGCGTTTCACCAAATGGTCCATCACGCACTTCAAGCAATTTGCGTTCACGGAGCCAGCGATTCACGAACACGGGTTCATCAACGTCAACGTGCCCGTACTCGCTTACCAACCAAACTTCCGCTCCTGAAGCATCGGCAGCGCGATAGATTTTCTCCAGTACTTCATCCATCTCGGTCGCACACCGTTGCAGGTCACAACCTGAAGGACCATATCTCTGTGGGTCGTAGTCGAGATGTGGAATGTAGACGAGAGTCAAATCGAACGGTTCGCGAGATTGCTTCGAGTCGAGAAGCAAACTCCCCTGCTCAATGACCTGTGCCGCCATGGTCGCGATCCAGTCCGAAGATGCGACTCCAGACATCGGCCCCCAGAAAGCCGAGAACGGAAATGCCCCTAGAGAACGGAATTGAGGTTTCACGTCCCGTGGGACAACGTCGATGTCAAACGCCTTGCTCCCATCTGAACCGTAGTGAGGTTTCGGCGTGACAGCCAGGTCGACATCTGCCCCCTGATTAAACCACCAGAAGAGTTTAGCGACCCGGAACTCCTGCCCCGCGTCCCGATATTGCCGTTTCAATTCTGCATACAACGGCTCTCCCTGAATCAGTCGATTCGACTGTTGCCAGAACCGGACTTCCATCGTCTCCCGAAACAGCCAGCCGTTTGCGACGACTCCATGGCCCGGTCGGACCTCGCCAGCGATCAGTTCATCCCCGGGCTTTCTCCCTGTCAGAATACTGGCCTGTGCAGTCATCGTGACGGCCGGAAGAACCGGCTTCAGACAAGCCACTTGCGACAGCGGAAATCTCGCTGACGTTTTCGGCATCATAGAAAGAATCCGACGAGTCAATCCAACAGCATTGACGACAACCAGTGGACGAACGCGGCTCAACAATCTGCTCCCAAGACCTAGGCGATGACGAATTCTTGCGCCATATCATCGCATCCAAAGACATTCTGAGTCCAGCAACCACGCAGGCATCAGGAAGCCTGCACGAAAGTTCGCGAGTCTTAAGCGAAAATCACATTGTGCCGTAACTCAACACCTGATTTGTCTTGCGATTTCTCCACAATCTTGATCTGCTTTGCATTGCGCAATTCTTCACTCAAAGAAAAACGATCAAAATGGCTTTGAAACAACTTTTTGAGCGCAAATCCGTCAGTGCATTACAGGCTGAAGCACGCGACGAATCCCGCCTGCATCGGGTGCTCGGACCTGTCGCTCTAACCTCTCTTGGAGTAGGAGCAATTATTGGCGCAGGAATTTTCTCGATCACAGGTCGTGTCGCTGCGGAAGATGCTGGACCAGCAGTAATGCTCTCCTTCGCCGTCGCCGGGATTGCCTGTCTTCTCGCTGCGCTGTGTTACTCTGAAATTGCAGCCATGGTTCCGGTCGCAGGGAGTGCTTACACCTACGCCTATGCGACGATGGGAGAATTCATCGCATGGATCATCGGTTGGGATCTCATCCTCGAATATTCGATGGCGTGCAGCGTGGTGGCCTCGCATTGGGCCAATTATCTCAATGTGGCACTGAAATCGTTATTTAATATCACGATCCCGGCGAGGCTGACTGCGGACCCGTTCACCAAAGTCTCAGTTGACGGTGTCGACACCTATGCCCTGTTCAATCTTCCTGCGATTCTGGTCATCGCAGCCTTATCCGTCGTTCTTGTTCGCGGTATCCGGCACAGTGCTGCGATGAACACTCTGTTTGTCGTCATCAAAGTGACGGTCGTCCTCTTCGTCGTTGGGCTGGGAGCCCTTTACATCGACACTTCAAACTGGACGAACGTGCCCAAAGAAAAACGTCGCGATGTCAATCTCGCCGACTTCCTCGAACGTAATCCACAACTGGCGGACCAGTACGATCCGAAGACGATTACCGGACACACAACCGGAAAGATGTTCGCTGAAGAGAACCCCAAGCTGTTCGAGGCTCTCCCGACTGACCAACAGGAAAAAGTGCTCAAGCTGCAAAGCCCCGGCCACAAATGGGGATTACTGGAAGTGATTGGGGTAAGAAGCTGGCTCGAACCAATCGACAACAAACTCCGCAGCAATTGGCTTCCCTATGGAATCTCAGGAATGCTGATTGGGGCGTCATTAGTCTTCTTCTCGTATATCGGATTTGACTCGATTTCCACACACGCAGAAGAAGCCCGAAACCCAACCCGCGATGTTCCTTTGGCAATCGTTCTGTCACTGATTGTTTGCACGCTGATGTACATGGCAGTCGCTGGCGTGATTACCGCTATGGTCCCGTACAACGAAATCGACACCCGCGCGGCACTCGCTGCCGCATTCAGCCGAAAGGCCGAAATCGACCAGAACATCTTTCTGAATTATTCAGCAGGCGCCATCGCTGTCGGGGCTGTCACAGGATTAACCAGTGTGATGCTCGTAATGCTTCTCAGTCAGACCCGTATTTTCATGGCGATGGCACGCGATGGCCTCTTGCCGGAGAAGTTCTTTGCTGACTGCCATCCCAAATTCAAAACACCGCACCGTTCAACCATTCTCACCGGGACCGTCGTCGCTCTCGTGGCAGGCTTTCTCCCTATTCGCCTGCTGGAAGAGATGGTCAGCATCGGTACGTTGATGGCCTTCGCCATCGTTTGCGCTGCAGCGATGATTCTTCGAGTTCGTCACCCTGATGCAGACCGTCCATTCAAAGCCCCGCTGTTGTTTGTAGTGGCTCCGCTGGGAATCGCGATCAATGTCATGTTGATGCTATGCCTGCCAGTTCAAACGTGGTCACGACTGGTCATCTGGCTGATCATCGGAATTACGATTTATCTCGTCTACGGAATTCGCCACAGTCGACTGCGACACAGCCCTCACGTGTCGGCATCAATTGCTCAGGACTGAATCGATCAAGTGGCCGGATCGCAGGACACCTGCCTGTAGCGGCAGGGAGGTGTCATCGGCTCGCTCGAGCCGATCCGGAAGTCGATTTGACACGGATCTCCACGTTGTCGACATCAACGATCCCGGGTCCAAGTAATTCGAATCGGACACGGAACACTCCGTCGGATTCGACCTGACGAACGAGTCGAAACGGCTTCCAAACCTCAGACTTCTCTTTGATGCAGAGTGCTCCTTCACGGCCGACAATCGTGTCAAAGATTTCGACCTGATGGTTCGCCCCTTTCAGAGGATGAGGGATGCGTATCTGTCCGGTGATCATAATCACGTCGCCAGCGTGAACCTGAGTTTCAGGACTTACCAATACAGCCCGCTGCTTTGGCGGAGCATCCGGTTTAACGATCATCGAGAGATGTGTGTTTCCATTGGCCCCGCTGCTGATCAGCCTCAATGAAGTATGCGGACTCTCTTGCCCTGCCGCAGACCATGACTCGATAGCCCCAATTGAGGGCGAGGGCGAGAGAGCATATTCGCTCTCAAAATTCCCGGAAGGCAATAGGTTCTCACTGAACCCTTGCGATTTGGAAAGCGACGACATCAGCCGCCAATGGTCAGGAAGCGTCTGAAAGTTGGTTGCTTCCATTGTCGTCGTCGGAGCGGTCAGCGGTGCGACCGCCAAATCCCAATGCGCTCGCTGCAGCGTCCGTAATTGTTGAAGTGCCTTTTCACAGGAGACGCGAGCTTCGTCGGGACGGTTGGTATCGAAGTTCTTTCTGGCTTCCTGCAGAAATTGGCTGGCAGCATTCAAAAACGAGTGAGCATGCGGAACCGGAGGAGAGCCAACTTGCTCAAGCTCAGATTGGATCTGTCGCACTCGTGACAACTTCGATTCAGTGAGCTGAAGATAGGCTTCAGCAGCATCGCGCCGCATTGAGCGGGCCAAACGTTGCAAGGACTCTGCTTCTTCAGCCGTTCCCGTCACCACGATCGCAGCGTATTGATCAAACTCTCGTAGCGTGAGTTCAGTGCCACCGGAAATTCGTTCCATGGAAAGGTTCGATTGCCCTACGCTCGTCGGCGTGACTTCCCACGCTGTCGCAACATCACCGATCTCGCGAACAAGAACACGCACGTTCGTCGCGGTCTGCGGCCCGGGAACACATTGTGCCCCATCTTCATGCCAAACCAACAGAATCAACAGCCCCTTGTCGGTATGAAAGACAGTGGCTCGAATCTCAGGCTTCTCACCGGCAGCCAAACCGAGTGTCCCGTCAGCTGTCACCTGCCGATCCCAACGACTCGCCAGTGGTGTCGATGCGAATCCGGATCGCTTTCCAGTTGGTCGAGATTGCTCGATCTGAACAGGTCGCTCATCGATGATTCGGCTGGTCGCGACGAATGGCTCAAGCAACTTGACCTGTATGGCAAAGATCCGCATGGCGTGCAATCGCTCCTGCAGACCCGGAACATCCGTTCCAAAGGGGATTTGCTTCCAGAATCCAACCCCTTTGAACCCAGCGGCAATCGCCTCGAATCCCTGATGAAGAATCTGTTCCGGCTCGACAATCGGGACATTCGTCCGGTCTCCCAGATAATCCAGCATCGGTCCTGACGCCTCAGACTGCAGAAACGTCATCATTTGCTTCCCGGGGAGTGCGAAAGCTCGCTTCCCGCGCAGATCCTCGAAGTGATTCAAGCTGGAATGTGAAGAATGAATCTGAAGCTGGCTGATCGAAATGAGATCTGTCTGCCGATGGTAATCTCGTTCATCGCCTGCGACATCCGCGATAATCGGTCGGTGGATGTCACGATCTGCTGATCGCACCTGATTGGCCCAGGCAGAGATGAAGGGGCGATCCCCGGCCGGAAGATTGATCCCTAACATCCACGCCCAGATCGGAGCGGTCCATTCCGGCATCGCAGGAATCCCTGTGCGTCCCAGAATCGCTTCTGTCGGCTCGGGCTGAGGCGGCGACGCGACAGCGCCGATCTGTAAGTCCGCCAACGCTGCCAGCAGTGGTTGGTCGTCGTAATTCCTGATCCAAAGCATGTTGGCGCCGGTCTTTGCAATCAAATCCAACGGCTCCGCATGGTACAGCGTCATAATCGGAAAGAACGGCTCTCCATTCTTTCGGATCCGATCATTCTCGATCGTCAGGATCGATTCGAGCTTCTTCTGATCAGCAGACTCCCCAACAACCTGATTAGGCCGTACGATTGGGCCAAATTCAAGGTCGTCCATCGTCACATAGGATTGCCCCACAGGCACTTGAAACTGCAGGATGAGTTGGTCGACATACGATTCCCGTTCATCGATCGTCACCGTTCTCAACCCGTCAGACAACTGGCTGCGAACGCGAACGAGTCGCTTCTGGATCAGGTCATCAGAAGCCTGGCAAACTAGCTGTTGCCACTTCCCGGGGGTGGAATACGGGTCACCGAAGACGTCCAGTTCCAATGGCTGGTTCGTGCGAGGATCCAATTGCCGAGGATACTTAATCCTCATTCCCAACCTGAGGTTAGGGCAGTTTGCCTTCACCCAGATCCCACAGCGGAGCTCTCCAAAAACTCGCGATTGAGGGAGTGCAATCACCACGCGGCTCTCATCCGGAAGCAATGCCCGAGATTGAAAAACGAACTGCTCGGCTTTTTCTCCAGAATGTGGATCTGTCTGCGTAGATAGATGCTTGGTCTGAATTTGCGTCAGATTTTGACTCGCAACGACTGCGATCAGATGTTCGTCTTCGAAACCATGTTGCAACAATTGAGGTGACAGTTGGGCAACAGCGACGTTGAAAAACGTCACCACAGCCACAAAACCGTAAAATCCACGCTTCAATTGAAACTTCATGACATCAAACCTGTCGTAGATCACTCTGCAACGGCCCAACTCGCTACAACCGGACCCAATTTCAAAAGCAACCCCACGATTTCACAACATTTCCTAAAGTCACTTGCGATCACCTGTGGCGATTTGGCAACATACACAAATTCAGCTGCTGTGGTCAAAAATCGCTTCATGAGTCAAACACATTACGCCATCCGGAGATTCAGGCAAACCTAACTTCATAGGATTTCATGCCTTACGCCGGCTCAAGGTAATTGTCATGCAGAATGCCCTTCGAATCCCTGATTCTTCTTCGGATGAACTCCCACGAGAATTGGTAGAACTGGGCAAACGAATCGCAGCCCTCCCTGAGGAGCAGTATCAGTCTCTCGAGCAGCCGTACGCACAGGTTGTCGACTGCGTACGACGTCGTCGACGCATCCTAAACCTTGTGCAGGAAGCACTTTCTCAATTGCGACTCGATGTGAAATACCTGATGTTCGACCTCGAAGTAACTCGAGCAGAGCGAGATGAACTCCGCGCGCAGCTTGGGGAATCTGAGCCCGGCGATACTGAAACGACGTGGTAACTCTTCTGGTTGACTGAGTTTCCAGTTTACCTAAAGGCTGTGACCCCAACAATTTTACGCACAGCGCCCAACGACTCTGTCGGCCGATGGCAGCACGAGCCTTAGCCCCGAGCGTTCCATTCTGTTGAGCCGCGATCGCGTTCATGGCTGCTCCGAGGACGCGGACGATTCGATGTTCCTCCGTTCCCCTGCTTTCTGATCGATCGCAGTCTCTGAAGTGAGACCGGAGATTTTCGGCTTCCCCTGTAAGAAGACAGGAACCCTCAGCAGCGGAAAATCTTCGTCGTTGGTGTGAATCTGAACGAACGTCGGGTGGGATCCTGCCGGAATAGCCCCCGTTACCTCGACCTGAACGGGTGTGGAAGTTGTCCCATCTTCATCATGTTTGCGATCCCCGACGCTGACTTTGAGGTAGGGGCTCGACGTCGTAGCATTTTGAATAGTTAATTGCTTGTCACGATGATCCTTAACCTGAACCTCGCCTGACATTGCAAGATCCGAAAGCTGATAGAAGTACAGCTCCGGCGGATTCAAGCTGACCGTCCGCTCCGGAATCTGACATCGAAACGTCACGATCTCTTCAAAATTCTGCCCGTCCACTCGGTAGTGAACTTTTACGGAGTACAGATGTGAGCCCGGAGTTTCATTCGCGGTCTCAACCTGGACTTCGAAAATTCCCTGCGCCTTTGGCGGATACTCTTTACGGTTCCCTAAAAGCTTCGGTCCCAAGCAACCGCAACTCGGTTCCAGCTTGGTGATTTCGAGAGGCTTTTCACTGCGATTCCAGAATGCGAATGGCGCCACAATGCGTGCAGTAGCCTGCTGTTCTCGCATGTTGACCGAGTACTGACGAAAAGCGAGCGCCGGAAGTTCCTTTGTACGTTCGAGCGGTCGGCCAACTGGAACAGACGAGGTTCCAAGGAGTGCCAGAAATAACGGAGTCATGGCGATTGCGGCAAAGAGTAGCTGCGCAATCTTCCCCGTTTTTACTTTCTTATGTTCATCCATGAACGTAGTTCCCTCTGAGTCGTCGACTGACTCCCTCTTTTACGACATCTCAGGCGATTTACACAAGACGTGTTCTCTGGATACTTTTCGTCGATCTTCGGGACAGTGACAGCCAGGTCAAAAGAATGCTGAGGTCGTTAGGAACATCGAGCCCCCTGAAAAGGGAATCGGCCTGAGAGAAACCCTCTGTTATTCAGTCACACCGAATAATCAAAGTTGCTTCTCTCAGGCCAATTCAACCCGCATCCAAAGCTATAGAGTCCTTACGGATAGTTGAATCCGTTTACTTGGATCACAGTTCCGCCTGAGGAACCGCCTGGCATTTCGAAGTTGTAGAAGAACGGCACAAAATCGGTCAGGAGATTTCCATTTGAGTAAATCTCGTTGTTGCCAGCTGAGCTGCTCAGGAGAATTGACCCCTGAACCACCTGGAACAGAATCCCGTGCTCTGTAATCGCATCGTCGATATTCACAGTTCGGGTGATCGTGTTTCCACCGATTCCGACAGTTGTCGCTCCACCGGTGCCTACGATTCGAGGAAAGACGATCGCTCGACTTCCAAGCCCGGAGAACTCCATCAGGTTGTTGTTAATCGTGATTCGATTTCCGGAGGAAAGGAAGGTGAGATCAAGTCCGGTAGACTGAGCTCCCGCGAATGCAAAACCGCTTCCTGCGATCGGTTGATTCAAAGCATTCAGTGACCTGTTTCCACTGACATTGAAGGTCGATGCCTGACTCATATTGGCCCGAATTCCTGTCGCCGTGGCACCCGCTGCACTCATTGAGTTCCCGGTGTAATTGATGGTCGAAGTTCCATTGATGGCCAGATCGACCCCAATTTGACCAAGTCCACCCTGCAATACAAACTGGTTTCCAGTGATGTTAGCAGTTGTCGCACCTTGCCAGTTCACATTCAAAGCAGCCCCGCCGTTTGTACGGCTGGAAACCACGGTGTTAGGACTTGAAGCGACACCAGCAGGACCATTGTTCAGGAAGTCCAGAGTCAAGGCGACCGGGTTCACCAATCCTGGACCGGTGCGAATATTGATCATATCCGCAGTCGCAGCAGTTGTCCCATCGGTGATGTTGTTATTCGAGATCTCGAAGTTATACGCGAGTCGGTCAAGTGAACCATTTCCATCGGTATCACGATCACTGACAGTAGCGACCAGATCGATCTGCTCTTCATTCGCTCCGATGCCATTTCCAGACAATGTTGAGTTGCTGATTCTGACATTGTTCACGTTCTGAGCAAATACTCCCTCGGAATTCGAGTCACTAATCCCGACTCCATTCAAGACCAATCCGGTTGTCGCCCCGGAGCGGGTGAAGAGCCGTTGGGCTTCAACACCACGTTCGTTTCCGGTCATATTGATGAACGCCAGATTCGCCAGATTCGTATCCTGGAAGAATGCACCAGCGCCTGACATTCCGGAAATCGTTCCACCGCTGCCGGCAACCGAGTTCAATCCTGTAACCCGGAACGCTCCGACGCTGTTGTCCACAAAGATACCGAAGTCTGAACCTGTGGCGGAGATGGAAGTCAGAGCGATGTTGTGTCGCTGAGCGGTCGTCGCCAAGGCTGTTGTAAACGCCTCGATGGCTCGAGCACCCGTTGAATCCAATGTACCGTTGTTGACAGCCACAAACGCGTTGTCGGTGAACGAGACACCAACAGCATCGGTACTGGAAACGTTCAATGTATTGAAGGAGACACCGGATGTTGCATTCAGATTATTATTGACGCGAACACCGAATGACCCAGCTCCTAACTGGTTATTCACGTTCAACCCGACAAATCCGATGGCAGCAGTCGCTGCATTGTCCTGGATATCAACCCCGTTCGCGAACGAGCCGAGCTGATTGTTCACGACGGTCGTTCCAGCAAAAGCAGCCTGGCCAGCGTAATCGAAGATTCGAATACCCGCACCATCTGTCCCGACTGACCCTGCCGATCCTCGATTGCTGATGTTCACACCTGCTGTCACCACGCGGAAGCCCGCTTTGGTCACGTCGTGAATGTTCAATGAGGTTCCATTGCTAATCCCGTTGATGACTGCATTTGTCAGTGTCACTTGAGCAATATCAGTTCCAACCGGAGCGGCCAGACCTGAAGTAATCTCGACACCGTCACCCAATCCCCCGTTGATGTTGAGTGCATTGGAGAATGCGAGTCCGCCAGAGTTCGACTGGAACAGCACTGCAGATTCCGTCCCTGCATGGCCGGCTCCCAGCCCGTTGATATTCACATTTCCTCGGAAGTTCACAAGATTTGTTGCAAGTGCCCCGGTACCACCGTCCGCTGAGTCCACAACATAGACGCCGTGCCCACGACGACCTGAGATATTCACGTCGCCCTGGAACAGTACACTTCCGGCAGACTGCAGTCGTTCGACGACAATCGCGTCGCCTCCGAGCACAGCGTCAATTCCGTTGATATTCAGTGCATCGAGGAACGTCACCGCTCCGCTATGATTTCGAATATAGACTGCACCGGTTTCGATTTCTGTACCGACAGGAGCCGGAACAACAGTGTTGGTCAGAGTTGTTGCTCCAAAGGTCACGTTCGCACGTGATGCTCCCGGAGCAGACCCAGAGACTCGGATCCCCTGACCACCAGTGTCGCTGACGTTCAACGCACTGAGGTTGATATTTCCGCCATTCGTATCTTCAACGTTAACAGCGTAGCCGTGTGAGGCATGAGTATTTGATGTGTTATCGAGTGACGATCCACCGACGAATGTGACGTTCGCACTTCCGCCAGTCACATTCAGTGCGTTCCCTTCAATGTTCTGAATTGAGACATCTGAGAACGTGAAGGTTCCCAGTGCTCCGTTCAGATCCACACCATTTCCGCCGCTGACGTCCGAAATCCTGACGTCCTGGATTGTTCCGTTCGTGGCTCCGGGAGAGATCGTGAGTCCGTTCCCGCCTGTTGTTCCTTGAACATTGAACCCGGCGAACGTGGTATTATTCGCTGAGATTGTCACCGCGTTGCCCGCGACACCCTGAATCAGAGGTGTATTGAATGGAGTCGCTGTCACAGTCGGCAGGAAGGCACCACCCGGCAGACCAACGATCGGAATCGAGACATTTGGATTCGCCTGCTCTCCGATCACCCGAATTCCATCGCGATTCAAGTTGATCTGCTCATTGATCACACTGTTTCCACGTACGTAGTGGATGAAGTCGGAAGAACTTGCTCCAGTCGCGTTAATGGCAGCCTGAAGACTCTGGAATGGATCAGCCAGTGTTCCATCTGTCCCGCCAACATTTGTCGTATCGACCTGATAAATGACATAGCGGTTGCCAGTCTCCGGATTCACGGCGAACTCGCGAGCAGACAGAGCGCTGGTCTCTTTCGCTACGACGGTACGATTTCTTCTGACCCATTCAGCCAATCGGTTGTACTGGCTGTGACCGATCCGCGGACGATGTTCCAGCTTGCCCCAGTAGTTGATATCTGCGACGAAGGCGACTGTCGTCTTGAAGGTCTTGTCATCATTCACCTCAAGGAACATGTGTGACAGCCGTTCAAACAGATCGATGTCGAAACGCGCTCGCCATCCATATGTTTCATCAATTGTGCCGTCTTTGGCCTTATACCCGTAGAAACCTGCAGAGGCTTCAAGGTTGATCGACTGTGCAAAATCACCAGGTAGCGGAATCGTGAAGAGTGTGTCGAACCCTTCGAGAGCGGTCGCTGCGAAGATTCTTCGCTGGAACGAGAGATAGGTTCCTTGAGCTTCACCGGGTCCAACGTCACCGAGTGGACGATCCGAGAACTGTTGTGATCCCTGCTCAAATCTCTGACTGAGGATCTTTGTGGTTTCACCGTACGGAACATACATGTTTCCACGAATGTCGAGGAACTCGCTCAACAACTCCCCACCGATGCCCCACTGATGGAATGTCTTTCCGCGGGTGTTGTCGATATCGAGCCAGCCGCTACCGCCGATAATCGAATTCAATCGCGGCATGTAGTAGCGGGCCCCTGCTCCAAGAGAGCCGCCGGTCTTCCCATCGTTCCCGACCATGATTCGGCCTTCCCCGAACAGGTAGAGATCATCGACGAAGATGTAAGGGGAGAGGTCGAAACTCTGAATAGGCTGGCTTTGTCCGACTGTTGTTCCAGCTTGGGCAGCAAATCGCCCTTTCACACCGAAGCCACCGACTGCCGGCGGTTCATCGGCATAGTTGGAATAGCCAAACATGCCGTTGTTCCCATTCTCTGGATAGGAAGCAGATCCAGAAAACTGGTTGTTGAACAACGTGTATTGCTCGGCACCACTAGCACTAGACTCTGCCGGAGCAGGTTCCTGTGCCGAAAGCGTTTGCTCAAATCCCCAGATACCAGATACCGCCAGGCAAGCTGCCAGACTCCGAGACCAGCGTTTCACAATGATCATGAAAGAGGACTTTCGAGTTTCCAACAGAGAACCACGAGTTCTGGGTAACGGACGCCTCACAGGCATGGGAAGTCCCGCTTTTTGATTGTCCGAAGCAAAAATCATGTCATGGCCCTCATCGAGAGGCGGATGTTGCGGAAAACGAGGAGTGGAACCCCGCTGCGGTAGTCGATGCAGTGACGTGTCGGAAACGCGTGAACTCGATGGTCGACGATTCATGTTCGAAACTGCGTGGACTGAACCGGCATGCGGCAAGGAAGGGAAACCGTTCGAGCTTCGCGAGGAAACTCATCACGGTTGGAGGAACTGATGGGATGGGGGGAAGGGTAGATCGTCGGAACCTAATTCAAGGTTCAAACTGCGGGAAGAGGGAGTCTCGAAGGAATCTCGGAAAATTCTTTCGTGGGATGCCTCAGCAGCGGCAACAGCACAAGCTCATCGCGCTCTGTAAATCTTTTCATAAATTGCAGATATGTGATCCGGTGTAGTGCCACAGCACCCACCAATCAACTTCAATCCAACGTCAATCCAGTGCATCGCAATTTCGGCGTAAACTGCCGAAAAAACGCCTTGAGTTGATTCCCAACTCCCGTTTGTCAATAGCCTTCCGGTATTTCCGTACGCTCCTAATGAAATTCGCACTGACTCGTTGAGAACCGGGGCAAGAAGGGTGAGAACGTCTTCCGCTGGAACGCAATTCACCATGAAAAGGTCCGGTGATAATGGGAGAATCGCATCGTAAGCAGCGAGCAGCGGTTCCCCTGAAAGGAGTTGCCCTGCCGAGTTACACACAAAGCTGACTCCAAACGGAACGCCTGTGCTCGCCGCTGCACGAGCAGCGGCGAGAGCCTCACAAATCGTGAGCTGAGTTTCAATTAAAATGAAGTCAACTCCGGCATCTGCCAGGCAATCCACCATCACTGAATGTTCGCGTTCAAGTGCTTCAGCCTTCGGGACCATCTGTGGTGAATAGCAATCTCCCAGCGGTGCAACCGACCCCGCGACATACCGATCCTCTCCAGATGCGTCTCTCGCAATTTGCACTGCCAAACGTGTCAGTTCTTCTCCAGAAACATCACGGTTCAGCAGTCGCACATTCCGTTCGTGGGTGCGAAAAGTATTCGCTGTGATCATGTCGGCTCCCGCATCGGCATAATCGCGATGAACCCGCCACAACGTCTCTGGCTGATCGACGATGACCCCCGCCGTCCACGAGGGAACGTTCAGGTCAATCCCTCGACGGGTGAGCTCTGTCCCTGTCGCACCATCGAGGATGAGAGGTCGACTCTGCTGAAGTCGTTCACGAATTGGAACTCTCATTTCCTCATCCTCTCGCAATGCCAGAAACGTTGCTGCCGAATGCCACCAACGTTTCCCACAAGCAACACCACACGCAGCATATGACGCGACAACAACTTACGCGAAGTACCCGCTTATAAAGTCACTTCTAACCCGACGACACCCGTTGCCGCAAAGCAACATCACAACCAGTCCCAATGAACCCCCGAAGCAAACCGACAACTTTTCTTTACATCACACAACACGATAAGCACCAAGCACTTAGAAAACAAATAGTAAAAGCCGACACGCTCGATTTACACATTGTTCAAAGTTCTGGCACACCCCCTGCTTTGTCTTTCAGTATCAAAGTCAACACCCCCCAACTGAAAGAAAACAACATGACAACTCTCAACGCTCTCCTGAATGACGAAGCTGGATTCATCGTTTCTGCAGAACTCGTTCTGATCTCGACAATCGCGGTCCTTGGACTGATCGTCGGACTCAGCGAAGTTGCTCTCAACGTCAACAACGAACTCGAAGATGTTGGCTCTGCCTTCGCCAGCATGGATCAGGGATTCAAAGTCCGCTGCCACAACGGGCATGGTGGCCAGACAGCTGGAAGCCGATTCTACGACGAAGTTGACTTCTGTGCCGGACAGAACGACATCAACTAATCGACTGAATCACCCGGCGTCCCGAAATTGGAACACAACGGGGCTCACGAGACTGAAACGGATTTCAACAAGTAGCGTTTTTCTTCTCATCGCGTGCTGCGAACCCTCGACCTGAAATCAATACTCAAGAAATCACATTTGCCATGAACGCTTGCCTGAACCAACTGATTAACGACGAAGCCGGTTTCATTGTCTCTGCCGAACTTGTACTGATTGCCACAATCGCGGTCCTCGGGCTGATTGTCGGACTCGGCGAAGTCGCTCTCAACGTCAACAACGAACTCGAAGATGTTGGCTCTGCATTCGCCAGCATGGACCAGGGATTCAAAGCTCGCTGCCATAACGGGCACGCTGGCCAAACCGCTGGAAGCCGATTCTATGATGAAGTCGACTTCTGTGCCGGACAGAACGACATCAACTAAAGCTATCGCTCCCCCACTGAAGTGCAAACAAGCGTTTCGTCAGGTGACACTGGGGGGTGGCTGCCTGACGAATTTGAAAGGCTCTGGTCGAAATCGATCAGAGCCTTTTTTGTTTTCAACGAGATCACGTCTTCCTGTTACGGCCACATCCACCTGTCCATTGCCCCCCCGAGATAGCCGCACACCTCACGACTCGTTGAAAATAACACCACTCCGTTTTATATAATCACGTGTTTATTCTGATCGAGACGCGTTGACATCGCTCATGGCAATGCATTCCTTCACTGGAATTCGGGGGCACTTCATTGAAAGCAGATCTCTTTTGGAACGCAGGTCTCTTATTTGGTGTGTTCATGATTGGCGTCGTGATCTTGGTCACAGCCATTAAAGCATGGGAAGTTTGGCGTGCGCGGAACTGGATCCCCACTCAAGGGAAAGTGACTCAGTCCAACGTCATCAATCGACGACTGAAGAATCGTCGCGGACCATCCGACAAACGGACAGGGAATTTCCCGAACGTCGTCTATGAGTACGAAGTGGACGGCATCGTCCACCGAGGAAATACCGTCAACGTCACCCCTCACGTCCCGGACGCTGAAGTGGAGACCGTCCTCGAACGCTACCCGGTCGGTACCCCCGTCACCGTCTACTACAACCCTGCGAATCTGAAGGAAGCAGTTCTTGAACGGGATTGGCCAGCGGGGCTTGGCTACGGAGTCGTCGGGCTCATCCTGTTCATCCTTGCGATCGCATATGGTGTCCCGTGGATGCTGAATTACGCCGAGTCTCGAATCGCTCCAGAGTTGCCACATCCCGAACGAGGCTGGCTGGTCGTACTCAGTGCCGCTGCGGGCGTTTTTCTTCTGTGGCTCTACGCAGCCTTGCAGATTGAACACACCCGCTCGCGCAGATGGCCTTCTGTCAAAGGGAAGATTCTGAGTTCCGGCATTGAAGCCTTCCGGGAGCTTGGCAGAGGAAACGGTTCGATCAAACCGATTCGATTTCGCCCCCGGGTGGAATACGAATATCAGGTTGACGGAAGACGATACCAGGGGGACCGAATCAACTTTGGGAGCGGGATGACCGGTGCGATTCGTTCCTCTCATCGCGAGGAAGGGGTCAACATTATTGATCGCACAGGAGGACGTGCGGGCTCCTATGCCCCGTTCGGATGGATGAATCGCCTTGTCCTGAAATATCCAGTCGAATCTGAAGTGGATGTCTTTTACAACCCAGAGCAACCAGCACTCGCCGTGCTGGAAACGTCCGGGACCGGAAACTTCATTGTCATGCTGTTTGCGATTGGATTCTTCGCGTTCGCCATCGCACTTGCGATCTATTAAGCGACATTCAAATAAAAAAGGCCGCTCAACTGAGCGGCCTTCGTGGGAGTGATCCCAATGGTCACGCGAAGCGATTACGCTGCGCGTTCCTGAATGCGGTTTGAACCTGGGCCCCCACGTGGTGGGTAGCCGTACTCGCGGAGCTTACCTGAAAGGGTGCGAATTCCGATCTGCAGCGCCTTCGCTGTCAGTTCACGATTTCCACCAAAGCGTGTAAAGGTTGCCTCGATGAGTTTTCGTTCCATCTCACGCAGCGTGAGCCCTGGCAACTCGGTCGACTCTTCGTTGTGGTCGAGCCAAGGCTGGATCTCTTCGGCGTTCAACTCTGGAGTTGTTGTCAGTGAACAGCAGCGTGAAATCACGTTTTCCAGTTCACGGACATTGCCTGGCCAGTTGTAACTGAGGAGTTGCTGCAACGCACCTTCTGAAAGACGACGAATTGTTGTCCCTTCCTTCACGCTGCTCTGCTGCAGGAAGTGCTCGGCCAGAACAGGCAGGTCTTCCATACGATGTCGCAGCGATTTGATCGTCACAGTGTTTCGATCAAGAATTCGCAGCAGTTGGTGAGAGAACTTGTCCTGCTGGCACAGTTCACGCAAATCAGCAGAGCTGGTCGCAATGACTCGTGCACGCAACGGGACGTAGTTGTCACCGTTCGGGAACGCGTTGTTGAGAATAATTTCTGCGAGCTGATGCTGCTGAGCAATTGTCAGTGCTTCGATTTCTTCGAAGACCAGTGTTCCTGCAGCAGCGGCTGCGAATCGACCTTCTGAACCTTCATCGCCAAACAGTTCACGCTCGACGACGGAAGAAGTGAGCAGGCTGCATCGAATCGCCAGTAATGGCTGCCCTGGACCAGAACGGGTGAGATGAATGGCACGGGCCACTTCACTCTTTCCGGAACCAGACTCACCTGAAACGAGCACTGGGAGGTCATGTTCAGCAGCAGCATGGATCGCAGATCGCAACTCACGTGTTGCATCACTGACACCGATCAGTCCATCGAACATGCGGCCTTCCAGCTTCTGGCGAAGCTGAATGTTTTCGGTAATCAGCTGAGCACGAGCAACAGCAGAGAACAGAGCTCGGCCGATGCGTTCTGGTGTCAGAGGAGGATCAAGGACTTCACAAGTCGCACTTCGCGGAGAAGCGAGTCGTGTTCCAATCGAAGGCAGCAGGATGAACTGAGTTGGTCGTTCACCACGTCGAGCTTCTGAATCCAGCAGTTCGACTTCGGCAACCGATTCCGGCTCATCAATGACCGTGGCTGCAATGAGATCATTCATCACAAGGACACGGACTTCTGCCAGCGTTGCGACCGAAACACAATCGTAACCAGCGCGACGAATCGCCAGTTCGAGATGCTGTCTCGACGCCTCGCTCTTGGCACAGGCGACAACTTTTCCGTGAGGACGGATTGTTGCTGGAGTAGTTGAGGACATGGGATTCCTGCCGATGCCGATACAGACAAGAACCGATCGACGTCGAACTGAGAGGGTTTCGACTACGGCCGTTGCTGAATCAGCGTGGGGTGATTGAGATTTGGAATTGAGATGAGGTAGGTCTGAGAGAGGAGGCGGGGTGATATCTTGATCGGCAGAAAAGTGTCAATGCGGCTTCAGATGATTTTTTAGAATCTTCAGAGTCGTTTGGTAAAAGATTCAAGATTCGACTGCAAAACGATTCCGGATCTCACCATCACACAGCATGAGAATCAACAACTTTCAGGAGATGTTGAAGTTGATTTCGTGTGGCAATTATCAGGGTGAAACTCACTTATCCCATGGTCAAGATCCCCTGTTTTCGCATCAGGTCGAGGGAAGAACTTCTTCAAGGACAAGCATGGTTGCTCCAGAAGAACCCAGCTTACCCGGGCTGCCAAAATTGTCCCAATGAGGGTCACGCCGAAGATGCTCCACCCACGGAGTGAATCAGGAAGAAGCGACCAATCGAACTCCATCACTCCCCAGTACACAAATCGATGGAAGACGTAGATTGCGTAGCTGTATTTCCCAAGAAGCGTGAGCACCCGGAAAGAAAGGACCTGAGCAACGAGATGCTGCTTGGGCACAACCTGAGCCGCACCAATCAGCATGGCGAATGCGAATGCCAGAATGGTGTGGCCAAATGAAGTCGCTGGATAGGACTCACTTTTCAAAATAGGGAAGACAGCATCGATGACCACAACTGCACAAAACGAGAAGACTGCCAGCGATGGAAGCCAGGCAGCCAACCTCTCTCGCACTCCCGCAGATCTGAGCGCCACAGCCAACAGCGCTCCGATGCAAAGTCCATCGAGGCGTGTGACCGTCATGACGAAAACTGTCACCGGAGAAACACCTTGTGAAATCAGAACGAGACGAAGCCCGAGTGAGAAGAGGCTCAATCCCAGGCATAGCCACCCCAACGATCGCCTTGCGAAATAGGCAACAGCAAACGGCCACACAAGGTAGAACTGTTCTTCAATGGCGAGAGACCAGAAATGTTTGATCGGTACCCCTGAAGGCCACGCCTGCTGCCACGCATAGAACCAATTTTGTGCATAGAACCAATACCAGATCTGGTTCTGGCGCGCCGCCTCAAAATCCGCTGCAATTGTTCCCGTGGAGCCCCACATCCAAAGTCCAAGGGGAATCACACAGAAGACCGTTATTAAAGTGGCGTAGTACAGGGGAAAAATTCGTACGACGCGGCGCAGCAAAAAACTCTTCCAGTAGCCGGCATGACCACGGGTTTCCAGCAGAACTCCCGTAATCAAAAAGCCTGAAAGCACAAAGAAGAGATCAACTCCGGACCATCCTGCAGAAGCGACCTTTCGAGCTGCAAAAGTCACAGGATTGCCTAAGGGATCCAGCTTCAGGCAGTCATACATCAAGACCAACAGCACAGCGATTCCCCGAACTCCGTCGAGCGGAGCACAGTGCTGATTGAAGTCCAGACGTTCAGTGTCAACTTTCGGCCAAAGCCTCTGAAGCCAACCGACTGCACGACTCATTCCTGATCCTGATTCTCTCTTGGGTGAAATAGACTCCACGAAACGGCACCCATTCTGTTCTTCATCCAGCGTAAGCCCGTCAGCATCGAGGCGGTCACGCTGGCAACCGGGCTTGTTAAATACGTTCTGGAGCAAAACGACCGTCGATGTGGCCAAACTCGCTCAATAAAAGAACCGGGCATCGAGCAACTGTCGATCATCTGAATCTCAGGAAGCGATTCTGTTGCTTCCATTGCAGTCAGATATTTGATGAGAAATCCCGGAGCGCCTCGCTCCATTGCAGGATCCCATCCCAACTTGAAGGCGTAAGCAGAGTCCCCAGAGACCAGATGGGCCACGCTTATGACCGCTCGTTCATCTACCAGGAGTCGAGTGAAGAACACATTTTGGTTTTGATTGAGATTGGAAATCATCGACAGAAAGAACTGTTGCTCTGCTGACGATGCGGCGATGGCAGTCCCGTGGGACATTTTCCATCCCATGCTTTCCAGTCGAACCAATTCAGATGCACAAGTATCGATCCGGTCGAAGTCTCGCACGATTTCGTATCGAACGTCCCCGAACTTCTCCAACTCACGCCGACTTCTTCTGAGGCTCTTAATGCGTTTCAGCGAGAGATGAGACTGAACGTCCGCCTGAGAGGACTCCGAGAAATTCATGCTGGCGCGTGACCAGCAGGTTCCTTTGACACACCCGACGCTTAGTTCGATTGATGTTTCATCGAAGATTCTGGAGATCGATTCCTGATTGGGAAACTTCGGAAAATCGACTGCATGCCACTCGTGCCGGCCGTGAATCAAAAAGTCCCAGAACCGCTCGACCGCATGCTCTTCCATCCCTTGTCGGAACAGCGGAGCATCGAGGTAGGTATGCGGTGTTTTCCACGACCGAAGGTGTCGCAGCGGCATCCTGCGGGAAGCGAACCGATTTTCGAATACACCCAGAAACTGCAATTCTCGATTGTGTTCGACGGTCAGAATCAGGGGATCTGCGACAGTCCGAAGCTGTGCCGCAGCAGCCATGACAAATCCGGATGAGAGAAACGGATTGGGAGAACTGGCAACCTGTTCGAGATCCTTCCATTGACGCAGAAACGAGGGGTTGACTTCGCCCAAAGATCGGACCCGAACCTTCCAATCATTGGCGCCTTTGGCGCGAAACGGTGACTCATGTATCCCCGAGTCCTGAATATCTAACCGATCACTCATTGATACATCAAACGGCCAATGGATTTTACTCGTGAACACGGTGCCCAATTGTCGCGGTTTTCCATAGACACCGCGGCTCAGGGTGTTCCCGAACCATACGTCGTGAAACACCTAGAGGTGCAAAAACATTCGCGCTAGCGACTTCAACTTCTGCATTTTCTGCGGATTAGGCAGCCAGAAACACTCCTGACGGAAAATCCAATCTTGCCCGAAATTCCGAAATCCACTAGAAGGCTCTGTCCCAGACTTCCATGATGGAATTCAACACAGCAAGGATGCGCCGTATGTCCTTTTCAGTTAAAGACTTAGCAGACCGTGTCGGCGGTATTGTTAAAAGTCAGACTGATACTCAGCTTCAGGATGTTGCCCCTCTTCCCACCGCCGGGGCGAAGCACGTCACATATGCTGAAGCACGAAAACAGCTTCCGCTTCTCCAGAAAAGTGAAGCTGGCGCCGTCTTTGTAAACGCTGATCTTGCATCTGCTCTGCCTGATTTCCGTATTCCACTTATCGTTGTGAAAGATCCTCAGCTCGCATTCATCTCCGCGATGCTGTTATTCCGCCCGCAGCGAGAACGTCCGCAAACTGGAATCTCTCCGGAGTCCAGCGTCCATCCATCCGCAAAATTCGGAAAGGATTGCCACGTCGCTGCTGGTGCCGTCATTGGTGCTGATGTTGTGATGGGCGACCGTTGTCATATCGGTCCGCGAGCCATTGTCGGCGAAGGTTGCGTCCTCGGGGACGATTGCATCATCGATGCTCAAGTCGTTCTTTATCACGACATCACTCTCAAGAACCGGGTCATCGTGCAGGCGAACACTGTCATCGGCGCAGATGGCTTTGGGTACCGCTTCGTGAACGGAGCGTTCCACAAGATCCCGCACACTGGCACTGTCATCCTCGAAGACGATGTTGAAGTTGGTGCTTGTGCCACCATCGATCGCGGCATGATCGAAGCAACTGTGATTGGTGAGGGGACCAAGATCGACAATCAGGTCATGATCGCCCACAACTGTCAGATCGGAAAGCATAACGTTTTCGCTTCGCAGGTCGGACTAGCTGGTTCGGTCGTCACAGGTGATTACGTTCAGATGGGCGGCCAGGTTGGCGTGGCTGACCATTGCTACATCGGAACAAAGGTCAAACTCGGCGGGAAAGCTGGCGTGATGGGGCACATCCCCGAAGCGGGGACTTACCATGACATCCCGGCGATCCCAGAGAAAGACGCTCTAAAAAACCACCTGAATATCCGTAAGGTTCCTGACCTGCGTAAACAGGTTCAAGCACTGACCGCCCAACTCGCCGAATTGCAACAACAACTCTCCTCCCTTTCAGAACCTCAACAGGCGCGTTCAGCAGCCTGAATCTGATCGATACGAAGTCATCATGTCGGACTCCTACCGAGAACGCCTGCTACCGATAACCCCCAGACCGGGAGACCGCGTTGGTCTTCTCGCTGGCTGGGGGCGTTTTCCTGTCGTGTTTGCACAAGCAGCCCAGGAAATGGGGTTTTCTGTTCAATGCCAGGGGATCGAGGGGCTTGCCTCTCCTGAGTTGATCGATATTTGCGACCATTACAGTCCAATCCCACTGGGCAAGATCGGACGTGCGATTCGGCATTTCCGACGTCGAGAAGTGCTCAATGCAGTGATGGCAGGAAAGATCGAGAAACGGGTTCTGTTTGATCCGTTTCTTTTCTGGAAGATGCTTCCGGACTGGCGAACACTGAACATGTGGTTTCGGTATTGCACTGAAAACAAGAAGGACGACACGCTCCTCCTCGCTGTCATCCGTGAATTTGAACGAGATGGAGTTCACTTCCGTTCTGCGCTCGATTTCTGCCCGGAGATTCTCGTGAAACATGGCTTTTTAACACGTCGACATCCAACTCCTGCTCAGTGGAAAGACATTCGATTTGGGTGGGATCTGGCCAAAGAAATGGGCCGACTGGATATTGGGCAGACCATCATCGTCAACGATACTGCCGTCATTGCTGTCGAGGCGATCGAAGGAACTGATGAGTGTATTCGACGCGCGGGGACGCTTTGTCGCCGTGGTGGAATGACAATTGTCAAAGTCGCAAAGCCAAGCCAGGACATGCGATTTGATGTCCCAACTGTCGGCGTACAGACAATTCAAACGATGCGTGAAGCGGGTGCCCGGGTTCTGGCTCTCGAAGCCGGCATGACAATTCTGCTCGATGAAGCAGAAGTGATCAAACTTGCGGACAAGCTGGGAATCGCAATTGTTTCAGTGAAAGCTGAAGAACTCATGCTTCGCGCTGCGGGATAGCATCCCCACACCACATGCTTTTGCAATTGAATTGCATTAAAGGCGACCGTCTGCTACCGTGGTTCTCATCGGGGGTTACCACGAAGACTCTGAATTCGCAGAAGGCTTCAGAATCGCGGTGCTGATTCTCTCAGCTCACCGCAGAGATCTCTTTGAAACCGATCCCTGTCAATCCATTCCTGCGTGGTAGACCAGCACTCATCAATGAGTGATAATTGCGACCGGAAACAGTCTCCGCGGGGATCGGCCAACGCTGATCTTTGTCGGCAGCAACGATGGGGGGGGGGTATGTCGCTCGAACTAAAGCAGATTCAAAAGAGTTATCGCGAACCAGCGGGAGGAGTTCTTCCCGTGTTGAATGTTCCTGAATTCGCACTTTCTCAGGGGGAACAAGCGGTTCTCCTCGGACAAAGCGGTGGCGGTAAAACCACGCTGTTAAACATTATCGCAGGAATCACCCTTCCGGATGCGGGCAGTGTGATTGTGGATGGGACCGACCTGACCAAGCTCGTCGAACCGTCTCGAGACCGTTTCCGTGCGGAACGAATTGGAATCGTCTTCCAGACCTTCCACTTGCTGCCCGCGTTCACTGCACTGGAAAATGTACTCCTCGGCATGGCATTTTCCGGACGCGCCAACAGAACCTTCGCCAAGCAGCTCCTCGAGAAGGTCGGACTCGGAAAACGTCTGCAACACCGCCCTTCACAGCTGTCGGTTGGAGAGCAGCAACGTGTTTCCGTCGCGCGCGCTCTGGCCAACAACCCCAAGCTGATGCTTGCGGACGAACCAACAGCCAGCGTCGATCCAGCCAATCAGTCGACGATTCTTAACCTTCTGCGTGATAGCTGCCGCGAGCACGGTGTCTCGTTACTACTGGTCACGCACTCGAAGGAAGTTTCAGAACAATTCGACCGTGTTGAGCAACTCGGTCAGATCAATCAGGTGGGGGTGACCCAATGAACCTGTTCACCATCGCCTACAAAAGTATTCGTCAGCGTTGGGTCGCTTCGACGCTGACCAGCATCAGCGTCGCGCTCGGTATTGCATTGATGATCGCCGTGATGATTCTCAACGGTGTCATCACACGAATCTTCAATCAGTCCGGAAGTGGTTACGACTTGGTTGTGGGTCCGAAAGGAAGTGACCTGCAGCTTGTCCTCAGCACCATTTACCACATTGAAAACCCAATCGAGAATCTTCCGTGGCGATTCTACAAAGAACTCGCTGCCAACCCGACAGTGGAACGTGCCATCCCGGTCAACATCGGAGACACAACGGAGGTCGGAAACTTCCCGATCGTCGGGACGACTCCCCAATATTTGCTGGTTGATTACGTTCCCGGGAAACAATTCCAGATCAAGGGGGATGGGCTGCGCGGCACCTGGGACTCAGTGATCGGTTCCCAAGTGGCCCGCCAAAACAAATGGACCATCGGGTCGAAGTTTAAGATGGTTCACGCGGGAGATGACGGGCACGTTCATGATGAAGAATTCACAGTCAAAGGGATTCTTGCTCCGACTGGCACGCCCAACGACCGAACGGTCCTTGTTCATATTGACGGGTTCTTCGCGATTTCCGGGCACGACAACCCTGTCGAACAGGCAATCGCTCGAGAGGCACTGTTCTACGGCCAATCAGAAGATGAGATCAAAGAGTTCTACAAAGACGACCTGATCGAAATCGCCAAGCATGCACATCATGACCATAGTGGCCACGACCATGCGCATGATCATCATCATGGTCCGACCTCGGATCTCCAGAAGGAAGTGACGAGCGTCCTGCTGGTCATGAAAGGGGAAGGGTTCCGTTCAGCCAATGCGGCGATGGCCCTGCAAAACAAGCTCAAGCAAGGTTTTCAAGCGCAAGCAGCGAATACAGTCAGTGTCATGCAACGTGTCATGACAAACCTCGTCGGTAATGTTCGCGATGCGTTTCTGTACCTGACCGGCCTGATCATCGTGGTCTCAGGCATCGGGATCTTTGTGAGCATCTACAACTCGATGGCTGATCGCAAAAAGGAAATTGCCGTCATGCGGGCACTCGGAGCACGTCGGGCAACGGTCCTTTCAATCATCCTCGTCGAGTCCATTCTGCTCTGTGTGCTAGGGGGAATTCTGGGAATCATCCTGGGACATGGTCTGGTGTATCTGGCATCACCAATCATCGAAGCACGCAGCGGATTGCTGATTGATCCAGTCGCTTTCGATCCGTGGGAACTCGCAGTGATTCCCGGCCTGATTGCAATGGCGTCGTTGATCGGACTGATTCCTGGACTGACAGCGTACCGAACCGATGTCGCTGAATCTCTTCAGAGTTGATCGGTATTGTTGGTATTGAATGAAAGAAGCCGCACAGCAAACTGTGCGGCTTCTTAGTTTGCAGGTTCATGTTCTCGAACAACATGATCTCAGGCAAAGCGACGTTCGATCGCAGCGAGAATGTCAACCGGTTCCGCCATGCGCCCCGGTCCGATCACTCCGCAACTGAGATAGCCTTCCCCGGGACCAACGATTTCTATCCCGTCCTGTTTCAGCTGTTCCAGATTTCGTTGCACAGGCGGTTTAGACCACATTTCGTTGTTCATCGCAGGTGCCATCAACACGGGACACGTCACCGCCATCGCGAGCGTTGTCAGCAGATCACCCGCGATCCCGTTAGCGATACACCCCATTACATTGGCTGTTGCGGGAGTAATGACGAATAGTTCTGCCCGTCGTGCCAGCGCGATGTGCTCGCCGTAATAGTGTTCTTTAGGAGAGAATGTCTCCGTGTAAACAGGACGATCAGTCAGGGCGTGAAACGTCGTTTCTCCGATAAACTGATGTGCGGAACGAGTCATGACGACGGTCACTTTTGCCCCACGCTGCACGAGTTTGCTCACGAGATCCGCAGCTTTGAAGGCAGCAACTCCGCCACTCACACCCACAAGGATTTCTCGACCTTCGACACCTGCCATAACGTTTCTCTCTCAGAGCTTCACTTCCAGTACGACGGGGATACAGAACAGACTCCGCGCCATCCCCGGTTTCTTCTCAACTTCATTCGCCGCGTAATGTCGACAGAATCGGGGTACGTACTGCCACACGGACAGCAACGATCGCGGCGAGCATTCCCACGATAAACACCCCGATCAACAGCCCTCCCAAGCTCCCCCAGGGAACATTGGCGACTGTTGTCATCAAATGCGGAGCCATCGAAATGAGTGCTGCAATGGCGCCGCACAGCAGACCACTTCCCAACAGAAAAGCATTCTCCCAAACCACGACCTTGCCAATTTGGCCCGCCTGAAATCCGACCGCCCTCAGCAGAGCAAACTCCCCTGCCCGCTCAAGTACGTTTCGAAGCATCACGGTTGCCAGTCCGATCGTTCCCAGCAGTAACCCCAGTCCCCCGAGCGTCTGGAAGGTCGACAGGTATGTGTTCTGTACGGAAAGGAAATCCGCCAGTCGATCAGACACTCGGTCCACATCGAACCCGTAATCGCCCAGTTGCGACTCCAGAATTTGGGAGACCTGTGGTGCAGCACTTGGGTCGACATCAATCAGGAAATAACGAAATCCAGCTTGCTCCGGGAAGACTTTGAGAAAGTTCTTCTCGGACATCACCAGCACTCCCTGAAAGACGCTATTGGCAAACATTCCCGCTATCTGAAGTGAATGCTGTGGCTCATCGTCGTCTGGCACATTGACCGTCGCTCCAATCCCCTTATGCATCGAGTACATCAATGTGTTCATATCACCCAGTACGGGAATTCTCTGCTCAGGAAGAGTCTCGCGAAGCAATTCCCATGGGTGCTCCGCATGCGTATCGGCGAAGAGAAACCGATCTTCTTCGATGAGCTGATTCAGCACATCCTCAGGAACACCCAGAATCGTCGGGAGTTGAGTCTGATACAAATTCAGACAACTCGCGTTCTCCCCCAGTTTCATGCGAAATGGAAAAATCCTCGACTGATTCAACACCTGCTGGCTTTTCGGATCACTGACATTCAGCCCTGCTTTTCCTCGCCCCTCTGGAGTATTGAGGTCGTAAAGAACTGGAACATTGGTCTGAGCCACTAATGTGAATCCACCGTTCCCTGATCGCTTTCGCGGAGTATCTCCAATTGGATTCATCTGACCAGCGGCGACAGCCACGATTACGAATGTCGCACAGGCGATCAGGCTTGCGGTCATCACGCTGCGACTTCGATTGCGGGCTGCGTTCTTGAATCCGAGTCGCATTTGCCCGATTGGCTGCCCCCCTTTGATCTGCAAAGTGCTGCTCAACTTCAGCAGGAGAGACAAAGCAGCCAGACTTCCAGTCAGCATTCCAATGCCAATCAGAAAGAAGACTACGATTCTCCATGAGAACCCGCCGAAGGCTTCGACGTCGGGAACCAATCCTATCAGTGACAATACCAGTAGCAATGCTGAACCGCCCAGCCCCCCAAACGCCAGCAACTTGGAGATCCACGGAGACTTTGTCTTCCAGTTCTCTGGCATTGCCCCCGCGAGAAGGCTGCGGGAAGACTGTTGGGTTGCCTGTCTCTGGGCCCACCAGATCGCCAGGAGCGCGACGACCACTGCGAGCAAGAACCCAATCAGCAGACTCAGTGGATGTACAGAAAGATACAGGAATTTGGTTCCAATCGCTCCATACCACCAGGTCTTCAGTCCATAGATCATGATCGAGGCATATCCAATGGCGGCAGCCAAGCCAAACAACCCACCAACGCAAACGAGAATCGCCCCTTCCGAAAGGAGCATTCGCCGCACCCAATGTGGCTGTAAACCGATCGCGTTAAGCAGCCCGATTTCCTTCAAACGTTGCTCAACCCCCAATCTGAACAACAGTGCGACCAACATCGTGGCTGAGAGAATCAAAAAGAAACTGAACCCGATAAACAATCCGGTAAAGTCTGTCGTCCCTTGTGCCGCCTTCAATCCGACGAACCGGACAGGCTGCACTGCCAGACCGGTCGACGGTAAAGAAACCGAAGCGAGTAACTCTCGCTCGAAAGAACTCTTTAAGTCATCGAGTGACTCCCCTTTTGCAGGAGCGACGCGGAATGTTGTCAGCTCTCCATAACGACTCTGCCACAGCGATTTCGCCATTGAAAGCGAGACAAACATCTTCGGTGTCGTGCGGTAGTTTTCCCAGTATTCATCATCACGGTCCGTAATACGATCGCGTTTGAGAGGGAACGGCTCCCGCCAATCCGCATACGTCTCCGCATCTGTCACCCCGGGGACATCCGGAGTATATCCGCGGTCATCGGCAACCCCCTCGAGCTTCACAATTCCCGCAACCACGAAGTCCTGCTCTGCTTCGGGAAGCTCGCCACGATCGCCGACGACATGGTACTTCGTGCGGATCGTCTCCCCGACCGTCACACCGAGATCTTCTGCGAGCCATTCATTCAGATAAACCGCATTCCCTTCCAAAGGGTGGGATTCACCGACAAACTGGAACGGCCCGAACGGCGCTGAATTACTGGGATCGACACCAGCAATAACCGAATACATCGAGTGCTTTTCAGGAGATGCCTGATTCCAGATTTCGTTGAGCAGATAAACCAGAACAGGAGAGGTCTCTGCTCCAAGCTTGCTGGCACTTTCTAATGAAGAGTTGGTCACCACCGAATCAAGATACATCTGGTCACTCTCAAGAGCGATGTACCCTCGATCTGTATGTTCTACGACCTTGAGATTCAAATCAGACAGCGCGAGTTGAGAATGCAGCACTGAATTCAGACGATCTGCAGCTTCAGCGTCAACAGGAAGTCCTGGCACAGAAACAAACAAGCTGTTGATCCGGGCGAGTTTCGCAACAGGCTGAGTACGGGAGCGTTGCCGAGCCTCCAGTCCGATGACTGACTGAAGATCGGGTAAAGAGAGATAGATATTGGCTGGTAGTTGCTGCGTCGGGTTCATCCCCAGCCGTGCCAGTCCTAATTCATCCGGGGCAATCGCTGTCACCTTTAACTGCAACTCGGAGACGGTTTCGTTTCGTTCTCCCAGCAGTGAATCACGAGGAATGGCTGACGGTATTTCGACAACCAGCGAGACCGTGGCCCCGACCCCTGCATCAAGCTGACTGGCAAGGCGTTCATTCAGCACGACCTCCCCGGCCTGAGGAACTGCAATCTGAGCATGGTCGAGCAGTTCCCATCCGGAATTCGTGACCCCGTAAACATTGATCTGCCCTGCTCGAGCAACCTGATCTGCACTCTTATGGACTTCAACAGTTCCCTGCATCACCAGCACCGGAGCCACGATCGCGTCGCTGTCGGTCGAACTTCGAATCACTGCCTGAAATTCATCAGCCAGCGATTCGCGAAAGAACCTCCCCCCGAGAACCGCATTGTCGATCTTGCCGAGCCTCACATTCGACATCTCGACCAAACTGTCACGGACGGAGTCGCCGACGATGAGTGCTCCGACAATCGCTGCTGTTGCTGCGATCACTCCGAGGACGACAGCCAGATGAGTTCGCCAATAGAATTTCACGTTTTTGAGGAGAAGTTGCGCAAACGTCATCTGGCAGAACCATGTTTCGTTTCAGGAATTCAGTGCGACCAATGGCAGACGCCTCCTGATTGATTTGGCCGCGTCCAACCGGAACAACTGATTGTAACAACATTCATGATCGACAGTTATGTGGCTGGTTGCAAGATGCCTCCGCCCCGCCGCTGCCTGATCAGAGCAACGGTTTTCGAAGCACGCGAAGAACTTGTACCGATTACTCTAAGTTACGTTACAAAAAACAGTTATGACCCGCGAAGTCGGCTTCGGCAATTATTGCCGCTCAACACTCTTCTAACACGATGCATCCGGAAAAACGGGTCGACTCAAAATTGCGAAAAGCTTAAAACCTGTGACCTCACCATGTCGTTATTGACTCATCACAACACTGAAGAACATCAGCTCTCCCGAATGGGCAGAGTTGTCGCAGTGATTGCATTTCTACTTCTGTGCACCCAGGTGGCATTCGCTCAGAACCCTCCGCTCACCGGCCCATTGGAATTTCCGCAGGCAGTCGGTTACGGATCCGAATCAAACTCCATCTACGTCCCATCCTACGAATCGTACGGAACAGGTCCGTTTGAAGGGAGTGACGAGTGGACCTGGAAGTTCATGCCACAGGGATTCCTGTACCACACTTATCTCGCCAGTCAGCCTGAACCTCGACTCGCAGTGCAGGTCTTTTCTGATAGCGGTGATCGGGCACTCGTCGATTCCTTTATTGGAGGCCGCATTGGCTTTCTTCGTTTCGGCCGACAAGATTCTCCAGAGGGATTTCAGTTTGACCTGCTGGGAGGAGCAAATCTCCGCCAAACGCCCGAAACGGAATGGGACGTTGAATCAGTCCAGTTTCGGTATGACCTCGCCCTGACCTATCGGAAGGGGGCTCACGCCTGGAAGTTCGGCTACTATCATATTAGTGCTCATCTTGGAGATGAGTTCCTAATCAAAAATCCAGACTACGATCGCCTGAACTGGCTTCGAGATTCGCTTTACCTGGGCTATTCATACTTCCCGATTCCAGAACTCCGCCTGTACGGAGAAGCGGGATGGGCGTTTAACTGTGATATCTCTGATCCCTGGGAATTCCAGCTTGGATTCGAACTCGCCCCCGCATATCCGACCGGAATTCGTGGAGCCCCGTTTGTTGCGATGAACGGGCATCTACAGCAGGAACTCGACTTCGGCGGCTCGTTCAATATGCAACTGGGGTGGGCATGGCGCAGCGAAGGCCTTGCGACAGGCCTCTTGCGAACAGGAGCCTACTACTACAACGGCGGCAGTCCTCAATTCTCGTTTTACAAGCACCACGAGCAATCTGTCGGATGGGGCCTCTGGTATGACTACTGATTCCAAGCCTGCGAACATCTGGCATTCGGCTGAGACAAACTCAGTGATTGTTCAACCTCATGATGAAAAAACGGTCCTTGAACCGTGATCACTGTCATTCAATCCCGACGTGATGGCCGTCACGTCAATCGCTGTTGAATGTAGTCGTTCACAAAAGCAAACGCTCTCTCCTCCTGCTCACCGGCGGTCTTATCAACGATCACAGCGAGGCGCGCCATTTCCTGTCTGATATTTGCAGCCTCAACGAGATGCAGCCGAGTAGCCAGAATCGCTGCTTCGAGCACCGCGTGTTTCGCTCGATTAAAGCCCCAGAAATCGCGAATGACTCCGGAGTTCACTACCCGGGTCGCAATCTCGGTCCGCATTTGTGAATCGTCAATCGAAACGACTTCGAACTCATACCAGCGACATGCGTTCACAATGACGCTGCCATCAATGCACTCAGCTACGTGGAATGGCGGAAGCTCTTTCAGCTCTCCGAGTGCTGCTCGGGCGATCATCTCCACATCGTCGGTGACGTGAAATACACCACAGCGAGTCGCAGCGAGATTCGAATACGTCGTCGATGTCTGAAACGGTCGAAAATGGAAGGATGTCAGCTCGCGATCAACGATCGGCCCCATCGGAGCAACGTTCGTCGCCCCATCTGCATTTCTGGTAGTGCACAATCCTTCGAGAATCATTTTCGAACTCCAGTCACAGCTCATGGAATCGAGCTGGCTCCAAAAGCAATTCGGGAAAAGTGATCATAACGTGATCGACTTTTCCCGAATGCGGATTACTGACTCAAACTACTTTGCGATACTCCATCGAAGGTAAGCCTCGATAAAGGGATTGAGATCCCCATCGAGAACTTCGAACGGATTGCTCTGCTTGAGTTCGGTTCGATCGTCTTTGACAAACTGCTGAGGTTGCAGCACGTAGTGGCGGATGGTTTGGCCACCGAAGCCAATCTTTGACTTCTCACCACGGCGAGCAGCGACTGCCTGCTCCTCTTTCTCCTGTGCCAGCTGATAGAGCTTCGCGAGCAACATTTTCCGTGCGAGCGCACGATTCTGATGCTGACTTCGCTCATTCTGACACTGCACGACAACACCACTTGGAAAGTGAGTCAGCCGAATTGCGGAACTGGTCTTGTTGACCTTCTGTCCTCCAGCCCCGCCGGCTCTGAAGACGTCTTCCCGCACTTCTTTTCCCGACTCCCAATCGATTTCAATATCGCCGGTATCCCCCGCATCGGGAGTAACGTCTACCGCGGCGAATGCAGTATGACGTCGTCCAGCGGAATCGAACGGGCTGATGCGAATCAACCGATGATTCCCGGTCTCACCCTTGAGATACCCGAATGCGTAATCCCCTTTGACGAGTAAGGTCGCATTCCGGATTCCGGCTTCTTCACCCTCGGAAAGGTCGATCTCTTCCGCTTCAAATCCATTTTTCTCACACCACTTCAGATACATGTTGATCAGCATCTGAGCGAAGTCAGCGGAGTCGGTGCCCCCTTCTCCAGCCTGCACTGTGAGATAGGCATTCCCGGCATCTTCCGGGTTCTTCATGCTGGCCTGCAATTCGGCCGCATCCAGCTTTTTATACAAATCTTCAACTGCAGCCCGAACTTCACCAAGGGTCCCCTCGGATTCATCCTCTGCAGCGAACTCGATCAACACGTCCAGATCTTCCATCCCGGAGGATAGGTCGGACAGCGGCTTGATTACCGCCTTGATGCGACGCATCTCGGAAATCAGCTCTTGTGCCTTCTCCTGGTTATCCCAGAAGTTCGGCGCAGACATCACTTCATCGATTTCAAGGATTCTCTTTTGCTTGTCAGCGTAGTCAAAGAGAGTCCTTCAGCTGAAGAATGCGCTCTGTCAAATTCTGTAACTGTTCGCGAAGTTCACTATCCATGGCAACACTTTATGCGGTTGTTTCGGGTGGAAAAGTTGTAGTTTAGAGCAAACCGAATGGAAATGGGCAGGCGAGCCGGTCATTTCCTCTTCCGAATGTGGGTTTCGGCCGGGTGAAACGTTGTAAACCCAATCAGTCCAACACTCAAGAATAAGAACCGGACTACGTCGCATAAAAACGGCCGAGACTTCCGGGCAGGAAATCTCGGCCGCGTTGAACGCCTGCTACAAATCCCCTCGGAAAGAGGATCTGTGTTAAGGTTTTGCCTTCAACTCGATCACGCTGACACCGTCAGCAGCAGTCGAAAATGGCACCTTGAACTGCTGGCTCCCGAATCGACACAGCCCACCAGTTCCATCTGAACAGTACTGATACTCCACTGTGACGACGAGTTTACCTGCGGTGGCAGTGTCTCTTAAATTGAATTCAAAGGTTGCAGTATCGTCCCCCTTTTCGGCTTTGTGACGCTGATCAAGCACACCGTCTGCGAAAGCTGCTTTTCCATCGGCACTCTGCAGCTTGTAAATGACAGGAGCCAGTTGATTCAGCTTGTCTCCCGCAGGAAGCTCAAATGCGACTGTCACTGTCACAGGTTGACCGGCGGCCAATTTGACCCCCGAAAGCTCTTCACTCTTCCCATCGAAAGTCTGCTCCTTCGGAGCGACAGGCGGCGGCGGAGTTAAACCTGCGATTGCGAGAACTACCGTTTCTTTGGTCGACAGATTGGTCTTCAGAACCCGATGATTGTTGGTGTCAGCGATGAACAGGAATTCGCCAGCAGCGCTCAGTCCCGCCGGCTCTTTCATTTCCACCGGATCAAGCCCATCTCCAGCATTCCCGGTTCCCAACCAGGTTTCCGAAGTCTGTTCGACCGGATCGACAATCTTCACTTTGTCGTTGTACGTATCAACGACATACAGCTTGCCATTATGGAAAGTGCATCCGATCGGATGCTGCATTCGAACTTCTTCGTTCTTCCCGTCGATATCCCCGAATTCAAACAGTGACCGACCTTGCGGGAAGTCGCGAGGACCAACAACAGTTTTGACAGAGCCGGAGCCAGCTACGTCGATCTTACGAATGGCAGATCCTTCGCTATCGACGATGTACAAGAACTTCCCATCCGTGACGATGTCGGATGGCTGAGCCAATGCTGCGTTCTTCAGATTACCGTCAATGATGTCTTCTCGACCACTTCCCACAAACGGAACGATCGTCTGGGAGCCAAGCTTATGGCGCCAGATCTGATGCGGCCCTGCCATCGCCACATAGAGGTAGCCTTTGAACTCAAGCAACGCCCAGGGACTGTTCAACGATCCCGACTTGATATTGATTGGTGTTCCATTGGGAGCCCGTGTCTGCATCTGCTTTCCGGTACCCATTAACGTCGAAACCGTCTGAGCCTTCAGATCGACGGTGCGGATCATGTGGTTTTCAGTATCCGCAACGTAAAGGGTGTCTCCAATCAAAGTCACCCCTTGCGGATGATCAAACGACGCCTCCTCGTAGGTTCCATCGTCGTGGCCCATCGATCCGTTTCCGATGATCGACTGCAACTCTCCATCGAGCGAAGTGATAACGATGCGGTTGTGGTTGCTGTCCGTAATAAACAAACGCCCGCCTGCTTCGTCTGCCAGAATTTTACCGGGATAACGCAGCGGAGTGGGATCAACCTTGGCTCGCTCCAGATTGAATTTGACCGGGGTCTCATCCAGCGTCTTCTTAGCACGATGGAATGCGATCATTTTTGTGAAGACCTGATCCAGAAGTTCCCGATTCCCTTCTCCGGCCACTTTCCCGACGAAGTTCCCTTCCGGATCGATGACCACAAACGATGGCCAGCTACTGAACTCATATTTTCGAGCAACGGCCATGTTTGAATCGTTCAATACCGGATGCTCGATCTCATATCTCATAATCGCATCACGAATGTTCTCACTCTCTTTTTCATTCTCGAACTTCGCGGAATGAACGCCGATCACGACCAATTCATTGGGATATTTCTGTTCCAGATACTTCAGATCTGGCAACACGTGGATGCAATTGATACAGCAGTAAGTCCAGAAATCGAGAAGCACGATCTTTCCGCGAAGATCCTGCAGGCTGATAGGCCCGGAAGTATTCAGCCACTCCGTCCCACCATCCAAGCTGGGCGCGGGGAATCGACCGGGGAACGGATTCTCGCCCGCTGATTCCTTGTTGTCGGCTTGTGCAAATCCCATTGAAGGAATCGCCAATTGAAAAGCCGACCATGCGACAAGTAGACACAGTACGCGGGAAAACGACGCCGTCCATACCTCGACACGACTCATAAAAGACGCTCCTTGTTTTGCCTGGCCCATGCACCTGCATTGAAACGATGCGGTCTGGCAGTCGTTGAGAACAAAATCTCTTGATAAGATCTTACGAAACTCAATGCATCGAGACTACTCACCCGGTAATCTCCCCACTTGGACAGCTGAAGGAGCCGGACTGACGACGCTCGCAAGTTCACCACATCCCGGCAACTTCGCCAACGGGAGGTATTGAGAGTCAAATCATCGAGTGGCGTGGAAATGATCTCTCATGAGTGACAATTCGAATCAGGTAGCGGGCTGAAGTGTCTTTATTCGCTCCTCAATTCCTTTATCATATCGACGAAATCGGGCATCCATTGATCACCCCGAGTGCACACTCTGCCTTCTACTGAAATATCCATGTCTCAAGACGTTGCTCTCACTCACTTTGACGCCTCGGGCGCTGCACGCATGGTGTCGGTGGTCGAAAAGCCAGTGACGGCACGGATGGCACGGGCTCAAGCAACCGTGCAAATGCAGCCAGCCACCCTGCAACGAATTCTCCAGCGCCAACTCTCTAAAGGAGACGTTTGCGAGATCGCGAGACTCGCGGGGATCATGGCGACCAAACGAACGGCAGAACTGATTCCCCTTTGTCATCCGATCAGCCTGGATGGGGTTGAAGTCTCCATCACTCCCGCCGGTGAGACGTTGCTCATCATCGAATCGTGCGTTCGAACTGATGCAAAAACCGGGGTGGAAATGGAAGCACTCACGTCCGTAACCGTCGCAGCATTGACGATTTACGACATGTGCAAATCGATCGACCGGGGTATGAAAATTCTCGAAACGAAGTTAATCGAGAAACTTGGTGGAAAAAGCGGTCATTTTATTCGTGAAGTTGAAAACGAGAACGCGGTTTGAGTGCTGCAGCACACCCGCGTAGTCCAAAGGCGAGATATGGCAAGGTTGCAAAACGTCAGTGAACTTCTTGAGCAGACAGACGCTGTGCTCGGGGATGCGCTTCAGGACGTCGATCATCGATTTGAACAGGAACTTGCCAGTGATAACCCGTTTGTTCGGGATATCAACGAACACACACAACGGTTTCGTGGTAAACGTCTCCGCCCTCTGCTCTGCCTCCTGACAGCGAAAGCGGTGCGGGATATCACCGAATCGCATCGCATTCTAGCTGCTGTACTTGAGATGATTCATACAGCCACGCTGATTCACGATGACATTCTAGATGATGCAGAAATTCGGCGGCATGTTGCCACAGTGCATGTCCGCTGGAGCAACCAGACCAGCGTCCTTTACGGAGACTACCTCTTCACCCACGCGTTTCATCTGGCAGCATCGACCAACAGCGCAGAAGCGTGCCGACTCATCGGTCGCGCGACCAATCGAGTCTGCGAAGGAGAGTTGATGCAGACACGCAACCGTGGAAACCTTCAGCTGACCGAAGATGAGTATTTCACCATCATCAATGGAAAAACGGCTGAGCTGTGTGCTGCGTCCTGTGAAATCGGTGCCCGCTTCGCCGATGGGAGTGACGAGATTGTCGCCTCTCTGGAAAGCTACGGACGCAACCTCGGGAAGGCATTTCAGATTGCCGATGATGTGCTCGACCTCATTGGAGTCGAAACATCAATCGGAAAATCTCTCGGATCAGACCTCAGTCAGCAGAAGCTGACTCTTCCCATCATTCGATTATTGAACTCCAGCCCGGCTCCGCAGCGAGAACGTTTGCTCGCGTTGCTTGAGAGCGGCGGCGAGGAAGACTGCATGGAAATCCTGAGGATTGCTCGCGAAAGCGGTGTTATTGATGACGCAATTCAGACGGCCCGAGAATTTGCAGAAGCTGCTCAGCAGAACCTGAGCGTGCTTCCTGACTCGCCAGCCAAGCGAGTCCTCATGCAGCTTCCATCCATGTCTATTGACCGCAGTTGCTAGTCGTGATTCAAATAATTTAAGACAAATCAGCAACGGCAGTCTGCTTGCCTTATCTTTCAGTTCGATCTAAAGACATCCCCTTGAGCAATCTGTCCGCATCTGAATTGCACTCAACTCACGCCGACCGGTTGCGGTATCAGCACGCAATTCAGGAAATCTACCAGCAACTCAATTACGAGCGATCTCCAGATTCCGCGAAGAACCTGAATGACTTCCGGCTGGTCAATATGCAAGATCTGCTACTGGGACTGAACCAGCCGCAGCTTTCTGTTCCAACGGTGCACATCGCTGGCACGAAAGGGAAAGGCTCGACGGCGACAATGGTCGCCCGCATTGCACAATCTGCAGGCTATCGAGTCGGGTTATTTACTTCCCCGCACATCAATGCGTTCGAAGAGCGTTTCACCGTGAATGGCCATGCTGCGACTCACAGGCAGGTGGCTGATCTCTTCGAGAAATTACGATCCGTCTGCGATCGGTTAAAAGCGAGACCAGAAGGTTTTCATCCCACCTTCTTCGAACTCGCCACCGCGATGGGCTGGCTGCACTTTGCTGAACAACAGGTCGATTTAGCTGTCATTGAAGTGGGACTCGGTGGTCGCCTGGACACCACAAATGTCTGCCAGCCACTCGTAACGGCGATCACCAGCATCAGTCGCGATCACACCCGCTTGCTTGGAGAAACGCTCGCTGAAATCGCGAGGGAAAAGGCGGGGATCATTAAACAGGGGATTCCGGTCGTCTCGGCAGTTATCGATGAAAGTGCCAATGAGGCGATCGCTCAGAGCGCCTCTCAATTCGGGGCGACTCAATACCGTCTTTCACACGAATTCCAGATTCGATCAACCCAACTCCAGCGAGTGGAATCGACGGAGATTCCCTGTTACAGCTTTGATTTTCATGGCCTCGGAGAAGATTTCTTCAACGTCGAGCTGTCGCTGGCTGGCGAGCATCAAACCCGTAACGCAGCGGTCGCGACAGCGGTCTCACTTTTGTTGCGCAGGTGCGACTACGAGATCACCGAAGAAGCGATTCGCACTGGACTGCGAGAGGCATCACTGCCGCTGCGAGTTGAAGTCATCAGCCGGCACCCGACGACGATCGTCGATGCCGCTCACAACCCAGCATCGATCGCTGCACTGTGCGACACACTTAATGGAGTGAATTTCGAGCGAAGGATTCTCCTCTTCGCCAGTTCGAGCGACAAAGAAGCGGATGCGATGCTCCGCATTCTCGATGGCTCAATGGACGAAATCTACCTGACTCGGTTCACGAACAATCCGCGTTCCATTGAACTCGAAGAGCTAAAGAAGCTTGCCGACCAAAATCTGACCAAGCCGTGGAGGCTGTTTGGGACGATTGAAGAAGCAATTGAAGCAGCCCGCGGAGTCGCCCACTCCCGAGACTTGATCTGCATCACGGGGTCATTCTTTCTGGCTGCTGAAGCCCGATCGCTGCTCACAAAAAATCCCGAGACGACGTAGTTCGCCTCGGGATTGAGTCGTGTTTGTGCTGCCTCCGACCGTTACTGTTTTCTGGGAATGAACCTCCGCAGAAACTGTAAGCTCTCCTTGAGAGCCAGGCGGCGACCGTCGAGCGAGTTCTCGTAATCACGATCTTCGACTTCCACGCAGACATGGCCGTGGTAGCCCACTTCAGTCAGTGTCTGGAAGAAGCCTTGCCAGTTCACCTCACCTCGGCCGGGTAATTTTCCATGCGACCATAGCCCCGGCAGTCCCATGACTCCCACATCGTTGAGTGCCTGACGATCGATGTACATGTCCTTGGCATGAACATGAAACAACTTCTTTGCAAACTCTTTTAACGGTGTCACTTCATCCATCTGCATCCAGACGAGATGGCTCGGATCGTAGTTCAATCCAAAGTGATCGCTGGGAATCTCGGAAAACATCCGACGCCAGATCGCAGGACTGGAAGCAAGGTTCTTCCCGCCCGGCCACTCATCCTTCGTGAAGATCATGGGGCAATTTTCAATCCCAATGTACACCCCGTTCTCTTCAGCGAGTTTCACGATTGGCTTCCAGACCGTCTCGAAATTCTCGAAATTCTCGTCGACGCTCTTCTTCCAGTCTCGCCCAATGAACGTGTTCATGCGGGTGATCCCCAATTGGGAGCAGGCTTCAATCACAACTTTGACGTGTGCGGCCGCTGCATGAGCTTCAGATTCGTCATTGGAGAGAGGATTCCCATAATAACCGAGACCGCTGATCTGGACGCCACTCTCGTCGACTTGCTGGCGAATCTGCTGAATCGACTCGGCATTCAAGGTCGTCACATCAATATGAGTGACACCGGCATAGCGGCGGGACGCCTTTCCGACCGGCCAGCACATCAGTTCGACGGAATCGTAATCGAGTTCTCGGGCCGCCTGCAGAGTTTCTGCGAGATTCAGATCGAAGAGAATGGAACTGACGAAACCAAGTTGCATCGACTCAGTCTCCATGGCTACGCTCCCGAAGGAACTGTCCGATGAAATAGTGAATCGATACAGAATAGCTTTTCAGCGAGAGCTTTTCCAAAGTGTCAGAAGTGGAACAGGCTTCGGGGCCGGCATATCGACGAGAGAGAAGTTCGGCTCAACTGTCCGTCCAGATAGGACGTTCATAGGTGTAATCGATTCGTTCATCGACGCTGGTACTTCGGCATCCCGCGTTCGGCAAGAAAGCAGCACTCAGCATCGCAATCATGACGAGCAACTTAAGCTTCTGGCCGAGCATTCCCTTGCCCCTTGATTGCGAAGATGCGAAATAGCGTGGAGTCGTCCTAACTCAGCAAGACCTCACCAGAGGATCGTCTCACTGGCAAGCACCGATTGATAAAAACTCTTCACGAAAAAACAACCCGCACAATCAAACCACTTTACTGAACCCTCAGCAACAGAACCTCCCAGCATGGGCTCCAAACCCTTGCTGAGAGGTCAGTTAAAATGAATCTTCGACTCCGCAATCAAAGGTGTGAAAGGGATTTAGGAAACTGCCTGAGGATCCAGTTCTGCTGAGAGCGGGAAAGATCCTCCCATCCGAGCAGTTCATAAAGGTCTCTTCGCTTTTCGAGTTTTTCTTCGCTCGCTTGCTGGGATTTCAAATATTGGTTGAGATCCAAGAGTGCCTGACCATAATTTTTGAGCCGTCGCTCATGCCGAATCTTGAGCAGTTGGTAACTCGGCGCGTTCGTATCGCCCCATGATGTGAGCGCCTGATAGGTGGCCTCGAACGCTTCATTCAGAGCGTCCTGATCCTCGATCGGGTGCTTTTCGACCACTTCGGGCAATTCCTGATAGGCGAGTGCGCGAGCCTTACGCGACAGCGCATCGACGAGATCTCGCTTCTCAGCTTCCCGTTCCTTTTTCTCTACGATTTCTTCCGGCGTCGTTGCGTTTCGCTTCTTGCCAAAGAATCGTTCCAGCTGTTCTTCATCGACCCTGGAAATGACTTCATCGGCAGCGGCAATCACATCGGCCAGCCGTTCTTCACGAGAATCGTTATCGAGCAGATGCAGCCGCGTCACTCGTGCTTCTCGATTCTCGGAATCCTGCTCCAGAATTTTTCCGTAGAGCTGATTGATGGCCTCCTCCTGTGCAGGCCAGACTTGAGCCTTGAGAGTCGACATCCAGAAATTCAACTGGGCCTTGTCCAAATCCGGCTCGCTCGAATGATGTTCAGACTTGGTCGACTCCGCTTCGCTTCCAGTTCCCCCAGAATAGAAACCTGTGACAGGGACACCCGTAACTCTGGAGTTGGTGAGGTAAAGCATTCCCGAAAGCTGATCGCCCGATGCCATCTCTTTCGGGAAGTTCGAGTCGAGAGGCAACCGCAAATAAAACTGGGATATCATTCCATTGAAGAGTGTCGTTTCGCCGACATCCGATTCCCCGAGCAGACTCTCGGCGAGATTCGACGACACCGGAATTTTGATCGATTCGGAAAGGTTGCGTTTGACAGCCACGCTGAGCTCTTCGAACAATTCCAGCTCCGATCGGTCCGTATCCCGCAACAGAACAACAACCGTGTAGGTCCCTTTTTTGAGATGAAATGATTCAGGGCGAAAATCGTCGGAGTGAATCACCTGTTGATTTTGATCGATGACAAAGACCTGAAGTGAATCAATCGGAGAGTCGTACAGCAACTCCTCAAAAGCGGGAACGGAAACAGTGACTTGTCCATCTGCGACCTGTTCGAGGCGATAGTCCAATCTCAGTTCTGTTGTTCTCAATGAATCCCACAAACCATCCCTGAATTCGTCAAGCTGTTCATAATTACTGGAAACGGGAGCAAGCCCCTGAGTCCACGACGTGAGTGAGCAGGATGGCTGAAGTCGTTCTGTTCCAAGGTTTGCAGATGCGACGACCGGAAACGCTTCTCCACGAGAGGAGAGAGCAATTCGGGAAGCATCAGACTGGATTCCTGAGAACGACACTTCGAGTTGCAAACTTGCCTCCCCGCGGCTTTCCCACCACTGTGCCACACAGACTTCCAGCGTCCGACCGGGAATCACCGGAATCATGCGATCCACTTCACGTCCATCGACGAGGCTCGCCCGGAATTCCGATTCAGTCGACGTAAATGCTCGTCCGGGGACAATCTGGAGAGCGTGTATATTGTAGACCGTCGGGGCGCTCCCACCGTTCTGCTTGAGCCGAATCTTCGCGGTTGTAGCGCCGGCAGGAACGGAGATGAAACGACGATTGACACTTCCGATTGAGGAGTCAAATTCAGCCTCAAAACGGAATTCTTCGTCTACATCTTCAGATTTGATTACTGTGACAGGGACTCGGAACAGCGGGCCGCGTTCTGGATGCTCGGCATCGAGCCCGACAATTTCTGCCACATGCAAACCCGGTTCCAGATCGATGGGGTCCACCGTGATCGGAAAACTCTCACCCCCGCTATTCAGCAGCAGAAAATCTCCACATTGAACCCAGTCAGCAGATGAAACAAGGCGAACAGGAAGCTCGAATCCTAACTTGATTTCTGTGGAAACGCTGCGGGCAAAGTATGGCGAGATACTGACATTCGAAGACAACACTCGACTCACCTGACTCTTCTCTCGAAGCAAAACACCTCGCCCGGTCACTGGTCCGGAAACAGAAACTTCGAGTTCGACGTGCTGAGCCGCTGCGGCCTGCCATTCGGAATGGTGTTCAAACGCCCGGTCAATCTGAACGAGTCCGGGACCTTGCGCGAGTTCCTCAATTCCATCGAGTCTTTCGGCGGTCGCCTGCAAACTTCGCAACACAGAAATCGGCGAGTAAGTCTGTTCTGACTGTTTGAGAGCAGAGAGCATCAACGCGATATTTCCGCAGGCATTCGGGGACGCCATGGATGTTCCGTTCATTTGAGCGAACGGGCTCAGAGAGTAATTAGGAATGGAAGCAAATGCTCCGCCCGGTGCAAAGAGATCGACTCCCGTGTCGCCATCGACTGTCGGCCCCCGTGAAGTCCATGTGTAAGCCTGTCCCTCGCCATGATTTTTCAGCGCGTATTCCGCTTCCATCATGGCGGGTGACACGTACGCTCCCACGCCGATGACTGCAGATGTGGTTCCGCCCGGTGAGCCAACGGTGGTCAGCGCAGGACCGTTATTTCCTGCCGCTGCGACAAAGATGACACCGTGTTCACGAACAATTTCGTTAAATTTCTCAATCACCGCCCCGTGATTCGCGATCCCGGATGCTTCGCCGTAGCTCATGTTGATCATGTCGCATCGATTCTGAAGCGTTGCCCGCAACCCGCGAACCAATGCCGTCCCGGATTCCATACTCCCCATGCGGCCATCCCCGATTTTGACGGAGATAATCTGGACTCCAGGAGCGAGTCCATTTCGTTCTGGTCGCTGTTCGTCGTAGGCTGCCACAATTCCAGCAACGTGCGTTCCGTGATCACCACTCGTCGTGACGATCGAAAGGATGTGACCTTCTTCGTAAATGTTCACCGAGAAGTTCATCAGCGACTGCTGCCCGAAAGAAGCATGTTGATGTTCGATCGAGTAATTTCCGAGAACGACTTCATCCCCTAGGTCCCCGTTCTCATTGGTATCGATCACAGCGCGCCACTGCTCACCATCGTGAAACACGACACAGTCATAAACCGGGCCAGGATCATCGAAAGAGTCGAGAGCCTCTTGAAGGGCTTTCAGACGGGATTCGAGTTCTGCCTTTGAAATTTCGCCCTCTTCTTCAGACTTGGTTTCGCCCCGCTTGAGTTGATCACGAAGCGAGACGATGCGTCCCTGCTGCGTTCGTGTGATTTCATCTTTCCGTTCCTTCTTCAGACGGGAAACGAGTTCCTCTGGGAAGATGTCGTATCCCGCTTTCATACCGAGGAAGTAATTCCCTGACGGATTCTTGAAATCCGCCCCCACCTTCAGACTGCGCCCGGTGAGCCCCTTGAGTTCGCCATCGACCGCCTCATGGTTTGGAGTCATCGCAACATCCCCATCCCCGGTCGCGTCGACCAGATCGAGAATCTTCAACTCACCCTGAGGTGTCGTCTGAAGTCCGGGCGCGGCGGGATCAACACCGGTATCGAAGATCGCAACAATGATGCCGCGACCATCAGATTCCGGATGCGATTCAAGAAAACGCATTGCGCCGGTTTCTGATTTGGGAAGAATCCCCTCTGTGGGGAATCCCGATTCGACTTCCCAGTGGGGTTCGCCGGCTAATACGAGAGTCGACAACGACAAAGCAAACAGAAACGCGATTCGACTGATCATTGAGTTGCTTCTGAAAACACTGAAATCCGGACGATCGTCACTGAACATGAGGCGGCGAATGTGTTCAGGAACGAGTCCTCAGCCACCACACGCCTGCCACAATGTACCCCTTAAAATCCAACAATTCTCCCCAAACAACGCATTCACCCAAAACTCCGGTCACTTTTTTCGTATTGCTGATCCCATTCGGCACGTCTCCTTCTATGATTTGACGACCACATCCAGCTCAATTAACACAATCCGTACAGACTCACCCCTCGTTCAATTCACTCAATCAAAATAGGTCGGCGGCTTGATCGATTTTTCAATGATTCAGCAGTACATCCCCGGTTGGGTGGTTCTTGTTTTTCTGGTGGTGGAGCGCGCGTTCGCCGCCGCCGCGGTCATGCATGCGGTGATGAAGAAACGAGAAACTCAAAGCGTCATTGGTTGGGTCGGCCTGATCTGGCTCTCTCCAGTCATCGGATCGTTTCTGTATCTCTGTTTCGGAATCAATCGTATCCAGCGCAAGGGGGAAAAGATCCAGAGGAAGATGGATCTTCGGTTCCGACAGCTCCTCAAAGAAGGGCAGTTTCTCGACACGAGCATCACTCGCAAGGAGTTGCCGTACGAAGGGCGGCTCGACGAGGTCGTCACAAGCGCGACAGGCAAACCACTTGTCGGTGGAAACAACGTCACGGTGCTAAATGGAGGGGAGACAGCTTACCCTTCCATGATCGCAGCCATCGAAACAGCCCAGAAATCCGTGGCTCTCTCGTCTTATATTTTCGACAATGACGCTGCCGGTAGAGATTTCGTTAAGGCCCTCTCAGCTGCCAAGAGTCGGGGAGTGGAAGTCCGAGTCCTTGTCGACGCCATCGGGGCGAGATACTCCCGCCCGTCGATCATGACAGCATTAGCTGAAGCTGGGATCCAATCGGCCCGTTTCCTCCCAACGCTCGGACCTCGATTGCTGACGTATGCCAATCTTCGAAATCATCGAAAGCTCTTGATCGTCGATGGCCTGGTCGGGTTTACGGGAGGAATGAATATCCGCGCCTCCTGCAGTACCGATTACGACACCTCCCATCAGGTCAAAGATGTTCACTTCCGGTTCGAAGGTCCCGTCGTCAGTCACCTCCAAGAAGCCTTCGTGACGGACTGGCTGTTTACGACCAAGGAGAAGCTCTACAGCGGGACATGGTTTAGCGTTCCGGAACGAACCGGCGACGTCCGCGCGCGTGGGATTCCTGACGGTCCGGACAGTACGTTAGATTCCATCCGCTTAACGATGCTGGGAGCAATCAGCGTTGCGAGACACCGCATCAAAATTCTGACTCCTTACTTCCTCCCTGACGAAACGATCATCAGCGCACTGAACATCGCGGCAATGCGAGGAGTCAAAGTTCAGATCGTGATTCCCGAGGTCAACAACATCAAACCGGTTCAGTGGGCGTCGGCAGATCCACTCATGCGGGTATTGAAACGAGGTTGCAGGGTCTATCTCACCCCGGAACCATTCGATCACACGAAGGTGATGCTTGTCGATGATTGCTGGTCACTCGTCGGCTCGAGCAACTGGGACCCCAGGAGTCTTCGATTGAATTTCGAGTTCAATGTCGAATGTTACGACTGCTCATTGAATGCAGAGCTCTTTGAAATCACCGAGAAGAGAATCGAATCTGCCAAGCGTCTCCGGATGGAAGACCTGACGAACCGGCCCTTTCTGATTCGCTTGAGAGACGGAATCGCTCGGCTGGCAACACCCTATCTTTAAGCCAGCAAACAATATCAAACAACACGACCATTCTATCCAAAAAAACCTTCCACTCGTCGTTAACATTGCATTTTCGGTTCATTACTTCAAAATGTATCGATTTCGCCCCTGCCCCTGACTCACTCTGCTTTCCCGCCCTTCTTACCTTAATGCCTCGCAGGTAAGTGATGCCTTCAACACTCGCCCACCACGTGTCTCGTCGTCCCTATTGCGGTCGACTCCTTTCCGTGATCATATGTGGATGGCTCTTGTCCATCTGCTTGACCACGAAGATTTCTCGCGCGGACGAGACGTCGCTGAGCTACGAACGGGACATTCGTCCGATCTTTCGTGCGCACTGCTTCGACTGCCATGGCGCCACGGACATCGTGGAAGGGAACTTGGACCTGCGTCTTGTCCACCTGATGGAAAAAGGGGGTGACAGTGGCCCGGGTCTCGTCAAAGGCAACTTAGATGAGGGGATGATCCTCGAACGGATCCGCTCTGGTGAAATGCCTCCCGGTGCAAGTAAGTTGACTCCGGAAGAACTGCAGAAGCTGGAAGCCTGGGTCGCAGCAGGCGCACCTACAATCCGACCTGAACCAGAAACGATTGGGCCCGGACTCCCGCTCACACCAGAGGAGCGAGAGTGGTGGTCTTTTCAACCACTCAACAAGCCCGCGATTCCAGCCTTAAAGGATAAAAAGCGGATTCGCACTCCGATCGACTCCTTCCTTCAGGCAGCGATGCCACAGGGATTGAAGTTCTCGCCTGACGCAGATCGTCGGCAATTGATGTTGCGAGCAAGCTTCGATTTGACAGGCCTTCCACCGACGCCAGAACAAATGCAACGGTTTACTTCCGCAGCGACCGAGAAAGCTGCGGAACGGGCTTATGAAAAGCTGATCAACGAGCTTCTTGAATCGCCTCATTACGGCGAACGCTGGGGACGCCACTGGCTGGATGTCTCCGGATATGCGGATTCAGATGGACGCACAACTGCTGATGCCGTCCGCCCCTGGGCCTACAAATACCGTGATTATGTCATTCAGTCGTTCAACGAAAACAAGCCTTTCGATCGCTTCCTGCATGAACAACTGGCCGGGGATGAACTCGCTGGCCCTAAGCAGGGAGATTACACACCAGAACAAATCTCGCTTTTGACTGCCACAGGCTTTCTTCGAATGGGAGCGGATGGGACTGGTAGCGGCGACAACAGCGAAGAAGCTCGCAACTTCGTCATTGCAGACACGCTTCAGATCGTCAGCACCTCCTTGCTCGGATTGACAGTGGCATGTGCACAGTGCCACGACCACAGATACGACCCAATCTCGCACACCGATTACTTTGCGTTGCGAGCGGTTTTTGAACCCTCCCTCAACTACAAGGATTGGCGTACTCCTCAGCAGCGAAACGTTCTGCTTTACACCCAATCCGATTTCGAAGCCGCAGCCAAAATTGAAGAAGAGGCTGCTGCGGTTCTTGCGAAGAAAGCCGAGAAGCTCGAAACCTATCTGGCTGCTGCTCTCGATATTGAACTCGCCAAGTACGAAGAGCCATTAAGAGAAGCGCTGAGGGTCGCATACAAAACTCCAGCCGGGGAACGCACCGAAGAACAGAAAGCGATTCTCAGCCAAAACCCCAGCGTCAACATCAACGCTGGAAACTTGTACCAGTACAACCAGGCTCACGCCGACGATCTGAAAGCAGACGATGCCAAGGCAGAAGAAATTCGGGCTCGCAAACCAGCTGAAATCTATCTTCAGGCACTGACAGAGCCCGCCGGAGAAATCCCCAACACACATCTGTTCTATCGTGGAGATTATCGACAGCCGAAGCAGGTCGTTGAGCCAGCAGCACCGATGGTCCTCACCCCTGAAAACGAGTTGGTTTCATTCACTACTCCTCCGGAAAAGGTGGCCACCAGCGGTCGCCGTCTGGCATTCGCTCACTGGCTCACCAGTCGAGAAAACCCCATTACAGCCCGCGTGCTCGTCAATCGGATCTGGATGCACCATTTCGGCCGCGGCTTGGTCGACACTCCAGCCGACTTTGGTCGACTCGGCGCTCAACCAACACATCCAGAACTTCTCGATTGGCTCGCCGTCGACTTCATGGAAAGCGGATGGGACCTGAAGAAGCTGCACCGCAAGATCATGTTATCCACGGCGTACCGCCAATCCTCGCGCCGTGACCCGGCTCAAGTCGCAATTGATGATTCGAACCGGTTTTATGGACGCCAGAATGTCATTCGACTCGACGCTGAGGTTCTCAGGGACCGTGTCCTTGCCGTGACAGGACAACTCGACCGCACGATTTTTGGACCATCGATTCCTGTGCGTGAAGACGATGATGGACAGGTCGTCGTTGATGGCGACCTGCAACGACGCAGTATTTACATCCAGCAACGTCGCAGCATGCCAATCTCGATGCTTCAGGCATTCGATGCGCCGGTCATGACTGTGAACTGTGAGAAGCGCCCTTCTTCAACCGTCGCAACTCAATCACTGATGCTGATGAACAGCCCGTTCACACTCTCCCAGTCGGTGGCAATGGTGAACCGGATCATGACCGATACTCCCCCGCTACTGACAGATAAAGTTCGCCGTGAACTTCCACTCATCCTGCCACCACCACAGCCGACATGGCAATACGGATACGGCGGGCTGGACGACTCTGGGAAGGTCCAATTCACTCCGTTTGCTTTGTATAAGGATGGTCTCTGGAGAGTCAGCGATAATATGCCTGATCCGACAATCGGCTGGGCACAATTAAACGCGTTCGGCGGACATGCTGGCGATACTCAACTGACGAGCCCCATCAGGCGATGGGTTGCTGCCAGTCGCGGGAAGGTCTCCATCACCGGGAAGCTGAATCACTCGAGTCCGAATGGAGACGGAGTTCACTCCCGAGTCGTTTCCTCTCGCTCCGGGGTCGCCGGTGAATGGATCGCACACAATCAGGAAGTTGAAACCAATGTGACTGAAATCATCGTCGAGGCGGGTGACACCATTGATCTGGTGACTGATCGCCGGGAATCGACCGATACCGACTCGTTCACATGGATCGTTTCCATCGCGTTGCAAATGGAAGATGGATCGACAATTTCCACAAACTCACAGGAAGCCTTTGGCGGGCCAGACACTCAATCATTCCAGATTCAGCCAGACAAAGTCGCACGGGCGTGGGAACTGGCGTATTGTCGCCCTCCGAAAACTGATGAGCTGCAATTATCAGTGAAGTTCATCAATGAGCAGATTCGCGAAATGCAACTTCGTCCTCGTGAGCTCCCAGCAGGAACCTCAATCACGCAACAGGCGCTGGCAGACTTGTGTCAGGTCCTCCTGACATCCAACGAGTTTTTGTACATCGAGTAGCTCTCCGATCTGTTCATTTCCACTGTCAGCAAATCTGCCATCAAATCTGAAAACAATCGGAAACTCATTACGACTTCGTAAGCGGAGTCGTCCCTGTCCAGCCGACAGGAATTTCACGAAAGATGTGGATCATGGAACCCATTTTGAATCGACGTCAGTTGCTCTCTAACAGTGCCATGGGCGTTGGCGGCGTTGCTCTGGCATGGTTGCTGAGCCAGGAAAAACTGCTGGCAAACCCGAGCAAACTCTCTCACAACACGCAGAATCAGACTCTCGCCCGACGCGAACCGCACTTTCCCGCTCAAGCGAAGGCGATGATTTCGCTCTTTCAGCATGGCGGACCATCTCACATGGACCTCATGGATCCCAAGCCAGAACTCAGCCGCCTGAGCGGGACTGATTACGCTGGCGAGATTCATTACAGCTTCGTCAATCGGGCGAGCAAGAAGCTGTTGGGATCACCTTGGAAATTTCAGAAGCATGGTCAATGCGGCACTGAGATCTCTGAACTGCTACCGCACCTTGCAGAGATTGTTGATGATGTCTGCGTGGTTCGTTCCATGCACACCGGAGCCAATGGACACGAGGTTTCCATCCGTTATTTCCACGGCGGTATTCCCGGTGTTCTCGGGCGACCGACATTAGGGTCCTGGCTTGTCTATGGGCTCGGTTCCGAGAGCCAGAATCTGCCCGCTTACATGGTGCTGACCGACCCATCCGGGTTGCCGGTCGACGGGGTGACGAACTGGTCAAATGGATTCATGCCTCCCCTCTTCCAGGGAACTGTCCTGCGTCCCAAAGAACCACGAATTCTCAATCTGGACGCACCATCGCACCTCAGAGGAAATCTTCAGGCTCAGAATCTGGAACTCCTCCGTACACTGAACCGTCGGCATCTGGAAAGAAACCCGGGCGAAGCTGATCTCGAAGCCCGCATCGCCAGCTATGAACTCGCAGCCAGCATGCAGACATCTGCACAAGAGGCGCTCGATCTGACCAAAGAGACCAAAGAGACTCATGAAATGTATGGTCTCGATCAGCCCGAAACTCGCGATTATGGGGCTCGATGTCTCATTGCCCGACGGCTTGTTGAACGAGGAGTCCGATTCGTTCAACTCTTCCACGGTGGCCAACCATGGGATAACCATACGAATATCCTGGGTGGGCTTCCTAATATCTGCCGAAAAACAGACAAACCATCAGCGGCTCTGGTCAAAGACCTGAAGCAACGTGGACTGCTCGATTCCACGATCGTTCACTGGGGCGGAGAAATTGGCCGGCTTCCTGTTACCGAAGAAGATGGTCAAGGAACGCCGGGGCGCGACCACAACGGGCAAGGCTTCAGCATCTGGATGGCTGGAGGCGGAATCAAAGGGGGAGCGACCTACGGTGAAACCGACGAGTTCGGCCACCACGTCGCCAAGGACCGCGTCACGCCAAACGATTTCCAGGCGACGCTCCTCCATCAGTTCGGGCTCGATTACCGCGAACTCCTTTACAAGTACAATGGCCAGGAACAGATGATCACGAACAAGCGCGATGCTCAAATCGTGACTGGCATTCTGAACCAGCCAAGCAGATTGAGCTAATGAGTTCCCTCAGTCCAATGACACGATTGTCCCCGTTTCAAATCTCCGGCCGGAGGTACGGTTCAATCGTGTATGTCGTTGGCAAATCCGACGGTCGATATGCAACGGGTAACGTCGTCGCGTTCAATCGATCAATGACCGATTGATGAAGAACGGGAACGATTTCCTCTTCCTTCGCTCCGTCCGCTGCCCCGGTACGCTTCGAGGTCACACAAAGTCTTTTGACTTCTCGATGTCGAAAGAAATTTGGCCAGTGCCAAACTTTACTGGAAGTGGCTTTATGAAAGCGACGCATCGGGACGAACTCAGCGAGTTTCCAGCGTCCGATGAGAGAATTGTGCAGCGTGCCAAGCGCATCGGGGGGCAACTTCCCCTTGGCACCCGTCAACCGCTCTCTCGCGAGATCCGGATCGAGAAGAAGTTGATGTGAGACTGCCTCGTGAAGCATCCACTCAAGCGAGATCTTGGAGAGTGTTCCATCCTTCTCCGGGTAGCCACCTCCAACGTCGCCGTGACTTCCCGCGAACCAGACCTCTTTAAAAGATTGCTCTCCCGCCTCTTCCTTCGACGCTCGTTTTTCATCCGTTCTGAACAGGTTCGGTCGAAAGAAACCTCGTCGTTCATCAATCGCAACAGCGTGACGAATGTGGTCGATGGACGGATTGTTCGCTGTATGCGGAACCGTTTTTAAGTCACCGAACCAGCCGAAAGAACTGACGGTGTCCCAGACTCCGATAAAATGGACTCGAACGGGGCCCTCTCTGCAAAACACTTTTCGGAATCGTTTGCCTCCTTGAAATTGTCGGGAGACTTCGCCGGGAACTCCCTCCCCGCTGTAGATTCCCCAAGCGAGTTCACGCAGGTGATGGAGTTCGGGGCGAAGCAATCCCAGAAAATGGATCATTCCCGCCAGAGCCCGAACGGTGTAGGCGCCTCGACTGAATCCAAACAAGTAGATCCGATCGCCATCCTGGTAGTTCTCGACCAGAAACTGATAAGCGTCGATGACATTCACGCCCACCGTCGCACCGATCGCTGCATCGAGCCACCGAGACAACCTTCGAACTCGACTGGATGGTCCGCCTGAACTGGCAATCGTGCCGACACCGCTGTCGTAGAAGCAGATCTGTGTTTCATTCCGGACAAGCGACCGGTACGCTCGCAGAACGTTCGTACCGTCACCCGAGACTTCGTTCGTCGTTCCGTCGCAGCAGACCACGAGATTTCTGCTCATCATGCACATCCATGCTGGCATTGACTGGGAGTCGCAAGAATGAAAACAAAACAGGTTCATTCCAGTCCAAGACATCTTACGAATCGATTTCTCTTCGCAAGATGCCTTTGTCGAAAATCCGCCAGTTCTCCACAAGGTCAACCACTGCCGAACCGGAGAGAATCTCATCCGGCACTGCGCAGCGTCAGATAGAGGATCCTTCCGCTGCACTGACCTGCTACTGCTGCTGCAATAACTTTTCAATGACCGGTTGCAGTGCGCGTGCCTGTCGGTCCATGCCGATATCATTTGGATGGACGCCGTCGACGGTTCCTTCTTCGTCGTCGCCGAGAAGATCAGTTCCAGAAACGAAATGAAGTCCAGCCACGCCGCTTTCGATCAGTGACTGAACGACCTCTTCCTGAGATTTCGTTGCTCGAGTCGGATGCTGTTCATTTCGGATGTGAGACTGGCCCACGAAGAGAATTGGGGTCTCAGGATGAGCGCCCCGAATTGCCTTGACCAAAAGTGGGACCTTCACCTGGTACTGTTGAGGGTCGTCACCAATGTTCCAGATACAGTCAACGACAAACAGGGCTGGATCGAGTTCAGCGAGGATTTCCCCGGTCGGTGGCTCCATTCGGCCATTCCCTGAGAACCCGAGGTTGATCATCGGGCGATCCAGCAACCGGCCCAGAATGGAGGTCCAAATTAGGCCGGGACGTGATGCACATCCCCCCTGAACAATCGAAGTCCCATAGACCAGCACCGGCTTCGCCAAGGATTCCGGGCGAGGGCTTGGTTTCGCAAGTTGTGATCCCGCAGCGACCCCAATTTCCAACGATTTTGTCCCATTGTATGTGGGGAGATAAAGCAGACATTCCCGATTTGGTCGGGCACCATCCACAAAATCCATTGTCGCGACATTAGAATCGGCCACATGCGGACGTCCGTTCGCAACAAAGCTCCACTTACCATCTTTCGTGCGGGTGTACAGGTCGACTCCGCTCACGCCTGTAGCTGGCATGTGCGGCATAGCGAGTTCACCTTTGGTCACCGACCAACGCACCTTCACAGAGGACGCATCTGTCTGGAACCGGATGCAGATCCCCGCGCTGTCGCGGCTGAGATTCCATACTGATTCACTCACTTTTCCCTTAGCGGAATCTGGCAGACGGACGAATGGACTCGAGGTGTCCGCCCATCCCATCCCTTCAATCTCAAATTCGCCTGCCTGACGCCATTCAACATCCTGTGCGATCGCAATTGAATTTGCCAAAAATACGAAAAGGAATGCTGCACACATTCCTCCTAAAAATCTTTCTGAAACCATTTCATCAACCTCCGGACAACCATGACACTCAGTCGTTGATCACTGCCATTCAGAGCAAGAAGTGAACTGAGGCAGGACTGCTGAATTCCAGAACATTGTTGTCAATGGTCTGATCAGGAGCAAACCACGGAGCGAGGCTTCAGGTTCGATAGCAGGACAAGCAGAAACATATTATTATACGAAAATAGATTCACCGCATTCTGAGCCGAGCCAATAAGATGTCTACAGCAGCTCCGAAGTTCCAAATTACACCTGATCAAACATCTCTGAACGAACTCGGGCGAGATTTGCGTTTTCACCCAACGCAAAACACTCGTCCTGTCGCTCTCACGTGTGAGCAGATCGAGGGGTTCAATCAGCTGGGATTCGTCAAGCCAGTCACGATTTTCACTCCCACGGAAATCGCTGAAATTCGTTCTTATTTCGACGACCTGCTGCAACGCGTTGTCGCAGAAGGTGGCAACAGCTACTCCATCAGTTCTGCTCACCTGAAATATGGCAAGGTCCATGACATCCTGACCGACCGTCGCATCGTCGACTGCGTCAGCGATCTCCTCGGCGAAAATGTCATCGGTTGGGGTTCCCACTTCTTCTGCAAGATGCCGCACGATGGAAAGGCTGTCGCCTGGCACCAGGACGCCAGCTACTGGCCGCTCTCTCCATCGAAAAACGTAACAGTCTGGCTTGCGGTCGATGACGCTGACCGCGAAAACGCCTGCATGAAATTCATCGCCGGCTCACATCACGTTGGGCATCTGACCTTTCGGGAAAGCACTCCAGAAGAACACAACGTTCTCAACCAAACGGTCGAAAACCCGGAGCAATATGGAGAGGTAGTCTACGACGAATTGAAAGCGGGGCAGATCTCATTGCACTCGGACCTGCTCCTCCACGGTTCGGAAGCGAACGAGAGTGATCGACGTCGCTGCGGACTCACGATTCGCTACGCCGCAGCCGACGTAAGAGCAGCTATGGACTGGAACAAAAAAGGTGTCTGGGTACGCGGCGGGGACAACGCGAATCACTGGTCGAATATCTCACGACCTACTTCCGACTAATGACGTGTTTCAGGTGAGCGCTGACCTACCGGCAGCCCCGATCTTTCAGCCTGTCATTCAGATTGAGACTGCTCAGCTGCAAGCCTCTTCAGAGCGATTTGTAGCGGACAATTTTCGAAATCGATTTTTGCTCCACTCCGGTAACGCTCCAAAAGCGTTCTGGAGTGAGTAGCGAGAATTCGGCGCACTTCGCGGCGTTTCCCTTTGATGCGGGGAATCGGCATATTGTCGTACCCAGTTGTTTGATGACGCAACCAGGCGATCACCGCTGACTCTGCTCGCTGTTCGATCGGAATTCGTTCTGTGCGGGCCACTGTGCCACTCCCGACCGGCGTCGCCAGATCCGTGACCGCAGTCGCAAGTTGTTCGCACTGGTCCCGGTAGAGAGGAGCAAAGTTCAGAAAGCTCAAGACGGCTCCACGGAAATCTTCGACATACTCACTCTGCTTTTTCTCTCGCCGAACTGCATTCGAAGCCTGTCGTTTTGCAAATGCAGGAGTCGATCGTTCCGCCTCAAGCTGCTGTCGAATTGCTTCAATCCGCTCGACTGGAGCCCAGATTCCCAGTGAGAAAATCTTTCGCCCTTTTTTCTTCTGGGCCGCCCAAGTAGGTCCCGCGGCTTTCACTCTGCGAGTCAATGCTGCATCACCCGGGGGGAGAACAATCCATCCTTCCGGGACAGCGAGAAATTCCCCATTGGGCAGGATGACCGTTTTATCATTCGGACCGGGGGTAACGATTCTGTTTTGATCAGGCATGTTCAATCGCTGAGCTGCTTCGACGTTGTCCCCTGCTTCACGCCATTGTTCGAAACAGGATTCCCTCGAACTGGTTAGAAATCATTTCTTACACGGATGTATCGAACGGCGTGCTAAGAAAACGTGAACCAATCGATTAGATCAACTGCGACAGATCCCTTACAATGCTCTCATCAGCAGACACCTCTTTGAAAAGGGCAACTATGTCTCAGCCGCTGCATCGTCCACTCGGGTTCCATACGATCACTCCATATCTGATTGTCTCCGATGCTGTGACCCAGATTGAGTTCCTGAAAGCGACATTCGATGCTCAGGAAATCCTGCGGATGCCCAGCCCTTCCGGTGGGGTTGCCCACGCTCAGCTACTCATCGGGGACAGTCCCCTCGAATTGGCTGACGAAACCCCGGTGTGGAATGCGATGCCCGCTTCACTGCACATTTATGTCTCTGACATCGACGAAACGTTCCAGCGGAGTGTGAAAGCGGGAGCTGAAGTACTGCTCGAACCGGAAGACCACTTTTATGGAGAACGCTCGGCTTCCGTCAGGGATCCACTTGGCAATATCTGGCACATTGCCACGAAAACCGAAGATCTAACGCCGGAAGAGCTTCGACGCCGGACGGAGGGGGGCGACAAGCCTTGATCCGCAACTTTCCTTGAGATCCCATCAGCGTTCGCCTCGCCGACCTCCCCCTCGAACTGAAACCGACATCGTGAGCGATTCCGGGACAGTGGAACCGAAATCCACGTCCTTTCGCATTCGCAAGGATACGACTAAGATGTTGGCCCACGACCCCTGATTGAGATTGAGGAATTCATGGCTACACCCCGCGTTTGCGTGCTGCGAGCTCCGGGCACCAATTGTGATCACGAAACAGCATTTGCTTTCGACCAGTCTGGCGGAGCAGCGGATCGGGTGCACCTCTTTCGGATTCTCGAACAGCCGGAACTCCTGAAAGAGTATCAGGTTCTTTGCATTCCCGGCGGATTCAGCTACGGGGATGACGTTGGAGCCGGAGTCGTTTTCGGAGCTCAGCTTCAAAGTCGTCTGACAGACGCAATCGGCGAATTTCTTCAACGAGACACGCTGACACTGGGGATCTGCAACGGCTTTCAAGTCCTGATCAAATCAGGAATTCTCCCAGGTGGTTCAACCACTTGGCCAATCGCCTCCGCTTCCGATCGAGACGCCACACTGACATGGAACTCGAACGGACGGTATACCGATCTGTGGGTGAAGCTGAAGGTTGCATCGAGCGAAAACGTCTTCCTGAAAGGGATCGACACACTCGATTGCCCGATCGCTCATGGTGAAGGACGTTTGGTCGTGAAGGACCCAGCCATCCTCAAAACGTGGGCTGAACAAGGTCAAATCGCACTGCGGTATGCGACCCCGGATGGAGCTGACTCCGGATCCGAACTATTGCCATACCCAATCAACCCGAACGGTTCCATCGACAACATCGCAGGATTGGGTGACCCCACCGGCCGCATTCTCGGTTTGATGCCCCACCCGGAACGATTCCTGTTCGCCACTCAGCATCCACACTGGACCCGCCTTGGCCTCCGAGGTGAGGGAGCAGGCTTCAAGTTGTTCCAGAATGCGATCAATTACTTCAAAGTGTAAGACTCGAAGCAAAGACGAAACGCAGCGTTGAGAACGCTACTTCGTCCAAGTCGATTAAAAAAGATCCCGCTCGATTCACTGAATGGAGCGGGATCTTTTTGTTTCACGTGAGGTAACACTTCTGGACGGCCGCTTTGAGACTGGCCGCCTCGACGAAGTTCATCAGCTGATTGAACTTCGTCGACCGCTTCTCATCACCGGAACGCAAGACTCTCGTGAGCTTTGCTTACGTGAGAACTGCCTCGAGAAGGGATTCTTTCCCGATACGGTGACAGAAATCGCCGAAGGCTTCGTTGTCTTGCCGCTCTGCCTTGAAGCGAGCGAATACGGGAGAAAGAACTGGACCGAGGTCCGCTTCGGGAACCATGTCTTTATACAGGAACGCCAATCGGGTGCCCTGAGCATTGCCCCCCAAGTACAGCGTGTATTTGCCGCGAGCCTTCCCGACCAAACCGATGTCCGGGGTATAAGGACGCGCACAACCGTTTGGACAGCCAGTCATGTGGATCGCAATGCGCTCCCCCTTGATTCCCTGTTCTTCCATCGCCACTTCAATCGCATCGATAATCTGAGGCATGACTCGCTCAGACTCTGTCACCGCCAATCCGCATGTCGGCATTGCTGGGCAGGCGATCGAGTACCGACGAACTAGAGAAATCTCCTCTGGGAACTGGAAGCCGTGGCTTCGGAGAATTGACTCGAAATCGTCTTTCCATTCGGTTTCGATGTCACAGAAAATAATTCCCTGCAACGCTGTCAGTCGGAGTGGCACAGGATACTTCGCCAACAGGGTTCGCAGTCCTTTTTTCAACTGCAGAGGCCCTTCGTCTTTCAATCGGCCGTTCTCGACGTTGACACCGAGGAACCATTTGCCATCACCCTGCTCGTGCCAGCCGACGTGATCGCTCACTTCGTGAATGTCCGCTGGATGTGGCTCTGCGAGTGGGCTGCCGTAGTACTCCGCCACTTTCGCGGAGAACTTTTCCATTCCCCAATTGTGGATGAGATACTTCATACGCGCGAATTTGCGATCTTCGCGATTCCCGAAGTCACGCTGCACTTTGACAACCGCTTCGCAGATATCGAGGACGCGATCCGGCGTGACAAACGTCAAACGCTTTGCGAGTGCAGGAAAGGTGTCTTTCTTGGCTGGGGTCATCCCCTGCCCCCCTCCGACAAGCACATTGTATCCGATGATTTCATCGTTCTCGACGACAGCGATCAGGCCGAGGTCCTGAGTGTAGACGTCGACGCAATTGTCTTCCGGAAGCGCGATCGCCATCTTGAATTTACGGGGAAGATAAGTCTTTCCGTAAATTGGCTCGTCTTTGATTTCGCTGACAAGCTCTTTCTGCTCGCCATCGTTCATCCAGATTTCACAGTAAGAATTCGAGTGTTGGCGGAAGTGGTAGGCCATCGAATCGGCCATCGCCTGCATCTGCTCGTAAACTCGATTGTTTTTGTAGGGAGCCGGGCAGCACATGAAGTTACGGCAGACGTCCCCGCACGCATTCATGGTCGACAGCTTGCTCTCATTGATTTCGCGGATTGTCTTCTGGAGATCCCCCTTCAACACCCCGTGAAGCTGAAACCCCTGACGATCTGTAACACGAACAGTTCCGTTTGCGTATTTGTCGCCCAGATCCAGTTCGGTCAACATCTGAGCTGCGGTCACTTTACCGCCGGGAATGCGACTACGGACCATGAATGAATAGTGCTTCTGGCCGCCGCCTCGTTCATCGCGATTGTCCTGCTGATAGGTTCCGTGAAACTTCAACAGGTTCATGTTCGCATCGTTAAAGCTCACGACTTCGTCGTTGTGCAATTCTTCCTGGATTGACCCTTTCAGAAAATTGCTCTCGGACTTGTAACCTTCGACCTTACTGAGCTTTTCGTTCGACATGACAGCGTCCGTTACTTCTCAAAACAAAACATGTGTTGCGTGAGTCCAGATGACACTCAGACAGTCACGATTGGGGAATTGTTCGACGGATTCCCCGGTTTGAACAAGATGTTCTCAGGAAATTCCCGATTCTGGCAGCACTAAAAAGGCGAGGGTAACAGGATCGGCAGTTGGGTGTCGAGAGTCAACCACTCTCCCCAAATGAACGTCGATTGATACGACCATTCTTTGCCGGTAGGGTTGACGAAGGGAACAAATCGGCGTCTGATGACACTTCCAGAGCCGAATTCTCCCGTAGAGGAACTCGATCGATGATCCGCCGCCTGACCTGCCCGATTTGCGAGAAGGAATTGCCGCTGGAAGTGACCAGCGAATCGGCCCTATTTCCTTTTTGCACCATGAGATGCAAACAGGTCGATCTTCACCGATGGTTTTCAGGCGACTACGCAATCAAAGAAGATCTGACCCCCGAAAAGCTCTTCGAACAACTGGCACAACAGGAGCTGCCGCCCGAGGAAGCCCAGTAATCCCGCTCGGCTCAACTGGCCACGGATTGTATTGAAAGCACGCTCCAGAATGACTCCTGAAGCGTGCTTTTTGATATCTCAGATGTGTTAAGCCACATCTCCAGCTTACACGCGTTCCGCTGCGATGATGTCGTCGTAAGTTTCCCGACGACGAATCACTTTCACAGAACTTCCATCGACCAGAAGTTCTGCGCCACGTGGACGCGAGTTGTAATTGCTGCTCATCGCTGTCCCGTAGGCACCAGCGCTGAAAGTGCACAACAGGTCACCCTGCTCAACAGGTGGCAACCAACGTTGTTTGGCGAGGTAATCGGAAGATTCGCAAATCGGTCCGACCACATCTGTTGGCTCACAACCTTCGAGTTCCGCTTCAAAATCAACTGGAGCAGGCAATGCTGGCTGAACCGGCCAGATCTTATGGAAGGAATCATACATTGCCGGCCGAACGAGGTCGTTCATCGCAGCGTCCTGGATCACGAAATACTTACCGCCTTCTCGTTTCGTGTAGATGACTCGACTGAGAAGAACACCTGCATTTCCGACGATGGAGCGACCTGGCTCCAGTGCGAGGCGACATTCCGCTTCTTTGACAAACGGAACAATCACTTCAGCATACTCTTGAGCTGTCGCAGCCTCGGAACCGCGGTAGTTCAATCCGAAGCCCCCTCCAAGGTTGATCCAGTTCGTTTTGTGACCAGCTTTACGCAGTTCTTTGACAACTGCCAGTGCTTTTTCAGCAGATTGACGATACGGGTCGGTCGTGTTGATCGGCGATCCGATGTGCATGTGAATGCCGCGAAGTTCCAGATGGGGATCCGCCAGAACAAGGGCAGCGAGCGCGTTATGCCGCTCGATATCCATCCCGAACTTGTTCCCCTTTTTACCGGTTGTCGTCTTCGCGTGAGTCTTCCCGTCGACGTCAGGATTCAAACGCAGGGCAACCGGGGCAACGCGGTTCATGGAAGCTGCGACGCGGGAAATGGCTTTGAGTTCCGCTTCGCTTTCCACATTAAACATCAGGATGTTGTTCTCGAGACCTTCTCGCAACTCAGCGTCGGTCTTTCCGACACCAGCGAACACCACTCGAGTTGTGTCCGCTCCAGCTTCCCGAACGCGATAGAGTTCGCCGCCACTCACGACGTCGAAACTACTCCCCTGCTCATTCAGTAGCTTCAGCAACGACAAATTGGAATTTGCTTTGACCGAGTAACAGATTACCGGGTCGACTTCAGCAAATGCCTCTCGCACTGCCTGAAATTCGTATGTCAGCTTCGCCTTCGAGTACACCCACAATGGAGTGCCGTACTCCTGCGCCAAATCGGCCAGTCGCACATCTTCACAGTAAAGTTCACCATCGCGATATTGAAATGCATCCATGAGAATTTGCGTGGAATACTAAAGGCAGAAAATACATGTAAGATCACAAAATATCGAAATTGGCCCCAGGGGGATGCAAATTCAACTTGTATATTTGAAAATGTTACCCAAACTCGTATTTCGTCGATGACAAATCATAGGTCCGGGAGTCCCCCCCCACAATCATTCGAGAGATTCAACGAAATCGATGGAATTGCCCTGTGCCATTCACCGGACTAGACTGGCGACGCCGATATCGCAGAGAGCACAGCAGCAAAAGAGTTAGGCGAATCACGGGGCGGTTTCGTACGCTCAGCTTTGGGTTCGCTTCACCTTGTTGATCGATCCTTCCTCCCCTCGAAATGATCTTTAGTTCCCGATCTGAACGTCACCTAAAAAGGGTAGTCTCTTGGCTGTATTGCTGTTAATGACCGGTGACACTCAGGGAACTCAATTCCCGCTCGTAGCCGAACGGACAATCGTTGGCCGCCATCCGACTTGCCAGGTCGTTCTGAACAGTAACGTTGTCAGCCGGCAACATGCCCAGATTCTGGAAAACCACGGCACGTTCTACATAGAAGATCTCAGTAGCCGAAACGGAACTCTCGTCAATCAGCGTCGCATCACTGGCCGAACAGAGCTGAACGATGGCGATGAAATTCAACTTTGTGACGTTCGACTGAGTTTCAATCAATTCCCTTCCGGGGCCTTTGCCCTTAACGACGGCCAGAAAAGTTCGGACGTCGAGCTGAATGCGAAACCCTCTTCGCACACGTTCGATGCCCTCAAGTCTGAACTCCTGGAAGCGAGTCGCATTCTTGGAGAACCTGCCAACAACGCTTCCGATTTCGATCAGGGGACTGCGATTCGTCGCATGCCTCAGGACGGCACATTCAAATCGACCGTCGACCCGCATGTTCGATTGAAGGCGATTCTTGAGCTGACATACGCTCTGGGAAGAGAGCTACACGTTGAAAAAGTTCTCCCGAAAGTGCTGGTTACGTTGTTCAGCATTTTCCCGCAGGCAGAACAAGGGTTCGTGCTGCTGAAGGACCCGGAAACGGGGCGACTGAAAGTCAAAGCCAGTCGCACACGCGGTGGATCAGAAGCGGAAACAGTGGCGATCAGCATGACGGTCGTCAGGCACGCCCTGCAGACGCGAGAGTCAATTCTCAGCAGAAACGTTTCAGACGATTCTCGATTCAGAAAGAGCACTGCTCTTACGAAAATGCAGATCACGTCCATGATGTGCGTCCCACTGCTCAATCAGGAAAACGAAGGGCTCGGCGTCATTCAGATTGTGACCCGCGATGGTGACCGGGCGTTCTCTGAGGAAGATCTTGATCTCCTCGCCAGTCTCGCGACGCAGGCAAGTATGGCCATCGAAAACGCACGTCTTCACGAAGAGGATGTCCATCGCCGGGAACTCGAACGCGACCTCGAGTTCGCCACACAGGTCCAACTGGGGTTTCTCCCCAAGTCGCGGCCAATCCTGCCAGGCTACTCTTTCCACGATTATTACGAAGCAGCGCTCAGCGTCGGCGGCGACTATTTCGACTATCTGACGCTCGCAGACGGCCGTGTGGCAATGGCGATTGGAGATGTTGCTGGCAAGGGGATGCCGGCCGCACTTCTCATGGCGCGTCTGTACTCCTCGATGCGACTTCAACTTCTCACCAAGAAGACTCTCGAGGAAGCAGTCGCTGGACTCAATGAAGAAATCTCATCCAGCGGACTTGGACACCGATTCATCACATTTCTGGTGATGATCATTGACCCCGTCACTCAAACACTCCAGATTGTCAACGCAGGACACCTCCCTCCACTGCGCCGCAGTGCCGATGGAACCGTCACGCCACTTGCTCGTGAAACTTCCAGTCTTCCACTGGGAATCATGGCCGATTTGACATTTGAGTCTGACACTGTTCCATTCGCCCCCGGCGACACCATCATTGCGTATACAGACGGCGTCACGGAGGCGATGAGTTCTGCCAGAACAATTTACGGCAACGAAAAACTGATTTCGCTCATCGAGAAATGTGACGGAAACATCAGTGAAACTGTCGAAAAGATCATTGAAGACGTCGAAGAATTTACGGGAACCATGACATCACGCGATGACACCTGCATTATTGGAGTACATAGGGCGCAGGTATGATTCCCACGTCGAATGAAGTCTTTGAACTCGGGGGGCTGATCGCCCGTCGATTGCCGCAGTATGAATCGCGGCCTGAGCAAGTTGAAATGGCTGCCGCGGTGGCCGAAGCGATCTCTTCAAGATCACATCTCGTGGTCGAAGCCGGAACTGGAGTCGGAAAGAGCTTCGCGTATCTTGTCCCCTGCATTCTCGCCGCTGCTGAACGCCAGCAATCCGAAAACAAGACTCGTCGGATTGTAATCAGCACGCACACAATCAGTTTGCAGGAACAGCTCATCAGCCGTGATATTCCATTTCTGAATTCTATTCTCCCAGTGGAATTCTCTGCAGTGCTCGTGAAAGGCCGCGGGAATTACATCAGCCTGAGACGACTTCAGGCGGCCCGGGAAAAAGGGCGTTCGCTGTTTGAGAGTGAAGAACAAACTCAGCTAAACGAAATCGCCCAGTGGTCTGAAAACACTTACGACGGTAGCTTGTCCGACCTTGGATTTACCCCGCTGCCACAGGTCTGGGACGAGGTGCGGAGCGAGCACGGAAACTGTCTGGGGAAGAAGTGTCCGACACACAAGGACTGCTTCTATTATCGAGCCCGTCGCCGCGTCTGGAACGCTGACGTCTTAATCGTTAATCACGCGATGTTCTTCGCAGATCTTGCTCTGCGTCGAGAGGGTGCGAGCGTGCTCCCCGACTATGATGTCGCAATCTTTGACGAAGCACACACGCTGGAAGATGTCGCGGCCTCGCACTTGGGAACGACGGTCTCAAACGGGCAGTTCAGCTACCTGTTCAATAAGCTTTACAACGATCGAACACAAAAAGGGCTGCTCGTCCATCACAATCTCGTCGATGCACAAAAGCTCGTCGCGCGACTCAGATTTCTCGTAGACGACCTGTTCGACGATCTCGATCAATGGCGGAACGAGCACGCTTCGCAAAATGGCCGAGTCCGCAAACCGATCGACATCCAAAATAAAGTCACTCCCGACCTGCACGACCTCGCGCTCACCATCCGGACATTCGCTACGGATGTCAAAGATGAGGGTCACCAGATCGACCTGAATTCTTCGGCAGAGCGACTGGATGCACTGGGAATCTCCCTCGGCAATTGGTTGAAACAACGCCACGAAGACTCCGTGTACTGGATCGAAATTCTCGGACAAAAACGACAGACAATCAAACTTGTTTCGTCCCCAATCGACGTTGGAGCAACGCTGCGGGATGAACTGTTTGGACAAGTGCCGACCGTCGTACTCGCCAGTGCCACACTCGCAGTAGGTCAGCGGGACTTCAGCTTTTTCCGCAGCAGGATCGGCCTGACCAAAGCTCATGACCTGAAGCTTGGCTCCCCGTTCGATTACAAAAAGCAGGCGACGATTGTTCTGCCGGACCAGATGCCTGACCCCGGAGAAAATCCGTTCGACTACGAGAACGCGGTCGTCGACCGGATCAAGCAACACGTGGACGACACTGATGGCGGGGTCTTCGTTCTGTTCACAAGCTACAAGATGTTACAGAACTGTTCCCGAAAGCTCTCTTCCTGGTTCAGTTCCAGAAATCAGTTGTTGCTTTGTCAGGGTACAGGACTGCAGCGAGGTGCGTTGCTGAACCAGTTCCGTAAAGATGGAAACGCCGTACTCTTTGGAACGGAATCATTCTGGCAGGGGGTTGATGTCCCCGGTGACGCCCTGAAAAACGTGATCATCACGAAACTCCCGTTCAGCGTCCCTGACCATCCATTACTCGAGGCTCGCGTCGAACGGATTAAAGAAAACGGCGACAATCCATTCACCAAATACCAAGTCCCCGAAGCGGCAATCAAACTGCGCCAAGGATTTGGAAGACTAATCCGCAGTGCGACAGATTCCGGGCAGGTCGTGATCCTCGATCCCCGGGTTCGTACGAAACCCTATGGTCGCATCTTTCTCGAAAGTCTTCCCGACTGCCGACGGGTGATCGCCAGCCGGAACAAATAAAGAGGCCGAATGAATCTCAACATCCGACCTCTTCAGAAATACAACGGTTCAAGGACCAGTGTCACTCAGAAATCGAACTGTGTCCGCAGTGCAAAGATTCCAGTATTCGCGTTGGGTGCTCCCCGAACGTCCTGATGAACATGGATGTAGTTGAACTGCATCTTGGCGTATGCGTTCCAATACCAGTTCAATCCGGCGGTCAGATTCGTCATCAGCGTCGGACTGACACCATTGGGAGGCTGACCGGCGACGAAGTCGTTGGGAGTATCTTTGAGATTGATATAGGACCACCGACCAGCGATCTCCCAAGCCCCCCATCCCGTGGCTCCGAGATTAGACTTTGGGACAACTCGCCCGAACGTTCCGGAACGCTTGTCGTATTTGTGTCGCTCCCCCGTCAGGACGTAACTCGCTTGTGCGTAGGCACCGTGATAGTTCTGGTTACCCATGACTGGGTCCTGCACGATGACATCCATGAACTCACTCTGAACGAGAAAAGACTCATGGGAATAGGCAGCTTCCAGACTGAAAATATTGCTTGCCTTCGCTGTGGTAACGGTGCCCGTACTGGACATTACCGGGGTGTTGATTGCTCCGTCTCCGACTTCACCCATGTTGATGCCAATTTCTGGCAGTGCGCGAAATCCAAAAAAATGAGCTCCGTTCCCAAAACGACCGAACGTGTTGTAACTATACCCAGCCCCCAGATGCAGGTTCTCGTTACTCGACTCGTCGTTGATGGGGTTCACGGTGACACGATAACTGGTTCCGTAGCCGTTGTCTGAATAGGCATTGCCATACATGTCTGTCGGAAATCGATAGACCGAGGCAGCCCACGTCATCGACTCCTCCATCGCCGTATTGAACGCCATCACACCGATTTGACGAAACGGAATGAACGCAAAAATCGAAGGACGTTCCAGGAACACCAGATCCCGAACGCTGTTCATTGCATCCATCATCAACGGCTGCCGAAACTGCCCGATGCGGATGTTTCCAAGCACTGGCACCTGTTGTTGCTCGACGAATACGTCCATAAAGCTGGGACGTCCCAGAAAAGCAAAATCCATCTCCAACATGTAGCCGGTGTTTTCCGCAATCATGCCTCTGCCGGCGAGACGTGCTCGACGAAACCCCGCGTAATCCTGAATGTCGTCATTGTTCAGAATGCTCTGCTCACTCTGATCGAACCAGATGGCATCAATCTGGGCAAAGCCGGTCAGGGCAATTGTTGGATATCGAAGAGCCGACGCACCGCCGGTGACCGCTGCAACCATCGCAGGAATCGAGTGACCGATCGCTGGGGGTGCATCACCCTGCCCGACAGGATCCTGGCCAGAAAGATCATCCGGAGAGACAAACGCTGGATCTGAAAACACCTCTTCGGTCACGACATTGAGGGGTTGCGAAGGTTCTTTTCCCGCTTCGCCGACGTTCACCCCCGGTGGAGGAACGAGCGGCGGATTTAAAGGGGGAGCAATCTCCTGTGCAAAAGTGAGTGAGATGGAGAAGGAAACAACCAAGCTAGCAAGACAGAGAATTTTCCAGTTCATATTCCGCTCTAATATCATCACCCTGCATGGCACGTGATGTTCTCTGATTGAATTCGACCATGTCATTCAACGTTTCCTGCTGGATCGAAATGCAGGAGAGGCTGCAGCGACGAAATCGAATTGGCGGTTGGTAATGCTTGGATGTCATTGGAATTCCTGAGAGCGATAGGAGTTTCCGGGTGAGTTGGATGGAGTTTGGAGATGTCCCAAATTCTCTCCACTACTCTGGACTTCCGAATCACAAATCAGAGGCCACGGCGATGAGTCGAATTGAGGTGCATTGAGAGCAAAGCCAAACCCTCAACTATGGTTATCTGAAAAAACTCTGCCGACTCTGCAGATAATCCAGGCTCAAACCAAAACTTTCCTTAAATCCAGCTAAACCCCCGAGAAACCCTCAAGTCTTAAAACAACAGTGAATTGCGGCGATGGTGAAAACCTCAACAGAATCACCTAAATCCCCATACAAACCGACGCTGCTCGCGGCCATCACGAGCCTGCGTTTGCCGCGGAAAGCGTTTTTAAAAGCAATGGAATCAACCGAGAGAACGCCCGTGCACGGTGACTGAGTTGCTGCTTCACAAGCGGACTCAATTCCCCAAAAGTTCGATGGTACTCACGAACCATAAAATGAGGGTCATAACCGAAACCATTCTCTCCAGCAGGCTGCTCCGCGATAAGCCCTCGACAGGTCGCTTCGATATTCAGACGCACGTTTCCCTGCGGGTCTGATACGGAAATATGACACACATACTCCGCACCACGCTTCTCCAATGGCGTCGAGCGCAACTCTTCAATGAGCTTGGCATTATTGGCGGCGTCAGTCGCATTCTCCCCGCTAAAGCGTGCCGAAAAAATCCCCGGCGCCCCGTTGAGTGCATCCACTCGCAGTCCGCTGTCTTCACCGATCGACCAGCACCCCGTCTGAATCGCGGTTTGCGTCGACTTCTTATCTGCGTTCGCACGAAAGGAGTCACCATCTTCGACGACGTCCTTTGCCTCGGGAAAATCCGAAACCGGTTTCAACGGGATCCCAAATGGAGCCAGCAACGCACGGATCTCAGCACTTTTCTTCAGATTGCGACTTGCCAGGACCACCGTTGGATATCGAGACATATTTCGGTCGCCTTTTGAATGAATGATGTTGAATGAGTTCGTGGGATGTAGAACCGAATGATCGGACCACTTCCCGAAAACCGCAACCATCCAGTGGCGAAACAAAAAACTTCGCCCTGCCGAAGTTCGACAGGACGAAGCATCTTCAACGAGATCGAAACGAAGCTTGATCGCTCAATAATCAGCGAAACAAACCGGTTTCATTACAGGCAGCAAGTTGTCTTAGCGACACAGCATTCTGCGCCGGGAACGCAACATTCCGCTCCTTCAACGCAGCAAGATGGCAATGCCTCGCAGCACGCAGCACCTTCAACACAGCACTCTGCGCCATCGACGCAGCACGCTGGCTTAGCATCACAGCAAGCAGGTTTCACTTCGCAGCAAGATGCCCCAGGAACGCAACATTCTGCACCTTCGACACAGCAGCCAGGCTGGGTCTCACAGCAGGATTTCTTTTCGGTCACTACCGCAGAATTTGCTTGCGAAACTCGAGAAGAAACAACGAACGCCACCAGGCCAACCAGAACAAGAGCCACTGCAGTCATACGAAATACCATGAGTATCCACTCCAAATAGAAAATGGTCGAAAGAATCGTGGCCATAAACGCATACGCCGGCCACGAAGAAATAAATCCGTCAAAAGCAATTAGCAGACGGAATCGACCTTTGGAGGTGGGACTGACGGCTCATCAGAGCGTGAGAAAAAGCATTCATCTACCTGACTCAACAAGCCAGCAGGATGAACCACAAAGACACCTTCACTTGAAGCGATCCACAACGGGACAGCAGTCGAAGGAGCCCGGCAACCATCCGGACAACAGGGGCAGCCTGAATCTGATGACTCTTCCTGAGCAGGAAGGTCGGATTGGCCGCAGCACCCCTTCTTTCGCGAGGAAGCAGGAGCATCAGTCTCAGAACAGCAGCCGCGTTGACAACACGCCGACTCTGTTGCAGCAGGTGCCCGGTTTTCGGTGATCTCACACTTCGACGACACCATCGCCGCTGCACCTTGTGGGATGGCCCCACAAAATACAATGAATGCCAGAGCGATAGTGAACGCGTTTCTCACGCCGCAATGCTACGACCTCACCGACGCAGCGACAAGTAGAATTTTCAAACGCTCCAAGAAATCACAAGAACTGGAAGCGGGACGTTTGACGCTTCGTGGTCCTCAAGATACCCTTCAGCAGAGTTAAGGGTCGCGGCGACGTTGCTGATTAGGCAACTTTTGCCGAACCAAGCCAAACTAGCGAAAAGACAGATTTTCGCGAAAGTTTGCAGCCATGAAAACCGATTCTTAGCAACACCAAGGGCGCAGTAGCCAAGTGGCCTAAGGCGACGGATTGCAAATCCGTTATTTCGTCGGTTCAAATCCGACCTGCGCCTCCTAAGCCCGCGAGTCACAATGACTTGCGGGCTTTTTCTTTTACTATCGGGCAGACATGCCGGACGAGGGGAAACGTCGCCCCACAATAGCTCTACCCACATTTTTCTCTTAGCTTTTTCGCTGCGGATAGTTTTCAACTTTTCAACAACTGAGAAATTCGCATTTCACTCGCAACGACACGTCCGATTGAAGGGAATTATTGACGCTCGATGCGTCACCTGAGGGATGAGAGGAAACTTCAAAATCAGTTTCTCGACCCTCCCCTTTTTGCTATCATCCGCCACCTTGACCCCTTCGCCGCGGAACTTGACTGGTGTCACAAACGCACAAATCCAAGCGACGAGGTGTTACTTCAGGTGTCAAGGTGCCAAACTCACTGAGGCGAAGATACAAAACCCAGTGAATTTCCACTCGGCCGAGTGGCGGAATAGGCAGACGCACAGGACTTAAAACACTTTTGATTGTTTTTTATTCTCAGAAAACGCAGTGTTTTAGGGGGTTTGGTGTGTTGAGATGGCTCAACTTGGTGTCAGATCGTACGCCTTGAGGTGTCAGTGACACCTCAGTCATCGTAAGCTTCAATACTACGATCATCTCCCTTGTGCCCCCTTCTCGGAGCATGCCTCACAGACTTCTTCCACTGCTTGATCTGTTCGTACTTTTCCGAGAAGTCAGGAAGCCGAGTCAGTGACCTTCGGCTGATCCCGCATCGCTCAGCAATGATGCTCAGATTTGTGTGGAGCGGGTCTTGATCATTGAGCAACGCACATGCAAATGCGTCGAGATCATCCTTGGGGACTTTCATGAAGGCCCCAACATTACTGGACGCAGCAATTAATTCGACCGCAACCACTAATCGTTCAGCCAGAATCAAAAATCGACAAAAATCACTTGACGCACCTTCGGTAGGCACCATATTGTTCATAGGTGTTGGACCTTTACTTAGACCGTTTGGAGTCCCAACGCCGCTGGTTCATTCCGCCAAGAATGGACCAGCAACGACAATTGCGGCAGTTTCCCAAAACTGCCTTCCGCCAAATACAAGCCTCATTCGTCCGCCAAGACGTTTGAGGCTTTTTCGTTTCTATGAAAAGGCAAACCCTGCGAAACGTCTGGCTGCACCGCTTCGCAGGGTTGCTATTCCGAGACGAATCTCGGTTACAGATGTACGAGTTGAACATGTGCCCAGCCAGAGCCACCATGCTCGTGAGTAAGTTTTTACAAATGTGACTGAAAAAGTCAACAGCTAGTGAATCACTAGTCAAACCTCGCACAATGTGGATGCGTGCTGTCACCGTTGGTAAAACAATCGAATGAAGAAGAAACCGCTCAAGAAGACAACGACATCGCAAGATCGTGGGGGAATGAGCCTCAACGTGAAGGTGGATGAACGCGAATACTTCCACGAAGCAGCACGTAAAGCTGGTTTCACAAACACCAGCGAATGGATGCTTGTTCTTCTGCGGACCGAGGCTGAGCGACTTCTGAATAGGCCATCTCCGCGACTTATCTTCACCAAGGGCCAACCAGATGAACGGGCAGATTAGCTTCTCGTGCGATGGTTGCGGGTCAAATCTCAAGGCCCCATCGCGAAAAGCTGGCAACTGCTTCCCCTGCCCCAATTGTGCGATGAGCGTCGTGGTCCCTCCAGTCTTCAGGGAATATGTCGCGACCAGTTTGCCGCTCACAAGCCAAAGCCGTAACTCCGGCATTCCGGAGACTGCACCAAAAGACGAACGAGTCTTGGTTAGGCTAAGCCCGACACTACTGGGAGAGAGTCCCTTTGGCTCGTCAGTTGTGATGGCTTTCGCCGCTGGCCTGATTGCACATGGCATCGCGAATTCAATTTCTGCTTGCATTGTGGGAGGGGCGTTAGGAATTTTCATTGCGGCCATCTGCTGGCTAGACAGATCCAGGACAACACTGACTGTCACCAACACAAAGACCATTCTTCAGCGTTCGTTCTTTTCGTTTTCAACGACTGAAGTCCGGCATAGCGACGTCAGAAATATTCAAGTCACTCAGTCTTTAGGACAGAGACTTGCGAACTCTGGAAGAATTAAGCTCTCCACTTCTGGCCAATCCGGATTCGAAATTGAGATCAACGGAATTGACAATCCCATGCATGTAAAAAGCCTAATCGACAAATGCCGTCGGTGAGTTTTGCCAGCCAGGTCACGACTCTTAGCCAGGGCATCTTCGACGCTTTTCCCTCATTCATCGCGAACAATTCGCAGCTCGAATTTTCGATCAGTTCCGACTCCAAGAACACTCTGAGTCGTTGTGACGTTCTCGCGAAAATCAGCCACGTTACACCTGAGAACTGGCACTGACTTCGGTGCATTGACCTGGATTGAAACGCGACCGTTTCTCGTCTTGCGGACTTTGATAGAGATGTCGGACGTGATGTGAATCAACTCATCATTGAAGACTGTTGTAGTGATCATCTGAAAACCTCTAGTTCGTGATGGAAGTTAGAAATAGGCGTGCGTATGCACGGACCCGGAAGATTCAGGAACGAAGCGATAACACCAGCTATCCCATGACGCGAAAACGCAAGTCACGGGACGTGATGGTGTGACGACGTGAATTTCGTGACGACACAGCCTGGAACATCGCCAGCTGCCATAGTCATCAGCAAAGCAAGCTGATGAGCCGCCTCAAAGCAGCCTATCTCGACTGCTGAGTACGTGAACGAAGAGCGTTCCCGTCGCGAGCCGCAGAGGCTTCTGAGCGACAGAAACGTGGGTCAATCTGAAAGAAAACATGATCGTCGATGATCATCGAGTGAATGCCCTTGCCCAATTTCGTGCGTTGCGTCTTTCGCACCTCATTGCGCTGTTGACTGCTCCTTTGCATGTGGTGAACATTACTGTACAACTGAACACTCATCAAGAGCAGTTGCTGGCGTCACTACATCTTGTGTGATCGTTGGCGATGGAACCTCAATTCTTCAGAGTCACTTAAAAAAATATCGGGACAATTACCGCCCACTGATACGTCGACTTTTACGTGAAATTTGGACTAAAAATTCTCTCCGACGGAATTTTCCTGAAAAAACCTCCACGGTCACCTTCGTTTCGCTCACTTCCGCTTACGAAACTCCCACGGCGGCAGCGGCATCGGATCAGCCCACAAACCTCTCTTGGCTTCCTTCGCTTCGACCTGAGCAGCTGCGTACCGCTTCTCTGAGTTGTAATACTCGTAGTGCCACGCCATTCCGCCCGTGATCATCTGCAAGTTAATGTCGACTCCATCGCTCACCAGCGTGCCCAAGATCCGGCGATAGCGATCCTTGCCTGTCACGTGCAGTTGAACGGTCTCACCAAAAACCAAGTCGCTGAGGTGTTGCTTAGCCTGCGATCCAAACGCCTGTTTTCTCTCTGGTGCGTCGATGCCTTCAAGTCGCACTTTGACTTCGGTTCGATCGATCAGAACATTTACGGTGTCGCCATTAGTTACGGCAACGACTTTGCCTTGGTCAACCCGCTCGATCCTTGGAATCTCGCCCGCTGCAAATCCAGTCGTATATGTTTGAATAGCGACCAGTGCCACGAAGAGAAACTTTGCCCGCATCTCGCTTGTCCAAACTCAAAGGGCCAACAAATGAAGCTGCTGAAACCATTTTTAATCGCATATGCAATTGCTGCTGTCACCCACGAGGGACATTCACGCTCACCTCTGTTCATGCAAGCACTGTAAATCTGATGGCACGAGCTGCGTTTGTAAGCATGGATCCAAGAAGCAGTAAGTTCAGATCTGATCTCCGACAAACATCGGCATGCGCTTCTGGCGAGTCATCACTTCATAATAATAAGTTGCAGGCCGTGAAATCGGGTAGGCCGTCCGATCAAGTATTGAGCAACGCATTGCTGACGCTGCGTACCAGAACCCGTTATCGAACGCAAACGTCACGGGGATGACCGCTTCCCGCCCCCCCATTCACCGCCCCGCAGCAGCTCGACACGTCGCCATGGTCGCTCTGCTCCTCAAATATGCTCCATTTCTCGCCCTGAGTCCATAACAGGCTCTACGCTCTGAGGCGTTAAGTCAAACACGACAAGTCAATGGGTTTTCAACAGAGCAAAAGGCGTTTGCCTTGTTGAAAACGTCTCTTGAATGTTCGATTGTGTCGCGCTAAAAGAGGTTGCATGAGCGCGTCATCACCTACAAATATCCTGCTGGAAGTCACTTCACTCTCAATGCGGATCGCCCGCAAGTACGTCGCTCCCTATTCGCACCGCTTCAGTCCCCAGAAGTTTACTCAGGAGCAGCTTCTCACCTGCCTGATTCTGCGGGCGTATCTGAAGGCAACCTACCGGGGTGTGATCGAGGTTCTGGAAGTCTCCAGTGACCTGCGTGACCGTCTGGGGCCAAAGTCCTTGCCGCATGATTCGACGCTGAAGAAGTTCGCTGACCGCTCCAGCGTGCTGGAGATTGTCGATACCATGCTGCATGAACTGGTCCAGAAGTTTGCACTGGATGCAGAAGAAGCCGCCATCGATTCCACAGGCATGGAGACCAGTTCAGCCAGTGCTCATTTCCAGTCCCGCAGCGGAAAACAGCGGACGAAACACGTGAAACTCTCGGTCTGTGTCCTGGCTGGATCTTTGATTCCCAGCGGACTGGCGGTGAGTTGGGGGCCGTGCAATGAAAAAGCGGAAGCCGCTGAAGTCCTGTCCAAGGCGGCCACGAGTTCTCAGCCGAAAACTCTCTTTGCCGATGCAGGATACGATGCCGAATGGGTCCATTGGTTCTGCCGGGAGGATTGGCAGGTGGACAGCGTGATCAACCCTGCTGTGCACCGAACGGATGGTGGGCTCAATGAAATGTATCGCTCCGAAATGACTGCAGACACACTCAAGGAGAAAGGCTACGGCAGACGCTGGCTGGTGGAATCGTACATGAGTGGCCGCAAAAGCACGCCAGGAGGCACAGGAAAAGGCCCGGATCGAAGCTGAAGAAAAGGCTAAACGGGACGCTGATGAAGCTGAGAAGGCAAAGGCTGCCAAGGCTCAAAAAGACAAAGAGATTGCTGAGCAGGCCGAGCGGGATCGACTGCACCGGGAAGCTGTGCGACCGGACATCGAGAAGTTGACTGCCATTGCAGATGCGATCCACGCCATTAACGCTCCAGAGGTTTCAAATGCCGCATCCGAAACGCTGTTCCTGATTATGGACGCGATCAACGACTGCGAGCAGAAGGTGCGGAAAATTATCCAGAGATCACAGGGAATCGCGGCCTGAAAAGTCCTGTCGGCGTTGGCCCGCACTGACAGGTTGCTGCCGGGGGAGGAAGGCACGCCAAACTCGGCAGCGTTTTAAGAACATTGGAATCTCAGATGAGCAATGAACACATCGACATGAACGGAAATCTCCTTAACCATTCCTTCTTTTTGATCAGTGAGAATAGAACGTGCAGAGGGCCAAGACACTGATTCAACCATGTGCGTCAAGACGCACCCTACATGACTATCAATTTTCGGTCTCATTGGAGCCGAAAATTGAACTATCTCGTTCCTTTTGATGTGTCTTGACGCACCGTACCATTACTGCCAGTGGCGTCCAAAAACGACTACCTCAACTAAGGCGCCCAAAACAGCTATGCGTGTTTTAAGGATAGAGCGGCAACAATAACACCAAACGACACAGAAGGTCCATAAACATACAGATTAGACTCCAGTGAATTTGGGTTATAAGGATTGAACAATATGAGCGGAACCGCAACAAATATAGCTGTGACCAAAAATGCAAAAAACACTCTAAACGCTTTTGTTACCATGCCGCTAATCCTCGGATTTTCTTCATAAACATCTAGCAGCCCGTTGAAAATTGTCGTTTCGCTTGACGGGCCTGGTAGACTTCCGACGGTTGCGGTTTCGAGTGTTCTGGGAGGGTGGTCGATGGCGTTGGGGAAGCGGGAACAGTCGCGGCAGCAGGAGTTCTGGATGCCCACAGCCAGCCTCTCTGCAGGGCCGGGGCATGTCTTCTACGACAAACTCAATCAGGTCCTGGCCAAAGCGGGGTTCGACAAGGTCCTCGAAGAGCTCTGCTCGCCCGTCTACGCCAGCACGGGGCGTTCCTCGATCCCGCCGGGTGTTTACTTCCGCATGCTCATGATCGGGTATCTGGAAGGCATCGACTCCCAGCGAGGTATCGCCTGGCGATGTGAAGACTCGTTGTCGCTGCGAAGATTTCTTGGCATCCCGCTGGGGAAAGAGACTCCCGATCACAGCAGCCTCACCCGCATTCGTGACCGCCTGCCGCTGGAGATTCATGAGCAGGTCTTTGAGCAAGTCCTCTCGATCATCGATGAACACGGGCTGCTCAAGCTCAAGGCCGTCGGTGTCGATTCGACGCTGCTGGAAGCCAACGCGGCCATGAAGACGATCGTCCGCCAGGACTCCGGAGAAGACTGGAAGTCGTACCTCAAGCGGCTGATGCAGGAACAGGGACTCATCGAGGAAGGAGAGAACCCCAGCGATGAAGACCTCCGCAAGTTCGACAAAACCCGGGCCAAACAGGGGAAGAAGAAGGTCTCCAACGAGGAATGGGAGTCTCCCACCGATCCGGCTGCCCGCATCGTGAAGATGAAAGACGGCCGGACACACCTGGGCTACAAAGCGGAGCATGTGATCGATCTGGAGAATGAAGTCATCCTGTCAGCCACAGTGTGTCACGGGACAGCGAGTGACCCCCATACCCTCCTGGAGAGTGTGGTGAATGCTCAGCGAAACGTGATCCTCGCAGGCAGTCCCGAAGAGATCGAAGAGGTGGCTGCCGACAAGGGGTATCACAAGAACGAAACGATCACGCAGGCCACGCAGCTGGGACTCAGAACGTACATCCCCGAACCGAATTTAGTGCATGACCGAAGGTGGACCGACAAGCCGGATGACGTCAAACAAGCTGTCATGAACAACCGTCAACGAACGAGTCGATCCAAAGGGAAAGACCTGCAGAAGCAGCGGAGCGAAAAAGTGGAACGCAGCTTCGCCCACGTGTGTGAGACCGGCGGAGCCAGACGAACGTGGTTGCGAGGCATTGAGAAGATCAACAAGCGTTACCAGATCGTGGCGGCAGCGAGGAACCTGGGTCTCTTGATGCGGAAGGTGTTCGGGATCGGCAAGCCGCGAAGCCTGCAGGGGGGGATAGAGGGTTTTTTGGCTGTTTTTTGGGCAATTTTGATGGCTCTGAAGGTCGCCTGGAGCTTCCGTATCAGGTTCAGAGACCACCCCGAGCCCCGAACTCTTCCGGCAACGAAAAATCCCGCCCGCCCACACCCCATCCAGCCGTTTAACAAAATCAACCTAATTTCAACGGGCTGTTAAGCCAAACGGTGGGATTACAACCCACAGATTGTAGTAGTCGTAAAATGTCCATTTCACTGAACATTTCCACGACCTGAAGCATCCTGATTCGCCTTTAACTTCATGCGACAATTCACAGGTCGCATTCCAGTAGACATAGTATTTACCAAACGCAAGTCCAAGATTTGTGGATAATACGTCATTTCGAATTGGCTGCATTAATTCTGCGCCGCACGATTTAAATTGTGTCGAAGTGTCGCAAGTGCTTGTAGGTGACATTGCCATCGCTTGCTGCTTTAGTTGCCCACGAATTGCATCTGCCACTGCAATTCTTCCCGGTTCATTTGCAATATCCAGCAATAACTGCCCGCTCACAACTACGCCTTCTTCAACGCCGGAATAATACCCTGGCCTGATTCCGCCTGCAAAATCACCGCCCAAGTAGAAATCATACAAGTTGAGGTGAGCTATGTTTGCATTTAAGGTGCCTGTGGGGTATGCACTCCAGTCTACCGCCCAAATTGGAGTACCGTCTGGGAGATTGCTAAAGCAATTTGCCTCCAGGCCTGAAGGGTCGAGTTGACTTGGCACGAAGTAGGCCCCGTACAAGTTCATGCCATCCACAAACCCGAGTGGATCGTAGCTGGTCCATCTTCCGGTTGTCGGTTGGTAGTGCCGTGGCCTGATGTAGTAGAGGCTGGTGGCGGTGTCTTTGTAGTACCCCCAGGCGCCGGTCCACTGGAACGGATTAACTGAACTGCCCGTCTGGGCAAGGGTTTCGCCCCAGGCATTATATTGGTAGGTGTCAGTGACTATCTGGCTGGCATCGGTGAGCTGGACGGTACTTCCCAGATAGTCCTGCTGGTAGTAGTTTGGCTGCCAGAGACCCCCATTGAACCGGTACTGGCTGATTAGATTTTCATAGGAGTTGGTTCCTGTTTCTACTCGCGAGCAGTCAGGTCCAACTCAAGTCAAACAGTGGCACATTCCAATTCGGTACTGGGCTCTCAAGTAAAATCCAATCAATCTGAACAAGAGGATAAAAAACAAGGCAACACAAGTAGTGTGCAAGTGCTCCAGCACCATTCGATACATTGAAGAAATAGTATCCTTCAACTTCATAACCAGCAGAATGATGCATTCCAACTCGCGAAAGAAAGATATACACAATCACATACAGGGCAATGCAAATTAAATATTTCTTGTTCATTAACATGTCCATCACGGTAGACCAATAAAACTGACGATCTATTGGAGAACACTATTTCAAGAACTGGGCCTCGATAATAGCCTCGCTTCTCGGATCAGGGGCAATGAGCGACGACTTACGTTTATCCCCTCCTTTCCCTAACGATCGGCAAATCGCGTCGCATGCAGTGCTTGAAAAGTTGGCACCTATCTGGCCAGATGCTTTTATTCCAAGTAGCATTTGCAGAGGACCTGTCCCAGCGTCAACGTACCCGTGAGTGTGATAGTGACCCGAGATGCCACCAATTGCATGCAATCCAACTTCATGTGCAATAGTAGCGGCAATAGCCAAATCATAGTCTTTCCCGGAGTTATCTGATTTATTCTTTATGATAGTTGGAGATATATTTACATCAATATTTTTACTCCCAGTCACTCCAGGGGAGTTTTTATTTGTATCTTTCAGGTACACACCATATCCACTTGAGACTGATCCGAGTGGAAACGCATCTAGTTTTGTTGCTGTTGTCTTAATCCAAATGACTCGGATGGGATCAACAGGTCCTTGACATTCGACGCAAGGCTGACACTGAGTTCCGACACAGTTTAAGAGACACTCGGCGAAAATCCTGTGAACTTCGTCTTTTACTTGATCGTTCAACGAGAAGCTTGTTGTGTTATAATAGATATAGATAATTGGGATTGTGGAAAGTCCACTTGAATCCACCTCATTCGGCACAAAGTAGGCTCGGTACAGGTTCATGCCATCGACGAATCCGGCGGGATCGATTGTGGTCCAGCGGCCGGTTCGAGGCATGTAAATACGGGCGCGGATGTAGATCCGGCCGGTATCAGAATCGGTGAAGTAGCCCCAGGATCCGCCGAACTGGAAGGGATTTCGTGTCGTCCCTGATCTGGCAAGCAGCTCACCAAAAGCATTGTATTGATAGGTGTCTGTGACATTCTGGCTGGCGTCGGTCAGCTCAGTGGTATTGCCGAGACTCTCGTCTTGAAAATAGCTTGGAACCCAGACACTTCCATTATACCGGTATTGAGACACCGTGCCGCCGTAAGTTGTCGGCTCTTGAGTGAAAACTGCAGTGATGACATTGCTGTTGTCCGTCTCCAACAGGTACGCCTGACTATCCCAGAGGAACTTTGTCATACCGCTACTGTCTTGCAGTAGAACTCGCAGCCCATCGGGATCGTACGCCATGGTATTTCGAATGCCGCCAGAAAGCTGGATCAGAGTTTGGCGATTTTCATAGTCATAAGTCCCGGTGGTCCGCGAACCGCTTGGCTCCAGCATGACAGTGAGGTTTCCACTGGCGTCGTACGTTGAGGTGGTTCGCCCGGAGGGACTTACGCTGACGGTCAGCTGATTGGCTGCATCGTACGTGCTGGTGGTGAGTGTGCCGTTTTCGTTCTTCACCAGCCGGTTGCCGGTGGCGTCGTAGGTGTAGGTGTTCCGGTAAGAGATCCCGGCATCGAGTGTGCTCCATTCATCGGCTGACAGGGTGTCCCAATCATCAGGAGTGAGGCCAGACAAGCTGAGAGCGGGAGAACTTCGATCCTCACCGGTCAGTCGATCAATGGCATCATATGAATAGGACGTGACGCTGCCGGAAGCTTCGGTGATCGTCTTTCTGTTCCCGGCTGCATCGAATGTGTAGTCGAACTTCGAAATGGTTGAATTGTCCGACTTCAGGTTCGCGATTCGCTTTTGCTGGTTGGCAGCATCGTACAGATACGTCGCCCGGGTGCCGTTCGCCAGTTCCTTCAGCGTTCTGCGTCCAGCATTGTCATAGCTGAAGGATGTCCTGCCGTTTTGCGGGTTGCGGAGGGTCTTCAGCTGATTGTTGGCATCGTAAGAGTAAGTGAACACCCCTCCACTGGCGACATTCAGCTGAGTCCGGCGACTGTTGGCATCGTACGAATAGGTCACCCGCTTGCCGACTGGTGTCACCTGCGCACGTTTCCGTTGCAGTGTGTCAAACGTCGTCGTGTATCGTCCGGTGGCATTAGCACTCATCGTCCGCGCTCCCATCGCATTATACACAAACGTCGTGCGGGAACCATCCGGGTAGAGCTGATGGATCAGTTGGTGATTTGGATCGTAGGCGTAAGTCGTTCGGAACCCTCGGGCGTCTGTGCGGGTCTGCACGTTCCCATCTGCATTGTAGGTGAACGTTACCCGCCGATTGAGAGGATCGATCTGACGAGTCTGCTGACCGGCAACATCATAGGTGGAGGTATACCGGTTTCCCCGTTCATCGATCTTCGCGATCGTCTGCCCAGCGGCATCAAACACATTGGTTGTGCGGAAATTGAGAGCATTGACCGTGGCCTGCTGTCGTCCGTTCAGGTCGTAGACGGCCGTTGAGCGATTTCCGTTGGGATTGATCGTCGCTATGGTGCGGGATTTGTCGTAGACCGTCGTTGTGCGAGCACCGAGAGGATTGATTTGGGCCAAAGGTCGGCCAGCGGCATCGAAGACATTGGTGCTCCGGTTCCCGAGAGGATTGACAATCGCCACTTGCTGACCAGCGGCGTTATAGACCAGCGTAGTTCTCTGCCCCAGTGGAGCAAGGTTGGCGACCACGTCGCTGGCGGTGTTGTAAACGGTCGTTGAACGGGTTCCCAGTGGGCTGATTTGAGCGGTTGCCCTTCCAGCGGCATCATAGACCGTCGTGCTTCGTCCACCGATGGCATTGACCTGAGCGGTCATTCGACCGGCAGCGTCATAGACCATTGTCGTCCGGTTGCCAAGCGGATTGATGCTGGCGATAACCTGCTGATTGGCGTTATAGACCGTGGTCGTCCGGTAGTTGAGGGGGTCGATCCGGGCAATGGGCTGGCTGAGGGCGTTGTACACGGTGGTCGTGCGGTGGCCCAAGGTATCGCTTGTTGCAATCTGTCGATTGGCGTTGTCGTAGATGTTCGTGCTGCGATTGCCCAGAGGATTGATAGACGCAATCACATCGTTGTTCGCATTGTAGACCAGCGTCGTTCGGGCCAGCAGCGGATTGATCGAAGCGAGGGTACGTCCATTGGTATCGTAGACTGTGGTGCTAATGTTCCCCAGCGGGTCTTTCGTCGCGATGCGCTGATTGGCCAGGTTATAGCTGAAGCTGGTCCGCTGGCCAAAGGGGTCGATCGCCGCCACTTGTCGACCGAGTGAGTAGATATTGGTGGTGCGATACCCCGCAGGGTTGATCGTGGAAAGTTGCCGACAACCGGCATCATACGTGTAGCTGGTACGCGCTCCAGTGGGGGCGACATTCGCCAAGATGCGATTGGAGAGATCGTACAACACGGTCGTTCGACGGTTGAGCGGATCTTGTGTAACAGTTCGCTGACCGTTCACATAGGTGTAGCTGGTGCGGTTTCCCAACGGGTCGACCGTGGCAATCACCTGCGAGAGTGCATTGTAGAGCATAGTCGTCCGCTGGCCAAGCGGATTCACAGTGGCGATCGTCTGTCCTGCGCCATTATAGATGTAGCTGGTCCGATCCCCCAGCGGATTGACTTCCGAGATGACAGTTCCATTTCCATCACGGACCAGAGTCGTTCGCTGACCAAGTGGATTCACAGTGGCAACGTGTCGCTCGTTCACGTCGTAAACATAAGTGGTGCGACCGACCGGGGATCGCATGGTTTCGATTCGACGGACGTTTTGAGAGAACGTCTTGTACGTGTAAGTTGTGCGACCACCCAATGGCGGAATTTCAGCGGTCAGTAGTTGGCGGTCGTATGTCCATGTGGTGCGGTTTCCGAGTGGCTCGATTTCGCCGACCTGATTGCGCATGGCGTCGTAGATCTTAGTGGTCACCTGCCCCAATGGGTTGGTGACCTCCGTCACCGCCCCGCTGACATAGTTGTATGTGGTGATCCCACCGTTAGGCGACTGGACACGGTTGCAGAGCCCGTTCGCATCCCATCCATAGGTAGTACGCAGGCCGTCCGGAGCGATAACGGATTTGATGCGGCTGTTGGCGTCGTACTGGTATTGAGTCTGGCAGAGTTCGGGAGTTGTTGCGGACTGCAGTAGTCCTCCCGCGCTGAATGCGTAGGCTGTCGTCCTGCCATAGGGATCTGTGATGCCGGAGAGGTTGCCGTTGCCATCGTACGCGTAGGTGGTCACCTGACTGACCGGGTTAGTGATGGTCGTGTTACCGACATTGCGGGTAATTGTCCAGGTGCCCGGCTGAGGGATCGTTTTCCGAATGCGAAAGATCTTGCCGGGGTGCGACGGCGCCGTGGATGAATTGTAGTCGTGCTGGGTCCCATCCGCCTGCGTCTCGGTGAACGTACCGTCGTCATTTTGAACTAGCGAGCAAAGATTGTTTCCGACGGAGTGGTACATGTAGACCGGTGTGGCAAAGAATGACGACAAACTCCCTGTCATCTCGCCACCCAGAGAGTCCGCAATCTCCTCTTTACAATAGTATCGATGAATGCCGCAGTCGCATTTGTTAACGGAGGCGTCAAGGCCATCAACAGCGACGTGTTCGTCCAACAACGTAGATGTGCAGGTACCTGAGTTACTGGAAACACTACTGATCCCCGCTTCACTTCCCCCTGAGCTGCTGCCTGGGGCAGCAGCGTTCATATTCACGCTCCCGTTATCCGTGACTGAGCAATCACCAGTGCCGCAGCCGTTTGAGAGACAAGGGCAACAGGCGATTTCCAACATATTGCCAGGACTGCCCTCCGAAGACGGCGGAGGAGTCTGAGGGGGCGGGCAGGTGCCAGGCGTGTTCTGCAAACAAATTGCATTAACACTTTCTGCCGACACTTTGGGAATTCCTGTAACGGTTACTGTTGCATTTGAAGGGTTGCAGCTAGTTCCAGAAATTCCTGATACATTTGTTAACTTAACTTCATTTGCCCCGGCCAGTTCGTAAATCTTAAAATCGCCACTTGCCGTAAAATTCATCCAGTGAGGGTAAATTACCCCAAGGCTAAAAGAAACCCTGATTCCACATTCTATACCTGTAGCTAAAAGACTCATTCCTCCGGGGCTCGTACTGTTGCAGTATGAGAAGTATGTAAATTGATCCCATTCACAAGGATTAGAGTTGGCGACATTGACTTCCATATTGGCATTGTCGCAGTCTGTGCATGATCCGTTTTCGATTCCGTCTATTTTGACTTTGAATCCGGATGTAATCCACCCTAAGCATGAACAGTACGGCGAAGGAATAATTCGAGCTTCTACATGACTTTGGTGCTCACACTGCAAGAACGCTTCGTCTCGTCGAACTGTTATTCGTGGTGGCCAGAAAATGTGATCTTCGCCATCTCTATGCAAATCTAGGTTGATAGTGTCTTTGTTGCTATTTTCCTGGGCAGACCAGCAAACAGTCGATTGCCTTCCAGTAAGTATGACTTGAATGTACGGTTGATGTACAGAAAACAGAGAGATCGCTCTAATGTGAAAGAACCCGCAGGTTTCGGGGAACTCAATGCTCCACGTTCTGTAAATTTCCCCCAATGATTCGGTCTCTAATACATAATCCCCCGCCAACTGCCTATTTCCAGGAAAGTCTGGGTGTTCGAACTCGGGGATCGACACTATCAGTTGGTGGGAAAAATCGGTGAAATGCGCTGGCATTGGGAATTGGTCTGACATGGTCAATCTTCCAGGTGGCGAGCGTGATTAAAATTCTAAAGTCGATACATTGCTAGTCGATTGTCGAAGTTCACTTCAGGTGGGGCCATTTTTCGAGCGGGCACCTGAAGGCCCGGCCTCTAGCCTTGGCGGCCAGTCCACAGCCGCACTGCATGCAACGCATTCCGACGCGGCGGTCGCAGGAATCACAGATTCGTAGTCTTCGTTCGTACTCAACTTTACTCACCGTTTGAAATCCATCCGCTGTGAACGCTGCCAACGTCTGGGCGAGGTTCCATCCCTGCTGCAACAGCGACGGAGGTGAGAGGGGAGTTCCCACGTTGTCTGGGGGAGTTTGGACTTGTGAGCAAGGCGATTGAAAATCTCCGCGAGAACGGGGTGTTTGGACTGGGATCTCCCGGACGCTGCACAGTCCACAAATTGTTGGGCTCACCAGCCCATCTTTTACGTGCATGCGGGGATGCTGACAGAAGAACACTCCCTGCCACTCTGTTGCCTGCCGCAACGAACATTCAGGAGGAGGTGGTTGTTCATTGGAAGGATCACGACTCATTCTATCTCCATCAGGTTTCGAATCGCCTGAATCGCCGTTTCCGCACAGTGCTGCTTATCTGGTGGTAGGCCACCGGCTTGAGCTTCTAATCCTTCTCGTGTCAGATCCTGGCAGTTACTGAGCAATGATCCTGTCAAAAGTTCCGTCACAATTGAGCCGCAGGCAATGGTGACCCCGCAGGCATTGCACTGAAACCTTGCCCGTTCGATCACATCATCCAGAACTTGTAACTGTAAGATGAAGAATGGTCCTTGTCCGGGAAGACCGTAGACTCCGACATGAGTCGGGTCTTGCAATTCTCCGCGATTCTGAGGATCCGTAAAATGCTCCATGACGACTTCCGAAAACCGATTCATCCTTGTACCTCCTGGGAGGGCATCGACTGCAGTCTTCGCGTTGCCTGGAGTGCCGGTTCATAGTCAGGATAGTCGTTGAGAATCGCATTCCACTGCTCCAGTGACTGATCGAATCGGCCAAGATCTTCGTAGACAATAGCGAGGTTGTGGCGAGCTTTGTGGCCCGCGAGTCCTTGGTCGACGCTCGTGAAATGTCGGTCAGACTGGTGGTGTATGAGGTGCTGGTAGGTCTCAGCGGCAGCTTGAAGCTGACCGGTCGCATGCTGAAGCATGGCCTGCCGGAACAGGAGTTCCTTGTCGTCTGGGTAGTGCTTCAGTCCTGTCTGGCAGATGTGCGAAGCCTCTTCGATCTGTCCCGCCTGCATCAGAACTCCGATGAGCAGTGCGTAGGCCTTGCGGACATGTGATTCCTCAGAACCGGAGACCTCAAGGCATCGTCTTAAATAGTGGATTGCGGGCTGATGTTGCTGATCGTCGGCGTAGGTCATCCCGAGATTGAAGAGCACAAATGGATGATCTGGGCGAGCATCCAGGTCTAACTTTAAGAGTCGATAATCTCGTTCCAGCTTACGGGCGCGGCCTTCGGGGGTTTTATCGGATCCAGAATGGACAACGTACAAATCGGTCCACGCGACATCACCGTTCACCCGGCGAATAGAAGGCAAGATTTGTTCATGAATGTGGAATTCAAACCGTAGTTCCGGGCGATTGCGGATCAGCTTGACATGATCCACAACAGTGACGTCATGTTCTGTGACTCCCGGACAATGGACCTGCACGATATACCCCTGCACATTGTCCGGATGAAGGCCCTCCACCAGTGCCCGCAATTGCCGACCACATTCTTCGGGCAGTGTGTCATCAGAATCCATCCAGAAGATCCACTCGCCTCGTGCGTAGCTGAGCGAGACATTCCGGGCCTGTGAAAAGCTGTCCTGCCAGGGGGAGTGCAGGACTCTCGCTCCCAGCTCCTCACAGATCAGAGGCGTTGCATCGAGTGAGCCGGTATCCACAACAACGATTTCGTCCATCCACGGCAGGAGACTGTCAAGACACGGTCGTATCGTCCGCGCGTTGTCCCGGACAATGAGACAGGCGGAGAGCTTCACATTGTTGGGCTTCAGCAGCAGTTCGCCACCGTCTGTGACGTCGAACAGAAATTTGGGTCGGACTGGTGACCCCAGCGGCAAGGGCTCGTCGCGAAGTTCTGGACTGGCTGTTTGGCTGACGGCATCCTGTGGAGCATCTTCTGCCACTGAGCCATCAATGTCAGCGTCGGTGATTGGGTCGATCGAATGTTCCCGCCACTTCTCATTGAACTTCGATTCATTCTCCTGGAGGAGCGACCTGAAGTTCACGCCCGTTGCACGGAATGTGGCACTTCCAACGTGGTGGATGAATGCATTTGGGACGATGGCACAGCGGAACCCCTCTTGTGCAGCTCTCCGGCAGTAATCGTCATCTTCAAAATTCCCGAGTCCGAACCGCTCGTCCAGTAGACCGACTCGATCAATGACTTCTCGCTTGATCAGAAGGCAAAATCCGACGAGTCGCTCCGTTGGGACGAGTTGTCCTCGATGTTGCTGTCCCCAATCCCAGGCAAAGCCGTCCAGCTGCGTCTCGTCTTCATACGACACCTCGACCTGTTGGGGGCCGCTGACATTGTTAGAGACCGGTCCGACAAGGCCAATCTCTGGATGTGATGTGAGACCTGCCAGCAGGTTCTCCAACCAGCCGGTCGTCACCAGCGTGTCATTGTTCAGCAGAAGGACGTGATCTCCCTTCGCCACCGCAATCCCTTGATTTGCTGCTGCCGGGAATCCGCGATTCGTGTCGTTCTGGATGAGGGTGACGTCAGGCGAGCTCTGCAAGAACGACACCGTCCCGTCTGTAGAGCCGTTGTCCACCACAATCAGTTCGAAAGGCAGATCGGTGCGCAGTCGGATGCTTTCCAGACAGGCATGTGTCAAGTGCCAATTGTTCAGTGTGACGATAACAATCGAAGTGAGGCCCGCCTTGTTTTGATGGACCGGAACTGACCGCGTCAAATACTGGTATGCGAGGAATTCAGCCGCTTCAGCAGCAGAGTTGAGTCTCAGGCGAAATTGTCCGATCTCTAACTCAGGTGGAGATCCCTTCTCAACCCATTCCGCAAATCCTTCGCCAGGGACCATCCGCTGCTCCTGCGGCTGGAAGCCTGCTCGAAACAACAGCTTTTCAATCTCACGACGGGTGAAGAATCGGACGTGATCTTCATCCAGAAGCCCCGCGGATTCGTAGGTCCAATTCCCGGCCAACAGTGAGCGGATTACCTTTTGATTCCGGACATTGGGGAGGCTTGTGATAAGCACTCCCCCTGGGCTGAGCCAACGGCGCAGTCTTCGGAGCACCGCGAGTGGATCTCGCAGGTGTTCTAAGACATCAGCACAGATCACGCAGTCAAATGTTCCATCCGGAAACTCGATGGCACCGGTCTGGATGTCGCCCACGATGACTTCATCCAGGCGTTGGCAAGCAGAATCGATCGCCAGAGGGTTCAGTTCGATTCCAACAACTTCGGCCGCTTGACGGGCTTTGATTGCTGCACCGAGCCTGCCACCTCCGCAGCCGACATCCAGCACTCGCTGCGAGGTGGAAGGAACCAATTCCAGGACATCGGGGCGGTCAAACTCGAAATACCCGCGGCTCTTTTCTGGGAAGGAAAATTCGGTTGCTGTCTTTGACCGTTGAGAGAGTCGCTGCATTTGCAGGGTGTTGATGCTGGCTAAGATCACTTCGACGCGATGCCGATACGTGTGATGACTGAGCACATGCTCGCGTCCTGCAGCGGCAATGCGTTCACGTTCGAGCGGGTGCTCAAGGTAATAATCGATCCGTTCCAGAAGTTCGCCACGGGTGCGGTAGCTGGCAAAGTGCTCTCCAGCTTGAAAAAGCAGTTCTTGTCCGTTGTCAGTCAGATCATTTGTCAGAAGGAGTGAACCGCTACACAACCCTTCAAATACCCGCATGTTGATGTCATCGCGGAGGCTGCAATTGAACACCAAATGCGCGGCCGAATAGATCGTCGCCATTTCCCGGTAGTCCGCTGTGCCGACAAATGAACGCGGAAAACGACGCTGAATCAGTGCGAGTCGTTCCTCGCGCTCGCCGGGAAAAGAATGTCCGACAAAGCCAATATCAAAGCGGTTAGGAGCTTCGCAGCGGCCGTGAATCTCTGGATCACACGCGAGCGGAAGCCATTGTGCAGAGGAGATTCCAGCACGCACAAGTTCCTCGGCACCATTCTTCTGGGCGGCGAACACCAAATCGGCCTGGCGGGCCTTATGAAGACACCGTTCAAACGACAGATGAGTATCAATGGCCCACCAGACCTTGATCGCGTCGCATTGAGGGAGGTCATAATCAAGGCCATCGTCAACTGCGATCACCGCATCGAAGCATGAAAAATCGAACTGGCCGAGTTGATTCGGGCGAACATGCTCAACGCCGGTCAAGCCGCTCCCCGTTGCCAAGGAGAGGAGAGCCCGCACACAGTACGTCCCAGTGGTTTCTGGGCGACAACCATCCTCAAACACAAGTGCCAGACGGTTCACTCACTACCTCCCACTTCCGCGTCAAACTGGTTACGAATGTTTCCGGAATCGCTGGCCGTAGTACCTTCTGTGAAGCTTGCCTCACCACGTCGGAAGAGGAGTTCGCTTCCAGGTGTCAGTCGCGACGCAGAGATAGACATAGCTAGTGCCCCAGCGGATATCGCCGACATTTCCGGCTGCGGATGAACTGGCTGGCGGCGAACTTGTCGCTAAGTTAAATGCGGAAACCGAAAGCTGACCAGGTGTGCTAATGCCCCCTGCAGAGGCTCTCATGAAATAGGTGTCGACCGTCGCCGCTGCATCTGTCGATGAGACCCATCCAATTTTGGATCCAGAATTACACGAAAGTTGCGCAGCGGAGGCGAACAGAAAATTGAGTCCTCCCCCGACTTGACCGGCGAAGTAATTCGGCGTGGCAACGTTGGCCATGCCGAAATGGGTTGAGTGGCCGCTCGAAACGTTCAGCTGGAGACCTGCTCCGCCAGCACCTGTTCTCGAAATCGTCGCACCATTGAAGACATCAGTGCTGATCGTAATCGGCTTTGAAAACGTGGTCCCCGTGTTACTGAACCGAACCGTCTCCACGCCTCCTGTCGCGAATCCTAAAACATCCGCTGACACAGAATAGAGACCGGAACTAACGTCGTTGCCGAACGCCAATGCGGGAGACGATGCGGTACCACTGGGGAGCTGAACACTCCCTGAAAGCTGCGAAGTACCATCGACCTCAAGATTGCCGCGTACGTGGACTTTTTCTCCTGTTTCCTGAGGAATCAGATCCAAAGCCGTTGCCGTCCGTTTGAGAACTGATTTCCAGACTGCAACTCCCACGCTGGCAGTCACGCAACTCCAGAGCATCTGTCCTGATGTGTTGAGCCATTGATCTCCGCAGGCGAAGCCGAGTGAGCTGTCAGAATTTGTCGCAGGATTTCCATTCGCGCGAAAGGGAGCCCGATCAGCAAGCTCTCTGAAGTTGCCTGTCAGGGCAGTCCCTCCAGAGTCGGTTGCTTCATCGACTACCTCTAAACCTTTGAACGGTGTCATGGTTGACATGGAGTTTGCAATTGTGTTGAGGAGTGACTATTGCAGTCGGTGAGAGAAGGCGGCTGATGCCTTGTGGCTAATAAATCCAGTTGAGTAAAAAGTTGGGCGGCCCGACAACGGCTTCAGACGGGAGCACCCAGTAGCGGCAAATAGTGTTTCCGGATGACCTCATCCCACGTGAACTCCCGCAGAAACTTCTGGCGTCCTGCAGTTCCCATCTGTGCTCGTAATGCTGGTTCATTGAGGAGTTTTGCAATCTGCGTTGCAAGCTCGAAGGCATCTCCGGGCTCGCACAGAAGTCCAGTTTTTCCTTCGTCGATTACCCACTGCAAGCCACCAATCCTGGATCCGATCACCGGCCGACCGCAGCCCATCGCTTCCACCGCAGTTCGTCCCAAGGCTTCCTGAGCAATTGTTGGAAACACCAGCACGTCGCATTGGCTGATCAGTCGTGGTAGCTGTTCTTGTGATTGCCATCCTACGAACCTCACCCAGGGGTCGTCCGATCCATCCTCGTCGCCCGTTGCCCAGATCTCAAAATCCTGCCGTTGCGACCAGAGAAGGCGTCCCGCCTCCCGCAGCACGTGAAACCCCTTCATGAACTCTGGTACAAGCCCAGCGAACAGGAATCGGACAGGTCGGTTTTCAACTGAAGGAACGGGCTCCGGTTCCGGAAACCGTTCTGCATCAAATCCACTGGGAATCACATGCACTTTCCGCACAGATGGTCGCACCAAATCCGCAATCTGGGGATTGATCACCAGCACGCCTTCGACGTTGGCGTACGCTCTTTGAAATCGATCCTGAGACTCGTCCGTTCCGAAGTCGCACAATTCGCGTTCCGCCTGATGCAACGCTCCGCTGAGTTGTTCGCCGCAGCATGATACGCAGGTGCGGCATCGATCAGGAGCAACAAACTGATTCCCGTCGCACTGCGACACCTGACCCGCTGTGTCGATTTGGAGACGGACGTTATTGAGAGGACAGATCGATTCCTGAGCTGCAATTCGAACGAACGTCCGGAACTCCTTGGCAGCTTCGATTAAAAGTGGTTTCGCGTTCCAGCTGTCCGTCACAACAACCCAGTCGGGAGGATCCCGCTGAAGAGCGTCTCGGAACCGCTCCCTGATCATCTCAGGTGTCCATTCCATTGGTTGAAAATCGATTGATTCTGAATGATAGCCCAATGGCTCGTTAACGACGCCAATGCTCCAAGGCTCGTAAGCCGCATAGAGATGCCGCACCTGATATCCAGCATTGGTAAGAAAATACGCTAGATCCTTTGTATGAACGGTACCACCGCCAGTGGAGGGCCAGTTAAATAGCAAGCTCAAGATGGCGATTTTGAGCGGGGTGCGACGAGCATTCTTGTGTTGACTTTTATCAACATTTCCGGCAGAGGCGACAGCGAGTGAGAGCGTCTGAAGGTTACGATCGACGGACGAAAGGAAGTCATCGCCGATCATGTCGTTGAGGCAAGTCGTTGCATGACTAATGCCGCCCAATGCAGCCTCGACGCAGGCCAGATTGTGATGTGCTAACCTGGAGTCATTCCTTGAAGGACCGCAAATTGCGAGATGGCGGTAGATCTCGCGTGATGACAGCAGGTCTCCCTGTGTTGCGAGAGCGAGTGCACGCTCAGCCAGAGATGCCCAGTCTCGGCGTTGCATTGGCCATTCCTCTCTGAATGCCAGCATCCGGTCAGATGCGAGAGATAAGATGAAAAGAGTGTAAACGACATAAACAGGAAAGCAACTCTGGATGTGAGAAAAGTTCCTCTTTTCGGTCTTCTTGGGGGACTTAGAAATCCATTAAATAGATGAACTTTAAATTAGCATCCTAAGCAGCGAGTATTGAGCAGGCGAACCGCCTGCTCTTTGTTAGACGCTCTGCCCACTGGAGCCAATGAGGACGGAACATCGCCCATTGTTACCCGAGGAAATAAACTTGCCTGAGTGCTGGAGCTCATGCGACTTATGACTGACGGCATAGCCCCAAAGTCTGCAACAGGGCAATCACGTCGTCGACCGTTTTACCTGTTCCGGTTGCCAGCACCTGTTGTGCAACGGGTGTTGCGTTCCAGAATCCCAGCTTCTGGGATGCGCTGGTTGCAAGTTTTGTTCCGGTGCTGGTTCCGCACTGTAAGTTCGAGGCATCTGCCAAGGTGACAAGTCCATCTTCACTGATGCTGAGCCTGGAGATTGCTCCCGCACGGAAATCAGCCAGAAGCTTCACTCCACTTCCTGTGCTGGTTAAGGTGGGATTCACAAGCAATGCGGTGTACCCGGCAGTCCCACTTTGTGTGACAGTCGGATTAACTGCCAGAAATTGCTGAGCCCCTGACGACGCGCTTCCCTGAATTCCAGAAAAGTCCACAAACGGGGCCGAAGATAAACTGGAAACGCGGACGAATTTCACAAATGGGGTCGCCGAGGCCGAGGAGTTGATCTGGATTCCTGTGTCGAGCGAGGCTCCTCCCGCAACCGAACTTGCCCCCACAAACAATGTGCGAGCGGTGCTTCCCGTCCCCCCGTACTGAATTCCGACTTGGGCAATATTGGCACGCCAGTTTATTGATAGTCGTTCATAGTTTGTCGTCTGACCTGCTGTGTTGAATAGCTTGATGCCGTTTGCTTCTCCATTAGATAATGTCAGACCCGTTTCGGAAGTAACCATTCCGGCAGCCTTGAATTCGCCAGCAACCTGCACAGTGTCGCCACTTTCCAGAGGGGCCAATTCCAACGTCGAACTGGTTCGCTTGAATACTGATTTCCAGACAGAGGACCCACTGGTGTTGCTCACACAGGCCCATAACACTTGTGTGCTGGTATTCAGCCACTGATCGCCAGGGGAGAACCCCTTTGTCGAATCATCATTGACTCCCGGATTGGAAGCACTCTGATTCGGAGCACGATCCGCCAGTTCCTTGAAGTTTGACGTGAGCGCGATGCCGCCAGCTCCCGTTGATCCTTCAACGACATTTAGGCCCTTGTAGTCGGACAGTGTCGCCATCGTCTGTTCCTCGAAAACTGTGAAAAGGAAGACTGTTCATTACGGCCGTAAAATGAATTGGGACAAACCACGAGTGCCCACAATCGGTAGGATTTCGCCTGCAGGTATCGGTGACATCCAGTGAAAGGACGTCCTTCTGGTCAGAGTGTCCTGAGAGAAATTCTCCTGCTGGCAGGTGTTTTGCCTCTACTTCGATGCTTAGACTAAAGAGTTACAGATTGCGATTGGTTGCCTCCACGCATGAAAGCAGGGATGCGGAGTATGCGAGACCATATTCGCTCCGAGCTCTCGCTCCGCCCGAAAAAGATGATTTTCAATGTCGCAACGGGTGGAGTGCAGAACATCCGTTAACACCCCCCTAAGGGCAACAGACTCTAGACCGCTTGAGAGACAGTTGCACGAAGGCCTGAGCAAGGCATTGCCTGGAGAGACCGAGTGCTCACCATGCAAGAAAACATGGTTCCCACTGAACGTTAAAAAAGAGCCAAAAGCTACAGCTTGGTCATTGGTGGATTCACTCAACGCCATCGACCGTTCTTGGGTGTGCTGATCGCGTTCAAAAGAGCTTTTGCCCACCTCATCCCACACAAGCCAGTCAGCCATGGACCATCCACATCCACATGAAGGAACTTGGAAAATTAGCGTCTCCGGAACGAGGCGGTGCAGCCTAAACAACTGGGGCGAATTTGATCAATAGACTTTGATTCATTTTTGTGGATCTGCATGTTGAAAGAATACAACATTCAAGCTGGGGAAACGGCAAAAGCAGCAGTAGTGGTTCCTGATTTACGATGGACCCTTCCCGCTTCACTTATAACTTCCGCTGAATTTAAGAGCGTGTTTTGAAATTGCCTTGGAGTAGAAAAACGGCTACGGCTCCCTTGTGAACATCTTGGCAGTCCAAGGAAGGAGCCGTGGCCGTGTTAAGGTCCATTTATTCCAGCAATCTCTCGGATGAGCAATGGCAATTGATTCGTCGATACCTGCCCAAACGGCCTCAGCGGGGACGTTCTCGCATCGATCGACGATGGATCCTCGACGCTATTTTATTTGTCGTTGGAACCAGATGCCAAAGGCAGATGTTGCCTGGCGACTTCCCCGGCTGGAGTACCGTCTATGGCATTTTCCGGGCGATGCAAAAAACTACTTGGTTTCGCTTGGAGAACTGGAACGTCAGTAATTTCGCATCAAGGCATTGAGACCGTAAAAACACCGATTCCCTGGGGCGGCGGCTAATTTGCGGGATTGCATCAATGGCACTACGCTTTTTCTATGGATGCAACTGAACGGCGTGCATGAGAGGCCCAGTCATTTGATGATGTCCGCCAACTGCCAAGTATCCGTTGCACACTGAAACGAAACCACTAGACGTTACAGCGTACTGCAAGGATGGAGCGAAAGCATAGTCGGCAATCGGAACATCGTCACGAAACACCGAAAAGTTTGGAGTTCCCAGGGTCGCAGTTGTCAGATAAGGGGAGCTGGCGTAATAACTCAGGTCTCCATCAAAGGCTACTCCGGCAAGAAACAGTGACTGTTGCAATCCTGTGTACCGTGTGTATCGCATTGTCGACCAATCGGCGTTGTTCTCCATTTCCGGCACCCAACACAAACTAAAACCGTCGAAGGGAATTGCAAATCCATCCTCACTGATTCGCCCTAAAAACATCACACTACTTGGACGAGGACTTTCGGTAGGCGAACTGTAGAGCGTAAACGAGCGGGATACGGATCCGTCCCATTCGACCAGTTTGAGGGGAGAAATCAGAATTCCTAAGCCTACGTTGGCCCGAATCGTCAATCCGCTCAATGGATCAAATTGCGACACGGAACCATACTTGGACCCCACCAGAGTGAAGTATTCCGGCATTGTCACTGTGCGTGAAAGCGTACCATCTTCCATCGAGTAGTATCGGTATTCGTTCAGTGTCGGACTCTGAAAAGAGACGCGAATCTCTCCATCAAAGTAGCCCGAGTTTCTCCCGAATGAGGACGTCCATTCTACGCCGCCGTCCGATAGTCGATAGGCTCGCACTGTAGTTGTGTTGGCTGTTTGGAACCCGATCAGTGTTTCGTTCACGAACGAAAAAATGCCATTATGTTCGCTCCCGGACGTCCCGAATGAATTCTGCCACCGAACACTGCCGTCGAGGTTGAAGCACGTCAATTTTCCTCCCGCGTATGGCCCCGTGTTTGAAATCCCCAATCCGCGACACCATGTCACCACGCAATCCTCAGTGACTTCCACGTGAAGCATTGTGAGAGTTGTCGACGTCGCAGTAGTTCCCGTTGGCACTGCTGGCCATGCGCTTCGCACCCACAGCGGCTCAATAATGCCATCTCCCAAGATGCGATAGAGAGCGACATTCACCCACTTGGAACTAAACTTGATCTTGTTTCCAATAATTGCCATGTCACACCAAATTCCAGGCAGGCCAGATCATGAGATGAGAGGCAGTTCCGCCAGTCAATCCTGTGACGTTCACAGTTGGCAGATCCGGAGTTGATGTCAGTAGTCGGCCCTTCCAGACGATTGAGAGTGCAGCGAACGGCCAGGGTCCATCGTGAATCTCGAACAACGAACTGTCGCTGACAATCCCAGTATGAGCGAGTAGAGCCGTTGACAGATCGGAAGCGGTGCAGTTCCACGGAAGCGTCAATGTGCTGGTCCTCGCGACGTTGGAAGCGTCACGAATAACGTACGTCAGCCCCAAAGTACCGCCGTTCGGAAATCCCCACGGTACAAAGACGTGACAGAGCGAAGGGGTTGGCGTCGGTTTCACCGAACCACTACCAACTTCGACAATCGCTCCTGCAATCAGGCCGATCGTGACGACTTCATCCGCGCTGATCTGTCGATTCGCAAAGAACGTGATGTTGACTGGTGTGATCTCTGACTCAATTGAGGAGTCAACCTGGTTGCCCTGCTGCATTACCTGTGCGACGGCGGTTGAGCCCTTCTCTGTCGATGACAGCACTTTCACCCGCCAAAATGGACGATCGATCGGTGTGATGTACCAGATGCCGTCACTCGATTTCTTGAGGGGGCGGAACATTCCGAAGATGTTCGTGAAATCGCCTGGCTCTTCTTCGGTCCCTCTGTCCAGCTTCTTAAGCTTTGCCGAATCCGAAGTCATGATCAGGATGTCCGTTGTGGAGACCTCTTCCCCCTCGACTGCTGCCTTTAAAGGTATGGACGAAATCTCAATATATCCCTTCCCCCTTGCACCAGGCTTAATCGAATGTCCTAAAGCGAATCCAATCTTGTTGTGATAATGTAGATCGCTCCCAAATGTTCCAGCCTCATTCGTCAGGTCGTTTCCAGAGGGACTTAAAACAGATACCTCGATTGCTTGATTTGACGATGAGACGTCGTCAATCTCCTTGACAAGAAACGGACCATATTCCGGAATCCCAGTGGAGCCGCTGTTGCGAATTTGCATTGGGACTATGTTTTCAAAGCTGTTCATTCGCCTCGGTCCTCCAGTGTTTTCAACTTCTCTGCGATCGTTTCCACTCGACTCAATTGCAGGCGTTGCTTGTATCGCGGGGCAAGCAACGAATGCTCAGTGTTTCGACTGGCTCGGGTTTTTCCGATGCCATCGGACCAGGTCCAAGAGACTTGAACAATGGCTCCATCCGGACAGATATTCAGGAATCCGCCGTATGATGCATCCTGACCCGGATCTGGCAACAACTCTCGCTGTTTCGCCAGCGTGTAATAGTCAGATGCCTGCTGCATTTCCTGTTCGTTGGTTTCGATTTCGGGCTCTCCATAGATCCCCAAAGCCACATAGGGATGAGTCAATCGAACCGTCATGCTCAAATCGTTGACATTAATTGGATGAAGCCCAGTCCCACGCTGTGGAACCGGAAATGTTGTCTCTCTGGTGTACCGCACTGGCATTCCATGCAGTGGATGTTTCAGTTGATAGGCTGCATAAACAAATAGAGAAGCCGGTACGAAATTATGCTGTGAGTGATACATCGTCATCACTTGCGGAAATACGACGATCGAATTCTTCTGGTCAATGGAAATCGGTTCTCCATATCGCAGATTTTCTTTGCTGTTTCCGTCGATCCCGGTCACGTAAGAACTCAATGAACCATCAATTGCCCATTGCCCGACGACAAATGGCTCCACCTTGGTGTAGCCGTCCGAATTGTCATCTTTGGTCTCGATCAACTCGGAGAGTAATTGGTATTGATTCCTGGACTTCACATCGAAATTTGCATGGGGAATCGGACCAAGTGAACCATCGGGTTGACCAACGACTCGATACCACCGGTAAATGGTCTGTTTAGCCAGTTGCTTCGAGCGGTCTTTTTCTTTCTGGTCCTTGCCGAAATCGACACCATTCTCGACCGCAGACGGACACCACATGTTCCATCCTATTCCAGGTTTATAGGACAGTTCATCGATTGGCTTGATCGAATTGTCGAGATCGAGACCAACCGCTTCGAGCTTGAGAAGTCCCTGCCAGATCGTTGGAGCAGCGTAGACGATCACGCCATCCGGAACCGCGGTTGATTCAACCGACTCCTGAATCTCACACATTCGATCTGGCCATTGCGGGAGTTGTGCACCGACACCCACCGGCCACAGTTTCACCCGGTCATCCGTCCCAAGAACAATTCTCAACCCCAGTCGACTCGCAAGCTCTTCGATGGCCTGCACGGGGCGAATATGATCCCACTTCACTTCCATGGAAATGTTTGGGTGAAAGACCGGAGGAACCAGGCTCAAATCAACGACTTCATCAAGGCGTTCGAACAACATCTCAAATAGCTCTTGAGGAGACTTCTGACTCTCTCCCCAAATCGTTTTGTCGGGCTTTCTCTTATTGTAGTGACCAGAGATCACTCCCCCGCCCGCATGCCACTTCCATCTCCGATCGAGAATCTTGACAGTGAACGTGTCTGCTTCCACGGAGGAACGAAAAATCCCATCCACAGCACAATCCCGAAAGCCGACGACTTCCTGACCATTCTCTGTGAATGAGAGCCTTCCAATCGCATCCGGCATCGTCGGATTGACGGCTGTTTCAATCGTGAAGATCGAAGGGTGAGTCCCAGACGTCAACGTTCCACTCGCATGTCCGGTCACGTTGATCAGTCCCGGATAACTGACTCCACACTCAATTGTCATGATCAACTCACGGTATAAGTCGTTTTGGCAGGACGATTAATGGTGACTCCACCAGTGTTGTCCCGGAACTTGGTTCCTGACGGGAGGAGGCCGAACGGATCATTGAGCACAGCGCCGCGGTACATCTGAATCGTTTCACCCGCAGCGAAGCTCTTCGGTCGAGGATCCTTCGAGAGATCAACTGTTGCATTGCTCACAGAAAGGGCGGTCACTTCGCCGGTCGTTCGCCAGTCCATTCTTCCACCGGTCAATTCAATTGATGAGTGCGCACCGGCAAGTAGGGATAAAGTGCCTGACCTGACCACTGTTGATGTCGAGTCTGATTGAACGATGAGTTGCCCGCCGTTCTGCTCAATCGTTGAGAGTGTCACTCCCGCACCCACTCGCAAATTCGCATCGGACTCAACATTGACATCAAAGCTGACTCGCAGCACGTTGATTGTGCTCAACGAGCCAGCTTCAGGAGCGATGTCAACCTGCCCCTTGATGACGTTCAATTCATTCTCGGCATGCGTCCCCTTCAGCACGATTGCCTTATATGAATCGATCGACTGACCACTGCCGAGAATGTTGATTGTGGATTTCACAGCCCCAAGGTCCAGACGAATTCGCTGAGACCTTTGCCCGGTGCCTGCACCGATTGTCACCAGCGTGGCACTGACCTTGAAATAAAGCGGGCGATACTGTGAGTAACTTTGCGACATTCCCGTCTGTCCGTCTCTCGCAGCCAGACCGATCTGTCCCACAAATGACTGGTCGATCACCAGACTGGCGAGCGTCACCCCAGACAACGCTTCAGCACCGTACAAAGCGGAGATCGCAGAGTCTGTGAACACCAAAGTGTCGCCAGAAGAAGGCAAAACACCTCCAGAGTAATTCAGTGGTTCATCAATGTGGTTTGGTCCAGTGGAAGCCTGAACGACAGTTACCGAACCGAGAACTTGATCCGTTGCTGCTGCGCCACCGGCATTTGTTGCCGTGACAGTCACCGTAAATGGTTTTCCGGGATTTCTCGCGGAAAGTTGCAGCGTGTCCGTACTGACAACTGAGGCCACAATTTCCGAGAACTCTGGATACGAAGTGGCGGGAAGAGTATTGAACGCCGACACAACGTGTTGAATGACTGATGGAATCGCGGTACTCCCCGCAACGATCACCGCTACCTTCCCGTTGATCGTGAACCGAATCTCATCGGTTGCTTTCCAGGTTCCGGAGAGGACACGAGCTTCGGTCTGAGCCTTCGCAGGCGCATCACCTCGCCAACGGATCGTGCTGGGCATTTCTCATTTCTCCTTAAGGGATCGTCGGCGGCTGCGGAACCAGCGGTGAGTTGGATTCAAACTGATATCCGTAATCAATTCGAAAAAGCATGTAGGTATTGCCCAATCGTGTTGGTTGCGAATACCTGATTCGCACGGAATCATTGACTAAATCGTCTGGCCAGCGTGGTCCTGGAAGCAAATTTGGGAGGTACCCTCCCAGCCCCGTAATCGTCCCTGACTGGGTCGCTCGGCAGAGGGAATTCGATCGGTTTCTTTGCTTTTGCCACCGAAACCATTTCAGTGGAACGTGCGTAAATGTTGGTCCACCCAAGCCGATCACTTCGATTGACTCGTCGAACTCCCACAGCCAGTTTCCCATTTGGACCGCGCCGCTCTTGATGGTCGCCTCCAGGGAAATCGAGTAGTCCCAATAAGTGCTGTATTCAGCCAGATTGCGCACATCGAGCGTTGGAATCGAGAGTACTCTCACGCCGCCAATCGTGTCGATATTTCTGATCGTCAGGTCGGGAGTCGGCGTTCCGTCATTGAACGTCAACGAGACGTCCTGTCCATCAAAGGCATAGGCCGCAATCAGCGCCTGAATATTCTGAATGAGTGCTGACTGCGAATCTCCAAAAATACTTCCACTCACATCGATGCGAACGTTCATTCCATAAGCAACGTCTCTCGGAGTGCGCACGACTTCCGAAGACACTTTCACAGTGACTTCCTTGCGTTCATGGGTGTAGGAACCGTATTTAAAAATCATGCGATTGCTGCCGTTTCCTGTTGCCTGTATCGCTGGGCAGCTTCCGCCTGAGCACGAACTGCATCGATCAACGAACGGCCCATTGCGGCGACTTCATTTTCAACACTGATCCCAATGGCGGTCACTTCTGGATTCACATGCGGCATGATGGGGCCGCTTCCGCCGTTCGCAGTCGCCGCTTCAATGGCATTGGCCAGACGATTCATCGCTTCGATGGAGTCTCGAGTGACTCGAATCTGTTCCTGCACTGCGATTTGAGATGTCTCGTATTGAGCCTGTTCAGTCGCCAGATTTCCAAGCTGTCGTTGGTACTCAGAGTGAGCATCATCTTCGTCGTCGCGCTGTCCGAAGTTCGCTTGAAAAGAGAGAGCCCCAGAGTTTTCACCTTGGATCTTGTCGTACTCCCGCACGATCGCGGGCGCTGAGTTTGACTGACGCAGATACTCAATATCGCTCTTCGACAAAGCCTGAATGCCACCACCGTCCCGGTATTTCTCGGAGATGCTGATGAGTTTTGCCTGCTCGCCTTGGCTCTTTTGACCGAATGCGGCAGATCGATCAGTTGTCTTTTCCTGCTCGGACTTCAGGAGTTCTTTCGCCGCAGTCACCATGGATTGACGGCGCTCAACGGAGGCCCGAAGTTGTTCACTCTCCGCTCGCAAAATCTCAAGCTTCTTCTCATCAGCTGCCGCTAACCGCTCCGACGCGGTCAGCAATCTTTGTTGAGCCTGAATGCGATCGGCGTCACTGGCAACTTGCATCTGGTTCAAGCGTTGCAGGCGTCTCTCTTCCGCTGCAGCAACTTCCGCCTGTGCCTGGTCAACCTCTTGGATCGCTCGCAGTCGCTCGTTTCTCGCAGCAGCTTTTGGTTCCGTACCAAGCGTGGAATCCATTCGCTGTGCAGATTCCTCTTGTCGTACTCGATGTTCGGCAGATCGTTGAGCGTTCTCCGAAATTAATCCATCACGCTCAGCAGCAAGAGCCAATTTTCCTGAACGTGATTCTTCCAACTTTGAGAACTTGTCACTATCCGAAGAGTTTTTACGCAAGTCTCGAATCAGCCCCATGAGTTCTGAGACTGTTCCGTTCCGTCCGCCCGTTGCCGCGCGGGACAATGCTTCCCCGCCGAGAAGTCCACCACCTAAGGCCAGAGCCCCCGTTCCGACCGCGGCTGCCCCACCCAAGGCAATTGATCCGAGCCCATACAACGTCGGCATCCGTGCAGCGAGTCCACCTGCAATGACTCCTCCAGCGACATTCCCCGCCAGTCCAGAAGCCGCTTTGCCTGCAGCCCCGCTTGCACCACTGGCAACTCCTCCGCTGACTGCTGTCCCAGCAATCCCCCTTTGCGATGCCGCCAATAAAGCGTTTGCCTGCGCAGTTAGCAGAACCATCTCTCTGGCCTGACGTGCGGAATCTCGAATTCCTTGAAAAACGTCTATTGCGCCTTTCAGCATATTGACCGCAGCCTGCACCTGAATGAACCCCCGAGCAAGGCCTTCCACATCGGTTTTTCCGAGTATGCCTAACTGCGCAAGACCTTGTCCCAGCTGGATCGCTCCACTCAATGCGGACTTCATCGCAGTCTGAGTCGCCTTGCCTGCAGCAACCTGATTAGCCGCCGCCGACTCCGCAGCGACTCTCGCGTTCTCACTCGCTTTCTCTTGGGCTCTGAACTCGTCCTGATAGGCTTTGTCTCTCTGCTTTGCGAGTTGATCAGCTGCTCGCTGTTGATCTTTGGCAAGCTGATCCGCCGCTCGTTGTTGATCATGCGCCTCTTTCTGAAACGCCTTTTGCCGTTGGTCATCAAGCGCCTTGAGAGTCTTTTCCTGCTCTATAGCTTCTTTTTGGAATGCCCTCTGTCGCTGATTGTCGAGCGACTTGAGCGTTTTCTCCTGTGATTCCAACTCGTCGGACGCAGCCTTGTCAGCATTGGTGCGTCTCTTCTTTGCGCCAGCAGACGCAGCGTCATTGATGGCATCGATTGCAGCCTTGCACTCATCAACTGCGGCCTTGCTCTCGGGCGAGTTCAGTAGTCGCAGCCGAATCACGACGTCACGGTCGACGGTTCCATTGGACATGCAGGCCTCACTTCTTGATCGAACTGATCATCCGAAACTCCTTGATCGCCTGAATCTCTTCAAGCACATCCTCAAGTGCGAGCGCCCGTTCGATCACCAGCTCGTCATCGGGCCAATTGCCTGTCAATTTGCATTTCCGGAAGTGCATCCAGGCAGCTCTGTTTCTCTTGCTGAGAGTCTTTGGAACCTCAGGCGTTCCTTTCGGGCAGGCATGCCCTTCCCTTCGACATGGCGCCGATGTTCCTCTGGGGCGCCGTAACGGCTCTCCATCGCGGCCAAACTTCAATTGACCTCTGTCAACGCCTTCCTCTGAGTAGACGTAATTCAGGCAGTGTTCACAGTTCCGGTAGGCCACTTCGGGGTGCAGCAACATCAACTGCACCCCGGAAATCAGTTTTTTAATTCACGTTCCGGACTAAATGATTCGGGTCCATCTGGCTTTGAGTTGCTCGGTTCGGCCCCGGCGATAATGTCGAGCACCAAACGAGCCAGATTTGGCTCCAGCCGTTTACAGTTCTGTGCCGTGCTGGGAACGACCTGACCTTTCTGAGATCCGGATGGGTATTTCAGATCCCACTTCACAATGTGCTTCGCTAACAGGTCCGCGTCAATCTGTGCGACTGTCTCTCCAGAAGTGCCGTCTCGATTTTCCCGCCAGATGATCAGCTCTTCCCGAGTCGCCGGACGGTACGTGAAGTTCACCGCTTCGTGTCGTCCTGGAAGTTCCTTCACATATCCTTCGACCGTGTATCCATCCGCAATAAAACCTGGCATGAGTACCCCCATAGAACGAAAAAAGCGGCGATCCATTGGAATGGATCGCCGCGAGCGAAGAACGAATTTGCTAACTCACAGTGTGCACTGAAAACGTTTCCGGGTCAAGCACGCAATCGGAACGTTTGACTATTGCTACAATTTCTTTGATGCTGTTGTTTTGAACATCCGTAAAGGAAATCCCAATGCGAGCCACGCTGACTGCCATTCTGATCACAAGCGTGTTGGGATGTTCTGAGTCACCCCAAGTAGACTCGAATCCTGTCGTTCATGCTGCTCAACCAGCAGCAAAAGAAGTTGAGGAGACGTCACGATCAAACTTCAATGCCCAGGTACTGGAAGGGCTGTTGGAGAAAGTTTCGGAGGCCCAAAAGGCTGTGGAAGCATTGAAACAGCAACTCGCGGAAAGTGACACCGCTTTAAAAATCGTGTCACACACGTATATGCTGGCAGATAAAAATCTGAAAGATTCACGTAAATTGCATGCGGATGCCATATCCGACCGGCAGGCCCTAACAGAGTCTTTTGCAAAAATGCGACCGGCCGACAGAAATGGAATCCTGTTGCTCCTTTCAATGTATCTACGTGATAAAAAAGTCAGCAGTGATGGCGTCGCCCTCCTTTCAAAATGGGATCTTCCAACTTTTCTCAGCAGTTGGAAGGACTTCCGCGATGACCCGTCACAAATACCTGAAAAATTTGAAAATGTAGAGCAGTTCATCAAGGCGAGTGGACTTGATAAGGCTGACCATGTGATTGGCACAGAGGTGGAGCGAAACAAAGTCACATATGCAAAAGCGGGAGTCGCGTTCGAAAGTGAATCCAAAACCAATGCTTCGCTGAAATCCCAACTCGAGGCGGCTGAAAAGGCACTCATCAAAGCTGAGGTGAGCTTAGAAGTCTATAATGCCTCCAATCCTGAGTGAATGACGACTTACGTCTGGCAGATCCACTCTTCAAGGCAGAGGCGTTTTTTCTTCATCTGCCCGGATGCCGTGAGGCGTTCCATCATCTCATCGAGATTTTTGAAAACCTCCTTCATCTCCCTGAGTTGAGCTTCGCCAAACAACAGCAAGACGAGTTTATTTTTCTTGTCGCTAGCGTATGACTGAACGTATCCCTCTCCGTTGGATTTGACGATCAAGTCGAAATTCAAAATAAACGATCTGGACGACACCTGCCCCAGCGCGATCTTCATCTCTCCGACAAATTGCTTTTCGCCTCCTTCGCGTGGGATGGAGATGAGTTCGTCGCAATGTGCACAGATCACTTGCATCCCAGCGTTCTTTTTCGCCGTTGCAATTTCTTTCGAGCACTTTGGACAGTTGAAAACGATCTTGCTCTCTTGGGCGTCGGACATGGGCGCACTCGATCAACAGGAAATGAGGCAGAAAGCCCCGTAATCAGAGACCTTCCGCCTTTGGAATATTGGATTAACTCAACGAGATCGAACCTGAGACCTCGAGGTCGAACTCCGTTGTCGTCTCTCGCATCAATTTCAGAAACGCCAACAACGGCATCGTGACCTGAACATTTCCGTCATCAATCATGCTGATTTGCAGCGTGGGTGTTTCGAACCGGTCATTGATTCGTTTACCGCATCGACGGCGACGACGGGAGCGAGTTGCAGTGGAGCGAGTTAGTGAGAGGCCGATTTCTGCCGTGGTGGCGAGTGTGGACATTGGCGAAACTTTCGTTCGCTGAGAGTCCCGGTGTGGCGGGTGCAGTCGCAAAAAGCGAAGACCCGGCACGGAATCTGGAAGGGTTGGTAAGGCTGGTATCAAGCAGCCTTTCGTGGTCGTTTCCTGCCACGAACCCACAGTCCCCATGCCGGGACTCTGATTTTTGATACATGAATTCTACCATTGATACCGCCTCGATGAGGACTTTTACCATTTGTATCAACGCACGCTGAATTCGCAAGGTTCACGCGAAATAGAATGTTTTCGCGGTTTTTCGTAAATTTGATAAACCAAAAGCCATCTCTCAACTTACGAAAATAATTTCGTTAGAGTCTTCGAAAATCCAGTCACAACCAGCAAACTTGGCCAGTCGAGTCTGGGACAGTTGACATTGCTTCAGGTTCGACTTGCCAAGGATCTCCGACAGTGGTGATATTGGTAATGAATCTTTGAAAAAAATTTGTCCCCCTGAATGGGCGCGAAAAGATGAAGGCAACCGTTTTTGATGTCGCCAAATACATTCTGGAAAAGTGTGGGCTCATCACACACATGAAACTCCAGAAGTTGTGTTACTACTCCCAGGCATGGTCGCTCGTATGGGATGAGGAACCTTTATTCAATTCACGCATCGAAGCATGGGCCAATGGACCGGTTGTAAAAGAACTCTACAACTCTCTTCGCGGGGAGTATGGAGTCGACAAGAATTCCGTAGAAGGTGATTCCAGTAATCTCACTGAAACTCAAAAGGAAACAATCGATGCAGTCTTGGACCACTACGGGAAACGTACGTCACAATGGCTGAGCGACCTCACTCATATGGAATCTCCATGGAAAGACGCGAGAGTTGGACTCAGTGCCGGTGAGCGAGGCACTCGCGAGATTTCACATGCATCCATGGCTGAGTACTATGAGGGCCTCTGATGGCAAAGAAGCCAAAAACTGTCGAACTCCCTAAGACCAGCAAGTCCCCTGCAAATCACGAGAAACCAGAATCACACACTAAGGACGCACCTGTGTGGAGCCTGTGCCGCTTTGATCGAGAGAGTCGATGGGGCGAATCAGCTTTTGAAGGAGTTGACGCATGGAAGCACCTTTTTGAAAAGCTCAAGTCTTATGAACGAATGACATGGGGGCAAATCAATTCCAACCAAAGACGTGACCATTCCGTCCCCACAGGCAACTTAATCAAAGAAGCACGGGAAAGATTGCAGCAACTCAAACTCGACGATGTCGATGAATTATTTCGATTTCGTTTTGAAGGCAAACATCGACTTTGGGGAATTGTGATAGGGAATGTATTTCAGATTCTCTGGTGGGACAAAAACCACGAAATTTGCCCGAGTACACTCAAGAACACTTAGCGAATAAAAAACACCCGGAACTCTTCGTGAGCGCCGGGTGCTTTGCGTGCGATTTCCGATCACGCTTCTGGATCAGGGGCCGGAATATTCTCGAAGTACAAATCCTTCGCTGTTGCACCCGCGTGTCCTGCTGCTCGTGAGACACCGCTGATCGGGAGAACCTGCTGCCCCTTCCCATTGATCATTGGCACGCCGACGTTGAACGCATATCGTCCCAGGTGGATCTTGAACTCGTCAGTGGAATCATTGTTCACGAATACCAGCGAGAGTTCTTCCCCGGTGACGACGCTCCCAGCCTGTAAATCAGCATTGGCCGCTGTGGCAGGGACGGCCATCGTCAGCGTGACGATTCGATCTGACGGCAGAATGAACTCATCACGAGTCAGATTGTTCGCCCATTGATTCGCGGACAGAGCGTTATCAATGGCAAGATCGAACGAAAAGATCTGACGAGCAGTCCCCTTCAACGTGACATTGTTGGTGTCGGCAAAGAAATAGGGAGAGCTGACATCGGGTGACGGCGAAGCAACTGGCCAGGACGCCCCCGTGGTCATCGACTCGGCTTCGACATCCAGAGCCACCTTGATGATTTCAGACTGACTCCCGCTGATCGTCATCTTCCCGGCAATCGTCTCGTTCACGATGACGACGTCAGTCCCTTTGTCGATCATCCAGTAGTGCTTTGGCAACGTCTCTGCCGGATTGAAGGTATTTGTTGCCTTCACTGCCCCCATCACTGCCGGGAGAATGTTGTCCATCAGAATGCGGCTTAACTCAAAATTGAGTGTGCCGCTCACCTTTTCATTGCCAAAGCGGTTGCGTTCACTCGCCTGGGCTCTTGTCCCCCGTAGTCCAGCGTTGTTGATGATGAGTCGTTCACTGTTGATCGACTCGCTCATGAACTCAAACCATCGCGATGTATTGCTGAATGGCAGCGCTGTATCAAACAGCAACCGAGATCGAACTCCCATTTGCCCTGAGCCGGTTCCCATGTCTCACCTCAAAAAAGTTCAATTTGAGAAATTAAATCATCTGCGATTCGGGTCGCTGCATCGTCGGCCATCTGCTCACTCACCCCGATGAATGGCCTTGCGGGAATTCTTCCTGCACCGTTTTGGTGAACGGCCGCAATGTTCTGACCATGCTTCTGGTGTGCTGTCCCGAGGACTACTGAGGCGTCCTGCACATCTTCAATGTGACCACCCCCGGATCCCACCACGCTGCGGTACATCGCTTCCGTATCGAAAAGTGCTTTATGATGGCCCTTCTTCTCGACAGTCACTGGAGACAACGGCGCATAAGGCGTCCCATCTGGAGACACCTGTGCATGCATCATGTCCCCCAGAGTTGCCTTCGCTTCGTCCGCCCACGCCTGAAGTGCCGGACGCACATGTGGATCGCGGCAACAGGTTTCGACCTGACTCAAGAAAACGATCGCTTCCTCGGGGGACATGGATCACTCCTGGAACACTCGTGTCTCAATGGTCACTCCGTTTTTCTGGACCTCGACCGAAACCGGCCACGTCACCGGAAGTCGATTCATCCGCCGATAGAACATGGCCGAAGCGACAGCGTCATCGCCCTTAATGCGCATCTTCCCGAGACTGCTCTCATGGTCTTTCGGCGGACCGCTTAAACTTCTCACCAGGCAGACAATTTCAGGATGCTCATCCCAGGCCGTTACGCTCGTCGACGGCAATGGCCTGACTTCCGGACTACCAGGCGGAACAGAAGCATCGCCCTGAGACTGTTCTTCGACCAGGTCATCAACGTCAGTCTTTCGCTTCGCCATGTCATTTCCCCCTGAAGCTAAACGCCCATTCCTCGAAACTCTGCTGATCGAAACCGGAATCCCATCAGAGATGCAAAGAGATTTGCCTCCCAGTAATTGCGGAGAAAGGAAGACATCTTCACGAACTCCGCATTCTGGACTTCTGGCACTCCCAGCTGTAACGGTTGATTCACAAATCCGCGCCTGACCAACTCTCGCCACTTGTACCAGCGAGTCTTCTGCGATTGATCCTGATTCGCAGGAGCCACCAGGGCGATCTTGATGTTGTGACCCCACCAATCCCGCGTTGTCGGTCCACCTGTGAGATAGTCTTCACCTTCCTCGGACGGTGCGACCAGTACCGTGTTTTGCCGACACTGCCCGATCATGTTGACATCCAAGCTCATTCCAGTGAGTACATGGGCTGCGTCTACTCCCGGCAGCTGCAGCAATCGAATGCGAGCCGCCACTGCCTCAACAATCTGATCGATGACCGGTGGTCTGCCCAAAGAGACTTTCTGATAGCTCGGTGGCGTCCACACTGTGGATCCCTCCAACTCGCTCGACACGGAGATCCAGAACACACCCGGAATAAAACTGACAGTGAGACTTCCATTCCCAGCCTGTTCAGCGGATTTCGTCCAGGAATTGACTGGCCAATTATGATCCAGCCGCATGGTCCACAACGAATTCGTCGCTCCTGGATCGCTCCCAGAGATGGATACGGTTCCCGTTCCATTCTCATTATCCGCGAAAACGATGGTGGGAATGACAGGCACGATTCATCTCGATTTGAAAACAGCATGGGCAATGCGCAAGTCGACAGTTTTCACCATCGATGGGGGCCTCCACATCACCCACGCTGCAATTTGCAGAGACTCCGATAGTGACTCATCAGGCTTCCAGCTCCGATCCGTTGAGCATCACCAGCTAATATCCAGACTTCTTCACCAATCTGAACGACATCACCTTTGAACATCACTTCCCCGCAAAGTGGTTCTGCCGCAATCACCAGATATTGTGACTGGCCGAAAATGTTCAATCCCTGTTCGCTGGGAGAGTCATCCGACTCACTCACTCTGCAGACTGGTACACATTCAACAGTTCTGGAACTTTTCTGCTGAGTGTCTGGATTCCAGATCTGATTGAGCGTCACCGTCGCGAGTTCGGAGTGATCCCAATATCGATAAGAGTCCGAAAATTGCATCAGGAGTCCCACATCACTTCAATGGTGAACGGATCATTGTTTCCAATCTTCGATTCTGCGTTGATCTGTTCCGCTGCGTCTTTCAGTTGTTGGTTAATCTCTCGAAGCTCTTCCAGCAAACTTCGTCTATAATCAGTGTGTGCTGTCCCTCCTGCCTCGCCACTCTGATCCGGTTTCGACCCGGCCCGCGTTCTTCCGGCAAGATTGTCCATGGCAGCCAGCTCGGATGTGATGTTCATCCGTCTGGTCTTCAGGTTTTCAATCCAAGCTTGATCCACCATAGACAACTGCCTCGATACAACACTTCAACGAAGAAACGCCTAGACGTGCTCAACAGTGAATGGTCGCGTTCCATTCACCTTCCAGTTCACAAGGTTGGATTTGAGCGCCCGGACTTCCGAAACGATATTTCCGATCGCCTGCGCAGAATCGTGACCATAGGCCAGGTATTCCGATTGCAAGTCGTTCCGACCAATTGGAGACATGGAATAGATTTTCATTCCTTCTTCATATTCGCCGTGTACCACGACTTCCGGAGCGCTGGTCTTTTTTCGCACCTTCACCGCGATCGCAGCAGACTTTGCCTTTGTCTTGGGTGGTGCCTCCTGCTCATCTGCAGGTGATTCATCTTGCGACTTGGGCTGCTCCGTCGTTTGGTTAGGCAGTGACAGCACCTCCCCGGTCGCGAAGTAATGGTCGAGCATGTCCGTATTCACTTCGCTGTTTGGATGGGTCTTCTGTCCGGTCGCAGCCAGAGCAGCTTTCACCTCTTCGATTGATTTCTTGCTGGCTTCCGCATAGTCCGCTGGTTTCATGGTCTTCCCCCAAAAATTGTTTGATCTCAGAAAAAACGGGTGAGTGTCACCCCACCCGTTTCGAACATTCATTCAACAGAAGGCCACTCTTCTGCTAGGCAGCGTTCTTTTCTGCGTGCCGTGGTTCGTAAACCCCAGCGACACCCCATTCCGATGCACGCCATCCAGCAACCAGATCTCTCTTCCAGGCCTCGTCGCCAATTGGCATTGGATCGACAGAAAGAGGACGCACTTCGCGATAAAGGAACGCCCGTTTGAAGTTCCCCATGAACCAGGTCGTATCCGAAGTCGTGCGTTGCTTCACCAATGGCGAAGTCAATACGTCATACCGCTTCATGAAGTTTGGGGCATCCGTGCGAACGGCAGCGGAAATTGCGCTGTTCGTACCGGTATAGGTGCTGACCTGAGTCGAGTTAAGAATCATGAGCGCCTGAGCGTGCAGTGCCATTGGCACCAGAATCGCATTTGCGTTCGTCATCACGATGTCCCCGGTGTTCGGGTCCACCATCTCATTAAAGAGTTGCTCGGCCTTATTGATCGAAGTCCAGTCAGTCAGAGGATTGCTCGTCTTGAAATTGACGTACGATCCACTGGTCTGATAGGTGTTCGAAGCAACATCGTTGCGGATGTAGTTGTTCACCAGTCCGCATACGACATCAAGCTGACGCTGCTCTTTCGAGAGCCTCAATCCTTCGGCGACACTCGCAGCCTGACGCAGAACCAATCCCGAACGGTCATACGCAACAATCTCTTGCGTCAGTTCAATTCGAACCCCGGTCTTCTTGACGCGGGGCATATGAATGACTTCTTCGTTCATCGCCGCGACCGGGAACTCTTCTCCGGGACCGATTTCCTCGCTCTGATTCCCGATGTTACCAACGCCGGGGATATCTTCCTCGGCAAGATTGGTCTTCATGGTGTCCATCAACTGATCGCCGATGAACTCGGGTGAGTCCCATTTGTCCTTGAAGGCCTGATAGATCATATTGCCAGTCAAGAACTGGAACGCGGTCAGATTGACTGCTCCCGCAGACTCGAGCAAATTGACCTGGTATCCACCAAAACCATTTTGGCCCTTCCAACTCTCAGCAAGCTCACGTCCACCGGCAACAAATTCTTCAAAGAGTTGTCGAATAGACAGGTTACGAGCGTCAATCTGGCGACTTTCGAAACCCGCTTTGATGTCGTTCACAAATCGGTGTGGGGTCCGATCCCGCTGCGAGGCTTCATAGAGCCTGCGAAGCATTTTGACTTCTCGAGACATGCGTCTCTCCTTTGTAGATCTGATCGTTTGAAGAAATTGACCGCGGCGAAAATGCAGAGAACGGATCGCTTTCGATTAGCGTTTTTGGGCAATCTGCCAGTAATCGGCAGTCAACACCTGGGCGTCAGTCGTGGTCGTCTTGGCGAACAGAACCGCGGCCATTAATGTGGCATTGGTGATGTCGATCGCACCATGTTTTGCAACGACCACCCCGTCGATCGAGTAAGCGATTTCAAACATGCCGTATGTTGGAATCACTTCAATTTCGAGGGTTTGGTAAGATCCGGACGGCTTGAACTCTTTCTTGGAGAGATTGTTTCGATCCACCAAGTTGAGAACGGCAGTCTGCACCGTTGTTCCAGCGGCACCCGCAGAAGTCACGCAGCTCCAGTACTTGCTTCCGGTGTACTTCACGAACATCGCGCCGTACATACCGCCTGACTTGATCGCCAGACCTCCATTTTGAATCAGACCCGCTCCCGCTTGGTCCGAGATCCCCACTGCAATCGCACTGGTATCTGGAGACGCGTCAGCGTGTTTCACTCGCGCGGTGAACACAATTGGGCGTCCCGGCGAGAGAAGCAGATTCTTCTTCGTCGCGACGAATGCTTCGTTATTCGCGGTGGTGCCCGTCGTCAGCGTTGCCTCACCATTCAAGGCATTGGCCGCAGCAACTGTTCCACCTGTCGTATAACCCGCATCGACTGTTGCGAAGTCAGATTCATGTACGAATGTCAGCCGTCGATTATGGAACGACTCTGGAAGAGCAATACCCTTCATCGAAACACTCCCTTTCTGGGGTGCGAAATTGAGAGAACCTTCGAACTTGCACGGTTCGGCACCGGCTGCCATGTCACACAATAACCTGTTGTCTATTTCGTTTTCGGAAACTCCGCCAAAATCGAGTCATAGCTTCCGATCGACTCGCCCGATGACGCTCCAGAACTCCGAGAGCTACCACCGACCTCGCTCTGTTCCACCAGCGTTTTGATGGTGTCGACGTATTCCGTGCGATGCTTCCCGACCAATCGGACTGCGATCTCAATCTGCGCATCTGTGGGAGAAGCCACGCCACTTTGCTCAAACAGTTTTCGCACAGCTTTCACTTCCGCTTCAGCCTTCGCCGCCTTCGCGTACTGATCATTTTGCTCCGTGAGCGTTTTGATCAGTTTGTTCTGCTGGTCGTACTTATCACCGAATTCCTTGCGGATCTTCTGGATTGCTTCCGTGAGAACCTCCCCCTCTTGCTTGGGCTTGGGATCGTCCCCTTCTTCCTCGACTTTCTTGGGCTCTGGTTCCTCTTTAGCTGGTTCTACCTTTTGAGGATCGTTCTCGGCTTCGACGACGGGATCACCAACGAGAGCGGCAATTGCGGCAATCTTCGCGTCGTTATCCTTTTCAGGATCGTTCATGATGGCCTGCAGAGATGCTTTGAGCGCAACTTCGAGCTGCTGTTCGGGAGACTCATCCTCAGAAACCTCAATCTGACCATCCATTGCTGGATCACCGATCATTTCGAGCATCCGCTTTCGACCAGGTGTTTTCACTGGTGCAGCACGTACGACGTCACGAATGTTCTTCTTCACTTTCGCCATGGTCTTCCTCTCCTCAAAGAGCGATTTGTTTGTTGCTGGGGTTCGAACAAGGTCAACGGACTCCACACTCAGCAGGTCGATGACTCGTTCTCTTCCGTTTCCATCGACCTCGACCATTCCATCGGCTTCATGGGAAAAACCGAACGTCTCTGGGAATCGTTCTGCTCGTTCACAGAAGTACGCCGCTTGCGGGTGAGTTTTCAGGAAATGGAAGTCCCCTCGAACTTTCCCATTCACGAGTCTCACGTGCTTCAGAACGCCGACGTCTTCAGTAACAGAACGAGTTTCACCGGGCTTGTGGTCGATTCGAACTGAGCAGCCTTCATACAGGATCATCGCTCGGTTCAAAGCTGTTGGTTCGTAGACTCGATCGTTCTCGCTGTCGCTCCCAAGAATCGCACAGTCCCGGATCACACACGCGTCCCGGTCGACCCGTTCTGCTGTGATCTCTCCTGAAAACGATTCTCGAATACGGAGCTTTGCCGCCGCGACTTGCTCAAACAGGCGTTTCTGAATCATGGATAGGCCTCCGACTTCTGATTCAGGTCCGACCAAAACGTCTGTTGCACTCGCTGGGCGATCTCGCGAATGGACTCTTCTGAAATTCGCTGGGAGGTCCGCTTCCTGGACTCAGTGACGGCAGGCGCCCTGAGTTCCTCTGGACCGCGATCACTCACAAACTCCTGATCAATTTCCTGATTGAGAGTCTCCTCATCGGGATCAAGGTCGGCCTGCGCCTGCCATGTCCTTCGACTGAGTATTCCCTTGTCATTCAGGATCTTGTTGGCCTGAGCGGTGGCCAGTTTGTCGCGACTGAAGACTTCCGGTGCATTCACGACAATTTTGAGGCGATTTCTCAATTCGGCCCGAGTCGTCACGCCATACTTCGCGTAATACCCTTGGGCGGCCAGAATGGTCAGCGCCTTCCACAGAATCAGGCGATAGTGCCCTCCATAAAACGCCTGATCCTTGATTCGACTCTTTCCGAACGGACCTTCTGCGACTTCAGTTGAAGAATAGTTTCCATTTGATGCATCACCGGAAATCATGTATTCAGGCATGTTCCAGCGAATACCAATTCGCTGGGCCGACAGCCTCGAGACAATCGAGAAACCAGCGTTCCGCTCAGCACCCATTGGACCGGCTTTGTATTCCTTCCCTTTGGGGATCACAAGGACTGTTCCCGGTCCAGTCTTCCGCTTCGGTACAACGTCCGGATTGACTGGGCTGACGTTGTTCATTTGTCTTGGACTGGCGCTACCGTTCACCTCTGTGAGCACTTTGTCTTTGCTAATATTCTCGTCGACATATTGTTCGATCCAAGCAATTGCAGCTTGAATTTGAGCACCAACAACTGTGTTTCGGGTCAACTTAGCATCTTCATGCAACGCTCTTCCCACCGGAAAGAAGTCGCTGAGACCACGTTTCACACGGACATCGACATTTCGTTTGATGTGGTGCATCAAACCGGACCGCACTTGTGTGGCGACGAGCCATTCCGTGGCCGGGTAATACTGAGTCTCCAGCCCCGAAGCGTCCCACTGGACGAAGTAACCAAGCGCTTTCTGAATATCGTGGGCGGCGGTATGAACCCCATACTTCCACGACTGAGCAAACCGATGGCCGAGCTGCTTCTCAATTTGCTGCTCCATGCCAACTGGGTCAACAATATGCTCGGCATTGACTAATCGCAGATCAATTTCACCCTTCTTGGGGCTGAAGATCGCAATGAAATCTTCACCGTCACGACGAGTGCGATTGTGAATCTGCGATTCGAGGCTTCCGAAGTCAGAGATTCCATCTCCGACATCGACCGCATTGAAACTGTTGTCACGACAGATTCGATCCAGATCTCGCTGAACCGCGTCGACGAGATACTTGTCAGCCCCTGCGACCTCGGACGTACTTTGAACAGTATAGTCAAAGCCCTGTCCAACGACATAGTTTTCCAGGTTGTCGAGGATGTTGTGACTCATCGTCACTGCCTGACAGACCATTCTCGCTTCTGCCCGCAATGCCGAATGCATCGTCAAATTGAACCAGTGCGGACGAAAATCGCCGTCTGCGTAGTCCTGGATCTGCGAGAGGGGCTGGAAGTAGCCTCCATCAATACCCATTGAACCAGACAGGGCGGCCAAGGGATCTGTGATCCCCGGCCCGCCGATCGATTCGATGAGTAAAGAGTCGTGCAACACAATAGCACCAACAAAAAAAGCGGCGACCCAGTGATGGATCGCCGCGAGCGAAGATTCGATTAATCTACAAAGAACAGTTTTACATCACTGTAGAATCCAGTCAAGCAGATAAATTATTGAGAAGTGAGATTGCCTCTAAATACTATCGCACCGCGTCGCATAGCGTTTGACATAACAGGGGCCTCCGGCCAGCACCCTCCCGACCCCATCACTTCCTTTGTCGTTCGGGTCACGTAACGCCCAGTAATGTGGCGTTGAATCCGTTGTTGGCTCCGAAACCGTTTTCTCGCTGACGTGAAAGGCAACTCCTTTCCCGTTGTTGACCCGCTCAACATCTTCGATAACTTCGAGTTGAGTCTTGTTTTCCCTCTCAAGAAACAGGTCCATTCGTTCCACGCCAGATAAGTCAACCAACTGATTTCTCGCATCCTTCAGTTCTTCGATGCGATACTTGCTGGTGTCATCGAGTCTTAAATAAAGAATGGACTGATGAATGTCCGGCGGAGTTCTTGCCGAGACTGGTCCGACGTTCACGTTAATCGATGCAGCGTCGAATGACACTTTCCCGTCCGCTCGATCACTTCCTGCAAGCCACGAGGCAATTGGAAGTTTCATGAACAACGCGGAGACACGATCGAATATTGTCGAGATGGAATCAAGCAGAACTAACGCTTCCTCATCGCCCCAGACGCGACTGGGAACAGACTCCACCTGCGCCGAAACCGCCGCGATGTCGTTGCATAAGTCGGTCAGGCTCGTGTCCTGCTCGTCGAGGTGTTCGTCGATCTCCTCCTGCCACTGCGAAATACCATTGAGGACTGAGGAAATGTCGTCGCTGCCAATCTCGATAACTGCCCCATCAACCAGTCCTGACTGTTCACCACTCCCGACGACTTCATCGGCATCACTGATGGTGACATGCAGAACGGAATACTCATTCGCTTCGAACTCCGCCTGCCAGTAATGCGAACGATCGGAACCTGCGACCAACTCCATTTCAACCGTATCGATCAGTGCCTCGAATCGATACGTTCGCAATGTGAGTGATGACGAACCCTCGTCATGCTGGTAATACACACGAATCACGATTTGACTCCTTGGAACGCAGCCAACGACTCCCGACAGGCCGCGAGTTGTTCGGAGAGCGTTCGCACTTGCTGCTCGAGAGTGCTGATTGCGAGCAGCGCCTCGGGTAGCTCAGCGGCTTGTGCAAGCGCCGAGGCATTGATCTCCGCAAACACCTCCGCGCACGTCGGGCAGCCGTTGAGGGTGTCGACTGGGAGCAATCCGAGGACGCGGTGAGTCTCCTCGCCCAATGGATTAACGAACGTCACCGCCGGTCGGACATGCGCGCCGATGATGACTCGCTTGTGCATCCGCACCACGAATTCTTCATACCACACATCGCCGCCAACCGGCTCATATTGAGCTTTGAGTTGTTCAATGTCAGTTAATGGATTGTCGGGCATCTGCGTCTCCTCTAGGCAGCCACTATTGAGTTATCAAAGGTCGTCCTCCAGACCGATCCATCACGCCAGACAAGGCACCCGGTCCCGGAACCGGAACCCTCATCTTTCTTGCGTGCATTCTCGGTATGCGCGAGCGCTCCCGTAGAGACACCCACGACAGGGAGCGTTGCGACTAGGTAACTCGGCAGCTTCACCGGCACAGTCAAACCAAGTTGCGAAGCGGACAGAGTGAACCCTTCCACTCCACCAGCGCGGAGCACGAGTTCATTGACGGCGTGCTTATACTTCAGAAGTCCGGCCGTTAGATTACCTGGTCGACCAAAGGCCAGAATTGCCTCACCGCTCGTACCCGACATTGTCTGGATGAATGTTCCCCCAGTACTGCCTCCGTAGTTTTCAAAGGCGACCATGGTGCCAGCGACCGGAGTATATTTCCCTGTGGTCTCCGTCCGTGTGACTTTCACCGGGTTGGTCCCGACCAGCTGCATTCCACCAGTGAACGTCAAAGGCTTTGCGAGAAACGCCGATTCATCGAATGAATTCGATTTGTCTCCGGGAAAGGATTTATTTTTCCACGGACGCAGGATGGCGTTGACGATCCCATCGGCAAGTTGTTGATGCCCGAGATCATTCGGGTGCACAAAATCCCCATCCGTTGGCGAACTCTGTCGGCCCTCAGTGGTATGCTTATCATACACCCCCTGATGAGACACGTGGATGACTTGCAGTCCATCACTGATCAGGTTGCTGGCATTCATGGCAATGGCAGCTCGGTACTTCCCCGCGAAGTGATATACGTTGACATTGGTCGCATCTTCGATAGGCGTTGATTCGTCCAGCACCTGCAGTGCTCCGGCCCCTTTGTAGTGAGGATCGATCACCTCCTCACAAAGCACCCACGGGCCTTGACGTTCCCCATAGACGACGTCGGCATTGCCGCAGGCAGCAACGAACGCAACGTTTGGTGTGTTCCCGATCGTGTCGACTGTCACCGTGATTCGGTGTGTTGTGTTATCGAGGTTGGCGAAGCGATAGCACCAAACGGAGTGATCGATCGCTTCGAGTGGAACTGGATTATCGTTCCACCACGCCATCCGGTTCCCCCAGCCGCGGTAGTTCGAGACTCCAGAAATGGTTGTGGCAACTCCATCGATTGCAATCGAAAATGTGCTGCCGCCGCTTCCCGGACGTCCCGAAACTCCTGAGGTCCACGGTGTCGATGGTTGAGATTCCTGCACCATCCACACGTAGACTGTCGACCCTTTGACGTCGACCGTCAGTGTCGACCCCGCTTGACTCGATTTAATTCCGATAGATCCACCGAACCGAGAGTCCAAAGACCAGGTTCCGGTTTTGGTGATTTTTGAAGACTGCCCGATGGTCTTGTATTCATCAGCGATTGCAGCCCATGCGGCAATGCCAAGATGGCACATATGATGGTGCAGAAGGTGATCGGAATTTGGTCCGAAATTCCGCATTCCATTGTAATTGCCTTCGATGGCTGTGAGTGTTGAATGCGTGATCGAATCCGGCGAGTCTGAAAGTCCTGCCTCTTTTCGCGGATGCTCAAAGCCCGGGAAGACTCTCGTTGAGTAGTCGGTTAACGATGCACCAGATTCAGAGACGTTTTGTAGCTCAACTCCGAGAGCAGTTGCAGCCAAATTTGGATACCGCACAGCTTCTGCTGAAGCGGACGCACCAGCGGCAATGCTGTTGCCCAGGTACACGAGCTTGGTGACGTCACCAATAGAACGACCCAGCTTGCCAGCCAGTGCTTCAGGCAGGCCGCGAACAGTGCTGACTTTGGGTTTGATCGCAAAACTCATCGATTCCCCCTCAATCGCCACCAGTAGTACAGGGCAACCGCAAGGTAATAGAGGATCGTCAATACGCTCATCGAACCGAACGTACCGACCAACTGACTTCGGAACGCTCTTCGTCCAAAAAGGACTTCGCCTTGCTTGGAATCAGCGTAGGCCTTGGACCAGTTTTCAATCCGGGTTTCATGCTGACCAGCACGGTATGCATCGCCATAAAATGCTCGATCAATCTCCGCACGCGTTTCGTACCGACGAGCCAGAATCCTGGCCTCGCGACGTGTCAGCTCAAGCTCCGGGAGTTCGCTATATGATGTCTCGCTCATCGTCTTTTCTCTTCCTGTCCTCGCCAGATGCTGAACTCTTTCGCTGCCTTGGTGGCCTCGTCGATCGATTTACGAACGCCAGTGATGGACTCAAGTGCACTCGGAACTTGTTCGCTCACAGAGTGGAAATCATCAGCGACGCCGCTAAATGACGGCTTCAGCTCCGTCAAAGCAAACGACATCGCACAAAACGCGATGCCCATGAAAGTTGTCGATGCGACAACCGCCAAGGATGCAACGCAATTGACAACTGTTAGGATGATCTGGCTTGTGGACATGGCTTACTGACCAGCTCCCACTCCTGGTGTATCTGCACCATTTGGTTTCGGTGGCGATATAGTTCCGCCGGTAGATTTGCTGCATTCGCATCGCTTCTTGACTTCCTCAAGAAAACTCTCGAACGTCTTCGCATTCTCTGCGAGTTGAGCGTTCTGAAGCCTCAATCGTCCGTTCTCCGATCCATAGAAGTACACGCCACACAGCAACGCCAACACGACGATGCAGAGTGTGACGAACACGAACGATGCGGACACAATTGCGGTTGCTTTCAAAGTTCTACTCCTGTACCCAATGCCACTGATTTATTATTCGGCGGCCGACCTTCACAGGGATCAGCCGCCGAACCATTCGGAACTCCCCCTGAGGAGCAGCCGCAGCTTGCTCCTGTTTTGGACTGTTGGCAGCCTCTTGGCTTGGCTGCTGAAGAAAAGCCAAAAACCCTTCGATTGTTCCGGAGTACTGCTTCCACCCCGTTGAAGAACTGGCGTCTGGAAACAGAATGCAAGGGAACTTCCCAGTCGGTGATGTGGTTCGTGGTTGCACAACAACACTAAAGGGGAGTTCCGACAAACGCGACTTCCATTGCTCGCATGGAGGACAATAGAAATCGGAAGCAGTGATCAGGTACGCCCGAGGTCGCATCGTAGGTTGTATGTCTTGCTTTACCTCATTCTGACGAGGAAGGTCTGGGACACTCGTCCGCATGACTTGATACTCGGAATCGAGGATCACAACGACCGCCTTCGCCTCAGTGTGTTCCGTCGCTAAGCTGACTCCTGGGGAGCAACCCATCAACATCGAACACAACAGCACCACTGGGAAAATTGCTCGCATATTTCACCTACTCGGGTCTAAATCCCTGTCCGTGCTCGAACTGAATCGCAAACCATTCCGCTCCATTTCGAATGGCTCGATCGGCATCCTCAAGAGGAAAGAAGCAACTACCTGGCCTGAGTTCTTCAATACCACCTTTGTACTTGAGATGTGTGGCTCCTTTGGGTCCGTGTGGTCCCCACGATTGCTGACCACCAATCAACCACTCACCTGCAGGCGTGACGGCAAACCCTCCATCTTCGGTGGCATGATTCGAGGGTCTGGTCAACTTTGCGATGCCGCTGGCATTCATGTCGGTGTAAGTCGATGAATATCCATGCGACATCAGAAATCCGGCAGCCGCACAGTCGGCGACATCATCACCGCTCAGACAGCGGAATGCACGAACCCGAATGTTCGCTCCAGCGGCAATGACTTCCGGAGGCGTTCCAACCCCAGGTTGCCCCCAGTCAATCGCATAATGTTCCGCGGGCTTGGATAGATCGTATCGGCCATGCACACCTCGAGGAGTCAAACCATACTTCACCATCGCTGCTATGGCCCATGCGACAACGAGCCCGTCACCGGGGCAGCGACCACATTGACAATTTCCGGGATGAGCTCGACCGAGTTGTCCTTTGCCAATTTGTACTCGGCCGAGTCCATAGGTGGCCTCGTAGGCGATCTCAACTGGGCGACCGACAGCACCTCGATTAACAAGTTCGTTGTACCAGGCGTCCTGAGCCATTCGCCCCGGACCTTGGGCCGCACACGTACCACGACGCTGCCACCAGCTCGGCTGGTGTTTTCCTCGAATCCGTTTTTCGGATCGAAACGGGAACACGCCAGTCACGCCCCGATCAACTTGACGTTTCGCGAATCCCCGAAGCGGTAAACCATCGTCCGCAAGTGCAGTTGACTGAGACACGATGATAGACGACCCGGCCTCCGCGGACAGGGCTGCCGTCACCGCATCAACGGCATCGTCATCGCGAATCCACCCTTCGTGCTGATCCATTACTTCCTCCGAATCGCTTCAATAACAGCTGCCCGATTGGCGTCCGTAATGAGCTCCATCTTTGACTTGAATCGATCGAGACGATCGACGTTGTGGACAACTCCGATGGTTTTCATCTCTTGACCAATCTTGTAAACGCGATCGGTATCAGCGAACCGTTCCGGATGGCCCTCAATGAAGTCCGCTAAAGCTGACCAATACCTCTCTTCTCCGGACACCGCTGGAGACGGGAGCACCTTCGTCCCACCGAGTGATTGCTGCCGATAGATCGTGATGCCAACAGCAGCGACAGTCCCGCACCCACCGATCAAGCAGAGTGCGAGCAATGAGCCCACAAGGAACCATGCAATCATCTGTTTACTGAGCAACACGCACCCCTTTCTCTGCAAGGGCGTTTGCCTGAAGCTGGACTGTTGCCCGAAGAGCATCGACATCAGTGGACGACTCTCGAATCACCTTGCGAGCAACATCTCCCGGAAGTGTGTCTGTCGCGTCCAGCATGGAAAGCTTATATGCGACAGCTTCTTCGGATGGTGACTTCTGTGGGGCGACTTCAACACTCGACAGGATGCCCGTGATAGCACCCCCAGCTAGATCCACAACGCTCGAAGCGACGGACGCGACAGCCTTCCCTCGCTTCAAGTACCAGCTGATTGCAAACGCCACAGTGGCAATCGCGACGATCACCATCAGGACGAACAGGAGGAAACTTACCCCCCACGTGAACAGTGTCACGAAGATGTTGCCACCTGTGGCGGCGGATGCGGCTTCCGAGACTTGTTGAGTGAGATTCATGGTGCTTCCGTTGTTGTTGGTTCTTCAGGGATGTCCGCGACTAGATACATGCCCTTGCCTAAGTGATCCCGTACCATGCTTGCGGTACGGTGTAGGTGCGATTTGTATTGATCGCTCTGCCGCTTCGTCTCGGCGATTTCTGCTTCCAACGCTGAGATCAGAAACTCCTGTGCGTCGACACAACTGTTGAGTCTGCGTTTGATCTCGTCCGAGTCCGCCAGTTGGCGATTCAGTCGTGCCACAATTCGCAACAGCCCAGCGATGACACCGATTGCAACTCCGCCCAACACAATCCACATCAAGCTTTCTCCTCTGTCTTGCCGTCCGCCTTCCCCTTCTTACGCCGCCCAATCAGGATCAATCCGCCGATCGCCAGCCCCACAAGGATTGTCACCCAAAACGGCTTGTCTTCTTTTGGCATGGCTTTGAGTGAGGGAATCAACTGATCCGAAGAAGAATCAAGCAGCTCCACTGCAAACCCGATTGCAAGCACAATCTTGGCGATGGTCCAGGCAACAGCCGAATCAATCGATGCAACGGTCCAGTCCCACCAGTTCAGATGCCCCTTTTCACTGGTAATTCGACGCGCATCAACAGCTTTCCGAAATGGACGTGCGATTGATTTTCGAACGGTTGATCGCTTTTTTGATGGCATTGAGATCATCCGATTTCTCCTGATCGCTGCTGATACCGCTTCATGTCAGTCTCAAGTTCCGCAACGCGGCATTGCAGTGCTCTTTGTCCGGCCTCGCAGTTCTGATGTTGTCGCCTCAGCTCCGCGTTCTCGACTTTGAGTTGCTTGATTTCGATCGACTTCTCTTGATCTCGCAGGCGCATTTCTTTCTTGAGGTCTTCCATGTCGTTCTTCAGGGCCTGATAGAGCCCTTGCCAACTCCCGTTCACCGTGACGGCGGCATCTGTGACAGCCTTGAAGTCGTCTCTCGAGTCTTTTCGCTCTTCTCCCGATGAACGAAGCCTCAGAAGCGTTCCAATTAACGATCGGAGCCAGCCAAATTCCATTCTGCTTCTCCCGGAGACCTCAAAGCAAAAAAGGCGACTCATCAATGGGATGAATCGCCGCGAGCGAAGATTGAATTGTCAGGTCCTCTCAGACTGAGATAACCTCTTCTCCGTGAGAGCGATACACTTCCACTTCGCCAATCAGGTCGTTGGGATCGTCAATCATCAATCGGATCTTCCCACCACTCTTTGGCTTTGGGACGAACTTAAAGACGACTGCTTCTTCGAGTCTGCGAATCGCTGGAAGTGTTTTCGACACCCCTGTGACCTGAGCTCCTGATGAGTTCCGCATGACAACCTCCTGCTCAGATCGGCTCTGAGTTGCCTCATAATGCATCGAAGAGACGATGCATTGCTACTCAAGCAATTTATCACTGTCAGTCAAGAGACGCAACGAATAAATTTAGGCTTCTTCCGACGCGGCCAAAGTTGCATATCGAATTCGGCACTTGCACGAGGGGTGAATCGGTGGTCCAGCTGGATGAACACGTTGCCAAAATTGACGAGGTGTTTCATGCAGTGGCTCACATCTCTTACACACTCCTGATTGCGATTCATTTGCATTCGTGATCCACAGATCCAGTGTTGAAATCGCTCCATTGTCGGCTGCGGCTCTCTCCCCTCCTGCGACCGATGCCGCTGTAACCTCCGTGGTAATGATCCCCCGATTCCTCACTGGACTGAAAATCTTGTCTGCAATCTCAACTGCCGCCATGCGCGTGAGCGAACTACCGGGATTTGCCGATATTTGCTGTCGTTGCGATACCATCGCTTTCGCATAAGAGTTTTCAACATAACTACTTGACACTGCATTCGCCCGCTTGGATGCGAAGATCTCGCTTCCTCTTTGGGCCAGCAAATTGTTCCCGCCATGGAACTGGGAACTGTCTAAATAAACACTTCCCAGCAAGAGGAGAAGCAGTGCTTCTTCCTCCTCTTTCACCTTGAGCCAGAACATCCGAGGGACTTTATTGATATCTGGAGGTGACCCCATTAAAGAGACCAACTCCCGGCGATGCTTCGCTGAAAGTTGGTCTGCTTTCATCTGGTACTTTGCTTCGATCTCATCGCGATTCAGTAAATCCATTCTTAAAGATCCGAAAGAGGCATCACGATGTACACCGTACCATCTGCCCCAATTTTCACCGCTGAATGCTCATCAACGATATCCATCGAGACAGTCACATCGTCTGCTAAGGTCTTGAGAAAATCCAGAACATAGTGAGGATTCAGGGTGACTTTCGTTGTATCGACCCCTTCAACGGGCAATTCAACACGACTGCTTCCGACTTCCTTTCCGGCTGTTCTTAATGTGAGATTCCCTTTCTCGAATACAAAGTCGACACCTCGAGTCTCCTCTGTTGTGACAATCAACGATTGCCTCAGCGCAGACCGGAATGGCCCTGCCACCAGATGGAATGTAAAGTTGAACGACCTTGGGATAACGTCCTGATATCGGGGGAACCTTCCTTCAATCTGACGTGCATAGAGCGTCGCGGTCTGAGAAGCGAACTCCGCAGCATGCTTTTGAACGCGAAACGCCACTTGGGAAGCACCATCCGCGGCAGTGAGTGCAGATCGGATTCCCTTGGAAGGAATGAGCGATAAGAAATCCGGCCCATCATAGTCAACAGGAAATTCGTGGAGACTCAGCCTCCGTCCATCCGTCGCAGCAAAGACCATTCTTCCGTCCGCCACTTCAATCAACACTCCCCCCAGAGCGTATCGTGTCGTGGCGACGTCAGTCGCGAAAACAGTTCGCTGAACGGCCTTTTCAAAAATCGTGGAAGGGATATTGATCGCGTCGCCCTCCATTGGTGAAAACAACGGAAACGTCGAGGGATCTTCCGTCTGAATGCACCACTCGCTCATTCCGGCAGTCACGTAGATCTTCCCATTTTCTCCCATACGGACTTCGATCAACTCACTGGTCGACTCCCGGCAGATTGCCTGGAGTCGTTGATTGCACAGACAGACTCCTGGATCGATGTCTTCTGCAGGGACCGGAAGATGAATTGAGATTTCTTCATCGGTGGCGTCAATCAACACCTCTTTCTCGTTCACCGCAATCCTGACGTTCCTCAGCACCTCTTTCGGAGATTTCGTTGGAGCGGTTTGAAATGCTCGAGACAGAGCCCCCGCCAACACCTGTCGATTCATTACGAATTTCATAGACCTTGTCCATTTCTTTTTTCAGGCACGAATGACCGATGCCGCGAATGCGGGCACCAAGAGCCTTGAGAGCATGTCCACAGAACTTGCACTTGGAATGCAAGGGAAACAACGACTGCTGAGTTTTCATCGCACAAACCAGCATGACTACGACCGACTTCCGGAGTCGGCTCCGTTTTCCAGTTTGACGCTGGCACTGGAACGCCAGAAATCATTGCAAATTAGATTTCCTCTGCCAGTGTCGGGTCTTTCATCGCCGCTTTGATGAGCAATTCCCCTGACAGTCTTTCAAACTCCAGTTTGACCCCTCTCGTTAACCGGTTTTGCTTCGCTTCCCAGTTCTGAACTCCGATCGGAAACCCGATCACGTATTCATTTGGATCGATCTCATCCAGCGCCTGCATGATGTCCTCCCTGTCTTCACAGACATAGACATCGTTCTGGTCCGGCTCGATTCTTGTCCCAGAAGAATCCTTGCTGTTTGACCGAAACTTCACCTCCAGAACGAATTTCCCGGAATTCGACTTGTACAGATTGAGTTCATGCCAACGAGCATGGGCTCCAGAAGTATCCTGCGGAGCACTCGCAGCAAGCAACTCACCACTAAATCGAACAGGTGCGCCGTTTGAAACTTCTAAAATAAAATCCGGCATCTCGTCGTCATCCTGCTCGATCATCACCCCGGAAAACTCGGCGTCCGGGAGCCATCTGGAACTTATCACGCCTTTCTCCTGTTGTAGCAACTCCTTTGATCTGGTGCAAAGTTGTCCACGCTTACTGAGTGTGGGATTTCAGACGGTGAGCATTCGAGCCGCAATCACTGGTCACATTGTTTTGCATACACCGGATAGGAAATCGTTTGCGAATCGGTTGTCTCACGGATCGTTGAAATCTGATCCAGCCAGGCACATTCAATTTCCGCAAATCTCTTTCCGCAGCCGACCAGGGCGATCCACTCAGTGTGTGTCACGACTCGATAGTGAACTTCATCATGTTCTCGGTAAACAAAATGTGGAGTTCTCCAGATTTTTGATTGACTCTTCGCATACGCGACCGCTCTTGAATATGTCATCAGCCTGATCCATCAACGCAGAAGAAAAGGCGACTGAGAACCGTCTCAGCCGCCTGAATGGGACTGAAATCAGAGAGTCTCTGCGACAAGCGGATCTTCATCCGTTCCGTCGCATTCTGCAGTGAGGATTGCGAGATCTGTCCCGCGAATGGCATCACAGACAATGTCCCGGCGCGTTTTGTCCAGATCCTGCCAGGCTTTCTGAGGCAGTAACAACAAGGGGTTCTTGAGCCTTTTACGTTTGAACGACTCAACAGCAATTTGAATGGACTTGGTCCATCGTTCTCCATCTGAGAGTTCGCTGAAGTAGCATTCTCCTCGCCGCGAATGGACGACTCGAATGCGGCCCTCCTCGTTGACAGTGAGTCCAGTGCCTGTCAGCAGCCCTTCGAGTACCTTGACGCACTTCTTGCCGAGAAATCGGGCGTTTGCGCCTTCTTTTTCTTTCTGGTCCCGCTCGGTTTCCTTCTTTTCGATGAGGGCTTTCTGTTCAATCCCCCTTCGAATCAGCACACCAAGATCGCGATTCTTCTTCGCGATTGCCAAAACTTCCGCTGCCGCTTCAATTTCTTCCGCGTCTGGTGCGTCAGAAACTAACTTCTTCAGATCCAACGAGGTTTGAATCAGGTTGATCCGTTCCTGGGCAGCAACCAAGGCTTCATTCGCAGACTTCACGGACTCTGAGGCAACACGCAGTTCTGTTCTCGCCGATTCAATCTGTTCTTCCAGAGAGGTGATCAGGGACTTGAGTTCCTGTTCTACGCTCATCTTCGTCCGGAGAACTTCTTCGGCCTGAGACAGCTCTGCATGGGCGCGCTCGATTGAGAAGTTGGGGATCTCATCCAACTTCGTTCTGCCCTCTTCAGCAGACCGCTTTCGTTCATTGAGCATGGCCAACGTGTTCGTGGCCATTTCGACAGCACCGTCGAGAACCTCTTGGTTGGACTCGGCTTCCAGATTGAGATCGTTTAATGACTCGTTGATGGTCGCGATCTCGCGGTCGAGCCCCGCGGCCTCCTTCTCTAACGCCAATGCAACAGCATCTGCGTCACGTTTGATCTGATTCGTCATCCCTACGATCGTGGTTGACTTCAGAGCCTTTTCTGAGACCACGTCTTTCGCAGAGAGTCCTGTGTCCTCAAAACACTTGTCGAACAAACGGATCTCAGGAGCGATATTGAGCATTGAGCAAATGGCTTCAATGCGGCGGCGGTCTGCGGCCACCGGATCCTTGACGTCTGGATCAACGATGTCCGCAATCGTCAGGTCCTCATCCACTGGAGTGCAGGAGAGTTCCCCAGTCCGCTTTGCATTCCCAGTCGGGGAGAGCCGAAACGTGACCCCTTCTCCTTGGACGAATCCACCTTTCGCACCGTCGCTAAACGAGATGTCTGCACCGGCCTTGGACCCGTTTGTGATTTTGGTAATCGCTTCGAGCGTTGTGGTCTTCCCAGACCCGTTTGGGCCTTTCAGAACGGTCACATGGCCTGGTGGGGCGTTGATTGAGAGCGATTTCACTGCACCGATATCTTTGACTTCAAACTCAGCCATCTGGAGAACTCCGATCCAATTCGGCATTGGACTGCCTCGCAACTGATGTGTTGCCTCATCTCATACGCAGGCTCGCTGATCCTGGATCAAAGATTTTGAAATAAAAAAAGCGGCTGGAGAGACGGGCCAACGCTCTCCAACCGCCATACCCAGCAAGCGGGCCACACCTGCTGGTGTCTCATCATCCACGACGATTATAAATCCATCCTCACCTCGTACGCTTTGAATTGATCACGGCAGGATTCGAACTTGCATTTCATCCACAATGCGGGCCTTGGACGTCCAAGGCCCGCGCCCACTCCCCTCCACTACACCCCAGAAGCCAACCGGCAAGCAGCCTCGAAAGCTCGTTCCTTTTGATCTCGTCCTGGACCATACTGGGTCACATTGAAGCGACACTCAGATTTCTGCTGGACTGTTGCTCCACGACGTGGCAGGTGGTCTACGAATTCCGTGACTGCGTTGAACGCAGCCCATGCGGTTTCTTCCATCCCCTGCAGCGTGTTCGTCGGCGATGTGAAGTATCGGGTCGAGATCTGATTGCGTGTTTCGAGAATCGCCACTTCGCGTCGGGCAGTCCAATCGGGATCCACTTTCGAAGGAACTGGACACATGACATTCAGGAACTCTGTCCATTGATCGCGAGTGAGGCGGCACTGAGTCAACCTTCGAGCCTCTTCAGCGTAGACGTCAAATCGACTGTTTGCGGTTCGCAGAATTGATTTTGCCTGTTCCAGTTTCTGGTCAATGTCGCCGGTGTGACTGATCGACAGTTCGCGAATGTTTCCTTTGTTCTTCGAAAGTGCCAGCCCGTAGGTGTTCGCACAGACGACTCGTACACTGGTGGCTCCGAACCGGATTGCGCCGCTTCCATCGTGGTGCAGCCCCATCAGGATGTAACGAAGCTGTTCGTCTTCTTCACCGATGAGGTCAACCTTTGGCATTTTCGCCAGCAGAACAACCTGCTTACCGCCGTTCATCGAGAACGCTGACTCATAGGTCAGCTCCCCATCATCGACGAGGGCATCCAGAAACTTGAAAGCATCACGGTTCTGAACGACCTTGTACCACTTCGTCACGTTGCCGAGGAACAACCCGGTGTCCTCGCGAACATTTGCGAGATGTTCCGGTAGCTCTGTGTACTCGGGCTGACTCTCGGTTTCACTGGTGGCCGGTCTCTTGTAGGCGAGTGGATATTGAACCACGCTCCAATCAAGACCGGCTGCGGTGATCGCCTCCTGCGATCTCATATCGTGGTCAAGAACCACGCCTAATCCATGCCATGCTGGTTTGCGAGAGAAAGCAGCTTCAGCAAAACCATTGCTTCGGACGGTGATTTGATGTGCCATCGCGTCGACTCCTACTCAGATCGGCCCTGAGTTGCCTCGAGAATCAGGCTCCTGCATTTGTTGACAGGAATGATTGACTGATCTCTATAGATACAACGCAAATTCACTTCAGACGGTTCAAAATTTTTGAGTAGTTTTGGAATCTGACCAGTGATTTTTATTCACAGTCTGACTCAGTTGGGATTGATCCATCCAATGCTCGGTCCAGTGCGTCGATCTTCTCCTGGACGGTCATAGACTCGAATTCCTGTTCATGTTTGAAGACGTTCAGTAGGTCATCTCCGGACAGGTTTTCACATTTGCCAACTGTCAACATGGCATAGAGCCGTGCCTCCGAGACTCCTCGATCGCCTAAAACACCTGCCAGATCGGAGAGAGTCTTCACAACGGTTCGACAGCACGATTTGGTCTTCTTTCCAGACCCACATGGGCAGCTCGAATTTCTTTGCCGCTTCACGCGAATTAATCCTACAGAGAGATGAGGCACAGAAAATTGATGGTCAGATGGAACGTGTTGTCCACAATGATCCGTAGCCATATTCGGAGATAATCAGGAGCGAAACTTTGATTGTCCTGAACAAACTGTTCGAAGGATGGAACGTTTGTATCCGTTGACTTCAGGTTATACCACCGAGCCAACAGAAAGAGAGTACCCGACTCTCCCACACCCCAGAACTCTGTCCAAATTTTGGCGATCTGGAACCGGTCGATCACTGCATGTGTCCCAAATATGATCAAAACTGCCGCCAGACTGGGCTGAAGCAGCGAGAATGGAATTGTGTAAACGACAGCATGGAGGGCTGCGACAAACGATGAGCTTGTCTTCACCGTTGCAATTCAATGATTTCTCAACGTCTAGTCACCTGTAAGATGACAAATTAATTGTTGCATTCTCAATTTCCGGATGAGTCAACAGAGTCAAACAGATGCTTTTGTTCTTTTCCGTGCTTGTGGTTCCGAGTTTTCTTCGGTTTCTTTTCGGCCAGACATCTTGGACGCTTTGAGATTCGCTCTCTGATTAGTGGCAAATACTGCTCTCCAATCTCGGAACCTATTCCGTTGCGCCCCAACCAGTGAGCCACTTGCAACGTCGTACCGCTCCCGCAAAAGGGGTCGTAGACTGTTGCTGGAACTGCCCGTTGCTCTGCACAGCAACATGTGGGGCGATATCCGAGAATGACGTTTCGGTTGATGTGTCGTTCCGGATCTCGATTACCGGATTGCAGCTCACTCGTTCCATCGACCTTGGTGTCACGACCAGGGCGAGTTGGAACTCGTTCTGATTGCACCTCGGGGGCATATTGACTGCCGCATGTCACGCAGACACCTGCTTGAGACGTTGATGAGCGAATGCAGCGGTAAGGGATCTCAGTCGGATATGTCGCGAAGTGAGCCCCTTTGTAACACTCGCTGGAAAGACTCCAGACCGATCGGGGATTGCGGGTTTCAGTGAGTTGATTTACGGCAGAGCTGAAGCTTTCATTCTGACGCTCATTTCCAAGAGTCCCACCCAAACATTTAGGGTTGGTTCCGTTGCCGCGAGAATGTGCATTCCCGGATACCTGTTCTGTGACAGCATCCCCATCGCAGAAATACTTCTCAGATTTGGTGATCTGAAAAATGTATTCGTGAGCCCCAGTTGACCGCCATGCCCCTTTGCGAAGGACATAACCACCATTGGCGACGCACTTACTGCATCCAGTACACGGTTCCCATCTTGGTACTGTCTTCTGATCGCCACGATAGGCTCCCGGACTTCCATGCGAATGCTCTCCCATGTCCCAGGAAGTCAATCCGCCGCTCGCAGGTAATCGCCCGACTTTCTTTCGGCATCGCACCCATCTCCATCCATGAACGCTTTCAGGCATGGGACTTTTCTTGGACCAGACGTTGTCTTGCCGAACGATCCACCCCACATCCTGCAGAGCAATGGCAACACGGTGCGGAATGAGTGATTTGCCTCCCCCAGCGGACTTTGCCTTTCCCTGTCCCGTGGAATACGTGTCGCCAACATTCCACCAAATCACGCCATCGTCGCGTAAGATCCGTTTGAAACCTTCAAAGATCTCCAATGTATGAGCGATGTACGCCTGGAGAGTCGGTTCGCAACCGTAGTCACCAACCCAAGCTTCACACAATTCGCACGTCGATCCAGACGGTGGAATCGTGAGTGGCCAAATGTATTTATGCTTGCCCTGAACATCTGGGTTCGCACGTCGACCAATCGAGTGAACGGGATCGTCAACTGTGAAGCAGTGTTGACATGCTTTGTTGCCGCCCCATATCAACTTTGGTATCTGATAGTCCCTGATTCCACCCCAATAGGGGGGACTCGCACAAATCGTGTGTACGGATCCCTTCGAGATCTCTTCTGCCATGTGTCGACGACAGTCACCGACATGGATGATTGGCTCAATCATTCGCAGACCTCCGATCCCTTCCGGATCTGGATCAGGACTGTCTCAACCTCGGTGCCGCTCTCCTTGAAACTGGAACTGGGGAGTTTCTCGATTGTTCCACCCACGGAATCGAGCCAAATCCGGAAGTCCAGACTGTTCTTATCTTTCCTGAACAAGACGCCACTGGACGCGATCGAGACCAGAGTCCCTCTATCACGCACGAACCCATAGGCGTGCCGGATATGGGCGATATCGCGCTGATGACTGAACGGCGGATTCATTAAGACGGCGTCGTAGATCGGTTCCGGCTTCGTTTTAAGGAAGTCTCCAATCGCAATTTCGATTCCCTCGAGGGCAAACAGTTCCTGGAACTTTCGTTGAAGCTCCATGCACTGGACGTACGCTCCGCATCGTTTCGCTTCAAACGCAATCCGACCGCTTCCAGCCGACGGTTCCAAAACGCTCTTTCCAAGAAGAGGGCCTGCTTCATCACAGATTCTGATCGCCAACTTTTCAGGAGTTTCGAAAAAGTTCGGGTCGAGTCCATCGAACTTTCCAATTTCTCTGGATGGAAGCTCACCAGGCTTCCTGAAAGATCCACCCTTCTCTTGACCTGGCAATTCGTTGTGGTTTCCGCATCTCAGATTGATTTCCTGAACCAGATCTAATCTCTTGAATTCGAGGTGGAGATTCCGGTTGTCATAGCATCGGAACCGGAAATACTCCGTTTCCTGCATATGACCAGCAACTCTTGTTTCCAAGATGGCGGTATGCAATGGGCCGCGGTGTGACTGCGGAAGCCCTTTCCCATCAAGAAGATGGAATGCATTGTCCAGCGAGTGAATGTAGCTATCTCTGGAATAACTGACGCGGAATGGCCCGGCTCGATTCCAGCGTTCTTCCACACCGAATTCGAGAATGACCTTCCTGCCGAGCTTCCACCGATTTTGCTCGTTCGTCTTGTAAGTATCGTTACTGTGCGGCTTGAGCCAGTTATAAAGCTCGTTCAGCGTTTCAACCAGCATCTCTTCAGTGGAGGATGAGAACCCCTCGACAACTTGCCAGATGCCTTCGGGAGTAATTTCAGGTAACTTGTCAATTGGGTCATCGATCGCACTTCGTGCACGATCCTGGCACAGTGCATACTTCATCTCTTCGCGTTTCTTGATGGACATGTACTGCTCGATTCCCATCTTGGGAACCAACGCAGCCCACGCAGCCCTTTTCAATTCTCTTGGAATGTCGTCTTTGTCATCACAGCCACAAACTTCCACCTTGGCGCCAAACCTCGCACCATCGAATACTTGATTCATTTCGGTAGTCAGATTCTCGAGCTCACTGATCAGCTCAATTATTCGCCGGGAATTTCTCGCATAGACGTCGGCCATGTCTGTGACGCGGTTGTAAACTTTGAGTTCGTTCATTCGAGTTCGGTCCGGTGAGCTGGTTCTAGTTGACGATTCCGTGAGCAAGATTCAGATGAAGCGTTTGAATCGACTCACGGAACTCTTTCACGGGTGCCTCGTACCCATCACTCCCGTACCAATAGCCGATGTTCAAAACATCAATGAATGCGTGGAGTTGACCGAACGTCCTGACGTATTCCTCAACGTCGAACTTTTGGATCGGTCCTGAGCAGAAAAATTCGATCGCCATGCCACTCGAATCAGTAATCGCCCCATCATCATTGATGTCGATGTAACCGTGTTCGCTGAGAATGCGTACCGTCTGAGCCATTGTCATTGTCGCCTGTCCGAATCGGTCCCGGACTACCACTCAGGTAAAATACCTGATCCTCAATCAGATAACGGCAAAGATCGTGAATCGGATCAGTGATATGTGAGTTTTTCGACCTACTAGACCGTTGTCGCTGCGGCACTTCGTCTTCAACGTTCGGATCGCGATTCAAGATGCGACTCACTCAATGTCTGTTCTCTTTCCAGCAATCCCAGACAGTGCAACAAATCAAACCGGCCAGCGCGGATCCCACAATTCCGGATGTAATGAGGCTGATCAACAACCAGATCAGTTCATTCAAAGCACGTAGTTCCACGAACATTCTTGTTATCCATACACCTGTTCGGATCGGCTCCGAACTGCCTTCAGGCTGAATGCCTTGACCCTTTTGTTGTTGTCTGATCCGCGGGTCAGCGAATGACCGTCAGCAGCCCATGAATTTCAGTCGCGGGAAATTCACAGACAAGCCGCGCATCAGGACGAAAAGTGTAATGTGACCTCCCTGAGATGATCATCGTCGCGATTGCCCAGAGAAATTCGTATGGCTCTAACGAACCTGTGAACTCTCCCTGATCATTGGTGATGTTCAGATGCACTCCCAAGTCGCTGACTGTCCATCTCCAAACAACCCTTTCATTGATGTGTTCGTACTGACTTCTCACCTGGTCTCCATTGAGAATTCCGGCAATCACAAACAAAGCCTTTTCTCCAGTGAGACCGGCACAGACCACGCCATCCTTGAGAATTGCATACTCTTTGGATATCAGACCCTGGCCGTATTCTCGGTGGCGAAACTCAAAAATGAACGATCTGTTCGGCGAGATCATAATTTGTTTTCTAAGCTTTAAATGACGGAAAAACGAAGGCTCAACCAGATGATTAACCGAAAATAGTATCGATCAGTTCAATGAGGTATGCTCGGTCCACCGTTTGTTCATCTTTCTGCTTGATCGCAGAAATCACCTGATGGAAGTAGGCAGAATCGACTCCGGTTAACTGATCTTCGAGAACGGCGACATCGTTGAGATTCAAATCCCCCAGCTGCATCGCCATTTTCAAGTATTGCCCGGCGTTGATGGTCCATTGTCTTTGGATGAATTTCCGCGTTCTGATGATCGAACACAGTGGATATTTGGAACCGATGTATCTCAGTTCTTTTGCGAGCAAGGATTCCAAGGCTTCCATTCGGAGCGTGAGTTTGCCGTCCCACGACGTCCAGAAATTTGTGCAGTGCACGAAATCATAGTTGGCATGGATGACATCCGGTTCGCCATAGAACCGAAGGATCAACTGAACGTCTCCGGACAGCGAAATCGCATTGCTTGTCAAATATGCCGGGTGAAAATCTGGTGTCGAGTCGCTGTTCTTTTTTGGTGCAGTCGCCTCACCGATGAAATCCTCGGCAGCGGACGACGATTCGTCCTGAAGGGATTCGAAGTATTCGTACTTCTCTGATCCCTCGCAGCCCGCTATTCCTGCTGACTTCACAATCACTTTCACTCGCATTGCCCGCTGATCTGCAGGATCTGCGGGATCTGCAGTTACTTCAATTGGAGCGCCGTAACCGTCTGCGACGAAGATCTCAACCTGGCGATCAGAATTCTTGTACTTCGTCGGTGGGGACTTCTTGAACTCCTCGACGTAATATTTCGCGATTGCGATCACTGTTTCCCGGTTCCGGAAATAGATGTCAAAGTCATTCACTGACTCTTTGAGCAGCATTGAGGCGATTGAACCTCCTGTGATGATGCTTCCTTCTGCTGCCAACTTGCGCACGTGTTCGTCTTTAATAGACGCCAACCATGCATCATGCTTTCTCCGCAACACACTCTTGATTGTCTTTGTCTTCATTTTGAATACTCCTGACGTTTGTTGCTGTCCCGGGGTTTCGATCAGCCCTGCTGATTTTCTCTGAGCGACTCCCTCACTAATCGGAGCCAAAACACCACTTCACCAAAATCCTGGAAATTGAAATTCAGCTCAGGGTCCTGAGCGTATTTCAATGCCACCGACTCCACTTCATTGAGATGCGTCACGTCGAAGATGAACAGGTACTCGTGTCCATCACGTCGTAGCAAAAAAGCACTCGTCGTTTTCAAGATAAAACTTTCTCTTTAGCGAGCATGTCTCATCCAGCGGGGATCCAGCGCGAAGCCGTCAATCTGTTCGTGCGTCAAGAGCGGCGTGTCTCCTTTGATCAGCAGATCGCTGAGCCGTTCACGAAGATCTCGCAAGTCTGGGGAAAACTTCAAATTGATCGAGTAGCCATCCGCTTCTCCGCTGGAAGATTCCACGCCAACGCAATCAACCAGGATGTGTGCGGCAACGACTGCACGGAGACTCTGGCGATAGCATCTGCCGTTGATGGATCTGTCCACGACAACCATTCCCCAGTCTGGATCGACAGAAATGTTGAGATGAAATTCAGCACCATCGATCAACGCATCTAAAATCCAGTCCCCTGCCACACGCCCATGTGGGTAAAGATCAATGACACAGGACGTTTTCGCAGACTCGAACATCGACACGACACGTTTCATCACATCAATGGGTGAATCAATGACTACTGAAGGCATCGTTGCGGCTTTCGATAAGAGAAAAGAGCGGGTGGCCGGGCCGGGCAAACCCGACCACCCAGACGAGGCAACGAGCCCCGTTTTACGAAAAGAGAGCTTGGATGATTCGTTCTGCATGAGCCGAAACAATGGGCTCAAACGCACTGTTAAAAGCTGACAAGTCCTCTCCGGAATCAGAGTCGATCGTGACTTCCTGATCGCCATCCAGCACTGCGTCCACGGTGAGAACGGAAGCGATCTCGACCTCCGACACAACAGGGACGATGAGTCCGATCGCCTCCTCACCGATTGACATCATCTTGACGCCCGAAGATCTCATCGGCTTCACGGCGATCGTGGCAATGATTGATGATTGCCCTGCGCAGAACCCCAGAGCGATGACATGCTCGCATCTGGGACCGTCGCTGATCGAGTAGCATTCTTCGAGTTTCTCGATCGAGCTATCTGACAGAAGAGCCTTGATGGCATCGACTGAAGCAATGCCTAGAACGGCGAGAGAAGTCATCGTCTTGTTCCACCTCAGATCGGCCCTGAGTTGCCACGGAAATTATTTTTCTTTTAGATACTGAGAGAACGAATCAACGCCTTGCATGGATCACGGTTTTAGGATTGCTTCTGATTATTTTCTTGGAATATCGATGTCTTTTGAATCAATGCATCCATCATTCACTTAAACCAGGACGTCCGGAGACGTTGATTTCAACGACCCTAGTCTGACTGCGGGGAGTAATCAGCAGCAAAACCCGGCTCTCGAGATCATCGGGGACCACGGGCAGTGCAGAATCGCTCGAACGACTGGGATATTGGGCTCATCGTGCCAATTCCTCTGTGGAACAGGAATCAGGGGAACATTGCAGCAGCAAAGGCTCTGATCCACGAATCAAAAAGTCATGTACTGCGGGTTCAGAACGACCTTGTAGAACAACTCGCTGCAAGTTTCGCTTCTTACGCTGCTGCAAACGAGCGTGTCGATCGCTACAGGACTGCAATTCTCCCGCGTGCTCAACGTACTTATCAGCTGTCTCAGGCGGCTTATCAGGGAGGACATTTTGAGTTTCTCCGAGTTTTGGAGGCCCAGAGGGCTGTTGCAGAAGCCAATCTTGAGCTCATTCGATCGCTGGTTGAAATGTGGCAATCGGCCAGCGAAATTGCAGGTCTGATGCTGGAAGACGACTGGCCGTTCACTTCGTCGATTCCTCTGTCGGAAAGGGAGGATACATGAATACCAACAGCAACCCGACGTCAGTCTTCAAGATCATTTTCACTGTAGCCGTTCCATTGGTGGTCATAGGTATCGGGTATTTCACACGAGATCGGTGGCTTCCCACACTGCAACATCAGGAATTGGTACGGCATGAGGATGAAGAACCTACAGAGAACAGCGAATCTTCAGCGAACAGTACTCTCCTCCTCACGGATCAGGCTATTGAGAATCTCAAGTTGAAGGCGCGTGCAGTGAAGCCTGAAACGTTCTGGCGGACTACTCAAGTGCCGGGAATGGTGGTCGATCGGCCAGGTCGTAGCGATCGAGGAGTTGTCTCGCCGGTCACAGGTGTTGTGACGCGAATCAGTGCCTTCCCAGGCGATACTGTTCGATCCGGAGAACCGCTGTTTTCTATTCGACTATTAAGTGAATCGTTGCATATGACGCAATCCGATTTGTTCAAAGCGAATCAGGATATCCGACTTGCCATTGCTCAGCGTGAGCGTTTGTCGGGAGCTGGTGGAGCGATTCCGGAAGCGCGCATTATCGAAGTCGAGAACCAGATCGTTCGCTTGCAGACAGCAGTCAAAGCCTATCGGCAAGAGCTACTGAATCGTGGACTACTTCGAGAGCAAATTGACGCTGCCGCTACCGGGCAATTTGTAAGTGAAATCGAGATTGTCACCCCGACCATCTTATCTTCCGCTAACGTCATGCCGTTACCGCATGTTCAGGTCGGCAACCAGAAAGTGAGCGGTACAGAAGACCTTCCGCCCCCCGTCTTTCGAGATGCAGGAACTTAAGGTTGAACTCGGGCAGCTGGTTCAAGCGGGTCAGACATTGTGCCTCCTTGCCAATCACCAGCTGTTAGCAATTGAAGGTCGGGCCTTTCGTGATGAGACACCTCTGCTTGAGTGCAGCGTCAGAGAACGCTGGCCGGTGGAGGTCGACCTTCAGGAAGACACCTCGGCAGCTTGGCCACCGCTGGAACAATCCTTTCGGATCCGGCACATGTCCAACACAATTGACCCAGTCAATCGAACATTTGCGTTTCTGTTACCTCTGGAAAACCAGTCACGAGCTGTGGAAGACGAAGGCCGCGTTCAAATGCTGTGGCGATTTCGACCGGGGCAAAAGCTCCGTTTGCGGATTCGAGTCCAAAAACTCGACAACGTGTTTGTGCTTCCTGGAGAAGCCCTTACTGACGATGGCGCTGAAGCTTTCGTGTTCACCCAAAACGTGAACACATTTGAAAGAGTTCCGGTGCATGTGGTTCACCAGGATCGACAGCACGCTGTCATCGCGAATGATGGAGCACTGCTGCCAGGAATGTTTGTAGTACTGAACGGAGCCGCGCAGCTGAATCGCATGTCCCAGTCTCAATCTGATGCCATGCTCAAGGGATTCCATGTTCATGCGGATGGCAGCCTCCACAAGAACGAAGATGAAGGAAAGTAGAGGCGGAACATGCTCAACGCGCTTATTCGATTTTCACTCACCAATCGTGCATTGATCCTGGCAGGGTGCGTCGTGGTACTGACGTATGGAGGGTATCTCTCCACAACGCTACCAATAGTTGTTTTTCCCGACCTCGACAGGCCCCGCGTCGTGATCCTCACGGAATGCCCGGGACTCTCATCTGAAGAAGTTGAGACGCTGGTGACATTTCCGATCGAAACCGCAATTTTGGGCGCCTCTGGAGTCGAAGCTGTTCGCAGCCAGTCGAGTCAGGGAATGAATGTCATCTATGTCGAATTCAGCTGGAAGACAGATGTTCGAGCGGCCCGGCAGGTCGTGATGGAGTGGCTTGCGGCATTGCCGATGCCACCGGGAGTCCGACCGCAGATGACGCCCCCAGCCCAACCGCTTCATCGTTTCATCCATTGAATAAAGTTCACCCGGTGCACCGGAAGTTTTCATCCCACAGCAGTCTCACTCGACTATGTACTCGTAACTCCCACCGGCGTGATTGAAAAAGGTCCTGTTCGTCAGCGTCTGTCTTGGAGTTGGCGATTTTGTGGCCGATGGCAATAACCACAGCGCCCACGTCTCCTGTGCAACTCACGATTGACCAGACATCGGATTGAGCGGCAGGGGCTGGTGGAAGCAGGGATTGGTAGGCTACGGCTGGGGGCACCTGGGGCGATTTGTGATAGGAGCGGAATGTGTTGCTAATCATCGCTTCAGATCTGGCTGGAACTCCGACCACGCTTTACGACTGGATCGTGCACCGCGCTGCACGATCCGAAGGCTCATCGGAATCAGATATACGCAACATTGGCCTTCTGCTTTGTGATTGCGGAGGAAATCGCCTCCATGATCTGTTCGTTGACATATGCCCAGAGGTTGTTTCATAATCTTTTCAAACAGTTCGCTACGCCGAAGTTTACAAAGGGCACGTCGATGGGCCGACGACGAAAACATGGATTCTCGTTCTCTTGGAAGAGGGCGACGGGTTTAAGCGCTGCGAAGAGCCGTTTGTCTCGCCAACTCGGTATCCCCCTGACTCGCTCAGGTAGACAGCGGAAACTTGGGCGGATGATGGGCTGTTGTCTGCCCATTGCAATCTTTCTGGGACTAACGCTTTCGTCCGCCGCTTGGGCATGGCATGCCCTTGAGCTTACGGTTCTGAAATGCCCCCCTGCTGATGTCTCTCGGGGACAATGGCAAAGACGATGAATCGGAACATGCAGATCAAAGCGATCTCACGACATGACAAACAGATGAAGTGAAACAGGAAGTACGATGTCCGATCAGCTTGAATATGCAGGATTCGAGGCGAGTGAGTTTGCTGAGAACCCCGATCCCCGTGTCCCTTGTGTATTGCTCCTCGATACATCCGGATCGATGGCGGAGGTCGTCGATTGCTACAGCCAAGAGACGGGTGAAACCGGCATGCAGGACGGGCGGTTGTACAATGTCGTCTCGGGTGGGACGACTCGCATCGACCTGTTAAATGAAGGTTTGGTCACTCTTAAGGAAACACTTGCGGCCGATTCGTTGGCAAGTCGGCGCGCCGAGATTGCAATTGTGACCTTTGGTGGCACTGTCACCACCGTCCAGGATTTCGTGACCGCCGAGAACTTCCAGCCACCTCGCCTCCAGACTTCAGGTAGCACGCCGATGGGCCAAGCGATTTTTGCTGGCCTGGATATGATTGCCAGACGTAAGGCGACTTACCGCTCGGCTGGTGTCTCTTATTATCGCCCGTGGATTTTCCTGATCACCGATGGCGGACCTGACCACGGCGACCCCTGGAAGTCCGCAGCCGCGCAGGTGAAACAAGGCGAGGCGTCAAAGTCGTTCGCCTTTTTCACGGTAGCGGTCGAAGGTGCAAATATGGACGTCCTAGCCCAGATATCGACGCGCCCACCTGCGAAGCTCAAAGGCGTTAACTTCCGCGAGATGTTCCTGTGGTTGTCACAGTCGATGCAGGCGGTCTCCCAGTCTTCCCCAGGCGATACTGTAGCCCTGCCCCCACCGGGCTGGACGGAGGTGTGACAACGCCATGTGGAAGCTTGTCTACGGTAGCGTGCAGGGCACGTCTCATGTCCAATCAGGGCAGCCCTGCCAGGATTACTGCGCAGGTGCTATCACTGGTACAACATTGGTCGTTGCGTGCGCTGACGGAGCTGGTAGCGCCGAATTTTCACAGCTGGGTTCAAAGGCTACGGTTGACCGATTCTTAGAAGTGGCCTCCGGTGAAACGGTTCCGACGTCCGAGCAGGTCAAAACATGGGTTGAGGCTGCCCGAGAGCGTCTGATCGAACAGGCAACTGCTATTGAATCGACTCCCCGTCAACTTGCTTGCACCTTCCTTGCAGCACTGGTTGGTGATGGCTGGGTGGTATTTGTTCAGGTAGGTGACGGCGTGATCGTGTTCGATGGGCCAGATGGCTACGACCTCGCCTTCTGGCCAGATAACGGGGAGTATGCCAACACAACACGTTTCTTGAGCGAAGACGATTACCGACAGCACCTGAGAATCGAGATCACTGAACGAAAAATCTCCGAGTTAGCCGTCCTGACGGATGGTCTGCAAATGCTCGCCCTCGACATAGCTGGGGCAAAAGTCCACGATCGCTTCTTTGCACCGTTGTTTAAGACGGTGAGAAACGGCCCTGATGAGGCGGCCTTACAAGTCTCGCTCCTGGATTTCATGGACTCGAATCGCGTGAACGAACGGACCGACGACGACAAGACACTCTTTTTAGCGACACGAATCACCGCCGATGTCTCGCAAAACCTATCCGACGCAATTGCGTGACCATTCGGGGAATGAAGTCCGACTGCCAGCCAAGCCCTTCGCTACAGGCGGCGAGGGAGCGGTGTTTGATGTCGTGGGCCGTCCGGATCTAGTCGCTAAGCTCTACAGCAAACCGCAGAGTAAGGAACGCTGCGAAAAACTCCGCGCGATGGCGAAGCTGTGTAACCCTGATCTGCTCAAAATTGCGGCTTGGCCGACAGCGACACTCAGCAACAGCAATCCCGGAGTGGTCGAAGGCATCCTAATGCCCCGAATTGCCGACCACATGGAAATCCACCACCTCTACAGCGTGGCCCAGCGCAAGAAGGACTTTCCGGATGTCGACTGGGGCTTCCTCCTGCATACCGCCCGGAATTGCGCGATTGCCTTCGAAAGCATTCACCGCCACGGCCACATTGTGGGGGACGTCAACCAAAAGAATGTGATGGTGTCGAAGAAGGGCATTATAGCTCTGGTCGACTGTGACTCGTTCCAGGTAAAAGAAGGGAATCGCATCTTCCGCTGCGGCGTAGGCGTCCCCGAGTACACACCACCTGAACTCCACGGCAGGAAGTTCATTGATGTGGACCGTGATGCGAATCACGATCTGTTCGGATTGGCAGTCATGGTCTTCCACTTGCTGATGATGGGGCGTCATCCATTCGCAGGCGTGCCCCAAGTCAACATCGACATCCCTATCGAGAAGGCAATCCAAGATGGGCTCTATGCCTATACGAGGAACCCGACTAAATTAAAGCCACCTCCGCACGTCCCGCCTTTAGTGATGCTGGATGCCCCCACGCGAGACCTGTTCGAGCGGGCGTTCAATTCTCACCAGCGTCCCACAGCGACTGAGTGGCGTAGTGTACTCGACTCCTCAATGAAGGGCCTTCAGCGCTGCAAGAATGACCCCAGACACTCATATCCGATGGGGGGGAATTGCCCATGGTGCCAGCTCATTGCGACCGCCAGATTGATGTTCTTTATTCCCAGTCAGGGGGCGGTTAGCGCGGCACTGCGGATCGAAGACATTCGGAATCTGTTCCAAAAGCTCAACGGCATGCAGATGGTCTTCACGACATATTTGCGGCCCCGGCCAATCTTGCCCATCGAAGTCACACTGCCTGTCGCTTTACGCGCAATCCAAAAACCGTCGTTGCTGCCACATCCTGCCCCGCCTCGGCCTATACCAGATCCAGTGTTGGAGTTCTTGCCGCCTCGCCCTGTGTTCTTGGGTCGGCCTGTGCTCCGCCCATTGCCAGCCGTGCCGGCTATCCCCTTACCTCCCAAGCTTAGCCCCCACCCGTCAGCGCCAGTTGCATTGCCCCATCCTAAATTGCATGACATACCGCTGCCGCCGGACTACCCACCACTCCCCTTGCCAGCTCCACCAGATCTGTTTCTAGAAAGGCTTTGCGCCATCGTAACCTTAGCGGGGATACCAATGTACCTCGTCGCTCCGCCAGTAAGCATGATAGTGATGTTTGGGTGTGGGGCCGTGTGGCTGATCATGAAGCTTACTGAAGGGATGCGGGACCGGATGGCCCAGGAATCCCTGAAAAAGGAGCATCAGGCGGAATGCGACGTGATAGATCAAGAATATAAAGTCCGCGTGCAGCCCATTGAGTTGGCCAACCGAGAGATTTTGAAGTTATGGGAATCTGCAAATGCAGCTAAGGCAGCCGAGCACGTTGCGGCGTGTAAAAAGATCGATGATGAAAACCGCCGCACGATTGCTCCTTGGGAAGCGCGGAAAGCGGCAATCATGACCGACCATCAGTGGCGAATTCATGAAGTCGAGCAGGCGAATCGCAAAGCCCTTGCGGATTGGGAAGCAGAAAATGCAGCACGCCGAATTGCCTACGATGGTGCTCGTCATAAGATTGAAGTGGCGAATCAACGACTCACGTCAGCTTGGGAAGCATTAACGGCCTCTCGCCAAGCTGAGTACCGCCAAAAATGCGATGAAATCGACGCGGCGAATCGACGTCGCACCGTTGAGTGGGAAGCTGCAAACGCCCCTTGGATCGTCGAGCAGAAGCGATGGTATGATCGCGTATTGACTATCGAGGCAGAGATTAAGCAAATGGAACGCGAGTTGGCGGCCCAGCGCAATGCAGCTGTTTCGAAAATACAGCAGCGGAAAGCGAAGGTCGACGACGTACAAAAATCTCACAACGGTGCGTTGCAGGATTACGAGCGGGATTTGCGTCAAGCCGAGATGGACTCGAAGAAGACTCAGTTGGACGAGCACCTCGACAAGTCGATGATCCGTGGGGCGAAGCTTAAGGGAATTACCGGCGATCGCATCCTCTGCCTGGAATCCTTTGGCATTGAGACAGCCAAAGACGTCTCTATGCTTAACTATCAGAAAGTGCCAGGGATTGGGCCGGTACTTAGTCGGCGTCTCTTCGATTGGCGCGACAGGCTTGCGTCGTCATTCCGGTCCCAGCAGGGATTGCCGGAATCGGAAAGACGACGAGTCGCCTCCCGGTACGCGCCCGTACTCCTGCCGCTAGGGGAGGCACTTCAGTCCGCGATCAACGACCTCGAAGGCATAGCTGCGTCGCACCTCGCCAGCGAGGCGCAGCGGATCAAGGCCATCGCAGCGGCCGTGCAGGAACTAGCCGTCGCCGAAACGTATGTCCGAGCGATGAATGTGATGTGAGTAATATAGATCAAGGTGTAATGTGAATCCGTGGTCGCATCATTACGTGTGTCGGAGCCTCAGAGGCGTTGAATTGGCCGCCAAATCATGCGGAAGAACGTCTGACGGCATCCCCGCCATATCGCTGCGAATTAGTTCGTGTCAAAGCGAGGGTTTTGCTTCTTCCGAGTTCGCGCTTTTTTATGATCTTTTCGACGCTGCTTTTTCTTTTCCCTCTTGCGGGCAGCTTCCAAAGCCAGCTGCTTCAAATGACGGTCGATCACCTTGATAATCTCCTCGAATGCTCCTTTCTTTCGTCGGATGCCATTGTTCATCATGTATGAAAACGGTCTTGTCCGCTTTCTGGTAGGTGGCCAAAGTTCCATAGCGCCCCACTGTCGCGTGCGAGGACCAGCCTTCTGTCCAATTGTTGTGAACTGTGAGAAGTTCAATATTGTTCGGCAGTTGTGACGGAAAAAGGCGCCAGAAAAGTGCGCAGGCCAATCCATTTGATGAAACGCGGTACACGAATGGCGTTGTTCCTCGCACCTCATCTGCAATGGACATCGTTCGGGCAACAGGGGCGGTGGCTACTGGTCATCGTCATGCTGTTCGCGACCGGCTGGAAACTGGACACCCCAGAATATCGGTCAGGGGCTTTTTCGAATACACGCTGTTGAGCGATCAGCGGTTTACTCCAAAGGCGTCCCGTTTTCTTGAGATGTCTCTCAACGACTTGCAGCAGAACCGTGAGGCCCTGTCCCGACAGAGGCAACAGGCATTTCGGGAAGCGCAGACACCCGCTCCTGTGACATGGCAATCGAATGCTGCGGTCCGACAGGCGTCGCTCGTCCTGACATGGAAATCGAATTCCTTATCAAAGCAACGCAACCAGCCATGAGAGAGATCAAAGATCCTGATCAGGTTTCGACAGTCTGTTCTGCCGGTTCATTCCCATGAGCCTGCGGTCCATTTGAGCTGACCAGTTCGTCAAGCCAGTCCATGGCGCCCATCGTTCCAATGCCAAGAGCGATCGCTGAATCGGCGTGCCCTCGCTCCGTTCTCTCGGCACTCAAGCTGTAGGTTCTGGTGAGTTCCTTGAATCCCACTTCGATCTCCAGGATGTCGCTTTCCAGGACTTCGTCGTAGTACAGTTCGTAAATCCCCAGGCGGAACCCGTCAACGAACCGCTTCGCCATGAGAATCGCCTGCTTGCCGCTAAACTGCACAGCAAAGCAACGAACTCCCTCAGCGGTCATTCTCTGCATCGTGGAGATCGCCTGGTATGAGTCCGCATACAGCGCGTCCACGCCCCCGAATCGATTGAACTCCCTCCAGAACGTATTCTCGATGTCCGAAATCGCGACTTCACCATTGGGATACTCTCGCGGATCAAACGTAAAATGACCCATCAGGCCGATCTTGTAACGGGCCAAACTCACTCCCAGAAATACCAGTGAGGCGCGGTCACGGGTAATTCCAATATCCAGACCGGCAATCACGTAGTCCCAGCCGTGCTCTCTTCCCGATGCGGGCCCGGCCAGCACCGTACATGCTTCGATCTGGTGATACGGGATTCCATCTGTGGAATCCGTGAGCCATTTATTCAGAAAAAGACGGCGGTATTCGAGCGTCCCCAGAATACGCAACTGCTCTTCCAAGTCTTCCTTTGTGAGCCAGGATGCCTGGATTCCATCCAATGACCGAAAGTACCAGGCGGGGTCAACCCGAAGCTTCTCCCTCAAAATCCAGTGCCAGCTTCTTCCTTTTCCGTAACCGGCATTACTGATCACGATCATGAGTGAATCGGGGACTTTGACGATCCCCGAATACAGCGTCGACCAGACCTCTTCGCTCCCCCAGTGCGTCAGCTCATCACAGATGATGAAGTTTGGTGTTTCCCCGAATGTCGTTTTCGGATTGGCAGCCACGACCTCGCAGGTACTTCCTGTGAGTGGATTTTTGATGTGATTTTCGTAGACGAAGATTCGGTCATTGATCCATGGATTGAGCTTACAGATCATCTGGATCGCTTTCATGATCAATCCAGCTTGCTTCTCAGATGACGCCGCCGCATATCCCCAGAGCAATGACTTGGAAGAGAGAATGGCCCAGACGACCCCTGCTGCAATGTCTGTCGTCTTGGAATGGCCGCGTCCTCGCTCGAGGTAGGCACGTCTTTCTTTCGGTCGCACTGATGTCACGCGCGCCATGTACTCCCAGGCACCATCCATAGCCTCCAGATCTGCCCGTTGCCATGGGTCAAGAGCTTCATCGTAGATCACAACTTTGGGGCCAGCCTGAATCAGCACATGCCTGCGATAGATGGATGGACTGATCTTGGCTTGCTCAACGATCTCCTGGGGAGTTTGCCACGACTGAATCTGCAAAACGACAGATTCGACGGCATCCGCATTATTCAGATCGAGAAGAAAGGTTTCGAGCTCGGACTCGTTCAGCGACAAGACGAATTTGATTTCTTCTTGCGTCAGAATCCAATTCTCCGATTGGGACATCCTCTGGCGCTCCACTGGTATCGATATTGGCCACTCCAGCGCTGGCCGATGCCACGACATTGATCTGATTGAGAACCTGACCAGAACGACCGTTCAAAACCATGATTGAATCGATCTCTTTCGCCGCAATCAGGCGGTCGCGAGTATTCGCCTCCGAAGACGCCATCACTCCCTTGAAGAACGCGAACTGCTCGGCGAGATGCTCAATCCGAGGCCGATTCAGATCCTCGATGACCAAGTCTTTCGCTGCTTTGTAGGCTCTTTCGGCCTGGTCGTGTGTGATCGAACGTTTCCGAACGAGAAACTCGAGAATCGTGCGTTTTGGTTTTGCCAAAACAATGAGATCGTGTGCTTCCTGGGTGCACTGTTTCATCACTTCTCTTGAGATCGCCGCCATCTGTTCTCCAGACCACTCACTCTGTCGCCTCTATTGTCTCTGCCCCGACGTTGGCTGTGGCGGATTGACTTTTCGCCCTGGTCAACATCAGCTCGCTTAACTCTGATGCCAACACCATGAACGCGACCGCAGTGTTCGCGATGTTCTTGATTGTTTTGGTTTTTGTGATGGCATTGAAGATCTCTTTGTAATTGCTCTCCGCAACCAGATAGACCTTGTCAGCACTGGCGATTTCAGAGGCTTCGAGCAGGATCTTGTCGAGTTCTGCAACTTCTTCCGGGAGAAACCAAAGCACGATCTTCTCTGTTCTGACCGGCTCTGCTCCAAACCCGCTGAATTCAATATCCTTGAGCTGCTGCACATCTTCAGAATCCAGACCTGAGTACAACTGCGCCTCAATCGAACTCAACTCTTCGTACAATTCCCGCAGCAACTGATCATCGTCCGTTCCCGAGATCGCGTTGTGACTCAGCTGCTTTGCGACCTTCGCTTCGTTTCGTTGATGTGGAATTGAGAGTACCACGATCGATTCGAAACCAGCCTCCTTGGCCGCTTTGACCCTGTGATTCCCACTAATCACTTCCAGTTCTTCTTCCGGGCAATTTCTGTAATCAAGCCCATCTTTGACTGGATGGACCAGGGGAATGGAAGACAACATCTCATCTTTGGTGACGTTCTTCGTGAGCTGCGAAAACGTTTCCTTTTTCATGAACCGGGCGTTCTTCGTGAGAAGCCGTAATCGACGAGGATTCACCAGCCGAAAGCAGGCTTTGCCGCCGTAGATCTGCTCGCTTATTTCCGAGAGTCGGACGCCGATGTCTTGCGGTATTTCTTCAGCCATTTCTGCTTGATCTCCTCTAAAGTTTGACCTTCATATTTCGCTGTGTAATTCAAGGCGAATCGGTTTCCCTCCTGCTTTCGACTGTAGAGTTGCATCACCCCGCGATATTTCATCGACACCGGGTTTGCCGAAAATGCAGTGGTCGCAAGGTAAGAGATGTCTGACGTCAACCGCTTCTGCAGCGACTCGCGGACCTCCTGAGACAGAGCACACATCACGGTCAGCTTGCTGATTTTGTCAACGTTCGAAGGCAGCGTCAGATCGCACATCATGTAAATGAGATCGGACTTCCGAACTTCTCCATCAATCAAGAACCCGCTCTGGCTGGTCTGCTGAAACATCATGAGCGCAAACAGCTTTTTATCCAGCAATAGTCCATAGCAAAACTGGGCGGGCGACTGCGCTACCGCTGTTGAAACATAGATCTCACGAATGTACTGAGCCTCCGGGTAGGCCATCGGAATCAGCTCGAGTTGTGAATCGGAGGTGACGTCGTCTGTTTCCTGGAGTCGCGGCAAACGGCAGACATGGCTCTTCTGCTTTCTTCGAAGAACCCGTGTCTCAATCCCGTCGATATTCGAATACAAATAGATGTTCACACCCGTACCCCGCGGTGAGAACGAAATTGGTGGACCTGCAACCTCCTCCATCTCAGGGGGAGGATTCTCTGCGGCCAACAGCCACTTCCCGCCCCAATCGCGAAGCTTCGATGCAAACTGAGTCCCACTCGTCAACTCCTTGTATTTTGGCGGGGACCACACGAACGCTTCCTGCAGCGTCTTGTAGAGCTTTTCGTATCCATTCGAGTACGTTGGCGGAAATGAGAGGATTGCCGAATCCTTCGAGACGCCATCAACTCGGTCCCACCCATCTTCAGCGTAGAACGCATTGAGCTGGACCTGATTTTGCTTCTTCTGAATGCGAAGAATCGTCTTCTCACAGAGATCTTTCAGCCGGGAAACGTACGCATCCCACATTCGCATCTGAAAACGATTATTGCGTTTTTCGAACTGCATCATGTCCAGGACGATCGCAATTGCCGCCGCGCGTCCTTCGCGAGTTTTCATGAACGGCTGCAGTGCTTCCAGCTCTGGAAACTTCCCGGAGAGAGAAATCTCCAGTTCCTTCCCGCACAGGGCAGAACCGAGTGCTGACGTGTACAGACTCACATCGCAACCGCTGATCGCCCCTTCGTAGCCATTCAATCGCAGTGTCGTCTCAACCGAAAAGTTTCCGGAACAGATCACCTGGACCTTGTTTGGCAATCTCGGAATGTAGCTCGCGATAATCTTGCGAGCATTGGCATGAACTACGCCCTGAAACATGGACTCTTCCCCCATCTACCGCAATCAGCTTGCGGCTGCTGAGTTCAATACTACTCGTTGTCGAGCAGATTGCGAGTCTAACTTCCTCTCTTACTCACGAAAGAGCCATTGTGTTTTGTTCACCTGGTCCTTCGATGGTGTGCTCTCGGGGACATCGACTTTCTTCGCTGGCTTCTCCTTCATGTCGACATAGCGAGGAAAAGCATCCCGGTCAGGGAAGTCCATTTCACAGACAACAATTCCCAGATTTTCCTCAAACCACTCCGCCACTCTGCGACGATGGCAAAAGATTTTGGGTGACTCCCAGCAGAGCAGCACGCCTTGCTCCGGCAAGCTGTCGAACACTTCTTGAGGGTCCAAAGTCTTCAGGATCTGGTTGAACTCCCGGATATATTCTTCGCGGGTCATTCCAAGCATCTCTTTGCGTGGCGCCAGTCTCTTCTCGGATGGTCCACGAAAATACCATGGCGGGTTGACTGCAATTCCAACTGCCGTAAACCCTGGTGGAATCTTCTTCACTCTCGCGAAATTACTGGTCATTAACATTTCAGCGTTCTTCTTAAAAAGGGACTTCCTGGAGGTCAGGGAACACTTCTTCTTCGGAGGGTGCCGTTTCGCCAAATGCCAGTTTCCAGGCTTTTGACATCACCACTTCGACATCTTCTCTCACAACTCTCGGTGACATGAGGTATTCAAAAACCTTCTGCGCCGTTGCTAACGGATCATCTGCTCTCAGTGTGGGGTGATTCGTTGCCAATATTCGACTGATATCATCAAACCCGCGAATGACCGTCATATCGGAGTCTCCCACAACCTTCTGGAGATCGTGAGTCAGCGTCTTCCACCAGGCAAACCGGATGTGAGCCCACTGGGGAAAGATCAAACCATAAGCGTTGATTCGAATGGACTGATCTTCATCCGCAAATTCCTTCTCAATTTCCCGAAGGCCATCGTAGGCATTTCGCAGATCGACATACTCATAACCGCGCACTTTGCACGCCAGCTTCCAAAACCGTAAATACTCCCGATTCATGACGACTCCACAAACACGAAATCCTAACTTTCATACGTGCATGCAACGTGCACGGCTCAAAATGTTTATGGAGATTTCCTCTTACATCATGGGCTGTAAAGTTCGCCGCAGTTCCTTGGCAGCCAGAATTCTCTCTCTCACGCTCGACTTCTCGTCCATCATGATCGCCTTCAGGGCAACGTAATGGTCGAGCTTCTCGATCAGAGTGCTTCCTTGACTTGTCGCACGAATCTGAGCACGCGCGCGAGAGAGATACACTTCACAAGTGCGAGCTTTAACGTTGTAGAGCCCCATGAGTGTCTTTTTGATCTCGTGTTTCTTCCATTGTGCCAGGATCATACTGACGGTCTTTTGAACGCGAGCCTCGAACTCATCGCGTGTGGGTTTGACTGGCATGTGCTGTTCCTTTCCCTCCGTTCCCTGTCCCTTTCCTCTACTCCCCCACTCCATGGGCGTCTTGACTTTCATTTGGGATCAACTCAATGTTTGCCTTTGCGGCGTACTCTGTGAGGATCGCTACTGCGTTTTCCGATCGTTTGATCTTTCTGACGATCCGTGGGTACTGCATGCGGCGGAACGTGAGCAGCAAGGCGTAGGTTGTAGTGAGTTTGATCTCGCCGACAGCACTGGGGTGCAGGTTTGCCATGATGTCCTTCCTGTAGTTGCGTTTTGATTATCGTGGGGGCGACTCGGTTGCCGCGTTACATTGGAACTTCTCGCTGATGCAGTGCATCTGACACTTCCAGCTGCCCTGCCAGATCTGCTTTCACCTTGGGGTGAGCCAAATAGGCTTTGATGTGCCGTAACGAGTCCTCTTGCGTTGAGACGATCCAATCCAGGTAAATGAGAGGAATCTCCTCCAATGGCATTCCCCGGTATTTCCCAAACGGCATCCCATACGCCCCCAGCCTTCCAAGTGGCTCTGTTACTTCCAGCACCTCTTGAGGAGGTATGAGTTCGGCCTGAAGGACTTCGATAAATCTCCGGGCGGCGGGATCGTGTGGCAGATCAGTCTGTACCATCTCCACGATCTGTTTTGCCAACTTCCCGGCCGCTACGCGGTCCTCGATAATCTTTGCTTCCTTGGGGTCCATCGAAATCACCTGCACGGTTCGGCACCGGCTGCCATCAGAAAAGAAAAGATCCCCAGCACATTGGCGTAATGGTCGGCCAACACCCGGAGATCATGAGAAAAAACTCGAAGTGGACTACTCTGTGATGGAAACAATGTCGAACTGAGCAGCAAATTCGGCGGCTTCTGCGTGGCGATTCTCCCCGAGAAAACCCTCTGTGTGATACGTGCCGTCTAGAAAATATGTGACGCAAACCATCGCTTCGACCTCTACTCAAATCGGCTTTGAGCTGCCTTGTTGAAGTGAATTTCAACATCAAAATCTTACCATTTGTACACGCAAAATGAAAGATTGATGGTCAGGAATTAACGGAAGTTTTTCCGTCGTTCACCCACACGGAGTGAGAGCCGGTGAGCCATCTCAGCGCTGACCAATCCCTGCTCTCCAGTGAAATAAATCGCGTCCTCGATATTGGCAAGTTGATCGATGCCTTTCACGTCTTTGATCGCATCCAGGATTCGAAGCTCCCACTTCTTTGGTGTCTCTCCTTCTCTCAGGCTCAACGGATCATCTTCAACGATCTCAACGTCAGGAATGGTCTCGTTGTCGCTCTCGTGATCCTCTGGGACGTCCTGATGATCAACACCGGGGTTTGGTTCGATCGCGCTGTCCTCACTATCAGACTCGACGTCTGCCGTCGGTCTCTGATAGGGACGTACAGCATCGTCGAACCGTGAACCGATTCCATCGATCGTGAGTCGCTTCGGTTCTTCGATGGTGACGTACCGGGCCTCAAATTGCTCTTCTCGACCAGCGAGGCGGAGTACTTCCACTGCGACGGGAAGCTCCCCGCGATTGATTGAGTCGCGAATCAAGGTCTTTCGAGCCATCGACGACCAAGCCGTGTTCCAGGCATTGTCGTCTTTCTTCCATGCTTTGCTGTATTTCCTTTTGTGACTTTCAATTCTCTTTCGACTCCAGACGTTGCGGCAAATCACAGCGCCGGTTTCCATATCCTTCGCAATCAAATAAACGTGGGTGACGTCACTGTCTTCGCAATCGCCTTCACCGCTTTGGTCGGGAATGTGAACGATCCGGTCCTCATCCCCCTCCTCGTAGTGAAACTGATCGCCTTTATAGACGCATCTCGTTTTAATGTTGATTTTGTCGTGACGCCGGACCAGATCCAGTAGCCCCTTGTACCCAGGCATGAGCTTGCATTCCGATTTGTACGGAACCAGATAGGCATGCCCCAGAGTCCCATCAATCTGCAATCCAAGCTGGGCCGCTTCTCCGATGGAGGCAAAGATTGATTCGGGAGTACAGTTCAGCAAATCGGGGTTGTCACGAAATGAACTCAGGACCAACCGTGTGAGCCTCTCAACGGTCAAACCGCAGCTCTTGGGGAGACTGTTGATCAACTTTGTTCTCTGGTCAGACAGAATTGACTCAAACGCACTCATGCGGCGGTTCAGCGTCTCCTTCTTGTTCGCCATCACGGTGATGCCATTGACTGGGGCTGCTTCCGGCTCTTTCGGAAGTGTCGCCCCTCTCTTACCGTTCGAAGTGTTCGCATGGACCATCTGGCTTCTCCAACATTGGGGGTGATGAAATATTCACTCAAATCAGGAAACGACGTTCGAGACAATTTTGACGTCATCCTCGCCGGGATCTGAGAAGTCACCGGTCTCGCGACATTCCAGCAACTGCACAATCGCCTGCTCCCATTTCGCACGCGCTCGCAACCGATCGTCTTCCGAAATACGAACGATGTCACAGGCCAGTTGCTCAATTCCCCTCACTGCGAGACGGCACTTCTCCATTTGCGGCAGCCCGAATTCGTGAGAGCCGTCCATCGTGGCGTTGGCAATTTTCTTGCAAATCGTCTTTCCGATCGGCACGAAGATAAAATTGGTGTTTTCAAACGGGATACCTGACGTCTCTACCAATCCATCGGTGTAATGAGCGTCTTGTACCCAATACAGTCGATTCCTGATGTCTGAGCGAAACTTTGCTGCTTCGGAGTTCACAGCGGTCTTCAGATCGAAAACCCATCCCTCTTGATTGGGGAGTACGAAATCCATGTCTGTGCGACACCGCAGTTTTACGGTACGTGGACCAAACCTCGTCTCAACTGTCTTTTCCCAGAAGATCTCTCGTTCGCGGGAGGCATTTGGATTGTCGATCAGGTTACCGATTCTCGCCCGGACTGCGGCAGCACAAACAGCGATAAGCCACCATTGCTTTTCTGTGACGACGATCTTCTTTTCTCGATGGCAGCGAGCTTCAAACCGATCCCAGATCTTCCCGCTGCGAACCTTTCCATCCCACACTGCGACTTCTTCTTCAAATCGCTCCGGCTCAAGCAACAGGAGGTGAACGACAGTTCCAACGGTCAGGTTGTCGTCGAACTTATCATCCCCGAATTCCTTGTACCGCCCCTCTTTCTCAGCAAGGTACAAGCGTCGGCTGGATATGAACTGCACCAGTTCTGAACGTGAAATTTCCGGTCGACTGTGATAATCCACCACGTTTGCAACAGCAGACTCTGTGCTCATAAGACTCTCCTGCTCGATTCGGCATCGAGCTGCCTTGTGAAACAGTTTTGTTTCACGATACATCCAATACGGACCAACGTACCGGAGGGATCATTGAATTCCTGGATAATGTGACGGTTAACAGCAGTTCATGTAGCGATTGATGATCAACAGGGACAACAAGCTTCTAAACATTCCTTTTGATGCTCAGCAACACGTCTAACGCCGCGTGGCTCTGTCCAAGGAGTAATAGTTCTCTGTCGCCCGTTCAACTTTCAAGGCGAGCTCGGGAGGGATCCCGTGGATGAGTGAAACTTCCGCTTGGATATGCTCTATGCCTTCAACAATCGTTGGCTGCGCTGGGATTTCCAGAAACGATCGAACTGAATCGATGTCACCAGGATAGGCATCCCGTCTCTCTCTCGTTGCGAGCCCCCATTCGGCCCGCCAGATACTCAGAGTTCGCACTCCGATGTCCAACTCCCTCGCTGCACGACAGAATTTGAATTTTTTGGATGCCATCATGCAGACCGCACGCATCGCTGCCAGTAAGGGGCCTGTTTTCGGCATCATGGTGTCACCGCTTTCAAAGCCTGCATTCCGTGACGATCGCGAATGGCTTCGACAATGCCCGCACGGATTTTGTTCGTCGGCTCCTGAAGTCCAAGCACGCACTGACCAATCCATGCCAGCCCGTACGCGTCAGACTGATTGTCGTCTTTGATTTGTATTCCAGTGCGAATGCTGACGGCAGAGACCATCTCTGATTTCCCCGCGTTCCCTTTCCCTGTCACAAACTTTTTCAATTCGTTCGGTGTCACTTCGATCAAGCGAACTTTGAATGCCTGGGAGATCTTCAGACGTAAATAACATCCAAATTCTCCTGCAGTGTGCGCTCGTGTATTCTTCGAACCAAACGAATACGCCTCGATGAAAATTGGAAGCGACGTTTCCCTGACTGCCTCAGCCACCTTTGTGGCGAGTTTCCCGTATCTCTCGAGACGGGATTCCCAAGTGAGTCCCTCTGCCCCCTGTGAGACCGTTTTCAATTCCGGTGCTTCTCCAATCTCCAGTCGGCAGATTGCAAACCCCGACATGGATGGATCGAGTCCGATGACTGCTCCCATGCTTCTACCTTTCGATTGCTTCTGAAGGCGGAGGAATACCAAAATCATACCCGGCAATCAGATCACCAAGTGTTTTACTTATGAAGGACTTCGCCGCCTCTTCGTCTCCTTCGTGAGCATCGATCGCAGCATCAAATGCAATCAGGAGTGCTCTTCCAGAGACAACGCGAAGATCTGCGACCGAGTTCACCTCGTCGGTGGCGTCGCGTAACCCCTCACTCCATTCACGGAGTTTTCTATCAATCCTGTCCATGGGTTCCTGCGAGATATTTTTGTGCCGCCCGGCGAATAGCTGCTCCACTGTCAAAGTTTTTCTGCAGTATCTGGACATCATCCCGAATCCCATCCACCTGCTCTTTCTTGATTCCCAGGATTCGAGCCATATCTGGATCAAATCCACTTTCCGAAAGAAGGTAATAAGCGGTCACCTGCTTCGTCTGTCCATCTCGATGAAGACGGCCGATCAACTGTTCGATCACTGCAGGAGTCCAGTCAAGCTCCCCTATCACGATTGTGTTGCTGACTGCCTGAAGTCCGTCGAGCCCAACGCCACTTCTCAGAGACATGATCAGAATGGGCGTTTCCCCTTTGAGGAATCGCTCCTTCTCTTTGACTTTTTGAGCATCAGTTTCACTGCCGGTATACATCGATGGCTTGAATTGTTTGAGCTTCTCCAACCAGATCGAATAGACCTGTCGGTGCCAGCCCGCCAGAATGACCCGTTCTCCGGATTCAACCAGCATTTGCACGAACGCTGCAACATAAGGAGCTTTTGAAATTCCCGTCGCTTGTCGGAGCAACAGTGAAAGTTGCCCCATCGCGGTCATCTGCTCGACTTTGCTGCTCATCTTGTTGTTTTGGTTGAGGATAATCCTCGCCAGCTCACCGGCCTCATAATTCACCTTCGCCAGTGCTGAGGCATCTGAGTCAATGTGCTGGAGAATCTTCATCACCTGAGGCAATTCTCGACCGATGTCCGCCCGGGTTCTGCGAATCATCAGTCGCTCAGATTTCAGCCATGATCCGAGCGCTGCAGCGTTCTTGACGATGGGCTTATCAGTGGCAGCACCTGGACACCACTCCCTGAGAAACTCCGCCCACGATCCAAACACACCGGGGGAAATGCACTCCATCACGTTGAACATTTCACCACCGTAATTTGCGATAGGAGTTCCGCTCAGCCCGAGTCTGAATGGCATCGCTGATGCGATTCTCTTCGCGGCGGCATACTTTTCGGACTCATTACGCCGAAGTCCATGCACCTCATCGAACACCACAAATGTGCAGTACGAACTCAGTATTTCCTTCCAGCCACTGATCCCCATATCCGAGATGATGAGGACGTCAGGACCTCTCCCGTTGAACCGGGGAAGCTCATAAGGGGTCGTTCTCTTGATTACATGCACGTTCAGATTCGGCGCGAACTTCTTCACCTCAGATTCCCACTGAATTCTGAGATGCGGAGGGCAGACCACAACGCAAGGCAATGCCCTTTTGTCGCTCATGCAGGTAATTGCTGAAACAGTCTTCCCGAGGCCCAGTTCATCAGCGAGCAACAACCTTCCCGTCCCCAGCACAACCTCTGCCGCTATTGACTGATAGGGGCGGGGTGGAATCGCCATATCGAAGGATCGAGGCACGTAGTTCCCATCGAACATTTCATCGAGACGTTGAATGTTTTCGTGGTATCCATCCACTTCCTGTTGGAGTCGAGCCCAGTCTTCCTGGCTGATGTTCAACGGATATCTCTGCATGAACCAGTGGAGATCCACACAGGCGTCGATCGTCTCTTTGATGCACAGCTTGTTCTCGTTTTCTTTCAGTTTCCGAAACAACTGCTTTGCACGCATCCTCACATGCGGTTCGCAGTTCAATTCCCATTGGTTTCCCCGGAACTGGATTGACCCGTAAGTCCGACTCTTCACCACGGTTCCCTCACCTTAATTAAACAATGACAGAGTTGATTTCTTTGGCAGATACCACCGCAGAACATAGGGGTTCCAGATGTTCCGGTGAGACATTCATCATCAGCAGCACTCCATTGGAATTCTCCAGATCGACCTTTGCCACGGTTCCACCGTTGACCATGATTCTCCTCCTGATGAACGCCACGGAACCAGCTTTCAATCGTGTTCCATAGATGTCCTGGAGATCCTTAACCACTCTCACCGCATCATTCATTCAACAACCCGTCATTTATGAAGTTAAAACGCCATCTCGAAGCTCAACGAAATAGTCTGCTTCCGAGCATTCAACACTTGTCTATTATCTTTTCCGACGTACTGAGTTTCCGGTCGCTGCAAAGTGGTAATGTGTGGACTCGTTGACGTTACCGACACTAGCTTACGAGGGCGTCGGGGGTTGTGATTCATTCAATTGGCTATCTCCTCAATTCCAATGAACGAAAAATCTAAGTAGCACGATCCGGTAAAAGACAGTGTGTAGCAGAGCCGTCCGTGCAGCTTTGCTGTTGCGTCTCCGATCTGTCTGAGTGCGAATGTTGACGTCACTTCTTTGATGACATCATCAGGTTTCGACGGAAGGTCGACCCAAGGAACGGCGATTAGATCGAAGTCACGTTGAAGACTTCCGTGAACCGCAAGAGCGAACCCGTGATTTCGACAGATGATCGCCAAGTCGGGGTACAACGACGCATACAGGGGCCCATACGTAGGCTGGCCGTTCATTTTCCCTCCTTCGCTTGCTCTGCGAATGCGTCGTCGATTCGATTGATCAGCTTCAGGTTTAATGCTCTGACGACGGCTTCAGCGTGTTCGAGATGCTTGACATTGATCACTTGCAGTTGGTCTCCTGAGTCCTTGAGAAGTGCTTTAAGTTCATTCATGCCGCCAAGATCTCCCGAGTGATTGCTGCGCCAACGTTGGGTGAGACCGAGTTACCGATCTGCCGCGTGATTTGAGTTGCAGTTCCCTTGAAAATGTAGTCGGCTGGGAAGCCCTGAGCCGCGGACAACTCATGGTTCTTAAGCATGCGAAAGCCGATATCGGCCACACCGAGTTCCGCCATCGTTGCAAGTAATTTGGCCATCGCTGGAGTTGTGGCGAGAGGGATGGACTGACATGCAGGATCAATAATTGCCGTCACAAGGGCGTGACGATCTTTAGTGACAATCGTTGGAATTGGAGCATGGATCGAAGAACCGTCACCGTTTCCGTAATACTGCGAGAGAAAGGGAACAACGACCGCGCCGGGCACATGCGAAGCGGTGATTGTCGGAAGTGGTTCTTCCACTCCTCGGCAACGCTTCAAAGCGTGATGATCGTAAAAGCCCTGCCGAGGAAGGACGTAAGGAACCGCGACGGCTTGATTTGCCTTGGTCACAAAAGTGAACGCAGGATCTTCAACAGACCGCACTCTTCGCTCGTTACCGCTGGCATTGTCAAACTGAACCATGTACGGAACAGTGAGGGCGTGATGATCCACGGTCGTGATGGTTCGCAGTGATTCATCAATTCCAGATGCGTGGTCGCATTGTCCGTCCTTCGTCCCAAACTGGCGAGAAATGAACGGCACCATGATTCCGTGGTTTTCCCTTGCAGCTACGATCGTTGGAACGGGCTGATCGACAGTTCGACTCCTTCCGGCCCCCCTTCCGATAGACTGATATTGCATGGGAACCGCGATACCGTGATGGCGTCCACCAGCCGTGATTGTTCCAAGCGGATCAGCCGCTCCAGACGCCGTCATGTTGTTTCTGATTCGCACGACGAACGGTTCGACAAACCGCCGCAAGCCTGCTTCGATTCGCAGAAGCGTGTTGTCCTTCAGTTGGTTCTTGCGGGAAAAAATCGACGGACAGGGGACCGACCAATCGATGATTTCATACGCTGGCCGCCACGGCATTCTCTGCATTCCAGGAAGTGCCGTCCCTGGGTGCTTTGAATGCGTTGGCTCAGGAAACGGAGCAGATCGATTCCCCTTGCGACAGATCACGAATAACCGATCCCGCGATGTTGCCGCTCCGAAATCAGCAGCGTTCATGCAGTCCATTTCGATGCGATAGCCCATTGATTTGATCGCAGCGATCCACGCTTCGAAGATCTTCCCTTTGCCGGATTGAAGAGGACGGCCGTCTCGCCCCACTGGTCCCCAGTTACGAAACTCTTTCACGTTTTCGAAGCACAGATAACTGGGACGGTGATATTCAATCCACGGCATCAAGTCCCATGCCCCAGCCCGCTGTTGGTCCGATGTCGGCTTTCCACCGCGTGCATTACTGTGATGAGTGCACTCGGGCGACGCGAAGAAGATATGATGTTTCGGAGCTTCTCCCGGTGACGTCAGATCAACGCGAGAATTCACATGCTTGGCATTCGGGAAGTTTGCACTGTGTGTCTGGACGGCGACGTCCCAATGATTGAGAGCGAACACAACCTCCGCTTCGCCAGTCATCTCAGCACCAATTGAGGTTCCACCAGCTCCGCAGTACAGGTCGACCACTTTGGTTTTGCTCATTGTTCTTTTTTCCACGGTGCATGGATGCATTAAAAGGTTGCCCCGCTTTACGCCCGGGGCCACGGCGAACGGATTCTCAAAAGTTGCGACTGTCGTTAGCCGTAGCATCCGGATTTCAGAGGTGGTCTGGTTCGTCCAATCGCTCGATCATCTATTGACGTATCTTGTTGCATCCAAAGATGCGTATGTTCACGCCATCTTTCATTCAGCCAGTTGACTTGCTGGTCTCGAGTTTGTGCGTAACTATTACTTCGTCCCTGGCCTGGTGGCTTGCTGTACTTGCGACCAGCGCGGTCTGCCTCTGCTGTCATGCTGCACTCCAAGCAATCCCGATTGATGATTGCTAAAGACACACTTACCGACATCCGGAGTCGGTTCCGTACTGATCTCAACGCGAATCGATGCTTCTCGGATCAGAGTATTCTTCAAAGATTGGGAATCAGATCAGTCCCGATAGCAAATAAACCCTCACTGGTTTTTCGTTCATTTCCTCTGCTTCAATGCGATGATTCGGCTTGGTCGTGACGACCACGATCCCCTTCACTTGTTCGATCTTCGAATACCGATAGACCTGCTCAATCAGATCCGATACACCGCCTTGAATTTTGACTTCAATGACGATCTCGCCGTTGCACAAAAAGTCTGGTCGGTCCTTTCCGAACACGACTTCCTGGCGAAATTCAATCCCCTCGTTCCTGAGAACTGACGCGATTGATTCGTGCAGCTTAAATTCCGTGGTTGCCATAGGAATGCTCCATGACTGCAACACCTTGACGAGTTCATCGACAGTCATTCTCCACACATTCCTTTAAGTGAAAAACGTTGGCCACCAGGATCGATGACCAACGATTTCGGGACCACTTAGTTCACGACGGGATGTTCTTCTTCCGCCTCTTCGAACTGCGGCTCATCTTCCGAGTCATCATCTTCTGATGAGTCTGCTGAGACCGTGTGCAAAAAATCACGAACAGACGATGAAGCTGAATCCATCTCCATTTCCATCAAGCGGACAGAGGCGGCGCTTGCGGCAGATTCAATTGCCAGTGATTCGCTTTCTTCGGGCTCCGAGGTATGGAGCGGAATACGTCGACCGACGATCAATTCCCCGTCTTTCACCACGGAAAACGATCCGTGCCAAAGTCCCGTTTCTGGGTTTTGGCAGGTATGAATTGCGACCGCAACGTCGTCTGATTCCATCGGCACACTGCGAGAACCAACCAGGTCCGGATCGAACGTTGATTCGCCCGCAGAGTCGGATGGTGGATTCTCGAGCGTAAATGTCGTCTCGTTGCACGTTGGGCAGTTCGAAATCTCTGCATCACGGAACGATTCGCACTTCAGGCATTTTTTCAGGCGATTGTCGTGCTCTTCCTTGTCCGCATCGTTCTTTGCAGCTCCGTCGTTCAACAGCTGTTGAACGGCCTCTTCGACCTTCAGGCGTTTCTTCTCGCCCAGTCCCTTCACCTTCTTCGCCCACTGCGGATCAGTCTGCATCAGGTTGCACAGATCGCTGACTGTAACCAGCTTCTGATCGGCATCCATTAACGCCGAAATCACCGAGTCCGAAACACCATACATTTGCAGGATCGACAGATTCGCTTTGACTGAAAGGGTCTTGTTTTGCTCGGCTTTGGCGTACAACTCGCCCACTTTATTGAGAGCAGGTGTGCCTCGCATGGTGTCGGGATGTCCGGCAAACGGCAGGAACGGTTGCCCACTTTCCAATCCCGTAATGTCGCGAACAATCCGATTCAGATTCTCCTGTGCTTCCTCGTAACACTTCCGCTTCCGAGTCAATTCTTCCTTGGCCAAACGGGCTTCCTGCTGCGTTTGATCGACGATTGCCGACTGTGCAACGAGCGCATCAATTCGCTCGCGTAACTGTTCTTCAAGTTGCGACATGATTTTCCCCATTCAAAGTGTCGACAGAAATGCCCGTTTCTCTTGCTCTCAGGATTCTCTCCGCAATTTCGCGGCGATGAATCATCAACTCAGGCGCAGCAATAAGCCCGATCTTGGCTTTGTCCAATTTTGCACCGACCAATTTGATGATCAGAATTGGATTCTCTGGATCGCCAACGACGATTTCTTGCTCAACATCCCTGGATAGAACCAGCATTTTCACCTCCATTGTGAATTGACGCTCAAGAACTGAGCGAGATTTTCCTGACCAGATCGGCTCTGGACTGCCTCGGTTAAAACCTACGACTCAACATAACATCACTCAAACGGAAGTACATCCCGCTGCTCACTGAATCGCATGTTTTCTTTCTCCCAGTACATCGTCACAGTCCCCAAAGGCCCCGATCTGTTCTTAGAGATAATCACGTCTACTTCTTTCGGACGTTCCAATGGGTCATAGACTTCGGGGCGATAGAGGAACATCACAACGTCAGCGTCCTGCTCGATCGCTCCCGATTCACGCAAGTCTGATAACTTGGGGCGTTTATCTTCACGCTGCTCAACCCCGCGATTCAACTGCGCCAGAACCACCACCGGCACCTGCGATTCTTTGGCAATGATCTTCGCCTTGCGCGTGATCGCCGCAATCTGCTGATCTCGGGGAACTTTCCTGTCATCGGGTTCCACCAGTTGCAGATAGTCGACCACCACCAATCCGAGATGATGGGTTCTCGCCACTCTCCGTGTGATTGCTGCAATCATTGATGGGGTTCGAGTGGGTGTGTCATCGATGATGAGCGGGGCTGATTTCAGGATCTCCGCAGAATTCATGAGGTTTTGCTGAGCAACCTCATCCAATTCTCCTTTCCGCAATTTGTGACCGTTGACACGCGAATGAATGCAAAGCAACCGTTCGGAGATTTCCTGGCGTGACTGCTCCAGCGAAAACACCAGTGCTGCCTGAGTCTTGATCACTGCCAGGATCAAATTGCAGATGAACGCGGTTTTTCCCATCGACGGGCGGGCGGCAAGGACAATCAATTCTCCCGGCTGGAATCCCGTTGTCTTTTCGTCAATTCCGGCAAAACCTGTGGAATGAACTTCCGTATCGTCTCGGTTCATTCGTTCGAAAATGCACTGAAACGTTTCATTTAGAATGTCTTCGAAGCTCTTCTGCTCGACATTTTCGAGACCGCCGAGAACATCAAGAATTCGTTTCTCTGCAGAAACGGCGATGTCCCCGACATCCCCTGCTTCCTTCCAACAATCATCTGTAATCTGTGCACACGCTGTCAGAAGCTCTCGGCGAATAAACTTCTCTTTGACAATCTGAGCGTAATAGACCGCATGAACTGCATGCTCAACGGATTCCATCACCGAAACGAGATAGGTGATCCCGCCCATCTCGTCGAAATCTCCTCGCTTCTTCAATTCGTTCGTCAAGAGAACGACATCGATGGCCCGACAGCCTTTCTCGTACATCGATTGCAGGCAACGGTACAATCGTCGGTTCGCATCCAGATAAAAACATTCGGGTTTGACGATACCGACAACTTCGTCATAAGCATCCGCGGAGAACAGGATTGACCCCAGAACTGATTTCTCGGCTTCGCTGTCGTGCGGGAGATTTGTTCTGTTCTCAGTTTTTAACATGGAGTACCTCGCTCCCCCCAATACCTTCAATGTGTCTCGATGACGACGCGGACTGCGCTAACCTGTCCAGCATTGCCTGCTGGACCCGATGAACCGGTAGACCGCATTCGATACTGTGGATCGCCTGAGGCTCTGAGTGGATCCCTCGCAGGTAACTTCCATCACCATCCCCAGAACGGGCGCGAAGCTCATACCACTCGGTAAACTCTTTCTCTCGCCAATGCATGTCCTCAGTCAAACTCTGACAGAGTTGTGCCCATCCCCCCATGTCATGAATCGCAGCATTTGCCAACTTGTCGCTGAAATCCACCGATTCATATCCCCCATGAAGACGCATCGATTCTCGAACTTTTGCCCACGCAATAGCGGCCCGCTCCGAATCTGCGAAGGTCTCGACCCCTCCAAATTTGAGTACTGCTGCGGGTGTTGGATAGTCAGTTGATTCCGACATGAACCGACTAATGGCGATTTCAACTCGAGAAATAGAGAGCCCAGTGAATGGTAGAATCCACAGCCGGAGAGCATCTGGAGACAGGCGGATATTCCTGGCCTCAAAGAATGCCTCAAAAATCCGTTTCAGACGATCAATCTCTTCTTTGGTGCGTCTCTCTGCCATCGCCTCATTCGCTCCTTCCAAACACTTCGTCAAATGCGGTTCTGTTGTGCTCCACCACTGTCATGCGCGCCGTGTGAACAGTTCTGCTGGATGCCCGTTCACGCGATGCCCAGCCTCTTAAAGCGGCCTCCCAGTTCTTCATAGGAGACGTTCCAACCTTCCAGCCCTTGCTCTCGTAGAACGACACAAACTGTTCTGCGTCGATCTGAAATCCCTTTTCAAGGCAGTAAGATTCCACTTCCACAATTGTGGGAGGGAAAAACTTTTTTGTGTTCTTCACGCCAAGGATTGCGGCAACTTGCTTGGGGCTGATGAACCATTCAATTTTCTTGCCATCGGCATCTCCCGATTCAGACAGAAGGTCGATCGCTCGCTCCCATGAGTCCGCCCAAACTGGATCTTGCAATCGCCTCACGATCCGTTTCTTTCGCTCATCAGTGGATCGGGTGCACTGTTCTACGCCTGGAATCATGTTCCACTGCTGGATCACATAATTTGCCAACGTCCAGTTATCTGCTCCCTCCGAAAGGACGAAGGGATTCTGCTGTGGACTCGACTGTGCCCTGATCTGTGCCCCATTCGGTGTGGGAACAACTTTCGCATCCGACGAAGAAACCTGTGTTTTTCCATCTCGAATTGACGCTGCCCCTTCGACCATCTGGTGTTTTTTCTGTGCCCCACTCTGTGCACTGAACTGTGCCCCAATTCGGCATACTGACTTCTTTTTCCCTCTCTCTGTGGCAAGCAATGTGCGAGTAAGAGAAAGGCGAATTTTCTTCGAGATGTCTGGAATCTCGATTTCCATCTGGCCGGATGAATGATGCTCGGCGACTCTGATTTGTTCGGCGTTTGCCAATGAATTCAGACAAAGCTTCACGACCGATTGATCCACTCGGACGATCTCAGAGATATCCTGCAGAGTTCCGCGACAGGTCGAAATACGATTGGAAATCAAATAGCAACGCAACTCGACATAAACTCCCCTGGCCGCAATGGAGCACCGAGAAAGCATCTCGTTTTTCACCCATTCTTCAGCGTCTACAGCAATGATAACTTGTCGCTTCCTCGCCACGTGAACGCCCTTGAGATTCGAGAAGATCAATGATTTACCGGAATTCAACTCCGACTGTCTCTATCTGGACCGCCATCGGTGCCGACTTCTCAAACTTTGGATTTCATCCGGGCATCGCTCGTTGAATGCGTCCCAATCTTTCGAGAAAGAAAGCGGTTGCTGCAGCACGGTGACCGCCTCTTTGGCTCCGATAATGAGCTCCTCATCGGCCATCCAGGAAACCAGACTCGTGACGCATGCGTGGATCTTCCACCACGGTTGGATGACCCGAATTGACCGAGATGAGCCTCCATCTCGCTCGATGTATCCTCGATTCTCCAGTCCCTTCAGATGTCCGATCACGCCGTTTGCGCTCACGATTTTTAGAGCAGAAGCGATCTCTCGAATTGTCGGTGGACTCTCAAAGCCTTCGATGATCGCGAGCACTTCGGCCTGTCTGGGCGTCATGGACTTAGCGGTTTTGGGTTCTTTATGTTTCATTGGTTCTTGCCTATGTTTTCGCGCGAAGTCTATAATGGGGGCTAAAGCCAAGCGCAGTTGCGTGCGTCCTGTCTCAGCGATCCCTCTTCTGGTCCGGCGAAAGACGTGAATCGGGTAACATGGGATGGAGTCAGCTTTAGCAGTGTTTCCCAACGGAAGCGCCCCCGGCAGAATAGAGCCACTGAAGTTCGAAGCGTTTAAAAAAACATCGAGCTTCGGTGGCTTTGCTCTACCCCAACCTCCGTCTTGTACTCATCTGCGTACTTGCCACTCTCGCGGCCCCCAATCCCAGTTCCCGAAGGGCGCTCTACGGGCAGTTTTTCGATGCGCCAGACTTTTGGATTTCGCGATAGGTTCGCTCAGGGGGCTGCGTGACCAGCCAACCTCAAAGCGGCTGGCCACGCGGTTTCTTTCCTACTCAGTTCGGCACTGAGCTGCCGTCAATTACCCAGATCGGCTCTGGGCTGCCTCTCCACTGCCCGATTCGGCATCGGGCTGCCAGCGTCAAAGGTGTTCAACGAAGCCATGTCGGTGGGGCTGCGATCGTTAGCGGGCGACGTGACGGAATTGATTACCATCACCAAATTTCCTCGAACCCTGAGGCTTTCTTAGGCTTACGTGTTGTTTTCTTTTGTGGTTGCGGAATCCGTCCACAGCAGAGTTCGTCATGCTCCTTGAGAGAGGATTCTGGAATCCTCCACGGAGACTTCGTGCTCTTTGGGTTCAATCGAAACGCCTTCAGTCGTCCTGAAGTGATTGCCGAGAGAACCGTGTGTCTTCCGCTCTTCCAGAGCTTTGCCACTTCGTCGACGGTGAAATAGATCATGCCTTTTCCCTCAACCGACGGACCAACCAGCCAAGAGTTCTTAGTCGTTCCTTGCACTCAGCAGCCTTGGCTTTGTCATTGGATGAAACCGCTTCTTCCAATCGAGAGAACCAAAACGAAGGCCACTGTTCGTGAGGAACTGCTTTTTTTGATTTAGTCATTCTTGTCTCCTCAACTGTGCATGTGTGACTGGCAAATGTGGGCATGCCCACTCGCAAAATCAGCCCCTAGAAATGAAAGAAGCCGCACAAATGTGCGACTAAAAAAATCGGACTTTTTTATTTCAGTGGGCGTGTTTCGGGCATTGCCCATCAAAACAAATTCGGCCAGAGGTGACGATGCACGGTGTTGACGACCACTCTTAACCGTTCGTCGCTGATTCCATGACGATATTGAGACGCCATATCGTTGGACTTCGGCGCGTGCCCCATGATGAAATCGACTGCAACCTGATCCCGAGATTCACCACCGATCGTCTCAAACACATGTCGGAGTGCATAGAAACTGACTCTTCGACGGTCGATGCCAGCTCGCTTCATTGTGGCGGAGAAGTTCTGAGAAACAGTGTTCACTGTCGTGAGCTTGCTTGGATTCTTCCTGCTCCTGAAGGATCGCATCCACCGATTCCCCTGACCTGTAATGAAACAGATCTCATAATCGCTTGGATCTTTCGGCTTTGGTCGACTTCCGATCACAACCTTGAGTGCGGTCATGGTCTCCTCCCAGAGTGGGACTCTTCGCGGCACTTCGGTCTTCGGCCTTGGGAAGATCACCCACCCACCTTTGAAGTCGATAGCTGAAATTGGGAGCGATGCAACATCGGTATTCCCGAACCCACAATTCGCGCCGAGCAACACCATTGCCCGCATGCTCGGATCTGAAGCATCAAGAACCGCCAGAATCTCGTCCCGATCCAGGTACCGTTCGGGAGAACGATTCTTCTCCCTACGCAGAAGCTTCTCAGATGGACGATCAAATCCAGCTCCGTACCTGACTGGTCGATCAATCAGTCCGTTCTCGAACGCATAGTTGAACACACCGCGAGCCCGGTTGACCCGATTCTTGAGAGTCACCTTGTTGACTCCGTGAGACAACACCTTGCGGAATTTTTCGAAGTCCACCGGGAAGATGTGCTGAACTAGATACTCACGACCAAAATGGTCAACGATTGCCTGACAGATGTTATGACAGTCGGCGTACGTGTGAGATGAGAGTTCGCTTGAATCCTTCAGGGACTTTTTCGAATTCATGAACGAGTTGCACATGTAGGCAACAGTGCACCCCTGTACACACTCTTCAGGAACAGGCCTCCCCGCGAGAAGATATGGGGCGTCTCTTTTGTATTTCTCCAGTGCCCCGATCGGATCTCGCCAAGGTCCAAAATAGTGGGTCTGAGTAAGAATCTTTTTTGCCCACCGACCAGTGGCATGGGCGAACAGTGGAAAATCCGGAAATGGTTTCTCTGGTCTTGTTTTTTTGTTACGATCCGCCACGGACCTGGCCCCCTGAAGACATTCACATCTGGTGTCACAAACGCACAAATCCAAGCTACGAGGTGTCACTTCAGGTGTCAAGGTGTCAAACAGATCTGGGCCTTGATACAAAAACCCAGTGAATTTCCACTCGGCCGAGTGGCGGAATAGGCAGACGCACAGGACTTAAAATCCTGTGTCGCGAAAGCGGCGTGCGGGTTCGATCCCCGCCTCGGCCACTCATTGGGAAATTTTTTCCGAAGATCCTACTGCTGTTAAAATGGACAATCCAAGTCCTCCGGTAAACCTGCCGGACAGGAACAATCGCTTCCCGATCACCCGCTTTCCACAGTTGTCGCATCCGGGTGGGCTGATAAAAAGTCGTCTGCTTGCAGCCAGAATCGGACCTTGAGACAAATTGCGTTCTCATTTAGCGCAGATTCTCATCTCACATTCAGGGCGATTCACTCCATCCATTTGAATCCTGAAGCACGGGCGGATACCGTCTCTCTTTCTGAATTCCCGACCTCGAAAGACTTAATCTCATGAGTGCGACTCCCCTGCGGGCGTTGATCAGCGTCAGTGATAAAACCGGACTTGGCCCATTTGCCAAAGAACTCGATCGTCTCGGATACGAAATCCTCTCGACAGGGGGCACATCCCGTTTCCTGAAGGAACTCGGCCTGAAAGTCATGGACGTCTCGGATTACACCGGATTTCCAGAGATTATGGACGGTCGCGTCAAAACCCTGCATCCACGCATTCATGGCGCGATTCTTGGGATGCCAGACCTCCCGGAACACGCTGAAGCAATCCAGACACACGGAATCGTTCCATTCCAGATTGTGGTCTGCAATCTGTATCCCTTTGAACAGACCGTCGCGAAGACCGGTGTTTCTGTTGAAGAGGCGATTGAGCAGATCGACATTGGCGGACCAAGCATGGTCCGATCCGCTGCCAAGAATCACGCTTATGTCGCCATCGTCACTCAGCCATCACAATACGAAACCGTGATTGCCCAGTTGAATGGCGAAGGACTAACACAAGGGTTCCGCCGCGATCTCGCACATGCAGCTTTCGAGATGACAGCAACGTATGATCGTGCCATCTCGAATTACTTCACTCAGCTAAAAGCTGTGGAAACTGATGTCTTTCCTGAGAAGCTCTCGCTGAAGTTCAACAAACAAACTGATCTGCGATACGGTGAAAACCCACACCAAATCGCAGCGTTCTACGCCGAAGCAGCACCGCCTGCGGCATCCGTTGCTGCTGCTGAAAAGCTGAACGGAAAAGAACTTTCCTACAACAACATCCTCGACCTCGACGCTGCCCTGGCGATTGCCAAAGAGTTCGCCGACCCAGCCGCAGTTGTGATTAAGCACACCAACCCTTGCGGTTGTGCGATCGGTCGAACATTGTCGGAAGCGTTCGTGAATGCATACGCTGGCGACCCAGTGAGTGCCTTCGGATCGATTCTGGCATTCAACCGTGAAGTTGACGTTGCCACAGCTGAACTACTCGCTGAACCGGGCCGATTCATCGAAGCGATCATCGCCCCCGGGTACTCACAGGAAGCACTTGTCATCCTGCAGACCAAGCCAAAGTGGAAGAGCAACGTCCGCCTTTTGAGCTGCTCTGGAATGCTCGCTCCACAGCCGGTCAGCTTTGACTACCGACGTGTTGCAGGTGGACTGCTCGTTCAAAGCCGCGATGACCAGCCAGATCCGGAAGCGGAATACAAGGTCGTCACCGAGCGAACTCCGAGCGAAGCAGAAATGCTGGATCTGCGATTCGCCTGGAAGGTCTGCAAGCATGTGAAGTCAAATGCAATCGTTCTCGCCAAGGGGGGAATGATTATCGGTGTCGGAGCCGGCCAGATGAGCCGACTCGATTCGTCGATGATTGCAGCTCACAAAGCAGGTGACCGCAGCCAAGGCTCGATTATCGCTTCAGATGCATTCTTCCCATTCCGTGACGGCATCGACGCTGCTGCCAAAGCAGGTGTCACAGCGGCGATTCAGCCAGGTGGATCGCGTAACGATGATGAAGTCATCCAGGCATGCAACGAACATGGGATCGCGATGATCTTCACCGGTCGCCGCCACTTCAAGCACTGATTGCTCGACTGAGAAACGCAAAAGCGAGGGTCCACAGTGGCCCTCGCTTTCATTTTTGGTTTCTCTGATCCGCAATCGGTCTACAACGTCTTCAGGTACTCCAGCACCGCCCGCTTCTCATCTTCGCTCAGCACATCCGGATAGCTGTGCCCTGCGTTGCTCTTTCCAATCTGTCTGGAATCGTAAAACTCTCGACGTTCTCGAGGATCTTTCAGACCAGCGGGAATCCTCTTCAACTCCTGAACTTCGAATCCGACCCGTTGCTGGTCGTACCCGGTCAGACTGCTACGAGTCCACACAACGGGCCGTTCCTTGGGATGCAGAACATGCCAAAGTGTCGGGACAGAACCGTTATGAAAATAAGGGGCGGATGCCCAGATCCCCGTGAGTGGCTGAGCGAGGTATCCCTCGGGTTCTCTGATAGAATCGAGCTCGCCATATTTCGTGAACCATGACTTTCGATAGATCTCGCGATCTTCTGTGGAGATAGCCCGAGAGCGTGCAGAATCAGTCCCCACCTCTTTCACTGCCACCACACGGGCTGGAAAATCCAACCCAGTTTCAGTCTTCATTCCGTGACACTCTGCGCAGTTTTTCGCGAACAATCCTGCTCCCCGGTTCGCTAGTTTCTGATCGATTTCGAACGGATACTTCGGCGCCTCGATGGAATTCAGATAAGCGTAGATCTCTTCAAAGTCAGCTTCCCATTCACGGAACTTTTCCGGACCATTGCTCCGGACCAACATGAACTGCATCAGGCTTCTTGGAGAGTGAGCTGCATACGCATCCGCATAGAGAAACTTCTTATGTTTGAAGTTCCACCAGGGAGGAGCGTCCATGTCGTGATTGAGCAGTCGTGGCGAGAGTGGACCTTCGATCAGATTCAGATCCGGATCTCGATAGGACATCAGCACCACACCGAACATCACAGCGTTCGTCACCCCGCGAGAAGTCCCCAGCGGGACGAACTGTGTCGCTCGTTCCATGCGTGACAACACTGCGTTCGGATCACGACGCAGCTTTAACGAACGCAAGTCTTCGCTGAGATTCTGAAGCTGAAAGTCCGCATTGGGACGCCCGGGGAAAGACACCCCAAGAACCTGTCCCCCGTGACATGCAAAGCAATTCATTGTCCAACGTCCATCACCCCCGACGACGTACTGCAATGGTTTGAAGTGAGCATCTTCAGTTGTCTCCAGATCGACTTCTGGTCGAGCCGTCAGCCCGTACCGCGCGAAGGTCATTTTCCGACGCTCTAGTGGTGTCGCCTGTTCAGCCTCGCTCCGGAGCGGCTCAGGCCAGACCTGCCAGACACCTGAAAAATCTTCCTCCGAGAAGTCGGCTGGCAGGAACGGCTTTTCAAGAAGGAGCCGAAGCCCGTTCTCCGGATCCGCAGCACGAGCAGCTGATGAGCCACTTAATAGCAGGATCAACAGGAACAAAGAGTTTCTCAGGGGGCACGTCATCGAATTCAATTTCCAACTGAGCACATCACAACAAACTCCTGATCCCAACCTTACCGATTCCGAACCCTCCGATCCACCATATTGACGTCTCCAATAGAAAAGCCCGGTCCACTCGGGAACCGGGCTTCAACGTTTTCAGACTCTTTGCAGCAGCAAAGGACTTGCCACATGCCGACAGATTACTTCTTGCTTGGCTTTGGAACGTAAGCCTTGCGAGTGAAAGTGTCGACCTTCAACAGATGCTTCTGAATATCTGGATCCAGAACGTATTCCTTGATTTCCTCTGGTGTCGGAGGAGTCAATGGGCGGACAACGCGGAACCCGACAAAGTCACCATCTGTCAGGTACCAAATACTCTTAGGCAGCTGTGGATCTTGAACTTTCCAGTCGTCGTGTGACCCAACTCGAGCTGCACTGCGGAGCAGATCTGGATCATCGCGCCACGATCCACCACGAACGACTCGTGGATACTCTTCATCGACATTCGGCACAGCGAGTGGGAAGACTGCTGCCTGCTCACCGGTGAACTGCTTGTAGAACTCTGGGTCGTATCGATCCAGGCACCACTCAGCAACGTTTCCATGCATGTCGTGAAGTCCCCAAGGGTTTGGCTTCTTCTTGCCAACCTTGTGATACTTCTCGTTTGAGTTTTCGTAGTACCAGGCGTATTCATCGAGACCAGTTGGATCATCGCCGAATGAATAAGCGGTTTCGGTCCCAGCACGGCAGGCGTATTCCCATTCTGCTTCAGTTGGCAGACGGTAGTACTGGCCGGTCTTGGCAGACAACCATTTGCAGTACATCTTGGCTGCAACCTGAGTCATGGAGATCGCTGGGAACCCATCGTGTCCCATCCCGAATGTCATTTCCATGTATTCTTTGGTTGGACGGGTCACTGCGTCTGCAGCGTCATCCACTTCGTTGGACTCTCGCTTGAGCAATTCAACTCGTCGCTGAATATCAAGTGCCAATCGGAACGTGTCGTACTCGTCCCAGGTCACTTCGTGTTTACCCATCCAGAATGGAGCAATCTTCACCTTGTGCTGTGGACCTTCGTCCTCCTGGCGATCAGCTTCCCCTTCAGGGCTGCCCATCACGAATTCACCACCGGGGATTGGAAGCATCTCGAACTGAACCGATGTGTCCCGCAACTTCTGGACATATGGTTTCATCTCAGCTTCGGTTGTCGCTTCACTGCTTGGGTCGCGAAGATACGGATCTTCGGATTCAGCTTGTGCGGTATTAAGAGATGCCGTAGCTACGGAAAGCATTCCGGCGGTAATCCAACCGGCTTGCCAGAGTGCGAACTTCGGAGTTAGTTTCATGGTAGGCGAGTCTTTCAACTGATTTACCGATGGGATGAGTAGGACCGAGTTCATGACTATCAAGAATCCGAACTGGATCAGGTGGGCCCTCACCCTGTCCGGCATTTGCACCGGACTGAGCCTGATGGGCATTCCCACGTTTTCTGCTGAACCACCGCAGCGATTTGAGTTCACTCAAATCCGCATGGGAATTCCTGTCAGAATTGTAGTGTACGCCGACGATTCGGCATCCGCAATTCAGGCTACGGATGCTGCTTATGAGCGAATTCGTCAACTTGATCGCACTTTGAGTGATTACGATCCAGATAGTGAACTTCAGCAAATTATCGCGAACTATACACCCGGAAACCCTGTTCCCATCAGCGAAGATTTTCTTAATGTCCTGAAGGAATCGAAGAGTCTCTCTGCTAAAACCGAGGGAGCTTTTGATGTGTCAGTCGGCCCTGTCATCCAGCTCTGGAGGGCAGCACGACGCAACAAGAAACTTCCGGATCCACAGCGGGTTCAGACGGCTCTCAAAAGCGTCGGTGACCAGTTCATCACTGTTAATTCCGATTCACGTGAAATCACGCTTGCTCGCGCAAATATGCAACTCGATTTCGGAGGAATCGCGAAAGGTTATGCCGCAGATGAAGCCTTGATCGTGCTGAAGCAACACGGCATCTCTCAAGCGCTGATTGCGGTTGCAGGTGACATTCGAGTGGGAGACGCCCCACCGGGCCAAACTGGATGGAAAATAGAAATTGAAGACAGGACCCGTCCCCCATCAGAAGAGAGTCCCCCACTTGTCGCGATTCTTGCGAACCAGGCAGTCTCTACTTCTGGAGACACCTATCAATATCTCGAGATTGATGGAGTTCGATATTCTCACATTGTCGACCCCAAGAGTGGTTTAGGCATGACAACCCCCGGAAGTTCGACTGTCATTGCACCGAACGCCATGTTGGCGGATGGACTCGCCTCTTCCTTGGTTCTACTTGGCCCAGAAAAGGGAATCGAACTCCTGAAACAATTCCCTGGCACCTCTGCGATCATCTTCCGTCTTGAAGAAAACGGAGAGCGAACGGTCAACACCTCGTCGAACTGGCCTTTTCAGAGCGACGGCTGTGATCAAATCAACTAAGCCCAGCGAACGAGACGGTTAAGCCACCTGAAGGGATTACAGTTGCGATGGCTGAAGGCGCTCATCTGAGAGATCGAGTCGATACATGATCTGATTGTAGTCGTAGCGAGGAGTCTTCACTGGCCCATCAGCAAATGTGTCTGTGTACGTTCCTTCGAAGTAAATGAATCGGCCTCCCTCTTCCGCGAGCTCAGGGTGCTGCAGCGGGTTGTAAAAGGTGTAGTTCTGATGGGTCACGACTTTCGTTGCCGGTGCCCATTCGCCCAATAAGTCCTCGGATTCCGAGTACCACACTTCCCCCAGCATCGACGTTCCACCAATCTCGGAAGCAATCATCACATATCTCTTCCGATACGCGTTCCAATAAATCGATCCAGTGTGTCCTGTGACCATTTTCCCGCTCAGGGCATCCCGCAGTTGAAAGTGAAGTTCCTCCCGCTTCACGACATTCGACGCGACAAGCTGCTCTTCACTTTTCCAATCCCGCATTGGGACGCCTTTCCGCCACTTGTAGATCAGCTTTCCAGTTGCATCCCTCTCAACCGCTGAGCCGGTGGCATCCAGACAAGAAAACGTTTCATATTGATCCAGGTCCAGAAACGCATCCGGATTTGCAGGGACTCGAACGTCCGGAAACGGTCTTGAGAAGTAGAGATATTCGCCATCGTTTTCGGTCACTCTGAGCGAATGTCCATCCGGATAGATCAATGCCCCTTTTGGAAAGACACATCGCTTCTCAAAGCGAAACGTTTCGGGATTAAACTCGACCACTCCTCTTTCATATGCTTCCAGTGGCGGACGAATTTTCGCGTACGCGGCAAAGAGCCGCTCACGCCCTTGATCGTCCTTGAAAACGGTGAGTGAGCCCAGCCAGGTCGGCCCCTCACCGGGCAACTCTGCCGTGTTCACTGCCTGCCCATTGCTGTCAGTGAAGTAAGTGAGGTCAACTCCGACAGAAGCCGCGAGCCCCCCTTGGCCTGGAAGCTGTGATGTCGCTCCAGGAGTCTGAAAGAGTCCCAAGGGATACCCCGGAAGATTGGTGTCTCCCCAAAACCAGTGCAACTTGCCATTGAAGACTGTACACAGCACGCTGTCAGAACCCAGAACTCCCGCATTGATCACCGAGTGTTGCAATGGGACTTCTCGATTGAGCAACACAGAATCCCGATAGATCCCATCTCCCGTCACTCGATAGATTCGTTGAGCTGCAAGCCTCCGCTTCAGCGAGATTGTGGCAGTCTCGCCCACAGTCGTGTGCAGCTTCACTCCACTGAATCCAAATCCATCCTTTGGAAGATCGTACCCATGTCCTCGAACATGGAAGTAGACGTCTCGATTCATCAATCCCGGTTCGAGAAACGCCACCATGCCATTCGAGTCCGTGACATACTTAATGGCGTTAACTGTCTCCAACTCAATGAGTGGAACGCCGCGGCCAGTCGCTTCATCAACAACCTGAATACCAAAGTACTCAGCTGCGATCGCCATCGGCAGGAAACTCGCATTGCACATCACCGCTGTAACACAGAACAGCATTGCGACTGCACATCGAACAGAAATCCTAGACATTTTCCGTACTCCCGGGGAGTTCGCTGCAAATCAGTTTTAGTTCGAGTTCGCCCCGCTCCCTCAGTGTGACGTTGCAATGGAGTCGAACACAATATTCAACGGTCTTTTGCATTCTTTCAACCGCCGAACAACACTGTTACAGAAACGCTGCGATCTCGTGAACGAGCGTGCCGCCACGAGACTCCCCTCGAATTCCAATTGTCAACTCGTTATGAATTCGCATTGAATGAATCAGACAGTTCTTGTGGGCGGTCAAACAGATGTCCGGCAATATCATCAACCTCAGACCTGACCTGCGGGAACATCTTTTTCGATGGCTTGGCCTTGCGCTGGGCCTATCGCTCTTCATCGGAGTATTGTTGATTCCAACGCCGAACGGCCTTTCAATTGAAGGCCAGCGACTGGGAGCCGTAACAGTCCTGATGGCTGTATTCTGGATTCTCCAGCCCATCCCGATCCCGGCAACGAGTCTCCTGCCCATTGCGCTCTATCCACTCCTTGGAATTCTCCCTGCAGCACAGGTCAGTCATTTCTATGCAGAGTCCAACGTGTTTCTTTTCCTTGGCGGATTCATCCTGGCAATCGCGATCGAACGCTGGAATCTGCACAAACGTATTGCGCTGCACATTATCAGCCGCGTCGGAAGCAGCCCACGAATGATTGTGCTTGGCTTCATGCTAACCACCGCCGGACTGTCGATGTGGATCAGCAATACCGCTGCCGCTTTGATGATGATGCCCATTGGACTCGCCCTCGTCGCAACGCTTCGTGACACACTCTCTGAATTCGATCCGGTAGATGCAGAAAAGAGAACATCTCAGCTGACGATTCCTTTGCTGCTCGGCATTGCCTATGCAGCTAGCTGTGGCGGCTTTGCAACTCTCATAGGAACGCCGACAAATGTGAGCTTCCGTGGGTATTGGGAACGGCAGTTCGTTTCCCAAGGCTACCCGGATGTTTCGTTTGCAGAATGGATGATCGTCTTTACTCCGGTCATGATCCTGATGCTCCTGTCCTGCCTCATCGTGATGTGCTGGCGAGTGAAGCCTTTTCCGCATGCCGAAAAACTGACGAGGGAATTCTTCAAAGACCACCTGAGACAACTCGGAAAAGCGACTGGCGCTGAATGGCGAGTTGGCCTCCTTTTTTTCGCAACGACACTTCTGTGGATCTTTCGAAAACCGATCGAAATTCAAGGGTTGCTCTCGATTCCCGGCTGGCCTGAAGTACTCACTCAGATTCTGGGGATGATCGGAATCGATTCGAGCCTGCTTTCCAAGCTTGCGGATGATGCAACAGTTGCGATTGGCATGAGCTTATTGTTGTTCGTGCTTCCAGGTGACAGACTCGAAACGGGAGAGCGACCGAGGCTGCTGAATTGGGAAGAGGCAGAACGCCGTGTTCCGTGGGGAATGCTTCTCCTTTTTGGTGGCGGTTTCGCAATTGCCGAAGCGTTTACATCGACAAACCTCTCAACGTGGCTCGGGGGTCAGGTTTCCTCCGGCTTCGCGAATCAACCACTTCTGATACTGATCATCGGGACCTGCATCCTGCTGACGTTCCTCACAGAGTTCACAAGCAATACAGCGACAATCAACATGATGTTGCCGATTCTCGCAGCCATTGCCGTCGACCTGAATCTCGACCCTCGATGGCTGCTGATGCCGGCAACGGTTTCTGCAAGTTGCGGATTCATGATGCCGGTCGGGACACCTCCGAACGCACTGGTCTTCAGCACCGGAAAAGTCCCACTCACCTCAATGATTGGATACGGACTGATACTGAATTGCCTGGGGATCATTTATGTAGCAATGGCAATGTGGTTCATCGCATCCGGCGTCATGAAACTCCCTGTCCCCTGACAATCCAATCAACACAAATCGATACAACATTTTCGATTGGCGCCGAATTCCATCGAACGGTGAATTGTCGATTCGCATCCGTTAAGATCAGGACGCAGAAATCAATTGCCGAATATTCCGGAACACTTCCGAATTTTCAGCGACCATTGCAGGTTTCAAGGTGTAAGGAATCACGGGAATGAATCGGGTATCGCTTGCGTTCAAGGTCTTCTTTGGCATTTTGTTCAACAAGGATCGTGCTGAGCAAATCCGCAAAATCGAAGCCGTATCAGTCGACGCAGTCCCAGAGCCAAAACCCGCTCATACTCCTGCACCCGCTCCCCCACCGCCAGCACCAACTCGAAGCGAAGCACTAAGCCTTTTGGAGACGCTGCAGCGCGAAGCACGGCTCATCGACTTCCTTCAGGAAGAAATTGACTCTTATTCCGATGAACAAGTCGGCAGCGCAGTGCGAGAGATCCATCGTAGCTCACGCGCAGTTCTCAAACGGATGTTCGACATCTCCCCAGTACTCAGCGAAACTGAAGGAAGCCGAATGACGGTTCAATCCTCGGACTCCGCAGCCAGAATTCGATTGGTCGGTAAGGTCACCGAAACACGCCCGGTTACAGGCACAATTGTTCATGGTGGATGGAAGGTCGAAAAATGCGAGCTTCCCAAATGGTCAGGCACTCCGGATTCAGCAAAAGTCATCGCCCCAGCTGAAGTAGAGCTCTGATTCGGACCGCACCTGACACGTCCCCCAGGGTCAATTGAAATCCCTTAACACTGAAGTCTTTGTATGTCTGCTGAATTTGTAGTTGGTATCGACCTGGGCACCACGAACAGCGTTGTCGCGTATACTTCTGCGAGTGCAGATGCTCCTTCGATCCAGTTACTGCCGATTCCTCAATTGGTCTCAGCTGGCACAATCGAGAATCGCGACAACCTCCCTTCGTTCCTTTTTCTCGCAGATCAAATGGATCCCACATTTGATCTCCCGTGGGCAACTCACCGAAACTACGTGGTGGGAGAATGGGCTCGCCGACAGTCCGCAGAAAACCCCGACCGAACAGTGAGCGGTGCAAAATCATGGCTCGCGAACAGCCGAGTCGATCGACATCAGCCAATCCTCCCTTGGGGAGCCCCCGCAGAAGTCTCGAAGGTCTCTCCTGTCATCGCATCGCAGAGATATCTTGAACACCTGATCGCTGCGTGGACACTACAGTTCCCGCAGTCTCCTCTCGCACAACAACAGGTCGTCCTGACCGTCCCCGCTTCATTCGACGCAAGTGCTCGTGAATTGACGCGAGAAGCCGCCATCGCTGCCGGTCTCCCTTCGAATTTCCTGCTATTGGAAGAACCTCAGGCTGCGGTCTATTCCTGGTTAGCGCAATCCGGCGACCAGTGGAGAAAACTCGTCAAAGTGGGCGACACGATGCTGGTCGTCGACGTTGGCGGAGGAACGACCGACTTGACGCTCGTCACTGTCGCGGAGCAAGAAGGAGAACTGCAACTCCAACGAATCGCTGTGGGCAACCATTTGCTCGTCGGTGGCGACAACATGGACCTGACACTCGCCCATGTCGCCGCCACAAAGTTCGCTGAAAAAGGAACTCAACTCGATCCGTGGCAATCCGTCTCACTCTGGCATGCCTGCCGTGCTGCCAAGGAATCACTCCTGAGTGGCGAAGGGAAAGAGACTCACCCGGTGGCCGTTCTGGGACGCGGACGTAAACTCGTCGGCGGGACAGTGACGATCGATCTGGATCGGCAATCAACTCAGGAACTGCTCCTCTCCGGATTCCTTCCCGAGTGCGACCTGCAGGCTGTCACAAAACGCCAGCGGGCTTCAGGCTTTCAACAGATCGGCCTGCCGTTTGAAACCGAAACGGGAATCACGAAGCATATCGCGGAATTCCTGCGGCAACATACAACTGATGGAACTCCAGTTCACCCGACAGATATTCTGCTGAACGGTGGTGTCTTCAAGTCACCAGCAATCGCTGAGAGGTTACTGGAAGTCATGAAGGGTTGGTTCCCGGAATCTCCCCCCAAAGCGTTAGCCGGCGAACGCGACCTCGACCACTCTGTCGCACGTGGGGCTGCCTACTATGGGTGGGCGAAAGATCATGGCGGCGTTCGAATTCATGGCGGGACCGCCCGATCTTACTACGTTGGAATTGAAACCGCAGGACTGGCGATTCCCGGCGCCCCACGTCCTCTCAACGCTCTCTGCGTCGTCCCGATGGGAATGGAAGAAGGAACGTCGATCGACGTGAATTCCTCAGAGTTTGGACTGATCGTCGGAGAGCCTGCACACTTTCGATTCTTCAGTTCCGCAATTCGCAAAGACGATCAACCCGGCACGTTGCTGAAGACCTGGGCTGAAGACGAGCTCGCCGAAACCGATTCGCTGGAGGCGACTCTTCCAGCGGAAGATGGTGAAACTGGTAGCTATGTCCCTGTTCGATTCCATTCAGTCGTGACCGAACTCGGAATGTTCGAATTGTGGTGTGTCAGCGCGAATTCGAATCAACGCTGGAAGCTCGAGTTTAGCGTGCGGGAAGAAGAGTAACCCCATAAAACAAGCTGGCAATTGCGAGATCAAATGCAATTGCCAGCTCTTGTCTTACCCGAGAATATCGAGCGATTATTCGCCCAGATACAGCAAGCGACCACAGATCCCGCAGGTCATCAACTTGCCGCCGTTGAGATGAACTCGAAACTGGGCTGTAATAGAAACCCGGCATTGTCCGCAGACATTATTCTGCACTGAGGCGAATGCGTCAGCACCATAGGCCTCAACGAGTCGGCGATACTGTTCCCTCAACTCAGTCGGAATCACTGTCTCTGCTTCCGAGATGCGAACCTTGAGTTTTTCTTCCTCTTGCCGATATCCGCCTGACCTCTCTTCGAAATCGGCAGCCATCTTCTTGCTGTCTGCCTGATAATCGAGAATCGCCTGTTTGGCCTCAGCGATGGAGCGTTGCAGACTGTCGGTCCGATCCAGCCATTCGATGATCTCGTCTTCCAGCACAGCCTTGGCTGCCCGATCAGCTGCCATCTGGCCTTTGATGATATCGAACTCGCGGTTGGAAGCAGCCTGATTCAATTTCCCTTGCAGATCGACGAGGTGCGATTCCTTGGATTTCAGATCGAGATTCTTTCGATCTGTCGTCGCCCGCGTCTCTTTGAATTCCGCTTCTTTCTCTACGAGATCTTTTTCAAACTCAGCAAGGCGTTTCTGGCGGGCCTTGACCTGTTTCGGGCCGCGAGCCAGCTGATCCTGTACATCCTTCAGCTGAATCAGCAATTGGTGAAGATAACTATACTGCGCACCAGCTGACGCCATCGCTGAACTCCATCCGCAAATTAATAAAGAGCAAACCTCACTCAGCCATTCTGAACTCTGCACAATGACAGAGCCAGAAGAGGACTCATCTTCCAGAGCGCTGAACAACGCATCCGGCGTTCTCCCATTTTGGCAGATTTCAGCGAGAATGGAAACAAAGTCAGCCGGCTACTCTCGATAGATCACGGAAATGCAATTGATGATTTTCCCTCAACCATGGATTGAAACGAAGAAAGCCCGACGCGAATGACATCGGGCTTTCTCAAAGTTCGAGCTGCCTATCAACCTAGTTGATTGGGAACAGCTGTGGCTGCGAAGCTGATTTCTCGAGTGCTGTTCCGCTTGGCTCTGACACCGGTGCGGATTGGATCGGAGGAGCGACTGGATCGGCAGGGACGTTCGGATCTACTGATGGATTCAACACTCGTGTTGGCTCAGGCGGAACTCCGTTGCTATCCCACAGAGCCGAGTAGGAATCCGCTGGAATTGCTGTCGGTGCTGTTCCGAAAATCTTCCCAGCTGGATGCCGTCCGTAAGTCTGCATCTGATCCATCCGTGTATGCCACTGTGATGGAACTGGCGGAGGAGGAATCGCACCTGGACGAGGCTGCCAGTAAGGAACAGTTTGATAGTAATACCCCAACTGAGTGGTGTCAGTCGGCATATACACTGTTCGTGCCTGATAAACCGGACCGCCGACAGGCTGACCCTGTCCGGTCCAACTGTCTGGGAAGCCCTTCTGATAGGAGACTGGAGTTCGGTAGATCGGTCGCTTCACTGGAGGTGAAAAGACATACCCAGTTCCGCGGCGAAGGCAGCACTGACGCCCGGTATTGTTACCACACTCAGTCTGACATTCTGGACAGACTGAAACACCGGGAGTTGATTCGGGATCGAACGCACGGTCTGAGACACGCACGATCCCTTCAGTCTCGGCCGACTGCGAAAAGGCAGGCTGACTGAAGATACCAAGAAGTCCGCCCGCAAAGACGCAGGAGGTCAGGTAGGGACGAATTCGAAGCATGGGAGTCTTCCTGTAAAGTCTCGCGCTGGCGGCCATCCGCACATCGACACATCAGATTCAAATCGGAGATCACCAGACTCGCCAGGCAGCAAACCGCTGCCACGTCCTGATTCTCCACGAACGGGATTTACGAAATCACTGTTCCAATTCGCTGCTTATCGTGCGATTGGAGCAGTAGGATAGGGACTCGGATATTGTGCAACCGGAGCTTGTGTTGCTGGATGCAGAACAGGAGTCAGACGGCTGGAAGGAACACCCCAACCGTAGTTGTAAGTCGACTGCACGACAGGGGCGAGTGGAACCGAAACCGGACCACCGTAACCTGGAGCGGCGTAAACCTGACCATCTCGTTGATCGAAATAGCCTGGATCAACCGGGTACACGACGGAATAATGCCCCGCCAATGGACGCCCTGGACCATCTTTGCAACCAGCGCGACGACCGTAGCCAGAATCATCGTAGCCAGCACCGCCTCGTCCGTGATGCCCATGATGTCCGTAACCGGAGTAGTCATCACTGCCGAATTTTCCGCGGAACCAGGCACCCTTGTAAGCGAGGTCGTTCCGCAGCCACGTTGCAAACCGATATGGCAACGCCACACCATCTGATCCGCCATGGCGGCAATGTGACTGGCAGATCGGCTGGCAAGCTGGCTGACAAACCTGTTGAGTCTGTGGTGGGCAATTATTGGCAGCAGTGGCTGCTCCAGCTGCACCAGCATTGGAACTCACAGCAACCGGTGCGGTCTGCTCACAGTGCGAGAGAGTCTGGATCTGTGGTTCACCAACAACTTCGGACTGGCCTCGAAAGACCTGCGATGTCTGCACTTCGTCACTGACGCGAATGACACCAGCAGGTTGGTGGCCCAGCCGAACGACTCCTTCAACATCTTCTGCCTGGGCTGAAAGGCCAGCCAGCAGACCGCTGCTGACGACACATCCCAGACTCATTCTGCGAAACGCTGTCTTCATGTTGCTCATCCTGAGTATAGATTTCAGGCAGGCAACATGGCCTGACCTGTTTCACGGTGAATTTTGTCGTCGCGAGGATAGGCACCTGATATCGCCTGAATCCCCGCTTACATTCCGATTTCACTCACTGCTTCCGGCTGTTCAAACAGCGTCAGCCAGCTGTTCTTCAGTTCCGCCAGAGTTGTGCGTTCCGGCAGTCCCATCGAAGAGTTATTTTTGCGATGCGACCGCACATCGAAGATGGAGTTATCGCGTCACTGGAGGGTGCCATCCACCAAACAATGGGTAGTTGGATCGGTACTTCACAGTGACTTCAGTTCCTTGAAGTTCCCAGTGTTCATGCTGACGGAAACCCAGCGGAGTCCAGAACCACTTCCCCTTCACCTTGTGGTAAAATGGTGGGTACATCGCGTGGTAAGTGTGCGGATAGAGCATCTCATGCGGTGCGAACGCCTGATTGGTGATAATTGTACCACCCTGATAGGAAGGAGTGTTCTGCACTGGGCTTGGATACAGCGGGGCGTTCAGTTGCGGATACTGAGCACCAGGAACGTACACGCCGGGCTGCGCTGGTGTCTCGACAACACCCCCCCCGTGGTAAGAAGCGTGCTGAACCCCATTCGGGGCGTATTGCTGGGCAGCTGCAATATTAGCGATCGCGATTGCCAGAACAGCGGCACCAGCCCGTAATTGCTTGGAAAACATTCTTCCCCCCTCCGTGGGTTCTCATTCTGGACAACCACTTTCATGTGGTTGAATTCTCAATGTTTCGAATGGCAAAGTCGCCCCGGACTCCCATCTGTGATCACCTGTGACACTGCGAATCGATCAGCTTTCGACGTCGACGGTCTGTGTTGAGGTCTTCAATCGAAGTCCGACTCCAACTCCCGTAACGACATCACTTTTGAATTCAATTCGGCGAAACACTGCTGTTTGAAAATCGTCTGAATGGAGTGAATCGAATCAATCTATTGAAAAGCATTGCAGCGAAACGTCCGCATTTACCGAATGTGCAGCGAAACCATCCCTACAACCGTCAAACTCCAACGCCACTTCGCTTCTACCGGAGAGCTACCCGGCGCATGTCACTCATGTTTCCCTGGAGGGCGAATGATGGGATCCCTTGGCGTAACCAATCCGTGAACGGCACAAAAAAAGCCACGGCGATTCACCGTGGCTGACTTTGATTTCAGAGAGAGAGAATTAGCGAGAGTAGCCGCTTGTTGGGACAACGGCAGTCGCTGGGCGGAACTTCTCACGAGCTGTGACGAGGCTCTTCTGATATTCGTTGGCATTCTGAAATCCTTCGATTCGGCCAAGAATCTCCGCGTCAGCACTGAGAACAACAGTGCTTGGAAGCGACTCAACTTCCAGGATTTCGCCGATCTTTTGCTCTTTGTCGAGATCGAGATACAGCGGGACATACTCTGCAGCAATGTATTTTTTCAACTCAGGAGCGTTGAGTGTCTCCTTGTCGAGCTTCTTGCAATACCCACACCACTCAGCACCAAACACAACCAGAATGGGCTTATTCCCGGCAACTGCAGCCTGATGAGCTGACTTCAGATCTTTGTGCCACTTCAAAGGGGGAGTGGGAGCCGCAGCCGTTGATTTCCCCTTAAAGAAAAAGGGAGGAGCTGCCACAGCGAACGTCGTCAATGAAAATGCCAAAACAATCGTCGCCAGAGAGAGCGTCGGAATTCGCTTCATTGAGGTTGCCCCTTACAGCGTTAGTGCATTTCTCACGCAGAAAATGCCGAAGTCGCCCGACACGCGTGCTCTTCACTATCTATCGGAAGATATGGAACAGGTTCCCGCATCGAATTCATGCACCTCACTGAAGATTCAATCGAAATGCACCACCTCTCTGTCGCTTCGATGAAGGAATATGGAGCGTCATCGATTTCAACCGTGACAATCAAGTTCGACCTCGTCGCTGGCCCGCCATCCCACCCCTTACACTTCCAGCAACCTTCCCAATCCACCAAACGGACGTCTTTTTCGCATCAGCAACCACCATTCTTGCAACCTCGACATCTCGCTGAGTTCTCTATCGAGCCGCACTCGCCGTCGTAACCCTCCAGCAACGCAGACGTTCAGACAAAATCAAACACGCATAGACAACCCCAACAATCTCTCATCATTTCATATTTTGATCTGCTTGCCCGAAAAAACGATGCACGATACATTTTGAATCGATCTAATTTCGGATTTCTCCTCCTCTTTCTGGGACAACTTTCACAGATGAAATCGACAAGGCGAGAAGGCTTTACGCTCATTGAATTACTTGTGGTGATTGCGATTATCGCAGTTCTAATCGCTCTTCTTCTCCCCGCGGTGCAGCAAGCACGCGAAGCGGCGCGGCGGTCGCAATGCAAAAACAATCTCAAACAGATTGGCCTGGCACTGCATAATTACCACGACACACACAACACCTTCCCACTCGGATCAGGTGGGGCAGGAACCTCACCTGCAACGGGAGCTGCGTGTAATTGGTCCGCAGTTCAAACACCACAGGCACGGGCACCCTGGACAGTCCTAATTCTGCCCATGCTGGACGAAGGCCCTCGTTACTCGTCATTTGATTTCAATGACAGCTTTACGGTCGGCCCTTGGCAACAGGGAGCAACAGCGAATGAAACTCAGTGGCGACAGCCGATGGTGAAATATCGCTGCCCTTCTGACGTGAATGCGACCAACGATCCAGTGAATAGCTACAAAGGTGTTGCTGGCGGCGGCGTAAACTTTGCCTGCTATTCAAGTGGAGCATCGAACCGTCAGTTTTTCCGAAGCGGCATCCTTTACCATGGTTCAAAGGTCCGAATTGCTGACATCACAGACGGAACGACAAACACGTTCCTCGTTGGCGAATCGATCAACATGGCTGGCGAAGCGCAGCACGGGATGTACGGCCTTGGTTGGGCATCACCGGACTACATCGACAGCGCTTGGGGATTTCCTGTCAATAACGGCCAGACCGTGAACCCGATCAATTCCAACATGGGGAGCGGACACGACGTTGTCGGAGACTTCAGCAGCCGACACGTCGGTGGAGCCCACTTCCTGATGGCGGATGGATCAGTCCAGTTCCTGAGCCAAAACATGAATCTTCCAACATACCAGCAGATGGGCGAACGCGGAGACGGACTCCCGATTGGAGGTCTCCAATGATCCATGGGCTACAACTAAGAACCGCATGCGCGGTCTTTTCACTGCTAACTGTTGGCCTCGGATTGGCTGGATGTGGTGGGAGTGAAGACGCTGGTCCGCAACGATATCGAATCGAAGGAACCGTGACATTCGAAGGGAAGCCTGTCGCGATCGGCAAGATTCTGTTCACTCCCGACAACTCCCAGGGAAACATGGGACCGGGGGCGGTAGCAGACATCAAAGACGGCAAATATGAGACCGCCAAAGGAGCGGGCGTGGTTGGTGGTCCTCATCTCGTCCAGATTACTGGGTTCGATGGAATCATCCCCCCCGGTGTCCCAGCGCCGTTCGGGACAGAGTTATTCAAACCCCAAACGTTGAAAGAAGAGCTTCCTAAAAAGGATGCTACCGTCGATTTGGTCGTTCCGGGGAAGAAAAAGAAATAGCGCACGATTGCTTTGCAATTACTAAGAGCCGGCGGACAAAACTTAATCGGCGTTGAGGAATCGCCAGGTGATCAGTGAGTTAGTGATGTCATGAAACGCCTGAAAGATCTCTTCCCGCCTGTCCCAGCGAATCCGGATTCGACGGAACTGCTTGAGCCAGGCGATCGTCCGTTCAACGGGCCAGCGGCTGCCGCCTAGAGAAGAGGCCTGTCGCGTTCCGCGCTTGGGGATGTGCGTTTCAATCCCGGCCACGGCCAGAAGATCACGGGTGGTCTGGCAGTCGTAGCCCTTGTCCGCGATCACGCTACGGGGACGGTCCAGTGGCCGTCCTCGCTTGCCACCAATCTTGGGAAACTTCAGAAACACCAGCGGGAGAAGTTGTCTCAGATCAGGGACATTGGCAGCAGTGAGCGTGTTGGCCAATGGAATCCCGTTGTGAGTGGTCATCAGGTGCGACTTGCTGCCGCAGCGGCCGCGGTCTGTCGGATTCGAGCCGGTTTTTGTCCTCCCAGCGGGGACTTAATCAACCCAGCATCGATGAGCACGTCGGCCAGTTCTAGGCGACCAGCGGCGTTGAGCTGCGTGAGGAGGTGGCGATGAATGTCTTGCAGGACTCCCAGATCGATCCATTGGCGAAGCCGCCGGTAGCAGGTCTTGTAAGAACAGCCCAGCTCCAGTGGCAGGTCTTCCCAGGCGATCCCAGTCTTGAGCACAAACAGAACGCAGGTGAAGACGGTGCGGTTCTCCGCAGGAGGTCGGCCCCCTTTGGGAGAGAACTCGTAGGTTGGGAAGAACGATTCGATCTCGTTCCACAAATCATCACTGAGCAATTGGCCAGCCATGTCGGTTCCTCCATGAACAGAAAAACCAGACCTTCCCACAATCCTCAAAACGTGCCAAGATCAGTTTTGTCCGAACGCTCTTAATGAATTAATGCGGCAGCGATTAATATCGGAACCATGCCAGCAACCGACTGCACGCTAGTATCCCAATAACATCACGGGAGTTTTGAGCAAAAACATCGCTGAAATCGGCTGTGAAGAGGCCAAACGCATGAACTGTGCCGTCTCCACACAACTCAAGCATACCGAAAACAACCTAGAGTCTGTTATGGACTTAAGTGTTGGTTTTGAAGTAGTTTCCGTGGATGAGCAAGCCCCGGATGCCTTACCCCAGTGACGTCACGGACGACGAATGGGCCTTTTTAGCCCCCTATTTGGCGCTGGTGAAAGAGGACTCGCCGCAGCGGGTTCACTCCCTTCGAGCCGTGTTCAATGCCATGCGGTGGCTGGTACGCACCGGGGCGCAGTGGCGGTTCATGCCCCATGAGTTCCCGCCTTGGCCCGTGGTCTATCAGCAGGCTCGCCGTTGGCTGGAGGCTGGCGTGTTTGAGCACATCGCTCATGACCTGCGGGAAGTGGCTCGCGTGGCTCAGGGACGCGATGAGCCCCCCTCAGCAACGATCTTAGATGCGCGAGTCATCCAATCCACTCCCGAGAGTGGTGCCAGAGCCGGTTACGATGGCGGCAAACGGCGGAAGGGCTCGAAGGTTCACGTGGCCATTGACACGCTCGGGCACCTTCTCGCCTTGAAAGTGACCCCAGCCAATGAACAGGAGCGAGCCCAGGTTTCCGACTTATGTGTCGCTGTGCAGGAGGCGACTGATCAGGCCATTGAAGTCGCCTATGTGGACCAAGGTTATACTGGCGAGAACGCGGAAGAGGCTGCCGCTGAGCAGGGAGTGGAACTGCGCGTCGTGAAACTCCCTTATGCCAAGAAAGGATTCGTATTATTGCCACGTCGGTGGGTCGTGGAGCGGACCTTTGCCTGGCTAGGACGATCACGGAGGCTGGCACGTGACTACGAACGACTGGCAGAAGTCTTGGCCGGATGGCACTGGGTGGCCATGGTCGCACTGCTGCTCAAATACACGCCGATCGTCGTCCAGAGTTCATAACAGGCTCTAGTTCGCAAACAATTTTATCGAATAACTCTTATTTTGTAGTTGAACAATTAATCAACTAAAACTTGCGAATTGGACGAAATGGCACATCGCGTATCCAAATCACCATACGGGCAATGTACTCGTTAAGACGATCTTGCCACATTAAGTTATACAGCCCCGAACTACTTACCGATTTAACAACCCCCGCCTCGCACACTCCGCAGAGTTTGCCCTACCATGTGCAGAAAACGATCTCGCCCATCCGGTTGCGTGCCGACCGCCCACCTGATTGAATATAAACCAGAATCTTCAACTCAGGACTTGTTCGTAACTGGAACAGCACAATGCAGCGGGCCACACTGCTTTTTTTCATCACATCCGTGTTGATGACCTCCTCATCAGCCTTAGCCCAACCTGAAGATTTCCAGGGTGCTGTCGCAGGACCTCAGCAAACCACCCTCTTCAGTGGGAAAATGACAAGAGCGGGATTTCTGCCGCTTCCCAAGAGCAGCGAACTCCTCAATCTGGATGAACTCCAGTTCACCGGCCCGAAGCCTTCCCATCCGCACGTCCTAGGAAACTTTGCGACAACCGGATCATGGGGACTTGTGAACGGGATGCTCGGAGTCGTCGAAGGTTCTGACACAGCGTTGCAACTCGCCTGGGCTGGTGACTTCGAACTCGAAGGGATCATGGAACAGCAGGGATTCGGCGGCTGGTACTGCCTGGTCGGCTGGGATGATGGACGTGGATTCGGGATCCACAACGTCGTCATGAAGCAGAGTGGGAGCCCGTGGTTCGTTTCCGAGTTCCGAGGAAGCAAAGCAATCGAAGAGGGAACGATTGAGCTCGAAAAATTCGAATGGAAAGGAGCCCAGCCTTTCCGCATGACCGTTCAAAACGAAGAACTCACCCTGAAGATTGGCAAGTTCACGGTGATCGATCGCGTTCCCCTCGAAGGGTATCAACCGGGCCGAATCATTCTTGGAACCTACGACTCCCGATACGGCCCTAAAACGATGCTGATTAAGTCTCTCAAAATCCGAGCACTCTCAGCGGATGACAAAACGCCTCAGCCTAAGAAATAGATGAACCTCTGAAACCGGTTGTTCGCTTCGTTACCCCTCCTGAAGCCTGGCCAACAGGATTTCAGTCATCAGTGGGTGGAGTCCAATGGGAGGGCAGACTCGGCAATCAGTTTCCGGGTATCTCTGCTGAAACTCTTCTCGATATCGTTCGAGATCCTGCGCCACATGGGATCCAGCGGATAGAAAATAGGGCAACATCCTGATCGACGATGCCCCACGCGAAACGCATCGTTCCAGCCCTGCCGGAATTGAAGGCTCTGCGAGCTCGAGGTAGGCGATTTCAATCAATTCATCATTTTCCAACTGGGCAGCCAACCTTTCCGCCACAATGACGAGATCGGCATTCGCTTCCGCCCGCCGACTTCCATGGGCGATCAACAAAATTGCCTTGAGCATGTTCCCTCACTGACTTGAACGACGTAGCAGCCACCAGCGACACTGGAACTGTAGCGCCACCTGCGAAGAAATCCAATCCGGAACATTCACGTTTTCGCCAACGCTGCTAGTCGTCTGAACGTCATGCCATTTCAGAGTTTCCGAGGTTCCAGTACATGTCAAATCCATCCGAATCCTCCGATTCTCTTGTCGAAAAGACGCCGATGCCATCGGTAATCGGAAACTACAAGATTCTGCGGGAACTCGGTTCTGGAGGGATGGGAACCGTTTACCTCGCGGAAAACCAAGAGACGCAGGCGCAGGTTGCGATGAAGGTGCTCCCCGCCTCGATGTCGCGTGAGCCCGGATTCGTCGCCCGCTTCGGTCGCGAAATCAAAGCGATGCAGGAACTGAAAAGCCCCCACATCGTCGAGTTTTTCGACAGCGGAGAGGCTGATGGGACTTATTACTACACGATGGAATACGTCGATGGAGAGACCCTGACCTCGCGACTCAAGCGTGAAAAGAGAATCCCTTGGCGAGAAGCGATCGAGATCGCCACCCAGATCTGTAAAGCACTGAAATCCGCTCACAATTGCGGAATTATTCACCGCGACTTGAAACCCTCGAACCTGCTTCTTGCGAAAGATGGATCAGTTAAGCTCACCGATTTCGGAATTGCACAGCTATTCGCTTCCACGAAGCTCACGGTCACCGGTGGCATTCTTGGCACCGCTGAATACATGTCCCCCGAGCAGGCACAAGGACACCGGGCCACTCGACAAAGCGACATCTACTCACTGGGCGCGGTCCTGTATGTCATGCTGACTGGCCGTCCACCGTTCACCGGAAAAACGACTCTGGACATCATCCAGAAGCATCGTTTCAATCAATTTGACAGCCCCAGAAGAATTGTGGCGGACATCCCTTTCTGGCTGGATGAAATTGTCTGTCAGTGTCTGGCGAAAAAGCCGGAAGCCAGATATCCAGACGCCTACGTACTGATGCTGCGACTTCAGGAAGTCCCTAAGAAAGTGGATCTGAAAGCCAGTGACGAACTCGACAACCCAGCGACGCATGGAGAAGACGTCACCCAGGGCCACACACAACAAATAAGCCATGAGCACATCGGAGGGACATTTGTCCGTGACATTTTCCGAGAGCAGTTAACAAACACTCATACTCCGACGGTTGTCGGTCGCTTTTTGGACAATGTCTGGGTGCTTCTTGGCTTACTTCTTGTTCTCGTCATCGGAGTCGTTGGTGCGATGCGGTGGAACAAACTCTCGCAGGAACAGATGTTCGCCCGTGGTGAGCAACTCATGCAACAGCCCGAAGGCAATCAATGGGATGTTGCCAAGAGCGAATTCTTTGACCCATTGATGGAACTGGATAGCGAAAAATGGGGCCCCAAAATTGACCCCTACCTCGCCGACATTCAGATGCATCAGATTAAAAAGCAGACCCTTGGTCGTCATCGCAAGAAAGATCCTGCTCCAAAATCTGAACCAGAAGCTGTCATTCGGCAGGCACTCGATCTGCGAAAACTCGGAAAACTGGGAGAAGCCCGTGCAAAACTGGCTGCATTTTCGCTGCTCGCTGCCGAGAACTCGGAATTAAGCCCGTACGCTGCGATTGCAACACAGCTTCAAAATGAATTACTGGAGGAAGAAGTCGCCGGGCGACTGAACTTTGTCGAACAGGCACTCCTCCGGGCCGACGCTCTTTTAGAAGCGAATGACATTTCGGCTGCCACCGAGATTTGGCGCAGCGTACTGGAACTGTATGATGCCGATCCGAGTGCTCGAAAATTTGTTGAAATCGCCCGGCAGAAACTGGCTTCCCACGAAACAGACTGACATTGGCGAGAGTCCCACTCACACAATCCGTGTTAAGGCGTTGACTGATCAACGTAATTGTTTATGGATCTGCGCAATCATATTCGAGATGTTCCCGATTTCCCGAAGCCCGGAATCCTCTTCCGTGATATCACTCCTCTTCTGGCTCACCCAGACGCATTCAGGGAATCGATCCGACTACTGGCAGACCATTATCGCAGTGCGAACGTCACGACAGTCGCAGCGGCAGAAGCCCGCGGCTTCATCTTTGCAGCCCCGCTGGCTCTGGAACTGAACATCGGGTTCGTTCCAGTCCGTAAACCGGGCAAGCTTCCCTTCGAGAAGCGGTCCTTCAAATACGATCTCGAGTACGGTTCAGACACGCTCGAAATTCACACGGATGCATTCAATCCCGGTGATCGCGTACTGCTGATTGACGACCTGCTCGCGACAGGTGGAACGATGAATGCCTGTGCCAAACTCGTTGAAGAATGCGGTGCAGTCGTCGTCGGATGCGCCTTTGCCATCGAACTCGCATTCCTCAATGGGCGACAGAAACTGGCAGACTACGAGGTCTTCTCTCTCATCAATTACGATGGTGAATAGTTCCCAGCCATCATGTCGCTATTGCACGTGATGGCCCGAATCGCGTTTAACTGAATTTCGAGCTGTCGTGTCCGAAAACCCCTCCATTCAGGTGATCTGTGAAGACGGGCCGCTGATTGCCGTAAATAAGGCAAGCGGCGTCATCACACAGGGAGCTCCACATGGCGTCCAAAGCCTCGTGGAACTCGTCAAAGACTACCTGAAACAGAAGTACAACAAGCCCGGTGCGGTCTATCTCGGAATTCCGCACCGGCTTGATCGCCCTGTTTCAGGAGTCGTCGTCTTCTCCCGAAATTCGAAGTGCGCAGCCCGACTCGCAGAACAGTTCGCCGAACGCAAAGTCAAAAAGACTTACATGGCAATTCTGGAGCGGCCGCCAGAGACCCCCGAAGGAATTCTCGAAGACTGGATCTATCGCATCCCTGACCACTCAATGGTCGAGATTTCTACCCAGTCCAATTCAGCTGCCAAGTATGCCCAGCTCAGCTACCGCACGATCGCCACTCACAAAGGGAAAGCGCTTGTCGAAATCGACCTCGGCACAGGTCGCATGCATCAAATCCGCATTCAATTCGGAAGCCGAGGCTGCCCAGTGATCGGTGACGAGCAGTATGGCAGCAAAACACCTTTCCCAGGGTATTCGTTTGCCGACCGTCTCTCTGCCCCGATTGCGCTGCATGCCCGTCGGCTCAAACTGTTTCATCCTGTTCGCTACGATGAGATGGAGATTACTGCACCTCTCCCGGCCTCTTGGAAGAAACTCGGATTCGACCAGCACTGAAGTCGATTTAGTTCGCAGAAACCCATTGCCATGCCCTCTTCCCATCGCATTCGCCTGCAAGGTCCGTGGCAGATTCATCCACCGGGTGCTAGCCCCGAAGTGCCTCCGCTCACTTTAACTCTGCCGCAAGCATGGTCCGCGATTTTCGGCGAGACCGCAGGGACTGCTGTCTTTCGGCGAAAGTTCAACACCCCAACCAACCTCACATCCGAACAACAGGTTTTCATCTGTATTCCCCCTCATGCTGGTCGAATTGAATTCTGCCAACTCAACGGCATCCGCCTCACTGCGAACTCGCCCCTCGAAAATCGCTTCAACGCAACAACTGCGATCGGGGGATTCAACTCGCTCGAAATCGCGATCGAGTGCGACCCAGCCGAATGCCCTCCCGAAGCTGGCGGGATCTGGCAGCCTGTCACCCTCGAAATTGTCGAACCTTAGCTTGACGTGATATCACGCGTCTCGGATTGCGATGAAGTTGGTCAAGTCCCCTTCCATGCAATCAGCAGGGAACCGGCCACAATCAGTCCACCACCAATCCAATGCTTCCACGTCACCGCTTCATGCAGAACCAGTGCTGACAGGATGATGACGAAAACGACACTGAGCTTGTCTACAGGTGCCACGGACGAGGCATCACCAAGATGCAGTGCCCGAAAATAGCAAAGCCAGGATGCTCCGGTCGCTAGACCGGAAAGGACCAGAAACAGCCCTCCTCGGAACGTCAAAGGGGCTCTCTCAACTGGAAGTCCCCAGACGATTCCCCACGCGAAGATCAAAACGACGCTGGTCCGAAGCGCCATCGCCAGATTCGGCTCGATCGAATTTGTTCCCAACTTGGCAAGGATCGCAGTGATCGCTGCAAATACCGCTGAAAGAATCGCCCACGCAAACCAGTTCATCCGACGCCTCGAGTCTGTTCAATCGATGTGATCACGAATCCAGAGATCCACTCCTTTTGTTTTGAGGAAACTCGATCTAGGATATGCAAATCCTCGATTCGGTCTACAAATTCTTGCACTGTAAAGCGATTCCATGCCCCACACGATTGCAGCGGATTATCTCACACGCTTATTCGGTCTCGCAGGAAAAACAGCTGTCGTCATCGGCGGAACAGGCGTTTTGGGAAGTGCAATCTGCGAAGCGCTCTCAAGTGCAGGAGCGTATATTTACGTTGTCGGAAACAACTCCGTTTCTGGAAACAACGTAATTGATGCCGTCCCGAACGCTGCATCTTATTTTCAGGCCGATGCAACAAAGCGGGCAGACCTGGAAGACCTTGTCAGACATCTGGAAGAAGAAGGCCGTAGCTGTGATCTCCTGATCAATGGTGCGGGGATCAACGCAGCGACACCGTTTCTTGAGATTGCGGATGAAGACTGGAACCGCATCATGGAGGTCAACCTCTCTACCGTCCGCATCGCATGTCAGGTGTTCGGCGCGTACATGCTGAAGAAGCAGACGCAGGGATCGATCATCAACATCGCGTCGATGTCGGCAATCACTCCTCTCTCCCGAATTTTCGCCTACTCCTGCAGCAAAGCAGCCGTCCTGAATCTGACGCAGAATCTCGCAAGGGAGTGGGCTCCTCACGGGATTCGTGTGAACGCACTTTCTCCGGGTTTCTTTCCTGCGGAACAGAATCGAAAGATTCTCACCGAGGAGCGGGTTTCGAAGATCATGGGACACACACCGATGAATCGGTTTGGCCTGCCTGAAGAACTCGCAGGAGCGGTATTGCTGATGGCGTCGAACTCCGCCGGAAGCTTTATCACTGGATCGAACGTCATCGTCGATGGCGGCTTTTCAGCAATGACGATCTGAAGCAAGCGATACAGCGGAGCTATTTGCGTCTTCTAATGACCTCGAAAACTAGCTCGACACGGAAATCATCTCTGCTGCTGAACTGCCAGTGTTGAGCGGAGTGATCCCAGCACGCTGCTGAAGTTCGACTGTTGCCAAGCCTCAGCGATTTTACCATTGGTGACCCGAACCCAGGTCATTCCGGAGATCGTAAATCCGCGGCCAGATGAATTGAGCCCCAGCCCGATCCCCGTATGCGCACCTGTCGCTTCCCAGCGGATCACAACCTGATCCTCTTCGATCAGGGTATCTTCAACACTCAACCAGAGATCAGGACAGAATGCAATCAGCGGTTCATAGTGCCTCTCACGGAACTGATCCGGGCCGTAGAGACTCCCCACGTCCGAATGGCAGATGCTCTCTGGACTCATGAGTTCATAGATGACGTCCACGCGACGCTGGTTCCAGACTTCTTCGAACCAGCGCTGAACAACGTACAGAGGGTCTTGTGGTAGACTCATGGGAAACTTCAATACCCGCTCAGGAATGAACTCGCCCCACTCACAACATTTCTCTACATCAGCTTCAATGTCGACTCAATGCGCTTGATGCTGCTTTCCCGCCCAAGAAGTTCGAGGCATTCAAACATCCCCGGCCCCGTGGTCTTCCCTGTCACTGCAATTCGAAGTGCATGGACGATATCTCCGTAGGAAATCCCTTCGCGCTCCATCCATGCCTTAAACTCTTCTTCAAGCGGACCTGCAGTAAAATCGGGTGACGCTGCGAGAACATCTTTGTACTTCGTCAGCAACTCCGCTGCACGCTCCGCCTGCGTGATTCGTTTCGCGAACCCCTTCTCATCATACTTCAGCTGATCGTCCGCGAGGAAGTATTCTTCGTAAGAGAGAATGTCACTAAACAACTTCAACCGATCACCAAGAATCGATACGAGCGACTTGAGCCGCGAAATCTCGACTTCTTTCTCATCCAGAATTCCCGATTTCACGAGATAAGGAACACATCCCGCGACTCGAGACTCCAACGACTCCTGTCCCATCCAGTATTCCTGATAGGAGAGCAGCTTATCGGGATCGAGGCCTGCAGGAGCTTTCACCACTCGATCAAGAGAAAAGTTCTCAATGATGAATGGCAACAACATATTCTCTGTCTTGTCGTCAAGCGACCATCCCAAGCGAGAAAGTCCGTTGAGAATCGCCCCCGGCAAAAATCCGACTTCGCGGTAGTAAGCGACCATGACCGGATTGAGCGTCGCCGAATCGCCTAATCCAAGCTTGGGGAGGACCTCGTCTGCAATCTCGAACAGCTTCTTGAACTGCGGACTTTTGCGATACTTCTCGAGACTCTTCTCGCGCTTGCTCAGCTTCTCTTTCGTCCCCGGTGCCGCCACGAACGGGATATGAGCAAAGTGTGGCATCGTCGTCGCCAACGCTTCAAACAGTAACGCTTGGACAGCGGTGTTTGTCAGATGCTCTTCCGCGCGGATGATGTGCGTGATCTCGAGATCGATGTCGTCCACGACCGATGCAAAGTTGTAAAGCGGCATTCCATTCCCGCGCATGATCACGGGGTCAGCAATGAGGCCGCAATCCCATTCCACATGCCCACGAACCAAATCATCGATCGCAACTTTGCGAGTCCGGTCGACGAGGAATCGAATCACGTACGGATCACCGCGATCCAGCTTCTCTTCGACTTCAGCTGGAGAGAGATCCAACGAACGACGAATGTTCAGAAAAGTCCGCTTCTCTTTCTCGGCAGCTTCGCGATCCGCCTGTGTCTGAGCGGGCGTATCGAAATCCATGTACGCCAGTCCATTAGCCAGCAGGCCCTCGCATGCCTGAGAGTAGAGCCCCAATCGTTGTGACTGGAAATAAGGACCATGAGGCCCGCCCACTTCCGGCCCTTCGTCCCAATTCAGACCGAGCCAGCGAAACGCGTCCAGAATGGGAGCAAGCGCTTCGTCCATGTTTCTCTGCTGATCGGTATCGTCGATCCGCAGAATGAATTGTCCGCCATTGTGACGCGCCCAGAGCCAGTTAAACAGAGCGGTTCTCATCCCGCCAATATGCATGTAACCCGTCGGCGAGGGGGCAAAACGTGTACGAACAGTCATGAGCATTCAACGCGTGCAGGGAATCAGAATCTGAAAGAAATGAGGATACGCAAATTGCAGGACGTCCGAAACTCGCCGAGCCTTCGGAGCAGTAGTTTTCTACCATTCGGAATCGTCGTTACGAGTCACGCGTCGGGAAACTCTCCCTACTGACGCGAGGCTGCAGCCCGAAACTCGCTGACCATTTGCCCGACCGACTTCCAACGATCGTCGCGGTTGCGTTCCAGGCCTTTCATGATGGTTTCAGCGATCTGAGGATCCAGACCGGGAACATACGCCCGGATCTCTTTCGGCGGCGCGTTCAGATGCTGCAACACCGCTTCCATCGTGTCTGCCGAAGGCCACGGAAGATGTTTCGTATACATCTCGTAACACGACATTGCATAAGAGTAGATATCAATCCGTTCATCGGTTGGCATCCGTTTAATCAGCTCCGGTGCCATGAACGCAGCAGCCCCAGTGCGATTCCCGGGGCGCCGAAATACTTCCGTGTTCGGAACCATCAGCCCAAAATCGATGACCTTCACCCGATTGTCGTTGGTAATCAGAACGTTGCGAGGTGAGAGGTCACGGTGAATCCACTCGCTGCGATGGAGATAATCGAGCGCCTCCCCGAGTTGAATGCAATAGGAGAGGCAATTCGCCTTCATCCGCGCATTCTGGGATTCAACCAACAATCCGAGGCTCATTCCCTCGATAAATTCCATGACGAGAAATTGTTCATCATGAGTCGTCAGTCCGTGCTCAAGAGTCTTCACGACGTTCTCGTGATTCAGCTTCATCGCCATTTCCCCTTCTTTGGGGCGATTCATGCCGACAAATCGCTGTTCGAGCCGCAGAGTTTTCGCTTTATCCAGCACCTTTAAGGCCACTGTGCGGCCCGAATTGCGGTCAATCGCTTTCCAGACTTTGGACATCGTCCCACGCCCAATGGGAGTCTGTAACTGAAAGCGTTTTTCGATATCGACTTTGGGCTCAGCCCGTTTTCCGGAGAATAGCCGCTTCAGAAAGCTCATGAGATTCCACTGAGTCTGGGAGGCGACCTGTCACCTCATCACCCGCATCGCGCACTGACGTCTGCTGCAACTCCAATTTAACCGAGGAGAGGCAGACTGAAATGCAGTTCCGCTGATGAATTGAGCAAAAACAAATTGTTTTGCCCTAATGACCGCGAGGAACGACACAGTAGTCAATGAGTCTGGAAATCTCGCCGCGAAGCTCTTCACGACTGACGATGCGATCGACGAACCCGTGCTCTTTCAGGAACTCGCTGGACTGGAAGTCCTGCGGCAATGGCTGCTTGATCGTCTGACTGACCACACGTGGACCAGCAAACCCGATCAATGCTTTGGGCTCTGCAATGATGACGTCGCCCAGCGAAGCAAAGCTCGCTGCCACCCCACCCATCGTGGGGTTCGTCAGCACAGAGATAAAGAGTCCGCCTGCTTCATGATAGCGTCCCAATGCTGCGGAAACCTTGCCCATCTGCATCAGGGAGAAAATCCCCTCGTGCATTCGAGCCCCTCCGCCGGAACCACTGACAATCACCAAAGGAAGCAGAGTGCGGGTTGCTTCTTCGACGATACGAGTCAGCTTCTCACCCACAACTGACCCCATACTTCCCATGATGAAAGATGAGTCAGTCAATCCGAGCAAGAGCGGTCGCCCACGCAAATGCCCACGTCCGACGACACAGGCTTCCTTCAAAGACGTCTTCTTCTGTTCTTCGACAAGCCGCACCTTGTAAGGCTTCTTGTCTGAAAAACCGAGCGGATCCTTCGGCATCAGATCGCTGTGAAACTCTTCGAAGCTCCCCTCATCGAGCAACTGCTCAATGCGGGCGTAGACGGGAACATAAAAATGGTAGCCACATTCAGGACACATCCGGAAATTCTTCTCCAGATGTTTGCGAAAAATCGTCGCCGAACAGGCATCACACCGGAGCCAAAGGCCCTCGGGAACGCCACGCTTCTTACGCGAACCAGTCTGTTCCGCGGGAACGTCGGGAATAGGAGTCGCTGAATTCGGGCGTACTGCGTCAGAACCGGTGCTCATTTGATTCAACATTCGACAGGAAATTCCAGTCAGACTTGAAAACCACATTCGTTCCATACGAACGAGGTGCGGTCATCATCGGGAGTTGCGTCGAAATTGTCGAGTCCACTTCCCTCTCCCCCTGCGAGCTTGGCTCGAAGCAGGGGAAGTTCAACCAGATCAGAATCCCAACTAGATTTCCACGTGCTCTAACGCATGAACAGCCGAACACGTACCAGGCTCACTCGCATCGCAATTCACAGATGATGAATGCCCACGAAGTGCCCGCAATACCAGCCCTGCAACAGGATCCGAAGCAACAATTGCGAAACTTCCCCCCTTGCGAACCGGCTTACGCAACGACTTCTCAATGCGCGCAATCAGTTCCTCCGGCGGCTCTCCACAAGGAGGACAGACAGATTCCGGAGCTTCTTCCCACTGGCGGAAGACGCGAGGCTGCTTATGACGAATTTCATTTCGCGCCAGCCCTTGCCACAGCCCAAGGTCGACATTCGCCAACCCGTCAAGCACCTTCACAACAACGCCCAAGCCCTTCCCCAACATCTGAGCAGAGCTCAGCGATGGTTCCGAGGGGGATGTGTAAATGACGTCGAGACGCTCATTTCGGAGTTTCTCAACAAGTTCCTCAACTTGCGCAAGTCCGCACGCATTGAGAGGGAGATCAAGTGCTCCCTGAATCCGATCCTGGACATCGAAATCCGTTGCCCCTGGCCGAACGACAAATTGTGACATTTCAGTTCCGTGAACTAGGCCGAATAAGTTCGAACCCCTTTTGCCAACGACACCATTGCTTCAATGGCTGTGCGATAGCAGGGTTGATCAAAGACCGAACTTCCAGCAACAAAAACATCCGCACCTGCGCCAGCGACCTGAGAAATGGTTTGAGGACCAATTCCACCGTCCACTGAAATCAACACGTCGGCGTTAAACAGTTCACGAACTTCTCTGATCTTGTCCGTTGAACTGGGAATAAACTTCTGCCCGCCAAACCCCGGCTGAACGCTCATCACAAGAATCTGATCGCATTCATTCCGGTATTCTGCAATTGCACTTACCGGCGTCCCGGGATTAATCGCAAGTCCTGCGAGACACCCGGCTTGCCGAATTTTCTTCAACAATGGAACAGGATCGGAACACGCCTCAATGTGAAACGTAATCCAATCAGCACCCGCTTTAATGTAGTCGTCCACCCAGCGAGCTGGATCGTCGATCATCAAATGAATATCCAGAACCAGAGAGGTTCGTTTCCGAAACCCTTCCACTACCATTGCCCCATAAGTCAGATTTGGAACAAAGTGGCCGTCCATTACATCCAAATGCAATACTGAAGCGCCTGCCTTTTCTAATTTCGCAATCTCGGCTGCGAGATCGCCGAAGTCGCACTTCAACATCGAAGGAGCAATGATTGGCTTCTGCGGAATCGGTTTGGACACTGTCTCGAACCTCGCCTTTGAAAACTGTGACGGATTTTGAAATCCGCAATCAGCTTCCGTTCTGTAATTACGAGCTCAATTGTACATCACATTTGTCCACGTCAAGCATCCACACTTTGCGAATTCCGTAAGTACAAAATGCAATAGAACTTAAACCCTAAGAAGAAGAGCCGCCAGCCGTGCTGACACGGCGGGCGACTCTCAATTCAAGCCGAAATTGCCACTATCGATTAGAGCTTGGCAATCTTGGAAATCAGGTCTGCTGTTCGGTTTGAGTAACCGTATTCGTTGTCGTACCAGCTCAAGACCTTCAGCAGATTTCCGCCGATCACCTGAGTCCAGCTTCCGTCGAAGATGCTGCTGTAGGTGCTACCAATGATGTCTGAAGAGACGATTGGGTCTTCTGTGTATTCCAGAATCCCCTTGAGCTGCCCTTCAGCTGCTTCTTTGATTGCAGCGTTCACTTCTTGAGCAGTCACGTCGCGAGACATCACTGCAACGAGGTCTGTCACAGAGCCAGTTGGAACTGGAACTCGCAAAGAAATCCCCGTCAGTTTGCCGTTCAACGCTGGGAGAACTTCACCCACAGCCTTAGCTGCACCGGTTGAAGTTGGAATGACGTTGATTGCAGCAGCGCGAGCACGACGTGGATCGCTGTGAATCTGATCCGAAACACGCTGATCGTTTGTGTAAGCGTGAACGGTGGTCATCAGACCTTTTTCGATACCGAACTTCTCGTGCAGAATCTTCGCCATCGGAGCGAGACAGTTGGTTGTGCAGCTCGCGTTGGAAACAGTTTTGTGCTCGGCTGTCAGCTGATCATCGTTCACACCGCAGACAACTGTGAGGTCTGGCTTGTCCGAAGCTGGAGCGGAAATGACAACCTTCTTCGCACCTGCTTCAATATGGCTGTCGTAACCAGGCTTGCCGTCTTTTGCGCGACCGGTGAAGAATCCGGTTGATTCGAGAGCAACATTGACGCCAAGGTCTTTCCAAGGGAGGTTGCGAGGATCACGCTCGGCAACAACCTTGATCTTCTTCCCGTTAACAACGAGAGAATCCCCTTCAGCCTTCACTTCACCTGGGAAGCGGCCCTGAACGCTGTCGTATTTCAACAGCATTGCCAGTGCCTTTGGATCACCCAGGTCATTAATGGCAACAACATCGAACTCTCCAGCGCGAGCCATCATCGCACGGAAGGTAATTCGCCCAATACGACCAAAACCATTAATACCAACTGTGACTGCCACTGGTTACTTCTCCAAATTCAGTTCTGAACGTTTTCCACTTTTATTTTCGTGAGCTTCGCGGGCATTGTATCCACCTCATGATGATGTCACAAATCAGCAACGACAGCACCCGCCTCTACTCACGATCCTCTCAATTCTGAGACAATTTCGCATCAACCCGCCCACACATTTGCATCCACCACCGCATACCGCCCACCCACACTCTCTCCAACAAATCAATCTCGCCATTCATCGCGATCGCCGCAACCAGCACAACAGCCCTGCAACAGAGTAGACGCCAACGACCTCAATCGATAAACTCGTCGGCTTAACGCTGCCCCCTGCTGCGCAGCCTCACACCATCTTGGTGCTTAAACCAAGTCGGGAAACGAGGTTAGACGGGGACAGAAAAGCAAGTCTTGCCACTGCAAAGAAATTCCTGCTTGGTGGACTAGAACTCCGGGTGAGGTTTTGCCTACACTCCCCGCTTCGATTTTTTTGCAAGATGGTGATAGTGATGCCTAAAGCGAAAACACATAAAGGGATTGCCAAACGATTTAAGGTGACCGGTTCCGGCAAGAAAGCCAAACACCGTGCCTCCAATCGTGGTCACATCCTTGGTAAAAAGAGCGGTAAGCGTAAACGCCAACTCCGTAATGGCGGTATCGTATGCGGTGCTAACGCCCGCATGATTGTCGATGCTCTTCGGCCAATCCTGTAAAGACCGATCCCATAGGTCCCTCACTTTGGGAGCCGCTGGCGGGTCAAATTCTGGCCAACTCTCCTCCGAGAACGCCAGATGCCGGCAAGAAACTGTTTATTATTGGATCAATTGCGAGGATTGATCCCTTTGAGATCAGTCAAAAGCGTCGCCATTGCGATTGCTGAAGAGGAACTTGAGTCATGCGTGTTTCATACGGACAAGCTCGGCGGAAAAAGAAGAACCGCATTTTTCGCGAAGCCAGAGGTTTCTGGGGTGGACGTAGTCGTCTGTGGCGAACAGTCGCAGAAAACATCATCCGCGCTCGCGTCTATGCGTTCCGTGACCGTCGTGCTAAGAAGCGTGACTTCCGCTCGCTCTGGATCACTCGTATCAACGCAGCATGCATGATCCGCGGTCTGCGATACTCCGAGTTTATTCATGGTCTGACACTGGCTGGCATCACTGTTAACCGCAAGATGCTCAGCGAACTCGCAATCCTCGAACCAGCAGTGTTCGACGAAATTGTGAACGCAGCCAAGGGCGCACTCGCTCAAAAGGCGTAAGTTCCCAATCGATACAGTAAAAGAGCCCGTCATCGACTGACGGGCTCTTTTTGCTGCGCCTCCTCTTGTGTTCTCTTTCTCACATCATCGCCACATTTCTCGCGACGATCACCTCTCGGGCATTGACTCTCTCTGGCCCGAGGAAATCTGCTAGGTTGATCCCCACACCCCCTAATTCACTATTCACGACAGGGCGGCAAAAAACTCACCAGTTGGACGAGCGTTTGCCAGCATTCGCCGTCACGATCCACTGAGGCAGGGGCTAAATGAAGCCTGAGTTCACACTGAAGCGGACCAGTCTCTCAACGAAAACACGTCCGCAAAGAAGCTCTTTGCGGACGTGTTGTTCGATCAAATTCTACACGTGAGGCTCCCCAATTTCTCAGGTTGCCTGAACACGCTCGACGTCTATAGCCAAAGACTAGAATGTCACAACGGCGTCCATCATGAACAGTGCATTGTTCGTGTAGTCGCCGACTGTCGATGCGTTCGGTGCAACTGTTGGCAGGAAGCCTGGAACGCCGTTCGACCAGTTGTAACGAAATTCTGGTCGGAGCAGCAGGTTAGCCATTGGACGGTAGTTGATACCGTAGGCCATTTCCTGCATTGATGTTCCATTTGCCTTCCACCATTCGACGCGAGCACCAGCCTTGACGTTGTCGTTCACAGTGTAGAAGAGGTATTGGTTCACGCCGATTGCACTGTAGCGTGTCCCTGCTCCACCGCTTCCGTTCGGTGAATTTCCAATCGTGTCCAGGTCGCTCTGGAAGACGTATTCCCACTTATCGTTGATGACGTAATCAACAACGATACTGTGAGAATATCCTTCGCCGATCCAACCGAGTTTACCTGCGGTCAGAATGTATGTTGCTGTCACATCGTCTGTCACAGCGACACTTGCTCCTCCGAGGAAGCTGCTACCACCGTTGATCTGATCGAAACCAGTGTCCCAACCAAAAGTATAACCCCCGTACACTGTCAGGCGGTCGCTTACTTCATAGGTCGCAATGGCGCCTGTGTGAGTGAACGCTTCGCCGAAGTTGAATGTGTAAGGAATGCTATAAAAGAAGTTGTCTGGAGCGGCAACGACCTGATAACCCAATAGTGTGTAAAAGTGTCCGATTTTCACGGAGAGCTTGTCATAAGCGACTTCAGCGTATAGCTGAGGAATCGCCCAGTCGTACACTCCGAAGTTATTACGAAAATCGAATGCACCGTAGCTGTTACCGAATGATTGTGTGTTGGATGCATCCGTTCCATACATCACATCAATACGGCCCCCGAAGCCAATCCCGTTGCTGCCATCAGCAACTTTCTCAACGAATAAATTTGTCTGGTTGTTCTGGAAGTGATGTGGGTAGGTTGCAAAGACACCGTCGTTCGCGGTGCTGAAGCCCCAGCTGGTCCATCCGCCGATATCCCAGCCTGAATCCGTTCCAAAAATTGTCTCCCCTAAATCAAAGGGATCGTCTGGCCCAAGCAAGTATTTCCCTGTGTGACATCCGCCACCAGCATCGCAAGCGAATTCAGATGCCGGAACGTAACAGTCCCCTTGAATTTGCTGAATGAGGGGTGCTTCACCTTCGTTGAAAACTGCAGCTGCCTGATCAATCACCTGTTGGTTTTGTGCAAAGGCAACGTCTGATGCGCCAAGAAATGCAACAGCAGACAGTGCCAGCCCGGCACCACGAAACCGTTTCATATGAATCTACTCCAGGAAATAAATTCCTGGGAAGCGTGAGCGCTCCGATTCCCGGTTTGTGCTAAACCTCTTGTTGCTCCTCGATTTATTGATCTGACGGGATGCCCGATTCGTTCCTGGACCTTTTACCCGCCAAAGCTCCTTTCTCAGAGGCACATTCGGTTTTTTCCAACCGTTCAATCGACATGCGACCGTAAGCAGATACGGAAAATCCACACTGGACGTCACAAACTACCTAACCGGTCACACCTGCATCAAAAGGAGACACCCTGTCGCCAAAATCTCCCCTAACATCATTCTTTTTAACAAACTAGAATCAACATTGATGAAATTCAGACCGAGGCTTCCATCGGAACTGACCGCAGCTTCAGGAATCTACAATGCCCAGTTCTTCCACGCAAAAATTCAATCCGAAAACCAAGGTCGCACTGGCGATGGTTTTTGTCTGGATGATTTGCATTGTCACTGCCTGCAACCCAAAGCCTGCTAAAGAAGCTGCTGACGAAACGGACAAGACAGAGACTTCCGCCGCAATCGAGACCGGACGCTATGGGACTGGTGGCGCAGCTTCCGATACGCAGCCAGCGGAGGTCCTTCAAGATTGGCAAACGCCACTCGCGGCGTTGATCTTTACCGGGGACGTCCACGGCTACCTCGAGCCCTGCGGATGCGCAGAAAATCAATCCGGCGGATTTGCCCGTCGTGGCGGCTTGATCAAACTTCTCACCGAGGAAAAGAAATGGCCCACTACCGCCTTCGAAGTCGGCGGTTCGTTGAATGAAACCCGCGTCACATATCCACAAACCCTGATAAAATTCGCGATTATGCTCAAGGGGCTTAATACCCTCGGCTATCAGGCGCAAGGGCTCGGCAAAGAAGAGTTACTTTTGGGGGCGAGCAATCTCTTCACTCAATTCACTCAGACCGAAGGGCTCGCGGATTTCCATGTGCCGTTCATTGGCACGTCAACAACGATCTTTGGTTCTGATGATCTGGGAACCCCGCTGAAGTCGAAAATCGTCGACGTGGGAGGAGTCAAAGTTGGCGTCCTTTCGATCGTCGGCAATCAGGCTCGCAAAGAACTGGAGGCAGTCGGGGTCACCCGACAAGCAGAAGAATTGCTCGTGAAGGACGCCAGAGATGTTTTGCCAGCGGCCATTGAAGCACTGCAGGCTCAACAGCCGAACGTCACCGTCCTGCTTTCGGCATCGACACTCGAAGAATCGATCGAACTGGCCAAAGAGTTCCCGGCGTTCAACATCGTCGCCACGATTGGAACCGTTGAAGATCCGAAATCTGAGTCGATGTACATTGGAAATACTCTGCTCGTACAGGTCGGCAAAAAGGGAAAGAACGCTGCGATTGTCGGGCTCTATCCTGAGAACAAGATGAAGTATGAAGTCTTGTCACTCGACCAATCCCGCTTCAAAGATGCCCCTGCGATGCGGGACCTGATGCAGGACTATCAAGATCGTTTGAAGGCCGCTTGGCCGGAGCTGACAGCACAGAAAATTTCTGACCCCCAAAGTGGGGCGTTTGTCGGGGCTCAGGAGTGCAAGTCATGCCATAGCTACGCATACAACGTCTGGTCCCAGACGAAGCACGCACATGCATTGGAAAGTCTCGAGAAAGGACATCCCGGCACGGAAAACACTTGGGTCAACCGCCTCTGGGACCCGGAATGTCTTACCTGCCATACGACGGGTTGGGACGCACAAAAAGCTCTTCGATTCGACAGTGGATTTATCGACCTCGAACAAACCCCACATCTGGCTGGTCAGCAATGCGAAAACTGCCATGGCTCTGGTGGGGAACATGTGAAGCTCGAGAAAGCATGGGCTCGCGGTACTGCGGTCACGGATGAAATGAAAGCTGGTCGTGACGCGATGAAGCTCACGCTCAGCAAAGCTAAAAACGACGTCTGTGGAAAATGCCACGATGGAGACAACAGTCCGCACTTTGACTTCGAGAAATACTGGCCGAAAGTCAATCACAGCGGACGTAAAGATTAACTCGATTTTCGCGAGAGCGACTTGCCCTGAAAGCAAAAGACGCTGTGCTGGATCGTTTGAACGCGCAACGTCTCTCGTCCACGATCAAAGAGGCTCTGAACTGCTCGGGCCGGTCGAAACTGAATCAATTTCGTCCGTAACTTAGACAGTAGAGAGAACGGTTGTTCGACGAGCCTTCCACGCCGCCAAAATACTCTCGAGCAACAGTACCACCAGACCAGCAACGACAATCCACCGCCACCACTGCTGGTTCGATTCGAGTTCTCGATTCAGCAACTGACGCTGTTGCCCGAGGCTCAATTGCTCACCGCGTGCCGGCACTGCTGGTGCCAGTTGCAACGGCGCCCCAGTAGAAACCAATTGATCCAGCGAATACGGCTCTGTTCTAGATTCCTGTGGATCGAGATTCACAGCGATTTGGACAGCATTTCCGTTTGATAAGTCGTCTCTTGTCCCCGCGAACCGATAGAGCCCAGTTCGCTCGAACGTAAACGGTTCATGCAGGTTTTTACTAACGATTTCCTGCCCACGCTGCACAAAGACTGCTTCACTTTCGAATTTCAATTCGGAGAGTTGGAGAGACTCTCCAACAGTCATCTGCCGATGCTGCCCAAGTGTCGGAACGGCTAATTCCAGCAAGCTGTTCATCAGTGGAACAAATTTGCTCCAGACGGCGAAATCGCTGTCATCGCGGTTCCAGCCCAATGCAAACAATACCACCGTTCCACTTCCACTCTTTATCTCGCTGATGACTGGCGAGCCATCTTCCGCAGCGGCCAAAACTTCGAAATTTGGAAAGCTATCCGAAAGAAATTGACGGTATTTCCAGAGTCTGAGCTTGGTGAAATCCGAAAACCGCGGATCGTTAAATTGCCGCAGCACGGAATGCTTTAAATTGACTCGACCAAGCAAAGCATACTGCTTCACTGTCGCTTCTTTAACTTCTGAGCGAGGAAGCTCAAGCAGGTCATACACTCCGATTGCCTGATCAGCATTTCTGGCGACAAAGAGAAGATTGCCGCCGCTGTTCAGAAAATCCTTGATCCAGCTCAACTGCGACTGATCGGGAGTCCCCCCGACGATTAGCCAATCCGGCTGAATCGGCTGACCGTCCCACGTTGGGCTGGACGACTCTTTCCAATCGATGATTTGAACGCGGCGCGAGTTGTCACTTGGAAACAGAGGTTGAAGAAAGAAGAGTAGCCCCTCTGAAGTGGATAGTTCATCACCCTGCCCCAAATAGGCGATCCGAATCACTCGCTGTTGTGGTGGTGCAACGAAGCATTCATTATCGAACAGAACATCATCTCCGCTCAACACAACCTTCTCGGTCAACTCAGGTGTTGCGGACTCTGGCAAGGAGAGGGTGAGCGTTTGTCCGGGAGCGACGTACTCGTGATGCCCCGAATTTTGGACCTGTTCATCCGTTCGATTGAATCGGTCCTGCCAGACGATTTGAAAATTCTCTTTCAGGGAATTCGCTGCGTTCGTCAGTCGAAACCTGACCGTGCCGTTTGAGCCCCCTTCAGAACGAGCCAATTGGACTACCCCGTTCGATTCCCCTTTCTCGCTCACCTCGATCACCCGAATCGTCAGGTTTTCAGGCCAGACAGTTCCATGTAGAACATCCCAGCCTCCCCCTAGCTGAACGTCTGAGATCAGCACGATTTCATTCTGGGACTCCGGCAGATTTGAGTCAGCGGACATTCCATCGACAACCTGAATCAACGCTTTTCCCGCTTCCGTATGACGAAAACCGACATTCAGCTCTGACAATCGTCGCTCGACTTCAACCAGACGATTTCCGGAAGCGAGCGTGTGCCAATCCTCGAAGCTCAAAACAGTCTGAACCTGCGAATCGAAACATTGAATGCTGACGACATCTGATGGATCGGAATTACGGATATCCTCAACCAACCGAGATTTCGCACGGTCCCAATATCCTGTCCGCTGCATACTGGCCGATCGGTCGAGAAGAAACACCTTTCGTTTCGCAACATCTGGCAAAACGGCTTCAATCAAACTGGAAGCGTAGAATGGCCGAGCAAACGCAAACGCAAGCAGACAAATCGCAGCGGCCCGCAGAAGAAGTAATAGCCAGTCGTCTATCCGACTTCGTCTCGCAAAACGAGGCGGAGAGGGCGAAAGAAACATCGTACTGCTGAAGATCTTTCGTCCTTGAGGCGTCCGTCGGATCATGTGAAAAGCGATCGGCAATCCAATCGCCAGACCTGCAAGCAGATAGAACGGTGCCAGAAAACTCATTCCTGTTTCCTCAAGAGACGATTGTCATCTCGAATTCGTTGCCGCCCCAGCAGTTCGATCTTCATCAACCTGAGACGTAACAACACCAGAGTACTCTCAATTCAGTGACGGCTTACTGGCTGCACATTGTTTCGGCTCTTCAGGAAATTGAATAACACCTGCTCCATCGGAGCCTCCGAGGAGACGACATGCAGGTGAACCCCCAATCGTTCGCAGATCCGCACGACTCCGTCCTGATGCTTCTGAAACTGCGATCGATAGTTCTCTTTTGCAACAACCGGATCGACGTAGATCTCCTGCCCGGTTTCGACGTCGACAAACAGGGTTGCCTGATCGAATGTAAAGTGGATTTCAGTGGGATCCAGAATCTGAAAAAGAACCATTTCGCTCCGTCTTGCCCGGAGATACGAAATGCGAGTTTCGAGTTCATCGAGAGGAGCAAGGAGGTCTGAGACCAACACAAACAGCCCGCGTTTTGAGACCAGATCAGCGACCTGCTCCAACGCCTCGCTCAAACCGGTGGAGTTCCCTTCCGGTTGTTGTTCAAGACTGTTGATGATCCTGCGAAGATGCCCCACTCGGTAACGAGGTGGAATCAGTTCATCCAGCTGTGAAGAAAATCGATAGAGACCGACTGCATCTCGCTGCTGATTGAGAAAATACGCGATCGTGCCTGCCAAAGTCTTCGCGTAGTCCGACTTCGAATACGTCAACGATCCATAGGACATCGACTTACTGTTATCGAGAAGAATATGGCACAGCTGGTTCGTCTCATCTTCGAACCTCTTTACATAATAGCGATCACTACGAGCAAAAAGTTTCCAGTCGAGAAAGCGAAGATCATCTCCGTTCACGTACTGACGATACTCAGTAAACTCGACAGAAAAGCCGTGATAAGGGCTACGATGCAATCCGCTGAAAAGTCCCTCGACAATCGCTTTCGCACGCAATTCAAGCGATTGAATCTCCATTAGCGTCGCGACATCGATAAACGATGGTGCAGGATAGTTTCCCGTTTCACTTGAACTGGATTGAGCCATCCTGCCCCCCAGAATCTACAGGTCATCGAGTGCAGCTATTTCCAGATGAGCCATCCAGAACAAGCAACATCTTACCTCAGTGACTTCGATTCAGGAAACCGAAGTAAGTAGAAACAGGCCTACATAGGCCGAGCGTGGGATCGAATTCAGGACCGTAGACCCGCTGATTACAGGTCAGCTCGCTCCAGCACGTACATCGCACTTTGAGCACGCACATTCGCGAACATGGCTTTCTTCACTGCCCGGGTGCCGATGATGGGGATCTCTTTCACGATGTGAAAGTTGCCCCGCCCGGCCAGCTCACGAAAATCGAGCATCGACAGAAAGTGGACGTTCGGTGATTCGTACCATTCATAGGGAAGGCTGTCTGTCACCGGAGATCGACCTTGTAGACCAATCTGCATCCGGATTCTCCAGTAGCCAAAATTCGGGACCACAACAATGGCGCGTCGGGCGATCCGAAATATATCATGCAATAGTTCAAGAGGACGTCGAATCTGCTGCAACGTTTGGCTGATCACCGCGTAGTCAAATGACTGGGACGGAAGAACTTTGAGACCTTCGTTCAAGTCAGCCTGCAGGATCGGGACGCCACGTTCAATTGCCTGCACGAAGGCTTCTTCGTCGAACTCAACCCCCAGCACATCACAGCGATGTTCCAGTCGCAATCGCTCAAGCAATTCCGCATCGCCGCAGCCAAGATCAAGGACACGAGTTCCCGGCTCGATCTGTTGAATGATGAGATCGTTCGTGACTGCTGATCTGGGGTCTGCAAGTTGAAGTCGTTTAGCACACATCGAACGAAATCAGCTTTCTGATGGACCTGAGGTGGGAGGTGCGAAGATCGCGTCTTGGTGAGCTCTTGCCAGAAACGGTCGAACCAGTCGTTCGAGTTTCGGGAGTTCCTGATCAACCAGGAATGCATCATGCCCGAACGGTGACTGCAATTCGTAGAACGTCACATGTCGTCGAGCTTCCACAAGAGCCTGAGCGACTTCCAGACTCTGAGGAGTTGGAAACAACCAGTCCGAATTGTATGCCACGACCAAAAATCGCGAATTCACTTTGGAAAACGCCGCTGCCAAAGATCCATGCTTTTCAGCCAGATCGAAATAATCCATCGCCCGAGTCAGTGCCAGATAGCTGTTGGCATCGAATCGATCAACGAACGTGCGACCTTGATAATGCAAGTAACTTTCAACCTGAAACTCGATTTCAGAACTGAGGTCGTATTGAAGCTGATCCCCGTTTTGCAATCGACGACCGAACTTCAGTTCAATCGACTCTTCAGACAGATACGTGATGTGAGCAACCATCCGGGCGAGAGCCAGTCCGAAGCGAGGTTTCTCCTGTTGATCGTAGTAGTTTCCATCCTTAAAGAGGGGATCCGCTTTAATCGCCCGACGCCCCACCGCATTGAAGGCAATGCCTTGAGCCTTCAGTTTCGCCCCGGATGCCAGCAGAACACAGGCTCCAATGCGATCGGGATGGGTGACCGCCCATTCCAGCGTCTGCATCCCGCCAAGACTCCCCCCCACAACCGCCAACACTTTGCCTATTCCAAGGTAATCGAGAAGGGTGTCATGGACGCAGACGATGTCCCGAATTGTGATGAATGGAAAACTGCCACCGTAAGGGACACCTGTCTTGGGATCGATCGAGCTTGGCCCCGTCGTTCCCTGGCAGCCTCCGAGTACGTTTGAACAAACGACAAAATACTTGTTTGTGTCGATCGCTTTGCCCGGCCCGATGAACCCATCCCACCAGCCTGGCTTACGGTCTTCAAGAGCATTACGGCCAGCGACGTGAGCATCGCCAGTCAGCGCATGACAAATGTAAACCACATTGTCTTTTTTCGCCGACAGCTGTCCATAAGTTTCGTAAGCAACGGTAATAGGCCCAAGCGTCGCCCCACTCTCCAGAACCAGCGGAGACTCAGCTGAAAACAGCGTGGCGCTCCGCCGTTCGACCAGCCCGGCACCTGCTGTCGACGAGATTGTTGAAGGCTCGGGAGTTACGAAGTCAGTAGCCATCCGGTCGATCCGGTCGCAAGGGGATTGAATGACAGTTAATGATGATACTCGAACGTTTGATCAATCGAAATGAAGCCTGCGAGATTCAGAAGATCACAGACGGAAGAGGGACCAGCCAATGCGGGAAATGGAGGAGAATGACGGAACAACGGAGTCGACCACGCTTTGAATCGCTTCAGCACTGAGCCTGACGGCGACACATCACTGAATTGTGAAACGTCAGCTACCGTAAACGCAACTTCTTTAGTGCGAAATCGATCCCCGATACCAACGTGTCGACATCTTCCTGAGTATTGTAAACACCAAAACTCGCCCGGATCGTCGCGGAAACGCCCAACCATTGATGCAACGGCATGGTGCAGTGGTGGCCGTGCCGAATAAACACTCCTTTTCGATCGAGCAACTGCGCCAAGTCTTCAGGATGGGCTTTATCGATTGTGAAAGAAATCAGTGCTCCCCGTCGATCAGCAGGTGGACCATAAATCTTCAATCCCTCAATCTCACCCAGTCGCTGGAACGCGTACGCTGTCAACTCTTGCTCGTGCTTGTGAATCGCGTCGAAGCCAATTCCATTCAGGAAATCAATCGCGTATTTCAGCGTGATCGCCTGAACAATAGGAATCGTCCCAGCTTCGAACTTCGCTGGAATATCAGACCAGGTGGACGAGTCCTGTTTCACCTGATCAATCATGTGTCCGCCAAATACGTATGGCGTCATTTTTTCGAGCAATTCACGCCGCCCGTAAATCACACCGATTCCGGTCGGCCCGTACAGCTTGTGCCCTGAGAACGCAAGAAAATCGATTCCCTCATCGATGACGTTTGTGCTTCCATGGGGAACACTCTGGGCACCATCAACAACCAGAATGGCTCCGACAGCGTGTGCTTTCTCAGAAAGCACCTTGATCGGATTGAGTGTTCCGAGCGTATTCGACATCGCCGTGACCGCAACGATTTTGGTGTGACGATTGATGTACTCGTCCACCTGCGAGAGATTGAGTTCCCCCTCATCCGTCAACGGAAGGAACCTCAGCACTGCCCCTGTCTCTTTGGCAACCTGCTGCCACGGGACAAAGTTGGCATGATGCTCCATCAAGTTGAGGAGAATTTCATCGCCTGCTTTCAGATGAGGTCGTCCCCAACCAAATGCAATCGTGTTCAGGCCGAGTGTCGTCCCGGATGTGAAAGCGATTTCATTCGCACTGGCTGCTCCGATCAATGCACGAACAGCTTCTCGACTTGCCTCCAGTTCCTCATCGATCTGAGCCCCGAACCGATAGACTCCGCGATAGGCATTGGCGTAGTGGGTCTCGTAGACCTCCCTCTCTGCCGCGATCACCGACTCGGGCTTCTGAGCCGAGGCAGCGGTATCGAGATAGGTGACGGGAACACCTTTCGGCAGAACCTGTGAAAACACGGGAAACTGCCGCCGAATTGCGGTCACATCAAAGGCTTGATCAACCATCTGAGAAATCCATCTGTCGCAATCGGCTCGCGCCTTCTCTCTCCGCTGCCACGACCCGCGTCACAGCAGAACGGATTTAACTGATGACACCGCCATCACGATCTGGTTCACAGCTAAGGGCTCACAGCCAGCATCCAGAATTACACGCTTGCCGCTTCAATTCGTGCCTGAATTTCAGCAGCGATATCACGGAGACGAGTCACCATTCCAAACAAACCGTTCCGTCGCTGCGAACTCAGATGTCGATCGAGTTCCAGCTTGCGGAAGATCTTTTCAACGTCTGTGCTGAGGATCTCGGCTGGTGTCTTCCCGTTGTAGATCAGACTCAGCACCGCGATGAGACCATTCACGATCATGGCGTCGCTATTGGCAACGAATTCGATCGTCGCTGGACTGTTTCCTTCGTTCAGTTCAGCCACCAACCAGACATTGCTCTGACAGCCGTGAACGCGGTTTTCTTCAACTTTGGCTTCGTTCGGAAGTTTGGGCAATTCAAATCCAAGATCAATCAGGAAGTCGCATCGCTCTTCCCAATCAGCCAGAAATTCGAACTCTTCGTAAAGATCGTTGAGTGTCATATCAATTACAGTAGACAATCAATTCCTCCATTGCGCCCAAGCCGATTTTGAAAAAAGTCGAATCTTTCCAAAAACCGCTCAATGAGCTTTGACATCCCCACCGGTTGTAACGACCAGCGAACTCTCGTCCCGCTTGATACGACAACTCCGGAAATTCTTGCTACGAGTAGCGACGGAACCGGGAAACACATCAGCAGTGTAACCGCTTCATCTCACCTTCACCAAAGGTGACGACAAACCTCTTATTTACATGCAACTATTTTAGAAAGCTGGCAGCAATGAGCAAATCGGTGCCACATCCAGTTCCATGAAACAGGAAACCTCGCCCGACTCCTCCGGCAGGATCGATCCACCCGGGGGGCTCAACTCAACAGTCCCAGACACATAACTCACGAACAACAAAAAAGTTACGCGCAGCAGAAACGACATCCAACGGCTCCATCAGATCTCACCGGATCCCATCAAACAACTCCGCATCGACGGTTTTCTTCAACCAATTCATAAACCGACACCACCTTTCGCCCGAAAGTCAGATTGCAAATAGAGATTCGCACTGAGAGAATCCGATCATCAACAGTGGATCTGTTCGAGCATCTTTTGTGACCGGTCTCCGGAGCAACAGGACGTGATCCGTTCCTGACTAGCTCGACTTGCAAGTTCTCCTGAACAACCTCTTCAGAACATTCTGCAATCGTAGAGACCAACGTGGAAAACTTTCTTCCAAAGTCAGATTTACGCCCACTCAGCGACGCTCACTGGAATGTTGACAGCATCGTCGCTGAGCTCAGTCAGTTGCGGGAACATTCCCTGAACCTGCGAAATCGCGCTGGTCGACAGGAAAAACTCCCCTCCAAAAAGCAACTCTCCAGCATCATCGAACGACTCTCGACAGCGATCTTCCCGAACAGATTAGGCGGGCGAAACCTGGCGAATGCCAACGTCGATTACTTCGTCGGACACCTGTTGGACGTCACCCTCTCCGAACTGGTTGAAGAAGTGCTTCACGAGTTGGACTTCTTCGACGTGGAGTCCCGCTCGCCCGATGAGAAACGCCAACAGGCGGTCGAGGTTGTGCGGACTTTTGCCAGCCACATTCCGCGCATTCGCACGCTCCTTGAAAGTGATATTCAAGCAGCATTTGAAGGAGACCCAGCTGCGAGAAGTGTGGACGAGATCCTCGTCTGCTATCCCGGCGTCACAGCCATGCTGCACCATCGAATGGCACACGAACTGTTCAACTTAGGCGCACGACTGGTCGCGAGAATAATCACGGAGATCGCCCATTCCATTACCGGGATTGACCTACATCCCGGAGCGTCGATCAAAGGAAGTTTTTTCATCGACCACGGAACCGGCGTGGTGATCGGGGAGACGGCGATCATTGGAGAACGGGTCCGCATTTACCAGGCGGTCACTCTGGGAGCCAAGCGATTCCCCGTCGACGAAAACGGAGTCCTGCTGAAAGGGAACGCCCGTCACCCGATTGTCGAGGATGGCGTCGTCATCTACGCAGGGGCAACAATTCTGGGTCGAGTGACGATTGGTGCCAATTCCGTCATCGGAGGAAACGTCTGGCTGACGCATAGCGTTCCTCCCGGCAGTAACATCTCACAGGCGAAAGTTCGCAGCGAAGTCTTCGACGATGGCTCCGGCATTTAGCCCCTGACTCAGGGGAATGTGACAGGGCAGAGAAATTCACAGTCCTTGCAACGGGTCTTGAGTCGACAGTCGATGCAACAATGGACACAACCGTTCAACCTATGCCTTGCAGGAATTTGAAACCTGATTCCACGGCATGCGGGCTAGCAGCATCCCCATTCCGCACGTGTCTGTCACTCCTGCGAAAACCAGCCCCGCTCCGACAAAACCGGAGAGCCAAACGAACGCTGGATTTACGAACCACGCGAGCAAGACACCCGTCAACACGATTGAACCGGCAGCGATTCTGACCTGCCGTTCCAGTGACATCGCCTTCTGACCACGATTAACGGGAAGTCCAGCGGCCACAGCGGCCTGCGTCCCACCCTCGACGTTCACAACGTTGTTGAATCCTGCTTCGGAGAATCGCTTGCGGGCCTGCTCACCACGAGCCCCAGATTTGCAGATCACGTACAACGGAGCACTCGAGTCTCCCGCCCGGGACGCCATCACCTGCTTCGGATCGAGTTGATCAAGCGGGACGTTCTTCGCGAAATCGACGTGAACTTCCCGAAACTCAACCGGAGTTCGCACATCAATCAAGTCGACCCCGCCCAGTTGTTGCACAAGACGCGAGAGGTCGGACGCGGTGATTGTTGTACTCATAATGACAGATCCCGGAGTAGCAGAGCACCTGAAGGGCGCTCCCATTGCAGACTAGCGATGTTGAATATGTCTCACCACATTGACCAAATGGTCAACTTCATCACGCGTATTATACAGCGAGAAGGAAGGGCGAACAGTCGATTCGACTCCAAAGCGACGCAGCGAAGGTTGGGCACAGTGATGGCCTGAACGAACCGCAATCCCCTCGGCATCAAGGAGACGTCCTACTTCTTCAGTCGAACGATTCGGCAATGTGAACGAAATAACGGCCACTTTTTTACGAGCATGACCAAACAGCTTCAGCCCGGGGATGGGGGCGAGATGATGTGTGGCATATTCGAGAAGGTCGTGCTCATGCTTCGCAATGTTGGGCAACCCGATCGCTGTGACGTAATCCAACGCTGCTCCCAATCCGACAGCGTCCGCGATATTCGGCGTTCCAGCTTCGAACTTGGCAGGCGGGTCGCTGTACTTGGTTTCCTCGAAAGTCACGTCTTTGATCATGCTTCCGCCGCCTTGCCACGGCGGCATAATTTCCTGCATTTCCGAGCGGGCATAAGCCGCCCCGATCCCAGTGGGACCGAAAATCTTGTGACCGGAAAAGACGTAGAAATCGCACCCGAGTTGCTGCACGTTCACCGGAACGTGAGCCACCGACTGTGCTCCATCGATCAGGACGCGAGCGTTGTATCGCTTGGCCAGGTGAGTCATTTCCTCAACAGGCAAGAGAGTGCCGAGACTGTTGTTTGCATGTGGAAAGGCAACGATCTTCGTTCGGGCCCCGAGTAGACGCTGATATTCCTCCATCATGATCTCGCCACGATCCGTTACCGGAACCACGCGAATCACTGCCCCCGTCTGCTTGGCGACAAGCTGCCAAGGGACGATATTGGCATGGTGTTCCAGCGTCGTGAGAAGAATCTCGTCGCCAGGCTGAAGAAATTTGCTGCCGTACGTATGAGAGATCAGGTTGATCCCCTCTGTCGTCCCACGAACGAAGATGATCTCCTGAGGTGACCCTGCCCCGAGAAAATGCTGCACTTTCTGACGAGCACCTTCAAACGCATCTGTTGAACGGGCCGCCAAAGTGTGAGCTGCACGGTGAATATTCGAGTTGTCGCGAGCGTAGAAATTCGCGATCGCGTCAATCACCTGTTGCGGCTTTTGTGTTGTCGCTGCGTTGTCGAACCAGACGAGCGGCTTCCCATGAACCAACTGGTGCAGAACAGGAAAATCTCTCCGAATCTGTTTGAGGTCAAACGGGCGCGACCCTTTGAATGAGGGAATCGCCTCTGGAGGCATCGATTGGTGGAAATGCCCATTCGAACCACTTGCACTCAGACCACCTTGATGGGGATGGGATGTTGCCCCGACGTGCTCAACAAATCGCTGTAAGCCAGCGTATTCAGAAGATGATGAATACGGGCTGACTGGTGCCTGATACCGTGATGCACTCGATGAAGAATGGAACCCGGAATTCGGTGCATTGGAAACATCCGAATTCCCGATAACCTGCTGAGCCGCTGCCGAGATTGCTTGTGTCAAATGCGGAAATGGATCACTTCCAGTAAGCGGTCCCTGATCCAGTGCAGAGAGATTCAATTGGGAAGTTGAGTGCAGTTGGTTGAAGTATTTCGTCGCGCACGGAAAGGCAGACGATTGGTTCAGCTGCTGCGGGTTTTGAATGCCAAACTGCGGGGCTGAAGGAAAGCCACCTTGCGAGGGAAATGACGGAACCCCACCCGGTGCGACGGCCCCCATAGAAGGCAATGCCTGTCCACTGCCACCTGACGGCACATATGAGTCGACTTGAGAAAATGCTGGGTGCGCACCTTGACTCAGCGGTCCCGGAACAGCAGGCATCTGCCCGTAAGGTGAAACTGGAGCTCCATGCGGGGCGTAACCCGAAGACGATTGCGGAGCGACCGGTGACATTCCTTGCGGAGAGTGCGGATTTGAAACGCCCCCGGGAACCGAGGTGTAGACCTGCTGCACGCCGGGCCGTCCGAAGTGAGACGGTGACCCTGCGTTCGGATAAAACCCCGGCGACGATGCCGGAGCACCGTGAGGCACATAGCCTGATGAGGAAGCAGGGGCGACCGGTGACATGCCCTGTGGAGAATGAGGATTTGAAATGCCTCCGGGAAACGCGGTGTAGCCCTGATACTCACCAGGGTGCCCATGATGGAACGGAGATCCCGCATCCACGTAAGACCCCGGAACGATTCCCGGCGCGTTGGGGTACAGCCCATGCGACGATGATGAACCGCCAGTCGAAGCGTAGCCAGACGAAGATTTCGGTGCAGGCAATGAATGCCCGCTCGGGAGCTGCTCCGAAAGCCTCGCCAGAATGTTCGGTAACTGCTCTGAAGAGAAGTCTTGCATGATCAATTCCTCAAGAGTAGTTGGTTATTTAGGAGTGCGGCGACGGTGTTCGTAGTCGTGGTAGTATCCGACTTCAACGTTCTCCAGCACCGCCAGTGCATCGTCCGTCAGCACCGCGCAGCTGAAGTAGGACGTCAGCAGGTAGCTCGCCACGCCCAGACTATCAAGACCCATCAGACGGGCTGACAGGCTCGGCATGATCTCTCCCGGGATCCTGTCTGGTGCAAACCCACAACTCCCTGATCAGCCTCACCAAGACGCATCAGCAGGATGCTCGTCGTCCCGAACCACTGGTTCGACTGATAACGATTCTTCATCTCCAGCTTGTCGCAAGGAACAATCGGGATCCCACGCCACGTACACTCACGCTCAAACGCAGCGATCGCTTTCGGATGGGCCAGAAAGAACGCCGGCTTCTTCCACACCAGTGCCAACAGCTCATCAAGGTCGTCTGGAGTCGGAGCTCCGTAACGCGTGCTGATCCGCATCGCTGGATCGACCGAGTTCACCAGACCAAACTTCTTGCTGTTAATCAGCTCCCATTCCTGACGCTCCTTGATCCCTTCAATCGTCAATCGCATCTGCTCCTGCAACTGATTGAACGGGTCGTTGTACAGGTCCGACACCCGCGTATGCACTCGCACAACCGTCTGCACCGCAGACAGGCTGTACTCTCGTGGATTCGCAGAGTAGTCCACAAACGTTTCCGGCATCGTGACTTTCAGTTGATAGCCGCGAGACGCACAGACATAGGCCAAAGCAATTCCGGTGTTTCCGCTTGTCGGCTCAAGAACGATGGTTCCGGGACCAATTTTCCCTTCGCGCTCCGCTGCATCGATCATCGCTCGACCGATGCGGTCTTTAACACTCCAAGCGGGATTCAAACTTTCGAGTTTGGCAACGACCGTCGCCCGAGAGTCCCCCACGATTCGTCGAAGTCGAACCAGTGGCGTGCCGCCAATGCACTGCGAGATTTCATCATGAATTAGAACAGCATTCTTCGACATCAAACTTTTCACTCCGACTTCACTCACGCAGCGAATCAACCATCGAAGTTCGACTCGTGCCCCGGGACATATTCCTAAACAGCAACACTGAGGATGCGGTCGACTCTTAATCACCTATTTGTCAACCACCAACCTCCGGGAACTCCGGTCAGCCAGCATGAGATCAGAGTCCATTCGATTTCGAATGTCGTCTTCAAGCTCTATGCGTGTTCTAACGAGTCACAACGATCGGTTGCAATGAAACCGCCGCGAGATGTGATTTTACGGCAGTCCAAACCGGAAAACTCCCTAACGACTTAACCTCTCCCCATGAATCAACAGAAAAGAATGCATTGCCCCGCGAGACTGAGATTTCGGCCGTAAAAAAGATTGGCGGCCCATGCATCACGCAAGGGCCGCCAACATACCGATCAGTTTAACTCGCCAGAACCCGAACAGCGTCACCGTAGTGTTTTGCGAAACGCCCTGACGATCGAGTCAAATTCCAGAAAAGTCTGAGTCTCGAGAAATCAGTCGCTTAGAACTCACCTACGATTTCGCCACCTTGTGGTGTCGACAGAGCGATGAACGTTCCAAAGTTGATGTTCTCGCTGATGAAGCGAACCGAACCATCTCCGAGAGTGAAGTGTGCTCCGCCTGTATGGAAGGAGTAAGGAGCACCGGTCCCGTGTGTGTAGTACGTAATTCCGTTAATCGCAGAAGTAATCCCGGTTGAGCTGTATGCCTGGCCGTTGATGTCCTGACCATTGCAAGCATTGATCGCCGCTGTTCCGCCCAGACCTGCACCGTTTGCCAGAGCACCATAGATCAGGATGTCACTCGCTGGTCGTGACCAACCACCGGAATTCAGACGATGAGCAGTCGGGGAACTTGAGCTAGCATCACCGTAGGGGCTGCCGACCTGTCGGGCGCCCCTAGTGTAAACATAAGGTCGACCGGACGATTCCGCGATTGCAATGGTGTTCGACAATCCGTCTGTCACGTCGCGGAACTTACGACCAGGCTTCTTCTGACCACTGGAATCAAGTGTGGCATTCTTCGGGAAAAAGCCAGGAATGTACTGGGAAGTCGCATCCAGAGGATCGGTGTAGGTCCCTGGAACTGGAGATAGGCCAGCGTTTGTGTAAGCTCCCTGCCAAACTCCATAAATCGGAGAATAGTCAGTTGCAGAAGCCTGGTTCTCAGTCCAACCGCCTCCTGGAGGTGCCAGATCGAGTGCACCCGCAACAGGATTGGATGGGCACATAAACACTGGCAATGGCGTCACAGACAGTGCCACATTATTGGCATGGTTCCAGTTCACAGACTGATCGTACTTGTTATAGATCGCGGTCTGATCCAAGTAAGGGAGCAGAGCAGTCAACACAGCAATTCGAGTGGTATCAACCTGTGGTGGACGCAGACTACTTGGAAGATAACCATATGTCCCTTCGAAGTTATGGAAGGCCAGTCCGACCTGCTTCAGATTACTCTTGCATTGCGTGCGACGAGCAGCCTCACGGGCCTGCTGGACGGCAGGCAGCAACAAAGCAATCAACACAGCAATGATTGCAATCACCACGAGCAACTCGATCAGAGTAAATCCTGACCGTTTCCGCTCCGCCGCTACTTTCAACAACGATCGCTTCATCTTCTTTTCCTTTATGGATTCGCACTCATTGTGAGTGCATTCATTTGAAATCAACACAAAATCACCTGGCCGCCCTGGACGACAGACCGACACAGAGGCGAACTACTTCAACTCCAATGCAGGGAGATCGTTCTCACCTTCCTGCACTGTAATTTCGAGGTCGGTCGTATCTTTCGACGAGTACTTTCTGGGAAGATCGTTTCCCCCGACCTTCGGCTGACCATTCACCACAGTGTGTGGGTAATGGATCGCAACGACCTTGTATTTGCCGACAGGTGCCCCGTCCTTCACCCCGTAGGTCTGCAACTCAAAGTTTCCAGCCTCATCCGAGTAAGCGAGTGGACGAACCGAGTCGGGATAAGACTCCAAAGGGATGAACGACAGATTTGCTCCGGCGAGCGGCTTTCCTTTGAAAGTAACTTTCCCTTTTACCGGGTGGGTTTTCTCCCAGGGGTCGGGTGCTTTGCCGCAACTCTGACAACACAGCGCGAATGCCAGACACCCCAACAACGGCAATACGCCACGGGAAGCACTCGCGAATCGTCGACTGAAAAATTGACCAATCACTGTTCACATCCTTTATTGCTGCGATGAGTAATTCGCAGCCTCACAAACGCCCAACAGACTTTCTGATCCCGGAGGCAACCGAAGATTCGCCAACAATATAACCACGACTTAGTCGGGTTACTTTTATACAAACAATTTCCTTCAGTTTTACCGTTGATTCACAAAGAAAGTGATTCGCCCAAAGACATGTGGCAAATCGAACCTTCAGCGAAAACTAAATTCCGTCTCCACCGACAAAAGAAGGTGCAAACACCTCTTCCATCCGGACGACGCTCCCTTGAAACACGAAGGCCAAGGTCGCGTTATCCATTTTGCTGACTACGTAATTACGCACTTCCAGCAAGACACGACGAAACCGACAAACAGGCTCCAACGGGCAATGCTCATAGTGCGTTGTTGAGACGCAGGCAATCGGAGAGAGAATGCCGTCAAAATGGCGGACAACCTCTCCCATCGTGATCTCTTCAGGTCGCTTGGCGAGAATGAATCCACCATCGCGACCAGCAATGCTTTTCACCCAACCCTGAGTACGCAGGTCGATCATGATCTGCTCAAGAAACCGCCGAGGAATATAGTTTCGCTCTGCGATCTCCCGAATCGAAATTGGACCTGCACCATCTTGGGCTACAAGCTCAAACAGTGCTCTCAAGGCGTAGTCCGATTTTCTAGACAATTTCATCGGCTACACCCTGCAAAACAATCACCGAGTTGGTAGTGTATACATCGTTTTGACAAAATTAGTCAACCTTAAATTGAATATTTCGTCGACATTCTCGTCAAAATCAGACATGCACAATGCATTTTCATGCAGCGATCACATGCTATCACGGGAAATATCGCACTATTCTACAACAACATCGGGAACTCCGAACTCTCGCAGAGCCCCTGGCTTATCAGTCGTGATTCCTTTGACTCCGAGCTTGACGAGTCGAATCGCCTCATCGGGATCATTCACAGTCCATGCATAACAGGGAATCCCAGCCTGAGACAACCCAACAAGTAGATCCTCCCCAATCAGAGAGGTTTTTCCGCCGAGATTCACTCCCGTTGCGCCGATCTCCCGTGAATTCTCGATGATGAAATCCAAAGCTGGGGGCATCTTTTCTTTCCCCTGCTCCATCGACAGCAGCCAGTATCGCTGTAATTCAGGAAGCACCGCAGTCACTTCGCGAATCACGTCCGAATTGAAGCAAATCACGCAGTGCTCCGAGGCAGGACGTCCCGATTTCTTCAACGCCGCTGCAAGAACCGGAACGATCTCCGGACCGCATTTCACTTCGATGAACAGCCGTTTTCCCTGCGGAACGCTCAACAAAATCTCGTCAAACTCGGGAACCTTCTCCCCTTCGTATTTTTCAGACTTCCATTTTCCGACATCAAGCTCGCGAATCTCGTCCCACGTCATGTCGACAACTGGACGATCAGGACCGCCATATCGCTTTGGAGTCCGATCATGCATCGCGACAATTCGCTGATCTTTTGAGAGATAGATGTCAATTTCCACCGCATCAGCACCCTGCTCCCAAGCCAGCATCACAGAAGCGAGCGTGTTCTCAGGTGCATCAAACGAGGCGCCTCGATGAGCGATAATCTCAGCTGCCGATAGGGACAAAGTCCCAACGCTCAACAGCGCTGCGACCCCTAGCCCACGGAACCATTTAAAAAACGCAGCTGTCATATTCATATATCCGCTTGATTTCATTCTCAAAACTCCGCACGGGTGCTGAATCAGGAACTGACCTCGGTTTAAGAGTCAATCAATGACACTTACTCCTGAAAAGTGCGATCAACTCTCGCAACCCCTCCAGCGATACCCGGGTGATTGTGCCAGCAATAATGATGATTTTGGTTGGATTGCAACAGGGTAATCCCTATGATTGCACGTGGCTTCATACGGTTTAACCTCTGAACCGGTAGTTCTGCGCCCACCAAACCGCGCCTTCCACAAGGAACTCAACGCTTTGGAATGATCTAATGTAAATCATTCACGCCACATCCACTCTGCTTTCAAATTTCAAAGAATGATGCTGCCGATGTCACGCTTTGCCATCAAATTCCACTGCACAATCGCCGGCCTTCGGCCTGTTCGAACTGCAAGCATTCTCGTCATTCTGGCATTGTCCTCCATCGCAGCAGCATCTGATCTTCCACCCGAGAAATTCAGGCACTTTGAGAATGTGATCCGGCCGCTCCTCGCCGAACACTGTTTTCAATGCCACGGCCCGGACGCTCAAAAAGGGGGATTGCGACTGGATAGTCGCGGCCACATGCTTCTCGGTGGTGACTCAGGAGCATCAATCGTCCCCGACCATGCCGAAGAAAGCCTGATCGTTGAAGCGATACGCTTCGAATCTTTCGAGATGCCCCCTTCTGGAAAGCTCACCCAAGACAAGATCGATGTCATTGTCGCGTGGATCAACGATGGCGCATACTGGCCGGGGGATGATGGCAAAGTCGCTGTGCGGAAGAATCGGGAACAGTTCTCGGAGGACGATCGAAAATGGTGGGCCATTCAACCGCTCGCTGCCCCTCAGATTCCAACCGACGCTGATGAATCGTGGTGCCGCAACGAAATCGACTCGTTCATTTCCCAGAAACAGCAGCAGAACAATCTCACACCCGCTCCAGAAGCAGACCGCCGCACTCTGATTCGTCGAGTCTACCAAGATCTCATCGGACTCCCCCCTTCAGCGGATGAAATTCGGACATTTGTCGCCGACGAAGCCCCTGACGCTTATGAACGGCTGATCGACCATCTGCTCGCACGCCCCGAATACGGCGAGCGTTGGGGACGGCACTGGCTAGATCTCGTTCGCTACTCCGACTCCGATGGCTATCGAGCAGACGGTTTTCGCCCACAGGCGTGGCGTTATCGTGACTACGTCGTCAGTTCGTTCAACTCAGACAAACCGTACGATCAGTTCATTCAAGAGCAGATTGCAGGGGATGAAATGTTCCCCGGAAACCCGGATGCGCTCACCGCGACCGGTTACCTGCGGCAAGGAATTTACGAGTACAACGCCCGAGATGTTCGCGGACAATGGACCGGGATTTTGAACGAAATTACTGACGTCACCAGCGACGTTTTCCTCGGGCTTGGATTGCAGTGCGCTCGCTGCCATGACCACAAATTCGATCCCCTCCTCCAAACCGATTACTACCGGTTGCGAGCCTTCTTCGAGCCAATCCTTCCACAGGACTCCCTCCCGGCAGCCACAGCTGCTGAATGCGAGGAATACGCGAAGAAACTCCAAGAGTACGAAGAGAAAACCGTCGACTTGCGATCGCAACTTGAGGCTCTGGAAAAAGTCTACAAGGACGCCGGAGAAGAGTTGGCAGTTGGACGCTTTCCGGATGACATTCAGGAGATGATCCGAAAGGCGCCCGAAGCACGCACCCCTGAAGAAACTCAACTTGTCGCACTCGCATGGAGACAAGTCTATTTCGAACACGATGGCATCGACGGCAAGATGAAGGGAGAGCAGAAGGAGAAAATCCTCGAACTGCGTCGGCAACTCGCTCAATTCGCTGCCGACAAGCCAGCCCCTCTCCCCTTGCCGATGACGGTCACCGATGTCGGACCTGAAAGTGCTCCAACGATCGTTCCGAAAAAAGGGACGATTGTTCCTCCGGGATTCCCAACAATTCTCGCGAACTTCCCAGCGGAAATCGAATCCCTCCCAATTCCGAACTCCACCGGCCGCCGCACCACACTGGCCAAATGGATGACTCAGCGTGACAATCCGCTCACGGCCCGTGTCATCGTGAACCGTGTCTGGCAGTATCATTTCGGCCGCGGACTTGCAGAAAACAGCAGTGATTTTGGTCGTCTGGGAGCGCCACCTTCGCATCCTGAACTTCTCGATTGGCTGACAATCAGCTTTCTGGATGGTGGGTGGAGATTCAAATCGCTTCACAAACAGATCCTGACGTCAGCGACTTACCGTCAGGCAGCCAACCATCCTGACCGAGACTCGCATCATGTCACCGACCCTCTCAACCTGTTCCTCTGGCATGCTCCGACACGACGACTGGATGCTGAGCAAATTCGTGATTCGATTCTGGCCGTGACCGGTCAATTGCGATGGAACCAAGGTGGCCCCGGAGCACTCCCGGATCAGCCGGTCCGATCGATTTACACTCGCTACATGCGAAACAGCCGTGATCCTCTTCTGGACGCGTTCGATCTGCCGCAGTTCTTCTCGAGCGCCAGTAGCCGCGACACCACGACATCGCCGATTCAGTCGCTGCTGCTCATCAACAGCCAGGTGATGATTCGTCATGCAGACGTGCTGGCCAAGCGTGTTCTTTCCGAAACGGAGGAAGTCAATCCAGAGATTCACCACCTCATCGACAGGCTCTGGTGGACAGTCTTTGGCCGTTCCCCGACAGATCGGGAAGTTCAGGCAGCGAGACAATTCATCGAAACGCAGACTTCAGAAGCAGCGAATGAATCTCAGATCGCCATCGAAACGCAGACAGGAAAAATGCCATATCGCGATGGTCAGGCGATTGTACTGCACAGCGAACAGAGGATCACCCCTCTGTCCATTACCACGGATTCCCGGATGAACCTCGATGACTTAACTATCGAGTCCTACTTTCAACTGCGGTCTATTTACGACTCAGGCAAGGTTCGCACAATCGCAGCCAAATGGAAAAATGGAGACCAAGGAGGATGGGCATTCGGGGTGACAGGCAAAGGATCGCGACGAAAACCGCAGACGCTGGTCCTGCAAATGTTTGGTCGCAATAGCTCCGGAAAGATTCACGAAGCTGCGATTTTCTCTGATCAGCACATTGACATCAACAAGCCTTACTTCGCTGCCGTCAGCATCAAGATGGGAACAGCGACGGCCCCCGGGACGGCGACATTCTACCTCAAGGACCTCTCTAACGATGATGAGCCTCTGAACATCGCAGAAGTTCAGCACGACATCATCGGCGGTCTGGAGAACAATCAACCATTCACGTTGGGGATGAGATTCCCCGATGAGCAATTCGATGGCCTGATTGACGACGTTCGCCTGTCAAAAGGGACGCTGTCGCTACACAGACTCCTCCTCACATCGGAGGAGTCATTCGACGATACGATTGGCTACTGGAAGTTCGATCCCAGTCCTGGAATTTATCAGGACTCATCCGCCAGTGGCCTGAACATTGATTCAGACGCGAAGAGTCGCCGAGTTCAGGATGCTCGAGTGTCAGCATTTCGTGATCTTTGCCACATCCTGCTGAACTCCAACGAATTTCTTTACGTAGATTAGGGAACGCGAATGTTTACACCGCACATCCACCTGCCAACATCCCGACGTGAATTCCTCACACGAAGTGGTGCAGGATTTGGCGCGGTGGCACTGTCCGGATTGCTGGCAAACGAGGGAGTCAGCCTCGCTCAGGAAAAATCAATCCTTTCTGCCGCGGGACGAGCAATTCCACATTTCCCTGCAACAGCAAAGAACGTCATCTTTCTGTTCATGGAAGGTGGCCCCAGCCACATCGACACGTTCGATCCCAAGCCGCTCCTGAATGATCTTGATGGACAACAACTTCCCGAGAGCTTCGGAAAAGTAATTCTCGCGATGGGAGAAGGAAAGGCCCCGCTGATGGGGTCACCCCGAACGTGGAAGCAACACGGCGAAGCAGGAACATGGGTCTCTGAATGGCTGCCAGAAATCGCCACGTGTGTCGATGACATCGCCGTTCTTCGCTCCTGCTGGCAGGATGGCATCAACCATTCCGCAGGCGTTTGCCAGATGAATACCTGCTCGATCCTCGGTGGACGCCCATCACTGGGGAGCTGGGTCAGCTATGGACTTGGCAGTGAAAACTCGAACCTTCCCGCCTATGTGGTCCTGCAGGATAACCGCTCATCCGTGACCAACGGTCCACGAAACTGGAGCGCGGGCTTCATGCCAGCGGTCTATCAAGGGGTTCATCTTTCAGAAGGATCACAGCCGATCCCGAATCTCAACACACCCGAAGGAATCTCGCACTCGCGACAACTCGCCAAGCTGGATTTACTGAACACTCTCAACAAGGATTACGCTGAAGCTCACTCTGACCAATCTGAACTTGATGCCCGACTTCGTAGCTATGAGCTCGCATTCCGCATGCAGGCACAGGCTCCAGAGGCAGTCGATCTGACAAAAGAGTCTGAATCGACGATGCAACTTTATGGCATCGACAAAAAGGAAACCGAAGTCTACGGACGAATGTGCCTTCTCTCTCGAAGGCTGGTGGAGCGTGGAGTACGCTTCGTTCAGCTCTATCATGGAGCCGGCAGTAAATGGGATGCCCATGCTGGACTGGAAACGAATCATTCCAGACTGTGCAAAGCAATGGACCTCCCCGTCGCCGGTCTTTTAAGAGACCTGAAGCAACGAGGACTTCTGGATGAAACATTGGTCATCTGGGGCGGTGAATTCGGGCGAACTCCGATGTCGGAACAAGGAAACGGCCGGGATCACAACCCGACAGGTTTCACGATGTGGATGGCTGGAGGAGGCGTGAAGGGGGGCCAGACCCTTGGAACCACCGATGAACTCGGCCTGCGAGCGGTCGAAGATCGATTGCACGTCCACGACTTGCACGCATCGATCCTCCATCTCCTCGGCCTCTCAAACATGGATCTGACTTATTTGCACAAAGGGCGGCCCGAACGCCCCACAGTGAATGAAGGCTCATTCTTCAAGAAACTCGTTACGGGCTGATAGCTGGCGAACACATGTCAGAGCGACTCATTGATATCACGACTGACGAAATCCAAACCGTGGATCTAATCCGGTTTGTGACGACGCCACAGGCTGGAGCAGTGATTCTATTTTTGGGGACGGTCCGCGAACTGACACAGGGCCGCAGGACACTGGCGCTCGACTACGAAGCCTACCCCGAAATGGCGGTCAAGGTGATGAGCAAAATCGCAGACGAAGCCTGCGCTCAATGGCCCGTCTCTCGCCTGGCGATGGTCCACAGGCTCGGCCGATTGGAACTGACCGAAACAAGCGTCGCAATCGCTGTGAGTTCTCCTCATCGTCAAGATGCCTACGCAGCGAGCCAGTACCTCATTGATGAACTCAAAAAACGAGTCCCTGTCTGGAAGAAGGAAAACTGGGATGATGGATCGACAGAATGGATCCACCCAGAACCGTCACCAGCGATCACTTTCAAGCAGTGATACCGAAATAATCTCTATGAGACGATCGCGTGCACGGCAGCCGAGCACTGCACCTGAAACAACCTCAGCCACGTCGAAACCGGCGACATCGGCGACTCAGCCTACCGGGCCAAAGTCGGAAGAATCTCCCCTTCACTCTTCGCTTCTGCCGCTAAGGCGGGGACATCTTCCACTGCCACGGTCATCCAGTTATCGACCAGCGTGATCCCCGTGATTCGCACGGTGAAACAACTTTGATCCTGTGATCGATTCAGGTCGTATTGAGCGTTGAATGAATAATCATTCAGCCGACTCTCGATCATCTGCTCTACAATCGCTGCACTGGCCTCTCCCAGCCGTCCTTCTTCGTTGTCATTTACGGGGAAGATGCCGCGTGACTGAGAATCGAAATGCAACTTCCCATTGTCGACGAGCGGAACAATTCCAATCTTGATGATCTGAGGCGGTAGATCCGAACCAATCACGGGACGAATCACCGCTTTAATACTCAGAACGATTTCTCCTTGATCAAACACAGCCGTCAATGGCTCGTCCTGATCCAGAATGACCGTATAAAGGTTTGGCTTGGCATCCGAATCAATATTCAGGTTGCCGCTTAGCAACGGGGAAATCTGAGAATCAGGAATCACACGCCCATTGAGATTGAATCGTTCCGATAGATTCTTAACCAATGACGCATTAATCATTAAACAAGCACGGTTCCTCAATGAGGTGCCATCCAGTGAATACTGCCCTGCAGGGATCACGGGCTGGTCACTTGTATTGGAGTGAGCTGCAAATCCAATCAGGCGACTTGTTCCCAGTTTCGTCGTCGCTCGTGGCGTCGGACCTGAACCAGTGAGATTCGCGCCACTGGCAGTTGTCGAGGGGAGAAACTCCACCCCTACCAGGACAGCATCTCCCGTTGTCATCGGCGAAACCTTGCTTGGAAGCAGGTTCGAACGAGTGAGATAATCCCGAAAACTTCCGTGCAGCGACTCGTTCAGCCCCTTCAGCGATTCATCCAGTCTGGAATTGAATGTCGGCGCGATCTGTTGAGTGACTCGATGAGCCGCAAAGTTCTCCGACATCGGCTTTTGCTGCTCAGCAACATTCAACGCAATGTTGTTCGCCAATGGGCCGAGTAAAGGAATATTGCTGACCGGAGTTGCTGCTCCCAGATTTCGTTGGTTAATCGAAATCGACGCGGAGGGACTCCAAGTCGTGAACGTGCCTCCATTGAACTCGACCTGCTTGGTCATTTCGAAGAAAAACACTCCAGCCGAACGGACTGCTGACTGACGCACTTGTGCGACGGTGTCGTTTTCGGTTTGCCCCTTCAGCACAACCAACATCCGGGCTGCGTTTTGATCGGCCAGAAAATCCACGGTCGTCTGAGCATTGGTTTTCTGGACCCCAGAAAGCTGAGCCCCCATGACAAAGTCCTGAAACGGTCCTTCTTCGACGGTGCGGCTCCCAATATACCGGCTGGCAAAATCTTCTCCGACAACCATGCACACTTCGTGTCGTGAAGCCAGATCAATCAATGCCTGCTGAGTAGAAAGAGTCGGACGATTCACCTGTACCGGCACTGGCACCGGTGTGACGACAACCGGTTGGCCGAACTGATTGGCAGGTTGCCTTGGTAGAAACAGCTGGGCGTCTGCGGTCGAAATTTCGCCCAAAGTGGTGAATGCAACAGATGCCGCGATTACAGCGAGCCTCTTTCCTTGAACGCGACTCATCACCGAAAATCGGGGAGCACACTGACGCTTTGCGATAAACTTCCAGATGGTTCGCAAATTTGATTTCATCGTCATGTTCCACCTCAACTCTGCCAATACGAATAATACTGCGGCAGGACACTCAAGTTTACCCCCACGAACAATTCATTACGCCACTCTTTTTTGAAATCTCAGATCTAATCCCATTCGAGACAACCGGTAAATCTTGTTTTAAGAGTTAGTGAAACCGATCCCCAAAGGAGAATCTTGTTGCCTAGGGGCGATTTACCACCTATCTCAATGAATAAGGAATTTGCTTGACCACTCCAACCAATTCAATTGGCATGAAAATCCCGAAATCCGTTGAGTATCTGGTACTTGCAGCTGCCATCGCCTTGGTCGTCGTAGGTGTTCTCGTTTTCGACCGGAGTGAAAATGATGCGGCAGATCCCCAAGCACTCGCTCTCGACTCGCCAACATCGCTCTACGAAGCAAAAACTGCGCCGCAGACAAATGAAATCACATCCAATACCGATCTAAAGGTAAATCAACCTAGCACTTCCGACGACGAGGACGATTCCCCGCCAGTTCCGCAGCGTCCGATTCCCGCTCCGTATGAGAAAGGAGTGATTCATCTCGGGCCTGGTGCTTCACTCGGTGGGTTTCAAGTGTTCCCGGAAGATGACCCTTGGAATCAACGCATCGATGACCGACCTGTTGACCCATTGTCACAAGTGTTGATCGATCGCATTGGGCGTGAAAAGCCGCTTTATGGCGATTTCGGTTCCGGCTACTGGAACGACGCACCAATGGGAATTCCGTACGTCGTTGTCGATGGAAATGTCGAGCCTAAACCAGTCCGATACACAGCCTACGGAGACGAGAGTGACCCCGGCCCCTACCCCCTTCCTCCTGATGCTCCGATCGAAGGAGATCCCAACGTCGATGGCGACCGTCACGTCATCGTGATCGATCGCGATCAACTTAAACTCTACGAACTCTTTCGGGCCTTTCCGATCGCGAGTGGACAACTCTGGCGGGCAGAATCAGGTGCGATTTTCAGCCTAAAAACCAACACTCAACGGCCGATCGGCTGGACGAGTGCCGACGCCGCGGGGCTCCCGATTTTCCCAGGACTTGTCCGATATGACGAAGCCGTAGAACAAGGTGAGATCAAACACGCGCTCAGATTCACTGTTCAACGAACACGTAAGGCATATGTCCCACCCGCCAGCCACTGGGCCAGCAAGCATAAAGATCTCGATCTACCACCGATGGGGATGCGGGTCAGACTGAAGAACGATTTTGACATCTCCCCATTTCCGCCAGAAGTTCAGGTGATCCTGACAGCCTTAAAGCGGTACGGAATGATCCTCGCCGACAACGGCAGCGACTGGTTCATTTCAGGAGCCCCTGATCCTCGCTGGAATGACGAGAATCTCCGAACGTTGAAGAAGCTCAAAGGATCAGATCTGGAAGTCATTCTAATGGAAGACCTGGTCGAAGAAGAATAGTCATCGGGTTTGAAGATCATGCAATCAATACGAGCAAGATTTACCAACGCCAGACCACTCTCCTTCCTTTAAGTCAGCTCAATCTGAAATCGGCCTGCGAGAATTCTCATTCAACCATGCAGTCAGATCCGCCGCGACTTCTGTTTTCGCCCCGTTCCACTTGCAAACGGTTTCGCTTTGCGAATTGATAAACTCGACTTCATTGAAGTCTGAACCTATCGCAGAGGGCGCGTTCAGAACAATCCAGTCACAGTTCTTACGACGCAGCTTTTGCAGCGCATTCTCACGCGGATTCTGTGCTTCAAGTGCGAAGCCGACGACCCAGCGATGGTCTTTCATCCGCCCTAGCTCAGCCAGCACATCGTCGGTCTCAATCATCTCCAGAGTGACCGGCCCTCCAGATTTCTTCAACTTCCCTGTAATCCGTTCCTTCGGCTTGTAATCGCACACTGCTGCACTCGCGATGACGCCGTCGCACGAAGTGAATAGGCTGATAGCCGCCTCCCGCATATCCGACGTCGTGACGACTGAATGAAACTCGCAGCCCGCCGGAGGAGTGAGCTCAACCGGTCCGCTGACGAGAACAACTTCCCAACCGAGCTCAATGCCAGCGGCAGCGATAGCGTATCCCATCCGCCCACTGCTGGCGTTTGAGAGATAACGGACATCGTCGAGATACTCACGGGTCGGACCAGCCGTCACAAGGACACGCATTTGGGCTTCCAAATCATCAAATAAAGCAAGCGGACTCTACTGAACTCACCGAGCCGGTGGAGTATGACCGATCTCTGCCATAAAGAACTTCATGTCTTCCCAGACCGGCTTTCTGGCCGCCGGATTCCGCAGCAGGTACGAAGGATGGTAGGTGCAGAGCACTCTCGCACGACCGTACTGATAAAACTTCTGCCGCATCTTACCGATCGAATCTTTGGTGCGTAACAGATTCTGCGATGCGCATGATCCCCAGCAAATGATGTAGTCCGGATCGACAATCGCAATCTGTCCATCGAGATACTCCCGACAGTGATTCGCCTCTGTCTCCGTGGGTAAACGGTTTTCCGGAGGACGACAACGCAGGATGTTGCAGATGTAGATTTCGCTCCGGGTCCAACCGCAGGCTTCGATGATCTTTGTCAGAAGCTGACCCGCTTTCCCGACGAACGGCTCCCCTGTCTTGTCCTCGTCCGCTCCTGGCGCTTCACCGATGAACATGATACGGGCAAGTGCATCGCCCACACCAAAGACAGTTTGAGTTCGAGTTCGAGCCAGCGTCGGACATTTGGTGCAGCCAGCGACGCATGCTTGTAGCTGCGCCAACTTGGTTTCTCTGACCGCGAGAGTGTCGAGATTTTTCTCGACGTTTAATGCCGCAGCATGCACGGGTGCTATAGGCTGAGGAGCAGATTCACGCCTGACAGGGGCCTGAAAGGAGCGAACGGGCCGATTCTCCTGCTGTGGCGGACGCTCCTGAGTCCTGTCTGAAAGATTCTCCTTCGCCACGCGTGGAGGAAGTTCGATATGAGGCAGATGCGTCAGTCCAGCGTACTGCAGATCCTTCAGGATCTGCCGAGCTGCGCGAATCAAATCACTCATAATCTATCCCCACTCAACACATTAGCGAGAATCGACTGTTTCACCGCAAAATGCCCTTCGGATTCTAACCAGCGTCCTCAAACAGGAACAGACGCCCGCAACACTTTCATGCTGCACGGCGTCTGTTCAATGAAATCTGATCCGTTATCAGAATCGGACGAAAATTAATCCGGGAGCTTCTTCACGCGGATGTTCTTGATGTAAACCTTGCTGCCGGGATCGTGGGCTTGCAAAGCGAAGGTTCCCTCGTGGAGATATCGCCCTGGGAAACCGGCGTCCGCCTGATAGCCTTCAGGCTCGGTCCACTCAGTTGCAACGCGGTTATCAACCTTGATCACAACTTTCTTTCCATCCACTGTGACATCCTGAGTCCACCAGGTGTTGTCTGGAATCAGAGTCAGATGCTGATCTTTGACGGAATACAAGCTCCCCGTTTTTCGAGGATCGGAGTTGTACGTGTTGTTTACCTGAGTTTCGAATCCGTTGATGGGCCAGCCATCGTCCTGGAATTTCGTGTGGAAGTAGATTCCGCCGTTGCTGTTCGGGCCAGCTTTCACGTCGACTCGCAGAATGAAGTTTTTGAATGGAGCATGTTCTCCGACATAGAACATGTGTGCGCGATCGCCATTCACGACAATCTCGCCATCTTTGATGCTGAAACTTTCTGGAGACTCATTGATCTTCCAATTGTCGAACGATTTTCCGTCCCAGATCGTGACAAAGCCCTCTTCTTCATCATCCAGATAGGCGACAGACTGACGAACATGGGCGAGGCACAGTTCCAGATCCGACAGCGGATTCTTGGGGTTTTCTTCGTATTCGATCGACAGATTGCGATCGTACTTGATGTCCCGCAACGCACGAAGGAATCCAACGACGTTCAAATCCCCTTCACCGAGAATTGTGAACTGCTTGCCTGTTGGCTTTCCTTGCTCATCGCGAATGGTCCGTACATCTTTCAGATGAACGCCAAAGACACGTGCCCCCAGCTTGTGAGCCACTTCAACTGGGTCTTCATCGCTTCGCAGGTAATGGCCTGTATCGACGCATGCACCGATCAGCGGATGGCGCCCTTCAACGACCTTCAACACGTCGTCAACTTTGTCATAGCGGTGACCAGGTCCGTGATTGTGGATCGCAATCGGAATCTGGTATTCCTCAACCAACTTGTCGAGCAGGTCGAATGTCACCTGATCAGGGTTCGGGTCGGCAGAGATGGAGCTAAGTCCCATTGCTTTGGCGAAATCGAAGATTTCACGAGCCTTCGCTTCATTTCCGTCAAAGCCAACGACTCCGTATGAAACGAGAGAAACGCTCGACTTCGACAGCTTTTCCTTTTGCTCTGCGATGTAAGCAGGAACAGTGCTGATGGGGATGTGTCCGGGGAACCCTTCCCAGAAGTGCAGGCCGAGCTTTTCGGTGTGCTTCAGGGCTTCCTCTTCGCTAAACTCACGCAGGCTATAGCTTTGCAGCCCGATCTTGAATCCACCGTATGGATCTTTCTGTGGCTCTTCAGCCTTTAAGAACTGAGGCAGTGCCAGTGTTCCGATCGCGAGTGCAGCAGCGGAAATCCGCAGAAACAAGCGACGACTAAGTGTGGGGGACGGAGGAAGTTTTTTCATGGTCGAGCTCTCTCGGCAATTGGTCCGAAATCCTTGAAGGATTCCGAGTATGGACAAAGCACACCACAAGATTCAAGCGTCCAAACATATGACGAACGGCTTAATCGCTCTTTTCGTTAAGTTTCTCACGGTCCCCGCCGATGCATGAGTGAAGGGGTGAGGTTGGGCGCCCACGCTTACGTCAACTCGACAACACCAACTGACCAAAAGTCAACTTGACGACAACTGCAATCTCAGTCGTCACGAGACAGGAGCCCAGTCGAATGCAGAGTATCCGACCAGTATACTGGTTCTGCTTCGCTGCGATCTGCCTGACGGGATCACTGGCAGCGATGTGGCCTCTCGCCAGTCGCCTCATGCAGAACACATCTTTTCCCTCCTCCTCTCCGGACTCAGTACAGGTGGAGGAGACGTTCTACAGCCGACTTACCCCAACGCCTTCTTCAAGTTTACTTCTCGACGAACCAGCCGAGACCTCCGAAACGCTCCGACGGTTTCACCCTTTCGAAACGACAGAAAAACCAGTCCGCATTCAGGAACCCGCCACGTTTAAACATCGAGATGCGAAGCCCATTGAGGGGTCAGGCGGTCAGCAGCAACTCGGCGCGATCAAGCAGACCGGATTTCTGGAACAAAACCCGCAACCAGTGCACGCTCCAGTATGGCTCTCGGAAAGCATCGAACCTGAAGAATAAGCGACGTATCCGGATCTCAGCGGCACAACGAAACCAAATCAGCAAAACGAACTATGTACGAAGCCCACTGGAAACTGAGCACCCGACCGTTTGATGACGGCGCCCTGCCTGAATTTTACTACCCCAGCCAGCTGCACCAGACTGCGTTGCTCAAGCTCCGCTATCTCATCGAACAGCGTAAAGGACTGGGCGTGATTGCGGGCGAGCATGGAGTCGGGAAATCGTTCCTCACCCATGTCCTCGAATCCGAACTGGCTGTTCAATCCAATCCTCAGTTTCTCAGGCTGTCATTTCCTCAGCTGAGCCCCACTGCGATTCTGGCCTATTTCGCAAGCCGTCTTGGAAGCGATGTCAACGCTCGCGACCCCGAAGACGTTATTCTTCGAGGGCTCGAAACGCAGCTAGAACTGCTCCAGAAGCAGGGCCAGCATGTTGTCTTCGTGATTGACGATGCTCATCTGCTGGAGAACCAGCAAATCAACACGTTAAGACTCCTCCTGAACCTGAGGGAAGATCGACGATCCGACTTCTCAATGATCCTCGCTGGGCGTACAGAACTCCTCAGCCGACTTCAAAGAGTCGCAGCCATTGACCAACGCGTCTCGGTCCGCACTGCTCTAGAACCGCTCACCGCTCAGGAAGTCTCTGAATACGTTCAACATAGACTCCATGTCGCGGGAAGAACCGAGCCAATCTTCGACTCAAAAGCTAATCAATCGCTGTGGGAACTGACTCAGGGAGTTCCGAGAAGAATCAATCAACTTTGCGACCTCTCACTTCTCGTCGGATTCGTGGATGAACTCAAAAGCATTCACCGAGTTGAAATCGAAGCCGCAGCTGAAGAACTCATTTCCGTAGCTGCCTAATACCTCCAGACTTCCAATTGAAGCGGCATCAGATCGAATGAACGGGGCATCTCCCGCAGACTCTCGGTGGGTTTTCCCTCATTCAATTTGTCCCGATCAATTAAAGCCCCAGAGAGCTTCCTCGTGCGATCCCTGCAAGTCTGAAACCGCTCCAGAAAACTCCTGTTGTCAAAATTGCACACCCCTGATACGTTCGACTCAGTTCTGACGGAGTCGGAACAAAATTGGGGGCAACACCACAGGGGGCATCACGATGCCTCATGGATTTTGAAACAGAGTGGTTGCGACCTTGCCTGTGAGATCGACGTCATTTGGCGTGATCCACCGGATTGACGGCAAGATTTCCGCACGGAGGCGATTCAATGGGTCAAGCTACCCGTATTCTGCTGGCGTCAGAACTGACGATCCACGTTCCGTTGGATCCCATCAGCAACCTACCGGAATTGTTCCGGAAAATCGCATATCAGGCACGTGAACTCACCGCGATTAAAATTTTCGACTCAGCCATCGCTCATCAAGTCGATTTTCTGATCCTCAGCGGCACAATTGCAGACTTCGATTCGGAACCAAGGCTCGCCTGCTTTCTGACAGAACAGTTCAAACGTCTCCACAACGCAGGCGTTCAAATCGGTTGGGCTGCCAATCATTTCGGTTGCCTTCCGGAATGGGCGATCGACCCTGATCACGTCATCAAGATCATACAGGGAGAACGTACTCCCCTCAGATCGATTCGAACTGGAAGAGTGCTGTCCGTTTCGACGGTCTCGCTCAATGATCCATCAAATATCCAAATTCGAAGTTCGGCTTCTCCCGAAATCGTCCTCGCTTCAGGTCAAGGCCAGCAGTTCGTACATGCGTTCTCCACTGACGACTCGCAGTCGACTTCTTTTAAAATGCTCCCGGTTCAGCACAATGGAATGAATTCCTTTGAACCGACAGGAATGCTTCTTCTGGAACTCCATGCAGAAGAGAAGCTCGTCTGCAAGATCCTGCCAACATCGACAGTCGATTGGCGAGAAGAGGCGATCGAGATCTCTCCAACAACGACTCGAAAATCGCTTCTCCAATCAATCGCTGAGAGCATTCGTGCGCTCCAACGAAGTACATCTTCTAGGATTGTCGCTGTCGACTGGAAACTGACCGGAACAGGTCCACTGTGGAATGATCTGCTCCTCGGCTCCTCCCCGGAATCGCTCCTCGATGAGATACGGGCGAAGAACGTCGCACTCGATCGTGTGTGGAACCGCAGTCTGATCTGGATCCCAGCGCCAGAACAGGAACAGGAGTGGTCTCACTCTCGAGCAGTCCGAATTGCGTTGCGAGAGGCGGAGAATCTGTCAACGGACGATTGCAATGCCGCTGCACTGCAATTTCAGTCAACGAACGTGGAAGCCGCCATCCGCGCGTACACGCCTAGCTCCTTCCAACAAAGTCGCGTCCGAATCGTCAAAGAACTTTCGGACAGCTTCACAATCAAAACATAATCCGCGGGACGCCTCTGCTCTCATTTTTCGTCGATTCCAAGGAATTCTGATGTATCTGCAAGAAATTAATGTCAGTGGGTTTGGGATTCTGTCCCATTGCCAGATCTCGAATCTTTCGCCGAACCTCAATGTCATTTACGGAACAAACGGTTCTGGAAAAACGACCATTGTCAATTTCCTGCGTGGAGTTCTGTGCGGCTTCGACGACGCTCGACAGGTCAAACTTCTCCCTCCTGTAAAAAGCGATTTAGCGGGAGGAAGCCTGACGCTGAAGAATAGTTCTGGCCGATTCGAAGTGATTCGTCGACCGCGAGCGGACCAATCCGACACGCTGGCGATCTCGCTCCTGGAAGGGACCGCGAACGATGTCGCTTCGGTGCGTGCTGCCATCGAAAAAATGCCAGAACATCGCTTCTCCATGCTGTACGCAGCGATCGGCTACAAAGCACACGACCTCTCGGGGTTAGTTCAGTTCGCCCACGATGAGGCAATCGATCTTTCCAGCCGCACAAACGGTGGGGAATGGATCAGTGAAAAGCTGCACAAACTCGAATCTGAAAAATCCCAACTGCACGAGCCAGCCTCTCAAAGCAGCCCGATCCATGCACTCGAGGAACAAAAAGAACGAATCAAAGACGAGTTGGCAGCGGCACGGTTAGCACAGCGAAAGCAACTCCTTCAATGGCAACTTGATCTGCAAACGTTACGAGACCAGATTGATGAGCTCACAACTCTGGGACCTTGGCAGGACCAGGAGCTGCACGCGGTGGAATGCGACCTTTCCGAAACTCAGGATCGGTTGTGGAGCACCCGTGAACATCTCATCGAAGAAACAGAGATCATTCAAGTTCCTGTCGCGATTCCGGCTGTGGACTGGACTGCCCCGATTAAAGCGATCGATGGTGAGATTGCCCATATCCAGCAAGTTCTACGAGATTTGGCTGCGTCCCGAATGTCTCTGTCCGTCACAAAAGCGGACCACGCCGGCAGCGAAATCCCGGACTTGTTCAGTCTGTTGGAGCGTCAACGCGATTCCATCTCTCAGATCGAAAATCAAACAACGCAAATTTCAACGATCCTCGCCAATCTTCAGGCAGCCTCCGAATGTCGCTGTGAGACACTCCCTGAGCAACTTCAAACGCACATCGAACAGATCCGGGAACAGGTCTGGCTGATCTGTCAGGAACTGGGACGCCAACAGACTGCTCATCAGCAAACGCTTCTCGAAACTCAACGAGAAGGTGTCGACCGTTGCGAACACGAGCTCACACGCCAGATTCAACGTCTGCGTGCCCGCCGTGACGAGTTGATGCGAAAAGGAGAGCGAACTCACGGTGATCGAGTCCACCTGAGACACTTGCACGACGCCAACGGTTGTCGCTGTGAAGGTCACGAGTCTGCATCAACTCAACACGCAGTTCCAGTTTCATCCCATTCCACAGCTGAGAAGACCGTCACCCACACACGAACGGTTCAGGTGTCCAGTGCGCGCCCGGGTGACGTGGAATTGGAATCGTACCTCATCAACCGCCGGCACTACTGGCGTGCTCAGCGGGCAACGACAACGCGACAATTACTGGCAGCCCGGACTGAACTTCAGCAACTGATACTGGCTGCGCGCGAATTTTCCTGCGATCACACCACTCAGACGCTGCATAACGAATACGTGGCGATCGAGCAGAAGATCTCTGATACTCGCGAACAATGGCAATCACTGTCACTGTTGCAAACGGTGCTGAAGCGAACGCAGAAGCACCTGAATGCGGAAATCGTTTCGCCAGTCGTCGCAGAGGCTTCTCGACTATTGAACCTGATTACCGTCGGTCGTCATCCAAGGATGAAGTGGAACGCCGCCAAAGATGAACTCCTGATTGTTGATGCCAACAACGAGGCATTGCCAGCGACCGCCCTGAGCCGCGGAACTCTGGAACAATCAGTCCTGTGCTTCCGCTTAGCACTGTGCCGAGAATTCCAGCGACGCGGGACAGAGTGGCCACTCATTCTCGATGACGTGCTGACCGACAGCGATGAAGGTCGACTTCAGGCAGCCGCAGAGGTCCTGATAGAGTTCGCAGAAACGCATCAGATCCTGCTGCTCTCCTGCCAGGAACATCTCGTAAAGTTTTTCAAAGAAGCGGGAGCAAATCTTGTTCAACTGACGAAATCTCCGGGACTGGCATCAAGAACATTGTCCCCGGTCGTCAACACATCCAGCTCCCCAGCAACGGTCACAGAAGGCTTCTCGTCTCCCCCTCAAGCAACCACTTCGAGGCCCGTTCTGAATCAGACTGAAGATTCACATTGGCTTCAGGTGGCGAGCCCGATCAGTTCAGTTCCTTCACTTGGGGAACAAATGTCGAGGCGCCTCGGAGCCCTCGGCGTCCGCAGCGTGAGTGAACTGGTAGAACTCGATCCAGAAAAAGTGGAGATGCCGCTCGACAGTCTACAGATTGCCGTGGCCACGCTCCGCAACTGGCAGAACGAAGCACGCCTTCTCTGCTGCGTTCCTACCCTCACAGGACGCGATGCCCAAATGCTGGCGTCCTGTGGAATCTCGACTCCAGAAGAACTGGCGGCTTGTGACGCGAACGCACTTTATGACCTGATTGCCGATCTGCGATCACGTCACGCAACGGATTACACGATGTCCTGGTTGATCCGCACGGAGTGGCCAACACTTCTGCACATTGAACAATGGATTACGGCTGCCAAGTCGGCACGAACCTGGGTCGACGCCTGTAACTGGTCAGCCGGCCGCAAAGTGCAATTGAAAGATTCGGCTGGTCGTGGAAAACCGCGAGCGATCTCAACGCCATGCCTGTCAGATCCGACAACTCGGGTCCACTTACACACTCACGAGAACGACGAAGAACTGCCGTCTGAAAACTCGAAGGAGTGGAAGTTCTACTTGCATCAGGACAGTCCCATCGTGGACGCTCCGTCTATCGGTCCTCGAATGGCTGAACGCCTCAACGCGATCGGAATTGAAACAGTTTCGGACCTTCTGAGCCAGATTCCAGCAGACGTTTCGCACCGATTGAAGCGTCGGGAAGTGACACCAGAGACTGTACTCGCATGGCAGCAGCAAGCGAATCTCGTCTGCTCTGTCCCTCAGTTGCGCGGTCACGATGCTCAGGTCCTCGTCGCTTGCCGAATCGTCGCTCCGGAAGCGCTTGCTTCGATGTCTGCAAACAAGCTCTTCGCGATCGTCAGTCCATTTGTGAACTCACGTGAAGGAGCGCGACTGCTTCGCTCTTCCCGCGTTCCGGATTTGGAAGAAGTGACCGACTGGATTCACTTCGCACAACATGCCCGGCCACTGAAGGCCGCGTGAATACCGACGGAATCGATCCGCGGAAATAGGTGTCCAGTTCGCTCGCGACAACGCGTTTTAGCGACTTCAATCAGGGTGATCTCGAATTCGGGATCACCCTGATTTCGTTGCTGCGGACCCGAGATTCGCCGGAATCCTATATGGGTTCAACAATTCCGACAGATCAGCGACATCGAGTCATCCTTCCGCTCCGCGCCCAGCCAGAAACGCGTCATTTTGCCGCTGGGCACCCCCATTCTCCCTGCGAGCCCCACTCATAGAATTGAGGCAAACCGAAACGTACCAACCACCTTCTCTGAGGACGCGAAAATGGAGAACACTCGACATCCTCCGATCGATGAAACCGACATCCTCGACGCGTACTCACAAGCAGTCGTAAACGTTGTCGAATTGGTTTCACCGGCAGTAATCAGTATTCGGAATCCCGTCAACGAACCTCAGACTGGGATCGGATCTGGATTCGTCATTACTTCCGACGGCTTCGCAATCACCAACAGTCACGTGGTGCACGGTCGTCAAAAACTACTCGCAGAAACGTGTGATGGAGATCGCATCGACGTGACTGTCATTGGTGACGATCCTTCTACTGACATCGCACTCATCCGACTCGCAACCGGGGACCTGCCGACGTCGAAACTCGGTAATTCAGATGCTCTCCGGGTCGGCCAACTTGTCATCGCGATGGGAACTCCGCTCGGTTTGCAGTCGACGGTATCAACCGGAGTCGTCAGCTCACTTCGACGAAGCCTCAGGGGCGTCGATGGTCGCCTGATGGAGAACATCATTCAACATGCTGCTCCAATCAACCCCGGAAATTCAGGAGGGCCTCTGGTCGACTCACGGGGCCGGATCGTTGGCGTAAACACTGCGATCATTGCAAATGCGCAGGGACTCGGATTTGCGATTCCGAGCAACACGGCCACATGGGTGACTCAGGAAATTCTGACTAACGGCACAGTACGACGTCGACAACTGGGGATCATGGGGACCATTCGTCGCATCACTGATGAAGTGATCCGCGATCTTGATCTTCTGGTCTCTCACGGAGTTGAAGTGGTCGAGCTTTCACCGAATGGCGCAGCAGGGCTCTCCGGAATTCAACCCGGCGACGTCATTGTCAGCATGAACGATCGTGTCATCAGTCATATCGACGACATGCACCGATTGCTCTCGCTGTTTCCAGCGACAATGCCACTGCAACTCGAAGTCATTCGGGATGAAGAACTCTTAGAGTTTTTCATTCCCGGAATGACTCAAAAGTAACTCGTTTACAAAAAAGGACCGCCAGACAATTTGCCTGGCGGTCCTCGCATTTCATCGAATCAGCGGAGATTACTGGATCTCTTTGATCTCAATATTGCGGAACTCAACTGGATCCTGGTGACCAGCAAATCCGAAGAATCCCTTCTTGAGATCCTTGCCTGGATGAGCCGAGTTCGCCATGAATTCAGTTACTGCACCGACGTCACCGTCAAGAATCACGTTTCCGTTGAGTTCGACAGTGATGTGTGTTCCTTTGACCGTCACGATCTGGTAGTTCCACTCACCGACATCACGCAGGTAACCGCGTGTCGCCGGAATCATTCCGTAAACGGAACCGTGGTACTGCCGAGCGTCGAGAGTGTTGTAAACTTCGTGCTCTGAATCCAGAACCTGCAGTTCGGTCATGCCGTCATATGCGGCGTTCCCCTGGCCTGGGTAACGAATTGCCAGACCGTTGTTGCCTGCTGGTGGAAGTTTGAATTCGAGTTGAACGACAAAGTCGCCGTACTCTTTTTCAGTGTGGAGCACACCGCCCGCACCGTGCTTACCGCGAATCGCCCCATCAACGACTTCGTAGGAATCTGTTCCGCCGGTCCAGCCAGTGAGGTCTTTTCCGTTGAACAAGCTTGTGAAGCCTTCGCCTGCGTCTTCAGCCAGGAACTTGTTGGCTTCAGCAACGGGAAGTTCACGAACGAAGATGTTCTTCCAGAAAATCTCGGAACCGTGGGTCTGAAGCTGAAGCTGACCAGCTTTGGGCAGCGGCAACGCACGATTGAAATAGTTCTCCATGATCGCGTGATCAACGACGAGTTTGCCGTTCAGCCAAACGCTGGTGCGGGAACCGACCTGAATGACTCGAACAGTATTCCACTCGCCCAATGGGCTGTCAGCCAAAACCAAAGGATCTTTACCTGGCTTGCCTGGGGAGTTGTTCCAGAGACCACCTGACCCCTTGGAACGATCTCGTCCGAGTTCTCCATCTTCAGTCTGAGTGTAATCCCAAATCTGAACCTGCGGTGTGTTTTTCAGATACAGACCGCTGTCACCCTTCGGGAAGGTGCGGTAATCGACGAGGAGTTCGTAATCGCCGAACGATTCATCTGTTGTCAGGTACACACCGTGACCGTCGTTAACGATGGAATCGCCTTCCACCTTCCAGTGCAATGGAATGTCGTCATTCCATTCCTTCAACAGCTTGGCCCGATCTTCTTCACTTGCAGCAGCAAGATCGGCGGGGTTGTAGTGTGGCATCCCATGCCATCCGGAGAAATCTTTCCCGTTAAAGAGGCTGCGGAATCCTTCGGGCGCGACGTTGTCGCCACCGAAACTGACGCGGCAAAGCGCTACCGCCAAGAACAGGAGTGATGCGGAAATTCTCAAAGCTTGTCTCCAAATTCACGAAATATCACTGAACTTTCAACATAAACGCAGAATACAAAACCCCATTTCAAATTGCGATTCCGGGCTTCGGCAATCTTTGCCGAACATCTTTCGAAATTGTTATTGTGTTGATCCACGATTCTCATTTATGCTCCCCCGCATCCCGAACGAGCCCAGTCTTCAAATAAATTCTACTGGATTCGACGTGTTTGGGATGCCTTTACTCGAGTCGACAGCACGAAGCATTTCTTCCTTTCGGGGTCAATCCCGATTCGAAGCGACACGAGATTAGTGGCTTAGGTTTGGCATGGAAGGTCCTCACCATGGGCGCGAAAATCGCCAGTTTTCTGGCTACACTGTTGCTCTCGATCCCACTCGCTGCAATCGGCTTAATGGCGATCTTTGGGATCCCGCAGTTGGTTCCGGCCAACGGCGCGCAATCGTCCACCAGAGACAACGTCATGAGAAACGTCCAAGACGCTTTCAACTGGACGCAAAGCCCGCAAAGTGACGCACCACAACACATTACAGAGAACCAAGAGGACGCTCCGCTCCACAAGTCTGGCCATCGGAACAACTCAGACGCATTTCCACCCTCGAACTCCCGCAACCTGTTCGAGACATCATCCCGTCAGGAAAGCAGCAATTCTCCATTCGAAGAGAGCGCAGCAGCGTGGGAAAATCAACGCCCTCAAGTCGCAACTGCATCCGCTTCAAACTCAAGCCCATTCGCAAATGAGTCCCGTCAACCATTCGCGATGTCCAGCGACTCAAGCTCCAAGAACAGTTCACCGATTTCAAACAACAACTCACCATTTTCGACCAGCAGCAAGATTGAAACTTCTCGCAACGATTCACTCGAAGCGGGCAGTCCCCTCCTCACGTGGCGACAGGCATCGCTGCGACTGTCTGAACTGGGAGTAAAAAACTTCCATTTGGAAAAAGGTGTTGGAGAAGGATCATTCCTCTTTGTCTGCGTCTTCTCGCCTGGTGATGCACCGCACATTGTTCATCGATTTGAATCTGAAGCAGAGGATCCACTCCTCGCTGTGAATCAGACACTTCAACAAGTCGATAAATGGATGCGGACCCGCTACGCCGCGTCGAACTTTCCTTCTCGAAGCAGCAACCTGACTCTCACTGCAGGTTCCCAGTCACGATGAAGCCGTTCCGTTTCGGTACAGGATTCCGACCGAGCCCCCGATCAACATCTGGCAGCCCTCAGACGTCAAACGGTCTTGGCTGGAAGTGGAATCAACTCCTCAGTAGAACTCGTCAATCGAAGTCCACTTCGGTTGAGTCCGCTGGAACGCAGTTCGTACGACATCCGAAGATGGCCCGCCTTGAAGCGGCTTTATTTGTTGCGGAGAGCGCCGTCTCAGCAAAAAAACTTGCTCAGATCGCCACACTCTCGGACGCCCGGGAAGCACAGGAACTCATCGAACAACTCAATGCCTGTTACGATGCGGAACGTTCGCCATTTCGTATTGAACCAGTCGCAGGTGGATACCAGTTTCTCACGCTGAGTACACTCTCTCCCTGGCTGGATCGAGTCCATCGTCGCCAGTCCAGACTCAAACTCTCAGCACCGATGATCGAGACTCTGGCGATCATTTCATACAAGCAACCGTGTACGCGAGCGGATGTCGAAGCAGTTCGCGGCGTTCAATCCGCCGAAATCATCAAGCAGCTGATGGAAAAGAACCTCGTCCGGGTTACAGGGGAAGACACCTCTCTGGGCCGCCCCTATCTTTACGGGACAACTCGACTCTTTCTGGAGACCTTCGGGTTCACAAGCCTGGATGAACTGCCAATGGCCGAGCAACTCCGTCGCCCGGGAGTCAAAGTCGGAAACAACGCTTCCGACGAGCAATCTGCCGCCGCCTAGTCGCTGCCACTGGGGATTGGGGAGTTCGATTGCGAATAAGCACCTGCCTCAGGGGTATGTCGCGGCGAATGGTGGCAAAAGCTCGTTCAAACGCTCCGGTTGATCGCACTGGTTCTGCCGTGACACCATACGGACACGTTCTCTTTGAGTCGATGACAGATGCAGCGTTGCATTCCTACGCTCGACCAGAAAAACTGCAGCTCTATCCCAGATCAGCACTTCGCACAGCCACCCAGACGGAGCGAAACTTGTCCACCCTGCCCCCTTGCCCCCAATGTCAGTCCGAATACACCTACGAAGATCGCAATCTGTTTGTCTGCCCTGAATGCGGACACGAGTGGAACGAGTCGAGTTCTCCAGCGGAAGAGAGCGAACGAGTCTGGAAGGATTCCAACGGAACCGTACTGGCAAACGGTGACACCGTCCTAGTCATCAAAGACCTCAAAGTCAAAGGGGCATCGTCCACGCTGAAATCCGGAACAAAAGTGAAAAACATCCGGCTGATTGAAGGCGACCATGACATTGACTGCAAGATCGATGGATTCGGAGCAATGCAGTTGAAATCGGAATTCGTTCGCAAGGTCTGAGCAGCGTGGTTCAGGTCAAAGTCGTCTCTGCCCTGACCTGCCTTTTCCCAGCTCGAGTGCCAACTTCCCCTCAGGGGAAACAGTTGACGCTCGCGAGAAGTGTCTAGGAGCGGTCACCTTGCCCTGATTCAATTTGACCAATCGATAAAAAGGGCCGTAGACTGGAATCCGACATAATTCTATGGCAATTTCAATGAATTCTGGTTTCCTCCGACCAGAGAACACACGAGAATTTGAATTGAGGAGTTGTTTGTAAAAGTCCATTAAACAGTTCCCCTATTGCGTCACTCTTTCCGTTTCCGCTCACCCAAATCGAAAGCCGACCACCGATGTCTAGAGTCACTTTCGCGATGCTGGCCACGATCGCCAGCTTGCTCTGCTCCTCAACTGTTTTCGCCCAGAGTGGTGAGACCAGCCGGCACGAAGTACTCAATACCAACGACGGTTACGCAATCCACATCACGTACTACCCGTACGTCGAGACTCAGGATTCCGATGGTGGCGGTGCGAAGAACGCTCCGGTTGTCGTGATGGTCCCGGGTGACAATGAATCTCGACTGACATGGGACAAAAGTTCATCCCCAAGAGATAAAGACTCGTTCCCTGTAGTACTGCAAAAACGAGGCTACGCCGTGATTACCGTCGACCCACGCAAGCACGGTGAAAGCAGTTTGCAGGAAGGCGAGAAACTCACGCCGAACGATTATGCGGGAATTGCAGCGCTGGACCTCCTCGCAGTCAAAGCCTTCCTATACAAAGAGCATCAGGCTGAGCGACTGAATATGCGAAAGCTCGGCATCATCGGCTCTGGGACAGGTGGAACCGCCGCTACAGTGTTTACCGAGTTTGATTGGAGCCTCGCGCCACACGACGACGCACCGTCGCTTGCTGAACGAACACCGCGTGGGCAGGATGTGAAAGTCCTGATTCTCCTCTCCCCAGAGGCTTCGGCAGGACGACTCAAAGCAACGAACGCAATGCGAAGTCTTCGCAATCCTGTGTACGCCATTGCAGTTCAAATCATCGTCGGCGGAGATGACCAAAACGACAAGAAGATGGCTGAGTCGATCTTTCAGGCGTATTCCCCAAGCAAAACCAAAGAGGCCAATCCTCGCGCCGTTCTTCTGACTCCTCCGGTAAAGGACAAAGGAATCGCCCTCTTACGTCAACCTGCGCAGTATGTACAAGCATTCAAGTTTCTAGAGGATAATCTGAAACCCTTGCCAATCATGTGGCAGGACCGCCGAAGTCGTCTTGAACTGTAGAATTTTGCATTAACACGTCCCGCTGGTCGACTGTTCGATCAACGGTTGTCTACACTTAGTAAACAACACGTGTTTTTGTGTTTCTACAGTTGCGATCGTTACGGAAGAGATGCCATTCCGTCTAGAAACAGCGAGTCTATGCCAAATCTACCAGGAAATCGGCGGAACCTGATGGGGAAGCCAAAGTACCCTTACCCGGCAGCCTTGATTTTCGGAGTTCCGGGAGCAGGAAAAGGAACACAAGGGGAAATTCTCACGCGGATTCCAGGTTTTTTTCACCTGTCCAGCGGGGTCATTTTTCGAAAACTTGACAGCCTGAGTCAGGAAGGACGAATCGTCAAGGAGTACAGCGCCAAAGGCGAACTCGCTCCGGATGACGTGACGGTACGAGTCTTCCTGAACTGGCTCGAATCTCAGCGAGCAGCGGAAAGATTTCGCCCGAGAGAACATCTCCTGCTTCTCGATGGAATTCCCCGTAACGTCCATCAATGTGAGATGCTGAAGGAATTCATTGACGTCAAACTTCTCCTTCACCTGACTTGTGACGACGAAGAGGCGATGATCGAACGAATTCGCCGCCGGGCTGCACTCGAAAACCGAATCGACGACGCCAGCGACACCGTGACACGTAAGCGATTCGAAGTTTACCGCCGTGAAACGGCCCCGGTCCTCGAATACTACCCGAGTGAAGTGATCCAGAACATCGAATCAACAGGGATTCACGCAGAAGTGCTGCTCGAATGCCTGAAGTTTCTGGTGCCAGTACTCAATGAAAACTTCCCTCGCGAATAGCTCCAAACTCAACCGAAACCGCCTTCGACCTCAAATTGAAGGCGGTTTTATTTTTGAGGTGATGCTCCGCAGCGACTTCGGAAAAGGTTCGAGTTCCGGCTGAAGGCTTTATGTCAGTACACGGTTGAAATGGCATGAAAAAACCCGTAACCCCAATCGGAGTTACGGGTGATCATTACTTCACATCACCAAAGACGATTACTCGATCCCTGGTACTGGATAGTTACGGGCAAACTCTGCGATTTCGTTTCGAACGCGTTCAGCAACGGTCTTGTCTTCCGCTGACTTCAACACTTCGAGAATCCAGGCGCCGACTTTCTTCATTTCGTCGTGCTTCATACCGCGAGTTGTCAGCGCGGCGGTCCCGATGCGAACTCCACTTGGATCGAGTGGTTTACGCTGATCGAACGGAATCATGTTCTTGTTGACAGTGATCCCGGCGCGATCAAGGGCTTCTTCACCAATCTTCCCGGACAAACCAATCGCGGTCATGTCGCACAGCATCAGGTGATTATCGGTTCCACCGCTCGCCAATCGAATTCCACCAGCCATCAGAACTTCTGACAGTGTTTTGGCGTTATCGACCACTTGTTGAGCGTACTGCTTAAACGCTGGCTCCAGAGCTTCTTTGAAACAGACCGCTTTGGCAGCAACGATGTGCATCAATGGCCCCCCTTGAAGTCCGGGGAATACGGTCTTGTCGAGAGCTTTGGCGTGTTCTTCCTTGCAAAGAACGAAGCCGGAACGTGGTCCGCGCAACGTCTTGTGAGAAGTCGAAGATACGAAATCCGCAACTTTCATTGGGTTGTTGTGGATTCCTCCAGCGACCAATCCAGCGTAGTGAGCCATGTCAACGAAGAGGTAAGCTCCGACCTCTTTGGCGATTTCCGCAAACTTCGGGTGATCGATTTCACGAGGATAAGCGCTTGCACCCGCTACGATCATCTTCGGTTTGTGCTCACGTGCGAGTCGAGCAACAGCGTCGAAGTCGATGCGATGATCGCTCTCACGAACACCGTACGGGACCACGTTATAAAGCTGCCCGGAAAAGTTGAGGTGCATTCCGTGAGTGAGGTGTCCCCCGTGCGCCAGATTCATCGCAAGAATGGTGTCGCCTGGCTTCAGGACAGACATGTACACAGCCATGTTTGCCTGCGACCCTGCGTGAGGTTGTACGTTGGCATGATCCGCCCCGAACAGCTTGCAAACCCGGTCACGTGCCAGTGATTCGACCACGTCAACGTATTCGCATCCGCCGTAGTAGCGTCGGCCGGGATATCCCTCAGCATATTTGTTGGTGAGGATCGTCCCGGCAGCTTCCTGAACCGCTTTGCTCGTGTAGTTTTCGGAGGCGATGAGTTCCAGTCCATCAACCTGACGGCCACGTTCCTGAACGACTGCGTTCCAGATTTCGGGGTCGGAGTTTTGAAGCGAAGGTGACACTGAGGACATGAAATCTTTCCTGTTCAATCTGATAGTTCTGAACTCAGCTCCAGAACATGCCTTTTACCCTGTAAGCTGAAGCAGTTTACAAAACAGGATCTAAAAAACGAGACACGGGCCCCACGGAATTCCCGCCCCAGAAAAAACGTCTCATAAGTTGTCTTATCTCTGATAGCTGGGCAAATAGCCTCGATCGAGATGCAAGATCGTAACGTTGATCGCAGTCACATAGACATTCCCAACCTGCGAATCTGCCCAACTGCCGTCTGCTCCTTGTGTTGCAATCAAAACCTGACGAAGTTCCGCGAAGTATTTCGGCCAGAGTTCGACGTCCCGGTACATGACCTGCGCGTAGTAGTAATGCAAGTAATGCCAGTGACCGAATCCGTTCGATTTGATGGCGCCCCCCTGAGGCCAAATGTTGCTTTTGCAGAACTCCATCATTTTGCGAACGTCGTCTGACTCACCATAATCCCCTGCGCTGTACATGCTGGCGACAGCGGCAGCAGTGATCGGTGCACGTGCTCCCCCTCCACGGATGCTGTACTGCACCCCGCCATCAGCGGTGAGACAGTCCGCAATGTACTTCTTTGCTCGGTCTATAATCTCTCGAGGCACCGGAATCCCCGCATTCCGACAAGCGCGCAACCCCTGTACTTGAGTCACACAGGTCGAACCTTCATCGAAGTCGTTTCCATCTCGTGCCGAAACGTAACCCCAGCCACCTCGAGTCGTCTGCGCTTCTGCGCTGAACCGAACCGCTCGTTCGAGAACCGATTTGATCTGCTTTCTGCGTTCCTCATCCTCTTCTTCACCATACACTTCTGACAAAAAGAGCATCGAAAACCCATGCCCATACGTGTAGTGATAATCTTCCGAGTACCCGATCAGGCCATTCGGTTGCGCGCAGTCCAATAGAAAATCGACTGCGCGGCTCACATTGCGGGCGTATTTTCCGCGAGTCGTGGTCGATCCTTCTGTCAGCAAGGCGACACCGCACAGTGCGGTCATCGCAACGCGATACTGACCAGAATTCGCCTCCCAATAGCCCTGACGCCTCTGCTCACGGGCCAGGTAATCCAGAGCTTTGGCAGTTGTTTGATCCAGTTCCAGATCCCGCTCTTTTGCCAGAAGTCCCGGTGAAAAAGGAGTCAGTAAAAGGAAGCCTGTCACGACAAGTAGCAAATAGCCTCGGCTCACGCTGGGGAAGAGCGGCATTCTGATAATTTCCCTTGAACAGAATTCCTCGCACGCCTTCTGGCTGGCTTCAGCCAAACCGGAAAGCACATTGTAACGACCGATAACATCGAAATAACATTCGAATCCGAACTTTTATGCGACTCGCGGCATGCCCCTTGAATATCTGGAAGCCTGCAGAACTCCGAAATCATTTGCGAAATCCAGTTCGGAAACGGACCGCCCTGCACCATTCCGATAAATTCCGATTTGCAATCGGAGTTGGACTCTCCCAAAATGATATGGAATACGGTCGTTCGAGCAAAACTTCCTTCATTTGTGCATTCAATCAGGGTTGGATTGGGGAGGGCGACGGTAGCTGACCTGTTGCTCGATTTCCTCTTGGACCCGAAATCGAAAAACTTCGGCGGCGTCCTCAATTCGTATGGTGATGGTCGACGTCAATGTCGATCATTCCAGAAGTATTTTTGCAAAATCCAGATTGTTGATTTCCTATACAGCCAGTGGCGTTGACGCGGAGGATTCACCTCTCGCCTGCAATTGCTGGCAAGAAATTTGGAATGAAGGGCGGCGCGAGTTTGTCACTCCGAGCACGTCAAAAACTGGGGAAGTACAGGATTGAAAAGCGCCTGAGCGAAGGTGGCTTTGCGACCGTGTACCAAGCATTCGACACGATTGAAGGGGTTCATGTCGCCCTGAAAGTCCCACGCGGACCGACACTGACTGATGAATCACTCAAAGTGTTCCGTCATGAAGTGCGTCTTGCAGCGAGGCTCGAGCACCCCAACATCCTTCCGCTGAAGGATGCTTCTGTCATCGAGGAACATTTCGTAATCACGTTCCCGCTGGGCGAACGGACTCTCTCAGACCGACTGGCTCGCAGGTTGTCATTGCGGTCTGCGATGGCCTTCTCCGAACAAATGCTGGAAGCACTTGCCTACGCCCATCAGCAGAAAATCGTCCACTGCGACGTAAAGCCAGAAAACATGGTGCTTTTCGCGGGCGATCGACTGAGACTCGCCGACTTCGGAATCGCAAAATTCGCACAAAAGACCATTGCCGGATCAGGGACAGGAACCATCGGTTACATGGCCCCGGAACAGGCCATGGGGAAACCGTCACAACGATCAGATGTATTTTCAGTCGGGTTGATCATGTATCGAATGTTCTCCGGGGAATGGCCCTCTTGGCCTTATGCCTGGCCCCCCCCGGGAATTCGTAAATTACGGACACGGATTCACGCAGATCTCATTGCATTTCTGCAAAAAGCAATCGATGCTGACCCTCGAAGACGATTCCGCGATGCAGAACAAATGCGGAACGCCTTCCTCCGATTAAAGCCGAGGGTGATGAATCATGCCGAGCGCCGACGCATCCGCACAGCCTGATGCGAACGCCGAGGATTTTTCCCCGGTTACGTTCAAAACGCCATCAAGCAGCTCCACTGAAGCACCTGGGCTACTTCAGTCTCTGTCGATCTCTGCGCTGCCGCCGGTCTCTTTCGGTCCGTTCGCAAGTGGTTTCGCCGCTTGGCTCACCTGTAAATCTCCTTACAAGACAGGTGAGAACGAGGATGCCGTCGCGTCGATCGCACTCTCGCCTCAACAGGGAATGCTGCTCGTCGCGGACGGCCTGGGAGGTCATCGTGGGGGACGACGTGCTTCACAACTCGTCAAGACTATGCTGACCCGGGCGCTTAAGCGGAAAAGCTCGACTCCCCCTCTGATGCTGAGCGGGATCGTCCCCGTCCCATCAGCTGCGAACTCTGCAGCCGAAATCGACGCCCCGCGCGCAATCGTTTTAAACGAAATCGAACGAGTGAATCAACGCCTGATCCGGTCTCGCACTGGTGCGGCGACCACCCTCGCATTGGTGGAGATTCGGAAAAACCTCGCGCGCAGTTACCACATTGGAGACTCCGAAATCCTTGTGGTCAGCCAACGGGGGCGGGTCAAGTTCTCTTCCGTATCGCATTCACCGATCGGTTATGCGGTCGAATCGGGAATGCTGACGAAAGAGGAAGCTCTGTTTCATCCCGATCGCCATCTCGTCTCCAATGTCATTGGAAGCGATCAGATGTCAATCGAACTCGGACCGTGGATCTCTCTTTCACCACGAGACACCGTATTGCTCGCCTCGGATGGACTGTTCGATAATCTCACTCTGGAAGAAATTGTTGATCGGATTCGCAAAGGAAAACTGAACGATTGCGTGCAGCGACTGGCTGATCTGAGTCGCAACCGCATGCTCGCACCGAGTCTTGATACGCCATCCAAGCCTGACGATCTCAGCATCCTCCTCTTTCGCCTGACCAACTAGAGCGTCTCTCATGAGAGTGTGGCGTTCAGGGGGCGATAAAAGCAGCGATTGAACAGTTTTAGGCACCATTCGCCTCCTCATACCCGTGAGGCAAGGGCTCACGGGTGTTGGACGCGGTGAGGAGATCGATCAACGACGAGCCGTTGACGCTGACGCTCTATAAAGAGTGCATCAATGGGAAATGGTCGTAGCGAGAAATTCCCGTCGTGGACTGAGAACACCGTCTGTCTCCCCGCTGACTGGTCCAATAGTCAGCGGGGAGACATCTCGACGAAGATCGATTGAATCAGCTCGAATCTTCCTGAAAATGCGGTTCGAACGAGAATTGGAATCGTTTCTCACAACATCCAAGTGAACCCTGGAAATGAATCCCCACCGCCCCCGACAGGGAAAAACGACTTCTTCTTATTTCATCGGATAGCGGAGAACGAAAGGCTTACATTCCTCTTCAAACGCTGCGCAGATTCATTGAAAATGTGCATCCACAAATTTGAATCAAATCACAAAATGTCACACATTTTGAATCGCGGTGGTGCACTGCTGAGAGTTCAACTGGCGATTTCCGCAACTTCCAAGGCCCCAGATTGCCTCCCAATGATTGCGATCTTCAGGGAACGCCGGATTTCGCCCTGAGCCCGTATTCATCGAGCGAAAACAATTAAAGGGGCGGTCAGGAATTGCGAGGCGGGAGATACGAATCCAAAACGATGGCGTTCTCACTGAGACACCATTCGTGCTTCTCGCGTGCAGCGGGAAGAACAGCTACTTGCCCCCGCTCCAGTACAAATCCATCCTGATCAGCTTCCCCTGACAGAACAACAAGCACATGCATCGAGTTGTCATCAGCAATCGTGAGCGGTTCTGAACCTGTATGACGTGCGATCCTGTAAAAGGGACAATCAACGAGAAGCTCCGAGCCCTGCCGCACCATGCTCGGCTGAGGAATCACCGGAGAGACGGGACCTCGCTCGAAATCAGCCGATGCGAATCCCTGTTCGATATGTAACTCTCTCGAATTCCCATTCGCATCAACACGCTTCCAGTCGTAAATACGATACTTAATGTCTGATGGCTGCTGAATCTCGGCGATGAGCAATCCGCCGCCAAGTGCATGGAAGGTTCCGGGCGACAGATGAATACAATCACCGGCGTGTGCCGTGTACTGGTTCAGATGTCTTTCCAAATCGCCGGTTTCCAGAGATTCTCGAAGCACCTGCTCGGTGACTTCCGGATTTAAACCAAGATAGAGTTTGTTACCCGCGTCTGCCGCGATCACAATCCAGCTCTCAGTCTTTCCGGGTCGGATGGAACCATCCGGCATTGCTACCGGATCCTTGGGATGAACCTGCAAAGACAGCTGTTCACGAGCGTCGAGAAATTTAATTAGCAGAGGAAACTGCTTTTCATCAGCATGCTGCCCGAGCAAATCTTGAGCAGAACCTTCCATCAGTTCCCGCAAAGTCACTCCCGCGAACTCACCGTCTGCAACAATGCTCACACTGCCGGGAATATCACTGACTTCCCAACTTTCGGCAGCATCCGGCACGCCGTTGCACTGCTTGTTTAATTCCTTCTCAAGTCGCTCCCCTCCCCAAAGTGCGCGCTTGATGATGGGCAGAAACCGAATTGGGTCAACCACTCGCGTTGCCAAAGCCGCCTCGAAATTGATTGAAAGAACGGGAACCGTCAAGAAGCAGTGAGTGCAGAAATTGACGTCACTGCAGATTCGATCAGAGACGGAAACAACTAATTAAGCATCTCCCTGCTTGCATTGATCGCGGGACAGTCGATTCTAGGTGAGAAGACTCCTCCCCTCAACTCCCTGTCGTGCTCGCGCAACTGTGTTTATAGAAATCAATTGCACCAGGATTGCATTACACACGCAATGACCGTCAGCCGCGTTCAGCAATTCGCGCTGAGAAATTGAATTACTGCTTTCACTCGCTCGATAATATCGCTACGAGCACTTGTAATGACTCAGCCATCCGCTTTCTGATTGACAGCCCACCAGATGTGCCAATCTCGTTCATTAAAGCCAAGATTCTGGCCAGTTACCTTCTGAAGAGCCTCTAGAACCGGGACGTTTTTGACATCTCTGAGCACGGTAACCACTCTCATCTGCTGAGGAATCCCCTCTGATCGCACACCCACTCCATAAGGGAGCTGCCCGGTTCTGGATGCAATTTCAACATCTGGTGGGAGATTTCCGGAAAAGGGGCTGTTGTTGGGCGCTGTTGAAAATGTCACCGGCTGCGAAGCTGGAACCTGCATCTGAACAGGATGAACAGTGACCAGCGCATTGATCAGCGCTGGAATCGCACGTCGATCTCTCATTTCCCCCAAAGCGAAGGCTGCTCGACAAACAACTGGATTTGCTTTGCTCTTCAGAGCTTCAGTGAATAGCGGCAATGCCAACGGGTACGCTTCTGGCTTCAGTGCCCCCATTGCCGCCAACCGGACCTGATCGCTCTCATCCGTCAGGATTCGTTCCACAAGTGGGACAACGGTTCGCTCTCCATCCATTTTCCCCAGAATCGTCACGAACAGCATACGCAGATGGTCCTGTTGATGCTGAGAAAGATGCCGCTTCAATGCAGCGATCGCGTCTGGATCAGTAATCTGGCTAAACTCTTTGAGTGCGGTTGAGGCCTTTCTTGGATCGCTCCCGGTCATCCACGCAGTCCATTGCCGGACCTTGGGGGTCCACGCGGCTTCTTCCTGTTGCTGAGCAGTGTTCGCTTCGATCAATGCCAGCTCCTGACGAGTCACCCATTTATTCTTGTGGCGGATGTAGCCACGTTCGAGCATTTCGTCTTCTTTTGTCATCCAGCGACCATGCACCAGCTGATAGCCGAGAACCCGCCGAGCGTCCGGATGATTCGCATCAAGTTCGAGAATGACTTCCAACTGCTCGTGCCGCTGGTCCTTCAAGTCTTTCGTGCGGCACCATTCCGCGAGCTCCCAATGCTCTTCAATTGTTCCAGTCAGCTTGCGAGAACGAGTGACATATTCTTCGATCAGCGGATTGCGCCGTTTCAGAAAATCGATTTCCGGGGCGGCAATTGTAATCGTCGTACCGGCAAGCGTCTCCATGGTCGCCGCCCCGTCCGCACTCTGCTGAGTTCGCAGCACCCCCCGCACCTCGCCCCCGGACTTCAGATGGATGATGTCGGCAGAACAAATGCTTCCCATCAGCATCATGAGGATGACGAATGCTGGACAACGAATTCCGATTGGAGGAGACATGAAACACCTGTCACGGGAGACATCCACTCGGCAGAAGCCATAAATCGCGATTGGGAGAATCAGCATGGACACCGAAATTTTACCTTTCCTCACCCCCATCAAACAACGATTTTCACGCAATCTTATGTGAAAAAGCATGAGCTCCAATCGCGGATGAAATCCCAAAACTCCCTGCGTGCGGGCAGATTTTTCAAAATCTAGCCAAACTCTCCAAATAGACTCAATTGCTCCAACACAGAGGGGTTCACACCTTCAATTGGTTCGAGAAAAGATCACATTTTCAAAAGATCACTTCAAAATCGTATCCTGCAGGATCCCCACAGGGATCGGCTTTCCGGTGATCGCCTGAAACTGGGCATCAATTTGCAATCGGAACATCTCCAGACTTCCAATAGTCTGCGCTCCCCGAAATCGAGCTTCTTCGATGAAGCTTTTCTCTACTGGAAGCTGACTGACATCAACGACGGTCATCGATGAGCGGAACACAGATGGATTCAATTGCCCCCTGAGCGTCCCTGCAACCAATTTCGGATCGGCGAGTATCACAAGATCAGCAAGCGTTTCAAAAAGATTCTGAAAGGGAACAAACCGACACTCGGTCTGCTGTGCCAGCCGTTGAGCCAGTTGATCGTCCAGTCCACAGACACTCACAATCCCGCTTCGCTCGGACATTGCCTGTACCATCGAGCGAGCGATGCCGCCATTTCCAATGACCAAAACGCTCTGAGACGAGAGCGTTTTCCCTCGGCTCGCCAAGTCTGCTTCGATCGACTTCAGACCGGCACGCCAGAGTGTGTTGTACCCGTGCCAGCCGTTGTCCCGTTTCAGAAACAAGTTCAGGTACCCGATTTTCGAGTCAACAGCGCCGACATGCTCGGCTAAACCCAGCAGCGTCTCATCCAGATCCTCGTGAAGCAGGACCGCTTTGACGTTCAGAACATCGATCATTTTCTTCACGTGACGACTCCCTCCGATCTCGATCGGGAGGCATTTTGCATTGATGTCCAGCTGTCGAAAAGCAGCGTTCATCACACGTGTTGTCGCGAGTTGAGAGGGTCCAAATCCCGCGACAGCGATAAATGCCGTCTTAGAATTGATCTCATCGGCACCGTAAGCTTCTTTCAGCTCGAACACGGTTGCCTGCCCCGGATAGGCCTCCATCCCCTTTTCGAGGGCAGCATAAATCCAAGGAGAACCGTATTTGGCTCCCAGCAACGAAAAGGTCAATTCAGCGTGACCTAGTCCCATTCCAACGACGGGGAGCCTCCGCTTCTGGCTGACTGCGGAAAGAAGCGGCCACGCGGCTTCCAGCGTGGGAGTCGGCCAGGCGAACTTCACGATATCAGCCTTCGCTCCAGCGGCCTCATTGAAGATCTCTTCGATGTCGGGTTCTGGACGATCCAGCCTCGTAAAGCAGATGACCCTCTGGGTGCTTCCAAACCGAGGAATCTGATTCGCAATATCCAGATCGAGTTCAATATACGCAGGGCCAGCCACAATCGCCTGACGCAGCAACATCAGTCGCTCTTCTTCAGTCCCCTGCCATTTCCCTCCATCCTGAGGACGCCTACAGGAAACGATCATCGGTTTATCAATCGCTGAGATGAGATCGTTTACATCTGGCTCTTTGTGAAAATGATCCAGACACAGCTCAACGATGTCGCCGAATCGAGCTGCATTGAGGAGATCTGCTTTTGCCAGCGTGCGAGATGCGGGAGTCACCGTTACGCAGATCATCGACGTGCCCTTAAATCGAGTCAAAAACTGAGGATGGACTGAACTTTACCACCAACATCGAAACATGTCGGTTCGTTCATGGCAATTCACTCGAAGCATTTGCCAAAAACAATTCGGAATGTGCGCTCATTCTGCGTTGCTATTCAAAACTTCGCCTTTCATAGAGTCGTTAGTTACTGGCTGCTATGATTGGAGTTCGAAAAAATCCATTACAGACTCAGGAGTATTCCACATGAGTAGCTGGCCGATTGGCGTGTTTACCTCCGTCGACGCTGGACTCGGCGTCCATCTGGATGTCGTTCAATGGTTGAAAGTACCAACCGTTCAAATTCACGCCCCGCATGCTGAAACACGCACACCGGAAGCTGCCAAGGCATTCCTGGACAAGTGCACCGCTGCAGGCATCACCATCACCGCTGTTTTCGGCGGTTTCGAAGGGGAAAGCTACGCGAGCATTGCTGAATCCGCTCGCACTGTTGGTCTGGTTCCACCGGCCACACGCAAAGCCCGTGCTCAAGAGATGAAAGAAATCTCTGACTTCACCAAGCTGCTCGGTTGCCCGGTCATCGCATTGCACATCGGTTTCGTGCCGAGAGACCGAGAAAGCGCTGACTACAAAGACTTGATCGCTGTGACTCAGGACTTGCTCGACCACGCCAAGAGCAACGGCCAGAATCTGCACTTGGAAACAGGACAAGAAACTGCGGATCACCTGCTGGAATTCATTCACGATGTGAAGCGAGACAATCTCTTCATCAACTTCGATCCAGCGAACATGATTCTCTACGGGACAGGCAACCCGATCGAAGCGCTGAAGCAGGTCGGCCACCTCGTCCGTAGCTGCCACTGCAAAGATGGGACATGGGCTGCCGAAGCCGATCGCGGAACAGGTTGGGGACGCGAAGTTGCGCTCGGGACCGGCGATGTCGGGATCGAAAACTACCTGCTCACGCTGAAAGAAATCGGTTACACCGGCCCACTCACCATCGAACGGGAAATTCCAGAAGAACGCGAGCAGCAGAAAGCCGACGTCGGCAGTGCAGTTCGTCTTCTCGAAGAACTCCGTGGGAAGATCAACGCTTAAATGGCGCTAAAAGGGCACAAGCCGATCGAGCACCTGCCCGAGAATGCTGCTAAAACGACGAGACATCTGGTGAAAATCAGATGTCTCGTTTTCATTCTGTTGACCTCTTCACACGGCAGGACATCGCTCGCTGATGTGTCAGCCGAATTCGGCGGCAAATCACTTACGTGAATGGTGCGTTGCAGACTGCTCACCATCTTTTCGGTGCATCTCATCCAGCACAATGGGGTGCCAAAGTCGATTCCGTTCTCCCTGAGGGGCGTAATGATTCCTCGCCCAGGTTCTAAGTCTGATCTCTTCGATGAAGTCGAGTTCATTGGAGATCTCAGGTCGAGATTGACTATCCATTTGAATGTCCTCCAATACGCGTCAAACAACAGCCCACAACGGGATTGTTATGCTCGAATCGATGAGTCAGGCCGAATTTCGCAAAGAACACCAGCGCCGACAACTCAGGCCAGCGACTCTAAAATTCAGGCTAGCAGGATTAAAAGTCACACTCAATCAAATTCCAGCTCAGCAAATTGATTTTCCACTTGAACGCTGAGATCGTCTCCCTTGCAGTTTTCCCTGTCCACCAAACTTCGCTGTCTCGCAAACTTCCCAGATGAACTTCCCGCGAAATTGCAGGTCAGTCCCCGCGGGCAACTGTGTTGAGAACAAAATCGTCACAGTATTGCCGAATCGCCCCCATGCCATGGAGTTCGACAACTACTCGATGACCGGTCCAACGATTTGGAACATTCCGAATTTCGACTGAGAGCGACTCTTCGTGAAGATACTCCCCGAGCAGTCCAAGGATCAGGGCGAGACGATAACGCCCTTGCGGGTAAATCGGGCAACTGCGAATCGAGAACGACCAAGCTTCGAGGTTGAATGGAACTCTCTCTTCCAGCGGACCGGGCTTCCCCAAATACCGCTGAAGGTGTTCTGGAAGCGATGCCGCTGCTTCTTCGTCAATCATCACCCTGACGTTTTCCTGTCTGGATGAATAAACGCACCATGCCGGCCAGTGATCGCAGCACCCCACCAGTTCTAAACCGGGGTAGCTAACGAATACCACCGAGAGAAACAACGCCGCTGAGTCCCTGCGATCGGCAATTTTCGCATCGCTCTTCGCAATCGGACGGGACGACCAGAAGACAATCAGGTTCTGAACAATGAAGTACAGATTCCAGATCACGACACTCCACTCATGCTTCAAGCCAACCGCTAGCCCGAAGATGAGCAAAGAGTGCATCACCAAGGAAAGCAACAATCCCCAAATGCGAGTTTTCTGAACCAGTAATAGAAGCACAATCAGAAATTCGCTCGCTGGCATCATCGCTGCGAGGAGTAGGCGTGTCTTTTCAGACATCAGTACGAGGTCGATCCCCAATGGGGTTCCGATCCCGTTCAGCAGCAGTTGACCTTGCGTCTTTAGAAAAGCGAGATCGACCTTTGAAACCGCTGACCAAAAATAGATCGAGAGAATGATCCATCGCCAATAACAAATCCGCCCACCTTTGGGAGTGACCAGAAACAGCACTCCGAACAAGAGATACTGGCAAGCCCAAGGTTGCAACCGGTGCTGGTCCATGAGGACAAGCACCGCGAGACCAATCGTGTAGCACCATAGCCCAACTCGCGGCCAAAGCCCCGTCGAGCCAGCAACAACCAACGAAATGGCACCAGCGACCATCACCCCGAGAGTGATGTTATCCAACCAAAGTGGTGCACGGCAGAGCACCTGCAACCACGGAATCTGAACTGCCCCATCCAACGGCAGCCAAAGCGGGAAGACTGAAAACATCAGGAGTAACGAGAACACTCCCACAGTGAGACACAGTGCTCTCTCCGAATCCCACCGAGGTTGCTCGCCAACGGAACTCAAAACGAGGAACTCTTAACTGGTCGAGCAAACTGCAACTCAATGAGTGGCAGCGACTGATTCAGATTCCCGGAGCGAAACCCTTCCAGGTCGACGGTCACGCGCCGAAAGCCCATCTCCAGAAACTTCTCACAGATTTCGTTTCGAACGATTTGTTCAACAAGCCTTGGAATGTGAACCAAAGGAACTTCAATTCTGGCAAGTTCTCCTGCTTCCAGACGAACTCGAAGTTCGTTCAAACGCAATCGGCTTTTCAAGAACCGTTCCGCCATGTCGATTCGACGAACTCGCTCGGGAGTAACTTCCACCCCGTAGGCGATGCGACTTGATAAACACGGTGAAGCAGGCTTGTTCCATACGGGGAGTTTCCAATCTTTCGCGAGATCGCGGACATCCTGTTTGGTAAACCCTGCTTCAATCAACGGACTTCGAACCGAATAGAGTCCCGCAGCTTTCATCCCGGGCCGATGATCTCCCTGATCATCAATGTTCGCTCCATTGCAAATCACGTTGACATTCAACGACGGCAGAACTCGCTCCAGTTGTTCATACAACTCAGTCTTGCAGTGAAAGCATCGATTGCCAGAATTCTCGCGATACTCGCCGACATTGAACTCATCCGTGCGTACAATGACGTGACGAATACCGATTTCCTGTGACGTCTTTTGCGCGATCTCCCGCTCGCCTGTTGCGAAAGAGGGACTCAATCCGGTCACCGCAACAGCCCGATTCCCGCAGGCGAGCACAGCAGCCTTTGCAACCAAGGCACTGTCAACACCGCCAGAATAGGCAACTGCGACGCTTCCCATCTCTCGGAGAACTGAGAGCAGAAGATCCCGCTTTTCTTCCAGTTTCTGATGGACTGCCACTTAGTTCTCCTGCGAAATCTCAGCCACTGAATCTTCTTCAATACAATAAAGAGACTTTTCACCACGGATGATCAGTTTGTTTCCGACAACCACAGGCGATGCGTCAATCACCTCATCGAGACGGTTTGTCTCCAACACTTCAAACTCGTCAGCAGCCTTCACGACAAGGCACGTTCCCGAACGGTCGCAGTAATACAACCGGTCTTTCACGGCAATAGGAGATGCGTACAGAGTCCCCATCTGCGGCATTCTCTTTCCGCGAATTTGAGGTTCTCCTGTCGCTGCATCCACGCTGAACAGGATCGCGTCCTTTGATTTCGTAAAGAACAGGGAGCCATTACTGATGACGGGCGAAGAGATGTACGGTCCGGCATCGTTCCTCTTCCAGGAAATCTGGTCCGTCTCCGTCACGTCCCCCTTGGAAGACAATGGAATCGCGTACACAGCAAACCCGTTGTACCCCGTCATGCAGATCGCAAGATCCCCGTAAACAATCGGAGACGCGATCGCGTTCGTAGCTTGTCCTCCACATTCCCAAATCACTTCGCCTGTATGCAAGTCGTAGCTGCGAGTGCGATTCGTGGCGTTCATCACAACCTGAACACGGTCTTCATACGGGACAATCAACGGCGTATCCCAGGTGGTCACTTCATCGCGATCCTGTTGCCAATTGATTTCCCCCGTCAACGCGTTGAGCGAGTAGATTCGGGACTGTCCTTCATGATCCCAGGGGACGACCAATGTCTCACCCCAGACCGCTGGGGATCCCCCTTCTCCAAACCCGCGTCTGGTCTGCATTTTCCCCAGCTGGCGAGTCCAAATGATGTTCCCATCAAGGTCGTAGCAGTAGATTCCATGAGAGCCGAAAGTCACATACAGGCGTTCTCCATCCGTGACCGGAGACCCGGAGGCGAAAGAGTTCGTCGGATGGCCGCTTTCATGCGGAACGCCTGTCGTTGCAATTTGCTTCCAGAGGAGTTCCCCCGTCTGCAGTTGGTAACAAAAAACGGTGAATTCATAGAATTCCGAAGCCGCTTCGCCACCTCCTCTTGGCGCTCTGTCTCCTGAAGCTTCTAATGGCGGCGCTTCTTTTCCAGTCGGAACTGCAGAGACAACGTACACCCGACTATTCCAGACAATCGGAGTTGCACTTCCGCGGCCGGGAACCTGTATTTTCCAACGGAGGTTTTCGGCTTCGCTCCATTTCAGCGGTGGATCTCCAACCACTACCGTTCCATCTGCGTTTGGTCCTCTCCAATGGGGCCAGTTCCGTAGATACTCTTCAGATCGTTCGCCACTTATCGCAGCCGTCGGTGCAACAACGCACCAAAGGACGAGAACCCCAAGCAGAGTTCGCTGAGAAATTTCCAGACATTGTCGCATCACTGGTACTCCTCTGGCTGCATCAAACAGTTCGAAATCAGGATTTTAACCGTGATTGACGGGCAACCATCCCTGCGAGATAGCCCCCCTTAAATCCACCATCGATATTCACGACCGCCACATTGGAAGCACAGCTATTGAGCATTCCGAGTAATGCTGTGATACCACCGAATGCAGTTCCATAACCGACGCTAGTCGGGACAGCAAAGACCGGACAAGAAACCCAGCCGCCGACGACGGAGGGAAGCGCCCCTTCCATCCCAGCGACGACGACGATCGCTTGCGCGGAATCTAATCGGTGCTTTTCCTGAAGAAATCGTTGCGGGCCTGCCACCCCCACGTCCATCAGGAGTTCAACGTCAACATTCATCCATCGCAGTGTCTCAACCGCTTCTTCAGCGACGGGCAAATCTGAAGTCCCCGCACTCACAACGACAACTCGCCCCTCAACAGTCTCGGGCGGATTCCATCTGATTGTCTTCGCCCGAGGATTCGAAATCAGTTGGGAATGCGCAGTGCTTAACAAGGTGGCCTGAGCGGAAGTGCAACGAGTCACCAAAACATTCTGGTTCGCCTCAAGCAACGTTTGAACCCCCAACAACAATGATTCGTCGGTCTTACCCGGTGCGTAGATCACCTCTGGATATCCACAACGAGCTTGCCGCTCGAGATCAACTCGAACCGAGTGCAAAGGTTGAGTAGGGTCTGACATTGTCATCCTTTGAGACGTTAACAACTCCAGGAATGGAGTCAGACCGGATTGTAGCTCTTCGAGGACCATGATGAACGCTGCTTTGGCCTCCTAGTAAGGATCATCGAAGCATGAGTGGGTGCAGTTCTCTCGCAACACAAATTACAATAGCAATAACCTGCAGCAATACTCACCACTACAGTATCTCATTTACGTCGAATTGCAGCAAAACGACACAAGAAAACCTCGTGATCGAGAAGATTTACGCCAAGAGATTTTCATATAAAGAAACGTCTCTCCACGTCGCAACAAGGACTAGCACCACGAATGCCTCCATTCATCGCCAAGCGCCGCATCGAGTTCTCACAAACTGACATGGCTGGGATCGTCCATTTCTCCAACTACTACAAATGGATGGAGGAGACCGAGCATGCCTATTTCCGCTCAATCGGCCTCAACATTATGGAGCGACAGGAAGACGGAACGTATATCGGTTGGCCTCGCGTCAACTCGAGCTGCCATTACGTCGCACCTGTTCATTACGACGACATCATCGAAGGCCGACTGAGAGTGGAAAGAGTCGGTGCAAAATCGCTGACGTTTTACATCGAGTTCTGGCGGGATGATGTCAAAGTCGCTTGGGGGCGAATGAAGTCTGCCTGCTGTATCTGCCGTCCGAACGGAACACTCACATCGATTCTGATTCCAGAAAACTATTTGGAGTACATCAAAGAGATGCCAGCAGAATGACAATCAGCCTGCCGTACGGCGTTGCCTGTCAAAACAAAATCAGCCGCACAGGTCAGATTGAACTGTGCGGCTGATTGAACGATTCAGATTGTCACTGCGACGCTCAGAAGGAGACTTCGATCACGCGCCCCATGATCAGGCGGACGTAACGCTCTTCCACCTTCTCTCCCTCTGGACCATTGATGCGGGCTTCGATTCGGTAAATGTGGGCCAACCCTGGAATCAATGGTTCAGATGTAAAGTGCCAGACGTCCGAATCCTGGTCGTCTTGGAACCCCTCAAGAAAATCTTGAGTACGGTACACATTCATGTCGTGAACACGGACATTCTTCGCACCCGGAATCCGGACATCAACAAGAGCCGCTCGTGGGTGCATCTTCACTGGAACCGGACGCGACCTCATCTGATAAGTCTGACCGATTGTCCCCGGGGGTGGCTGCCATGTAGTGGCAGTCGCAGCCGAGTAACCCGGCCCGACTCCTGGCTGCATCAGCCCGATAGGGGGCGCATTCGCACTTCCATACACGGGTGTCATCGGGGCGACACCCGGCATGCTAACAGGGGGAACAAATCCCGCTCCCGCATATTCAGGCGTTGGAGCCAATGTTTCCACAGGCATCGCTTGAGCCCCCTTCTGACAAGGACAGCCCCCTTGAACAGAAGATGGCCCGACGACGCCGATGAGTGAAAACCCAAGACAGAACGCCAAAATCTGATGGTCGAAATTCATTGTACCATGCCTGTTAGAGCAATCGATAACTCAGCCATCATCACTTTAACAATGGAAATCACAAGTAATCCCCACGGTGCGCAGCACCGGCTTCGCGCTGCAAAACTCCTCGCATCACCCAGCCAGCAGTTGAATCATCTCCCAAACAGATGTTCAAAACGGACTGGGATTCGCATAGCAATCCCTGAATCACAAGCTGACAACACATGCACTCTTCCTGAAGCTGTATCCCCACAACACAAGAGGAGTCCTTGGCAGCATGCCTGCGTTCGAAGGAGACTCGAGCTGAAACCGCCAGGTGGGACAGTTTCAAACTCGAGCGTGCCATTCAAATCTACACCCTGAGTACGGGGCGGATGAAATTTCGACCGTTTTTTGAGTGGAAGCCACGACTTTTCAGACTGGCCCGCCTTAGTCTTCCCGCAACGCAAAGCATTTCACTGATCGCGCCATCCCAATCGAACACGAGAACCCACCAAAGCAGTCCGATCACACTTTCGGTCACACGTGACAAACTCCCCAAGCCAAAAACAAAAAGTGAGGCGACGAATCGCCTCACTTTGACTTCTGATGGATCCGATTTTCAAAACTGAACGAGCAGGGACTCGCTGGGCGAATACCAACCCACCGCTCCACCCACTATTCCATTGGAAAGAGGGTGGGAGGAGCGGTCCGGGAAGGTGTAGGGTATGAATCGAATGAAGGAGCCGGCGGAATATCGTCCCCTTGAGTCGACTCTTGAGATTGATAAATTGGCATCGCCACGGGAACCGGACTCTCTGCTTGAGCCGGATAATCCACTTCTGCTGAGGTATAGCTTTCAGCTGGAACACTCACCGGAGCCGAGGGGCGCCAGATTCGCATCGGAGAATATTGTGAAACGGTCTGACAACCACTCGCCATGACTAATGCAATCAGGGTCAGACCCGTTGAACGAAACATGCTCAGACTCCCGTTACTTGATTCGATGGACCGCATTCGTGAATTCGTCTGGCGAGGACAAACAGTTCAACTCAACGCCAGCCTTGGCCTTCTCACGACAAGCGATTCACTTAACCTTACAATTCGGCAGTTTTCGCAGTTCAGCTTTCAACATTTCACGAGAGCGGCCAAAATTGCGATTCGCCTCCATCGCAAGAGGCAGATTGCGCCGAATGATCGCAGTAAAGCTGTACACTTCTTAAAAACCCATCGAGAGAGTTGCGAAAGCTATTCCGGTTAGGAAAAAGATCCGCTGCGACCAGCATCGATCCAGCAATTGCAATCGAAGGTAAGCAATCCTGCTCAAGCCTTCGGATTGGCACAAATGGGAATCCGAAATTGACTCCGCATCAAAGAGAAAGTGCCCACGATAAAACTCGTGAGCACTGTGCGTTTCGCCATATCAGCGATGTAGACACGTGTCAGAATGATTTCAAAATCAATGCGCGGCCTCGACCGGCTTCTCTTGCTCTGATTCGGTCTTGGCTTCTTCAGCGACCGCGTCAATTTCCCCGAATCCCGGATGTGCCTCTTCCCACTTCTTCCAGAAGGAAGCGGGACGTTCCTGTCGCCAGTTGCTCAACGCAGCACCAACATGACTGTAGAACGTGTACGATTCATGAATCTTTGATCTCGGCTGCGAGAGGGTCGTTTCAACAATCCAGTCAACCGCCTTCTTCAATTGCTCTTCGGGAACCAGCAGGTCAGGCGGAGCAATCGACATCCACTCGAGATGATGTCCCGTTGCAATCACTTTTCGATAGAGCGGATCATCAACCGGATTCGTAACAGCCTCTTTGCCATCCGGCCAGTTTGATGGCCAGTGACCATCTTCAAACTGAGACTCGATGATCGAATCACGGACCCCTTCCAGATAACGATAAGAGGTCTGGCGAACGTCCGGGGAGAGAATGTGGTATTCATCATCCAGCCGGATGAGCAGCATCAATGAATACACGCGGTGCGTTCCCGAACAGACTCCCAATGAACGTTCCCCGCGCATGAGTCGATCAGCGATCAGATCAAACGAGTAGTGCCGCCCTTCAGATCCAATCCATTCTTTCTCAGGACAGATCCAGAGCCCGAAGGCCATCGCCGTCCACTCGACCTCTCGCTCATCGAGTCGGAAATCTCGCATCGACTCCTGAAGAACGTCGAACAGGGTCGCATTTTTTCTGGCGGGTCCATAAACGGGAGTATTTAGCGGGGCATTCGCTTCAGTGACACACGCCAACAAATGGTCATGATGGTAGGAAGCTCCGGTATCGGTCCCCCAATGGACGCCGATTCCCACAGGTCGTTCCTGCAAAAGCGGCTGAATCTCCGATCCCCAGGAGTTCACGAACTTCGCTGTGTCTGTCAGAAATTCGAGCATCTCCTGGCCCGAAACAGCCTTGGGGTTCTGGAATGTCGCGTCAACTCCCCAGGCTCTCAGAGCGTGTTCCACAAAGTTGGGTTTCATCTCTTTGCGGTCAAACTCTGGTTGAATCTGTCGCAAGACAGCGGCCAGAGTTTCATCGGAAATCAAATCCGGTCTGTTGTAAGGACGAGTGATCGGGATCGGCATGTCACGGGTCACAGGAACACGATGAAACCGTTCTTTCCCCGCGAACTCGTAACTTACCAAGGCGCGGGCTTCTGCATTGGCCAGAAAGTAGGCGGTGCCGAACGCTGCGAGAACGACCATCTGAACGACGATAATCGATCGAGTTGAAATGCGTTTTTTCGGATACTGACTCATGGGATCTTCTGTATTTTCAGAGTCGAATCACATCGTGATTGAGATCGAGGAAACAGGAACTGCTCGCTGGAGTGGAACGAATCGCTAAAGCGGCTTCACTCGCTTGAAGACTGCTCCCTTGGCATCCGAATAGCTCTTCTTCCATGTCGTCAGCTTTTCCAATGCCTTAATCAAATCGCCACGCGATCTCTGGTCGACGACCACAGTGTTCACGGAATAGCGATTCAATCGGTCTTCCCAGTTGACCCCCAGCCTGGAGATTGCGTGGTAGTCGCTCCAGATCTCTTCCGGAATAAGATGGGCGTGTGAATTGGCAAAAATCTGCATCCCCTTCGGGCCCGCCCACAATAAGTAATCGCCCCACTCGTAGGTGTTAAACACCATGCCCACGGGCGGATTTCGATTGAGATAGTCCGCGATCTCGATTGGAGTCGAACGAGACACGGCTGCGTGCAACCGTTTTTCAACAGCTTTGGCGTCTTTAGGCCGGCCATGAATCACTTCAATTCCAAAGGGTGTATAAGCAAAGGCAATCCAGATGATTCCGAGTGACGCGACGGTCCACACTCCGCCGGTCTTCACCGGTTTGTCACTGGTTCCCCACCACTTTTGGAACGTTGCAGCGGCATGAAGACCGATATAGTACGCGGCAACGGGACTCCACCAGAGAATCATGCGAGAATGCCAGAGCATTCCAATTCCGAATCCGCAGAGTAGCAGTACTTCGCGGGCAGTGACGCGTCGCGGGCTGACACGATAGAGGGCCACCAAAGTCAGGGCAATCACTAACGCGGCTTGCCCCTGTTTCATCCGCAAGGTCAGCGGGTCCCACTCGATCAATGTTTCCAGATTGGGATGACGGGAGACCGCGAAGATCTCCCCGTAGATCGCCAATCCATATGGATTCAGCAGAACAGCAGCCAGTGAAAGTTGTGTCGCCAGAACCATTCCTCGCAATGTGCGATCCGAAATGACGATCTTCCAGCTACGCGAGTGGCGATAGAGATCAGTCGCTCGACCGACCACAAACGCCCCCATCAGGAGAAATCCCACGATGAAAGATCCGTGCAAGTTCGCCCACGCAGTGAAGACAATAGGCAATGCAACCAGATACCAGCGTCTCCATTGATTCGAAGCAGCCATCATGAAGACGACAGCAAAACAGACCAGCCCCGCTAATTGCGGGCGGAAAACCAGAAACTGCTGATAGGCACCCCAGTAGAAGACAAGCAGAGTCAGTAATGCGGCCCCCAGCCGCCCTGTGCGATTATATACGCAGATAGCGAGTAGACCGACAGCGAGTGTCGTTCCCAAACCGTTCAGAAACTGCAAACCAGTCACTCCGAACCGCTGAACCACTCCGTAGCCGATAATCTGGCTCAACCACGGAAGATCCAAAAACGGAATCCCCTTCGACAACGGCATCAACGGTTCAAGCTGAGGAACCGCTCGATTTTCGACAATCCAACGACCATAGCTGAGATGCCCCCAGATGTCGGTGTGCCAGATTGGAAGCAGGTTCGAGTACACATAGAGCCCGGCCAGCACCAATGTGAGCCAGACAACTCTGGGTGATGACTTCAACACTTCCGGTGTGCGATCCTGGAGGAGTGCGACGTTGGGCTGACCATCTTCCGTCAAATATTGTGTTTTCTGCGGAGCGGCGTCTTCCGGAGGTGATGTCGCATCATCCACAATTGTACTCATAATATCTGGATCCAGACTGGCTGATCGCAGTCTTCTCGCGCTGATTCTTACTGTGAATTTCAATCCGAATCAGCGGTAAGTGCTCGACCTTCCGTGAAATAGACTGCCCCATCAAGCTAGACTCACGCCAAGAGCAAAGTCGAATAAGATGACTCCTCCCCGGTGAGAAACGGAAACATCACATTCACACTGTAGGGGTTATTCCCGGAAGGCTGCCATTAAGCAACCGTCGCAATTGCGAAACATCGGTAGTGATACAGCGATTTATCCAGTAAAATCACAGAGCGTTCGCATCAGTCAACATGCAAATTATGCCCTCGAATCTGGTTGCCCTGACTTCCTGATTTTGAGGCCATTGGAAGCCCCCATGAATGTACGTTTTGAAGATCATCTCCGCGGGCAATTGAATCAGGTGCGTGAACAAGGGCTTGAAAAAGCCGAGCGCATTATCACGTCTCCCCAGAATTCTCGGGTCACCGTTCAGGGTGGGCAGCGTGTCCTCAACCTCTGTGCGAACAACTACCTTGGCCTGGCTGACCACCCAGCGATTATCGATGCTGCTGGGAAGTCACTTTCCGAATGGGGCTTCGGAATGGCGTCAGTCCGCTTTATCTGCGGAACTCAGGAGATTCATCGCCAACTCGAAACGACGCTCAGCAAGTTTCTGGGAACAGAGGACACCATCCTGTACTCCTCTTGCTTCGACGCGAACGGAGGACTCTTCGAGACGCTCCTGACGGAGCAGGATGCAATTATCTCGGATGAGCTCAATCACGCGAGCATCATCGATGGAATACGACTCTGTAAAGCGCAGCGTGCCCGCTACAAAAACAACGACATGGCGGACCTCGAAGCGAAGCTGAAGGAAACTCAGGGAGCACGCTTCCGATTGATCGCAACAGATGGCGTCTTTTCGATGGACGGCATCCTCGCCAACCTCCCGGGAATTTGCGAACTGGCTGACAAATACGATGCGATGGTGATGGTCGACGACTCCCACGCAGTCGGTTTCACCGGACCGACAGGAGCAGGAACGCCGGAGCACTTTGGAGTCTCGGACCGGATCGACATCTACACCGGGACACTTGGCAAGGCGCTTGGCGGAGCAAGCGGGGGCTACACATCTGGACGCCAACCGATTGTCGATTGGCTTCGTCAGAGATCACGGCCATACCTGTTCTCGAACTCACTGGCTCCTTGCATCGTGACTGCGTCGCTCAAAGCACTGGAACTGATCTCAACAGGGGGCGAACTACGAGACCAACTCCGAGAGAACACGGAGTACTTCCGTTCCGCCATCCAGAAAGTCGGCTTCACGATCGTCCCCGGAGAACATCCAATCGTCCCAGTGATGCTGGGCGACGCTGCATTGGCAACCCGCATGGCTAACGCACTTCTGAAACGTGGTGTGTACGTGATTGGATTTTCGTTCCCGGTCGTTCCACAAGGCAAAGCGAGAATTCGAACGCAAATGTCAGCAGCCCACACTCGAGAGGATCTGGAATTCGCAATTGAGCAATTTGCGATTGTAAAGAAAGAACTTGGCATCAACAGTTGATACGATGCGGCTCCGTCAGATCCATGTGATTCCTGATGGAGCCGTACCTCACATTTATTCCGCAGAGTGCTGTCCCGATGAGTCCCCTTCCATCGCCTTCGAGTTCATCCGGGAATCCGGCGCCGCTGAAGTACGGAAAGCTGACACTTCCATCGAGATACCATCTCTCCCCCCTGGCAGGTTTTACCAATCTGCCGTTCCGGAGAGTGCTCCGGATGGTCGGTGGGGTCGGACTCTGCACAACGGATCTGGTGAGCGCTCGAGGACTGATCGAGCGCGGCCCCAAGTCGTTACAGCTCATCGAAACCTGCGAAATCGACACTCCGTATTCAGTGCAGATCTTCGGGCCGGATCGGTTCGAGATGAGGGATGCCGCCCAGTTTCTCCAGGAGTACGGAGCAGATTCGGTCGACATCAACATGGGTTGCCCGGTTGCTCGAATCACGGAGAATGGTGCTGGGTCTGCAATGATGTGTTCCACAGAGAACACCATTCAGCTCGTAAAGACTGTCGTTGAGGCGGTCTCCATTCCGGTCACGGTCAAAATGCGGCTCGGGTGGGATTCGACGCAACTGACAGCCCCTCAGTTTGCCCGGGAATTCGAACAGGTTGGAATTGCAGCCGTTGCCATTCACGGCAGGACGCGAGAACAAGGTTTTTCAGGCTCAGTGAGTCTCGAAGGGATCAGGAAAGTCGTTGAAGCTGTCCAGAAGATTCCGGTGATTGGAAATGGTGACATCCGAACTGTCGCGGACGCCGCCAGAATGTTTCAGGAGACAGGTTGTGCGGGGATTTCCATCGGCCGCGGAGCGTTGGCCAATCCCTGGATCTTCCGCCAACTGGTTGAGTGGGAAACCACAGGAACGTTCAATCCACCCGGTAACTTTGAAGACCGCCTGCAGATGATGCTCAGGCAGTTTGAGTATGCACTGGAACAGGTCGGAGAAGAACGGGCCATCCGCATGTTCAGGAAGATGGGACATTGGTACCTCAAGGGGATGCTGGTCCACCGCGCCCTGCGGCATGAATTCCAGCAAGCACAGACCCTCGAGGAAATCACCGCCTCTGTGGAGAAGATTCGGCTCGCTGGCCCCACCACTGGCGATAGAACTGGACTTCTCCCTGAAATGCACGTTCCAGTCCCGAATGGCCCCGTTGAACGCTGGTAATCCCAACGGGATCGCCCGAACAAAAACAACACCGCAACGATCAGGTTGCGGTGTTGTTCACGATGAGAAACTCTTGCAGCCCAGTCCCGCGACTACGGCGATTCAACCGTGATTGCCATCGTCACAGGGGCAGATGCATCCGGGCCCTTAACCAAGTCAATACTTTCAATCACATCCGGTTTACGGGGAGTGATCGCGAGGTACCTTACTTGCTTCCCTCGAAGTTCGAACGCGAGTTTTGATTCCGGAACATCAATCACTCGAATGTAGTCTGCGAAATGGACTGCGTTTTTCAACTCATGATCCTCAGTGCTTCCATCCGCATAGTGCAGTCGGACAATCATGGAGACCGACTTTTCGCTTGAAAACGGATACGACCATCCGCCGACGCCCCCCAGAATATGGATCGCCTTCGCTGGCGAACGGACCGGGAGTGACACACTCGTTGGCATCCGTGGCGGAATCGTTCCGTTGGGGCTCCGAAGCATGATCACATTTGGGCGTGAATCACCGACAGGATCAACAAGTTGGAATGGCACCCCGTCTACCGTTTTCGGTAACCAGTCGTTGAAGACTAGTCGCTCCCCCGTTGCCTCCTCGGAGTAGAACATCCCCTTTGTGCTTGAAACTGTCGCGACTTTCGCGAGGTCCAAGGGAATGTACTTCCCACGGTTCGTCAAAAACTCCATCAGATCCCGCAACTCAACGACGGTCATCTGCTTTTCGAACCCCTCGGGCATCAAGGATTTCTTCGAGCCAACGATTTCATCGATATCTTCACGAGCAATGGCGTGCCGCTTCCCTTCTGTGTCGATCAATTCAATCGCAGTCTTGCTTTCACCTGCCAGCATTCCTGAAAGGATCTGACCGCTCTCCAACGCAACTGTATAGACCCGGAAGTTCCCTTCGACACTCCGATTCGGATCGAGTAGGTGAATCAGTAATTCATGGCGAGGATGAACAGACATGCCTGTCAAATCAGGACCGATGCGCTGCCCTTCTCCGGAATGCGTGTGACACTTCGCGCACTGCTTCAGGAAGATGGCCTTCCCAGCGTCGACACTTCCTTTTTTCTCCACTTCGGGCAGGAGTTCAGCAATCACCTTTTCGCGGTCAGGATCTGGAAGACCGCCCATTTGCTTGAGAAGCTTCAGAGTTTGTTCACGAATGCTTTTCTCGGGATGGGAGGAGAGTGCCTGTTTTTGATCGAGTGACAGATCAGAGAGTTGCACCACTCCAGCGTCGATCGCCGCCAGCAATTCCTTCGTCGTTGATGGCCTGCTCAAGAGAACTCGAATGGCCGCACTGCGAGCGGAAGGTCCAAAGGTGGACAATCGGTCAATGAGCTGAGTTCCCAGTTGAGGAGCAGAACTGCCCGACAGAGAGGAAATCATCTGAGCAGCCAGTTCTGCGGAATTTCGAGGAGAACCGAACTCGATAATTCGTGCGACGACATCGTCAGACTGTGGCTGAAAGCTGACGAGGTCCCGAGTAACGGCAAGCCGCTCTGACTCCGCAACTGAGGAATCGTTCGCTGTTTCCAGCATTGCTTGAATGATCTCATCCACAAACTGATCAAGCGAGCGACTTCCCCAACTTCCCGTCAGTTTGACAAGTTGACCTTTCGTTCCCGCGGGCAGAGCTTGGAAGATCGCCACCAGCTTCGCATCGGCGTCAGCCGACAACTCAATCGTGTGATCTTTGGGCCAGCCACGAGCGAATCCAGAGACAATCGCGGACATCAACGATTCCGATGCCCCATCAACAATTGTCAGCAACTCTTCAACGGCTCGGGAATCCGCACGCCCCCGAGAGAGATGCTCCGCCACACGTTCAACGATCCCTCCCAACGCAGGGTTGATCGCGGCATCGTTTTCACTGGCAAGTCGTTTGAGTTCGACAAGCAGCGAGACAGTATGAACTGAGGCAGCACTCGTCGCAGCATCGACCAGCCAACGGTCTTTCAAAATATTGGGTGACTCAACCAGAACTCGCGCCAACTGAGTTCCAGCTTCAACGGACATCGGCATATCAGCAAGTGCGAGAATCGCTGCCAGCTGAACTTGCGAGTCAGTATCTCCCAGTAACTGTGATTCTAGAATGGCGGTGATGGAAGCCTCGGATGGCGGGAGCACTAACAACGCGTTTCGGCGAACTCCAGCAGATGGATGTGCAAGAGCAGCCACCACCGTTTTCATGATTTCGGCGTGATCACTGTTGACGACCCCCAGCCCCGACAGAGTCCACAGGGCATGGATGGCGCCGACATTCAAACCGATGGCATCCGTCGATTGATCCTGAATGAGTTGAAGAAGACGGGGCACAACATCGATATCCCCTCGTTCAACGAGAAGTCGCTGAGCATGTCGTCTCCAGAACAGATTGTCTCGTTTGAGCGCATCAACGAGTTCTTCAGGACGTGCAATGGAAAGACCAGATGGTTGCTTCACATGGTTCGACGCGATCAATCGGTAAATGCGGCCGTGCTTTTTGTCACGTAGGTCCGACTCATAGGCATTCCCTTTTCCTGTTTCAAAGCCAGCAGGTGTCGGGTTGTGTTGAACAATGAAATTGTACCAGTCGAGTATCCAGACATTTCCATCCGGCCCAACTTCCGCCATCACTGGGGCTGCCCACTCATCGTCGGCGGCCACCAGATTCATGGAATTGAAGCTCTGATAACCCGCACCGTTCCGGTTCAACACAAATGTGCCGACAAGATGTCCCGTTGGTTCGCAGACAAAGGCGGTTCGATTCCAGAATTGCTCCGGGTAATTCCTCGCTGTGTAGAGTGCATGCCCCGCGGCTGCGGTATATCCTCCAAAATGGTCGACTTGCCGGACATTTTCAGTGATCGCATTGAAGAGATGTGTCTCTGCAATTGTCCCGAGTTGTTCCGCCGACCATCCGCGAACCCGTTCGTAGTAACGATTCGGAACTGGCATAAACATGCTCGGATTATGGTTCGCCGTTGAGCCGAAGATGAGTCCTTCTTCGCTCATGCCAAATCCCCACGTGTTATTGTTTGACGAGCGAATGAACTCGACATCATCAACAACAGCACTCTCTCCGGCACGATTGACTTTGATCGTAAAGAACCCCTGTCGAAACGAAGCCTTCTGATTGCCGACGCCATAAGTCGGGGTGGAATGGTTGTATCCCTGCATGGCCCAGATTCGGTTGTCGAGTCCGTACTGAAAATTGCTTACCCCTCCGTGAGTATCTCCCATTCCCCAACCGCGAACGAGAATTTCACGCAGGTCCGCCGTGTCATCGCCGTTCGTATCTTTCAGAAAGACTGTTTCCCTACCGTCCTGAACGATGGCTCCGCCATAGGCGAAAATGATTGAAGTAGGAATGCTCAACTTCTCAGCGAAGACGGTGAACTTGTCTGCACGGCCATCTCCATCTGTGTCTTCGCAAATGCGAATCCGGTCACGTCCTTCGCCGACAGGCTGCAACTCGTTGGGATAATCGGTGGTTTCGCAAATCCATAGCCGGCCACGCTCGTCCCAATTCATCGCAATGGGTTTCCCAGAGAAATCACTTTCATCCGCGAAAAGCTCCAAATGAAACCCTTCCGGCACGGAATAGTGTTTCATGGAATCACTCGGTGAGAGCGGTAGCTGCATCAGCGACTTTGTCTCACCCTGCACGCGGGCAGCGTAATTCGGAATTTTGGGGCCGACGTCGATGAAATCGAACTTCGGAGCATCGGTCGAAATCTTGGTCATTGGCAGTGGCTTAAAAGGCGACCGTGCTAGCTGCTCCGAATCTGGAACTGAAGACAGATCCTGCCCGCAGGCCCAGCGAATTCCCCGTTCGACAAGATTGTGAAACACCGGATTCTGGAAGGTTCGCTCATCATGCCCCCAAGCGGTGTAGAAAACTCGTCCTTTTCCCTCAGTACGCACCCAGGTCCATGGCTCTTGGGTTTGACCATCCGCCTGTTCACCCTGTACACGGTACTCAAGAATTGTGCGGTCTTTTTCGTTGTGTAACGTGTGAATGTAAGTCTCATCCCAACTCTCGAATCCTGAATACCCTTTCATGATCGGGTGATCAGGGGCAGCGTTTTCCACGCTGAAGACCTCTCCTCCGTGTCGTTGAAACTGACCACCAACGAGGGCGATGAACCGTGGAGAATTACGAAAGCAGAACGAAGCACAGTGCAGCGGAATAAACGCTTTGCCCTTCGATACAAAGTCGATCAGTGCCTGCTCCTGCGCAGGCTGAATTGTGTCAATATTCGCATACAGAATCAGAGCGTCGAATTGATCGAGCGTCTCCGCAGTGAGCGCGACAGCGACATCATCCGTGTATTTCAAGCGAAAATTTCGCTTCTCCAATGCTGGTGCGAGATCAGCGAAACGGTCAGCAGGACGATGGTGTCCGTTGTCCCCGAGGAACAACACATTCAGGGGCACATCCTGTTGAGTTTGAGCTGAGACGGGCGACGTGCTACCGGCGAGTAGGCCCCACACGAAAACAGAAACCAACAGAGCGGAACATCTGACGGGGAAAAAGATTCGCATGCTGCCTCTCATAGAATGAGAATCCTGATGCAAACGCAGCTCTCTCACATAGAGAATTCCATCACGATCGCATCAACAGAACCTGATCAAAGACTACTAAAAAAGACCGGCGATGTGCAAGAAGCCGATCAATCCAGGCAGTGAACTGAATCTTGAGTTGCCCACAACTCGAAGAATCCCAGCGATGGCATTTCGTTCGAGAAAAATTCTGCCGATATCGCAGGCCCAAATTACTGAAACTCTTCACAGTCAACCAACGTCACATTGACAACAGGGCCTGAACAAGAAGCAGTAACGACCACGACGATGTCGGCGCGACAGATTCCTGCGATCAGGTTGAAGTGCTCGATGGAATCTCGATGGAACAGCATCCGAGATTCAACTGCTGTTTCGACTTTCCGCGTTTTTGCAACAGGCCATCCCGCAGATCGTAGTAAATGAATCGCCCGTCTCTCCGGGTCGATACGAGATTGGCGTTCTTCAGAATTTGGAGATGATGCGACGCTGTCGCCACTTCCGTTTGGAGCTTGGCTGTAATGTCGCTGACCGACAGCGGTCCATCGCGGAGGAGGTCAACAATTCTCAATCGCATGGGCTCACTCAGCGCTTTCAATTGCTCAGCGCAAAAGTTGGCTTGGAACGTGTCAATTTGCTCAAGATTCATGAATGAACTCCCTCCACTCGTTTCGCGACGTCAATATCGCCAACGCTCCAATCATGATAAGGAACTTCCAAGGTTGGCAACACCCCGGAAAATTTTGATCATACAGATTGATTTTCGCGGGCAATCCGATGGCTGCGGATGGCTGCGTTTCCCCTGAACCTGCTCCAGATCTGGCTGATTCAACCGCCTGTCTGGGCCCTTCATCGGCAAAAGCTGCCTCCCAGCGATTCGACTCAACCGCACACGACAATTGAATTTCACCTCATCTATACGTGCTAAAACATTGAAAAAATGATCATTTCTGACTCAAAATCGATCCACTGCCGGGAATTCCACCGAGCAGAATGGGATTGATGAAGGCGTTCCGTTCCCGGTAATAAGTCAGTCCCATCAAATTGAAGGTCATGTCCTCCAATCCCCATCCTCCGGCATCACTGTCCTGGCTTCAAAGAACTGTTCTGGTTCTAGTCAGTCTCGGTGTTCTCGGAACCTTTGCCTTGTCACTGACGATTACCCCGGATCCCCGCGGATTTGGAAGTCATCAGCAACTCGGCCTCCCCCCCTGTTTGTTTCAAATGTTGTTTGGCATTCCCTGCCCGGGTTGCGGTGGAACGACAAGTTTCGCCCATTTCGTCCGCGGTGAGTGGATGAGTTCACTCAGAGCTCACCCAGCTGCGTTCGTCGGGTGCCTGGCTGGCCTGTTATTTGTCCCTTGGGCAATTGGCAGCAGCATCAAAGGGAAACCGATTTTCGTGAAAACCACTTCGAGCCTCCTGTTCTGGATGCTCACAACGATCAGCCTGATTGCAGTCCTGCAATGGGCTCCTCACCTCCTGCATTAGATGTCCCGCCCGATCCGAAGAATGGGGGAGCAATTCCCCCTCTTTTTCCTTCCCTCGAATCAATCCTCAAAGTCCCCTTCCTAAGAGCCAGCCAGAAAAAGAGAGTTCCTGACACTCGCCGCAACAGGATGTTTCCATCCTGCGAAGGATTGAAATTCATGTTCACAACCCTACTCCTGCGAAACTGCAAACGAACTTCGCGACTGCTCATCGCAGCGTCGCTGAGCTTCTGTCTACTCGCTTCGCAATCAGGTTGCATCAACACAATGGTGATGGTGAGCAAAGTTTTGCTTGGTGATCCAAAGCAGAAGTCAGGATTCGAACTCGCCTCTGGAGTTAAGCTTGAAAAAGGGGAAAAGCGAGTCTTGCTCCGCTGCACAGCCCCAGCTTTTTTGGCGGAATCAGAAGGTTCGATCACTGAAACAATTGAAGACGAACTCTTGCGACGCATGAAGCGGCACGAAATTCCAATTGTGAGTTCCAGCAAGGCTGCGGAAGTTCTCGACAGGCGTGGCGGGCAATTCGACCCGCAGGTACTCGCTCAGGAAATCCCAGAGGTCGATTACATCTTCCACATCCAACTCGAAAAATTCACCTACCTTGAAGGGACGAGTTCAAACTTCTACCGAGGAAACGCGAGTGGTCGCATCGTCGGTTACGAAGTACGTGGATCCGATGACGGGAAACATGCCGTCCAGATTTTCGATCAGAACTTCCACTCGACCTACCCAACGACCTACCCCGTCTCTGTGGAATCGACTCCGAAAAACATCTTTGTCAGGCGTTTTCTGGATCGACTCACAGACAACCTTGGAACGTCGTTTTACTCAGTCTATCGCACCGAACTTTACGCCAACTGAAATCTCGACCTCACGGCCCTCTTCAGTTCACGCCCAGCCTGAAATCCGGAACCTGTCATGACGACATCGAAACCTCAGCCAAATCGCCGCAAGCTGAAAATGTGCCGTTGGCTGCTGGCGGTGACCCTGATGTGCGCCGGATTCTCCGGGTGCACCCAGTTCGTTCTGATCAGCTACCTGCTGCACGGACCGCCGACGATTGAACCGGATTTCGATCAAGAAACCGGCAAATCCATGACCCCGGTCGGAAAAGAGTGCACTGTCGCGGTCGTTTGTTTCGCGCCAAAAGAACTTCAGTGGAAGTTCCCTCAAATCGATCATCAGGTCGCTACCGCGGTAGCCTATCGTCTCGGCCAGAATCGTATCAAAGTCATTCACCCCGATTACGTCAAAGCCTGGACCGACGCGAATCCTGAATGGGAAAAAGCAACTGAAATCGGAAATGCTTTTGAAGCCAATTACGTGATCGAAATTGAGCTCGCTGAATTCACTCTCCACGAAGGAAGCAGCACCACTCTGTACCGAGGAAAAACAGAGGCTTACGTCCACGTTGTCGAAATGGAAATGGAAGAGAAAAAGCTGACCGGAGAAGGCGAACGCATCTTCACCAAAGAACTTGATTTCGAATTTCCAACCCGTGTGCCACGCCCTTCTGGAGAACAGAGTCTGAGCTCGTTTCAGGCGGAATACCTTTCACGCCTGAGCGAAAGAATCGGCTACCTGTTCTACGAGCGATTCACCGGAGAAATGATCTCGTGGGCTGACTGACTCCAAGCTTGCACCGAGAAAACACCCTTCTCGCTACGGAGCGATCGAATTGGCTCCGTCTTAGCGACACAGAATTGTCGAGCCCGATCAGCGAGTGAGCTGGACGGGCTCGCTCGCTTTTAAATCGACATCTGAAACCGACCGCCATCTCTCTGCGATCAAAACCATCAATCGACATCTATTTGTCTCTATAGCTGCATGTTTTCCGACCACCCCAACGAGGCACTCAATCACCCAAAAACGTGTCTATTTCGCAGCGTCGCTGAAATCAATTCGTTCAACGCCCCCCAATTTCTCATCAATGGGAGTGCATCGTTTAGATCTATCAATTCGATTTGTGACAGAGAAGAACACATTGCTACACTTGTCAACTGGTGTCGTGCAGACAGATTCGATCACGATGTCGAGTACTTCCCGGCGAAAACGATCTGGCGGACCGCATCGCCCGTGATGAGCTTGTCATCACATCCAATTCACGACACAAACATCTGCAGATACAATTCATGTGTGTCGTGCGGATGCACATAGGCGAGTATTTTCCCCAGGAAAAACAATGGCACGTTTGACACAGGCGCAGGTCACAAAGCTCGCCAAGGCATTCGAAGATCGCACACCCGATGAACTGATCTGTTGGGCGAAAGAAACCTTTGGCGATCGAGTCGCGACACTCTCCGCAATGCAGCAGTCAGGAAGCATCGTCTCCCACATGATCTCACGACTGAAACTGGACATTCCAGTTTTGTTCGTTGATACCGGCGTCATGTTTCAGGAGACGCTCGATACCCGAGACCGTATTGAGAAGGAATACGGTCTGAGCATCCGCACTCTGACTCCTGAACTCTCGATGGTGGAACAGACCGAGAAGCACGGTGTGCTGTATCTGACAGTTGAAGGTCAGCTTCAATGTTGCCATATGCGGAAAGTTGAACCACTGCTCGCAGTGAAGGGGCAATACGACGCATTCATCGGAAGCTTACGACGCGCTGACGGAGGACGTCGTGGAGACTGTCCAATTCTGGCACTCGACGTTGAGATGAACACCGTTCGCATCAATCCGCTCGCCAACTTCAGCGACGAAGAGATGGAAGCATATATCGCAACCCATCCAATTATTGTGAATCCGCTGCACGCTCAAGGATACTCCACGATCGGCTGCAACCGGTGCACAACCCCGGTGATTCCCGGTGAGCCGAAACGTGCAGGCAGATGGCGTCATCTTGGCCCGTGGTCACAATACTGCGGCATCAACCCGACGGACGTCGACGCCGGCGAACTCACAGCGATCGACCTCCCGCAAGATCTCGTCGATCGTATGCTCGGACAGAAAACAGACTTCGTCATCTGAGTCGCATCGATTTCAAAGTCAATTCAAGCAGCCAAGAGTGTCTGGATCGATGATTCAGGCACTCTTGTCGTTTTCTGAACTGACGACATCCTGACAACCTCCGCGATTATTCCTCCGACCAAAAATCAGCCCGAATCCATCAGCGATTCTCTCATTCATTGCCCCCTCGGTAAAATTGAGCCTATGATGAATCGCGGAAAGTACTTCCCCACATCTGCTGTATTTTCCTTTGGAAGCGGGTCGCAGAATCAACTAAGGTCTCTTCAGGCAGTTTCAAAAAAGTTAAGGGAATAGCATGAAGCAGCTGGAACGCGAGTGGCTTGAGACTGACGGCCTCGGAGGATTTGCTTCCGGGACAATTTCAGGACGTCGTACTCGTCGTTATCACGCACTCCTACTCGCGACAGATCCCGATACGAACTTACGCTATGTTCTGGTCAACGGAATCGAAGCCTATCTTTTTCACGGGCGATCCGTCTCTGCTCTCTCTTCTCAGCGGTATCTTCCGAATGTGATTCATCCACACGGATCACGCCTGATTCAGGATTTCCAGAGTGGCCCGTGGCCAACCTGGACGTATGTCCTTGAAGACCAGATTCAGCTCCGACAGGAGATTTTCGTCCCAAAGGGATCGACAGCCGTCGTCATGAGTTGGACGCTTCTGACTCCGGTCAAAGATCGAATCACCCTGACAGTTCGTCCCTTGATTTCAGGAAGAAACTACCATTCGCTTCATCAAGCGAATCCAAACTTTCGATTTGGTCACGTGGGTGACGGCCAACAACTGACATGGAGCCCCTACCCCGGCGTCCCGTCGATCACGGCGATGACCAACGGAGGGTTCAATGAAGAGCCGCTTTGGTATCGACAGTTTTACTACACTGCTGAAGCGCAGCGAGGACTCGACGCCTGTGAAGATCTCGCCTCACCGGGAACATTTCGATTCGACCTCGACCAGAGCCCCGCATACTGCATTTTCACAGCTGGCGGTCCCAATTCGTTAAATAGCAACGGAAAGTCCGCCGCGGAAGTCACCAGTTTGTTAGCACGCTCGGAACGAACCAGACGCCTGCAGTTCTCAACAAAGCTTCATCGAGCAGCTGATCAGTTTCTGATTCAATCCGGCGATCGGGACACGATCATCGCAGGCTATCCCTGGTTTACCGACTGGGGACGAGACACATTCATCTCCATTCGAGGTCTCTGTCTTGCGACCGGAAGACTCGAACTCGCTGCGTCGATCCTGAAAGCATGGGCCAGAACGATCAATCGGGGAATGGTCCCCAATCGATTTCCCGATGGCTCACAATCTCCGGAATACAACTCTGTCGATGCCACACTCTGGTTCGTCATCGCAATTCACGACTATTTCAATGTGATGAAAGCTGCCTCATTGCGTGTCGACAGGGAAGAACGCAGCCTTCTTGAAAGTGCAATTTTGACGGTGATCGAAGCATTCCATGAAGGAACCCGGTACAACATTCAGGCAGACAAAGACGGCTTGCTGAAGTGCGGGGAACCGGGCGTTCAACTGACATGGATGGACGCCAAAGTCGGCGACTGGGTTGTCACACCGCGTATCGGAAAGCCGGTCGAAATCCAGGCCCTGTGGATCAATGCTCTTGCGATCGCGAGTGATTTTGAACCTAAATGGCAGATGCTCTTTGCGAAAGCATTGGGGAGTTTCCAGAGTCGATTCTGGAACGAAGACATTTCCGCATTGTACGACGTAATCGATGTCGATCACGTCGCAGGGAAGGTCGATGCCTCAATTCGCCCGAATCAGATTTTCGCAGTGGGTGGCCTGCCACTGGAGTTACTTCCCGCGATCCAGTCTCGAATGGTCGTACAATGCGTGGAGGAACAACTCCTCACGCCAATGGGATTACGAACGCTCTCGCCTTCGTCTCCTGACTATCACCCCTACTATCAAGGGGGACAGCTTGAGCGAGACGGGGCATACCATCAAGGAACGGTTTGGCCCTGGCTCATCGGCGGTTTTGTGGAGGCCTGGCTTCGTACAAACGGAAATACTCCCGAGAACAAACAGATCGCCCGTACGCGGTTTATCCAACCACTGCTGGACCATCTCGATGACGCGGGGCTCAACCACATTTCAGAAATCGCGGACGCTGAGCCAACCACCATCGACGGGCAGACACGTCAACTCCTGCACGGTTGCCCCTTCCAGGCATGGTCGTTGGGCGAACTGATCCGACTGCTTGAAGGCCCTCTTTCAATAGAAACTCGGGAAGACGTTTCATTGCACTAAGCAAACGCAATTGACAGTTCTTCGTCATCGCTGAACCTGTTGGCTTCACGAAGTGAATCGCGAGAAGGATCATGACCCTTACACCTGACATTCGCACCAACGAATCGCTTCGCCTTCAGGCATCATTAAATCGAACCGGTAACTGGAAACGCTGGGGCCCCTATCTTTCGGAACGCCAATGGGCCACCGTACGCGAGGACTACTCTCCTTGGGGTGAATGCTGGGACTACTTCCCGCATGATCACGCCCGCAGCCGAGCCTATCGTTGGGGCGAAGACGGCCTCATGGGCTTTACTGACCGGCAATGTCGTCTCTGCTTTGCGATCGCCCTATGGAATGGGAAGGACCCTATTCTGAAAGAGCGGCTCTTCGGCCTGAACGGCAATGAAGGGAATCACGGAGAAGATGTCAAAGAACTGTACTACTACCTCGATTCCTCTCCCACTCATAGCTACGTCAAATCACTTTACAAATATCCGCAAAACGCGTTTCCCTACGATGAACTGGTCAGAGTGAATCGGGAAAGATCTCGAACAGAATCGGAGTTTGAGCTACTCGACACTGGAATCTTCAATGAGAGCCGCTATTTCGATGTCACCACGGAATACGCCAAAGCTGACGAAGACGATATTTTGATTCGAATCTCGGTCTCGAATCGCGGTCCCGAGGAAGCTGTTCTACACTTACTTCCATCACTCTGGTTCCGGAACACCTGGAGTTTCAGCCAGGAACATCCCCCTGAAGAACCGAAGCCGAATCTGGAACGCAAGGGGGCCAGCCAGATTCTCGCTCACCACCCGACGCTCGGTGAGTTCACGCTTTCGATCGGACAGTCACCAGAGAAGACGCACCCTGAGTTTCTTTTCACTGAAAACGAGACGAACTATCAACGGCTATTCGGAACGGACAACGCTACTCCCTACGTCAAAGACGCCTTTCATGAGTACCTCATCGCAGGAAATCGAAGTGCGGTAAATCCCAATGAGTGCGGAACAAAGGGAGCACTGCACTATGCCCTCAGCGTCCCGGCGCATCAAACACAATCGATTGACCTGCGTCTTTCTAAATCATCTCTGAAAATCGCCAAGCCATTTGGAGACAGGTTCAACGCAACAATCCTCACACGGCAGCGTGAATGCGAAGAATATTATTCGAAGATCCTTCCTCCGGGGATGTCAGAAGCAGAGCGGCACATCAGCCGTCAGTCCTACGCTGGCTTGCTCACCTCGAAGCAGTTTTATCACTACGTCGTTGAAGACTGGCTTCACGGAGACAAAGACTCCCCCGCCCCACCAGCGAGTCGACTGACTGGCAGAAACCATGAATGGACACATCTCTACAGTCGTGATGTTCTCTCCATGCCAGACAAGTGGGAGTACCCGTGGTTTGCAGCCTGGGACTCTGCGTTTCATATGCTGCCGTTCGCGCGAGTTGATGGAGACTTCGCCAAGGATCAACTGATCCTCTTCCTTCGAGAATGGTACATGCATCCCAACGGGCAGATGCCGGCCTACGAGTTCGCGTTCGAAGACGTGAATCCTCCGGTTCATGCGTGGTCTTGCTGGCGGGTCTACAAGATGACGGCTCAGCGGGGGCAACGCGATCTCCACTTCCTGAAGCGGGTCTTCATGAAACTCATGATGAACTTCACGTGGTGGGTAAATCGCAAGGACCCAGAAGGGAAAAACATCTTCGCCGGCGGATTTCTCGGGCTCGATAACATCGGAGTGTTCGACCGCTCCAAGCCGCTTCCCACCGGAGGAAACCTGGAGCAGGCGGACGGAACTGCATGGATGGCCTTCTATTGCTCGACCATGCTTGGAATGGCAATGGAACTGGCGACGTTCGACAGTTCGTACGAAGACATCGCCTCTAAATTCTTCGAGCATTTCATCGAGATCACCGACGCCATTAACTGCATCGGCGGCGGAGGTCTTTGGGATGACAACGAAGGCTTCTATTACGACTCACTCGCTGTCGACGGCCAGACACATCCGCTGCGTATCCGTTCGATGGTCGGAATTATTCCGATGTTTGCAGTCGAAGTGATGGAACAATCGCAAATCAATGCTCTCCCGGGATTCAACAAGCGGCTTGACTGGTTTCTCGAGCATCGCCCCGAATTGGCAGCGCACATTTCATTTCTTCAGCATGATCCCGAAGTCGATGGCAACCCGGAACACGAACGGAGACTGCTGGCGATCCCGTCACGAGAGCGACTGGAACGAATGCTCAAGTACATTCTGGATGAAAACGAATTCCTCTCTGACTACGGGATTCGCTCGTTGTCCAAATATCACCAGTCCACACCGTTTCGATGCAATGTCGGCGGAGAAGAACATATCGCCGACTACGCCCCTGCTGAATCCACAACAGGACTGTTCGGCGGCAACTCCAACTGGCGCGGTCCGGTGTGGTTCCCCTTGAATTTCCTTCTCGTCGAATCGCTGGAACGGTATCACCACTTCTACGGCGAGACGTTCAAAGTCGAGTTCCCTACCGGATCCGGGAACTGGATGGATCTCAAAAGCGTTTCCATCGAGATTGCGACGCGCCTCACAAAACTCTTCCTTCCAGATGACAACGGGCGAAGAGCCTGTCACGGCGACGAAGATCGATACGCGGGCGATCCCCACTGGCGAGACCTCGTGTTGTTCTATGAATACTTCAATGGAGACAACGGCCGCGGGTGCGGAGCGAGTCATCAGACAGGATGGACGTCGCTTGTGTCGCTGCTCCTTGAGAAGGTCGCCAATTCCCGATAAGCAACGCAATGATCCGACCGAGGGCGAAACGTCGCATTGGTCCAAGTCAAAGAGAATATGTGGCCCAACAAAAAAAACGCTCCGGACATCCGGAGCGTTTTTCGTTATTCACAGCGAATCACAAAAGTGATCGAACCTGACATGAGGAATTGGAACGGAACGGGCAACCACAATTTTCAATCAACAATGATTGCCACCAGCTCGCCAACTCTTCATGCTAATCCGACTAGCTGATGCGGCCGATTGCTTTTGGCTCATCGTCAGCTGGCTTTTCGCTCTTCTGTGGCAGTGTTGCACGGCCCTTGATGATCGAATCTGACAGGTAGCTCAGAACGATGCGGATAGAGCGAATGCTGTCGTCGTTACCTGGAATTGGCAGGTCGACGGTATCTGGATCGGAATCGGTATCGATCAGAGCAACAGTGGTGATGCCCAGAATCTTGGATTCGTGGATACAGTTCTTCTCTTTGCTTGGGTCGACGATGACGATTGCTTCTGGCAATCGGTTCATCTCGCGAATACCGCCCAGGTTACGGCGAATCTTGTTCAGTTCACGACGGAGGCGTGACTGCTGCTTTTTGGAGTAAGTCGCGAGTTCGCCGCTGGCTTCCAGAGTTTCGAGCTCTTCCAATCGCTTCAGGCGGAAACGAATTGTGCGGAAGTTGGTCAGCATACCGCCCAACCAACGCTCGGTGCAGTAAGGCATTCCGCAGGACTCAGCAGCTTGTCGAACGGTGTCGACAGCCTGTCGCTTGGTTCCAACGAACAGAATCAGGCTTCCCTGAGCTGCAACTTTGTGCAGGTATTTCTGAGCGCGAACCAGACCTCGGACAGTTTCCTTGAGGTCGATAATATGAATGTTGTTGCGCTTCCCGTAGATGTACGGACGCATTTTGGGGTTCCACTTGCTGGTCTTGTGACCGAAGTGAACACCCGCTTCCAGAATGTCTTTGACGACGATATCAGACACGTACTCTTCTCCAGTTGAACGTGCATGGCCGAGGTGTAAACCCCGTGGCCATTACAGGATACAGTTTCGCAAGGGTGGTTCTCTCACCACCGACGCCAGCAGATTGCCAGCGACCGCCTTCCCCTTCAAAACCTAAAGCTGTTCAGGTTGTCAGTTTCAGGAAGTCGAACATGGTACCGGCTTGAGTCTCCGACGTCAAATTCCCCCACAGGGTGCAAATCCGACACCTATTTCTTTGCCTCTGGCTTCGGCTTTGCCCGGTAATGCTCGAACGGGGTGAGGTACAGAAAATTCTTAGAATTCTCATCCTGCCTGTAATTGACGTTCAGATAAGAGTTCACTGAAATCTGATTCAGGATCAAAATCCAGGCGGTCTTCTTCCGCGGATAGGCAACCATTTTCTCTTCGGGATCAAATCCTCGCACCAACGCTGAGAGTCGATCAACCAGAATGATCGTCTCCGAGCGCTCTTCAATGACGTTCACGACGGCAGTCAGAGGGGCCTCAGCGACTCCTGTTTCCACCTTCTTGAATACCCCCGGAACGAGTCGATCGCGAGCAACCTTATCATCGATCGGCCACCCAACAGGCCAAGGGTCTTTCATATCCTTCAGCATTTGCACAGTGAGCTGAATTTCTCCTGTCGGAGTCCGCAACGGTCGAAATCCCAGCCCCTCCTGTGAAAGCACGAAAGCTAACGCGGTCCCTGCTGCCAGTCCTTTGACTTCGTCACCGACGAGTTCTGTTTTCAGCTTTTCAGGGACATCCGAAACGGATGAATGAAACGCGACCTTCATCACGGAATCCGGACAGATTTCGCGGATTGCCTCATCCACCGACACGCCGACAAGCGGCGTTTCAACGGGCTTCTTCAGCTTTTCAAAGATCCCCGTAAACTGCTCCTGCGTCAGCCCCCACATCGGTTTACCGTCCGGAGAGCCCTGCGCACCATATGTTTGCAGCTCCCCGATCCATTCTTTCAGTTCCAAAGCCTGAGTCGACTTAAACGTCTTCCCCGGAAAAACGAGACTTCCCTCTCGAGTGAGCTCACCGACGAGACGAATTGTCCGAAATGGGCCGCGTGGAATTTCCTGGATTTTGGGGGCTTCGTCACCGATCGGCTGACGTAATCGAACCCCTTCTCCCACTTCTTCGAACACCCGTCGCCATTCCTGTCCCAACAGCGGGCTTGCTCCCTTTCCGGGAAGGAGAATCTCGATCTCCATCATTGTTTTACTGGCGGGATTTTCAGCACGTGCAGAGTCACAAACTGCCCCCCCCAACATGAATGCAACAATCAGCAACAGCACTTGCAGAGCGGCGGAACGCATCAAAGAACTCCATTCTTCGCGGGATCCATTCGGACGGAATGCCCAGAATCATATCACGCCCCCCTGTCTCTCCCCTATTCGAATTTTGCATCGTTCCCCTGAGGCCCCCTTCACGATGGCAAGGGGAAACAACTCGCCGTAAACTGCAGACTTCACAAACATTTCGCTTTTCTTGAGCGCATCTCGTGTCTGCTGGACGTTCCGGCGGTGATTGAGACAGTGTTTGAACGAAGATTTTGCCCCGATTCGCCCCCCTGAATACAGGGGCTAGAGAGATTTGCGATACTCCCATGCCACGTTACGACGCCAAACGAATTGAAAAGAAATGGCAGGACCACTGGGAAGAACAGCAAACGTTCGTCACTTCCAATGCTCCGCAAGCCGATGCAAAAGGGAAACTCTACGTTCTGGACATGTTCCCTTACCCATCGGGAGCGGGTCTGCACGTCGGTCATCCCGAAGGCTACACTGCGACCGATATCATCTGTCGTGCAGGCCGTATGCAAGGCAAGCATGTGCTGCACCCCATGGGCTGGGACGCATTCGGACTTCCAGCCGAGCAGCACGCGATCAACACCGGGACCCACCCGCGCGTCACGACGTACGAAAACATCGACAATTTCCGTCGCCAGTTGAAAATGCTCGGGTTCAGCTACGACTGGTCCCGCGAGCTCTCGACAACCGACGAAGATTACTACCGGTGGACCCAGTGGATCTTCTTGCAGCTGTTCGATACCTGGTTCGATCCAGAAATGAAGTGGACCGGACCAGATGGCATCGAGCGCGTCGGAAAAGGTCGTCCGATCGCAGAATTGCCAATTCCAGGGGACATCGAGGCTCAAGGAAGCGAAGCTGTTCGGAAGTACCAGGACGATCACCGTCTTGCTTACCAGTCTGATGCTCCCGTGAACTGGTGCCCTGCTTTGGGAACAGTTCTGGCGAACGAAGAAGTGACCGCCGACGGCAAGAGCGATCGAGGAAACTTCCCGGTTGAACGACGGAACCTCCGTCAGTGGATGCTGCGCATCACGACCTATGGCGACCGCCTCATTTCCGAACTGGAAGAACTCGACTGGCCCGAATCGGTCAAATCGCTGCAGCGAAACTGGATCGGTCGGAGCGTTGGAGCAGAAGTCGACTTCCTCGTTGCCACACCAGATCAGAGCGATTCAACTGCGTTTGAGAACTGGAGCCTCAAGCGAAAGACAGGGGGCTTTCCCGCTGCTCCTGAAGCAGACGTTTTGCGAGTCTATACAACTCGACCTGATACACTTTACGGGGCGACTTACATGGTCGTTGCTCCGGAACATTCGATCATCGATCAGATCACGACGCCTGAGCAGAAAACTGCGGTTGAAGAGTATCGCCGCAAAGCGTCCCTCAAGAGCGATCTGGATCGAACTGATCTCGCCAAAGAGAAAACAGGCGTCTTCACCGGCGCGTTCGCTTACAATCCGGTCAACGGAAACCGGATTCCGATCTGGGCTGCTGATTATGTTCTCATCAGCTACGGAACGGGGGCGATTATGGCCGTCCCGGCGCATGACGAACGCGACTGGGAATTCGCAAAACAATTCGAGATCCCCATCATTCAAGTCGTCACATCAGGTGCGGACAACGAATCAGTTCAGGATCGACCATTCACCGACTTGGGGACTGCCGTCAATTCTGGCGATTACAACGGTCTGGCAACAGCTGTTTTCAAAGCCCAAATCACCGCTGACCTGCACACCCGTGGTATTGCAAAAGAGGCAGTCAACTTCCGTTTGCGAGACTGGTTGTTTTCTCGTCAGCGCTACTGGGGCGAGCCATTCCCGATCTGGCATGAACTCGACGACGCTGGAAATCCAACGGGCAAGGTCCGCCCAGTCGCAGTGGAAGAACTCCCCGTCACACTGCCAGACATGGATGATTTCAAACCCAAAGGAACTCCGGAACCACCCCTTTCATGGGCTCCGGAATCGTGGTTATACAAGACCGCCGAAGATGGAGTTCGCCTGAAGCGGGAAACCAACAGCATGCCTCAATGGGCTGGAAGCTGCTGGTATTACATTCGCTTCTGTGACAACAAAAACCCGAATCAGTTCATTGATCCGGAACTGGAAAAATACTGGCTTCCAGTCGACCTCTATATCGGCGGGGCCGAGCATGCAGTGTTGCATCTGCTGTACTCCCGCTTCTGGCATAAGGTGCTGTTCGACCGTGGTCATGTCTCCTCTTCCGAGCCATTCCAGCGACTTGTGAATCAGGGAATGATTCTCGGTGAAGCTGAGATCACCAGCTATGTCAAAGCGCCTGCAGGAGCTGAGGGTGACAGCGAAGGCAAGATTGACCCGGCATCGATCGCGCTCGAGGACTTCATCTCCGCGAAGTTTGTGAAAGAGGACAAAGACACGCGGACGGGTGACGCTGTTGTATCTGTTCGGGTTTCACCTGAACTCGTCGAGAAGAAGGGAAGCGATCTGGTCCTCAAGGAGAAACCAGAAGTCGTCGTCGAAACCCGCACATTCAAGATGTCCAAGTCTCGCGGCAACGTGATCAACCCGGACGATGTTGTGAATGAATACGGGGCCGATTCACTCCGCCTCTATGAAATGTTCATGGGACCGCTGGAACAGACGAAGCCCTGGAGCATGAGCGGCGTCGACGGTGTTTACCGATTCCTCGGTCGCGTCTGGCGACTGGTTGTGGATGACCTCGAAGACGAATTGAAACTCTCTTCGGCACTCAAGGATATCCCGCCGACTTCTGAACAGGAGCGGGTGCTGCATCGCACAATCAAAGCTGTCACAGAAGATATCGAAAAACTCTCTTTCAACACTGCGATCAGCCGTATGATGGAGTTTACCAATTTCTTCACCAACCAAACTGACCGACCTGTCAGCTGCCTGAAACAGTTTGCCCTGTTGTTGGCCCCATTTGCACCTCACCTCGCGGAAGAACTTTGGGAGCTTCTCGGCGAAAAGACCTCACTGACCTACGCCCCTTGGCCGCAATATGACGAATCGAAACTGGTGGAATCCGAGGTCGAAATTCCAGTGCAGGTCAACGGGAAGCTTCGAGCAAAGATTAACGTCCCAGTGACAGCCGACTCAGCGCAGCTTCAAAAACTGGCTGAGGCGGACCCACAGGTTCAATCGCAACTTGAGGGGAAGACAATCGTCAAGGTGATTTGCGTTCCGAAGAAGATGGTCAACTTTGTCGTGAAGTAGAGGAGCGTATCTCCTGCAAGTCCAGGAATTTCCCACACGAAAGATCTCTGGTCGACTTGCTTCAATAGTTGATGTCATTGTCATGAGAGTCTCCTCAGCTCGCAATGCGAGTTCAGGAGACTTTTTTTGCTCGATCTCTCCAGTCACTTCACGCGGAAACTCTTCGGTATTTCCAGAGTCCTGGGATTTGCCCAACGCTGCTAAAGCTGGCCAACTAATGACTCCCTGAAGAGTAGTCGCAACACTCTCCGCACGGGTAAACGATAATCAATCGAAAGTCAGAAAAGTGATGATCGACCTTTTCAAGAAGCGAAAACCCTATCGGCGATCGCCCGAGCGGATTTCCATCTTCATTCTGATGACCACCAGTTGACAGCAGAGATTGACCGAACAAAACGATCTGTGCGCCGCCAGCACCATATCCACTGCGCCATCGACTCAACAGGAGCGGAAGTGTGTGAAGATCACTTCCCGCTGATGGCGTACTCGGCCCATAGAGCCGCCCCCAACACACCGGCATCATCTTTCAGTGCAGCGGGCACGACCTTGAACGAATCTTTGTAGGCAGGCATGACTCGTTTATTCGCCGCCTTGAAGACCTGGCTGACGAACAAATCCGGCATCGCTTCCACGAGTCCTCCGCCGAGAATGACTGTGTCAGGAGAGATGAGATTGACCACACTCCCCACTGCAATTCCGATGTACCGCGCCGCTTCTTTAATAACATCGTCAACCGCTTTGTCATTCGCTTCCAAAGCACTCTTCAAAACACCGCTTCGAATCTCAGCGATATCCGTCCCTGCTTTTTCAAGCAAATGTGGCGCGTCTCCTCGGTAAGCTGCCCGGGCGCACTGAGCTGCAATTGCAAGCCGGCTCGAGACCGACTCCAGACATCCACGTTGTCCACAGCCACATCGAGGGCCATTCGACATCACTTGCATATGGCCAATCTCAAAGCAGGAGTTTCGCCCGCCCCGCAGGATTTCACCTTTATACACGCACCCTCCGCCAATCCCCGTCCCGGCGAAGATCCCGATCACGCACCGGCAGTCTTTTCCAGCACCCTGTCGGTACTCTGCGTAGACACCAGCGTCGACATCGTTCAGCACAGCGACGGGGCGACCGATCGCAGACTCCAGACGCTCCTTGAGTGGAACCGCCTGCCACCCGAGATTTGGGAGATCCAGCAGCAATCCCTGATCCATATCGATCGGACCGGGACACCCAATGCCCAGCCCTTTCAGGTCTTCATACGTCAGCCCCGCTTTTTTGAGGGCCTCGTTGATCGTTTCGATAATCCGATCAACTCCTCCCTTTGCTCCGGTCCCCGGATGCAGGCGTTTCCGTTCTTTCGCAACGACATTCCATTGCTCGTCATAGATCTGGGTCAGCATCTTGGTGCCACCCAAATCAAATCCCATCCAGTAACGAGCAGTATCAGAAGCGGACATCGTTGCTCAATTCCAACTCAGGAGGAGTGTTCCCATCAGCCTGCACATTCGGCCTCAGTTGCATTCCCGTCATTCTGAAACCACTTTGCCATGATTTGAAGTCCCAATGAGTACAATTCCCCCGGGATGCCGGTTTCTGCCGGAGCCAGATGGATGAATTGGAACCGGCAATCTATCCCCGCGCGTTCGAGGTAGTTGAGCGCGTAATAAAAAAGGTGATTGCACAAGTACCGCCCAGCATCATCGCTGATCCCGGATTCTACATTCTCCGACTGCAACGAACTCAGCAAGGAATCTACCGAGTGCTTGACTCGATATAACTCTGGTCCATCGTCCCGAATCAGCTGATTTTGCCTGAGGACGCCAGCATTATCCGGAATTGATGCGTCGTCACAGTTATGGCCTACGGTTTCGAGTTGAATCGGAATTGTGTTCCGCCCGACACCGAATGCCAACCAGACGTCTGGGCGGAATTCCTCCACCAACTCGACGAACCGCGATTCGATCGCATCGTAATCGACCGGGAGCAGCGCAGCTTTCACTGTGATCCCGGCTGGAAATTGCACTTTGCCCGCCAAGACGTCCTGAACCAGCGTCTGGGATGGATTCACGGGACGATTGGCAAAGGGTGGAAACCCCGTCACGAGTAGCCGCATTCGAACCTCAATCGACAACTTCGGGAGCCGGCTCCAGGACTACAGGTTATCGAGGAACTCGGTTATCTCACCCAGCGCATGTCCGTCTCCAATTCGCTTGGCAACAGTAATGCCTTCCCGGAGAATTTCCCGTGCTTCGTTCAGGAGTTCCTGCCCTGCCAGAAACTGCCCTTCCTGGAAATATGCCGAGACGTAATTCGAATCGAGCTGCCTCACCTTCGAAAAAGCAGCCCGCGTCGCCTCAACATCAATCCCCTTCGACAGTTCCATTGCGTAGGAATAATTCAAAAAAATATCGTCAGGATCGACTTTGAGTCGTTCTTCAATTTTTTCAAGGCGGTTCATCAAAAAGCTCTACAAAATTCTTCCAGAGGACATCCGGAACGGACTCAATTGCCGTGAAAACTGGAGTGGTCGGCGTATCTGGTATAGCGTCTCTTGAGGCGAACTTCGCCCCTGACTGATCTTTTTTTTGCATCGCAAAATTTCCGGCATCACAAATTACCCACCCACACATAGTAAAATGGGTAACTTTTTCGCCGTTCCATCGGGCATTTCAAGCAGATTCAACGACCTGTCCGATGTTGGGGCTGTGGAGAAACACGGAGTGACCTCCTGATACCGTCCGGCGAATGGACCTCGCCTTTGATGCCTCGGTTCGCAACAGGAACAGGCCTGCAGATGACGAAGCGATGCTGCCTTGCTGGAATTTGCTTGGCCATGCTGCTTGTGCTTTTTCCCCGCTTGATTCAAGCGGAGCAAATCGCGCTTGCAAGTGGCTCACAACGCAATACAGACATAACAAGAATCGTTGCCCGCGCTGAACGCTCTTCTGTAAACATCCATACAGAGAAGCGACAGAAGTCGATGGACGTTGTTTTTTCAGCTGGAAAAGCAACCAAAATCAACGGAATGGGAACTGGAATCGTCATCGACGAACGTGGCTATATCGTCACAAATTATCACGTCGTTCAAGACGTCGAACGCCTTCGCGTCACAACCTATCAGGGAAGTGAATACGAAGCCCGGGTCCTCGCTTACGACTCCCGTGAAGATCTTGCAATCATCCGCATTGATCCACGTGAACCGCTGATCGTCGCCAACTTTGGCACTTCATCCGATTTGATGCTCGCTGAAGATGTCATCGCGATTGGAAATGCTTACGGGTACGAATCATCAGTAACCCGCGGAATTATCAGCCATCGGTCCCGCGACGTCGAAGTCAATGAAGAACAATCGTACACCAATCTGATTCAGATCGATGCTGCGATTAATCCCGGCAACAGCGGCGGCCCGCTTCTGAATGCTGACGGGGAAGTCATCGGCATCAACGTCGCAATTCGTGCTGGGGCACAGAGAATTGGATTCGCGATTCCGATCGACTCGGCTCGAAAAGTCGTCGCTCGACTCTTGAACATTGAACGCCACAATCTGACTTACCACGGTGTCACAACAACCGACATCAAGAGTGGAACAGAACGCCGACTGGTTGTGGAAAGCATTCGTCCAGATTCACCAGCGAACTCGGCTGGTCTGAAACCGGGCGACGTCATCACACAGGCAGGAAATGTCCAGATTGTCGACGGTGCCGACTTTGAACGGTCGCTGTTTGGTCGCTCAGCTGGATCGGACATCCCCATCAAAGTGATTCGTGACGGGTCCACTCAGGAAATTCCATTCAGACTGGCCGAGCTCTCAAGTGCACGACGCCAACCTGGGCAACAGCAGCTTCTGGCAAATAACAACACGTCGACGACTACCACAACAACTGCCCGACCAGTGTCCACCCCGACACGCCAGTCAGTGAGTGAAAAGTGCTGGGATGTTCTCGGACTGAAACTGGAAAAGGCAACTGAAGGCTACAGCGTCCCCGGTCAGCCATATCACGGTGGAATGCGAGTCACAGGAGTCCGCCAGTCAGGGCTAGCTGAGGCAAATGGAATTCGCGAAGGTGACGTTCTGGTCGGTCTGCACCTCTGGGAAACCGTGAGCAACGAGAACATCGATTACGTTCTCTCACACCCCCAATTGAACACGCTCGGACCGCTGAAGTTCTACATCGTCCGAGATGGCGAAACCCTGTTCGGTCACTTCCGACTGAGCAGCATCGCTCGCAAATAGATTTCGTGAGTGACTCAACGCCCATTCCTCTCAGGAAATGGGCGTTTTTCGTTGACCAATCAACCAAAAACCCCACACAATCACTACGACTCCCGCACTCGCCCTGAGCTTCCCAGAAATCCAAACCTCCTGCTTGACCGCTCCATCAATAGCGGTTTACGATTTCTAGATGCGTCGATCTCCAGCCATTTTGCGCAACTTCTAAATCACAGGGTTTCGTTCAAACTTTCGCGCAAACCGCTACATCCGATCGTTTTGCAACAGACTATTGAATTCGGTGACAGTGTGCCGATTCAATGAATGGGTGCTCTCTTTCACGGGGATCCCCCAACACGATGGCAGGTGATTCATCCTCACTGAGGTCGTGACTTTAGAACAACTGTTTGCGTTCGCTCATTCCGTTTACCAGTACTATCAGAAGGAAAGAAATCATGCATATCCTGGGGAAGGTGCTCCTCTGGCTGTGCGTGTTCCCACTGATTCCCGCAGCGCTCGTGTTGACGACAATGACACTCGAAGTCCGCCACAAGTGGCTGAAGGATGTCGCCGATCGCCAGAGCCGCGTCGAAAAAGGGCTCGTCCAGATCGCAGATGCTGAAAAACGCGTGCGAGCCTTGGAAGAGCAACGTCAAGCCCTGGTGCAAGCTTGGGGCGACGTCTGGAATGCGACAAATTCAATCGTGCAACCCGGAAACGCTGGTATCGTGGAACTGGGAGTCGGGGCTAGCTCTGGCCTGCCTCAGCGTGCAGCGGATGCCACGACCGATCCTGCCATCTTTGTTTTCGCTGACGGGCAAGGTCAATCACAGTACCTTGGTGAGTTTACCATCGGCAGCATTCGACCAAACCATACAGTCGCAAGACTCGCCAGAGCTCCTTTCCAGAATGAAATTGGAACCTGGCCAAGTGGCCTTTATCACGCCCGAGCAACCCTTCCCGGCGACCTCCTCGTGAGCATTGCAGATCTCGAAGGACAGGAACGAATTGCCGAAGCCTCTTTGGCAGACTCGCTCCAGCAACTTGAGGTCCAGAAGAAGCTGGTCATCGCTGCCCAAGCGACACTCGATCAGCGTCTCGCGGAACTGAACGGAAATCCCGACGCTCCCGAAACTGCCCTTCCGGATGTCAAAGACGGCTTGATCGCAACATTGACGCTGGCCGAAGAAGTTCGCGACGACACATTGCTGATCGTAGACCACCTACGAGTGATCCTTGCCGAGAAATACACCGAACTCAGGGCGACGCTAATAGAGAATCAGGATCTGGCGAAAGCCCTCTCAGAAAACAGCAGCAGCCAGAAGCTTCCGGAGTCGCCAGCGACCGCACAGAACTAACAGGTCCAAGTTGACCTGAAGTACGATCAGTGACGACCGCGAATTTCTCTGTACAGTGAGATTGGCCGCGGCTCATCCGAATCGATGAATCGATCAAGGCCTCGTGATTGCGAGGCCTTCTTCATTGGGGTTGAGAACACTTTTGCTGACTCTGCGCGACGGCAATCTCATGATCAATTCCAATCAACACCCATTCCGATTGACTCTCGCCCGAACGCTCAATTCAATCATTTTCTGGGGAGGACTGGCGACGACGTCGCTGCTGGTTTTAATACTCACGATCACTCCTCGACTACTCGAACAGGAACAGCTTCAGGACCGATTCTGGAACAATGCGAACGCGCTGGCTGATCTTCAGAGAGAGACCGCACACCTCAAACTTGTCGCCGAGTCTTTACGCACAGACAAGGATTTTCTGAACCGCGTCATTGGGGCGGAACTCCAACTTCAAACAACTGGGTCGAAGCAGATTCCCGTCGCCCATGAACTGCATTACGACTCACTTCGCCCATCACTCGAAGCGGGTCGTACCAAGCCGGAGCCAGCCAAATGGGTTTCGTTGCTGCTTGCGATTGACGAATCGGCAGAACAGCGCAGGTGGCTTATTGCCGCCACGGTCATCACAGCACTCCTCACTCTGCTGTCGTTGGAAAGTCAATTTCTACTCACCGTCGTGCGTCGAGCCTGCCAAAAGTTCTCCAGTCAAGTCGTCAAACGATACACCGCGAAACAAACTTCCTGACGCGTCACTTGCTGGCCCTGTCGTGGTCGTTGATAATCATCTATTCAAAAGCTGAAATGATCAGGGAACCTCTCTGACAACAGCCAATCACACCGCAATGCAGGAGTCGTGATGCGTTTCACATCATTCTTTAAGTGGACCTTGTGTGTCTCTCTCCTGTTAGGTTTGCAGGCTTCCGTGGGCTGGGCAGGCTCAATCACCGAATCGTCATTCGGCAAAACCACCAACGGCGAAGAGGTGACGCTGTTCACGCTTAAAAACGACACTGGCATGGAAGTGCAATTGATGTCGCGGGGCGCGACGATCGTCAAACTGATCGTTCCAGATCCAGAAGGAAACAGAGCCGATGTCGTTCTGGGCTTCGACAATCTCGCTGGATACGAATCGGAAAACAACCCGTTCTTCGGGTGCACAACCGGCCGAGTCTGTAATCGAATCGCCCAAGGGAAATTCACTCTCGATGGGAAAGAGTACAAACTCGCAGTGAACAATGGGCCGAACCATTTGCATGGTGGAGTGAGCCGAAATTTCGACAAGGTGGTCTGGACGGGCGAAGCGGTTGAATCAGAGAAATACAACGCAGTTGTCTTTCGCTACCTGAGCGTCGATGGTGAGGAGGGATACCCCGGCAATTTGAAGTGCACCGTCACGTTTCTCCTTCCCCACAAAAATAACAGCCTGACAATCAGCTACCACGCAACCACCGACAAAGCGACACCGATCAATCTCACAAACCACTCCTATTTCAACCTGCAGGGTGAAGGTGCCGACACAGTCCTGAATCACAAGTTACAACTGCACGCAGATCAGTACACACCGACAGATGACACATTGATCCCAACGGGCGAATTGGCTCCCGTCGCAGGGACACCTCTCGACTTCCGCGACGAAATTCTTCTGAGCGAACACATCGACGATCTGGATAACACCCCAGCGATGGGATACGACCACAACTTCGTGGTGAACGGCAAAGCTGGCGAAGTTCGCCCTGTCGCCCGACTGGTGGATCCTGTCAGCAGACGCGTTCTGAAAATTAGCTCAACAGAGACATCAGTTCAGCTTTACACAGGAAACCACCTGAGCGGAATTGAAGGAAAGGACGGCAAGACGTACATCAAGCGAAGCGCTGTCTGCCTCGAAACCCAACACAACCCTGACTCCGTCAATCACCCGAACTTCCCGACGACGATTTTGCGTCCCGGTGAGCAGTACATGCAGACCACTGTCTACGACCTCACCCCAGGGTACTAATCAAACGTCCACCAAACCGATCCAGGGGAATGAGAATCACACCTGAACAGGTCAGAAGCTCCCTTTTTGAGAAAGAGGAGCTTCTTTCCAATCCCTAAATCGGGAAGGTGATGGCGTCGGCGCGAATTGTGAACCTAAAGCTGTTGAATTCGGTCCGGTTCTCACTATCCTGCTCAGGTTTCAGCGACTGCTGAACATTTATCTCGTCTCGCATCAGGCACCGGGATATAATGGCAACGTTGCAACCGAATCTTTGACCCTTCAATAGAGGGGGACTTGCCATGGACGAATTTGTAGAACCACTGGGACCGCGAATCCTGATCCGAAAGGACCAAAGTCGCCAGCAGACCAAGGGGGGGATTCTTCTTCCGGATCAGTCCGAGATCCCAACCATTACCGGTCGAGTTGTGGAAGTCAGCGTCGAAGTGGAAAACGACGATGAATTTCCTGTCGCCAAATATGACAAAGTACTATTCCATCCGAAGAATGCCATCCCCGTCGACCTGGAGCCTAACAATGTGTTATTCGTTGTTCCGGTAGACGACGTCGTCGCTGTGTTCCGCCGGGCTCCCCGTCCAGACGAGGAGGACTCAAAAGACGACGACAGCGACGAATTTGAAGACGACTTTGGTGGACTCTCCGAGTATGATGACCCGGATGAAGCGTAAGCTTTCCGTCTGTCCAGCTGCTTTTTTCTGATACCGCACACTTCGGTGTGCGGTATCAGCATTCTGTCACCCGACTCTCGCCATGAAAACCTGATACGGAAGGTAAGCCCAAGTTGGCACACCCTGAATCCTCCTCTGTCGCAACCTCCACGCTCAACATTACAGTACGAGCGGCTCAGGCCGACGACGCTGACGATGTGCTGGAATTTCTGGAAGCGTTTGTCGAGGCAAAACGCATTCTTCCCAGAACACTCGACGAAATGACACTCCTGATGCCAACAGCGTTCGTCGCTGTTCTGGACGAGAAGATCGTCGGTTTTGCAGCACTTGAAGTGTATTCCCGCAAGCTGGCTGAGATCCGCTCACTCTGCGTCAAATCGAGTTTGCAGGGCCGTGGAATCGGTAAGCAGCTCACACGGGCCTGTGTCGAACTGGCTGCATCACGAAACATCTTCGAAGTGATGGTCATCACCTCCTCCGACGACTTCTTCAAAAACTGCGGGTTCGATTTCACACTGCCCGGCGAGAAGAAGGCGTTGTTCCTGCAGACTCGTGAAACACCATAATCTCATCCCGCATCATTGCGATCCATCAGCATTGATGGTTGAATCATGGAGAGGCTCTGCGCACGTGGCATCACTGTAAACTGACTGAGATGGACGCTCACCAGAGTCCCGCATTCCGATTGACATCGCCCGGCCACTCCGAGAAGGAACCCTCCATGACATCCGTTCGCCAACTGCTGACAGCCCTCACTCTGACTGTCTCACTCACCTCGTTCTGCAGTGCTGCCGACAAGGAAACCCCAGCAGTGTTGAATCACAAAGTGAATTCTCTCGCAGGTAAACCTGTCGCACTCTCCGAGTACGAAGGGAAAGTCCTGTTGATCGTAAACGTCGCAAGCGAATGCGGTGCAACACCTCAGTATGCTCCCCTGCAAAAGCTCTACGAAGAGTACAAGGATCAGGGACTCGTCGTCCTCGGGTTTCCGTGCAATCAGTTCGGAGCACAAGAGCCCGGAGATGCCAAGGAAATTCAGACGTTCTGTGAAACCAAGTACCGAGTCTCCTTCCCGATGTTCGAAAAGATCGACGTAAACGGGCCGAATGCTTCGCCGCTTTACCAACACCTCACCTCAGAGAAAACAGACCCAAAGTTCGCAGGCAAAGTGAAATGGAACTTCGAAAAGTTCCTGATCGGCAAGAATGGAGAAATCGTCGGCCGCTTTGGCACTGGAGTTGAGCCTGACGACGAGACGATCGTCAGCCAAATCAAGGCCGAACTTGCCAAATAATACAGAATTTGATCTTCTAAACGGCACCGTCACTCACATGCGGTGCCGTTTTCATTGAGGGACTCTGGATTCGTCGCGGCGTCACGCTCCAACTCATGGCAAAGCAAAACAATCATTACGACATGGCTTTCGAGAAACTCCTGCGGCTTCTGCAACGCCCCTATGTCTCAGTGAATGAAACACGTCGCCCCCTCTTTCAGAATGGCTCACTGAAATCGATGGACTTCGTCGTTTATTCCCAAAGCACTTCAAATCTGCTGATCGATGTGAAGGGGAGACGCACACTCTCGGGAAGTCGATGCTGGGAGAACTGGACCACAGTCGAGGACGTCAGCAGCCTCATGAAGTGGGAACAGGTCTTTGGAGAGAACTTCAAGGGTCTGTTAGTTTTTGCCTACGAACTTGCATCGCTGAAGGATGGAGATCAGCACGAGGTCACTTGGGATTTCCGCGGTCGTCGCTATGCGTTCTACGGGGTCTGGGCGAGTGAGTACGCACAGTTCATGCGGACCCGTTCCAACAGCTGGAAAACGGTCTCGCTCAAATCGCAAGACTTCCAAAAGATCAGGCAGCCATTACTCAGCCTTCTTTAGTCCCACAGAAGTTGAGTGAAGCAGCTCCAATTCTATCGCAGGTCTCAAACGACAACATCAAAACAGGGAGCCGGACAAACGATCCGGCTCCCTGTTCAACATTCATAAAACCTGCTCAGCAGTCACCAGCTCAGGGCCGATTTCGAAAGCCAATCAGACTGTTGCTTCACTTTTCTTCTCGTCAACTGGCTCTGAAGCAGGTGGCTCAAACCGTGGAGCCTTCCATTGCTGATCATCATTCTCAACAGCAGGACGTGAACTACTGGAAGCGGATGTCGACGTTTGTCGTGTGGCGTTATTGACTTCGTCCTCAATCCCAGCCATACCCTTTTTGAATTCGACGATTCCTTTTCCCATGCTGCGGGCAACTTCAGGAAGCCGCTTTCCAAACAGCAGCAACGCGATGATCCCCACAATGATCATTTCTGGAGGGCCAATACCGAACATAATACACCTCTATCAGGCTGGAGTTTTCAAGGACGTCACGATTCGACGTCTGGATAGCTGATTGATATTTCCAAACTGGCTACGACTCGTCAGCCAGACCTTTTTTGAATGCAGGCAAACTTTGTCCGAGTGATTTAAGCAAACCAGGGAGGCGGTTTCCAAACAGCAACAGCACAATCACTGCCAGAATCATGACTTCAGTGAACCCGAAACCAAGCATAACGCATCCTTCAAACATAACGATCAAAACGGTCGTAAGACGACTGGGATTGACGGAAGAAGGAGGTGCACGGGTCAGATTGCAGACGAGTGGCGCTCCGGTCCTTGCCGGTCAGTCGACACTCGATTCGCCCGCGGGAGGAATTGCGAGCACGTTGAGCGCCTTTTATCATAAACAGGGAATAGCTGAAGTCAAACTCGACAATCTGAATTTCTTTCCCAATTCAGATCCAGATCTGCCACTCTCTGGGAGAATTTTCGAGACTTGTGTAAAACTTGTCGATACGTCCACTTGATTGACAATTTGACATCTCAGTCTTTCATCAAGAAACGTACAATAACTCCAAGCTCCTTCAAGCATTGAGCTTACAATTGCCCAGCAGGAAGTATTCATGAAGGTCTCGATTATCGGCGGCGGTGGACTGGTTGGCTCATGTGCCGCATCTGCCCTTCAATTTGGTCGAGTGGTTCGCGAGATCGCTCTTGTCGACGTCAATCAGGAACTGGTCGAAGGCCAGGCTCTTGATCTTCTGCATGGCGCCTCGCTGATCGCAGACCAGAAGATCACTTTCGGTGGACCAGAAGCATCTGAAGGTGCTGACGTGGTCTGCATCACTGCCGGTCTTCGCCGCAAGCCAGACGAAAGCCGTCTCGATCTGATCAATCGCAATGTTGCATTGTTCCGCTCACTCCTGGGTGACCTCAAACGTGTCGGATACAAAAAAGAAACCATCGTATTTGTTGTTTCGAACCCAGTCGACGTGCTGACATACCTGGCTGCTCAGGAACTCGATCTTCCTCCGCAGCAGATTATCGGACTCGGCACCGTTCTCGACACCACTCGCCTTCGCAGCTTGCTGGCACATCAGGTGGATGTCCCTGCGAGTCAGGTGCAGGTCACCATCTTCGGGGAACACGGGGATAGCATGGTTCCCGCTTGGTCCAACGCCCAGATCGCGGGTCTGCCACTCGAAAAATTCCCTGGCGTGACTCCTCAACTGATCGCAGACGTTGAAAAACGCACTCGCGGTTCTGGAGCAGAAGTCATCAAGAAAAAGGGTGGAGCAGGATTCGCCGTCGGAATTTCGATTGCGGACGTCATTCACTCCATCGCGCTGGATCAGCGTCGCATTCTCCCGGTGTCGTCACTTCAGAACGGCGCCTACGGATTGCATGATGTCAGCATCAGCGTCCCAACCGTCGTCGGGCGAAAAGGGGCACTGTCGCACGTCGAAATCGATCTGTGGCCGAAAGAACTGGCAGCACTGCAGCGATCAGGACAGGTTCTCAGAGAAACCATCGACAAAGTCCTGCATGGCTAATTCCAGCCACAATCTCCTGAGGAATCCGCAGATCACACACCATCTGATCTTGCAGCCACTCAGAAGCAGCTTTTAACGTTACCGTGAGACAAGGAGGGCGCAGAAGAAACGAACTGCGACCTCCTTTTTATTTTTCCGTTCCTCACCTCAAAACACCGGCCGTTTCCGGGGAATCTCTGCGACGTCACTGAATGGATCTGAACTCCCTATTAATCTGGACCGTCGCTACCGGATGCGGAGTGGGGATACTTCAACTCGTCACGGTTCGAAGTCTGGCAAAGAGTATCTGGCTCCCGGTTGCAATCCTCGTACTCCTGATCACGTTGTGCTTCATAATTCCTGATCGTGCCGGCTATCTCTCCGGGGCCGTCTTCTTCATCTTTGGGATGCTCCCTGCCCTCTGCACGGTGCTTCTCAATTCTCTGATGTCGAAGCATTCCTTCCGCAGTGCCCTCTGGGTCGCTCGACTTCTCACCCTCATTCGCTTTGACCGCGATGTGAAGTATCTCCCGAGAATGGTGCAGGCAATGCAGGCCATGAACGCAGGAGATACCAAACGATTCAGCGAATTGCTGCAAAGTCCCATTCCACTTTCATCCCAGATTGGTCGCATTCTTTACGGAATGCGGACCCGAATGGAGAGAAGCTGGATTCCGTACATCAACTGGTACCGGGCTAATCGTCATCACCCGGAAATCATCAACGACATCGGCCTGTTCGACACGTACATTCAATCGCTCGGAGAATCTGGACAGCGATCCGAAATGCTCCGGGAATATGCAGTCATTCAGAATCGTTTCCAGAATTCTCCTGTCGAAGCGGAGCGTTATCTGAGAGTAAAAATCGCTGCATTCAGTGGTGACGATTTACTCGCTGCACAAATCTTGACGAGTCCACTTCGCAACCTCCCTGCAGAACTAAAGCGTTTCTGGATGGCGACTGCGCTGTTCGTCAAAGGAGACAAGGAGGAAGCCGAACGCGACTTCCACGCGTTGCAGGCTCATAACCTAGGGCACATCTCAGAGGCAGGAAATCGCCGTCTGAGCTATCCACTGCCGACCTTGGCAGAAGTTCCTTTAATCGATGAGGAAGTCCAGCAACTTGAACGTATGAGGCAACAGGCTGAATTCGATATTCAGAATGGAATCATCAGTTTCAGCAATCAGCGGAAAATCTGGGCCACGTGGGGGGTTGCTCTGCTGCTCGTCGGAGTCTTTCTGTGCGAAATCCCCGGCGGCAGCGATGACATTGAAAACCTCGCCCGCATGGGAGCAATGATCATCCCGGCCGAAGCAGGTGATCAGGCATGGTGGAGAGTCATCGCCGCTGCATTTCTCCACTTCGGCCCGATCCACCTCACCATGAACCTGCTGGGTCTCATCGCATTAGGCGCAAGCATCGAACGCTTCTGGGGTCCGTGGCTCTTCCTGCTGACCTACCTGATTTCTGCTATCGGGGCGGTCGGATTCGCTCCCTACTTCATCGCTGCGAACCTGGATTATCCGACAATTCTTGTCGGAGCTTCAGGGGGAGTCATGGGACTGCTCGGGGGACTGCTCGTCCAGGCAGTCTTCAATTTGATCACAGGTCGAAATACGGAAGCGCTGCGACAATTCCTTGTGCTGCTGACAATTGTTGTCATCCAATTTATTTTCGATTCACAGACACCCAATGTCAGTTCGGAAGCTCACATTCTCGGATTCGGACTCGGTTTTCTGTGCGGAGCGTGCTGGAACATCGGATTCACAATCAGTCAGAGACTCAACCAACACCGCACTCGAAAATCTTGAACGCTCATCTCATTTGCGGATAGCAGGAGCAGTCAGCGGGTTCTCTGGCCAGGGATGTCGCGGGTATCGACGAGCCATTTCCTTGCGAACTGTCGGATATGTGTTCGCCCAGAAACTTGCGAGATCTTCTGTCACTTGCTGAGGTTGTCGATTGGGAGCAAGCAGATGCAGTAACACGCGAACTCGCCCCCCAGCAATCCGCGGTGTCTCTGCCATCCCGAAGAGTTCCTGAATTCGCACAGCCATCACAGGAGACCGTCCGGGTTCATATTCCAACCGAATCATACTTCCACTGGGAACTCGAAGAGCTTCAGGCGCTTCTTTGTCGATTGATTGCTGCTGATTCCATGAGAGATTGATTTTTAGTTCGCTGAGCCAGTCTGCTTTCTTCAAATCTGAAAATGACCGACAACTGGCGCACAGCCGTCTCAAAATTGCGAGGCGATCTTCTTCCTCAAATGCGGGGAGTTCCAGTTCAGGCATCCAGCTGGACAGTGCCTGAATGCGTTGAAGATAGCCTTGAATTGCCGGGTCCTGCACCGGGAACACCTGATCCCAAGCTCGACTGGCTTCGTCAAATAGAACGATCGCAGGTCCGTCTCCATCAGGAAGAGAGACTGGTGATTCCGCCAACACCAGATCATCGAAGTACTCGCGCCTGCGAGCCACAACCTGCTTTTGCGTCGGATGAAAGAAAAGATCAGTCTGGGTTCTTAACGATTCAGACGGCAGCCATTCTGGTTGAATGAGCGACGCCTGACGAACAAGGGCATCCGTCTTTCCAGCATCGACATCCACACACAGCAACAGTTCCCCAGAGCGCACCGATGATTGCGGTGCCAATTTGATGCCACGTCCCCCGACCATGAGTCCTTTGTCGCTTCCCGGAGATCTCCTCTTGGCAACCCGATCAGGAAAAGCTGCCACCAACGCTCGCGACAAAACTTCGTCATCTGAAGTAGATGCTCCGGTTCCGGTGGGGAGCTTCAGATCTTTCAGGTACTGCAGAAGTTGGTCACGCACGCGTCCAATTTGTCGGGCGGCACCCCGATTGAGGACACCCCATGGGAATTCACTGCTTCCTCCCCGCTCCGCTTCTTCAAGTGCAGCGAGTCGGTCCAGCACATCAGATTGAGAATGATGAGATGAAACTGTTCGTGGAGCGCCGCCAGAATGTCCACCGCTGCGAGGCCGAAAGAATGGATCACGTTCCTCCAACAGTGCTGCCAGCCATGCTGCGCGGCGTGTGACTCCCTCTTGGTGCCCTGCAATCAGCATGCGAGCAATACGTGGATGAACAGGCAACTGCACCAGTTGATACCCCAACGGCGTCACTTCGCCTGCTTCATCAATCCCCCCCAAACGACGCAGCAAGAGCAGCGCCTGTTCGACCGCTTCCACGGGTGGCGATTCCAACCAGGGAAATCCCTGAACGTCTCTTTCGCCCCAACTGAGTAACTGCAAGACAGGGCCCGCGAGGTCTACTCGTTTGATCTCAGGATCTGTCTGGGCTGACCGTAGCCGATGAGATTTCTCGTCCCACAACCGCAGACAGACACCGGGCTGAGTCCGCCCTGCTCGTCCCGCACGCTGGTCTGCCGATGCCTGAGAAATCGGCTCCAGAACCAGTCGATCCAAACCTGCAACCGGATCGAACCGCATCACCTTGGCGACACCGGTATCCACAACAGCGGTCACCCCCGGAATCGTGACCGACGTCTCCGCGACGTTTGTTGCGAGAATGATCTTCCGGCCTCCAGTCGAGTTCAGAACCGCATCCTGTTCCTCGGGCGGAAGGTCTCCATACAGCGGTAAGAGCGGGGTTTGATGTCGACGGGAAAACTCTTCCAGATCGCGCATTGCCCGATGGATTTCGCCGACACCGGGCAGAAAGACCAGCAAATGTCCCGTTGTCCCATGAAAAATCTGCTCGACCCCGGCTGTCACCAACTCCAATGGATGACGAGGATCACGAAATTTCTGGTAGAGAACGTCAACAGGAAATGATCGCCCCTGACTCTCGACGACAGCCGATTCAGCTCCCAGCCAGGCTGCGATCGGGACCGGATCCAGCGTAGCGGACATGACAACAATCTTCAGATCCGGTCGTACCGTCTGTTGAATCCGCCGAACCATTCCGAGCGCAAGATCACTCGCCAGATTGCGCTCGTGAAATTCGTCGAAGACAACGACACTCACACCGTCCAGAAAAGAATCTAACTGGAGTCGACGTAACAGCACTCCCTCAGTGACCACCAGAATTCGAGTGGCGTCGCTCGCTTTCGAATCGAAACGAACGCTATAGCCAACTTCTCTCCCGACGCCCACCTCCATCTCCTGCGCCATTCGCACTGCAGCAGCGCGGGCAGCAATCCGACGGGGTTCCAGCATGACGATCTGACCGTCACCAGCGAGCCCCGACCGGAGGATTGCTGGCGGCACCCGCGTTGTTTTCCCGGCCCCCGTTGGTGCGCGTAACACGACAGAGGATCGCGTAGAGAGAACCTCCAACAAATGAGGAAGGACTTCTTGAATTGGCAACGAAGAAAGGTCTGGGGAGTTCATGCGAGCACTATCCCGGATTGCAGTCTGACTGCCAACTGAGAGCTGATTGATTCTTTCTTGTGAACATCGTCAATCAAGTCAACCGACGCTTCACTTATCGACCCATTTTGATCCTGGCTACGCGAGCGAGTTTTCCACTTCCTGATGCAGGCGGAAGGAGGCGAATCTTCGTCGGAAACCACGCGGGTTTAGTGAGTCTCTCTTCGGGGAGGGTATCGATCGGTTCGATCGTGGGACGATCTGCAACGTCCGTTTCAGAAAGAGCAACTGGATTCAAGTAGAGACGACGCCCATCAACGTAGTCGCAAAAGATGTCCGCAAGCTCTTTACTGATTCGAACGCAGATCACCGCTTTTGGATCGGCTCTCAACACTAAACCGTACTCCCCCTTCAAATCGACGAGCGGGGCGAAATCGGAGATTAGTTTTCCCCACTGAACGTGATCATACAGGCGGACGTGTTCAATCACGGCAGCTGCTATCTGTCCATGTTCCGCAAGTTCTCGCCACTTCGGCTGCGCCGTTCCTCGTGGCAGTTCAATTTCACCGCGACGTTCTTCTTCTTCCATCACCTCCATCACCCGGAACTCCGTGGTCGCGGACCGGCATCGCGAGCGTGCCCATTCCCGAAGATGGAAGATTTCATCTTCCATCGTGACCGAGAGCGGAACCGTTCTCTCGCGGGCATCATCAAGATCCTTTTGACTCATCAACCGATTGGCAGCGAACGACTCAATAATCGCGGAATTCACAACCTGTTCGATCTCTGCCCCGCTGTAACCACTGCTTTGCTCAGCGAGATCCTCGATTGCAAATTTCTCTGGTTTCCACCCACGCTTCTGGAGATGAATGCGATAAATCTCACATCGCTCCTGATAGTTAGGAAGATCGACAAAGAAAATTTCGTCGAACCGACCGCGACGCAGCAATTCCGCGGGAAGCGCTGAAATATTGTTTGCCGTTGCCACGACAAAAACTGGCGATGTGTGTTCCTGCAACCAAGTCAGGAATCGACCGACGATGCGCGACATCGTAGCATCGCTTCCGGATTCCGCATCGTAACCGCCAAAGGCCTTATCGATTTCTTCAAGCCAAAGAATGGCTGGAGCAACGTGGTCCATCAGCTTGAGAACATCTCGCAAGTTTTGTTCTGAACTTCCCCGCGCCGATTCCAGCAGCGAACCGACGTCGAGTCGAACCAGTGGAAACCCGAGAGTCATCGCGATGGCTCGTGCGCTCAAACTCTTGCCGCATCCCTGAACCCCCGCGAGCAAGACCCCTCTTGGAGTGGAGATTCCACGTGCCTGAGCATCTGCTGTAAACGCAGAGGCCCGCTGCTCAATCCACTCTTTCAACCCATCGAGTCCACCAATGTCAGCAACATCTTCTTCCAGATCGAAGAACTCCAGCAGATTGGATCCTTGAATCAAATGCCGCTTCTCCGCGACCAACAACGGCAGGATCTGGTCTGTTCCGACGTCGAACTTCAGAAACGCCTTCAAAAATGCTTTCCGGGCTTCGCCGACAGTTAACCCGAGAACTGCTTGCACCATCCTGTCGATCTGTTGAGGTTCGAACCGACGCTGCACTTGTTCTGATTGAATTGCCAACACTGTGAGCAGTTCATCCCGGATTTCGGTGTCCCCCGGAAGAGGCAACTCAATCACCGTCAGATCTTTGACGAGTTCGATCGGCACCTCCTTCACAGGGGACATCAATAAGAGCGTCTTCTGTTGACCGGATAAGGCCATCAGGCATTCACGCATCGCCCGAATCACTTCAGGCTCATTCAAGTAGGGATGCAGATCTTTCAGCAGGAAGAGGTGATTCGCAGGGTAGTCCCGAATCTGCTTGAGAAATTCGACCGGATTGCTTGATTCGATATCAGCTCCCAGAGGCGGCATGGCTCCCGATATTGAAGACCAGCAGACAAGACCTCGATCCAGCTCGAATGCCAGTTCGGCAATCTCATCTTCCCATCGCTGCTCTTCGTAGGTCTGCAATAACAACGCGGGGAATTCCGCTTGGATTCGTTGCCGCAGATCTTCGATGACAATCCGAGTATTCATTTCTCATCAACCTTGAAGCGATTCTTTTTTGCATCGCAATGCGTTTTGAACTTGAAACACTCACGCCGCGACAGAGCCCCAACAATCGCACTTCCCGAACACCCACAAGCCCTCAAGAAAACCACAAACCTTTTCCCAAAAACATGTTGCAACACCGCAACACGACGACATTCTTTTCTCAACGATATCTAGGCACAGATTCCGCTTTGTTCTCCTTGCTCATTGCATCACATCGACTGTCTGGGGAACACAATGGGCTTTTTTGGCTTCAATTCAGCAACTGCTCAAGAGAAGTTAACCGATTCATTCACGTCTATGAGTATCGGGGGAACTCTTATTTTGAAAGCCTGTGGATTCATTCTGGACCATCGGGCTCAAATCCTCGATGTCTCCGAAACGACTCTCCGTGTTCGACTCGGGCAGAAATGGTTTGAGCCTCCCCTCCAAGGGAACTTCCGCAAGAAACCAATGGAAGTCAGAATCGCGATCAAGCCTTACAGTCAAACAGAAGACCCGCACGCGATCCGCAAGAATTCCTGCACTGACAATTACTGGTCAGTGACAGTCAGCATTCGTCCGCTCTCGTCCCGTTGGAACTCGAACGAATTCACCGCTGAAGCAAAGCGGATCATGATGAGCCTTCGTTCCTACTTCATGGCCACATGAGCGATCAACCTGCTTCTACCGAAGTCCGGCTCCCGTCGACAACAGTCACGACGCATTGCGAATTGCTGGACGGCTCAAATCAATGATCTCAGCATGAGAATTCTGTCAGGTCAATTGTTGGCGGTTCACCTAGAACCAGCTGTTTGACGACGAGAGCGGTTGCAGGCGAATTGGAAAGCCCAGCGCGGAAATGCCCAGCAGCGATGAACAGGTTGTCATGTTCCGGAACGCCGCCGATGAATGGACAACCTCGATCACTCCGTGGGCGCAATCCGGACCAGTACTTTTCGACGGGAAGGTCAGCGAGAGCCGGGATCATCGAATTGGCAAAACTTCGTAGCTTCTGAATCGCGTCATCCGTGTTTCGTTTCTCGAATCCGATGTATTCTTCGGTCGCCCCAACAAGAATTCTCCCGTCGTTTCGTGGGACAAGGTACTCGGTCCCGCGTTCCACGACAAAATCAAAGAATTTCTCGTTCGCTCGCAAGAGTACGATCTGCCCATGGACCGGAGAGATGTCAAAGGAACGAGGAATTGGGGGAAGGATCTGCGGCGTCCAGGCTCCAGCAGCGACCACGAACTGGTCAGCAGCGAACGCCGAGTTTGACGTGTTCACAGCCGTCAGTCTTCCACCCTCGACCGTCCATTCATGAACTTTCTGGTTCGGATAAAATCGGACTCCATGCAGTTCACAGGCGGTTCGCAACGCCCTCAAGTGCCAGGGATTGCGTACTTGAGCCAGATCAGGAACCCAGATCCCCGATGTCACCGCCGGGCCGATCACGTTGTTCAATTGCTGAAGTTGAGTCGCATCAAGAACATCTGCCCGCAGGTGTCGCTCACGCCAGCGAGAGGCCAAGACCTCGTTATCCCCTGCTGCGTCAATGAGAATCGCACCGCACCGGCGGTAGCCGTTATCAATCCCGGTTTCGGATCGAAGGGCTGCGGTCAACACCGGCCAACGCTGTGAACTGAGAGCTGCAAGTTGATGGGTCGCTTCGTGATGAAGATCCCCAGGGGGAATCATTCCAGCCCCGGCCCAGGATGCTTCGAGTCCAATTTCAGACTGATCCAGAACCGAGACCGATAGCCCCTCAATGGCGAGCTCCCAGGCAATTGTCAGCCCGATCACTCCTCCACCAACTACAACCACATCAGACATCAACGAAGCTTTCGGGAAGACAAGTATCCAGCGGCGATTGTCGCAGGGGAAGCGCCGTAGCTGCTTTGCAAAGCAGCACCGACATTCGCTCCTCCCTCGATCGCATTTATAAAACTCACAAACTTCTCTTGTCCACCACTGGCCAGCAGGTATTTCGTGATTGAGTACCCAACAGCAGCAGTCCCCGATGGGGAGAAGACTCCTTCATTAAAGAGATCTTCCGGTTTTGAGAGGGTTCCGAGTTGCTGAATAGCGACCTTCTCAATCGCATCGGCCCGTTGTTTGTCCGGCACAGCCTGATCTGCCATGGCAAGACCGATCCCCCGAGCAGCCCACTCAGGAATAGGTCTCCCCGACTTCTTCATATAAGCACTGGTCAGGTTCTCAATCAGTACCGCTTTCAGCACTGGATCTTTACCAGCCTGGTCACCTGTGTCGACGAGGACGATATAAGCATCTTCCTGTCCGGCAGTTACTTTTGAATGCCCTGTGGATTCAGGATCAGCGCGCCGACGTTCAACGACCTCACTGAATTCGTTGTAAGAAAACCGATCCTTCAAAACGAGGATCGCCAACCGCCCACGGAATGGATTCTGATCGTTATTGAACGACTTCTGAAGTTTGGCAAGTTCTTCCACAGCCCAGCTTTCGACCTGCTTCAACCGGTCTTCTGGGACATTTCCTGTGATTAGAAAATGATCTCCAGTCAATTTCGGATGCTGTTCCTTGGAAATTGCCCGACGATATGCGTCGTTGGTCCGATCTTCTCGCAATTTTTGGAACGCTTCGGTCGACAATCCAGCCAGATTTCTGAGCAACACCTCTTCTTCGGAGGGGACAAACGAAGAGATCGGAGCACGTGGATCAGCCCCGTCAAACGAGTTCCCTTCCTTGAACCAGGTCACAAGGTCATCGTAGTTTTTCTTCGTGATGCGAGCCTGCCCCTGTGGCATGCGTGGAAGTTCGAGGCCACCGACGAGGCGGAACAAGCGGCTGTTTTCCATATCGCCAGGAATAACCACTTCACCGCTATCTCCCCCCTTCATGATGTCGAAGAACGTCTCGACAGAGAGACCACCGGATTTGCGGCGAGAGTTGTGGCAATTGAGGCAGAGATTCGTAAACCACGGGGCGATGTCCCGTGTGAACAGAACCTGCTCGCCACCTTTTGGCTTGGGAATCGTGACGGATTTCGCTTCCTCCTCGTAGATCAGGTCGGCGAATGTTTTGTCTTCACTCTCTCCATCGAATTTCGCACCTTGATTGACCCAGTCAATGAACAGCTGCTTTTGCTCGTCCGACAGGGCTTCACCGTTGGCCGGCATGCGACCTTTGCCTTCAGGTGCATGCAAACGTGCAATCATCATGCTACGGAATGCGTTTTCAGGAATGATCATCTGCCCGGATTGTCCACCAGTTTTCCATCCGGCAAAGCTATCCAGTCGCAGGCGATTCCGAGGATTTTCTGCTCCGTGGCATCCGACACAGCGGTTGATCACCACTGGTGCAATTTCCTTCATGAAACTGATTGGTTTTTCCGGAACGACAGGCTTTTCTTTCGCCATCCCTTTTTCAACCAGACCTTGCTGCTTCATGATCTGAAGAAGCACTTTGCGAATCGGAGGATCGTTGGCGGTCCCTTTGGCTTCCTGGACAATTTCCTCCAGCCGGGAACTGGATTCCATGAGGATCTTTTGGGCCTCCTGATACTCTTTTTTCTTGATGATCGCAGAGACGCCATTGACCGTCTTGGTCATCTCATTCAGCTCTTTGCGATGCTCTGGTGTGTACTGAGCCAACGCTGCATTCTGACCAAATGCTGAAAACATCAGGCCGACCACAACGACGATGTAACCGAATTTTGACATCAATACCTCGTCTCAGTTGTCATCGAGCCACCCACCGTTGCCACAGGAATAAAAATCATTCCGGTCACATCGAAATAAAGACTCGATCCATTCACCAGTAGGGTAAAATCCAGAGGATCATTTCCAGAAAGAGGACCAATCTCGAAATACCTCTCTTGCTGGATACTCGCAGTATAAATGTCCAGAACGATGGAATAAAGGACGGTCCTCCCCATCACCTGATACAACACAACTCCCAGCTGTGTTCGACCAATTCCCCAGAGATTTCCCAGAAACTGAGACACGTTCGTCACTTCTGACGATCACGCCTCCGCTTTTCGTCCCATTTCTTCAGGGTCATTTACGGGAACTCGCAACCATCAAGTGGATCGCTAACAGAAAGATTCAAGAGGCATTTCCAGCGGTTGCATCGCCTGTCGCCACTGCTCTCTCAGGATCTTCGGAAAGCACTTGACGGCAACTCACAGCACGATCACGATTCGTGTTGATTCTGCCCCGGGGATTTCATGCAGTTGATCGATTTTTCTATCGCATCTCTTCCAGCGAAACGACTGCACCTGATTGGTATCACAGGCGCAGGGATGAAGGCGCTCGCTGAGTACCTCCATCATGCGGGCTGCAGCATCTCCGGAAGTGATTCCAACCCCGATCCGCATGTTGCGAACAGTTTATCGCGACGCGGAATCCAGCTTTACAGCGGTCACGATCCCTCGCAAATCACCTCAGAAGTAGAGGGAATTCTCTATAGCGCTGCGATTCGTGCTGATAACGCTGAACGAATTCGAGGAACCGAACTCAACATCCCCCAGATGTCCTATGTTGAAGTTCTCGCCGAGCTTTCAAAACGTTTCCAGTCTGTCTGCATCGCAGGAACGCACGGTAAAAGTTCGACCTCTGCGATGCTCGGTCAAATCCTGCACTCCGCCCAGAGTCAGGCGTCCCTGATATGCGGAGCAGAGTCAATTGCTCTTGGCAGCAGCGGATGGTTAGGAATAAGCTCAACACTCGTGGTCGAAGCATGCGAATTTCAACGCCATTTCCTGAAGCTGCACCCGCAAATCGGTGTCATTCTCGGGATTGAGCCGGACCACTTTGACTGCTACCCGACATTGGCGGATGCTTGCGAATCCTATGAGCACTTCGCACGCAACATCCCAAAAAACGGCCTCCTCATCTCACGCTCGGACTGCGTCGAGACTGCGAAATTCTCCCGATTTCTTCAATGCCGAAAAGTCAGCTTTTCGCTGACCGACTGTAATGCGGACTGGACGCTCGAAAACAGGCGGATTGACGGGACCTCCAGCCGATTTCAAATCCGGTTTCGTGATCAGCTTTCACCAGAAATCACATTGAGAGCTCCGGGGCTGCATAATGTTCAGAATGGACTGGCGGCGGCTGCCTGTGCTCACGAGCTCGGACTCAGTCTGACGGAAATCGCAACGGGGTTAAACGATTTCCTCGGCATTCGTCGTCGTTTCGAGATTCGGCACCCCTGGCGTGAATCAATCATCGTCGATGATTACGCGCATCATCCAACTGAAATCCGGGCCACTATCCGGGCAGCCCGCGAGATCTTCCCGGGGAAACGCCTGATCACGGTTTTTCAGCCACACCAAATTTCCCGAACATTGGGACTACTGGACGAATTTGCAGCAGCGTTAGACCTTTCAGATCAGACTTATCTGCTCCCAGTTTACGCTGCCCGTGAAAATTCTGCAAAAAAAGAGGCAGAAACATCCCAAAAGGTAATCCAACGGATGACCTCTCCCGCCATGTTGATATCGGCTCTTGACCGAGTCTGGGGAACACTCCAGACTGACGCGAACAAAGCTGCCGTAATATTGACATTGGGAGCGGGGGACATCTCCCGCATACATCATGACGACATTGACGAAACTTGGCGATCTCATCCGCTTCAATGAGCCGATGGCTCAGCATACATGGCTCAAAGTTGGTGGGCCGTCGCAAATGTATTCAGAACCTCGAACAGTCGAAGATCTCGAGAAGCTGATCAAAGCTGCTGAGGCGGACGGAGTACCGGTCCGCATGATCGGCGGCGGGTCGAACCTGCTGATCCGCGATGAAGGTGTCAGCGGGCTCATCATCAAATTGACCGGCGACGCATTCACAGGGGTTCAAATTGAAGGGACGACCGTTCGAGCAGGGGGAGCAACTTCTCTTTCAAACGTCATCTCGCAATCGGTTTCTGAAGGACTGGCTGGCCTGGAAACTCTGGTTGGCATCCCAGGAACGATTGGCGGCGCTGTCAAAGGAAACGCCGGCGGTCGACACGGCGAAATCGGCGGGCTGGTGAAATCTGTCGACGTCATGACCAGTCGCGGCGAACGGTTCTCTCGAAGTGGTGACGAGCTCACATTCGGCTACCGCTTCAGCAGCATCAACGAACTCGTCATTCTCAGCGTCGAACTGGAACTCAAACAGGGCGATATCGACGAGATCACTCGCCGCATGCGTCAATTGTGGATCACAAAGAAAGCCTCGCAGCCATTCTCCTTCCAGTCAGCTGGATGCATTTTCAAGAATCCTCGTGGATTGAGCGCCGGTGCACTGATCGAGCAATCTGGGCTGAAGGGAACGAAGGTCGGGAATGCTGAAGTGAGCGATCGACACGCCAACTTCATCGTCACACATGCAGAAGCAACTTCCGCAGACGTTCTGAACCTGATCGACCTGATCCGTTCCCGCGTCAACGAGAAGCATGGAATCGAACTCGAAACTGAAATCGCGATCTGGTAGCACTCCGGACGAAGCGATTCGCATACAGATTTCATCGAATGACCAGCAGCCTCCTCACGGACTGCTGGTCATTTGTCTTTGAGGTGATGTCGCGAATCTGCTTCTGCTGAATCTCTATAGCGAATTCAGCAAGCCACGGGCTTTATGCAGGGTTTCCTCGTACTCCTGCTGTGAGTCAGACTGCACGACCACGCCGCCCCCCGCTGAAAACGCCAACCAACCGTGCCGCTGAGTCATTGTTCGAATCAGAATATTACTGTCTGCCGTACCATCGAAGCCATTGTAGAACAGGCTCCCACAGTACGGACCGCGTGCGACCTGCTCCAACTCCGCAATGATCTCCATGGCGCGAATCTTCGGAGCTCCCGTGATTGAGCCGCCCGGAAATGTCACTCGCATAAGATCCCAAAATGAGCACTCGGGCCGCAGGGTGCCTCGAACTTCTGAGACGAGATGGGTGACAGTCTGATAGGCTTCGACAGAACAGAGTTCCGTCACTCGAATCGAATGAGGCAGACAGACACGCGACAGGTCGTTCCGCAACAGATCGACGATCATGACGTTCTCTGCCCGATCCTTTTCACTTTCCCGCAATTCATCGCGAGTAAAGAGATCCGCTTCCGGAATCGTCCTGCGGCGGCGCGTTCCTTTGATTGGTCGAGTGGAGACCTCCCCTCCCCTCACCTGAAGAAACCTCTCCGGTGAAGACGACAACACACTCCAATCCTGATGTGCGAAGTATCCAGAAAAAGTCGCGGGATTCTGAACTCGCAGCCGTTGGTATTGTTCTACTGGATGACGGGTCGCTGGAGCCAAGAGCCGCTGGGAGAGATTCGCCTGAAAGATGTCACCCGCCCGAATGTACTCGATGACTTGATCGACGGCTCTCAGATATTCCGGATGCGTGAAATTGCTGCGAACATCTGAGTTCGAGTGGAGTCGATGTTCGTTCTCTAAACTCCACGGGTTGCTGGGAGCTACCTGAAATTTCAACTCCGGCCCGGAGAGTGAGCGTTTTACCGACTCCAACTGAGACTGAGCCAATCGCATTCTGGCGGCCGGGATCTCTTCCGGAAATCCGTGCCCGATGAACCAACACCGTTCCTGAAGATGATCCCAGGCCAACACCCAGCCATAAAAGCCAATCACTGCGACAGGAATCTTAAACTCATCACGAGCAGCGGAAGGGATTGCCTCAAAACAGCCCCCCAACTCGTACGACAACATCCCGGCAGCCCCCCCCTGGAAGGGAGGAAGCCCTTCGATCGTCGCCACGGAGTACCGCTCGAAATTCGCAGCCAATTCATTGAAAGGATCAGCCCCGTACTCAGGGGTCTGCACTTCGTACGTTGCAAATGGTTCAGCCGCGAGAAACGAATATCGCCCCAACGTGGCGTTTACCGCGGAACTATCGAACAAAACAATTCCAGTCCGATCACTCAGTCGGTTGAATGCCGCCGCGACTGTCGGTGGAGTGACGAATTCATGAACGTAGGGAAGAGTGTTCACGGCTCTTCTCCAGTTTGATTCGCTCGTCGACGCTCATGGGCGCTCAATTCAGGGACAGTGAGGAATCCCCAACGAAGTGCTTGATCTTGTTGATACTGTTTTCCCAGCGTCAACGCTGTCACAGCCTTGCTCAACTCGTACCCCAAATAAAACGCATGCTGAGCGTCAAGAGTTGAATTTGAAACAGCAAACTGATCGAAGAGTTCAAATACATCTTGACCACGCCAGTAGCCATCCCGATTCATGATGTGAATTTCATTGCGCTCTACAAAAATCCGATAGTTCGGATCTTTCAGTTGAGAGGCAAGTTCCTGAAGTGTTTCTGCTCCCAGCTCTTGAACTCTTGGATCGCGAAGCATCACCAGTTCGTGGCTTAATCTCTTCGGCGGAACACGATTGTCGATTGCGTATTTTGCGAGTCTTCTTGAGCGATCAAACTCACGCACAGCCGTCTGACACCAGCTCGCGACCTGAGTCGTGAGCACACTCTCAACGCGAAGCTCCTGACAGATCGATGCCAACAGGAAGTTCAGCCCGGCACTGTCAACCTCGCTGAGTTCGGTCACATTTCCGATCCCCATCATAATTGGGGTCTCGGGAGCAAGTCGCCGTGTTTCGTAATATCGAGACAGGGATCTAGCGAAGCCAAAGCCGATCGGTTCGAGGATGGGATCGAGACGATAAGGGCACCCACAGGCAGCAAGTTGTTCCGCTGTACGCCACATGGAATCGAGATCTTGAGGATCATCGGGGATGACCACCAGTTCGACTCCGAGTTGCGACGCCCACTCTACATTGGACGAGTTACAACTCAGCACCAGTTCGGCACCTGCCTTAACTGCCGCTTCCACTTCCTCTCGGTCAAAACTGTCAACCGACAACCGGCATCCGGCATCGCGCAGCCGTTTCACTGCCTCACCGATCTGACGCCATGTCGCCCCAGGGATACAACCGACATCGATCAGGTCTGCCCCTGCCGTTTTCAGTGAGACTGCGTATTCAAGCAGATGCTCCATCTCCATCAAAGGAGCGTGGTTGATCTCCGCAATGATGGCGATGTCATAGTTGGTAAGATCGACGGGCCCCCTCGCTTGAGTCCCCAGGAAATTCGAGAGATCAAGAATATCCTTCGGGCCGCGTGAGAACGGGATACCGAACTGCTCTTCCAATTCACTGAGATCGCCCTGACACCATCCGGGGACGATGACGCGATCAAATTCGCCTTCGATCACCAGTTTTCGTTTCAGCCATTTCACGTGCATCAGGGCTGCCACTGAAATCCCAACAACCGTCAGGTGATACGAAAATTTCGCGTTCAGACTGACTTCGTCGACGACCTTCCGCACAACCCCCTCGGCCAGTCGTCCAGTGACGAAGAGCAATCGCTCGTGAGGTTTTCGATCGGTAGTCGTCGAAGCGGACAAAACAGGCCTGAAATTCAAGGTGGAACGAATAGCTCAGCCAACGATGGTCTGCCAGAAACACCGACAGCGTGGTCGATCAAAGGTGAATCGTACCACGCTGTCCGTCATTCAAAAATCGTTCACACTGAGAATTACCAGACCTGCAATGGCCCAGCAGGTCGTGCACAGTATGGCTGCGAAAAGTGCGGATAATATCGGTACCCCTCTTCAATTCTTACCTTGTGAATTGAAGCTGGCGGCAGATCCGAACTGGGAGTCGGTCGTCGCTCATGCAGTTCGGGGGTGACATTCTGTTCAATCACCTGATTGGAGATTCCGAAATCAGTAACTACGGGTGCTTCCAATCGTGGAGTGTGGTGTGGCACCAGCTGCTCTGGAATCGGTGCGATTGACTGATGCCCTCGGAATTCTGTTTCCGAGTATCCGCCGAAATGAGTTCCGGAGTGATATCCGCTCAGCGGGCCTTGATAGAACACGCCCCCTTGCGAGCGATAAGGTCGATCACAAGGCTGGTAACCAATTGCGTCACAACGCAGTTCGCCAGTCGATTCAATCATGTCTCCGGTTGGAAACGCTGGGAGTTCCTGACAAGGTTGCTCGCAAGGAGTGACGATCGGCTCGACGATCGGGGTTGGAATCTGTTCTCCGCACGGCTCACCACAGGGAACTTCCACGGGAGGAATTTCATTGCAGGGAGTCTGCTCACATGGAACTTCCGATTCCGGGATTGCAACCGGGGGAGTATTGGTGGTCACCGGTGGAACAGTCACCACCGGAGTTGAACATGGCAGGCCACTCACGAGCGTATCGCCAACAACAATATCCTGTTCAGACCCGCGTTCGCGCAGGTGTTCATCGAGAAATCCGGACCCGGCGGTAAAGGACTTGATCTTGTTGTGAGGTCCTCGAGAGACCATTCCACCATATCCATAGGACTGATCGATTCGACGGAAGGAGTTGGCAAGATCAGCCATTTCTCCACCGATGGAATCGCGAACCGCGACCATCATCACAGTCAGTCCGAGTACTCCGACTGTTGCTAGTAAGACAAGCTCCGCCGAGAGAACGAATCCCCCTTCGTCGGCCAGAAAGTCTTTGATCAATTTTGTCATTGTGTGCTCCCCTCAGATCAAAGTGAGTCCAAGCTGGAAAGCAAAAAACCTCGGGAAACCGGGAGCAGGCTCAGCAGCGAACCGAATTGGTCTGCACCACGAAGCCATGCCGACTCGTGTCGCACAACGCTGACGCAGCGTTGAGGTCAGACCAACCTCTCCCGATTTCACGAGGAGTCGGACGGTTTTCACCGTCGGAGGCGATGTCTCAGGTCGCCACACACGCTCTCACTGGCAGCGCGGTCACGCTGCCACTTAGTCACCCTAACTCCAAAAATAGTTACAACCGGAAAAATCAAGCGATCCATCGCACTCAGCAGAATCGGATTAATCGCTAAATTCGGCACAACCCGTACCAACTCACGCCCGGAGCACTGAACCAACGATGCAAAATCGCCACAACTTTTGTTCATGCATTCGGTTGTAATCAGCAACACGAGCGAAGCGACGAACTGCTGCCGGCGAGGAGAACCTCAGCGATGATTCAAAAACGACTCAAATCGTTAAGCCAAGTGACCAATTTCCTGATCACAATTGACACAGGAGTGATCCCATCAAGACAAGTCGATCCCCGTCAGCGAGACGAAGAATGCAAAACGCCTCCCGTTGCATGTAGCGAAGCTCTACGGCAGTGATGGTTCGCCCAGCTGCTTCGCGAGCGATAAGATGCCATCGCAACTCTGCGATCCTGAAACGTCTAAATGAGAATCAGAACGGCATGGTTTACCTCAATCGCATCTACACCCGATCTGGCGACGCCGGCGAAACTGGACTCGGAGATGGCTCCAGGGTTCCTAAAACCCATTCCAGAATTGGAGCCTACGGAACCGTCGATGAGCTCAATTCATCCATCGGTGTCGCCATCGCGATGGGAAGCCTTCCCGAGGAGATGCAGCAGCGCTTGACGATCATCCAAAATGATCTGTTCGATGTGGGAGCCGACCTTTGCGTTCCCGAATCGGATGTCCCCCCTGAGTATCCGCCACTGAGAGTCGTCGAGTCTCAGGTCTCTCAACTGGAACGGTGGATCGATTCCCACACGGACAGTCTGCAGCCACTCACCAGTTTCATTCTTCCGGGAGGAACAGCAGGAGCAGCTTTGCTGCATGTCTCGCGAACAATCTGCCGCCGGGCTGAGATCGCGGTTCTTGCGCTGATGCAGCAGGAAAAAGTCAATGAGCAAACAATGATCTACCTGAATCGACTCTCAGACCTGCTCTTCGTCATGGCTCGAAGCGCCAATGATGAAGGTCGCGCAGACATTCTCTGGAAACCTGGGAACAGCCGCAATCAAAGTGAATCACCTTCTGCATGATCGCGACGCTGCAGCAGTGGCTACTTTTCGGCAGCGAATCGCTGGACATCAGGAGCAAGCCGCTGCATTGCGGTCTCGAACGAAATCTGCGGATCGTACCCGAAGTCTGCGCGGGCTCTTTCGACAGAGTACGTGTGTGATTGGCTCAGTTGTGAAGCCAAAAAACGGGTCATAGGGGGATCGCTTTGAATCCCGAATGATTTGTAAATCAATTCACAGATTCCGCCGATGCCGCGCGCTAATCCAGGAGAGATGGAACGAGTCACTGGCGGCAGGTTTCCGAGCGACAGAATTTGGTTGATCCAATCCCAGAGCGAGACGGGTTCGGGTTCATTGATAAAATAGGCGCGCCCCGCACAACGACCAAAGCCAGCGAGTTCGTCATCTGCTTTCAGATGGGCCGCTGCGGAATTTTCGACGTATGACATGGAAATCAAATTGTTCCCATCGCCTATTCGACGTAAGCGTCCGCTCTTCACTTTCTGAATCAACGTTGGAATCAGATGGTTGTCTCTGGGGCCCCAGATTAAATGCGGTCGCAGCGCGACGGTCCTGAGTCCTTGGTGCGAATTCGCTTCCAGCACCGCTTTCTCTGCGAGTGCCTTGGAATGGGGATAATGACAGAGATAGGAATCGGGATAAGGGAGTGATTCATCTGCGTTGAGATGCGCTCGACCATCGTAAACGACGCTCGGAGAGCTCGTGTAAACCAAACGTGATACGCCTGCATTCTGACACGCTGCGATGACGTTGTGGGTCCCGAGCGTGTTGATCTCAAAGTACTTTTTCCAAGGGCCCCAGATTCCAGGAATCGCAGCGACATGAAAGACTGCTTCCACCCCAGTCATCGCACTATTGAGCGTCTGCGGATCGCGAAGGTCTCCTTGAATGACCTCGATCCCCTGTGCCTGGAGTTCTGGATAAGCTCCACGCGAGAAAACCCGGACAGAATCTCCCCTCATCTGAAGTTGCTCGACGATGTAACGCCCGAGGAAACCGCCGCCGCCTGTCACCAATGCCTGCATCGAGATTAAGTCTTCTTCAGAAGTTAGATGTTTGAAGATCAGCCGCCAGACGGGCTACTTGAATGAATCCATCTCTTCTCGAGACAGGTTCCCGCCACTTCGTAAAACCGCTCCCGTCAGGGCCACTGCCCATTCCGGAATCTCCGATTCTGCGGACTGCCGGAGGCACTCATCAATGTCGTATTCGACCCGTTTCAGAATGACTTTTCCATCTTCAATAATTGCATAACTTGCCCGCCAATCTCCGTCTCTCGGCTGCCCCACGCTCCCGGGATTGATTAATTGGGTTCGACCGAGATCGAGATGGAATTGCAGGTGAGAATGCCCGACGCAAACGAAATCGGCATCAATTCCGGCAAGTCGCTGCGTCCACGCCTCAGGATCGGCTGCCAGATATTCATCCATAGGATCACGCGGAGTGGCGTGAATGAGAAAAAAATTCGATTGAGCGACCCGATAAAACGCGGAAACGGGCAACCTTCCGAGGAACTTCATCCGTTGCGGATCAATCTGGTTCCAATGGAATGGACGAACGGCAGCGGCCAAACGTCGATATCCGGTCGTCCCCGTCGCTGGGACTCGCTGAGCAACTGCATGGTCATGGTTTCCACGAACCGTTGCGTCTGAGTATTTCCGTACCCAGTCGATGCATGGAAGCGGATTGGTCCCGTAATCGACGATGTCCCCGATGACGACGCAACGATCGAACTGCTCTCGAATTGCACTGAGAGCAGTCCAGTTGGAATGAATATCTGATACAACGAGTATTCGCATAAAATCGTCAAATTGAATCGCTCACACAACCAGAAGTCCGTTATGATTGCGACAGGTTGTCCGTGTGAGTTTACTCCCTGAATTCGACGACTTTCAAAGATCTCTCATCGCATTTTGGTGAATTCCAGCAAGATCTGTCACCAGAATGCAGCCTGTTCAAGGGTGTCGAGTCTCAGGAACGATGATGCGCTCCGGTTCTGTGGTCCACAAAGGGATTCGCAATGCCTCTCAATGACATCAGTAGTGCTCCGCTCCAGAAAAAGCTGTCTCAAACGGAGTTTGTAGCGAGAGAACTTCGTGAATTTCTCGAACAGGGAGTGATCCCCAAGGCCCAAACTCTCAAAAGGACCGCAGAAGATGGCCTCAGACAATGTGATCTGGTGAGAATCACTGATCAAACGATCAGGAGCACCGTTGAACAACTACTGACCGCCACGACGATTTCGCAAGAATCGATTCAGAAGCTCCAGAAATACCTGGACCTCATTGAGGCCGATTTTGAAAATACTTTTCGCAGGCGGTAGACTGAAGTCGCAATGGAATTTCCCAATTTCAATAACTTGAAGCCGTTTCAAAACTCACTGAAACAACAGTCGGCATCGCAAAGTAAGAATGAGTTGAGAGATCTGACTGAAAACCGAACACTCCCCGAATCGAGTGTCCGAATTTCAGTTTGATCAAATTTGAGATTCAGTCGCTTTATTTCGAACTCTTCGGACATACACGCGTCAGATCTCCGAAGACCATTGTCAATCAAGACCTTTCGGTTCGCTTTACTGAAATTCTGGGATGCCAGATTAGTGAAGCGGCAAGCACATCAATCATCACGTCCAAAGCTGTTTCCTAAACGCCAGTTGGTTTATGGCGGAATTTCATGTCTGAACTGGGATTTCATCAATCGCACGGTTCGAGCGAGGTTGGTCTGACTTTCATCAGACCGCTGCCGCAGGGGAAGAGTGCGCTTGGATCAGAGGCTCCTGGCAGCGGAATTCGTCAGTTTTCTCATTCCATTGCGGAGAAACTCTTCCCTTCCCAAGCTCAAGCGGATCATTCCGATCACAGGTTGATCACGGGCGTTTCGCTTGGTCATTTTCAGATTGAGGAACGGATCGGTCGAGGTGGAATGGGGGCGGTTTTCCGTGCGGTCGATAAGCGTCTCGGACGCGTTGTCGCGGTGAAGGTGCTCACTACAGAACACTCCTCCGACCCGGAAGCTGTACAACGGTTTGAGAACGAAGCGCGGGCGGCGGCCAAGTTGGACCATGAAAATATCGCCCGAGTGCATTACATCGGCGAAGACCATGGAATGCACTTCATCGCCTTCGAGTTCGTTCAGGGAGCGAACGTTCGAAATCTGATCCTGCAAAAGGGGCGATTATCTTCGTCTGACGCCATTAACTACGTCATTCAAATTGCTGAAGCTCTCCGCCAGACGAGCGCCGCGAATGTTGTCCATAGAGACATTAAGCCGTCGAACATTATTATCACCCCGTCGGGTCGGGCCAAACTGGTTGACCTGGGACTAGCACGACAAAGCAACACTGAACGCTCTCAGGAACTCACGAGCGTCGGAACAGCTTTGGGAACGTTCGACTACATCGCTCCAGAACAGGCGATGGATGCTCGCAAGGTGGACGTTCGCAGCGATATTTATTCACTGGGATGCACGCTCTACCACATGCTCACGGGGAGTCCACCTTATCCCACGGGGACGATGTTCGAAAAGGTGATGAACCATCATAGTGCGGTTCCACCGAATCCGATGGAGAAGAACCGGTCAGTCACCCCCAAGCTGGCTCGCATCTGCCAGAAAATGATGTCGGCAAATCCGGAAGATCGGTACCCCACTCCTGAAAGTCTCATTTCGGATCTCGTCGTCGTTGCCGACGAGATGGGCCTCGAGCCGACAACCTCGGAGGCAATGATCTGGAGGCCGAGTTCGGAATTTTCCAAGGCAAGTCGCTGGAATGGAATTCGGACCTGGAGTCTCGTTGCATTGGTTCTTCTGGCGCTCGTCGCTGCAGACCAAATTCGTTCGCTTACTCTCAATCCATCGGCCAGCACAGCCCAGTCGTCTCCAATCCCCGAAATTCCGATCGACCTTGAACGGAGTGGGAGCACTTCTCTTTCAACCGAAATCAATGTGCCACCACTTGCCCCCGGAATTAAGTCGGACAATTCGTCGAGTATGGCGGACCTCCCGCCGTCTCCACTCATTCCGTTCACGTACGATCAGAGACGACAGGAGAGCCTGATCGGATCTCTTGGACTCTTGAAATCCCCATTAAACCTCAATCTTCCTGAAGCGGCGGCGACATCTCCGAAATTGGACACGCAGTCGGCAGCCACAAAAGCAACGGGGTCTGTTACTGACACTGGCACTTCCGGCATGGCAACACTGCCGACCATCGCGACCGAAACAAATCCGCCTAAAATTCAGATGCCAACGACGAGCGAGAATAGTGCTTCCGTGATCGGTCAGGATTCGTATTTGGTCGTCAATCCTTCATCGCCCGCGAATCCTAACCAGGAAGAGTTGATCCCTCGTCAGTCTTTGGCTGCTGCCTGCGCGATTGCAAAAGATGGATGGATTATCGAACTCCCAGCGAATTTCCCCATCCTCACTCTGGAAGAGTCGATCCAGATTGTGGACAAGAAAATTCAGATTAGACCCTCGCGACACCAGGATCCACTTCTGGCATCAAGACCACTTTTGCGAGTTGATCTCTCTGCACAGCGGGCACTCGGTTCGCTGACAAGAAACGCTCAGATGTTCGCGATCAACAGGGGTGCGGTCGAAGTCAATGATTTTGACATTGAGATGATTGTCGCCCCGAATGCGATCGCTGACTGGTCAATGGTCTCGCTGATCAATGGATCGAGATTTATCTCGCGCGGCTGTACGTTCACGATGGTCAATCCCGCCAACGTCAAAGCGACTCTCATCGACATCCCGTTCGTCGAAGCGAGCGATCTTCCCGAGAGAATGCCGGACCGCATGTTGATCCGTGACAATTCCGTGGAGTTAGTTGATTCCATTTGCCGTGGACAGTTTGATTTCGCAGTCCAGCAGAACCTCAATCCATTTAATATCGTTCTTCAGAACACAGCCATCGCAACCTCCGGATCTCTCCTGAGAATGAACGGTTCAGACTCGTATGCGATGAGCCTCGATCCAGACGATGATGGAGTGACAACGGTTTCCATGAACCATGTCACGATGATCACCGGACGTGGTCTACTGTATGCCAACTCAGGTCTACATGGTTCGACACCTCGGTTTGAATTCACAATGAATGACTCTGTGGCCAGTGTGATCAGCAACAATCAGATCAAGCAACCATTCATTGAACTCTCTGGAAACGAGGAAACGGAATTCATTCTGGACCGCGTCCACTTCCAGCGGCAGTCCTCCCCGAGCTATGTTTCGATTTCCGGGCCCTTCTGCCTGATTGATTCCATCACATCCCTCCTTCCCGGCGAAAGCCGTGAAATGAGTCCGCAGGCGATCGGAGCGACTCAGATTCAGGTTGTCCTGGAGAATCTGCTTCAGGTTCCCGTCGGATTGAAATTGACCGACTGGCATCGACTTCAGCCGATCGAATTTGAACTCCACCTCTCGGATGGTAATCCTGCGATCGGACTTCCGAACGGCACGCAGGACGCCGGGGTGAATTGGGAAGCGGCCAGAATTCCCACCACTCTCCCGGAGTTCCGCGCCTCTTCGTCCAATTCCAAATGACGCAACACTCGATTGTATAATAAATTCAAAATTCCAATTCTGCCCTCTTGATGCAGCCTGGAATTCCGAATTTCCGTCGCCTGAACTCACATCCATCGGCGACTTTTAAAGAAGTTTCTTCCAAGAGTGGGAACTGAATCGGTTTGGTCTAGAATAGGGGACTCAGTAGCATAACGTCTTTGCTATCAACCCATTTGTGATCGACTTCGATCGGACCTTGTTTCAATTCGACCTCGCGATGCGACGGGGCAGATTTTCGAGCAGGCAGCGTTCTTTCTTTTGAAGTGTTCTGAAGTGCAAGATTTAGTGACCCCCAGGCAAGTCGCGCAGGCGATCAACGTGAGTGAGTCCTCGCTGAAGCGCTGGTGTGACCAAGGCCTGATTCCGTTCATCAAAACAGCTGGTGGGCACCGCCGCCTGCCAGTTAACGGGGTCCTCACTTTCTTGCGGACTTCCGGGTTCGAGATTACCCATCCGGAAATACTCGGCCTGCCCGCCACAACGCTGGGAGGAAAAGGACGCAAACTCAACTCAGAACGTCAGAGACTGGTAGCTGCTCTGATGAATGGGGACGAAGCCGTCGGAACAGAAGTCATTTTCAACCTGTATCTGGCCGGAAACTCGATTAGCACCATCTGTGATGATGTTCTCATCGAGGCGTTTCAAAGCATCAGAAATCAATGCTCGGGAGGCGATGTCCCGGTCTATCAGGAATGCCGCTCTTACGAAATTTGCATTCGCATTCTGCATGGATTCCGACGAGCGCTCCCGGAAGTGGCCCCCTCCGCAGTCGTCGCTCTGGGCGGAACTCTCAATGGCGACACCGATACACTTGGATCGTTGATGGCGGAGTTGGTTCTACGAGAAAACGGTTGGCGTGCCTGTTCCTTCGGGACATTCACTCCATTTCTATCACTTCGTCAGGCACTCTGCGATATGGGGCCACGACTCTGCTGGCTTTGCATCTCATCCATTCCAGATCAAGAAGTCTTCGTCAGCGAGTTCGCGAAGATTTCCGAACTGGCCATTCAGAACAATGTCGCAATCGTGCTCGGGGGAAAAGCATTTACTCCTGAACTTCGCTCACGACTTCATTACAGTAAATACTGTGAGCGATTTTCCGAACTCGAGCAGTTCTCAATGGAAGTGCTGCCGACGTATCAGGTTAAAGTAGACGAAATTCCACCGCACGAAATGCCCTAGCAGGGAGCCTGTGCGAGTTCGGCATCGTCATGGCATTCAACACAGCCTGTGAAGGTGTTCTTCCCCTCAATCGCCGACACACCTCCCCGAGACAGGGGCTATTAGGATCTCCTGCATTCCATGACTGACACGACCTTGCAAATTCCGTTTTCCGATTCCGACCGACAGGCTGCAACCAATTCAGTTCGCCTGGCTCTTCAGGAAGATCTGGGTTCACAGGGGGACGTCACTTCGACGCTCTTCATCCCAGCGACCGCGCGCGGGGAACTGGCAATTGTCGCTCGAAAGCCGGGAGTGCTTTGTGGAAACGTTGTCGTCCCGCTGATTCTGAATGAACTTGGTAACACCATCAGTGTAATGGACCTCCTTGCAGATGGATCCCGACTGGATTCAGGAACCGTGATTGCTCGTCTCAACGGCCCCGTGCAAGCTCTCCTGACAGCGGAACGCACGATTCTGAATTTCCTCACGCTTCTGAGTGGGGTAGCAACTGAGACCAGCAAGTACGTCACCGCGATTTCCGGGACCAAAGCCCGAATTCTGGACACAAGAAAAACACTTCCGGGACTGAGAGCACTTCAGAAATACGCCGTTCGATGCGGGGGCGGAGTGAACCACCGCATCGGCCTGTACGATGCGGTACTGGTCAAAGACAACCACCTGGCGTCATTCCGCGAACTTCAACAAGCCTCACTCGACAGCGCAGTGCTCCATCTGAAAGCGAATGTTCCGCCGGGAATGATTGTTCAATTCGAAGTCGACACACTCGACCAACTCGAAGAACTCCTCCCGAGCACTCCGGACATCATATTGCTCGACAACATGTCCCTTGAAGAGTTGCGTCAGGCAGTTCAGAGACGCAATGGAATTGCCCCACAAGTGCTTCTCGAAGCGTCGGGGGGCGTCTCTTTGGCAACGGTTGCTGATATCGCTGCTACGGGAGTTGATCGAATCAGCGTCGGTGCAATCACACATTCGGCACCGGCTCTCGACATTGGATTCGACTGGATCGAGCGAGTTTGAACTCCTCCAAATGAACAGGTCCACTGCAATCAACAAAAAAGCTGCGAACGATTGTTGGTCCGTCCGCAGCTTGAAACTGTTGATACAAGATTTTCCTGTCTCGTCAACGAGAGACATTCTCTGCTCAGTCTTGCAGGGAGACTCGGCACCAGTCTTTCTTTCCGGCCCGAACGATCATCCCCTCAACAACGGTTACCCACTCGGCACGATCCCGGAGAATGCTCTTTTCTTCCCCAATTAAAATGAACGCTGCCGCCCCTTTGATTCGCTGCATGGCAACGCTGGTTGACGGAACGAGTCCAAGTTCTTTCAACAGTTGAGCCGCCTGAATCGCACCGTTTTCGTTCAGAAGCGAACGTTTGAGAGAGACTTCCGGAATTTCAGTCGGAAGATTTCCTTCGCCAATTTCTTTCTGCCAGCGAGCCGCTGCTTCGTCCCCGGCTCCTTGTCCATGGTACTCATCGATAATGATGCGTCCCAACTGAACTTTGGCTTCCTTAGGATGACCAGCAAGCAACGTGTCGACTTCACTCATCGGAAGATGCGTGAGCAGTTCGTAGTAGGCCCTCATCACAGCGTCGGGAAGCTGCATGAACTTCTTCATCATGGAATACGGATCTTCCGAGATTCCGATGTAATTCCCGAGGCTCTTCCCCATTCGGCGAGTCCCATCGGTTCCAACAAGAATCGGAGACATGATCCCGATCTGTTGATTGATCCCCTGCGTTTTCTGAAGGTCTCGAGCCAGCATGAAGCTGTAAAGCTGTTCGGTCCCCCCCAGTTCGATATCTGACTTGATTTCGACCGAATCCCAAGCCTGCATCACTGGGTAAAGACATTCATGCAGAAAGATAGGGACTTCTCCAGCCATCCGTTTTGCGAAATCGTCGCGAGTGAGCAACTGGGCGACAGTCACCTTGCCGCACAATTGAAGAATTTCAACCAACCCCATCTTGCCGAACCAGTCCCCGTTCCGATGAACTTCGGCCCGGGAAAGGTCGACGACTTTTCCAACCTGCTCCAGGTAATACCGTGCGTTTGATTCAACCTGTTCTGCAGTCAGCTTCTTTGTTCGCGCCTCGTCGCGTCCGCTCGGATCTCCCACCATCGCGGTTGCGTTTCCGATAATAATGACAGCCTGATGCCCCAGCTCCTGAAACTGTCGCATCTTGCGGAGAGGAACCGTGTGTCCGAGATGCACATCGGCAGCAGTCGGATCGATCCCGTACTTCACACGCAGTGGGATTCCAGTTTGGCGGCTTTTTTCAAGTTTTTCTGCCAACTCTGCTTCCGGAACGATCTTCTCGACGCCACGACGAAGGATCTCAAGTTGTTCTGAAACTGCGGGAAACGTCATCAATCAACTCAATTTGCAATAACTGTCAGAATCGAAATCCACTGCCAACGCAGGAAATCACCGAGGAATTCAAACCGGCTTTTCAAGCGGATATTCACCAACCGGACCTCCACAAACTAGCAAACGCTGACGAATTTCACATCGTCAGCGTTTGAAAGAATTCGATAACAGGCGTCTGTAAGCCAATGAACCCGCAGGAGTGCGTTCTCCTGAGGACTTACTGGCCTTCCGTCAATTTTTGCGTCCAGACGCTGTCTTGATAATCAGACTGCAATTTGGCACTCGCTTCCGCTCCACGGCCAGGTTGCCCAATTGCGGGCCAGAGTTTGGAAAGATGATACAACGCTTCGGCATGAAGGTCGGACTGGGTTGCCAGTGACGGAATCACATCAACGTGCAAGTATGCCAGCACGGCTTCCTTCGCGTGCTGCCCATCCACTGAATACACGTTTCCTAACTGAACATACGCATTTGCAAGAACTCGAGTTTCTTCCGCTGAGGCATCGTTGACCACCTTCTTCAACACCTCGATCGCCTGATCGTTCTGATTCATCATCTGAAAGCATTCGGCCTGCCCCAGCATCCCCCCTAACACCACTGCCTTTTCAGCAGGAGTGGTCGCATTGGTGGCAACAACCTGATCGAACAGAGCCTTTGCTTCTGCAGTCTTCTGCTGAGACAGCAGCGACTGCCCTTTTCCTGCCTGTGCAAGCATCTGATAGGCAGGCCAAGGGGCCTGAGCAACATTCCCAAACGCCGTCTCCGCAAGATCTGTCTGACCTGCAAGCAGTGCAGTCTCAGCGAGGAGAAGTTGCATTGGGTACGTGCGGTAGTGATCACGATACGAGTTCAGAAAGGCGTTCATTTTATCAATGGCCGCCTGTTGCTGAGTGACATCAGCCTGCGCGATTTTCGACAATGTTCGTGCAATCAGGAACTCAATTTCCCCCTTCAGGTTCTGGTTCGATCCAGCAGCATTCAGCCCGTCCTGATAAGCGACCAGGGCCTCCTTAAATTGTCCGTTGCTTTCCTGACTTCTCGCGAGGTTCAGACCGGGTGGCTCAGCCTGATATTCCACCCGCTCGATTTCATTTGCTGCAATTTTCTCTTCTCTGTTGCCGACTTTCTGCGTCACCACGACATCGAGCTTGCTGACCGCGGTGATTTGACCGCCGACGCTTTTCGTGTCTCCCTTTCGGAAAACGAGATCGATATCCGCAGCGAATGCTGACGCGGAAAACGCGAATGACAGAACCAATGTCGTCAGAATTGATGGAGTTTTCATGGGAATTCTGAACTGATTACAAGCGGGAGGTTCAAGTGGATAGTCGTGCACGAATACGGCGCAACACCGTGTTCACTGATCTGTCTCTGCACTCTGAGAGTGGAAAGACTCTATTAAAAATCGAGGCTATTCTTGGGCTTCGCTGCTGGTGCAGGCTTCTGTCCTTCTGCCGGTGGAGCGGCTTTCTTCGGAGGAGCATCTCCCGAGCCAGAGAAGTCTGGGAAAACCGGTCCGCCCGTGACTGGCTTCGGTGCCGCTGGCCGCGGAGCAACGGGTGGCAAACTGAATTCACCTTCGCCTGTTCCCTTCGGAACCGCTTTCGCTTGAGGAACGGGCTTCGCAACCGGAGGAGAGTTTGGCGCGGCTCGATCTGGACTCGCAGCTGGAGCGACTTTCTGCGTTGGAGACACCGCTGGCTGAGCCGAAGTTGGGCGCGGTGCTGGCTTCGCAACGGAAGGCTGTGCTCCTGCAGCTGGCGAGGCGCTTACCGGCTTCACTGGCTGAGCAATTGGTGGAGCTGAACCTTGAGGTTGCGGAGCCGCAACGACAGGCTTGGGCGCCGCTGGTCTGTTCGCAGCCTGTGGAGCAGCAACCGGTTTACCATCTGCTGCTGGCGGTGCGATTGGCTTGGCAGCCACTGGTTTCGGTGTCACATTCACTGGATTCGCAGGGACGGGAGCGACAGGTTTTGTCGCGCTCGGCACAGGCTTCACTGCAGCAGGCTTTGGAACAGCAGGTTTGACCGGTTCTGCGGTTTCTGCAACGACTGAGGTCGGACGATTCGGTGCGGCACTGACAGGCTTCTCTCTCACCACTGGAGCAGCTTGAACAACTGTCGACTTTGGCGGTTTGACTGCGACCTTTTTCGAGTCAACTTCAGCACTCGCTGGTGATTTTTGTCCAGCAGGTTCGCTGAGATCGATAAACGGCGCGAAGGCAGGTTTTGGGGCTGTCCCCTTCCCTTTTGCAGGTGTCGCTGGGACCGCTGCACGTAATGTGAATGGAGGTGGCGCGTCCCCGGCAGTCACAGGGCCGAGTGGCGAGACAGGTCCGTTCCCGAGTTTGACTGTCTCGACGTCTGCACCTTTTGTCCCAGTCTTTTTCTTATTGGCCTGAGCGAGGCCCATGAAATACAAACCAGCGACTGCCGCTGCCGCCAGACTGACGATGAGAATGATCAGCAGAGTGTTGTCTGGTGCCGGAGGAGGCGTTTCAGCAGGCTTGGGAGCGGTTACCACGGGTGCTGTGGCATTCTTGCTGGCCGCGATTGCGTCTGCCTTCATCAATTCAGCAGTCTTCTCGTCCGTATCCAGTAGTTGCCGTGGGAGATCGACGACAGGGTCGGCCAGATCTCCAAGAATCTGCTTGTAAAGTGCGTTAAACCGCATGTAGTCTTCATCGCTCCAGCGTTTCGAAATTCGCTGAAAACCGGTGATTGCAGACCGGGCGCGAACCAGATGTTCCCTCGACTCTTTCGGTTCCGACAGGGCAAGACCGAACTTACGTTCCCCGTCTGCGAGTCGATACCTCGCATCTGTCAGCAGGCTTTCAAGGCGTTCTGAAGATTGGCTGTAGACAGCCTGCTGCAACGACTGGGCTGCATAGGTCCATCCCCAAACGTGCACCGGCTGTTTACGACCGTACAACGCGATCTTGAACTTCTCTTGCTCTGCGGGATCACTCGCCCCCCAGTCCTCGTAAAGTTCTGCAGCTTGGAACTGCGCATCCGGTGCGTTCTGATTTCCTTGCAACACGTCAACCACAATGGTCTCTGCTGCTGCGAATTTCTTTTGCTCTCTCAAACAATTTACAAGTCGCAATTTGCAGGCAACGACTTGTTGCGGAGTCGCAAATTTCGGATCTGCAGCAGCCAGCTGTAACATCGATTCATAGGCCGCGGCGGCCCGGTTGTAGAACTCGACCTTCTTTTCCTGTTTATCTGAAGATGAGTCTGCGAGGCTGGAATATGTTTCTGCGATCCACAGCAGCGAATAGAACGTCTGCCCATCTTTTCGATTGAAAAGATCATTCATGAAGGATTCGAAACCAGCACGCACATCATCCAACCGTTGGATGTCTCCAGCGGCCTTGAGGCGAGAAAGCTCCTGCTCGAGCTCGCGACCAAAATCGACGAAGACCTGAGTAAGTGCTGTGCCATCTTCCCCGGCTGCCACTTTTTCCAGAGCGATTCGAGCATTGCGAGCTTCGTCCAGATTCTTAAGGCCAACCCATGCTCTCAGCAGTTGCTGATAAGCGAGACTCGCCATCTGGCGGCTCTTGGCCTTCGTCGGATCTTGGGGACGGGCTTCCCCTTCCGGGACATCCACCGCAGCCAGGACTGGATGCGGATCTTTGGTCAACAGTTCGAGTGCCCCGCGTGTCCCATCTTCAGTCGACTGATAAATTCCGTCGAGATTGCGAATGCCGACCAGCGTCAGTTTCGCTCCGACGATATCATCCGAGAGTGGACGATCAGCTGGTGTACTTTTCTCGGCATCTTCGATCCCGACGACCAGCCGCTCAAGTGCGTTCTGCTTCCAAAGCTTCAGATCTTCCGGATTCGCGACTCCTTCAGATTCAGGCTTGGCGGTTTCCAGAACATACATTCGCCAGTAAGCCTTTCCAGCGCGTACTTGCGATTCCCCGTATTGACTCGAACCGAATGGAATTTTCTCCCACCATCCAGCAGCGGTGATGAAGTCTCCATTGTTCCAGAAAATCTTCGCAATCGTGTTTCTTGCATCGTTCGCACGATCAGAGTCAGGCCAACGATCGCAAATACTGTTGGCAGCGGCGATCACTTGATCTGCCTCGAATTGGCGATTTCCTTCCGGCGCATTTGTGTACGCGCTGTCGAAAGCGGTCATCGACAGAAATCCCGCTTCGCGAGCGAAATCGGGAAATTTTTCTCCGTAGCGAATCATCTGGTCGTTCGCGACCACTGCAGCTTCAAAGAAACGCTGCTGCAAATAGTAACCGTAGGCAAGCCGCAAACGGGCGGTGTTCACGAGAATCGGATCATTGGAATCCTTCACCATTCTCAATCCGAGATCGTATAACCGGGTCATCTCGGCCGCATTGGCCATCATGCCTGCGTGTTCCGCAATTGCTTCCTGCTCTTTGCCTTCGCCTTGCAACTTCCGAATCTGAGCGTTGGCCGCAGTCACTTGCTCATACAAAACGCCAGCATTTCCATAGGCGGTATCGAAATCCTTGGGATCACTTCCATCACGATTCGTAGCGAGCAGAAGGCGCTGAATCATGGCCGATGATGGGGTCTTGAATTCTCCCGGATACTTGTTGATTGTTCGAGCACGGGTGAGTGCCTGGGTGAGGTACCCCTTACGAACCGATTCCGTCAGATTCCGATCCATCCCCAACGCTTCCTGAGCGCGGGAGAGTTCCCATTGAATGCCTAGTCCAACATCAGTTCGGGCGAGATCACGGGCATCCTTCAGCCATGCTTCCGCTTCAGAGATCACAACATTGTAATCGTGACGCTCAGGCGAGTTGAGGCAGATCAATCGGAAGCGGAGGGCAAGATTCTTAAGGTTCCGCATCGGAACCGTGGTCCCTTCATGCTCAAGGGTCTCGCCATAAATCCCTAGAGCAATGCGAATTCCTTCTACGCCACCTTGTTCTTCAAAGCATTTCCCCTGCCAGACACGTGCCTGTAAACCTGCCATCTGGCTGCGATATTTCTGGTGAATTGCTTCAAACTGATCAGCAGCCTTAACAAGGACTTCCTTCCGTTGCGGTGATGAGCGGTCGTATGTCTGTGCCTCCCAGAACGTACACTTGGCTAGGTCAAGCTGCGCCAGCATGAAGAATTTTTCCGCTTCAGCTCGTGCCTGACGCTGCTGAACCTGATCTTCCGGGATAAAGACCGGGAAGACCTTCCAGTTCTTCTCATGCTGCACTCGAGCCTCTTCAAAGATCCCGCTTGCAATTGCGATCGACTTGCGGGCATTCTCACGCAATGTCTCTTTAATCCCATCGTTGGATGGTTTCTCAGCATCGAAGACGTCAACTCGAGCTTTCTCGAGGAAGATGTGACCACGAGCAGTATTGGCGTTCCCTGCGAGGGGGTGGTTTGGATTCGCTTTAACGAACGATTCGAATGCAGCCTGCGCAGCATCCAGTTGCTGACGTTGCGTATCCAGACTGGCCAACCCCTTTGCGCTTTCCAGGAGAGTTTGACCACGCTCGTAGGGCAATACCTCTAAGATTTCTTTGGGCAGGTTAGGATCTTGCTCGACCTCCTGCAGGTAGAACATTGCCATATCGTAATAGCGTCGCGACCGAAGACCTTCCAAAAATGAAAGGACCGGTTCTGCGGCAACTGTTGTCCCGGCACAGATCAGCAATAACGTCAAACTCAAAAATGCTCGACACATTGTCAGACATTCCGATCGCATGCGGAGGAAGAGCGGTATCATTTGACGTCTGTGAAATGGATTCATGTGAGTTCTGCCGCTCTACGAAAACGCTGGATTCAGCGATAGAAACGTAAACTACATTGAACGGTCGACACAGATTTGGGCCTGCTTATTCGAATTGTTCGATTGTTCACTGTACAATCCATCTGACTCGAAATTCAAACGACGTTACAATATATGAATCAATGATTTTGAAAAAATGGGAGACTGGTCCATTTGTTCAATCTCGAGGATTGCGAGAGGACCAATGATTCCCCTGATCTACCGATCCAAAAAGACCCCGCTTCGTTCTAAAGATGTTCCTCAAAAGGTCTGCTGGCTGTGACTGTGAGTCTGAAAGAAGCCCAACGTTTCTGCGAAACACTTGCGAAAAAGAGCGGCAGTAATTTCTTCATCGCATTTCGAACTCTCCCTGCGGACATGTACCGCCAGATGTGTGTTTTATACGCTTTCATGAGACACACCGATGACTTGAGCGATGACGAGTCATTGACGATTGAAGAACGAAAATCGCAACTCGGTTTCTGGAGATCCGAACTTCTACGTGCGCTCGCTGGGGAAACTGTCACGCACCCAATCCTGATCGCCATTGCCGATCTTTCCAGAGCCCGACATATCTCCTCGGAAGACCTGTGCGAAGTGATCGCTGGTGTTGAAAGCGACTTGACTCCCAGAAGATTTCAAACGTTTTCAGAACTCGATCAGTATTGTTATCAGGTTGCAGGAGTCGTTGGCCTCTGCTGCCTGAAAATCTGGGGATTCGACGAAAACGCACCACGTCGACCTGCGATCGCCTGTGGAACAGCATTTCAGCTGACGAATGTACTGAGAGACCTGAAGGAAGATGGACAGCGAGGACGAATTTATCTTCCAGAAGAAGACCTTGTCCGCGCCAAATATCCTGCCGACGAACTACTGAAACAAACGATCAATCCTGCATTCCGGGATTTAATGCAGTTTCAGGTCCAAAGAGCGTGGAGTCATTTCCATGAAGCGATTGTCCTGCAACAGTACTTGTCGCCAGCGGGACGAAGAGTCTTTCTCGCATTCTTCGAACTTTACAGTTCGATCCTGAAACAGATCGAAGTAGCAAACTACGACGTCTATTCAAACCGCATCCGGTTATCACGATGGAAAAAGGGGCGAATTGCTCTCAGCTGCATCTTGCGGCTCAACCAGGCCCTTCCCAAGCTCCCGGAAATATCTGGTTCAGAGCACTTCAAGACCACACTCGAGACAGCTTCTCATTAAATCCATGCTTCCCTTTCCGGATCTTCCTCTGAACGCCTCTCCCGTCGATGAAACGCCTCTTCAGATGGGAACGCGATTGCTTCCGAGCCGTTATTTCCTGGCTCCACTGGCTGGGTATACCCATCTCGCCTTTCGCAACGTAGTTCGTGGACTCGGCGGAATGGGATTGGCGACGACCGATCTCGTTCAGGCAACTCTTCTCTTGGCTGGCCATCCGAAGTCACGTGAATTGATCGAGACGAATGCTCACGACACTCCTCTTTCTGTTCAGATCTTTTCTGGGATCCCAGAACATCTGATCAACGCTGCAAAATGGCTGGAAGAACATGGATATCAGGGAATCGATATCAACATGGGCTGTCCAATGGCGAAAGTGAACGGACAAGGAGGCGGTGCACGCCTGATGTGCGACACCAGTGGAGCGTGTTCATTGGTCGGTCAGGTCGTTAACGCCGTCAGCGTTCCAGTCACAGTCAAAATGCGACTCGGATGGGATCGCGACCAGATCACTGCTCCAGCGCTCGCACGGGAATTCGAGCAACTGGGAATTGCCGCGATTACGATCCATGGACGCACTCGCGCTCAAGGCTTTAACGGCTCTGTCGATCTCCAAGGGATCCGCGATGTCGTGGAGGCAGTTGAGCGAATTCCGATCATCGGAAATGGAGATATCCGTTCGCCCGAAGACGCCATCCGCATGCGTCAGCTGACAGGGTGCCCTGCCGTCGCGATCGGAAGAGGGGCACTCCTTGACCCCTGGATCTTCTCGAAATTGAAAGATCTCGCTGAATCGAATCCCCAGCGTGAACCCACACCTCAGGCGCAAGTGCAATTCCTGCGCGACCACTTCCGCTTCATGAGAGAACAGCACGGGGAATTCAGCACCCGGCTCTTTCGAAAATTTGCAGCCTGGTACGGCCAGCAACTCGGAATCCCGGATGACCTCGAAGACCGACTCCGCCGTTTCGAATCAGACGTCGAGTTCGAGACGATCGTCAACGAAATCGCCGAAAGACATGGCCAGCGAGTTGCGAAGATGCCAACCGCCCTTGTGAAAGTCCCGAATGGGCCTGTCGAACGTTGGTGATGAACTTAAAAGATGTCCAACACAGGTGGAATTCAGTAGACTGTCCCCTTTCGAAATCTCATTGACAGCAAACGCGGAATTCCTTGCATGCGACACGACGGAAGAACATCTGAAACACTTCGACCAATCCATATTGAACGCCCCTACTACGGAGCGGCACCGGGTCGGGTGTTGATTCAAGCCGGCCGGACGACCATTCTCTGTACAGCCAGCCTTTCCACTGACCTTCCCCCGTGGAAAATGCGGGAAGAGAACCCCACCGGTTGGGTGACTGCTGAATACAACATGCTTCCGGGATGTACCGCACCAAGAAAATCGCGGAAAGCAGACGGCCGCAGCACAGAGATTCAGCGACTCATCGGGCGCAGCTTGAGAGCGGTCGTCGATTTCGTCGCCTTGGGTCCACGCGTCATCACAGTGGATTGCGACGTGCTCGAAGCAGACGGCGGAACACGCACGCTCAGCATCACGGGCGGATTCATTGCACTCGTCGATGCCGTGGCTGCCGTCCAGGACCCGACGTTCGATTTTAAAAAGGTCTTCAGAGACAGCGTCGCGGCCGTCAGCGTCGGAGTCGCCAATGGTCAACCTGTCCTCGATCTGGACTACGTTGAGGACAGTCAGGCCGATGTCGACATGAACGTTGTCATGACAGGCAGCGGCAAGTTCATCGAAGTTCAGGGGACAGCTGAACGCGAACCGTATGATCGTAAAACCCTCAATTCACAACTCGATCTGGCAGAGCTAGGAATTGCGCAACTCACTGCGATTCAACGACAAACGCTCGGCGACAAATGGCCTATGGACACATCTTCGGGAAGTTGATAGAACTCCCGCGCTGAGAAGGCTCCTCGGGTCGTCTCGACCAATCCAATTTCACTCCCTTCCCGTCCGGGAGGGAGTGTTCAAATTTCCCTTCCGAAGCCTCTGACTTCCTGTTCATGGAATCAGGGGACTCATCGCGACTCAACCAACCGTTTTGTCGCTCCCTATCAAACTACCCCCCTCGGTTGTTGCGACATCCACTGCTGGAAGCGGATGGAACGACAGTCAATGCACATGGAGTGTGCTATGCCCCTTTCCCTCACATCACTGATTCGATCAACGGTTTTATGCCTTTGTCTCTCCGCAACCATTGCTCAGGCTGCGGGAATTGAAGCAGACCCGAAGAAACAGTACCCGCTTTCGAAGAACCGCGGGCCCTGGATGATTATGGTGACCACGCTTCACGCGACTCAGGCGAAAGGTGAGGACACAGAAGGCAAGACCCCGGAGCAGACTGCCCATGAACTAGTGATCGAGTTACGCAAGTTAGGCCTTCCTGCCTACACCTATGAATACACTCCCGAACAGGAGCACATCGTCAGTAAAGACAGCATGGGGCGAGAAGAACGTCGCAAAAACTCCCGCCTGATCAAATCCGTCTGCGTACTGGCGGGAAACTACAACGGCATCAATGATAAACTGGCGCAGGACTCGCTGGAGTGGGTAAAAAAACTGAAGCCGAAGTGTTTTCAGGATGGAGTCTACTTTCAGGGAACGCCGGGACGCCCGAACCCGTTGAGCGGCGCGTTTCTGACACAGAACCCGATGCTTTCCGCAAAGGAACTCGAGCAGTTTCAGTCACTTGATCCACTTCTGGTCAAACTCAACTCCGGACAACAGCACTCTCTTTTTGAAAACAAAGGGAACTACACGCTGGTGATTGCCCGCTTCTATGGCAAGCACGTGACCGTCAAAGCTGCAGAAGAAGAGACCATCGCGGAGAAGTTCTTCAACAAAGAGTCGTTCCTGAAGGGGGTTCTCGATCAGGCAGCGACTTCAGCGACAGAACTGGTGACAGTACTTCGCAGCAATTACGATCGTGAAGCGACAAACTTCAACAATATCGATGCCTATGTCTGGCACGACCGGCATGAATCTGTCGTCACTGTCGGTTCGTTCAAATCACCAGACGATCCTGAGATTCAAACCTACATCAAGCGATTTGGTCCCAAGATGAAGGATGTCGGCGGAACATTGAACTTCCAGGCAGAACATCTTGGCGTCAGCGGATTCGGTCCGAAGAAAGATGAAAAGAGACTGTGGCTCTTCGAACCCGAGCCGCAGGTGATCCGAGTCCCTCGCGCCCGCTAATTGACCAAACGTGGCGAAAAGCGGCAAGAAACTGGCTCGCACCCATTCAGCCCAAAACACTGTGTGATTATGTGTTTCAGCCCCCACTTTAACAGCAATGCCCCCTGAGATCAGGGGCTCACAAATCGATCAGCCCTGTCCGACTTCCCGGTTGGACAGGGCTTTCTTCATTTGTGCAGCCAACAGCAATCTATACACAAACCTAATGTATTTGTTTGATTATCAGCACAATTTGCTGATTCCAATCACACACGCATTGACGCACATGCACGAACACATATAAACACAAAAGAATGCGACTTCTCGACAATACATTTTACACAGAAATCTCGAGTTGCAGCCAACAGCCAGTCGTTCCACGTCATTCAGATCCCGATTCCAGATGTTCTGCAGGAGAGTGAAATTGAAAAAACCATCGACGAGATTTGGGTTTACGCTCATTGAGCTTCTTGTCGTCATCGCCATCATCGCGGTACTCATTGCGCTCCTGCTCCCCGCAGTCCAGCAAGCTAGAGAAGCGGCGAGACGCTCCCAGTGCAAGAACAATCTGAAGCAACTCGGACTAGCATTTCACAACTATCACGACGTCATCCAACGGTTTCCTCCTGGCGGGTTCGTTATCAACGGTCAGTGGGGACACAATCGCGGCAACGCATTCACGATGCTACTCCCCTACATTGAGCAAGCGGCACTCTTCAACAGCATCAACTTCAATATTCCACTCGACAGCTCAGTGGGAATTGACACACAGACGCTCCCTAATTCAACCGTGCTGATCTCCCAACAGGTCATTCCTGCGTTCCTCTGCCCATCCGACGACATTCCCCCCTTGATGACGGGAGGTATTGCAACCAGCGGCCAAGCGCGTGCAATCAGCAATTATGGAATGTCGATTGGTCACCAGAACTCGTTCGCGTGCGGAACAGGCTGGGACATCATCAACCAAAATGGAGCAACTTCCCACGGTGATACACTCAGCGGCGAGGGGATCTCCGGAGTCTTCTCTCATATGGCCTGGGCAGCAGCATTCCGTGATGTGATCGACGGGACATCCAATACGATTATGGTGGGTGAGGTGCGTCCTCGCTGCGGGAGCCATATGCAGAACGGATGGAACCATCAGAATGCTTACTGGACCTCAACTGTCGGCGGACTGAACTACAAGACTTGCCCGAATGAACCGGGCTTCGTCTCCGGTTCCGCCTGCAATGGGGAGACTTCCTGGGGAACCGCACAAGGCTTCAAGTCACGGCACACAGGTGGTGTCCACTTCGCGTTCGTCGATGGCTCAGTCCACTTCCTCAGCGATAACATTGACTATCGCACGCTCGCGAAGCTTGCTGACCGGCGAGACGCTCTTCCAATCGGCGAGTTCTAGATTTCCATCGAAACTGAACGAAGTCGAGCGACATGAATTGACTGGCCAGCCCGATCCAGAAGCTCATCTGAGATTTTGGATTGGGCTCGTCGTACGAAATCAATTCACGTCGAGAACGCTTCCTCTTTCATTCTTCAAGTTGCATTCGATTTCAATCACGGTGTTGAGACATCGCGATTAGTCAGGAACTCTTCAATGTATCGATACTCTGCATTTGCGATTGTTCTTCTGTGCTTCGGGTGCGGAGGTACATCTGGCCCTCAAGCGACCCCCGTTTCCGGAGTCGTCATGAACGGGGATAAACCGCTGGACGGTGCTGTCGTGATGTTCATTCCACAGAACGGACCACGGGCAACAGGGACCACCGATTCCACCGGACGGTTCCAGCTCACAACAATTGCTCCGAACGATGGAGCCTATCCGGGCGACTACAGTGTCGCAGTCACTAAGACCGTCTCCACCAACGACAAGGACATGTACGCAAGACATAAGTCGTTGATCCCAGAGAAATTCGGCCATCCAGATAAAAGTGGCTTGAAAGCCACTGTCAAATCGGGAGAACCAAACGAAGTGACATTGAATTTGAAATGATGGAGCGTCGGCATCGATAAGACCTTGTCGACACATCGGCAAAAACCCAATAAATTAATATCAATAGGTCCGCGACACACTGATGTCACGAATTCTCCCGCACGTCCCTCCAGAGAATTGCAAATCGAGATTATGAATCTTCGAACTGCATCATCTATCCTTGCAGTCATACTGCCTTGCGCCTTCCTGATGCCATGCAGCGTGAGCACAGGCGCTGACAGCCCGGCGTCCCTCGCTGGGCATCGCGTGATCATCGTTCGATGTCTCGACTGCCACGGAACAGATCAGAGTGGTGGTCTTGATCTGCGAACCGCAGCCACCGCTCTCAAGGGAGGCGAATCGGGTGCTGCCATCGTCCCAGGGAAAGTCAGTGAGAGTTTGTTGATCGACTATGTCGAAACTCAAACAATGCCGCCAAAGCACCCTCTCACAGACGAAGAGATCGACGCCCTGAAAAAGTGGGTTGAAGCCGGAGCTGAGTTTCCTGACAAACCGCTTGATCCCTATGCATTCTCGAATGAAGCCCGGGCGGGCTACGACTGGTGGTCATTACAGTCGATTGTCCCTCACCCCATTCCGCAGGTTCGGGAATCTCAACGAATCTCTTCACCGATCGATGCGTTCATCATTTCCAAGCTGGAAGAGAACGCGTTAACACTCAGCCCGGAAGCGTCACGCGAAGAATTCATACGCCGAGTCACCTTCGACCTGACGGGACTGGCCCCCACTTATGAAGAAATTCAGCAGTTCACAGCCGATCTGGCGCCCGGTGCCCATGAACGTTTGGTCGATCGTCTGCTGGCGAGTCCTCATTACGGCGAACATTGGGGACGACATTGGCTGGATGTCGTCCGCTTTGCCGAAAGTAACGGGTTTGAAAGAGATCGACTGCGGACGAACTTCTGGCACTACCGGGACTACGTGATTCGAGCCTTCAATAACGATGTTCCATACAACGACTTCGTGCAGCAACAACTCGCGGGAGACACACTCGATCCTGCAAATCCAGAAAATCGAATCGCTACAGGCTTTCTCGTCGCAGGTCCGAAGAACGACGTCGATACTGTCAGCGAACTGGAAACAATGATCACCCGTCAGGACGAGTTGGACGAATACGTTTCAGCGGTTGGTACGACTTTCCTCGGCATGACCGTTGGCTGCGCTCGCTGCCATGACCATAAGTTCGATCCAATTCCGACGCGAGACTATTATGCGATGACAGCTATTTTCAGCGGGCTGAATCATTCCAATGAGATCATTGCAACCCCGGAGGAAAAAGAAACCTACGACAAGCAGGTTGGAGAGATTCAACAGCGACTCGCAAAAATCGACGCTGCCATCAGCAGTGTCCTGAACGAGGGTCGACAACAACTTGCTAGCGAATCCAAACAATCAACGTATGACCTTCCGCCTCTGACCGCCCAACTGAATGAAGATACTTTCGAAGCGATCGAAGCCAGGTTCGTTCGTTTCTCTATTGGGGCAACGATGCAGGGAAGCCAGCCGTGCATCGACGAACTGGAGATCTATGGTCCCGAGTCAGAGAGCAATCTGGCGCTTGCATCAGCAGGTAGCAAAGCGACAGCTTCTTCCGAACTGAGTGGGTTCGACATCCACCGTATTGATCACCTCAATGATGGACAAGCAGGCAATTCTCGCAGCTGGATTAGCGGGACGAGTAACATCGGCTGGGCGCAGATCGAACTTCCTCAAATTCAACTCGTTTCCCGAATTGTCTGGGGAAGAGATCGTGAAGGCCGTTTCGTAGACCGCCTGCCGACGGTCTATCAACTCGAGGTCTCTCTGGATGGAAAGGACTGGAAGCTCGTATCGCAGTCGACTCGACGTCCGCCAATCGACTCGAATTCCATGCAATCCAACGAGGCCATTGCAGCCTCTCTCTCCGGTCGTCTCAAGGAACAGCATCAGAAACTGCAATTTGAAAGGGAACAGACACAGCAAGAACGCGATCGAGTCCCGGCGCTCCCTATCAGTTATATCGCGATTACGAACACTCCTCTGCCGACCTTCGTATTGAATCGAGGAAATGTTCGTTCCCCGGAGGAAGCCGTTCAGCCGGCTACGTTTAGTGCCGTTTCTCAACTCAACCCGGTACTCTCGCTACGGGATGGCAACAACAGCGCCAGTCGACGGAAAGCATTTGCCGACTGGATTACCGACTCGAAGAACCCGTTAACAGCACGCGTCTGGGTCAATCGAGTCTGGCAATACCACTTCGGTCAAGGACTCGTTTCCAGCCCCAACGACTTTGGATTCAATGGCGATCAGCCAACACATCCTCAGCTCCTCGACTGGCTGGCGGACGACTTTATGGCACAAGGCTGGACTACCAAACGTCTTCACAAGATGATTGTGCTCTCATCCACATACCGACAATCGAGTGCGAATCGGCCTGAGGCGAGCTCGATCGATGCTGGCAATCGGTTGCTCTGGAGATATTCGCCTCAACGGCTGACGAGTGAATCGGTCCGCGACCGTATCCTGCAGGTCTCGGGATCACTCAATCGAGAATTGTTTGGTCCCAGCTATCGTCTTTTCACTTACGTCGATGGCAACGTTCCGGATTACGTTTTGCTTGATCGACCGGGTCCAGAAACATGGCGCCGCTCCGTTTACAATTTCAACATTCGCACTTTCTCTTCCCCGCTCATGAGTGCTTTTGACTGTCCCGATCCTTCGGTACAGACACCGGTTCGAGGTCGTAGTACCACTGCACTTCAGGCGTTGTCACTCATGAATGGCCAATTCATTTTCGAGCAGGGAACGCTCCTTGCGGACAAGATCAAAAACGCTCACAGCGAAGATCCAGAAGGTCAGGTATCGGCAGCTTACAGAGCTATTCTGGGTCGCGATCCTGATGTCAACGAGTTGCAGTTATCTCAATCATTCCTGACTGAGCACGGACTCTTCAGTTTGTGTCGCGTACTCTTCAACACGAATGAGTTCCTCTATGTTTACTGATCCATCAAACCGCTTCTTGACTCGCCGTCAACTTCTGCAGCTCGCAGGTGGTGGTCTGGGTGCGGTGGCGTTCGCAGATTTACTGCAAGCTGCCCAAAACGTCCCAGAGAATCGCTTACATCATCGCCCGACTGCAAAACGCGTGCTGATGTTGTTTATGTCTGCGGGTGTCAGTCACGTAGACAGCTACGACTACAAGCCGAAGCTGGTCGATCTTGCGGGACAACCGATTTCCGGAAAAGGAAATGTACAAGACGTTTTCTTCCGCACGCCGGGGGTCCTGACACCGAGCTTCTTCCCGTTTTCGCAGTACGGTGAGACAGGTAAATGGTGTTCGAATCTCTTCCCGAAAATCAACAAAAAAGTGGATGAATTGACATTCGTCCATTCGATGGTCGCTAAACAGAACAGCCATGGGCCGGCGATGTTCCACATGAGTACCGGCGAGGCTCGCGGTGGGTCACCGTCATTAGGAGCGTGGACGACTTACGCCCTTGGGAGTGAGACGCAGGACCTCCCAGCGTTCGTCGTGATGATGGATCGCGGAAAGCCACCCAGCAGCAGTGCCAACTGGGGGAACGGTTATCTTCCCGCAAAATATCAAGGAACCGAGTTTCGGAGCGATGGAAATCCGATCCTCGATCTTCAGCCGCCAGCAGGGTATTCGCCTGAACAGCAGCGGGCGAGTTTTGAACTGTTGAATCAACTGAATGAACGTCATTTACAGAAGCACCCGGAGGAGTCGGATCTCTCTGCGAGAATCGCGGCTTATGAACTGGCCGCCAGAATGCAACTGAGTGCCCCGGATGTTGCTGACATCTCACAGGAATCACTCGAAACGCAGAAATTATACGGGGTTGACAGATCTGATCCGTTGCAAGCCCGCTTCAGCACGATGTGTCTGCGCGCACGTCGACTTCTGGAGAGAGGCGTCCGCTTCGTGACCGTTTACAGCGGGGGATCGAACAACGTACAGGCAAACTGGGACGCACATGATAATGTCGTCGATAACCACGGCCGTAACGCATTGAGCGTCGATCAACCGATCGCTGCCTTGCTGACTGACCTGAAGGATCGTGGCCTGCTTGAAGACACATTGGTCATCTGGACTGGAGAATTCGGTCGAACCCCGACGAGCGAAGGGGCAAAAGGGCGCGACCACAATATTTCCGGATTCACGATGTGGATGGCTGGAGGCGGAATGAAACCTGGCCTCTCGTATGGGACGACTGACGAGATTGGATTTGCCGCTGAAGAGAATCCAGTTCCGATTGTCGACTTCCATGCAACAGTGCTGCACGCACTAGGACTCGACCACGAACGACTCACCTATTACTACAATGGAATGAACCGACGGCTTACAGGAGTCGAAGGGCACGTCGTCCGAGATCTGTTCAAAGACCCGCAGGGGTAGCGAAACCACCTAACGAGCAATGACGGGCGAGTAACCGACGTCAACTTGTCGGCGCAGCTGTCCGTACCGGAACTCTTTCATGAACTGAAGTGCGATCTCCCCCGCCTGTCGGGAGGGACGTCCTTTCTTACTGAAAAAATTCAAGAGTTCTGCTGGCATCTCCATGCGACACTTATTGAGATCGGAAAATCCGAGGCTCCATTCAGGAAATGTCGCTGCGGGGACGTAAGCACGTCGAACAATCTGGATTCCGCAATGTAACGGATCTGCTGCAATTCGGGTGAATGTCTGTTCGACATCTGATTCTTCGCCGTCCAGCAAATGCAGGAAGCCTTCAGAACGCAGAAGCAGTAACCCTGATACACCGGAGATCTCGTTATTGGCTCGCGACTTCAGAAGCAGTCGGGAAAGTTCAACACCCGACAATGGAGCCCTGGCGATACTCGTATAAACCAACTGGATCATAATTCCGTCGCTCGTAATTCGCCCGCTCAAAATGAAACTGCGATGCAGAGAACAGATTTGATTCTCAATCCGAGTTAATCACGTTGAACAGATTCATCTCCAACAGACTTCGTTGAAGTAGCTGTAGAAAATCGTCTTCGCGTGTTATCCCACATTTGACGAGCACCGGGTAGACCGCTTCGTCGAAAATTGGCTGAAGCAGACACATGCACAGACTTTGAAACAACTAGCTATCGGAGTCATTGCAGTAAAATGACATCACGCCCGTGATTCCTAAGGCAGTGGCATCGACGAGATAGGGCAATTCACAGAACGTGACGCAGTTCTCTACGCTGAGTGCGGCAACTTTAAAAGATGGCCTGCGACTTCATCTCTGCGACCGGCGAAATTCGCTGAACCACGCCCCGAGATCAAGCGAACCCGATTCGTGATGACGTTCAATCTGACAAGACGATCAGACTCCACTAAATGCGTTCGATCAGAAACTGGATGATCTCTCGCATGAAGGCTGGGAGGTCATCAGGCTTGCGACTGCTGATGAAGTGTCGATCAACCACAACGGGAGCATTTTCAAAAATTGCTCCGGCGTTCTCCAAATCGTCCTTGATCCCTGGAGACCCGGTCACGCGAACGCCTCCATAAACCCTCGCGGAGATCGGGATCCATCCACCATGGCAGATAGCCGCGATCAACTTGGCCTGTTCATCGAATTCGCGAACGAGATTGAGAACATGCTGATCACGTCGGAGTTTGTCGGGCATGAAGCCTCCCGGACAAAGCACTCCATGAAAGTCTGTCGATTCCATATCACGGATCGCAGCGTCGGACTGACACGGGTAACCGAGCTTCCCGGTGTAGACGACTCCTTCTTCCGGGCCGGCAAGCGTCACGTGGGCTCCTGCTTCTTCCAGACGCAACTTTGGATACCACAGTTCCAGATCCTCGTAGATGTCTCCGACGAAACACAGAATTCGTTTACCAATCAGGGGGAGGTCAGACATTGCGAAGACCTTTCTTGCAGAGGATGGAAGGCGACTGAAATGTCCATTCTATCGCGTCTTTCCGGGAGACAGCAGTTTCATCCACATTCCAGCCAGGATTTTCCGGATTCAATCGCCCCACCGAGATTACCACTTCTCCAGACGCGTCCCCCGGTCGTTGAGGTAGCGCATTCTTCCGCAGAAACAACGAACAAATCGGCGGATTCGATTCTTGCCTGCTTGTCGCCGCAGAAAATATTGAATGTTAGACAGAAATCCGGATCACTCCCCTGGTAAGGCTGCCATCTCTCATCCGAAGGGTTATCATTCTTGTTCAGCGTCAGTGGCCACATCCAAATCACAACGTGTTGACAAACGCCACGTGCTGGCTTGTCCAGAAAATCACGTTGTCAGTCGACAACACGTTTCCCTCAACGCTGGAAACGCGTTTGAATCGGAATCAGTTTTAACGGCAGGGAGAAAAGTGTGCAGATCTTCGTCAATGGCGAATCCCGGAAAGTCGCCACCGGGACGACAGTGACAGGCCTTCTTGAAGAACTCGAACTCGACCCCCGGTTTCTGGCGGTCGAGCGCAATCAAGTTCTGATCCCAAGACAATCCCACGCAACATGCACTCTCCGCGAGGGCGACGAAATTGAGATCGTCACACTCGTCGGTGGCGGTTGATACGGGTCCATGAACAAGGCGGCGCTTAGGCATCGAGCACAGAGTGAAAGCCTTCTGTGTGCCCGCACTGTGTTCAACAGCTTGTTCAACAGCGTTTCGCGACACGTCATGTGACGACCACGGTGAATTCTGTGCCGAACCAAACTGAAAACGCTACACGCCCGCGGTCGCCACAAGGTTGTCATTGCAGATTGTGACGTGCGAAGCCATTGCAGGGTTCACCTCAGGGAAATCGCTTCTAAAATGAACTCCGCGGCTTTCAGTGCGTGCTCTTGCGGAGTCGATAATCAACTTCGCGACCAGCAACATATTCTGGAGTTCCCAACCGGTGACCGAGTCGAACTCCCGTTTGGATACGAAGCGATCCCAGAAATCGACTTGCGTTGCAGCGTCCGCCAAACCAGCCTCGTCCCGACGAATACCGACATTTCTCCACATAATGGAGCTGAGGGAATTCTGCAGGTCGGTGAGATTCAAATCGTCCTTCTCAGGAAGAAATGCTTGCCATTCCGACTGAACGTTCGGGACGACAAACCGGTCGGGAATCTGCAGCGCAGCCTCACTCGCCCCTTTTCCGGCCGTCGCTCCGAAGTACAAACCTTCCAGCAGGCTGTTACTGGCGAGACGATTGGCACCATGTAATCCGGTTGAGGTGACTTCACCGGCAGCCCAAAGCCCCGGAAGCGTTGTCTGCCCAATCTCGTCCACTTTGAGCCCACCAATCATGTAGTGAGCCCCGGGACGCACCGGAATTCGATCACGAGTCAGATCAAGCCCGAATTCATTGCAGACTTTGTTGATATGCGGGAACCGCTCGCGGACGTGTGACGGATCCAGATGTGTTAGGTCGAGATACACACAGGAGTGCCGAGTTTTCTCCATCTGATCGGTAATTGCACGGCTCACAATATCGCGAGGAGCAAGCTCTTTGCGCGGGTCGTAGTCCTGCATGAACTCATAACCTGTGACATCGACTAACCGGCCCCCTTCGCCACGGGCAGCTTCCGAAATCAGGTGTCGGCTACTTCCTGCGATGTACAGGACAGTCGGATGAAACTGCATCATTTCCATATCGCGCAGCTCAGCCCCGGCACGATAGGCGATCGCGTGACCGTCTGCGGTTGCGATGATGGGATTGGTGGTCTCGCGGTAGAGTCGCCCGGCGCCACCTGTCGCGAGAATCGTCTGTTTCGCCCAGACGAAGGTGCGTCCATGATGAGCGTTCCAGACAAGCGCCCCACGGCAGGACTGCTGTTCATCAGTCAGGAGATCAATTGTGAAGGTCTTTTCCCAGATCTCTGTCCAACTGGCTCCGCGCACAGTATCGATCATGGCTCTCATGATCTCTTTGCCTGTGGCATCACCCAGGGCATGGGCAACGCGGGCGTGGCTATGCCCGCCTTCTGTCGTCAGTGCGATGTGCCCATCTTTCTGGTCAAATCGGGCGCCTAGCGCAGCAAGCTCACGAATCAGCCCCGGAGCAGCTTCCACGACTTTTCGGACAATCTGCTCATCACAGAGCCCCGCCCCGGCTGTCATCGTGTCTTCAGCGTGGTTCTCGATGTTGTCAGCGGGATCCAAAACTCCAGCGATTCCACCTTGCGCCCACGCACTATTCGAAAGGCTGACTTGATCCTTCGTGATGATTACAACCCTCAGGCGAGGATCGATTTCGAGCGCGGCTTTGATCCCGGCAATGCCTGTCCCGATCACAAGCACATCAGTGAAGACATGCGGAATTCGCTTCGGGTTGAAGCGAGTAAGATAGCGACGTCTTGGCTGATAGTTGAGGTGGTACATGTTCAATGGGAAATCGGCGCAAATTTGTTTCGTAATCGTTTCGAACGTCTCAGGGAGAATCCGATCGAGCCTGTCACATCATCGCGTACGATCATGTCCTCAGACGGTTCTATGTTAGCACCCAACACCCGAATCGCTCACTCGCTGATCAGCCCGCATTTCAGATTTTCCAAACTCTTTTGCAAAAGAGAACGTTCGACAAGCGAGTCGAGGCAGATTCTGACGCGGAATGCTTCGAGAATGTCGTCAATGCCCCCCAAACTGGCTTCAGCCGCCGCTCACGGGAGGAAAGCAGGCAATCGACGAGGAGGGATCAAGCACTTGATCCGGTGATGCATAATTCTCATTGACCGCGACCATCAATGTCGGCAACAGCGGTCTAAGCACCGGATACTGTTCGCCCAACGTGTTGAGAAGTACCTCAACAGTCGCGCCATCGGCCAATTCCACGGTAACAGTTGATGTTCCGCACAGATCACGTGCTCTCGCAAAGAGCATGACGTTGAATCGGGACTTCACGGTGCCTGCTTTCTTTTCAATGCTCCCATCTGCTGCTGCAATTCCGGCATCAACCCATAGGAAATCGCCATAATCTTCAACGGATGAAGCGTTGGAACGGCGGAGGATTGCGACATTTGCATCTGACAACTGCTGCACTCGGTCAGGCCCGCCCGAAACTTTGGTTTCGACATCTCCTCGATCAGCCCTGCCCCCATTGCGAGTGATCGATTGAAATTTTTCGCTGTGAGACCAAACGCCCCCGCCATACCAGAGCACCCCTTTTCAATCCTCGTCAGGGTCAGTTCCGGAATCAGTTCCATCAAGTCGGCAAATGGACTGTGCTGGCTCAAATATCGAACATGACAGGGAGTGTGGTAGCCCAATTCAATCGGAACCGGGGCAAAGTCTTTCTTCAATTTTTTCTCGGCATGCAACGACTTCAGATAGGCACCTGCTTCGATGACCTGACGAGCCACAACGTCGACATCCGGGTGATCTATCAGACGCGGATACTCGTATTTCAGACAGACAACCGCCGTCGGTTCTGTACAGATAATCGGTTTCCCTTCACGGGCATGCTCAGCGAGGAGATTGACGTTGATCTCGGCCAATTCTCTCGCGGCATCCAAATCGCCAGCGGAAATCATCGCCATCCCAGATGCAACCTGTTGGCGAGGCACTGTGACCGACAGTCCGTGATGTTGCATTACCCGCAAAAACGCTCGCCCAAGAATGTGATCGTGGTAATTCACAAAGTGATCGACGAAGTAAACAGCGTCTGCCCGTTCCGCCAGCGAAGAAGAATCATGCACCGTCGACAGAAACTGACCGCGAGAAAACTTCGGAAGTTTGCGTTCTCGCGAGATCCCCAGGATTTTCTCAATGAGCCAGCGAACCCGCTGATTCCCGATCGCCCAGTTCGCGACACGCGGAAAGCGACTTCCCAGGCGCCCAAAAGAATGGGCTCGGGATAACAAAAAGTCTGCTCGAGACAAGCCGTTTGCAGCCACGCATTGAGCCTTGGCTTCGATCGCCAACGCAGGAACATTCACTTCCGATGGACACTCGATGTGACACTGCTTGCAATTGAAACACCGATCCGCCAGATCCTTTGCCTGCTCGACCGAGAACTGTTTCAGGTCGAGCTTTCCACTGGCGACAGACCGCATCAAATTCGCCTTGCCACGCGGACTCGCATCTTCAATTGAATCCTCGTGGAAGAACGGGCACATGCGTAACTGCTCGCTATTCACGCGACAGTCGCCACAGCCATTACACCGCAGCGTTGTATCCGCCATTTCTCCCGGCCCCCACCTCAACTGCAACGGAACGAGAGGATTCAATTCCTGAGCAGGATTCACGGGGGTGCGAAAATTGCGAACGGTCAGATGAGGATCATTACTGATGATCTTCCCAGGATTCAGTTGTTGATCGGGATCGAAGAGATCTTTGATCTGCTGAAATACGCGATACAGTGGACCGTACTGCGATCGAATAAACGCTGTCCGCGACAGCCCGTTTCCATGTTCCCCGCTCACAGTTCCGCCGCAGGAGATTGCGACTTCATAGAGTTCTCTCGCCAGCGATTCGATCAATGTTGCATTACCGGGACCCGGGGTATTCATGAACGGGCGAAAATGCACTTGCCCCGACGCAGCGTGAGCATACAACGACGCAGTAATACAGTGTTTTTGAAATACTCGCTGCGATCGAAGCAGAAATTCTCTGAGGATCGGTGGAGGGACAGCGATATCCTCCACAAGCGGAATCGGTCGAGTCTCCCCCCGCAACTGATTCAACAGCGGCACGACCTGACTCGGCAACGACCACAAAAAGTCAACGGATTCTGGAGTAACCGCCTCTGCAGCGACATAAGCAGAAGGATCGACTTCATGAATTGCTCGAATCGCATCTTTCAGTCGACCGGTCATCGGAGAGCTTCCGAATCCAGTGAACTCAATCAACAAGGCGGCTTCGGCACTCGCAGGGATGAGATCCGCAAATCGCGGATTGGAGTCTCGCCCCAAAGAAAGAAGTCTTCGATCCAGCAAATCGCAAGCACTCGGCTCACGTTGGCTCACAGCCTGCACGGCTTCCAGAGCCGTTTCCAAATCTCGAAACAGAACCAGTGTCGCTGCTCGCTGATCCGGAATCGGCGAAGTGTGTAATGTTGCAGCGGTAAACAATCCAAGTGTCCCCTCTGACCCCACTAGCAAGCGGGGCAAGAAGAGCTTCTCGTTCTGAAGCACTGATCGCAGGAAGTACCCGGAAGTATTCCTCTGAATGAGAGGCTGCCGATCTTCAATCAACTTGTAATTTGATTTCAGAATCTGAACGAGCCGACCCTGCAATTCCTGAACCCGTTCATCGAGTTGCAGACTGGAGGAGATCGAATGAACTCCCGCTTCGAACAACATCCCGTCAGCGAGCACCGTCTGAATGCTCTCCACATGGTCTCGTGTCGAACCAACGCGAACAGCATGTGAACCTGCAGCATCGACAGCCAGCATTCCACCAACAGTTGTGACAGCAGTGCTGGACGGGTCGGGAGCAAAATATCGCCCGTATGGCTTCAAGGTACGATTCAATTGATTGCGAACAACTCCCGCCTGCACCCGCACGGTATCTCCCTCGATCTTTTCGATCTGAGTGAGATGCCTGGAGAAATCAACAACAAGCCCGTCCCCGATGGCTCCACCAGCCAGCCCGGAACCTGCACCGCGAGGAATCAGGGGGATCGAGTTCTCTTTCGCGTACTGAGCGAGAATCACAACATCATTTGGATGCTTCGGGAAGGCGACCCCCAGCGGACGAATCTGATAGACACTCGCATCAGTCGAATAGAGTTCGCGCGCAACATCATCGAATCGAAACTCTCCTGTAAAGAGTCCCGCAAGGTCATCCGAAATCCGCTGCTGTTGTTCGTCCAATGTGAATCAGTTCACCGCTGCCAGTAGAATTTCAGGAAGCCCTCTCCATGAGTCCTCATGCCGTCATGTTCAGTCGTCTCAAAACGATCATCAACGCCAGCGTCTCCACTTACAAGTCCTGAACGCTCAGAGAAACCGATCGCATCATTCCCCCTTTGACACACGTGGACAGAACTGTGAGACGATCGCCAACTTCTCGGACTATCGCTTCCCGTAGATCAATGACATCGCCTCAGAGCGACTCGACTCGTTTTTCCGAAACAATCCGCGAACAGCACTGGTGATGGTCATCGCACCAGGCTTCCGAATTCCGCGGATATTCATGCAGGAATGCTCAGCCTCGATGACGACGATCGCCCCCTTCGGATCAAGCTCTTGAACCAACAAGTCAGCAACTTGCTGAGTCATTCGCTCCTGAACCTGAGGACGGTGGGAAATCTCTTCAACGATTCGAGCAAGTTTACTGATCCCGACCACGTTCCCTTTCGGGATATAGCCGACATGAGCAACGCCGATAAACGGCAGTAAATGATGCTCGCACATGCTGTTAAAGGAAATATCCCTGATCAGCACGAGTTCGTCGTAATTCTCTTCGAACGTCTTTTGAAGATGACGAGCAGGATCAGAGTGGAGCCCACTAAATAATTCTGCGTACATGCGGGCGACACGGGCTGGTGTCTCGAGAAGCCCTTCACGATCAGGATCTTCGCCAATCGCTGCCAAAATTTCTCGGACGGCCCGTTCGATGCGGGGCTGGTCGACCGGATTCACTTGCGATTCCTGCTTCTCCGCCACGACTCCCACCTTCTTTTCTCTAAACACTATCAAAATAAACCTGAACGAGAGATTCTATAAGGATGTTCAGGCAGTATCCAGAAGGGAAGGTGTTTCCTCAAATTCAGGGGAATCTGACTTGGCACAACTTTCGAAAGCGAATAGCATACCTGCCAGTCACAGCGAGTCTGTGCGAATGCCTGATGGTGTAACGGTAGCACGAAAGATTCTGATTCTTTTAGTCAAGGTTCGAATCCTTGTCGGGCAACTCAGCAAACCGCTTCGCAGCAACGACTTACATCGACTGCAACGAAGCGGTTTTTTCTTTTTCTGAGCCTGTGCTACCCATGTGCTACCACTGAACAAAACGTCGCCCGGAGCGAAGTTTTTACCTCAATGGCCGGCAGCGACACGCCGCTAAATGACATCAACATCCATCGATTTCAGATCGTCCAAGAACTCTTTGAGCTTTTCGCGGGCATGCTCTCTTGAGTTGGCGTTAACAACCGCGAACGTGATATCGCAATGTGTCCCGAATCGGACATCGTCAAGATTGGACCCGAAGCAGTACGAGACGGGTTCTGCCGCACCAATCACCGGACGGGCTTCTAAGACCTCCCGATGCATGGTGAGCAGTTCATTTCGCTTTTCCACCAGGACGATTTCCCGACTGGCCAGACTCTCGTGAACGTAACGTTGCTGGGATTTCGTCAGTGCTTCCCATCGTGCTTTCTGGATCGTTCGGCGGAGACCGAGCGATGCGAACAAAAGGAAATCTGGAACAGCGTCTTGATAGGTGTATTGATCCTCGGCAGGAAAGGAATCGGGAACCTTTTTTGCTGAAGGACTCGAATTCCGGGCCTTGATAGACGTGACCATAGAAGCAACTCCTCAGTGAGTGTGATTCGATCGAAAAGAGAGCCCCGGACACCGGCCAGATGACCGGGACTGCATGAGAGAAAAGAACGTGACGAATGGAACGGCTACAGCGTCGGGTCTTGCCGGCAGAACGCGTCTACCAGCTCGCCGGCAGTCTGGAAGCGAGACGCCATCAGATGCAGCTGCTGGGCGAGCGATTTCGCCGAACCCCGATCCGTGTTCCAGCCAAGTCGATTGAGCATCCCGGCACCCTTTTCCGGAATTTGAAGTCGCAATTCACTGTTACGCATTCTCTGGACGTTGAGCGGAATCCCCAGCGACTCCACAACGGCGAGGACAACGTCCGCTTCCTTCTCGGTCAGTTCCTTGCAGTTCGCAACCTTCGGATACTCCAGCGGCTTGATGATGATCTGCCAGTGATTGACTGAAGGAAGTTTGAGCTGCATCTGGTTGAAGCGGTTCACTTCGATTCGGACCTCCATATTCATCAATCCGCAGTTGGCAGACGGAGGAGTCGCGTACTCCGTTTGAGGATTCCAGCCATCTGGACGTAACAGACGAACCACGCAAAAGCCTCCCCTGCAGAACGCCACGACGTGCCAGAATTGGAAGTACCGATCACCGGCCAGGATCTTCCGGTTCAACGAAACGGCCAGATGTGTGGCATCATCCCGCTGAATTGCCGATGTGAGCGATCCCGGAATGGCAGAAAGGGAAATCGGTTGGTCGCCTCCATCCAGCTTGACCGTTAGCCGAATGGAATCAGGTGGCGTGATGGTCAGGTCAGGCATTGCTGGCTTCTCGCGGGGAGTGAGCGTAGCCAATGGTCCGGATGGGATGGAGAAATCGGGGATACGCTTTCCCGATGTCGAAACTTGTGAATTTGGAGCGTTCAGATCTTGATGAGCGTGGCTAATCATGGGAAAATCCTTTTCAGATGGCCTGCCGTTCGCCTGAGAAACTGACGGCAAGCTGTTTCAGATTTGAGCCAATCGCCAACAAAGCGGTTGGCTTTTTTCATGTCCTGTCTCTTCCGCCCGGCGTGACTGCTCCTGCCAGCCAAAAAGAACACGCCTGTTTCCATCCGGGACGAGCGGTCAGAAACAGGCGTGAATGTCCGAGCGATGCCCGGTGATTTGATTTTTAAGCGTGCTATTGTCTCTCGTCCAGGCAAATGCACGTCCATGACGTCAAAAGCTACAAGACGATTCATTTGTAGTCAAGTGATGCTGTATGATTCGATTCCAATTGCGATGTATTCGCTTGATCGTGAACATGAACGGTATGAACAAACAGACTTCACCCAAATTGGTTACTACGATTCGCTTCACAGAAAGCCAGCGGGCAGATTTTGACGCTGCAGCGAAGCAGGAAGGCTGCGACTCTGTCGTCCAGTGGATGATCAAACTAGCAGAACGGCGAGTGACAGTTCTGAATGATGCAATTGCGTCTGGACAATACGTGACGATCGGGGAAGCAAAAGTTCCGTTGGCCGATATCAATCCGGAAGACCTCATGCGAGCAGCCAAAGCATTCACGGAATCACAGCGCGACCAGAAGCGGTAGTGATGCGGGAGCGGTAAAGACCTCGAGTTCCAACAGTCAACTAACTTCGTCAAATTCGGGACAGTTCAAGCTAACTGTCCCACTGGCTGGCTGGCGACCGTTTGATGCTCTCCAACAGCCATTCGCACGCCTGCAACAAGCCGAAAAACCCAGCCAAGTGAGAAGGAAAACGCCGCTAACAGGAGGAAAACAATGTCAAGTTAATGTGACACCAGTCGAATCCTTCAACAAAACGCAGCCAGAATCCCATCCTGAACACAAATCGACCGCAATGCACAACCAATTCAACACAGATCTTTGCCCTCAAAAGTCAGACTGTCAGGCAAGTGGTCGTTTTTCGCCCAGATTGAACAATGAATAACCGGCAGATACCCGCAGGAAAAACCAATACTGCAAGGTCGCCTCACAAGCAAAGTTGCAAAAAAAAGGCGAAGATGTCATCTTTACGCCTTACAATTGACCGATGGTGACAGTACTCCACCCCAGCAGCCTACGGTAGTCAGACAGAAACGACCGATGAACATATCGGATTGGCTCACAGAACTTCATCCAACTTGTGTCGTTGTCGGCACATTTAATATTTACATTTTCCAGCCCGAGTGGCTGGCTGAGGTCCTTGAACTTAAAGCTGGCACTCATTTTGAAATCGAAACAGATTTGAGTCGGCCTGGCTTCAAGTTGAGTTCAAAGGATTTTGATTGCAATTGGATCGTTCGTCCCGGCAGGCTACAGCTTGAGGGAGTTCGCCCAAATCCGCAGCTAGGCGATACGCTTGCGAAAGTTATCCAGAAACTCCCAGAGACTCCTCTTTACGCAATTGGGAAGAACTTTTCCTTTCAAGTCTCTGATACTTCCGGCCTTAGAACTGAGATAGACGATTTCCTCAATTTTCCGAATTTTCCTCAAGGCAACGTAACCAGAACATTAAGCGGCTTGTCCGTTGAGATTGGCCGGCAGACGTACAACTTTGTGTTAATGAAAAAGCCAAATGGCGGTATGGAAATTGCCGTAAACATTCATGCCGATGCTGCAGGGTTGTCACATGCTGAGATCATCAAAGAGTTGAAGCAATTTAATTCTGACCGTGAAAGGGCACTGGAAATTGTCGACAATCTTTGGAAACGAAATTGACCAAATGTCATCTACAACCTCCTCCGATCGTATCTTCGCCCCCTATGAGTTCGGACTAAATCCGGTTTGGAGTTCACAAACATGGAGTTACAGTGTCAAAGGGTTTGACTTAGAAAAAGTGAAGTCTGACTTGGAGTCTCTTTTTGTAGCTGAAGGTATTGACATTAACGACGTCTTAGAGGATGCTTCACGGCATTTTCAAGCATCTAGTATCGTTCCGTTGAACGAATCAATCAGCGATGATCAATTAGAAGAGCTTGCAATCGATGAACTTGGGGCCTGTGACTGATAGTTGTCCCGCTTGGAATGATGAAATACCATTGGCGATGGTGGAGTCGTACAAGACTGCCCATCGCCTTGTTTATTCTGACGTTCTTAATTGCGCCAAAAACTGTATCGTCAATGACGACAGCTTTAAGAGATGGCACAGAATTCTATTTGATAAATGCACTCCGGTTGACTATTACGCCGGGAACTACCGGCAAAATTCTGATAAATTTCCTTGCCTAGCCTGTGATGTTGCAGTTGGGAATATTCCTGGGTCATTCTATTGGGACGTGTTGAAGGATGTGGAGAATCTCTCAAATAACCTAAAGAAGGAAGTCTCGCGATTGGAACTTCATTGGGGGTTAATTGAGCCTGTAGACAGAGCGAAGCAAGTTGCGATTTTATTGGCGGTGGCGATAGGCACATTCATTCGAATACACCCATTCGTCAATAAAAATGGTCATGTCTCCAGGTTGATATGGAGATGGGGACTTGCTCGTTTTGGAGTCCCACTCCAGTGTCGAATTTCACCTCGCCCCGACCAGCCCTACGGTGAAGTTATGGCGAGTTCAATGAACGGGAATGATGGTCCACTTGCGAAGCTGATTTTACTTCATCTCTGTCGAAATCCGCCTTCGTTGAATGCTTAAATCTTTTCTGAGCCGCTGTCCTGGTAGAGCGGCCACACAAACTTACACTCAACCCATTAATGGGACTCCTTAGGCCAGTATTGGCTAGTTTTGACGGTATCCGTATCCCGAATAGCTGATTAATTCGGTTCCAATACACTATCAGGCTTATTGGCCTTTAACCAAAGCCCCACTTCCCCCTCACTCCTCAACCGCTCTCAACAATCGTTCCAGAAGTTCATTTCCCCTTGCAGCCTCTCTGACTGCCTCTTCTTCTTTCTCCAGGATCTTCTGGTCGATGGAGTTGCCGCCCAGGCCGAACATGGCTTCCTGACCAGAACGTGTGATCATGCCCGGCGTGTGTCGCACGCGATCGACTTCATCGAGCATTGCACGTGATCGGGCGATGATCTGACCGTAATAGTTGATTTCTTCGCTCTGTGCTTCCTTCGTGAACCCGCCATCTTTCAGCGACTGGATGTAAGATTCCGTCGCCTGATCGGATTCTCGCTGGACGGATTCCGTTCCGATCGCGTTGTAAATGCTCATCCGCGTCTGGAACTTCTCCTGCATCGTGTTCAGCGTGACTTTGCGGGCATCGTCCATTTGCTTTTTGATGTGGTCGTTCAGCTTGCCCATCTCCATCGCGATGGCCTTTTCAGCGAGTCCCACATCCAGCCCGGCCGCGACTCCCTTGCCTATCTGGGCGATTTTCTCCCGGATCTGCTCTTCAAATGTCATGGTTTCCCGGCGAAGGCTCTCGCCAAACTGGGCAATGTGCAGTGCCTTCTGTCCTTCTTCTGACTGTTCGTAAGCCAGCCGAACCGCTGTGTCCCGATCTTTCGCAGCAATACGGGTGAGTGCTTCCACCTGTCCCGCATCGAGTGTTCCCGCTTCCGCCAGCTTGTTAAGCTGCTGAACAAACTCCTCGAACTTCTGCTGTGGCGTTTTCAGTGTCTCTTTGAAATTGTCCGCCATCCGCTGGAGTTCTGCCGGAATAGCCCGTTCTGCAGCGTGACTTGATCCCGATGAACCGAAAAAACGCCCCCAGAAGCTGGAACCTGACGATGCTGCTGCCGCTGGTGCTGGCGAGCCTCCGGGAGTGCCTCCCTCCGGTGGTTTCATCCCCATCAGCTTCTCGAACCATTTGACCGCTGTACTGAGTGATTCACACAACAGAACGACGGTTCCCGTAATGGTTTCGATGGCAGCCACGAATACGGTTTGCATGACTTCTGAGACAGACCGCACGATCGGTTCCAGTGCCAGAATTCCTTTGCCGATCAGTGACAACGTGCCCGATGCCAGGCTTCCCAGTCCAGAGAGTCCCGCTGAGAGTGCCCCAGACATGAACCGGTACACATCCTGCAACGCGGGAAGGACCGCTTCGCTCCAGACGGAAGCGAAGTATCTTCCGGTTGCGGAGAGCCCATCCATCAACGGTTGCAGTGCTCCCGTTTTCTGATGCAGGTAGTACAGACCAGCTCCCATGGCAGCGACCGCCGCAATGGCAATTCCAATTGTGGCAGTCACCCCGGCCACTCCAACCAGCAAGATTTTGAACGCTGTTGAAAGGGCTCCTACGACTGTGGTCACAATGGGACCGATGATCGGGATTTGCTGCAGGACCGCCACGAATGCCATCTGAATGGCCTTCCCCACGGCCGCTGAAGCAATCCATCCCGCGAACGAACTGGTGGCTGCTGCCAGTGTCGCTCCCACTGCAGTGAGTGCTCCCGCGATTCCTCCCACAACCTGAACCACGATCGGGCATTCCTCGGCGAATCGCGTGATGCTGTTCACCATTCCCGTCATGGCGTCGACGAAGTGGGCCGCGATGTTCTTTCCGAAGTTGTAAATCGGCTGAAGCGTTGTTCCGATGGAATTCGTCAAGCTGCTGAACGCTGAAGAGAGGTTCCCCAGCGACACTCCGAACTTGTCGGATGCGGCCGCTCCCGTAATTCCATCTGCTGCAAACTGCTTCGAGAGCAGCGAACCGATGGCCATCGCCTTTTGAAGTTCGGTCGCCTGTTCGATTCCGTGGTGGATTCCGAGAGCCTGCAGCTCCGCAGCGACGGCGGATTCCGTCAACGCGATGCCGAATTCCCCCAGCGCCGACAGGTTTCCTTTCAGTGCGGATTGAATTTTGAGCAATCCGTCCCCGGCCTTGAGTCCGAAGTGGGTTTCCAGATCGGCTCCCATGCGGGTGACATCCGCTCCCAGTTCCGCCGCTTCTCCCCGAGCCATCCCAAACGACAGCCCCATTTGAGCGATCACTGCAATGGAACTGTGAATGCTCTGGATCGATCGACCGATGTCATTGCTGATCGTCGTGGCCAGTTTCGATGCTTCGCTGGTGGCATCCCGGAAGACGGCTTCAAACGCTCGCAGCTTGACCGCATCGTTTTGAGCCTTAACCACTGCTCCCACAAGAGCAGCGGTCATGGTGGCTCCGGTGGCGGTAGCAGCAATGCCGATGGATTGGATCTTCTGCCGAAAACTATCGGTCACTTTCTGAAGTTCCTGATAGAACCCAGAATCATCCAGTGCCAGCGAAATGATCGCCCTACCAGCGTTGATCGACATCGTTTAGACCAACTTTCCCTGCAAGAGAACTTTCGGGTCCATATCGCGAATCTGTGCCGCAAGCTGGTCGATCGATTCCCGGGTTTTGGTAATGATTTCCGCGACTTGCGGCATTCCGGATTCGGTGTAAAAGCCGATCAGGCCAGCGAAGAGTGCTTCCTTCGCATCTTTGAATTCGCCATCCTGAAGCGAATCCAGGAAATCCTCTTCCGACATTTTGCGGGCCTGCATCTGGTCGGCAATGAACACTTGGAGCACTTCCAGAATGGCCGGCAGATCGCTGGAAAGTCGCAAGATGGGATTCTCCCCGTCCGTGCCTGTCAGGCTGAGAAGATTCAGCCCAGTGATCTTCTTAACCTTGAGGAGTGATCCCAGCGTAAAATTCAAATCCCAGTGCAATGGCTGGCCGCTGGGAGATGTCGTTTTGAAGTGAGTAACCATTTGTCGTTTCCTTGGGTATTGGAGTCAGTACGTTTGTGGTGATTTCAGACTAAAATTTTGGTCACGCTCGCTTTTTGACGGTCATTCGCTTTCGCTCCGAGCGAATGAACTGCTGACGTGACATTTGCAGCTTCTTCCCTCTCAAATTTGCTGCATGTTTCAGAACGGAATATTTGCGAGAAAGCAAACTGTTCAGTTCCTTCACTGTGCAGGTCATTGTTTGTCCCATCGCGAGCAAGTCGGGATGCTGACTCTCCCGTTTCGGCATGATCAGAATCGGTGTCTTCGTCAACTTCTGGTACGCTGCACCGTCACCATCGAAGACGTAGCTGCACATCGTGGAGAGTCGAGCTTTGTAGTCGTTCGCGGATTCTTCCGATTCCTCATCCCGTCTGAGATGTTCGGGCGAAATCTGTTCTGGCTTGATGCCCAGCGACCGTAGCCGATCTTCATCCTCTGCATACCACTCCCCTTTCAGGTGATTGGAAATACAGATGAAACGGTTGCCGGCGGTTGTCATCGCGGCAATGAAATGCCGGAAGAACTCCGGGTGTTCATAAACGGCTGAGTCTAGGTCGAGACCGATCAGCATGGTATTTTCTCTCTCTTGAAGTCAGGAGATGGGGTCATCTCCAGATCGGATTACGTGGCGGCGGTCGCAAATCCTCGACGAACGGCTTCTTCCGGATTGAAGTAGGTTTCTACTTTCATCCACTCCAGAACAGACTGGACGTGATTCCCGCTGCGGTTCGCATAGATTGCAGCGACCGAATCGCGGGTTTGCTCAACGGCGTCGGCCGCTGTCCGTAATTGTTCAGCCCGACCGGCTATTCCCACTTCCGGTTCGTGAATCATCAGTTGTGAACCCGGTCGCATCACACGGACATCACCAGCCATAAACAGCAGTGAAGCTGCCGAAGCGGCCGTCCCCTCATTGACGGTTCGAATTTGTGCCGGGAACTCTCGCAATGCGTTGTACATCGCGACGGCCTGATACGGATCACCGCCGTCTGAGTTGATTCGAACGGTGACTTCATCCACTCCATCGAATCGTCGAAGCTGAGCCAGGAAGTTCGTAGCGGATGATGTGCTGTCAGCGATGATGTCGCCGAATACCAGAATCTCGGCCTTCCTTTCCCCCTGCATCTTGAAACGAAGCCCAGGACGAACGGGATTGAGTTCCTCTTCCGTGACAACAGTAAGCCCGTCGGTCATTCGGCGGGAATTGATGTATTCCAGCAAAGTGGAACGCATCCGCACGCCGTTCTTCTGGGCTGATTCGTACTCGAGTTCGTACTTCCGGTTCTGGCCGGTCAGTTGAGCGGGACGAATGGAGCCGGGTGGAGTTCTGAGTTTGGAAGTCGTGAGAGCGCTCATGTTCCGATGGATAAACTGCTCTCGAGTTTCATTGAGCGGAATCCCGCTGATTGCTGCCAACTCTCTTTTCATCTGGTAAGCGACAGCAAACCGACCTCGGAGTCGCGTAATGCGTTCCACTTCATGCCGTAATTCAGGACTGAGTTGTGACATCGCTCTCGTAAACTGTGACATCTATAAGACCTGCGATCTGGGAAGTGAGAATTTCCCGCTATGGTGAATTGGCGACCGACAGAGATTCCGCTGCCGGAGTGTGTCCGACCTGTCCACTAGACAGAAGACGCCGAAAGATCGCTATTCAGAGCTGAATCCTGATTCGGCACGAAATCATCCTGCTGCAGGATCTTCCCCGTATAAACCCACTGCCGGAAGACCTCCAGATGTCGCTCTGCCTGACGGCAATCAGCTGCCAGACGATCGGCGTTCTTTTCTGTGGAAGCGATCTGTGATTCGAGAGATTTCTTGTCGGCTTCAAATGCCGCCGTTTTCTCCCGCTTCGCCTGCACTTCTGGCCTTTCGTGTTCCGGCATCCAGGGGCCTCTGCGAAGAATGTTGCTTTCTGAGACCAACCAGCGTTCATGGCGGGCAATGAGAGTCTGAAGTCTCCCTCGGAGTTCCGGAAGTCCTTCAGAGGCCTTTCGGTATGCTTCCCTCGCCTTACGAACAGCGTAGTTAAGTTCGTTCCAAAGAAGACGAGCGTCTTCCATGAACACAGCAGTGTTAATCGCGTTCAGTTCGTAGTCGATGCCGATCGTATTCATGCGAGAACTGATCTGATTCTCAAGCTCCCATCTGGCGTAGACGGGAAGTTCTCCGGCCTCAATCTTGGCAATTCGCATATCCAACTCAGCACGCAGCTGTTTGACTTCAGCCTTCAAATCGGACCGGGCGGCGATCTGCTTCCGAATGTAATCCAGATTCGAATTCGGCTTTAGCTGTTTGATACGTGATCTGAGCCGTTGCATCTCGAACATCGGTTGACTCCTGAATGTTAAATTCCTTCACGAATTTTACATCCTGTCAACCCGACAAAGAATAACACCTCAAACAAAACAAACACTAATTCTAGTGTTGGACACTATATGTAGGTCGATCGCCATCGACAGGTTTGAATTCGCGAAATTCCTCGCAGGTTTTGAAACTTCCACCGCACGCCAGACATTTGCGAGTTCGCCAAATTCGCGTCGGCCTGCTTCGCGTTTCTGAGACAGACAATCGCGAATTCCCACACATGGGGCAACGTAGCGGGCTCGACCGCTGTCGTGGTTTTTTCCGCTTCGAAATCATTTCCGCTCCTTCACAAAAGATTTTGACCAACGAACTAACTGTGTCTATCACCGCATGGGCGGAGGATCCCCTCGCAAACATTTCAAACTCTTCCGGAGAACCTATAAGAACGCACCAGATGCCCCGTATGACGTTCATTTTGCCAGAACATCCCCTGTACCATGCGAGACTTCAGCCATTCAGAAACGCATTCAGAACGCTAATTATCGTTTTCTCGACACCCTAAACATGGTTCCCCAGGTTGATCTGTATCAAATCCACACATCGGACAATTATCATCAGTCGACCGAAACGCGGTATGTGAGGCATGTGCGGTATGTGTTTTCGGTCGCTTATTATTTTCATTCCCCGTATCTCTTTTTTTGCTCTCAGTGATTTCTTCCTCACCCTCTTTGAGAATTTTTTGACGGCAAGGAACAGATACCGCAGAGACCGTACATACCGCGTCAATCTGTTTGACCTGCCACTTATTCACTTTGTTCCTGCCGTGAGACCGACATTCCAGCCGTTGATCACCGATCACACGCCCCTTGAAACGCCGCAATTGGTTTCCAAGTTTGCGAGCATCCTTTGCCGTTAGCTCAGGAACTCCGCACAGCTCACAAAGTGCCGTCTTGACCGACTCCAGTTCTCGCTGCTCTTTTTCGATCAGCCTGTCTGCTGCTGAGAACTCCATCCCGGAATTGACGTAGTCTCGACGTCGCTTGAAGAAATCGAGCAACGTCGTCATTTCCAATGCCGATAGCCCTTCGCCTTTCGGGTCAATGTCAGCCCAGCCGTCGAACAGCATGCGAAGTGCTCCGGCGTCCCGATCTGATGCTTCGGCCAGTTCCTTTCGAGTTCCGCCCGGATCATCCATTCCACACCAGACGACGCAATTTCGAATCAGATCACTCCAGCCTTCGAATGATCCCCAAGGCTTCAGGTCTGCAGATGGACTCCCCGCCACGATAAACGCCCGTAACAGGGTGAGCCCCGCCGCCAGTAGCTCCATCCGATGTTCGCGGACATGAGCCAAGAGTTTCGGGTGGCGGAATCCGGATCGTTCTTCCGGGTTTTCTTCCAGCGAGTCCAGGCGGATGTGACAAATACGGCGGGACATATCGCCCGCCAGAATCACGTTGTTTCCTGTCCCGAACCAGATGGCCTTCATCGGCATTTCGACGATTTCATTCCCGCCCAGCCGGCGATCTTTCCAGCTGGTGGAAGTCAGGACTGCATCCAGACTGGCTGATCCCAGCGAAGAATTGATGTTGTCAATCAGAATGAGCGGATCACCAGCGAGAGCCAGCGACGTAATGCGTTTACGGGATTCTTCTTCACTCTCCGGATTGCTGAATCGCGGCATGGAACGGCTGGTTGTGATCAGAGAAATCACGTCCGTCAGCAACGATTTTCCGGAACCGCGAATGTTGGCATCGATCAGGAACATGGGAGCCGGACCATTAAACGCCCGTCTGGCCAGCACAGTCAGAAGCCCTGCCAGCCACGCCGATTGATGGGCAGGACTCGCAAACGGGAAATCAGCGACGACGTCGAGAAGCAGATCCCGGGCCTGTACCGCATCCGCGTGAGTCGGATTCTCTTTCAGCTGAGGAAGTTCGCCATTCGGGACGTAAAGCAACCCCGTCGATTCATCCCATCCCGGCGTCGTCAAAATGCTTCCATCGGGCCGGAGAACGGGAATTTCCGTGACCCCCGCCAGATTCCGCAGCTGTGGCCAGAATCCCCGCGTATGAATCCCATTCACCAGTGATGCGGGTGGCGAGCAATGAATCCGAGAGTCATCAGCTTGTTTGTAGAAGTAGCAACGCTGCGTCATTCGCTCCCGCAGATGCCCTGCAGAGACAGCGTGAATTCGTGGCGTTCCCATTGATCGGCGAATTCCATCCTCGCAAACATCGTCCATCTCCCGGACGACGTGAAACAGCTGGCCATTTCTCTTGTAGAGGTTGTCATCAGCCATCAATGCGTTCAGGGTTTCATCAACCACGATGTGTTCATCAGGCGTGATCTGAATTTCTGTTCGCCCATCCGATGAACTCTTCCTTGATGATGGTTCTTCTGGAAACGCTTCCTCGACCGAAACCGCTGCATCCAGCAACCGTTGCAATTCTTCTTTCGTCCCGCCAGTGTCAAGCCAGTCAATGACGTCACCCTTTTCAGGAAGACCCGGAAGAATGCAGATCTTCACGGACGCTGCGATTCCTTCCAGCGACTTCGCGACATTCTGAGCATGCTCCCGCCCAGGCTTGTCGTTATCCGGAAGGATAATGACGTCAGAACCTCGCAGGCATTCCGAATGCTCTGGACGCCACTTGTTTTTTGAGTTGCCGGCAGCTGCTCCGCCAGCATTGCACGTGGCGATGAATCCCAATTCAGCGAGACGATCACAGTGCTTTTCGCCCTCGACAATGAGAACCGGATCATTGAACAGATTGAGAAAGACGTGAGCGAGTCGATACGGAACAACTCGAGTGTTCTTCACCGAGTTTTTCCATCCGCCCTTGCCATCTGCAGCTTGCTGGCGGAATGTCTTTTTCGGCTTCCCGTTCTCACCGACCGTTCCATCTTCAATTCGCACAGTGCGAAACAGTGGATTGCCTGATTCATCAGTGTAGATCCAGGAACCCGTTTCACGCTCTGTTGAAGCCGATTTCGTGCTGGCTGAAGTGGACCGCTCAAACATCCAACTCGCTGTCACGTTCACAGCGTGGCAGATCTGAGGGAATGTGCATCCTGCGTGGCAGGTCGCGACGATTCCTTTCTCACCGATTTGAACTGAAAGCGATGCCCGGTCATCCGGATGTGCTGGACAACAGGCTTTGTATCCATCCCCGCTCGATTGAACCTCTTGGAGCTGCGACAGGAAGTAAGCGAATTTCTCAGCGACCGGAGCGTCATGCTTCGGAGCCAGTGACATTGAAGCAATCATTGAATATCTCCCGCTGGCTTCTTCCATGGCCAGTTACCGACAATCGCCAGATGAAACTGTTGAGCAAATTCCCAGTGGCAATGTGAGAGCCTCTGAAACGTCTCACCGGGGAGCGGTTCACCGTGACGATGAATCTGGAACCGGCGTTTCCCGTTTCTCGATGGCGGACAGAATGGGCATGGAACAATCAGGTGATAGTCGTTGCCAGCACGATATGCAGCCACGATCGGAACGCCGCCAATTTCGCCCAGAATGAGCGGTTGCGGATACCAACTGCGACAACGCAATCGGCCGAACTCCCCCGAATCAAAGTGGGGAGCCGGTGAACTCAAAATCGATCCCATTTTTCCATCCCTGCACAGAAATGGGATGGACTCCAGAGAAGAATCACGTATGATCCCAACACGCCCTGCTAAGCGTATTGAGATTCGTGACCGCGACCGGAAGCCCATCCCGTCGCGGTTTTGTTATTTGATAGCCGATGAACAGTTGGTTGATCGGTTATCCATCCAGGAATCGAGTTCCCGAACGAGATACCAGACCTTGGAGCCGGCTTTATAAAACTTCGGTCCCCGGCCAATACTCGCCCATGTCTCGAGTGTACTTTTTTGCAACCCAAGGTAGTCCGCTGCATCTTGACGATTCAGCTTTGCGGGTGCTTGAATTTGTGTAGTCGCCATGAATTCTACTCCAAGATTGTTGGCTCTGATGCCGTTTGATTCGGAGCTTATTTGAGCAAGAGAATTGTTCTTGAAAATCCCTTTTACAGCCAATATTCCATGATTGACTGAACGTGACGGCGACTAACAACTATTTGACGGTCCCCTGAGGAATGTGTTTTTTGTTCACCACCCATTTTCCAGGTACGTCGGCCTTTTTAATCTGGACTTCGCATCGTTTTCGCATTCGGTCAAATGTGCTTTCGGAAACTTTAAAAACATTGAACCACTCCTTTTTAGTCTTTGGTTCAGACCATTCAATTTCAGAGATTTCACGAACAAATTCAATTACTGCACCGCCAATGGAATACCGGAAGCTATGTCCTCTTTCGTAGGGAATGTATACGTTCGACATTTCGTCATTGGGGTTAATCGGAAGTTTCTCAAGAAATCCAATGTGAATGAAATGCTTCAGTGTCATCAAGAATGGAGCATTGCAGGCATCGCAAACTTGCTTGAATCCAACATTTTTTCCGTGTGGATAGGGGTCGTCTTCTTCAATGAATTCAATTTCTCCTTCAAGCAACAGATAAAGTTTCATTGCCACTTCGGCTTCAACGTCATTCAATCTAAAGATTCCCATCACTCACCCGCATTTTCTTTGTTTGCAGCATTCAGCATTGCTTCTACAGTGTTCCCGATCGCAGCTTTGACCGACCCGGCGTCGAACCTTGCGTAAACGCGGGCCGTCGTCGTGACATCTCTGTGTCCCAGCATGGCAGAAACGACTGGAAGCGGAGTCCCGCCAGCGAGAGCCCAACTTCCAACTGACCTTCGAATGTCATGCGGCCGCACGTCCACCAACCCGGAATTCTTAATGAGACGTTCCCAGGCTTTTTGTGGATACCCAATATGCCCGTACTTCGAATCAGACCGACTCGCAGGGAATACCCATTCGCAGTTCGCAGCGGCCTTCCGGGTTTGCAGTAGTTCAACTGCAGGTTGAGGGAGATGGACCGTCAGAGGAGAGCCATTCTTCGTTGACTTGCCGGGAAGTCGCCATTCCTTTCCGGCGATATTCAAATTATCCCATCGCATCGCAGCCACGTTGCCGATTCGCTGGCCTGTGTACGCTGCCATCAACAACAAGTCACGGAAGGTTTCGTGAGGTTCTGAATGGACTGCATTAAAGAATTTCACCATTTCATCTGCAGACAAGAATCGATCTCTGTCGATTTCCGCAAACATCTTGATGCCGACAGCTGGATTCACCCCTTTGAAAGGAACCTCATCAGATTTGATCGCGAGATTGAAAGCTGTACGTAGCAGAACCAGCAAGCGATTGGCTTCCGTTCTGCCACTTTCCTTTCCGAGCTTTGCGTGTAGCCGTCGAATGTCACCCTGTTCGATTGTGTCCAGGCGGCGGGCCTTCCAGCTCTTCAAATGCCGGTCCCATCGCTGGCGGTCATGCTTTGCTGATTTCTTGTGAGGTTCAGCATGGGTTGTGAGATACCATTCTCGAAGTTCATCCATCGACCATGCGGCGGCCGATGCCCTTCTGTTCGACTGGCGTTCACGATGCGGATTCCTTCCGTTCGCGATTTCTCCCGAAGCACGTACGCAAAGGTTCCTCGCCTGTTCCAGTGAAACTTGTGGGAATGTTCCCAGCTTGAGCCGCACGGGACGCCCTTCAATCTTGCGGTACGAATAGAACGTTTTTGAGCCAGCAGATGAGACGCAGACCGCGAGCGATGGAGTTGCTTCATCGTAGAAGAAAGCTCGACCCAAATCGGGAAGCGGGAGAGCCTCAATGTCACGTTTTGTGAAACGGAATCGGTTCGATTTAGGAGCGGGCATGGCGACTCAAAGAAACAGTTCTTTTATTCTATGACTGGAACTCTGTGCTACCCATGTGCTACCAGCGGTGTACAGTAGTGGCAAATTCCATCAAGCGTACTGAACAGCATGATACACTGCAAAAACACGCTCCGTCAAACTTTATAAAATTTTACCCAACTGGCTTGTACACCTATGAAAGTGATTCTGATTCTTTTAGTCAAGGTTCGAATCCTTGTCGGGCAACTTGAATCCTCACAACAACTTGTGACAGATTCAAACTCTCTAAAAAGCAACTCTCCCGGAGATTTGACCCAAATTGATTGGGTCAAATTATTCTTCGACCCGGAATTTGTAAGTTGCCTCAATGCTGAAACACCCAGCTTTGTGCCTGCACAAGCCATCGAATCGTGCCTACGTCTGACATGACGGCAAACGCATTTAGACTGGTGCCGGAAATCCAGAGAATGCGACAGCGCAGCTGTCACCGGGAAACGAGTACACGAAAATCACTTCGGTGACTTTTCTAAAAAGGCAAGATCGGTTAAGCAGCGGAATCCCAGGCAGCGACCACGTGCAGAGGGGGCTCGACCTCTTCGATACGTTGGGGAACACAACTCCACTGGGCCGACCCAACTGCCACCGCGTTCGCTGCGAATCCCTGTGTTGCATGTGTTGCATGTGTTGACTGGATTCCTTTCCAGCGACTCCGGGCGTTTGTAAAAGGCTTCGTCATACCAGTCTCGACACCATTGCCAAACATTTCCGCCCATATGATGCAAGCCAAACGGAGACATTCCCAACTCTTCATTGACCGCAGCCAACGGCATCGTTGTGGCGTCATAGGACGCGCCACTCATATGGCGCCCACACGCCGCTGTGAGCTCAGTGGCGACTGCGCCGCAATGCTGATCCGAACTGGAACCACGAGCGGCGTATTCCCACTCTGCTTCACTCGGCAGAAATCGACCTGCGTTCTCTTCGAGATAGCCTCTCCAATCCTGCCCGTTCACCCAGAGTGAGTATGCGGCTGCTCCAAACCACGAGACCATTACCATTGGCACGCGATCAGTCCCAGGGCGCGGCAACCAACGTTGATCGTCACTGGATTGATGGACCTGGAGCTGCCGGTCGTCATCCCCTTCAGTGAGAAACCAGTCATTTAAAATGAGCGCCGTCGGGTTTTCAATCGAATTGAGAAACCGACAATACGCGGTCGTAGACACCGGTTCTGCGTCGATAAGGAAGCAGTCGAGACGGACAAGATGCTCCGGCGACTCATCAGCGGGCACATCGCTCCCTGTCCTGCCGATGCACACTTCCGCAGCAGGCAGGAGCGCACACCGCATCCCATCAATCCGTCGGCGGTAGAAAGAGATTCCATCAACTGCCCCTAGAGCCTGTTATGAACTCTGGACGACGATCGGCGTGTATTTGAGCAGCAGTGCGACCATGGCCACCCAGTGCCATCCGGCCAAGACTTCTGCCAGTCGTTCGTAGTCACGTGCCAGCCTCCGTGATCGTCCTAGCCAGGCAAAGGTCCGCTCCACGACCCACCGACGTGGCAATAATACGAATCCTTTCTTGGCATAAGGGAGTTTCACGACGCGCAGTTCCACTCCCTGCTCAGCGGCAGCCTCTTCCGCGTTCTCGCCAGTATAACCTTGGTCCACATAGGCGACTTCAATGGCCTGATCAGTCGCCTCCTGCACAGCGACACATAAGTCGGAAACCTGGGCTCGCTCCTGTTCATTGGCTGGGGTCACTTTCAAGGCGAGAAGGTGCCCGAGCGTGTCAATGGCCACGTGAACCTTCGAGCCCTTCCGCCGTTTGCCGCCATCGTAACCGGCTCTGGCACCACTCTCGGGAGTGGATTGGATGACTCGCGCATCTAAGATCGTTGCTGAGGGGGGCTCATCGCGTCCCTGAGCCACGCGAGCCACTTCCCGCAGGTCATGAGCGATGTGCTCAAACACGCCAGCCTCCAGCCAACGGCGAGCCTGCTGATAGACCACGGGCCAAGGCGGGAACTCATGGGGCATGAACCGCCACTGCGCCCCGGTGCGTACCAGCCACCGCATGGCATTGAACACGGCTCGAAGGGAGTGAACCCGCTGCGGCGAGTCCTCTTTCACCAGCGCCAAATAGGGGGCTAAAAAGGCCCATTCGTCGTCCGTGACGTCACTGGGGTAAGGCATCCGGGGCTTGCTCATCCACGGAAACTACTTCAAAACCAACACTTAAGTCCATAACAGACTCTAGGGACTCAAGCAGACCTTGCATCCGCGATGGCGGCTGTTGCCAGATCCCGTTCAGTTGAGAAAACGGGGTCTTCTTCGCGATTTCAGCTGCGCTATCTTGAACTCGCCACCGTCGCCCCCCTCGCCTTTCCAGCCTTGAGGGAGTTGTTCCCTGCTGCAGATAGACCAGTTCCGCTAAATCGCTGAGTCGAAAAGGGGATCGGGTAAAGACAGATTTGTACAAGGGATCGAAAGGCGGATCTGGAAATCCAATTGAGAATTCTTCCTCCAACACCATGAGCAGTTCAACAATTGAAAGACTGTCGAAATGAAGATCCTCGATCAGTCGACTGAAAGGGACGACCTCTTCTCGGGGAAATGAGAGCAATCTGGCTGCGACGTCACAGACTCGCTGCTCAAGAATTTGAATTTGGAAGTCTGGTTCATCGCTCCGCACGGTCATGTCAACCCCCGACACTATAGATTACACCGTCTTAAAGAGAGATCCTGATGTTACCCCTAACGGAAACACATCGTCTGGCAACGCACGGGATAGTACAGAATTGTAATCCGGTGTGAAACTGGCGCGATCTCAAGGATGAGCAATTGACGACTCGTTGCCGCCACGACCAGACGGAAACGAATTGAAAAAAGCGAAGCAACCACCGCGTGGGTGAGCAAAAAATCCCCGCAGCACGAGGGCAGACAATCAGCCGTTTCCGAATGCCGTGCTCGATGTGCTGAAAACGATCTCTGATTGCGTAAACCTGCCAGTTCGCTTCAGTAAGCCCAATACGGTTTAGATAGTGTCCGCCATCCGGTGGCAGATTCCGCTTCCGACAATAATGCCAACGATCGCTTCTCCCACCGATTCGAAAGGTGTCGCAGAGTCTCTATTCAGAACTGAATTCACAGACAGCTTGTCGAGAAGGATCGCAGGGCTTCGCCGCCGAACTTGAGCCAACCGTTGAAGAGACCAGAGGGCGACGTCCGGCTTGCAGATCACGGTAAGTTTCGAGATACTTCGGCCTCGCGGCGTCGGAATACGATCAGACGCCAACACGAAGACACTTCCCTGCAATTGTCTTGGCCGACTGCCTCAAAAGGTGAACGGCAAGACGACAGTCAGGCCTTGGTTTTTGCGGTTTCAATTTCATTTCTGGTTGTCGCAAATGGTGTAATCCAGTTGCACAACTGAAGTCAAACCACGCCGTAAGCCTCAATTAAACAGAGAGTTGCGCCCGTAGCTCAGTAGGATAGAGCAACGGATTTCTAACTCAGCGGCAAAACATCGCTCCACTGCATGAAATTGGCGGGATTTCACATTTTGCGACTGCTGGCAAGAGCGCCTTAAAGCCCTACAGAAATCTTGCGAGTCCGAATTGAAAGTGTCTGTGACACCTTGGCCTGTGGATTAAATTAGGCACTCTATCTCACGATTACGATTAGTGGTTCACCAATTCAAATAGTTGATTCGTGTTTTCCTGTATCACGTCACGAGCAACGCCGTAGTTTTTTTTGCGGTCAGGATGCATTTTTTGCAAAACGTTGATCGTCTCGGAAACTTTTGGTACGAGCATCTTCAGAGTCACGTGATTCGATTCTACGGCCTTCATGTCAATCCGCACTTGGTATAATCGGCCGCTGTGTTCGCCAATCATGCAGGTCACATATTCATTGTGACGTGCAGGGCGAATACCCTCCGTTCTACGTCCAAGGTATTTGAAATAGATTACGAAGCGTCCGATCCTCTCTTGATTTTTGCCCCGCACTGCCTCGGGTAAATCGTAGGGTGACATCCCAATGGTTACTGTCACGCCAGAGTGTGATTCTGTCGTGACTTTATTAAGAGAATCCGGATTGAGCTGAATCCAATTTGACATGCTTTTGTTCACGTTTTCGTTACCGCAAATTTTGCAAGACTTTTCTTCAGTTTCAAAAATGCTTTTCGAAACCTCGCGTCTTCCGGGTCGAGGCAGTCATACTCATTGGCGCTGTCGACCACCAACACTCCCCAACGTTGATTGTCAACGGTTTCCAAGGGAATCGCAAGAATCGAAATCGGTGATTTCTTTTTCTTCCGAATCCTTTGCCAAACAACTCTTGTTGATGTAAACGTCTCTTTGGCGTATCTCTCAACTCGCCGATCGTGTTCTATCGCAATCTGCAGTTCTGGGGCAGACGAATTTCGATATTTTGCCCATGCCAGCTTGGTTGACTGAAAAATACTGCGGGCCTCTATGCCATCCAATTGCGGTAGGTCGCGCCGCCGAACAGCTCCATCTGCCCTCCATGCAAAGCCCGCCACTCCTTCTGCATTCTCAGCATTGTCTGGAGCCAAGAAAATCGTGGTCGACAGTTTGGTTGTGTGGCCTGAGCGATGCTTTAAAACCAGCCACCCCGACCACGGCCAAGCTTTGCCCCAAGGCCAAAAGATGCCTTTCCATTGCATCACGAACCAAACTGTAGGCACATGTTTGAAGATCGTCACCCGATTGGCGTCTCTTGGCGTCTTACCTGGCAATTTGGGAAAAACAGACCGACGAAAATCATCAAGGGCGTCACAAACCCCCTTGTTTAACGTGATCGACTCAGCCGATTCTGTTCTTATGAACATGACCAAAATTCGTGACACGAAGCCACAAGCCAGTCCAAAAAAAATCAGCCCTTCAGAATAAGGGAGTGTCGTTGCTGCCGCGTTTTTAACCAAGCTCCACGGACATTTATCTCCGTGTTCAATACAATAGACTGCCCAGCCGGCGAACACATAGCAGACCCAGTCAGCTACTCTCGCCAAGAAAGTAACAATTAAACTTGCAGCCGGGTTCAATTTCTGGCCCTAAAATAACATGGAAACGAATCCGTGGATTCACGTCAGACCGAAACTTATATGAAACAATTCTGTAAAGATAAAGCGAGACTCTCCTGATACAACATGGTGCCTGACGGCGAAAGCGGTTCTCTGATTACTGCAGTACACTCACAGCCTCGCTTTCGCTTACGACCGAATGCACTCGAGAACTAAGAGAAGTAGAGCGATTTGATTTATATGGACGCCCCTCCTTAGGCAAAACGCCAACAGCGAGGGGCGAAATCAGTTGTTGCTCATATTTCCCCAAATCGCAGGTGGCAGGAACAGCTCATAATCCCGGAGTTCGGCCGATTTGAACTTTGATGTCGGGACGATGGGATTGAACTCTTCAGGAAGTTGCAGGTGCTTCCGCAACGCTCGGCGGGCCTGTAATAGGCGAATGTAAAGACGCTTTCTACCCAGCGCTGTCTCTGGGAACGGCCGATGATCGGAAGCTGCCCATAGTTCAGGCTGCGACGCCTTGCCCCCTTTCTCTGCCAGAGTTTTGATCAGGGCCAAGCAGTTCCCGTGCACCGGGTAGAACTTTCCCATGAACTGAAATCCGCCAGGCGGAAAACGAAACGCATCTTTCGGCGGGTGAACGGGCATGGCGAAATCGTCCACACTCAGCATCGCCTGTTGCGCTTTCTTCAATGATCGCACAGCCATCTTAACCCCATGTTTAAAAGCCAACGGCCATTCCATTTTCTCGATGGCGGGACGTAGGTCTTGAACGCTGTTGAGATAGCTCTTCTCTGTCACATTTCCGGGAGCATGCAGTAGCAAGGTTTTGCCGAGCCCTCTGTCAACTCGATCGATCTCGCTGCAGGCGGTACGGCGAATGTCGTGAAGTCCGCATCGAACGCCTGCCTGCTTTCTCAAGAGACCCCATAGCTCATAGAGGTAGCGGCGGTTGATATCAAAAATAAATACACTCGATTGGGGGATACGTGACAAATGCGCCATCGTGAGTGAGTGCAGGGGGAGATCGGCATCGACTCCTGTCTTCTGCACTTTGACGTAAAGCGTTTGTTCGTAAGTGTTGAGGTTCTCCCAGCGAATGTCGAGTAAGTCTCCGGCCCTCAAGCCAGTGTTATAGGCGACGACCAAAAGTGCTTGCCACCAGAAGGCAGAGACGGATACATCGCGTATCGGCTTCTTCATGTGTCGGGCAGCGAGATACAGACGATTGAGTTCGTCCATTGTTAAGCGGCGGGGACGTTTGAAAGGAACCTTGCACGGACGCATGGCAGGCACTCGTGGGATTAATTCCAAGGCCCACGGGTTCTGATCCGTAACTGGCCCGCAGCGCCGAAGTACGCTACGAATATGACCCCAGTACCCATTGACTGTGCGGGGCGAAAGTCCCATTTTGAGAGCGTCATTTCGGAAGCTTTCCAGCGTCGCATTAGTGATCTCAGAAATATTGGGGTTGTTCGTTAATTTTTCCCAAGCGAGAAATGCTGACATAAACGGATTGTGAGATCTCGCGCTGAGTTCGTCCTTGAAGTAATGTTTCTCAAAGGCTTTTCGAATTGTTAATGAGACTACTTCCATACAGCACCTGCTTTTGATTGGGGTTCCCAAAGGAGGGGTGGAAGGACCAATTCAAAATTGCATCCATGGCGTGGATCTTCGACTATCGAAGGGATGATCGGATTAAATCCCGGCGGCAGCTGAAACACTTTTTGGAGGAAAAGCCGGCAATACGAGATCTTGTTATAAAGTTTCGCACGAAGATTGCGGTTGGATACGAGCGGAAAACGGGTTCCTATGGCCGCCTTCCAAAGTTGCGGCTGCGTGCAGGTTCCACCGTGCTCAAGAAAGGCCTTTAATATGAGGATCCTTGCAGGAGCAGCCCGATAGAACCTCCCCATGAAAGAGAACCCGCCCTTCGTGAACGTGAACATAGTGGCAGGGGGGTGTATGGGAATTGTGAAATCAGCTGGCCGAATCGTCACGACCTTTTTGTGTGACTCCTTAAGGGCTCGCAGCGTCATTTTCGGGCCATGGCGAAATGCATCAGGGACGGCCATTGCTTCGATTACATCTCGTAGTTCTGGAAGGGAATTGAGGTAGCTGGCCTCGGTGACGTTGGTCGGCGCATGCAAGAGAAGCACCTTTCCCATCCCGGGACGAACGCGGTTCACCTCAGAACAGGCAGTCCGCCGAATGTCGTGAAATCCCTTGAACTTCTCTATGGAAGCAAGTGATTTCAGCCGGCTCACATATGAATGAAACTTCCGCGGTTCAATATGGAAAATCCGCTGCGTGCGGCGATCGAGCCTGCATATGTGCTCCATTACCACACTGGGCAGCGGAAGATCCGCACTGACCCCAGTCTTGCGAGTCTCCACGAAGAGGGTTGATCCCTCTTCATTTAAGTCACTCCACCTAGCCTTGAGTAGGTCGGAAACTCGTAGGCCTGTGAAGTATGTCAGTACTATTAAGGCCTGCCACCAGTAGCCGGGGTTTGGAACCCCTTTGCGAGGAACCTGCATATTGCGGGCAGCGAGATAAAGGCGATTCAGGTCAGTCATTGACAACCGTACTGGACGTTTAAACGGAACGGGAACTGGTCTCATTGCGGGAACTCGGGAGATCAGCCCCATGCCCCACGGGTTCCCATCGGTCGCAGGCCCCACCCGGCGAAGAATCGAGCGGACCATCCGCCAGCAAGTGTTTACGGTGCTTGGGGCCAACCCGTCTTTCAATGCTCCCTCTCGAAACTCCGCGACCGTTTCATTGGAGATCTGATCAATCGTTGGATTTGTGGTGTGCATCTCCCAGCGACGAATAGCCGCGCGCATGCTTACCTGTGTGTTCTTCCCCAAATCATTACTTACATAGAACTTCTCAAAGACAAATCGAACGGTGTGTCTAGGGGATGGTTTCATTTCCCACCTTCTTCCAATTTGTTGGCGATATCGTGGCAACGGTCAGCGAAATCCCTCAGGTTCTTAGCAACAGCCAGCGGATCAAAGCTCAGGTTAAACCTGCGTCCAGGCCGGCCATCTGCAATCGACCAACAGATCTCAGGAGCTGTGAGTTCTTCTTCCTCTCCCTCAATCCAAAGTTCAAGAACAGATCCCGCAACTGTGTCAATGGCCTCCATTTCGAGCAATTTTGCCTCCTTGAGGCGTTTGCGACGAACTTCTGGAGCATCAAGAAAGCAAAGTATTTGATTCATCACTAGCCCTTTAAATGGCTTTTGGATCTGACGAAATCCTCGGGAAGTTGAATGCTTGGTTTGTCCCGTCTTAGGTAAATTGAGCTGCGTTGCAGGCTCCTAGACAAGCACGACGGGAAATGCAAAACGCCTGAAACCGACCGGGACTAGCTGTAAGGAATCAGGCGTTTGTCCCGAGGCAAGCTCGGTGAATGGAACAAAAGGCGGAAGCCACTCCTAGTCCGAATCGGCTTCCGATGTAGGTACACTAATGGCACAAAGTGCCCCCGGTTGTCAAGTGCCAACATTGTAGGCACACTAATCCGTATGGAAGACGAAGAAATACTTTCCGAAAGATTTCGTGGCCGTTGTACTGCAGCGCAGAAGCGGTGCTGGGAAAAGGCCGCGAAAATTGCGAAGCGATCCCTGTCAGATTGGCTTCGAATCATTGCTGACGAAGCGGCTGAGCAGGCAATTGTACAGGAAGAGGATAACCTCAAACGCAAGGGGAAGATGTCAACCTGACACCTACCTTGTTCCATAAACTTGCTGGAACGGTGATGAACCCTAGAATTCACAACGGATCAGGGAACCGTTCAGTCGCGGGTCGGATCCTCACCTAGATAGAGCTCGAGCGTCTTGATCAGCTTCAATGCTGTGGCTTTCAAACGATGATCATCTGTGTTGTTGATTATGGCCGTCGCCTTTCGCCTGGCGTCTTTAATCTTCTCCGCTGGAACCGGCCACCCCTTTCGGATCGATGAGCTAATCATAATCATGTCAGCACGTAAATGGTGTGCGTCGTCCATCATGGTGTTGGCCTTTCATTGCCATTGGGTAATTCGTGGGCGTCATTTCCATCCCTGCCTTCTGCCTCGAAACCACTCACAGTCCGATCACCTCTCCCGTTATCCGGTAGTGTGATGACGACCCGGCTTTGCAGGGCGTCTGCATGAAGATGCAGGTTAGGAATCCTTTTGTGTTCATCTCGCATTTCGAGCGCTTCACGAGACACGTTGATACGATCGGCAGCGATGACCACTCTCGCAGCTGCCACTAAACACCTGGGATCGGGGGACTCCTGAAGTACCTCGCCCATTTTCACTAGAGCGCCTTTCATAACTCTGTTTGGCAAGCGATTTGCGTACCAGCATGAGCGAAAGGAGTTTCGCTCATGCCATGCACACGGAAGATTGAGCTCGTTGGTAATACGTATCTCTCGGACGCACAATGGGATCGCATCAAACACCTGATCCCCGAACCGCTCTCCCAACCCAAGGGAGGACGTCCTCCGCACTCGCAACGGGCCTGCCTGGAAGGGATTTTGTTTGTACTTTTGACAGGCTGCCAATGGGAAAAACTACCAAAATGCTTCCCTTCCCCAAGCACTTGCTGGAGAAGATTCGATGAATGGACTCGCTGGGGCATCTTTGAGGGACTGTGGTATTCCCTGCTGATGGAGCTGGAAGACCTGCAGGGGATCAATTGGAGAGAGGCGGCTGCGGATGCCTGGTTCGTCCGGGCGAAAAAAGGGGGGACCAGGTTGGAAAGACCAAGTGTGGCAAAGGCTGCAAGGTCGTCGACATCGTCGATCCCGAAGGAACTCCTCTGGGAGTCTATTTCGCTGCCGCCAACAGAAGCGAAGTGAAGCTCATCGAGCCGCTGTTGGACAACCTGCAGATCCCGAGGAAAGCCCCGGAACACCTGCTCTACGACAAGGCTGCAGACAGTGACCCGCTCAGAAAGAGACTGAAGGAGGACCGTGGAGTTGAGTTGGTCTGCCCCCACCGAAAGAACCGCAAAAGGAAGCCGACGCAAGATGGGCGTTCAGTCCGGAAGTATCGACGTCGCTATAAAGTCGAGCGAACTCACAGCTGGATGCAGAACTTCCGGAGAACCATCATCCGCTATGAAACCACGATGCTACGTTACACGGGGTGGATCCACTTGGCCTGTGCCCTCATCACACTCAGACGGTTATGAAAGGCGCTCTAGGATGGCCGCACGCATTTGCGGAGTGATGGGCCAATCATTTCGAATGGCACTTCGGATCAATCGTAGGTCTTGGCCGCTCGTCCGCCCATCGACAAGCGGCACGCTCCCCAATCCCCTCGAGACGTAGTCAGCATCGGGAGTGAAAGGGGGCAAAACGTCATCAGTCATGTTGTCGCGATCACTAGCCATTGTTACGCCTGCTGTTTTATCGCGTCAATCAGTGGCCGGCCTAATACAGCCTGCAATTGGCCAACGCTGGCGAACTCAATCGCAGCAGCCTTTTTAATTCCAAGTTGGAGGATGTTTTTTATGCACCGGTGATAGCGGTCTGGAATTGACGGACATTCCAGGTCAAAAATTAATTTCCGTTCTCGAACGGCAAGTCGATCTATGCTCTCATCGATACGAAACAAAGAGGGAATCACCTCCATACCCATCTTCTCGTTTTTGCGAACAATATGCGGAACCCAATCGTGTTCACGAGCTGCATCGAAAATAGCTCCTCGAATTCTCCAGGTAGCAAAACTCGTGAACTTTGCGTGGTGTCCGGGTTCAAATCTTTGAATTGCTTGGCAGAGTCCAAAGAGAGCAGCGGATGAAACCTCGTCCCAATCCAACGAACGATGACCGATCTTTCGAAAGAGAGGCTGAGCAATTTTGAGTGCAAAGACACGATAATGTTCAACCAATTTCTCCATCACATCACGCTGATCGCGTTCCGCCCACCATTGGGCAGCGTCAGCATCTAGAAGTTCATTAATTCTCGCCAAAATCACTCTCCCGTTGAACATAAGATGAACGGTAGATATCCGTGAAGGAAGACCGCCGCTAAGACGATCAATTTCAATTTCGTGCTGCATCTCTCAGTGACGTCACACGAAACCCTTCATGCTCGTGAGAAGCCTGAAACAGAAGGGGGAATTCATTTTGGTATCGCTTCAGTCGCCTGCGCCCCTCGATAATTTGTGAGACATTTTTCTGCAGGATGGCAAACGTCTTCTTGTGTCGGGAAGAACGTAGAATTTCGTTTGGTGGATGACTTCGCTTGAACTCATTGAATAACTTGCGAGCGTCCCGCAATTGTTCCGTTGAGACTGTTCCAACCAAGAGTTTCACATCTTCAGCAACCGCAGACAAACTAGACATGACACCCTTCGTAAGTTTCAGTTCTTCACGAATCGCCACGAGATCATGGGCTGCAATTCCGAATAAATGATCTGCCAAGTTCGCCCATAATCTTTGGACCTGGACTTGATGCTGATCGGTTATGTTCACGTGATTTTTTTGTTTCAGAGTTGACATGGGTTTTCCATTCACGGCCCGACTTCGACGCGAGATCATCGTGGAGCCCCACCGAGTTGTGCTCGCCGGCGCTCGCCTGCTCGACTTATGAGATCCAGTTGCTTCTGTATCGTTTGAATCTGACTATTCGCGTTCTCCAGCTCCCGGGCATTATTAGCGAGCTCAGCGGCAATTTGACTGATCGTGTGTACCGTCTCTGATCCGACTTTGCCCATCGCCTGAGCGTGCTTCAGATTCTCGTGTAGGGCATCGGCCTGAGCACCTGCCATATCGGATTGGCTCAAGTTGCCTGTTTGCACATCCCGAAATGCCTTCTGGTTTACCTTGCGAGCCTGGGCCTCTAATTCGCGTGTCTGACGGCGAATGTCTTCTGGAGATGCGCCCTCCGCCTCGGCCTGCCTGAGTTTGGTGGCAATTCCGGATGAATCGAGTCCCTCTTTCCAAAGCCGTGAATCGGCCAGCTCTTTGGCGATCGCTCGGGGATCGACCTGATTCATGAGCTGCTGAACATGTTGGCCAGAGATCTCAGGAGGTCGACTTTCGGGAACCTGTTGAAATTTCTGCACGTCTTCGGCGCGTTGCTTTTTCAGAGCCTCTTGGGCCTCCAGCCAAGTTTTATTCCCTTCAGGATCCGGGTCGAACAACTCGGTCTTCCGTTTGTCCATCCTGTCGAAGAACTCTTCGCCCGCCTGTACGGCAACTTTGAAAATAGATTTCCATGCCAGTTTCTGGTCTTCCAGAAACCTCTTGGCAGTCTCGACCTGCTTTTGATGGATTTCCAATTCAACTAGTTCGCGATTACGTTCTTCAAGTTGCTTAAGATCCTTTCCTGCTTGGACGGCTTCGCGTTGTAGTTTAAGCCACTCCGCGTGTGCCTTCTGGGACGCATCATCTGACTTCTTGGCTTGCTCCAGCCAACGGGTCTCAGCTTCAGGAGTCGATAGGGTAATCCCGCGACTCGTTCGCAGCCGCTCCTCTTGTTTCCGGGAGGCAACTGCTGACGCCCGTTCATCAATCATCAGCTGTCGCTGTGCTTCCGCTTGTTGATTGAGTAAGTCCAATTCTCTACGTTTCGATTCAATCGCTTTTGCGGAGTCTTCAGGATTGTCGAAGTCTCTGAGTTGATTCTTTAGGCCGAGCTGGTGAGCAATTGAATCGTTGAGTTCGCTAATGGCGTCCCGTTGTGACTTAATTGCCTCCGTTCCCTCCTCGGTAGCCTCTTTGCCTTCCAACATGGTCGAAACGAAAGTCCCAAGAGCGGCAGCCGCGAATACGATCGCGGATCCCCAGGGACCGCTATTACTCAGGAGAGAGGCCATGCCGGAGAGCTTTGGAACAACCTGCAGCATCACTGCATCTAAGCCGCCAGGACCCGAGAGCCCTTTCGCAAAGTCAAACGCAATGTCGGCCGCTTTCTGAGTTGCTTCACCCGTAAGCTTGGTGTGCGATGCGAGTTGATCGAGAGTCTTGCCCGTCAATTCAGAATCTTCTGCAAGGTGCTGGGCAGCCGCTCCCGCAGCGTTGAGATTCTGCGTAAGGGTTTGCATGTCACTGACCGCTTTTGGATCAGCAATACCATCCACCGCATGACCTGCTTTATTGGCTTCCTGCTGAGTCTTTTCCAGCTGGACGCCCATTTTCTCCAGCGATTCAGTGGATACGTGGCTGGCCTCGTCTGCCGCGTCCCCCATTTTTGTGAGTTCGCGGGAGAGGGCTTTGACATCGCGAGAAGCGACTCCGGTATCAGTTGCCACTTTGATCGTAGTTGCCATGACTAATTTCGAATCCTTCTGTTCCAAAGATCATCAATCCACGCTTGAACAATTTCCTCGCAGCCATCAATCCAGTCTTGTGGTAGCTCTTCGGGGATGAGCGTCCGCAGTTTGTCAAAGTGTTTGGCATAGGTTCGGCCATACCCCACCTCGACAGCATGACCTGTCACCTCAAATACATTGCCGCCTTGACCATCCGGGGGAGCAAACTTTGGGCTGATCGAGTTTGCCATCACGCCGGTATCAATTCCGATCTGCGTCGACGTGTCCCCCTTTTTCGCTCGCTTCGCTTTCTGCTTGATTCTTGCAGCCGTCAGGGGATCCCATTGAATCCCGCCAGCCCCCACTTTCCCGCGAGACTTCGCCTCAAAGTCTTCGGCGATGTACCCCAACAACTCGGTCCCGATTGCGGTGAGGACATCTTCGCTCCCCCGATCCAACTCTTCGGCAATGAGCAGGAGGTTGCGAGCATCAGATTGGACAGTAATTTTCAGCATGATTAATTATCGAAAGTGTCTGAACTGACACCGGACCGTGATGAAAATAGCTGTCCTGCGTCACTTTTTGATTCAACCAGAACGGAGGGCTTATCCGTTACTGAATGACACTCTCGCACTCGCGGAAGCTCCCCCAGTTGCAAATGACGATCTTCGCGTTGTCGATCAATCGATCCCAAACTGGACTCGAAAAAATCTCTCGGGCATACCTACCGGTCTCTTCCATGGGAAGATTGGCAGTCATCCAAATGGGCCGTTTCTCCCTCCAACGTCCTTCAACAACCCGATACAGGCAGTCCGTTTGAAAATCAGAAAGTGATGCACCGGCGGTGTGTGCGGGATCAGAGAGGCATAAGAGATGCGACTTCAGCATTGGATTTACAATCTGGTCTTCGTCACCAGGCTGTCCTCGGGAAGCGTCTCGCAATCTCGATCGCAGTTCCGCGCCGTTCTTCAAAAGGATGTTTCCATCGAGCGGGAGAAGCATCCGCCTCATGAGGGCATGCATCAGGTGATCTTTCCCCGCTCCAGGAGGGCCGAGGAAGAGGATGTTCTGACCTGCTTGAATCGATTCCAGAAAATTGAGCTGCCTTAGCTCTCCTAACACGCTGCGTTGAGCCGCCCGCTCAATTTCAGTTCCTGTTTCCTCGAAGTTCTCCAGCGACGAATGCACGAACCGGCCTGCCATTTTGGGCCATGCTGTGGTGTTGAGATATTCAATTCGGTCTGCTCTCCGCTTCGCATCCAGATTCATGAAGCGGACACGTTCTTCCTCGCGAAGTTCCTCTTGCATCGCAGCATAGAGTTCCGGATGTCGCCGACTGGCTTCGACCCGAGCTTCTGCGCGTTCCTTCATCTTCAATTCGCTTTGGCGGCGTTGAACCGAGTCTTTTCGAGTTCGAAAGAGTTCAGGATTCATGAGTCGGTAATCGCTGGTCAGCTGCTCGCCCTCTTCCTGTCGAGCTCGAAGATTATCGAAGATTGCAGCTTCTTCATTGCTGATCGACACGCTCGCTAGCTGGTCGGCGATCCTCTTACGAGCTGCTTCTTTGGCCTCCAGTCGCTCTAGAACGATCTCGTCGACCTTCAGTTTAAAAATCTCTCGAGCTGAGTAGTTTGGCCCCTGTTTTAGGATCATGGACGAATCCTGAATTCGTTCGGTTTGAGACGATTGTTGTGTTTGCTTTTCCATTACAGGAATACTTCCCCTCTAGGATTTTTGTGACGGAATCGGTCTTCAGAAAAAAATCAAAATCAGCAACCCAGCCTCGATCATTTTCGCCTCTAAGGAATGTCGACGTTGGTAAACGTGCAAGTGCAGCGGGCCACCCCTCGCGCCAGTCCCGATCAGCCAATCGAGACGTCAAAGCAGTCTTGCGTTTTTTGCTCAGCTTGCTGCACTTCGGGAATTGGGCTGGCAGATTGTTCCATGCATCAACGACGTCTTGAAACTCTTTAGTCAGGGGAGGGGGCGGCTTTTCCCCCTCTTCTATAGGGGTAGGGATCAGGGGAGGGGTTAGGGACAGGGTTGAATGATTGTGCCGATCACTTCCCGATCGTTTCCCATTAGAGTGACAATGCGCTGTACTCGATTTGCCCTCTTGATTCCCGTTGCGCTGTATTTCGGAAAGCGCAACTGGCATGGAATCGCCTTCATCACTCGGTTGATCATCGATTCCAATTGCCTCTTGTGGGATCAATACCCAGTATCGTCCCGCTTTCCCCTTTCCCCCTTCCTCATAATGGAGCCAGCCTGCGTCAATGAGTGTCTTCCTGATTCGAATCAGGGTCTTTTGCTGACTGATTCCAAGAACCGTCATCAGTTGACCGTTAAACCAAGTTGTGGCACGTCGGTAGTGTGCCGCGTCTTCCGTGTGGGCAATTACCATTAGCAGGTAACACGCATCAGCTCCCAATTCGTTGGCGAGACAGACCTTGACCATCAGGCGGCAGAATTTGTGAGCAAAGAACGAATCTCGTTGCGGATAAGTAGGAGCGTTCAAAACGGCCCTCCCGCACCTCGCGAGAGCTTTCTCCGGCGGGGAGAATGTGGAACGGATGGCGCGGCAACAGGGTTAACTAGTCCGGCTTCGTAGGCTTCCACCGCAGCCAATGTGACGCGCCATCGCGGCTGACGACTTGTCGGCGAAGCAACGTTGAACGCAGGCAGCTTGCCGGAATCAATCAGCTTTCGAACGCCCTCTGGCTTGCAACGCCACCGTCTGGCGATCTCAGGAGGGGTGAGGATGGTCACTTGGACACCTCACGTTCTCGCTTCTTTTGAGCTGACTCTCTGGCCCTAAGTGTTCTTAGAAGGAGCCTCAAGGACCTTGCTTCAGCTTCAATTTCGTCGAGGCGTGACTCAATTTCGGCAGGTGAGATCTTCTCGAGAATCGCGGCTGCGTCTAGAAGTGATGGTGATTTGTTCGTCATGCCCCAAGTCTACGGGGCGACTCCTTAAAGTCAGTCCTGACTTTTGACTTTCCGATCCTGACTTTGTGATGGAACATAGTAACCACCAAGCCTCCGACAGTTCGCTAAGATTCCTCGCTTCCTAAGAGATGACAGAGCGTTTTTTGTGTTTGAGTTGAATTCCAGTCTTACCTTTTGGCAAAGTGCCTCTCCCTTGAGTGGTCCGAATTCTAACGCGGCACGTACAAGGCTGATTTCTGTCGGATTTGTACACTTCGAAAACAAGTCTTTCGAGTTCTTTAATGGCTTACGTTCAAATAGACGTATTGCAGGAATTTCCGACGATTCAAATGGGGTACCTAGAGGCTCTAAGATCTTTGCCCGCTCCCGTTCAATTCCAATTCGTGCTTCATCTGCAACTTCACTTAAATTGAAGTCGCCCAACAAATCCGAATTGGCCTGTTTTACCACTTCAGGAGGGTATTGCCTGAGCCAATTTACGTCGCCTGACTCATCGTAACTTTGGTATGGGCGAGAAATAAATCCAATGCGATTCCACAACAAATACGGCCATGAGATGGCTAGATCCATTGCAGCGTGATGGTATGAAACATTCATTCTACCATTAAGACGTACCGGGCGGTCTGCTGCAGAGGCTAAAGCTTGACTAACATCATGACTGTCTAAAACTCTTCGCGATTGAATTGCTTCTCTGGTGATCTCGTTGAGTAAACGAACGTTGCTTTCTTGGAGTGACGCACCTGCATCCCAAAAGTCTACGCAAGACTCTGCAACCGCCCTTAGAACGGGAAGCCATCTTTGTGACTTACGAGATTCTTGGCTGAAGATTCTGGCAATTTCTTCATTCATTACCATCTGAGTGATCGTCTTGCTGGAACCTGGAAGTTGTCAGTGAAGCTCGTATTCTGGAGCAACTGGATCCACTTAACTGAAATATCACATTACTCAGCCAACCGTAGCCAACGATGAACAACATCAACGACGGCTCGGAGGCGATCTTCACTGATCTGTCCTTGACGGTAGACGGCAGCCATCGACTCGTCAGTGTGCCCCATAATCGCGTCGACAGCTACTTGATCTTTAGACTCTCCCGCCTGAATCTCGAACGTTCTTCGCAGTGTGTAGAAGCCCAAGCCATTTCGCCCGTTGATGTTCAAAGCGTGAAGTAACTTGCCGAATGCTCGCGATATATCATCCAAAACGCTCCGGGGTTTCTCATTCCCTTCTACATCTAGTCCCTTACCTGCCATTCGCACCCAACGGCGGCGACTTCGCGTGAGAAACACTAAACCTTGATCTTCGTCTGTACGCGGTCGCAACCGGCGTTCGACGACCTCGGAGAGTGCAGTCACGGTTTCTGGCCAAAGAGGAATCTTGCGAGGAATCTCCGTCTTCGGACGTGGGTAGCTCATCCATCCTGCATTGAGATCCAAGTGGGATTCGGTAAGACCAGAACAGTCAGTGTTGCCAAGCCCTCCATTAATCCCAAGTAAAATCATCGCCTTCAATTGCGGATCAGGTTTCAGAGTCACTGGCGTTTCCTGCCCCGCGATACTGACGGACGCCCCCTCTAGAGCTCTCAGCAGCGTTCGGATTTCAGCAGCGTCGAACATCTTGGGACCGGCTTCATTACGAACCCGCCTGAGTGTCTTCTTCGATGGACGCTCGAAGGATTGCCCAAACTTCACAGGTACAGGAATCAGCTCTTGGTCAGCTGCAAACTTAAAGATAACGCGGCAGCGCGTGATCTCATTGCCGAGCGTTCCGGCACTGAGGTTCTTCGCCAGTCCTTTTCGAAACGCTTCAAAGTCAAGTGGACGCAGGGATTCTACGGCTCGATTTTTCCCGAAGTGTTCGATCAGCAACTTGCAGGAACGGAAGTAGTCGCGATAACTTCGTTCCGTTAGCTCGCCGGTTTCCATCTTGTTCCGCTTGGAAGCCAGGAATTCGTTGCAAAGAACTCTCAGCGTACAGCATTCGCTGGCTTCGTCTACAACTTGAGGCAGTGATTCGCCTTTAAGGATATAAGGCCATTCGCGATTGAATCGGTCCAGCGCCGCTCGCCAGTTCGCTTCATACTGCTCAGTACCCGAGGCACCAATCGGCCCAAAATAATGGGAAGCCTTGTTGAACTTTTTAACCCACCGTCCGGAAGGATGGGCTGTCAGTGGAAAGTCTTTGTAAGGCTTGCTGTACTTCGGCTTGCGTGAACGGCGCGAAACTGTAGACTTTTGCATCGGCATCACCTTGGCAAGAACTCGGTGGTGTTCGACGCCCGGATGTTGCAAGCATCGCGGGCGTCACTTTTGGAGAGAATATAGAGTAGCGAGTGTCAGATCGGAGTGTCAAACTCAAATCGAGCCAACTCCCAGAAAGACACAACAGCTTACCAAAACAAGAGTTGCGCCCGTAGCTCAGTAGGATAGAGCAACGGATTTCTAATCCGTCGGTCGCAGGTTCGAATCCTGCCGGGCGCATTCTTTTCTTTGCCGACTCAGCAGTTGATGAGGTCGCGAACATTGCCTCAAGCCGCCTCATCGATGCGGACATCCAACCAGACCGTGAACTCGCTTCCACTTGGCTCCGCGAAGCAAAAGCGACGCCCTCCCGTAAATTCGAAGATCGGCTTCACGATCTCACCTCCAGCCTCAACCACTGAAGATCCACTGTAGAAAACTCAACATAGTTGAGCTTTTCATGAACGTTCATCTCGCTCTCCCCGATGGTGATGTACGCCGCATTACTTGCGATCGAACAAATTCACAGAGATTCCCGCAAGGACAGAACTCGCAGCGGTGCCTCGAGAATCACCAGCGGACGTAGCGGTGAAACAAGGATGCCCACCCCAGTTCACAATAAATCACTCCAACAAAAAAGGCCGCAAAGCATTTCTGCTTCACGGCCTTTTGAAGTGGAGGCGCAGGGACTCGAACCCTGGACCAACGGATTAAAAGTCCGTTGCTCTACCGACTGAGCTACGCCTCCTACTCTTCTGGACGACCTTTCGATCACCAGTCGAAGCGGAGATGATACTTTTCAGGCGATTCTTCGCAACCTTCCGCAAGCAGAAAGTTCTCGAACCGGACAAAGTGGTGAAGAAGCCCATCAAAATCGATTCAAAACAGCAAGCTCATTTCTCTCCGTGTTGATGGATTCAAGATAAAATCCGCAACCGGCTGCGAAAATCAGCTTCAGCAATGACACCCCAAATGACTCGCCGGTTCGCTGAATTCCTCGATGCTGACTAAACGCCGAACCCTAAAATGCTTTGGCGTTTCGAGTTACATCCAATGCCATTTCTTTGACAGCTTTCAAATCCAGTTTTCCGGTTCCGAGCACCGGAATCTGGTCCACCTGAATAAAAGAGTCGGAGGAAGGAATCCACAATTTGGGAATACCTGTCTGAGCCAGCTTTTTGATCACCTGATCAACCGGTTCGCAAAGCTGGGTGTACAAAACAATGATTCGTTCTCCGCGACTATCGTCCGCCACGGCCGTAACCGCCAAAATTAACCCTGCTTCTTCCGCATCGGGTGCCTCGCAGATCTTAAATAGTTCCTGCTCAATACGAATATGGGGAACCATCTCTCCGCCGATCTTGGAGAAGCGGCTTTGCCTCCCAGTGATCGTCAGGAACCCATCTGTATCAAGAACAGCGAAGTCGCCTGTGTTGTACCAGCCATCACGAACCAGATCATTGGTTTTTGCCGGGTCGTCCAGATAGCCCTTCATGACGCTTGGTCCTTTGATCAGCAAGAGCCCCTCAACACCGATTCCCCGATCTTCGCGGGTTTCAGGATCGACGATCTTCGCTGTCACCCCGGGCAGAGGACGCCCCACTGTGCCAAGCTTTGTCCCTTGTTGATAAACCGCTTGTGAACGATGGTCCGGCACGTTGACCGCAGCCACTGGAGACAACTCAGTCGCACCATAGCCTTCAGTCGGAAGTACCTTAAACTTCTCCTCGAATTGTTGAGCCAGTTCGACTGGCAACTTCTCTGCCCCGACGACGATCAGATCGAGCGAAGCAAAGTTCTCTGGATCACATCGCTTCAAGTACATCTTCAGGAAGGTCGGGGTTGTCATCATGATCGTGAGCTTGTGATCCTGACACAGTCGACCGATCACCTTCGCATCAAGTGGGCTGAAGTGGTACACGCCACGCAAGCTGTAGCACATTGGCAACCACATGCTGGCGGTGTAACCGAACGAATGGAAAAACGGCAATACCCCGAGAATTCCATCCTCATGCTTCACGTTGAGCAAATGGTCGATCGCTTCCGCGTTCGCTCCGACGTTCACCTGAGAAAGGACCACCCCTTTCGGTTCACCTGTCGATCCGGAGGTGAAAATGATCGTCAGCGTATCGTCGGGAGCGATCTTCTTGAGCCCAAGAAGCGAGTCGAGCACTGAAGCAGGAAGTGCAAACGCGCCGAGCGCCCCCATCATCCGATCGAGAGATGTGACCTTTTCCTTCACATCTTCCAAAAAGACGAATTCCGCGTTCTGCAACTTGAAGGGCATTTTCTCCAGAAATCGACGACTGGTCAGAACATGTTTGATCCCTGCTTTGTCGACGCAGTAATTCAACACGTCTTCGGAAAGAGTGTAATTCAGGTTGATGCTGATTCGACGATCAAGAGCCAGCGCCATATTCGCGAGGCATCCGCCGACAGAAGGTGGCAGCAACAGGCCAACGCTCTTTTCGTCATTCGACAGAACAGTTCGTCGCAGCACCCGCCGAAAGGCGAGCGCTCCAGCGAGAAGTTTGCCGCCTGTCAGTTCCGTCTTCGCTGAGTCTGCGACTTTCGACACAAACTTCGAGGCTTTACATTGGCGAATAAACCGACGAACCGGTACGAGTTTGTTTTGAGCAGCATCCATTTTCACAGCCTCAGCAGCAAGTTGTTCGACCGCTTGTCTTACGAGTGCGACATCTTGCGGGTTACGAATCGGTGTTCCAAAGTGAATATCCACTGGAAACGGCCAACTCTTAGGCCACTTCCAGAAAACCTTTCCTCCACGCCAACTGAAAATGCTCCCCCAGAGCCCGTTCAAATATGTGGGGACAATAGGAACATCCATTCCGCGGACAATTTTCATCAGGCCTTTTTGAAAAGGTTGGATCTGGCCCGTTCGAGTCAGCCCCCCCTCTGCAAAAATACAGACGACTTCTCCATTCTTTAGCCCTTCACGGGCAGAATTGATCGACTTCACAACAGCCACTGGCCCATCGCTTGCTCGAATTGGGATCACTCTCATGATCCGAGCCAGCTGATTCAGAATTGGCATCTCAGTGAAGTCCGAGTAAACGAGAAATCTCACGAATCGTGACGTCGCGATGCATAGAAAGACACCATCCATGAAGGAAACATGGTTGGCGACAATGAGTGCAGCTCCACGATCCGGAACATTTTCGAGGCCGTGCAGCCGAAGCCGATAAATCGAATGCGTCACTAACCAAAGGCAGAACCGGAATGTCCAATCAGGCATCAGCCAGACGAGATACACCACCACAGGCAGTGTCATGATTCCCATCAGCAAAAAGAGCGATCCCGGCGAAAGACCAATCACAGCTCGCAGGAGATAGAAGACACCAAACGAAACAAGAATCATGACATAAGACAGGAAGAAACTTCCTGCGAGCACTGTTCCACGACGTTGTGGATCGCTGCGCATTTGCAAATAGGCTTCCAGCGGGACATCGTATAGCCCCGCACTCGCTCCGAGCAGGAACAGCCCGATACATGATCCCCAGTAGGCGACCTGTCCATTTGTGGGAAGACTCGGATCAACAAAGCTCCCGAAGACGCAGATGAGAATCGAATTGACGGCGATTCCCAGTGCCCCTAATGGAACGATGCCAAGTTCCACTTTTCCATCGGAAAGTCGGCCAGCGAGGAGACTTCCTACCCCGACTCCCGCCACGAGTATCCCCAGCAAAACGCCAATTTGCGCCTTCTCCAGAGAAAGAATCGTTGATCCAAACGGATCGATATTCTGCTGAGCCAATGACGCTAGAAAGTAGAAAAATGCGATCCCAAAAGCTGCTCGAAACAGTCGACGATCTCCCCAAAGAATCTTCATCGCGGGGATGACGTCAACAAGTGGATTCAATCTCGGCGGCAGTTCTGGATCAGCTGCTCCTGCAGTGAACACCAGAAGACTTGAAAGATATGCTGCGACGGCACCGACGAGGAGAGTCAAGGCAATCACCGCAATCGATTCCCAATTTCCACTTCCGAGCTCTGGGGTGGAGAATCCGTATAGCACGAAGCTTGCAATTGTTCCAGCCCCCATACCGACAATCGAAAACATTGCCATGATGCCATTGGCGTTCGACAGGAACCGGGGGGAGACGATTTCAGGAATGCAGCCAAATTTCGAAGGGCTCGTCAGTGCACTCAGAAGCCCCTTTACAAAGACAATGGACAACAAGGACAGAGAATTTCCGTAGGCAATTGATAGGATGGCAGCGATCAGCAGCAGAACTTCGAGACCGCGAACTCGCGTAATAATGCTTCGTTTCGAAAACCTGTCTGCCAACCAACCCGCTGCTGGCATTGTGAACAGATAAGGGACCGTCAAGGACACCCCACCCAGCACGATTGCTGCTGACGAGCCAAGAATCGGCTGCGAAATCAAAACGGCAAACCAACGCAGGAGATTGTCGTTAAATGCGCCAAAAAACTGGGTCAATACCAACCCGATAAAGCTCGTTGAACCAACAGTTGAAGACTGTTTCAATTCAGGAGTAAAGGTGCTTTCCGAGTGACCAACAGACAGACTCATGTTGTTCCAGTAAAGGTAGAACGTGTGACGATCAACTTAATCCACCAAAATTGCGGGGACCAGATCTATCAATCCAGATTAACACGATCTTCATTTCGTCAAAAGAGGAAGATTTGCGCAAGCTATCTCTCTGTCAGAAATTAGGCGAGTTTCTCCGCAAATGAACCTGCTCGTACCGCTGCAAAGTCAAACTGCATATCAGAAGCAAATAGATCAACCGGTGCCAACATTTTCCGTTTGATCGCCCAACTTTCAGCGACCCGCCACTCAAATCAGTCAACACAGATTCATTCTTTGTCGTCTCTTGGGCTCGAACAGTTGCCGGGAAATACCATAGGCATGAATGAAGTGGACAATTACGATCACCCCACTCTTGCCATCGATTCCGTGGCTGAGGTTCAATCAGTCCCAAGGAGGGTAAATGGCCAACAAAAGGAAAATGGAGGTCACCCCCAGAGAGTCGTTGCCAGAATTGTTTCTGAAGAGCCGTTACGCCTCTTTGTTGGGATCTCCGCGGAGTCTGCTTCTGACCGGAACCAGAAAAGAGATTCGTGCTCGGCTGCGAAATGAATGCCCCGCTTCTCCAGGGGTGTACGGGATGGTCAGCTCGACGGGCCAGCTCATTTACGTCGGGATGTCCCGCCATCTTTGCAAACGCCTCCATTCTTATTTCTCATCCAAGGTCTCGAAGACCAAAGAACGTCGAATCGGGTACCGATCCGCAACGTTGGTTTGGCAACCTGCCGCGCATGAGCTTGTGGCTGCACTCCGCGAGCGAGAACTGATCCGCCATTATCGTCCGAACTACAACGTTCAGGGACACCCAACAAAGATGAGGTTGGGGTTTTTGACTCTGGTCGATCAACCAGCCCCTGCGTTTACACTCCATCCCCATATTCCGAAGAGGTACCTGGGCATCTGGGGGCCGATGCCCATGACTCGGTTTCTTCGCCAGGCTGTTGCAGAACTCAACCATCATTTCCTACTGCGCGACTGCCCGAAGAATACTCCAATCACTTACAAAAATACTCCTGTCGATCCTGATGCTGTGCCGTTCAGTGCCTGCATGCGGGCCCATCTGAAAACCTGTCTGGCACCATGCGTTGGAGGCTGCACAAAGACTGCTTACACGCGCGCCGTCAATGCAGCGACGCGGTTTCTGGATGGAGACTGCGAAACGGCCCTCGCGGCGATAGCCGAGGAAATGAAGGTTGCCGTCACTGAACGAAAGTTTGAACGGGCCGCAGTACTGCGAGACCGGGCCAAAGCTCTGGAAAGAATCAGTCTGCACCTGCGACGTTTTCACGATTGGACATCGAAAGCGTACTTCATCTACCCCATCGAATCGTCGATCGATCAGTCGAAATGGTGGATGCTGATCGAAAGAGGAACAGTTGTTGAGGTCGTCCCGCAACCTCACGACGAGAAGAGTGCTGCAGAGACAATCTCGAAGTTAAACCGAATTCGATTACAGATGGGGGGCGTGCAGGACCAAACCACGATGACAGGCCCGGATGAATTTGAATCGACTCGCCTTCTGTTTCGATGGTTCCGACTTCGGCCTGATGAAAAAGAAATGAGGCTTTCACTTTCACAAGGGAAGCGGGTTTGTCAGAGTATTTCTAAGTAATCGGTTCCTGCCTGCAGGGACGCGAACACGTAGATCGACCTGCTAAGAAATCTCCGCTATGGCCACCCATAAAGTACTCATCACAGACCACCCCTGGCCGGATCTTGATATCGAACGACGAATCCTCACCCCTTATGGAGTGGAGATCGTTGACGCTCCGGACGAGTCCGAAGAGACGCTCACGCGACTCGCTGAGCATGTCGACGCCATCGCGACGTGCTGGGCCAAAGTGACGGAAAAAGTGATTCATTCCGCATCGACTTGCAGGATCATTTGCCGCATGGGGATCGGCCTGGACAACATCGACATACCCGCCGCAACGTCAAGGGGCATTCTCGTCACAAATGTTCCTGACTACTGCGTTGAAGAAGTGGCTGACCAAGCGTTTGGACTGCTATTGGGGCTGACTCGTAACATTGGATTCTTCCACTTGCGAACAAAAGGGCAGGAATACAATCTCCGCTCCGGTCCTGCGATGCACCGGCTCAAAGGACGCACACTCGGCCTCTTTGGACTCGGCAAGACCGGACAGCTTGTCCTCGAGCGGGCAAAGGCGTTCGGTCTGAACGTCATCGCACATACCCCCTCCGGGAACAATTATGGAACCGACTGCAAAATGGTTTCGTTCGATGAACTGCTGGAGACATCCGATTACATCTCACTCCATGCTCCGCTGACGGATTCGAATCGTCACCAGTTCAACGCTGAAGCAATCGCAAAGATGCGAACTGGTGCCTTCCTGATCAACACTTCACGCGGACCGCTTATTGATCCGGCGGCTTTGAACGATGCCATTCAGCGAGGCAAACTCGCCGGCGCCGGGCTGGATGTTTTCGATCCTGAGCCGCCCAGCCTTTCTGATCAGCTTTACCTGGATGAACGAGTGATCGTGACGCCTCACGCTGCGTTCGTATCGGAAGAATCACTCGCGAACCTGCGTGAGCGGGTCTCGCATCAGATCGCCGCTGTCCTGAGCGGGGAACTCCCTGAGAACGTGGTCAATCCAAAAGTACTCGAAGGAATTTAACTCCTCTCTCAGGGGAGTGTATTCACTGGCGGGTGTTACATCGAATTCAATAAAAAATCTGGCTGCGTGCTCCTCTCACGAGAAGGATGCAGCCAGATCTATTGAAATCAAGCAGGTCTATATTCCGATTCGACTCAGCGCGGTGGCGACATCACCGATCGCCTGAGCCAGTTGAGGATGAGACTCCTCGAATTGCTGCGTCAGCGATTTCATTTGATCCAGCAGCCCACCAGACTCTTCGCCATCCTCGCTGGGCACTTCCCCGACTTGATGGACTCCAAACACTTCGTTCAGTTCGACCGAAAGTTTCTGGAGATCCGAGGTGAGATCAGCATCGGGCTCCTCGTTGTTCTGCAGGCGACTCTGAAGCGACTGCAGTGTCTGAATCAGTTCATCACGTTCCATGGGGACGCCGACCTCTCGAGCAAAGTTCACGGATGCAATCTAATCCGACCGGACCAGCTTGATTCTATCGGAACGAACAAGCCGGCGAATACTCCATTTTTGAGATGGGGAATAAAAAACGGCGACCTCATCAAGTGAGAGTCGCCGTGATCGATTTCAACAAAATTCGCCGCCTACAGTCCCAGCCATGGCAATGATGCGCCTGCTTCTGGGAGAGTGACGAGTTGAACCCCGAGGATGTCCGGGTGTTGACTGACTTCTGCGAGTGCTTCTGCAGAAGGTGCGTTGTCCAGATTCAATACTGCAACGGCGCCACCACCTGGGATCTTGCTTCCGCGACCGACAGCCATGTGCGAGATATTCACGCCATGTTTTCCGAACGCAGTTCCAATCGCCCCGATCACACCCGGGACGTCCTTGTGCCAGAACAGCAGCATTTTGCCGTCCAGGTAAGCGTCGAGATGGTAATCGTCAACGCGAATCAGACGCAGGAAGTCGTTACCAAAGGTGGTCCCGCCAATTGTCTTGGTCCCTTTGTCAGTTTCCGCAGTCACAGAGAGAATTGTGGAAAACGCTCCCGCATCTGGCGAGGTGATCGTTGTCACAGGAATTCCGCGGTCGGCTGCTGTCAGGTCGGCGTTCACAATACTGACGTTTCGATCCAGAGCAGCAGAGAGCAGACCGGATGTGAAAGCACTGGTCACCAGTTTGACAGGCTTCCCTTTCAGATCTCCCTTGAACTGAACTTTGACCGACTTGAAGCTCTCTCCTTTGCAGAGCTGAGCCAATGCCAGTCCCAACCGATAAGCAAGATCGAGATAGGATCGCGCCCCTTCCAGCTCTTTGCCGGAAATGGGGACCATGTTCACAGCGGAGCGAACTTCATTCTTTGTCAGGAAATTCGCAACGATTTCGGCTGCTTCCAATGCAACCTGTTCCTGAGCTTCATCGGTTGAAGCAGCGAGGTGAGGAGTGCTCAACACCTGAGGAAGCTTGGTCAGTCGGAAGTCCGGTGCAGGAGGTTCTTTCGAGAAGACGTCCAGTGCAGCACCGGCGACATGCCCGGATTCAATGGCGTCTGCCAGATCGTTCTCATCGATAATGCCCCCGCGGGCACAGTTGACGAATCGAACACCCGTCTTCATCGAAGCAATTCGCTTCGCGTTGATGAGACCACGTGTCTCGTCAGTCAGTGGAGTATGCACAGTGACAAAATCACATTTCACCAGCATATCATCAACGTTTCGGTAGAGTTCAATTCCGTATTCAGCAGCGCGTTCTTCGCTGAGGAATGGATCGAATCCCAGAACGGTCATTTCCAGACCGCGGCATCGCTTGGCGACTGCGATTCCAATTCGCCCCAGACCAACGACACCGATTGTTTTGCCGGCCAGTTGCGTTCCAGTGAAGCTCTTACGATCCCACTCGCCATTGCGCATTGTTTGGGATGCAGGGCCAATACAGCGGCACAACGCCATCAGCATGGCAATCGTGTGCTCAGCTGTACTCAGTGTGTTTCCGTCTGGTGTGTTAGAAACAATGATCCCTTGGCGTGTCGCTGTCGGGAGATCGACGTTATCGACACCGACTCCAGCACGAGCGATCACTTTCAGTCGGGTTTGTCCTTCTAGAACGTCGGCGGTCAGCTTCGTTCCACTACGGATGACAATCCCGTCCGCTTCTTTGAGAGCTTCTTTCAACTCCGCCGGTTTCATTCCCGGTGAGTAAACAACTTCGATCTCCGGGAAGCTCTTGAGCAGATCGAGACCTTGAGTTGAAAGGCTATCAGTTACAAGCACGCGATACATGGCATTTCCAGCGATTGAAACGAAAACAGACCATCAAGCTCCGTGAGACCGCTCTGTGCAGTTGTTCACCTCATCGTGAGCCGAAAAGTCTGGCGAGTTCACAATATAGTCGATATCGAACACTCTTTGCAGCAAACCAGCTAAACAACCCCCGCAATCACTGGGCGAAAAGATCACCTGCGAACAAAAAGCATTCCAGTAAAAGGAGATGCAAAAAAAGGCTGCACGCGATTTCTCACGTGCAGCCTCATCAAAATCACTAAAAATCAACTCGTCCAAAACTATTCGAACGTCAGTTCACCATGCTGGGATCCAACGTGAATGGTCTTCCCTTCCTCGAACTCCCCGGACAGGATGGAGTTTGCCAAGGCGTTCTGGAGTCGACTCTGAATGACCCTCTTGAGAGGACGAGCACCGTAAACCGGATCATATCCCTCGTTTGCCAACAGTGATTTGGCATCTTCGGAAACATCCAATCCGTAACCGTGCTCCTCCAATTGCTTGGAAAGCTTCTGAATCTGCAACTCGATGATTTTTCGAATGTCCTGCCGTTTCAACGGATGGAACACAATGACTTCATCGATGCGGTTCAAAAACTCCGGTCGGAACTCCCGCTTCAGGGCATCCATACAGACGTCCCGAATCTGGTCCTCCTCACCCGCTTCGGTTAGCTCCAGAATCTGGTAAGACCCGATATTCGAAGTCATCACGATGATCGTGTTTGTGAAATCGACGGTTTTTCCCTGTCCATCTGTCAATCGCCCGTCGTCCAGCACTTGCAGGAGGACGTTAAAGACATCGCGATGGGCTTTTTCAATCTCATCGAACAAGACCACGGAATACGGTTGCCGACGGACCGCTTCAGTGAGCCGTCCCCCTTCTTCGTACCCCACATACCCCGGAGGGGCACCGATCAGCCGAGCCACGGAGTGCTGCTCCATGAACTCGCTCATATCGATTCGGACAATGTTCTTCTCATCATCAAACAGGAATTCCGCCAGTGCCTTACAGAGTTCCGTCTTCCCCACCCCAGTAGGACCGAGGAAGATGAACGAACCGATCGGGCGGTTCTTGTCCTGCAATCCGGATCGAGAGCGGCGAACAGCGTTCGCGACTGCAGAGACGGCTTCTTCCTGATTGATCATGCGCTGATGAATCAGGTCTTCCATCAACAACAGTTTCTCTCGCTCCGTCTTCATCATGCGGCTGACAGGGACACCGGTCCAGGCGGAGACCACTTTCGCAATCTCTTCGGGACCGACCTCAGTGCGGAGCAGTCGTGTTTGATGCTCTTTCTCTGTAGCTGCATGCTTCTCTGCTTCTTCTTCCTGGGTCTGTACCTGCTTTCGAAGTTTCGCTCGTTCCTGGTCCAGCTTGAACAGATTCTGGTAGTCCGCCTCATCGATAAGTCGGCCGCTGGCTTGTTTGTCACGCATTCCAGCTTCGGCTTGTGCATATTCCAGTTCTGCCTGTTCCAGTTTCTCGCGAACACCTTTCACATCCCCCAGCCCCAGCTTTTCAGACTCCCACTGTTCTTTCAAACTCGCGAGTTTCTGCTTGAGCTGATCCATCTCCGTCTGGATCTCCTGACGCTCTTTCGTCGCGTGCTCTTCCTTCTCTTCATCGAGCTGGCGAGCGGCGATTTCCAGTCGAGTCAGTCGTCGCTGCACTTCATCAATTTCAGTCGGTACTGAAGTCAGTTCGATCGACACACGTGACGCCGCTTCATCGACAAGGTCAATGGCCTTGTCTGGCAAAAACCTGTCACTGATATACCGATCCGAAAGTTTCGCTGCTGCTTCGAGTGCCGCGTCACGAATGCGAATTCCGTGGTGCTTCTCGTAGCGTTCCTTGAGCCCGCGAAGGATCGCAATCGTGTCTTCGACTGATGGTTCACGGACAATCACTGGTTGAAATCGACGCTCGAGTGCGGGATCTTTCTCGATGTATTTCCGGTATTCGTCGAGAGTCGTTGCACCAATACAGTGCAACTCCCCGCGAGCAAGTGCCGGTTTGAGGAGGTTGGATGCATCCATTGCCCCATCGGTTTTTCCTGCCCCGACTACGGTGTGCAGTTCATCGATAAACAGAATGACCTTCCCTTGAGCCTGTTCGACTTCCGTCAAAACAGCTTTGAGTCGATCCTCGAATTCACCGCGATATTTGGCACCAGCGATCAGCGCCCCCATATCGAGAGCAATCACTCGCTTGTCTTTGAGAGATTGTGGAACATCCCCGAGAACAATTCGGTGGGCGAGCCCCTCTACGATGGCGGTCTTTCCGACACCAGGATCACCGATCAGCACCGGGTTGTTTTTACGACGGCGGGCCAAGACCTGAACCACGCGGCGGATTTCGTTGTCCCGCCCGATCACCGGATCGATCTTTCCGGACCGAGCCAGTTCGACGAGATCTTTCCCGTATTTTTCCAGCGATTGGTATTTATCTTCAGGGTGTTGGTCTGTCACTCGTTGATTTCCTCGCACAGCTTTCATGGCTGACAAAATGTCTTTTTCTTCAAGTCCATTGAGTGTGAGCAGTCGTTGTGCGGTGTCGCTCACCCGGGTCAGCCCGACAAACAAATGTTCGGTGGAGATGAACTCATCCTGCAACGTGGCTGCGAATTTCTGCGCTTCATCGAAAACCTGCATCAGTTCCCGAGAGGCCCCAATGTCGACATTTGATCCAGTCGACGACGGGAGTCGTCCCAGTTCACTGTCGACCATCAGCAGAAGCTGGGACACATTCGCTCCCAACTTGCTGAGAATCGCCCTTGGAATTCCGTCCGGTTCCTGCAGCAGAGCTTTTAATAAATGGAGAGGAACCAGCTGCCGGTGGTTCATCTCCCGAGCGATTTCGTGAGCTGACTGAACCGCTTCCTGAGCCTTTGCGGTCAGCTGTTCCATCTTGAATGCCATGTGAATTATTCCCTTCTTGTCAGAGTAATTCTCGATAGACGCAATGCTCGTACCGAATCCCGAAAGAATCCACTTTACCGTAACCTGAATCAAGATATTGACTTGCAACTCACGAAATTCCAGCCCAAAAAGATACAAGCCATTTTGGCACCACTAACACGCAGATTAACCAAGACAAAAACTGTCACATTGGCAGAACAAGCTCGCTAATCAAAACAAGTCTGGCCTGAAAAGCTGAAATCGTGCTAACTTCCCGCGATTCCGGGCAGATTCGCCAGAAAAAAGTCTCAGCGCAGGACTCGCTGAAATCGCGTTCAGGAGGAACATTATGGTGGGCCGAAGCAACTCATCAGTCTTAATCTGTCTTGCCACCTCGCTGGTTCTCTGGTCGACGGGATGCTCTTCAGAATCTGCCAAAAAGAAAGAGGATGTCGACCTCCCCGCTTGGCTCACAGAAACCCCTGCCGCAACGCCTCATTCGGACACTCAACTGGCGAGCTACAACTCCGCTGCCAAGTTGGGGCTGAACCTCAAAACCGGTGACCAGTTCCCCCTCCGGAAGGTTGTTCAACAAGAACTCCTTCAGAATACTCTGAATGGAGAACCGATGCGAAACTTCTCTCAACTCGAATTGATGCTGGCCATCCGAGTGACCGAGAAAAGAGAAAACCGCACCAAACTCACCGTCAAGTACAATCGAGTCCGCTACAAGCACGACATTGCCGATGAGCATGTTGAGTTTGATTCCAACGACCCTGGCCAGATCAGTCATGTCGGAGCCATCGCCTACCGGGACATGGTCAACGACGGGTTCTCGTTCTGGATTGGCGAAGACAACCAGATCTCCGAAGTCGAAGGGTTGTCAGAATTCATTGAACGCTGCCTACGAAACGTACCGCCCGATCAACGCGACGACGTCATCCTCGGCGTTGAAGCGGGTTCAGGTGAATCCGGAATCGCCAATTTTGTCGACAACACAATCGGCCTTCTCCCCTATGGTCACCAGACGTCATTGGGAGATTCCTGGGAACGTCAGCAGCAATTGACTCGCCCGGTTCCGATGTATGTCACGAACATCTACACCCTGAAAGATCTCACTCCATCCACTGCTGTTATCGACATTCGCGGCACGATCAATTCCTCCGCAGCCATCGGCACATCGATTGGCAAAGCGAACACTGACAACGGCGTCTCCGTCACCGTGAATGGAGGGTCAACGATTGGCAGTTGCACGATTTATCGCGATACAGGCCTCCCCAAAGAAAGCCGGGTTGATCGAACAGTCAACATGACGATTCAGATGGCCAACTCATTCAGTTTTCAACAGACAAAACGCGTCACAACGACGATCGAATCGTTTCCATCATCCAGCCCGGTCCGAGAGAACCAGAACATGATTCGTCAGGTGAGCGGCGAGCAGATTGAACAACGATAATGACGATGATTCAGGCGTTTCAGGTTCCTACTGAATCGCCTGAAGATCCCACTCTGAACATCTCAGGAAGGCCCCATGCAGTCATTCGTTCGTAACACCGCTCAATTCCGGACATCGATCGCATTGGCTTCCTGGTGCGCCCCAATCCTCTTCGGATTTTTCGCCTACTCTGCTCCGCGGACCGCTGCCGGAGATGAAACTCCGCAGTTGAAAGCCCAGTTCGTCACAGCTCATCCAATGCAGGATGATGCAACCATACGCGATGTCGCCATCGTTGGAGAGAACGATGTCTGGGCTGTCGGCGATCGCGGAGTTGTCCTGAAGTCTGAAGATCGCGGGGCAACCTGGCGGTTCCTCTCCATTTCCCCGGACCTTGAACGCTACGTATTCCATAGCGTTTGCTTTTTAACCAATCGGGTGGGCTGGATCGCGGGAGGAACTGTCCTTCCCGTCGGAGGACGCCCTGTTGGAATTCTATTACAGACTCTCGACGGTGGAGCAACCTGGACAGCAAGTACTGCCACCAACCTCCCCTACCTGAAGTATGTGCGGTTCTTCGATCTCGAGAAAGGCGTCCTTGCTGGCGACCGCTCGATTGCGTTTCCAACGGGAGCACTGACGACGACAGATGGCGGGCAATTATGGAACTCGATGCCCTCACCCAACTCGGGTGAATGGAACGCAGCAGCATTCACATCGATCCAAGCAGGCGTTCTCGGCGGCAATCGGGGATCACAAGGGATCGTCGCCCAAGGTTCAATTCTCAAAAGTGGCTCAGCTTCCAGTGGCCTTCAAGGTTTTCAGGGAGTTTCAGCGGACGGCTCAGGCCGAGCCTGGCTCGCAGGTGATGGGGCCGTTCTTCTGAGAAGCGACACCTCAGGAAGTTCCTGGAATGCAATTCATCCGAATCTTCCCGTAGAGATCTCCGACTTCACCAACTTTCATAGCGTGCACCACGTGGGCGATCACGTGTGGGTCGCGGGAAGCCCCGGTTCAGCCGTCTGGAAGTCCATCGACGCTGGTCGCACCTGGACCCCGCATGCAACCGGGGATTCAATTCCACTGGAAGTCATTCGCTTTGCCAATCCTCAACGAGGGATCGCAGCGGGAGCACTCGGGCGCATCTGTATCACAGAAGACGGAGGAGAGACGTGGACGAACGTTCGCGGCGGCGGTCGTCGACTGGCTGTCCTCTCACTCCTCTCATCAGTCGACAACCCGTCGCTTCCGTTTCTTACAAAATGGTCGCGAGAAGAAGGCTATCGCTCTGCATCCATGGTGGTCACCCGTCGAGATACGGGAGGTGACGCTCACACCACTCGTCAACTTGACCTCAGACTCGCTCACGCCGTGCAAACCTCGGGCGGAAGTCGAAGCTGGATCGACTGGCGTCTCCCCGTCGCCATTCCTTCCCTCGCAAAAGACAGAGAGAAGCTTCTTCAGGAATGGACGAATCTCACTGACCGACGACTCAGCGAAGTACTGCTCGAAAGCCTCGTGGCGGAACTCCGAATTTGGCGTCCATCCGTGGTTCTGATTGATGAGGGGGCTCCGGGAGAATACACCGCAGAACTCCTCCGCATGGCGGTCACCCAAGCAATGGACAAAGCCAAAATCCCCCAATTTTCTACCGACCAGGCCGAACTCGCGTACCTGCAACCGTGGACCGTCAGCAAGCTCATCCTACAAAAAGAAGCGCCCTCAGACGTTGGCTTCACTCAGGATCCCTATGAGGTACTTCCAAGAACACGAAAAACTCTTGAGCTGGCAGCGGGAGAGGCACTCAGCCAGTTAGCGTTGCCGAATTCAAAACCGCTGCAACGGCAGAGTTTTGTTGTTATTCGTACCGACGCATCACAGCAACTTTCGAATCGGTTCGCTTTTGGGGATCTTGCAATTGGTCATGGTTCCGCCGCTCGTCGTGCCCAATTGACAATCAGTTCACTCGACTACGAGAAGCTGATCAATGAAGCGAATCACCGACGAACCATCACCACCATCACCGACCGTTACACTGCGTCCCCGCAAACTGCTGGAATTCTTTTAGGACAGATCAAAGAGATCATCTCCCCACTCTCCGCGGAACAGGCAGCCCAACAACTCGGAGTGCTCGGAAATCAGTACCACGTCAACGGTCAATGGGGATTAGCTGAAGCGGTCTACTGTGAACTGGTCACTCGGTTTCCCGAACAGCCTGTCGCCGTAGAGGGGATGCTGTGGCTGATGCGATATTGGACCAGTGCCGAAATGAACTGGCAGCGGCTTCAGACGATTCAGGCCTCCGGCGGTGTGACGCGTTCCGGAAACACATCGGAACTGCCACAATTGCAGTCAGACTTTGCTGAAGCGATGAAGAAGTTTCGAAGCCAAAGGACGCAAACCGCCGGTATCCTCGTCGCCCCACATCTAGGTGCTCCGGGTAAACTGGAATCACAGCGTGTCACTCCAGTTTCAGGGACGCTTCAGTCGACACTGGGCAACGGGAATGATTCGGCAGACATGTATCAAATGCAGCTGAGTCGCTGGCAGACATCCGCTGTGACCGTCGCGAATGGTTTGCGTGACGTCTACCCTCAGATTTATCAGTTGCCAGAACTTCAGTTCCAGATGGCGGCCCTGCATCGGCGTCGCAGTGAACACAAGCGGGCAGACGAAATTTACTCGGAGTTCATGAAGACGGTGAGCGATGATCCATGGAACATCGCTGCTCGTGGAGAAGCCTATTTACTTCGCCCCGGTGCACAGTCCCCCAAGCCGATCCTGAATTGCAAGATGACGAGGACGCCGCCCGTTCTGGATGGGTCCCTCATCGATCCCTGCTGGGCAAACGCGACAGAAATTCGACTGGGAGACGCGACACAAAGCGACACCTACATTGGTGCCAAAACTCAGTCGAATGGTTCCAGTTCGCGTGTTGGCCCTCAATCGGTAGTGTTCCTCACATACGACGAGACGTTTCTATACGTCGCGGCCAGTGTCCCGGTTCACAACGATCTCCCCCAAGATCCCCCTGAACGCGCGGGGCGATCGCATGACGCCAACCTTGACGCTTATGACAGGATTAGCCTGCAGATAGATATCGACCGGGATTACGGGACGTATTACCAGTTCGAAATTGATCAACGCGGACAAACCCGGGAAGCCTGCTGGGACAACTGGAATTACAACCCCAAATGGTATTGCGCCACGTCGCGAAACCTCGACTCCTGGCACCTCGAATGCGCGATTCCACTTGATCAATTGCTCCCTCCCGGACGAAACGTGGGAAGCAGTTGGGGATTGGGAATCACCCGCATTTTACCTGGTATCGGGTCACAAAGCTGGACCGGTTCAGGAGCTGAAGTTCCTCAACCAGCACTCTTCGGATTAATCCGTTTCGAATAATCGCAATGGAATCTCGCTGTCATGAAGACGAACAGAGACGGTGAATGACTTTCGCGCGCACCGTCTCTTGATGAGATCACAAATCCCAGTGGAGTCGTTTTAGTTATTTTTCCAGAAGCTTCTCGATCAGAAAATCTTCAACTCCCTGATAGCCCTGTGACGTCGAGGTGCCGGGAATCAAGAGATGGCACTCGTGCCCGACTGAGTCTGATTTCTCTTTCAGTTTGACTCCATACATCCCGTGGTGGATCGCATGGGACGCATTTTTCGCGGGGAGTGTCATGTCGGCGACATAGGTCATCAGCAATGGCGGGTCATCTGCAGTGACGTGATTAATTGGAGAAAACTCAACGAAGAGCGATCGATGCTTTTCGTAATTCTCGACAGCCCGACCTGCATCCGGTTCCCCGACAGATCCGAACAACATCTTATGCTTGAGCAGATTTGGACCGATCCATTCGGGCGCCACGGTAGGATCGATCGATGTTTGTCCCTGTCGAACCGCCGCAGCAGTGACTCGAGACGACTCCCGTTTCACAGGATCAGTCGATTCCAAGTCGGCCAAATCTTCATGTAGAAGGATGTACATGGAAGTACACGCACCCGCACCTCCTCCGGTCAGCGCGACACGATCTTTACGGATGTTGAGTTCATCAGCTTTGTGACGGAGGAACTGCACTGCTCGCACAGCATCATGTACGGGGGTCGGGAGTGTTTCAACACTGAGAAGACGGTACTCAACCGAAGCGCAGCTGATTCCCTGTGTGAGATACGGATCAAAGAACCCTTCATTCACCTCTTTGGTGCCAGAAGACCATCCCCCCCGTGGATATGGATCAGCAGTGGTCGTGGCCCTTCTCCTTCCGCTTTCCAGAAATCAATCCGACAACTGGGATGCTCATCGTAAGCAATATCCGCAATCGTCGGAACACTCTTTGCCTTCTTCTCATTTTTCTGGGCCCACGCGTTCGTTGGAATGAGCAACATTCCGAAAAGCACCGCTGACAGAGAACTATTCACCAACAACTTCACAATCGATCTCCTTGCACGGATTGCGACTCATTTTCGCTGCTGGTTCGCCTCAGCGCAGCGATCAAGTGTCCGATTAAAACAAACTCTGCCCGTTCTTTCTTGCGACCCGACTCGAATTTCACCAAAAGTTCATGAGAGGATAAAAACCACACTTCCAGAGAGGTTCAAGGAGTCGAGCCGCTGCCAATCTGAAGATTCTGAAATCAATGTTTAGATAGTTGTAGGTCTGGAATCTCACTCTAGAATAGGGGTTTCCAGCAACCCTACAGACCAGAAACCACCACAGTTTCCAGGAGCTCTTCAAATGGCTTATACACTGCCTGAACTTCCTTACGCGTACACAGCGCTGGAACCACATATCGATGCAAAAACGATGGAAATCCATCACACCAAGCATCACCAGGCTTACATCACCAATGTCAACAAGGCACTGGAAGCCCATCCGGAACTGGCTGCCAAGTCTATTTGCGATCTGATGAAGGACCTCTCGGCAGTTCCAGAATCGATCCGCACAGCTGTCCGCAACAATGGCGGTGGACACTGGAATCACTCCATGTTCTGGACCATTCTGAAACCAAACGGCGGCGGAGAACCAACTGGTCCGCTCGCAGCAGCGATTCAGGCCGAACTCGGTGGTTTCGAAAAACTCAAAACAGACTTTGCAGCCGCTGCCACGACCCGCTTCGGAAGCGGATGGGCATGGCTGACTGTCGACGGCGGCAAATTGAAGATCGAAAGCACAGCGAATCAGGACACTCCACTCTCCGAAGGGCGCACTCCGATCCTCGGCCTGGACGTCTGGGAGCACGCTTACTACTTGAACTACCAGAATCGCCGACCAGACTACATCGGCGCGTTCTGGAACGTGATCAACTGGGAAGAAGTTGCGAAGCGATACGCGAAAGCAACAGCGAAATAATTTCGCTTGTTTCCTTGAGCTGATGAGGGGCGCTGAGATCTAACTCAGCGCCCCTTTTTGTTGATTCCTACTCAGCGTGCTTCGATGCCATTATCTGAAATCAATCGGCGTCGCGATTCGGCAGTGTGGATTCAGAAATCACGATTTCTCTCAGATTGGGAATCTGCCGATCCAGCGACGACAACATTCGATTCACCTGCAGATCCAGCTCACGGAAGTATTCCGGAGCTTCGGTGAGGTCTTTCTTCGACCCTAGAATCTCCAACTGCCTTGCAAGCTCGACGATCGACTGAACGCCAAAATAACCAACTGAGCTTTTCAGCGAATGCGCCCGGTGGTGAAGCTGATCCGCGTTCCCCTCGGCAATTGCAACTCGAATATCATCCAGATAATTCGGGCACTGATCACGCAGCATATTCACAAGATCCTGAACGAGTTCTGGATCGTCTCCCAATAAGCTGTAGACAACACTCCAGTCAATCAACTGGTCGTCATCCAGATCGTCTTCAGAGCCTAAAGTCGGTCCGGGGTATTGTAATCTGATCTCAGACACGGAGTGCGTTTCCAAATGTTGAGTGACTCGATGAATCACTTCTGAAAGTTCGTCAAAATTCACCGGCTTCGAGATGTAGTCGGTCATTCCCGCATCAAGACATCGCTGGCGGTCCCCTTTCATCGCTTCCGCGGTCATTGCGACTATGGGAATCTCTCTCACATTCGGGTCTGCCATCTGCCTGATCATCGATGTCGCATCAATGCCCCCCATGAGCGGCATTTGCAGGTCCATCAGCACGACGTCGTAGTGCTTGTCCTGCACTTCGTTGACAGCGTCCAATCCGTTATTCACAACCTGGACTTCATGCCCCAACCTCTTCAGGAATTCGAGCGCCACTCTTTGGTTGACCGGGCTATCTTCCGCAAGAAGAATCTGAAGTTTCTGGGTAACCGGCTGAGGCTGTTTTTGCGTCGTGCGTCTAGGCTCAACTTCGCCACGAATCTGAGCGATGATTGCGTTCGCAAAATCGCAACCAACTATCGGCTTGGCGAGGAAGCGAATTGGAAAATCTGCGTTCAGTGTATCCAACAAGGGGTCGTACTGGCGTTTCAACATCACAATGGATGGAACCCGTTCCATACAGTCCGACTGATAAATCCGGTTCATAGCTGCAGCTGCCTCAGGCCCCGAAACATCAAGGTCGAAGACCATGAACTGAAACGGTTGTCCCTCGGAAAAGGCGGTCATCATCACCGCCTCTGCCTCATCGATGGACTGTACGATTCTTACAGAGGCCTCCCAGTGATGAAGTACGTCCCGGTAAATGTCGGACTGAAGTTGGTCATCACAGACGAGCAGAACCCGTAAATCTCGTAAAGCGTCCCGCGTTTCTCTCAGTGGGTCGAGTGGCTGATCAACACGGCCGGTGTGCACTGTGAAATGGAACTTCGTCCCGACATTGACTTCACTTTCCACCCAGATGCGGCCGTTCATAAGGCCGACAAGTCTGGATGAAATCGTTAATCCCAGGCCGGTTCCGCCAAAGCGACGTGTCGTTGATGCATCTGCCTGATGAAACGCTGCGAAAACGCGACTCTGGTCTTCCTCTGCAATCCCGATTCCGGAATCCTCCACGACAGCATGAAGTACGTGCGTATGCAGATCTTCTCGCTCTAACTCAAGATTGAGATAAACCATCCCCTTCTCAGTGAACTTGATCGCATTGCTAATGAGATTAACAAGGACCTGTCGTAATCGCCCCGGGTCACCACTCATGTAGCGAGGAATTGTCGGAGCAATCCGGCATTGCAGATTCAATCCTCTGTCAAATGCCCGAATCGCCATCAACCGCAGAGCCTGACCAACACACTCATGCAAATCAAACTCAACGGATTCAACGTCGAGTTGCCCCGCTTCGATCTTCGAAAAATCGAGGATATCGTCCAGCAATCTCAGTAGCGATCCCGCAGAATGCTGGGCGAGTTGAATGTATTCCTTTTGCACGGAAGTCAGTTCTGTTTTATCTAGAACTTCAAGCATGCCCATGATCCCATTCATCGGGGTGCGAATCTCGTGACTCATGTTGGCCAGAAAATCGCTTTTTGCGTTGCTCGCTGCTTCCGCGGCTTCTTTTGCGATCTCCAATTCATTTTTGGACTGATTGAGCTCAGCAGCGACTTTCTTGATCTCTTCATAAAGCGTGGCACGCGTCTCAGCATGTCGGGCACGTTCCTCCGCCTGCTGCCGCTTCCATTCAGCCTCTCGAAGCGCAATTTCCTGCTGAAGCGATTTTTGATTCATCGCCTGAACGTGTCGCATCACTCGTGTTCGTCGCACGATCGATTTGACATGTGCGAGAATCACTTCAGGCTCACGGAGCTTACTGACAAAATCATCAGCTCCAGATTCCAGCGCACGAATCAAATGGAGCTGATTTTCCTGTGCCGAGAGCGCAAGAATTCCCAGCAGCTTCTGATTCGTGTCCGCCCACTGCCTCGCAGATCGACACAGCTGAAAGCCGTTCGTGTCCGCCAGAAACACATCCACCAGAACGACCTGACAAGACTCTTGCTGAAGCAACCGCAGCCCTTCTGCCGCAGTACTCGCAGTGATGATCTCAAAGCCGTTATCAGTCAACAAACGTTTAAGATGGGCGAGATACGTGCTGCTATCGTCTATGACTAAGAGACGCGCACCATGCAGCAAGTCGTCGCGGGTTGCTTCATCCAGATCTGTGCGGTCCAGAGAGACCGTCGATTTCAAAAGACTCTCTACGGTTGCAAGAAGGTCGTCCGATGGCTGTTCTTTTGAAAGAAACCGGTCTGCTCCGGCATTGAGGGCAAGCACGTGATCTTGCTCACGATGGCTGCCAGTCAGAATCAGCATTGGAATGACCTGCAACGCCGGGTCGTTCTTCAGTCGGCGGCAAACGTCGAGACCAGATTTGTCTCCCAGATATTGATCGAGGATCACCAGATCAGGATACGATTTGCGACATTCTTCATACGCCCCTTCGGCAGTCATGGTATGCCGAACAACGTGACCTGCCCGCTCAAGCATCCGGCGATACGCCAGTGCCTGGATAGGGCTATCTTCAATTAGAAGAATTTCGCTCATTTCTCAACCAGATAAAGATCCAATCAGAACATCCATTCGGCATTCTCAAGAAGTTCTGTTCGAATCTTTCCTTCCAACTGCATTCGCAATCAATTGAACAATCGCGTGTGGCGCCAAATCGACTTCGGCGGCTCCCCGATCCAGAGCAACCTTTGGCATCCCGAAAATCACGCTCGTTTCTTCGTTTTGTGCAATTGTCTGCCCCCCTGCATCACGAAGCAATTTCAACCCATCTGCCCCATCATCCCCCATCCCAGTCAGTACAACTCCGATTGCCCGTTCTCGATAGTGTTCTGCAAGCGAAGCAAATAAAGCATTGCCTGATGGACAATGAATTTCCTTCGGACCGGGTGCTTTGAGATCAAAACGCCCCCTGCCATTCACACAGAGATGTCCGTTGCCCCCAGACATCCAGAATCCTGGTTCTATCACTTGCCCGTGAGTGGCGATGCGAACCTGCTGATGGGATAAGTCTTCCAACCAGCGACGAAACCCTTCTACAAAACTCGCAGCAATATGCTGCACAATCAGCACCGGAACTGGGATCGGGTTAGGAAGCTGCGACAAGATCTGCAATAAAACCGGCGGCCCGCCGGTCGAAGCACAAATCCCCACCAAATCAAATTTTCTGCCCGCTGCAAGCAGTCCTGTTTGCCGCTGCGAGCGACTGACCGCCAGCTTTCTCCCTGTCACTTTGGCTTTGGAAGCTCCGATCAATTCCTGACACAATTGAGGAGCAATTTTGTTGAGGTGCAGTAATACAGCCCCTTGCGGCTTTTCGATGACACTCACTGCTCCAGCCTTGAGTGCTTCCAGACCGAGATCCACTTCCTGACGCTTCAACGCTGCACTGGCGATGACAATCGGAACGGGTACGTTCCGCATAATTTCCCGAGTTGCTGCCACGCCATCCATATCTGGCATATGGATGTCCATCAACACGACGTCCGGACGAAACTTGTGAACCGCCGCAACCGCCTCCCGGCCATTTCTGGCCTCAGCGACCACTGAAATCTGACCACTCGCTTCTATCAGTTGACGCAAGATTTCTCGCTGAGTGATAGAGTCTTCCACGATCAGCAAGCGAATCATGCTATTGCTTATTCCCGACTCAAATTAAGGTAAATTACCGTGTTGACAATACCAACTTATCCTCACAACTGATTGTAAACTCGGCAAGAGAAACTTGTGAGTCAATCGTCAAAATTGAAGACCTCACCATAAGTCGCTAGCGATACTCGGACTTCGCCATTCAATTTCCCGGAGATCCACAAAAACAAATCGGAATCCGCGCAACGACTGGTCGCTCCCCTTCAAGTTAGTCAGCAATAAATTGCTTAACGACATCCAAAAGGCTTTCTCCCCGGAAGCCAGATTTGACGAGATAAGCATCTGCTCCCGCTTCAAGACCTTCTCGTCGATGCTGCTCCTGCTCGCGCCCCGTCACTAAAATTACTGGCAAATTCCACTTCGACTTGATTTGACGGGTCAAATCGACACCGTTTAGTCGAGGCATTTCAAAATCGCTCACCACGGCATCAGGACGCTGGACCCGCAATTTCTCCATCGCATCAATCCCATCGACCGCTGTCTGCACCTGATATCCTGCTGCGATGAATACATTCCGCAACAATGCACGTGTCGTCGGTGAATCATCAACCACGAGGATATTCGGACTTCTGGATTGCTGAGATTCGCTTCTCATTCTTGAATCAGACCCTGTCCCTGACAGCAGTTTCCCGGTCAGGTCCAGTACCAATTCAACGGAGCCATCGGGACGGATCGTCCCTCCCCAGACTCCCGGTAGCCCAGATAATGGAAACCCGAGTGATTTCAGAAGAACTTCCCGTTCTTCGTCCACATCATCTACCTGTACTGCAACCGCCTGTCCTTCCTGTTTCACGATCACATACGGGAACGTCGGATGCTCTTGCTCGATTCTCACCTTACCGAGTCCGAGTAAATCAGCGAGCTGAACCCATCGAATCGGAGCACCATCATAGGTGAAGATGGTCGTCCCTTTGATCTCCCGAATTTCCTCCAGGCTCGCGCGACCGGTCTTCAGAATACTCTCACTGGGGAGTGCGAAACTCTGACCGCTGCACCAGACCGTGAGAACGCGAATGGTAGAAATCGTGACCGGAAGCATGAGAGAAAAGGTCGTCCCCTTCCCAGCTTTCGCAGAAATTTCCACTCGTCCTTGAATCCGTTGAATCGCGTCCCTGACGACATCCAACCCGACCCCTCGCCCCGAGATCTCACCAATGGCTGCTGTCGAAAAACCTGGCTGAAACAAATAGCCCATCAGTTGATCTTCGGTGAGTTCATCAACCTCATGCTGCGAAAGCTGCCCCATCGAGAGAACGCGACTTCGAATCTTCTCAAAATTCGCGCCGGCACCGTCGTCGCTGACTCGAATTTCAACCTTCTCGCCTCGTCGCTTCGCTTCAATGCGAATCGTTCCCGAGGCAGGCTTATTCTGCCTTCTACGAACATCCGGATACTCGATCCCGTGATCAACAGCGTTCCGAATCAGGTGCAAGAGAGGAGTCCGAAGCGCCTCGATCACAACCTTATCCAGCAAAACATCGCCGACATCCGGGAGATACTTCACTTCCTTGTTCAGCGAGTGTGCCAAGTCACGAATGGAGCGTCGCAGAGAATCTGTCAGCAGGCTGAGTGGAAGCAATCGGGCTTCACTCACATCTTCCTCGAGCGACTGCATCAGCACCTGCTCGCGGGAATGCTTCTGATGTAGGCTCGATTCAATACGCCTTACGTGATCAAACGCCCCTTCAAGATCGGTTCGCCACTCCCCATGTAATCGATCAGCAAGGTCTTCCAGACGCCCTCGAAGGTCTTTCAACTGTCGCTGGATTTCAAAGTCGGACCGTTGAATGACCCTCACTTCCCCGACGAGATTCAACATTCGATCTAAACGGTCCGCAGAAACACGAATCGAGGACGTGTCCTCCATCATGTTTGGAACTGACATCTGCGCTGATGGCTGTTTCCGGACTTCACCAGAGTCAGAACCGACCTCAGTTGCATGGACGGATTCTGATTGCGGGTCCTCCAAGAACTGATCGTCTGAAGATGAATTTACTTCCGCTTCGTTTTCATCGACGAATCGAGCAGGTTCTGAAGTCGTTGAATCGGATGTGATTCCTTCCAGAAAATTCCCCTGCCACTCGTGGAGAGACCGACGCAGGACATCTAACTGAGCCAACCCAAGCTCGATCTGGGACTGATCGACAACTGCGGGACTTTCGCGGAACGTCTCAAGCGTTTCTTCCAAGATTCCCGAGGCTTGCTGCAGCATTGAAATATCAAGTGCACGAGCATCGCCTTTAATGTTATGAGCATGCCGAAACAGTTTTCCGATCAACTGCGTGCGACCAGTCAAGTCGGTCGTCGTCTCCAGATCAAGAAACCCCTGCTCAAGTGCATTGAGGTGCTCTCTGGCTTCTTCGCGGAAGATGTCGAAGATGGGATCATACATGAGGAAACTGGCAACTTCAATTAAACAACACGAATCGTGACCTGACGCACTACATTATCGCTGTAACACTTTTTCGCGTTCGTAAAACGCCTCTCCAATTTGAAATCTGAAGGCCTCTCAAACGGGCGCAATAGATGACGGCACCCTCCGCGGCCTACAGTTTGAACTTTCTGATCAGTGTATTGAGAGATCTCAGCCGGCTATCAATAGAGACGATCGAACGTTGGGTCTGTTCGGCCGCTGCCACTGATTCTTTAGAGGCCGAGTCGATCTCGACGATACTGGCGACAAGTTCGGTGATGCTTAATTCCTGCTGGCGAGCACCTGTATTGATCTGTGCCATCGCCTGTCTCGTTTGTTCAATTGCTTTCGTAATTTCATCGAAGGCAACTGAGACATTACGAACTTTACTGGTCGAGTCTTCTGAGAGCCGACCACCGTCTTCGATCTTTCCGACGACGCTCTGCATCGATCGCTGGGTCTGCGTAATCAGCGCTTCGATCCGGCCAGCGGCCTCCTTCGATTGATTCGCGAGTTCTCGAACCTGCATCGCGACAACCGCAAAACCACGCCCCTCTTCTCCAGCACGGGCAGCTTCGATCGAAGCATTCAACGCCAGCAGTTTTGTTTGCTCGGCGATCTCGTTCACTGATGCAGTGATTTCTCCGATACGTTGCATCTGATCCGCCAGATGCAGGACGCTTTCACCAGCCGACACCGAGTTCTCGCGGACCTTGTCAATTCGTGATGCTGAATCCTTACTCAGCGAGTACCCTTCCGTCGCTCGACGGGATGTTTCATCCGCTGCTTCGTGGACAGCCTTCGCCCGATCAGCGAACTCCTGCATCGTTGCTTTGAACTCCTCCGCTGTTGTTGTAATTTCATTCAACGAAGTTGAGGTTTGGTTCAAACTGGCAAGTTGCTGCTGTGCTCCCGTAGCGATTTCTCCGGTCGCGGCGGCTACTTCCGTCGTGGCCGAAGTCGTTTCTGACAAGAGTGATCGCAGCGAGTTCACCATCTCGTTGAATCCAGCGGTCAGGTCACCGAGTTCATCTGAATTTTTTATGGCGAGAGCAGGCTGTGAAAGATCTCCCATTGCCACAAACTGAACCTGCGTCAGCAATCGACGGATTGCAGAGACTGTCATGGAGGTCAGGATCCATGCGACAATCGTCGCGATGATGACCGCCAGTACAGAAGAAGAAATTAGCACGAACCGAGCCGAGTACTGATCAGCCAACAAATCCGCTTTCGCTTTTTCGATTTGATCGACGGCTTGTTTCTTAAGCAGTTCAACTTCGCCGCGTAACTTTCTCCCTGCTGGAATCCCACGAGATTCCATGATCTCGATCGCAGCAGAATTGTCATTAATATTCGCAACACCTTCTCTGATCGTCGCTGCCCTGACATCCTTCTGCCCCTGCAAAAATTCATTGGCAACCGCCTCAACAGGCGCGTAATCCGTCATTCCAACCAGATTGTCTTCGTCGTCGAAGATCGCTTTCAAATTCGACACTGCAGATTCAAAGGCGATTAACGAAGCGTCCAGATCCTCTTTCATCGCTGAGGAGTACTTGGAATCATCACCAAGAATCAACAGACCTCGAGTCGATGTCGTTGTCCGCGTAATCGCCCCCAGAAGATCATCACAGGCCCGCAGCGCAGGAATGGCATCTTCCGTCACAAAAGCAGAACTCTTTCCGATCCGAACCAAGGCAAGGCTCACGACGATGCAGCTCACGATCATCAGCAGAATCAAGCTGCCGAATCCCAAACTCAGTTTTTGCCCGATGGTCATTCGCATAATAACCCGACCGTTGTTAGTTCATTCTCAGAGAAAACCGAAGGCATCTTTATGTTAGAAACCTACACCCTGCGGTTTCAGACTCACTCAATCCTAGGAAATGAATTTAAGGAATCCTAAATACCCCTAACCAATCCGCGGATCCAAACACATCTACCACTAACTCCCAAATTCACGTTTATCGCGACAGTAACGATAGCCCGCTAACCAGCACACCTTCCATACGCTGGTGATCATGATTTCTTCGCTCGAATTCGCGAGTCACTTCGACCTCCAGTTTTCGAGCGTTGTATCCTGCAATATTGCGTTCATATCGAGAATGATTTGGGACTCCTGATAGATACCGCGTATCCAGCTTGCCGGTGTTTTCTCGGACCATTCAGGGGCTGCCTTAATCGCATCGACAGGCATACTGAGCAGGTCGTCGACTTCATCTGCCGCCAAAGCAATCTTCTTCCCGGCCCCCTGAGCGACGACATAGAAATGAATATCGGCGATCCCAGTATCAGGGGCGCCAAACAACCTCCCGAGATCGATGAGCGAGAGAATCGTTCCGCGAAAATGAACAACTCCTCGAATAAATGGAGGTGCTCCGGGGACTGGGCTGAAGGAATCAAGTGGCTGAATCTCCACCACAGAGTCCAGTGGAATTCCGTATGTAGCACGATTCGTTGTAAGCGTTAATAATCGCTCAACAGGCCCCGACCCCTGTAAATCAGCCACGCGTTCCCGAAACGCCAGGGCACGCTGGGCCAGTTTCTCTGCAACAAGTGCGCTGTTGTTTCGCCGGGACTCGCTACGAGTCTGCAACTCTTCCAGACTCGAGCGAATTCGATCCCAGAGAGGGTTCGATCCTCCAGTTACGTCACTCATAGACGCCTCCCACCAACAACAAGATCATCTCATGCAGACGGCCATAACAGACGCCGTCGCCGTACTCGACCAGTTCCAAAGGATCGCGTTTCTCTGCCAGTTCGCGTGCCGTCTTCATGCTGCGTTGCCAACCGGTCAGATCCCCTTTTTGTTGCTGCACCAATCCGAGATGCAGATGTGCCAGAGCATTTCCACGTTCCAGATAGAGTACTTTCCGGTAGGACTGTTCAGCGAGTGCCAGGTCCCCGGCATCTTCAGCCATCCCTGCCTGCAGCAAATAGCCTTCTGCCAGGAGTGGATTTTCTTTCAGACAGACCCCTAATTCGATTCGGGCGTCGTTCACCTGGGCCGCTTCCAGATATTTCCTGATCAAAGCCAGTCGGTAGGTTGATCGCAAACTGACATCGACAGTTTGACGAATGTTTTGCTGCAATTGCTCAACCACAGTGAGCGGCGCCAACGGGACAGGTTTCACCGGGGGCGAGGCAATCTCCAGAGATTTTTCAATCCGGTCGGTCGGGAGTGGAGCCCACTGGGGGAGCGGTGGCACAACAGGAATCGAAACCGGTGCTGGAGCAGCGAGGGACGGCGGTACATGATGCTCGAAGGAACTCGGAACAGATCCTCCTGCGGTCTCATTTAACGGACGACGGTAGAAAGTCGCGTGCGGGAAACGATGGACTTCGTAGCCGGAAGTCGGAGCCAAGGTGACTTCGATTTCCCCGAGTAGCAACCATCCGCCGGGGCGTAACGCCTTTAACAACTTGTTCAGAATGGCAGCGGTGACTTCCGCCTTCAGGTAAATCGCAACATTTCGAAAGAGAATTAAATCGAGACCAACGGTCCCATTCAAACTACTCGGGTATGCATCTTTAACAAGATTCAGATACTGAAAGCGAACTTGCTGGCGAATACGATCGCAGACAACATAGGTGTCCCCCTGTTGCCGAAAGTATCGAGCATCTTCCTGTATGGAAGTCTGACGAAACGACCACTTGCGATAGGTCGCTGCCCGGCCACGTTCAAGAAAACTGGGATTCAAATCCGTCCCCAGTACCGAAATCTGCCAGCCGGGATTTCTATCCATCAGGGAATCAAGAAGAATGGCGAGTGAATAGGGTTCTTCTCCTCCCGCACATCCCGCACTCCAGATGCGGATTTCGCGACGAGATGCGTTTTCCTTCAATAAATTCGGGAACACGACATCCTTCAACACCCCCATATGATTTTCGTTTCGCAGGAAGAACGATTCGCCAATCGTCAGTTCAACCGCAGCCACTTCGATAAATCGAACCAGATTGGATGCTTCATGAATGAGAGCCTCGGTCGGGGCATTGAATTTTGCGAGTGCAGACTTCACTGCTTCGCGAAATCGCCCCCCACGCGTCCCCCCCAGATCCATGCCGGTTTCGTGCTCTAAAGCGGCACGCATCTGCTCCCACCACGCGTTCGACATCTTGTCCAGCACTAATGGCACATCGCTGGAAGTGTTGCCTGTCTGAGCTAAACCAGGCAACTCCAGTGGTCGAATGATGGGCATTGTCTGAGAGAGCGTCATAGTACTTCGAACCCAATGATGAAGAATGTGATTTAGACCACTGTGAAATCCATCATTCCGACAGCTTCCTCAGGAAAGCTCAGCTGATCTGGTGCAAGGATGCGAATAATCTCACCTTCATATTCAGTAACGGCCAGAAGAAACTTTTCATTTGCCCCGACGTGACTGGCTGGCAACCAGTTCTCGACCGGAATCTCGATCAGGTCAATCGCTTCATCGACTTCAAGTCCTAACAAACGCCCCCCAATATTCAGACAAATGAGATGGGGTTCGTATACGGGCTCAGGAGATGTCAGTCCGAGCCGTCCGGCACCGTCGATGACCGGAATCAGATGGCCTCGCAGGTAAACGACCCCTTTGACATAGGGAAGCTGCTTGGCGATGGACTCAACAGGCAATGCCGGCAAGACCTCAACAATCGACTGAATCGGAATTGCGTGCAACTTCCCGGCGATCCGCAGAGAGAGATGGAGTGCACTACCAGTCAATCGCCAGTTAGACATTGGGCTCATTATTTCACTGGTTCCTACCCGATCCCCATCAAGATGTCCCGAATATCAAATTGATATTTGCCTAATCATAGACCAGAAAATCCTCGTATCGTCGTACAGAAAAATGAGGCAGACCATTTTCCCGAGATTCGCTTCTCGTGGATGACGAAATTTCGCCTCTTGAACGGAATCGATTCAGTTCTGCCTTCCGAGAGGCCTTTGGAAGTGACAGAGCTTTTGTTCGTCTGAATCACTAATCCCCCTTGGAAATCAGGCACAAATCATGATCATTCCGACGCCGAAATTCGATCCATTTTTTGCAGAGGATGGAATTCCATTCAAAGAAAAGATGGAAAAGTACATCACCCAAGAGTTCCCTGAACTCATTGATGAGAATTTCACCGTCGATGCAACACGTAATTCTACCCTACAAACTCGGACAGAAGATGCAAAAAAGATCAGTCCGCCGCATCTCTTATTGAGAAACCACAGCTCCGAAAAAGTTTCGGAACAGTCGTGACGGTGCCGGGAAGCTGAAATCACTCGCCGTCTCTCAACTGAATTGGACTCAATCCGTCGTCCAGAGAAAGAGCGACTGCGGATTCTAACTGCTATTCTTTTGGTTAATCGCACGGGATCTCACTGGACAAGACGAGATTTCCCTGGTGCCTCTTAGTACCGCGAACATTTCCGGGTCATCGAGTGTTGAGATTCCGTCACCAGCTGGTCATCGAATGTTGACTTTTGACATCGTGCACAGAAGCTCCAATGACAAATTCCGGAAGTGTTATCCTTTCAGAATGGAGTGCACAACTTCTCCCTCGACGTCAGTCAGCCTGAAATCACGCCCCTGAAAGCGGTGAACCAACTTTGTGTGATCGAATCCAAGCTGATGCAGAATCGTGGCTTGCAAATCGTGGACGTGAACGCGATCACGTGCGACAGAGAATCCAAGTTCATCAGATTCGCCATACATCACCCCCCCTTTCACACCACCCCCCGCCATCCACATCGAAAAGCAGTCCGGGTAATGGTCTCGCCCCATAATTCCATTGGCAGCGGTTCGCCCCTCCTGGAACGGCGTCCTTCCAAATTCCCCCCCGCAGATCACGAGAGTGTCATCCAGCATTCCCCGTTGCTTCAAATCTCGGATCAAGGCTGCAATCGGTCGGTCCATCGTCTCGCATTTTCGAGTGAGACCATCGCGGATGTCTTCGGCAGGTGAGGTTCCGTGGAAGTCCCATCCCCAGTCAAAGAGCTGAATAAAACGCACCCCTTGTTCGGCGAGCCTGCGAGCCAAAAGGCAATTATTTGCGAATGACGCCTCACCTGGCTTCGCACCATACGCTTCCAACTGATGCTTAGGCTCTCGTGAAATGTCCATCACATCCGGCACGGAAGACTGCATTCGAAACGCGAGCTCATACTGCGCAATCCGAGTCAACGTTTCCGGGTGCCCCAACTCTTCAGCCTGAAGTTCATTCAGATCTCGCATGGCGTCGAGAGTTTTTCGGCGCAAATCACGATTCATTCCCGGCGGATCAGATGCGTACAACACCGGATCTCCTTTCGAGCGACATTGCACTCCCTGAAAAACAGAGGGAAGAAATCCGCTCCCGTAGGATGCCTTTCCTCCATTTGGCTGCACACCGCTGGAGATCAGAACAACAAACCCCGGCAGATTTTCGTTCTCAGAGCCAAGCCCATAAGTTGTCCAAGACCCCAACGACGGTCTTCCCTGTCGGGCAGAGCCGGTCAATAGGAGGAGTTCTGCAGGAGCGTGATTGAACTGATCCGTCGTCATTGACCGGATGACGCACATTTCATCCGCAACCCCCTTCAGGTGAGGGATCGCATCGGAAAGCCAAACACCACTCTCTCCACATTGCTCGAACTTCCGCGGAGTCCCCATCAACTTGGGAACTCCGGTCGTGAATGCAAACTTCTTTCCCTTCAGGAAATCGTCCGGGCAATCCTGACCTGTCCGCTTGACCAGTTCCGGTTTGTAATCGTACAGATCAAGATGAGGTGGCGAGCCAGTCAGGTGCAGATAGATTACCCGTCGAGCTTTCGCTGCGAAATGTGGCTGCCTCGCCGTCAACGGATTGAATACGGTTCCGGGAGCCGCCACACCGTCTCGTCCAAAGAGCGTTCCGAGGGCAATCCCCCCCAGTCCTGCCGCTCCTGATTTCAGAAAGTGGCGACGTGTCTGCAATTGCAACATTTCAAAAGCTGGATTCATGGTTGCGCTTCTCCCCGCCTAAGACGTCAGAAATTCTCAACAAAATCGCGAGATCATCAGCGTTTCATCAAGACCTCATCCAGATTTAAAACGACATTCGACAACGCAGTCCATACAGCGGCATCCTGAGCAGTCATCCCCTCTGGCAACGCGCCAAGTGGTACCGTTGCCATGGAGACAGCACTTTCCGGATCGTTCTGGTAGTGCTCGACCAAATCATCATGCAGCGAAGCCAACCTTTCAATCTCTGCCTCTTCTGGAGGACGATTGAGCACATGTTTGAGCAGAAATGAAATTCGTGAAGATGTTGTTTCATCGCTGTTGGCAAGCACCATCCGGCCCAATGCTTGAGCAGCCTCGATATACACAGGGTCGTTCAACGTCACCAGTGCCTGGAGCGGTGTATTTGTTCTGACTCTCCGCACAGTGCAGACTTCGCGATTTGGAGCATCAAACGTGGCCATACTCGGATACGGGTTGGATCGCCTCCAGGTCGTGTAAATTCCGCGTCGATACTTGTCGTCACCGGTGCTTGTCTGCCAGTCGACCGACTGCCCGAACGCGGCCGACAGCCCTGATGTCGGCTGCTGTGGTTTCACTGGTGGACCGTACATCTTGCGACTGAGAAGCCCGGAGAGAGCCAACGCCTGATCACGAATCGTCTCTGCCGAAATGCGAAATCGTGGCCCGCGGGCGAGCAATCTGTTTTCAGGATCTTCCTCGAAGAGTTCATTCGTGACGCGGGAAGACTGTTGATAAGTGGCCGAGGTGACAATCAATCTGAGAATCGCTTTCGTATCCCAGTTCAGGCGAATCAACTCAGTGGCCAGCCAGTCGAGTAACTCGGGATGACTTGGCAATTCCCCTTGAGATCCAAAATCTTCACTGGTGGAAACAATCCCCACCCCAAAAATCTGCTCCCAATAGCGATTTACAACGACGCGGGCAGTAAGCGGGTTTTCTTCACTCACCAACCAGTGAGCCAAACCCAGCCGATCGGCAGAGTACCCTGCCGGAATCGGAGGAAACGCTTCCGGTGTCCCCGGTTCCACACGATCTCCCAAAGCAGTGAAATTTCCACGCAACTGAATGTGAGTCTCTCTTCGTTTCCCTTCCGGGAGTTCTTCGCAAACCGGAACGGTGATCGGTTTCACGTCGGTCAGTTGAGTTTGCAAAGTGGCAATCTGAGCACGCGTCGCCTCGAGCAAAGGAGTGGTTTTCAGGAAGTGTTCACGGAGTTCATTGACTTGATCTTCAGATCGCAATGGCGTCGGAGCATTCAGGGCATTCACAACGCTTACTGGTGTTTGAGCCCATTGAGCGACACGCTGGTCATCGGAGTATGAAATTCGAAACCGTTCCAGAACGTGATTGGGAAACTTTGATTGCTGAACGAGCTTTAACGTCAACGTCCATGAATCGTCTTTGAGATCAACAGGGCTGTTGGTAATCAGCACGAGGCGGTGTGGTTTGCCAACTTGAGGAGCAACGGCCCAGCCGACATCTGCTCCCGCGTCGCTCTTCAACACATTGTCAGCAGAAAAACCATCCTGCGAGAAGTCAGCAATGGCAGCACGAAAAGCGATTAACATCGGTGCGTTGATATTGAATTCAGCACTCGGATTTGGCGATTCGGAACGTCGCTGACTCCAAACCGGATTTCGTTCCGCATCAAGTACTTCAACGTCGAAATCATGGAGTCGCGCCGCGACGCCATCGGTACGATTCCAAACTCTGATTCGGTCGATTGGCTGTTCTTCTCCCAAATCAACTTCCCACCAGGCGCCAAGTTCCTTGCGGGTATGAGTCACAGACTGGTCAGACTCGAAGTTGCCGCTGGTGTTTCCATCCACTGCCCGACCAGCGTCCCCATTGAAGTCGGTACTCGATTGCGTCGCGACCTTCCCGAGTGCAATGTTGCTTTCGCCCTGGAGCACTTCGACCTCAGCTAGCGCAAGATACTCTTCGTGCTCCGGAATGCTGATTCGGATGAACCGACCAGCGACCTGTTTCCCTTCTGGCCGCTTCAATTCGGCCTGTACGCCACTGAGCACAAAGTTCCGGTTGCCTAACCCTCCCTTTTCTTCCGGAAGCGCTTCCAGTTGAATTGCCTGCAAATTCCCCGCTGGCAAAGTGAACTCGAGGGAATAGGTATCAGTCTCTGCCGACTGGGAGAAGTTCACGATCCCAGAATCGACGTGCGGGGTTCGTCCACTTGTCGCTTCAATCTGAATCGGTTCAAGGACCTGCCATCCGAGTTCCCGCGGAAAGCCCTCTTCCCATTCTTTCTGAGCGGCAACAAGCTCTGGTGTCACTTCATTCAGCGTGGTTTCCAGCTGCGCGATTTCGCTTCGAATTCGTGTCCGCAGTCCTTCCTGTTCAGGCAAGTAGACAGAGTAAAGCGGGGATTCATCGTTCCGATCCGCATCCGCGGTGTTGTTAAAAATTGCGAATGATCGGAAGAAGTCCGTGTGGGTAATTGGATCGAACTTATGGGTATGGCACTGAGCGCAGGCCATGGTTGTCCCCATCCAGACCGAATACGTTGTCCCAACCCGATCAACAATGGCGACGTTTCGAAATTCTTCATCATCGGTTCCCCCTTCACTGTTAGTCAGGGTGTTGCGATGAAACGCTGTAGCGATGATTTGATCCGGTGTCGGATTCGGAAGTAGATCACCCGCGAGCTGCTCGATGGTGAACTGATCAAAAGGCTTGTTCTCATTGAGAGATCGAATCACATAATCCCGGTACAGCCAGATCGTCCGAGGAGGATCATCAGCGTAGCCAGCAGAGTCTGCATAGCGCGCGAGGTCTAACCACTGCAGGGCCCAGTATTCCCCAAACTCCGGCCGACTCAGTAGACGATCGACATATCGCTCGTAGGCTCCCGAATCCGTCTCATTCAGGAATCGATCAAGGTCTTCCTGAGTCGGCGGTAATCCGGTCAAATCCAATGCGACGCGTCTTGCGAGTGCATATCGATCCGCCTTTGGGCTTGGCGATTTCCCCACCTGCTCCAACTTCGCAGCGATGAAGGAATCAATCGGATTCTTCAGCCAATCCTGATGAGCCACTTTCGGTAGGTCCGGGCGAACCGGTTTCTGGTAGCTCCAATGAGGGGCATACTCCGCATCCTGTTTGATCCACTCGTTCAAAAGCGCAATCTCATCGGGGGTCAGCTTCTTTCCTAAAGATGGCGGAGGCATCTGTGATTCAGGATCGCTGCTCGTGACTCTCGCGATCAACTCGCTCGCTTCCGGATTGCCGGGGAGAATCGCGAAGTAGCCCCCCAGATCAAGTGTCGCTCCGTCGCGCGTATCCAGACGAAACTCAGGATGGCTGCCATTTCGTTCAGCCTCATCCGGGCCGTGGCACTGATAACAGTTATTAGAAAGGATCGGACGGATTTCTCGATTGAAATCAATTTTTCGATCCGCCGCCGAGGCCTTCCAAGACAAAATGAAGAGAACCGTCAATGAAGACCAACTCAGCTTTTGAAGTGAGAGATAGACCATTGCGATCTCGACGATACAGGATTGAGGCTGGCAGGTGTTTGACCGATCTGTTTGACCGATCTAATCGATCAGGGAAGCTCCTCAAATTGTATACAGTCAATCCGTCCATGTCTCCTCTGCAGAGAAACCGAGGTGTCATGGCGAACCTGTCGCAAGCAGGATTCGAACGCATGTTGAGTCAGTTCGCTGGCCACAACGAACTGAGGATGAAAGTGATTTCAGTTCACTTTCGACATCGAATTCAGAATGAAATCTACGGCAGCTTCCAAACAAAAAACGAGACTTCCCTGCATGACAGAGAAGCCTCGTTTTCACTCAATATAGTGTCAGCAAAATAGTGTCAGCAAAACATGCGACGATTGGCCTACATGATTCTCGGAGCAGCGATTCCTAACAGCGACAACCCGTGAGAAAGGATACGGCCTGAGAGATCGCACAAGCGCAATCGACTATCGCGAGTCGCCGTATCCGGTGCGGATAACACTGGACATTGACCGTAGAACGACGTCAGATCACCAGCGAGTTCAAAGAGGTACTGTGTCAGCAGGTTTGGTCGTGCGTCTAGAATGACGGCGTCCAGCGTCTCGCTGTACCGGCATAACTTGAGAGCCAACGCACGCTCCGTAGGTTCCTGAATCAGAATCGGAGCACCACTGGCTCTCACAACTTCTGGATCGAAACCACCACGTCTGAAAATTCCGTGAACGCGAGCATGAGCGTATTGGAGATATGTCGCGGTGTTGCCAGTGGTCGCCAGCATCTTCTCAGCGTCGAACACGTAGTCACTCTCGCGATTATGCATCAGATCGGCGTACTTGATTCCGCCAATTCCGACCATGTTGGCGATTTCGTCGCGAAGCAATTCGCTGAGCTCTGGAGCAGAATTCCCAGCCTCATCTGTGCGTGAATCGTCGTTGGCAACAACAATTTCTCGAGCCTTCGAAACCGCTTCGTCGAGTAGCGACTCCAGTCCGACCGTATCGCCGGATCGAGTCTTGTAGGGTCGGCCATCCTGTCCCATCACCGTTCCGAAGCTGACGTGCTGCAGTCCTAGGTCGGTGTAACCCCAAGCTCTTGCTGTCGCGAACAGCATCTTGAAGTGCTCACCCTGTCGAGCATCAACGACATAGAGAATCGTATCCGCCTTCAGCTGTTCAACCCGATAGCGAATCGTTGCGAGATCGGTGGTCGCATAGGTGAATGCGCCATCCCCTTTACGAACGATAAATGGGGCATTGTGGCCCTCCAGAAACACACAGACAGCCCCATCACTCGATTGCGCAAGGCCGTTCGCTTCCAGTTCGGAAACTACCCCAGCGAGCATCGGGTTGTAATAACTTTCACCCAATGCGAGGTCGAACTGAATATCGAGACGATCATACACTCGCTGCAATGCCTGAAGACATTGAGGAAGAAACTCTTCCCAGAGGCGTTGGTTCTCAAAGTCCCCGGCGTGCAACTTGGCTGTCTCTTCGCGGGCTAGGCGATTGATATCAGGGTGCTTCTCGGCACTGGCCTTCAGCTGAGAATCCTGTTCAACAACATCAATCTTCTTCTTCAACCCAACAACTTCTTCCTTGGCGCCAGCCAGTTCCGCACGTTGCTTCTTGAGGCTCTTCTGATCCGCGGAGTTCTTTGGATCGGCGTTCTTCTCAGCCAATTTCAATTCGGCTTCAAGTTGTTGAATACGCTCCTCCGCCTGAGGCAACGCTGCCACCGAGGAATGATACTCCCCCAGCTGATTCACCAATCGATACAGGCGAGCGAGTTCACCAACAGGATCGGTCTCGTAACCACTAGGACTGACGAGATATTTGAAGCCGTAAATAATCATTCCGAACTGGGTCCCCCAGTCTCCGATATGATTATCCGCGATCACATGATGACCAACGAACCGAAGTGTTCGAGTCAGGGCATCCCCGATAACGGTGCTACGCAGGTGCCCCACATGCATCGGTTTGGCGACATTCGGTGACGAGAAGTCGACGATGACTGTCTTCGGGTTGGAGACCGGTGCGACGCCCAGACGTTCATCGTTCGCTGCCTGATTCACTTGCTCCTGCAACCAGGAATCGAGCAGCGTCAGGTTGATAAATCCTGGACCGGCAACTTCCGGAGTTTTGCAGACATCGGTGACGTCCAGTTTCTCGATGGCTTTGAGAGCGACTTCACGAGGATTCAACCCGACCTGCTTGCCCAGCGGCATCGCAAAATTCGCTTGATAGTCACCGAATCGGGTGTCCTGCGCCGGGCGGATCATCTCCAGATAGGGGCCGGCATCCTCAGTCAGAGTGCCAAGAACTTCGGAAAATCTTATCTTGAGAAGTCGCAGGAGATTCATGCTACTGACGTTCGCTTGTTCGCACAGAAATCACGCTGAGCGAATAAATTCCAGAAATACCCCGTCACGTAATACTGACGGCGGACAAAAAACAACAGCAGTCACCGGGCGATTTTTGTTCCAGATGCTGCTGTTGATTGAAAACAGTTCAGTTCGTCGACCTGAATAGATCAGACAAGATCTTCTTCGTCATCCAGATCATCCTCGATCAGTGGGTCACAGTTGATCTCGTCATCATCGAGCTCTGCGAGAAGGCGGGCTTCGTCTTCACGCAGGAGACGTTCTTCGTCTTCCAACTGATCCATGATGGACTGCTCATCATCTTCGATGACATCAAGATCGATCTCTTCGATCTTCGGTGCGATCGGACGTGCTGTCGGTCGCATCGACTCCGGAATCATCGATTTCCAGTCAACACGAACAGCGTCTCCCCACAGGTTTTCCAGATCGTAAAGCTTACGGGCATCCGGAACAAACACGTGAAGAACGATGTCACCATAATCGTGACAGATCCAGGGGACGTCTGCCCCTTCGCGACCAAGACGGTTTGATCGCTGAGCGTTCATCATGTCGTCTGACTTCTCAGCCATAGCACGCAACTGGCGGCGGTTGCTTCCGGTTGCGATGACGAAAAAGTCGAACAGGGATGTTGCATTGGTGACGTCGAGAACCTGCACATCCTGACCACGGAAATCTTCACAGACCTGCGCAACCAGACAAGCGTTCAGCAGGCTCTTTTGAAGCCCCGCTTCACTGCGAATGCCTGCCATTTCCCCACGGATGCGGGTTTCTCGTGTTCCGGAGATTTCAAACAACGTCTCATTCCTGTCGTAACTGAGTGGTGCAGTCTCACCGCGTCATCGGGAGAATTCCCTCAACACATTCCGCGGGACTGGCCGAATTTGCACGGTTTCAGTCAATTGCTGCGACTGCATTGTACGTGCCAATTGAAAAACACAACACTCACTGAAGAGATCAATTGGAATTCAGCACGCAGAACGACACGTCACAAGCCATCAACGTTCACAGAATTGTACGCAACCGCGATGCGTTTTCAGCGAACTCCTGCCAACTTCAGCAACGAACATTCCGCAATCTATTACGAACACGACACTTACAAAACCTACACCCGTTTCATTTCCTGCTATAAATCCAGAAGCTCATGGAGGACTCGTCCGTGAACATCCGTTAATCGACGATCAATTCCGTTCGAACGGAATGTCAGACGCTCATGATCAATTCCCAATTGTCGCAATATCGTCGCGTGGATGTCGTACACCTCGGTCGGATTCGATCGGTCCAGCGACTTATAACCCCATTCGTCACTTGGGCCGTAACTCTGGCCTCCTTTGATTCCCCCGCCGCACATCCAGTTTGTAAATGAGAACGGATTGTGGTCACGGCCGACGCCTCCCTGAGAGGAGGGCATTCGCCCAAACTCTGTGGTCCAGAGAATCAAAGTGTCTTCCAGCAAGCCTCGTTGCTTCAAGTCCTTAATCAAAGCGGCGGTACCAGTAGCCATCCCCATCGCCAGAGGCCCATGCTCCCGTTGCAGATCTTCATGACTGTCCCAGTTCCGTCGCGGGAACCCGTTGTCGTTCCCGGACCAGATCTGGATAAATCGCACTCCCCGCTCAACCAATCGACGGGCGACAAGACATTTTCTTCCGAAGTATTCGATCTCTTCCGGAACGTTAATTTCACTCGGATAGGTGGCCCCTTGTCGATCGAGTCCGTACATCTCGAGGATGTGCTTGGGCTCTTGCGAGAGATCCAGAGCTTCGGGGGCGCTCAGCTGCATTCGGGCTGCCAGTTCATAAGATCGAATTCTGGCATCGAGTCTGGAATCACCTTCCCGGCTCTGTTCGTGCTGGCGGTTCAGTCGGTCAAGCAGAGCGAACGTCGCCTGATCCGATTTCGGAGAGACGAACCCAGACTGGGCTCGAATGTCTTCGATTGGAATCTCCCGCTGCGGGTAGACCATCGTCCCCTGAGCACTGGCAGGAAGAAATCCCGCTCCCCAGTTCTTCGGGCCGTTACTCGCAAATCCTCGATGATCTGGCAGCACAACAAATGTCGGCAGATTCTGATTCAGTGAGCCCAGCCCATAGCTGATCCACGATCCCATTCCCGGAAATCCCGGAAGCTGAAAACCGGTCGCCTGCAAGTAGGTTCCCGTACTGTGCACACCAGACTTGCCGACCATATTGTGAACGAAGGCAATGTCATCAACGCAGTCTCCCAGAGGAGCCACTGCGTCGCTGATCATCTTTCCACATTCCCCATACGGGCGGAACGTGAATGGAGATTTCATCCAGGGCCCAAGTCCATTCTGGAAGGTTTCTACCTTTTCGCCAAAGTCCGCCGGTTCCCCGTGGTGCTTTTCGAGAGCCGGTTTGTAATCCCAAAGATCGATATGGCTGGCCGCTCCCGCCATAAACAATTGAATCACCCGCTTGGCACGCGGGGCGTAGTGCAACGCCTCCAGTACGCCCCCTGTCGCTGCTCCCGATGACGCCTGAGCCGCATCTTCGTGCATCATCGCTGACAATGCTAAACCGCCAAATCCACAGGCACTGCGAAAGAGAAACTGACGGCGTGACATGCTCTCGCTGATTTGTAACATCGACGTGAATTCTTCTTTCACAGGATTCTTCCAGACTCAACTCACGAATGCTGCGGACACTCGTGCATCCAATTCAGGGACACTCAGTCGATATAGGAAAACTCATTCAAATTGAAGAGGAGGCGGCAGAGACTTGGCAGCCCGAATTCACCCGAAAAACTGGTGAGTTGCTCCAGTTCTTCGGGGGTCGCTGTCCGTCCCGTCACCAACTGAAATCCATGTTGAATCTTTTGTGATTCATCAGGAGAAACCTCATTCAACCGTACAGCGAACGCTTCGCTCATGGCCAGATTGAACTTATTGTTTAACATCGCCAACGCCTGGAGTGCCGTGACAGTTTCCATTCGTTGAGGAGTGCTTTGAGATGAATCCGCGCAATCCAGAGTTGTCATGAACGGGTCTGGTTGAGACCGAACCACGAAGCGGTACACACTTCGGCGATGTGACTCCGGTTGAGACGGATCGAACGTGTGATATTCGTAGTGCGGTGAATGCTCCTCCTTCTCGAGATCAAAGAGAAAGAAGCCGGGTCCACCCATCTCGAGATTCAACTTCCCACTTACAGCCAAAATTGCATCTCGCAGTTCTTCAGCATCAAGACGACGTCGATTCATCCTCCAAAGAGATTGATTGGATGCATCGATTTCAGCATTCGCTTCATCATTCGCAGACGCCTGCTGGTACGTCGAACTGGTCAAGATCAACCGATGTAACTTCTTGAACGACTGTCCATCATCACGGAATTCAACAGCCAACCAGTCCAGCAACTCGGGGTGCGTCGGCAACATTCCCATTCGTCCGAAGTCATTCGGTGTGCTGACCAATCCGGAACCGAAGTGGAACAGCCAGACACGGTTGACGATTGATCTCCAGGTCAGCGAATTGTCTTCTCGAACCAACCATCTCGCTAAAGCAGCACGACGCTCCCCTTCCAGATGATTTTCTGTAAGCTCGAATTCCACAGGGACACCAGCGACAACTGGAATTGTCCCGGGAATCGCGAGCTCGAGCGGCTCAGTCACATTTCCGCGGTTCAATACCCGCACATCGCGCGAAATTCCGCGGGTTGCACGAAACTCTCCTTGATTGGGAAACTCTGTCGCTGCGGCGTAAACCATCTTTCGCTTGTTGAGCATCTCTTTTTGCTGCTGATCCAGTCGAATTGACGCGGCAGACAATGCATCACGGCGGCTGAGAAGTTCTTTGGGAACACATCGCTGCTCCAGTTCTGCAAGCGATGCACGAAGTTCGCTCAACTGCTTTTCAATGGCAGCCAACCCCATGACAGGAGAAAGACCATCATTCAAATTGCGGAGCGACCACCTGACGGGAGCTTCCAGATGATCCGATGCAGTCAGAACTCCCTGCCGTGCCAGATTCTGATTCGCCGAATCGAACACTTCGAGTTCAGCGAGCGCAAGAATAAAGTCTCCGCTTCGAGGAGCCAATTGGGTTGCAGTGAATCGCACCCAGCGTATGTCGTCAAGACCGACAAAAAATTCGACGGCCTTTCGTTTCGGATTCTGGAAGTCGGCTTGTGACTGATCAATCACAAACTCCGGTTCATCCCCCTCTTCGAACTGTTTCAGGTCGCTCGCAAACTCGATGCGAAATCGCTCCGGGAACCCGAATCCCGGTCCAATATCGTTGTAATCATCGTCACACGGGTGGACGACGACCCGAGTCAGCGAGTGATGCGAGTTGAGATCAATCTGGACCCATTTTTCCTCAAGCCGATTGTCTGAGATCTGACTGTGATAACCGTACTCCACTGGTCGATCGACACGAGTCTGCTCAAGTTCTCTGAGTTCCTTCTGCCGCTGCGATACGTTTGAATCTTCTCCATGTTCGATGTAAGCAGCCTGAATCTGCTGCTCGACCTCCATCCGTTCCCGATTGGAATCCTCCACCAGCTTCACAAGTCGCTCATATTCGTCCTGGTCAGAAGCGGAGTCGAAATAAGCACGATCAGCCCGGTCAACGGCAGCAAACACCGCCTGCAAACCGTAGTAGTGCTTTTGAGTAATTGGATCAAATTTGTGGTCGTGGCAGCGCGCACATTGAACCGTTGTGCTGCTAAACGCGTTCAGCGTGCCGGTCACCATTTCATCGCGGTCGAGAGAGCGCGCAATCTGGCCATCGATCTTGGACTCCGAAACTTCGACATGCCCAATAAAGTCCCACGGTCCGGCAACTATAAACCCTAAACCGAGAATTCCATCTTTTGTCCCGGGAAACAGAACATCCCCAGCCACTTGTTCCTGCACAAATCTGGAATATTGTTTGTCCTCATTGAACGAGCGAATGACATAATCGCGATACGGCCACGCATTGCGACGGAGCTTATCCTTATCATACCCGCACGTATCTGCATAACGGACGACATCCAGCCAGTGTCGTCCCCACTTTTCCCCGTACTGAGGCATCGCCAGAAGTCGATCGACCAACTTCTCATAGGCCTTCGGATCGGGATCATCGACAAACTTCTGAATCTCTTCCGGTGTGGCGGGTAGACCGATCACGTCTGCGTAGACCCGGCGCGCGAGAGTTCTTCGATCGGCCTGAGGAGACGGTTTCAGCCCGCGTTGTTGAAGTCCCTGCTGGATGAATGCATCGATGGGATTATTCTGTGCGGCGAGCGTACCGCCGAGAGTCTGCAACCCAGTCACTTCGGGAACCGTGGGACGAACGAGTGGTCGTAGCGACCACCAAACCTCCGTTTGAAGAACCTCATCCCCTGACCACTTCGCTCCGTCCACGACCCACAGTCGGAGTGATTCGATTTCGTCTTCGGAAAGTGGTGCAGCCCCTTTGGGCATCGCGGCCTTTCCATCAACCGGAGTGACCATCTCCAGTAGATGGCTGAGCTCAGGTCGCTTGAGATCAATCGCACTTCCACTCTCTCCCCCAGTGAGAAATCCGCTGCGATAATCGAGAACCAGGTCTCCTTTGCGATCATCCGCATTGTGGCAGCCGAGACATTTTGACTGGAGGATTGGCTTAACGCGTTTTTCAAAATGGTCGTCAGCAAAAGCGGCTGCATGCTTCGCAATCAGAATCGCAAGAAGGCAGAACTGAAAAGACTTGCGAAAGTCCATAACGTTCTCGGGGAGGTAAGAGGCGGGGGATACTCACGCATTCGCACCTAATGTTCCTGATTGCTTTCAGAGGATCACTGTGAACACAAATGCAAATCAAACAAATAGTAAACAACTTCAAATGCAATAGCCAACATTGGTCAGCCCGGTGAGCATTGAACCGCGAAACGCTAGCGAGGCGAAACCAGAGCCTCACTGCCGCTCCCCCGGCTCGATTCATTTTGCGACCTCCTTCGACCAAGAGATTCCAGCGAAAGTAGTCCAAACGTGGGTCGATCGTGACAGTGGGGGTATCTCCAGACATGAAAGTCACTTCTCAAACCGAAGCGGACAACGCGAAGTGAACATACTTCTCAATTGAGTCTTGATGGGACTCAACGTAAAACAGACATTTCATTCTCGCTTCTTCACTCCAAACAGACGGATATCCTGTGCCGACTCCTTCTTCAGACCTCTCGCATTTCCGTCTCTCGACCGGCCGTTCGATTCCTTCCGTAGGATTCGGGCTCTGGAAAATCCCCGAAGCTGAAACAGCGAATGCAGTATTCGAAGCAGCCAAAGCGGGCTACCGTCATTTCGATTCTGCCAGCGATTATGGAAACGAAACACAGACCGGCGAAGGACTTCAGAAGGTACTTAAAGAGGGTCTCTGTCGTCGCGAAGACTTGTGGATCACTTCAAAACTCTGGAACACGAACCATCGACCAGAGAATGTTGCCAAGGCCCTGAAAAAGTCGCTCCACGATCTTCAGCTCGATGAACTGGACCTCTACCTGATTCACTTCCCGATTTCACTGAAATACGTCCCCGTCGAAACTCGCTATCCGGCTGGCTGGTTCCATGATCCAGACGTCCCGAATCCACGCATGGAAGCAGACCCGGTTCCTGTCAGCGAGACTTGGGGGGCGATGGAAGAACTCGTCAAGGCAGGGCTTGTGCGTGACATTGGGGTCAGCAATTTCGGTGTTTCATTACTGCGCGACCTCCTGTCGTACGCAACAATCCCACCGGCAGTCCTCCAGATTGAACTGCACCCTTATCTGACTCAAGCAAAGCTTCTCCGCTTCTGCCAGGAATCCAACATCGTCGTCACAGGGTTCTCTCCTCTTGGAGCACAGTCCTATTTCTCTCTCGGAATGGCGCAGCCCGAGGAAGCTGTGATCAATCAGCCTGTCATTCAAGAGATCGCAAGGCGGGTTCAGCGAACACCCGCACAGGTGCTGCTGCGATGGGGAATTCAACGAAACACCGCGATTGTCCCCAAAACAACAAGTCCAGAACGAATGGCGGAAAACCTTGCCATCTTCGATTTCAATCTGACCAACGACGAGATGACGACAATCAGCAATCTCAACCGCAATCGTCGATTCAACGATCCCGGCGACTTCGCTGAGGCAGCATTCAATACCTTCTTCCCGATCTACGAATAGGTTCGAATTCACAGCATAAAAAGAGCAGCCTCAGGACTCATCCGAAGGCTGCTCTTTTTCTAAATCGAGGAGTGGAAATCACGCAAAAATTTCAGTCGCCACGTTTCCACCGACATCTGTCAGTCGGAACTCTCGACCAGCGTACGGGTAGGTCAATAACTCGTGATCAAGCCCCATCAATCGCAACAATGTTGCATGCAGGTCCATCGTGTGCATACGGCCTTCAATCGCGTGTTGGCCGAACTCGTCTGTCGCTCCATGTGAATATCCAGCTTTGACTCCAGCCCCCGCCAGCCACATTGGATATCCGGTAATGTTATGGTCGCGTCCGTCCGGGCCTTGCGACGTCGGGAGACGACCAAACTCACTTCCAAAGAGAACCAGTGTATCTTCCAACAATCCACGTTGTTCAAGGTCAGCGAGCAACGCGGCAGTGGCTTGATCCGTCGCGAGTGAATTTCGAATCAAACCTTGATGAAGATTGTTGTGCTGATCCCAGCCCGGATGGCAAATCTCGACAAACCGCACCCCCGCCTCGCTCAACCGTCGTGCCATCAAGCACTGTCTTGCAAAGCTACCAGCTGCTCCCGGCTTGATTCCATACGCTTCTTGCACATGCTTCGGCTCTTTGGAAATGTCGAGGAGATCAGGAACCTGATCCTGCATCTTAAATGCCAGTTCGTAGGATTGAATCACTCCATCCAGCTGATCCGGCGCTCCCGGATCCTGCCCAAGGTTGCGGTTTAATGACTGAATCAAATCAATCTGCTTTCGCTGCACCTGAGTCGGCGCCTGCGCGGTCAGGTTCGGCATGAACCCGGAATCGTTGATGCGAGTCCCCTGATAATGAGCAGGCAGGAATGCGCTCCCGTAGTTCACTGCCCCACCGAAATTGGGCGGTGGATTGATTGTGATGTACCCGGGAAGATCCTGATTCTCCGTCCCTAACCCGTAGGTCAACCAGGCACCCATCGACGGTCGGGTCAACGACGCCAGCGCCGTACCTGTGTGCAACTGAATGACAGCTTGAGGATGGGCCGGAGTATCAGTATGCAGCCCTCTCAAAAAGCACATCTTGTCGACGTGCTTCGCAGTATGAGGATAAAGTTCTGACACCCAGGTTCCCGTTTCGCCGTACTGCTGAAACTTGAACTTGGAAGCAGTGAGTGTCCCTCCACCGGGTGCAATTTTCCCGTCGTTCGCCTGAAGTTCCGGTTTGTACTCCCAGGTATCCATCTGCGATGTCGCTCCCTGCATAAACAGGAAGATCAGTCGCTTGGCCTTCACTGGATAATACGGCTTCTTTGGAGCCAGAGGACCGGCAGGTGCCGCGATGGCACTTCGGGCACTTTGCTCCGCCAGCATCCCAGCAAGTGCCACCATTCCCATGCCTGCTCCCGCAGACTTCAAGACAGATCGACGTGAGAGATTCTGTCCAAAAATTCCTTGAGTTCTGTCATTCATGACAACTTCCTCTTCATTTGATTCCGGATGACAACGTGATCTAGGAGCAGAAGGTTATTTGAGGTAGCGGAATTCGGCAGATCCGAAGAGAGCCTGGCAGAAGCTGGTCCAGGCAGCCGTTTCGACGTCGTTGATCACGATCTTTTCGACCTCCACCGCCACATCTGTCTGATCGGCTTCATCTGGATTGACATTGGCTCCGCCATTTCCATTTCCTGTGGTCGCCGCAGCGACAAGGACCGGTTCAGTTTCAGGCGTCTCAGCCGGAACAGGATCAGCTTGTGCCTCGGACTCCGAAGAGTCCTCTTCGTCGGGTCGGTTCGAAATGAATTCCGCCACGTAGGCCTGAGCCAATTCCAGTTCACTCGAACGTGGATCCCGTCCGAAAATCGTACGGTAAGCGAGAGTCACACGCTGTTGATCATCCGCTTCAGTTTGTTGCAACAAGTTCTCCGCGAGTTTCAATGAACTTGTCCAGACGAGCGGATCGTTCAACATGTAGAGAGCCTGTGGAGCAACTGTCGTCACATCCCGTGCCCCGGTGACCATCCCCTGCTCAGCGAAGTCAAACACCTGCAACGATTCAGGAACCAAACCGCGCAACAACGGCAAATACACACTGCGATGCACACTGGATGCAGCTTGACTCTTAATTTCAACCGCTTCCGGCCCGTTGTTCCGCATTTCGATGACTTTCAACTCATGCGTGGGCTGAGTTGCAGGGATTCCATGAAGGAGCCGGCCACTGTCTGCGAGAATTGCATCGCGAATTTCCTCCGCAGTCAGTCGACGTGGGGTATGCCGCCACACCAGCCGATTCGCAGGGTCTTCAGCAATCCCTCGCTCCGAGCGATCGGAACTCATCTGGTAAGCCTGAGTGAGAACCAGATTCCGCACAGTTTTCTTTATCGACCATCCCTCTTGCACAAACTGAAGAGCGAGGTAATCGAGCAATTCGGGATGGGTCGGCTTATCACCTGTCACGCCAAAGTTATCTACTGTTGCGACGAGCCCCTGATGAAACAGGTGACTCCAGATGCGATTGACAATGACGCGGGATGTCAGCGAATTCTCAGGGTGAGACAGCCACTGAGCAAGCTGTAGCCGCCCACTGGTATCTGTGCCGATTTCAGGAGCCGGGACATGCGGCATGAGACTCAGGAACCCACGCTTCACTGCAGGCCCGATCAATTCTGCCTCTCCGCGAATACGGATATTTGCATCCGTAATCTTCGCGGCATCTCTCACTCCATAAGCAACAGCGGAAAATGCTGCGGGATCCTGCAAATTCTCAAGCTGTTGCTGAATCCTGTTCATTCGGTTGCGGGCGACGGTCTTCCGAGGGCGGCCGTTTGGAGCGAGTTCATCCCCTTCTGGAGTGTCTCGCAATTTCTGAAATTGCTTTCGAGCCTCTTCGAGTTCCTGTTTCACCTTCTCGAGCTCGGCTGAGTTCTTCGCAACTAAATCTGGGTGAACGTCTCCGCCCACTTCGATGAGCATCGCTTTGTCGTAGTAATCGAGCCCGCCCCCTCCCATCTTGTTCCGCACCCCCGCACACATGTCGGAACTCTCGAAGATACCAGCAAGAGCGTAGTAGTCGCTGGTTGGAATCGGATCGAACTTATGATCATGGCAGCGAGCACAAGCAACAGTCAGTCCCAGGAAGGCACGAGTTGTGGTGTCAATTTGCTCATCGATGTTGTCCATGATGAAGCGGTTTTTAAATCGCTGATTCACGTCCTTGACACCAAGAGCGAGGAACCCAGTCGCAACCAGATTTTCCTGTTTATCGACTTCGTTCTCAGCGGGAAGCAAATCCCCCGCGATCTGCTCGTGTATAAATTTGTCAAAAGGTTTGTCAGCGTTGAACGCTGCGATCACGTAGTCGCGATAGCGCCATGCGTGTGGATAAGGGACGTTGCGTGATGAACCAGTCGACTCCCCATATCGGGCGACATCCAGCCAATGCCGTCCCCAGTGCTCACCGAATGCTGGTGAGGCCAGAAGACGATCAACCAGATTCGCGTATGCATCAGGAGATTGATCAGCTTCGAATGCCTGAATCTCTGCTGGAGTTGGCGGGAGTCCGGTCAGATCGAACGTAACGCGCCGAATCAGTGCCACACGGTCTGCAGCCCGCACTGGCTCCAATCCCTTCTCTTCCAATCTGGCGAGGATAAAGCGATCGATATTGCTCAACGGCCAGGATTCATTTTTCACAGCTGGAGCAGTCGCACTCTTGAGCGGTTGCCATGCCCAATGAGTCGCAGCGAGTTCCGCATAGTCTGAAGGTGTTTCAGACAATTCGTGCGTCACCTCGACAGTGGGCCAGACCGCTCCAGTCTCGATCCACTTTGTCAGCAACGAAATCTCTTCATCGGAGAGCTTCTTGCCCGGCGGCATCGAGGGGACTCCTGCTTCATGCTTCACCGCAGTCAGAAGCAAGCTTCCTTCAACATCGTTGGGAACCACTGCAGCCCCACGGTTTCCTCCATCCAGCAAACCATTCCGATCGTCGACTCGCAGGCCCCCTTTGGCATTCGTATTGGCAGAGTGGCAGGTGTAACAATTCTCCACAAGAAGCGGCCGGATCTTCGACTCAAAAAACTCGATGCCCGCCGGGTCGGGAGCCGACTCTGCACGCACGCTTAATGGTGCAAGGGACGTCACTCCAAACGCTGCTGACAAGCCAAGTGAACGCAGCAATGAACTCTTCATGATTCACTTCCACTCAACTGTATTGAAAACCCAAATGAGCACCGCGTGAGAGTGTTACGGTCCAGCAGCAACCAGGAGGGCGTCTGAGCGAGTGCTGACATTATGATCAGCCACACTTCTGAGACAGAGACAATGGAAACGCTGCATCCACCAAAGGATGGCGATCACTTCCCGCCCGAACTTCTGCCAGTTTGACTCTCAGCGTTATTTTGAATCCAGCGTAATATCGATCACGTTTGATCCCCGTTTGACCACGTACTCCAGAGCGTCGGGCTTGCGGTATTTCTTAGGGATCTCGAAAAACTCCGGAGGAGTCATGCCGTTTTCTTTGTACTCTCGCAATTCACTTTTCGTGAGCCGTTCGAGCTCAATCTGCACAAAATGCTTCGCTGGAATCGCTCCTTCCTTGTGCAGGTTGAAGGCTAACTTGTAGTGACCGTTGGCATCGGTGGTTCCATATGAAGGCGAACGCACTTCTGAATCTTGAGGATTGAAGACCACTGTCGCTCCGGGAACCGGCTTGCCATCGACAGTGAGCGTCCCTTCAACATTCCCTAACTCGACGCCATCTCCCCCGCATCCAACGCCTAGCAGCAAAACAGCGATTCCACCAAGAGCCAGAATGGGGCGAAAACTCAACATGACAACTCTCCTCACACGCCATCCCCAAAAGCATCGGGGTGATATTTCTGTAGCACTGTAAAAATCGAGACCAATAAACCGGGCATATTGATCTCGACTCATTCATGGCAGCCCGAGATTAGAACTCTCCAATAACCTGACCGTCGCCAACGGCAGAGAGTTTCTGATATGTCCCAAACAGCGAGTATTGGAAAGGATCTGGCTGATTTGGCTGGAACGTTGCAGATGTGTGGTCGATATTCTCGCTGATGAAGCGAACGCTACCGTCACCCATCAGGAAATTCGCTCCGCCGACGTGTGCACTATGAAAAGCACGCCAAGGCTGACCAACCGAAGCGGGTGGATTCAGCTTACGCAACGCTGTTCGCAATCCATCGAATCCTCCAGGAGTGTGCTCTGCAACGTTCGTGCAGTTCGCCCCCCCGTTGTTTGTCAGAGCTCCGTAAAGAAGATTATTTGCAGACGCCAGAACAGTCGTTTCGCCAGCAAAGAACGTGTTGGATAGACCGTCCGTGACCACTCGGAAGTTCTTGGAAATATTCACGCCGAATGGCCCCACATTCCGGACTGGATTTGTCGGTGCTGGACTGGTGTCCTCGCACAGAATGTGATGAAAAGGCCCTGCATTTCCAACGTAACTTGCTGTAGCAATACCCTCGACGACGCCGTTCCCTGTTGATGTCGAACCGGGAGCAGTGTTGCCGGTTTTGCGTGCGGTTGGCTTTGGATCACTCGGGCAGCTGAACACTGCAAGCGGAGTCCGAGATACGATGGTGTTTCCCGCTTCGGCAGGAAGTTGACCGAACGGATGTGCGTTGAAGTCGAACTGATTGAACAGTGTCGACTGTTCCAGTTGAGGAAGAATCATGGAACGCCAAGACCATCCACCATCTTTCGTCGCAGCGTGAACATTTGCAAGGTTCGTATCTGTAAACCCGATCGGCAGCGCGTTGAAAGTGTCATGATAGTTGTGCAAAGCCAGGCCAATCTGCTTGAGATTGTTTTTGCACTGTGAGCGGCGGGCAGCCTCACGGGCCTGCTGAACGGCTGGAAGCAGCAACGCGATCAAAACCGCAATGATGGCAATCACCACGAGCAGTTCAATCAATGTAAACCCCGACCGACCACTGCGAGAAGTACGCAAAGACATCATCAGACTCCAAATTAAAACGTTTCTTATGAAGAACAGGGCGTTCGGTAGATGCAGAAAAAGCCCGAAACGACCTTAAAAATCTGGATCACCAGTTTCGCTTCAACATCGAAAGACTTCCGATGCTGGCAGTCAGTTTCCGTCGCCGTTCACGACAGTGAGCAGATCTAAGAGAGACAACAACAGCGATGGGAGAGCAAAGAGTTTTGCACGAACGGCTCGCAGAGAATTTTATTTGATGTTTTCATTTTGTTGGCGAGAGGGATTTCTTCGATGCCTCAAATCAAAGTCAGCATCGAATCAATTGTTCTCCATGGTGGCAGCTCGCTTTCGCGTCACAAATATCCCACCAATCTTGTCGTGATTTAATCATCGACTTTTAGGGCGACAAAGTCAACACCTTTCAAAAAATATGTTTCACAGAATCGAAATTTGTCCTACTTCCAGAACTGCCATCAAATCCAGACAACACAACCAACTTCCTTAACAGATTACAGAGCAATACATTTACGACAAAATAGCCCACGACAGGGCGAGCCTCGCCAAGATGCAAAATCGACATAAAAAAAGCCGTTCACCCGCAGCGAACGCGAGTGGACGGCTTAAAACTGATTCTTGTAACAACGACTACTTTAGTCGAATTACTCTGCCGGTAACGGAACTTGCTCGCTTCCCATCAAGTAGGCGATTAAATCGCGTATCTGCTCTTCGGAAAGATTCTGCAGCAGTCCATCTGGCATCAAAGAGACTGTCGTCGCCTTCATCTCCTCAATCTCACGACGGTCAATCGTAATCGCCTCCTGCGCAGACTGAAGTGTAATTGTGCGGTCGTTCTGCTCGCTGATGACACCGTTCAGAACGCGACCATCTTCAAGAGCCACGACAACAGTCCGAAAGTCCACCCCCACACTCGAACTCGGATCGACAATGTTCTCCAACAAGTAATCCAGATTCTTGCGATTCGACCCGGTCAGATCCGGCCCGACCCGTCGACCGTTCCCGTAAAGAATGTGACAGTTGACGCAAGTCTTCTGATAGAGAGCGCGTCCCTGGGACAGGTCCGCCTCAGCCAGGACCGCTTCGGTCAGTTTCTCCTTCTGTGCTTCGATCAGCGCCTTCTTCTCCGCAGGGCTGGCGCGGAGTTCGCCCCACACGTCAGTCAGGAGTTTTGTCAACGATTCATCATTAAAGGAAGCGATCTGTCGGGCATGAAACGCAGACAACTCGGAGGCAGCCATGCGTTTTGCCTGAACAGCCTCCAACAGTGCTTTGGCAAAGAGCGGCCGCGATGTCAGAGTCTGAATCATCGCGCTCCGTTCAGCTGGATCGAATGAATCCAGACGGGCCAACGCCCACGCTGGGGTGTTCGGATCGTCGTAGTAGGCCAAAGCGAGCAGCGCCTCTTTGCGTAAGGCCCGGTCATCCAACAGATTCAGCAAAGTCTGCGAATACCCTTCTGGTCTCGCTTTTGCCAATGCTCGCAATGCTTGCTGTCGTGTCGTTGCAGGTGCCATCCCATCAGCGACAAGCGTCTTCAATTCATCCAGCGCCCGACCATCTCCGAACACGAGGTTCAACGCCTGAAGATCACTCTTCAACTGTTGGTTATCCGCTCCACTGAATTTCTTCGACACGGCGGCCCATGATTCGGGAGGGATTGCATTTAACCACCCGTTCAACGCAAGAGACATTCCGTGAACGACACTCGCTTCCAGTGGAATCTTTCCGTCCGCGACGAATGCCAGCACCTGTTCAACAACTTCCGGTTGCTCTTCAATGCTCAGACTCAAGCGTCGCACAACACATTCAGTCACGAGTGGCATCTTGGAAATCTGAAGCAGCGCGATCGCTCTTTCAGGAGACACTGGGACAGCATCAAGGATGCCATACCAAACCATCAACTGGAGTCGCTTGTCGTGACAAAACTCCGGACGTGCCACCAACAGCGAAGCGATCCGCCATCGCTCATCGAACGAGAGTCGCTGCAATGACGACGCCAAATGAAGCTGGATCAGACCAGATGGTTCTTTCTTGGCGAGATTCTCCAATGCATCCGTCACAGAAGCGGCGGTACGCTCATCGGGAGTGATCGCCTGATCGACCAGAAACTTCAGAGCCATGACCCGTTCGCTCTCATTTTCGGCAGCGAAACGGTCAATCCAGAACTGAGCAGACGATCCACCGACACTCCCGATTGTTTCAAGGATTCGAATTCGGTGGACGTGGTCATTGGTCTTGGCGAGCAAGGATTCCAGCCCAGAGACGAGCTGAGCGGCTTCAGTTTTTGGTTGCTCCCCATGTGTCCTTTCAACGAGCAATCGACGGGCCTGTCGTGCCCACCAGGCATTTGGATGATTCAGCAGGTCAATCAATTCCTGATCAGATTTCGTTTTCAGGTCGAATTTTGGAGTCGGTGCAGGATTGCCGTACGCAAGCCGATAGATTCGGCCACTGGACCGATGGACTCCATCGTGGTCATGACACTCTCCTGTGTCGCTCCAATCTGCGATCAGCACAGTCCCGTCAGGACCGGTCAGAAGTTCCATTCCGCGGAACCAGGAATCCTGAACAAAGCAAAGATCAGGACCATGAGTCGCGGTAAAGCCCGCACCGTCGCGAGCCAGAATATCCGAATTGAGTCTCATCCCGTGGAGGTTCAACGTGTACACGCGGTTGCGGTACTCCTCAGGCCAATTGTCACCCTGATAAATCATCAAGCCAATATGAGCATGCCCTCCACCGGCAGCACTGGTTCCGTCGGTGATCCCCTTATTGACGTCGTGCCAGTTTTCGCTGGTATTCCAATGGACGTGATCCGCTGTCTGCTCTAGCAAACGATACGAATGTGGTTCGATATCAAGTCCGAACATTCGCTCGGTGTGTCCACCGGGGATGACATGCCAGAGATGCCCGATCACCGTGTTGATGACGAACATTTCCCCGTTCTGGTCGTAGTCAAAGCCCCACGGATTTGTCATTCCGTGCATGACGGCTTCACCTACCTGACGCTGCGGGTGATAGCGCCACACTCCGGTATTGATAGCAAACCGCTGCGATTCACTCGCTCCCGGCTTTCCAATCATGCTGGTGGCGAGAATCCCGTGCCGCCCGTACAGCCAACCGTCAGGTCCCCATTTCAACCCGTTCGCAGGAGTATGACCGGTCAATCCGACAATGAGACCATCCAGAATCACCTGAGGCTCGCTGTCTGGAACATCGTCTCGATCTGCATCTGGAATGAATATCAGCTCAGGCAGGCTGATCGCCCACACTCCACCGTTTCCGACTTCGATGCTGGTCAGATTTCTTGCTTGATCCCAAAAGACGGTCCGTTTGTCGTAACTTCCATCGCCATCGGAGTCTTCAAGAATGACGATGCGGTCCTTCAGGGAGGAATTGAATCCACCTTCCCCATTGCCGGACCAGCTGTAGTTTTCAGCAATCCAGAGACGCCCCTTCTCGTCTGTCGTCATCGCGATTGGATTCTGAACATGCGGTTCAGACGCAATGACAGAAAGGGAAAACCCCGGTGGAACCTGAGCCGTCTTGACGACTTCGGCCGGATCCATCGGAGTTGTCGTCGATTTTTCAGTGTTCGGTGGAAGGACGAATTCCTCCGCAAGTACTGAAGTCGTCATCGCTAACAGAGCGAATACGTGCCTGAGAATTGCCCGACTGAAACGTAGTTCCATCTCATCTCTTCCAGTAGAAACTCCAATGTCGAACCCAACAGACAGGTCCGATCCGAAAGACTAAAGAGAATTCATTGAGTCGTCTATTCAGACGTCTCAATGAATCTGATCATTCAACAAAGTTAAAACCAGAGAATGTCAAATTCCAAAACTTTTCTGAAACTCATTTGGCTTTCACAGAGTCTGAAAATGACCCAAACCTTGGACTCTCTCAATCCAGAACATTTGGATACAATCTTGAGAAACCCGGGCAGCTCGTTTTTGAAGTAATTCCGACTACAGGAGACTTTCAGTGACTGAGACCTCGCAGACATTGGCTCATGACGATGTTCAGCGCATCGAACAGCTTCGTGACGCATTTAATCGCCTGAAGTCGGAATTGGGCCGCGTGATCGTTGGCCAGTCAGACGTGATCGACAAACTGGCGATCTGTCTTTTCGCACGTGGAAATACCCTGCTCATGGGGGTTCCGGGGCTCGCCAAGACCTTACTTGTCAGCAAGCTCGCCGAAACACTGTCGCTGCAGTACAGCCGCATCCAGTTTACCCCTGACCTGATGCCGATGGACATCACCGGAACGGACATTCTCCAGGAAACGGCTGAAGGGCGTCGTGAGTTCCAATTTATCAAAGGTCCCCTCTTCTCAAATATCGTCCTCGCAGACGAAATTAACCGTGCTCCCCCGAAAACCCAGGCGGCTCTTCTCGAGGCGATGCAGGAACGCAGGATCACAGTTCTCGGTAAGAACTTTAAGCTCGATCCTCCGTTTCTTGTTCTGGCGACTCAAAACCCGGTCGAGCAGGAAGGAACTTACCCGCTTCCGGAAGCGCAGCTGGACCGATTTATGTTCCTCATCGAACTGGACTATCCGTCCGAGGAAGAGGAAATTCAAATTGCGCGCACAACGACCGGCGGAGAACTCCCTCATCTCTCCGCGGTGCTGCACCAAAATGAAATCCTGGAGATGCAGGAGCTCGTGCGACGAATTCCGGTGTCGGATCACATCTATCAGTACGCAACGAAACTGGTCCGAAAGACTCGGCCTCAAGATCCTTCATCCCCTGCCTGGATGAAGCCGCTCGTCTCATGGGGAGCCGGCCCGCGAGCCGTACAGTACCTGATATTGGGTGGCAAGACGCGGGCAGCACTGCAGGGGCAATACATGGTTCGACAAGAAGACATTCAGGCTGTCGCCGCGCCAGTACTCGTCCACCGCTTGATCACCACATTCGCTGCACAGAGTGAAGGAATCAATGCTGGGCAAATCGTGCGTCGACTCGTCGAGGAAATGAACACAACGCGATCAACCTGACGGGCGAATGATTCTGAGAATCAGACAGGAGTGAGTGGTCTTTTTGAGCGTACCTGAAAACAAAAGAAGACCCGCTGCACGACGTGCAGCGGGTCTTCTTTATTTCCATCAGCGAGAGCATCAATTGTCCCACTGACGACTGATCACAGCAGAATTACGTCGCAGCAGTTTTTGACGCCGGGATTCGATCATCGACGTCCGTCGCTTGACCGATGAGTCGCAGAAAAGTGATTGCCCACCAGGTCATGTCGAATTCCCACCACTTGTGACCAGCCCGAGCCAGTCGCGGATGAGCATGATGGTTGTTATGCCAGCCTTCTCCGTAAGCAAACAGTGCGACCCACCACAGATTCCGTGAAGCGTCACTGATCTCGTAGTTACGATAGCCCCAGAGATGAGTGGCCGAGTTCACAAACCATGTGCTGTGATACGCGAGGACCATACGAACGCACATTCCCCACAACAGCATTGGGAGTCCACCGACCAGATACAGGACGATGGCAGTTCCCCAAAGCCAGAAGGCGAAGGTCTTCTCAAAGAACTGCATCATCGGATCGCGGACAAGGTCCGGTGCATAGTACTGATAGAGCAACTGTCGTTTCCGTGGGGATGTCTTGACCATCATCCACCAGAGATGTGACCACCAAGGGCCTTCCAGTGGAGAGTGAGGATCACCGGGGCTATCAGCGTGACCATGATGAACACGATGTGTCGCAGCCCATGTCAAAGGGCTTCCTTCCCCCGCGACTGTCCCACAGATTGTGCCCAGCAGTTTGGCGGGTGTCTTGAGTTTCAATGACCGGTGTGACAGACATCTGTGGAAGGTCAAGCAAATCCCGATGCTGCAAGTCGCCCAGTGCAGGACAACAGCAACGAGAACCGCCTGCCAAGTCACAAAGAAGAGAGCAGCGACCGCACCAACGTGCATCGCCAGCATCCAGATTGCAACCACCCAGTCGATGTTATTCAGGCGAAGGTTTTCGGGGTAGAAGTAGCGAAGCAATTCTTCTCGTTCCAGCGCTGCCTGACTCTTTGGTTTAGCAGGCTTTTCAATCTGCTGGAGAACGGCAATTTCACTGAGACCATCGATTGAAGATGCCTCTTCAATCTCTGAGACCTCTTCAATGATTTCTGATGACATGACGTCGTTCTTTCCGTGAATATCCGGTGAAGATCAATCGAGTGTGAACCCCGTTCAGGATTCCTGAATCCATTCCGCACTCGACTCCGTCGCCTCCGAAGCGACAAAATGTTTCTAGCAGATTTTTCGTAGTGACTGTGTCTGAATGTGGAAAAACTTCCGTCAAACTTTCCCACGGAATGTCACAGAAATGTCAATGCAACAGTCGCCGCAAAAACATCTTTCACCACAACGAGTTACGCCACATCGGTTGATTTCCACAAGCAACAAAAATTACTATGACATCAACTGGATGCCACATTGCGCCCATCAGAAAGAACCTCACATGACGAAAACCATCGCTCTCGCCTGCATCGGAATCGCGATCCTCATGCTCTCTGGAGTTTTATTGAACACTTCATCCGCTGATAAGAAGAAGGACGCTGTCCTCCGGCACGTCGTCCTGTTCAAATTCAAAGAAGACGCCACCCAGCAGAAAATCGACGACGTCATTTCCGCATTCGCGACTCTGCCCGGAAAGATCAGCGAGATTAAAGAATACGAATGGGGAACAAACTCAAGCCCTGAAGGGTTGAACAAAGGGCTGACTCACTGCTTTTTCGTCACCTTTGCATCAGATGAAGCACGCGACATCTATTTGACTCATCCGGCCCACGTTGAATTCGTATCGCTGCTGAAGCCAATTCTCGAAGATGCGACAGTCGTAGACTACTGGACCAAGTAGGTCGTTTTGAGGCTGACAGCCCGAATTCCGAGACCTCGATCACCCGATTGGTTGATCGAGGTCTTTTCCTTGAAGGTCCGCTTTTCTTCGGCGGGTCAGGAGCGGCCAGCGGTGATGTTCCCCGAGTAATTGGGCGCGGGCCTGAGTGACTTCCGCCCCAAACAGAAGGATGAGCGAAGTGTAATAGACCCACACCAGCAACAGAACCAATGCCCCTGCGCCCCCGTACCCTGCGAGATTCATCGTCCCGAGATATTTGCCGAGTAGTTCCTTTCCAATGTTGAAAAGCAATGCTGTAAGAATAGCCCCAAACCAGACATCTCGCCAATGCACTTTCGCCTCCGGCAGCCAGCGAAATAGCATCGCCAGTGAAATCACAACGACGAGAAAGGTCACCAGAAATCGTCCCCAACTGGACAAAAAAGCCTGCAAACTGCTTGTAACGTATGGATCGAGGTAAAACAGACTGGCATTGAGAATTGCCGTCATCACCAAAGACCCGAGCAGCAATCCTGCAATCGCCAACACCATCAAAAAGGAGAACAGATAGTTGAGCAATGCCTGCAAAACAGCAGACTTGGCAGGCAATTCATCCCCGTTCCAAACTCGATTGAGCGCCGCTTTCATTTGCAGCATCACACCGGTAGTCCCCAGAACGAAGACCACACTACTCACGACCATTGCCCAATAGTTTTTGAGGCTCGGCCGAGCCTCCTCGACCGTGGTCACCACGAATCCAGAGGCAGCTTCTCCAATAATTTGGGTCAGTTCAGAGAGCAGTTGGCGCTGCGCGACCTCCTCTCCCCAGATCCTGCCGGCAATCAACATGAGAAGAACAGTGAGCGGAGTGATCGAGAATATCGCGTAGTAAGCAATCGCTGCAGCCATTGTCATGCAGTCGTCTTCTACAAAATCCAACCCAGCTTTGTAGAGCACACGAGCTGTCCGTTTCGGAATTATCTTCATCAGATCCGCACCACTCTCAACGGGTCTCTTTTCCCTGCCGCGACTCGCCTCCCCACACAGAGACACGTTCCGTAAATTCTCAGCGATTTCGAATTTCAGACAAGGTCAATTCCGTCATCGCAGCGCAGACGACAACCGGTGATGAACACAGATTTTGAACAACTTTTCGCCTGCATTCGCTGCCACCTCCCCCTGAGACATGGGCTAGTCGCGGAGCAAATGGTTATTAGCCATCGTAATTCCTGAGAGCATGGAACCGATGATTCCCAAGAACCCTTGATCAGTACCGCACAGGAACAGGTTTCGAAACCGGGTTGTTCCATCGAGAATTTTGACAGGTGCCCCATAGACAGCACCGTTCAATTTCCCTGTGTATTTCTTGATTGTGCGTGGGGTAAACACATCGATATCGACGATGTGACTGCGGAAGTCTGGGATGTGTTGCACTGCAGCTTCCGCCATTCGATCGCACCAAAGCTGCTTCGCTGGGTAGTATTCCTCGTCTGGCAGCGACATCCAATATTCTGGATTGGCGAGTGCCGTCATCCGAATCACCCCATCTTCCAACAACTCGTCGTTCGGGTAGATAAAGTTATTGGGCGAACAAATGATTCCGCTTCGCAAATCCAATGGATCTTTCGGTGGTTCGTAATGAAACTGATCCAGATTATTGTAGAAGACAATCGTGTCATGGTGCCCAAGGTCTCGCGGCTGGCAGTCAAGCACAAAGATCGCCTCATTAAACGAGACTTCCCCTGCAGCTGACATCTCTGTCACTGGAGGTGCTGATGGCTGGCCACATAGGCTTTCTGTTTCAGCGACGCCGGCAGAGGAAAGGATGTTTTCCGCTTCGATCTCGTCGCCGTTATCGAGAATCACCCCGACCGCCTTACCGTCGACCACTCGAATTTCTCGCACTCCAGCCCGAAGCTTAAGTTCTCCTCCCAGAGCTTTGTAATGCCGAGTCAGTGTTTTCAGAATCTTGCGGACGCCATCTTGCGGGCGACCGAAGCCTTCCCGAAAAATGCTCTTATACATGATCACGAATTGATTGAAATCCATGTCATGTGGAATCGCTGAACCGTAGAACATCAACGGACAGAACAACATGTCTGTCAGGACCGGATCTTTCAGATACTGGCCCACAGTCTGGCGTGCTGAAACCGCCTTCTGCTGCAGGTTTAATTCATCGAAGTTTTCGATGTGGCTGACCAGCTGACGAAAATTGTCTGCTTCATGAGGAAACTCATCGCAGACACCATCCAGGAAAGCCTGATAGTCGTTCGAAAACGTCAACCGATGTCCGGGAAATGCGATCGAAGAGCCTCGTTGCGGACACAGATCAAAATCATCCCAGCGTAAACGCAATTGTTTCAGGAGTTTTGCCAATGGACCGGTACGACTTCCAGCCGGCGCGAAGTTCGTAACGGCATGCAGCCCAACATCGTGATTCCGACCACGCAGACGGTAAAACGAATTCAGTCCGCCAATGGTCGTGTGACGTTCGAGAATACAAACTTTTTTCTCGTAGTAAGCCAGCCGGATCCCAGCTGCCAAACCTGACATCCCTGCACCGATGATGATTGTGTCGTACTTCACTCGTGAACCCATTAATCCGCTGGGAAACCGGGTGGTGCCTGTTAGCCAGAAACACCAGCCCAAAACTCCAGGACTTCATCCCGAAACAGGTAAGTTCGCAATTACAACCGGACCTGTCCAGAACAGCCATCCCCCGAATTCGCTTTCAGGCAGAGAATCCCGTGAAGAAAACCAGCAATTTTTGCCGATGCTATTCATCCAGATGAAGTGCCGTCAGGAGTAATTGCTACTATATCTTGGGACGCCGCTCGTCAAAACCGGCACAACTGTACGAATGGTCTGTTGCTAAACTTCGAAACCGAAGATAGTTTTTTCATCCGCCCCGCAACGAATGCGGCTTGAAGAAAAACAGTACTCTTCACTGTTAAAAGGACTCACGGATGAGCCAGTTCGCACTTGTATCTGATTACGATGTCATTGAAGAACCACGTATTCTCTCATTCGTGGAATTCTCGAGCCAACGGCAACGCCCCTCATCTCCATCAGTTGATCAACGCGCCCGTCTCCAGATGAGCAACAGTTGCTGTCCGATTTGCAATCGCGTGACCGTTGAATCGATCGAGTTGAACAACGGAATCCTTGGCCGCAACGGCCGCATGGTTCCAGGCACCGGTACCCTCGTCGGCTTCAGCTGCAATGCCTGCGGTCACGAATGGCCAGCCTAGTTCTACGCTGAGCACACGTGCCAGAAGACGGCACCAAACCCGTTCTCACATGATGTTGAACGCTGTCGATACGGCCCAGCTTGCAGTTCGAAGCAACCTTGGGCCGTTGAATGTTCGTTGGCGCACAGCCGGAAGCAGACCGGCAAGTTATTCGTCGTTCTCTACTCCATGACCGAACTGAAACTTCAGTAAGTTGATGAACGCACGTTGAGTTCTGTTCTCCGTCACCCTACGCAGTCGGTACCCGAAGCAGGTGACCGGACGCAGACAATGAGCCAGTGACCGCTCGCAGATCTCCGGATCAGTCGGTGTGTTTGCCGCAAGACGACCGACGAGACCGATTCCATAGCCTCGCTTCACACACGCTCGAATCGAGGCTGCCAGCGCGAGATCGAACCGTCGATCCGGATGATCGAATACCCCTGCATTCTGCAGAACCGCTCGAGACTCGACGTCAGGGTAGTTATCCGGGTGATTCAACACGGGATACTTTGCGATATCCTCAATACGAATCGTTTTCTTCTTCGCCAACGGATGATCCACCGGCATGATGACCATCGGTTGGATCTCGTAAAGGGGCTCGACGTCGAAGTTTTCTGGATGCTGACAACAGTGTCGATCGCCAATCACAAGGTCAACTTCTCCATTCCAGAGAAGTTCGTCCCCCTGATGCTCAAATACCTCTCGTAATTTCAGCTTTACTTCAGGGTGAAGGCTCTGAAAATCTTCGATGATGGGCATTAAATCATCGGTAAAGCTGCGCGGGGGGGCGGCAATTGCTAAAACTTTCGATGTCGTCCCACAAAGTTCCTGAAATCTCGACGGAAGCGAATCAAATTCCGCGACAACCGGGGCTGCAAGTTCTGCCAGAAGTTTTCCTTCGTCGGTCAGCTCGCTTTTCCGCCCGTCGGACTGAATCAACGACCGGTCAACAAGCTTCTCCAACGCCTTAATCTGTTTCCAGACAGTCGGATGCGACAAATCCAAGGACTTCGCTGCAGCGGACAGACTCCCGAGTCTTGCCGCTTCACAAAAGCTTCTTAAAAGAGAATATGACAGATCTTTATAAACCAATTGAGAGGGCGGCCTTCCTGAAATAATTCACCTCCTCAAATGTCATTGCATTGAATGTCATCATCAATTTCAAATTATTGTAACGAATGCAGAGTCTTTTTGGAGTGAATTCGTCTAAGATTATCAGGAGAGATTCCCTACCGGATTTCCCCGCCGATTTCGCCTGATACTGCCGAGGATTCAATGCAGATCACCCTTCCGCGAGTCACTGTGTGGACATTGAGAGCACAACCGTACCGCCAGCCAGTGTTGGGTCGGCTTACTGCGATCGCCGTGCTCGTTTTCTGCTCCTTGGTCTTCAATTGCGAACTGTGTTCAAGCGTCGCAATTGCCAGCGGACCATCCGAAGAAGACGTCAAGTTCTTTGAGAACAAGATCCGTCCTTTGCTGATCGAAAAGTGTGCTGACTGTCACGGAGCCGACACCCAGGAATCTGGGCTGCGCATGGACACATACGCAGGGATGTTCGGTGGTGGAACGTCTGGACCTGCAGTCATTGCCAATGACGCCGAAGGGAGTTTGTTGGTCGCTGCGATCAACTACAAAGACCCCAATCTGCAAATGCCCCCCGATCAGAAGCTTTCTGATGCAGAGATTGCACTCATCACAGAGTGGATTCAGCGTGGTGCTCCTCATCCCGAGCAAGATGCGGGCGGCGCTGCTCCTCGCGTCGGTGCGATCAACCTTGAAGAGTCACGTAAGTTCTGGTCATTCCGCCCGGTTGACACCAGCAGTATCAAGCGTGACCCAAGCATCCCCTTTGCAAAAGTTATCGACGATATCGTCAATGAGGAACTGACCAGCAAAGGCCTGGTCCCGAACGCACCTGCTGACAAACGCACGCTGATTCGCCGGGTCATGTTTGATCTGACCGGACTTCCACCGACTCCAGAAGAGGTGAATAACTTTCTGGCAGACGAGTCTCCAGAAGCATACGAACGGCTGGTCGATGAGGTTCTTTCGCGTCCTCAATATGGAGAGCGATGGGCACGTCACTGGCTGGGGGTCGCGCGCTACGCTGACAGCAACGGGCAGGATGAAAACCTCGCTCACCTTGATGCGTGGCGATACCGAAACTACGTCATCGACGCTTTCAATGCTGACAAGCCTTTTGACCTGTTTCTCAAAGAGCAACTGGCTGGCGATTTGATGGTTGACGGGAAAACTCCCGAAGAGGTCAACAATCTCCGAATCGCCACTGGATTCCTGTCACTCGGTCCCAAGGTGCTCGCTGAAGTCGACAAAGTCAAAATGGAAATGGACATCATCGATGAACAGATCGCCACAATCGGAGAAGCTGTACTCGGCCTGACCATTGCCTGTGCCCGCTGCCACGACCACAAGTTTGATCCGATCTATACAGCGGATTACTACGCTCTCGCCGGGATCCTCAAGAGCACCAAGACGATGGAATCCTTCGCGACCATCGGAAAATACAACGAACACATCCTTTTAAGCGATGAAGAGATTTCGGCCCTGAAGCAGGAAGCTCAGTCGAAATTCGACGAAGCAAAGGCTGCCAAGCAGTCAGAGATCGACGCTGCTGTCGCCACTGCAACGACAGCGCTGCAAGAAGCTGATCCCGTGTCAGAGAGTCTGACTGTCGAAGAAAAAGAAGCGAATTTTTCAGAAGAGACCAAAGCACAGCTGAAGATCCTTCGCGATGAACTCGCCAAGATTCAGCTGGTCGAACCGACCTACCCGACTGCAATGGGAGTGAAAGAGGGAACAGTCTCGAACCTGAAAATTCACGTGCGAGGCAGTCACATGACGCTCGGTCGCCAAGTTGACCGAGGCATTCCAGAGATTCTCAAAACCTCAGGCGAATTGCCCATCGCAGAAACGTCCAGCGGGCGCAAGGAACTCGCAGACTGGCTCACCAGCCCCGAGCATCCGCTCACCGCACGAGTTGCAGTCAATCGCATCTGGCGATGGCATTTCGGAAAAGGAATCGTCGAGACGACAGAGAACTTTGGACGACTGGGTGTTCCCCCTACCAATCCCGCTCTGCTCGATGCACTTGCTGCCGAGTTCATCAACAACGGGTGGTCGGTCAAAGAATTGAATCGGCAGATTCTCCTCAGCGAGACCTATCGCCGCAGCAGCCAGGACAATCTGGCGAATGCAGCAATTGATCCAGCGAACGTCTCTCTCTGGCGTTTCAACGTACTTCGCATTGAATCCGAATTGATTCGTGACTCACTCCTCGCTGTGAGTGGAACGATTGATCTCTCCCAGGGAAGTGCGATGCTGACGGTTCCAAAGTGGCAACTCGTTTTCGACCATACTTCGAAGGATGCGACGACGTACGACACAAACCGCCGTTCGATTTACCTTCCGGTAATCCGCAACAATATGTATGACGTTTTTTCACTGTTTGACTACAGCAATGCCGATGTCGTCTCTGGAGGACGTGAAGTCTCAACCGTTGCACCTCAAGCACTATTCGTGATGAACAGCGAGATGTTTTTGACTGCTGCAGAGAAGTTTGTCGAACGTGGCTTCGAAGAAGTGCCGAACGATGACACAGCACGAATTCATCGTCTCTACGAGCTTGCTCTGGGGCGTCCCCCGGAATCTCATGAAGCAGAACGATTCCTGCGGTCTGTCCAAGACTTTATCGAATCGATTCAACAGACTGATCCTTCCGCTGATGCAGTGAAACTTGCCTGGCAAATCGCTTGTCAGGCGATCCTTTCCTCCAATGAGTTTTTCTACATCAACTAAGCCTGCCCGACTCTCCGCGTTCTGATCGATCGCCAGCCAAAGGAACGAACGATGCTCTTTTCGAATGAAAGTCATCAAATCAACCGGCGTTGCATGCTGAAGAACTCAGCTGTCGGATTCGGATATCTTGCAATGGCTGCGATGCTCCAGTCGGAACAAGCAAAAGCTTCGACTCCGATTGCAGCACCATCGCCATTTCATTTCCCCCCGCGGGCCAAGCGAGTCATCTTCCTATTCATGAAAGGGGGACCGTCACACGTCGACACCTTCGAATACAAGGAGAAGTTGCAGGCAGACCACGGAAAGCCACTGCCGTTCGACAAACCCTCAGTGCAGTTTGCACCGACCGGAAACCTGCTGGCATCCCCCTGGAAATGGCAGCGATACGGCGAAAGCGGAATGTTGGTCAGCGACCTGTTCCCTCACGTTGGGAAGCATGTTGACGACATCTGTTTCCTGCACTCGCTTCACGGGACGAATGCAGCGCATGGCGGCGCGCTGCTGAAATTACACACTGGAAGCGATAACTTCATTCGCCCCAGCATGGGCTCATGGATCACTTACGGACTCGGTTCTGAGAACCAGAACCTTCCCGGGTTCATCACGATCTGCCCGACTCTCGCCCACGGGGGAGTCAAGAACTGGGGTTCTGCGTTTCTCCCCGCCAAATACCAGGGAGTCCCCCTCGGTGTCGCCAGCCTGCCGTCAACAAACGCGCAGGTCAAGTACATCAAGAACTCGAAACTGCCACTCGAGATTCAACGCAAGCAGCTCGATCTTCTCTCACAGATGAATCACGAACATCTAGCGACGTCCGGACCAGAGGCTTCACTGGAAGCCCGAATCCAGACATTTGAGCTGGGATACCGGATGCAATCCGAGATGCCGATTGCCCAGAATCTCGCGGAAGAGACTCCTGAAACTCTGAAGCTCTATGGCCTCGATAATCCCACCACGGAAAACTTCGGACGTCAGTGTCTTCTCGCCCGACGATTCGCTGAACGTGGCGTCCGTTTCATTCAGGTCACACACAGCGATCATCTCGTGCAATGGGATCAGCATGGTGATCTGAAAGCAGGTCACACAAAGAACGCAGCGGAAGTCGATCTCCCCATCGCGGGATTGCTGACCGACCTCAAACAGCGCGGGCTGCTTGATGACACGCTCGTTCTCTGGGGAGGTGAGTTCGGAAGAACTCCAACAAGCCAGGGAACCGACGATGGCCGTGACCATAACCCGGAAGGGTTCACCATGTGGATGGCAGGAGCGGGTGTCAAGAAAGGGTTCCGTTACGGGGCAACAGATGAATACGGGTATTATGCCCAAGACAACAAGATGCACATTCACGACCTGCATGCCACGCTCCTGCACCTGATGGGGGTCGATCATGAACGGCTGACATACCGCTACGCTGGCCGCGACTTCCGGCTGACCGATGTTCATGGACATGTTCACCACGACATCTTCGCCTAATTAAACTGAATCGTCATTTACCAGTCTGAACCTTTTCAGAGCGCTCTCATGTCAATGTCCGTTCAACAGGATCCGCTAAGCTCTCAGAAGCAATTGCCGTCAGATCTGACAGACCCAGTTCAGATTCTCGAGAAGCTGGTCGCAATTCCGAGCGTCAATCCTTGCGGTCAGGATGTTCAGGGAGAGATCTATCACGAAGCGGGAATGACGGAATGGCTAGTCCGTTTCTTTGAGCACCTGAACGTCCCCTTCGAGTGCCAGGAGGTTTTTCCGAATCGCCATAACGTCATCGCGCACTGGAAGAGTCCCATCGCGACACAGACGATTCTGCTCGACGCTCATCAGGATACCGTTCCGGTAACAGGGATGATCACTCCACCATTCAAGCCGGTCTTCGATCAAGGCCGGATGTATGGTCGCGGAACCTGTGACGTCAAAGGAGGAATGGCATCAATGCTGGCTGCATTTGCGCAGCTGGTCATCGACTCTCCATCCGATGCAAGTGCGAACGTGTTAATGTCCTGCACAGTGGACGAAGAGTACACCGCAATGGGTGCGAAAGCACTGGCGGATGCTTGGGTGCAACCAGATCCGTGCACACTCGCTGGCATCGTCCCGGATGCTGCGATTGTCGCTGAACCTACAGACCTGAATCTGATCGTAGCGCACCGGGGCGTTGTCCGCTGGAAGCTCCGAACAACGGGACGCGCTTGCCACAGTTCCCGCCCTGAAATTGGCGAGAACGCAATCTACAAGATGGGGAAGGTGCTGATCGGCCTTGAGCAATATGCTCGTGAACTTCCTTCGCTCTTTCCGACTCACCCCCTTTGCGGCGGCCCATCTCTGAGCGTTGGCCGCATTGAAGGTGGAGTCAGCGTCAATATCGTTCCCGATCTCTGCGAGATTGAGATCGATCGACGCGTTGCCCCCGGGGAAGATTCGACTCAAGTCATCGCGCATACAGAGCAGTTTCTGAAATCGGTCATCGACGTCGATTTCGAAATGCTCCCCGCCTGGATCGATTCCGGAGCACTGTCCGATGACAACAATCGTTCGCTCTCTTCTGCGATGTTGCACAAGGTCGAAGAAATTGTTGGTCCTCGCGAACTGCAAGGGGCGTTCTACGGAACCAATGCCGCGAGGTTCTCCGCTGTGGGAATTCCTTCCGTCGTCTTCGGCCCCGGGTCAATCTCGCAGGCACATACGGTTGATGAGTGGATCGAGATCGAACAACTTCATCAGGCGAAAGAGATCTTACTGAACTGCTGTTTGAACGGACTGATTTAGCACCGTATCCTCTTCGATTACCGCATCTCTGACAGATGAGTCGCCCATGACTTCTTTGCATGTCATTTCACGAAGACACTTCCTTCAGACGAGTATTGCAGCTATCTCGTTAGCAGGTGCATCTGCGAAGGGATTCGAAACAAAGCCTGCTGGCTTCATCGACTCACATGTTCACGTCTGGACTCCAGACACCAGGCGATATCCATTGGCAGACACGTTCTCGATCAAGGATATGGTCCCCCCAAGTTTCACGCCCGATGAACTTCTCAAGGAATGCTCTCCTTGCGGCGTCGATCGAATCGTTCTCGTGCAGATGAATTTCTACGGGAATGACAACTCCTACATGACAGATGTCATCGAGGCATCTCCAAACCAGTTCCGCGGTATTGCGCAGATCGATGAAACACAAACAGATCTGAAAACCGAACTTAAACGGCTGCATGCTGCTGGGATTCGTGGAGTCCGACTCTGGGCAGACAAAGCCAGCGTTCAGAAATGGCAGACATCGGAAGCAATCCAGTCGCTCTGGAAACTCGGAGCGGATCTCAACATCAACATGTGCCTACTGGCTAACCCTGATGCACTTCCGGGAATTCAAAAGCTGTGTCAGAAGTTCTCTAAAACACCAGTCGTCATCGACCACTTCGCTCGCATCGGAATGAAGGGTGAAGTCGACTCTGCCGAGCTGGACTTGCTGTGCCGACTGTCAGAAAACAGTTCCGTCACAGTAAAGACGTCTGCATTTTATGCCCTCGGTAAGAAGGCAGCACCCTACACGGATCTCGGCCCAATGATCAAAACGCTTCGAGATGCTTACGGAGCCAATCGTTTGATGTGGGGTTCTGATTGCCCCTATCAAGTCATGGAAGGGCACACCTACGCCGATTCCATCGCATTGATCCAGAAGAACCTCTCATTCCTGAGCGAAGACGAGAAGCGAGCCATCCTGCAAGGGACGGCTGAATCCGTCTTCTTCAACTAGAGCGTCTCTCACAAGAGAGTGGCGTTCCGGCGGCGATAAACGCAGCGTTTGAACGAGTTTTTGCTACCATTCGCCGCCACACATCCCTGAGACAGGGGCAAAATACCGATTTCAACACACGAACAATCCCGCTGCGGTTCTTCATCGCAGCGGGATTTCCTATTGATGTTCGCTGGAATCGGGATTCGTCCATGGGCCCGACACTCATGAGCAGAGCGATCTCCCGTTGATTCATGGGCTAATCAAGAAAGGCGACGAACCGCATTGAGTTCGATTGATTTTCGGTATTCATCAACACTCGATGCCAATCATTCAAAACGATCGTCGCATGATCCGAATGTCGGATTCGACCGCGAACAAAGACACTGGCGTTGCGTTTCATGACACGCCACCCCCACATGGCAGCCTGAGGATTGTCTCGCAATAGCTTTTGGTAATTCGTTTCGGTCAAACCATTCCGGTATCGCGAATTGACGTAGACCGTCTCTCCTCCAACTCGATAGCAAAACTCTGCCCAATGTGGCTTTCCGATCATTCCTCTTCGAAGCGGTTCATTCAGAAGAACAAGCTTCGTGTCAACGACCAATCCCGAAGTGGGGAGAAAGAACCACTCTCCCTGCCGCTGAAAAGCGACATTCTTTCGCAAATGCCGATCAACAAGATTCACTCCAGATCGATTCAAAGCTTGTCGCACCGCAACTGGCTGCAATGCATCCTTCGCTTGTGAAACGGTCCCGACCGGTGCGGATTCTGGAATCCCCGCGACAAACCAGTGGCGCTCATCATGCCCGCAAAGAAATTTGTTCTTCGCGTTCTCTTCCCGTACCATCAACAGTAAATGGCGATCACTCGGTCGAAGATCAATCACGTCGACGTCAACATTCGCATTCGGATGATGGGATAACTCAAAGTACTCCCCTTTCCGGTCCGAATGAACATCGATACGGACGGGCGCGTCCTCCAAAAATCTGGAACGCCCATTCAACGGCACGACACTCAATCGACTCCCCATCTGATGAAACTTCTTGACCAACATCAGCGAGTTCATAAGACCACCTTGAGCCCCAGAGAAATGGGAATTCGGACGGGCTATTCTCCCGTAGAATGAAAACTGTCTCATATCCCGACCTCACAGGAGGCTGGAACTTTGCGCATCTCCATGATGCGCACATTCGAGGTTGACAGCCTCAGTCAGACCCCTGACACAAATCGGGGTTCGCGCCACTCTCGAAATATCGATACAAATCTTGTGTCATCACAGACTCACGATCGTCAATGCCCTGCCCTGCCTTCGCGTTTGTAAGAGAACTCCATGATCAACTGGTATTTTGGCTGGTCGCTGATTTTCTCCGCGTTTTTGACCGGAGCGATCATTGGGCTGTATTTTCACCGGGAGAGTTTCCTTGGGGGATACAGTTCCTTTTCCCGGAGAATTCTGAGACTTGGGCATATCGCACAGGCAGCACTCGGGATGATGAACGTTGTTTATGCTCTTTCCGCTCAGGCCTCTACTCAGCACCAGGCAGACCCGATTGCAGCCTGGGGATTTATCATCGGAGGAATCACCATGCCCGGTGTCTGCTTCCTCTCAGCGTGGAAACCTCGGTTTCGCCATTTATTTTTCATCCCTGTCGTTTCTTTGATGGTCGCAGTCATACAAACTCTCCGGATGGGCCCTTAACCTCAACACACTCATTTCTCAGCAATCATTCATCGAATACATTCAAAGCTGCGGGACTTCCAATTCAGTAAGGGCCAACGATGCATCACATCGTCTTCATAACACTTTCCGGGTTTCGGATTCACGAGCAGGAACTGCTTGCTTACGGAATGACTCTTCCCGGTTTTCACGATCGGGCCAATGCACTCACTCAATTGCCAGCGCTCGGACTGCTCACGCTGGCAGGAATGATGCCTTCGAACTGGACCTCCACTTACAAAGCACCTGCTCTGGTCGACGAAGCATTTCTGGAGGCCGTCCTGGCAGAATCTCCAACATTGGTCGCCATCTCCGCATTGACCGCATCCGTGGATGAAGCGTACGCATTAAGCAATCAATTGCGACTCGCCGGAATCCAGACTGTTCTGGGTGGACTCCATGTTTCAGCATGTCCAGATGAAGCAGCTCGACACGCAGACGCCATCATCGTGGGATCGGGCGAACCAGTGTGGAATCAGGTGATCGCTGACGCCACCCGCCGTGCGCTGCAACCTGTCTATCGAGCACCTCGAAAACTCCCAGAGACAGACTGGGTTTTGCCACGTATCGACCTTCTCGGACCAGTCTCCCGCTACACGCTTCAAACCCAACGGGGATGCCCGTTTGCATGTGACTTCTGCGCCGCCAGCAGATTACTCGAACGTTTTCGCGAGAAGCCGATTCAACTGATCCGTCGGGAATTAAGCCAGATCAACAAGCTCGACTCGGCACCTCTGATCGAACTCGCCGACGACAATACGTTCGCTGGCAATCGCGACGCGGATGAACTCTTCGAGGCATTGCATGAGGCCAATGCACGCTGGTTCACAGAAAGCGATTGGCGAATCGGTGAACGCCCCGAACTTCTCAAGAAAATGGCAGGTTCGGGATGTGCCCAGGTTCTCGTTGGCATTGAATCCATGGTCTTTCGCTATCCCGGTATGGGCGACAAGCTGGCTGAGATGAACCGGATGATCGATGCCTGCACAGCGATTCAGGAAGCGGGTGTCTCCGTGAATGCCTGTTTCATCATCGGTGCGGAAGGAGAGACACAGGCATCCGTCGATCGCCTGACCGAGTTCCTGTTGCAAGCCCCCTTCGCAGAGATTCAACTCACACTGCAAACCCCGTTTCCCGGGACAGTCCTCAGAGAGCGGCTAAAGAAAGAAGGGCGTCTCATATCTGAACGTCGTTGGCCGTACTACACACTCTTCGAAGTCACCTATCATCCAGATAAGATGTCGGTGGGAGACCTTGAACTCGCTTTTCGAGAAAGCGCAACACATGTCTACGGACCAACCGCGACCAGACGAAGAAAGCGAATCCGCCTCGACACCTACCGAAATAATCCCCGGTTCAACTCGAGAGCAACCGCGAACTGAGCCCCAGATCACTTTCGGGACAGTCATCTCCTTTCTTCTCGGAAATCGAGATGCCATTCTGAGAGTTGCAAACTCTCAGTCAGCAACGTGGCTGGGAATCAGCTTCACGATTCTGGCGGCACTGTTTCGTGATTACGATCAGGCGGATCTTCTTCAGGAACCGTACTGGCTAATCGTTCCGCTCCTTGCCTCCACACTGCTCACAACGGTGATGTACGGTTTTCTCAAACTGATCCCGAAGCTCAGACGCAGCGGCCAACCGGCCTCATCCGAACTCGGACAGCTTTTGAACTGCGTCTGGATGATGGCACCAACGGCGGTGATCTATGCGTTTCCAGCAGAACGGTTCATGTCCAGCGTCGACTCAACCAAGCTCAACATCGGATTTCTGGCGTTTGTGGCGACATGGCGAGTGGCACTGATGATTCGAGTTGTCGTCGTGCTGTTTAGAATCAGCCTCCCCAATGCAATCTCAACGGTTCTGTTCGTTTCCGTCACGATTGCATTCTTCGCAATGCTTGCGGTCCCAATTCCGCTCCTTCAAATCATGGGCGGGGTCTTGCTTTCGCCTGAGTCCGAGATCATTAACCAGGCGCGAGTTGCAGTTGTTGTTACTTGCTTTTACTCGTGGGCGGTTTTTGCAATCGCATACGTCGTCAACATTTTCTGGCACGATTCGAGTTCTAAAAAGAACGAATTTGATGCACCAGGCAATCTCTCCAACCGAGTCAGCTCCGTCACATGGATCGCGACCGCGGTTGGATTCGTTCTGATGTTCGTTGCCTGCATTTTTACGCAACCCGAATTCCAAAGAGCAACCCGATTCCGACTGCTACTCCAGCGTGGCGAGACTCATCAGGCATTGGACTTTGCGTCAAAACACAATCGCAGAGACTTCCCGATCCAGTGGGATCCTCCACCACGGATCGAACGATTCGAAAAGTCTCCTCCACTTCCAACAGTGCTCGCACAGATCAATCATGAACCGCAGACGCCAGCATGGATCACCGATATCTACGGCAAGAAGCTCATCCAACAGCATGGATCTGGCATTCAACAGAGCGAATTTTGGTACGAACTTTCTGGAGATGAACTCGAAATTGTCGTTACCTTTTTTGAATTGCACCCCCAATATCAACAACAACTGAACATCAACATGAATGGCCCGTTCAGCTATTGGATTCACCACGTGGTATCCCGGATTTCCGAATCAATGAAAACAGAGGGACGGTGGGGGCGTTCGAAAGAAGTCATCTCAATAGAACTCCTCGCTCGATTGATTTCGTTATTTGATGTTGAGCAGATGGAATCCGCCGCCACGAGATCGGAGGTGCGAGATCTCCGCGACCAGATTCACAATCTGATCGAAAACAGAGAACAAACTGAAGCCGTGAATCCCGGAGTAGGTCCGGCGGAAGTCGAAGAGCGGCCCGAACCGATCGACGACAAGGCGAATTAACCGCCACAAGCAGCGAATAAAACGACTTTCCAAATTCGAATTCCTGAAGGAGAACGTGCAACTCACCTTTGAACTTTGAAATTCCTGGATGGAACAGAGTTTGCGTTGATGAAATGGCCGAAAACGAACTCCCTCAAATTCCAACCAGCAGCATCTGATGAACTTACGAACCATCTCTCCCAAACGAACCGCATTTACACTCATCGAGTTGCTTGTGGTGATCGCCATCATCGCTGTGCTCATTGCATTGCTGTTACCGGCAGTTCAACAGGCCCGTGAAGCTGCACGTCGCAGCCAATGTAAAAACAATCTCAAGCAGATTGGGCTGGCGATCCACAACTACCACAGCACATATAACACGATTCCCCCGAGCTATTGCCTGCGGTCAGGTGTCACTGGCGGAGCGTCATGGTCCATCCAGGGACGTATCATGCCGTTTCTGGATCAGGCAAACCTGTATAATATGATCGACCTCCAAACATCGTGGTCCAGCAACGCTGCCATTAATGGCATTCGAGTTCCAGTTTACGCTTGTCCGACCGATCCCAAATCTGACAGACAACGACAGGAAGGAACCAACCCCAGCGTCTTCCCAATGAACTACGGTTTCAATCTCGGAAGCTGGTTAGTCTATAACCCGACAAATGGCACCGGCGGGTCGGGAGTCGCCTACCCCAATAGCAAAATCACATTCGCCGCCATCACGGATGGAACGAGTAACACCTTACTCGCATCCGAAGTTCATGCATGGACGCACTACACACGCAATGCACCTCCCCCGGGAGCATTCGCCAGCGCAACAACAATTCCCGGACCAGCAGATTATGTGAGTGTCGTCGCTGCGGGGGGAACAGACCGACTTGTTTCAGGAACCGGCCACACCGAATGGCCGAACGGGCACTCACACCACAGCGGATTCACGACAGTCTGTGCACCAAACACAAATGTGCAGTTCCCCTTTGACGGAACCACCTACCCGCACGTCGATTTCTCCTCCCGGCAGGAAGGAAGCCACCTCACTGAGCCAAGCTATTCCATGATCACCTCCCGTAGCTATCACACCGGGACAGTGAATTCTGCGATGGCCGATGGCGCGGTTCGTTCGATCAGCTCAAATATCGATCTGGGAGTCTGGCGAGCACTTGGCACACGCAGCGGAGGCGAAATCGTTGGAGAGTTTTAGCCCCTGTCTTTGGGCGCTGTAGCGGCGAATGGTGGCAGCAGAGACTTCTCTTGAATCGACTGCTTTCCAGTGTCGTCGTGATCCGAATAAAAAAGACTGTCAGTGAATTGAACAACTGACAGTCTTTCTTATTTTCCGGACTACATGCGGTACCCTAAAGCCACCGCGACCTTTCGGCTTTGCTCGATCGCCGCTGCGAAGGCTTCCGGAGTCAATGACTGGGCACCGTCGCTCATCGCCTTCTTGGGATCTGGGTGGACTTCGATAATCAATCCATCTGCACCCGCTGCGACTGAAGCAGCACACATCGGACCAACCAAGGACGCGATCCCAGTTCCATGACTTGGATCAACGACAACCGGCAAGTGCGTCCGTTCCTTCAGGTAAGGAACTGTCGCCAGCGGCAACGTGAACCGGGTATGAGTCTCGAAGGTTCGAATTCCACGCTCACAGAGAACAACTTCCTGATTGCCCTGATCCAGAATGTATTCAGCGGCCAACAGGAATTCTTCGATTGTCGCACTCGGTCCACGCTTGAGCAGAATCGGCTTTCGAATTTCACCAACAGCCTGCAGCAAATGATAGTTCTGCATATTGCGAGCACCAATCTGCAGCACATCGGCGTACTTTGCGACCAGTTCAACGTGATGGGGAGTCATCACTTCAGTTACAACGGCCAACCCGGTTTCTTCGCGGGCAGCGGCCAATAGCTTCAGCCCTTCCTCTTTCATCCCCTGGAATGCGTAAGGGCTGGTTCGAGGCTTGAAGGCTCCACCTCGAAGTGCTTTCGCTCCCGCTGCCTTCACTTTTCGTGCAGCGTCGAGAATCTGTTCTTCACTCTCCACCGAACATGGACCGGCGATCACCCCGATATCACCGCCCCCCATGACGAGATCGCGAACCTTAACGACCGTTGGTGTTGGCTTGGCCTCTTTGCTCGCAATTTTGTAGGGAGCGAGAATTGGAACAACTTTGTCGACCGAAGCGAACGACTCAAGAGTCTCCTTATCGCTGGTGCGTTTGTCACCAATTGCAGCAATCACAGTTCGCTCTTCACCATGAATGATGTGAGACTTCAGTCCCATCTTTTCAATCTGTTGAGCAACTTCCTGAACAGCGGATTCACTAACGCCAAGCTTCATGACTACGATCATTTCTGTCTTCTCCGGGCTTCTCGTATTTTCGCCCACGGTTGTTTCCACGAACCTCGCAACACCAACATGGTGCTGACACAGGCATCGGGGGTAGCGTGGGAATTCAGGAACGAAAAAAGACCGGCCCTGAAACCTCACGCGAGGTTTCAGGGCCGGTCTTGGAAAATTCAACTTGGATCAGTGAACTTCGCTACCGTGCCCGGAAACCCGGGTGGGTAAAATATGCATACCAATAGCTAAACAGACCGACGGAGTACGTCGAGTGCTGAGCAAGCTGGAATGCTACGGAGTTCAAAATCAAATCCCTGTTGAAGGCTGTACTGATGCTAGATCGGTCCAGATCGAACGTCAAGTAGAGTTTTTCCTGAAATCCCAAGTCGGATTCATACGAGACATTCATCTTTAAGCGGAAACAGGAACAGACGGAATCCAATCTGCTCCTGTTTTGCTCTAATCAGACCAGCGGGATCGAGTTTAAAAACACGATCTCACTTCAACTGCTTCAACATCTTCGCTGCAGTCGACTTAATCTCACCAGGAGACTTCGCAGTGCTCAGCTTCTGGTAGTCTGCTTCCAGACTCGTTGCGAGAGCCGCATCCGAGGCTTTAATCGCTTCGATCTTCCCGGGGATCGCAGTGATTGCACTACTCGCCACCCCGCTGGAAGCCAACGGCCCCAGCATCTGCTTGAGATCAGTCGTTGCGGTCGCTGCATCGGGCTTGGGAGTTTCAGCCTGTGGAGCCTTCGTGCATCCCGACAACGCCACCATCAGCAGCAAAGCGACTAAGGATACTTTCAACAAAATTCCGGACATGTTCACCTTTCCTAGCCAACGACGAGATGTACAGTGTGACACGAATAGTGGCTTAGAATTCGCCAGCGACGCCACCTTCTGCACGCCCGGCAATTCGCTGCCACGTGACCAAATCGACGTTGTCTGACACGAATCGGACACCTCCGTCCATCATGGCGGCATGCACTCCGCCTGTATGTCGGCTTCGGGCTGGAACGGCCGATCGACCGTCCATATAGCATCCGGAGCAATGGTTGGAGCAATTTCGTACCTTCGCATTCGGCGCCCAAATGCTGTTGAACAAAGTGACTCCAGGCGATGACCAATACCACGCTGACCCACCGTTACCGGCATCATTGTTCAAGTAGTTAGTCGATGCAGCACAAGAGTTCAACTGCGCCTGCACGACCGACTGACTTGGAAATGTCACAGGTGACCAGCTGTCATTAGCGCCGTCGACGCCTGTGACGCCCAGACCTAAGTCTGCTGTTTGACCACTGCCAATCGTGATTTCCGAGATCCCGATGGTATTAGAGGTTCCATCCAGAATATCGCTCATTCGCGTCGGAGGGTTACTATTCTCTGGCGCAGAGATCGATGAAAAGACCCCAATTCGATCGACAGCACCGACTCCCCACATGAAGCCTGGCCCAATGCTGAAGGCGTAGCTGTTCGGCGAAGTCCAAAGCTGTGCGGAATCAGATGGGCACAAAAACGCTGGAAGCTTTGACTTCACCTGAGCATCCCCTTGGCTTCCATTGCGTACCACATTGCTTTGGACACCAACATTCAGATAAGTCGTCTGAAACATCTGAAAGAGGGGTGTCTGCTCGATGAAGGGCAGAATCATAACGTGAGGACTGTACCCCTCCCATGTTGCACCGTTTGGCGCGTAACACTCAGAGGGGAAAATCGAATGGGTGTCGTGATAATTGTGCACGGCAATCATCAACTGCTTGAGATTGTTCTTGCACTGCGACCGACGAGCAGCCTCGCGCGCCTGCTGAACAGCTGGCAAGAGCAATGCAATCAGGACCGCGATAATCGCAATCACAACAAGTAACTCAATGAGCGTAAATCCTCTCTTTCGGTCCTTGTTTCGATGAAATCGCGTAGGCAGTTTTGAATCAATACGAGGGTCCATGACCGTGCTCCAAAAAATATAAAGAAGACGAGTGTCAAAAACACGAATGTGCGATAAGGACAATGCAGGCTCGAAATTCTGCTCAATCGACAATACAAACAAAACATCGCTTATGCAAGATAATATTAGATTACACTCAGTTCGATTGATTCAAGGAAGAAATCGAACGTCAACGGAGACTGCTTCATTCATCACATTCTCGAATTCAATAAGGACTTACAGCCGATAGGCCGAAACGACATTGAATAAAAAAAGAAAGGGCAGACCTGAGAGGCCTGCCCTTTCGGGGAACTCAAATTACGTGGGGATGGGCTAGTCGATAATGATGTCGCGAACAGTCGCACCACCAGGAATCATCGGCAACACGTGTGCCTGGTATGGGCAAACGACGTCGAGGAGGTAAGGACCATCGTGATTGATCATCTCTGCAATCGCTTCGGTCAATTCAGCCTTGCTGCGAACCTGCCGGGCCTTTAATCCAAAACTCTGTGCCATTGTCACGAAGTTCGGGTAGGTCTCCTCGTAGTGTCCACCTTCACCTTCGCCCAGCCATTCAGGATGATCAACTGGTCCAAGGTAAGTATGGGCGCGACGCCCTTCCATGAAGCGATCTTCCCATTGCACCACCATCCCCAGATGCTGGTTATTGAGAAGAAGAATCTTCACAGGAAGTTTCTCACAGTGCAGCGTCGCCAATTCTTGAATGTTCATCAGGATGGAGCCGTCACCGTCGATATCGACGACCAATGAGTTCGGGTGCTTTGTCTGAACCCCCATCGCTGCTGGAAGGCCGAAGCCCATGGTTCCAAGACCGGAACTGGACAACCAGTGCTTAGGCTTGCGGAACTTGAAGTACTGAGCAGCAAACATCTGATGCTGCCCCACACCGACCGCGATGTACGGATCTCTATCGATGGACTGACGCCACAACTCTTCGATTGCGTACTGCGGGCTGATGAAGTCACCGCTCTGTGGATACTTCAATGGATAGCTTTCTCGCCATTCATTGAGCTGTGACCACCAGGCTGTGGTGTCTGGAACATCGTCTTGAGTGAACTCTTTGTTCAGCTTCTCAAGGAAGATCTTTACGTCCCCGATAATTGGGATGTGGGCTTCTTTGTTCTTGTGCATCTCGGATGGATCGATATCGACGTGCACAATTTTTCCGTGCTTGGCGAACTCTTCGAGCTTGCCAGTCACGCGGTCATCGAAACGAACCCCGAATGCGAGCAGCAAATCTGCATCGTTAATAGCGTAGTTCGCGTAGACAGTTCCGTGCATACCGAGCATATGCAACGACTGTGGGTCGTCGCCCGGAAATGCTCCCAGCCCCATCACAGTCATTGTCACGGGGATGTTGGACGCTTTCGCAAATTTTGTCAGTTCCTCAGATGCGTCCGCATTGATAATTCCACCGCCGACATAAAGGATCGGTCGTTTCGAACGGCGAATCGCAGCCACAACCTGCTTCACCTGCTCGTCTGCAACCACCTTGCGGCCAGGATCGTAACCGGGCAAATGCATCGGAGGATCGAAATCAAGCGATTCCAGCTCTGCACTGGAAACCTGAATGTTCTTCGGGAAGTCGATCAGCACTGGACCAGGTCGACCTGTCCGTGCAACGTAAAACGCTTCTTTGACAATGCGAGGAATGCTTCGCAGCGTCTTCTGTACTGATTCCGGATCATCCGGATCATCAGCAGTGATCATATAGTGGTGCTTAGTGACAGCACGGCAGATCTCAACGATTGGAGTTTCCTGAAACGCATCGGTTCCGATGACCTTCTGAAACACCTGACCGGTCACTGCAACCAATGGAATGCTGTCCATCTTGGCGTCAGCGATTGCAGTCACGAGGTTCGTCGCCCCTGGACCACTAGTCGCCATGCAGACACCGACATCTGTCGAGGTTCGAGAAACCCCTTGAGCTGCGAAGCCTCCCCCTTGCTCATGGCGAGGAAGAATTGTGCGAATCCGGTCACGGTTTTTACGCAAAGCCTGATGCAAAGGCATGCTGGCACCGCCCGGATACGCAAAAACGTACTTTGCCCCCTGTCGAATCAATGCTTCGACAAGGATTTCAGAGCCGGTGAGAACTTGGTGCTCGGTTTTCTTATCCAACGCTGTCGCCACGATTTAGCCTTATTACATGTCCCAGTGAAATCTGACCGCCAACTTGCAATCGCTCACAAGCTGAATTGAAAGTCACAGCACAGGGAGTTCAAGCAACCCAAAATGAGGATAGACCGAGACCCCGCCCGATCACGGTATCAGAAAAAGTGTAACCAAACTCTGAGGCCAAGACGAGAAAAATGCCCCTCAGGTTCGCTATTTTTTATCTGAGAACTTTTCTTCATCACAGCCTCTGACAAATTCGGCTCTAAAGTCAAAGTCCACCTTGTCATATTGTCATGCAAAAAGCGGCAATCGTCGGTCATGGTCACCCCCCTCTGCAAGGTCTTCAAAAACTTCTCGAAAACGTGGCTGTACTTTCCGTAATCGGGAATCATATTTTAACAGTCAACACTATTTTTTGCGCAGAACCGGTCTTCATTTGCATCCAGATCCCCTGCCGAGTTCATGTCATTTTAAGTAGCTGTCTCAAGATTCTGCTTTTACTCTGACGACTGTCGGTCCTCGCAGATGAGCAACTCACTGGAAACGTTCATAAGCACACTGAAACGCAGCAGGCTCGTGAGTGATCCTGTAGTCGCGGACAGATTGTTTGCTTATCAGAGTGAAGTGACCAATCCGCAACCGGAGCATTTTGCCCGCTTTCTCATCAAAACCAACCTCCTGACCGAATGGCAGGCAACGAAGCTCCTTCAAGGAAAACACAAAGGGTTCTTCCTTGGGAAATACAAGCTGCTGCGACTGCTCGGGAAAGGGGGAATGAGTTCAGTCTATCTCGCCGAGCACGTATTGATGAAGCGCCGATGCGCGATCAAAGTGCTCCCGTTGAAACTGGTCAAAGACAGTTCCTACCTGCAGCGGTTTCACCGGGAAGCTCAGGCCGTCGCATCACTCGACCATCCGAACATCGTGCGAGCGTACGATATCGACCACGAATTGGATGGAACGCTCGAGATTCACTTTTTGGTCATGGAGTACATCGATGGGAGCAATCTCTACGATCTCGTTCAGGCAACCGGGCCCCTCCCCCTGATCATTGCAGCGGAGTACATGAGGCAGGGAGCGCTCGGATTGGCCCATGCACATCAGGCTGGAATGGTCCATCGGGATATCAAACCCGGAAACTTCATTGTTGATCAGAATGGGCTGGTCAAGATCATGGATCTCGGACTCGCCCGTATTCCCAATCCGAACGGCGAAGTTTCGCTGACCATTGCTCACGAAGAACGGATTCTGGGAACAGCAGATTACCTGTCTCCGGAGCAGGCGGTTGATAGCCATCGAGTCGACACCCGGGCAGACCTTTATAGCCTGGGATGCACTCTGTATTACCTGCTGACGGGTCGCCCGCCATTCTGCGAGGGAACTCTCACTCAACGACTACTCTCCCACCAGAACTCCGAGCCGACACGGCTTGAACAGCTTCGGCCTGAAGTTCCGTCCGAGTTGGGAGACATTGTTCGCAGGCTCATGTGCAAGAACCGGGAGCAGAGAACTCAATCAGCGTGGGAAGCGGTTCAATCACTGGAAGACTGGCTGAAATCCTTCCCCACCTACGAATCTGCCCGAATGTACCCTCCTCCATTCCAGCGACAATGTGTTCAAACCGCTGAGTTGACACATGGGGAACTCTCAGGGAGACCAGATGCGTCCGCTGTGACTCGGGTATACAACTCCCAGACAATGACACCCGGCCCTCAGCATTCCATTGGGGGATTTCTCAGCAGCCTGCAGGACATTGACCCCTCCAGCATTCGACAACCAAACTCGACGTCACTCAAAAAAAACTTCCTGTTAGGGCAAGCCCACGGAGGCCAATCGACGAAATCTGACAGCCAAATCAAACCACACGACACCGCTCGTATCCATGAAACGGACGCGGAGACACGTCAGGTCACATCTCCGTCCTACTCGCAGAAGGGAGGACAACTCCCGCTGATCATCGATTCTGAAGTGGTCTCGTCCCAACGCCGTCGACGACAGGAGTCATTCAAACACTGGCTCTTCAGAAAGCGATTTGCAATCGCTGGCCTCGCTGGAATTTGCGTTCTTGCTGCAGGGATGTGGCTAATGCTTCGGACCGAGAAAAAGGTTGATGAGAGTCCAGCGACCAACAGAACTGAAGTGAACGTTGCTCGATCTGACTCCATCTCAACCAGTCCTGCTCTCCCCCGAATTCCAATCACAGATCATGCAGTCATTGTGGGACCTTCGGGGCATTTCGCGACTGTTTCCGACGCATTCCGGTTCCTCAGCGATCTCCAATCAGCAGAAGACCCAGCACAGATTCGCGAAATCCGCGTCGCCACAAATGAAACGCTCACCGAAGCAGTTGTCATCGACAATACAACGTTCGGATCGTTCCCTCACGGGATTAAACTCGTCGGAGCAGCGAGTGCCACTCCTGTGAAATGGAAATCCTCGGGACGTTCCCCCATCCTCACTCTCCGCTCAGTCGAACAATTTCATCTCGTCAATTTCGAAATTGATGCCCAAGGGCTTCCGCATGCCATCGAGCTGGATGGATTCTGCTCTGGAACAACGCTCCAGAATCTCAAATTCACCAATATCAACCGTATTGCGATCGCAGGAACAGGAACCAGTGGGCTGACTGGTAAACCTGTCCGAATTCTGGACTGCGAATTTGAAGGAATGGATGCCAAAGCGATGGCGATCCGATTGGCCTCCGGAGAAAGCTGGGACAACCGGGACATCTGCATTCAAAACTGTCGATTTCTCGGTCCATTCAAATCTGGAATTGCCATCCACGGCGGAACAGATTCCATTCAAATCCAGCTCAACATCTTCGATGGCTGCGCAAGTGGCATTGCCTTCGAAGGGGACTTGCCACAAAAGAGGCTGCTTGCCAGCAACAACACTTTTCGGAATTTTCAGACGGGGATCAGATTCGTTGACGGTCCTTCCAAGTCCTCAGAGGGATGGACGCTGGCGAACAACTTGTTCGTCGATGGACACGGCCCCGAACTGACTATCGAAAGTTCCACGCTGACACTCGAACAACTGACTCAATCCGCGCGTCCACCGCGGTTCAATTGGACAGACCAAGCCGGCAGTCTTCCAGACTCCGGCCTGTTCAGCGATTCGGGAACGACGGGAGCCCCAATTGAATTTGAATCAGTCAATCCGGAAGAGACGGATTACCTCCGTCCCAAGTCACCGATGTTCATTGTTGAAAGCAAAAAAGTCCCGGACGAACTCAACTTCATCGGAGCTGTCGCTCCATACTGACCCCTAACGATCACATTCATCTCACCCATTTGACGCATAACGAAAGGGTGTCATGCAGGCGGAAGTATACACTGCGTTTGACCAGGATATTGCAAGCATTCGTCACTGCCTCACTTAAGACTTGGGGGCTAAACAAAAAACGGACCTGCAGAAGAAACTGCAGGTCCGTTTTTAATTTTGATCACGCCAAGAACTTGCGATTAACCACGCTGATTCATTGGGACAAACGACCGCTCGCGTTCGCCGAGATAAATCTGGCGTGGACGCTGAATACGCTGTTCCGGATCTTCGAGCGACTCTTTCCACTGTGCCAACCATCCGCTGGATCTTGGAATCGCAAACATCACCGGGAAGATTGCAACAGGCAGGCCCATTGCCTGATAAATTAAACCGGAGTAGAAGTCGACGTTCGGATAGAGCTTGCGTTTGACGAAGTATTCGTCTTCCAACGCAATGCGTTCCAGTTCCAAAGCAACTTCCAGAAGTGGATTCTTGCCAACAGCGTCGAACACTTCTTCAGCACACTGCTTGATGATGCGTGCGCGCGGATCGTAGTTCTTGTAAACACGATGTCCGAATCCCATCAAACGCATTTCACCCGACTTGCAGCGTTCGACGTACTTCGGAACTTCTTTGACAGATCCGATTTCGCTCAGCATGCGAAGCACCGCTTCGTTCGCTCCCCCGTGCAACGGTCCGTAAAGTGCGGCGGCGGCACCGGCGAGGGCTGAATAAGGATCAGCGTCGGAAGACCCAATTGCTCGCATCACACTTGTTGAACAGTTCTGTTCATGATCAGCGTGCAGAATAAAGAGAACATCCAGTGCGCGAACCAGAGCTGGGTGTGGTGTGTATGGTGTTCCAGTCATCTGGAACATCATCGCGAGAAAATTCTCAGTGTAGCTCAGATCATTATTCGGATAGATGTAAGGCCGACCCTGGCTGTGCCGGTAGGAACAAGCTGCGATCGTCGGAACCTTGGCGATGAGTCGCTTAATCTGAGTGAATCGGTTTTCCGGGGAACCGACCTTCTTCGCTTCCGGATAGAACGTGGACATCGCTGCCACAGTGCTGACGAACATCCCCATCGGATGAGCATCGTAACGGAATGTCTCCATCTGCCGTTTGATGTTCTCATGGATGACCGTATGGAACCGAATCGCATTTTCCCATTCGGCCAGTTCGGTCGCTGTCGGGAGTTCCCCTTTTAGCAGCAGATAAGCCACTTCGAGGTACGTGCACTTCTCAGCCAGTACTTCAATAGGGTATCCGCGGTATTCCAGAATCCCGGCATCGCCGTCGATGTAAGTGATACTACTCTTGCAGCTAGCAGTATTCGTGTAACCGGGATCGTAGGCCATCAGGCCGAAGTCCTGCTCTTGCACTTTGATCTGACGGAGGTCAATTGCCTTGACCGTATCGTCTTGCACTGGAACTTCATAGGTCTTTCCAGTGCGATTGTCTGTGATCGTCAGCGTGTTTTGAGGCATAGGAACATCAACTTTTTGGAGGAGACCGAATTCGGCACGACCGGCGTCCACGTCACAGTTCAAACTGCTTACGCGGTCTATCGTTTCTTCAATTCAGGAGCGGATTGGTCGTAAAAAAGGAAGCCAACCCAAATGATGACAAACTAATCAGCTGGCTCAAGTCACCCGAATCATTTTGTCAGCACTCTATTGAAAAATCACGATATTGAAAATTTACTGGAGAAGACTTCGCTTCAAAACGTCCTGAGCTTGGGCAAAATAATCCTGCCAGAAAATTTCTGGACTTCCATTTTTCAGGCAGTCGCGAACTTTTTGCAGCGTATTTCTCGCCATATGCGGGCAGCGATTACAGGCACAAGTCTCGCCACTGTCTGCCATGATCCCCGGAACAGGAACGTACTCATGCTGAGGGGCAATCGCCTTGAGCGGATGGATCATATTTGATTCCGTCGCCACCAGAAACATCTGAGGCTGCTCAAAAGATGCGACAAACTTCCGCATCTTCTCTGTCCCCCCGACCATATCGGCGTGCTCCAGCACATTGGGTGGACATTCCGGGTGGGCGAGAACCAATGCTTGCGGATTGTTTTTCTTCGCTCGCACCAAGTCCTGAATACTGAAGACCTCGTGGACCATGCAAGAACCTGGCCACAGAATCATCGGGCGCCCAGTCACTTCCATCAGATAGCGACCAAGATACTGGTCCGGAACAAAGAGGATCTCTTTGTCCTTCGGAACTCGCTCTTCGATAATTTCGCGTGCATTTCCGCTCGTGACAATCCAGTCAACCAGACTCTTCACCGCAGCGGTGGTGTTGATATACGCAACCGTCACAAAGTCGCGTCCCTGAGCGCGCAGCTCATTCTGATAGGCAGCCAGTTTCTGCGGTGGACAACTGTCGGCCAACGAGCAGCCAGCCAGCAGGTCAGGAAGAAGAACCCGCTTTTCAGGGCTCAGAATCTTCGCCGATTCTGCCATAAAATGGACGCCGCAAAACACGATTGTCGAAGACTTTACTTGCGTCGCATCGCGAGCAAGCTTCAAAGAGTCCCCGGTAAAATCAGCAATATCCTGAATTTCACCATCGACATAGAAGTGAGCGAGGATGGTCGCATCCTGTTCGACCTTCAGTCGATCGATCTCTTCAATCAGATCCAATGGATCTTCGTAGGCTGCCTCGGCGTCAGCTGCACTCACAATTGGCAATGTCGAATTCTGCATGTTCATCCCTTTTGCCGCAATTATATGGGAGTCGACCACCTCCGTCAGCCAGCAACAATCCTTCTTTCACAATGTGAGCAAAAAGTCTGTCAATTTTGCAACCTGCCGAATGGGGCGATCCCCTTGAATCGCCCACTCAGCAGGTGCAAGCCAAGCTAACAACAAACCGATCAGCAAAAACCGATCCATTTGCCTGTAATTAACATCAGCGGATCACTTCCTCAGGAATCTGACCGTCCAGATACCGCCAATTTTTAATATACGAGATTAAATCTGCCATCTCCTGAGGGGAAATTGATCGCTCCAATCCCTCAGGCATCAATGAAACACCATTATTTTTCATTTCATCGATGTCGCTACGAGCAATCGTGACCGTCTTTCCTTCAGGCTGCTTCAAAGTAACCGCAGTCGAGGTCTCGTTCACAACAATCCCGGAGTGGGTAATGCCGTCAGCATCGACAATTGTGAAGCTGAAGAAATTGTTATCGATGGCGCGATTTGGGTCGAGGATATTCACCAGAAGGAAATCTGCCGACTTCGTGCGAGAATCCGAGATATCCGGCGCCACGTTCACGCCGCGGTCTCCCACTTTGTGGCAGGTCGCACAGGCACGTTCAAACACCGGAATTCCTCGTCGCGGATCCGCTTCCATCGTCAACACGGAAGCATACTCTTCAAGGACGCGTACCCGATCTGCTGGCAGCGTTTTCGTCAACAACAAACCAGCACGCGATCGTTGTCCCTCGACCGGACTTTCCTTCGCCCTGGCGATCGATGCATCGTCAATCTCCAACAGAGCGACATCGCCCGCTTCCACCAGATTCAACAGGTGCTCAATCCCCTCCGTAGACACAGACAGCGCAGAAATCACACTGCGGCGAATCTGTGGAGTCCCTGTTTTTAACAGAAGGTCGAGTGTTCCGACCGTTTCTGTTCCTGGAAGCAGACGCAAGATTTCGATCGACGCGTTCTTTAATTCGACATCATTCCCGGATGCGATCAGCTTCAAGACCGGAAGAGTGTCCGACTGCGGAAGCAGGGAAAGCAACGAAAATTCGGTGAGTGAAAACTCCATGGCATCCGTCGGATCCTGGAACCCAAACAGAACCTCATTCAGGCACGCTGAGTAGGCGAGCTTTCCTTCCGCGGATAGCTGCGACAAAGAAGTCATCAACCAAGTTCGGGCCCCCGGAGCGCTCTTGAGGAATCCTCGCAGCACCGCACGTTGCCAGTTGCGGTCTTCGGATTTACTCCCACCTTCGAAGACGACGCTCAAGAACTCCTGAATCTCGACAAGGTCACGTCGGCGCCCAAACGCCGCAGTCAAGAACTCAACCGCCTGAGAACCAATCTGCAACTTGTTCTCGCCGGCTCCGTCTCCGCTGCGAAGCACGGCAAACAGCGTTTTCATGACATCTTTGATTTCATCGCCCGCGTGAATCACCAGCATCGAGCAGTACCACTCGTGCTCCCCGTCGCGAGGAATCTGACGAATCAATACTTCACGAGGATTTCCCCCTGCGAATGAAACTGGAAGTTCCTTCCAATCGAAGTTCAACAGCAACTGCTCGAGCAGATGTGGATCTTCATCTGATTTCGGCTGCGGAATCAAGAATTCACCAGCGAACTCCAGGCGTCCTTTTTCTGCTGAATACGACTTTCGTGCTAACTGGAGAGCCGCTCTCTTGCTGAATGGGTGCTGCAAGCCTGCAGCGACATGTTCCCACTTGAGTAATCCAAGACCATTCAAAGTCCACAGGGCAACGGTCGCCCCTTGCCCGCTGTTCTGATCGGCAATAATCTCGCTCAGACCACCCTCGATCGATTGGTCCTGTCGTTCGAGGAGCAGACGCTGCGCGGTTTCTCGTTGCCAACGATTCGGATGTGCGAGCAACTTCACGAGTTCAGCAGAAGAGAGTGTCTCAATCTGAACAGGACTGGAAGCGATTGACTCCTTGTACGACGCTGCATCTTTGCTGGTCAATCGCCAGAGACGCCCCATGTCGCTTCCCAGAGTCAAATCGGGCCGCGTCTGCAATTCCTCTGGCATGAACTGAGGATGCTCAATCACACAGCGATACATATCGCAAATATAGAGGGCGCCATCTGGACCTTCGATCAGATTCACCGGGCGAAACCACTCATCTTTTGTCGCGAGAAATTCTTTTTCGGTGTTCTGAGGGACAGCGGTGAAGTATCCAGGAGCAGGCGTCAAAACTTCGCGGTGCAACAGATTTCCCGTCGGCTCGCAAACAAAGTTGTTTCCGAAATAGTTCGAAGTCAATCCATTTCCACGATAGATCAGTGTTCCGCATGTCGCGGTGAATTGATTCGCGTGCAAGTTGGAGGTCGTCCAGGTACGCGACAACGGATAGACCCGTGATGCTTCCGCCGAAGGTGCAACGTCGACGTACACCTGATTCGGCTGCAACCAAGGAGCGAGTTTGAGGTCAGCGTCTTCGAGAATCACCTGCCGAACCGGATGGCGGTTATCAACCAGATAGCGGTTCCCCCAGTTATCGAAGGCCAAGCCGAACTGGCTGCAACCTGCAATTGCTTCATGTTTTCCAGTCAAAGGATCAAACCGAAAATCCATTCCTGAAATGGAAACCGGAGGACCAGCAGGATCGAGCCCCCACGGGTTCGATTCTCCGGGAACGATGTTCCCGCCACGCAACCCGTTGGCAATATAGATCAGGTTGTCGACCGCGAGAGTCGGATGATTCGCACGCAATTGCGGGTTCTCGACCTCAAATCCTTTGAACCAAATCTGATTTTCATCGGCCGCTCCATCGCCGTTGGTGTCACGCAGGAAGATCAGTTTCCCGTCAGTGGTCACCAGTGCTCCATCTTTCCACAGCTGAATTCCATTTGCGAACAGGAGTTTATCTGCGAACACCTGAGCGTCATCAAAACGCCCGTCCCCATCGACATCCTTGAGAATACGAACGCGGGACAGACCGAATTCACCATCTTTGGGACCGTTGGGATAATCAGTGTTTTCGACCACCCATAAACGGCCATCTGCTCCGAAAGCCATTGCAACCGGGTCTATGACGTTGGGCTCAGCAGCGACAAGCTCAATACGACAATCTTCTGCCAGTACAAAGTTCGCGGCAGCGTCCTGAGGGGCCCGCGGGCCCGCCGGGGAATCCGAGTATTCAGCAGCCAGAAGCGAGCCAGCAAATGTCAAATAAAGACTGGCAGCTTGAATCATACGTTTCATCAAGTTCAGACCTTAGGCAGGAAACAGGCGGGAGACGTCGAGCAATGTTCCGAGTAACGATTCGCCGTTCGCGAGAGTCCTACTCGTATGCAGAGAAAGTTTAACGGATTCGGTCTGGAATACCTCTGAGTCGACATGACGGAAATCGAACCGACAGCGAGTTCACACCCCACAGCAGGCCATTGTTGACCAACATTCGACAAAGAACGGGAAAATGAATTTTGAGAGTTGAAGACGACTCGCAGGAGAGAGACAATTGTCTGTTCAGATCTCCTCTCTTACCCCGCGTTCCTGCAATGATAAAATCGCCTCGCATTCTGATCGTCGAAGACGAAGAGGCCATCGCTAACGGCATTCGATTCAATTTTGAAGCCGAAGGTTATCAGCCTATCGTCATGGGGGATGGACCATCGACATTAAACTATCTCGATGAGAATCCACACGGGGTTGACTTGATTGTGCTCGATCTAATGCTTCCGGGAATGAGCGGCTACGAAATCTGCCGGGCCATCCGTGACCGCGACCTGAGAATTCCGATTCTGGTGCTGAGCGCAAGAACGCTGAGCGAAGATAAATCGCATGCATTCGATTGCGGAACAGATCAGTACATGACCAAGCCGTTCGCGCTGCCGGAACTGCTGAGCCGCGTTCGAAATCTGCTGAAGCGGAACCATCAGATCGAGCAGGCGTTTCAATCCAGCCAGCGTGATGACTTTGAATTCGGAAACGTCCAGGTGAATTTCCGAACTTATGAAGTTCAACGCGGCGACGAGACGTTCTCGCTCACCACAATGGAACTGCAACTTCTTCGGTATTTCATTGAACACGAAGGGGCAGTGCTCTCACGCACCCGCATTCTGAATGATGTCTGGGACCAAGGAGCGGAAGTTACTTCGCGAACGATCGACAACTTCGTCATGAGACTCCGCAAATACCTGGAGGAAGATCCCAGCAATCCACACCACGTCCTCTCCGTTCGCGGCACCGGTTATCGATTCGTGGCCAATCCTTGAGCGACAAAACTGGAAAAATTGGAGAATCGCCGTAGTTCATGGAAACTGCTCCGGCCCAACACTCGTCTTGCAATTGCGAGACGGAATGGATTGTCTGATCCAATCGAATCCAGAACGCTCATAAAATTTCAGCATCGGATTTTTGATAGTGCACAATTCTCCTGTATAATGACGGGTACGGGACAATCCTCCGGGAGATTCAGATGTTATTTCGTCAGAGTGCAGCTACTCTCGCTTTAGTTTGCTGTGCTTCTCTTTCCGCTGCCCCGCATGCTCATGCTCAGGGGCCAAGGGGATCGACCCCACAGGTAATCGGTTCCACCGGAAAGCCTTATGGCCCGACTCAGGCGGAGTATCAATATCGCCAGCAGTACGGCCGACCTTCACCAGGAAGCAACGGTGGCGGAATGGAATACGTCAACGGATTTCCTGGCGGTGGAGGTGGACGCGGTGGGCATTACCACTACCCGTACAATCCATTTCTGTATCTCGACGTTGGCCCGTACATCACTCCTCCTCCGTTCGGTGGCGGAATTTACTACCCATCGTCTGCGTACTACGGTCCATACGGGAACGTGAACTACGGATATCAGGGGATGTACGGCTACGACCCGACCGCAAACTGGCAACAGGGTGCGTACTACAACGGGTTTCAACAACTCAATCCACAGCCAATCCTTGCTGATCCTGTCCCGCTGATTCCGCAATCGACTCCCAAAGAACAAGAAAACAGCTTCCAGTTTCAGACGCAGGGGGACATCCAACTCCAGCAGATGAACTACCTTGCAGCTTCGGAGCGATATCGGAAAGCAATCGATGCCGCCCGTGACCGAGTTGATCCTCGCTATCGCCTTGCCGTCACGCTCGCTGCCCGGAGCCGTTTTCCGGAAGCCTGTGACCAGTTGAAACTCGCTGCGAAACTTGACCCGACTTGGCCTCAACGCGTGACCGGCTTAGATCAACTCTTCGGCGCGGTCAATCAACACGAAAAAACTCGCATCAAACAACGGGTCGCTGAATGGACTCTTGAGGATGCACGCGATCCGAACCGCCTGTTTCTCCTGGGAGCCTTCCTTTACCTTGACGACGATCCAAATGCAGCCACCATCCTGAACACAGCAACGTTGATCGATGGCAACCAGGACTATTTGATCGCCTTCAATTCTCCCAGATCACCAAATGTCGCCCCGGCAGCAGCCCCTCTCATCCAAGGCGATCCTGCTAACAATCGACCCGTTCTTGGGCAACCTGCTCCCGGACAACCGAGAATGCAGCCACCCCTTCCGAATTCGCCCGTCCCGGCACTTGGTCTGCCGCAACCGGAAGTGGAGCCAACACTTGCAATACCCCAAGGACAGCAGAAACAGCCCGTCCTGAACAATGGGATTCCTCCACTCCCAGTTCCTCAATCCGCCCCCGAGACGAAGGGAACTCCGGAGCCACCGCTTCCTCCTCCAACTCCAGCAGAGGAAATTGAAGGGCCGTTGTTGCCTCCGCCCCCAAAGTAATCGCAACCATCTACCCAGAAAATACTTAGAGAGCAACAGCCAATTAAAACCCCAAAGTTCCTGCATGGGGATTCTCCCCATTCTCATCGATGGTCGCAGAGTTGTCTGCGATCATTTTTTGTTTCTCCACTTGCCTGAGATCCAAAACCCGATACCCTATGAGGTTGATTGATGAATTGCTTTCGGGCGAGTTTCAGATTGTCCCGCTTTCGGGCTCGTGGTTGATTCCTCGCCGGCTTGTTTCAAAAGTTCACAGAATATGCTGGAGCGATCTGCAGTTAAAAAGCTGTGCAGATTCCCCTGCTGGTGAACGGCGAGACGCCGGGTTCTGAACAGAACCGACGCGTTCGATCAACCCGTGCATGAGCCCTACTTCACGACCACCGGATCGGTGTTCGGACATTTTCGCGTTGTGTCTCGCGATCGCTCTTTCCACGCGACATCGTCGCTGGTGGCACGGCAATTCGTCCGTATCCCTGTTATTCGAGAGTGCTGCATTTACATGTCAGATTCAAGTCAAGTTCCACATTCCGAAACCCGGTTCCAAGACCTCGGTCTCAATCAGACCATGCTGGAAGCACTGGAAAAAGTGGGCTATAGCATCGCCACGCCAATTCAGGCTCGGGCGATTCCACACCTTCTGGAAGGGAAAGACGTCCTCGGACAAGCCCAGACAGGAACAGGCAAAACCGGTGCATTCGCGATCCCGCTGCTTCAACGGATCGACCTTTCGCTCAAACAACCACAGGTTCTGGTGCTGGCACCAACCCGCGAATTGGCAATGCAGGTTGCAGAAGCATTCGAACGCTATGCGTCCGCGACTCCAGGATTGCGCGTCACCGCAATCTACGGTGGACAGGATTACTCTGTTCAGCTTCGCCAACTCAAACGTGGCATCCACGTCGTCGTCGGAACACCGGGACGCGTGATGGACCACATGCGCCGTGGCTCATTAAACCTCGACAACCTGCAGGGACTCGTTCTGGACGAAGCAGACGAAATGCTCAAAATGGGCTTCGCTGAAGACGTCGAATGGGTTCTGACCCAGGCACCAGAACAACGCCAGATCGCGCTGTTCTCCGCAACGATGCCTGACGCGATTCGTCGCATTGCACAGCGACATCTGAGAAGTCCTGTTGAGATTACAATTCAGCAGAAGACCGCGACCGCTGAGACAATTGATCAACGGTTCATCGTTGTCACACCACACTCCAAAGAAGACGTGTTGGCGCGTGTTCTTGAAGCTGAGCCGACAGACGGCGTCATCATCTTCGTGAAAACCAAGAGCACAACCGAGCCGTTGGCCGAATTCCTCGCTTCACATGGACATCGCACCGCAGCATTGAGCGGGGACGTCGTCCAGAAGAGTCGAGAACGCATCATCGACAATCTGAAGAATGGCAAACTCGACGTCATTATCGCGACCGACGTTGCTGCTCGCGGGCTCGATGTTCAGCGAGTCAGTCACGTGATCAACTACGATCTTCCGTTCGACTCGGAAAGCTATGTCCACCGCATCGGCAGAACTGGACGCGCTGGTCGCGCTGGCTGTGCGATTCTCCTGATTCAATCCCGAGAGCAATACAAGCTCCGCCGCATCGAACAGGCGACTCGCCAGAAGATCCAGCAGATGCAGATTCCCTCCAAGCGGGACATCAACCGCAATCGCACTGCTCGCTTCCACGAGAAGATCACCAGTTCGCTGGCAAACCCTGAACTGGTCAATTTCAGCAATGTCATTGAACAGTACAAGACCCAAAACCCGGAAATTGCGATCGAACAAATCGCAGCGGCATTGGCTGTCATGGCCAGTGGTGAGTCGCCACTCTTCATCACCGATGACTTGAAGTCCGCCAGCTTCTCCGACAATCAACGCGATGGCCGACGTGACGGTCGGGAGCGTCGCGAGCGGTCCTTCGACGGAGGCGACTTCCGCTCGGATCGTCCTCGGCGCGATCGTGACGACAGACAGTCCTTTGAAGGTCGTAAAGAGCGAAGCCATCGCAACGACGCTGACATGGAAACTTTCCGTATCGAAGTTGGTCATCAGCATCAGGTGAAGCCCGGTAACATTGTTGGCGCCATCGCCAATGAAACCGGACTGGAAACAGCCTACATCGGACGGATCCAGATTTACGATGACTTCAGCACAGTTGACCTGGCAGCAGGAATGCCTGACGACATTCTCTTCGCCCTGAAGAAAGTGCATGTCTCCGGACAGCCGCTCAACATCTCTCGAGCAGACCGCAACGCACTTCCTCCTCCACCGGAGCGTTCTTTCGGACGTAAGCCTGAAAAACGGTTCAACAAAGGTAAGAAGTTCTCTGGTCGATAGTTCTCATCGCCCACCATTTTTTGAATGGGCGATCGCTCTCAGAATTCTTCACAGTTCCGTTTGCCGAACCTCAACGGGCTTCGCAAACGGAACTGTGAAGCAGAAAAACAAAAAGCCCCGGACGACGAAAGTTGTCCGGGGCTTTTGTTCGTTTCTCTGGTTGTCAGTTCGCCAGATTAGTTGTCTGTCGAATCCGACTCGTCACTCGATGCCACTGCTGCCAATTCTGGTTCAGCGGAATCCTTGAGTTCACCGATGAACTCAAGCTGCTTGGTGTCTCCCACTTCTTTCACATTGACAATGATGTGGTTCTTGCCGTCGAACACTCCTCGCAGCAATTCTTCTGCAAGTGGGTCTTCCACGTAAATTTCCACAGCACGTCGCAGCGGTCGAGCACCGTAATCGGTGTGATCCCGATCTCCCTGCTCTGATCGGCTCTTGTCGATCACGAGTTGCTTCGCTTCATCGGACAGGTCCAAAATCAGACCGCGTTCCTTGAGGCGTTCGCGAACCTTCTTGAGTTCGTAATCGATAATCATCTTCATGTCGGAGTCGTTCAACTTATGGAAGACGACCACTTCATCGAGACGACCAATGAACTCTGGCTTGAACTGACGGCTGACTTCACCCATCACGTTCTTCTTCATCTCATCGTGGGCTGCATCGCCAGCCTTGTTGGCGAATCCAAACGCAGGGCTTGAAATTGCTTTTGCCCCGACGTTAGTCGTCATGATGAGAATCGTGTTCTTGAAGTCAACGCGACGGCCGAAGCTGTCTGTCAGGTGACCTTCTTCCATGATCTGCAACAGCATGTTGTAGATGTCTGGATGAGCCTTTTCGATTTCGTCCAGCAACACGACGGCATAAGGACGGCGGCGAATCTTCTCGGTGAGTTGTCCCCCTTCTTCATAACCGACGTATCCGGGTGGAGCACCGATCAAACGGCTGATGTTATGCCGTTCCTGGTACTCGGACATGTCGATTTGAATCAGAGCTTCCTCATCACCGAAGATGAATTCCGCCAGAGATTTCGCCAGCAATGTCTTTCCGACCCCAGTTGGTCCGGAGAACAGGAAGGTCGCAGTCGGCCGTTTTGGATCTTTCAATCCGCTGCGGCTACGTCGAACTGCTTTTGATACCAGCTTGATCGCTTCGTCCTGGTTGACGACTCGACGATGCAGGTACTCTTCCATGTTCAGCAGACGAACGGTGTCTTCGCTGGACAGTCGTGTCAACGGCACGCCAGTCATCTTGGCAACGACTTCGGAAATGACTTCCGCGTCGACAACGCCATCTGTCTCCTGAGACTTCTGGCGCCATTCTCGGGTAATCGTTTCCTTCTTGCGTCGCAGCTTATCTGCCTGATCTCGCAAAGAAGCAGCCTTTTCGAAGTCCTGATTGGCAACAGCTTCTTCTTTGGCTGCGTTCATTCGCTCGATATCTTCTTCGAGCTCTTTCAAGTCTGGCGGACGCACCATCGACTTCAGACGAATGCGAGCTCCCGCTTCGTCGATCACGTCGATCGCTTTATCCGGCAGGCAGCGTCCAGTGATGTATCGAGTCGACAGTTCGACCGATTTCTCAAGTGCATCGTCAGTGTACTGCACCTTGTGATGCGACTCGTAACGATCTCGAAGCCCCTTGAGAATCTGGACCGCTTGTTGCTTGCTCGGCGGATCCACCATCACCATCTGGAAGCGGCGTTCGAGTGCAGCATCCTTCTCGATGTACTTGCGGTACTCATCGAGAGTTGTCGCACCGATACACTGCAGTTCTCCGCGACTCAATGCAGGCTTGAGAACGTTTGAAGCATCGATCGCCCCTTCTGCTCCCCCTGCTCCGACCAGTGTATGCAGTTCATCGATAAAGAGAATCACGTTCTTGGCGCGACGCACTTCATTCATCACCGCTTTAATACGCTCTTCGAACTGACCGCGGTACTTTGTCCCTGCAACCATCATCGCAAGATCCAAAACGACGATCCGCTTTTCGCGGAGCAGTTCTGGAACGTTGCCTTCGACAACAAGTTGAGCAAAGCCTTCAACGATCGCAGTCTTTCCGACCCCAGCTTCCCCGAGGAGGACCGGGTTATTCTTGCCGCGACGACACAGAATTTGTGTCACGCGTTCAATCTCATTTTCACGACCGATCACCGGATCGAGCTTGGAATGGCGAGCGAGTTCGGTGAGATCGCGACCAAAGCTGTCGAGTGCGGGTGTCTTACTCTTAGCTGTCTTCCCGGCTGGAGCTCCGCCTCGCTCGGAGGTTTCCGCTCCTTCAATGCCGTGCCCCAACAGGTTCAACACTTCCTCACGGACATCTTCGAGTTTGAGTCCGAGATTCATCAGAACCTGAGCAGCAACTCCTTCCTGTTCACGCAACAGTCCTAACAGCAAGTGCTCGGTCCCCACGTAGTTGTGGTTGAGGTTCCGAGCTTCTTCCATCGCGTATTCGATGACTTTTTTTGCACGAGGTGTCTGGGGCAGTTTGCCCATGGTCACCAGGTCTGGGCCTGACTGCACGATCTTTTCGACCTCAAGGCGGATTTTACGCAGATCCACATCGAGGTTTTTCAGAACATTGGCAGCAACACCTGAACCTTCTTTCACGAGACCGAGCAGAATGTGCTCTGTCCCGATGTATTCATGGTTAAACCGCTGGGCCTCTTGATTGGCCAGCTGCATCACCTTGCGAGCCCGGTCTGTAAATCGTTCGTACATTGTCTCCGACTCCTCTGAGCTTCCCGAGTTCCCGACACGTAAATCGTCCACTCGGAGGCACTGGGCGCGACGAGCGCAGCAGTAGAGCCTTATGGAAACGATACGAAGAACTTTCAGGCAAGCTCCCGAATTCTAGTCCCACTCCGAAAGCACGACAAGATTTGCGTTTGAGAGCAATTTTTTTGGTGACAATATTTGTGAACTTACGGGAGATTCTGCATGAGAAGTTCCACGAAATAGACCCTCGACACCCCCGACAGTCTGCAAATTGTCGTTTTTTTGCCACAACAGGCCAAAGGTCGTACACGCAGCAATTAAAACCCTCCCGATTTGCGTCAGCCCATTCGGACTCCCAGTCCCTCTCACACGAGAGTCAAAATGGGAAAGTTGAATGAGATGCGCAACACCAGTCCCCGCTCAAAACTCATCGACGGGAGACCGAATTTCGATATTTCCACGCAGAGTAGTTCGCAAGATAGTTCTTCAGGTTGAGCTTGCGACGGGTATTGTCGCTCGACATATATCGAATTTTCCCGTAGATCGGGCGCTCAGGTCCCCATGCCCTGTCGTAACGCCCCAGCACCCAGAAGATGCCGGAATACGAATTGGGATTTCGTCCATCCAATGCATATTTATTGTTGAGATGCACCATGAACTGCAGGGCCTGTTGCGGAGACTCTGTCCACTCAAGGATCTTCTTCCCCCACAACATCCGCAAATAGTTGTGAATGCGTCCTTCCATCAGGAGCTGACGCTGAGCCGCATTCCAGATTTCGTCATGGGTCATCGCCAGTTCAAACTCCTCGAGTGAATAGCGGTTGACTCGAGGATCGTTCGAGTGTTGCTCCAACGTCTTCAGCGCCCACTCCGGCAACGACTCATAACGATCGAAATCTGGTCGATGGACACACATGTTGTACCCGAGCTCTCGCCAGGTAGTGAGTTGATCTAAAAACGCTTCAGCAGAGGGACTCATTCCCCACCAGCCCTCTTTCTTTCCCGCCGTTGAACTTCCTAACTCAGCAGGAGTCCATTCCTCACTGCGCGCAATGCGATCAAAAATCTCATGGGAAGAGAGATGTCCGAAATGCAGATAGGAAGACAGTCCGCTACAGACTTCGTCGTCAACGTCGTTTCGATCTTCCGCATATCGAGGGAGGAGTCCTTTCACGAACGCAACAAGTTGCGACTGGGCTGCGACGCACCCGCCGTTCACGGTGGTCGGAGGAACGGAATGGTCGATTGCAAACCCAGATAGTTGATGAACCCCACCACCCAGTAGCTTCTCGTCAGCGGCCGGCCACCGACTGAGAATCTCTTGTCCCAGTGATTCAAGTCGAGGAATGCCCGCCAACTCCAATGGATTCTGCCGAGGAAATTCGTTGAGATGCGCAGGGAGATTTTTCTGCAAATGACGTCGAAAAGCATACGCTGTCGGAAAGGCCAACGGTGCCGCCCTCATTGGGAAGAGACCATTGGAGTCGACAGCTTCGACCCGGATAGCGGACTTCTTCGAAACCACTTTCAGCAGCGTTGGGAGAAAGAAACACGGAAAATCGTCTGATACAACCAGACACGCACGTGCACTGAGTGCTTCTAACAATCCCCGTGCAGCCTGCTGCTTCGGTTCTACATAGGGGTAATACAAAACTGGCAGGGCAGCGCACGCCCGTAAATTTTCCAGCATCCCCTGCAGAATGAAGTGGTGGATGCGGTCACTGGCCCAATGATAATTCACTCGGACAGCTTCAAAGATGACCAATGGTTTCTTGAGAGAAATCGCCCAGTCAACAGCTCGTTGGAGCGAGAAATTCCAGGTCGTTCGTCGATTCGCAATCATCCAGTAGAGGACAAAATCTCCTGACTCAACAACGGGCGCTGAGTTCAGTGCGCGCACTCGAATCGACGGGACACTGCTGGACTTCAAGATGTCCGAATTGACATTCACCATGAATCAGTACTCAGCAACTGCTGCGACTTGCGTCGGTGTTGATAAAGAAAAAGCCTGCGACACAAACTGCCGCAGGCTTTTTCGAAAGTCTTTAAAGTGCTGCTTACAGCACAGATCGGATTCGCTGCAGGAATTCCCGATTCGAGTCGAACTTCGCCAAGGTTCGGATCAACTGATCCATCGCTTCTGTCGGATTCATCGACACCAAGCTACGACGGAGCATAATAATTCCATCGAGCAAATCTGGATCGAGGATCTTCTCTTCGCGACGCGTTCCTGAACGGGAGATATCCAGCGCTGGCCAGATACGTCGTTCTGCGAGATCCCGACTGAGGACAAGTTCCATGTTTCCAGTACCTTTGAACTCCTGGAAAATGGCATCGTCCATGCGGCTGCCAGTGTCGATCAATGCGGTTGCACAAACTGTCAGTGAACCACCTTCATCAAACCGGCGCGCGGTGCCGAACATCTTACGAGGAATATCCATCGCTCGAACATCCAGACCACCGGTCTGAATCTTGGAGTCTCTTCCACCGCGAACCCATTTGTTAAACGCGCGAGCAGTTCGCGTAATACTGTCCATCAGAATGAAACAGTCTTTTCCTGCTTCAGCCAGACGTTTTCCACGTTCAATAATCAGCTGGCTGATACGAACATGACTTTCGACGTCCTGATCCATTGAAGAAGCGATCACTTCGCCCTTCACGGTTCGTCGCATTTCAGTCACTTCCTCGGGTCGCTCGTCAATGAGCAACACGATGAGATGAATTTCTGGATGGTTGACGCTCACTGAATTCGCAATGTCTTGCAAGAGCATTGTCTTACCGGTACGTGGCGGAGCAACAATCAATGCCCGCTGACCTTTGCCGATTGGAGTCAACAGGTCCATGACACGCATTGTGATGCTCTTAGGACCAGTTTCGAGCTTGATCTGTTCGAAAGGGTTGATCGCAGTCAGCGTGTCGAAGTGTTTGAGCTTTTCGTAATCTTCGACGGACCCACCATCAATGGAATTGATCGTGAGAAGACGAGGACCTTGCCCACGTGTTCCAGGACCGATGTCTCCAGTGAGCATAATCCCTTCGCGGAGATGATGCTTCTCGACGAACGAACTGGAAACAAACGCGTCTGTTTCACGTGCGCTGTAATCATTGTCACCTGAACGGAGGAATCCATATCCCTTTGGATGGAGTTCCAACACACCGGTGATCGTGCCGGTCATCGCCACTGGTTCAGATGGAGCTGCATTCTGCTCAAACTTCGAAACGCGACGTCCGCGGTTATTCGAGTTCGAATTTACGTTCGAACGACCGCCACGCTGTTGATCGCGACGTCCGCCATTTCGATTGTTATTGTCGCGCTGCTGGCCGTAACCGCCACCCTGACGGTTCCCGCCCCCTTGGCGCTCCTGCCGGAACTGACCGGAATTTCCTCCGGTTCCCTGCTGTCCAGCGGAATTTCCTTGCTGGCCGGTGCCGTTCCCTTGCTGAACCTGACCAGGTTCATTGCGACGGCCGCGACGACGGCGACGACGACGTGGGCGACGATCATCGCCTTCACCGTCTCGTGCAGCATTCTCTCCCCCTTCTGAAGCCGAATCGTGATCATCATCATCGCCGTGATCTCCGCCATCAAAATCGAATGGCAGTTCATAACTATCATCACGAGACGACCGCTCTTCGCGAGCAGGTCGCTTCTCTTCGAATTCACGACTTTCTGATTCAGGTGCCGGCGGAGCGACCGATTCTGGCTCGGAAGCTACTGCACGTGATCGTGTGCGTGGTGCCCGCTTGGGACGTGCTGTTTCGCGAGGAGATTCTTCTGCTTCCGCCTGTACTGGTGCCGCTTCTTCTACAACAGGCGTTGCTTTCGCCGCCTTGGCACGACTTGCCCGTGGCTTGGGAGCAGCAGCAACCGGTTCGTCTTCAACAATCCCTGCACCAAAATCGAGATCATCGTTCGATGAGGCGGCAGCTGAGGAGCTGACATTCTCTTCCACTACAGAATCGGCTTTCTTACGCGTTTTCCGTGGTGTCGTGGAGCGACGAGGAGTCGACGACGATGAAGAGTTTTTGGAAGGCATACAAAACCTGACTTATCACATGAAGTTAAACAGAAAGACTCGTCACAGGAACGTTCTTCATGACCCGCCGATGAGAAGATCGCAGGCAGAAAACGTAATGAACAGAAGCCAGATGAAGGGTTGCCTCAGCGAGACGCAGAAAGCAACAAAGTGGTTCTGATTCACTCAATCACGAGTACCCTTGGTGAAGAGGCAAGCCCCTTCAGAACTGAAACCGCCTAATAACGGGACTGACCCGCTTCCCGTAAGACAAACTGAATTTCCGACGTTGATCAAGATGTCAACCAATCTCTGTGCGAGATCCATGCACTGTGTGACTGAATATGACGTTATCGAAGACGTGAAAATCAAACTGCCTGCCACCATGCACTCGCTGAAGAAGTAGAAGGCCGCATCTTCGTGATGTTTGGACTTCTGCGATCACACTGATCTGCGTCAATGATTTTCAGTTTTTTGACTAAACGAACAGATTCGTTTTCAAGGAACAGTGAAAGCGGAAATTGAGCGAGAACCAACCTCGATCAAAACACAAAAATTGAATGCCCTGCTGATATCGCAATGAACCAGATTGACTGGACCAGAATTGCCGAGGGTAACTCCCCGTTTAGATGTCGCAGGCGAAACACCCCGCTCACCACAACCAGGCACCAGAACATTGGTAGTCACTGATTTCCAGATCAGCAAACGCACTGCCAATAATTGCTATTCACCAAAAATGAACAGCACACTCTATGATTCTGCCTACACTCATTTCACGTCTGATTTCCTGGAGACCATCTCTCCGGAGAACGCGTACAAGGTAGCAATCAATTCAAACAAAAAAGTCTCTCTACTACGAAACAATCAAGCTTTTTCGCCCTGAAATTTCGCCGGAAAGGAACTGCGAACGCAGAATCAACTCCACTTCAGAAATTTCGAAATGCCAAGCACACCCGTGCTCTCGCATCGTGGCAGAAAGATCAATTGGCTTCGAAGCAAACACAGCAAGTGCCGCTCACCATGAAGACGCCCGAACAGTGCAAAATCAAATGAGTCCGAATTTGACAACAATGGACGCCAATGAAGCAACGTTCAATCGAATGTTAGCTTCCGATTGATCATTGTCAATCGTCATTGAGATCTACTATCGATGATTCAACATAAGAAAGTCAATAGAGGTTTCCGATTCGACACTGGGTGAACACGATCATCTAAACATTCCTCATATTGATCGTATTCGTCACCAAAATCTCCAATGTCAATCGCTAGCCGCCCGCCTGCTTGACCTGATTCTTATCGCCGTCAGCCTCGCCGGCGGCCTGCTTAATATTCCGATCCGGAATCTTCAAAATTGCTTCGTCACGATACGAGATAATCTCGCCCGCGTACCCTTCACGAGCGCCTGCAATCGGCGCATCTTTGTCCTCCCCGACAAACCGGGTCTTACCGTTGTAAATGGTTCCTCCCTGAAATGGACCAATTCCCAAGAACCAGAAGTCGCGAGCAGTTGATCGCGCCAGCGAGATTCCTGACTGCCAGACCGCCTCACGAGATGTCCGCTCATAAGCGAACATCCCGATCTTCGCTGCACCTGCTTGAGAGTTTCGACGCCCCAAGGACATTTCCGGGAGTGCTGGAACAGCGGGAGCCCCGGACAGAACAGATGCTGTCGATGCGGCTGCATTTAACGCACTACTCGCTGGAATTCCGTAGACCAGTTCGTGACTGTCGGCACCCAGCGTTCCGATTCGCCCTTCAATGACCAGATCCGCGTCTTCGATTTTAGTCTGCAGCAACACTCCAGCAGCGAGCATCTGTTGCCGCAGCGAGCTGATGACATACTGGGAGTTCACAAACCCGACCCCCTTGTAGTCAGCCATATACGACGTGTCAAAAAAGACCAATTGTCCGCTCAACGGGGTGAAGTCCATTTTGGCGACAGCTGCGTCAACAGCGTCAGACCCCAACAATTGCTCAGTCGCTATGTTTGACTTTGTGGTCCCGCACCCCGTGAATCCACAGACGAGCACTCCAATCAGCAGCGCGCAGCAGAGACGCACACCGAATTTCGGTGATCCGCTTCGACTGATTCGGAAGGCAGATTGAACCATGATTGAGAAGATTGGGAAACGTTTTATTGCCAGTGGCCAGCCGCGATGGTTGGCAGGCAATTGCATATTGGCAGGAAGCAGATGACCTACTTTGAATATGGAAAGGGAACGGAATCCTAGCTCGTAAGCCAAATACAACCAATAGGAGATTTCACTAACGAGCAGCCAATTTAACCCATCTCCCCCAATTTTACAAAATTCTCTTTGACTTTCGAAACATCCAGAAATTACGATTGTGCGGATTGCGCAATTCAAATCACTTCAATCCGAGCGCTGAAATGTCTCGAACTCAATTCGATTTTGCTAGCTGTGTTCCGCGTGGATTCGTGCTTCTAGCATCTTGCGCACTCAGCGCGGTCGCGTCACCGGCGTTCTCCCAAGAACCGACCCCGGCAGTGCACCCATCCATCGAAATTGTCGACGATGTCGCTCCAATCGACATTCCGCCTGCTCCCAGCTTCGATCCAGAGGAACAGGCAGCGAATTCAGACGACGCCGAGCTCAATGCCTCATCAACTGGTGGAATCGCGATTCCACCAATGCCTTCTCTGGATCTCGTCCCGCCAGAACCATCACGTGACGAGAAATCAGCAGTTTCCCCCGAAGAAGAAGGTTCGGAGAATGATGAGTGGACCATTCAGATTCGGCCACTCGCAAAGCCGGCTAAACCTGTGATCGCTGCAAATTACGAAGCGATTTACGCGTCGATCCCTTATCGAAGGGCAGAATATCTGGCGAATCCAAGCTACAGGCATGACACCACGGTCGAATTGCTGTTTGGGACGATGAGAAACACTGTCATCAATCGTCACGATACGCCGGAGAGAATTCAAACTCCAATTCCGCAATTCACCCAGCCGTATCCGATTTCGCAAAGCGAGCTCTACAGCTATTGGCCCCTCATCAGATATGAGGCTCCGGTTCGGCTCATGTCGCCGATCTATTAATCTCAGCAGTCACACAAATGCCCGCGAACAAGAGTTTCCGCGGGCATTTATTATTTGCACTATTCAGCGTAGTCAGCAGCCGCTTCAGCCTGAGCTGTCCGATATTCTTCGGCTGCCCGAACTGTTTCAGGGAGCAGAAACTCTGGTCCCGCCGGGAAGAACTGCACGTCGTCGCGGAGGTAATATCCCGAAGGAAGCGTCTGCCCGCCTACGTTTGTCTGGCATCCGGCAAAGATTCCACAGGCTGTGAAACCGCCCAAAACCAAGGCGAACCGTGTCGCGAATGTTCGTTGGACGTTCATACCTTTGCTCGCATCTCTGAGAATGATTTTTGGCCAAGCCGCCGAACTTTAAATTTACGACAGCTGACTTTCGGGTGGTTCAATCACACATTGAAGTCTTTTGGTTTATCGACCCTACACACGCCGCACCTTCAATAGAATCGTAAAATTCAACCAATTCGGAAGTGTCTTTTCACCAGCACCCCCTTCTCTCCGGCAACATCTGCCGATTCCCCTTCCGATCCACGCCAACCGACGCATCAACGCATTTCTACGATGATGTAATGTAAACACAACTTGTCCGTTTCTACTCCGAATAGATATTATCTCATTCAACCGAGCCAATTCGGCTCTGTTGGCAACACGGAGGTTGCAAATGCAACGGCACTTCATGAAAGCGGCAGCGACGCTTCTTTTCCAAATCTTTCTAGCCATTCAACTCGTTTACGCCGCGCCGCCGGAGAGCAACTTGCTCCCACTCGCAGTCGGTACCAAATGGACATACCAATCCGGCTCAACGCAGATTGAAGAAGTTATCACTGCAATCGAGATGATTTCGGGTGAACGCTGCGCGAAGCTGGAAACTCGCATCAACGGAAAAGCCTTGGCGAACGAGCATCTCACTGCTCGCTCGAATGGAATTTACCGCGTCGCAATCCAGGGAGAACCAGTCACCCCTGCCCTCTGTATCCTCAAGTTCCCCGCTCAACTGGGGGGCAAATGGGATGTCTCCTCGATGATCAACGGAGTTGAGATCGCGGGGCAATTCACACTGGGGCGAGCGAAAGTCGTTGTTCCCGCGGGCGAATACGCTACCGTCACTGTGCACGGAACGAAATTCGAGTCCAACGAAGGACCAATCGAACTGCTCTACTACTTCGCACCGGGAGTCGGGAAAGTCAAACAGGTCATCACGACTCAAGGAAAGACCGCTGAGCTGGCTCTCAAAGAGTACTCTCCAGCCCACTGACTTCGTCGCCACACACCCCTGAGACAGGGACTCAACAGGATCTCACGAGAGTGTGGCGTGTCGGCGGCGATCAAAAACGTGACTCATCCACTTTCCATCTTCATTCGCTCACATTGTCCCTCGAGTGAGAGACTAAGACTGCGAAGAGATGCTCCGAATGGCTGCCAGCACAGCCTCGTGCAACCCTCCATTCGTAACGACAACACCGCGATTATTTTTGAGAGTCGATCCGACCGCGAAATCAAGTGGCTTGCCGTCAATGTCGGTCACGCGTCCGCCGGCTTCTTCAACCACCAGTACGCCGCCAGCGTGATCCCAAATCTTCTCCGCATAGCCGACTCGCGTCGGAAGCCTCAAGTAGATGTCAGCCTCTCCACGTGCGACAGCCCCATATTTCGCCTGGCTATCCATGCGGACAGGCTCTGCGGTAATCGCCAGCGATTGCAAAATCAGTGCAGACTGATCATGGGCACTGTGACCGGATTCCACCGATTCACACATTCTCGCAAGCTTTGAGTCCGAAGTCAGAGAAACCTTCACGGCAACAGGCTGCGACTCTGGGGCATCAATCGGAACCATCCAGGCTCCGCCCCCTCGAACTGCATAGAACAGAACTCCTGTTCCGCCTGCAGCAGACAGATTTGGACAAGCCAAAGCCGCTACGTGAATCTGATGATTCACAAGTAAGGCTAGAGAGATTGCGAACTGTTCTTTTCTCAGGAATCCCTTCGTGCCGTCAATTGGGTCCAAAGTCCAATAGCGTTCCGATGTGCCATCATGATTACCGGAATCAATCCAGCTCAGCATCTCCCCGTCGGTGCAAGGAATGCCGACAGCTTGGATTTCAGCCAAGGCCTGGTCCTTGAACGTACGGTTCTCTTCTAGACGCAGATCGGCAGCATCCTCTTCCCCGACAATGAACTCATCAGGGAATGCTTCTCGAATCTCCTTGCAGATGACTGCCTGACTCGCGTAGTCAGCGATCGTGACGGGCGAAGCATCTTTTTTCGAAAGTGATTCATCCGTAATACGTCGCTGCACTGCCCTGCAGATTCGTGAGGCCGTCAGCACAGCATGAATTGCGACGTTGAGTTCTTGTTCGTAATTCTTCAGCATAACAACTTCATTTTCTACAAAAACCAAGAGGGCGGCACACTTTAGGTGTGGCGCCCTCGTTGTGACAAGCCTTCGCGGCGGGGAAGCGGATTCGCTTCACACGCCGCTCATGGCCAGATTCTGGACTACTGCTTCATCGCTGCTGCCAGGATGCGGCTGGTCGATTCACGCATGATGCGTGGGTCAACCATCTCACCGCGTTGCAGCGTGTTGCGGACGTCTTTGCCTGAAATGAACACTGGCTTCTCGTCCTTGTGACGCTCCATCAGGTCGACGCGACCCATGGAGTCGTAGTAGGCTGCGAAGCCGACGTTCACTGGCTGAATCAGCAATTCGCCGCCCAGCTTGTGGAACAGTTCCTGAGCGTCGAAATCGCCCCAGATGTTGCTGCCGTCGGCGTAAGGAACGTCCGCGTGCTTACGACCAATGACGATGTTGGTGTAGCCCATGTTCTGGCGGTAGATCCCGTGCATGATCGCTTCTTTGGGACCGGCGTAGAACATCTTGATGTCCAGCCCGAGCAGCTTCACGCGGTCTGGAACCTGCTCGCCACGAGCGGTCCACAGTTCGACATCGCTATCACCGTCGCCCATCTGGCGCTCGCTGATGAGCTTCTCGTAGGTTTCCATACGGGTGACAGCGTTAACGTCGTCCCCTTTGGTTTCGCCGATCAGCGGATTGAGCACCGCTCCCGCGTTCTTGCCGGCGCGGAGCAGGGTTTCCAGTGCGTAAACGAGTGCGTACTCGTGAGCACGGTGGAGTGGGTTCCGAGTCTGGAACGCCACAACCGCATCCCAGCCGGTTTCTGCGATCAGAGCACGCACTTCACGTGGAGTGAGGACGTACTTGCCGAATGCGGAGTTCTTTGGCTGTGGGAGAGCGCGAATGGTTCCACCGACCAGGTAGGCCTTGTCGGCATCTGGCCCCTTGAGAACCATGTCTGCCCCGGCATGATCCAGACGGCCTGTGCCGTAGACGCTGCTGAGGTACTTGGTCTTGTTCCAGACGAAGACGTCGGAGAGATCAAGAGTCGCGATGATGTCCCCTTCCGGAGTCGTCAGAGCGACCTTCTCACCGACAGCGAGTGTCTTGGCGAGAGCGGACGTGACAGGGAACGCGATGGGAATCGTCCAAGCGTACAGCTTGCCGTTGTTCTCGATCACCGACTCTTCAAGAACGCGATCGTAGGTTTTTCCGTCCATCGGGCCGGTCAGCGGGCTGAGAGTTCCGTCCCCGAAGCGGTAGACGCTGGAGACGTCCGCTGACGAAAGTGGAACCTGCTTGAGGGAAGCCGCTTCCGCGAGAAATGCCTCACGCTCTGCTTCTGGAACAGTGCAGCAAACAGGTTGGGATAATCCACCATGTGGAGCAATCAAATCAGCCATCAAAGACGCCTTTAGCGAAAGCAAAAGTGATGCAGAACATCAGTTGCGTTCGAAAAACAACAGGCTGCCAGCAGCTGGCTTTGCGGACGCAACGGATGTCTGCGGAATCAGAAACACGACCAGCGAGACCGCGACGGCTGATCAAATCCCCAGTCGTGCGAAAACTCTCGAAGTTCCGGGGGTATAGAACAACAAAATCCGCCAGTCAAGATGGAGCGCCCACCCACCCCACCCCTGAGACTTCAAGCGAATAAAACGACCTCATGCCGCCCCACAATCTTCTGGAGTTGCATGAGGTCGAGAAAATTCACTGTTTTCCCGCTTCACGTGGGAAAACGCGGGCTTTTCGCACCCGTTTTACTGTCCTCGACGCGATTACTCAGCGTTCTCTCGAATGGTCTGATGGGCTTCGTTCGCCATTTCCCCAGCGTGGTAGCTGGAGCGAACAAACGGTCCACTGGCCACCATGCTGAACCCCAGCAGGCGGCACTCCTGGCCAATCCATTCAAATTCTTCTGGGGTCCAATATTTCACCACTTGAAGCAGATGCGGGCTTGGCTGCAGGTACTGACCAACAGTCAGCATATCGCAACCAACTCCACGCAGATCAGCGGCGACCTCCATCACTTCTTCGATGGTCTCTCCAAGCCCCAGCATGAGCCCGCTCTTAGTCGGAATCTCAGGAGCTTCCTCTTTCACCTGCTTGAGCAGATTGAGTGTTCGCTGGTAATCGGCATTGCGACGAACAGTGCTGTAAAGACGGGGAACAGTTTCAATGTTGTGATTGAATACGTCAGGACGTGCTTCGATCACACGACTAATCGCAGCCCGGTTTCCACCAAAGTCTGACGTCAACACTTCAACTGCTGCACCTGTTCGTTCGCGGACAGCCAGAACGCACCGGTAAAAGTGTTCTGCTCCCCCATCGGGAAGGTCGTCGCGAGTCACACAGGTAATCACAACGTGCTTGAGCCCCAGTCGTTCAGCCGCTTCGGCGACGCGATCTGGTTCATCGAGTTCAATTTCTTCGGTCTTGCCACGAGGAACCGAACAGAAGCCACATGGACGGGTACAGACATTCCCGAGAATCATGAATGTTGCTGTCTTCTGCGACCAGCATTCTGTGCGATTCGGACACTTCGCACTTTCGCAGACCGTCTCCAATCGCAAATCGTCGATCACGCCGCTCGTGAACATCATTTCACTGCTTGGCATTGGACGTTTTAACCATTTCGGCAAACGTCGGCGATCTTGCGGATTCTGTGTTTCCAACGTCTGGAGTCCGCCGCTCTGGCAGGCAGACTGGCTGGCACCGGCTTGTCCGAGGATCGGCAATTCACGCATGGGTCATCACTCTTTGTGTCGTACGTCGAAGGAATGGATGTCCGGTTGAAACTTCGACTGAAGCGTAACCGAAATTCCGGGCGATCGAGCGGATTAATGCCTCTCGAAGTTGAGGCATTCGAACCGGATCGAGTCGTTGCGATTGCATTGAAGCCGAACGAGTCCCCTGTGGATTACTCATCGTCCAATCGAGGAGTCGCGGGTCCAGAGAAACATTCAGAAACAGTCCGTGACAGGAAATCCATGACTTGATCGCCGCACCAAAGAATCCCATCTGCCCATTTCGACTCCAGATTCCTGTCCCATCAGGAGACAGCCGAGCAGAAACCCTAAGTTCTTGGCAGGCAAGCGATACTGCTGATTCAAAACAATCGCGATATTGCGTCGGACTGATTTTCAGTCGATTTAAGGGGATTTGAAGATACAGCGCAATCTGGCCGGGACCATGAACGTACGCCCCTCCTCCTCGGGCGATCCACCGGACGGGAATCTCCCTCTGAGCAAGCTCGTCTTCATCGAGACGCAGGTGCATCCGACTCGCTTCACGCCCCATCGTGATCATCACTGGATGTTCGCAAACGAACAGCATCCCGTTGAGATCGTCCCGACCACTGAGTTCGTAGACTTGTTGCTCTTGCAGCGCTAATGTGGCGTCAAAATCAACGACTCCCAGTAGATGAACCTCGAGCGTTCCGTCATGGACGGCAAGCTGAGTCATGCTGGAAGGAGAAGTCGTCATGGGTCAATAAATTCCTGACACTGAAGTCCAGACCTATTTTAGGCATTTGGCGGGTGCAATTCCCATTGCGAACCGACTGGAGATTTTCACGAGGGGCAAAATTTCGTTCTGACCAGCGATTCAAGCTGCATGCATCCGTTGACATCGGCATTGACCCACGCATCAACAAAAAACGCAAAACGAATATAAATGCAATCCTTAAAACGCTTTGCAACTGAACACAACATCAGACAGACCAAAATCCTGGTTGCCGTCTCCGGGGGCGCTGACAGCGTGAGTCTACTTCGACAAATACAGGAGATTCGCAACGAATTCCAACTGGAACTGGCAGTTGGGCATTTTGACCATGCGATTCGAGTCGATTCGCAAGATGACGCCGGTTGGGTTCGGGAATTGGCCTGCTCCCTAGGGATTCCGTTTTTTTCAGCCCGCAATAACGCGCCCCCGGCAAATGGGACGTCCGAAGAATCTGCACGCAATAAACGATACGAATTCCTGACACAGGTCGCCCACGACCAAGGCTGCCGCTGGATCGCACTTGGCCATACTGCGGATGATCAAGCCGAGACAATTCTGCACCACATCCTCCGAGGAAGTGGGTTGCAGGGACTTTCTGGCATCCCTGCCATTCGAAACATCAGCCCAGAAATCTCGGTCATGCGGCCACTTCTGAACGTCACCCGGGAGCAAGTCGTTGAGTACCTGTCGCGATTACAGCAAGGATTTCGCAACGATTTAACGAATGAATTCACAGACTACACAAGAAATCGACTGCGACACGAACTACTTCCAAACTTGAAGGAACACTTTAACCCGAGAGTTTCCGAATCACTTCTGCGGCTAGCGAAGCAGGCGGGTGAAACACAAAACTTCCTCCAGTCTGAAGCTGAAAAATTGCTCAAACTGGCAATTCTTGAACAGACGCCAGAAGTAATCAAACTCCAGCGGCCAATGTTGGCAACTGCCCCCCCGCTGCTCATTCGCGAGGCATTCTCTCTTCTCTGGAAGCAGCAAGCCTGGCCACGAAAATCATTGAATCACTATCACTTAGAAAAAGCAGCGAACATGCTACTCGCTGGTTCACCAAAACGAATCAGTTTTCCGGATTTCATCGAAGCGTCGATCCGAGGATCAGTGATTGAACTGCGCCAAATGAGCCGGCGACCAAAGAATATCTAATTCATTGATCAATTGCTCCCTTTGAACTTTTCCGGGGAAGTCCAGATTCTCTCGCTGAACTGCAATTGTCGGCATGAAATCGGTTTCGCTCCGAAGCGGGAACGAATACCATCCGTAAGCGGTTCCCAATTGGAAAGCTTCGCTATGCTCGGTTGCATGGGGAACGCGTTTCGACCAGAACACCACCAACTTCGATCTGACCCATGAAAATTCACGAATATCAGGCCAAGGCTCTTTTCGCAAAAACCGGCGTTCCCATTCCAAAAGGAATCGTAATCAAGAACGCAGCCGATGCAGCCAAAGCATACGAAGAGCTCGGCACGAAGATTTGCGTGGTCAAGTCTCAGATCCACGCAGGTGGACGTGGACAAGGTCGTTTCAAAGAGCACCCAGAACAGGCCGGTGTTGTTCTTGTTCGCTCAGCTGAAGAGGCTGTCCAGAACGCCGAACGCATGCTCGGCAACACACTTGTCACGATTCAGACAGGTGAAGAAGGCAAGCAGGTCAGCACTGTATACGTTGAGCAGGGTCTGGAAATCGCCCGCGAACTCTACTTTGCGATCGTCGTCGACCGTGAAGCAGGCTTGCCGATGATCATTGCATCCTCCGAAGGGGGAATGGCAATCGAAGAACTGGCACACACGAATCCAGAGAAGATTTTTCGTGAAACATACGATCCTGCAATTGGCCTTCAGCCATATCAGGTTCGTAAGCTGAGCCGCGCGTTGAATCTCGACGCGGCAGCACAGAAGTCTGCGAACGTATTCTTCCCGAAGATCTGCGAATTCTTCGTGAAGAGCGACTCCAGCATGACCGAAATCAATCCGCTGATCGTCACGAAAGATGGTCAGCTTCTGGTTCTCGATGCGAAGGTCACCTTCGACGACAACGCAATGTTCCGTCACAAGGACTTGCTCGAACTTCGCGACCTGAGCGAAGAAGACCCATCGGAAATCCAGGCTGCCAATACTGGCCTGAGCTATGTGAAACTCGACGGCAACATCGGCTGCCTGGTGAACGGTGCTGGTCTCGCGATGAGCACCATGGACCTGATCAAGCTGCACGGTGGCGAGCCTGCCAACTTCCTCGACGTCGGCGGCGGTGCGAATGTGGAACAAGTGACTGAAGCCTTCCGAATCATTCTGGCCGACAAGAACGTGAAAGCGATTCTCGTCAACATCTTCGGTGGAATCATGAAGTGCGACACCATCGTCGAAGCACTTCTGACAGCCTATGACAACATTGGAATTACGGTTCCATTGGTCGTTCGACTCGAGGGAACAAATGTCGAGTTGGCTCGTGACATGCTGGCCAAATCTGGCAAGAAGATCATGACCGGAACGGACTTGACCGACGCTGCACAGAAAGTGGTCGCGACACTCGGTGCCTAGTTCGCCGCCAAAAACTGCTCAGTAAATTCACTGAAAGTTCATTGCCCAACCAGAAATGGTTGGGCAATTTTTGTATAGTCAGTCCTGTTGAACAGTGCCAGACAACTACGAGGTCGCCATGTTTGCAGTTCCACTTCTTCGGGCTCGACAACTTCTGTGCTTGTGCATCAGTCTCGCACTCGTCTCACCCGCACTGCCGATTCAGGCCGAAGATCCGCCCCAAGTCTCGATCCCAGAAGGGGTCAAGTTGAAGACTCCATCGATTCCAGAAGGAGTCGTCGGCGCGATGCGGGAAATTAACGAGAAGCTCGCAGCAAAGGGACCCGCCGACCAGAATGCCGTCCTGTGGCTCATGCAGATTTACGGACCGAACGCGCTCGACGTTCCTTTGGAAGCTGCCACACTGGAGATGCTGGGAATCGAATCAATCTCTGCTCCTTCGCCACTCTATGTGTCGATTCCAGAGTTTATCAATGCTTCAGACGAGATCACTCCCGAACAGGTGAACGATGCGAATGTCAAACTGGAGGATCAACTCATTCTGGCGGGCGAAGCATTGCTCAACACACAGGATGCCGGATTGCTGAAAGGGTATCTTGAAGTGAATCGTGAGTGCCTGAAATCACTGCGAAAGGCTTCGACTCTTCCCTACTATTACGCCCCGTTGATTGACTTCGAAGAGCCCCCTCGACTGATGTCCGCTTCCGTTGTGATTGAGCGGCGTCTCCCGTATCTGATGCGAATGCTTGCTGCCGAGGCGTCGATTGCAGTTCAGGAAGGTCAATTCGATCTCTGCCTCGAGAACGTGATCGCGATCCAGAAACTCGCTCGCCTGTTAGCCAACGGTTCTCCGTTCGAACTGTCAGTCGCCAAAGCTCAAATGATGGAAGCTCTTGGTTACAACGTTGTCAGAGGAATGCTGCAACGAGGTGACCTTACGAAAGATCAGCTCGCTGCCCTTCTGGTGGCTTACAACGAGTTACCTCCTTACCCTTCACCCGCTGAATGCGCTGAGATCGGCGAACGAGCGATCATTCATCAGGAAATTGAACTTCTGCAGCAGGACAAAAACTCTGTCATCGGGTTCTTCGAAGAAGAGGGGGGAGGCGAACCGACCGAAGAACAGATGAAATCAATGGCAGAGGTGAGATTGAAACTCGCCATCGAGCGCGCTGATGAAATTCAAGATCAGGTTGCCAAAGCCTTGGCGACGAGAGATCGTGAAAAACAGAACGAAATGTTTGACCAACTCGACAAAGCATTCGAGGCCTGGGAAAGCACGGTCGACGCCAAGATGGTTGCAATCTCCGCGAACCTCGCTAAGGAGCCCAAGATTGTCAGCCAATGGGTCGGTGAAACGATGGCAATGTCGTTGAGATGCAATTATCGGCAACGTCGCCACTCAGAAGACCGACAACTCATTCGAAATGATCTCTCGGTACTCGGCTTGGCACTGGAACTGTACCAACGAGACAACGGAGAGTTTCCTGAGTCGCTGGACGCCTTGACGCCCGAGATATTGAAAACTCTTCCAGCCGATGCTGCCTCTGGCGGATCGTACATCTATCAGCGAATCTCCCCCAAGGAAGCAAAGCTGATGAGTCTCGGAATCAACCAACGTGACGATGCCGGCCAACTCTACAACGACGACTTTGAAATTTTGCTGAAGTAGCTCTCTCTGGCGATCTTCAACCGCTTCACTTTCGGGCACAAGGGAATTGGTCGACATGCAAGTTGTTCGAAGAGACTTTCTGAAGCTGACGGCAGCAGCTGTACTTTCGTCAGGGTTGTCGCATCGAACTCTTCTGAGTGCAGACGACGTTCCACCTCGAATGAAGCTTGGCCTGGTGACTTACCAATGGGGAAAAGACTGGGATGTCGAGACTCTGATCAACAACTGCGTCGCTGCCAATTTCTCTGGAGTCGAGCTGCGAACCACCCACAAGCATGGAGTCGAACTCGAGCTGAACCAACTGGAACGCGCGACGGTCAAGAAACAGTTTTCAGAATCAGGCATCGCTCCCGTGGGGATCGGCAGTGCCTGTGAATATCACTCCACCGATCCCGCCATTCTGAGAAAGAACATCGACGAGACGAAAGCTTTTGTCAGACTTTCACACGACATCGGTGGATCTGGAGTGAAAGTTCGCCCCAATGCGCTCCCAACGGAGGTTCCAGTCGAGCAGACGATTGAACAGATCGGAGCTGCACTTCGCGAAGTGGCGGCGGATGCAGCTGACTTCGGTCAACAGATTCGAGTCGAAGTTCATGGAAAAGAGACTCAGGAAATCCCGATGATGCACCGCATCATGCAGGCCGCGGATCATCCCAACGTGGGAATCTGCTGGAACTGTAATCCGGCTGATCTGCACGGAGAGGGACTGGCAGCAAATTTCAGATTGTTGCAGGATCGACTGTTTACGGTGCACATCCACGATCTCACCCAACAGACCTATCCCTGGGAAGAACTGTTTCAGCTCCTCAATGGCATCCCGTTCGAAGGATGGACGTTGCTGGAAGATGGCAATGTCCCCAGCGACATCGTCTCGGCAATGCAGGCAAACCGGCAAGAGTGGGAACGGCTGATCCGCGTTGCTCCCGCCGCTCGTTGACTTGCTCAATCGCTTTTAAATGCGGTCCAAAGCGTCGATCCAACCCGCTAATGCGGACACCGTCTCTGACGAAAAGACATGCTTTTCATTATCTTCTGACTCGATCAAAACAGTCGGGAAACTGCGTTTCTGCATCCCCGCAACTGTTTTCTCTACCAGTTGGTAAACGGACTCCACCTTTTTCGAAGTGACACAGGCGAGTTGAAGTGGATACTCCGGATCACAATCTGGAGGTGGGACGCGGACAGCAGCCGAGATGAGCACCAACCCTCGAAAGAGGTCCCGGTATTTGAAGGCCAATTTTGTTGCGAACGGTCCGGAAGCGTCCCGACCGATGGCGACAATTCGCACGGGGTCAATCGAGTATCGTTCCTGCATCACTGAAATCACATCCCGGACCTGACTCTCCTGATCAGCGGACCAGCCACTCACATCCCCTGCTCTGGGCCCAACGAGAATGAACCCGCGGTCGCGGCAGACATCTGACCAAGCCTGCATCATCTCTGGTTCAAACTGATCACCCGGAGGATGGAGCCAAACAACGAGTCCCCATGCCTGATCGGCTCGATACCGTTCAGGCACATAAGCCCAGAACGAAAGCCCTTCGTTCGGAAGCTGATCGTTGAACCTCCCGGTTTTTACTGTCGGTGGAGTATCAGGAGGCCCAGATATTTCGTACTTGACGTCCTTCAGCAATTGACTCGGATAAGCTTCGAGTTTTGCAGTCAGAACCAGAATCTCTTCATCCCGCCTCACAGAGAAAGTTACCTCTTTCCCCGGATCGATCCGTTGCACCTGCTGCGCGAGCTCTTTCGGGGTATTTACGATCACATCTCCGACCTTCTGGATGACATCCCCAGCCTTTAATCCCGCCACTTCCGCAGGGGTCTTTTCCAATACCGCACGAACTCCGACGCCGTTCTGGCTGCTATCAGACTGATTTCGGTCCGGGCGAATCCCCAGATAGGGAAACTGGTATGCTTTCAAACGCTCAGTAAGCGTCAACTGCTTGTTCAGGATCTCGTCACCACGACGAATTGTCATGTGCACGACATCCTTCGCATACAGGCCCCCCACGAGATGCTTCAGGTCATTCAACTTGACCACCGGATGCCCGTTGATTTCTGTCACGACGTCGTCTTGCAGAATTCCAGCTTCATCTGCTGGCGATTCTGGACGGACGTTTTGAACACGAGCATCACTACTGATTGGTCCCCGATCATTAAATCCAATCCCCATCAATCCCGGCCTGAGGGTCTCTTTCTCAATCAAACGGGGAAGTACTTTCTCGATGTCTGCCAGAGGAACGACGAAGCCGATTCCACTGTCGTACCATTCAACGCCGGCCGTCTCACCCTGCTCTTGCGGCGACAGCGGAACAATGATTCCAAGGCACCGGCCGGTGAAGTCGATGAGGGGGCCGCCATAATTCACGGGGGAAGTTTTCGCATCCGTTTGCAGAGCACGTCCCCAGACGCGATCCAACGCACTGATGATTCCCACGGAAATATTGGGAAACTTGGGATCAAACGTTCTTCCAAGTGCGATGACCGTCTTGCCGACCTGAAAATCTTCCTTGGGGACTGCTGTCATCGGTTTCAGGTCAGTCACATTAATCTTCAACAGCGTCAGCATCCGCGAGAAATCGTTCGCGACGATCTCTGCGGCAAATTTTCTCTCATCAGGTAATGTCACAAGAACAGATGAGGGATTCGACAGGAAATTGAACCGGCTCGTCAGGATATAACCATCTTCCCGCACCACGATCCCTGTTGTCGCCCCGGTTCCGGTGAGCAGATCACCAACGAGGTCCACGCCTCCGACAGTCTCTATACGGACGATGGACGCATCAACAGAGGCCACAGCTTTTTGAATGGCCTGCTGTTCCAGGAGGCGTAAATCGGCTGCGTGGGCAATCGATTTCATTGCAGAAAGCAGCACCAGTATGGCAAGTCCGGTTCTCACCAGACGACTCAACGAGTGTGATGCAGATCTCCACGAACCTGACATGACGCACACTTCCTGCACTAGATCGACAATTCGATTCGATGAAATTCGTATCCTGGTGATCCCGGAAGAGAAACCAGAGTTCTGAAACTATTTGTTGCCACGCGGAACCTGAAACGTCACGGAGATCAGTTCTTCATTTCGACGAACAATCAGTTCAAGGTCATCACCCGGAGCAAGAGATTTGAGAACCTGCTCCAAACTCCGAATCGACGGAACCAGTTCTCCGTTGGCAAACACGATCAGATCGTCTGGCTTCAATCCAGACTCGGCGGCCTGAGAACCGTCGACAACCGTTTCGATGTAAGCAGGTGTCCGGAAAACGACGTCAGGGACGAGCACGATTCCGAAATCGATTCCATTAAAACCGACTCGATCTCCAGAAGTGTCCGCGGTGAGCGGATCCGTTCGATGTAAACGGCCAGCGACGATGTCTTCGATCGTTGGACGCAATTCGGAAATGGGGACCGCGTAGTTAATCCAAACGTTGTTGGCATCGCTTTTCACTTGTCGCCCCAACATCGCCAGTAATTTGCCATCGTAGGTGGTCAGTACACCCCCTTCCGCGCCGGGATTGTTCGTCACAGCGTCGGTGATGTAGACCGGCCCCGAATATGGAGCCTGATAGCGGCCACGACGGGCGTTGAGTTCGGTTCGAGCGGAGACAACTCCATGAGTGACCGTGACCGGTTCATCACCGACTGCAACCTTGAACATGTTGCTGAAGGCAAGAACTAACGCTCCGGGGCCAACTGACGTCGCCTGATTCAGATCGAAATAAGACAGCTGATTCGCATCGATCTTGATAACGGCAAGATCCTTTTTTGAATCTGTCCCAATCACTCGACCAAAGAATCGGCGCCCGTCCGCCAGAACGACGGCCACCGTGTCTGAATCGAGAAGGTGACTCCAAACGGTCACGATATGACCATCGGGAGAGACAACAAAACCTGATCCGTAGCTAGCCAGATTCTTCAGTCCACCTGCCCCATAGAGCTTGACCATTCTCGTCTGAACATAGTCGATCGCCTCCGCCGAACTATTCGCCTGTGCGAAGCCAGTGCGATCGATCGACAGGAACTGAAACAACAAGCAGGCAATGAGAATCCGGCTCAAATTAGTCATCATGGCTTGTTCTCTCCCATTGGAGGAGGAGCGAAGAACTGCAAGGAATCGACGCTCAACGTGCCGAAGGGCGCACTTCCATATCGAATGGTCATGGCCTTCGGATACTGAACACCCCCAACATCGACGAGTTCGCCAAAGCGGACTTCACAGGCATCCACACCATCTCCCAATGAGGAATCGAATCCCAGAAGTTGTTTTTTCTCCAAGCTGAAATACCAGCGGCAAGTGACCAGATTACGGGTCGTCACCAGCACGCTGACCTTATCCGCAGAGTCCTCAAAAGGCTCTGTCCCCAAATAGTAGAACTCTGTGAAATAATCCTCGGGATCGGCCAGCAAGTGTTTCAATTGCAACAAGGCAGCGAGCAATCCTCCAGAATTGGGAGGCAGATCGGAGAAGTCTTGCTGAAGCTGTTGGATCGCAAACTGCTCTCCGAATTTGCCTGCAATCGCGTCGGGAAGAAAGCGAATCTCCACCGGAGTCATCTCGTTGATTCGTCCATTCAACGACCATCCGACCGGCTTGCTGGCATAGTCTCCCCAAGCTTTGACGAGGGGCATCAACTGATCCTGACCGAGCTGATTGTAATAGTAGTTCGCAAACTCATGTCGTTTGACGTACATGTGTTTAAACTCTTCTGGCACTTCGTTGTCTGCAGGATGGGGTGCCTGCTCTGGCAAATCAGGTTCTTCTCCGGGCCGCGGCGCTGGCATCTGGGGATCGGCGTCGCCCCCTGCGAGTTCGGCACGACGATGGAGTCCCATCAGTCGAACCTGAATATCAGTTCGCTTCCCATCGCGACGATAGGAAATTGGAACAACCCACCCCTTGGGATAGATGCCGAGAATGTTCTTGAACTGATTCACGCTGCGGATTGGACGCCCGGCGAATGTCAAAATTTCATCATCGCGACGCAGGCCGCGACGGTAGGCTTCCGATGATTCCAGAATTTTGTCAATAACGACAGTTCCATCGGAAGTCGCAGCGACGGTCGCACCGAGCGTTGCATGGTCGACAACACGGCCACTCTTCAAATGATCCAGAAAGTGCATCACCTGATTGATCGAAATCGAATAGCCAGCACCGACGTTGACGCGACCACGCTTCTCTACCGAAATACGACCGTTAATCCCGATGAGTTCACCGTTCATATTGAACAGCGGGCCGCCAGAATTTCCGGGATTAATCGAGGTGTCGACCTGAATACAGTCTGTGTATTCCAGGAACGTTCCAGCGGGGAACTGATATCGATGGACTCCGCTGACAATTCCGTAGGTCACAGTTGGCTGAAAGTCCGTCGCAAGAAGAAATGGGTTGCCCATCGCGAATGTCGAATCGCCTAAACGCACCAGATCGCTATCGCCGATACGAGCATGTGGAAAATCGGTGCGTCCCAAAAGCTGAATCAGCGCGACGTCGCCGGTCGGATCGATCCCGACTGTGACAGCGTCATAAATTTTTCCGTCATTTAAACCGCATTTCATGAACCCGTCCATGCCTTCAATCACATGGAAGTTCGTCACGGCAAACCCATCTGCACTGATCAACACGCCAGAACCACCCCCGTTGCCATCTGATGAAAAGATGGCGACGACACTGGGCGCGGCGGACTTCATGACTTCGATCCGCTTTGCTTCGGCGTCGAGAAGTTCCTGTGGAACTTCGATCTGTTCCGCCGAGACAAGCTGAGCTTGAAATGCGATCAAAAAAATGACCGACATCAGAGAGCGAATTCTGCTCATGCTTCGTGAAGTATTCAAAACCACACTCCAGCAGTGGATCACTGAATCACCTGTGCATCACCCAACGCAAAATGCTCAAGGATGCCTTGTGCCGCTCCCATCGACTCAACCCGAATCGTCAGTTCCCGGACGTCCTTCAGATCCAGCACCAGCTTTTCTGGTGCATCGTTCCATCCAAACTCTTTCGCATAGAGTTCTGAGTTATCGCCGAGAATCACGAGCTTCACCCGCGGATCAAATCGTGGCATGCGGGACACATGTGAAAGTTCGAAACCCGCCGTTGCCTTGAGCTGAGTGAACTCGCGGTTCAATCGAAATCGAACGACTGCTCCAGAGTGCATCCAGAGCCCCTTACGGTATTCCTGGGTCCCAATCGTCAGCGGAAGTTTTCCTCCTGAACCCGATGGAGCATTTCGGCATGTAAACCAGACAACCGGGTCGTTTTCGTGTGGAGGTTTCGAGGCAGATTGATCGAAAGGAAGGTCAGCGAGAAAGCGGATCCGACCTCCCCCAAAATCGATCGACTGCAAGCTCGAAAGTGGAATCGACTGCTTCCCGACAGACGCGGTAGTGATCTGCACAGCTTCGCCTTCAAGACTCAAACTTTCCGCTAACCACTGATCTCCGGTGTGGCTGCGAACTGTCACACGGCGTGCGGGGGGAGGAGCAGAGCGAGATGCGAAAATCAGTCCGAACACCTTCTCGCGAGGGGCAGAAAGCTCCCTTTCTCGAACGATGATCGTGATTGTCGTCGGAGTCATCTTTCCAATTGATCCAGCGACGTAGTCAAGCACATCCCCTTTGCGAATGACCATAAGATCATCACGGGCGTTTCGACTTCGCAAATCTTCCCAACTGCTGCTGACTTTATCGTCGAGAGTAGCGAGTCGCAGACTACTCACCTGCCTGACAGACGCGGTTGCTTTTTCAATTTGCGATGTCGAGAACGTAAAGAGTGTTCCGTCCGACTCAACCTCTTTCAATTGCAGAACGGTTTGGTCTGCTAGAGTCATTGTAAATGGGACGTTATCAGTTGAGGCTCCTGTCACCGGAGGAAAATCGACAGTCATCAGCGACTCACCGATGAGCTTCTCCGTCGTCTCTGCCTGAGAAATCTCGATCCCTTCGAGAGAGATTGAAACCAATGCTCCTTTTCGGGAAGTTCCATCAAGAAGTAACACTGACACTTCAGGAGGAGCAGCGAAAGCGGAAATCACATTGGTGCCAAGAATGATCGATACGGCGCACAGCAGTCGCAGCACTGTTGTCATTTCCAGTTTCAATTCAGCCTCCCCTGCGGATGGGCAAAGGGCCATCCACATTGATCAAAACACAGTGCACTGCCACTTCACTTTTGCGATGAAGACCGAACACGATTTCACCGATGACGGTAAAGCCGATTCATCTGGTCACTCGCACTTCGTTTCGCGATCGCAAATCTAATAAAGACATGGTACAGCGAATATGTGCAATGTGAAAAGACTCTCTGTAGAAAGCTTTATTGAAATCGAGGGTTCCAGCAACGACTGGGCTGCACGCCGAGTGTTGCTGAAACACCAAATTCAGAAAACACTTATCGCCCGGGAGCAGGTCGGTCCGCAAGCTTCTTCAGATACTCCTCAACTGCCTGTCGGTAATGCGACGGGAACTGTTGATCGAGCATATTCTTAGCCGCTTCGCGTGCCTTCGGAGGGAGATCTCCCCAGTGGTCTTTGTGACCGATTTCACGCTTGTCCGTTTCACCAGGCGTTTTCACACCGCCGACGTAAGACTCGGTCGCGGGATCGTTCGGTGCTCCACCTGCAGAACCCGCTGAGGAGGATGAACTCTGCTTCTGCTGGTCTTCCATTTTTTTGATCAGCTCATCGAGAGTTGCGATGATCTTCTCTTCAACTTCCTGCACTCCTTCGTCGGTCTGTTCCAGCGACAGGCGGCGTTCAACATCTCTCATCTGACGGGCGACTTCACCCAGAGTTTTTTCTTCGACGCCAGACAGGTCAGCTTCCATCAACTCTGCGAGTTTTCGATAGCGGACAGGAACATCCTGTGTCTGGTTCTGGAGAATCTGCAACGATTTGAGTCCATCTTCCTTCATGAGAAGATGTTGCTCGCAGACCGCTCTATGAAAAAAGCAACCCGCTGGATCGACAACATACTGTGGATCGATCGTCTGGAAGATCTCGTGGGCCTCGTTATAGGCCGTCAGCAGTGTCAAATGCCTGGCGAGAAAGTAACGCACATTGTTCGTGAGAAGTGGCTCTTGTTGCTCACGCCCGGACATGGAGAGTTGCAGCCGGGCCAAGGCCGGAGTGTACGCCCAATTCCGGCAGCCATCCACGAGACTTCGTGTTTGATCATCGGCGATGTAGTAGGTCCGCATCAGGGTGTCGAAGAGCTGCTCTCCGCTCGGTTTGGCAGAGAACTCCCAACTTGGAGCGACCGCATCCATCACTGGGGATTGCAGAAGCTGGCGATGCTGCAACCAGGACATCACCTCAGCTTTGAGATCTTCGGCAGACGGTGGCGCGAACACCTGACTGGTGTTAATGGAATCCGCAGCGCTGTTCCACGCGAAAGCAGGTTGCTCCCCAATGGAAGTCACTCCTGTCAACGCGATTATAGCTGCGAAAGAAACCACACTTTGTCGCAATATCAGCATTATTGATTCCTGCCGACTGAAAGGTCGTAGGTGGCCTTCTGTATTCTTTCCTGTCGAACACGCAAATCCCGAATGAGCTGCGCCTGCTCGGGAGTTGTGCTCGTTTGTTCAACAACTTCTGTGCCAACCTGCTTGGTGAGCAAGTTAATCTGGAACTGCAGCGATCGAATCAACTTCAATTCTGCAATCTGGTTAATCAGACCGGGTTCCTGTTGCTGTTGTTCCCCTGAATTCTGCCCTTTTTGACTCTCTTCCTGATTCTTCTGCATCTCCTGACGAAGCGATGCAATGAGTTCCTCCAACGTCTCAACAATCATCTTTTCCACAACTTGCGTTGTTTGACCAGTATCTCCCCGGGACAGTCTGGCGGCCACCAGAGTCATATTCTGATGCATTTGTTGGACAGCTTCGGGGAAAGCGACGGAGCTCCCCTCTTCTTTCAGAAGGTGCAGGGCCTTCTCCGCCTCTAATGCGTTGTCTTCCTGCTCTTTACGGATTTTGTCGGATTGTGATGCGTGGTTCTGCTGTACACGATCCGCCGCAGCGATACGGTCCACTCGGATCGTTTCAGCATTAATGTGCTGTTGGCGCTTCAACTGATTCTGAAATCTGGCCTCCAGCATTGTCAGGTAGGAGTCTTTTTCATCTTCCCGCAGCTGCCTGAGAATTTCCTCAAGCTTCGCTTTCATGCGTTCGAGTTGATTGACGGCGGCGTCCTGATTGTCGACAGCACCGTCTTTGTCTTCTTTCTCCAACTTCTCAATAGCTTGCTGCATTTCTTGGCGGGCTTGCTCTAATTCTTCGCGTCCCACTGTCTTTTGGGAATCCTCGGCTCCCTGAGATTCCTGTTGATCTTGAGGTTGCCCTCCCTGAGGACCGCCTTGCTGTGGCTTACCGGATTGCGGTTTTCCACTTTCCGGCTTCCCAGACTGCTGTTCCCCCTGAGACTGCTCGCCGGTTGGAGATTCCGAGGAATTCGGCTCCCCCTGCTCACCGGGATTCCCCTCCGAAGGCGACTTCTCACCCTCTTTACTTTCGGAATCGCCGCCGGGTTGCGACTTTTCGCCGGATGGAGACTTCTCACCGGGTTTCTCTTTGGGCGGGACACCTGAATTCTGATCTGCGTCCTTCGCCTTCCGCTCCTGATCCTGTTCATCGATTTTCTCAGCGAGTTTCAGGGCGTCTCTTTCGACTTGCTCCTGAGCTTCTTTACTTCGCGATGGATTCTTTCCGCGTTGCGTCTCGGCACGCGTATCTTTTTGCCGGGCGATGATGCGATTCGTTTCCTTCAGCAGTTCCTGAACGCGGGCGATTTCTGCGGCGACGCGTTCGCGCTCATCCTGACTTTGCAACAGCCGCATCAGTGTTTTCATGCGGGCGAGAACTTCTTTTTGTCGATCCGCCGCCGGCCCCAGTTGAGGATCGATCTTCCCTCCCTGAGCGTTCTGGCTCCTCAGTAACTCCGAAATCGTCTGCATTTCAGAGAGGATGTTCTGCTCCTGACTCTGAGTTCTAGCCCGGTAGAGCAACTCCGCCTGCTCTGGATCCTTCCGACGCAATTGTTCGCCGACATCGAACAACGACTTCTCAAACCGTTCGTAGTCCCGCAGGAGCTGAATCCCGGAGATGGAAAGATCGGGTGCTGCCGCCGCGGGAGTGGTTTCCGGTGCTGGGGGCTGGGCCGAAACCTCAACGGTGAGAACAGTTAAGAGAAACAGCCCGACACATAGCTGCAGGAATTTTCCGAGTTCTCGTGGCATATCAGCCTCACTTCAACGGCGTCGAGCGGACTCATCCGCTGGCGTGACTTCAATTCAACGGGGTAAAGAAATCGTCTTCTATCCGTCGATTTTCTGTTTCGTCGAGCAACTTCTCTTGCTGCTCAATCATCTTTTGCAAGTTCTGGATCACGTCATTCAAAGTCCCGCGATCTTTCATTTCGGCTAGAATCGAGTCGATTTGCCTTAACAAATTGTCAATCGCTGGAAGAATTTCACTTGTTGCCGCCTGGACTCCACGTTGTCTTTCCACCGCCAGTCGTGCAGCACCTAAACTGCGATCGACCTGCAGGAAGTCGGCTTCATTCACCAAACCGAGCGGCTCGATTACACGACGCTCAATTCGCTCCAGAAGTTCGACCGTATCGATACGATTATTGACCATCTCCTCCCGAAGATCTCGAAACGATACCTCAATTGAGCGAGATTCCGTGTGATTTTTTCTCACCTGATGCAGGCCACGATCGATATAGGCCAGCATAACACTCTTGTCATTATCGCTTTGCGCTGTTTCCGACGCCGATCCAAGGTGCGTCTCCAGCAACGAACGAATTCCATCGATTTCGGAACGGATCTGCTCGAATCGAAGGCGTAACGTCATTTCTCGATCTGCCAGTTGAAATAGCAGTTCATCCGGAGAAACGATTTTGAACGTAAACAGCTCACCTGTCGCAGTATGCGGTCCGTTCATGGTATCCCCGTCCATCGCGTTCACAGCTAGGGCGACTTTCTGCCCTTCCTGAAGTTCGAGAGGGAGGAGATTGAAATATTCGACGTTCAACTCAGGTTTCTGTTTGAGAAAAAACTCCTTCTGCCCTGAAGGTGGTCGCCCCAGAGGTTGACGTAGCTCGATCTCACCATTGTCGATTCTAAATCCGAACCACGCACCGACCACGCCGTAATCATCCGTCAATTTCCCTTCGATCGGGATCGTCGCCATGCGCGTAACGGAAGTTCCGATTCCTGTTCTGCGAGTATCAACAACAGGCAGCTGATCGACGATCCCATGCACTGTCAGCGTCGTCGTTTCCTGGCTGTAAATCTGATCCTCGTCCACTAATGAAATCTGAATGACGTCATCTGGAGCGACTGGAAGAGGGAACTTGACGGATTCGTTCAATTCCGCCAACTGGACGCCAGTACTCGCGCTCACAACGAGAGGAACATGAAATTTTCTGTTGTCTGAGTCGATGAACGAAGACGCCTGCTGCTCGACAGGTAACACCTTGATGTCCCCTGTCGCTGCATTGAGCAGCTTCAAGGTGGTTGGAATTTCGGAACGGGTTCCATCAATCTGATCAAAACCGAACGAGAGTTCGAAGCCCTTCGTGCGAACAAACGCTTTCAGGATCGGTTTATTCAGCGAGGCTGTGAGGTCAAACTCCGTCTCCATCGGAAGGGCAACCATCATTCCAACCACGCGCACCAGTTGGTCCTCCAGCCCATCCATTCCTGTGTAGCTGGGGTAGTCGCATTTCAGATCAATTGAATCGACCTGAGGGGCGTTCACCACCTGGATACGAAATGGAGTCCGATTGACGTAATCGCCCCCGCGGAACCAGAGTTCCTGATCGTTGACGACACGGATTAACGTGTGGCGAAACTCTGATTCCCCCAAACGGGACATCGTGACGTTTCCACGTTGCTGCGTCGTGCCGCTGAAGCCAAGAAACTGCATCGTCACCTGCGACGGGGAAAGCGTCTCCGCTGGAACATCCGCAACAATCTGTAAATCGGAACCGCGGGGATGTTTGTAAACGCCGTCCTGATCGAACTGAATGGGACGATCGCCGGGCTGCGCGATCACGTAGACATGGAGGTCATTTTGGCGAAACGGCTCCCAGTAATCATTCTTTCCGAGAATGTAGGCGTTGTACCATCGCTCCATCGCTTGAGTGTTTGTCGCTCCCAGAATCAGAACCGAGGCGAGCAACGTGAGCGCGATGACCATCCGCTGACGAAGCGGTCCTGATCTCGTCGTTTCTCGTATACGCACAGAAGAAAGCTTCGAGACCGCCTCTTCAATGGTCCGATCAAGCATCTGCGAAGTAGGGCCTGCAGGGGCCCGGTCCGCGAGTTGAACTGCGGTAATCAGCCGGTCATTGAGTTCAGGAAACTGACGTTCGAGTGCCAGTGCGAGATCGGCAGGCTGCATCCGTTTCAACAGTTTTGAACTGATCCACGAGACAGCAGTTCCAACGAGAACAGCCCCCATACAGATCGATGCGAGACTGCGGAACCACCCCGGCAATTCAAGGTTGCTTAGCTTGAAATAGGCGAGGTCGATAAGAAACGATCCCCAGAACAGAGCGCAGGCGATGGCGATGGTTGCTGCGAGCCCTTCCAACAGGACATACCGTCGAATCCATCGCCGCAGGCGACTAAGTATATTCTGAATCTCGGGTCGAATCTGACTCACTGACGATGTCTCAGGTTCATAAGGAACGAAATCTCGAACATCCGCATGACGTTACGCCAACTTCAACAACTTTCTGGTCAACCATTCCAGAGATAACAGCAAGGCAAGCAACCCCATCATCCATCCCCGGTCCCAGAGTTCCTGAATCCGCTGATCGACAATCACCCGTTCCCCTTTGTTTGGAAACAGGTCTGCAACTCTGGTAACTGCATCTTCCAGCCGGAGATACTCCCCCGCTGTCCCATCAACAAGTCGCTTGAGCACTTCAACATCTTGCACCAGCGACGCAGCTTCCTGTCTGGGAAGCTGCATGTCGATTTCCGTCGTGACTTTCTCGCTGGAATCCGGCAAATCAAACTCGAGACGGTATCGCCCGGGCATCTGAGGACGGAAGTCGCCAGCAAATTCGGCGGGGCGTGACGGATCACGGCGGAGTTGTGGAGAAGGGACCACGGGTGCTCCTCCGCTTGTGAATGCATCGACAGTCAGCACGTCAGAAACCAATGGTTGAAACTGCGGCGTCAGAGCGCGAACGCGCAGGGGAATCGTCTGCCCCAAAACAAATTCCCGGCCATCCAGCAAGAACATTCCGCGTTGAAGTCCACGCTTGGAACGACCTTCAGCAGCTTTGCGGACGAATTTCGTCCAGAGTCGTTCAAGATAAGCTGTATCGACTGACCGCAGCCTCCAGAGTTCAGGACTGCCGACATACAAAACCTGCCCCTGCCCATAGCGTTGGCCTGCAAAGACGATTGGCTGCCCTCCATTGCCTCGCGACAGGGGATCGGAGAATTCGGCGTAAACAGTCGCCCCAGCCTTGGCTCCCTGAGTTGGATAGACCAAGCAGATTCCGGGGAATTGACTCCATGCGTCTTCTTCACCCGTTTCGACCAACTTCAGAAACTGAGCGACCTGCCCCTCCTGCGTGAACGCCAGTGGAAACGTTGACTTCGCGGACTCGCGGCTGTTCAATCGCAAACTGATCTCTTCAAGAACAACCGGGTACAGCTTTCGAATTGCATCCAGACCATCGTCACCGGCCAGTTCCGGAGTGAAGACGTCGCCAGCGACCGCCAGCAGCCCTCCCCCTTCATTGGAAATCCAGTTCGTCAGATTTTGATGCTGTTCTGGAGTCAACATCGACCAGTCTGGGTCGAAGGCCAGCAGAACATCGAATTCGTAAAGAGCCTCAATGGTATCAGGAAACCGATAGAGCAACTCATCTGATTCCTGACTGACCCCTGGACTGGCAGACTGCAACCAGACACTGGTCTCCATCGACGGATGGCGATAAAGAATCGTACGGGCATAACGGTAATCCCGGGATGGTCCTCCTGCGACAATCAACACTCTCATCGGCCGATCGAAAATGTTGACCGATCGAGTGAGCTGATTATCGTCTTCACGTGTTTCGCCTCCCCCTTGCAACCGGGCGCGAACAGTAAATTCGAATGTGCCCCCATCAGCTGGCTTCAGGTCGAACGTGAATTCCTTTGACGCCCCGTCTTCTCCCAGCGTTTCGTCCTGCTGCAAGACGACGGTCGGTTCAGGATCATCGGGGCCTTGCTGGAGTAACTCGACCGTCACACTTTTCCCAGCGGCTCCTGTCCCTCGGACAACGGCCGACAGTTCGAAGGCATCTCCCTTCTGAACATCCGTCGGCGCGATAATGCGAGCAATTTCGAGATTCACAGGTGGTTCGGTGCTTCCGACACCGACCGCAACAAGTCGAGCCCCCTGCTCTTTCGCGCGATCTCGAGGAACCTGAACATCGCGACCAGCGTTCGATGAGCCGTCACTGAGCAGAAGCACGCCAGAGAGAGTTGGTGATTTTGCTTCCACCAGCAGCGTATCTAGCGAATCGCCCAGCCGGGTTGTCATCCCGGTCGGCTCAACCATCTTCGGCCAATCCGGTTTCACATCATTTTCTGCAGGCTGATTGATCGCGGCGGATGAGATTGATTTCCCATCGGAAGCATCAAATCGGCTCGAAAATCGAAAGAGCAGTTCACTGACATCCGAGTCAAACGCATAAACATCCACCGAATGTTGTTCACGCAATTTCTCGATGAGAGGCGTCTTATCGAGGAGTTCGACCACCGCAGCCGATCGCGTCCGCGGTGTTTCAGTTGTATTGCGAGGATCTGTTTCCGGCTGCTGCATCGATTGGGACTTGTCGACCAGAACGATCACCCGGGAATCACGGTATGCATCGGTTTGTGTCCGCTCGTGCGGATTGAGTGCGACGACAATTGCAGTGGCGAGAAAGACGAGACGCAAGCAGGATAGAGCAATTGACCAACCCCGTCCGACGATCCGCTGGTCTCTCAGTGCGAACCAGATTGTCGTCCCCATCGCGAGGAGCAGCAGTACGATCGGAATCCAGTCCGTCCAGACGTAGGGAAGATCCCACTCGATCGAAGAGGTTGTCAGCTCATTGCCAACTTGCGCCAACGAAGGAGCAACCATGAAAGGAGTAATCAGGGAAGTGGCAACTTGGGAGTACAATCGCAACCCTTATCATTCTCAGCGATGGTGAACTTTCAGATTGTCGATTGTCAGGTGATTACAGGCAAGACCAGGGCAGCCGGTTTCAGAATTTCCAGCTCAACTCGTTTTACTGAAAACTCCTCAACAGGACACACTCGAAGCCAGCCGATCATATCAACACAGTCCGTTGTCCGAAACTCCAGCAACTGGTCAGACACCGGCTCTTCGCCTACGCCTCATTGGCCCAGCTGGGCAGAGAGTGCGTTCAACACCTCTTCCGCTGCCGGATAGGGAGAATCGCACACTTTTTTGAGTGGAATCGCGACATCGTCCATCCGGTAAATGGTGCCAGACGTATGAACTCCCGGAACACAGACGCGAATCCGGACCGACGACCCCATCGCCACGCATTGATGCAACAAATCGAGCCGGATTGTTGGGATCTTGCCGAGATGTTCAACAGATGCTTCCGAGAGGTGTTCCAGAGCCCCTGTTCCCACAATCACACAGCAGTCAGCAATCCCCCTTGAAAGGAGAGATTCTGCCGAAAATTCGCCGGGGAGATACTCAGGGAAGCCCTGCTGAAAACTGACCGCAAACGGAAATCCGGTCTGCCAGGTGACTACGTTTTCCGCTCCCGGATTTCCCATGGGCCGAACAGTGAATCTGCTGAAACCATTCAACTCGGTCACCAGCCGGTAAAGCGATTCGAACGCCACCTGACTGGTCGCGTCCGTAGCAAAGTCGTTGCCAACGAAAACCACACCGTATCGACAGCCTTTCATACGTGCGGCCAATTGACGCAAGTCGTTCATTGGAAGCGACGATTCGCCTTCCGGTTCCCAGCGTTCATCCCGCACAAGCATCCTCAATGCCGCGACAGAGGAATGATTGAGGCTGCGATCAAGACGCAGCGAGACATCAACCATTCTTTCCGTCTCAGTAGCCGCATCATTGATCAAATATAGCGTCCGGTTCGCTCGCCCTTCAGGAAGGAATTCGCTGACAGGATCCGCGGTATAGCGTTCCAAATGGCGGGGAAAAGCAACGACCGGGTCTGCCCCCCAGTAGATCACAAGATCGGCCCGTTGTTTCACTTCACCCAGTGTGCAGGTGGACATCCCAACTTGCTGAAATGCCAGTGTTGAAGCGGTGAGAAGGGGACTTCCGGAGGTGTCAATCACTCCGCGAGTTTGCTCAGCCAGCCGAATGGCAGCTCGATGAATCTCAGTGGTCATTCCCTGAAGACCTGCGATCACTGGAGCGCGGCTTTTCTTCAGGATTTCCGCCGCTTCGAAGACTGCCGCTTCCAGCGACGCTTCCTCGCTACCAATCTCGGCCACTGGGGGCAGAAACGCATTCAACTTCTGGTATGTCGACGTTGCCAGCGGACAGGCGTGCTGGCTGCTGACAATCTGATTCTTTTCAACTTGCAGCTGGAGGTCATCACAGACGCAACCGCAAAGTGAACAAGCTACCTCTCGAAAAATCACCATTGATCGCGCCCGTGCACCCTGTCGTCTTAGCGGGTAGTTGTCGCTGCTGCAGAGAAAAATGAATCTGAATTTTGTGACATAAGTCGCTGCAAGCACTCCAATTGCAAGATGAATTTAAGCAGTTTATAGAATAAACCGCCAACCGAATTTCAAGAAATCAAAATCAAGGTGGTTTCTTTCAGTGAATCTCTCGATAGAATTTCCGGTGCGACTCATGCATCAACACTTCGATCGAGGCGTCGAACCTTGCTTTGAGAAGTGTCTTTCAGAGGACCAAGCCTGAAGTTCTTTGCTATGGCAACTTTTGCGTTTGTTTCAGACTTACATCTCTTCGCGAGTCGTTCCACAGCTTACAGCCACTTCGACGAATTGATCGCTGCGTCCAAACGATCGGACCGCTGTATTCTCGGGGGCGATATCTTCGATTTCAGGTGGTCCCGCTACCGCTCGCCGGATGCCACCGCAGACGCAGCGATCGAGTGGTTGCAAACCTTTATCAACAGTACCGGAAACTGTGAGATCCATTTCCTACTGGGGAATCACGACGACCATCCGCTGATGCACGAACGACTCCCAACGCTGGCTTCAAATTTCCCTCGGTTCCAATGGAGTCGTTTTTACCACCGCCTGGGCGACACCCTTTTTCTCCACGGGGATGTGGCAGACCGAAAAATGACAGCAGAGGGACTGGAGCAACAACGAGACAGTTTTCATCACGGTTCACGCTCCCCGATCCAGCACCGACTCTATGACATGGCGGTGAAGGCGAACCTGCATTTGCTCCCTCCAACTGCGGCCTATCCGAGAAAAACGGTCGCAAAACGGATCCTCTCTTATATGGATCAAATCGGACATGGCCCGGACTCGGGAATCAAGCATGTCTGCTTCGGACACACCCATCGCCCGATCGACAATTACCAGCTCGGTGACATCACGTTCCACAATTGCGGGGCTCCGATCGGCAAAGGAAATTTCCGCATCGTTCACAGAGAGGTCGATACATCTGACATCCCGGAACTGTCGCCTCTTTCCCGGTAATTTCTCGATCACACAGAACTGCTGTTTTCGCCAACTGTGTGATTTTCTAAGATCCCCGCAGCATTGAAATTCCAAACCGCCCGTCAAGACCATCGGGCCGCAACCATCGGAATTTCACAATGCGATTCAGTAGTCTTCAGCTGGGGATGTGATTGTGTCGTTGAGAGTTGTCATGATGGGAACGGGCGCCTTCGCGTACCCAGCGTTCCAGGAGCTCATCCAGTCGACTCATCAGGTCGTTGGCCTCGTCACTCAGCCCGATCGCGTCGGCGCAGGACACCACCAGCACGTTAATCCATTAAAAGAGCTGGCCATTGCCCATCAGATCCCGGTCTTTCAGCCTGAAAAGGCAAATGCGCCAGAGAGTCTGCAGCGACTCCGGGATTTTCAGGCAGACATCTTCGTTGTCGCAGCGTATGGTCAGATCCTTTCCGCAGACCTGCTTGGAATCCCGCGGCTCGGTGCGATCAACCTGCATGGCTCTCTACTTCCAAAATATCGCGGAGCCGCCCCAATCCAGTATTCCGTCTGGAAAGGGGAAGTTGAAACGGGGATTACGGTGTTCCAGATCGAACCGAAACTCGACGCTGGCCCGATTCTTGGAGTCGTTAAAACTCAGATTGGTCCTAAAGAAACCAGTGGCGAACTGCATGATCGGATGGCCCAACTGGCAGCCCCGTTGACGATTGAGGTTCTGAGCGACATTGAATCTGGGAATGTCAAACAACTGTCGCAGGACACCGCTCTCGTCACAAAGTCTCCGAAGATCCGCAAAGACGAAGGAAATATTCAATGGGACCTGACGAGTCAGGAGATTGGGTGGCACGTTCGGGCCATGCAACCCTGGCCAATGCCCTTCACCTTTCTCCACCTGCCTGACCGCAAACCGATCCGCTTGTTAGTGCTGGATGTCGACCCCTGCGAGAATTCGAAGTTACTCGCTTCTTCCCCCGGAACGGTCGCGGCTTTCAACAATGAACTTCATGTCCGAACGGGCGATGGAGTTGTCAAAATCAATTCACTTCAGCCTTCTGGAAAGCGGGCGATGAATGCGGACGATTTCCTCCGAGGGACTCCCGTTAGTGCAGGACGTTTCGAACGCGAGTGATGACAGATCGGTCTGAGTTTCTCAATTTCTTCGAATCCCGACGACTGATTCGGGATGAGGTCTCTGCTGATTCGGAGGTCCTTCGATCACGGCTCGCAGAGTCTGTTCAGGCAATTCACCAGCGATATTCGAGTTCAACTTCCATTGCCATCATCCTCGGGAGTGGACTGGGGCGATTCGTTGATGAATTATCGGTCGATGAAATCATTCCTTATGAGGTGATTCCGCACTTCAGAAAATCGACTGCGCCGGGACATGCAGGTCGACTCGTCTGTGGACGACTGGAAGGGGTTCCAGTTTTTGTACTTCAAGGTCGGTTCCATTTTTACGAAGGCTATTCAACCGACGATGTGACGTACCCAGTGCAGTTGCTCGCGGCATTAGGCGTTCAGGAACTGATTCTGACATGCGCTGCGGGTGGCTTGTCCTCTGGAATGTGTGTCGGGGATCTCATGTTTCTGAGAGACCATTTGAATCTTCAGCATCCGAAAACTCCGGTTCACCCGAAACAGGACTCAATACTTCAATCTCCTTATCACGTCGCAACGACGGCCATTCTCTGCCGAATCGCCAATGAAATTGGTGTGCGATCCCGGACAGGGACTTATCTATCCGTACTTGGACCGAATTATGAAACTCGCGCCGAACAGCGGTTTCTAAGTCAATTTGCCGATTCGGTCGGCATGTCGATGGTAGCGGAGGGAATGACTGCCCAAGCACTGGGAATGAAAGTATCCGGCATCGCGACCATCACGAATCTGTGTACTCCTGACACCCCTCAGACAACAGACGCGGAACATGTCTGTTCAGCGGCGGAGCAGACGGTCCCCGCGTTTACCAAGCTTCTTTGCGAGTATTTCCGGTCACTGGCGTCCGAGGATCGCTGACACGCTCCCGATCATCAGCATTCACAAAAAAAGCCCTCGTCCGATGATCGAACGAGGGCTGAATTCATCGCTGAACGGACACTACAGTCCGAGTACATCTGACATCGTGTAAAGTCCTGCAGGTTTTCCAGCAGCAAATTTCGCAGCAGCTAACGCACCGTAGGCATAGCTGTCGCGGCTTTGCCCACGGACGTACACTTCAAGTGTCTCGCCGAGCATTCCGAAAATGATCTGGTGTTCGCCGACATTGTCACCGGTTCGCAATGCGTGGTAACCAATCTCGTTTTGTGGGCGTTTGCCTGTCTGACCTTCTCGCCCGTGGACGTGCTCTGTCTGTCCCATCTCTTCGGCGACAATCTGACCGAACTTCAATGCGGTCCCGCTGGGAGCATCTTCCTTATAGCGGTGATGGCGTTCAACGATTTCCACATCCACGCCACTTGGAAGATCCTTGAGTGCGCGACCCGCTTGCGCTACAAGCTTCATCGCCAGGTTCACTGCCATGCTCATGCTGGGTGAGAAAACAACTGCGGTTTCCTGTGCAGTCGACAGGATAATTTCTTTCTGCTCAGGCGACAGGCCTGTCGTCGCTTCCACAAGAGGAATTCTTCGTTCAGCGCAGATCCCTGCGATGTGAATCGCCGCTTTCGGAACAGAGAAATCGATGACTGCGTCAACTCGTTCTGTCAGTTCCGATGTGATCGCCACCCCGATTGAACCGATCCCTGCGACCTCACCCGCGTCTTTGCCGAGAGCAGAACTTCCTGCGTGCTCGAGTGCGGCAGCAACTTTCAACGCCGGATCAGCGGCAGCCAATGCAACCAATCGTTGTCCCATGCGGCCAGCAGCGCCGTTGATCGCAATTCGAATCACGTCAGACATTCCAATTTCCGTTATCTCGTTCAGTTGATCTTCTGTTGTGGGAGATGAGTGAGCCGATCTCATCTCGCTGCAGCACAGAATAACAAATTTTCGACGGCAGCGTATCTACGAAAGGGGAACATGCGTCACCTGCATGGAATCCAGATCCACAACAGCAAAGGTATACGGGTCAGCACGGAAAAGTGCCCCTGGATTCAAGACGAGGGTCGGGCCGACCTGATGAAATTCATATCGATGGGTATGACCGTAGCAGACAAGATCGTATTTTCCGGAGTTGACCGTTTCCTCAAATCTTGAGTAATCGTCTCCGTGCAACATCGCGATCTTCTTTCCCCCAAGATCGAGTTCACCAAATCGGCCATGACAGAAATGACCCGCTTCCTGAATCGCGAGCCTTAGATCCTGAGTGTGGGTATCGCAATTTCCGAAAACGTAGTGTGTCGGCCATTCGACAAACAACGGAACAATTCCGGCCGATACAATATCCCCACAGTGCAAAACCGCTGAGAGGTCGTAGTCAGCGAGTTTAGTGACTGCCTGCAACGTGTTTTGAATGCTCCCGTGGGTATCGCTGACCACACCGATTTTCATGACATCACCTTCTTGAATTTCGCCCCATCCCGCCAGCAATCTTGATCCTCATTGAACACAGCCGACGTCCCGATTTTGACATCCATCGATATCGTTCAACAACAATGAATGGGCGATCAATTTTTTCTGAGCAGTTTAATGAACTACGGCGGACGTTTCGACGATGTCAATCGCGAGATGCTTCGCCGCAAGGTGCTCAAACATGCGGGGGCAATTCAGGTAGCCATCATTCGGTCCATGAAAATAGTTCCGAGTGCGAATCACTCTCTGGGCAACTGAGCGAGTTCGCTCCCGATCTGCGTTGCCACATTGCGTTGAAACGTCTTCGGGCTCAATCGACTAAGTTCATGGTGCTGCACGAGTCCTAGCGGTGGCGGACGCTGTAGAACCTTACGATTGAACGGGTGAGGATCAAGAGGTTCATCATCAATTGGTGCATTCCAAGTCCGGTGCAGTGTTGAGATGCTGAATCCGGAATCGGCAGAGCGTCTTTCGATGAATGCGCTCAGTCTCATTGGTCGAAACGGGACGACGTCTGTCACGTTGACGATCAGAATTTCGTCGATCGTCACGTCTGCTCCGAGATGCATTTTCCAATCCTGAAACTCCTGAGACAGTGAGTCAGGTGTTCCCAATGACATCCCCGGAGGCAGCAAGTAGGCAGAGCAATTCTCTTCGGTATTGAGGGCAGCCACAATCTCGTAGGCAAAATCCCCCGGAGCTCCATTAATCGATAGAGGGGACGCAGCCTGAACGAAATATCGCCGGGGAACAGCGGCTTCTTCTATTCCACTTCGGCCGCCGACCTGAACCTTCTCGCACTCCTGTGTACGTGGATTCTTCAGCGAGCACCCCGGGAGGTTCAGCGACACGATCAGCATTGCGAAGACGAATGATCCTCTCACAGGTGTTTCCGGGAGGTAGCTGAATGAAATCATCATGGAATCACCGCATTGACGTTCGTCTGAGTCCCCTGCTGTCGCAACAACACTTGATGCATTGTCGCAGTCAGTTCATCCAGAGATTTCAGATCCGCAAGTTGCTGGGTCTTCATTTCCGTTTCGAGCCGCTGAACTTCGCCCTTCCAATGAGCGACTTCTCGAGTGAGCTCTGTAATCTCGCCCTGAGATAGCTGCAAGGTCTGGTTCACCGCCTGCAACGATGCTCTCGCGTTCCGGAGATCCTCATCCAGCGAATCGACCTTCGCGGCCATCTCCGCCTGTTGATTCTCCATGCGCTGCCGCCATTCCCCATCCGCAGGCAAACAGGGTACCAGCTCAGATTGGATCACTGTTTTTGTTTTGTGCACTGCCACTTCAATAGGTTGCTCAAATGGCCTTTCGGGACTGGAAGCCGTTTTCACCCAAGACGTTGTTACATCGGCATCGAGGGGCCTTTGAAAGCCAGCTGGACTTTCTTGTGGCGGAACTGCGTGTGTGATCTGGGTGACAGCCTGAACAGGAGCAGGATCCAGTCCAGTCGGAGCCCCCGCGAGGTGGTAGTTCGCAATGGTGGATGTTCTGTAGGGAGATGTCGACAGCGGTGGAGCCACGTTCTGCGGAATATTGAAGGACGTCGCATTCCCCCGTATCGTCTGACAGCCACAGAATGTTATCAGTACGCCACAGCAAACGCTCAAGCAGGTTCGATGCAAGGGGTTATTCAGGTGCATGTTTCTTCCTTCAACGCTTTTCATCCTGAATCATTCCGGATGACTTCCTCTGTGCGAATCAAATGAGAGGCGTGAATGACGTTGCATTGTGGGAATGTGGCGAGGACACAACTTCATAAAGACAATCAAGAACAATCACTTCCCCGCAAGGACATCGAATCTGAATCTCCTTCACGAGATTCCCTTCCTTACAGACAGTGATGACCGGTGCATCCTGCTGTTGTTTCTCAGCGATCCGAACAGGTTGTGAGGCAAGGCGTATCTGATTGCCGGATAAAACGGGGCTGGATTCAATGAGACGCGACATCATATTCCAAAGGGTTGTGAGGCTGGCGGGGGAAAACTCGTACACGCATTCCAAAATTCGACGACTAATCCAACATCCGATTTCCGAAGATGGCTCTCAATTGAAGAATGGCCTGATTCAGAACGCGTGACACACGGGATTCTGAAAGCCCCATGACTTCTCCAATTTCTGCAAGCCGCATATCCTCGAGGTGGTACATCGCCAACACGGACCGCATTTGCTCTGGGAGTTTTAAAATGGCTGCAGTGAGCCGTTGGCGTTCTTCTTCCTGATCGAGTCGTACGCTGAGATCAACCTCTGTCGCCCCATGACGTTCTCCTCGAATCAATGTCATCTCCGCCCGCCATGACTCAGGCTGTGCCAGACGAACGGCAGCGACACAGCGAGTAACTTCTTCTTCGGTAATCCCGCAAGCTGCCGCGATCGACTGCGACGTTGCCAATTCTCCAAGCTTTGCAATCGATGCTTGAATGAGTGACCACTGCTGGAGAATGTGCTGTGGAAGCGGGCAATTGCGACGCAGCTCATCCAGAATCGCACCGCGAATCCGGTGGTACGCGAAGGTTCGAAACTCCACTCCACGAGCGGGATCAAAGTTCGTCGCTGCTTCGACCAGCCCTAAAAATCCAGCAGCCTCGAGATTCTCTTCATCAATGAATCCAGGCAATCTTGCTGTCAGCCGCCCCAGAACATGGCGTACCGAGTCCAGATGCTCTGTGATCAATTGATCACGGAGCTCTTTTCTGGCGACGTTCTGGTACGCTTTTACAGCCGCGTTCATCTGGGACGACAGTTCTTCAAAAGACTTGATTCATTGACATGCTGCATTACTTCGAGCGGACATGCGATTTCCGCATTCAAATGATTTCCTCATCATCGGAAGCGGGTGAAACGAGTTTCCAACCAATCGAGAACAAGGAGGCGATCAACGTTGCGACGACTCCCGCGACGACTGACCTCAGCAAAATCATCTCTGGAGACAGATTCATCAGCACTCCGAGTAATGTCGCACTGGACCCCGCCAGGAGTCCGATCGGAATCGCCCAGGAACTGTTGGAATGTGAACTGGCTGGCTGCATGTCTCGCACCACGTTGTCTTCGAGATAAGTGTCAATTGAGTGCTAATTGGGGATTCAAAAATTAGGCAGCTGCGGTGGCAGCTGATGGAATTCGCCCTTCGTCGTGGGCAAAAATGTCTGCATGTGAAAGAATCTCAACTGGATCGAGAGAGATTTCTCCTGGAACTTCCTGGTAGGCAATAAATCCCATTCCGGGAGCGGTCCGCATCAGCAAGTGCCTGAGAGGACGTCGTAACGCCCTGTCTGTCAGAAGCGCGAGTGTCTTCTCGTGTCGCACGCTGTTCTGCCAGATCTCTCCCACTTTTCGCATCAATGCATCGAGCGGCACAGGACCAATGGCGAGTTGTCCGTTCCGTAGCGACTCACGCAACTTTGACTCCAGCTTGGGATCAAATGCGATGATGCGGAGATGTCCTTCCGAAGACTTGAAGCGATCGCAGATGAGACGCCCGAGATCTTCACGGACGCGATCAGTGAGCTCGTCCGCGGTTTTTGAATGCGGACCATGATTCGCCGCTGCTTCAAGAATGAGTGTCAAATCCGTTAGCGGAACACCTTCCTCCGCCAAACGCTGAACGACCTGATGCAGGACCGACATCCGAACGGACTCACTTTTCAGTTCATCGACAATTGTCGGAGCAAAGTCGCGCACCCGATCGAGCATTTGCTTGAGCGTTTCACGAGTGATTAACTCATGGGCATGACGTTTCAGAATTTCTCCGAGATGGGTGATCAGCACGCTCACCGCGTCAACGACCGTATATCCATGTGCTTCCGCTTGGTTGATGAGCGAAGGATCGATCCATTTCGCTGCGAGGTCGAATGCAGGCTCGCGAGTGGCAATTCCGGGAATATCGACTCGAACATGTTCCGGAGCGATAGCAAGTTGCCGATCCCCGAGCAGAGTACCGCCCCCGACCTGCCGTCCGGCAATCATGACGCGGTACTGATCAGGTTCGAGTTGCAGACTACTCCGCACGCGAATAGGAGGAATCCAAAGTCCCTTTTCGCGAGAGAAGTCGAGGCGCAGATTTCGAATCCTCTCCGCGACACCCTTCGTCGACTTGGGATTGATCAAGGCGACAAGCCGCGGGCCCACTTCTATAGTCGCACGATCAGTCGAGAGAAACTCCCGCATTTCATCTTCGACACTGCTTTCTGCGAACGCTGGCTGAGACACCTGCGTCTGTTCTTCGACCGCTGCTTTCTTCGAATCAGCTTTCTTGCGTTTCATCAAATAGAAGACCAGCCCTCCAGCGATTGCAAGAAATGGGATTGCTGGCATGCCAGGCGAAAACGCAAGCAGAACCAGAATGCCGACACCCGCCCACAGAGGGCGCTCCTGCCGGAAGAACTGAGTTTCAATTTCCTGACCGAGACTGGTATCGGAAGTCGTCTTCGTGACCAGAATCCCTGCGCTTGTCGCAATGATCAATGCCGGAACCTGTGAGATCAATCCATCACCGACCGTCAGAATGGAGTAAGTCGTAATCGACCCACCCAGCGACATTCCTCGCGAGACTCCCAAAATTACGCCACCAGTCAGGTTGATCGCAGTGATGATCAGCCCAGCAATTGCATCGCCACGCACAAATTTGCTGGCTCCGTCCATCGCCCCATAGAACTCGGTCTCATGTGCGAGTTCTGTGCGTCGTCGACGTGCTGTGACTTCGTCGATTGCCCCGGCATTCAATTCGGCATCGATTGCCATCTGCTTACCGGGCAGTGCATCCAGAGTAAACCGTGCAGCGACTTCAGAAATACGCCCCGAGCCCTTCGTGATCACAACGAACTGAATCACGATGAGGATCAGAAAGATGACGAGGCCGACAACCAGATTTCCACCAACGACAAAATTACCGAACGCTTCCACGATCGATCCCGCGTGCCCTGACAATAGGATGAGCCGGGTTGTCGCGACGTTTAAGGAAAGACGAAACAGAGTGAGTAGCAGAAGCAGTGAAGGAAACACTGCAAACTCAAGAGGTTTTTTCGTATTTAAAGTAATTAGAATCACGAGGATCGACAGGCTGAGATTGACAGCCAATAGCATGTCCAGCAGCGCTGGTGGTAACGGAACCAACATGATCACAAGCACGCCCAACAGCCCCATCGACAGCAGAGTTTCACTCTGGTAGAGCCAGTTGGATCGAGTTGTCAGTTCCGGTTTCATAATTCGATGGCAGTTCTCAGCAGTGAAGTTGGCTTGAAAAAGGGCTCTGTGTGTCATCAGGCAAAACTCAAACTCAGCGAGCGGGCAATTAACTGCCAGCCATCCATCAGAACGAACAACAAAATCTTGCAGGGAGTCGAGACGACAACCGGGGGCATCATCATCATTCCGAGTGCCATGAGGATGATGGACATCACCAGATCAATCAGCACGAACGGGAGGTACAGGCAGAACCCCATAATGAATGAGGTTTTCAGTTCGCTTAAGATGAACGCTGGAATCAGCGTGGTCATGGGGGTCGATTGAGGCGATTCAATTCCGTCTGAACCGGAGAGTTCCAGAAACAGACTCAGCTCTTCCTTCCGCGTTTGTTTCAGCATGAAACTTTTCAGGGCATCTGAACCGTTCATCCAGGCATCCGCCCCATTGATCGTCCCATCCAGATAGGGAACGATTGCTTTGGATTCGATCTCCCGGAACGTTGGAGCCATGACATAGGCTGTTAGAAATAGAGACAAACCGAGAATGACTTGTGTCGGTGGGATTTCTTGAGTGGAGAGTGCTCGTCGGACAAAGGAGAGGACGATCACGATTCGTGTAAATGCGGTCATGGCGACAAGGGCCGATGACAGGAACGCCATCGCTCCCAGAAACAATGCCACCTTCAATTGAGGCGACAAGTTCTGAAACGCTTCTGACTCCAGAATACGACTGGCTGTTGTCGGTTCGATCATGTCATCCCTGACGATCTCACTAAAGTAGCTGACACTCTCGATTAAACGGCTTGCCGCTGCACAATGCTTCCTGCAATTGCAGCCAACGATGCTGGTTCATCACCAATACTCGGGAACGCCGTGTCCCGTTCCTGATCCATTTGAGGCCACGCTGGCAATAACGTGACCGCTTTGATGCCACTCTGATCACTCGCAATCAGGAATCGTTCCCCATCAACTTCAACGAGTTTCAACATCTGCTGCCGGTTAATCAGCAGTGTCTCCTGAACCCGGATCTTCCGATGAGAGACGGGGCTCACTTTTGTTTCCTGAAACTTCTTCAAACCGACAGCGACTAACGTTCCGATCACAATCGTGATGATTGTCCACTTTGTCAGATTCACGATGTCGCCGGTTAGGTTTTCCTGAATCGCCAGGGACGTCTTTCCATCGCTGGCAAACGACGTCTGTAATTGACTTCGCTTTTGCTCTTTCGCTTCTTCCTCCAGTCCAGCCGAGCGCTGAACCTTCTGAACACGATCCCGTCTCGTTTTAACGGGGTCTTTCTCCCCGAAATTCATCGAGGAATCTACTTCTGAGTCTTCGAACAGCGAGAACGAAACAGGTTGAATTCGATCTGTTGCAACGAAAGCATCTTCACCGAATGCAGTGATTCCTCCCCCTTCGGAGAGGGTCAGCAGCCAGAAAAACGTGATCGCAACAATTCGGATCGTTTTCATTTCCGGAGAATCCTCTGTGCAGAATCTCCGGTCTGCGAATGACTTGCTGAATCGATTTCAGTAATTCGGACTGCATATCGATCTTCGACGACGACGACTTCTCCTCGAGCCAATCGAACCCCTTGTGCGATGATGTCAACTGGCTGACTGACGGCCCGCTCCAACTGGACGACGGAGCCTTCCGCGAGTTGGAGCAGATCCCCGATGGGCATCGTCACCCTGCCCAACTCCACGCTGATCGTCATATTGACGTCATAGAATCGATCCAACGAGAGCTTTGTCCCAGTGAACTGTGGTCCTCCAGAAGTTGGGAACTCGACCGGATATACGTCAGTCGGACCATCGGATCGTGATTTTTCAACATCCATGTATTTACCCGCTCTCTGGACTGAACCGGTCGACATCCATTCGACCATTTTTCTGCTCAACGAAACTTCAGTACTTTCAATTCGATTCGCTCACTGACCACAGTGACCGAGTCAATTACTCTGCCTGCTTCACAGCATCTCGGTTGAAGCCCACACCATTTTTTAACGCGGAGGCAATCTCTTCTCTGGATAGCACGTGGGTCACTTCAAATCCCTGACGAGAACCGATTCTGACTGGATTGCCTGCCCATTTCGGTTGTCCTTCGACGAATGCAATCAAAGGACGACTCACAATTTGATCCAGAATCAAGACGTCTCCCACTGCGAGCCCAGAAGCCTCGGGCATGCTCAATGCTACGGTCCCGAGTTCCACTCGAATTTCCAGGGGAATCTTTTCCGCCAGTTCTTCGAGAGCGGGATGGCATTGGCGAACGTCGCTTAACGGCGTTCCGAAATGCAACTGAATCAATTCTTCAGTTTCATCTTTCAACAAGAACCAAGTGCAGGTTTCTTCGCCAAATCGCGAGTAGATTTTCAAATCCAATTGAAACAACGCACTTCCGACAGAAAACACTCTTGTTCGTTGCGGCTTGGAGGTGGTCTCGAGAAAATTGCATTTGAGGGGATGCGTGTCTGGCCAGGATTCTCCAATCGCGTCTGCGAATTTCTGAAACAACAGTTCCAACATCGAGTCTTCTGCTGCGCTTAATGGCGTTGGTACTGGCCAACCTTCTCCGGGGAGATCAAGGAGATCGGCGATGAGCCCATGAATTTGCCGGACTGGAATCACCAGCATCGAAGGCAGTAGGTTTTCACCGATCGAAAAGTAAACTCCGACAGCTTCCGCGGTAAGTTCTTCAAGCCCTTTTTGAAGTTGCACTGATTTTACCGATGCTGCCTGCACCAGAACCTTTTGAGCAAGAAGTGTTCCCCAACTTTCCTGAACCTGATCACAAATTCGCGATTGCCAATGTGCAAGTTGCCGCATCGCAGACGATGGGGGGCGTCGCGGGGAAGAGAAGTCTAATAGATGCGGTTGAGGAGTTTGAGACATGTCACTAGGAAGAGATGTGGGAAGATGAAATGCTTGGCTAAATCCCTTGGTCCAAATTTCTGCAGCAGACTCCGGAACCGGTTTACATCAGAGATTTAACTTGACGATTGCCCAACTGGTCGCGATCACTTCTTTGTCGAAAATTCTGATCGAGTGACGCTGGACTGATGACGATCGAACGCAAAGTCACCTCCTATTGAACATTGAACTCGTCGAACAAGACATCATAGATCCGTTCGTACTTGTCATCGAAAAGTGTCGAGTTGAAGTAGTCACGAATCTCGCGTCGCAACATATTCAAACCCGCTTTGCCACGAATATCGTCCAACTCTTTGTCTGACAGATGACTGACCATCCAGTTGCGAAGAATCAGATCGTTCTTTGCGATCGCAGCTGTAATCAGCTTTTCATCCGCTTCCCGGATATGCAGGACGATCTTTATTCGCAGATATCGATTCATGCGGGCTTCATCGAGATTGACGGTCACTTCGCGGTACGGAAGAAACTTCATCCCATTCGAGCTCGCTGTATGAGTTCCGCTCCCTCCCCCATGGCCGTGAGATTGGGCAGCGAGTAGTTTCACTGCAAACGGCACCGCAACGCCAACACCCGCTGCGACGAGCGCGATCATAGCCCAGACCAGAACGCCACCTCCGCCGGCGGTTGAGGACTGTTTAGCATCCGTTTTTTCGATTTCTGACATGGTGGATACTTACCTAAATAATCGAGGTTCGAACTCGGAGCTCGTCAAAACAATGATCAGTTCGACACACTGGACTGGCATCGCTTTCGGGTAACGATCTGCAATCGCTGATCGACTTGTTGATTTCTGACAACATCGAGACATCAGGGGATCTTGGGGGCATTTAATCCGCGTCAATTCTTGGAGTGACGTGAAGTGCAGGGTTCTACACAAAGAAAAGACAATCGCACAAACCATTTCGCCTACAGCGCGACGGGAAGATGTGCCGATCAGTCTAATTATGCTGATTTCGTACAAAAAACAGGACAGTTTCATTTCTTAAACATACACATGCGAACGATTATCGCGATCGCATCTCATGCGAATCGTTCGCTTGCGAAACCAATAGCGCCATTCGATGTCGTCCAACGTTAAAAACACCCCTATAAAATTATCACTGCTGAGCCCGTTAATATGATAAGCGGATTATTAAGCGCAGCTTCAGCTATGGACGCCTCGCAAGTTCGTCATGAAGCGATCTCACAGAACCTGGCGCATTTACAAATGCCCGGGCATCGTCGACAGATGCCTGTTCATTCGAGCCGTGAATCCCGGTTTAGCGACGAAATGCACCAAGCGGTCAATTTTGAATCACAGGGGGTTCACACCGCTGAAAAGATGCTGATTGATTTCACCCCGGGTTTCATGGAACGGACTCAAAATCCATTAGACATGGCCATTCAAGGGGAAGGATTTTTCTCAATTCAGGGTCCGGAAGGAACGCTTTTCACTCGTAATGGAGCGTTTCAACTGGGCCAATCAGGGAATTTATTGACGGCTGATGGCCTTCAGGTCCTCGGGCCAAATGGTCCCATCACATTTCCGCCTAACACGGATGTCTCGTCCATTCGTGTCGCGATGGATGGGACGATTACCGCGGAGAACAATCCCGTTGGAAAGCTGCACATCGTCACCTTCTCCGACTTACAAAAACTCGAACCGGCCGGTGCGACGCTGTATTCCGCTCCGCAGGATCTTCCCCCAACTCCGATCCCTGCGACGGTCTCCCAAAACACCAGAGAACGATCAAACGCCTCTCCCATTCAGGAACTGGTCGATCTGATCGCGACTCAACGGCAGCATGAAGCTGCCCAGAAGTCGATGACGACTCTCAGCGAGTCCATCGGCAAATACCTTAATATGCAAGGACGGTAGCAGTCATGTTAAGAGCCCTGTATACAAGCGCCACTGGAATGAAGGCGCAAGAAATGTTGATCGACAATACCGCCAACAATCTTGCCAACGTCAACACCGCGGGATTCAAGCGGAGTCACCTCGATTTCGCAGATCTGCTTTACTCGACGATCAAACAACCGGGGGCAAACGTCTCTGCCTCGCAGCAGGTTCCGGTGGGCTTACAGATTGGAAGTGGAGTACGACCAGTCGGTACGACAAAAGTATTCACGCCTGGCACAACCGAACAAACCAATAACCCTCTTGATATCGCGATCGAGGGGGATGGATTCTTTTCCGTACTGCTGCCGAATCAACAGACTCGGTACACCCGCAATGGTGCCTTTCGCATGGATTCGAACGGCCAGCTCGTCACAACAGATGGCTTTCTGATCAATCCACCAGTCACGATCCAAAACGGTGTCGACCTGCACAGTATTACTATCGGGACTGATGGAACGATTACAGGATCGCTCTCCGGAACGCCAGATTCCATTGTCCAGTTAGGACAACTGCAACTCGCACGATTCAGCAATCCAGCCGGTCTTTCGAGTGAAGGTGGAAATCTCTACGCAGCCACACCCGCCTCTGGAACTGCGACGCTTTCTAACCCAGGAATCAACGGGATGGGATCGCTTCGTCAGGGAGCACTTGAAGGCTCAAACGTCGAAGTCGTCGGAGAACTGATCTCCCTGATCGCCGCCCAGCGTGCTTATGAAATCAACTCACGAGCGATCCGCGCAGGGGATGAAATGCTCTCCACGTCTGCTGGAATCGTTCGCTAGTCCTTCGTCTCTCTGAACTGAATCTCGCTGACTGAATCTCAATCAACTTCACAAATTTCCCACTGGTGCATTGGTGCCTTCTCTCCTGCAAAATATTGCGATCTCGCTGAGTCTCCTGATTCTGGCTGGTTTTCAGCCTGAGTTGAGGGCTCAAGGAACATCGCCCGAGCAACCGCGTGCAGAGATACGGCTCAACCCTAAAATCACACTCGCTGCCAGTGAGCAGGTGAAGTTAGGAGATATTGCGACAATCGTTGACCGAAATCCTATACGACGGGCGAAACTCGCTTCGCTCGATTTGATCGCGTTTGACGCAACGAAAGACGTGACAATCGAGCGATCGTTTATCGATATCCGAATCATGCTCGCAGGATTTGAATCCGAGCAGATTCAAATCCTGGGCCCTGAAAAAATTCTTCTTCAGACCCCTCCAGCCACCGTCATGACTGACCTGGTTGTTGAGCAGGCAGCCCTGGAGTCCATCAGCCAGCAATATTCTATTCCTGTCGAAGAAATTCGAGTTCGGTTGGTTTCACCGTTCATGACCACTGCTCTTCCACCGGGGATGGAATTACGCCATCCACGACTTGAAGTGATGCCGACGAATCAGATCCCGCTCGGTCGAGTTCAACTCACGATCCGGATTCTTGAAAATGACCGGGTGATCGCAGCCAGAATGGGGTCATTTGAAATCGCCCGTCGCCAGCAGGTCGTTGTCGCGGCCTCTTCGCTGGAACGATTGAGCATCGTCAAAGCAGAACATCTTCGAGAGGAAATGCGATTCGTCGATACTCCGACCGATCGACTCACGGTCGACCAACTCATCGGGCGCCAAGTTTTGATTCCATTCCGCCCCGATGACGCACTTACCCTTCGTCATGTCGGTCAACCGGTTGCTCAGGAAGGCCCGATCCTGATTCAGGCACGCGACGCAGTCCGCCTGATTGCTCGAAAAGGGAGGCTGACTGTGACCGTTCCCGTCGCGGAGGCAATGCAACCCGGTCGTGAAGGACAACTCATTCGAGTCCGAAACATCCAGTCAAATCAGATTGTCACTGGAGTCGTTGCAGGTAAAGGGGAAGTTCACGTCGTACTCCCGTAGGGAAAGTTGATGTGGACAGACAGGATGTCACAAGTGGGGGGCCAAACATGAATTTACAAAAAGCACTTCTAGCGGCTGGAGCATTTCTACTGCTCCTTCCTGCTGAGAGAGTGCAGGCAGAGAACCTCTGGCAACAACGAACTCCGGAACGCGGCTTCCTGTTCTATGATTCCAAGGCCCGAAACATCGGCGACAACGTAACGGTGCTGATCACTCAGACAACGAACGTGTCGAACAAAGAAGATCGCAAACTCGGAAAATCAACCGCTGCTGCCACTGGGTTCAAATTCAAGGGAACTAGCGACGGCGGATTTGGCGACCAAGGCGCGGAAGCAGCGCTCGACCTGAACAACTCATCATCGCGGAAATTCAATGGGGAAGCTCAATACAGTTCCGCACAGGCATTCACAGACCGCATGACCATGACTGTGATGGATGTACTCCCAAACGGCAACATGGTGATTTCGGGTGAACGGCGTGTGCGCGTCGCTGGCGAAGAAAAGACGCTGGTTGTCACGGGAATCATCCGAGGACTCGATATCGGTCCGGACAACATGATCAGTTCCCAGTACGTCTCCGAATTCCGTATGGACTATCAGGCGGGAGGGACGTCACAGCGATTCACCAAGCAAGGCTGGATGGGACGGGCAGCGAATGTTGTCTGGCCGTTTTGAACAGTGGCGATTGTCTTCTCTTCCAGAAAACACAGCCTCAACCGACTGCAACGGATATGCACAGGTTCAATTCAACAAGTTGTCGTCCAAACCACATCAGGCGTTGCATCTTCGCGTGGAGTGTGTGCCTGATTGCATTTGCAGGAGTCGTTTCGGCTCGCACCGCGATGGGCGAAGTCCGCATTAAAGACATTACGGATATTGAAGGGGTTCGAGTCAACCAGATCGTTGGGATGGGATTAGTGACTGGCCTGAGTGGCACAGGGAGCAAAAGCCCAATTACCCGCCAATTCGCGATCAATTTCATGCAGCGATTCGGAATGCGAGTCGACCCCGCAATTCGCGCCCAAATTCAAACGGACACAACCCAGAAGACAGACAACCTGGCTGTTGTGACTGTCACTGCGAATCTGCCAGCGTTTGCCCGCCGCGGATCGACGATCGACGTGATGGTTTCAGCCTTTGACGACGCGAAAAGCATCGAAGGAGGGCAACTGATCATGACCCCGCTCTTCGCGGCAAATGGTCAAGTCTATGCAGTTGCTTCAGGTCCTGTGTCAACCGGAGGATTCAGTTTTGGAGGAGAGGCGGCGACTGTCCAAAAGAACTTTCCAACGACCGGTCGCATCAGCGACGGCGCCACGATCGAAGAAGAGACGCAAACCCCGATTGGAGTTGATGGCTCCTTTCGCCTACTTCTGAAGTCGCAGGATTTTGAGACCTCGCGTCGAATTGCAAATGCCATTAACGCAGAGCAACCGGGAGTCGCACGCTGCATCGACGCAGGGACAGTCAACATCTGTATTCCTCCTGAATATCAATCAAATCCCGCTGAATTCGCAGGGCTCATCGGCAACTTGCATGTTGTTCCGGACGTCGTTGCCCGTGTTGTGATCAACGAACGAACAGGGACCATCATCGTTGGAGAAAACGTCCGAGTCTCCCGCGTGCTGATCACCCACGCCAATCTGGCCATCACGACGACGGAAGCCCCGCAGGTTTCTCAACCGAATGCTTTCAGCAACGGTGAAACAACAGTTGTCCCGAGAACAAACATGAATGTGAACGAGGACGACAAAAAGCTCACGGAGGTCCCACCGAACACAACAGTCGGTGAACTTGCTCAGGCGCTGAACGCCCTGGGAGTCGCTCCTCGCGACCTGAGCTCGATTCTTCAGCAGTTGAAGGAATCCGGTTCGCTTCACGCCGAAATCGAAATGCGGTAACGCCTCCAGAAATCAGAATGAGTATGTAGATCATGCACGGCATCAGCACTTCATTTTCGCCCGCAGTCATGCCGACAGCATTCGGCGACAATCCCCAAGCGCTGAACAGTCAATCACCACAGGCGGTCGCGCAGCAGTTTGAAAGTCTGTTTATCTCAATGCTCGTGAAAGAACTCAGACAATCGGGCCAGATGGGCGAAGGGATGTTCCCGGGAGACGGCTCCGACACCTATGGCGGACTTTTTGACATGTATCTCGGACAGCATCTCTCTGAAAGTGGAGGAATCGGACTGGCAGATTCCATTCAGAAATCCATCGATGCCGGCGTGGCTGGCTGAGGCTTCATAGCGAAACCGAGGTAGACAATGAATCGGGACCATGCCATTTCTCGAAAACTTCAAGGAGCCATCTTTGCACACCTTCAGGAAGAACGGGCAATCCTTGAACGATTGAAACAAGCTGCCATCGACGTCACCGAATGCGGTTTTCGCTCATCATTACTCATCGATCGACAGTCCAAACTCATCGCTGTGCAGGAGGAGTTACAACATCTCGGGAAGCAACGTGAACTGGTTCGAATAGCGATTGCAAGAGTCACTGGAGTTCCCAGTTCGGAGGTGCGTATTTCTCATCTTCAATTTCAAACTCTGGATGAAACGGCTGCCCTGAATGCCGAATGTTCTCGGCTGGCGTCATTAACGGCCGACGTACAGGCAAACCTTGAGATCGCGACTCGCTCCCTGCGTAGCTGGTCAACAGTCGTCGGGTACATGTTCGGCGAACTCATGGAGACATCGGTCACGTCTCAACGGTATTCAGCAAATGGTCTTCGAGTCTCCAACATGGGATCCGGACACATTGAGATGAGGTCTTAGAATGCTCATCTACAACATTGGTATTTCAGCGATGCAGGCCAATCAGGCAGCGTTGCAGACGATCTCCAACAACATCGCCAATGCGAACACGGATGGATACCACCGACAGCGAATCACCCTCGCTGAGAATCGTCCCTTCACGCAGGGTGGATTTCAATTTGGTGCCGGAGTTAGTGTTGCGAGTCTACAGCGAATGGTGAGCGCAGCAGCAAACCAATCATTAACATTAAATCGTTCCGACCTGGGAAATACTCAGGCTCGCCTCTCAGCGATTCAGGCCATTGAGGGTTTGGTGACTCCCTCCTCTGGCTCTCTCTCCGCAGCGGTTTCGCAGTACTTCAACGCATTCGAAAAGCTTTCAGTCACTCCAGAACATTCAACGTTGCGCCAGGAGGTCATCGCTGCCGCGGACAGCGTAGCTCAGCAGATTACTGCGATTCACACTGGTCTGGACCGACTTCAGTCTCAACAGACTCAAGCGATTCATGAAACAGTGAATCGAGTCAACGCACTGACCACACAGATTTCTCAGCTCGAACAGGAAATCAAACTCAGCCGACTGCAAGGCTCCGAACCCGCCACATTGCTCGATCAACGCGATCTCGCCATCTCGAATTTGAGTGAACTCGTCGATATCAGCGTCGGAAGTTTCCGTAGTGACGACAGCACTCTGGTTGTTGCAGGTGGCTGGCTGGTCGTGGGAGATCGCCCTCCTCAGTTGAGTGTCATGCAGGGTCCCAATGGCGAAGTCCAACTGATGCTCGGAAATATGGGGCCGGTCACTCCTGCAAGTGGAAAGTTGGCGGGTGAGATCACCTCGCTGAAGTCACTCATTCCGGATGTTCGCTCAAAGTTTCTGGAATGGACAAGTGCCTTCATCAGTGGTGCGAACTCCGCACAGGCAACCGGGCTGGGACTCAATGGCCCGCTTCCGATGATCGCGGGGGGGTACCCGATCGATGACTCGACGATTCCTCTTGCGCAGGCCAAAACCCTGCTCCCCATCCAGTCTGGAACACTCTCGCTCTCAGTGACAGATGGAGTGACGGGTGAACGTCGGTTGCACCAAATCGATGTGAATCCTCAACGGGACAGCCTGAGCGACGTCATCGTCAAACTGAACTCAATTCCAAATCTGAAAGCGGAACTGATCTCGGGTCGGCTCCGAATTTCTGGAGAATCTGGTGCGTCCATTGATTTTGCAGGCCGCCCAGAATCCCCCGTGAATCGCAGTTCCCTCTCCGGAACAACGGTCCCAGCCGTCGCTGGAGTCTACTCTGGTCTGCAGAACACTGATTTCTCATTCGTCGCTCAGTCGACAGGAGAAGTTGGAGTCTCGAGCGGCCTCACTCTGCACGTCATCAATAAGACAACGGGACAACTGGTCAAGATCCTTGATGTTGGTGACGGCTATCGCGCTGGACAGCCCATCTCGATCGGAGATGGACTCTCGATTGAGTTGAGTGCTGGAACTTTCGTTAGCGGTGATGAGTTCTCGGTTCAAGCCATTGCGAATCCTGATCAATCTGGATTACTGACAGGGCTCGGAATCGGCGGTCTCTTTCAGACAACCGACCTGCGAACGATTTCTGTCAATTCAGAAGTGGCAAAGAATCCCTCGTTACTGGCAGCCGGTCGCACCGAACACCCAGGCGATGCAACGCAGATTGACCGAATCGCACAATTCCGGGCGATGAAGATCTTCTCAAGTGGAACCGAGACTCTTGAAGAGCGGCTTCACTCAACGATCAGTGAAACAGGTATCGTCGTCAACGCGCAGCAACTGCAGGTGAAGCAACTCGAGTCACAACAGCAGCAACTCCGTAGCCAGCAAGACGCTGTCTCAGGAGTCGATCCAAATGAAGAGTTGATGGCCATGCTTCAATTCCAACGGGCATTTCAGGCCAATGCTCGGTTTATGTCCTCCGTGAACACCGCACTCGATGACCTGTTACGACTCATCGCCTGATGTTTCAACAGCGATGCGATCCATCTCATCCGAGAATCGATCATGAACCTCCGCGTCACACCTCACCGGCAATACGAACTCGGGCTAGCCCATTCCCGGACACACTTCGCGAAAGGGGCTGCAATTCAAGAGCAGGTTTCGACCGGGTTTCGAATCAACCGTCCCTCAGACAGTCCTTCTGGTCAGAAAATCATTCTGACGCAGGAAACTCTCATTCAAAACCTCGAGACGAAGATGGGCTCAGTTGCTTCCGCACAGAGTACTCTTTCGGATGCTCAAACCAATTTACTTGACGCTCAAACGCAGTTGGTGAAAGCAAAAGAAATCGCGTTACAAGCTCGCCAAGCGACGGATGAAAGCGAGAAAGTCGTGTTGACCCAACAACTCGATTCCATCCTCAATCGGCTGGAGACGATCGCGAATGCGGAATCGAACGGCCGTTATCTCTTCTCGGGAACCCAAACCGGAACACCTCCCTTTACAGGCATCGTCGAAGGAAACCCGCAATACCAGGGGAGCTTGGACGGGGGAATGGTTTTGATTCCCGGTCACGCAAACATCGAGACGCGTTACGTTGGAAAATCCGTGTTTGAACCGGGGACGACAACGAGCATCTTTCAGGTCGTTCAGGATCTGAAGAAGGCGATTCTCAATTCCGAAGATCTCACTTCGTCTGAAGTTGATGCAGCCTTTGAACGATCGATCAAAGACATTGACGGGGCAGCTGATCACCTCCGGACAGTGATTGGAAAACAGGCGGTCGACCTTGAATCGATTGAGTCGCTGAAAGACAGGTTTGCCTCATTGAAACTCAATGCGGAATCGCTTCTGGGAGAAACGAGATCGACTGATTACGCGGAAGCAATCACAAAGCTTCAGGAACAGCAGACCTTGTTACAGTTCACGTTGCAAACAGTGATGACGCTCAACCGAGTCTCTGTCCTGGACTACTTGTAACAGCAACAGGCGGTGTCTTCCAAAATCCCAGCGCAGAGTTTCATAGAGAGAGTCATTGGCATGGAAACCCTCAGGCACAACGGTCACGCACCGACGCGTCCACATTTTTCGCCTCGTCCGCCCCTCGATGATCTCCACGCAATGTTGGAAATCGTTCAGGAGGACGATGTCGACTTCTACCGACTTGCAGCGGTGATGGAACGCAGCCCGCTCCTGTCGACGACAATTATTCGAGCAGCCAATTCCGTCGAACATGGTTCAACGCGCCAAGTAAAAACCATGCGTCACGCCCTGATCCTCATCGGCCTCGTTCGGATTCGGGCGATTCTCCAAAATCTCCTTCCCACAGCTGTCAAAACAGAACAAGCGTCCAATCCCACGGAGAGCTTCTCCTGAATCGGACGCTTGTTTTTCATAATGTTCTAGAGACGGTCTCGTCTCAGTCGCCATGTAGCTGACGGAGTCGACTTGAAGTCCGAAGCATCCACTGAATTCGTTCGAATTCGTTGAGCCAGTCCTGTAGAACCGCCTGAGTGAGTCCTGCGTCCGCACCGAGTCCAGTATCGCAACTCGCTCCGTCGATTTTACGAACAGCGCTGCGATACTTCGAAATCGTCTTGTCACCGTATCGACCGCAGAACTGGCCATCTTCACTCAGGAAGATCACCGCTGGAACACGGGCTCCGCCGCAGGTTGTCATTTCCGCTGCGAATTCTGGATCGGCGTCTCGATCGATGTAGCGAATCTGAATGACGGGTGCGGCCGCTGCAAAGTGCTCGAACATCGGACACTGATTCACGCAATCACCGCACCAGGCCCCCGCCATCACGATGACCTTCATCTCCCGCTTGAAGCTCTGCAGCAACTCAGTCTGCTCAGGAGATAGTGAAATCGATGCGTGAAAATCCGCCCAGCGTCGCTGCTGCTCCGAAGTTCCATACTTGGCCAGAAATTCCTGATATGGCAATGCAGATTCAAACTTCGCTGCAAAATTCATCTTAGTCACTCACTTTCAAGTACCAATCCAATTGATCGGCATCATGATTCATCCGATCTCAACGCGTCAAGCTGGCGACTTGCGCATCCAAATATTCGACCGATCCACTCTGGTCTTCTTGGTCAGGTGGGGGGAAAGTCACTGAATTGTGAACTCTTCCAGATCTAAATCGGCCAGATGATCGTCCTGATTTTTTTGCTCCGATGCTGCTTCCGCCACCTTCGCCGAGTTTTCAGCAGGTTGTTCATTTAAAACCTGCTGCGATTCAGCTTCACCGCTCATGATTCGGGCAATCCGGTTCAGCCAATCCTCGCTGGGCGGCCCATATGGTCGGAGCTTTTCAGAATGTCCTGTCTCTTCACGGTGAAGGATTGCACGATGCGTGCCGAGTCGACTTGCAGCTGGTGAATCGATGAAATTACTGGAATCCGACGCATTCATCTGGAACGCAATTCGTAGTTCCATCTCTCGCATTGACTGACGTGAGAACCATCGATCAAGGTTATTGTACGAATCGCACCAGACGATCAGGTGAATCCCTACCGATGGCCCTTGGGACAACAGATCCGCAAATAGTTTCCCTGGTTGAGGTGGCTTTTCTGCCTGCCCCATTCCAAAACCGCTCATCCCGAAATCGTCGTCTGCTTTTCGCAGATCCCGGAACCGGGCGACGTGATAGACGAAGATGAACATGGACGGGGCCTGAGCGTCGTTCTCATCGAGTCGACGCTGCAATTCAGTGGTCACCGCCTGTAAAAAAGGAGCGACTTCCGCTTGCGGAATCTGCTGTGAATGGAAAGGAAGTTTCTGTGTCAGATTCTTCCATGATTCCGCTTCTGCTGTTCCCTCGTGACTTCCATCAAGAACGAACAGCGTGTTTGCCTCTTCATTCGGACTGACAGCGGCAGCGAGTGCGATGAAAGCTGCCGACATCACTCCCAAGGCTGCGCTCGCATCCTGGCCGACAATCAACAGGTTGCCTCCACTCTGTCGATGAAAGGTGATTGATGTTGCCGGAGCGATCTCGACTGCATCTCCCAACCAGATTGTGGGCGTGTGAACAGACGCAGTTCGCTTAGTAAAATCTGCGATCGACAACAAAAGATCTCTGTTTCTTGAAAGATCCGATGGAATGTTACCTTCAAAAACCAAGGTCGATTGCTGAGCGATACCAGCGCCTGACAGTCGTTGCTGCATCTCGTTCAAGGCCGATTCGCGTTCCAGATCGCTTAGCCACGCGATCTGAAACGGGTGATTCCCCTCCACCATTCCATTTGCATCGTTGTAGATTGCCTCCCCCGGTCGAGTCAGAAGCCGGGCAGCACTATTTTCCTCGCTGAGAATCAAATGGGCATCGGACTCGCTGCACTGCAGTGCGACGCGTACTGCCACCTGCCCCAGCGTACTTCGAGCGAGCGAGTAGGCTCCTCCCAAAGTCTGTGATCCCAGCACGACATGAATTCCGAATGCTCGCCCCTGCCTGACAAGTCGATCGAGCAGCAGTGCCGCTTGATGGCTGATTTTGTCGTCTTCGACAAAGAACTCCTGAAACTCATCGACGACAAGCAAGATACGGGGAAGCTGTAGGTTCGTTGCATTTCGATAGCCAGCGATATCCTGAACACCGTGTTGCCGGAAGAGTTCGCCACGATGCTGAAGGATTTCCCCGAGTCGCTGTAAGGCACTGACACCGAATTCTCGATCACTTTCAATCGCGATGACATTCGCGTGAGGCAGTTGGTGAGTTGCATAATCTTTGAACTCCACCCCCTTCTTGAAGTCGATTAAAAAGAAATTCACTTCATTCGGGCTGTAGTACAGCGAGAGATTTGTAATCAGAATATGTAAGAAGGTCGACTTTCCAGACCCTGTCTTCCCTGCAACAAGCATGTGCTGCGAGGTCCCCTTGCCCAATCGCATTTGCTGCAACTTTGTTGCCCCTGCCCTTCCGACGGGAATGACCAACTCAGAACGACTGTCCTTCGACCAAATCTCGTCAGCATCGGGAGTGATGCGGCTGAAGGAAACCTCGACCTTGCGGGCATCCTTGGACGCCTCGCCAACCTGCTTCACGATTTTTGTGAACACTTCTGGAGAAGGAGGAGTATCGATGATGATTGGCCACTCTGGAAGCGCCGAATCCGGAACACGAAATGCCCCTTTATCCCAGATGAATTTTGACATTCTTGACTGAATATCATCGAGCGAAATGTTATTGGGGAGCTGCTTGCGAGGATCGATATTCATCAACGTGTACACACCGCACCGCGGGCCGCTGTTGACGATACTGACGAGCCTTCGTGCTGCGATTTCGCTGAATTTCGCAGGAAAATCACTGATCACCAACACATGATATGGCTCCGCAACCTCCCCTGCGGATTCGTTGTATTCTTCAATCGTTTGAAACTCGTTTCGCAGGTATTTCTGGAGCACATTCTCCATGTGTTCAGTCAGGTCTGCGAGCCTTGCTTCAATTTGATTGGATTCAGTCCAGATCCGACTCGTTACCATGAGTTCATCGTAATCGGTCAGGTGCATGAACCCACTAAAGCTCTCACCGAGTCCGACAGGATCGATAATCGTGAATCTCAGCTTGCCAGGTGGTACCTGTGTAAGAAGTCGTAACATCAGGCACTGAAGCCCGCGAATCGCCTGCTCGCGTGATTCCGCATCAGGCGACTTGAACAAGACGGAGGTCGCTTCAGGAAAATTCAATGCGTAAGGTACCTGTTGCAACATTTCGTGAGGATGCAATTCGGGATTCGATGAGACAGCCCCGTCCCACTGCCTCAGATCCACTAAAAATTCACCGATCCGCGTATCGCCAGGTATTTCGACCGCAGGCTTCCAGCCCGGGAGAGCCAGAGATTCCCAGGAAGGAAATTGCGATTGATCAACTGAGCGGAGATCCTGCAGCGCCGCTTCAAATCGCGAGAGTCCATCATTCCAGCCTGTATTCAACTTCAGCTGGAAGTTCTCGATAGAGTTTTCTCGTTCCTCAACGAGTTGTTGAAGCTCTCTGCTCAGAGACTGAATTCGAGCTGTCCAGTCAAGCTTGATCTGCTCGAGATTCTGCTGGTGATGGATGCGAAGCGTCTCCAGCGATTCGCGTTTCTGAGCAACGAGCCCAGAATACTCCTCTGCATATCGAAGTCGCTCTTCTTTGATGCGTTGCAGCTTGTGAGTTTCGATGCTCTCGAGTCGATCCGAATGGGCTTTCTGATAGCGCATCAACGAGGCTTCCCGATCGGAAGCCATCTTTCGCTGCTGCAGGTCAACGTCCTTCTGCTGCTTGCTGATCTGCTCTTTGGTAATACGAGTCCAGTGATGTTGCGCCCATCGGGCTTCGTCGCGGGCATTGAGAATCTGAGACAACAGCCCCGACTGCCGCATTGACATCAGCGTGTACAGGACCAATGTCAACAGGACTCCAGCGACCAATCCGATGACCCCGCAAGCAATGATCCATGCTTGCGAATTCTCTTCTCCGTGAAAGGAGAACAGTTCTGGTTGCACTGTCTTATAGAGAGTGACCCCAAACGCGATCCCGAAAACAACAATTGCTCCGAGTGACCGTAAACCTTTGAGAAAAACGGGGAGGATCATCAACTTGAGTTGGCTCGCATACAACCGAGATCGAGCCATCGCCTCAGTAAATCGTTCTGCAGCGGCTTCACGCGAAGCGGGCGGACGGTCGAACTCGATCACGCCGCCACCTAGCTCCACCTTTGAACCGAAAAATTTTGCGATGGCTTGATCCAGCGTCTGCAATTCCGCGACCTGGTCGTCTTGCGACTTCTGCGCCAGGGTTTTGAAGCGTTCGAATGTCCGACGAGGACTGTCTTCACCTGAATCATCCAGCACGGACTGGACGACCCATGCACTATCATCTCGTTGATCTTCCACTTCACGCAACGCGCGGGCAGCGTCGAGTTCGATTGTGGAATTCATCGACTCATGCTGTCGATGTGCTGCTGCCAGTTGTTGATCGAAACTGGAAGTGTTTTCATGATGTCGCTGTTGAAAGTCTTCCTCTGCATGTGAGGTAACGGCTTGCTGTTTTTCCTGCCACTCCTGCAACTTTGATCTTAAAAGTAGTTCTCGAGGTTCAACATGCGAAGCGAGATCTCGAAGCGATGTTTCCTGCTGCACTCTCGCTTGAATGTCGCGTTGAAATTCGGAAAAGATCATCTGCAGTTGAGACATAACTCATCATCGTTTCTTAATCGACACGTGTCGTTAACCACACCCGTTCCGTCAGCCAACTCTATATTAACCAACGGCGACTATTTCTGGGTTCTCAAAGAGTCAAACGGGGGATCATGTTGGAAATCAACCCACCATCTGGCCACAAAAAAAAGACACACGGCTGTTTCCGTGTGTCTTTCAGGTTTTATTGGAACCGACGCAAAGTCGTCAAAAAATTCTTTGCGAGGACTAGAGCAAATTAGTAGCTAAATTGCCTTTCCAGTTTTTCCGCACACGAGACACAGTGTCTCGCGTAAGGGATATGCTTCAGACGAGTCTTTGGAATCCAGCACTTTGAAGGGGGTCTTCCAACGTCTACGCAACCTTCGCAAGTCCCGTAGCTCCCGTCATCAATTCGTGAGATCGCCGCTCGAATCTCTTTGATGACTTCTTGATCACTCTCCATGATGCGAAGAGAGAAGTCTTGATCAAAAGCCTCCGTCCCCAGTTCTGCCATGTGCGTCGGACTTTTTGAATCCGACCAGGAGCCGAGGGCTCCAGAACTCAACGCTTGAACGTCTCCGAGAAGTCGAGACTGCAATGAAATGAGCGAGTCTCGAAACTGCTCCAGATCTTTGGTTTTCAGCATACCACTCTTCCGCCTTACGAATTTAGGGGCTGGATCTGAAAACGGATTATCTCCTCAAGATTGGGAAAGTTCAAGGAATTAGTAAAGAACCACGCAAACATGTGCGTAACAAAATGCATTCTGACGAATTTGCATCCAAAACCTCCTATTTCACAGAAACCGATGAACGATTTAAGTGTCCACTCGAATGTTCTGACCGATTTGAACGGTTTTTGTGTTGTTTCCAATATTAGTTCGCGGTAGAACTATCAGGAGCGATCACGACGACAACCGCAAAAACATCACCGATTGGGCCGGATCCAACTATGAAAAACGTACTCTCACCACCGTTGGAATCTCAAAAATCTAACCAGGCCATCTGCTATATCGACTCGATCGACTTTAAAAATCTGACGCTGGAGCGTCTCGACGCGGAAGAACCAGTTCTCCTTTATCAAGGAGCCGAACTGCCAGCGAAGAGTAGCGATACGACTCATCTTCTCCTGACTCCCGCAGCGGAAGCATTCCTCTTTAAGAAGCTGAACTTCCTGAAACACTGTGCCGAGAAACTGCGTAAAGGGAGCAAAGGCAACTACAAACTGCAGCGCCGTGGCACCACCGAGTCGTTTCTTACTGACGCACTGAGAATTCGTGACGTCATCATTGGCGCGAATCTTCGATTGGTCATGGGACTGGCTCACCAATACTCCAAATCGGCCGAGGAATTCGACGATTTTGTCAGTGAGGGGAACCTGATTCTGATGAACGCTGTCGATAAGTTCGATTACAGCCGAGGGTTCCGTTTCAGCACGTACGCCACTTACTCGATTCAGCGACACTATTTTCGAGTGAAGCAGCAACAGCAGCGTCGCAAAATGCGGGAACGCCATTCAGACGTCGAACAGCTCGGAAGCGTCGCCTCTCCAGAACAGGAAGAACCGACATTCACTCCCGCTGCGGCGCATCAATTGATTCAGAAATTTGAAGAGTGCCTCAACCCGCGTGAGCGGTTGATTCTCGAAGAACGCTTTGGCCTGAAAGATGGCGAAGCAGCCTCACTCAAGTCTGTCGCAGAGAAGGTCGGGTTGAGTAAAGAACGCGTGCGACAGTTACAAATGGGCGCTCTAGAGAAGCTGCAGTCAATCGCAACAACCATGCGACTTCACCCGGAAACCTGCCTGTAACCGATCGGAATCGTCGACGGAACGGGCAGAAAATTCAATTTGAATCGTCCCCAAAATCTGAATCCTAAGCTGGAAAGCGGGGTGATCGAGAGCGGTTGCTCCCTCTCATCACCCTGCTTTTTCGCATTTCAGGCCCTCTGACTTGCTTCGAACCACCTTGGATCACGCGGCGGAGATTAATATACTTTCGTCCAGTAAGCCTCCAGAGTCCCTGCGCTCTCACTTGGTGGACGGAACGAGACATGCCCATTCAACGAATTTTTCTGGACTGGTCTCAACCGACGCTCGAAGTCGTCACAGACCAGTTATTGCTCCGCAATCGGAACTCGAGATTCATTGATCTCTCTCACCTTGTGCTCGTCTTCAACGGGCGTCAGGCCGGACGCCGCTGTCAGGAATTGCTCGCGGAAAAGAGCGGCGGAATTCTCGCTCCGCCGCGTGTCGTCACAGCGGGTCAACTGCCTGAATTGCTTTATGAACCCAAACGTCCCTTCGCCGCACTCCTCGTACAGCAACTGGCATGGGCGGAAGCGCTGCGCAGCCAGCCCGCCGAAAAGCTCCGAAATCTCACCAGCATTGCTCCCAATATCGATGACCACGCGGGCTGGGTTCGATTGGGAGAACTGCTGCGCCGCCAGCATGATGAACTTGCGCGAGACCAGATTGACTTCTCTGACGTCTGGAAACGAGGAAGCCAACTTCCGGATTTTAATGAAACCAATCGTTGGAAATTTCTTGAAAAGATTCAGCAGGATTACCTTAAACTCCTCGATCAATTTGGAATTTGGGACCAACAGACCGCACGACTCGAAGCGATCAAACGAAAAGAGTGCAGGACCGACAAAGAGATCGTGACAATCGGAACGGTCGACCTCAGTCGGACGGTCCGCGCGATGCTGAGCCAAATTGCGGATCGCGTCACGGCGTACATTCCGGCGTCCGAAGCACACAAAGACGATTTTGACGAATTCGGCTGCATTCTCCCGGAACGTTGGATTGATCAGACAGTCGAAATTGACGACGAAAAACTCATCATTGCGGATGACACCGCAGGACAATGCGCAGCGGTTCTCGGCATTCTCAATTCTTATCAAGGGAAGTTCTCCGTTGACGAAATTACGATCGGAGTTCCTGATCAAGCTCTCGTCCAGCCCATTCAAAGAGCACTCGAAGAACATGGCATCCCCAGCCATTGGCCTGTCGATCGTGAAGTCTCTTCGACTGGGCCTTACCGTCTGCTGGACGTCGTCGCGAATTTTCTAGAAGAGCCACGAGCCGAGTATTTCGCAGCCTTGATTCGCCACCCTGACGTTGGAATCTGGCTGCGAACGAAACACCTCCCTGCGAATTGGCTGTCGGACTGGGACCAGTACTTCTCGAGTCATCTTCCACGAATGATTGACTGGATTCTCGACGACACTCATTCAGCAAGTGTCATCAAGCTGAAAAAGGCGATTCAGGAGTTGGTCTCCCCGTTCCCCCGAAAGAAAGCGTCGCTCACTCAATGGGCCCGTCCAATTCGACAACTGCTTGATTCGGTTTATGAGCACAGTGAATTCAATCCTGATGACCCCAATGACAAACAGCTGAACACTGTCATTGAGCTGTTAAAGGACGGATTTTCCGCTCAGCATCGAATCCCTGAACTCCTCGATATCGAGATGTCAGCAAACGAAGCGATTCGACTGATCCTCAAGAACTCCAGCATTGAGTTATTCCGGGGCGAAACAGAATCTGCTGTCCAGATTGTCGGCTGGCTCGAAATGCCATTGGACGACGCTCCTGCAACGATCGTCACGACGTTCAACGAAACATTCGTTCCGAAGTCTGTCAATCACGACTTGTTTCTTCCAAACCGTCTCCGCACACATTTGGGCATTGAAGACAACACCCGTCGTTACGCCCGAGATCTCTACTTATTGACCTCACTTGTTCGTTCCCGCAAGAACCTGCACCTGATCGTTTCAAGAAGAAATACGAACCAGGATCCCCTCACACCGAGCCGCCTGCTCTTTGCAACGTCACCCGAGCGAATTGCAAATCGCGTACTTCGGTTTTACGAACCGGAACATCAGAGCCAACTCCCCATCCCTGTAACGCCACTTCAAATTGGAACGGAATCCGGCTTCAGGATTCCGATGCCAAGTCCCGTTGAAGCTCCCAAAGAGACCTTCCGCGTCACAGAGTTCCGGGATTATCTCGCGTCCCCTTATCGCTACTATCTACGCCACATCCTCAAGCTAGAGTCAGTCAGCGACGAAATCGACGAGTTGGATGGAGCCGCCTTTGGAACACTTGTCCATGAGGTCCTTAGTCGTTTCGGCAATAGCTCTCGCCGCAATTCCCGTGACCCCGAAGTGATCGCCGAATTTCTTTCACAGGAACTTCTCGTCGTTGTTGAGGAGTGCTATGGAAAAGAACCACTCGCCGCGATTCTGATTCAGGCCGAGCAGGCAAAACGTCGCCTCATGGCGTTTGCGTATTGGCAGGCGAAATGGCGCCTTGAAGGCTGGGAAATTTTCGCTGTGGAACAGGCCAATGAGGAACCTGTCCGATTCAACCTGCGAGATGGCCGAGCGATCTTCCTCAGAGGACGGATCGACAGAATTGACCATCACCCGGAAAGTGGAAAATGGGCAATTTTCGACTACAAGACCGGGGATCGTGGCGCGAGTCCCGAACAGACACATCGATGGCAGAACGAATGGGTTGATCTGCAATTGCCACTGTACCGACACCTCGCGAGTGAAATCACAGGTCTTGAAGATGTTCAACTCGGTTACATCGTTCTTCCACGCGATGTGGGAGCAGTGAATGCCGTGTTCGCACAATGGACAGACGAGGACCTCATTCACGCAGACGAAACAGCACGCGATGTCGCGATTCAGATTCTGGATCAGCATTTCTGGAAACCACTCCCCGAACCCTCGGGAACGATGACGGAGTTTGACGTGATCTGTCAGACAGGTGTCTTTGGGCAGGAGATCTCGCTGTGAACGGGAAACGCCAGAAAACGATGTTTGACGACAGCACTGACATCTCCGGCGAGGGAGCACTTGACACGCCGCGCCTGCTGATTCGAGCCTCTGCTGGAACAGGAAAGACCTTTCAGCTCTCCTCGAGATACATTGAACTGCTGCGGTTCGCTTCTCCGGAAAAGATCCTCGCTTCAACGTTCACAAGAAAAGCTGCGGGGGAAATTCTCGAACGAATTCTCCTCCGGCTGGCACGGGCGACCGTATCAGAAAAGTCACTGAAGGAACTCGCAGCTTCCATTTCTTATCCTGATCTGTCGCGGCAGGAATGCCTGCAGATGCTGGCTCAATTTACTCGGCAACTGCACCGAGTACGTATCAGTACGCTCGACGGGTTCTTCGCTCAACTCGCTGGAAGCCAGTCGCTGGAATTGGGATTTCCTTCCGGTTGGAGAATTCTTGATCCTGTGGAAGTTCAGGACCTGAAAACGCAGGCTCTTGAAACGATGCTTCGGGAAGGAGACCAGAAAGAACTCGTTCAACTGATGCATTTGCTCGATAAAGGAGATTCCTCGCGCAGCGTCTCCGGGCTGATGCGATCGACGATCGACGACATGTATTCGATATTCATCGATTCCTCTGAGGAGTCGTGGGATCGCTTCCCGGAACACAAGTTCCTGACAGCTGAACATCGCGAAGAACTCCTTCAGGGAATGGCACAGCTGCAGACGGACCAAAAGCGTATTCAGACGGCTGTTGCCAACGACAGTCAGGCAATCCGCGAAGAACGCTGGGAAGACTTTCTTTCAAAAGGCCTGATGCCCAAAATTCGCTCGACCGAACGCACGTATTACAACAAACCAATCCCTGAAAACGTCTGCGCGTACTACGAAGAGATTGGCGAACATAGCCTGGCCGTCACCGCATCCTCATGGAGACAGCAGACGAAAGCAGCGAGGCGACTCCTTTCTGACTTTCACGCCGTGTTCGAAAAGCTGAAATATGCAGCGGGTGGACTCGAGTTCGGGGACATCACTCGGCGCCTCGCGATGAGTCAACGAGTCACTTCTCGTAGAGACACGACTTTCCGGATGGATGGAGCCATCGAACACCTGCTGCTCGATGAGTTTCAGGATACATCGCGTCCGCAATGGGAGGTGATTCAGAGTTTCGCGGATGAAGCGTGTCGATTACCGAACCGCTCATTCTTCTGCGTCGGAGACGTCAAGCAGGCCATCTACGGATGGCGTGGCGGAGAAGCGACGATTTTCGATGCGATTGAACAGCAGCTTCCGAATCTGACATCCCGACCATTGAACCTGAGCTACCGCTCTTCTCCGGTGGTGATTGACGCTGTGAATCAGGTGATGACGAAGTTGTCACAACACAACAATCTCGTCGATCACGCGGAGCTTCTTTTCCACTGGTGCCGCCAGTTCCCCATTCATGAGACAACCAGAAAAGATTTGACTGGATATGTCTGTCTGAGAACCGGCCCGGAACTCCCAGAGGGTGAGGATGAAACACCTTCAAGCATTGATCAGAAAGCTGCATTCTGGACATATGCGGCCGAATACGTGGCAGACCTGGCGAGATCGACTCCACAGGCGAGTATCGGTGTTCTCATGCGGGGTAACACCGCAGTGGGACGCATGATCTATGAATTGAGTCGCTTAGGGGTCGAAGCGAGTGAGGAAGGCGGAAATCCACTGACAGACTCTGCTGGAGTCCATTTGATTCTCCAATTGATGCGTCTTGCAGATCACCCCGGTGACACGATCGCAGCCTATTGTGTTTCGGGGTCGCCGCTCGGAGTCCAACTTGGCTTTGGTTCGGACGCTACCGCGAATCAACGGACACAGGTTGCCTTGGGCTTGCGACGGGAGCTCATGCAACACGGTTACGGCCCAGTGGTCCACAATCTTGTGAATCAACTTTCGGGCGTCTGCAATCGACGCGAATTCCGGCGTCTCAGGCAACTTGCCGTCCTTGCCGACCGATATGACACACTTTTCGACTCGCTGCGTCCATCAGAGTTCGTGACGTTTGTTGAATCCCAACGAATTCAGGAACCAACAAACGCACAGATTCGAGTCATGAATATTCACCAGTCCAAAGGGCTGGAGTTCGATATCGTCGTACTTCCCGAATTGAATCCGCCGTTGGCCCTGCCCCCACGTTACGTGACCAAAACTTCCACTCCGGGAGGCCCTCCTGAATTAGTGGCGCTCTATCGAAGCGAAGAACACTTCGCCTCGTTGGGGGGCGAATTGATGGTAGCGAGAATGCAGACGCGGGATAAACTGGTTCAGGAAGCGCTCTGCCTGCTGTACGTCGCGTTGACCCGTGCTGCTCGCAGTCTTCACATGCTGATTCCTCCGAAAGTTACCAAAGGTCATCCCAAGAACTTCGCGGGGCTGGTGCGAGCAGCACTTGCACCGAATCAGCCGATGGAACCGATGTCCCTTCTTTGGGAACATGGCGACCCACAATGGGCCGTTCCTGAAACGGAAGCGTATCTGGCGGCTCAGGAAGCAATCGCTTTGCAAAAAACCTCCCCCCCTGAAGTCACCCCGTTGCGTTTTGCGGAATCAAAGAGGAAGCGGCATCTCATCTGGACCTCACCAACGGGCAAGCGAGGAAAGCACCCGAAACCACCTTCGAGTAGCACGACACAATCCACCCCCAGCACCCGGCTTTCCGGAGCAGAACGTGGAACGCTGTTTCACCAATGGGCCGAAACGATTGAATGGTTGGATGAAGAAAAAATCAACCTGTCAAAAATGCGTTCGATCGCAAGCCTTTCCGGACTCGATGACCGTGAATTCGACGTCCTCTCTTCAGAGTTCATGCAGTCGATGAATTTCGACAGCGTCAAAAATCTCTTCTCGCGTGACCATTGCCTGCGTTCGTACCTGCAAACGCAGAGTAAGGAAGGATCCACGTCATTCAGCTGCGAGGTACTGAACGAGTTTCGTTTCCTCGAGACCTCTGCAGATGGAGAACTGATCAATGGGGCGATCGACAGGCTCGTCATAATTTCTGAAAACGACCAACCTGTTGCAGTGCAGATCATCGACTTCAAAACCGATGACTTAAAGGGGGGCGAGCCATCTGCGGAATTGGTGAGTTATTACCAAAGTCAGCTGGCAGCCTATTCAGAAGCTGTCGTGAAAATCTGGAAAGTGGAACCGTCCCAGGTTCAATTGAGCCTGGTTTTTCTTCAGACCGGAGCGGTCGCCCACTTCAACAATTCCGTCAACAGATGACAATTCACTGCACATTAACAGAAAATGAATCTTCATCGCACACAAACAAACAGTCGCATAAACATTCTTGCAAACGATCTCTTTTCCGTGTATAAGAAAGAGGACGGTTTTTACCAGCCTGTATTCGGTAAATAATCCGCAACGGAACTCAGGGCAAGTATCCACCTCCTTCGGATACCCACCTCTTTGCGACACCTGAGCTGCAGCCCCGTTCTATTTTTGGTCCTGCCTCATCGAAACCAACCAGTGAAGTGGCGATTCATGATGCGCTTCTCCCTCTGCTCCGTGCTCTGCGTTTTCATCGTTGCTCATCAGCTGCTTGCTGAAGACTCACAAGCAACAAAAGCGGTGAGCTTCCAGAAAGAAATCCAACCAATTCTCATGGCAAATTGCCAGGGGTGCCACCAACCCGAAAAGCGCGGGGGGGGATATGAGCTCTCTACATTTTCGCAGTTGCTCATATCAGGAGAAAGCGGAACAGCAGCGATCGTCCCCGGTAAGCCAGACGAAAGTTATCTTGTTCAACTGATCACTGCAGCGAACGGTCAGGCAGAAATGCCTAAGAATGCAGCTCCTCTCACCAGCGAGCAAGTCGAGAAAATTCGTCTCTGGATCCAGCAAGGTGCACTCGATGACACCTCTTCGACTGCCCCGCAATTCGATCAGGATCATCTCCCCAGCTACTCCCGGGCGCCTGTCGTCACCTCAATCGCTTACTCCCCGGATGGGAGTTTGCTCGCCATTAGTGGCTACCATGAAGTAATCGTTCGGTCGGGCGACGGTGCAGAACTGATCGCTCGTTTGGTCGGTCTTTCTGAACGAATTGAATCTGTCGAGTTTTCCCCAGATGGTCAGCGACTCGCCGTTGCAGGTGGTCAACCGGGACGCATGGGGGAGCTGCAAATCTGGAGGATCTCTAACAAGAAGCTGGAACTCTCCATCCCGATCACGGGTGACACCGTTTACGGAGCGAGTTGGTCCCCTGATGGATCGCTCGTTGCAGTTGGCGCGACAGACAACGTGATTCGCGCGTTCAACTCCTCCACTGGTGAACAGGTCTTCTTCAATGGAGCACACGACGACTGGCCACTCGCAACCACATTCTCTGTTGACGGTTCAATGATCGTCTCTGCTGGCCGAGACATGTCGACAAAGTTGTACAACGTGCCGACGCAGCGATTCATCGACAACATTACTTCGATTACCCCCGGAGCGCTCAAAGGGGGGATTTCGGCAGTCAGACGCCATCCAACAAAGGATGAAATTCTCGTGGGTGGGTCGGATGGAACTCCCCGCATTTACAGAATGGAGCGTGTTTCCGCTCGCGTGATTGGGGACGATGCCAATCTTGTTCGCCCATTTCCATCAATGCAGGGCCGCATTTATAGCGTCGCCTTTTCCGCCGATGGGAACACCATTGCCTGCGGATCCAGCCTGAACGGCAAGGGCCAAGTCTACGTCTACAACTCAGCCCCACTTTCCGATGTTCCAGCTGAGATTCAGGAACTCATCAACAAACACTCGACTGGTCTCTCCAATGACGAGCACGCAAAAATGGTGGCGTATTACAACGCCAATCCAGAGCGACTGCTCCTCACACGAACAGAACTTCCTGCTGCGGTTTATGCACTCGCGTTTCACCCGAAGACCGGCATGATCGCAGCGTCCGGAAGCGACGGGACGGTACGGATGATCAATCCAGCCGATGGTTCCGTTCAGAGTGAGTTTGCACCGATTGAACTGACTTCCTCAAATGTGGTTAAAAACTCCCACCCCAAGTCATTCCGTCCAGTCCATCAAGACCGACTGACTGGAGAAGAGTCTGTCCCGTCGGGTGCCGTCGTCAGCGCGATCGAAGTTCAACCGCAGTCGATCCAATTGAGCGGACCGTATGATTCCTCGCAGATTCTGGTCACAGGCATTCTCACTTCCGGAGACAGGATCGACTTGACCCGAATTGCAAAACTGACCGTCAATGGAGAATCCATTGTCGTGAGCCCGCTGGCGAAGGTCTTTCCTGCGAACGCCGGACCAAGCACCATTACCGTAGAGTACGGGGACCTCAAGACAGAACTCCCCGTCTCAGTCGAGATGCCGGATACTACCCATCCCCTCAACTTTATTCGAGATGTCAATCCGGTCCTGACACGGCTGGGATGCAATCAGGGAACCTGTCATGGTGCCAAGGACGGGAAGAATGGATTCAAGCTTTCGTTACGTGGGTACGATCCAATCTTCGATGTCCGTGCGTTCACAGATGACATTAAATCCAGAAGAACGAACGTCGCTGCTCCCGAGCAGAGCCTGCTGCTCCTGAAAGCGAGTGGAACAGTCCCACACGTGGGGGGACAGCTGACACGCCCGGGAGAGGCATACTACGAGATCATTCGACAGTGGATCGAAGAAGGAGCTCAACTTGACCACAACGTGGAGCGAGTCTCCTCAATCGAGATCGAACCGCTCAATCCAGTCGTACAACACATTGGCGCACGCCAACAAATCCGCGTCATTGCGACCTATACCAATGGCATGAAGCGAGATGTCACCAGCGACGCGTTTCTCGAGAGCAGCAACACAGAAGTTGCCGACGTCAATCGGTCTGCAGTGGTCACTGCGATCCGCCGTGGGGAAGCACCGATCCTAGCACGGTTTGAAGGAAACTACGCTGCCACAACGCTCACCGTCATGGGCCAACGCGATGGGTTCGTCTGGAAACAACCGGAGACATGGGGAAAGATCGACGAGCTTGTCGCAGAGAAATGGGAGCGAATGAAGATCGAGCCGTCAGGTCTGTGCAGCGACTCTGAGTTTCTTCGCCGAGTGTATCTGGACCTGACTGGACTTCCTCCATCCGTGGAAGCACTTCAGGCATTTCTTGATGACCCTCGTCCCACCCAGGAAAAGCGATCGGATATCGTCGACCAGCTGATTGGCTCCGAGGCTTATGTCGACTACTGGACCAACAAATGGTCTGACATGCTTCTCGTCAACAGTAAATTCCTTGGCTCAGAGGGAGCATCGGAATTCCGTAGCTGGATTCGTCAGAAAGTCGCAGCGAATCAGCCTTATGACCAATTCTGTCGTGATGTCATCACTGCCAGCGGTTCCAACAAATCGAACCCAGGAGCCTCGTACTTCAAAATTCTCCGTGAGCCCGACGCCATCATGGAGAACACAACGCACCTGTTCTTGGCAATTCGCTTCAACTGCAATAAATGCCACGACCATCCATTCGAACGATGGACTCAGGATCAATACTACGAGACACAGGCGTTCTTTGCTCAAGTTGAATTGAAACGCGACCCTGCCAACCAAAACGGGGACATTGGCGGAACCAACGTCGAGGCTCCCAAGCCACTCTGGGAAGAGATTTACGATAACCCGAATGGTGAAGTGAAACACGATCGAACCGGAGAAGTCACAGCGCCACTTGTCCCGTTCGACCGCGAAATTCCCGTCCCTCAGTCAGGAAGTCGTCGAGAACAGCTTGCTGACTGGATCACTTCTTCTGACAACGATTATTTCGCCCGCAGCTACGCGAATCGTGTCTGGGGCTACATGATGGGAATGGGATTAATTGAACCCATTGACGATATCCGCGCAGGAAACCCTGCTACTAATCCGGAACTGCTTGACCACCTGACTGCGGAATTTATCAATTCTGGCTTCAACGTCCGAGAACTGATGCGATCCATCTGTAAGAGCCGCACCTATCAGCTCAGTATTGCGACGAACAAATGGAATGAAGACGATACCCTCAACTACTCACACGCGAATCCGAAACGTCTTCCTGCTGAAGTGCTGTACGACACCGTCTACACCGTAACCGGCTCGAAGATGCAGATCCCCGGAGTTCCTGAAGGGACACGCGCCGCGGCACTGCCAGATGTGAGTTTCAATCTGCAAGATGGATTTTTGGACAGCCTGGGGCGCCCAGTTCGAGAATCTGCGTGCGAATGCGAGCGTTCATCTGGACTGCAACTCGGTCCTGTCATGGCTTTGATGAACGGAACGACTGTCAACGAGGCGATTTCTCAATCAGGAAATCGCTTAGAACAACTTGTGACATCCGAAACCGACAACGCAGCATTAATCAACAAGATTTTCCTGAATGTCCTCAACCGTTCGGCTCGTGAAGAGGAAATTCAAGCAGCGCTGTCCCTCCTGCAAAATCTCGACAATGACCAAGTTCAGCTCATCGCTGAACGAGACGCCTATGTCAAAGAAATTGAACCAGTTCAACAGGAACTGAAACTGAAGCGAGAACAGGCCATCGCCGACGCTGAACAACAACTGAATCGTTATGTCGAATCGATGAAGCCGAGTGTTGAGGCGGCTGAGCAAGCTCGACAAGAACGCATCGCAAGTGCGCAAGCTGCGATCAACGAATATCAATCACAGTTCCCACAACGCTTGTCGGCGTGGTTCGCAGGGCCGGTTTCCACCCGCACTCATTGGGCGATCAATCGCTTCGACAACCTGCAATCCACGCTCAATCCAGAAGCTAAATTGACTCAGGAAGACTCTGGTAAAGTCGTGTCAACAGGACCGCTCGGCAAGGGAGAATTTGTGCTAACTGGTGCCAGTCCGCTAGAGACGGTCACCGCGATTGAAATCCAGGCACTCTTGGATGCAGATAACAAAGGACCGGGACGAGCACCGAATGGGAACTTTGTATTGACGGAGTTCACCGTCAGCTATTGGCCAAAGGATCACCCGGATCAAAAGAAGCAGGTTTCGCTGACGAATCCAAAATCCTCCTTTAGTCAGTCTGGATTCGATGTCAGCACAGCGATTGATGGCAAGACCGAAAACAACGGTAATGGCTGGGCGGTCAGTCCTGAGACGAACAAGGAACACTTTGCGACTTTTCAATTCGCAGAACCTGTCAGTGCAGGTCCAGACGTCGTCTTTGAATATCGCATGAACTTCCAATACGCGGACGATCAGCATGTCTTAGGACAGTTCAACCTCTTGGTGACGGACTCCACGGGTGAGATTCATCCTGACATTCCTTCTGATCTCATCCTTCTGGCTGAGACCCCGGAGATGGATCGCACGCCGGAGCAAAACGAGCGGCTATCCCAATATCTGAATCGTCAGGACGAAAAGTATCAACAACTGAGTGATGCTCTCGCCGCAGCGAATCAACCACTTCCTGCAGATCCGAAAATCGCAGAATTGAACAAGTCGCTGGAAGAGACTCGTAAACCAGTTCCAGAAGATTTGCGACTGAGTCGACTGAATCGCGCAATCGAATTGAGTCAAAAGCAACTTGAGAACCGACGATTAACCGCCGCTCAAGATTTGACTTGGGCCTTAATTAACAGTCCAGCATTCCTTTTCAACAGATAGTCAGTTTCAACCAGTCCGCACTGAGATTTCACATGCGGACATGAATTGCATTCTGAAATCCAATTCAACTGTCGAGGAGCCATCATGATCATTCGAGTCCCCGGTCAGCCCGGAAAAGATGTTTGTGATCCCCATCAACCTGTCTCTCGCCGAGACATCTTGCGGGTCGGCGGAAGCAGCATGCTTGGACTGTCTCTTGGTTCCATGCTTCAGCTTCAAGCTGCAACAACTGCACGTGCAGATGGCCAGTTTCACCGGCCAGCAAAGGCCAAGAGCATCATCATGTGCTACCTCCAGGGTGGACCGAGTCACATCGATCTTTGGGACCCGAAGGAGAACGTGCCAGACAATGTGAGGTCGGTGTTCTCAAACATCTCAACCGTACTCCCCGGAGTGCAGTTCACCGAACTGCTTCCAAAGCTGGCAACGGTCATCGACAAAACCACGCTCATTCGATCGATGAGCTACACCCCAAATGGCCTGTTCAATCATACCGCTGCCATCTATCAGATGATGACGGGATATACGACAGACAAAGTCAGCCCGTCTGGACAACTCGAACCTCCGAGCCCCAAAGACTTCCCGAACTTCGGATCAAACATTATCCGCTTGCGACCGGCTCAGGAACCGATGCTTCCGTTCGTGATGCTTCCTCGCCCGCTTCAGGAAAGTAACGTCATCGGTAAAGGGGGAACCGCAGGGTTTCTCGGAAAGGCTTTTGACCCGTACACCCTGTATCCGTCGGGTGGCGACATGGACATGAACAAGATGGAACGCATCAATGTCTCCGATCTGGAGATGCGAGCCGATGTCTACGGGGAGCGAATGGAACGGCGCGAAAAACTCCTTGATACAATTAATGCTGGAATGCCGGAGATCGACCGCGCGGTCAAAGACTATAAGCTGAATGAGTATTACGATCAGGCACTGTCCCTCATCTCATCTGGACGAGCACGCGACGCATTTAGCATTGATCAGGAATCCGTCGCGACACGCGACATGTACGGTCGCAACACGTTCGGTCAGAGCTGCCTGCTTGCTCGTCGACTCGTCGAAGCGGGCACACGGGTCGTGGAAGTCATCTGGCCTCAAGTTGCCAACAGCGACAATCATTCCTGGGACGTTCACACCGGACTGTCTGCCCGAATGAAGAATCAGGCCGCGCCAATTTTTGACATGGGTCTTTCCGCCCTGATCAACGACCTTGATCAGCGTGGGCTACTTTCGGAAACCCTCGTCGTTGCAGTGGGTGAATTCGGACGCAGCCCGCAACGCGGTGTCAGTACTTCTGGTAACGGCAACAGTGACGATGGTCGTGATCACTGGCCGTATTGCTACACAGCGATGCTGGCAGGCGCGGGGATCAAACGAGGATATGTCCACGGAAAGAGTGATCAAACCGCTTCAGCTCCACTGGAGAACCCGGTGCATCCGGGAGAGCTTCTTGCCACGATCTATGAGTCGTTCGGAATCGCTCCTGAGACCATCGTTTACAATCATTTGAACCAACCACGCGAACTCGTCAAAGCAGAGTCCGTATCAGCACTGTATGCGTGACGCTGTTTTTCACCCCCTGCTCTGCAAACTCTCCAGTTGTCGATCCGTGATGCCACATGTGGTGTCACGGATTTTCTATTCCTGAGATCGGAAACCGAATCGTTTCCTTTCCCTGCAAGAGTTCTATTCGGAGCCTTATTCCGACTTTCTCTCAGTCAGCCAAAACGCTGCCCAGCATGTACACCAACGCTTGTCGATGTTGCTCTTCCCGTAGGCCTGGACGGTCCATAAAAGTCCGGGTTCACTTGAATCGAGACTGACCGCCCAATAGTGGTTCAGGTTGATCGCATTCTCGCCCGAATAGCGGTAAATGGCTGTTCCCGGTGATGTAATTGGTGGCAAAAACTCGTTCAAACGCTGCGTTTCTGGCCGCCGGAACGCCACACTCTCTTGAGAAGCCGTACTAGTATTCGCCGACAACTTCCCCGGTCGCGCGCGTTGTCACACTCATGTACACAGGTAAAGCAATGTTCTCTGAAATGAATCGAACTGAACCGTCGCAGAGAAGGTGATGGGCTCCACCAACGTGGAGACTGGATGGTCCGTACTCAGAATCGATCTGACCAATCGCCGAGAGCATTTGATACCCCTTCTTATTGATCGACGAGGTCGTTCCGGTCATCGTTGGGCTGGTAAAGTCCATCCAGGTTGCGACAAAGGCAGCGGTCGAACCGTCAATCCAGACGCTCGCATTTTGCTCACGGGACTCCGCGACCATAATTGTATTCGATGTGCCGTCAGTGATATCTCGCATTTTCGTGCTTCGTCCGGGATAGATGGCACCATCAGGACGATAGCCACCATAAGCAGCCTCTGTGCTCATCAGCAGGGAACTTGTCGCTGCCATTCCGAAGTAATTGCGAATAGCCCATTTACTGGCTGTCGGATATCTCGCCTCGCCAGAGTATTGATTCCCAGAAAAACTTGGGCACATGTACGCTGGGATCACTTTCTCAGCCATTGGATAGTTCACGGCCGCCAAAGCTGACGAGTTGTAGTTGATGTTGTTTGCAATCGCAGACTGATCCAGATACGGCAGAATCATACTGGCAAAGCTGTGCAGGTGATGGGTTCGCAGTTGATCAGAAGTTCCGGGAGTGAACGCCCAGACCCCAACAGTCGCTGCGGGAATGGAAGTACTTGACGGCGGGAAGACTGTCATTGTTCCTTCGTAATTGTGCATCGCCAGCCCAATCTGCTTGAGATTGTTTTTGCACTGTGTCCGGCGTGCTGCTTCACGGGCCTGCTGTACTGCAGGTAACAGTAATGCGATTAGAACAGCGATAATTGCAATCACCACCAACAGTTCAATCAGCGTAAAGCCGCGTCGACGCCCCATGAATGAAACTCCAATCAGATCTAATGTGAGTCGTCGGGAACGAACAGCGTTGGTCTTTGGCAGCCCGCGTCCATTTCAACAACAATGCTTGTCGCATCCGCCTCTCATCGACGGATTCCTAAAACTGTTTCGCCGATGGCCCCAGCCCACCACTCAACGATCGTAAATGGCAAAACTTGCCGATCCGATCAACGCAACCTCTGAAAAACACCTCACAACACATTATGACATTCGTTTGAACATTTCAATCTTTACCCTAGAAACAAAAAAGGCGGCATCATTTCTGATGCCGCCTTTCGACTAATCTACCATCCTCGAAATTCGATTATGGCTTCACTCGTTCAAATTTCAGTCCAGGGTCACTCGCGGGTGCTCCAAAAACCTTGAACTGCCATTCGTTCTCACCCAGAGACTTCACAGACCCTTCCATATTCCCCTGCTGTGAATTCGAGAGCTGAATATCGTTCTCTCCAATCGCTACATCACCCGAGATATTCGCGAGCGAATTCCCGTTCTGTGTGGCTGCCCAGGTAAATTTGGAATCCTCAGTAATGGTCAACTGGATGATGGTATCACCCGCAATAGCCTTCCAGACTCCCACTAGATCCGTCTCTGCATTGTCAGGAACCTGAGGAAGTGTCAGATCTGGAAGATTTGCAGGATCGCCCGCTGGAGTCGGTTGGACTTCAGGCAACGGCAGTTGCTCACCTTCAGGAAGCGGCAATGGAGTCGTCGTTGTTGCCGGAGTGGCAAATTCAGCTTCCAGATTATCCAGTAGCTGCTTGGCCACGACGTCCTGTGGCTGTTCCCTGACAACGACCTTCAGCGTACCAATCGCCTCCTTTCTCGATCCCGTCACCATGTAATGATAGGAAATCAAGAAGAAGGAAGCCGCGTCCTGCTGATTGGCTCGACAATGAGCTTCGAGAGCCCGAAGTTGAGTCGTGTAATCGTTCAGGTTTCCATACAGACTACTCATCGTCGTCCAATCCATCCCCGGGGAGGTGGAAAGCAACGAATTCAGAGCAGCAGCCGCAGGCTGATAGGCACCGTTGGCAAATAAGGCCAAGGCTCGAACTTCATGGATCACCGGATCGTTCGGATCCTGCTGCAACGCGGTATCAAGGAATTGCAGCGACTGCTGATAGTCTCCTGCTTTGAAAGCAGCGAGTCCTTGATCGAAGGCCTGAACGCTCGCCGTTTGAGTCGTGTTCTGCTCAGGTCCCCATACATACCCGCCGTTTCCGTCGTCGACCATCACATGATTATGAATGACGACTGGCTGTGCATAGTTGTAGACCGTTGCATAACCGCCACCCAGTCCGGGGTAATACGGATTATAGTATGATCCATATCCGTATCCCCAGTTGCTGTGCGCGAAGCTGCTGAGCCCCCAACCAGTAACTGTTCCCCAAAAGAATGGGCGATACCAGTTATTGCGTCCGTAGCCACTCCAGCTCCCGTGATACCACCCATATCGAGGGTTCACGTAGTGACGATGGTTGTGGTAGTTGTTGTATCCACCATTCCATCCCCAGCCGGGTCCGGGGCGGCCGTAGTTCGGACGTCCGACGAAGTGGTTATGATCGCGATCATGGTCATGTCCGCCGGGGCGACCACCACCGACGACAATCGGACGATCTGGTCGAGTCGATGGTCCTCCGATGACTGGACGACCACCGTTCCAATTTGGCCTTCCATCACCCGGTCGACCATCTGGTCCACCGGGACGACCAACGACATTGCCGGGGCGACCGTCACCATCTGGGCGGCCACCAACGTTTCCGGGACGTCCATCGCCGGGTCGACCATCGGGTCCACCGGGACGACCAACGACGTTGCCGGGGCGACCGTCACCATCTGGGCGGCCACCAACGTTTCCGGGACGTCCATCGCCGGGTCGACCATCGGGTCCACCGGGACGACCAACGACGTTGCCGGGGCGACCGTCACCATCTGGGCGAGCCCCTGTCGATGGAAGGTTTCCGAGGTCCGGTCGAGTCACAGGGCGATTTGCTCCGCCGATCGTGGGACGGTTGCCGCTACCAGTTTGAGGTGGTCGAGATCGATCCGTTCCAACCTGAGGACGGCTCGATCCACTTCCAACGCCATCTGGCAATCGGATTGGGCGATCGCCGCCTGTACCTGGGCGTTCAGCGACAGGTCGACCTGAAGGTGCTCCGCCGATTGGTCGGCCCCCTTCAGGACGAGTGATCGTCGGACGATTGTTCCCAGATTGAACAGGAGCCGATGGTCGAGAGACGTCTCGAGATGCTCCACCAAGCGTTGGCTTGGATTGAGTCGGTTGCGGGAGACGGACATTAGGAGCATGCCGAGACTGACCTGGTGCCCCCCGAGATCCTCCGCCACTCGGTCGAGTCGCTGGAGGTCCGCTCGAAGGTCTACCACCACCGCCGCTCGTGCGAGGTCCCGAGGAACGAGATTGGCTCTCGCCGCCTCCGCGCCCCTTGCCAGATGGAGGATCTGCAGAAACCGGTGCGACCATCAACATTGTCGCCAATGACGTCGCCAGCAGTCCGCATCGCTTATAAAAATGGAAGATATTCATCGCATTACCAATCCCTTGAGACTTTCCCGTCGAGGAAAACTCTTACGTGGTACATCACATCAATGTGCCACTTTGCTTGTATCGTCGAATTCATTCTGTTCCGGCAGCTGGTCCGCTCCGAACAATATTGAGTTCGAAGTCAGCGTCTTGCACTCCACCGATCAATCGACTCTGTCCTTTCAGTGTGAATCGATCATGACTTTCCGGATTCAGTAAAATTGTAGCGGATGCTGCGCGTCCATCCGGAAGTATGGCGGTTGAATTCACATGCCATCCCGTCTCGATCTGAGTCCATTGGCCTTCTCCAAACCCGCCGTCAGAATCGAATACCCAAGAACGAATCTGTCCGTTCAGTGGATCAAATCCGATCCGTGTAGAACTCTTCACAACAACATCTGGCCCTGATGTAACGACATACTCCCCTAACAGAAAGTTCCCATCTTCCGACCATTTGTAGGTGATGTGAACCTTTCCATCGGGCCCTTCATTGATCCACTCCCCGACCAACCATCCAAGCGGCTGCAAAGCGTCACTGGCTCGGGGGATTACAGGGAGTTCCGTATCCTTCACCGACGCTAATTTCCAACCCGCGTCAGTCTTCGTCAGAATTGCGACATAATCCACCACCGCGTCGGCTTCCTCACCAGCGATGGTGTATCGCTTTCCCTCCTCAATTGCCAACGGCCCAATCTCCCGAAGGCTGCTAATCTCTAACGCAATCTTTGCGCCAGGATACGTCTCAAAATATTTTTTCAGGATTTCTTCGATCTCTCGCTGTCCGCGATACATCCGCCCCTCTTCATCAATCCACTCTCCACCATCAATAAACATCCCTGCGATCGTGGCAGCTTCACCGGCATTAAATGCCGCAACAAGTTGCTCAGCAACCGCTTTGATTTCCTCCGCTGTCGTCCTGGCCTCTGTCGGCTGGGCACTCACTGACGCCCCCAATTGTGACAAGATGAAGGCAGAACAAATCAAAACCCATCTCGCAAAGCTGAAAGAGCCGCTACTGTTATAATTGAGACGACATGCTGCATTCATTTTGACTTCACCTTCTTTGTTCGAGCACGGCGAAAGCATTGGTACCGACCCCTTTCCGGAACATTTCGGGATGATCAGTCCCACAGCTTCACTATCAACGGCATGTTCAATTGTGCAACAGACTATTTTGCATTGGCCCACATCGAAGTTAAAAATGACAAATGAGCTGGTTCCCTGACATGACCGGATTGTTTCACACTCAATTCAGCGAAGATCATGATGTCGAATATTTATGACTGCATTGTTCTTGGACTTGGTGGATTTGGAAGCAGTGCGATCGCCCACCTCGCATCGAACGGACAAAGCGTTCTTGGGCTCGATCAATACCCTCCAGTACATCGCTTTGGGAGTTCCCACGGAAGGACTCGCGTCATTCGTCAGGCGTACTTCGAACACCCCGATTACGTGCCGCTGCTGCAACGTGCTTATGAACTTTGGAGGCAGCTGGAAGAGACCGTTGATGCGTCACTTTACTCGGAATGTGGCCTAATGCTTTCCGGACCGCCACACGGAACCGTAATCTCCGGAGCCCGTGAAGCATCCCGAATCCACGCTCTCGAACTTGAGGATGTTACTGCTTCGGAAATTACAGACCGATTTCCTGCGTTTCAGATCCCGGAAGATCATGAGGTGGTCTTTGAACCTCGCGCGGGCTACCTCAGAGTAGAAGACTGTGTCGCTGCCCATCTGGACGTCGCCGAAGCACAAGGCGCGCAGGTCATATTTGGCGAGCGAGTCCAATCATGGTCGGCCACCGAAAAAAGTGTTCGAGTTCAAACCCGAACCCAAGTCTACGAGGCAGCGTCGCTGGTGATTGCAGGAGGGGCATGGACGAGTCAGATCCTCGGGGATGTGCTTCCACCATTGCATGTGCTTCGAAAAGTACAGGTTTGGTCGAAAATCCAGCCAGAGTGGAGCGACACCTACCTGAACGCCCCTGTATTTTACTACAGCCTACCAGATGGGGATGTCTACGGTTTCCCTTCGCAGGATGGAGTCTCAATCAAGCTTTGCGAGCACACTGGTGGTCAAGTCGTTGCCAATCCATCCGAGCTGGACTTCACCTGCCACGAAGCGGATCGAACTCCCATTCAACATTTCACGAAGGCCTTCCTCCGCGGGATTGAAGATCGCATCGTCGATCACTCCGTCTGCATGTATACGATGTCTCCCGATGAACATTTCATCATCGACCGACATCCCGAACACTCAAATGTGATCCTTGCAGCAGGCTTTTCTGGACACGGTTTCAAATTCACCAGCGTGATCGGCGAAGCATTGGCAGACATGGCGATGGGCCGTTCGGTGCGTCTGCCAATGGAGTTCCTGAAGCTGGACCGATTCAACACTCCCTCCACCTGAGTTCGCATCGACGGCAGTCAAGACCCAGGAATTCCTGCGAGCTCCAAAATGGGCCGAATCTCGACAGTCCCTTTTTTGGCAGCGGGAATCTGACTGGCGATCTCGATGGCTTCATCAAGGTTGTCTGCTTCTACCAGAAAATAACCCCCGAGTTGCTCGCGAGTCTCAGCAAAAGGACCATCCGTGACAGTTCGCTTCCCTTCCCTGATTTGAACGCTTGTCGCAGCTGCGACCGAGTGAAGAGGCGAAGCCCCCAGAAACTTTCCGCAAGCATGCAATTCCTGAGTGAGCACCGTGGACTCCTGAAAGCATTTTTCTCTCTCAGGCTCTGTCCAGGCATCTTCCGCAGAATAGATCAACAACATGTACTTCATAACAGGATCAAGCCCCCTCAGAAAGACTTTTGTTCTACCTAAATACGAGTGTATTCCGCTTGCATGAACTGCACCCATGTTCCATCAGCCATCAGGCATTCTGACGTCATGGTCCGATGATTTTCATCGACGATCCGAATAATGTCGCGATATTGTGTTCGACCGGTCATCTCGAAATTGGGACCTTCGCTATTCAGTGTCAGCGTCTGATGCTTCTCATCAAGCGAACCGAGATAGTGCCAGATCATCGGCATGACCGAGGCGACAAACGACCCAACGAACTGATTCTTGTCTGGATCAAAGCCGATGGTCATGACACTGCGAGCAGTCCCCCCCATTGGCGTTTCTCCATTCCCTTCACAAAGAACCCAGAGGTCTCCCAATCCACGAACCGAGTCGGTTGATTTGAGGACCATCTTCGGCTCGCCCGGCCCGGTGACACATTCAATATTCATCGACCAATCACCAATGAGCTGCTTCAACCATTGGTGCTGAGGAGTGACAACAACTTCCTCGTTCATACTCGTCGTCTCCTGATAAAAGACTGAGAACTTCAAACATTGCGAATGGAAACGACGTCAAGCGTCGGCAGAAGAAGACCGCCGATTCCAATCAAGAAGGACGGGTCCCAATTCTGCGTGGCGATTCTTCGCCCACTGCATTACCTCTTCATTGACGGCCCGAATCTCGAAGCCACCCATTCGACAGCCAGGATGCTGGGACATCAATTGGATTGCGTGATTCAAATCTCTCGCTTCCAGCATCAGGATCCCTCCAAGATACTCTTTGGTTTCGATAAATGGACCATCCGTCACCACAATTTGACCATTTTTCGGTTGAATCGTGACTGCGGTTTCAGCGGGTTGAAGTGCAGCACCGCCGACCATATAGCCTCGACTGACCAGCTCTGCATCGTAATCAATACATTTCTCCATCATCCCAAGCTGCTCATCAGCTGGGATCGTGTTCCAACTCACTTCGTCAAAATACCCCAGGCATATGAATTTCAAGAGAATCTCCTTGTTCCAATCAGGCCGATATGTCCCCGCCGCTGAGTTGTCGATCTGGGGATCAACAAATCGACAAGCGGATTCTGAAATTCTCAAATGCCTCTTTTTCCTCGAACTTCCTGCAATCGTTTCTCGAGAAACCTTCGTTCGGGGCCCTGTTGAATCAATGAAAGTGATTTCAGGTAGGACGCCTCTGCGTCTTCGTATCGTTCGAGTCGTCGGCTCAAATCTGCTTTGGCGGCATGAGCAAGTGAATAGTTCACAAGATCGCCCCGCTCAAGAATCTGATCGATGAGAGCGAGCCCCGCTTCCGGACCATCGGCCATCGCCGTGGCAACGGCTCGATTGAGCTCCACGACGGGAGACGAAACCGCGTATAACAGAGCGTCATACAGTTTTACAATCTGCTTCCAGTCTGTCTGTTCTGCAATCGAAGCTTGAGCATGCACGGCGGCAATGGCCGCCTGAATTGTGTAAGAACCGATGGATTCCGCCTGCATCGCCCGACTGACACAATTCAGCCCATTTCGGATGAGAGTCTGATCCCACAAGGACCGATCTTGATCCTCCAGCAGAACGAGATCCCCTGCTGCATCAGTCCTTGCGACTCGCCTCGACTCCTGTAAATACATGAGTCCCAGAAGGCCGAACACTTCTGTTTCTGGGAGAAGTTCGACAAGCAGTGCCCCCAACCGAATTGCTTCCTGAGTCAGGTCACTTCGAGTGAGTACGTCACCCGAAGTGGCTGAATACCCCTCATTGAACACCAAATAGACAACAGAGAGCACGGACTCAAGACGATCCGGGAGATCCTTCCGAGCGGGAATCACGTAAGGAATCCCTGCGTCCCGGATCTTGGCTTTTCCGCGGACGATTCTTTGGGCGATCGTTGACGGCGACGTCAAGAACGCCCGAGCAATCTCCTCTGTCTGTAACCCGCAGACTTCGCGAAGTGTCAACGCCACTCTTGCCTCGAATGAAATCGCAGGATGGCAACACGTAAAAATCAGTCGGAGCCGGTCATCCTCGACGCGACCATCTTCCTCGAAATCAGTCGACGAATCGATCTGGTTGAGCTTGTTTGCGAGTGTCCCGAGGGAGGCATCGAATCTGGCCCGTCGACGGATCGTATCGATCGCCTTAAATCGTCCCGTCGACACCAACCAGGCACGTGGACTGGATGGAATTCCGTCGCGTCTCCAACTCTCAACGGCATTCGCAAAAGCGTCATGCAGTGCTTCTTCAGCCAGGTCAAAGCTTCCCAGCAGTCGAACTAAGGATGCAAAGACCCTGCGTGAATCAGCCCGGTAAAGCTGATCAACGAATTCCTCTACTGAAACGTCCTCGGGCTGTTGATTCAATTCTATCTGCTGCTTCATAAAACAGATCATGCCGAAATTTGATGCAATTCACCATCAAAGTCGCGGGTACGTCGTCTGTTGCACAGCGGTTTTCACTGTTGCGATCGCTTCATCTTGCCGATCTCAGTGACGTTACGCTAATTTTTCTTTTCCTCGACATGACTCTTCCACGCTCGAATCTTCAGTGATCAATATGAACGACTACGAACTCCTTGGATCATTTTACTTGGGGCGGGATTATGACATGGAATCCAGCTCGGTTTCTGAACAACCGATGCTTTATGATTCCAAGGACCTCACCACTCACGCTTTGATAGTCGGAATGACGGGGAGCGGAAAGACAGGGCTTGGGATCACGCTTCTGGAAGAAGCAGCCATCGATAATATCCCTGCGATCGTGATTGATCCAAAAGGGGACATGGGGAACTTGATGCTCACATTCCCCAATCTTCAGCCAAATGATTTCCAGCCTTGGGTTGAGCCGGGAGAAGCGCTGCGAAAAGGGATGAACGTCGAAGAGTACGCGACGCGGCAAGCTCTGCAATGGAAAGAAGGACTCGCTGATTGGGACCAGTCACCTGATCGGATTACACGACTGCGGAATGCTGCAGAAGTAGCGGTCTATACGCCGGGGAGCGATGCGGGCATCCCGTTATCCGTTCTGAAGTCTCTCAATGCTCCCCCACCTGCAGTTCGGGAAAATGCCGACGCCCTTCGAGAGTCCACGTCGAATGCGGTTTCGGCACTTCTTTCACTGCTAGGAGTGAACGCTGACCCACTCCGCAGTCGAGAGCACATTCTGCTGTCGAACATTGTCGAAACAGCCTGGAAAGCCGGTCGGAATCTGGACCTCGCCCAGCTGATTCGGGAAATCCAAACCCCACCGTTCGACAAAATCGGCGTGATGGATCTGGAATCAATCTTTCCAACCGCAGATCGTCGCGAACTTTCCATCGCAATTAACAACGTACTGGCCTCCCCTGCCTTCGCGAGCTGGACCCAAGGCGAACCACTCGACATTCAAAACCTGCTCTACACTCAAGAAGGAAAACCACGACTCGCAGTGCTCTCGATCGCTCATCTCAACGAACAGGAGCGAATGTTCTTCGTCACGATTGTTTTGAACGAGATGATTTCCTGGATGCGCAGCCAGCCCGGAACATCAAGCCTCAGAGCGATTTTGTACATGGACGAAATGTTCGGCTATCTGCCCCCGACATCGAATCCATCTTCCAAAACCCCGATGCTGACACTGCTGAAACAGGCCCGCGCTTATGGGGTCGGAATCGTCCTGTCGACCCAAAATCCCGTCGACCTCGACTACAAAGCCCTGTCGAATGCAGGCACGTGGTTCCTCGGTAGACTTCAAACAGAACGTGACAAACTCCGCGTTCTCGATGGATTGCAAGGGGCCAGCGAAGCAGCAGGCGTGGCGTTCGATCGACAACGAATCGAAACCATTTTGTCCGGCCTGAAGAACCGGGTCTTCATGATGAACAATGTTCATGAAGATCATCCGGTTGTGTTTCAGGTTCGCTGGGCACTGTCGTATTTGCGTGGTCCGCTGACTCGTGAGCAGCTTCGTACATTGACCGCGCCGCTCAAATCACGACTCAAATTACTCACAGGCACCAGTTCGGAAAAAAGTGCATCAAGCACCCCGTCCGCTACTGGAACAAGCAATCATCTGCCACTGGTGCCACAAGAGATTAAACAGCGATTTCTCCCAATCTCTCGCAGCGTCTCTCGAGATGCACAGATCGTCTACAAACCGGCGCTCTGCGGGCTGGCTCAAACACACTATGTCGACGCGAAATCAAAAACGGATTTCTGGACAGAGGTGCGAAAGATCGTTCGACTCGATACCGACGAAGTCTCAAAAGACCCTTGGGATGAAAGTGAATCACTTGCAAAAGTGAACACTGAAACTTCTGGCGCATCAGCAGCGGAATACATTCATCCACCGGCAGAATGTTTACGCGCATCGACCTACAAGAGCTGGACAGCTTCTTTCAAGAACTATCTGTATCGTTCACAGGTGCTCACGCTCTCTTTCAGTCCTGACCTAAAACTCTACTCCTCTCCGCAGGATGCACAGGGGGCATTTTCGGCACGCCTCACTCAGCAGGCCCGAGAAGCACGTGATCTCCAGAAGGAGAAGCTCCAACAGAAATATGCTTCCTCCATCGGCAAAGTGGATGAACGCATCCGTAAAGCGGGTCAACGCGTCGAAGTCGAAAAGCAGCAGGCAAGCAGTTCCACAATGTCCGCAGCGATGACTTTTGGAACCAGTGTTTTAGGGGTTCTGTTCGGACGAAAGACGCTCAGCGCGACCAACGCAACAAAGGCAGCAACGAGCATGCGAGCCGCATCACGTGCGATGGAGCAACGTGGGGACGTCAAACGAGCAGTAGAAACGATGGAGCAACTTCAAAGCGAAAAGGCTGAGTTGATCAAGTCTCTCGAAAGCGAACTCAACAAGATCACAGAGACATTTTCTGATGCCCAAATTCGAGTCGAAGATTATCCGATCAATCCCAGGAAGTCGGACCTGTCTGTGGACGAACTTGGGATCATCTGGATTCCTTATCTCCGAAGCGCAAGTGGACGCTTGGACCCTGCATACGACTCCGATCTGCTGACCGCTGTCGATAGCTGACCAAGAGGCAGCTTTCGGTTGAGATCTAATATGAAACTTGAAAAGGCGAATCGAGACATGCTTGATTCGCCTTTTTGCTTGAAATCCGCTCACAAACTGAAGATGCGAAATCGAATATTCTGATGAAGATACCCGGATGAAATCCGACACGTCGCAGGCCCGAACAGTTTGGTGCTCGCGTTCTGCACCCTAGACTCAGGCGCCGACCGACCGGAAGTGCCCTCACGAGAGTGCGGCGTTCCGGCGGCGATACCCGCAGCGTTTAAAAGGGGTTTTGCCACGATTCGTCGCCACGACATCCTTGAGGACAGTCTCTAGCGGTTGAATGGCCCAACCGGACCGGTGAAAGAGATTTCTTCTTCGTGCGGCTGATCGAACAAGGCAGGGATGGAAGGAAGATGAATTTCCTTCGACCAGACCTTTTGCTCTGCTTTGCGTTTCCCGAGCCCACGGGAATTTCGAGAAGAGACGTATCGACCCGACTCGAACTCTGCCTGACTATGAGGGAGTACCTGAGTCGTCGAACGCTTTTTTGGAACAAGGTCGAACCCGAACCAAGGAGACGGAGAATCACTACTCATACTAAACCATCGATTTCCAATCTCGCAGCCCGATGCAGGCAGCACGAGAAGTAACAAAACGATCAGCAAGTTCAGTTTGAATAATGGGAGTCGCATCATGCAACTTTCTCGAAACATCCTTTAAGTTCACGGTGTGTTGTGAACTCCCCCTAAGGAGAGATTCTGACACCAATGCGTGAACACTATTCGTCACCCTCGTACTGTTCAGGGAGCCCGTGGCTGCGAGATAGCGGATTCAGTGGCCTGACCGTAGAACAACCGATCAGCATCGCGAGCAAAACTAGGCACGCCATGGCTCGAATGTGTTTACGTTCCACTGCCGCCTCCTGCGGTCGGAAATCCCAAATAACAGATGATCTCCAGACCATCCTTGATCAGGAGAAGATGACGACGAATTGTTTCGGGGAATTATTTTTTGAATCAAACAGGTGGGAAACCGGCAGGATTCCGCCAGCTGCCGCAACATAACGGTTCATCAGAATCTAGAAAAGACCAAATTTTCCCCAAAGACTTTCCTCGGGACTTTACTGGTTCAACAGCCACGCACTCGGGTTCGCAATTGCGTTGACCAACGCTTGAAGAAACCGGGCAGCAGGGGCTCCATCCAGCCGACGATGATCGAACGTCAGGCTCAATGAGATCTGATGTTGAGCGACGATCGTTCCATCATTCAAGACGACCGCTTCGCGTCGAATTGCGCCCAAGCCCAAAATTGCAGCTTCCGGAATATTGATGACCGGCGTAAAAAAATCGATGCCGAACGCCCCGAGGTTGCTGATCGTGAATACTGATCCTTGCATATCGGTTCCGGAAATTTGCCCCGCTTTGACACGGTTGAAGAGCTCGCGAGACTGCTCTGCAAGATCCGGCAACGATTGAATAGCGGGACCTTTCAAAACTGGGACCAGGAGTCCATCGGGAGTATCGACCGCGATCCCGATATGAATCTCATCATCCGCTGGGACGACAACCGAGTTTCCTTCCCAGCGAGTCATTAAAAGGGGATGTTGCGGTAACAGTGACGCAACGAGCTTTGTGATAATGTCCTGATAACTCGGGATCGCTTTCGCGTTGCCTACAGCTTTGATCTGTTCGCGAAGATTCACCAGATTGGACGCATCTGCTCGACTGGTGAGTGTCACCGGAACTGTCTGCTGATGACTTGCCGTCATCCGTTCCGCGATCACACGCCTGCGTTTGGGGATCTGTCCGGGAATTAAACTATCCCGCGTATCCGATCTCGGCTGCACGTTCTCCCGAACATCACGTTCACGAACCCGTCCCCCCGCTCCACTGCCGGGTATGGTGCGCCAGTCGATTCCCAGTTCTTTGGCAATCCTTCTCGCACGTGGGCTCGCGTGAACCGATATCTGGACAGTTGATCGTTTCTCCCCGGCAACTCCTCCTGCTTGATGCGTCGCACGCTGAAGGTCTTCAGCAAAGACCCGTCCGCCGGGTCCAGATCCGATGAGTTCGTTGACTGTAATCCCGAGTTTTCTTGCCATTCGCCGAACTGCGGGACCAGCGGCCCCCGGAGATCCACAGCCCCCGGCTGACAAGTCTGGAACGACTTTCGCGACATCGATAACTGCTGGAGAGACCGCTTGAGTCTGCTCAACAACCTGAACCTTTCTGACTTCCTCGGATTGAGTCGGCTTCGGCGTTGATGGGGCCCCAACTGCTGGCGGCGCTTCCCCGGGTGACAATAAGTAGGCAAGCACGCTCCCAACTGGCAGTGTGGTTCCAATCGCCGGTGCGTTCTCCGGAAGAAACAGAATTCCCTCGTCGACCGCTTCCACTTCCTGAATCGCCTTTTCACCCTCCAGTTCAAAAAGCGGTTCGCCAACTTGCACGACCTCGCCGGGCTGCTTCAACCAGCCAACGAACGTTCCCTCTTCCATCGACCAACCGAGTCGTGGAATCACAATCTCGAATGCCATGAACGTTATTCCTTGATCAACTCACGAATGGCCTGTGCGATCTGCTCCGCCGTCGGGACGACAACCGCTTCCAGAGAGGGGCTATAAGGTGTTGGAGCAAATACTCCTGTCAATCTGCGAACCGGGGCGTCGAGATCATTGAACGCTGCATCCACGGCAACGGCTGCGATTTCCGCAGAAAATCCGCAATTTGCAGGGGGCTCATCCACAACGAGCAATCGACCAGTTTTCTTGATTGACTCCAGAATTGTCTTCTGGTCAAGCGGCAGAACGGTTCTCGGGTCGATCACTTCGACAGAGATCCCCTCCTTCTCTAGCTGGTCACAGACAGAAAGCGTCAAATGAACCATTCGGGCAAGAGCAACGACGGTCACGTCTTTTCCCGATCGAGCAATTGCTGCCTGACCGAATTCAATTTCGTATTCCCCTTCCGGCACTTCACACTTTGCCTGAAGAAGTTCACGGTGCTCCAGAAACATCACCGGGTCATTTCCACGCAGTGCGTGCAACAACAATCCTTTCGCGTCACGAGCGTTGGATGGCACGACGACTTTTAATCCTGGAACCTGCGCATACATTCCGTAGTAACTTCCGGAATGATGTGTAGCTGCGGAGTGACCGACACCGATGCAGCCACGTAACACGACGGGCATCTGGAGTCGTCCACTCGACATAAATTGCATTTTGGCGATCTGATTCACGATCTCGGCAAAGGAATCAAGAACGAAATCAGCGAACATGAAGTCAACGACAGGTCGAGTGCCTGTCATCGCTGCCCCACAGGCCAAACCAACGAAACCTCGCTCAGCAATTGGGGTGTCGCACAGTCGAAGCGCCCCGTATTTCTGATACAGCCCCTCTGTCGTCTTGAAGTTCCCTCCGCGAATCCCGATTCCCTCACCCAGAACGAAGATCGAGTCATCGCTTTCCATGGCGAGCGATAGAGCTTCATGGGTCGCTTGAGAAAATGTTGTGTTCTTGACTGGAGTCTCTGGACTCACAGGCGCAGGAACATTGACCTGCGCACTATAGACGCAGGTCGTCGCGTCGGAAGCATCTGGAAGAGGACTCTGCTCTGCGAAGAGACGAGACTCCTTCACGAGCTCTTTGATTTCCAAATCAATCTCATCAATTTGAGACTCAAGAATTCCGTACTCGTCGATCAGGCGCTTTCTCCAGGAGACGATTGGACAGTGTCGTTTCCAGGACTCAACTTCTTCACGGGTTCGATAGGTGAAATCTCCCATCCCCTCCGAATGCGGTCGGGTCCGGTAAGTGTGACACTCAATCAACGTCGGACCATGCCCCGTTCGAGCTCTGTGCACCGCTTCCTGCGCAGCTGCGTGAACAGCCTGAACGTCATTGCCGTCGACTTCGATCCCGACAAGCCCGTAAGCCGCTCCACGGTCCGCTACTGTTCCGCTGCCGGAAGAATACGAGAAGGGAATTTCGGTCGCGTACTGGTTGTTTTCGCAGATGAACAGCACCGGCAACTTCCAGATGCTGGCCATATTCAGCCCCTCGTGGAAAGCACCGTTGTTCACCGCGCCATCGCCAAAGAAGGCAACAGCCACGTTTCCGGACTCCTTCAATCTGGCTGTATATCCACCGCCGCAGGCCTGCAAAATACAGGGCCCAACAATGCCGCTCGTCCCCATCATTCCAATTTCCGGGGAGAAAATGTGCATGCTGCCGCCACGTCCACGGGAGCAACCCGTCGCGCGACCAAATAATTCTGCGATCAGCTCACGAGGGTGCATTCCCTTCGCGAGTGCGTGACCATGACCACGATGGGTACTGAAAACAGAATCGTCTGGAGTCAGATGAGCACAGACCCCTGTCGCAATGGCTTCCTGTCCCACGTAGGTGTGACACGCTCCGTGAATGAGCCCTCGCTGATGACATCGGGCCAATTCTTCTTCAGTCTGACGAATCACCTGCATTGTCCGATACAAGGACAACACAGAATCGACCGGGAGACCGATCCCTTCGCCATTGCGATGAGATGTTAATTGTTGAGAGGATCCGTTTCTGCCGCCAATCATTTCGTCGTTCCTCCAATTGTTCCGCCTGCATTCATCGCCAGATTTCCGCCGTCCATGGGGATGATCGCTCCAGTAATCCATTCAGATGCGGCCGATGCCAATAGCACAACCAGTCCTTGAATGTCTTGAGGGCGACCAAGCCGACCACTGGGAATCCCACGAAGCCATTGATCCACCAAACTCGGGTCTGCAGCAATTCTCTTTTCGAGACTTGGGTTGATGACCTGAGCGGGAAGTATGGCATTTACTCGAACACCACGCCGAGCCCATTCCGTGCTCAACTCACGAGTCATCTGAATGACTGCTCCCATTGCCATGCTGTAGGCAATATGCCCTCGCCCTAAAGCTGTGTTACTGGCGAGAGATCCAATATTCAGAATACTTCCAGTTCCGGCAGCCAACATGCGACGTCCTGCTTGCTGACACATGAGCAACCGGCCGAACACCAGATTCTGGAACACCTGCTGAACCTGGGCGAGCGGAATCTCCTCTGGGCTTCCCAGAATTCCTTCGCCAGCAATGTTTCCCAAAAAATCAACGTGATCGAACTCCGCATCGAATTTCTCGAAGATTTTCTCAATCGTCCCGGGATCAGAGACACTCCCGCAATACGAGACGACGCGGCGTCCCATCGCAGCGACGGTGTCCACCGTCTCCAGAAGCCCTGATTCGTTGAGATCAAGCAAGAAACAATCTGCCCCATGAGAGGCTAAAGCAATCGCCGACGCCTTTCCTAAGCCACTGGCAGCACCGGAGACGATCGCAACCTTCCCTGACAAATCGAAGATAGACATTCAAACGTGGCTCTTATTTATGGAACGAAAACAAAAGAACAGCACCAGTAAAAATACGTTTTCAGGTTGTAATCTCTTTCACAACACGACCGTGCACATCCGTCAAACGATAGTCACGGCCCGCGTGACGGAATGTGAGTTGCTCATGATCCAGACCGAGTAGATAGAGCAACGTCGCATGAAAATCATGGACATGGACTTTGTTCTCTGCCACCCCCACACCCAACTCGTCGGAGCTGCCGTAGACCATCCCGGAGTTGACCCCTGCTCCCGCGATCCACGAAGAAAAGACCTGATGATGATGTTCGCGCCCGGTATGCCCTTCGGCTGCGTTATATGGCGTTCGTCCAAACTCAGTCGTCCAGACCACCAGCGTATCATCAAGCATTCCACGCAGTTTCAAATCCTTCATCAAACCGGCAATGGGCAAGTCGACATTCTTCGCCAACGGACCATGTGTTGCCATGTCTCCGTGGGCGTCCCAGTTGTTCGAAGACCCCACGTCAATTAATTCAATGAAACGCACACCTCGCTCTGCGAGACGCCTGGCCACCAGGCATTGCCATCCAAACCCGGTCGTTTGCCCCGGTTCAAGACCGTACATCTTGAGTGTCTCTGCCGTTTCACCGGAGAGATCCATTGCCTCAGGGGCCTCCTGCTGCATCCCGAACGCTGTCTCAAACGATCGAATCCGGGCTTCCAGTGCCTGATCGCCAGCATGTTCATCGAGATGTCGACGATTCGATCGTTGCAGAATCTCCAGTTCCAGTTCCTGCAGTCGCGAATTGGCGACTAAAGGTCGGATATCTGGAATCGGATTCGTCCCAGGAAGAATGTGCGTTCCCTGATGGGCTCCCGGAAGAAAATCACTTCCCCAAGTCTGGTTTCCTGCGTATGGAGCATACGGGGCGATGACCATGAACGAAGGGAGATTTCGATTCTCGGTACCGAGTCCGTAGCTAACCCACGATCCGATGCTCGGCCTCGCGAAGGTCCAGGATCCACAATGCATCCCGAGAGTGCTCTCGTAGTGATTGGTGTGATCCGTGGACATGGAGCGAATCACACACAGGTCGTCCACAATATCTCGCATGTGCGGGAAGAGATCACTGACCTCAATTCCACTCTTCCCCCCTCGTTGAAAGCCCCAGTCGGGACGTTTGAGGTACATTGAGAACTCGCCCAACTTTCCCTGAAAGTTATCAACTGTGATTGTTTTGCCATGATCCGAAAATAGCTTTGGCTTCGGATCGAATGAGTCGACGTGCGACACCCCGCCTGTCATGAACAGAAATATGACCCGTTTCGCTTTCGCGACCAGTGGGGGTTTCCGTGGGGCAAGGGGATCCGCAGTTGTTGAGTTCGCCTGTCCTTCTTCAGCAAGCATACTGGACAATGCAAGCGCTCCGAATCCCCCGGCGGATCGCTGCAACATCCCACGACGAGAGATTGCCCTTCTCGTCAGCGGACTTTCGACTTCGCCCTTGCGGTTCTTTAACATCACATCCCCGCTCAATTCAAATAAAGGAACTCGTTGCGAATCAGCACGGTTCGAATGAATGCTGCCCAGGATTTTTCCAATGCGTTCGCATCACCCAACTCTGTCAATGCCGAGCGATACTCACTGATGAACTGCAATGATTCTTGCAATTCGTCAGAAGTCGCAGGTCGACTTAACGACCGCTCAAATAACTGACCGACACGCTCCCCATCGTCGGAGTATTCCGACACCAAGAGCTTCGCCAAGTCCTGCGAACATTGATGGACAAATTGATTGTTCATCAAAAACAACGCTTGAGTGGGGACTGTGGTCAGCTGCCGATGTGCCGTACTTACGTTCGTATCTGCCCCATCAAAAAGCCCCAGAAACGGATGTTTTTTCAGTCGTTGCTGCATCTGGTAGACGCTGCGCTGCGGTGTGTCGTAAACGGCATAAAACGGACCATGCTGAGAGAAAGACCAACGATCAGTCGGAGGGAACGGATGTTCTGCTCCAACGGTCAGGTCGAGTGTCTCTGAAACAAATAGCATGGCATCACGGATTTCTTCAGCACTGAGACGACGCGGGCTGAACCGCCACAGCAGTCTGTTATTCGGATCCATTTCCGCAGCTGTCTGATCAAAACTGCTCGCCTGCTGATAGGCCGCCGAAGTCATTAAAAGTCGATGCATCTGCTTAATCGACCAGTTGGATTCGATAAATCGAGAGGCAAGCCAATCCAGCAACTCCGGATGAGAGGGAGCTTCACCACGGAAGCCGAAATCGCTTTCTGTGGAAACAAGTCCTCGACCAAAATGATGCTGCCAGATGCGGTTGACCATCACTCGCGCTGTCAGCGGATTCCGAGAATCTGATAGCCACTCAGCCAGCTGCTTTCGCCCACTTCCAACACCATCTGGTAGCGGTGTCCCTCCCAGAATCTCGAGATTTCGACGGGCAACCACTGCCCCCGGCTTTGATGGTTCTCCTCGTAGCTGAAGGACAGCATCTACTGATTGTGGCTGCTCCATCACACCGTAAAGCACCTCATAAGGGCCAATTTGAGTCAGCTCCTTTTTCTCGGTGGTGGCCGCTGCCCTTTCATTGAGAAGCCGTTGATAATCCTCTTTTTTCTGGCGGAGTTCCTGCACTTCTTTGGAATCCAGATCCAATGAGTGCTCCGCCGGCGCAAGCTGAGTCGTTGAAACAACGAGGTTGTCAAATTCACGCGGAGGAGGCGTCCCGGGAATGTAACCGTAGCGATCGACGAACGTGTCATCGATCACCCCGTCCCATTGAGTTGCAAAACTCTTATCGAAAAATTCTATGGTTCCGTGGGAACTCGTCAGCCTGCCCGAATACGTTTTCGATCCAAGATTCAAGGTCAGCTGAATGTTATACCATTCATTCTCGACGAGATCGGCGACTGATTCAAAATCCGCCCCGTTTCGAACAGCCAGATTTCGGCCGGTGACTCCCAATTCGACTGCTGGTGAATGACCGGGACCGTGCCCAAGATACATGCGATAGGCACCATTGAACTCTGAAGCAGCGGACGTGTTCCTGAAATCCAGATTGTAATACAGCACGGGAGTCGACTCAGATGTGTGTTCCTTTCCGAGTGGAAACTCGAATGCATTGTTCTCGTTGTCTCCGGCTGCAAAAACACCGCGAGTGCCAAGTGGGTTGACGTTTCTAAATGGACTCTGCCCCGACTCCACGACGGTGACTTGAGAATAGGATTTGAACGGTTCTCCAACCTGTTGATTCAATGCCTGACTCTCGAACCCATCGAATAGAACCCTGGATTCCTTGAAGGATTGGATCGTCTCATTAAGTTCCCCCAATCGAGCGTCCAGTTGAGCAAGGCGAGCGTCGAAATGTGATTTGGCACGCTCTGCCTGAGAAGCGGGAAGAACCGGGATCAAATCAGCGGGACGTTGGCGTTCCTCAGACCCGGGAAAAGAATACTTGGTACTCTCAAAAATCCCGTACAAGGCGTAATAGTCCTGAGCCGTCACTGGATCAAACTTGTGATCATGACAACGCGCACAACCTAAAGTCAGTCCGATCACCGCCTGTCCAACGGTGTCAATTGTGTCCTGAATGGTGAGATGATGATAGTTCTGGCTATCAAATCCAAACCGTCTCGAGATGGCAATAAATCCGGTCGCAATCACCATCTGACGATAGCGATCCAGTTCTTCGGCTGTCGGCTCACGTTGGAGTCCTTCGATCATCTCCTGACCAAGCAAATCTCCAGCGAGTTGCAGTTTCAAAAACTCGTCATAGGGCATATCGCTTTGGAACGCATCAATTACCCAATTGCGATACTTGTACGCGAGAGGAGTGGGATAGTCCGCCGTCTCTCCCGCGGTATCAGCGTAACGCACGATGTCCAGCCAGTGTCGCCCCCAGCGTTCCCCGTAAGCTCGCGATGCGAGCAGCCGCTCCACGACCTTTGCGAACGCATCGGCAGACTCGTCAGCCAGGAATGCCTCAACTTCCTCCGGTCGAGGAGGGAGACCTGTTAAATCGAAAGTCGCTCGCCTCAGCAAAGAGACCTTGTCCGCTGGCGAACGCATCTGAAGCCCAGATGATTCCAGTTTCCCCTGTAAAAACCGATCCACTGGGTGAACAAAATCGTGATCACCTGTCGATTCGGGGACAGCAGGATCGGAGATTGGTTGAAATGACCAAAAGGCACGTTCCGCGTCTGTGATCGGCCCGCTTCGCAGCTCGGCTCCACCCGTTGAACCAATTCTCATCCCCTCTGGCCAAACGGCACCAGCTTCGACCCATTTCTCAATCGACTGAATCTGGTGATCCGCAAGCGGGCGATCTGGTGGCATCTCAAGGCCGTCTTCACGCCGAACAGCCTTCAACAAAAGGCTGACGTCTGCATGCCCCGGATTGACAACAGGTCCGGAGTCTCCTCCTTTGAGAAGAGCTTCGAAGGAATCGAGTCGTAACCCAGATTCCGCTTTCTTTCCCCCGTGACACTCCAGGCAGTGCTCGATGAGCAAAGGGCGAATCTCACTCTCGAACAATGCGAGTTTCGCTGCATCCGGCTCAGAAGCGTGAACCAATGCCAGACTAAAGATCGAAAAGAGGATTCCATGAACCAGCCGAATCGATCTGTCCATTTCATTCCTCAAGAAAATATCAAAAATTGAGGGCGACTACCGCCTTGCTTCATGCTCGATGTGTCTGAAATGCCCGCTTCCTGATTCTGTGGAGCGTTCAATATCACAACGCCCCACTCAACCCGACGGCATTCCAATCCAGACGACGCATCAACAAAAGTCCAATTATCATACAAATAGCATTGCGTCGTCAATATCTCCTGCTGAACTTTACGGATTCTCGAAAAGTTTCCGTCCTGCGACTCCACCAGTGGAAATTCCAACAAAAAGGCGAACCAAGTCGAATGTCGACCTGATTCGCCTGATATACGAGCAAAGGTCGAACTTCGAACTACACTTCAGCCAACGGCTTGGTCGCGTCTCCGAATCGATCGAGCTGAATCCCCATCTTGTTCATCATCGACAGATAGAGTCGGCACAACTGGCGTTCAGGCTGATCACGATAATCGAGCACGCGCCCCGTCTTGATCTGACCGCCTCCACTTCCTGCCAGGACCACAGGCAGCTGACTGTTATCATGTCCCCCGTTCATCATACTGGAGCAGAACATGATCATCGAATTGTCCAGGCAGGTGCGTTCCCCTTCCTGAATGGCATCGAGTTTACGGGCTATGTATGCCAGTTGCTCGACGAAGAACTGATTCACCTTCAACCAGTCAGCTGTGTCAGCATGAGACAACAGGTGGTGAATCATGTAGTCCACATTCAAATGTGGGAACCGCAACGACGAGTGGTCATTGTTCAATTTCAGGGTTGTTACACGGGTGGTATCGGTCTGGAAACCGAGAACCAGAATGTCGCACATCAACCGCATATGATCGGCGATGTTCTGTGGAATTCCTTCCGGTGGACGCGGCATATCCGGCTTGAGCAACGTTGGACGCCACCCTTGCAACTCTCCCTGCTTACCAGCCTGTTCAATTCGCACTTCGACATCGCGTACTGAGTCGAGGTATTCATCGAGCTTGCGCTGATCTCGCGCGCTGATTGTGCGACGAAGATCGGTCGCGTCCGCGAGCACTGCATCCAGAACGCTTCGATCTCCCTTCTGGGCGCCGTCATTAAACAGACGGTCGAAGGCGAGAGCTGGATAGATCTCCAATGGAGTTGGAGTTGTTGGAGACGTCCACGAAATATGCGAGCTGTAGAGCATCGAATAGTTCTTGTGAACCGATGGGTTCGACTTTTCGCATCCCAGAACAAGACTCGACACCTTGTTCGAACGACCGTAAGTCTGTGCCAGGAACTGGTCGATACTTGTTCCGGAGCGAATGTCTCCACCGGATGCGAGAGGTGCTCCAGAGAGCAGATTCCCGGTCTGTGAACTATGAATATTCCCTTTTGTGGCTTCAGCGTTGTATAGCCCGCGGATGAACAACATCTTCTCGCGGAAGTCGTGCATTGGAGCGAGGACTTTACCAAGCTCCATGTCCTTTCCTTCGCCTTTTGCCCACCACTCTCCGTTATGGAAACCGTTCCCGCAGAAGAGGACAGCCAGACGCACTGGTGCTTCACTTCCTGGCTGTTTCCCGACGGGATCATCCCCCCAGACCGGGAGTGATTCCATCCAGGGGAGGGCCATGCTGACCCCAAGTCCTCGCAACAAATTTCGACGTGAGAAGCGATAGTCGGTCATGGCTTTACTCCTATGTGAGCGTCGTTGAATAAAGGCAGGCCACACCCAATTCCGAGATCGAATGCGGTATCAATGGGCATTCAGGATCGTGTGAATCCTGAATGCCCTGGAGGGATTCTGTTGCTAATGGGCAGCGTGCAAATCCTCGAACGCCGCATCGCGCCCGCGAATTTCGAGGAATTGTGGACTTTCAATAATCTTGTCGATGACGATTTGCACCTGATAGTCGTTTGATTTCAGTTCGTCCTGAATTTCCTCGAGGAGTGGCTCGTCCGAAAGCTGCACAGCCCTCCCCAAGGAATATCCTAACAGTTTCTTACTAAACTGTCTGACAAAAGCGTCCTTATTGTGAGAAAGCAGGTGATTTCTCAGTCCATCCAGCCCCTCATACTTCAAACCGTCCACTGTCTCCACTGAGGTGTCGATCGGCAAATCGCCGTGATCTTTCTCACGGAATTTCCCAATCGCGTCGAAATGCTCGAGCGAGAAGCCGATTGGATCGATCCGGACGTGGCAAACCGCACACTTCTCGTCTTTCGCGTGCAACTCAACCAATTCTCGAACTGTCAGTCCAACGAAAGCATCTGGATCTTCTGGAAGCGTAGGCACATCCTTCGGTGGACGCGGCACTCGCTCACCCAACAACACTTCGCTCACCCAGTTTCCACGCAGCGTAGGACTCGTTCGAGACGCTCCGGACTGTTTGGACAGTGTTGACGCCATCGCCAGGATACCACCGCGATTCTGCTCACGAATTCCATCGACGCGACGCCATTCCTCCCCTTCAACTCCCGGGATACCATAGTGCCCCGCAAGGGCCTCATTCAGGTACGTATGATCCGCATCGAGCAGGCTGACGACGGAACGATTGTTCTGGAACAGATCCAGGAAGAAGAGAATTGATTCCTCATACATCGCATCGCGAAGGCCAGAAAATGCCGGGAAATGCTGCTCGCTCTTTTCATCATGACTATTAAAGTCATAGATGTGCAGCCACTGACAGGTAAACTCTGTTGCCAGACGTCTGGCCTTCGGATCAGCCAGCATCCGCCGAGCCTGCTGCTTCAAAACTTCAGGTTGACCGAGCTTTCCAGCGGCGGCTAATTCATAGAGTTCAGCATCAGGCTGCGAAGACCACAGGAAGTAACTCAAGCGGCTGGCGAGTTCCCAGTCCGAAACACGAGTCGCTTCCGCCCCTTCACCCGGCTTCTCAACGTGATACAAGAAGTCTGGCGACATTAAGACCTTGGCTAACGTCAGACGGAACGCGTCAACATGTGAAAGTTCTTCCGCTCGTAACGCCTGGTAAAGGTTTCTGATCGATTGTTGTTCGATTTCGCTGATTGGCCGACGATAGGCCTGTTCCGCGAACACGAGCAAATGATCGATGTGCTTCGCCTCCGAGTTTTTCAGGACGACGATAAAGTCGTCGAAACTCTTCTGCAGCGGCGCACGGAGTGGCTCAAGGGTCCGCGTATCGCCATCCTGTGTCGTGTATTCCCAAATCTGCTCAAACGCATCCATCGTCGCGAGAGCATCCTGACTGATGTACCGCAATTCGGACCACAACCGATCCAACTCAGCCTTTTCCTGATCATTCAACATGAGACGACAGAGATGATCGTCCTCACGGTAAAACAGCGTCAGCGTAACCACTTCATCGACCGGGACAATTTTCGCGTAGCAGATCGCGGTTGGAAACAAATTGCGGAACTCGTCGAATGCCGCGATCCACTTCTGATGAGCTGCGCTGCCCGGATTGACAACAATTGGAGTCGCTGCAGTCGCGGGTTTCGCTTGGAAGATGTCTTCTGAAGCCCCCCCTAAAGGCTGGGACAACTTCTGGTCGGTGACAGCAAGCTGAACGCTCCCTTCTCTGCCCGATTGGGGAGCGAGTTTCCCAGTCACGACAAAGTCATAACCGGCAACCAGACTCGCGGGGAGTGTGAACTGTTCCACCGAGGGAGCTTTCACAACAAGACTTGCCCGATCGACTCCTGTTTCGCCCAGACGATCGCCAAAGTAGTCTGCTGCGATTCCCCATGACCGAGCCGATTTCTGATCCTCTGCAGTTTGCGATGCCTCGGAAACCATGTCCGCTCGCCACATCGCAGGGCCATCGAATGACATCATCTGCCGATAAAGTTTCGCATTCGGGGAGTTGTCGTCCGCAGGTGCACCACCGCTCAGCAGTTTTTGGAATTCAGCAGCGAGTTGTTGTTTGACCTGTGGATCCTTTTCGATTTGCCAATTCGCCAACAATGAACCGACAGGCAGTTGTACCGTCCCTGAGCCGCCGCTGGTGGCCTCTGCTACGAAATGCCAAACTTGCGGATTTCCCAACCGATCTGCATGTGGATTCGACGCCAGAATGTCTCCTGAAACGTCCGGAGCAAGTTCCCAAACTCGATTCCCGGCACCTTGCTCGATCAGTTTCAGATTGATCGCTGTCAGGTCACAGGAGTGGTCCTGATTTCGTGCCCCGATCATCAATGCGATGGAATCGCCTTTCTGAATCGAGATATTGGGGAACGGTCCATATGGAACGACACTTTGTCCGCCGGCGTCGCCAGAAGCCAGAAGCTGTCGGGTTGAACCGCGACGTAATTCGATCGACCAACTAATTCCATTTCCGCACAATGCATGTGCAGGTTGGACGGTCCCTTCAATTTGAAATGCCCCATCAACAGGGCTTTCCCAGACAACGCCACTTGAGTGCGTCGGCGACGGATGAACGACCACACCATGTGGGACCACCAAACCGGGGATGCGAACTTCTTGATCGCTGGAGTTCGCCCAGATGGCTGGGAGATCTCCTTCATGCCAGCCTTGGACAAAATCATATCCACCGGAGCTGAGATGCTTGCTTGTAAAATGCCCTTGAACGCGAGTTGGGCCTGACCCGACTCCGAGGTACCGCATCCAAGCATGCAGTGCGACTTCATCAATCTCTTTCTCTTTTACGATTGCAGCGGGTTCCACTTGTCGCTGAATGAGATCGTCAATCGCGGCCAAAGACTCCTCTGCACCGTCGAGTATTCGAGCACGGTGTTTTTCAAAATTCTGCATAATGAGCGGAATGTCACGAAGAAGAATCTCCGGCTTACCGGGAGACACCAAGCGGGGACGCTCCCAAATCACAACATCCGAATCAACCCCGTCACCCGCATTCGCTGCAACCAGACTCAGTCCAACTTCGTCGACGGTCACATTCGCAGGAATTTTGAATCGCAGTTCCTGTTGTGATCCGAGTGGCGTAAGCGGTTCGAGCCAGGACTTCGGCCCATTCAACTTTCCGATATGACCGATATTTGAGAATGTCCACAGCCCTTTTTGCCAGCTGCTGATCTCTTCGACGAGTTCCGGCACATTCTCGACAGTGGCTTTTCTCCACTTCTCCTGAACTCGTCCTAGAACTGGTGACTGCTCCGGTGCATTCAACTGATCCCAGAGCAGCTGAAGATATTTAGCGCTCAGCCCAGATTCTTCAGCGACCTGCGCAACGGTCTTGGACTTCGACTGGAGCAATTCCCGTTCGGAGACTGTCGCGATCAGGTACTTCTCAATCGGGAGTCCACCACCATCGTTGGTGTTAAAGACAATCCCCTGAAGATTGACTTTCTCGCCAACACGGGGATCAGTGTATTTCGAGTAAAATCCACGGATTTTTCCAAGCATTTCGTCAGTCTGGTCTCGCTGCGTGGTCGCTTGCGAGAAGCGAAACCCATCCGGTAGCAAAACGCTGTGAGCACTGACTTCTTTCGCTGCGTCGAGATATTTCACCAGCAATGCAGGAGACATCACCAAGGCGTTACCGGTATTGGTAAATCCTTCGCCTGCTGCTCCGTCGACCGGAAATTCTTCAGCAGGATTCAGTCCGGGGACGCCAGTCAGATCACGAAGCGTGTTCGTATACTCTGAGTTGCTGAGTCGGCGGAGAACAACAGGGCCTGGATCGCCAGCAAAGGCCTTTGCTTCAAGCGTCAGAAACTTCTTCACCCAATTGTGAAGCGTTTTTTTCTCGGCTTCGCTCGGCTGAGGGGAGTCCTTAGGAGGCATCTGTCCCGTGTGGAGCATCCCTTCAATCAACTGCCACTGAACGGGATGCTTTCTGACCACCTCAAGTGAGTCGAATCCCTGAAGATTCAACTCAGCCTCAGCAAGATCATCGGAGTGGCAGTCCTGACAGTATTTTGCCAACAGAGGCCGTACCTCTGCGAGATACGGTTTCTCCAAGGCGAGTACTTCTTGCTGATCCGCTTTGGCCACTGCGCCGCAGGAGATCACAATCAGCAATCCTCTCATACAGGTTACGGCAAATCGACGTTGTTTGAAATCGCCGTACTCTCGACGTGGCTGCTGCGTGAACTCTCTTCGCATCTTGTCAACTCTCCATACGGTTGATGTGGCTCTCAATGTGAGCACGAAGTTCCCGCGATGCTCTGGCAACATTGCCATCTCGCAGGTCATCGATCAACTTCTGATGTGATTCAATTCCGACCGACCACTCGGCGTTCTGGACACTTTTCCGAAACCGTTGGAAGAAAACTGCAAGAACATCTGCAAAGGGTGCCAACGGCGTCAACCCTGATGCCTGCATTAACTTCCGATGGAATTCAATATCAATTTCAATAAAACGTTCGGCACTCACTGCCTCACGAAGCATTTGATTGATTACACACAATTCTTCATACCACGCGGGATTCTTCTGGAATGACTCGCTGACATGAGCCAACACACCCGTTTCCAGTGCGACCCGTGAGCCCACCAGTTGATGCAACTCAGCGTTCAAAAGTGCTGGGTGAAACCCAATGCATTCCGTGACACGATGAATGTCGACGCTACCAACACTTAATCCTCTTCCCGGCTTTGACTCAACGATCCCGAAATACTCGAGGGACTTAGTTGCCTCCCGGAGGCTGAGTCGACTCACTCCAAATGTCACTGCCAATTCAGATTCAGTGGGGAGTCGATCCCCTGGATTAAGACCTGCATCGAGAATGTATTCTTTGAGCCGTTTAGCAACAACATCCCGGATTTTTGAACGCCCAACGACCTTTAACATGACTTGATCCCGAATTGGGTTGCAGCAACGCATCACTGCAACTAGATTAGAATATTATCTGACAAACTAAGTCGAGTCAATTCTTTCATCGATGATCGTTTAATTCTGGTGATCACCGTCAGTTCTACAGAGTTCATTCCAAAAACATCTTGCGCCCGAAAGTGTTTTCCAAATGAAGGTTGCAATCACTGACTACAGCTTTCCCGACTTAAAAATCGAAGAGGAAATCTTTCGAAAGCACCAAATTGAACTCGTTGCCTGGAAGGAACGAAAAAGTCCAGAACTTCTCCCGGAACTTGTTGCAGATGCTGACGCAGTCATCACGCAATTCGCATCAGTGGACAGCAATGTCATCGATTCAATGCGTAACGTAAGAGCGATTGTTCGCTACGGCATCGGCTTTGATAATGTCGACATTTCGCAGGCCCGCAATAGGAATATCCCGGTCTGCAATGTCCCGGACTACTGCATTGATGAAGTCGCTGACCACACCTTGGCGTTCATCCTGTCGATGACACGGCAAGTTCTTCCCAACTGCCTGTCCCTGAAGGAAGGGACTTGGGGACTCGCAACGCCTGTCTCAGAAATGTCCGCACTTCGAGACTTAACCATCGGTCTTGTTGGACTTGGACGAATCGGACGAGAGGTTCTCGCTCGCCTCCGACCATTCAAACCGAAAGTACTTGTTTACGATCCTGTGGTGCCAGCCGACGGTATTCGTGAGGCCGGCGGTACACCAGCCAGTCTCGAGGAAGTTCTCGCTTCTTCGGACTTAGTGACCTTACACTGCCCGTCCACGGCAGAAACAAAAGGGCTCATCAACGCCGAGTCTCTCAAGAAGATGAAAACGGGGGTTCGCATTGTCAACGTCGCCCGTGGCGACTTAATTGTGACAGATGATCTCGTCCAAGCTCTCAAATCAGGTCAAGTTGGCGGAGCTGCACTGGATGTCTTTGCACCTGAACCACTGCCAAAGGACCATCCACTTCTCTCAATGAGCAATGTGATCGTGGCTTCACACATCGCTTCCGTCAGTCCGCCCGCCGTGCAGAAACTTCGGGAATCGGCAGCAACTCTCGCAGTGGAAGCAGTACTGGGCAAAACTCCACGGAATGTCGTCAACGGAGTCAAACCTTCCAACGCCACTTCGCCATCGACGTGACTGATCCTGTTTGTGAAATACAGGTGGAAATCGCAGGATTTACTGAGATCGTCCAGCCCGGGACGTCTGCGATTCCCTAATGGTTCAGACACGCCGTATCGACGATTACGTCGAATGCCGGAATCGGCCACGCGCCGTTCAAATTGGGTGACCACTTAGAGAAGGAGAATGAAGTATGAATTTCATCTCGATGAAATCACTGGAATCATTCTGCTTCAATGCTCTGAAACAAACGGGGATCTCCGACGCTAATGCCGTCATCACTGCCACCGCACTTACGACCGCAGATGCAATGGGAGTCTTCACTCATGGGAGCAAGCTACTCGCAGGCTACATGAGGAAACTTCAAGGGGGCGGATATCGCCCGCAGGCAGAACCCTTCATTGAGCGACAAGGTCCGGCTTGGGCCGTTGTGAATGGAGATTCCGGTCTCGGACAAGTGGGTGGCGTTTACTCAATGAATCTTGCGATTGAGAAAGCGAAACAAACGGGAATCGCCTATGTGGGGTTGAAGAACACGGGGCATATTGGCGCCGCAGGGTACTTCACAACACTGGCCACACAGGCTGGGCTCATCGGAATGGTCACAGGAAACGACATCCCCAGTGTTGCAGCCCCGGGCTCCACCAAGGCGGTCCTCGGAAGCAATCCACTCGCCTACGGAATCCCGAGAGAAGGAGGACAAAGCATCCTTCTCGATATCGCGACCGCTGCTGTCGCCGGAGGAAAAGTCTATAGTGCCTGTCAACGTGGCGAACCGATCCCTTCAACCTGGCTCATTGGAGAAGATGGACTCCCAACAACCGATGGAAGCCTCTACCCCGACCGTGCAGCACTCGCCCCGATGGCTGGACACAAGGGCTACGGCATTGGGCTCTGGTGTGAGATTCTCTCAGCTGTCATTCCCGGTGGAAAGATGACTTGGGAGGTGGGAAGCTGGATGTTCGACTCAGCTGACGTTCCGTCCGGCAACAACGCATCTTTCATTGCAATTGACGCCGCTGCAATGTCACCACCCGGTCAATTTGCATCTCGGCTCCATCGCCTCATCGAAGAATTGAACGCTGCCCCCACCGCCGTCGGCGTTGATCGAGTTCTTCTTCCCGGAGAACGGGAATGGAACAATTACTTCCGCGCAAAAACACAAGGAATAGACCTTCCCCGCGATGTTCGCGAGAAATTAAGCCAAGTCGCGAGCGACTTCAGCCTTTCAATGAAAGAACTGGAAATTTCGAATGAAATCTGACCCAATACAAATAAATTCCCCTTGATCTCTGGCGAGGATCGTCTGGCTGAATAAGATGCCTTCTCGATTACGAAGGCAGGCCAATCAACTGAAGTGCGTAGAACGATTTCAGCTGCACGAAGTCTTCAATCGACAGCAAAAAAACAAACAACTCCGTTCAGAAAAGTAGACCAATGAAGATTGTGCGATATCGCGACACTGCTGGAAACATCTCCTGGGGAAATCAGCGAAGTTCTGATTCGATCACTCGAATCGACGGGGACATCTTCGGACAGCATCACGATAGCGGTGAAGCAGCAAATGTCGCCCAACTTCTTGCTCCAATTGAACCCCGCGATGTCATGTGTATCGGTTTGAATTACCGCAAGCATGCCGAAGAAGGGGGACAGGCGATTCCTGAGCAACCGGTCCTGTTCTTCAAGAACTCAGGAACCTTGCAACATCCCGGCGAACCGATTGTTCTCCCCCGCAAACTTCGCAGCGACGCTGTCGACTTCGAATGTGAACTCGCTGTTATCATCGGCCGGGAATGCCACAACGCAACCCGAGAAAACGCTCTCTCGTACGTTCTGGGCTACACATGTGCCAATGACGTGAGTGCTCGAGACTGGCAGATGAAGTGGGGAGGAGGACAGTGGTGTCGCGGTAAAACATTCGCAACATTCCTGCCGCTCGGCCCCGCTCTCGTGACAGCGGACGAGATTCCGAACCCCAACGCCCTTTCCATCCGCACAGTTCTGAACGGGAACGTGATGCAGGACTGGAATACCAACGACATGATTTTCGACGTGCCGACGCTGATCGAGTTTCTGAGCGGAAGCACGATCCTGCGACCAGGGACAGTCATTCTCACCGGAACTCCTCATGGAATTGGCGGGGCTCGCAAGCCTCCAATTTTCCTGAAACACGGGGACTCCGTAACAATCGAAATTGAAAAGATCGGTGCGTTGACCAACCCCGTGATCGAAGAAGTTGTCGCGGGGAACGCATGAAGGTCCTTGGAATTGATGTCGGATCGTCGAGCATCAAAGGCGCGGTGCTAGATCTCGATCAGCGAAGCGTTCAGTGCTTGGAGCGGGAACCCTTTCCTGCTCCACTGAACGGTTTGCCGTCGGGCTATTTTGAAGTCGATCCACATGCAATTCTGTCCGCTGCGATGAAAGTCATTGATCGGCTCCTCCTCTCTGCCCCGGATTGTTCGGGCCTCTTTTTTTCCGGGCAGAAGGGAGGCACGATTCTCGTTGATGACGCGGGAAATCCCCTGACCAACTATTTGTCATGGCGAGATCAACGCAGCCTGGACTCACCCGTTTCGTCCGAATCTACACTGCAATCAATCCGTTCCAAATGGTGCCCTAAACTTTATGCAGAAATCGGGAACGAACTGCATCCAGGATCAACCACCACCCTACTCGTCTGTCTAAAGCAGCAAGGAAAACTCCCTTCCAATGGGATTCCAGCGAGCGTCGCAGATTTCGTCATCTCGAGCCTGTGCAAAACCCCTCCGCAGATGGACGTCACGCACACGATCGGGATGCTCAATCTTTCTCGCGGTGAAATTCATCATGAAGCGATGCAGGCGATTGGATTAACATCAATCAATTGGCCGGCCATCTCCGACATCCGAACGCCGGTTGGAACTGCGACTTTAAAGGGAAGAAAAATCCCTTGCTTTGCATCATTTGGAGATCAACAGTGCGCTTTGAAAGGAGCGGGCCTGCAGTTGGGGGAGTTGTCTCTCAATATCTCGACCGGATCGCAGGTGAGTCTCCTTTCACATCAATTCGAACTCGGAACATCTCAGTGCAGCCGTTATTTCGACGGACTGTTTTTGAACACGTTCACACATCTTCCAGCGGGACGATCACTGAACGTCCTTGTCGACTTACTGTTGGAGATCCCCAAAGCCCAAGGGCTCTCTGTCAGCAATCCCTGGGAATACATTGCCCGTGAAGTTGCCTCCGCGACGGGGGGCGGTCTTCAAACCAAACTCAGCTTCTTTGCGGGCCCATTAGGAAACAGCGGTCACATCGATGGAATTACCACAGAGAATCTGACGGTTGGAAACCTCTTCCACGCTTGTCTTGAATCGATGGCTGACAACTTACTGGCTGCTTCTAAGCAACTGGGCTACCAGAGCCAATGGAAGCGTCTGGCGATCTCTGGCGGAATGACCCGGTCGGTCCCATTACTCAGAGAGATGATTCAGAGCCGCTTTGGTTGCGAGATTCGTGAGTCCATTGAAACAGAAGAAACGTTGGCAGGACTTTTAGAAATTGCCCGGGGTGTGATGCGTTAATGCTATGAACGCATTAATGAATGCCGGATTGAACTTCAATTGTCGAGGACGCAGTATGCAGAGATTTTCCGTCACTACGGCTACGCGACTGATACTTCAAGTCGGGATCACTATCCCCGCATTCTGTCTCATGCTCCACGCAGAAGACAAACTGCCAACAGAAAATGCGGAATCTCCTCGATTCGTCGATCACTCGCTATTGATCGCTCCAGAGTTCCCGTGCACTTGGCCGACTGAGCCATTCCCCCGATTTCAGCTGACTCATGAGCGAGTCATCGGACCGACATCCGCTTACAACGTCGATGTGCTGATGATCGATGGGAATACCGGAACCCAACTGGATGTGCCCCCTCACTCTGCTGCCCGTCCAGAATTGAAACGCGAGAAGTCGGGCCCATTCGGCCTCGCCTACACCGACGTCATTGAACCGTGGCAGTTTGGAGGAGAAGCGTGCGTTGTTGATGTTCGTGACCTTTTAGACAAAGCCCCCAATGGAGTCAGTCCGTTGGTCACTTCCGACTTTGTAAAGGCGTTCGAAAAGAAACATCGACCCGTCAAATTCGGTGATGTCGTCTTGTTCCGGAGCGATTTCTCGGACAAGTACTATCGACCGCTTCCAGAAGGGGGTCGATTCCTTCCGGACATCCTCGATCGCAAGGCTCCCGGTTATCCGGACCCAGACCCTGACTGCATGGAGTACCTGGGACAAAAGGGAGTGCTGACGCTTGGAACGGACAGTGCGAGCATGGGCCCCTTGCCGGATCTGGCAGAGCCAACTCATTACGCTGGATTGAAGTATGGAATGATCTGGACCGAGGGCGCAACTGCTCTGGGAGACATCCCGGAAACCGGAGCGTTCTACTGCATTCTGGCTCCCAAACATCGAGGGGGGCCGTACAGCGAAAGTCGTGCATTCTCGATTGTTGGTGGAGACGTTCCTCAACGTTTAATAGAAGCGGTCAAACACAAACGGGCCATTGACCTCTCACCGACGTTGGAATTTGGCGCTCCCCTCACAAATCCGGGAGTCGCCACCGGAGAACATCGTCAGGTCTACCTGAAGATCGATTTCCTCTACAACGACTATCTGGATATGTGGCATCATACCCACCTCATGGACTCGATGACTGGAACCAATCTTGTCCCCCCTTCCTACGCTCTCCCGCCAGAGTCCGAGACTCCTGCATATTCGCCGGTCGTCCGTGGATGGCTTGAAGACTACGAAAAGAAGTACGGGCCTCGCGGACACAGTTCCATGACTGCAGAGAAAGTTCCACTCAGTTGGACTTGCGGGCCCACTCGAGTCATTGATGTCAGCCATCTGGTAGGGAGCACCGAGCCCGGAACATGGCCGAAGTCTCCTGAAATCACCATCACTGAAATTGAACGCTATGAAGACCGTTATGGTAAACTCAATCCGGGTGACATCGTTCTTTTCAAGACAGGTTTCCTTGCCGACCACTTCAGCGAAGGCGCGAAGGGACTCTGGACTGATCCACTGCGAGGGGACAAAGAAGGTTGGCCTTCTCCCGGTCCGGATGTGGTCCATTTCCTAAAGAAAAGAGGCATCCGATGTCTCGCCAGCGACGCCCCGGACCTTGGAGGAGTTGAACCTCGTCGTGCCCTCATGACTTACTGGGCACTCGGGACTCAAGAAATGGTCGGAGTTCAATTCCTGCAGAACTTCGAGAATATTCCCAAAGATGCTTACTTCCTGTTTGCAGCCCTGAAGATCCGTGACTGCCACGGAACTCCCGGGAGAGCGATCGTGCTTTACTAAGTTGGAACTCGCAGGGTGCAACGCGGGGGATTCCTCGCTACTCGAGTAACAACTGAAACTTGACGTCTCCTTGAGACGACGCAGTACCAGCCTTTCAGCGACACAGTCCGGACGTTTTGAACGTCTCTCTGCGGACGCCGGGTGGTACTGCGCTACCGACGCTTGGAAAGGCGTAACATGGCCAACGTCATACCCCCGTGGAACACTGCTGATCTCCCGGAACCAACTCCACTCAAATGGCGAAATTGGACCAGTTTCATTGGCCCTGGAATCGTCATGATGGGAATTCAGATTGGTGGCGGTGAGTGGCTCTTCGGCCCGGAGATCACAGCCAGATACGGTGGTGGTCTCATGTGGGTTGCCACCGTCGCCATCATTCTGCAAATTTTCTACAATATGGAATGCGGGCGGTACGCTCTCTATTGCGGCGAACCGGTGTTCACGGGGTTCATGAGAAAGTTTCCCGGACCGGGATTTTGGATGACGGCCATGGTCTTCCTGAATCTCAATGTTCTGATCCCGGGGCTTTCAACCCACGCCGCAGCCATCATTGCTTCTCTCTATCTCGACCGTCCTCCAACGGTAGAAGATCAGGGGCTTGTCACAGCCCTATCCTACGCCTGTCTCATTGCTGTAGTGATTCCCGTCCTCGTTGGAGGGAAGATCTACAACATGCTGCAAGCGATCATGACGGTCAAGGTCCTGTTCATTCTCGGTTTTTGCCTGTTCATTGGTGTCTTCTTCACCCCGTTCCAGGATTGGGTCAGTATTTTCAGTGGGTTTGTGAAGTTCGGACACGTTCCGGTTTCGACACCGGAAGGAAAAGATACTCTGGTCAATGCCTTCACTTACTACCAGCAGAATGGCGCATGGCCTGCGATTGACCTTGCAAACATCGCGGTTCTGGCAGCCTTCGCTGGCTACGCTGGGGGAGGTGGGCTTGCGAACTCAACTTACAGCAACTTCGTCAGAGACAAAGGCTGGGGGATGGGGAAACTCGTCGGAGCGATTGCAAGCGCAGTTGGAGGAAAGAATGTCACGCTCAGCCACACCGGGACAGTCTTCCCACTTACCGAAGAGAATCTGCGACGCTGGAAGGGCTGGTGGAAGTACATCCTCACCGATCAGGTCTTCATCTGGGGACCGGGTTGCTTCATGGGAATGGCACTCCCGGCCCTGATGTCGATTTACTTCGCGAATTTCTCGACACTCAAGGACAGCGGACTCGATTGGGCACAGGCGATCATCACTGCAGATGGAATGCGATTGGCCCCGATTTCGCCGTTCATGGCAAAGTGCCTGTGGATCGCTGCACTCTGGGCCGGCCTGGCAGTGATGCTCCCGAGTCAGTTGTCTATCGTCGACGATTTCAGCCGGCGGTGGACAGATGCCATCTGGACTGGAAATAAACGGGTTCGGGAAACCTTCCAACCGAATCAGGTCAAGTGGATCTACTATTCAATCCTCGGTTGCTACGTGGTCTGGTCGCTGATCTGCGCCTACCTGTTCAGCGTGTACGGAACCCCGAAGCTGATGACGATCGTGATTGCGAATCTGAACAACATCGCATTAGGCGTCACCGCACTTCAGCTGATCTGGATCAACAACACACTTCTCCCCAAGCCAATCCGTCCTCGATGGTTTCAGAACCTTGGAGTGCTCGGGTGTTCCGTTTTCTATTTGGGGCTGAGTCTATTGGTCTTCTATTCCAAGCAGTATCCGGCGATCATCAATTACTTCACGTCAGGTGCCAACTGAGCTGAACGCAAACAGGCGAGGATCCCGCACAGCCAAGTTTGTGATTCACGCCACAACACGGCTTCGCTGGAACCTCGCCTGCTGACACGACTCCTGAGTTCAGTGTTCAGTCAATGACTACTCAATGAAGCTGGCGGCGCGACATCCACAGAGACTGGGGCTAGTTGCGAGGACGCCCCCCCGGTCCGCGTGGTCCAAACAATGAACCGCTTTCACGATCCGATTTGCCAACTCCGTGGGAACCGTCATCGTGTCCGTGTTCATCTTCATTCGGAGTCAGACCGAGAATCAGATCGAAATTAACAGCGAGTTCACCAATCTTTGAATCCGGAACGGGCTGAAAATCTCCCAACACATTTTCCAAAGCCTTAGGATCTTTGATGGCTTTCAGGATTCCGTCGCGATCATTTCCGGGATCGCCTTTGACGAATAGCTGCGTCGTCAACACGCGCTGCCCTCGACGACTCACACCAAAGTGGATATGCGGGGTGCGGCCGGGGTACGGAACAGGTTTGATCGTCCTGAATCGATAGTTGCCATCCTTATCCGTCTGGAACTGTCCATACCCTTGAAAATTCTTGTCGCGACTCTCGTCGTTGTCGGTGCCTGCGTGCAAATAGGCTCCGTTGTTGTCGCATTGCCAGATTTCAACAATTGCGTTCCGTACTGGTTCCCCACTGGCACTCAGAACACGTCCAGTAAGGTGCGTGACGGTTCCCAATCCGGGATCCATCGACTCCCCAACGATGAGCAGATCGTTATCGCGATCCAATGGGAGTTTGTCCGGATAGAACGGCCCTTCGGTCATCCTTGGTGTCTCTGTGAGAAGTTCAGCGAACAAGGAAGGAGTCAGCCACAAGGAACCAGCTGCAACACCGGTTTGAAGAAAATGCCTGCGTTTCAAGATTCAACTCCAATCAACCAAGTTTGAGTTCTCGCCTGCCCCCACTATAACCAATAAACACCAACCAGCGTGAAAAGTATTGGCGAAACCGATTGCGGATTTGATCGGTTCATCTCTCCCAGAGTCGAGGCGGGCACCGATTCCGGCATATTTTGCCGTTCAGACGCCAAACTTCCCGATTCCATTTTAGACATGAATATCGGTTCTCATTCGAATTTCAACACGCTCCTGCCGCAATATCACCGCAAACTCAGCTGAAGATTGCTCTTGAATGAAGTAACCAATTGGAATTCACCTTGCTGATTCGTTGGTATCAAACTTACATTCCAGCCCCCCTCGGCCGAGCCTTCAATGAACTCGGCCCTTCACCCGAACTTCGAAGCCCACCGGCGACGAATCGTCTACCTGTCTTTCCAATCCCGAACATTCCAGCCGCAGTAGCTTCCCGGAGGCTCCAGTGCTCTCACGCCCACTCGTCTCGACAGTTGCCCTGTTCATCTGCATTGTCGGATTCAACTCAGCGTCTGCGCAGAACATGCGCGTCTACACTTCCGTTTCTGAAGTCAGCAAGCCAGCCTCTCCTCGCGTGATTTCTCGAAGCCTGACGCTCTTTCATGCAGGCAAAGTCTATGACTACATGGAGGATTCGGGAGAAGTCGTCATCTTCGAACCGGTCCACCACCGTTTCGTCATTATCTCGAAGAGTTCCACTGCGACAGAGGTTCCGTTCTCCGAGATCAATCATCACCTCGAGTCCGCCAAACTGGAATCACTTTCCTATCTCGACCGACTCAAGCCACTTGAGAACCCAAAAGATGCGCGACTTCAGGCTCTCGTCCGCTTCCAACTCTCTCCGGAGTTCAACGAGACAAAAGACACCGACAAAAACTTGATCGAAATGAAGTCAGAGCACCTGAACTACCAAGTGAAAACCGCCAAGATCGACACCCCGCAACTCGCCCGCCAATACCTCGATTACACCGATTGGGCGGCTCGCCTGAACTTCGTGATGCGTCCAAATTCCACCTATCCGGAAGCTCGCCTCAAACTCAATGAAACATTGCGCCGAGATGACCTCTTGCCGACTCAGGTCGACTTGGAATTAATGATGGCAGAGCCGGTGAAACTGCGTGCTGATCACCAGTTCTCGTGGGAATTCCTTTCGGCTGACCGCACACAGATCAACAAATGGGAACAACTCATCAAATCCAACGATATCCGCTGGATGCCGCTCAAGCAGTACATCGAGCAATCAGTTGCACACAAATCCCGCTAACTCTTCGGCTGTAACAAGTTGCAACCTTTTCAACTCGAACTTCGAAAACGGCCGGCGACCTTGCGAACTGCGTAAAATGTCACAAGGATGTATTCTTGGGCCAACCCTGTACTTGCGGGCCACCTCAAGTACGATTAAGTGAAGATCGATCCGACATCTTTCTTCGCGAACTTACCGGTTCCTTCTTCCACACTCGAAGTACGAGCCCTACCTCAAACGAAGGTCAATGACATGAATCTGAAAACGAATCGTCGCGATTTCATGGCGACAACAGCCTCAATCGGTGCTGCTGTCTGGGTTGGCAATAACATTGCTCGCGCAGAGGAAAAATCTCCCAACGCGAAGATTCGTTACGCGTGCATTGGTGTCGGAGGAAAAGGGGCCAGCGATTCAGCAGACGCTGCCAGCTTGGGCGATATCGTCGCGATCTGTGACGTCGATGAACGCACCCTTGCCAAGACATCTGCTCGTCCTGGTTTCGAAAATGCGGAAACCTTCTACGACTTCCGCGAAATGTTCGACAAGCTCGGCGATAAGATCGACGCTGTCACCATCTCGACTCCAGACCACATGCACGCACCTGCGACTGCCCTCGCAATGAAGCTGGGCAAAGCCTGCTACACGCAGAAGCCTTTGACACACACCGTCTGGGAAGCACGCCGTCTTGGAGAAATCGCCAAGGAAACTGGCGTTGCAACACAGATGGGAAATCAGGGAACTGCCCTTGATGGTCATCGAAGCGGTGCTGCCCTGCTGCAGAGCGGTCACATCGGCCGTATCAAAGAAGTTCACGTTTACACCAATCGTCCAATTTGGGCACAGGGTGGTCCACGTCCAGAACCAGCTGAAATCCCAGGCTTCCTCCACTGGAACGAGTGGCTCGGTGCTGCTCCAGAGCGTCCCTACGCAGAAGGCTATCACGCCTTCGCATGGCGCGGGTACTGGGACTTCGGTACCGGTGCACTCGGCGACATGGCTTGTCACGTGTTCAACCTTCCATTCGCTGGACTCAATCTCCGTGATCCAAAGAGCATTCAGGCTGAATGCTCTGGTCACAACCGCGACAGCTACCCACAGAAGTCGAAGATCGAGTTCGAGTTCGCTCACCCAGCCGGTGAAGGCACGCTTCCAGTTTGGTGGTATGACGGTGGAAACCTTCCAGACGAAGCACTGCTGAACGGGCAGAAGTTCCGCTCCAACGGAGGAATGATCATCGTCGGCGAAGACCTGACATTCTATTCAGCCGGCGACTACGGCGAACCATGGTTGCTGATCGACAAGGACGGCAAAGAGGTTCCAGCACCTGAACTCGAATTCGAGCGTTCACCTGGTCACTTCCTTGAGTTCCATCAGGCGATCACTGGCGAGCGCAAGAAGGCTGTTTCGAACTTCGAAGACTACGCTGGTCCACTCACAGAAACCATTCTTCTCGGAAACCTCGCTGTCTACGATGCAGCTGAAGGCAAAGGCCGCAAGATTCTCTGGGATTCAGAAAAGATGGAAGCGACCAACGCTCCAGAAGTTCAGCACCTGGTCAACAAGCCATACCGCGAGAACTACGGCGAATACCTCAAATAATCGTTACGTAGCATTTTGAACGAATCGCAATCCCCGGGGTCACCTATCCCGGGGATTGCGATGTTTTTATAGGCTCTCGATCGACATCACTAATCGACACCATACGAACGACGCCTCCACCAAGCCCTCTTGACCGGGGGCAAGAGGCCGCATGTTCAAATCTTGTCATCCCGACTTAAGAAAGAAGGCTCGTTGCAGTAACTCGCAACGAGCCTTCTTTGTTTGATCACAGCAACTTACGACGAGCTTCGCGAATTGTCGGCCCAGCCTACGCTCTGGGGAGCTCAAAAGACGGCTAGATGCCATTTCTTCATTCGACGCAGTGGTGCCGGGTGTTGCACGGACGGTCTCCCAAATCAGCTCTGAGTGGGGCCTGAGAGTGACCTCAGAGTGAAATGGACGCACGTGAGCGACATTAATCTGCCACAACGTTCGCGTTGACCGCCTTTCGGATATTTCGAATATTGCTTTTGCTGCGAATGTCCGATATGCTTCTATTGGAGGAGAAAAACACATGGCGACACTACTTGGCGATTTTCCGGAAACCTTTACTCCGACTCCGGATGAGGCGATTCTTGCGCAGGAGAGCAGTCGACGGCTTGCCCGTTTCGTCTCGGCCAAGCGCAAGAAGCCGCTCCAACTGCGTTTTCAACCCGAGGACGCGCCGGAAGAGACTGTCCTAATTCCGGAATCGGCCTTCCGCCTTCTTAACGACATACTCACGCAGATGGCGAAAGGGAATGCCGTCACGCTGATTCCGGTTCATGCTGAGCTGACCACTCAGCAGGCTGCCGATATTTTGAACGTGTCACGCCCGTTCCTTGTCGAGCAGCTGGAGAAAGAACTTATTCCATATCGCAAGGTCGGAACTCATCGCCGCATCCTGTTCAAGGATTTGATGGAGTACAAGGAGACAATGGACCGCAACCGGCTGACGTCGCTGGACGAACTGGCGGCCCAGGCTCAGGAGCTAGGAATGGGCTATTGAAGTGAGCAATTTCACCGTTCTGTATGATGCGTGCGTTCTTTATCCGGCTCCGCTCCGCGACTTGCTAATGCGTGTCGCAATGACGGACCTTTACCGCGCCAAATGGACGGATGCCATTCACGATGAATGGACGAGAAACGTTCTTAAGAATCGTCCGGACTTGAGCCCAGAACAACTAAAACGTACCCGCGATTTGATGAACTCGAATGTCCGGGATTGCGTTGTGACCGGCTACGAAAACCTCATTGATGGACTGACGCTTCCGGATCCGGACGACCGACACGTTTTGGCTGCAGCGATCCTCGCTGGTGCCGATCTCATCGTGACTTTCAATCTCAAGGATTTTCCTGAAAAGGACTTGAAGCCCTGTGGCATCGAAGCACTACATCCCGACGACTTCCTGAATTTCCAGCTCGACTTAGCACCGAATATCGTCTGTGCTGCCGCCAAGCGGCACAGGGCAAGCCTAAAGAACCCTCCCAAGGATGTTGATGAATATCTCGCTACCCTTGAAGCTCAGGGGCTGGCTCAAACAGTGTCGAGTCTTCGGAGATTCGCCGAATTGATTTGACACAAAGTCAATCCGCTTGCTTTGTTCAATCGCCGATCATCTTTCGTATAGGGCTGTCCCAACCGGCCAGCCCAGCCATAAAAAGTTCAATCGGTGTCTTGTCACTCCGACTATTCTCAGAAACAAGCCCTTCGGCGAGCATGTCGAAGGGCTTTCACATTGTGGGCGCGGGTGTTGTGCGTATAGCTCGGTCAATTCGCACGCACCCCCGTTAGGCCCTGTAGGAATTGACACGCGAAAGCCGACTGATATTCTCAACGCGTTCAATTCAGAGAATCAGATTTTAGGCAACGTGAGGCAGCGATGAGCTACTACACATGTGTGAAATTCGAGTTCTCCGATGAGCCACCGGCTGTCAACGACGTCGGTAAGGTTGCCCGGTCATGGCTGGCTGCGCAAAACCGATACGCCGTGGATGACGTCCTCGAAGATTTCCTACGCGGTTGGACCGAGGGTCAGACTGACTTCAATGGCCTGGCGTCTCAGGATGTCGAAGAACTGATGACCCACGTTTCAGCCGAGTACCCCGACATCCGGTTTTATGTCCGTGGCATGGGCGAAGAATTCAGCGATGTCTGGCTTCGGCAATTCGAAGGCGGTAAGGTTTACTACACACTGGGGCCGTTTGAAGAAGACGAGTGAGCCACCACTCCGCGCCACGACTAACCAGCCGCTCAACCTGACCCGGTGCTGCCCGGCAGGTTTTGCGTTAGAACCCGTATCGAGCGGCATTGCAGTACCGGGCAGGTTAGCTTTTCGTATCGCTGCGTCAGACCGAATCCAAGCACCTCACAATAAAACTAATTGGAGCGTTCCAGATCAGCGACATTCAGGTGCACATGACCGATACGAATGCGGGTCAATCGAACCGAGCTCACCGGTGGCAGCCATCGTCGCTCCTCCCATGATCTCGATCGAATCGAACTGAGAACGATCATTTAGGTTAATTTTTGCTCTGTTGAAAGGCCTGTGAGTTATTGTGTTTCACCTAACGCCTCAGGGCGTAGGCCAGGACTCGGATCGCTGCTTCCACAAACAAGCTTCGCTCACTCCGGGCTGAGAGGGCGTTTCCGGTGGTGCGTTTGAGCCCACTCAGGTACGATTCCACCAGCCAGCGTCTGCCGTAGCCTTTCTCCTTGAGTGTTTCTGCAGTCATTTCGGAGCGATACATTCCATTGAGCCCACCATCCGTTCGGTGCACAGCAGGGTTGATCACGCTGTCCACCTGCCAATCCTCCCGGCAGAACCGATGGACCCATTCGGCATCGTAGCCTGCATCGGCAAAGAGAGTTTTCGGCTGCGAACTCGTCGCCGCCTTGGCCAGCACTTCAGCTGCTTCAGCCTTGTCATTGCAGGGCCCCCAACTCACCGCCAGTCCGCTGGGAATCAGTGATCCGGCCAGTACACACACGGACAATTTGACGTACTTTGTCCGCTGTTTTCCGCTGCAAGACTGGAAGTGAGCACTCGCTGAGCTCGTCTCCATGCCTGTGGAATCGATGGCGGCTTCTTCTGCATCCAGTGCAAACTTCTGGACCAGTTCATGCAGCATCGCGTCGACGATCTCCAGCACGCTGGAGCGGTCAGCGAACTTCTTCAGCGTCGAATAATGCGGCAAGGACTTTAGCCCCAGACGGTCACGCAGGTCACTGGAGACTTCCAGAACCTCGATCACACCCCGGTAGGTTGCCTTCAGGTACGCCCGCAGAATCAGGCAGGTGAGAAGCTGCTCCTGAGTAAACTTCTGGGGACTGAAGCGGTGCGAATAGGGAGCGACGTACTTGCGGGCGATCCGCATTGAGAGTGAAGTGACTTCCAGCAGGATATTTGTAGGTGATGACTCGCTCATGCAACCTCTTTTAGCGCGACACAATCGAACATTCAAGAGACGTTTTCAACAAGGCAGTTAATTTTCAAAAGTCACTGCGACTGTATTGGCCTCCCATAATCATACACACGCAGCGTCACTTCGTGCTGCTCTCATCATTCAATGAAACATACTCCGATTCGCCAGAAGGCCAACGCATCGTGAAGTTCATTGAGAACGCAAGACGATGAAAATCACCGCGATGAGGAGTGACTGAATGCCAGACGTAAGCTGGGAAAATCAGCATGAAACCGGGCCGCGGTGTCACTTTCACGTGATCGCGATTACAGACCGTAGTGAGATTGGCATTAAAACGAGGATCGTGCAAAACCAGTAAGCCGTCACCCGCATCGAAATAATCATCGCTCCCTGACAGATCGATCGGATCACGACTCGCCTCCGCTGTTCGTGCGTAGTAGATCCCAATCAAATCCGCGAGATGATTATGAACAATCGTCGCGTCTCCACGTTGCATTCGATTGCTAAAGAGTACGACGTCAATCCCTTCTGGGAGCGTCATCCCTTCTGCCTGCAGCCATCGTTTCGCTCCCGATATGAACATCGATCGAAGCTGAGCAATCGCGGGAACTGTCTCCGCCAGACGCACCAGATTCTGAGCTTCAGGGAGCAGATTAAATCTGTCATCGAGATCCGGCCGCTCATCAAACAATTTGCAGAGGTCCGCATTCAACGACTCAGTTTCCGGAAACTGGATTGTCACCACCCGCGTCGGGAAAAATGTATACTCCGACACTTGCATGAATCGACCTCTTGGCATGTCATCCGGGCCCGCCTCCTCGACATGGAACACTCACTGTCGCACAGGACCAACAAAACACAGGTTCGTAACTGAATTCAGTAAAAGCTGCAAGCTGACGAACCATTCTCGATTGCCGCCTGAGAATCCAAACTCTGCGTCAGCGACGACACGCAACGAAAAGTCAGTTTGCATTCCGGAACAAAGTTGAAACAATCAAACGGATCGCCACAAACACAGGGGCATTGTATCTCCGCATCAGAGTGAGGTGCTGTTCGATAGCTCGCAATCATCAGATTCCGATCTCCACCAAAGGATTCAGGCTGTGTTGAACAAAACACCGACGATCGATCCCGCTGAGGACAACGCTTACTTTCCATCGCCGTACTCACTCTCGTTGTACACGGCGGCTAAAACGGATTTCGATGGACTTAGTTTTCAGCAACCGTATCAGGGCGAGAAATGGAAGGTCCTCATGATCGCCGCTGATGAGCGATATCTGCTGATGGGGAACGGAACATTCTTCTCCACCGGAAATCATCCAGTTGAGACGCTTCTGCCAATGCACCACATCGATCAAGCGGGATTCGAGGTCGAAGTCGCCACGCTCTCTGGCAATCCTGTGAAGCTCGAAATGTGGGCAATGCCCAACGAGGACGAAGCTGTTCGATGCACCTATGAGAAGTACCTCCCCAAGTTTCGCCAGCCATTGAAACTTGGCAACATTCTCGAGAATCTCCTCAGTCGGGATTCCCCTTATCTCGCGGTCTTCATTCCAGGGGGACACGGGTCGCTGTGCGGGATTCCTCAGAGTTCCGAAGTGAAGCAAGTGCTGCACTGGGCGATAAGCAACGACAAGCTCGTGATTACGCTCTGCCATGGTCCCTGCTGCTTGCTGGCTGCCGGCGTCGGCGAAGTGCCCGAGGAATTCATCTTCAAAGGCTACAAAATCTGCGTCTTTCCGGATTCTCTTGATCGCGGAGTAAATCTCGAGATTGGTTATATGCCTGGTCCCATGCCCTGGTTTGTTGGCGAGCAACTTCAGCGACTCGGTGTCGAAATTCTGAACTCTAATATCACGGGAATGTGCCATCTGGACCGCAAGCTATTGACTGGTGACAGTCCATTGGCTTCGAACAGGCTTGGAAAAATGGCTGCCGAACAATTATTGAAATACGCTGCAACGTGAGCTTCGCCACAACGAACAATCAATCTCACCTGACTGACATATCTCTCAATCGATCAAAAGCGGGTAGACTCAAATGGACCTTCCGACGTTCCCTGAGTTTCACTGGGACGGGTATAGCTGGGTTACATCCGTGAGACTCCCAGCTTGGGCCGGTTACAGAAATTCATCGCAGTCGAATGGAATTGCTAATTCGAACACCACTTCGAATGGGATTGTAGAGATCGTCTTTGCTCCTGAAGGTCGCGGCAGCAACCCGCTCTCGAAGAATGAAATCGATCTCGTCAAATGGTTGGTCGACAATCAGGCGATTGTTCACAAAGCGATGCTTCAGAAGCTGTACGAAGCATACCCCGCAATTCGAGAACAATTCCTGGATTCATTTGACGAAGATGACGCGAAACGCCTCCTTCCAAAGATTCGGTCTCCCAATCGATTGAAGAGTCTTATGGACGTGCCTTCGATCAATGTGCATCAGATCATGGAGAGCGGAAAGCCATTTCTTGGAGTTGCTTTAGAGTGCACCTGGGACGCCGAACATGGCGTTGGCATCCTCCTCCATGGGGAGACGCCGCTTGAAATCGGGGGAGCGGACACCGCGATTTTGCTCTGGCTGGCCAAGGAGTACGCTCGCAAAATCAGACAGTGAAAAGAGGATCCAAAGCAACGCTTGATCGCGGCACAATGACGTGCAAATTACGGAACGACACGATTCCACAAGAGGTTTCCTTATGGACGCCACCCTGGAATCTTCGCTGCCTGTTTGAACCACTTTTTGAGTAGTTTCTCATCAAGGGGATCGTCTTGATAAATATCCAGCCACCGTGCTTCTGGATCTTTCCCCGATCCCGGAGGAAGTGGATCGAGAGAAGTCCCGCGAAAGAACGTTACTTTGACGTACCTTGTCAGCACGTGAAACGACAGGAACCAGCCTTGTCCTTCGACGCCGTAAAACGGAGAGTTCCAGCGAACTCCCTTGACGACTCCGGGAATCACGTCCGTAATCAGCTGATCAAGCCTTCTGCCGACATCCTGCTTCCACTCAGGCATCGCTGCGATGTACGCCTGAACTGGTTCATCGCCGTCCCCCTTGGGAATCTGCGGGTTTCCTCCGGAAAGTAACTTTGCCTCTGAGGAATTCGGTGAATCAATTGATTTACGTTTCGCCATTTTACTCCCCGCTTTGTGGTGCCGACCAACGCTTCATGCTGGCACGTGCCACTTCGAACCGTTCCGACTCAGGGCTTCCCCTGATCTCATTCAGGCCGCAATTTCAGGTAAAAACATCGTCTCATCAACGTTTGTACTACTTACCATAACAGAATAAAACAAGAGTCGCCGAAATCCGCTGTTACCCAACGAGAAACCACTTGAATCATGATTATTACGACAACTTTTCAAATCGAAGGCTATGAAATTCAAGAGTATCTGGGGATCGTCCGTGGAATTACTGTCCGCGCTCCCACCATTTCTCAAGGAATCGTAGGGGGATTGAAAAGCATCATTGGAGGTCGCATTGGCGCGTTCGTCCAAATGTGCGAACAGGCCAGAGAGCACGCCTACGCGGACATGGTCGCACATGCGAAGCAGCTGGGTGCCAATGCGATCGTGGGAGTCTCCTATGACGCCTCGGACATGGGTGGACATTCAGCAGCTACGGAAGTTCTGTGTTACGGAACGGCTGTGATCGTCCGAAAGATTTAAAAGCCGGTCGCACGAATGCCACTGCAGCGGAGGCCCGCATTGCACTCACATGTGGACCTTCCCCTCAAGAGCAGGCATTACACCAGTGAATGCGAGCCAAACAGACAAAAAAAGCCGTGATGAAACGCTATTGTGCATTTCATGCACGGCGACATGCAGTGCAATCTTTAGATTAACCGCGAGTCCAGCGAACGCTTTCCTTGCCGTCTTCAACAGTCACTTTCAATTCAGTGAGCTTATTGCGGATCTTATCAGCCATTGGCCAGTTCTTGGTCGAGCGGGCTTCAGCTCGCAGCTCGAGAATCAGATCCATCAGGCCGTTGACGAAACCGTCATCTGCAGCTGCGTTCTTCTGTTGCGGCTGACGGAAAACACCAACAACGTTTGACAGTTCTTTCAGCAACGACAGCAGGGTAACGAGCTGCGACTTCTGATCTGCAGTTGCACTTTCTTCAAGCTTATTCGAGCTAATGAACCCGTTCACGACCCGTCGCAACTCGAAGAGCATTCCAATCGCACCACCCGTATTGAAGTCGTCGTCCATCGCTTCCCAGAAGCGATCACGAAGATCAATCACGCTGGCTTTGACATCCTCTGGCAAGTGATCGAGGTTCACAGTTTCAGTGCGGACAGTCGACGCTTGAATGTCGTAGAAGCTTGACCCGACAATTCGCTGTGCGGTATCGAACAGCCGATAAAATCCGTCCATCGCCTTACCAGTGTTGGCAATATTCTCGATGGAAAAGTCGATCGGACTCCTGTAGTGCGTCGACAGAAGGAAAAACCGAACAACTTCAGGGGCGTGGTGAGCAAAGACCGCAGTTTTCACAGACTCAGCGCCGGCTGAGCCAGCCAGCTTGCCGGCGATCTGTGCTTCGTGATCGCCATCTTTGCTATGGGCTCCACCAACTTTCCCGGTGTTCTTGCCGGACTGCATCAAGCCGTTGTGCATCCAGTATTTCACGAACGTCTTTCCGGAAGATGATTCCGATTGAGCAAGTTCGTTTTCATGGTGCGGGAACATCAGGTCGAGCCCCCCGCCATGGATGTCGATCGATTCACCGAGGAGCTTGCAACTCATCGCTGAACATTCGATGTGCCAACCCGGACGTCCGGGGCCCCAGGGGCTATCCCACGCTGGCTCTGACGCCTTCGAAGACTTCCATAGAGCGAAGTCGGCAGGGTTCTGCTTTTGATCGTTCGCTTCCACGCGAGTCCCGGCGAGCATCTGTTCGACACTGCGTCCGCTGAGCTTGCCGTAATCCGCGTCCTGAGTCACAGCGAAATAGACATCGCCATTCAGCGCGTATGCCGACCCCTTGTCAATCAGCCCTTGAATCATTTCCTGCATCGCGCCGATGTAATCGGTTGCGTAGGGGAAATGGTCGATTGAATCGACACCCATCAAACGCAGATTGTCGAAGTAATCTTCCGTCATCTGCTCAGCGAGAGCTTTGACTTCCATCCCTTTTTCTTTTGCCTTGTTGATGAGCTTGTCATCAACATCGGTGATATTCACTACGAATGTCACCTTGTAGCCGGAGTAAGTCAGATAGCGTTTGATTGTGTCGAAGATGACCGGGCCAACCATATGCCCGATATGTGCTGGTTTGTAAACCGTCGGACCGCACAGGTACATGGAGACCTGACCAGGCTTGATCGGCTGAAATTCCTGTTTTTCCCGGGTCAGCGTATTGTAAACGCGAAGCGACATCTGATTCCTGACCTTCCGTGTAACATGTATCTGTAACGCAGTGCGAGAAGGCCCGGATGGACAATTCTCACGGGAAGAACTCACCTGATTCCTCAGACCTTCGCCCGTCCACCCTGCCTACTGGCACTCTTGGAAGATTAGCGATTTTTGGACAAATGAGCCAAGAGGGAAGTGAACTCAGATTTTTGGAGACGATCAAAGGATCAGCATCGCATCACCGTAGCTGAAGAAGCGATATTTCTCCGCAACGGCCTCTTCGTACGCCCGTTTGACCAATTCCCGCCCAGCGAATGTACTGACCAACACCAGCAGAGTTGATTTCGGGAGGTGGAAATTAGTGATCATCGCATCCACTGCCTGAAATTCGAACGGAGGACGAATAAACAGGTTTGTATCCCCGGTAGTCGCCGCCAATGGCCCCGCTTTGGCTGCCGATTCAAGAGTTCGAACGGTGGTTGTCCCGACGGCGACGACTCGCCCCCCCTGATTTCTCGCTGCTTCAATGGATTTCACGGTTCCCTGCGGCAATTCGAACCACTCTGAGTGCATTTTGTGATCCGCGAGCTTTTGCACACTCACTGGTCGAAACGTTCCCAGTCCCACATGCAGCGTCACCCGAGCAGACTCTACTCCTCTGGATTTGCAAGCTGCGAACAGTTCTGGAGTGAAATGCAGGCCTGCAGTGGGAGCCGCCACAGCACCAGGCCGCTCAGCGTAGGTTGTCTGGTAGCGTTCAAGGTCGTTCGCGACAGCGTCACGCTTCATGTAATGCGGGAGCGGCATCACCCCGTACTGAGATAGAAGTGTGAACGTCTCCACGTCCGACTGCGGCTCAACAACCCATTCTCCCCCCTCGTGCCGTTCCTTGAGAAGGATTTCCACCGTGTCAACGTGGCAGGCCTCTTGATCGCTTTGCCCCAGAGGCGGAAGGAGTGTAATTCGTTCCCCGGGTTGCAGCGTGCCGCGAGTCTGCCCAATGATTCGCCAGTCCCGCTCCCCTTCCTTTCTCAGAAACAGGCCTTCCCATTTGCCGCCAGTCGCAGTTCGAATCCCGATCAATCGTGCAGGGACGACGCGGGTGTCATTCATCACCAGCAGGTCATTGACCTGTAGGTAAGTTGGGAGATCGGTGAACTGGCGATGTTCGATGGCCCCTTGCTTTCGATCGACCACCATCAGCCGGGATGCATCTCTCTTCGCGATTGGCTCCTGCGCAATCAACTCTTCCGGGAGGTGGTAATCGTAGTAGTCGATGGTGTCATCGAGATTCATGGTAACCAGAACACAATCAAAACGAGGCCGAAGCAGACCGATTGAAAAGCGAAGACCGCCGGAAGTTCGGCGGTCTTCGAAAACTCATCTCGATACCGTCGCAAGACAGCTCACGACGGCATCAACGCAAAGCTTAGACTTTGCCGAAGATCGTCTTGCCAGTTGAGTGCAGGTCGTCGCAAGCCTCTGCCATACGTTTTGCAACACCAGCTTCGCCCAACTTCAGGTAAGCGCGTGGATCGTAGGCCTTCTTGTTACCGACTTCGCCATCAACCTTCAGAACACCGTCGTAGTTCTTGAACATGTGCTCAGCGATTGGTCGTGTAAACGCGTACTGGGTGTCTGTGTCGATGTTCATCTTCACGACGCCGTAAGCGAGGGTTTCTTCCAGTTCGTGGCGAGGTGTTCCCGATCCACCGTGGAAGACCAGATCGAACTCTGCGTCTTTACCGAACTTGGAAGTGACAGCATCCTGCCCCTTCTTCAGAATGTCTGGGCGGAGCTTCACTGAGCCTGGCTTGTAATGACCGTGAACGTTGCCGAAGGTGGCAGCGAACATGTATCGGCCGAGTCCCTTGAGTGCTTCGTACACGGCGACCATGTCTTCTGGAGTGGTGTACAGCTTGGAATCTGGAACGTGTTCCATTTCCGCACCGGCAGCACCATCTTCTTCTCCACCGACAACGCCCGCTTCGATTTCGAGAATGATCTCGTTTTCAGCGCAGAGCTTCAGACACTCTTGTGAGAGTTTCATATTCTCTTCGAGAGGCAGGTTGGACGCGTCCAGCATGTGTGACTGGAAGAGGTTGCCCTTCCCTGCAGCACGGCGTTCTGCAGTTGCCTTGATCAATGGCTTTAGGAAGGTTTCGACTTCCTTTGGCGGGCAGTGGTCGGTATGCAGACCGATCAGAACATTGTGCTTCTCTGCGAGGCGGTGAGCAGCCTCAGCAAGAACGATGGACCCCAGAACAGAGTCACCAACATTCAAACCGGAGGCGAATTTTCCGCCCCCTGTAGAAATCTGAATGATGCCGTCAGATTTCTGATCGGAGAATGCTTTCAGAGCGGCATTGATCGTGACGATCGACGTCACGTTGATCGCTGGGTAGGCGTAATTTCCCTGCTGAGCAGCGTCCAGCATGGCAGCATATTGAGCAGGTGTCGCAATGGGCATTCTTAAAACTCCATAACTTCTGTTAAAAACTTTGAATCCTCTTGTGCAGGATACTCTGGGGCCTCGACCAGAGCTGGCAACACCTTGAGACGACCAAGCACCCGCACCTCAAGTTGCCCGTCCGGGAGCAACTCCCCGACCTGCATCATGACAAAAAATCCCCGGCATCAGGGAAGATCATGATGTCAGGCTATCACTTTTTTGGGTAGAGGAATATCACAAAGAAGAGATTTCCGGTCTTGCCTCAACAATTCCGCTTCGCCGCTTCCGTCCCGAGGCCGCGCGGAGCGCCACCCATCAACGATCCCCCAGACAAACACAACGGGGACAACCGATATCAAAGAACGTCTATTTTGTTTCGCTGGATGCGGGCGATTTCTCAAACGTTCCCCACATGTGCCCTCCGATATCCCCGTGTTGCCAGGTCCCGGAGTATCGCCCCTCGAAAAAGAGGACACGTGCCGTGAATCCTTGACCGACCAGTGGAATTGTGAGGTCCGTTACTTGGATCATCGGCGTGTCACCAGCCCATTTCACTCGAACGGGAACCGGAATCGGGAGCTCCACCTGACCGACTTTCATTCGTGATTCAACGATCCATTGGTCATCCTTGACCTTCCTGACGGAATCGATCTTATACGCTTCAGACCGCGGGAGCGCATCGGGCTGGTGATCAAGGCTGAACCGCCCCGTCATCAATACGGATTTCATCATCTCCGTAAAGTTCTGCTCTTGTTCACTCAGTTCCACTTCAGCGGACTGCTCAGAAGCGACAGCCATCGGTGCTACAAATGCCGCCGATGAGACGAACAAAACGGAAGCCAAAACGTAGATGAACGGTTTCATGATGAACGGTTTCATGCAGTGTCACTCCCTGATTCGAAGTTCGGCCTCAACCCCAGACGGGTGTGTTTCATGACGTCTCCGGACAGAAGACGTCATGAAACACTGAACAACATTCAACTCAATCGATCTCAGCAAACGCAGCCAATTCCAGAAAGGAGCGGCCCGACTCACCATTCAGCGGGTGAGCGAAGGCTAGCTGTTCGCCAACTCCTCGTCCCATTCATCCAGCAATGGCCAATCAACAGCACATGTTCCGAAGTCAGCCATATGCTGGTAACTTTCCAGACGGTCAATGGTCTTCTGCAGATGAGCATTGTCCTTCTTGAAGGCAGGCCCATGGCTCGGCAAAAGCCATTCAACATCGCTTTCCTGAATTCGTTTCAGCGAACGCACGAATGCGGGCAGATCTGAGCCATGATGTGCATCAATGTTTCCGACGCAGCCATCCCGGTAAATATTGTCACCAGACAGAAGCAGATTCCCCATGCGGAACGCCAACTGTGCGGGAGCATGACCTGGGGTATGCCAAACCTGCAATTCCAGCTTACCGATCGTCAGCACATCACCTTCGTTGATGATCTGATCAAATTTCACTGGAGGAAGGTCAATCGAGATTCCCTGAGCGGCAATTTCAGCGTACGTCATGATACGTTCGCCTGCCTCGATGAGTTTCGCAGCATCCGGATGCCCGACAACCAGTGCCTGTGGCATCATTTCCTTCGCGCGCTTCAAGCCTTGAATGTGATCCACGTCCGCGTGAGTGGCGACCAGATATTTGCATTGAGAAAGAGGGAAGTCCATCTGACGGATAATCCCAATGATATCTTCGAGTGTATCTGTGTATCCGATATCAATCAGCGCCCATTCATCGCCATCATGCACCAGATAAACGCAGCACCCCATCTGTCGACGAGCTTGATGGTTCATCTCAATGACGTGAGGAAAGAGTTCACGCCGTAATAACATCGCACAATTCCTTCTAAATCATAAATTTCAGGGAGTTCTCGACCCGACGGGAAAAACGCAGCCATTCCATCTCAAGACCGCAGAACGCGAAAATCTGACAGGAATGTCCATTTCAAACGATTGGATTCGAAAAGCCTATCGGACCAAAATCCCATCGAAGAGGATTTCTGCGACACGCTCTTACAAGTCTAGACGCTTCCCGGATCAACTACCATTGGCAGCTGAAATCTTCGTCACTTCTTTCGAAATTCAGAGCGGCAGCCAGAAAAACCGGGCGCCGAATCGTCTTTAGTAGTCAAGACTTGCTCCACCTTCCACTTCAATACCCTGCCCCGTGACAAAACTGGAGTCTTCAGTCGCAAGGAACAAACAGACCCGCCCGATTTCCTCCGGAGACGCCATTCTTCCCAGCACCTGCAACTCTGCCACTCGCTGCATCGCATCCGCAGGATTGGGCAATGTCGCCGCCCATTCCCGCATCAACGGCGTATCGACGTTGCTTGGCAACACGGCATTCACCCGAATTCCTTCACGCCCCAACTCGACCGCAAGGGCCTTTGTCAGGCTCAGCTGAGCACCTTTTGTGGCTGCATAGGCGCTGGAACAATCCTGCCCCAAAACAGCCGTCATCGAACTCATATTGATGATCGTCCCTTTTGTTTTCCGAAGATGAGGAAGAGCAGCTTTCACAGCGACATAAGTACTGACAAAATTGATGCGAAATAGATGTTCCAGATCAGGAATCTCTGTCGCATCAATCGATGTTGCTGGCGGATGTACACCTGCATTGTTGATCAGGCAGTCGATCCGTCCAAATTCTTCAGCGACCCCGGAAATTGCCTGTGCCAGCTGTGGAAAATCACTGACATCACATTTCCAGAATTTTGCTTTTCCGGGTCCCTGAGCATTCCATTCAGTAGCGAGCTTTTGTCCTGCGGCTTCGTTTTTGTCGAGGATCGCGACAAATGCTCCTTCGCGGGCAAATACCTGCACGCATCCCGCTCCGATCCCCTGACCTCCTCCGGTGACGATCACAACCCGATTTTCAAATCTCATTTCGAATTCCCGATGAGATCGCCGACAGGCGAGCATTTCCCGATTTCGGCATCCGAATGCGCACCTCGCTGGAGAGGTCGCTTTCGTGCCATTGAACTCTGTGTTCCCGATTCCTGAACTGCTAAATTATGATCTGCACATGTCGAATAGAATCCGGTGGATTGTCTCTGCTGGCACAGCCCCTTGAAACATAACTGAGTTGATCGATGAGCGAAATTCACACGCTGACCCGCGAACTGCAAAAAAAGAATGATTCCAAAATCGTGCTGCTTGTGGCGGACGGATTGGGCGGCCTTCCACTCACACCAGGCGGTAAAACAGAACTCGAAACAGCAAAAACTCCGAATCTGGACGCATTGGCCAAACGTGGAACTCTCGGCCTGAGCACTCCCGTCATCCCCGGAATCACCCCAGGAAGCGGACCAGGCCACTTGGGTCTGTTTGGATACGATCCGCTCGAATTCCAGATTGGTCGCGGCGTTCTGGAAGCACTCGGAATCGACTTCGATCTTGGACCAAATGATGTCGCCATTCGTGGTAACTTCTGTACGCTCGACGCAAACGGCCTGATCTCCGATCGTCGTGCTGGACGAATTTCCTCAGAGCAGGCTGCTCCACTTTGTGAGAAGCTGAACCAGATCAAGATTCCTGGCGTTGAAGTCTTCGTTCAACACGTCAAGGAATACCGACTCGTCGTCGTCTTCCGGGCCGAAGGTCTCGGAGGAAATGTCAACGACACCGATCCACAGTCAACCGGTGTTGCTCCTCTCGATCCGGTCGCCCGCGATGCAGGATCCAGCAAGACCGTTGAAGTCGCCAAGGAATTCTTGCGACAGGCTCGCGAAGTTCTGAAGTACGACGCACCAGCCAACTTCCTGATGCTCCGCGGTATTGCAAAACGCCCACCGATTCCGACATTCGAAGAATGCTACGGAACCAAAGCGGGTGCAATTGCTGTGTACCCAATGTACCGTGGTCTCGCTCGGCTCGTCAGCATGGACGTGCTCGACGCTGGCCAGACACTCGAAGACCAGTGCGCACGCCTGAAGGCAGCGTGGAACGATTACGACTTCTTCTTCATGCATTTCAAGTACACCGACTCAACCGGCGAAGACGGAAACTTCGATGCCAAAGTGAAGCGGATCGAAGAACTGGACGCAGCGATTCCTGCGATCACCGCACTCAGCCCAACAGTGTTGATCGTCACCGGCGACCACAGCACTCCGAGCAAGATGAAGTCTCATAGCTGGCATCCAGTCCCAACCATGATCGTTGCAGACCGATGCCGATTCGACGGAAGCGAAGGCTTCGGGGAATCCAACTGTCGTCTCGGCGGACTGGGACAATTCCCAGCCAAGTACCTGATGCCACTCGCATTGGCGCACGCTGACCGACTCGAAAAATTCGGCGCGTAGTAAAGCGCCGCAGCGTCATCCAAACCACCACGTCGAATTCGTTATGAAATCTGATTGCATTTCGAATTCTTCGTGGTGATTCTTTGAATTCCCAGAATCAAATCAAATTCCGGGTGATCCACCGCAGGTCAAACAGCGTATCATCACGGATATTCCTGATGGAACGTTCAACAACATACTCACGATTCGAGAAACTTCATGACCAACACGAAGTCGACCATCACTGTTGATCCAGAAGCGGTTGCGAGAGCCCCGAAAGCCGACAAGGGGGTGATACTCATCTCCCACCCGAAAATCGTCTTCCTCTACCCAGCGTGGCTAGTCTCCATCTTCGCTGGTTTCTACCTCTACTTCTTTGGGCATGAAGCAGATCCGACAAAGTTTCAGGCAAGCGTTGCTCATGTTCTAAGCTGGACATTTCTGATCGTCCTCGGATTAAACCTTGTCGTTTTAGCGTTCGACTTTCCACGATCGACATCGCTACTTCTCTTCACGGTGATCACGACGCTGGTGCTCGGTTTTTCACTCATCGTCGCCTACAACCCTAACCTGCTCCCCTTTGTACACCGCTTGCTGACCTCCTTACATCCGGTTGCCAACTCGACGTTTTTCTTCCTGTTTGCGTCCATCATGGGAGGAATCTATGTCACTGTCTTCTTCACATCCCGACTGGATTACTGGGAAGTTCGCCCCAATGAACTGCTGCACCATCACGGAATCCTGAGCGATCTGGAACGGTTCTCTTCACCGAACCTGCGAATCGACAAAGAGATCAACGACATCTTTGAATTCGTTCTGCTGCGATCAGGGCGACTGATTCTGCACCCGAGCAACGAACGACGGGCAATCGTGCTCGACAATGTCTTCTTCATCAACAAGAAGGAAGAAGCGATTACAAAACTACTCGGCGCATTGCAGGTGCAGGTTCGCGAACCTCACTGATTGAGCCACCAACCAGCCATTGAATTCGGAACACGAAAAGAACGCCGTACTCATCATAGTGCGGCGTTCTTTGCATTTGATCAGTCCCGGTTCGTTTGTACGACCTTCAAGACACTGACGACTTTGGACGGGCTCCTGGTCCGCGTACGACCCGGTGAAAATGGAGTTCAACTTCACGATCGATCACTCGTCGCAGTCCTTCCGACAGACAATTCGGCTCATTGTCAGTCTCGCCTATGTGCACGACCTCATCGATCGACATCCCCGGAGAGACTGTAAACGTGCTCTGGTGAATGATCTGATTTCCCGCATCCAGTTCCGGGACGATGAAATGGGCGGTCGCCCCAAACGTCAGCATTCGGTGGCTGAAGGCGTCGTGATACGGACGAAATCCTGGAAATGAGGGGAGCAATCCGTGATGCAGATTGATAATCCGTCCGCCAGCAAACTCCCAGCATGCTCGCGGCGGAAGAATCTGCATATACCTGGCCAGTACGATGTAGTCGACATCGTACTCATCAAAAAGCTGCTCCATCCGCGGATTATCAGGCACTCCTTTGGCATCCCCGATATTGTGAAAATCGACGCCAAACTGCTCTGCGACACCTCGGCAGCGATCACGATTGCCGATCATAACCGCGACCTGTGCCTTTAATCTGCCATCTCGAATATCTCGCAGAATGGCCAACGACGTCTCAGGGCGATATGTCGTACACAGTGCGATCCTCGGGAGGCCGACCCGTTCATCTCGCCCCCAGACTCGAACCGTCAAACCTTTCTCCACGCCGATTTCATCCATCCGTGCCCGGAGCGAGGCCAACGACTGAACGTCATGTGGCCATTCCATCCGGACCATCATCGCGAACAGTTGCTCCGAATCGCGATCATACATCTGGATTTCGTGGATATTTGCTCCGGATTGAGTCACGTAATGCACAATCGGATCTGCCAACCCTCGATTGTCTGGACCGACCGCGGTGATCGTGATCTGCATCGAAACACTTATTCCGTTCAAAACGCTGAAATTGGGCAGCCAGTGATATGTAATCAGGACTGACGAACCTGTTGACCGATCGCTGCGAAGTCTGACTTCAAACTCTGATACAGCTTCTGATACAGCGGGTACGCCCGATTATAGGCAGTCTTACGACCTTCATCATGCGGAGTTCGATTCACAACCCGAATCGTCGCCTGACACGCTTCCACGACATCGCGATAGGCCCCTGTTCCGGCCGCAGCCAGCAGGGCAACGCCATACGCTGGCCCCTCTTCAGCGTTGATCGTCACAACTTCCTGACCATAAATATCAGCCTGAAGCTGACGCCAGAACGCTCCACGCGCCCCTCCGCCTGACAGGCGAATCTGTTCCACGGGAATGCTCATCTGTTGAATGACTTCCAAACAGTCCCGCATCGCGTATGTCGCCCCCTCCATGACTGACCGGACAAGATGCGGGCGTCCATGTCGAAGCGTCAATCCAATCCACGCTCCTCGTGCTTCTGGGTCAGCATGTGGCGAGCGTTCGCCAGTCAAATACGGAAGGAAGAAGAGTCCTTCCGAGGTCGCAGGTGCCTGCTCAGCTTCAGCGGAGAGAAGTTGATAAGGATCGACTCCCATCGCTTTGGCCGTCGACACTTCTGCCTGACCAAGTTGATTCCGATACCACTGCAGGCTTCCCCCTGCAGACAAGACGCAACCCATGACATGCCACTTGCCGCGAACAGCGTGACAGAACGTATGAATCCGCCCCTGAGCGTCAATCTGCACTTCATCACTATGGGCGAACACAACGCCGCTGGTCCCCATGGTGGCAGAGATATCTCCACGAGACACAATCCCGTTTCCGACTGCGCCCGCCGCCTGATCGCCTCCTCCTCCAACGACAGGAACACCTTCGGGCAATCCGAGCCGTCGAGCCGCAACTGATGTCAATTGCCCACTGACTTCCTCCGATTCGTAAACGCGGGGAAGCAATGCCGGATCAATCTCCAATTTGCTCAACAGTTCTTTGGACCAGCAACGATTACGGACATCCAGCAACAGCGTTCCAGATGCGTCGCTCACTTCCGTTGCGTATTCCCCTGTCAGGCGATAGCGAATGTAGTCCTTCGGCAGTAGAACCTGAGTCAGTCGCTCATAATTCTGCGGTTCATGGTTTCGCAGCCAAAGAATCTTCGGTGCTGTAAATCCGGTGAGAGCCGGATTCGCCACCATCCCGATCAATGCGGCTCGTCCCCCTGCCCGACGTTCAATTTCTTCGCATTCCGCAGCGGTTCGCTGATCGTTCCAGAGAAGAGCCGGCCGAATCACGTTATGGTCGCGATCAAGGAAAACGCTTCCATGCATCTGCCCGGAAAGTCCTATTCCTTTCACGTCGTCTGGTGAGATCTGTCCACGATTCAGAACGATCTGCACGGACTCAGCAGCAGCATTCCACCAGTCTTCCGGGTTCTGTTCTGACCACCCCGGAAGTGGGCTGTAGAGCGGATACTCCACCGTCGCCGAGGCGAGAATCTGCCCATTCTCCCGAATGGCGAGAGTCTTGGTGCCGCTGGTTCCGATATCGATTCCAAGAAAAATGGCCATAGTTTTGATCGCCCGAGCAAGTAACGCGACTTGAAAATTCACATATGTCGATTTGACGTCGAGAATATCAATTCGCCAAGCAGACTTCGAACGAACCGGCCCCTCACTTTCCAACGATTTCGACCATCCGCATACAATGACCTCCCATCCTCGCGACAGAAGCACCGAGAACCAGGTCAGCCACAAATGAGAATCAGCCCGTCATTCTTCCCAGAAAAAATAGACTTCCATAATTCAACGGTTCCTGAAGGCCTGATCCGCTAGAATGATCTCATTGCAAGAACATTCCCGCTAAAACCGAGACGACCGTGTCCACCATTGATTCGCCTGCTCCCCGAAAAAATGAAGTGACCAATTTTCAGCGAATTCTCACAGCGCTCCGCCTGCGCTGTCCTCGCTGCTTGAAAGGGAAACTTTTTCGCAACGTCTTCCGCATCAATTCGCATTGCCCCGAGTGCAATCTCGAGTTGAACTCCGAACCGGGATTCTTCATCGGTTCTCTCTATCCGAACTACGCAGTCACCGTTGTGTTTGTGACAGGCCTTTACTGGCTTCTTGCGTTCGGATTTCAAATTCCACAACGAACCGTTCTGTGGATCTGCCTGACCGCGTTTTTTGTATTTCCGATCTGGTTTCTTCGCTACGCGCGCAGTATCTGGCTGGCGATGCTGTACGAAGTCCGCCTAGGCGCGAAACCAACTCAATCCGTGGAACACAGGGAATCCGCTCGAGGGCAAGAAAACAATCCGGGTGAGCACTGAGCGGTTCCTCTCAGTTCGATTCCCCTTGAAGCGTGAGCACAAGCTTTCGACTTCCACCGTGGTTCCGATGCTCGCACAAATAGATTCCCTGCCATGTCCCGAGTACGAGTCGTCCGTGCGAGACCGGAATTGTCAGGGAATTTCCAAGCAGGGAAGCTTTGACATGTGCGGGCATATCATCTGGCCCCTCACATGTATGAATATAAGGAAAATCCTCTGGAGCGATGGCATTGAACGAGGATTCCAGATCCACCGGGACATCGGGATCCGCGTTCTCATTGATCGTCAATGACGCTGAAGTATGCATGATAAAGACATGCAACAAACCGACTTGAATATTCGCCAGTTCTGGCATCTTCTCGACGACATGACGCGTCACGAGATGGAAACCACGTCGAAATGCAGGAAGCGAAATCTGTCGCTGAAACCAAGACATACCAAAACCTTCAACCAACGATGATCCTCAGTTGCCGGTTGAATTATGGACTGATCCACCCATTTTTTGTATCGACGGAGCCTAAATGGTTCCCGCGATCTCAGTGGGCGAAATCGAGAACGGGCTCTTCCACTTTCTCCCGCACAGGTTCGTCCGCAGCGGACTTGGCGTTGTCCTGAAACTGCTGCATCCCCAAGACGAGAAGAAAGAACGTGCCGACGAGGAGCACTCCCAGAAAGAGCCCTCCGAACGACTTCTCAATAGAAGAATTGGAATACGTCTGCCCAGCCATGATCAATGATTTTCTGTTGCGTTGTGCCCGCACATGCTTCCACGTTTGAACGCAAACAGAGTGCCAACACTCAAAGTCGAGCGTTTTAACGTACAGTGAACACTCCCATCACGTCACAACCGACATATCGTTCACATCAATAAGCACAGAAAAGGAACCTTAACATCGACCGTAAACCACCTACCGATAGAAACTTACCACGTGCCAAGTTCACGAATCGCACCCGGTCCCAACAGTTGGGACTCGTCATTCGAGGGAAAGTGCGCATCGGGGAAACGTTGCAAAACCAATTCAAACTGTTTCGAAAATCTTACCTCCCCAAAAATGCAACCCATTCAGAATCCTCAGCCCTGCTTCCCAAGTTCACCCAAACTCCACATCGATGACGCAACTGCCAGTGAGCAGCGAAGAACCAAAGCCGTTTACTTGCCCTCTCCCCGATCTTGAGTTATCAATCATTAACACCTGTACAAATGTTGCGTTCGTAAGCTGCTGTGGGAACTCAAAAGCGATTCGATGATCAAACGCATTGAACTCAAAAACTTCATGTCTCACACTCAAACGGTCATCGAACCTGCTGAGGGACTCACTGTTTTAGTCGGCCCGAACAATTGCGGAAAAAGTGCGGTTGTCGCAGCGTTGCAGATTCTCTGCCAGAACGAAAACTCCACGTACATTCTTCGGCACGGCGAGAAGGAGTGCTCTGTCACCGTTGAAACAGACGACGGTCACTCTGTCCAATGGCGTCGCAAAACTTCTCCCAGCTATGTCATCAACGGTCAGCTGTTCGATCGACTCAAGGGGGCCGGCCTGCCAGAAGAGCTTCACAAAGCACTCCGCCTGCCCCGCGTTGATACCGGTTCCGATGGGGATTTTGATGTCCACTTCGGAGTGCAGAAGTCACCCATTTTTCTGCTGGGAAGTTCCGCAGCGAACGCGGCCCGCTTCTTCGCGTCTTCATCGGACGCTGCAAAGCTGATGGCGATGCAGAAGCTCCATAAAACGAAGCATCATGAAGCGAACAGAGACAAAAGCGAATGTGAGAAACGCTCCAAAGAAGTGAACGACGATCTCACGATTCTCGATCCGGTCGTTTCGCTCGACAAAAAACTGAGCCAGATCGAACAACTTTACATTGAACTTCAAGATGCAGAAGGCGACATCAACAGTCTGGAGTCCCTTCAGCGACAACTCCTCCAGCAACAGACTGTTGTCGACAAGTTCAATACGGAAGTAAAGGCACTCAGCCAGCTATCATCTCCCCCACGACTGCACGAAACAGCTCACGTTACTCAACTGATCGCGGACATTTCCCTGACGACTGGAGAGCTGAACCGCACCACAGCGACAACGACCGCTCTGAAATCGCTGGTCTCTCCTCCTGTTCTGGAGGACGTCAGCACGCTGACTTCAACGATCTCCCGATTGGATGCGCTCGAAGTCGACATCAGGAGAACTGCATCCGTCGTCAATCAGCTACTCAATCTCATTGATCCTCCAGCACTCGAAGAGACAGAGCGGCTTGCTCGACTCATTCATCAGCTCGTCACAATCTCAAGAGAAACATCACAGCTGACGAGCATTCAAAATGAGCTCAGAAAACTCGGACTCCCTCCGGCCTTGGAAAACCCTGAGGAGCTCAGAGAAATCGTTCGTGCCCTTCTGTTATCGCTGCAAGAAACGGGAACGCTGACGTCTCAAGTCGCGGTCTACAATCAGTTAGAAGCACCGCCAACAGTCGCATCGACAGACGACGCTGAGAAATTGCTGCGAACCCTGAAGCTCGCTCAAAAGGATGTCGAGTCTACCGTGCACACACTGGAACGTCATCACACAGAAATCACCTCTGTTCGCGAAGCGCTCCGACAAGCGGCCGCTGCCAATGAATGTTCAGTCTGTGGAAGTCCACTCGATCCCGATCGTGTGATTGCTCGTGCAGAAAGTGGACTTGGAGCACATGACCATGACTAATCCCAACTACGAAGGCTTGTTGCTGATCGGCGATCCGCATCTCGAAGGTCGTGTCCCCGGGTTCCGCAAAGATGACTACCCCAATGTCATCCTGGACAAATTGGAGTGGTGCCTGACTTACGCCACGGAAAACAGGCTGCTTCCGTGCATTCTGGGAGATCTGTTCGAACGCCCGCGTGAAAACCCGAACTGGTTAATGGTTCGACTGATGCAGATGATGCAGGGGGAAATTCTTTGCCTGTATGGCAATCATGACGTGCATTACAACCCGCAACTGACTCCAGACGACTCGCTGAGCCTTCTGATCACCGCAGGCAAGCTGACTCTCATTGATGAAAACAATCTCTGGTCGGGCTCGATGAATGGGCGTCCTGTTGTTGTCGGTGGGTCCTCTTACCGTCAGGCAATTCCCAAGGATCTCCCCTGGACCGGAGAACGCAAACCAATCGTGGTCTGGATGACGCACCATGACATTCTGATTCCGGGATACGATGAAGGACGCATCAAGCCACGCGAAATCCCTGGAATCGATCTCCTTGTCAACGGGCATATTCACCGCCGACTTGAGAATATTCACGCCGGTCAGACGACGTGGCTTACACCGGGAAACATCAGTCGACGATCGCGCAGCGACGCCAGCAAGTCTCATGTTCCATCAGTGCTTCGCATCGACGTCACCCCCGAGACGTTCAACTACTATCACGTCGAGGTCCCATTTAAGCCCTTCGAAGAGGTCTTCCACGACACGATTGTTGAAGTCAAAACAACAGTCGAGCGGTCCGCATTCGTTTCGGGACTGGCGGAACTTCAAGCAAGAAGAACGGAAAGTGGAGCGGGACTCATGGAGTTCCTGAAGCACAACGTTCAACAGTTTGAATCGTCTGTCGCCGATGAAATCCTCAACCTCGCAAGAGAGGCAACACAAGAATGACTCAATCAACAGCCGGCAAAGAGATCGAACAATCAATCGAGCAACTCACACAGCGGTTTACCGCACTGAACACTAAGAAGATTCAGGCAGAAACCAAACTGGAGAAAGCACAAGAGCAGCTCGCAGAACTTAAGAAGGAAGCACGAGAAAAGTACGGCACGGACGACGCAGAGGCTCTTCAGCTGAAACTGGACCAGATGCAATCAGAGAATCAACAAAAGCGTGCCGATTACCAGTCACAGCTCGACAAGATCGAAGCTGACCTCGTGGAGATTGAGCAGCAGTTCAATGCTCGTGAGAATCCGCCTCATGGCGAAGGAATTCGGTGATGGCAAGTGAACCACAATTCCAGACAATGACATCCGAACCACTTCCCTCTCCCCGGGAATTGCGAAGCCGCGCAGAACGACTGCTTGGCAAACGGGACGACCGCGTCAAAGAATCGCAAAAACTGGCTGAGAAGTTTCAGAGCTTAAATGCGTATCTCGCCATCGCTGAAAAAGTGAGCGATGCCTTGCAGCAACTCAGCGAGCAGTTGTTTCAGGAATTACTCAATGTCGTCCAGGAAAAGTTGACGATTGCATTGCAGGAAATTCTGGACCAGCCAATCGAATTCGTGGCCAATGCGGACTTCAAACGCGGCGGAGCGACCGTCGAGTTCAGCATTAAAAAGAATGGGAACAAGGAAGATATTCTCCGTGGTCAGGGGGGCTCGGTCGCCAACATCCTGAGCGTTGGCCTTCGGCTTTTTGCCCTCACCACACTTGACGAAACCAAACACCGTCGATTCCTCGTACTCGATGAGCAGGACTGCTGGATACGTCCGGATCTCGTCCCGAAGTTAGTCAAAATCGTCCAGGAGGCAGGAAGAGCGCTGGGCTTTCAAGTGATCATGGTCAGCCATCACGACATCGCTTTGTTCGAACGCAGCGCTGACAAGATTTACGAATTCAGCGTGAATTCCAATGGCAGTGTGAACGTCGAAGAACGCAAGATCGATCCCGCTCTCAGAGACAGTAACCCGTAATTGTGCATCTCTCGAGACAGTGAAGCGTCTGTCAGCAAAGAGCCATTACGCCGACCCGCTCGCTGGATTCGCTGAGTCGCGAAACCCCCTAGGTATGCTCCGGACAGCCGTGACTTGCATGGGCAGATACAGCTGAATTGCATTTGAGATGAGACTGCGTTTGAACTAGACTGACGAAGACACTCGCTCGCGATCAGGGGGAATCCACATGTCCGCTTACCAAATCCGTCCTGAACAAGTTGAGCGGGCTCGTGAGATTCTGCGTTCCGCTGGATTACGAAGCACACCAGCAAGAATTTCGGTCCTTCTTGAACTTCAGACCGCAGTGTCCCCACTGACCCACGCGGATCTCGCTGAACGGCTCGTCCCGACCGGTTTTGACAAGACCACGATCTTTCGAAACCTCAATGATCTGGCAGATGCGGAACTCGTTCGACGCACTGAACTCGGTGATCACGTTTGGCGATTCGAACTGAAGAAGGCCGATGGACATGACGAGAACCACCCGCACTTCATCTGCGTTGATTGCGGCGAAGTCACGTGTCTCTCTGATGTTGAATTGACATCCTCTTCCCGTAAACGCTCGAACGAAGTGGGCAGAGTCACAGAAATTCTGCTGAAAGGCCACTGCGCAGGCTGCGATCAGAAAGCAGTGTGATTCAGATCCAGAGTCTTGAATTCGACCCTCAAAAGAACTCGTGCTGAAACCAGTAATCCAGCAAGAAAACTCGCGAGATAATCTTTCAGTGCCGCTTCTGGGTCCGAATGAACCCCGAAGTAGTACGTCTTACCATTTCGTTTTTTTACCCATTGCCCACACGGGTGTGCTGTCAGTGGGAAATCAGTGTATGGATTTTCGACTTTTGACACGGTCGCTTCTCCGCAAAACTGAACTCTTCCGGGTGTGGTTACGGGTGTGGTTCAGTTTTACGACAAAAACGCCAAGGTGTCAAAATGCAGAAAACCCCCGTGTTTTCGGGGATTTTCGTGTATTGCGAGAGACAGGAATTGAACCTGCACGGGTTACCCCACTGGAACCTAAATCCAGCGCGTCTGCCAGTTTCGCCACTCTCGCGGAAGTCATCAGGGTAACGCATCGCAGGCGCAAGAGCAACGCTGCCTTTTGAAAGGGTCGAGTGCTGTTTGCACAATTTTGCGTTGTTTCCAGACCTTTTAGACCCGTCTCTTATTGCTAACCCGAGGAGCGGTTCTGTGGAATGCGCCATTCGTGAAATCGTCCACACTCCCAGGATGTGTGGACCTGAAAGCCGGAGGCGGCGTGTGAATGACACCTCCGACTTGCCAAGACGACCGCGATCAATCTGCGCCATTCTACCCAAAGAACGGCCAGATTACCGGATTAAGTTCGTCAGCTCCTGAAGCACTTCGTTGGTGACGGATATCGTCCGGGAGTTTGCCGAATACCCTCGCTGAGCGACGATGAGTCGCGTGAACTCTAAAGCGATGTCCACATTCGACTGCTCCAACTGTCCGGATCGGACAAGCCCTGTACTTCCAGTTCCTGCTCCCCCCAACAGGGCTTCCCCGCTGCTCAGGCTGCTTTCGTAAAAATTGCCCCCATCCGAAAGGAGACCTTGTGCGTTACGGAAAGTCCCGATGGCCAGTTGCGCAATCGGAAACTTGACTCCGTTCGTCCCGAGCCCTTGAATCACTCCGTCCCCGTCCACAGCGATGTCCGCGAGAACTCCGTTTCCATAGCCGTCGGCTGTCGTCGACATTGACGAGGTTCCTGAATACGCACTCAACGCATTCGCCCCCGAGTCGCCTCCGTCCATCACAACTTGAATCACCTGTGGCGACGTCTGGCCAGCAAACTGGATCGACAGATTCCGATCGTTGATCCCTGCCCCGGTCACCCCGCTGAAAGTTCCATCGGAATTAAATGTGATCCCCTCAACGATATTGTCGACGAATGTCCCCAACTCAGGAGCGATACCAGCGACCATCGTCCATGTGCCGTCAACCTGCCGCTCGAATTCGAGATTGATGGCATGTCTTCCACCTGCTGGATCGAAGATGTGGGCTCCTCCGCGGACAATCTCGCCGGCTTTCCCGTTTACATCGACAACCATTGGCCGCGTTGAAAATTCAGTTTCCCCTGCGTTCCCCAAATCGTCCGTGAATGCGAGGCTCATGTAGGACCGCCCCGGCGTCAGGCTAGTCAACTGTAATGAGCCACTTTCCGTCAACTCGACTTTCGCTCCCGGAAATGCTGCCGCAACCGCAGCGACCAAATCGCCCACTGTGGAAGCACTATTCGCAGAAAAATCGATGGAGACCGCTGCTCCATTTTCGTCTGTTCCCGCAATATGAATGACGTCACCAGCGGCATAACCACTTTGACTCAGATCCAAATCATTCAGCAACGTCGAAGGAGTCGCTGAGACTCCAGAAGCCAGCCATGGGGCGGAAGCGAGTACCTGTGATTGGGGAATCGCACCATCGCCGGGGAGATTGCCGCTGACGTGAATGTTTTGCGTTGCTTTTCCGGGAATCGCTGCGCCGATTGGAATCTGGATATCGAGATTGCCGGCCCTCTGAAAACTGGGGAAACCCGTGTTCAATTCACCAACGGTTCCATAACGTTGAACGGGAAATCCTGTTCCCGAATCGACTAATGTGCCGCTCTTGTCGATCTCGAACACTCCGGCACGTGTATAGACATTCTGCCCGCCGCGATTCACAACAAAGTAGCCATCTCCCTGAAGAGCCAGATCGAGAGCATTCCCTGTCGCCTGAAGATTCCCAACTGTGTTATTCATCCGGGTCGCCTTGAGGGTACTCCCGCCGCCAATTTGCAGTGGATTCGTACCGCCGGAAACTCCCGGAATCCCGCTCGACGCCCCTCGTGCGGTCTGGTAGAGGAGATCAGAGAAAATCGCGGATCGTTCTTTATAGGCAACAGTGTTCAGGTTGGCGAGATTGTTCCCCACAATCTCAATCATTGTCTGATGAGACTTTAATCCCGAGATCCCTGTCTGAAGCGAGTTAGCCATGTCTGGTTCTTTCCTTGACCTGTCCTGAAATCAATCTCTACCGGGAGCCGTCCACTCGTGCTCGTCTTATGAACACTCGAAAATCCAGCGATTATTCCGCAGCGGTAGCGTTCCCCATCACCTTGACCACATCATTGAGAGATACATCCACGCCACCGATTGTCAGAACGACGTTCTGATTGACGACCCGGGCCGACTCGATCACTCCAGACTTGTTACTGTTGGATGTAGCGGAGAAGTATTCGACTTCTCGCCCCACAAGACTTGCCCCTTGAGTCAGTGATTGAAGCCTGAATAGCCCCTCGAAATTTGCATTCAGCTGCTCAATCCCGCTCAATGTTGAGAACTGGGCCAGTTGCCCAAGAAAATCTTCCTGAGAAGTTGGTTCGAGTGGGTTCTGGTTTGCCATTTGAGCAGCCATCAACTTCAAAAATTGATCCTGCCCGATACTGGAATTAAACGTGGATGCTCCAACGTTCATTTCTTGCAACTCCTGAGTTCCGCGATTCACGAGTTTTGCATCAAATGCGAAAACTCAGTCCATTTCCAATCTGTCCATCAGCCGGCTGACGTCGATCACTTTCCAACTGGCGACGTGCTTCGTTCCCCAGTCTTGTCACTTCGATTTCACCGAGCAGCTCTTCGTAGAGCAAAGCGGCTCTCTGCTGGTGAGACTCGTTCTTATGCTGAGACAAAGTGCCCCCATCATTTAACGCCTGCACTAGTTCATCTCGATGCTGCCGTAACAAGTCGAGAGTGGTTGATTCCGCAGCTGTGATCTGAAAATCCAATCCCCCCGCGGCGTTTGGACGGACTTCAAAACCAAGCTCCCCGAGTTCCGGTGGATCGATCCGAATTTGCAGCCGTTGAGAATCTCCCTCCACGACGAATCTCGATTCGACCTGAGATGTTTTTGCCATCTCCTCTGCGACAGTTTTGTCTTCACGCAACTCGCAACCTGACAACAAAATCGCTTTGGAGGCGTCTTCGTACAATGCAGAATCCACAGGGATAGATTCACTCATCGACGGCAAATCAATATGCCGCTCCGACTCGACCAAATTCTCGGATTCGGCACTCAATTCACCAGACCGTCCCTGTCCCCCCTCCACTTCACTCGTCGAACCGATCTCAGTCGCCCCCTGCAAATCAATGAGCTCGATCAACTGCGGCGCCTTCGCAGAGGCGTTTGCCGACTCCGATCGGGATGACCACTGCTCATGAACCTTCTCACGCCACGAACCATCTCGCTGAATGACCGCTCCGTTCGGAAATATCCAGTCATTGCCGTGGTGGGGTTGAGTTGTCCCCTCACTCGAGACAGGCGAAGCACCTTCCGTTTGTGCACTCGGCCGCAGAACTTCTGAATTTGGGACAAGCACAGGTCCAGCAACAATGATCGTTTCTGGCTGCAACTCTTCGAGTTCGATTTCCTTGCTCAACTCAGCGAAACACAACTCAACATCCTGCGAATTGGAGGTGCCTTTTAACTTCGGACGCGGTGAGATCTGTCTACCAACATTCTGAATCGCGACTCGGACTTCTTCCTCGAAATTGATCACACTTGCTGAATCATCACCTTTCTCCGTACGGAATGGCGATCGTTGCCCACCATCGCCAGGTGAAATGGAAATTGATCCGACACTCTCAATCACACGTGCGATCCCTGTCACTTCGTCAGTCAACTCACCGGACCATGCCGATCTTCGAGATTGATTCAGACTTACCCGAATAGCGTTTGATCGACACGCCAGAGCATTCCTGATGCCAACTTCAGTCATCAATCGAAACGAGCGACGTAAGCCCAATCCCTTTAAGTAACTAAATCTTCAACGCAAGGGTTTTTCAGTTTCTGGCCACTGAGGTCCCCGGAAAAGCATGCCTCTGGTGACGGAAAAGATTTCCGCTGCTCGACCTCCGACGTCAGCCGACGTACCCTAGTTTTCGATACTGCGAGACTTTGTTCCGCAATGTCCGTGCAGTCACCCCCAGCGCAGCAGCAGCCTCTTCCTTATTGCCGTGGAAGATTTTCAGGCGATTCAAAATGACATTCCGTTCAATCTCGTCCAGCGACATCCTCTCAAACAGTTCCGGACTCTGATCTGGAACGTGATTAACTATCGGCACATGTTGACTTTCGAGTGGTAGATCAACGGTTTCGATGACATCAGATTCAGCAAGGTAACAGGCACGAATGATGACGTTTCGCAGTTCACGCACGTTGCCTGGCCAGTAGTAATCGCTGAGGGATTTCATCACCGATCGAGAGACACCACGAACTTTCCTGGTCAACTCAGGTTGAAGAAGTTTAATGAAGTGCTGCACCAATGGCGGGATATCTTCCGGACGCTCTCGCAACGGCGGAAGTCGGAGCACCAAGACACTCAATCGATAGTAAAGATCAGCGCGAAAGCGATCTTCATTCACATCAGCTAATAGATCCCGGTTGGTGGCAGCCAGAATGCGACCCGAAAAGTACAGAACTTCGTTCCCACCCACTCGCTGAAATTCTCGCTCTTCAAGCACTCGCAATAGCTTTACCTGATCGGATAACGCAAGCTCGCCGATCTCATCTAGAAAGAGGGTCCCGTCTCCGGCATTCTCAAACTGACCATGCCGTCGTTGCACCGCTCCAGTGAAAGCCCCAACCTCGTGCCCAAACAGTTCACTCTCAATCAGGTTTTGAGCGAACGCAGCACAGTTCACCCGCAGATAGGACTGACGATTCCGATCACTCATCTGATGGAGTGACTTCGCGATCAGTTCCTTTCCGGTACCGTGCTCCCCAGTGATCAACACCGACATTGAGCTGTGCGCGAACTTTTTTGCCTGTTCAAGCACATCGAGCATTTTTCGGGATTGATAAATCAGAGACATCACTTTTCCAAATGTATCTGCACTTATTGGCGGTTCGACTGTTGATAGGCTCTCTGCATTTGCTGGCGCCGCATTGCAGAATCGAGCTGAGGAATGGCAGCCAAACGCTGTTGTTGAGTGCTCGCTTCCATTTTATTGATGAGAGTGATTAGATCCCCCAGCAGCCCTTGATGAACCTGTAGAGCGAATTTCAGCTCCGCACCGGCCTTCACCTTGAATGACATCCAATGCTGCTTGAGCGGTCCCAAGACCGATTCGCTTTCTTCAATCTGCTTCATGAACGGTTGTAATTGAACGAGGCAGGACGAAATCTGATCGAACTGTCCCTCCCCTGTCGGCACAGCGGATTGAATCAACCCCAGAGCGCGACGATACAGCGACTCTGCTTTCTTCAACTCAACGCAAAGCTGTTGCTCGAGCTGATTCACTGGCAAGTGATTCAATTTCCTTCTCCCATGCTTTGATCGAGTCTCCCAACCGCTTCACATCATCCTGAAGCTGAGCTTTGGCATCGATTTCGGTCAACCACCAACGAGCCATCTCTCCAACCCAGTCCGCATCACTTTCAGCGAGAAGACGGCGATAGCTCTGTTTGGCCAGATCGACACGACCACACTTCCGGTGACAACTGGCTTGTAAATATTCAGCCCAAATCTGATCGATCCTCGCGAGTTCTTTCAGATTCGTCTGCTTCAACACTTCCAGACAGGTTTCGTATTCCCCTGTCCCGAATAAGCTCGATGCCAGTGAAAATCGATCGATTGCCCCCTCGACGACCAATGGGCCCATCGGCAGTAACTCTGCTGCTCGCGGGGTCGAAGGCGGTGTATCTTTCCAAGGGCGAGGTTGCACAGGAACTGGAGGAACCTCTGGCGACGGACCATTGGCTGTAGGAACTTCACTCTCCGGCGTCTGACTCTGTGGGAACTGCGCTGGTTCCTCCTGACGCGGACCTTTCTGATCCGACATTTGACTGAGAATCTCCATCTGCCGTTTCAACTCGCGGAATCTCTGTTCCTTTAACGACTGAAGATCTTCCTGAGTCGTCGTCGCTTCTGGTGCTGGAACGGCTTCTGCACTCGAAGTCGGACTTGGTTCTTCCGGTGCGGAATGCCCCTCTTCCTGCGTTTCAGCAAATAGCGGGATCGCGGGTTCTTCCGCCTGGGACGTTCTCAACAAGGGTGTCCCACACAGCCATCCTGCTCCTACTGCAAACACGAGCAGCAGGCTCAATTGTCCAATAACGTTGACTAACGGTTTCATTCTCTTGGTCCAGTTGCCAACGAATCTGAAATGACTTGGACACTCTCTTGGAGATCGAGTGTCGGAACGACTCCTGAAAAGCACTCCACAGCCTTCTTGTGCTCCGATTTCGACTGATAGATCTGCCCCAGTAGTCGCAAGGCTGCACGTCGATCTGCATCTGCAACTTGGGGATGTTCGAGAAGTCTGTGAAGTTTCCGGATCGAGGTATCAACATCGCCTCGATGAAAGCCTGTTGCTGCTTCCTTTAATTGAGTCTGAAACAACAGCGAACTCGGCTTGATCAGGCTACGATTGATCGGCTGAGCAGATTCAATTCCAGCAAGTTGATCTGGAGCATCCTCGAGCAAACACTGACGAATCCGATTCTGAAGCGGGAACGAGTAGCTGGATTGTAAGCAGTTTCGAAAGATTGAAATTGCTTCCTGAACCATTCCCGTCTCTCGGTAGGCCGACCCGATAATCCACGCCCAATGTCCCCCAAAACAGTCCGAAGTCCGAGTGTTGGTCAACGCTGCGATCAGAGATGTTCCTGCTCGCGTCCGTCCGTACTCATTCAAGGTGGACTTTAATTGAATCATCCATGTCAAAGTCGCAGCAAGATCATGGCTCCCCTCTCCCTCGAATAGGGAATGATGAGCCAGGAGAATTTCATTTGCGACCTGATAATTGTCGAGCAGATAATAGGCCGCGACCAACTGAAGAGTAGCGATTGCCTGAAATCGGGATCCCTCGCTCAGTGCTTTTGCACGGGTGAGAGGCGAGATCGATTCCCGGATCTGATCAGATTCAAGACAGACTCGACCAGCGTAGAGATAGCTCACCGCTTCGAGAGGATGGCCAGCCAGAAGATCCGAAGCTTGATGAAACGCCTTGAGTGCCTCATTCAGCCTCCCCAGACGAAGACTGAGTTTTCCAAGGTTCAGCCAACCGATCGCTTCAAACTCTGATCGAGGAAACTGCTGAAGCATTTTCGAAATACAATCACTCGCCTCAACTAGATTTCCCTTGAGTGCCATTGTTCGGGCGAGTTCTAAAAAACTCGCAGGCGCCCAAGGATGTTCCGGACCATTAAGACAAGCGAACTTCAACCAGCGATTCGCAGATTTGAGACGATGCGTCTGCATCTCCTCAATCGTCGCCTGATTTGCAACGGAGATATACATCGTTTCGCCGTCGACCTTCCAAACCGTCTCGACCGGATCGAGAATGGCATCCAAGACGACAGCCAGCGGCATGTTCACACAATCTGGTTGAAGTGCTGATTCCTGCAATTTCAATCGCGCTTCTTCAGTGATTTTGACTTTCCAACCAGCACGATTCACCGCCCGCTTAACGAGTTCTAAAGCGGTCAGGCGTTCAGTTCGAACATTGACGTAGATTTCGTCCGCAGACTGATTGAAACGTTGAACCACCGAAATATCGTAAGGGGGAATTTCGGGATTCGCTACCTGAACGATCGGTCGCGACATCAGTTCATCAAGCACCTGATACGGATGGACTGCCAACTGCGGTGTCAAAAGAGTCTCATCATTCAACTCGTGAAGACCCTTTTCCTTTCCGATTCCTTCCCCGACAATTCTTGCAGAGACAAGGACTGCAAGCTGATGCGTCACTTGAGCCTGTGATTCCGGATCGTGACGAAGAGTTCCTTTGACGATCTCGCCAAACAGCATCGATGTTGCCAAGTCGTGTCGATTGGTCGAACCTAAGATCCGAACTTGGCCAAGGATGGCTGTCTGACGAATTACAGGAGCCGGGTTGTGATCCAGAACGGAACGATAGGCAGCGATGCCCTTGGACTGGTTTCCGAGCCCCTCTTCACAGAGGGCAATACGGAGTTGTAACTCCGCTGGAAGGTAACTGGGGTGAGATGACTTCAATTGTGCATACGCGGAGGAAGCGCTCTTATAGTTCCCCCCCAAAAGCAATCGATCAGCACGCTGTAGCTTGAGTTCCGGAGTCAGCGCCTGCTCCTCTTCGAGCAGCTTGGCCGTTTCAAGCGCCATCGCAGAGGCAGTCCCCGGCTTGGGCCTTCGAGGCGAGGTTGAATGCCCCGCATCGTCCGTCTCAGGGAGGGGAAGTGACGCAGGAAGTTCAAGAATCTTTGGTGTTTGCAGCTGCTCTGAACTGTGCAGACGAACAGTCGAACTCGAGCTTAGGTTATGCACAGACGAGTCGGTTTCTGCATTTTCATGCACGCCCCCAGAGCGACTCGCTGTCGACTGGAGGACCGCGTAGCCGACCCCCACACCGACAGTCAAGCTGCCTAACACGACCGGAATGAACAACTTCCAGACAGACACGTCTCTACTGCCCTAGGTCAAAGTCTGCGTAAAACCTCTACGCAAATTCAATCCGACACGAACAAAACCAATACAATCAGCAAACTCAACTTAAACATCGCACTCCACCATCCGTCCACAGCAGAATTTTCCCAAAGATTTGAAAAAAAAGGCAAGTTCCCTGATCAGCCCTCGATAACGGAGATGTTCCTCCTTCTCTGTCGAGACCACTGATGCAGATTCGCAGAATAGACATCGATCCCCATCGATTCGTCCCCCCCAAAGGGGCGACGAAGTCTGACGATGTCAAGTCGGGCTTGAGCCAGCGAATCGCCCCCACTCAATCGAGTGATATCAGCGATGCGACGACCGACACCAACGTCAACAGTGCGAACGCAATCGGCTTCAACGCCAAGAGTGAGCTTGCCAGATTGAACGACGTTCCCAAGGTACGTGCAGACATCGTGACGCAAGCACGTGCAAGGTATCTGAGTGGTCAGTTCTCGTCAGTCGAAGCAGCGGAACGACTTTCACACGTATTTCTGAATTCAGACGTTATTTAATTCCCGCATCCAGACATCGAGATGAATGTTTCAAGGAATCGATTTGCTGCCGCATGGTTGTGGCTCATTACGAATCAATGGATTCACCCCCCACATCGCAAGGCATGACCCATGGCAATGACAATTACCAGTAACATCTCGTCTCTGAACGCTCAGGGGAACCTGAACCGGGCATCAGGAGCGTTGGCGACCTCGGTCGAACGACTCTCCTCCGGCTTGAAGGTAAACCGTGGTGCTGACGGGCCTGCTGCTCTCGTGATTTCCGAAAAGCAACGAGCACAGATCGCTGGTCTCAAGCAAGCAATCGACAATTCCAACAAAGCTGTATCGCTCGTCCAGACAGCGGAAGGCGCACTGGGCGAAATCAACGATCTGCTCGTCAAAGTGCGAAGCCTCGCCATCGACTCCGCAAACGCAGGTGTCAACGACAGTGACGCGCTTGCTGCAAACCAGGCGGAAATCACAAACGCTCTCGACACAATTAACCGTATCGCCAGCAACACCCAGTTTGGAACCAAAAAACTCCTCGATGGCTCGGCCGGACTCTCCGGAATCAGCAACGATCCCGATGTCACGTTTATCCGAGGTACAACAGACACCTCCGCTGGTGTTCACGCCGTCAACGTGACCACAGCCGCTGAACGAGCAATTGCAACAGCTGGGACGGCACAGGGTGGGAACGCCCTCACCGCCAATGAGACGTTGACAATCAACGGTGTTCAAGTGACCTTATCCAGCGGCATGTCTCAGGCTGCTGTAGTCAACCGCATTAACGAATTCTCATCGGAAACCGGCGCCGTTGCGGATGCAAACGGAGCAGGCGGTGCAACTCGTATTTACAGCAATGCGTTTGGATCAAACGCAACCGTCAACGTCATTTCCAATGTTGCCGCGTCCCCAGGAGGCACTGATTACTCCAGCGGCTTCGGAACAAGTGCCATCATCGACCAAGGCGTCGATGTCGTCGCGACAATTGCCGGAACTTCTTACACCGGAACCGGAACAACGCTGACGGCGAATTCTGGCGTCGCAAACGGACTGACTGTGCGATTTGGAACCAGTTCGTCGAACGCCGCCCAATCAGTCGCTGGCGCACAGGGAAGCGTGACTGTCGGGAACAACTCGCTGGTCTTCCAGATTGGTGCGAACCAACACCAAACTGCACGTATCGCCATCGGTAAGATGGATGCGTCAGCTCTGGGACTCGGAGTTGCAGGAAACCAGTTCAACAACCTGCAAGATATTGATGTCACCTCTGCCTCCAAAGCACAGGATTCACTCGCAGTGATTGACCGGGCAATCAACGACGTGACAAATCAGCGTGGTGCACTCGGAGCGTTTCAGCAGAACACACTCACATCCACCGCAAACAACCTGCGTACGACACTTGAGAACACAACGAACGCCGAGTCGGTGATTCGCGACACCGATTTTGCTTCCGAAATCGCCAACTATACGAAATCTCAGGTCTTGGTGCAGGCTGGAGTCTCCATTCTCCAGAATGCGAATCAGGCACCGCAAATGATTCTTTCGCTGTTGCGATAATCGGTTTCGACTGAGAGATCACTTCGCCCCGCTGAGAGGTTTCTGATGAAGCTCTCAGCGGGTTCTCCATTCAAGTCGACGGTCATTTGCGGATAAAGGATTCTCCGCTAATCGTCGTGACAATCATGGACGACACTCCCAATGCGACGCCCTGAATATGCCGTTCAACACCGAGTGAATCCTGCTGACTGATCGATTCTGGTTCAATTTGTAGGAGACTGAAAATGGCATCCATTAACATCGGAGGACTCGTTTCCGGGATTGATCCCGATGTCATTATTCAGGGGTTGCTGAAGATCCAGCAGCAGCAGATTGATCAATTCAATATCAAGAAAACCTCCGTCGAAACAAAGCAGACCGCTGTGGGAGCACTCCAAACCCAGCTTGTCACATTGCGGACAAACGCGATCTCTCTTGCCAGTTCGGTGAACAATCCATTCGATGCGAGGCAAGTCAACGTTTCCCGTCCGGAATCATTGATTGCCACTGCGACTAGCAGAGCCAATGCAGGGACTTATCAACTCAAAGTGTCTTCGCTCGCAACCGCTCAACAGGTTGCTTCGCAGGGATTCGAATCACCCGAAGCGGCGATCACTGAAGGAACATTCTCAATCCGAGTCGGATCGGGTGTCTCTTCCGACATTCAGGTCAATTCCTCGAACAACACTCTCGCAGGGCTCGCGGATTCCATCAACTTTGCAGATGTTGGAGTCTCAGCAAGTATCGTTCAGGATGGCTCAAGTTCATACAAGTTGTTGCTGACGTCAGCCAAAACAGGCACCGATCACCAGATCACGGTCGTCAACGGATTAGGGAACTCGACGGGTTCATCGCAGAAAGTCGAGATTGACGTCGCCAATCCGGTCCAGGCCGCCACAAACGCGACAGTCTCTATGGGAACCGGCCCCGGGGCGATTACTGTCACTAGCCAGACCAATAGTGTGAACTCGTTAATTACAGGGGTGACGTTGAATCTGCTTGAAGCAGATCCGACAAAAAACGTCATGGTTACCATCTCTGCAGATACTGAAAAAGCAGTCACTGCAGTGAAAGACTATGTCGACTCGTACAACAGCTTGCTCGACTTCCTCGATAGCCAGACAAAGTACGACTCCGAATCGGATGTCTCCGGAATTCTGCAGGGTGACTATTCGATCATCAACATCCGAAATCAGCTCCAGCACGCGGTTCAAAGTGTCATCCCCGGTGGCTCCAACAAAGCGAACAGGCTGAGCGCCATTGGAATCACCACTGCAGACAACGGCCGCCTCATTTTCAATGAGACACAGCTTCAAAACATGATGAAAGGCAACGTCAGCGGAGTAACGAACGCCGACCTGAAACATCTCTTTGCTGTCGCTGGACAGGGGACAAACGGCAACATTTCCTTCGTGCTTGCGAGTTCAAAAACACGCGAGTCAGCGACTCCGTATGGAGTGAAAATTACTCAGGCTGCCACGAGAGGAAGTGTCACCGCTGGACTTGCCTTGGATGCATCGACGACGATCGACGATTCGAACAACTCACTCACTCTCAATGTCGACGGTTCAGAAACGACAGTGAGACTCAATTCCGGAACCTACAATCGTCAGGAACTGGCAAATCACGTTCAATCGATTATCAACGGGGCCATACAAAGCAGCGGCCGCTCGGTAGCTGTCGGGGTAAATGCCCAAGACCAACTTGAGGTCACATCCACCAGCTATGGCTCAACTTCTCGGGTGACACTCTATGCGAGTTCCGCCTCTGCGAGTTTGGGACTCAGCGGCGGGGAAAGTCATTCCGGGACCGATGTCGCCGGCTACTATCTGGTGAACGGTGTTCGGGAAGATGCTGTTGGTAAAGGCCAGATTCTCACTGGGAATGCAGGAAATTCCCACACCGATGGCCTGCAGGTCCGGTCTTCCCTCAACCCAACGCAGCTTACAAATGACCCTGAAGGGCAAATTTCAATGACGCGCGGAGTCGCATCGCGGCTCAACTCATTGATCGATGGATTAATGGACAGCCAGAAAGGATCGCTCACATCTATGACAAATTCGTTGCGATCCCAAATCGCAAGTATCAATCAATCCATCGAGAACCAGCAAACCTATTTTGATCGCCAAAAAGAACAGCTCACGATGCAATTTTCGAGAATGGAAGCCGCGCTGCAACAGATGCAGACCACAAGTTCGCTTCTCGGCTCGCAACTCGCTGGAATCAGCAAGATGGCTTCATCCTGAACTTCGGAGTAATCAGACCGGGAAGTGAAATCTCCGCGGAAGAAAAAGATCCCGCCTGACGTCTCGATTTCTCCATCGCCGATATCACTTCTGACCTTTGAAGATGAACGTCTTCTTCAGCCACGAATTCAGCATCAGGTTCCCAATGACACCGCAACAGGCATACAAAAAGAACGCTCAATCCGCCAGGACTCGCATCGAGATGCTGTTGGCGATTTACGATTCGACAATCTCCACAATCGACGCTGGAATTCAAAACCTTCAGTCTGAAGACAGAAGTGGGTATCCCAGTCTGCAACTGAGAGTTTCAGAACTGTGTCTTCTCCTCATTTCCGGACTGGACACTCAATCGACTCTCGGAGCACGTATCAGAGACCTCTGCATTTTCTGCATTGACCAGACCAGCCATGCAGAAGTTCAGGGGTGGGAATCGGCCCGATCCGTTCTGAACACACTGCGAGAAGGTTTCCTCGAAATTCGTGAAGAAGGAAATCGACTGGAATCGTGCGGTGAGATCCCACGACTCAGCGAGGTCCCTGAACACACACTTGTCCTTGCGTAGGGCACATGGAAGATGTGAACAGTCTACGAACTCATTTCTGTACCGCCGCAGCCTCGATGGCAGTGGGGGGGCGTGAACTCGATGACTGACGGCTAAACGGTGTTCAGAGCGACCAGCAAGTCAAGATGCCGCAGCATCATCCAGCGGTAACGTGACTTCCAATTCCGTTCCGACATGGTGTGTGCTACGACAGACGATTGTGCCACCATGTGCCTGAACGACTGCGTAGCAAATACTTAACCCAAGCCCTGTCCCTTGGATGGAATGTGATCTTGATCGAGACCGGTCGGATCGGAAAAAGCGGTCGAATACAAAAGGAAGATCTTTCTCAGAGATTCCAATACCGGTATCGCTCACGAGTAACTTCGCAACATTCTTCTGCGGGTCGACACTTAAAGCGACCCGCACTTTTCCACCGGGCAACGTGTATTTGATAGCGTTATCAATGAGGTTATTCACCACCTGTCGCAGCGGTTGGCGATGGCCCGCGACAATTGCCATGGCTGGAGAGCTGAACTGAAGATCGATCTCGTTTGCCTCTGCGACCCCTTGAAACATATCAACTGCACGACTTACCACTTCATGCAGACTGATCTTCTCCTTCTGTTCGCCCCAAACTTCATTGGCCCGATCGGTCTCCGACAACAACAACAGCTGATTGACCAATGTTTCAAGCGAGGTCGACTGGTCAATGAGGTCTTCTAAGACTTCTGTAAACTCTCCCGTTGTTTGATCCCGGTTGAGTGCGACTTCGATGGAACATCGAATTGCAGCGAGTGGAGTCCGCAATTCGTGTGCGGCATTCGCAAGAAAGTCCCGATTATGTGCCAGGTACGCAGCGACACGATCCAGCAATCCGTTGATCGTATGTGAGAGCTGATCGAGTTCATCACCAGTTCCGCTGATCACCAAACGCTCTTCGAGATGCGAGGGACGGAGACGCGACGCTGTCTGAATGATGTCCCCCATTGTGCGGGCAGCTCTCCCCGCCAGCCAGTACCCACACAGTGGCGCGACAATCAGCAGAGTTCCAGCGGCCATCGCCATCCAGCCATCAAGAATCGCCAGATCCTTCTTCACGAAATCAAGCGTCGTTCCGATCCGAATACCGTAGACACCGAGTGGATTCGGACCTTGAGCCATTTCGATGACTTGAAGATTTCCATATCGATAGGGAACCAGATTCGCCACTGCGGGGAATTTGGGAATGTCTTGGGGAGCGAACTCTGTCTTGAAGTTGTTTGACTCCTCTTTCGTGTAGATCTCGGCAAACCAGGAATGTTGCTGATGCCCGAGAGATTTTCGATCGAGTTCATTTCGGAGCGACTGCATCCCTTCAGAGTCTGCTGCATTCACGCTCAGTGAAATTTCATGAATCTGTTCAATCAAGATTTGGTTAATCTCGTGAAACAGAGCCCAACGCACCCCATAACGCACGCCAAACAGCATGACCAACGCAATCACAGAGACCACGAGCGCGTTCGCAGCAGCCAGGCGCACCCGGAGTGTTTTCCACCAAAATCGCTGAGGGTGACCAACAGTAGAGTCTGAATGCAAACTCAAATTTTCGGATACGCGGTGATTCATAGAGTCTGCAAAACAAATCTGGCCGACTTTCAGGTACGACACTGCTCTCTTGCCTGACATCACGTTTAGCCAGGACGACAGTCGTCTCTCTCAGTTGACACGAAGGACGTACCCACGGCCGCGAACCGTCTGAATCAGATGGCGATCAAAATCCCGATCAATCTTCCCACGCAATCGGTTGATATGAACTTCAATGACGTTCGTCACTCCTTCCCAATCCGATTCCCAAAGATGTTCACAGAGCATTTTGCGGGTGACAACCTGATCTGCATTTCGCATCAGGAATTCGAGAAGGCTGGATTCGGTGGGAGTGAGATCGATTTCTTTTCCGTTTCGCGTAAACCGGCGGGTCGAAAGATCCAATGAAATCGCGCCGACACGTAGATGCTGAAGCACAGGTTTTTGAGAGCGACGTGTAATCGCCTTCAACCGGGCGAGCAATTCAGGCAGCGCAAATGGCTTGAGGAGATAGTCATCCGCACCCGCTTCAAGTCCAGCGACACGCTCCTGCACCGATCCCAATGCAGTGAGAATCAGCACCGGGACCTGAATCCCCTGCTGACGCATACTCTTCAACACCTCGATTCCGGACAAATCCGGCAACATCAAGTCGAGGATCATCGCATGAAAATGCTGGGATGCGACGAGATCAATACCTCGTTGACCGCTCTGAACCCAACTGCACCGCAGCCCAGTGTCCTGGAGTCCCTGAGCCACTGCTTTCCCAAGAACTCCGTCATCCTCAACGAGCAATACATCGAGCACTGTGGTTTCACTGGGGAGGTAAGACTGCATGTCTGTAACCACGATGGAAGCGTCTTTCGTCCTAAGATAAATCTTGCTGTGTCCACTCGTAGAATTGCAAAAGATTCTTCGACGTCATCCGGTGAAATGAGATTCTTAACGAATTGTAACCGGTTTATTGCAAACAAGAAGCACTTCTCGCACATTTCCGTCTTCTCCTACCTTCCCGCTTACTTCCACGATGAAACGAACTCAGCGTTCACAAAAAAAGGGTGCTGCGAGACAACCTGTCAACGCAACACCCTTTTTGAAATCCAGCCGAATCGCTCGCTTGAACTATCCGTTGATCACGTTTTTTGGAGCCCCGCCCAACAGCACTCGTTTGCAGTTGTGGCTCCCCTTGATCCGCATATCAGCGAGTCCTTCTTCGGAATAGAACGCTGAGTGTGGGTTGAGAATAATTCGATCGAATGCTGGGTGAGAAGGATCCCGCCAAGCTGCGATGAGCGGATCCGTTTCTGATGGCGGCTCCACTTCCAGCACGTCCAGCCCAGCGCCGCGGAGGTGATTGCTTTCGATCGCCCGTAGCACAGCGTGCGCATCAACAACACCTCCCCGAGCCGTATTCACGATGAATGAACCGGGGCGCATCTTGGCAATCGCCTCATCATTAATGATGTGCTGAGTTTCTGCCGATCGCGGACAATGGGCACTCAAAACATCAGAAAGTTGAAGCAGTTCATCCAATGTTTCGACCTGCTCAATTCCAATCGCCTTATCGCGTCCATCGGGAACGTGTGGGTCAAAGAAGATCACCCTCATTCCCAAAGCCTTGGCACGCAGAGCGGCAGCAGTCCCGATGCGTCCCAGCCCCAAGACACCGAAGACTCTCCCGCGCAACCGATGAATCGGGACAACCTGTTCATAACTCCAATGGCCAGCGTTTCGCTGCAGGCGACTGTTGGTGTAGTGGATACCTCGAGTCAATGTCAGCATCATCCCAATCGCAGAATCTGCGACTTCCTCTGCTCCGTAATCCGGGACATTCGCGACAGGAATTCCCAGCTCGCGAGCGGTACGGTAGTCGACGTTGTCGTATCCAACTCCACAGCGAACAATCAATTTGCACTTCTTCAACTTGCGGATGATGTCGCCAGAGAGAGTGATGAAGTGATAGAGCATCACCGCGTCGGCATCTTCAATCTTGCCGATAAGATCTGCCTCGGAGTAAGCATCAATTGCTGATACGGTAGCAATATCACCAAGGATCCCCTCTTCAATGTTCAACGGATCCTTGATGAAGTCTGTGACGACGACGTGAAATTTCGACATAGGAATTGGTATCACTGGAGAGTGTAAAATGGGACCGGACTGCAAACGCAAACACATCAACCCCAAGTGATACCAAACACGAAATCATCTGACAATATCAAACAACGTCCCTGCGCTCTGCCTCCTCAGCGAACCGCCCCGCCATTGGCGTTGATCACCTGTCCAGTGATATAGGCAGCGGAATCGCTCACCAGAAATCGAGCAAGATTCGCAATATCTTCTGGCTTTCCCCAACGCCGCAGCGGTGTCTCTCGAATGACTCGCTCCTGCCATTCCGAGTTCGCGACATCTCCCCAGGCAGTCTGAATCCAGCCGGGAGCAATGCAATTCACCCGAACTTCGGGCGCTGCGGTCAAAGCTAGAGAGCGGGTGAAACCCATAATCGCGTTTTTGGTCGTTGAGAAGAGTTCCGCACTATCGCCTTCCATCCCCCGATCCGCCTGATCCCACCCGATGTTTAGAATCACACCACTTCCCCGCTGCTTCATTCGGGCCGTCAGGGCACGCCCGAGTTCCACAGTACCGAGAACATCCACCAGCCAGACAGCGTCGAGCTTTTCGTGAAAGGAGAGACTTTTACCTCCGCCAGTCAGTAGGTCAGCCCCGGCATTATTCACCCAGATGTCGAGCGATCCCCAGAGATTCCACGCTTCATCGACGAAACTGCTGAAATCGTCCTCGAGGAAGTCGCACTGAAGTACAGCGGACTTCACTTGGAGATCTTCAATCTCTTTCGCGACACATTCGGCCGAATCACGTGACATTGCATAATGAACAATGACGTCGCAACCAGCTCGAGCCAACTCCAAGGCAATGCCTCTCCCGATTCCACTGCTCGAGCCGGTGACGAGGGCTCGTTTCCCCTTCAATGAGGCGAATTCGTTCGGGGGCGCGCTGGTCAACGTCCTGACTCCTGATCATCAGACACCAATTTTCGCCGTCTGACAAATCCAGAGAAAACTGATGCCAAGTCAAATTCCGAAAGCAGTCAATCAAAAGAAGTTACAGCTCGCGAACCCAGAATCGTCTTCCCCTCTCGCGAGCCACATTCAATCGCACTATAATACGATTTCATTCTCTGAGGAATTGTGACGAGTCCGGGCATCCGCTTTCCGGCTCAAAATGTTGAAAGTGAACTGCGATGAAAGTGCTGGTAGTGGGTGCGGGCGGCCGAGAGCATGTCCTAGCTTGGAAATTGAAACAGTCCCCCAAAGTGACTCAGGTCTTTTGCGCCCCTGGAAATGCTGGAACCGCGACAGATTTCACAAACGTTGACATCAAAGCCGACGATTGCCAGAAACTGGCCGACTTCGCAAAGAAAGAACAAATCGACCTGACCGTCGTTGGTCCTGAAGTTCCGCTGGTCGCAGGAATTGTCGACGTCTTCAAGAAACAACGATTGCGAGTCTTCGGTCCAAGTCAGGCTGCCGCTGCGCTCGAAGGAAGCAAAGCGTTCTGTAAAGAGATTCTGAACAAAGCCAAAGTCGCAACGGCCGATTATCGCGTCTTCTCAGATGCGGAATCCGCTCAGCACTTCGTTCAGGAGCGAGAAGAAACTCCGTTAGTGATCAAAGCGGATGGACTCGCCGCCGGTAAGGGCGTGATCATCTGTGAAAACAAAGCGGAAGCACTCGAAGCCATCCAACTCATCATGAAGCAGAATGAGTTCGGCGAGGCGGGCCGGACCATTGTGATTGAGGAGAAACTGGTCGGCCAGGAAGTCAGCATCATGGCATTGGTGGATGGTCGAACGATCATTCCACTGGAAGTCGCCCAGGACCATAAAGCTGCCCATGATGGTGACCTCGGACCAAACACCGGGGGAATGGGGGCATACAGCCCTGCTCCTTTTGCGACACCAGAATTGATCGATCAGGTCATCGATCAGATTCTGATTCCAACCGTACACACGATGAAGAAGAACAACACGGAATTTCGCGGAGTTCTCTACGCTGGCCTAATGCTCACGTCGCAAGGCCCGAAAGTCCTCGAGTACAACGTGCGACTTGGCGATCCCGAAGCCCAAGCGATTCTCATGCGTCTGAAGACAGACCTCTATGATGTCCTGTCTGCTGCTGCCGATGGGAAACTGAAGGATCTGCCAGATCTGGAATGGGACCCACGCACCGCTGTGTGTGTGGTCATGGCTTCAGAAGGCTATCCAGGAAAAATCTCGACGGGTCACCCGATTCGTGGAATCGCTGACGCCGATGCTCTTCCGGACACCAAAGTCTTTCACGCTGGGACATCGACACTGAAAGATCAGGTCGTAAACACCGGTGGTCGCGTACTCGGCGTGACGACCCTTGGCGACGACGTTTCCGACGCCAAACGAAAAGCGTATGAAGCCGTCCGTATGATTCGCTGGCAAGGAGCGTGGTGCCGTAAAGATATTTCCGACAAGGCACGTACTGTCTAAGTACCAACCAATGCAAAAAGGGCCGCACATCGAAACTGTGCGGCCCTTTTTTTTGATCGATCCTCAGTGCGTGACACCTGTTTTCGGCGGTGCCCCTTGATTGGCTGCCTGAAGTTCCTGAGTTCGTGCGGTCCGCTTCCACGCGCCAGACTGATTTCCGCCCGCCCATCTCCAAAACCCGAACGCCAAAGCGATATTCATGTCAACAAACATCGTCGCCAGTTTGGCAAACCTGGAGGGGAGACTCGTACCGGGGAAATAACGACCGCACATCGCCCCCGCGTAAAAAAGAATCTGGCCTGCCAACAACCATTGGTAAACCGGATTGAGCGTCGCGAGGATGGCATTAGAGACTGCTGCCAACGCCATAAACGCAGGACAAAGCCAACGCAACACTTTATGTGACCAGAAGGCGAAGGCAACCTTCCCGTAAACTGGACTCAACAGCGGGAGCAGCCAGCTCAAGCTCTGAAAGCCACCCGCTCCGATCCGAGTGCGACGATAAAACTCCGCTCCCAGACTGGGTGCGCTTTCCTCATTTGCAATCGCTGTCTCATCGAAGATGACTTCTTTTCCCTGCTGATGAATTCGCATTCCAATCAGGAAGTCGTCAACGATCGTATTCGCAGGGATGGGCTGCCAAGCCGTTTTGCGAATGAGATAGATCGCCCCATTGAACCCGAGCAACGCTCCGATTCTTCCTTCGCAGCGTTTCAAATAGTTTTCGTATTTCCAATAGGCCCCATCGACGTTTTCACCTGTCTCTGGGTCGTTCAACAGCAACTGACCGCAAACACCAGCGACTCGATCGTTCTGAAGATGCGACACCAGCTTCAGCAGAGCATCTGGATTCCAGAAGGTGTTTGCATCGGAGAATGCCAAAACATCGCCACGGGCATCTGCAACACAGTCATTTAGCACGGAGGGTTTCCCTCTCCGATTCTCAAACTGCATCAAACGGACACGAGGATCATCACAAGTGCGGACCAATTCTCCAGTCAGATCTTCGTTTCCATCACAGCCAATCAGTATCTCCAGCCTGTCAGCGGGATAGTCCAAGAGGAGAGCATTATTGAGACGTTCCAGAATGATGCTCTGCTCTTTGTAAGCCGCGATAATCAATGAAACAAATGGAAGTTTGTCTCGAGACAGGGGCGATGGCTCGTGGCGAGTTTTCTTGAGTCTCGCGAGGATTCCCAGCACGATTGGATAACCAACGTAGGCGTAAAGAACCAAGCCGCATGAGATCCAGAATGTCAGTTCGAGTGCCATGACCATTTGATCAACTATCTACTAATGGGAAACCATGCCGCTTCAGAACTGACGTTATTCACAACCTTCGGGAAAACCTGTCGATCTGGTGATCATCCACTCCGCGACTCAACGTTGTTTGTCCGCCATTCGCCACGACCGCACGCTGCGATAGACGTTAATGAATGGCATCCAATTCAACGTTCGCAGCGTTGAATTCTCGCTGCCGGACGGGAGTAGACGGCAGATTCGGTTTGCGACACGCAACCCACATGTAGTCTGCAGCTAGTTCATCGAGCGTATAACTGTTGAACTCGTCAGCAACCTGGAGTTGTCCGGACTTCAATGCTTCGAGTGATCGAGCATCGATCCGCTCGCGGCAAACTTCCAGTTCGAAACCAATCTGCTCGAACATCTGTTGATAGTCTCGGGTTCGCAGGCGGTTGTGATACGCCAAACCACTTCCTCCCAGCCACTCCCATTCTTTCGAAGTGAACTGGAGAAAATTCGAATTCGTGATTTTTGAATCGACGGTGGAATAGTGGTCTTGTGGATTAAAGCGGTGTACCGCCAGACCTCCGACTCTCAGGATACGTTTCGATTCCTGATGGATCTCGGTCTGAATATCCAGCGGGATATGCTCAAGAACGTTGGAGCTGACAACTAAATCGACGCTTCCTTCCGCAAATCCCGTGTGCCTCGCATCTCCAGGGTAGATATATCGAATCTGAAGCGGATCGAAGAAGTCGTTGATTGTTTTGGCTGTCTTGGGAACGAGTCGATATCGGTCCCAGACTTCATGCTCCGGAAAACGACATTTCGCAGCAATTTCGGGAAGAAACGGTTCTAATGATCTCCAGGTCTCTCGAGCATTCTGCTCTGTCAGCCAGGGATTCACATCGATCGTGACGACCTGCTTTGCGCCCCCAAGAGCAAGCACGAAAGGAACAAACGGATGCCATCCTGTTCCGATCTCCACGCACGTTGAATTCTCGATTGTTTCCCCCGCCTCCCAGGCGAGATCAACAAGTTCAAAAGCGCGATTCATATCGCGCTGGGAATTTACTCGATTTGTACCGGCCAATTTCTGAAGCAAATGATAGATCTGTCGACCGGCGGGGACTCGACTCAGCACCGCCAGTGAATGAGCTTTCAACTTCCATGACATAGGTCTTGGCCATCACGTAAAAGTAGAATCATGTGGGAATGTCACACATTCCTGCCGTTCTGAGAAGAAAACTGTAGAACTAATCTGTGGCCTGTGTGCGAGTCTCGTGAACCGAAATCTGGAATGCTCAACATCTTGGCGCGAATCAGTGGGTCACACCGGTTTGTTGCTTTTTGGACGCACACCACCCCCGTCAAACCGGCATTCAACCGCTGCGAAATGCAGCATACTCATTAAATCGCACCCGAATGTTTCTCATTTGCAACATGAAAAGCCGTCCATCACTTCCTAAAACCTGCTGTGAAAACAGCGACTTTCGATCGATTTTTTTTGACACGATTTGACTTTTCAGAGTCGCCCCTGAAATCAATTTCCAGCAAACGACCAGAAGCTGGTAGGATACTTTCCCAGCAACGAACCACTCAGCAGTTCGATTGCCACTGAAAGAACCAGCCGAGTCATTTACGATCAAGCGATTGCTCCAGGAACTTTCCCATGAAGTGTCGAAACGGAATTCGAATCAGCGTTGTTGTCCTGTGTTCTCTGGTGACAAACCTGATTCTCGCGGGTAGCTCCAACAGCCTGATGGATATTTCCACCGACGGAAAATTGCTCGCCTGCACCAATCGGGATAGTGGAACGGTCACGATCCTCGAACTCCCTGAGATGAACGTCCGAACTGAGATCCCTGTCGGCAAACTCCCTGAAGGGGTCACATTTATTGGAGCGACGCACACGCTCGCCGTAGCGGTCTATGGAGACGATGTCATTCAGTTTATTGACGGTGACACCGGCGAAGTGACCAGCACCTTGCAGGTTTTTGACGAACCTTACTCCATCGTTTCAAACAAAGAAGGATCCAAGCTCTGGGCAACGTTGGACTATCCCGGAGAAATTCTCGAGATTGACGCAGCCACCAGAGAGATCACTCGCTCGGCTCAAATCGGCAAATTCACCAGAGGACTTGCGTTTGATCACGATGACTCGCTGCTGGTCACGGAGTACTACACTGGATTGATCAAATCTGTCGATGCCCAGACGCTGACAGTCAACGACGAATGGAAGGGAACGTCTCAAGACAATCTCGTTCGTCAGATCACAACCCATCCGACCCGCAACAAAGCATATTTTCCGTTCCAAAGGTCACTCACGACGGTCAACCACGGTGCGGGCTCCATCTTCCCTTACCTTGGAATCATTGACACGAAATCGGAAGCTGAAAAACGTCGACGGCGTGTGCAGATGGACTCATTCCGAGGGGTCTATGTCGTTGCCAACCCTTGGGAAGTCGCCGTCACCCCCGATGGAAACCGACTCTTCATTATCTTTGCCGGGACGAACGACATGTTTGTCTGCGACGTCACCGACGACAATTACACGGAAGTGAATTTCTCTCGCATCGTCCGCCTCGGCTGGAACCCGCGAGCGATTAAGGTCTCACCAGATGGAAGTCGATTCTATGTCTACAACGCACTCGACATCAGCGTCTCCGCATTCTCCACTCAAGACGGCGAAAAACTCTCTACCAAGTCAGTCACTCAGTGGAATGGAACGGAAGAACAACTGCTCGGCAAGAGACTCTTTTACACGGCTCTTCCTCCGATGACGCTCCAGAAATGGATCTCCTGTTCCAGTTGTCACCCCGACGGCGACTCAGATGGACGGACCTGGCAGCAACCAGAAGGACTCCGTAATACTCAGGCACTCTTCGGCATGAAAGAGACTTATCCCATTCACTGGTCCGCCGATCGGGATGAAGTACAGGACTTTGAACATACGCTTCGATCACCGCTGATGCAGTCCCGAGGACTCATTAAAGGAAAAGTCCATGATGCACTTGGTGAGCCGAATGCGGGAAGATCTCCAGAGTTGGACGCGATTGCAGCTTATGCCAACTCACACGATTTCAAGCTGAGTCCCCATGCAAAGGCCGGGCTTTCAGAAGCAGCGTTGCGAGGAAAGACGCTCTTCTTCTCTGAGCAGACTTCCTGCGCGACATGCCATAGCGGTCGGTACTACACGGACCAGCAAATGCACGATGTCGGAACCGGACATGATGATCCCACCGAGCTCATGGGCTCGAAGTACGATACCCCAACGCTACTAGGAATCTATCGAACCGCTCCTTACCTACATCACGGAAAAGCTGAGACGCTGCTGGATGTCCTGACAACAACCAACGCTGAGGACAAGCACGGCAAGACAAGCCACCTTTCCCCTGAACAGCTTGCTGATCTCGTCGAATACTTGAAAGCACTCCCATTCGATAAGCCGTAAAAACGCTTCTGCGGGTCGTTCAAAATTGAAAAATCCCTTGAAGATCCATCGTCTTCAAGGGATTTCAGTTTGTATTCAACTCCAATTAACCACTTGCGGTTGCTTCCGCAGCGGCAAGCCTAGGGCGTCTCTCTCACAAAAGAGGGCGTTCCGGAGGCGATCAACGCAGTGTGTGAACGAGTTTTCGCCGCCACACACACCCGAGACTGGTACTACGAACGTTGACTCTGAGCGGCCAGCAAGTCCCGAATTTCTGTGAGAAGAACTTCTTCTTTCGACGGTGGTGGCGGAGATGCTGTTTGCTCTTTTCGAGACTTCAGCAAGAACCCGAGAAACTTCACGATGAAGAAGAACAAAGCAGCGGCCACGATCAGAAAATTGACGATGTCGCCAAGGAACACCCCGTATGGAACAGTTTTGTCGCCAACTCCAAAAGTCCAGCTTGTGTAACTCACATTGCTCGGGGACACCAGGGAGATCAAAGGCATGATGATGTTCTTCACCAGCGACTCAACAATCTTGCCGAACGCTCCACCGATGATCACACCGACCGCGAGATCAATGACGTTCCCTTTGAACGCAAATGCTTTGAACTCGTCGAACAGGGAGAACCCCATTTTCGCAGGGTTGATCTGTCGGATTTTGGATAATGGGGAGGTTGCGTTTTCGTCTGACATAGACAGCGTTTCCAAAAGGTTATGTGACGTGAAATGAAATGAGTGAGACCGATTCAAAAACGAGTATATCTGCCGTTCAACCTGCGTCTATCTCTTGTTTTCAAGAGATTTTAGAGAAATCTCACATCCAGAATTTCCACTCATTCCCGAACTCTGAACATGAAAAAGGGCTTTCGCGTTCAAACAGAATGCGAAAGCCCTGAACTTCAATTCAATGTCAGTTGAGCACGTTTACTCAGCGCTGCGGGTTGCTGCCAGATTTCCAGCTTCGATGCAGAAGAGACGATCGAACGTACGCAGCAGGATTTCGTTGTTCGTCAGCACTGGAGTCGAAATACAGAACTCATCGTCCTGCAGTTCGTTTTCCATCTGTAGCGTACCGCCATTTGCAATATCGAGCACGAATGATGTTGCATCTTCACGAACGACATAAAGCGAATCCCCAGCGAGAACCGGAGAGGAACTATAGGCATTTCGATTCTTCGGAAGGTTTGTCGTCCAGACTTCATCCCCAGTTTTGACATCCAGACAGACAACGACCCCTTTGTCCCCACACAGATAGACCTTCCCATCGCGGGCAGTCGGCGTTGGTACGTCCGACCCCAGACCTTTGGTCCAAACGATATGCGATCTCGTCACGTCTCCTTTTCCGCCCAACCTGATGGCAGTGACTGTATTTCCGCGAGCGTAAGGGGCGATCACGATCCCCTCAGCAACGACCGGAGAGGCAATTGAGCGAAAATATTTATCCTGATCCGGGTTCATGCCGCCAATCCGCCAGAGTTCTTCTCCGGTTTCAGCTGCGTGACAGGTCACATGATCAGCCCCCAGCGTGACGATCTGTTCTTGGCCTTCGAAGCTAGTGACAATCGGAGTTGAGTAGCTCTGTGCAGCCTCTTCAGGAGCATCCAGATTGCGGTCCGTTTTCCAGACTTCTTTTCCTGTTGCAGGATCAAAGGCGGCAATGTAGCTCGGGCCAGAATGCATACAGGCCACGACAACATATTTCGAAGTCAGAACGGGAGACGTTCCAAGATCCCACCACAACGTATCTTCACCGTACATTGTCTGCAGATTTTGCTGCCAGAGAATATTTCCGTCAAAGTCGAGCGCAGCGAAGTCTCCACTCTTAAAGTACACGAACACCCGTTCACCATCTGTCACCGGTGACGGATTAGCTCCACTTCCCTTTTTGTGCTTACCTGGAGCGGCAGTGTTCAGAAATGTGCGCCATAGCTCTTTGCCATTTCGATCCAGACAAATCACCCCGTTTTGATCGTCGATCGGCAGGGTAACGATGATTTTGTCGTCCCACACAATCGGGGTTGAGCCGGCTTTGCCCGGGAGGTCAATGGACCAGCGCACGTTCTTTTCGGCATTCCATTGAACAGCATAGTTCCCGGAATCCGCAGTGCCGTCCTGCCTTGGACCTCGCCATGAGGGCCAGTTTTCAGCAGACAGGGCATTACCGGCAATCATTGCCACGAACATGAAAAACCCACATCCGCGAGTAAGTGACCTGAACGACATTGGAATCTCCTCATTTTGAGCAAAATCATCAGACAGTTAGTATGCCAAAAAGATGGATCAAGTAAAAGGAATCTATCTCTTCTGAATTCCAGCAGTTTCAGGACAGAAACTTTGTTCAAACCATTCCCATTTTCCGGCTGAACTTCACTGCCGAAAGCTCATGCACGACGTTATCATTTCAGTTTGCACAAAAGTGATGAATCTGAGAGGCTAAACGATTCCGGGTTTGCATCGGTCAAATTCAACAGTCTGAAGGTCAGCAGAGATGTCTGTGGAAATCAAAGTTCCATCGGTCGGTGAATCAATCAGTGAAGTTTTCATTGGTGAGTGGTATGTCAAAGAAGGAGACTGGGTCAGCGGCGACGCCAACCTCGTCGGCCTTGAAACCGACAAAGCCACGATCGATGTTCCTGCCCCTCAGGCTGGAATTATCAAGTCGATCACCAAGGCAGCTGGATCAACCGCCTCGATCGGCGATGTGATCGCGATTCTCGAACCGGCTCCAAAACCCGGCGCCTCCCCAGACGCTCCTGCAGCAGCACCAGCGGCTGCTCCTACTCAGGCAGCGGCACCAGCAACAACTGGCGGCCACGTCATGCCAGCAGCAGCTCGAGCTGCCGCTGAAAACCAGATCATCGCATCCTCCGTCGCAGGTACAGGTCCTGGGGGGCGTGTTCTGAAGGAAGATGTCGCACGCGTACCTGCACCAGCGAAAGCTGCTCCTGCACCAACTCCAGCTGTCGCAGCGGGCGGACGACAGGAACGACGCGTACCGATGTCTCCGATTCGCCAGACAATCGCGCGTCGCCTTGTCGAAGCTCAGCACAATGCAGCACTCCTGACAACTTTCAACGAAGTTGATATGTCGGGCGTCAAAGCTTTGCGTGATCAGCACCAGGAATCTTTCCAGAAGCGGTACGGAATCAAGCTGGGCTTCATGTCCTTCTTCGTCAAAGCGGTCATCGAAGCTCTCAATCAGTTCCCACAAGTCGGCGCTCAAATCAGTGGGTCGGACCTCGTCTACCGAAACTACTGTGACATCGGCGTGGCGATCGGCGGCGGAAAAGGACTGGTCGTGCCGGTGCTTCGCAACGCTGAACGCATGAGCTTCGCTGAAATCGAATTGGCGATTGCAGAATTCGCACAGCGAGCTAAAGAGAACAAGCTCGGGCTGGAAGACCTTGAAGGGGGATCGTTCACCATCACAAATGGTGGAGTTTACGGCTCCCTGCTCTCCACACCGATCGTGAACCCACCGCAAAGTGGCGTTCTCGGAATGCACGGTATTTTCGATCGCCCAGTCGCAGTTAACGGTCAGGTCGTCATTCGCCCGATGATGTACCTTGCTTTGACCTACGATCACCGCGTCATTGACGGTCGAGAAGCAGTCTCGTTCCTTCGTCGAATCAAAGAGACGATCGAAAACCCAGTTCGCATGATCCTGGAAGTCTGATGAGCAGATTCTGACGAATCCGTAATCAGAGCAACAATGACACAAGAAGAGAGGCCAAGAAACCCAATTTCTTGGCCTCTCTTCTTTCATTCACTCATCCACGATCAAGCCGACTCATGTCGCTACAAATGCCGCATTGCGACCTCCCCCAGAGAGCCCGTCACGAGAGTGTGGCGTTCCAGCGGCGATAATCGCAGCGTTTGAACGAGTTTTCGCCACCATTCGCCCCCCGGAGACAGGGGCTAACGCAACCTCGCAACGACAGTCAAGACGCAAAAAAAACGCACTTCACCCTAAGTTGAAGTGCGTTTTATCTCGCATCAATCTAATACGACCCGAGCGGCTCTAGTTGAGCTGCAGGGCTTCGAGTTGCTGAATAGCGCTGATCGCTGCGTCACTGCTGCCTGCTTCTTCGAGGAAGCGACGAGCAGCCTTCAGGAGTTCAAAGTTCACAGCAGCACCAGTAATGGTTGCAACGCCTTCAAAGCGTGCGCCTGGACGAGGCAACTTGACTGCCTTCTTGGCGTCCGGTCGGATACCGAGTCGCCGTCGAGCATGAGAAAACGCGACGTTGCAAGAATTTCGATTGACTTTCTGGTCAGGAAAGCGGGCCTGCAACTGCTCAAAAACCTGTCGGCTTGTCTGTTTCGGATTTTCCTGGAGCAAATTTCGGATTTCCGATGACATATTAAAATCACCGCGTACCGACTTCTTCTTCGCCATAATTCTTGGTTCCTTAGAGATAATTTCCGCGACCAATTCGCGTCAAGCTTTGACTGAAGAGTTCCGATGTCTTATTGATTGTAACACCGCAAATTATGCAAAAAACCTTCAACTGCAGGTTCCACCGAAAAGGTCAGACCAGACGATTCAATGCAATCGCCCACATGCATAAAGCGTCACCAATAGTATCATTCATTGTCAGCCATAGGCTGAAGATTATCTTCACGAACAGCATGAAGGTCTGCAAGTGATTGAAGCCGTCTGCGAATGTAATTTCCTAATAATGAAGACACATTACCGACTCATATCCCAAAACCTGATCACTCCACAGTCGATTTACCAGCGTCACCGATTTAACTGAAGAGCCAACGTAGTACTGTCAGAGATTGGTAATCAGCGGGCGGCATTTCTTATACACCTTCAAAATTAAGCAGGTAATGACGAATTCCGCTGCTCAATGCAGCACATCGAACTTCTGCTCTTGCGACGAGGAAGCTGGAATTGACATTTGTCATTCACAACCGATCCTGAACAGAGTTTTACCCGCTCTATTTCCCCCACTGGTTCATTGACTCAAACCCGACAAACGCCCCATCAGCCTTCCCGGACATATTTGATGAGTTTCTCAGAAGCCAAATGGCCCAGCTTGATTTCAGAGTTAACCGAACAACTCGTTCGACTGAATGAAGTTGCCGCTCCTTTGAAGCTGACACCGTTGAATGGAGAGCCTTGGTTCCAGCTTCTGCAGCGGAAACTTCAACCTCAACTGGGTAAACATTCCTTCCTGATTCTGGCAGTTGTCGGTGGCACGAATATTGGGAAAAGTTCGATTTTCAACCATCTAGCAGGTGGGAAGATCAGTGCAACCAGCCCGTTGGCCTCCGGCACCAAACACCCCTCTGCCACACTCTCACCAGAACTGGCCGCTCATGTTGAATTAACTGAAGTTTTTCCGGAATTCAACATTATTCCCTGGAGAAACGCAAATTTTGCATTACAAACTGATGGTAAGCATTTGCTGTATTATCATCTCAGCGAACTTACCCCCCCGAACCTTATCATTCTCGACACGCCAGACATTGACAGTGTCGAACAGGTGAACTGGGAACGGGCCGACGCTATCAGACAGTCCGCAGACGTGCTGATAGCTGTCCTGACTCAGCAAAAATACAATGATGCCTCCGTGAAGGAATTCTTCAGGCAAGCGGCCCACGAAGGCAAACTTGTCATCGTCATATTCAACCAATGCCTCATTCCAGATGATCTGGAATACGTGCCGCTCTGGTTAAAAACGTTCTGCGAAGAGACCGGAATTCGGCCGGAACTCGTCTACTTATCTCCTTACGATCGACGCGCAGCGGAAGAAAACAGGCTTCCGTTTTTTGAACTCCCCCTCTCGGGCGACGCGAATTCTGCGCAAATCACCGCAAATCCCAAGAACCTACTCAACGACTTGTCTCGACTTAAGTTTGAGGCAATCCGAACTCAAGCTCTATCGGGTGCGATTAATCATCTGATTAGCCAACATGACGGAATCCCTGCATGGCTAAATTCCATTTCAATTCGCTCCAGAGAGTTCACCGATGCCCTGAACTTACTGACTGGAAACAAACTTTTAGAGATCGAGCAATGGCCTAACCTCCCCAACAAAATTCTGATTGAGCAAATTCGATTGTGGTGGAAGTCTCAGCGGGAAGGCTGGACTGCAAATGTCCATGGCTTCTATCAACGTCTCGGTGAAATCATCAGCATGCCGATTCAGGCGGTGCTATCACGAAGTAGAAGCACTCCGGATGCGTCTCCCCTCGACCGCTACCGCGAAGAGGAATGGACCGCCATTCTCAGCGTGCTGGAACGCTGCTTTCAACGTATGGAATGGGCAAAAGAACTTGGAAACCCGCTGCTGACCCCTCGGCTGACGACTCTCCTCTCAGGCGATGCTCGCGCCAAAGTGATTCAAAAAGTCCGCGACCTGCATGAGCAATTGGATTTCGAAGCGGAGGTGCGCACGCTTGTCGAAACTCAACTTCGCAACTTTAAGACGGAGCGACCTGACTTTTATCGGATCATTCGCAACGTGGACTCTCTGGCTGCGGCCACACGTCCAGTCCTGACGATCGCTCTATTCATGACTGGGGCGGGACCAGTTGGACATGCGATTACTCCCATCATTACAGATTCCGCTATGCAGGGGGCACTCCATCTGGCAGGTGATGCGATTGGCGGGACAGTCGCCACTGCCGTCGGAGATAAAGTCATCACAGAGACCGCTTCGGGCAGTGCTGGCTACCTGGAAGCGAAGTTCAGGCAACTCCATACAGCATTCGCTCAACACCGGGTCCAATGGGTCATGCAACAACTTGAAGCCTGCCTGATTGGGGACTTCGTCGCTGACCTGAAAGGGGCCTCGCAGATCGATCGGTCCCCAGAATTTCAGTCGATTTCACGACTCGTCGGTGAACTCCAGAATCAGATGCATTCGGCCAGCAGCGTCAAGACTGGACCTCTTCCAGAACAGAATGTATAATCCAATACTTATTCGATAGTGAAATCAAGCGGGCCAACGTCGGGTTCACTCCCCATTTATGCACTGCCTGAAATCCATTCCCACCCAATAATTTTCCGGCCATCACCCCCGTCGGCGCGGACATTCAGGTCAGTTAGCCTGAATGTTTGCGCTGAAGTTCGTACCAGCGAAAGGGATGCCAGTGCGTACATCCATTACGAACAGGATATGCCTCCTTCTGACACTCGTTACCTTCGCTGAAGCCTTCGTCTCTTTTGCGGTCGCTCAAGCGGATGAGGTGGACTATAACCGCGACATCAGGCCGATCCTCGCAGATAAGTGTTTTCTCTGTCATGGCCCCGATCAAGGGACGCGGCAGGCGGATCTCCGTTTAGATAATGCCGATGCTGCTTATGCCGCCCTCGCCTCAACTCCCGGAAAGCATGCCATCCTTCCCGGTGATCCGCTTCAAAGCGATGTGTTCCTCAGAATTTCGACGACTGATCCGGGTCTGGTCATGCCTCCTCCGGATTCTAATCTTTCGCTCACTGCAGATCAGATCAAACTCATTGAGAATTGGATTCGCGGAGGAGCCGTTTACCAACCCATCTGGTCGATCATCCCCCCTCAGAAGGGACCGATCCCTGATGTCGATCATTCCGGCTGGGTGAGAAATGAACTTGATGCTTTCATCCTGAAAAAGATGAAAGAAAAGAACCTCACCCCCAATCCACCAGCGACACGCGAACAGCTACTGCGACGCGTCACTTTCGACTTGACGGGACTCCCTCCCACACTTGAAGAAATCGACGCGTTTCGTGCTGACGACTCTCCAGAAGCGTATGAGCGTGTGGTCGATCGACTACTCGCATCTGAGGCGTACGGTGAGAGAATGGCTGCCGAATGGCTGGATGTCGCCCGTTATAGCGACACCTACGGGTTTCAAGTCGACAAGGAGCGGTTCGTGTGGCCCTGGCGAGACTGGGTGATTCGAACATTCAATCAGGACCTCCCGTACGATCAGTTCTTGACGCAGCAACTCGCTGGAGACCTCCTTCCGAACGCAACCGCCGACCAAATCCTGGCCACCACATTCAACCGCCTGCATCCCCAAGAAGCCGAAGGGGGGAGCATTCCGGAGGAGTACAGGATCGGACACGTTTCCGATCGCGTTCAAACTTTCGCGACAGCGTTTCTCGGCCTGACTCTGGAATGCTGCAAGTGCCACGACCATAAGTACGACCCAGTGACTCAGCAGGAGTATTTCCAGCTCGCTTCATTTTTCGACAACATCGATGAAGCTGGGCTCTATTCCTATTTCACAAACAGCGTTCCGACACCAACCCTCCTGCTGGCAGACGATGCTTCCTTCAAAACGATTCGAGATCAGGAATCTACGGTCCGACGCCTCGAGGAACAACTTCAACAGGTGCGTAGTACGAGATCTGAAGCGATGGACGCATGGTTGAATTCAAAACCAACTTGCCCTGAGAAACTCTCTGGTGAACTGCTTCACCTCGACTTCGAATCGGTCAATCAACCAAATCAACTCGTTGACGGTAAGTTTGGGAAAGCGGCTCAACTCACCGGCGATGATGTCATCGGAACCAACGTCGGCAACTTCACGCGGTACTCCCCGTTCTCCGTTTCGCTCTGGATCAATTCTCCTGAAGTGAACGAACGCATGGTTGTGTTCCATCGCTCCCAGGCATGGACCGACGCCGGCAGTCGAGGATATGAGTTGCTATTGGAAGACGGAAAGCTCTCAGCAGCACTCATTCATTTCGATCCGGGTAATTCGATTCGTGTTCGCTCACTGGCACCACTTTCCATTCAGGAGTGGCATCATGTCGCCATCACGTACGATGGGTCCAGCAAGGCTTCAGGAATTCAGATTTATGTCGACGGGAAAGCGGTCGGCACTGAGGTAATTCGCGACGCCCTGACCAAAGAAATCACCGGCGGCGGTGGGGACAACATCTCGATTGGTGAACGGATGCGGGACAAGGGATTCAAAAACGGAAAGGTGGATGAATTCCGTGTCTTTTCCCGCACACTGACTCCGATTGAAGTTGCACATCTCTTCGATCAGACGTCGCTAAAAAGTGCATTCGAAGCTGAATTCACCGGTAAAATCCAGGACCATCCACTCTGGGATTACTACCTCAGTGTTCACGATGGAGAATCACTCGCAGCAGTCGCGGCACTTCACCAGGCCCGCAAAGAGGCGGTCGAGTACATCGAACCGATTCAGGAAATCATGGTCATGCGTGAGACGCCTGAAGAACGACAGACTTACTTGCTAACTCGCGGAGAATACAATCTTCCTGCAGATCCGGTTGAAAGTGACACGCCTGCTGTCCTTCTTCCTTTTCCGGAACACGCCTCCAAAAATCGGCTGGGTCTGGCGCAATGGATGTGCGATCCGCAACACCCACTCACTAGCCGAGTCGCAGTGAACCGCTATTGGCAGATGATTTTTGGAGCGGGACTTGTCCGTACCACCGAAGATTTTGGAGTCCAGGGTGAATGGCCAACACATCCCGAACTATTTGACTGGCTCTCCAGAGACTTCATCGACGAAGGATGGAGTCTGAAAAAGCTGATCAAGAAAATGGTGATGTCGTCGACGTATCAGCAGTCTGCATTTACATCGGCTGAGAAGATGGCGATCGACCCCGCAAATCAGTGGCTCTCCCGGGCAACGAGCGAGCGACTCACTGCGGAGATGCTGCGTGATAACGCCTTGGCTGTAAGCGGGCTCCTCGTCAAGAAAATTGGTGGTCCCCCTGCACGCCCCTACGAAATGGAAGTCGCATTCAAGCCGTTGGCGAAAGATCAGGGTGAAGGTCTCTATCGAAGAAGTCTTTACACTTACTGGAGCAGAACCGGACCAGCCCCCGTCATGATGACACTCGATGCAGCGAAACGGGATGTCTGTCAGGTACGACGAGAACGCACCTTGTCTCCATTACAGCCTTTGGTACTTCTCAATGGACCACAATTCGTTGAGGCGGCACGCATGTTGGCTGAAAGAGCAATGAAGGCCCACCCAGATCATCCGGAAGCGATCATCACGGACATGTATCGACTTGCCACAAGCCGGGCTCCTAAAACGGAAGAACTCTCCGTTCTGATGGAACTCTACCAGCAACATCTCGAAGACTTTACCGCTCATCCAGAACAGGCGACGGCATTTCTGGCAGTGGGAGATCACCCTCGCGATACAAACCTCAATCCGACGGAACTGGCAGCATTCGGAGGGGTCGCGAATCTCCTACTCAACATCGATGACTGTGTCTTCCGGCGATAGCACCGCCTGTCTGTTCTTCACGCAAACGAGTCGACGTTGGGAGTGGAAGACATGAATCATCAACGCTGCAATCAAACAGAGTCTGTCCAGTCTCGCCGAACCTTTCTGGAACGGTTTGGCATGGGACTGGGTGCGTTCGCATTATCAGATCTGATGAAATCGAACCTATCTGCACATCAGGATTCGGTCGATTTCAATGCGCCTCACTTTCCAGCCAAGGCGAAGCGAGTCATCTTCCTGTTTCAGTCGGGAGGACCATCCCAGATGGATCTCTTCGATTACAAGCCTCTCTTGAAAGAGAAGGAAGGAACCGAACTCCCAGCGGAAGTGCGTGGAACACAACGGCTCACCGGAATGAGTGCGAGCCAAGCCCAGTTTTCACTTGTGGGCTCCCCATTCAAATTTCAACAACACGGTGAATCTGGAGCATGGCTGAGCGAGGTACTTCCGCATACTGCCAAAGTGGTCGACGACTTGTGCATCATTAAATCGATGCATACCGACGCCATCAACCATGGGCCGGCCGTCACCTTTATGCAAACCGGCTCACAATTCCCGGGACGTCCCTGTATCGGAGCGTGGGCGAACTATGGACTCGGTTCTGAAAACGCGAACTTGCCAGCGTTCGTGGTGATGTTGACGAAGGACAAATCAGGCCAGCCACTCGCATCGCGACTCTGGGGTAATGGGTTCCTCCCTTCCCGCTATCAGGGAGTGCAGTTCCGGGGGGGGAAAGACCCTGTTCTCTACCTCGGCAATCCGGGCGACCTTCCAGCGTCACATCGTCGTAACATGCTCGATGCAATGGCGAAGCTGGAAAAGATCAGCACTCAGAATAATGCGGACCCTCTCATTGAAAACAGCATTGCCCAGTACGAACTTGCGTTCCGCATGCAGGGTTCCATTCCGGAAGCAACAGATCTGTCACAGGAAACCGAGGAAACTTTCAAGCTCTACGGAGAGGAATCACGAAATCCGGGAACATTCGCTGCGAACTGCCTTCTGGCAAGGCGACTTGCTGAACGCGGAGTGCGGTTCATTCAGCTCTATCATCAGGATTGGGACCACCACGGGGGCGTTCACGGCGGAATCCAGTCGGAAGCGAAACAGACGGACCAAGCCTCAGCGGCTCTCATCACGGACTTGAAACAACGCGGCATGCTGGATGACACGTTGGTCATCTGGGGAGGTGAATTCGGCCGCACCAATTACTGTCAGGGAAAACTGAATCCCGGATTCGGCCGCGATCACCATCCACGATGCTTCTCGATGTGGATGGCTGGCGGTGGAATCAAAGGGGGAATGTCTTTCGGAGAAACAGACCCGTACGGGTACAACATCGTCGAAAATCCCGTTCATATCCATGACCTGCAAGCGACAATTCTCGCCTTGCTTGGAATGGATCACGAACGTCTCACCTACCGTTTTCAGGGACGTCGTTTCCGCCTGACTGATGTCCATGGTCATGTTGTCAAAGAAATTCTCGCCTAGACCCGCGGCACGAGAGGAAACCTAGGCCTGCACAAACTTCTGGTGCAGCGATGCATAGATTCCACCCTGCTTGATCAAATCGTCGTGCTGTCCACGTTCAACGATGTGCCCATGATCGAGCACGAGGACAAGATCCGCGTCCCGAATCGTGCTCAATCGGTGCGCCACGACAAAACTGGTTCGCCCCTCAATCAATACACTCAAAGCAGCCTGCAAGCGGGCTTCGGTGGCGCTATCAATACTACTGGTCGCTTCATCGAGTACGAGAATACTCGGATTCGCAATCAATGCTCGAGCGAAACAAATGAGCTGCCTCTGACCGGACGAGAGAATCGCTCCACGTTCGCCCACCTGCGTGGCAAGACCATTGGAGAGTGAATCGATGAGATCGGGGCAGCCTAAGCGTACAAGGACCTCTCGAATCTCAGCGTCAGTCGCTCCCGGCTTTCCGAATCGGATGTTATCGGCAACCGTTCCGTAGAACAGAAAGTTATTCTGGAGCACAATCCCCATGTGTTGATGGAGCGAATCCGCCTGGATGTCCCTGAGTGGTATTCCGTCAAGAAGAATCTCGCCTGACTGCGGCAAATAGAATTTCGCCACCAGATTGATGATGCTCGACTTCCCACTTCCCGTCGCCCCGACGAGAGCAATCATTTGCCCCGCTTCCGCCTGAAAACTGACGTTGTGCAGCACCGGTCGGGACGGATTGTATCCGAACGTCACATCACGGACTTCGACTTTCCCCGCGACAGACGTGAGTGGTTTGGCACCAATTGCATCAGACCATTCAGGCGGCGTATCAAGCAGGTTGAAAAGTCGCTCCGCTCCTGCCATGGCGGTCATCGCCTGATTGTATTGGTTCCCGATCACCAGTACGGGAGCGAAGAACAGATTCGCCATAAAGAAGAAGCCGATCAGATTCCCGATGTCCATCGGATGATCCGGTTGCAGAACGCGGTATCCACCCACGAGGAGCAGAAGCACGATAAATACCTGACTATTCAGATCCAGCAGCGGGAGAAACAATCCTTGCGTCTTCAACAGTGCAGAGTTGTAGCGAGAATGGTCTTCTGCGAGGTCTTCAAAAATGTTCGAGTTCTCTTGCTGCCGGACGAATGCCTGCGTCACCCGAATTCCCACGACCGACTCAGCTAGCGTCGCCGTCACACGGCTGAACGATTCCCGCAGATTTCTCAGGTTCTTGCTGAGGCGCCGATGGAAATGATGGTTAATTAACCACAGGACAGGTGCCAGCCCTAAAACAAGCAGGAACAACTGCCAGTCGTACCAGAGCATCGCAATTGCAGCGACTCCCATCTGTCCGACCTGAACCATGGTCACGAATAACACTTCCTGCACACCGACACGAACATCCTCGATATCCGAAGTCATTCGACTGATGACTCGCCCCACTCGCGTTTCATGAAACCATCTCATTCGAAATGTTTGCAGATGACGAAAGAGTGCGTTGCGCAGGTCGCAGACAACCGCTTCCCCCAGATCCAGTGCGAGCTTCTGGCGAAAATGCATGACAACTTGTGTCGAGAGAGCGAGCAGAAAAAAAACGATCCCCCCCAAGACGACACCGTTCACGTCATGCTTCGCAATCGGTCCATTGATCACCGATGCAACACACAACGTGAGAGCGGGAAGTTGGATGGAACGCAACACCACACTGATCATCAGGAAAATTCGAAGCGACCGATAAGGCCGGGTGAACTCCAGCAGGCGCAGAATGAGTCGGAAATCCAGCGGACGTTGCCGCTCTTCCTGCCGTTCCACATGGCGAGTGAGCGTTCGATCCAGAGTACTGACACGCGCCATTACACTCGCTCCGGGATCGAGGTAGAACTAGACCGGGAATCATGAGAACTCTGCAACTCGTTCAGTGTCCTGTAGTAATCCGAAGTCTTTAACAACTCAGCATGCGTTCCGGTGGCTGTGATTTTTCCCTGTTCGAGAACGATGATTCGATGGGCACGCCTGAGAGTGGAAATTCTATTCGAAACCACGAGAGTCGTTCGATCCTTCATCGCTGTTTGAATCGCCCGCTCAATTTCGTGTTCTGTGTCAGGGTCAACGGACGCAGTGGCATCATCCAGCAGCAGAATCGGAGGATTTAGCAGAAGTGCCCGAGCCAACGCCAATCGTTGACGCTGCCCACCAGAGAGGTTGGCACCATGTTCACCGACCACGGTTTCGAACCGTTCTGGCAATTCAGAAATGAAATCATCAGCTGATGCCAGTTCCGCTGCTCGTCCAATTTCTTCCGGTGATGCATCAGGACGCCCGAACGCAATATTCGCTGCGACGGAGTGGCTGAATAGAAAACTCTCCTGAAAGACCAGGCCGATATTGCGGCGGAGATCATCAAGATTCAGATCACGGAGGTCATGACCGTCGAGTGTAATCCGACCAGAAGAGACATCGTAAAACCGCATCATCAGACTGAGGAGCGTGCTCTTACCCGCTCCGGTCTCTCCCGTCACTCCGACCCGTTCTCCGGGACTCACGGTGAACGATACCTGACTGAGAACGGGCTGCGATGACTGATAATTGAACGATACATTTTCAAACTCGATCGCTCCGCGAGCCTGAGGAAGTCGAACCGCATCCGGAGCACTCTGAATCGCCACGGGTGTATCGATCACTTCGAAAACACGCTCCGCGGAAACGAGACTCGCCTGAATCGAATTTGCAATATTCACGATCTGACTGATCTGTGCAGCAAACTCCTGAAGCAGGTTCGCGAACACAAATAAGCCAGCTCCAAGGGCGAGTTCGCCCCGAATGACCAGCATCCCTCCATAACCGATCAAAACCAGCATATTCAGCTGCGTAAGCAATCCCATGATCGGCTGAAAGACACTGACCTTAAAGAAAATGGATGACTTTTGCGTGCGGATCTTGTCCGTCATTCGCTGAAACTTCTCCACCTCCTGTGGTTCGCGAGCGAAGCCTTTGACAACGTGGGCTCCCTGAACGTTTTCAACCAGTACGCGAATCAGTTCATCCCCCAGTTCGCCTGCTTTTCGATAGGCCGGCTGAACTGAGCGGGAGAACAAGACGGCACCGCCCCACAGCAGCGGCGTCGACGCCAGACAGGCCAGCGTCAGATGAGGGCTCGTCCAGAACATATACACAAGATAGACGCTCAGCGTGAGGATCGTGGCCAGCACCTTGATCATCACACCGTCGACAAAATTACGAACAGCACTCGCATCGCCAGCGGCCCGATTGATGATCGAACTACTTTCTCCAGAATCATAAAAGTTGAAGTTCAGCAACTGCAGCTTGGAGTAAACATCCGTTCGAACCCGAATGAGCACTTGTTGCGAGAGTGCAGACGAAGCGATTGCATTGAGATACTTAAGGATCGCTCCGATGAGAGAAAACGTCAGAACGGCTCCTGCAATCAGGCAGACAACCCCAAAGGCACTCAGTGATTCTGGATGAGTCCAGCCGAACGGAAATCGCGGTGCTGGAGCACTCGGATCAACCTGATGGCGAATGTAGTCGATCGCAACACCGGTCAGCCCCAGACCTCCTAACGCCAGACAAACCAGCAAAAGGTCGAGCACCAGCATGGCGGCACACGGGCCACGATACTCAAGCCCCAGATCAATCAGTCGGCGCAGCAAACTCCAATTCGACTGCCGCTTCGGAGGCGATGGGGGCTTACTGGTTTCAGTGTGAGAACCCGACACGTTAAGAATGAATCCTGCAGCCAAATATTACATCATCGTATCAGCAGAGGGATGCTGCACAATCATAGCCATCTTTGGCGATTCTGCCGAGACGAGAAATTAGGATTATTCAAAATCCAACTTTAGCAATGGACTCTTTTTCAGTGATGAAATCCCGATGAAGACTGGCTCGACGCGATTTCATTCGGGGCGTATCGAACTCATTCAGTCCCATCCTTGCGGCGAGAATTCAAGCGTCGCTCCTCATCCCAACTTCGCAGCGGAACTGAAGTATCTAACGGCAGAATTTCTACGCATCCTGTTGTCGTCTCCAGAATTCCAACCGTCGGACTCCCATAAGTCCACCCAGATGTTTCTCCGGGATTCACAAAGAGACGCTGCCGATCGTCACGTTCGACACTGGGGCGATGTGTATGACCAAACACAGCGACGTCGAAATCTCCTAGGTAGCCCTGAAGTTGTCGCTTCATGTGGACCACGACAACTCGCGTCCCATCAGCAAGCCTGAATTCGGCGGGAGCTTCCCGGAGTTCTCCAATGATTTTCATTCCCCCGAGGATGCCGACTCGGTTTCCTTCGTTATCGCCAAAGCACCCGTAGAGCTTGCACTTCAGCTGTCGTAACGGAGGGATTGCAAAAGTCGATACAAGATCCCCAGCGAATAACACGCACTCACAGTTCAGTTCGTTAAAAACTGCGACCGCCCTGCGAATGTTATCGAGGTGATCGTGAGTATCCGAAAAGATTCCGACTCGCATTTCAGCTCAGCAATTCAAAACAAAAACCGTAACAACTTCCGCTATCGCAGAAAGAGAAACTCTCGTTTGGCCGCATTAAAAACGATTGGCAGTCGGTCAGGAAACGCTGCCGCTGCCTCACGAAACTGCTCGGGATCTCGGATCCGGGCGATTACCACTGGCCCTGTCATCGTGGGAGAGTTGGTAACGTAGTCCATATGTCGATCGGAATCATCCGGGACTACGAGGACGAGCGCATCTTTCCCTCCTCGCAACTGATCAACTTGAAGACGAAACTGACGATAGCGTCCTCTCGCAAAGCGAAGCTCGTCCATTCCCTGCTCGAGTTTCGCCGGCCACAGCGGGGGAACCGTGACAAAATTCACCAAAAGTGTCACCAGCAGCAAGGCTGCCCACCAGCAGCGCATCCCCACTTCTCCCCCGGCACGCCATGTCCTCCACAGCCGGACCGATCCTTCAGCGAAAATCAAAATCCACAACGGGGCGGTCTCAAGCACGTAGTGCCATCCCATGATCCCGGAAAACCAATACGGGATGTAAATCACATGCAGACACAGAATGGAATACCACAACAGCGACCATCGGGAATCGCCCAGCCTGGGAGTCAATAGGCAGACGATTCCCGCCAACAGCAGCGGGACGATTCCAAGCGTCCATCTCAAGCTTGCTTCAATGCGGGTCCATTCATTTCGAACTGCCAAACTGAGAGTCAGATTCTCGGCCCATGAATCGTAGTTCGTCAACACTTTCGTTCCGGGCAATTGCTTCCCTCGGACGACATTGTCGAAACCGTAAATGTGACTGGGGGTGTAGATTTCGTTGTACAACTGATACGGGGATGTGAAGGCTTCCCCGGTAATGGCTTTGTTCGAAACACCAAGAATGGCGAAGCCGATCAATAGCGGCCCCCCCAGACAGAGAGCAGCGAGCGTTCGCTCCCAGAACGAGTGCTTCGACGGTGCCTCGTCTGCATTGGGGGTCCTTCCCCAGCCTGAGAACCACCAGATCGCAAAGAAGACACCAAAAGGAAACGCAAAACCGGCCGCAGTCAACGGACGACAGAGCATCGCGTAGGCCAATCCTGCTCCTGCAATCAACAGTGTCCAATTCTCCCCCTTCCGCTGCCATCGAAGGAACGCCCACACGAAAAGCAGGAGACCAACAAGTGTCGGATGGTGCGCAACCAGAATCGTGCTGAAGAGAGTCATTCCCGGAGAAGTCGCAAAAATGATTCCAGCAAGGAGTCCCATTCCATTGGTGGAAATCTCCCGACCAATCCAGAAGAGCATCATCGCACAGATGGCCTGAGCAATTTCATGGCCTAACCACGGATTCCCAACAGCAACGAAAGGGGCAAGCCAGATCCCCGTCCCCGGAAAATACCGACTGGCAAAATTCCCCTCATTCAGGACATGCATCTGATCAAACCATTCTGGGTGGGTCGGATGGCTCGGAACCGCCCAATGGCCAGTCAGGTAGGTGGCTGCCTGAAATAGGTAGCTATATTCATCATGGTACGCAGGGGGATACCCCTCATAATTACTTCCTGCCATCCGGCTGAATGAAAAGGCCAGCAGAAAAAGAAAAAACGCCGCGAGGAACGAGCCGCGTCGATTCTGTTCCGAGGAGGCAGATTTCCCCAACCACAAGTGCCAAGAGGCGTTCGCGGGGGGACTCGCCCCACGCACATGAAACCTCAGCCACAGCGGAAGAGTCAGCAGTAGGGGAAGATACGGCAACCAATTCGCAGCCGACCCCGCCATCCAGCCACCCAGAGACTGCTCCCGCGTCTCGCGATCCAGCCATCGCGCCATTTCTGCGCCACACGCCAGAACGAGAACGCTGCCAAAAGCAATCCACTGCACCCAGACAGGAACTCTGATCACGGAGTCATTTCGGATTGTTTGATTGCTCACGTCGCAGCTTATGTTTGAACACAGGACAGCCATTTCACGCAGTCGATTTTGACCGCTCCCGAAGGATCTGTCGAATGTAATCACATCCGGGAACCTGAATATTTGTGACTGCCCCCCGGAACCATCGCGAGATTTTCCCGCTCCCGCTTCGCCATCCTCTCTGCCGAACTGACCCGCTTTTCAGACATTCTCAACTCAAGATCGCTTCTCAAACGATTCCCAATTCACGACAATCAGAAAACACTTTCGTACGTCCCCCAAAGAAGCGGCATGACCAGCATGCATCAATTTGATCGCCATTCAATCCGTGCTGCGCGAGCTTCCGGATTCCTGATCGGTGGGGTGGCCGCCAGTCTTGCGACAACGTGCACTGCGCAAGATGCCACAACTCCGCCCGCACCGGTAATCCAAAAGCCGATGTACATTGAGTGGGGAATTACGGCAGCGATGGTCGCACTGGTTCTATTTGTGGTCTGCAGGAAGAGTAATCGCACCTAATCCCTATTTTTTCGAAACATGCCTGGTTCCGCGTCGCGGAGAACAGTGAGTCAACGGCCCCCTTCCGCGCGGAACGGAATGATGGTCGAGCCGATGAAACCTGTTGAATGGCATCGCTTGTATGCCATTTCAGACAGTCATGAACCACTCTCTTTCAGTTCCAACACGCCGACGAATTGCGATTACGGGAATCGGCCTGGTCACGCCGCTGGGCCTTGATCGAGAGTCATCTTGGCAAGGCATTCTTGATGGCGTCCAAGCTATCGACTGGCTGCCGAGGAACCTCACCGAGTCATTCCCGCATCAAAGTTCGACCAAATACTTCGGTGGAGTCGTTCCAGATCTGGAACTCACTTCGAATCGACTTGTCACACTTGCTCGACAAGCCGCTGCTGAAGCAGTGAAACAATCGGGACTCACACCAGATTCACTCAGGGAAGCCGCGTGTGTCATAGGCACAAGTAAAGTCGATTTGCAGCGAGTGGACGCGACTCGCGAAGATCAAACAGAGAGGAGAGGCTTCGTCAATCACCTCTTCCCCAGTTGCTCAGCAACCGCGGTCTCTCAAGATTTTCACTGTACGGCAGGAGCGATTGCTCCGGTCGCTGCATGCGCCACAGGACTCGTCAGCTTGATCGCAGCTGCCGGTTTGATCCGAGATGGCCATTGCAATGTCGTCATTGCAGGTAGCAGCGACTCGTCGCTTCATCAAGGGCTACTTTCCTCTTATCGCAGACTAGGGGTTCTGGCTGCTCCCGGCGATGCCCCTTCTAGGGCGTGTCGCCCGTTCGACCAGACAAGAAGCGGATTCGCGGTTGGCGAGGGTGCTGCGGTTTTGATTCTTGAAGAGTGGAATCACGCAATTGAACGCGGAGCAGAGATTCTTGCAGAGTGGGTTGATGGAATCATCGGGGGAGATCCCAGTGCACTGACACGCGTCGATAATCAGGGCGAATCAATCACGATTCTAGCCCAGCGCCTTCTCAAGAAGTGCGGCCTGAGCCCCTCTGAAATTGACGCGATCAGTCTCCACGGCACAGCCACCCCCTTGAACGACGAAGCTGAGGCGGCGGGGTTGCGACGACTTTTTGCAGGAGTCCCCCGAACTCCATCCGCATTTGCGATCAAAGGTGCCATTGGACATCTCATGGGAAGTGCAGGCTCAGTTGAGACGGCTCTCTGCGTTTTGAGTCTCGCCACGCAGGTCCTCCCCCCCACGGTGAATCATCTGATCCCAGAACCAGACCTCCCCTTTACGCTTCATGCTGCGGCTTCCGCGAGACCACTTGATCTGGTCCTGAAACTGTCACTCGGATTCGGCGGAACAATTGCAGCGGCGTTACTCAAACGCGTTCCGTCTACCCGTCGCGAAACCGCAACTGAATGCGACTGAATATCGCCGGGTCGACGAGCGGTTTTGGACTCAGTTCATCCTTCCCCCTAAGGCCGATCCGGAACAATTCCCATAAATTACCATCGCAAGCGATCACATTCCGGCCAGCATCTCGCCTGAGCACGAACAACCGCTTGACGCATCCCATTCTGAAAAAAGAATTTCCGCCACTTCTGCACAAAGTTTCGGCTTCGAAAACGTGACAGCAATATTCACACGCGCGGCTTCTTTAGCAAACTGCGCAACTTCCACAAACCACACATTCTTCGGCGAAAAGCTCATTGACAATCGCATCGAATGAGTTGGAGTATGGCTACGGAATTGCAATATCACCCGTCGATTCCGACGCTTTTCGCTGTTTCGTTTTGTTCAACTTCAGTTATAGAAAGATTCTCTGTATGTCGATGTCGCGCCGCCAAATGATGACGTACTCGCTTGCAACTGTCGCCATGACACTGACGGGCTGCAAAACAGTGACCACAACTGTCGTCCTCGTCAACGAAACGGGTGGAGCCGTTTCCATCAACGCATCGGGGAGCTACAAGGGCAAGACTTTCACGTTCAAAAAATCCAACATCGGAAATGGACGTTCTGCGAAACAGAAGTACGTGGCCAACGTTGGCCGAAACAACATTGTTCCATTCACAATTCATTCGCTCTCTATTGGTGGCGTCACCGTACCGGGACCATTCCCACCTCTTTCCGTCGTGACGAGCCAAACGAACACGTTCACACTGTACGAAGGTGGATCACTGACCCCACCGGAAGAGGAAGAAGAGGCAGTCTAAGCACAATCAGGACCTCTACTGGAAGCCCTCCAATTCGCAGAAACACACTCTGAATTGGAACTTTCTTGCCAGTTGATCTGCACTTGCGAAGCGACCTACTCCAAAATTGTTGGAGCAGGTCGCTTCCATAGGTGAAGCCTGCATCGCCCCTCGCTCCGAACCTCCATCCAGACGATCACTGTTCAGCGAAAGTTTCAGATGAAGATCAATCGTCGAGTCGCAGCAAACCGTCATGGTTTCACACTCATTGAGCTGATGGTTGTCATCGGAATTATCGGTGTGCTTGCGTCTCTTCTGATGCCTGCCGTGCAACAAGCGAGAGAATCCGCCAGACGAACTCAATGCAAGAACAATCTTCACCAAATCGGTGTCGCACTCCATAGCTTCACGGGAACCAAACAGCAGTTTCCTGAAGGTGCCGACTTCGCGAACTTTCTCAACCATTCGTGGTGCACTCGACTGCTCCCGTATCTCGAGCAAAGTGTGCTCTACAACAAATACGATTGGAACCTCGCCTGGGACAATCAAGAACTCAACAGCAACGGCGTGACAAACTCGTCAGTCACTCAGACAAAAATTCCATCGCTGATCTGTCCATCGAGCACTAAAGATCGCCCCGGCGGCACAGACTACGGAGGCTGCTACGGAACTTCACGAACAGGAATGAAAGCGGGATACGGATCAGATGAGGGCTGGACAGCAGGACTGCTCGTCCCCATCAACGCGAAATCTCCGAATCCGCGGAAGTCACCTGTCGCTCTCGGTGAAGTGCCTGATGGACTGAGCAACACATTCCTCGTTCTGGAGTGCATTGGCAAAACACCTCCCTACGCATCCTGGGGAGACGGTACGAACTGTCTGCCAATGGAGACGGCGATCAACGCACCAACCGACCTGACCTCCGAAGCTTTTTATTCTTCCATCTACAGCTTACATCCACAAGGGGGGAATGCCCTGTTCGGAGACGGTCGGGTTGCGTTTCTCTCAGAGAGTATCGACCTCCAGATTCTCGCAGGACTCGCAACGCGCGCAGGTTCGGAAGTAGTCTCTTCAGATTTCTGATCTCAGACGCAATCTCATACCAACCGTCTCCTGCGATTTCTTTACAATCAAGATCCCCTCTTCAGATGAGAGTTTACCAGCGGCGGCCGGCTGAAAATGTGCCCTTCAAAAATGCGAACAGGGAGCCAATCAATAGCTCCCTGAAGCGATCTCGTGAATAACTCGACGCCCTACTCTCCGCGATGCGGTCGATTCATCAGGTTGTCCGTCACTTCGCGAGGCGACACCCCTTCAAACAACACCCGATAAACCTGTGTTGTAATTGGCATATCGATCCCCTTTTGTTCGGCAAGATCGTGAACAGCCCGCGTGGTACTGACCCCCTCAGCGACAGACTCCATCGACCCCAGAATCTGCTGCAGCGTTTCACCTCGACCGAGCCTCTCTCCCACCATCCGATTGCGACCATGTCGACTGATGCAGGTTGTGATCAAGTCTCCAATGCCAGCTAATCCAGCGAACGTCTCTGCTTCTGCCCCCATTGCAATTCCGAACCGGCTGATCTCGACAATTCCTCTCGTCATCAAGGCCGACTTCGCGTTGTCACCGTAACCTAAACCATCGCAAATGCCCGCTGCGATTCCGATGATGTTTTTCAGCGCACCAGCAAGTTCAGCACCAATCAAATCCTGGTTCGTATAGATTCGGAAGCGGTCGGTCGACAGCAACGACTGAACTTTCTGGGCGAATGCAACATCGCCACTGGCTGCGACAACACTTGCAGGAAGGCGTCGAGCGATCTCTTCAGCATGACTTGGCCCGGTCAGCGAGACCACTGTCCGACTTCCAAGAATCTCTTCGATAATCTGGCTGGGACGCAGGAAGGTGCTGTTCTCAATCCCTTTCACAACACTGATCACCGGGCGATTTTTGGTCAAATGAGGAGCCAGTGTCTCCAAAGTTGATCGCAAAAATTGTGACGGAATCGCTGCAACCAAAAACTCCGATCCATCGACTGCTTCCTGAATGTCATGCGTAATCTGCACTCTTTCAGGAATTGAAATTCCCGGAAGCAGCTTCTCGTTCTGGCGGCTTTTCAGAATCCGCTTGGCGGCTTCTTCATTGCGAGTCCAAATTGAAACATCCTGACCCGCATGTTCCGACAGCAAAATGGCAATTGCGGTTGCCATCGCACCGCTTCCCAGAATGGTAGTTTTCGTCGACATAGAAGGTCTGAATTCGTTGAGCTGGCGAGATATAAGGTCAATCGACACAAAATTTTAACGATCATCGTCTGGAACGCACGATCATTCAACCGACATCACCTTTTGGAATCAATTTTCCACCATTCTTGTGATGATTTCTCGATTCAATGGCAATTGTCCTCACCTCACCCGGAAATGTGAAGTAGGCTTTTGCTGAATCGTAAATTTCACATTGAGGTCAACCATGCAAAACACCTCCACCGAAGACAACACATTTGTTGATCGCCGACAACCTCGCGGCTCTGAACCCAATGGGGAACCCGCTCGAGAACGTCGCCAGTTTTCCGATTCCCGGAACACTTCCCGGCCAGAAGTGGACGAACTCGCAAAGGCAGTCGATCAGTATAAGTTGCAGAACCGCCGAAGGTTCATCACTTTCGAAGAACTTTACGACGTCATTGCTTCGCTCGGGTATCACAAATAATCCTGACTCCCTGCATCACCGGGCAGCTGCACTTTTCAAAGCAGTGCCTCACTCACGATTGTCGCAATCAGGCGAGTTGCAGTCACTGCGACACGCCTCAATTGCGCCTGCATCGACTGACAAAAGTTCTCCTTCAGCTACACTGAAGGAATGAACACTCCAGGGATTGCACTGACATACCCCACCAAGGGGAGACTTCTAGGAATCGACTACGGCACGAAACGTGTCGGTCTCGCGATTTCCTCATCCGATCAGACCATTGCCAGCCCGATCAATATTCATCAACGGGTCAACGAGCAGGTCGATTCACGCTATTTTAAAACCGTCGTTGATGAGTATGAAGTCGCGGCTCTCGTTGTCGGACTTCCTATTCACATCAATGGCGAGGTTGGGCTCAAAGCAAGAGAAGCCCGCAACTATGGCAAAAAGCTCTCGCAATGGGTCAACCGCCCCGTTGAGTTCTGGGACGAGAGATACACCTCCGCTATCGCCGAAGACCTGATGCTCGGCGTGAACATGACTCGCGAACAGCGAAAGAAACGAGTCGACATGATCGCAGCCCAGATCATGCTGCAATCATTCCTTGACCACCGTCGTAATCTACTCCCGCCTCAAAGCGATTCTGATGCGAGTTCCCCGATAAATGAGGACGCTTGAAGCGCCGTCGAGAAACAAATGACTCAGAATGCCCCGGCAATGAGAAGCAGAAGGGGCTCCCACAGAACGATCACCCCGACGCACGCCGCCGTCATCGACAGCACCAACACGGCAGCAGCAGACATATCCTTCGCCTTCCTTGCCAGTTCATGATATTCAGGCGAGGCGAGGTCCACGACCGTCTCAATCGCAGTGTTGATGAATTCAGCCCCGATCACCATCCCAACACAGAGAGCCAACAGCGCCCACTGTGTGCTGGAAATCTGCAACATCCCAGCCAGTGCCACCACGAATACCGCAACGCATATGTGAATCCGCAGGTTCCTCTGCTCCAAAACCGCGTCACGCACCCCGGTCATCGCGGCGTTCAAGCTCCGTAAGAACGAGATCTTCGGAGGCTTGAACATGTGCGAACACCCCACCCTCATATGCTCTGAGCGCTACTGGACAACTTGGAAGCTACACCAACTCTCCTTTTTCGATCAGTGCTTTCAGTTTCTGTTCACGATAGTAGAAGCCATCTTCCAGATAGTCCCGCACTTTCGATTCACTCAACATCAAACCGAGCAAACCTCCCGGAAGCTGAAAATCAACAACATCCCGCAGGATCACTCCCTCTGGTGTTGGAATGTACTCGTAGATGTGTTCCCACGATTTCATGGGGCCACTGGTTTGAGTTTCGACGACAATCCGGTTTTGCTCAAACTTCGTAATCTCAACCGAGGTCTTCACCACCTGCCCAAAGGTGATCACTTGAAAATCGACTTTCGATCCCAGTTCGACAACTTCAGGAGCAGAAGTAAACGAAATTCCAACCTGCGGATCACTCACCTTCAAAATATTCGCTGGCCTGATCAAAAAATTGAACAGGGCTTCCGGGGAACAGTTCAAACGTGCTTCGTAATCGACGGTTGGCATAATGCTCTGATGGATGCTGAAGAAAAGTAGGATGAGGATAAGACATTCAAAACCAGAATCTGGGAAGAAAACACCACTTCATTGGAGTCGCGATGCTTTCCACACATTTCTCTGATTGGCCTGTTTCAGAATGTAATCGATTGCGCAAGTTTCAGGGAGCGGAATTCCTCCTTGGCGTCGAATAGTCCCAAAACTGCGTGTGGTGACTGGGCTGCAGCCCACGCTGCGTACCGAATATGAAATCCGCTTGCAGATCCTCCCCGGGACAATCACGATCCCCCTTGAACTTCAACCCGTTTCGTGCATGATGAACTGACATTTCCGCACTCCCCTTCGAAGAGAGGCTCCGAGATGACATTTCTGACACGCCGAGAAGCGATCGCGAGCGCTGCCGTTGCAATCATCGGCAGCAACATGGGAATGGCAGCCGAAAGCGAGCCTCAAGCTGCTGCCGAGAAATCCCCCATCAAGCGCCGACAGAGATTCGCCATCTCGACCTATTCGTTCTGGCAATTCAAGAACGATGAACTTCGCGATGTCGAAAAGTGCATCGATCTGGCGGGAGAAATGGGTTTCGACGGCGTCGAAATTCTTCATCGACAGATGGAACAGGAAGACAATGCCACTCTCCAGCGACTCAAGAAACGTGCATTCATTAACGGACTCGATCTGTGCGGATTCTCGACTCACCAAGGATTCGTCAGCCCTGACCCTGAAGAGCGTCAAAAGAACATCGACCATACAAACCACTGTATCGAACTCGCCTATGCTCTGGGGATTCCGACGTTACGAGTGAATACAGGACGATGGGGCACCAGCAAAGATTTCGACACGTTGATGGCGAATCGGGGAATTGAACCGATTCGTGAAGGCTGCACGGAAGAGGAAGGTTTCAGTTGGGTGATTGATAGCCTCGGCGAGTGCCTAAAAGTCGCGGAGCGCTGCGGGGTAACGCTCGGACTTGAAAATCACTGGGGCCTTGGACGCACCGCGTCCGGTGTAATGAGAGTTGTCAACGCGATCGACTCTCCCTGGCTGAGAGTCACAATGGACACAGGAAATTTCCTCGAAGACATGTACCCTCAGTTGGAAGTCCTCGCGCCGCACGCGGTACTTGTTCAGGCGAAAACGTACTATGGAGATGGACTCTGGTACACGCTCGACATCGACTACAACCGGGTCGCAAGCATCCTGCAGCATGTCAACTACAACGGGTACGTCTCGCTTGAGTTCGAAGGAAAAGCTCCTCCTCTCGAAGCGATTCCGCAATCGCTCCAAATGCTCACAGACGCTTTTTCCAGCAGATCGTAACCTATCAATACGCGAGGCATGTCGCGGGTGATCGCAACTTACCGTCGCGGCGTCTGCATCCTCACGTCAGTCACACTTCCTGACTCGAAGAGAACATCAACCGCGTGTTCTCCTCGAGTTTTTTGTTCACCTCTGGATGATCATCGCCCAATGTGATTGAGAACTAATCATTAGCAACCAGGGGAACCACACACCAACACGAACCCGTCATAAACATCTACTCCAACAAACCTTACAGCACTCACACACAGCTTCACCACTTCATTTCACGCGTCGAAAATCAGCCAAAACCAGCTACGGTATGCCATTCGCTACCTTCTTTTCTAACGACGTTGTGATAGCCGTTAGATGAAAACGTCGTGCCGTAAGTCACTGGACTACGAGCGGGTCGACTGTAACTCACCGAAGGAAAATTGTCATGAAAACGTTCACTTGGGCAACCGCATTTGCTGTTCTGGGGCTCTCCGTCGGCGTTCTGTCAGGATGCAACGAAACGCCTGCCCAGCGTGAAGCAGATAAGGTCCGGGACAATGCAGCTAAAGTAGAAGCTGAGATCAAGAACAAGACCGATCAAGCTGCCGAAGCAACTCGAAATACGGCTGACCATGCAGCCGACACAGTCCGAAACGCTGCTGGAAAGAACATCCTTGGGGAAGCAGTCACCAAGGAAGCCGAAAATAAAGCTGACGCCATCGAAGCCGCCGGCGAAGCAAAAGCTGATGCTATCGAGAAAGCAGGAAGCAATCTGAAGGATTCCGTCGGTGATGCAGCTGAGCGAAAAGCTGACGCCATCGAAGCGAACGAATAATTTTTCGAATTCGCAGTAACGCATTAAGAATCAAGAGCCGCGGACAATCGTCTGCGGCTCTTTCAGTTGTCGCCTTCAGCCGGCCGAACTATCCCCTTCATCCGAATCGGGGCTCTTGTAGAACTGTGACAAGTCCAGCCCGTTGCGCTGCTCTTGTTCGAGCAATGCGATTCTCGCTTCGAGTCGTTGAAACCGGGATTCCGCTTGCGGACTAAATGGATTCACATTCGATTCCGCTTTTGGTCTCGGAACGACTGGATAACCAAGCTGCCGTTGCAGTGCTGCGAAGAAGTAGAGAGGATCTTTGTTCTGATTCGCTCTTGCGATTCGTCCCGCCTGACTGTCGAACAAAGGCAGGTGATCCGATGCGTAGTCAGGTTCACGGCGACGTTGACGGATTTCGTCGAGAAATAGCTGCGATTGCTGATAGACAAGAGACGCAAAGTCGACAGTCCCCAAATCGAACTGCACTTTGTTGATCCAGGTTTTCCAATTGCCTGCAAAGAGCGGATCGCCGGCGATGGCGACCATCCCCTGCTCGTACCCGAGCCGATTTCGAGTAATGCACTCGAACTGATAAATGAAAAGGGCAGCAGGAGAAACCTTGGACCCCGAGCGAAACTCCGCCTCCCGCTCCAAAATTCGGACAGCGATCTGAAAATCGAGCTTCGAACGATCGTCTTCGGCTTTCTGAAAAACGAACGCTTGAAATGGCGTGAAATAATGCAGCAGTCGATTCATTCCTTCGCCGAATCGACCTTTGAACTGCAACTCGCCCAACAGAAAATCGATCGCCATCGGCAACTTGGTCGTCGCGAGAATTTCTTCGCGGACACCGACCAAGATCTCCTGAATCGGCGTCCCGTTCTCAATTCGCTCACGGAGCACACGAAAAAAATACGCCTGTTCAACATACTCTTCGCGACTCAGAATTACGCTTGGTGCCGCCACGGCTGATCACTCACTTCTCGTCAATTGTCAGTTCGTCTCGACAGTTCCCTCAATTCTGACTCTCGCCGTAACAATGCACAAGGCTGCCCGACTTTAGAAAAGCGGGGCAGCCTTGCGATTCACTGTAACGATATTGTCACTACTTCTTCGGGAACAACTTCGCCACTTCTTCACCGGTCAAGGCTCGATCGAACAAAGCGATCTCATCCATTCGACCTTCAAAGTTGGCGACATTATCGCAGCGACCACCAAAGAAGAGTTCTGGGTACGTCGGAAGATTCGGAGCAGCGACTTTGGCGTCAATCTCCGGAGTGGAGGAACCATCCAGATAGACTTTGACCTGCTCGCCATTCCGAACCAAAACAACGTGATGCCATGTCCAACGGGTCAGCTCAGTCTTGCCGCTAAGAGTCTCCCCGCTGCTTCCGTGAGCAAAGATCAGGCGTCCAGTGTTCCCGCTGCTTCCTCCAATTCCCAGATGGTCGCCGGTCGAGTCCAAACCTTCATCGCGTCCACGGGAGAAGAACCAACCTGTCACATCCCGCCCTTCATTCGGCATACCATTCCAGATCCATGCGGAAATGGTGTACTGTTGACCGAGCCCATCATCTGCGACTCGAAGCCTGTCATCAACAAACTGGACTGCCCGATTCTTGTCCTGATCAGCAGAGAACTCTGCGTTCTGAGGCCCTTCCAGGAAGTAAGCAACTTGCTTTTCGAAGATTCCATCGCGGCGGTTGCCGGAAGCATCCTTCGCACGCGGACCAGAGAATTCGTCAAGTCGCCAGTATCCTGCTGGCTTCAGTTTAAGGATCTGCTCAACAGAGTTGCCCGCAGACTGTCGATAGTCGCGACGGCTTGTTCCTGCCAATTTCTCCAGCATCAACAAGTCCGCTTCTGCAATACGACGCTCTGCTCCGACTTCAAGTCCGGCACTCAATGCTGCCCAGGTGTTGTATCCACCGAGCAGATGCTGTTCTTCAGGTGGAATATATCCCGCTGATCCATTCGCCAGATCAAGCACCATCGTATGCTGGAACGGACTCTGCAACTTAATCTTCAAACCAGTGAGAGCGTAAGTTTCAGTGGGGGTCGTCGCGATCGCCAGATCACCAATTGCAATCGCCTGCAGAATCACCTCGAGTTCCTGCCGCTCGTTCAGGAGAATCTGTTCGCGAGCATAGACATGCTCCAGCGTTGTCATTTTCTCGCCGTTCAGATCAGCAATAACCCGCTTTGCCCACTCTAATCGCTGAACGTCTGGAACACGATATTTCATCGTGATCCGAGATTCCTGCATCCCAAGCTTTGGATCTTCTTTGTATTCGATCTTGGAGTAAGCCTTCATGGCGAGTTCCAGCATCGCTTCTGTGTATTGCTCGATATTCAGCTTAAACTCAGGTGCGTCTGGATTCGTGTAGTCTCGGCGCCAGATGTCTCCGCTGCATCCATGTGACATTGCTCCGACAAAATCAGTCTCAGGAGCAATTCGCTTCTTCAGTCCTTCGGCAAACAACCCAAAATAATCGGCGCTGATTGGTGAATCGCCGAAGTAGTGCATCGAAAAATTCGCGTACACTCCAATTGGACGACCATCGAGAGTTTGAAACGAGATGAGGGACAAGGCGGGATCTTTTGGACCGGATTCCCCAACAACATTGTCCCAGTCAGCAGCGGCATGCATATTCGCACGAACCGTCGGATTCCCGAAAATGTCCAGATCGATCCGGTCGGGTCGGCGAATCCAACGTCGCAACGCTGTGTAAGCCGAAGCATCGATTTCACCCCAACCCACTTTTGCGGGTTCCAGGCGACTCTGAGCTAAAGCAATCGCTTCAACGATCTGTGTTTTCAGGAACGCTGCATATCCGGGATGAGGATCGGTCCCGAGCGCCTGCCCACTGGCTGGAGCGGTATGAGTATGCGTGGCAGAAATACAGATATGATTGTGTGGAATGCCTGTGCGATCGACGACAAATTTCTTCGCTTCGTCGAGAACATCCTGTGGCATCATACAGCTGTCGACAACGACAAGCGCCACCTGAGTTTCTCCCTGCGACAAGACAAACGCCCGCACATTGATCGCAGTCTTCACTTCAGTTGCATAGTGTGCAAGAAAACCGCCGTTGATCGTCACGGGGAAGTCGCTGGGAGTGGCATCAACCACAGCTGCTCCAACTTGAAATTCGGCTCGAGAAACGAGCGGAGTAGCGAGCAACAAAACGACCGCAATCAGAAAATTGCGAGTAAAAGCCATGCGTGAGTCCTTCAAACTTCGCGGAAGAAAAAGTTCTTCCGCGAAGTTATCGAGTTTGATATCACGTGGCAAGCAGCTGGAACGTTATCGCAAATTCGATCACGCCTACTTCGATTCGCCCAGTTTACCGGACAGGTCGAAGTCGATTTCCTGGTTCCCCTTCTTGACTTCTACCTGCTGTGAGTATGCGATGCGAACAGGTTGGTTATACCTTTCGTTGAAGTTCTTAATTTCCATCTCATTCGCGTTCTCCTTCAACTTTGGAATCTTAGAATCGGCTTTTTGATTTGCCGTGGGAGGGACGTTGAAATTGACAGTGTGCTTGCCTGGAAGTGCACCTTGTGCCTCAGGAGTGTACGTGAGACTATAAACACCTTCGGCGTTGGTTGTCCCCGAAGAAAGCCGCCCGTTTTCTGGTGAGAACTGAACATAAACTCCAGAAGCAGGCTTTCCGTCAATAACCACTTTCCCTTTGACTTGAGCCAACGAAGGAGTCGTTGAGCTACCACAACCCCAAAGACACGAAGCAACTAAAGCGAGCGACAATAATTGAAATTTCATGACGATGTCACCTGATCTACTACCGTTAATTAATGTCCGATTGATTTCCGCCCGCAGTCCTTCACATCCATGCAGAAAACTCCTCATTCAATTGAGGAAGAAAAATACTCGCAAGCAAATTGAATTCACTTGCGAGTATTCAACTACAACCACACACGCAATCTACATTCTGAGCCAATAGCTGATTGAGAGCAGCTACCGGTAAGCTGAACATTAGAACTCGCCAACGATTTCGCCTTTGGCTCGGGTACCAAGTGCTTCGTAGGTACCTCCATTCATGTTTTCGTTCAGAAAGACGACGCGACCGTCGCCCATCATGAATTGGGCTCCACCGGTGTGATAACTTCCAAAGATTCGATTCTGAGATGCACCGGACAGGCCGCCTGTCGAATTGATTGGCCAACTTGATACCGCAAACGAGAAGCAGCGATCATTCCAGCCAACGTGGTCTGAGCCAATCCACCACGAGGCCGTTCGGGCTGACCGAGCGGATCCGACTGCTGCCCCGCCGTCACGCTCCCCTACCATGATCGTATTGGAAGACCCGTCGGTGATATCCCTGAATCCAAACGCACCGTTGACTGCAAACATTCCTTTAAAGCTATTCGGGTTGTAGTTCCCGTCGGCCACAAACTCGTTGCCAGCACAACCGACATAGTTCGACTTGGCCATATTGCCGTCTTCGTAGTAGGTGCTGAGCGCCTGCATCGGATCAGTCGGACACATGTAGACGTTGATCGGCGTACGACCGACTGCAGTGCTGCCATAGGCGGCCTCTGTCCCGAAATTCTGGGATTCAGATTTGACCTTCTCATAGATCGCCGTCTGATCCATTTGGGGAAGTACCAAAGTCGACTAGGCAATGGCGTTCCAGCCATCTCCATAATGATTATGTCTCACGATCCCGATTGGGAAAATGTTGTGAATGTCGTGATAGTTGTGCAAAGCCAATCCGATCTGCTTCAGATTATTTTTGCACTGGCTTCGGCGTGCTGCTTCACGGGCTTGTTGAACCGCCGGCAACAACAACGCAATCAACACCGCAATAATGGCAATGACGACCAGCAATTCGATCAAAGTAAAGCCGCGACGCTTACCGAACTTAGGCTGGAACGGATTTTCAGACAGATGTGACAATGCAGTCTCCTCAGGGATGTGATTACCGACGTGTGAAGTACAGTCAGGAGAACGAGACCTGACGTAAAGAAGAATCGCCGTGCTCATAGAAAATGAGCAAACTGAATAGCAAGCCGCCTGATCTTAATGCGATGAGTGAGACCAAGACTGAAGATTAATCAATCGACGCTGAAATTTAACACCCACTCACATATTAGTTCTCGTCACGACGCTTCTACGTTTAGAACGCACAAAAATAGTTGAATAGCTTTGTTTCAAACAAAATCTCAACTTTTCAGAAACTATTTTTCACCACCCCACACTGGACCAACTGCAATAAAATGCACAACAGATAAGCTTTTTTCGCAAACCCAACCCAATCCTACACATAAAGATCCAGCCACCTCTTCGCTCTCAACTTCACATTGTATAACAATGCAATCACTAACGGATCGACAAAGACAGTATTCAATCCTGATATCTACCATTGAACTATAAAAACAAAAAAGGCCCCCATTTCTGAGGGCCTTTTCATTTTATTAAACTCGATCAAGCCGGCCTGAAGAGCCAAACCTCAACTGCAGATTAACAACACCACTTATTAAATCTTGCTAATAAACAAATCTTGGAAGATCACGAACGCGAACAACGACAGCAGAAACGCGAGACCGAAGTAGGTCGCTCGGATCACAACAGCTTCGCTCGGCTTGCGGCGGAAGATTCCTTCCCACAACAGGAAGACCATATGCCCGCCGTCCAGCACGGGAATCGGCAGGAAGTTGATCACCGCCAGATTAATGCTGATCAACCCAATGAACAGCAGGAAATGTGCCAGTCCGAGACCCGCGAATCGATATGCGAGCTTGGCGATTCCAATCGGTCCGCTCAACCCTTGAGGTGAGATTGACCGCGTAAACAACCCACGCAGCGTCAGGTAAATATCCTGAGCCGAGTTGATTGTGTATCTCACCCCCATGCTGACCGCTTCGGGGAAATCTTTCGCTTTGCGTTCCACATGCTGAACATTCAGCAATAAACCGCGCGTCGTCGGAACGAACCATCCTTCAATCGGAGCAGGAGTCAGTTCAACAGTTTTGGCTGCCTCGGCGGAGGCAGGTTTGATCGTCAATTTGACGGGCCCACTCCGTCCATTTTCCTGCATCGTCCAGAATGCATGTGCCCAATTCAGCTCTCCAATTTCAAAGCTGGTCTCAAACAGGTTCAGAACATCCTTTGAGACTCCTGGCATTTTCGTGAGCTCGAGCTTCGTCACCGTATCTCGCTGCTTAATTCCAGCAGCGGCCGCGGGACTTCCTTCCCGGACTTCAAACACGGTTGGAACCAAATGGTACCCAACCCCAATTGAAGGGATGGAAAGCGGGCTGTTTGTCATTGTCGGCGGCTCCGACCACGGATCGCGATCTTCCGGAGTCAGCACCAGATCTAACGTTTCAGGGGCCCCGGGAACCGCATCCCGTGTCACGGTGACAATCACTTCTTTCCCAGCGTTGGCAGAGAAGATTTCGGTCAGTCGAAACGGATCGAGATCACGTTCAACATCCTGTCCATTCACTTTCGCGATGCGATCGCCAACCTGCAGCCCAGCCTGAGCCGCAACCGAGCCCTCTTGCAACGCGACAATCTTTCCGATGCCCATCTTGATGCCTGAACCGAGAAACGGCTGGGATGGGAGTTCAACGGTAGCAGTCTCACGAATCACGTCACCTTTGTCGTCGAGCTTTGGAGCCCCCTTCTCGTCGACTTCCTTGCGAAGAACTTCCACCTGAACGGCCTTCGCTGCATGATCATTCAAGACAGCAAACAGTTGGCGGGAGTCTTCAACTTTCACGCCGTCCACAGCGACAATCTGGTCTCCGTAATGAAACTTCGCTGAGTCAGCAGACGACCCCGGAATTGCTGGGCCGAAATCGACTCCCTCGGATTTATCCATCACATTCAGGCTATAGGCGGGGCCCACCCCGATGATTCGGCGAATCTCGAATGTTTCTGGTTCAAGCGACAGATCGAATGTCTTGCCGTCATCATGAAACCCGGTCACACGAATCGGGCCGCGTGGAGAGAGTGCGGTATGACGGGTGACATCGTCGAAATCTTCGATCGGGCTGCCGTTGATCGAAGTGAGAGTGTCCCCTGCCCGCATGCCGTGGCGCCAGGCTGGCTTGCCGACCTGTACGGAACCAGCGACGCGATCGACTTTGTCGATCCCCCACATGAAGACGAGAATGAAGCACATCGTTCCGGTGATGATGTTCATGATCACCCCAGCCGAAATGATCGCCATCCGCTGAAGTACAGTTTTTGAACTGTAAGCACGGGGATTCGCAGCGACCTGCTCGTCAGTCATCTGGCTCGGATCCATATCGTCCTGGCCATACATCTTGACGTAGCCTCCCAATGGAAGGCAGCCGAGTACGTATTCGGTCTCGCCGTACTTACGTGCCCAGATCGCAGGGCCGAAGCCAATACTGAATCTTTCGACGTAGACGTTACACCATTTGGCAACGAGAAAGTGCCCGAGTTCGTGGAAGAAAACCACCATCCCCAGGCCAATAGCAGCAATCAGGATGTTGAGTAGTGAGGTGGTGTTAATGAGGGAGAGTGTGAAGTCCATGATTTCCAACGGTGAGCCTCCTCACGAGCCCAATCATCAATGCGAATGACATCTTGCAATGTCGGATTCGCGTCGAATTCGTGAGCATGTAAAATCTCACGACTCAGTCGCGAGATATCCAAAAAGTTTAATCCGCCCTCCAAGAACCGCGCGACTGCGACTTCATTTGCCGCATTCAGCACCGCCCCGGATGTTCCGCCTAGACGAGCGACCTCAAACCCCAAATCCAAAGCCGGAAAACGCTCCCGGTCTGGTGGTCCAAATTCCAGATTCATAAACTGAGTCAGGTCAATCTTCGGGGAGACTCCCCGTTTTCGCTCTGGCCAGGTCAATGCATATTGAATCGGGAGACGCATATCCGGAGGTGACAATTGCGCCACGACCGATCCATCGATGAACTCGACCATCGAGTGCACGATCGACTGGGGATGGACAACGACGTCGATCTGTCCGGCATCCACCCCGAACAGCCAACGTGCCTCAATCACTTCCAATGCTTTATTCATCATGGTTGCAGAGTCAATGGTGATCTTGGGGCCCATGTCCCAAGTCGGGTGATCCAATGCATCTGCGACCGTAACATTTTGAAGTCTGTCACTTGGCCAAGTACGAAACGGTCCGCCACTGGCCGTCAGGATCAGACGACTGACTTCCTGGGAGGTGCCACACTGCAACGCCTGAAAAATTGCCGAGTGTTCGCTATCGACAGGAATAATCACCGAGCCGGAATTCGCCGCCATTTGTGTGACGAGCGGCCCCGCGACAACCATTGTCTCTTTATTCGCAAGACCAATCGCCTTGCCAGCCTCAATTGCTTCCCAGGTCCCTCGAAGTCCGGCAGCACCGACCACTGCGGATACGACAATGTCGACTTCCGGTGCCGTTGCGACCCGAGCAACTTCATCCTCGCCGAAAAGTAGCTGAACATTCGAAGGAAATGCGTTTGCTGGAATCGAAGTCGAGCTGATCCCTGTCAAAATTGCGTAGCGTGGAGAGAACTCGACACAGGCCTGCGCCAATTCCTGCCATCGGGAATGTGCAGTTAACGCAAAAAATTCGAGTCCCTCTGAGTGGGTCCGTAGGACATCCTGACAACTGGTTCCAATTGAACCGGTTGCTCCCAGCAAGGTAATCCGTTTTTTTGGCGGGTTAGACATGTCTTCCGTGAACCTGAGCCACGTTTTCCGTGTCCCCGGAACAACGCTTCCAGGATGGCTTAAACTCAATTCATTCTAGATGTTCCGAGCAGATCACTGCAAGGTGAGTCAGAGAGATGGTCTGACTGAACAGTTCCAACAATTTTCGACTGAGGAGATGTGAAGCCAAACTTTTCTAGGCGGTCAAGCGATGGGGCATTCCACAACTCACAACTCAATGATTCCACTAAAACTGAATCAGAAAATCTCCGAAACAGTGCAGACTCAAGACTGTTTGCAACTCTTCGGATTAAACAGATACAATATTCGTTCCTCGCCGCAGCTGACTGCGATGAGATCTGCCTGAGCAGAAACCCTGTCCTTTTCTGACGTTGGAGTCGATCGTGTTTCAGAATGTTGCCGTCATTGGAGCCACCGGGGCCGTTGGACGGATTATGCGCCAGCTGTTGGAAGAACGAAAATTCCCAGCGAAAAAGTTCCGTTTCCTTGCATCCAAACGATCTGCGGGGACCGAACTCACATTCAACGGTCAAACTCACATCGTCGAAGAGCTGACGAAAACCTGTTTCGCCGGGTCGGACTTGGTCATTGCGTCGACACCTGATGATGTCGCAGCCGAATACCTTCCAGCAGCAGTCGAAGCTGGCTGTAAAGTGATTGATGAGTCGGGTTACTGGCGAATGAAAGAGGGTGTCGCTCTCGTCATCCCGGAGGTGAATCCAGAAGCTGCCCTGAATGCAAAAGGGATCATCGCCAGCCCAAACTGCTCGACCACGCAAATGGTGGTGGCACTGAAACCATTGCACGACGCAGCGAAGGTAAAGCGTGTCATCGTCAGTACTTACCAGGCAACTAGCGGTGCAGGGGTGCAAGGAACCGCAGATCTCGTGGATGGAACGCGAGCCTTCCTCGCGGGTCAGGATTACACCTACACCACATTCAAGCACCCGATTGCGTTTAACTGTATTCCGCAAATCGGTGGTGAGAAAGAAGATGGGTACACGAGTGAAGAGCTGAAAATGGTTTACGAGACTCGCAAGATTCTCGGAGACGACAGCATTCAAGTGAACCCGACGTGCGTTCGTGTTCCGGTTTCAAACTGCCACAGCGAAACGATTACCGTCGAAACCGAACGACCAGTTTCCGTCGAAGAAGCGAAAAAACTCTTCTCTGCGTTTCCTGGCATCAAGGTAGTCGACGATCTGAAGAACGGGCAGTACCCACTCCCGAGCACATGCGATGGATCTGACGCTGTCTTCATCGGACGAATCCGAAAAGACCTGTCACATCCGAACGGCTTGTCGTTCTGGTGCGTCAGCGACAACCTCCGCAAAGGAGCTGCTACCAACGCGATTCAGATCGCGGAATTGCTCGCAAAGAATCTGAAGTAACACGTCCGCAATGAATATCTAAGAACTAGGCAGCGGTGGGAATTAATCCTGCTGCTGCCTTTTTATTCTTCCACGACCCCGATATACGGCAAATGGCGATAGCGGTTGTTGAAATCCAAACCGTAGCCGACAACAAATTCATCCGGAATCTGAAAGCAAAAGTAATCCGGCACAGCGTCAACTTCTCTCCGCACGGTTTTCCATAGCAACACCGCAGTTCGAATCGAGTTCGGACTCAGCTCTTTGAGCTTTTCTGCGATCCCTGTCAGCGTCTTTCCGGTATCGAAAATATCATCGATCAACAGGATGTCTCGGCCACGAATGTCTGGAAGAAAGTCGAGATTGATGTGAAGTTCCCCAGCGGTCGTCGCTGTCCCACGATAGCTACTCGCCTGAACCAGTCCGAGTTCATGAGGGATCTGAATCTGCCGCATCAAATCCGTGACAAGGACGATGCTCCCGGTCAGGACTCCGAGCAGCGTGACATCTTTGCCTTGATAATCAGCAGAAATTCTGGCCCCCAGTTCCAAAACGGCCTGTGCAATTTCGTCCTGATCGATCAACTTTCGAATTTTTGACATCAACAAAGTCTTCTCTTAATTCAGCGGGTCTTCTGACCAATTTCTTCCAGCAAGTCAGATTTTTTGAATCACATCGCCCCGAACACGCGTTGTCAATGCGTGTCAGAAAACCGGAACACGACCAACGCAGAATTCAGAAGTCGGGGACAAAATTGGCAGCCAATTCTGGTCCTGCCAGCCTTCTTCAGGATATCATGCTGTCTTCAAAAACAAATTTTCCCGCGGAGCCTCTTGTTCATACTGAGTGAACTTGTGTTTTCGCAAATGCCATCAACCAAGAACGTTCTCCTATGCAGGCCGAAGACCTTCGGGCTATTCAGGCCCCATTCAAAGAGCAGTACCGCCAGAACCCAGAGCAGGCTCTCGGCGTCCTGAAAGTGACCGGAACAATTGAGGTCGACACGTTGACCTGTCGAATTGATCGCAACGGGCCACCTCTCTCACGGACAGGCATGCATCCGATGACGGGCGGGGATGGCCTGACTGCATGTGCTGCTGAAATGATGCTGGAGTCGCTGATCGGTTGTGCGGGAGTCACGTTTGCAGCAGTGGCGACAAGCATGGAGATTCCCATTACCAACGCGAGAATCAACGCGGCTGGGACTCTCGACTTCAGAGGAACACTCGGAGTCAGCCGGGAAACGCCAGTTGGCTTTCAAAATATCGAGCTGACCTTCGAAATTAATTCCACCGCACCAGATCAGAAATTACAGAAGCTGATTGAACTGGCAGAGCGATATTGCGTTGTGGCGCAAACATTAAAGGGCGTCACCGCCAACTGGATCCGCAGCGAGAATTAGTCTCCCCTGCTCCTCACGGAAGTGATTCCTGCGACAAGGCATCGACAATAACGTGAGGGGATGTTCCTCCAACTGACCACTGCGCGCCGTCAGCGGAAACTGACAATCTGGGTTTTGAAACTCAACCGAGAATATTGTGTCCAATTCCTCCGCCGACCCACTGACAATCTACTGCGCTGCGTGCAACGAAGCCTTTCTCGGCAGAACGGGCTCCGGGGAATGTCCACGCTGCGGGATGCCGATCAGTGGTTTGCACGATGCGATGCTCAACACGATCACGATCTCGCGCCCCTCGAAGAGTGAACCCCCTCTCATCCGCAAAGGAAAAGAGGATGACCTGTACTATCTCGTCGGTGAGGTAGTCGCTCATTATCACATCCAATCTCTCCTCGGCCGCGGAGGGATGGGATGGGTATTTCTCGCTCGACACCTTCAGCTGAACCGAACCTGCGCACTCAAGATTCTTTCCCCTTCTCTTGTCGCGAAAGATCAGGAATACCTCGCCCGTTTTTATTCTGAAGGTCAGGCTGCCGCCGCACTCAACGCTGAAAACATTGTCACGGTTCATGCGATCGGAGGATTTGAAGGGCTGCATTATCTGGAGATGGAATTCGTTCCCGGTCGATCGCTTCAAAAGGTCATCGGCGACCAGCAGTTACTTCCGATCCGGGCAACGACAATCGCACTTGGCATCGCAGACGGACTCGCGGCGGCCCATCGAGTCGGTATCGTTCACCGAGACCTGAAGCCTGATAACGTTCTGCTATCACATCAGGGAACTCCGAAAATTGCCGACTTTGGACTGGCAAAACGTCTTCACAGCCAAAGCGCTCTGATGGCGTCTGGAACACTCGCCGGCACGCCTCATTTCATGGCGCCGGAAGTTCTTCAGGGTCTTGAAGCGACCCCAGCGAGTGACGTCTATGCTCTCGGAGTCTCGCTTTTCGTGATGCTGACGGGGCATGTCCCGTTCATTGGCAAGGACTTTCATAGTCTTTCACAAGCGATCCAACACGAGCCTCCCCCCAACATCCGACATATTCGCCCGGATATCCCGCTGGAACTCGCTGAATGCCTGGCAATGATGATGGAGAAAAGTCCAGCGAACCGCCCGCAAAACGGAATCGAAGCAGCCTCGTTGCTGCAGGCAGTACAAGGACAGGTTCGCGACCTGGAAACGTTGGTATTTGAAGCGTTCGACCACGAACCACAGGTTCAATGGAAACGCCACGGGGAACACTTTGAAGTGCTCGTCACCATGTCCGACGGGCGGAGCCAGACAGTTCACGTCGAAGTCAGCAAGCACGAAATTCAAGAGCGTCTCCTGCAGATCTACAGCCTATGCTGCCCTGCCGACAAGGAGTTCTGTTACTCTGCACTCAAACTCAATTCGAAAATGTCGCATGGAGCGATTGCCATTCGCAACGAGAACGAACAGGATTATTTCATCGCCCTTTGCAGCTATCCATTAGCGACAGTCGACGTCGAAGAAATTCGACTAACCGTCCTCGATCTGGCCCACCAGGCAGACGCAATCGAATTGGAACTCACCGGCGAAGACAGGCACTAATTTTCCCGGAGCGAGTGTCTCTTTCTACCGCCCGGTAAAACGACAATGCCGACGTTTTTTGTACATCAAATTGTGAGTCAGGAAAATTCCAGCCATGCGATCGAATCACTGTCCGAAGATGCAGTGCGAGGCTGCAATTGGCTGAACACGCGACAAGTCCCACAGAGCAAAAGGCACAGCGGACAGATTCATCCCGACTCATGGCGAATGTTCGCCTGGTGAGTATGGGGACTGTGATTTCGAGAATTCTCGGAATGCTCCGCGACATGGGAATGGCTTCGTTGTTTGGAGCCGGAACAACGCTCGACGCCTTTCTGGTTGCCTTCCGAATCCCGAATCTGACACGACAACTCCTTGGAGAAGGTGCACTCAGTACTGCATTTCTCCCTTTGTACGTGAAGTGCCGGGAAGAGAATGGTCTCCTCGCCGCCCGGCAGATGATGACAGCGGTCGCTCTCGCCTCTGCATGCTTACTGTTCAGCGCAGTTTTATTGGGTGAATCGGCGATTGTTTTAACACTGCTTTACATCAAGGTTTCGTCTGCGACACAGGTTCTGCTGCAACTCCTTGCGATCATGTTGCCCTATAGCCTGTTGATCTGCCTGACAGCACTCTTCTGCGCAGCATTGCATGCCCATCGACAATTCCTCTGGCCTGCCTTCGTGCCGATTGTTCTGAATCTTGTTTGGCTCATCGCGATGGTCATTATCTGGGCCAATGTTTCGGTTCCTTTCGAACAAGCTGCACTGGCAGCAACATCCGTGACGTTCGCAGGATGCCTGCAACTGATTGTTCCTATCTACGCCCTGCATCGGCAGGGACTCGGACTCATTCAAGACTGGAAGCCGGGGAAGAAGTATGTAGCGGCCGTATTTCGAATGATGATCCCAACCATTGTGGGCATGTCAATTCTCCAATCAACGGCACTGATCGACAGCCTGCTTGCCTGGGGATTTTCGCAGCCTGATGATGGGAGCAAAGCGTGGTGTGAACTTTGGGGAATCGCACCGCTACTGGAATCCGGAACTGCTTCAGCACTTTATATCGGCCAGCGGATGTACCAATTCCCGGTGGGAGTCTTTGGAATCGCACTCGGAACAGTGCTTTATCCGTTGCTCACCCAGCACGCGAGCCGTGGAGAAAGCGACTTGCTGCGCAAAGACCTCACTCGAGGCGTGCGACTGATGCTGGCTATCGCGCTCCCTGCCAGTGCTGGACTGTGCGTTCTTGCCTGGCCCATTACACTCGCACTCTTTCAACGTGGGGAGTTCAGTATGCGCGACGCAGTTCTGACATCCCGAATCATCGCCACGTATGGGTGTGGAGTCTGGTGCTATATCGGAATTGCGATTTTGAACCGGGCATTCTACGCCATGAACGATCGAATCACCCCGTTGAGATTAGGAACCCTAGCGCTCAGCCTGAATATCGTCTTGAATCTGGTCCTGATGACGTTTCTTGGGGGAGTGGGAATCGCACTCGCGAACGTGATCGCATTTTCGATTCAGGTCATCCTGTCGATTTACCAACTCAACCTTCGGGTTTCGGGTCTCCTCTGGAACGAGATTGTGCAGACTTTGTGGAAGAGCCTGCTCGCCAGCGTTGTGATGTCAATTGTCTGTCTGCTGCTTTTACAAGGACTGAACGAACCGGCAACCACCTCGCAAAAACTGATTTATCTCGGAATCCCCGGGTTCGGTGGTCTGCTTACATTTGTAGTGTTCGGCAAGCTGATTGGGATGCAGGAACTCAAGGAAATCATCAGTCGATCCTGAAACGGAAGGCAAGTCTCTTCATGAATCTGACTTCCCGTTGTTCGAAATGAGAAACCCCGCCATACTAGGGCCTGAGCAGTTGACAAGCCTTCTCTATTCCCAGTTTTGATGCCTTTGGTTTTGATGCAATGTCGTATCGCACTTTCAAAAAGCTCCTGGGAGAAACTAGCCTCGAACGGAAGTGTCGCCTGCTGTTCGGGGTGACACTGCTGTTTTTGATTACAGGGAGCTTTTATTTTTACGCTGCCTTGAATCAACGAATTTTCAACACCCAGAACCGCCATCGTGGACAACTCCTGACCGCCCAGAACCTGCAAACGATGCACTGGGAGAAGATGGCAGACCCGGAGATCGTTCCGTTCGTCAAAGGGCTCGCCAGCTGGCTCAAGCCAGCAGACCTGAAAGAGTATTCGTGGAAATTCATTCTCGTTGACACCGACGATCCGACTCGTCGCGGCGGGGGTGTCCTCTTTGAAAACGATGCGATCAATCGGCTGCTCTTTCAGAACGAAACGTATGCCGTTCATGAAGACACAAAAGGTCGCCTGTATCACTTCTTCGAAAAAGTGGTCGCCAAACAGGAATGTATGACCTGCCACAAGAGCCAGAACATTCCGCCGTTGGTTGAGAACGCGGGAGACGTCATGGCGATTGCTCAAACGACGTTCAATCTCGACGAAATGCATAGTTCAATCGCCAAGAACAACGCTGTCCTGATTGTGATGGCGATGATCACGACCTGTCTGGCGATGCTCGTCGCTTACGCGATCGTGCGGTATGTCATCGTCAAACCGGTCATCCATCTGAAAGACGTCAGCGACGCCATTGCACGTGGTGAACTGGACCAGCGGGCAGACATCCGCACCGGCGACGAGTTCCAGGAACTCAGCCACGCGTTCAACCGCATGTTGCGTCACCTCGTGACCACTCAGGAGGAACTCCGCCATCTGAACACGGATCTTGACGGAAAGGTCGATGAGTTGGCTCGCGCGAACTTGAGCCTGCACGAAATGAATAAGATCAAGAATGAGTTTCTGGCAACAATGAGCCATGAACTCCGGACCCCATTAAACAGTATTCTTGGCTTCAGCGATGTTCTTTCGAGCGCAGAGAACCTCACCGACAAACAAAAGAAATACATGCTCAACATCCGGACTTCCGGACAGAATCTGCTGACCCTGATCAACGATATTCTCGACTTGGCCAAGATCGAAGCGGGTCGCATGGAACTCAACGTCATCGACTTCACCATCGATGATCTGATCGAGCGGATCACGTTGTCGATGCGGCCTCTCGCAGAGAAGAAAAACATCGACATGCAGTCGAGTGTCGACCCGACGTTACCGGTCATCGTCCAAGACATCGGCAAACTCCAGCAGATCATTTACAACCTCCTCTCGAACGCCATTAAGTTCACTCCTGAGGGGGGGCGCATTCGCGTTGAAGCCCATAACTGCGGCAACAACTTGTTCGAAGTGGTTGTCGCCGATAGCGGAATCGGTATTCCGCTCGAAGATCAGGCAGTCATCTTTGAAAAGTTCCGCCAGGGGCAGAATCAGCGTGGAACGAACACACTGACGCGAGAATATGAAGGAACCGGACTGGGGCTTTCAATTGTCAAAGAACTCTCGAAGCTACTCGGGGGAGAGGTCTTGCTGGAAAGTGAGTTTGGCAAAGGAAGTACCTTTATCGTCCGCCTGCCGATTGAACTCTTATGCAAGAATAAGCTCTTCGAAGCAGCAAACACTCCGTCGCAGACAGGAAGCGATCTGCTGCGACAGGCCAACTCATTCGGCGTCGCTCATCAGTAGACTCCGCTTTCGGCAGTCTTTCAGAACCCGAACGTGCTCTTCACTGATTTCTGCACCAGCGAATGTGTCAGCACTGCGAACACAAAAACGTTCACGAAGACGGTCACGAGAAACATCAACCGGAATGAACTCTTTGCCGACTTATGGCGAAGATATCTCTGTCCAAGGTAAGCGCCCGGCCAGCCTCCGAAGAGTGAGAGCAGGTGCAGATAACTTTCCGAAATCCGTCTTCGGTCCCATTGTGCGGCCTTCTTGTCGATGAAGTACGCACAAAACGTGACGACAGTAAGCACCCCGTAAAGAACCACCACGAAAAGATGGGCCGTGCCGATCCAGTAGCAGTAGCCGAGGAAGACCACAAACAACAGCAGCGTCCAGCCGACAATCTGATCCAGAAGTGTCTGTTTGACTTTCTGTTTGACGGGGGGCTGATTTGAATTCACGATGTTCGCTACAAAAAGTTTCTGGGGATCAGGAACTCGCTCTGACACCGGCAGCAGCGATCAATTTGATCGGACTGCAAGCGTCACTCGGGAGAGTTTGACATTCCCGCATGAAGAAACACAGCGTTCAAACAATTTTTCTACGCGATCCACATCCACGCTTCCCTAAGTCAGCAACACCTTCGTGCTACTTCGGATGTTCATCTGAGCCGTCAAATCGCCATAGGGAATTGCAGAAGAATTCTCGCGATTTTCGGCAGATGAAGCACTCTCGTTCTCATCCTCCGACGTCCTGTACTGGAAGTTCTACACATTCCCGCGTAACATGTTCGGTTGTACAGGAGGTGTCACATAATTACTTCAAATGCTCTCTCCCTGTTTCATCCAGTGATTCAGGACTGGTTTGCTTCACGATTCGTATCTCCAACAGATCCGCAGCGTGAAGGTTGGCCTCACATTGCTGCGGGGGCACACACTCTCATTGCTGCACCGACGGGGAGCGGAAAGACGCTCACAGCTTTCCTCGCCGTCATCGATCGACTGTTTCGTCAGTCAGTCGCAGGCGAGCTCCAACCGGGATTGCAGGTTCTCTACATCTCTCCGCTGCGTGCTCTCTCCCACGACATGCAGAAAAACCTTGAGAAGCCTCTCGCTGAGATCCACCAAGTCGCGATCGACTGGGGAATGGACATTTGCCCCCTCCGCACTGGTCTGCGCACAGGGGACACATCAGCTTATCACCGTTCCAAAATCGTCAAGAACCCTCCTCACATTCTCGTCACCACCCCGGAATCGCTCTATCTGCTGCTGACTTCGGAAAAAAGCCGCGACATGCTGCGCAGCGTCAACACTGTGATCGTTGACGAAATTCACGCGGTCGTGCGTGACAAACGAGGTTCGCATCTCGCATTATCGCTGGAGCGACTCGAGGCACTCACCGACCAACCACTACAACGGATCGGTTTGTCAGCGACACAAAAGCCGATTGAGCGCATGGCTGATTTTCTGGTCGGTGGAATTGAACACAAGAAAGCTGCCGACCATGAAGTGGCCCTGAATTGTCGGAGCAGGTCGTCCCCTTGTCGCATCGTGAATGTCGGCCACACACGTGAACTCGATCTGGCAGTCGAAGTTCCTCCCAGCGACTTGCAGGCAGTCTGCTCTTCTGAACAATGGGCCGAGGTCAACAATCGAATCGTCGAACTTGTCCAGTCGCACCGTAGCACACTCATTTTCGTCAACACGCGAAGAATGGCGGAACGCCTGACTCACCAGTTGAGTCAGCTACTCGGAGAAAATGAAGTGGGGAGCCACCACGGTTCCCTCGCTAAAGAAATCCGACTCGACACGGAACAGCGACTCAAAAACGGAGAGATCAAAGCTGTTGTTGCAACATCGTCGCTCGAACTGGGCATTGATGTTGGTTACATCGATCTCGTCATTCAAATTGGATCTCCCCGAGGAATCGCCCCCTTCCTGCAACGAATTGGTCGATCTGGCCACGCACTCGGTCTCGTCCCTAAAGGACGACTCTTCGCGATCTCCCGAGATGAACTCGTGGAGTGCATGGCTCTCATCCGGGCTGTCAGAAACGGTCGGCTAGACGTCACGCCCATTCCGGAAGCCCCGCTTGATATTCTCTCTCAGCAAATTGTCGCTGAGGTGTCGGCAAGTGAATGGAATGCTGACGCCCTCTATAGATGTTTCACTCAGGCGTGGCCGTATCGTCACCTGTCATGGGAGCACTTCGAGCAGGTTCTCGACCTGCTCAGCACAGGGCTCACCCCGAATGAAGGTCGCGGTCGAGCGATGATCTACTACGATCGAATCAACAACCGGGTGAAAGGAAGACGTGCAGCCAGACTGTTGGCACTCAGCAATGGTGGGGCCATCGCTGAAATTGATTCCGTTCGAGTTGTTCTCGAAGAGGAAAATACGGTTGTCGGATCTGTCGATGAAGAATTTGCGGTCGAAAGCTCAGCGGGCGATGTCTTCCTCCTTGGAAACACCTCATGGAGAATTCAACGCCTCAGAGGAAACGATCTCCTTGTTTCTGATGCACAAGGGGCTCCTCCATCGATTCCCTTCTGGCAAGGTGAAGCACCCGGCAGAACGATCGAGCTTTCAGAAGAGATCTCTTGTTTGCGGGAAGAACTGCAGGAGAAGCTCATTCAGGCTGAGCAACGATCCGCAACGATTCCCGCAACTGAACGTGACTTGATTGCTGATGAAGTTGACCGACCGGCGAAATGGCAATCAATCGCTGATTGGTTGCTGCGCGAGACCGGCTGCTGTGAGTCGGCAGCATGGCAAACCGTCATTTATATGGCTGCGCAGCGAGCTGCCATCGGTCTTCTTCCCACTCAGAATCAAATCGTTTTCGAGCGTTTTTTTGATGAATCCGGGGGAATGCAACTCGTCGTTCATGCCCCTTTCGGAAGCCGTATCAATCGCGGATGGGGGCTCGCGTTTCGCAAGAGATTCTGTCGATCCTTCGATTTTGAGCTTCAGGCCACAGCCGATGACGACGGTTTCATTTTATCTCTTGGACCTCAACACAGCTTTCCGATTGAAACACTGTTTCCAATGATGCGGACCGACAACGCACGCAATCTCCTGGAGCAGGCGTTGCTGATTGCACCAATGTTTCATCTCCGCTGGCGATGGAATATTACACGTGCATTGTTTCTGGAACGGATGCGTGGCGGGAAGAAGGTCCCTCCGGCGTTACAACGATTTCGATCTGAAGACATGCTCACTGCAGTCTTCCCGAAGCTGACCGGGTGCCAGGAGAACATCGTCGGTGACCACGAAATTCCTGATCACCCGCTCATGCGACAAACAATCGAAGATTGTCTCTTCGAGGCATTGAACATCGAGGGTCTCACAGAAATTCTGGGTAAAATTGAGTCAGGCGAAATTACCCTTATCGGCCGAGACACCCGAGAGCCCTCTCCATTTGCATACGAACTCCTCAACGCAAACCCCTACGCATTTCTCGACGGAGGAGAGGTTCAAGAACGCCGCGCACGTGCTGTCGCCACGCGTCGATCTCTCAGCGTCGAAGGATTACGAGACCTCGGCCGACTTGATCCGCGGGCGATCTCCGACGTCGTCGCTGAAGCGCAGCCAGAGGTCCGTGATCTGGATGAGTTGCACGATCTCCTGGTCAGTCGCATTCTGATTCCTGAAGTTTCCTCACCGGACTCTGCTCTCAGCGCAACAGCTTACACTCTGACAACCAATCAGCTTTTAGACAAAGAAGAGTTGTTTGCTGAACTGGAATCACAACGGCGTGCGGTTCGGTTTCGCTGGAACCTTGCATCATCTCCTCGCATTGGCTGGGCGGCGACAGAGAGCTGGCCTGCAGTCACGGCAATCTTTCCGGATGCAAGTCCCTCAAAGACCGTGACACTCCCAGAGTCGTTAATGAAGACATGCGACGCTGCGGAATCACTTCTCAGCCTATTACGAGGATGGCTCGAAACATGTGGTCCGGTCACTGCGATTGAAATCTCCGAACTCCTCGGACTTCCAGTCAACCGTGTCTTCGCCTGTCTCGAAGCAATTGAAGGAGAAGGTCTGGTTCTTCGTGGACGCTTCGCGAATACCGAAGGAAATATTCCCAGCGAATCCCCTGAGATCGAATGGTGCCATCGTCGTTTACTTTCACGAATCCACCGTCGCACAATCAATGGGCTTCGGGCGGAAATCGAAGCAGTCCCGCCAGCGATCTATCTGGAATACCTGTTTCGTTTGCAGGGAGCGATCCCAGGATTCCAGAAGCAAGGAGTCGATGGCCTGCACGAAGTGATCTCTCAACTTCAAGGGATCGACCTGAGCGCAGGTGCGTGGGAACAATCGGTTCTCCCTCTGCGGATCGAAGGTTACCGCAGTGGCTGGCTCGATGAGCTTTGTCTTTCTGGAAACGTTGGTTGGGGGCGACTCGACCCAGCTGCAAAACGCAAATCAAGTGGTCGCCCAATGGCTTCGATGACACGGGCAATTCCGGTTTCCCTCTTCCTTCGCGAGGACTATTCCTGGCTCACTCAAAATTCGCCTGACAAACCAACGGAAGATTTATCCCCATGTGCGCAGGACGTTCTAGAGACGTTTCAACAGCATGGAGCACTGTTCTCCAGCGATCTGTGCCAGAAATTAAAACTCTTGCCAACCCAACTCGCTGATCTGCTCGGAGAACTCGTTTCAACAGGCGAGATCACCGCAGATGGATTCGCTGGCTTGCGACAACTCATTCATTCCAGTGGAGAGGAAGCACCATCGGGGCTTCCCGCGCGATTTCGGCGCGTGAGGCAACAATCTCAAAGCCTCGGTCGTTGGACACGTTTACCTCGACACGAAACGCCTGCAATCAACGATGAAGTCATCGAACAATGGGCATGGCAACTCATTCGACGGTGGGGAATCGTGTTTCGTGACCTCGTGATCCGTGATTCGCTGGCACCACAGTGGTGGCAGCTTCTGAAGGTCTTTAGAAAACTGGAAGCTCGCGGAGAACTCCGAGGAGGCCGTTTCATTCGCGGAGTGAGTGGCGAACAATTTGCCACCAGCGAAGCGATTCGAGAACTTCGGGCGGTCCGAGCCGATGAATCCCCGCCACTCCTCGTGGTGCTCTCAGGAGCAGACCCGCTGAACCTCACTGGGGTCATCGGTGGCGGAGTCCGCATCCCGTCACTGGCGGGACATCGAATTGCCTACCAAAAGGGACACGTTGTTGGTTGGAAGAAAGGAGAAGAGAGCTGGATCTTTTCCGGACTCGAAACAAGTGACCAACAGGAACTTGCTAATCTGTTCGGACTCAACTCGACAAGCCAGATCATCGAAGGGGCATCAACAGAGATCCCGACTCGCCCGACCTCAACTGCAGAGGAACTTCAACGAGAGAAAGGGAAGCGACCACCCCGAAAGCCCACTCGCTCTGGCATCCCGAAGCCGTTCCCGTTCTGAAAGAATCCTGTCAGTGAAACATCGAAAAAAGAAAAGACCTCTCCGCATCGAAGTTGGAGAGGTCTTTTCTGAATGTGTCTGTCATCCAGGAATCAGATCAGCGGAACTGGATCGGGCATCAGGATGAATGGGAACACTCGCAGCGGTCGGCCCGCTTCGAGGTTTGTTGGGTAGGCCAGCTGGGCTGCACGATCCGCAGCAAACTGAAGAAGAGTGAAGCTCAAACCGCAGAATCGATCTTGATCGGATTCAGCAGCGACATCAGCGAACACTTCTCCGGCAGAAGCAGCATGACGACGGACACCGTGAATACTCTCTTCACGCACTTTGATTCCAGCAGCAGCCATTTTAACGAGTCCCTTGAGGAACAGGCCGCAGAGAGAATCAGCACCAGTCGCGCGAAGCAAACGCTCCCACTCATCGTGGGCTTCCCAGTAGAACCCAAGGTTGAAGTAATCGAGAGCCATCAGATAGCTTCGATTTTCTGCCCACTGATTTTCTCGCAGGCTCTTTGGAGGCTGTGGTCGTTTGCTGTAGCTATGACCGCGTGGATCACGGTAGGGATGTGGAGTTCCGGAGCCCGGTACGTGTGCGTAACGGGGAATATCCATACTTGGCAGGAGTCGCACAAACTTCGTCGTCTGTTGAGTTTGCATCGTCATCTTTCGTGTGGCAACAATCAATTTAACCGGCTTGCTCGCTCACTCCGGCGTTTCCGGACCAATGAACGCGAGCAATGATGATCTATCGAAGTTGATCAGCTTGGAACTTTCCGGCGGGGCACGTCTCGTCTGCTTTGTGGCAACAATTCGCTGCAAACGGCATTGCTCAACCCGTGGAGACAGTCGGCGGAGACTGATGAGTCCTTCAAATAATTTCACCTGACGCTGACAAGTTTGAAAACAACTCGGGCTAGATGAAATCAACTCCAAGAGCAAGACCATTAGAACAATTTGCATGTTCACTGAATAGATGATTTTTGGGAGATTTTCGGATCGAAACAGATCTGACTCCCGAAACACCGGTCATGCCGCTTCCGTGCCTGACTCCAACGAGTTCAATACAATTCCCGTCGGGAAACCATTCTGCCTGTTTCGGCTTCCACAGAGTGAAACATTGGGGCAAAACAACCGAAACAGCGGTTTCCTGAAAGATCGCCTTGACCTTCAAGAATTTCAGATTTAACCGCGATGAATTGGTCTCAATTCACCAGAGAAAATACAATAACCTAATAAAATTTCGTCGTAGAGACAGCAATTAAAGCTGAACTCGCTCAACACGCAGAGTTTTACGCCGAGCCAATTCCTCTACGGGAACAAGTATGCGACCACCTGTCGTCTCATCCAGCAAACCAAGCAGGTTCGCACTGGGTTCATCGCACCGAACAAGCGAGCGATGCCCAGTCAGGCCTTCAATATAAACATCGGGTGATACCAACTTTGAATTGGGCGATTGAAGAAATCGACGCCGCAGTTCAGAGAGAGTAGCCATCTGAAGAATCCATATTCACCGACAATTCGCACTCATCCAAAATTGCGACTGCCGTATTTACCCGTGGAGTCACTCGATTGAAACAGTTCTTCTGGCCAGAAAGACTACAATCGGGCGATTTGAACAAGCTGCCTGATACACTCCCTGTGGCAACTTCCATACTTCGATTCTTAACACCATCTTATCCGAGACCTTCGTTTTTCCTAGCACCTGATTTTTGGAATTCACATTCGCGAGATCTCATTTCTCACGAATCGATGAGCGAAAAACGGCGACCTCCACAATCCCATTCATCTTGCAACAAACTATCAGGAAACCACTTATGGCTTCGCAAAAAGATGTCGGATTTCTGATTTTTGACGTCGAGGCGGTCGGTGACGGAGAATTAATAGGAAAAGTTAAATATTCTGGACTCCCGTTAACGCCAACAGAATCGTTAAGAAAATTTCGAGACGAACTCATCGAGCAAACCGGTCGAGATGTCCTCCCTCCGACATTTGTTTTGCCGATTTCCGTTGCTGTAATCAAAGTCAGTAAAGAGTTCGAATTACTCGATGTCGCTGTGCTCGATGACCCGCATTATCGTCCCCATGTCATCACCCAGCACTTCTGGCAAGGGTGGCGACATTACGGCCGCCCGACGTTGGTCACCTTCAATGGAAGAGGCTACGACCTGCCGGTTCTGGAACTCGCAGCCTATCGCTACGGAATCTCACTTCCTGACTGGTTTAACACAAGCGCCCCTGCATACGAACAGTTTCGAAACCGTTACAACAAAAACTCGCATCTCGACCTGATGGACCTGTTCGGCAATTTCGGGGCAACTCGCATGACGGGCGGGCTGAATCTACTGGCCAATCTCATCGGAAAGCCGGGTAAGACGGGCGTCGATGGCTCACAGGTGCAGGACATGTACGATGCAGGACAGGTCCGAGAGATCAACGATTACTGTCGCGCAGATGTTCTCGACACCTACTTTGTTTTCCTACGTACGCGAGTTTTGCTCGGTCAGCTGACACTCGAACGAGAACAGGAACTCGTCGATCAAACCCGCGCATGGTTGGAAGAAAAGAAGACAACTTTCCCTGCATTCGCCCATTACCTGTCACACTGGGGCGACTGGACTCCCCCGACAGAAGTCAATCCTTCAGAATAAAATCCGTATTCCAACGCCTTCACGCACAACGATCACTCCAGTCATTTTACCAGCGATGTTGTCATGAGCACGTATTTTCGTGGTCGCCGTAAAATTCGCCTGCCAATCACACTCAGCGTCAGCCTGATGGTTCTCAGCGCCACACTGATGATTTGCTGGATCGTGATTCTGTCGCGCAGCAACTGGTGGACGACTCTCACCATCGGAGTGGTTGCTTTTACAATGTTGCTCGCAGGCCTCTCGTTCTGGTTGGTTCTAAGCCTGAAAGAAATTGCACTCAACAATCGACAAGCCAACTTTGTCGACAGCGTCACGCACGAATTGAAGTCTCCCATCGCCGCCCTCCAACTCTATCTGGAGACTCTTTCACTTAGAAATCTGACCGAAGAAAAACGTCACGAGTTTCATGCCATCATGGCGGGAGAACTGCACCGGCTGGATCGGCTTATCAATCAGCTGCTGGAAGTTGGCCAACTTGACGCCATTGGCGAAAACGAAGACCCGCATGACATTGCGCTCGTCCCCGTGCTCGAACAGTTTGCCGATACGTTCTGTATGCAGCGAAAACTGGTTCGAGAAAAAGTCTTCGCAATGGACATGGCACCATTGGTCATCCGTGGTCGCAAGATTGTGATCGACCTGATTCTTTCCAACCTGATTGAAAACTCCGTCAAGTACGCAGGCGACCCTCCGGAGGTCTCGCTTCAACTTAAAAAGTACGGAAAAAATCGCGTTGTCCTCAGGCTCACGAACAACGGTTTTGGCATTCCACGAGATGAGCGCAAGAAGGTCTTCCAGATCTTCTATCGCGGTGGAAATGAGTTGGAACGACGACAAAAAGGGACTGGATTAGGCCTGTACATCGTCCAGACGCTGGTACGCAAAATCGGTGGCCGCATCAGTGTACACGATCGATTCGACGGCAAATCGGGGTGCACGTTTATCCTGGAACTGCCTGACCGTGTCGACCCGACGGAATTCACGACTCACCTTCATGCGCCGACATCGCCATGAACTTCGGAAGTTCATTCCCGGTTCCGTGATTTTCGCATCTTCGCACCGATCCGACTCAGCACTTGCTGGGCTTTCTGCTCTCCGTTACTCCCGGCGTTGCTTAAAGCGGTCTGCATTTTAGCAAGCAGCGATTGAACACTTTTCCGATACGCTTCGAACTCGTGCTGTGTCGTTGTAATCCCCTCGAAGGCGACCTTTGGGGCAACGTACTTTTTATAGATCTCTTCAAAGCGGCTCCGCACCCCTGCAGTACTCGTGCTTCCGACGTCGAACTCACGAATGTAACGCGAGGTGTGCCCCGCAGCATCTCTGAGAAATCGACGTGCATCCTGCCAGTTCTTCACATCATTAGAGTCAGCCGCACTGCGTTCGTCTGAACTCAAGTCGCGATTTAATGACTGCAATCTTCCTTGAGCCGAGTTCAATTGCTTACGCAACTGAGTCAGTTGCGTTTCCATCACTTGAATCGCATCCCAATCGGCAGCCATCGATGCCAAAGCACGCTCCGCATCGGGAGTCATCGCAGTCGTTTTTTGATTGACAGGACCAGTAGAAAATTGCATTCCCATGGACTGCTGAGGCATCGCAGTCGCGGAAAAATAAGGTTGCATTCCAGGAACCAGTGCTCGAATGGTGATCCCTGAATCCGCCCAGTTCACCGGCGGAGGAAGTAGCTGATCCAAAAGAGGATTCATCCCTCCATGAGACTCGAAATGCATTCCGTTGAGCGACCAGAAATGAACTTCCTGAGGTGTAAGACCTGCGAGCGAAATGACGCCGCGCATCGTCAGTTGTGGTGCAAGGACTGCAAATAGTTCTTCTGGAATTCGCAAAATGACGTCCGTCGGCGACTGTGCTGGCTTGAACCAACCCCAGACGTAACAGCCGGGAATCCATGAAATCGGAATCTGCTCCCAGGATTGGGAGGGTGCACGTTGTAAAAAATGTGGAATCACGATCATGGCAGTCAGGAATTGCAACCGTTGAAAAAGACGTTCCAGCCAAGATGCTCGCTGTCGCCTGCGGGAATGTCTACCATAGTGAAATTGTACCCAAAAAGAGAGGAGAGGTGACTTGAATCGCCCCATTCTTCTGATTCTCACCTCGATCGTTCTCGCAGCGACTCTCGCTTTCTCTTTGTCATCCCCGTGGAATCATTCTTCGACTTCAGCGAAAACTGAGCCTCCTCTATTACTTTACTGCGCAGCCAGCAATCGAGCGGTAATGAGCGAGATTGCACAGGACTATTTTGAGGAAGTCGGAGTACCGATCGAATTTCAGTTCGGACCATCCCAATCCCTGCTTTCCTCGATCGAGATCAGTCGAACCGGGGACCTCTATCTGCCCGCCGACTCCAGCTATCTCGACATCGCAAGACAGAGAAACCTCGTCACAGAGGCAACGTCGATTGCCACGATGCAGGTCGTTTTGGGAGTCGCAGATTCCAACCCTCTTTCGATTCGGAGTTTCAGCGATCTTCTCCGGGATGACGTCCGCGTGGTTCAAGCGAATCCGGAAGTCGCAGCGGTTGGGAAACTGACACGCGATGTGCTCACGTCGCTTGGAAAATGGGAGATCCTGAATCAGCATACCGCCGCATTCGTGTCTTCTGTAACAGAAGCGGCCAATAGTGTGAAATCCGGAGCGGCCGATGTCGCTATTGTTTATGACGCAGTTTTAACGTCCTATCCCGACCTGGAAATGGTCTCGATCCCGGAATTTGAGAACACAGTTGCCGATATTCAGATTGCAATCCTTTTCGAAAGTCCTCAACCAGAACAGGCTCGAGAATTTGTTCGGTTCCTGACAGCGAGCGATCGCGGTCTCGCTCACTACCGAAAGTTTGGATTCCATCCGGTAGCTGGAGCCCCCTGGAAGAAAATTCCATGAGCGGGAACTCTCTGAACACACAACATCCTGGAAGGATTCATTCACGCTTCATCTCAGACGCGACAGCATTCGCGATAATGTGGAGCATCGGCGGAATTTACGTCCTTTTAATTGTTTTGATGCTCGCAGCGATCGCCTGCAGGACAACTCCCGAACACATCATTACAGCAATCCAAAAGCCCGAAATTGCGGCAGCGTTTTGGCTGACCATGCAGACGTGCACGTTCTCTTCAATCTTAGCCATCTGGATTGGAACTCCACTCGCATACTTGTTGTCTCGACAACGCTTTCTGGGACGTTCGATGATTGAAGCAGTGGTTGATATTCCATTGATCCTCCCTCCCTTGGTGATTGGACTCTGCCTTCTCTCCCTGTTTCACATTTCAATCGGCCAGTGGCAATTGGAGCGGTGGTTCAGGAACGAATGGAATTTCCCGGTCACCTATTCGGTTCCTTCCATCATCCTGGCACAGTTTGTCGTCTCAACCGCGATTGTTGTCCGCACTTTGCGCATGACGTTCGACCGTATTAATCCACGTTATGTATCGGTCGCAAGAACGCTCGGATGCTCGCGATTTCAAGCTTTCTGGAGGGTTTGTCTTCCACAGGCGATCCCTGGAATTCTCGCCTCATTCACAATCGCCTGGGCGCGCTCGATGGGAGAATTCGGACCAATTCTTGTCTTTTCCGGAACAACTCCTTTTCGCACACAGGTGCTCTCCACTTCTATTTACCTCGAACTGGGAATCGGCAATCTGGAATGCGCGATAGCGATCTCATTGATGATGGTCTTAATGGCTGTGATTGTGCTGTATCTGTTACGACTGCTGGGAGCACGGACAACAGCATGATTGAACTTCGAGACGTGAAGATCATCGCTGGGACGTTCACGCTGGACCGAATCAGTTGCATGATCCCAACTGGTGCCTATGCGGTTCTGATGGGCCGTACCGGCTCGGGTAAAACGACATTGTTGGAGGCGATCTGCGGCTTGCGAACCGTAGAGCGCGGATCGATCATCTTAAATGACCAAGAGATCACGCACATACCACCGGCGGATCGGCAGATTGGGTACGTCCCGCAGGATCTGGCACTGTTTCCATCGATGTCAGTCCTTGAGAATCTGGAATTTGCACTTCGCATCCGCAGGGTTCATCAATCCCGGATCAAACAACGGATCGATGAACTCGCTGGGTTACTTCATCTCGAGTCACTACTAAAACGCTCGATTAAGCAGCTCAGCGGAGGCGAATCGCAGCGGGTCGCGCTGGGGAGAGCACTCGCGTTTCGCCCAGAAATTCTGCTGCTGGACGAGCCCCTGAGTGCCTTGGACGAACGGACCAGATCCCAAATGCAGGATCTATTGCGAAGCATCCGACAGGTGACTCAGGTCACCGTACTGCATGTCACTCACAGTCGTGAGGAAGCCAACGTTCTAGCAGATCAACTCTACGAACTGGAAAACGGACGACTTCAGCCCTCAGCGGATCACTGAAGCCGTCTGGAGTCGAGTGACCTCAAAGCTGCAGTGGCGATGCGACTGCAGGAAAGCGATTTCCCTTCACCGATCGCCGGTAATCGAAGCTAATCCTCTGCTCGACTTCCATCACCACACATTTTGACAATCTTTGGGTCGAATTTTGCGACAACTTCAACGAGGTCCTGCTGAGCTCCCATCACAGCGTCGATATCTTTGTAAACGCCAGGAACCTCGTCCGATCCCGCAGAGAGAACGGTAATTCCTTTCGCTTCCAGATCTTTCTTCACTGCGTTGAATCGGAATTTGGCATTCGCTTGTGTCCGCGACATCACGCGCCCTGCTCCGTGTGAAGCAGAGTGCAAGCTTTCCGGATTTCCTTTTCCCCGGACGACATAAGCTGGAGTCGCCATCGATCCGGGAATCACCCCAAGAACCCCTGCTCCCGCTGGTGTTGCCCCCTTGCGATGAACGATCACTTCTTTTCCGCCGTGAATTTCTTTCCACGCGAAATTATGATGATTTTCTACTCCGCCGATGATGTTCACACCGAGTAATTGACTGACTCGGCGATGAATCACAGCGTGATTCGCGGCAGCGTAATCCCCCATGAGATTCATTGCGTTCCAGTATTCCTGTCCTTCCTGACTCGACAATTCAAGCCACGCCAACCGACCAAAATCTCGATACTTGGCCGGAAGATTTTTCTGGGCAATACTGCTGTACGTTGAACAAACAGAGGCCCCCGTTCCGCGGCTACCGCTATGACTCAACAGCGCCACGTACTTCCCCGGTGCCAAACCCAATTCTGCTTCCTGGAGCGTGAGAACTCCGAACTCCACGAAGTGATTTCCAGACCCCGAAGTCCCTAACTGCGACCACGCCCGATCTTTATTTTCTCGCGTCACTCGTGAGACGTTCCAATCCTGATCCATCACAGGATGCTCATTCTTCCGCTTGAAAGTCTTTCCCACCCCGAAAACGGTCCCGTTCTCCAGAGCATCCCGGAATTGCAGCACAGACCGTTGATCGTGGAGTCGATCCGGGGAGATCTCCAACACTGACAATTTCATCCGGCAGGCAATATCGACCCCCACAGCGTAAGGGCACACTGCTCCCTCGAGTGCGAGCACTCCTCCGATCGGTAAACCATATCCGGGATGAGCATCGGGCATCAGCGCAGCACCGACCGCGCTCGGGATGGAACAGGCCTCTCTCATTTGAATATGCGAAAGAGGTTCAATGAACTCGGATCCCCAAGTGCGATATTGAATGGGATCGCGGACCTCCTCCACAGGAGTTTCCGTCAACGATTTCGCGAAGTCCGCAAAATATTCATCCGAGAGATGTTCCTGTGGATTCTGCACAACTGCTTCCAGTAACTTTCTCACATCTTTCCCACGATGGCCCCCATGGACTGCCTTTCCGATCGCCAGAATCGCCAAAGGCATCGCCGCTTCTGGAACACCAAGTTTCGCAAGTTGTTTTCTGTTCATCGTTTTCCGAACGAAAAAGAAATGGTTTTACCAGAACGAAGCGAGACACATCTCTATACTCTGAGAGAACTTCAAGCCGAGTCGTCAACGCCAGCAAATAGCTGACCGGAATGTAAACCACAATAAAGAACAGGGTTGATGACACTCCACTATCAATCAAAGTTCGCTCACGCAAATAGTTTTCGTCCCTCGTTGAGTCGGTCGGGCCGGCAAAATAAGATAACGACAAATCCCAATTCGCGACCTTCGCTTAATTCCAGACGAAATCGTTTGAATGAGCAGCACACAGGAGTGTGATATGGCCGGCAGTAAGATTGTTCTCATCGAGGACGATCGAGAAATTCAGACTACGCTCAGAACCGTGCTGGAATCGGCGGGGTATCGCGTTTTCTCTGCATCGAATGGTGCTGATGGACAGAAGCTCATTCAGACTGAAAATCCCGATTTGATCATCACCGACATGATGATGCCCCGAATGGGCGGGTTTCCGGTTCTAGAATACCTGCGTACTCTCGAGAATCCTCCTCGCGTGATCATGATCACCGCCAACGAAGGGGGACGCCATAAGGCGTATGCAGAAATGCTGGGAGTGGTTGACTACCTGCGTAAGCCTTTTGCAATGGACGTGTTGATCGAGTCGGTCAGACGGGCATTGACCACAGATAACGAAGAAGACTCCGGCAAAGGCCCTCTTCAACGCCGAGTCACAAAAAAGAAGAAAGACTAGTTCAGGTCTCAGTGAGGTTCGGAAGAGCCAAACACCCCTCCCCGAACAGCCTGCAGTTCCAGAATTCAGTTCATCTCAAACAAAACACGATCTGAAACTGGCTCTGAAGTTAAGGTTGCCTAATTCAAATCAGGAGCGATCATTCATTCCGTGGCCAGTGTCCCCGGATTCAACTCGCTTTTCCTTTTTTACTTTGATGATTCACAATGCTTCTGACTGACAATTCTCCAATCATTTCCCGTTGGCACGAACTGGCGCGTCGCGTGCTCGCAGGTGAGCAGATCACCGTCGAAGAAGGCCGAGAGATTCTGCTCTCTCCCGACGAGGAAATCATGGACTTGCTGGCTGCGACGTACGCCATTCGTCGTACCCATTTCGGAAAAGCAGTTCAGCTGTACTATCTGAAAAACGCAAAGAGTGGCCTGTGCCCTGAAGACTGCGGCTACTGCTCGCAGTCCAAGGTTTCAGATGCACCGATCGAGCGATATTCCATCGCCAATGAACGGGTTCTAATGGAAGGCGCACGGGCTGCAAAAAACAGCCAAGCCCGAACCTATTGCATTGTCGCCAGCGGACGCGGCCCCTCGGACCGAGAGGTCGATCACGTCTGTTCAGTCGTCAAGAAAATCAAAGATGAGCTCGGCATGCATATCTGTGCCTGCCTTGGTCTGTTGAAACCACATCAGGCACAAAAGCTCGCTGATGCCGGGGTCGACCGCATCAATCACAATCTGAACACGTCACGACGTTACTACGAAGAGATTTGTACGACACACACCTACCAGGATCGGCTCGACACTCTCGAAGTCGCACACAAAGCTGGTATGGAACTGTGTAGCGGACTCATCGTCGGAATGGGTGAAGAGCATCAGGACGTTCTGGATGCAGTGTTCGAACTCCGCGGGCTGGACGTAAAGTCGATTCCCGTCAACTTTCTGCATGCGATCGATGGAACTCCACTTGAAGCGAAGGACGAACTCGACCCTCGCAACTGCCTGAAGGTTCTATGCCTGCTTCGCATGGCACATCCAAACGTCGAAATTCGAATTGCTGGTGGACGTGAACTCAACCTGCGATCGATGCAGGCCATGGGACTCTACGCAGCCAACTCCATGTTCGTCAGTGATTACCTGACGACCAAAGGACAAACTCAGGAAGAAGACTTCGCGATGGTGAAAGATCTCGGATTCGAGATCGTCATCGGCGGACACGAAGCAAGTGTCGAGCTCGAATAGCTTAGACGATATTCAACGATTCGATCGTCTGAAACGTCGTTAAAAATAAAAAAGCCGGCTGAGTATTTCTACTTAGCCGGCTTTTTGTTTTACGTACAACTAGAAGATGATTGGTGCGTTGAACGTGAATCCGAAAAATGTCAGGATTGCGTTCGTTGTTCCCTGTACCGGGGTGAAGTTTAACATCACAAGATCATCGGCCTGAATCAGAATTCGCTCCTTGGGATCGTGCATCGCTTTGGCTAGGTCGACGCGAATGCTAATCTGGGAACCATCAGGCAACTTTCTCAGGATGACAGCTCGTGTCGGCTTCACCGCCCAACCTGGAGTCCCGTTTGCGAGTACACCTCCGCTCGTCCCCAGAGGTCCACCGATGGAACCGAAGGCTAGGGTAATCGCTTCGATGACATCGACGTCTTCATCTCGTGGCATCGGAATTTTCGCTCCGCCGAGTAATCCACCGGTGTAGAAGTACTCGAGTCTGCGTGGGATATACACCACGTCACCAGCCTCCAGAACAACATCTTTCGGGCTGAATGGAAGTGGTTCTCCGGGATAAGCGTAAAGTGGAATTCGAATTACGCTCGGACCGCACTCTGCATTGTTGATCAAATCGTCGGAGTCTTTATGTGCAAGTTGCGCTGTCCCTTTCAGAGCACAGTTTCTCATCACCCAGACTTCACGGACACCGTCAGTACCCGGGAGTCCACCTGTTGCAGCCAATGCATGAAGCACATCATTTTCGAACGCTGGCAAGTCGATGACTTCACCTGACCCGCGATGGATCTGATCTACAACCTGCGCACTCGTCAGCTGAACGGCTGGATTCGGTGTATCCTGACGCACCACCACGATTCGGTGGACTCGCTTGGTGATTACCGAAACGTTGACACGTTCACGTCCCGGAGCAATCACAGCGAGATCGCGATAAACCTCTTTGATTTTATCTGAAAGTTCCTGGATGGTCAGGCCGGCTACAGGCATACGTCCCATCAGCGGCATCTCCAACGCACCATCAGCTCCGATTGTCATCGGAATGCCTGTCGTTGGATGCTCAGTACTTCCGCTGGGCGGATAGTACCGCTGATTCAATGTCTGGTATTGAGAGAGAACTGGAGTTTCGTCCGTCGATGAGGGAATCACCCCGTAAACGAAGACTGCAAGCGTATCACCAGGGCCTAATCGGTAGGCAGCTGGTCGTTCCTGTCCCAACGCAGCTAGGTGAACTGGAACTTGCGCTTCCTTGACTTCTCCAAAGAGGTGGCTGTCAATTCGACTCGCTGGCACCGACTTGGAAGCCGAAGTAATTGAATTACAGCCAGTGGACGTGCCAACACCCAACATCACAAGTGAGCATAACGCCGCTTTGGGCACCCAACTCAAGATAGCTCGATGATTCAGCATGGCATCCGTTCCCTACCGTTTTCGCACCGCTCGATGACTGAATCGGAGTGGTGAAAGATATTGACTGTAATCAACCGGCCACGGAGTTCCGTGAGAGACTCGATGGCTGGATGTGCAATCGAAAAAGTGAAGTAAACCTCTTCAACCTGCGAATCGTTGAAACTCGCCGGTCAGTCGAAGGCAGCCAAATCAAGCATCCGAGCCATTTGGCATTTACCCACCTTCATCAAACCGAAGGTGAACCTGAATTCACCTCCGAAGTAGTCATCGGTACTTGCTGACAACCGGCATTAAGAGAGAAAATCAGCATTTTCGCGGGACGGCAGAACTCAACTCACACAAGCCGAACATCTACCCCAAACCACCTAAACTTTATTTTCAAATATCGAGCGGACGCAAACTTTCCGGTCAAGTCCCATCTTTGAGTGCTCATCCGACGCATCAGATCACCCCGTCGAAGTGAATTGAAATGAAAAACGCCGTGTCACCTCGAAGTGACACGGCGCGATAGCTTCATTCAATTTCAACGGATCTCACCAAAACTCTGCTCGGTGATTTCTGCCGGTTCTTTACTGCGGGATGCGGCAACACCCAGGCATACAGGGTGGTGCGTTCGATGGAGGACAGCTTCCCATTACGGGAAGACCGCGATCCCCGCCAGCAACATGACCAGCAGGTGCACTCATCAATTTCTCAAGTCGAGTTCCTGAACATGCAGAGCAAACAGGTGTTTCCTGTCCTCTGACAAAAACCTCACTGTCAGTTCCGCACTCGCTACAACGATATTCAAAAATTGGCATCTTCAAAAATTCTCTGGTCGAAAAATCACGGGCGCAACAAATTTACTCGGCGTCTTCTTCTTTCTCAGAAGCCGTTCCGATTGCGAATAAAGTGGATTTATTCGCGATGTACAAAACCCCGTTCGCCGCGATGGGGGAACTGTACACAGAGTTTCCAACAGAATTCTCCGAGAGCAGTTTCATCGTTTTCGAATGCTCGAAAACCGCGATGTCTCCGTCTTCATCACCAATGTAAACCTTGCCATCGACGAGCAATGGAGATCCCCATGCAGCGGCAAACATGTCATAGTTCCAGTGTGACTTCCCAGTCTTCGCATCCAGACAATGGAAGATTCCGGAAAAATCTGCAATGTAAAGGATGTCATCCTTGATCACGGCGGTCCCGCAGGTGCGGTGCATCTCCTCTTCGAAGTCAATCTCCCCGTTTCCGTCTGTATCGTCACCGGAATAGTGCCAGACAACCGCGGAATTCTCATTTGGAATTGCCTTCTCGCCGGCCGCTGGATTGATGGCCTGCAAACGACGGGTTCCGTCCTTCTTGTCCACAATCGGTTCACCATCTTTATCAACGGCAATTGTCGGACTGACATCCCCGAATTTCGTTGGGTCGATACACCAAAGGTGACCATTCCCTTCGCCGTGCTCCGGGTCTTCACCGACGCCGATATAAATCCATCCATTGTAGATCACTGGAGTACCGATAATGTGATTTCGCTCGCTACGACCACTGACGGAATACTTCGACTCCTTCGGATTGCAGTCGAATTTCCACAGCATCTTGGAGTTTCCAGCACCATCTCCAACTGGATCGAAGCTATAAACCCAACCATCGCCGCCTGCAAAAATCACCTGAGCCTGGCCATTGAAGACACCGTAACTCGGAGAAGACCACTGTCCATGCAGAATGTTGAGCCCCGGGGATTTGTCAGTCCAGAGGACCGCCCCCGTATCTCGGTTCATCGCAAGAAAACTCGCTGCATTCGGGGCTGGGATATTGGTGTGGGACTCGTCCACTCCATTGGAAGTGTTCACGAAAATCACATCACCAACACACAGCAGCGAGCAGCTGCACATATTGTGCTGCGAGACACCGAGCAACGCCATCATGTCATACTTCCAGATGATGTCGGCTTCGTCCTCGTTTTCGTTGTCTTCCGCTTTAAACGGACCGTTATTGACCCCATCGCGGAAGCCGTTTGTGTCCAGACAGCAGACTTCTCCACGGCTTGTCACGTACCACAGACGTTCACCATCGACGACTGGAGATGCGCAAATCCCCTGATCAGGCCAGTCATGAACCCGTCCAGTAGACAACTTCGGGCTGGAGTGCTGCCAGAGAAATTCCCCGGTCTTCTCATCGAAACAAAGGAGGACTCCCAAATCAATCGATTTGGGAAATCTGCTGATGTAAGAACGGTGATTGTTCGTCCCCACATAAACATGTCCATTGGCAACAATGGGATTGCCGTAGCTTTGTGATCCGAGTGCAGCAGACCAGATGATGTTGTCACCTCCGTCCACATCCCACTCGGACGGGAAATTTTCCCCAGCTGGAGTATTGTTCCGGTGAGACCATCCACCCCACTGAGGCCAATCCCCGGGGCGAACATCAAACTTACTGATTTCAGCAACAGCCTGTTCAGTTGGTCCCTGCTCAGCATCTGCTGCACAAACCAGATGTTGGGCAAATGACAAAGAGACCAACAGACCGACGATCGACGTGCAACGGCGAATCATGGAATTCCTCTAAACAAAAACAACGATACCCGCAACGACCGAGTACTGTGCTCACAAAGTCCCTGAACGATGAGTCGTCATCCCGGATGATGCCTATTGATTACGTTCAACCGTGAGATTGTCGTAGAAAAACTCACCGTCTTTTGTATTACCGACAAGCCCAGGACTTCCAATTTTATTGGGAGCTTCATCTGTCTGGGTGACTGACCATTCTTCCGGTTCAGTTTCACCGCGACGCCAGAGTTTGCCGCTGACAATTGCTTTTCCATCCTGATTCTCCACTTTCATTTTCATGGTGTACCAGACATTTGGCTCCCATGTGAGCGGGGAATTTGCGGAGAATCGATCTAACTGAGGAGTCCAGGTTCGCAACTGCAACTGCTGCGACGCGCCCATCAGGTCAAAGGTATATCGCTGTGCAATGAGCCCGCCATCTGGCAATTTCGACTGTCGACTGAATGTCAGGACGTCAGCCTGCACGGTGTAGTCGTGAAGGTCTGGCTGGCCCATCCAGCCTTGGCTGCGGGTCCCTTTGGCAATTGTAGAAATCTTGCACATGACCCCATTACCATCGATTTCGCGATCACCTTTCGCAACCGTCAGCCGTGGCTCTACAACAACTTCGTCTCCTCTTCCGGTCTTCCGATCCCAGTGAGACCACTCGAAGGATGCGATAATGCGTTCGTCAACAAGTCTCTGCAAACCTGCATCGAGAAGGGCCTTCGCCTCGTCCACGGTCTTTGGTCGATTCTCCCCCTCGGCAAGTTCAAGGTATGTCAGAAGTGACTTCCACTGTTGCTGAGGTGTTGTGTCATCGAACACACGTTTCGGACCGAAATTCGCGAACTCAGTCATCAAATAGATATACAGCGAAGACGCGGTCGGATTCTCATCTCTAAGCTTCGTTAAGAGATCCCAGTCCATGGCAACGTGTCGATAGGCACATCCCACCCATGTCTCGGGCACTTTTCCATCGTTGAAATCGAACGACCAGTTCAGATCTGGAACGATCCTCATTCTGGCTCGCCCTTCAATCGCATCGAACTTCGCACTCAGATGAACCGCATCGTGAGTTTTATGGCTCGCTGAAATAATGTAGTTGCCGCCCGCATCGATCTCACCTGGCCCTTCGACGTTGAAGAGCAGTTCGTCTGCACGTGCATTTCGCAAATACTGCCCTTTCCTGTTGTAAAGTCGACCATGAATCGCCTGCTTCGTCCCTGGACGGAATAGCGACTCCACGGGAACAATCTGCAGATGAGCTGGCACTTCATCCAGTGCTTCGTGATCTTCCTTCGGAAGTTCGGGGAGTGCCACCGGATTGGCTGAATGGTCAGATTTGCCAATACAGTACATTTTGCTGGTCGTTGGGATGTAAATCCGTCCATCGACGCAAATTGGAGATCCGTGACACTCTTCACCACTCGGGAATCGGTACTTGTATAACGTGTCAGCACCCATCTCGGTTGGTTTCAGAATGAAACCGCGACCATTCACCTCATTCACGTAGAGCTTGCCGTCAGCGTAAAGCATGTTGGCGCGCATCATTGTTCCCAGACGAACGGGCTCGCCAATCTGGTCTCCGTTTTCTGGGTTGAGGCAGTACAACTTGGCAGCGTCGTTCACGAGATAGAGTCGACCATCGATCATCTGAGGTGAAGAACGTCCAAGAGAATACTCTGTCTTTTTCCAGATCGTTCCAGTCTCGGTAATGTCGCCGCGTTTCGTTGGATCGATACAGACAACCGCTCCCATCTCGCTGGAATTCAGGTTTTCCTCGGAATGTCCGCAATAGACCCGGTTTCCAACAATCAGCGGAGTGGTGTTGATTCCATGCTTGGAGAGATAGTAGCTCCAGAGCTTCTTACCTGTTCTCGGCTGAAAACTGTGGATTCCCCCGTCTCCTGCTGAGCAGACCATTTGTAACTCTCCACTGATCACACCGATCACAGGAGAACTGTAAGTCGTGTCCTCAGGAAGAGGCTTCGTCCCTTCAAACCAGACTGGTGTTCCGTTGGTTTTGTCCATTGCGAGAAAGCGATGGTTCGGCTTTGCCTGCTCACCCCATCCGATCACAACGGCACTGATAATCACATTTCCTTCGAAAACGACGGGGTAATTCGTGCGTCCACCGTAAGTGGTCAGAAATCCGAACTCCTCGTGCATGGAGTGTTCCCAGACCAATTCACCAGTTGCACCGTTCAGGCAGCAGAAATATCCGCAGACGCCCTGAGCATAAACGTTGCCGGTCTCCGGATCGCAGACGACGCTGGACCAACCCACACGTTCGATCGGAACGTCAGAAAGATAGACGTTGAAGTTGTATTCCCAGACCATTTCCCCGGTCTTGGCGTCCAGGCAGACGACCCGCTCTCCCGCTTTCTTGATTTCATCGTGAAAGCTATTCGAGATCAGATAAATCCGACCATTCATACTTGTTGGGGTCGATCGGCTCCCGATCTCACTTTGCCAGAGCAAATTACTTTGCTCTCCCCCTTTGGGATCCCATTTCTCCGGGAGATCGACCTCATTAGATTGGCCCGTCCATTGAGGACCAACCCAGTATGGCCAATCACTTTCGCCCCAGCTGAACTGAGCTGAGAACAGGGACACAGCCAATGCGGCACTTCGGATTGATGTTTTGAACGAGCTCATTCATCACTCTTCAGCGAAGATTTGGGGACGATACCGAGAGAGGAGCCACAAATGCGATCAGGCTTCCATCCAAACTTGTTTTAACAATAATCAACCGGAACGACCGGGGCAAGCACTCCCCGGGACTCGAGAGCAAATCCAAATCACTCAAAAGTTCATCAGAATAACGGCTTAAACACGTTCAGATTTCATTGAATGGCGCCGTGATCCTCCCGAGACCGATTGCAAAAACAGCCTTTGCAATCATTCTGAAACATCTCTCGCCTGTCATGGACGACGCTTCGATGCGGCCGAAACGCATCGAAGCGACTTCTTAATCAATTGCGATTACTGCATTGAAGCGTTCGACTTTGCACAGAATTCAAGCACCGAATGCATCCCATCGCCCAAATCACTGGCAAATGGAAACCGGATTCAAAAATGTCAAACTGTGTAAAAACATGAGATTCTTCAATTTCCGCTCCATTCCTGACGACTGCCTTCCAGTTTGGCACTGTGCTTGCATTCAGCCTCCTCACACGGCGCTTCAATTCAGAGAAGCTGGTTCCTAGGGCGGCCAGTCTGACTGTGAACTGTCTTCGTTTCCAAATTACGTCTTCGTAACACGCTCTCATCGATTGCGCGGGGCCTGTCCATTCAGAATAAATCGAATCGTTCCTAACGATTCGATTTATTCTCTGTTGGCAGCGAGCTCAGCGTGGGCAGGGATCCTGTGAGCTATGTTTAACGCTGCTCGAAAGAAAGAGATCATGAATCGCGATTTTGCGCTGAAATCCATCTTCCTCTCACTCGTATTTTGCGGGCTATTTTCGAGTATTGGGTACTCGCAAGAAGCACCTGCTCCTGAAGCAGCAGTACCTGAAGTTGTCGTGACGGAGACAGTGGTCGCAACCACTGAAGCTCCCGCAGAAGAAGTCACGCTCGATTCCGGTAACGTCGCCTGGATGCTCACTTCAGCAGCCTTGGTTCTCTTCATGACAGCTCCCGGACTTGCCCTCTTCTACGGCGGCCTTGTACGGAAAAGAAATATCCTCAGCATTCTCATGCAATGCACCTACCTGATGGGACTGATGACCTGCCTGTGGGCCGTCGTCGGTTACAGCTGGGCATTCGGCGGAGACAGTCCATGGATTGGAAACCTCGATCACGTCCTATTGAAGGGTGTCATCGCTGATGGTGCAGAACGCACACTGACATCTGCTGGAAAAGACATGATCTTCTGTGTCTTCCAGGGAATGTTCTTCATCATCACACCTGCCCTGATCTGCGGTGCTTTCGCTGAACGTATGAAATTCAGCGCAATGGTTGCCTTCAGCGTCATCTGGGGTCTGGTTGTTTACTGCCCACTCGCACACTGGGTTTGGTCAGGCCCAGGCTGGTTGAACATGTTCAACGAAAATGCACTGGCACCAGGCTACGACTTCGCAGGGGGAACCGTCGTTCACATCAGCTCCGGGGTTTCAGCACTGATCTGTGCAATCGTCATTGGAAAACGCCGCGGATACGGCACAACCCCGATGCCTCCTCACAACCTGACCTACACCTGCATCGGTGCCGCTATGCTGTGGGTGGGCTGGTTCGGATTCAACGGAGGAAGTGCACTCGCAGCCGACGGTTATGCAATCAACGCTTTCCTCGCAACACATTTTGCAGCAGCAGCAGGCGTGCTCGGCTGGACAACAGCTGAATGGGTTCTGAACGGTCGTCCAACAGTTCTCGGTGCTTGCTCCGGTGCAGTCGCTGGTCTCGTCTGTATCACCCCAGCAGCCGGTGCTGTGAACCCAATTCAAGGCTTGATCCTCGGTGCAGCAGCAGGGATCGTCTGCTACTTCGCATGCACTAAAGTCAAGAATGCACTGGGATACGATGATGCACTGGATGCGTTCGGCGTCCACGGTGTCGGTGGAGCGTTGGGCGCTGTTCTGACTGGCGTCTTCGCGACCGGTCCAGTGACAGGCGGGACAGTTGGTCTCATCGAAGGCAACCCTTACCAAGTTGTGAATCAGCTGATCGGCGTTGGGGCAGCGACCGCGATCGCAGTGGTCGGAACTTTCATCATCCTGAAAGTCCTTGATCTGACAATTGGCTTGCGAGTCTCTCTCGACGAAGAGCAACAGGGTTTGGATCTGTCACAGCATGGTGAAGAAGGTTACATCTTCATGTAACAACTCCGGAAATCGATCAGCAGGTGGCCACTTTTTAGAAAAGCAACCACCTGCTGGTCTTCACATCGGAGTTTCCCTCATTGCATGATAGAGTTTGGTTGATCCAATCTGCTCGCAGCAATGAAAAGTGCTTACTGATCCCTAGTAGCTGTTCCTTTACACAGACTTGACTCATGAAGATCGTCCAACCAGATTGTGGCAGCGATCTTCCCCTTAAATCAGGATGGCTGTCATGAAAAAAATCGAAGCAATCATTCGCCACTTCAAACTTGAAGAGGTAAAAGACGCCCTCACCGCTGCTGGTGTATCCGGCATGACCGTCTCTGAAGTTCGTGGTTTCGGTCGCCAGAAGGGCCATAAAGAGCAGTATCGCGGTGCTGAATACACCGTCGATTTCCTGCCAAAAGTGAAAATGGAAGTTGTCGTTTCCGACGAGGAAGTTCAAATCGCAGTCGATGCCATCCTCAAGACCGCACGCACAGGCCAGATTGGCGATGGAAAGATTTTCATCAGTGAACTCCAGGAAGCAATTCGCATTCGCACCGGCGAAACCGGAAGCGAGTCACTCTAGTTTGTTGTCGAACCCAGATCTGGTCGAAAGCGGACAGGTTGGTCACGTCAATCAAGGCCTCTTCTTTTGAGATTGCCTTGGATCAGTCCGTCCGTCGGCAGTGGGCAGCCCGGTCAATCAGTTTGGTTTTCAATTCACACCTAACGCAAAGTCTTTCTCTATTGAGCCTCGCATGAAGAAGATCGAAGCCATTATCCGTCACTATAAGCTCGACGACGTCAAGCAGGCGCTGACCGACGCCGGAATTACTGGCATGACTGTCAGTGAAGTCCGTGGATTTGGTCGCCAACGTGGACACAAAGAGCAATACCGTGGCGCCGAATACACCGTCGATTTCCTCCCGAAACTGAAAGTCGAAATTGTGATCGATGAAGCGGAAGTAGACACCGCGATCAACGCGATCACATCTGCTGCTCGAACAGGCAAGGTTGGCGACGGAAAAATCTTCGTCACAAACTTGCTGGAAGTCATTCGAGTCCGAACTGGTGAATCAGGAACCGACGCCATCTAGAGCGCACAAGTCCGGTTTTTCCCCGGAAAGTTTGAAATCCCCTCCCGATGCAAACCGCAGCGTTTCATTTTGAACCGCTGCGGTTTTTTCATTGGGGCTGATGCGACGCTGCTTGCTGTGAGGAATAGAAAGCCGACTCCAGCAAGATGCGAACGTCGCGACAATTCCGCATCAGCGTTTATCCGAAGCAGACGATCTGCCCGTTGTTTGATTCCGTCGCAATGACGAGACAATTTTCAGCAATGGCAGGTGAACCGATTACTGCCTGCTTGAACTGGTGCTTCCAGACTTGCTCGCCAGTCTCGATATCCAACCCGTACACGTTGCGGTCAGAAGAACCGAAGAAAACTCGGTCACCCACAACTACGGGGCAGGAATCCACTTTGCTACGTGTAGCGAATTCCCATTTCAATTCGCCTGTCATGCGATTCAAACAATAAACCCGCTTGTCCCGGCTTCCGATAATAACCAGATGCTCCGTCACTGCAGGAGATGACTGAATCTGTTGCTCGCGTCCAGGCACGGAGAATTGCCACAGGAATTTCTTCTGTTCCCAATCGAGCGCGAAGACGATCCCATCTCCGGTTCCAAAATAGAGGATCTTGTCGTAATACGCTGCCGAGCCGATCAGCAAAGAATCCAAGGGTATCTCGGTATGTTGCTTCCCAGCTTCAATATCGATCACACGGAAAATTGGTTGATCGCACCCAGCGGTGAATGTGTACTTCCCAGCGATACAGGGAGTCGCGTTCACAGGACCATGCGTGTCGACAGACCACTTCTGCTCACCACTCTCAGCGTCGAACGAATACAAGTGGCCGTCATGCGAACCGAAGATCACTTGATCATGAATTCGCTGGGCTCCTCCGACGATCTCTGCATTGGTCTCAACGTGCCAACGGCGTTTTCCCGTTGCACGATCAATTGCGTGAAAGCCCCCTTGATCGTCTCCAATGTAAACCGCTTGTTCATCAAGCGTCGCTGGAGCATTGAACCCCGGTGCAAAGCTGTTTGGCTCAACGACCTCGACCGAACGATACGTCCAGTGTATTTCCCCAGTCTTAAGATCGAGACAGTGGAAATCCCCACTGAGAGTCCCGATATAGACTCGACCTTTAGAAATGGCTGCCGTTGAGACGGTTCCATCAGGTGTTGTGAGAGTCCACAATTGCTTCAGTTCAGCCGGCAGACTGGTATGTGCAATCCCGGGGTTTCCGACCCCATTCCGAAAGGAAACCCATTGATCTTCGAGCTGCGCAACATCCTGAGCCTGTCCCCTCGATGGGATTCTCGCAGTAGCGAGCAAGCCGAACGTAGCAACTGCCGATGTTTTCAGGAAATCGCGACGATTCCGTGGTACGCGCACTGGTAAATCTCCAGCAATGAAGCTTCGTCGACGGGACGAGGGTTAAATTGTGCTGTCCATTGAGCAGCTGCCTCGGCAGCCATTTGTGGTAGGAGATCCTCCTCCACTCCACATTCTTTCAGGTTGGTTGGCTGCCCTGCTCGATCGACCATTGTCACCAGTCGATCACACAACTTGTTGATCAGTTGCTCATCGTCAATTTCGCCGATCCCTGCCAGTTGAGCCAGCCAGCGATACCGCATTTCCACACCGGGTTTCTGGGAGTTATAGGCGACCACATACGGAAGCAACGCACCGATAGCAATTCCATGAATGGTATCGAAGTGAGCGGAAACCGGATTCGCCAATGCATGCGTGGCCCCGAGCATCGAGTTCTCGATGGCAGCACCTGCGAAGTAGGCCCCTTGCTGCATTGCTCCGCGAGCCTGCAGATGGTCGGGTTGAGCAAGCACTTGTGGGAGCGCTGCTGTCAACAAAATCCAGGCCTGCTGGCTGAACATATGTGAGACTGCGTTTCCCTTTAACGTCACAAAGGTTTCGAGAGCATGACTGATGGCGTCAACTCCGGTCGCTGCTGTCACTTTTTGCGGCATTGTCAGCGTGAGATCCGGGTCGAGTATCGAGACGCAGGCAAGTGCTTTTTTGTCTCCGCACGCCATTTTCATGTGAGTCTCTTCATCAGAAATGACCGCGTAAGACTGCGCTTCGCTGCCGGTTCCTGATGTTGTCGGGATGGCGATGAACGGCAACATCGGCTTCGTTGCCTTACCGGTCCCTTTATAGTCCACCATCTTTCCGCCATTCGTCAGCAGAAAGTTGATCCCCTTAGCGCAGTCCATGCTGCTCCCGCCACCGAGACCAATCATCAGATCGACCCCCAGGTCTTTGGCAAACTGCGTTCCGCGATCAATATCGAGCGTGGTGGGATTCGGCCGAACATCATCGAAAATTGAGACCCGAATGCCAGCATCAGTCAGAGACTGAATGGCGCGTGCCTCGTGCCCTGCATCGCGGATTCCGGGGTCGGTCACCAGCAAGGCATGCGTTCCTCCGTATTGGATTGCCATTTCGCCAAGGCGGCTTGAAGTCCCGGAACCAAACAACACACGTGTTCTCGGATCAAAATCAAAGGAAGGATTCGACATTGGCAGATCTGGTGAAGGGTAAAAAACCAGCAAGGAAGGAGCGAATCTGCTTTTTCTCGGATGACGTTTTGCGGATACTTCTGTTACTAAATGGTATCTCGCGCTGTTCCCGCAGACCAGAGAAGTCTGGTCACTCCGTGAGAAAGCTCGCTGAGGTTTGAATGAATACTCAATTTCTTCATAATCGGAAGTGATCTCGAAAATTGAGTGAATCAGGATTCTTTCCCTTCGATTCGAAGAGAATCTGTCATGAAATCGAAGAACGATACGTACTCGACGGTTCCGGTTGGAATTGACCTGGGGACAACGTATTCCTCTCTGGCATACCTGACTCCTCAAGGTCACCCGGTGACTGTCGTGAACGCTGAGGGCGAACTCTCGACACCTTCGATCGTACTTTTCGATGGCAACGATCCCATCGTTGGAACCGAGGCATTACGACAATCTGTAGCGTCTCCCGAACGTGTTGTGCAATATGCCAAAAGACACATGGGCGACCCGAACAAATTCTGGCTCTTTGACGGTGTTGTCTATCGCCCCAAAGACATCTCCGCGATCATCCTGAAAAAACTGATCAACGATGCTTCCGAACAGTTGGGGGAAATCCGTCACGCTGTCATCACAGTCCCGGCACAGTTCAGCGATCTGCAGCGTCGTGATACTGTTGAAGCAGGACTTGCAGCGGGGCTGGAACGTGTCGACATTATTCATGAGCCCGTTGCAGCGTCGCTGTGCTATGTCCTCGCAGATGGAATGTGGTTTGCCGAACTGGCCAACGAGCAAACCGTACTCGTCTTCGACCTTGGCGGCGGAACATTTGACATCTCTCTCGTGAAATACAACAAGAATGAAGTCCGAGTCATCGCATCTGGCGGTGATCTCATGCTGGGGGGACTGGACTGGAATCGCGCCATCGAAACGTTTGCCTGCGACGAGTTCTCTCAAACCTCGTCCAGCGACCCGCGGCTTGATCGCGAAAGTATGCAAGGGATTGCGATTGAGGTTGAACAGGTCAAACGCAGCCTCAGCGTGCGTCCTAAATCGACTCTTACGATTCAACACGATGGACGGCGTAAAACGATTCCCCTCGAGCGAGTCAAGTTCGAAGAGTTGACGGCGCATCTTGTGAACCGTACTGAAACCATCACCCGAGAAATGCTCAAGTCCCATAAAATGGGCTGGGCCCACGTCGATACCATTCTGGCAACCGGTGGATCTTCTCGGATGCCGATGATTCGAAGCATGCTGGAGCGAGTCGGTGGAACAACTCTCAATCAATCTCTTTCACCAGATCAATCGATATGCCATGGCGCGGCGTACTACGCGGGGATGTTGCTCACTCAACACAATCGAGAGCGAACACATCTCGCTCAGGCTGCCGTCGGCCGTTTGTCGACGTTTCGCCAGAATAGCGTCAGTGGACGTTCTCTAGGGATCCTCGTTCGCGACCTGCAACACAACGAATATCGACCTCAATATCTTCTTCCAGCGAACACTCCGCTCCCCTGTGCGTTTCGCCAGAGATTCGGAACCGCTCGGCAAAACCAGAGTCGAGTGCAGCTGAAGATCGTCGAAAGTGGAGCAAATCCGACAGATCCGCATCTCGAGCTGGGAGAATGTCTGATCGAAGAACTGCCCCCCGAGTTGCCAATCGGCTCGCCGATTGAGGTAACGATTCGCTACGACGAACAGGCCATTGTGTCTGTTGAAGCCGTATTACTCGCGAACAATGCTCGGGTCAAAACAACTCTAGTCAGGCCCACGCTCTCGGAAACTCCAGACGCTGAACCTGTCCCCGTGAAGCCTGCAGATGAAAATCTCGCATCGAGACAGGTGTCAATCTCTGTCGATCAGAGCGCCAAGGTCGTCAAAGCCCCGTTACCGGCAGCGATGATTCCACCTCCTCTTCCTCCACTTCCACCAAGTCCACCTAGTAAAAAATTAGAGCTGGATCCCTTCGAAGACTCGGATAAACCAATCCCGCTTTGCAATGCCTGCGGGGAGATTTTGAATTCGCAGATGGTCTGCCCCGCCTGCAACACACCTGCACGCAGGATACGCCCCAAATCCGTATTTCGCCCGCCCGCGGCTGGTGAGAACGCGATCATCCCGGAGAGGATGACGAAAACTCCCGGCGAAAATCGCGGAACCATGCCCTGAAATTAACTGCCATCTGCAACTCTGTACTTTCTCGCTGGGGGTCCGGGGGAGCAACCTGCTATTCTTCCGACAGACAGCGATTTTTGGATTACACGGAGTTCAAGGAAGATGATCACCCGAATCACAGGAAAACTCAGCGGCCTCGGTCTTCAGGAAGCGTTCATCGATGTGGGCCATCTTGAATACGAAGTGCTCATTCCTGAAATCGTTCGTCGGCAGTTGCAATCTCAGATCGGGCAGAAAATCTCGCTCGTGACAATTGAGTATCTCGACGGCAATCCGCAAAAAGGACGACTTACCCCCCGACTCGTCGGCTTCCTGCACCCCGTTGAACGGGCATTCTTCGACTTGATTTGTCAGGTCGATGGTGTGGGGGTAAAGAAGGCGCTTCAGGCGATGGTGAAGCCGGTGCAGGACTTCGCAACAGCCATCGAGGAGCAGGATGTCCGCACACTCAGCACACTTCCCGGAGTGGGGCCAGCGGTCGCCGAGCGAATTGTCGCCAAACTCCGTCGAAAAATGGGACGGTTCGCCCTGCTGGTAGGTCAATCGCTCCCCAATAACGAGGCGGGGGGAACAAACAGCATTGCCAACGAGGGCTACGAAGCCTTGGTGGCTTTGGGCCACTCCGCGGTGGACGCCCGTCAAAAAATCGAAAGTGCCCTCGAGTCCAAGGCGAAAATCAAAACTGTCGAAGAACTGCTTCAACACATTTACATGCAGCAGCGTCCCGGTACCTAACACTGTCCCCGAGAGGTTCCCCTGCAGTTTTCAACGATTCGAAAGAGCGCCTCTCCATCAGGCCAGGATCGCATCGATCTATGCAAAGCACGAACGAGATGACACACGATTCCGATCATGACAGACAGCGGCGACTCTCCGGAAAGAATGTTGTCTTCGGAATGTTTGCGTTCGCTGTCTTGATGGTGGGTGCATTGTGGATCTATTGGGAACTCTATACTCGCCCGTTTCGCACGCTCCAGAACGCCATCGCGGCGGCATATCCGGATTGCCACCCACATGTCGTCGGAGGAAAACAGAAAAGCCACCTCGACGATCACCCAGACACATTGCGAATCACAGTACGCTTGCCAGCCACGCACTTCGATCCGTCTCAACAACAGAGTCAGAGTGAAGAGATGGCAAAGGAACTCGTCCAGCTGGCGGAAAACAACATTCTTCTGGATCAGTACGAACAGCTAGAGATCCATCTGACTCAAGCGGTTCCTGAACAAACCACTCGGCATTGGGGGCAGTCTCGACCGGTCGAAGAATGGCGAAAACTGGTCGAGAAGGAGTCGAGCAATGGTGACTCGCCGGACGAGATCCCCAGCGAAGCGACAAATTCACCGGCGCAATAAAACTCCGCATGAGGGAGCCTCACGCGGGGTTACACTTCGCCAGCATTTTTACGGGCTTTAGCTCTGATAGCGTATTGGGCTCCAGTCCTTCGCCAGCTCGCAGAGGACTTGCAACTTCTCTTCGGAGTCAGCGGTCGCGACGATTCCGGGAAGCCGTAACATTCCAGCGCGATCGTCCATCCAGGTTTCGGTGTAGTTAACCGGTTCGCCGTTGTGCACCCAGACAGAATTTCCCCCGAATCGCTTTGCAAGCTGCTGCGAGACCGGGTAGTCGTAAATGTTCGGGGAGTGAATCAGCGATCCTGCAAATTCGCCCGTCGCGAAGAAGGGATAAATGCTTCCCGGCATATCATCCGGAGCATATCCATGCAGGCCAGCTGCGGTCACCTGCTCCGCAACACTCGGATCATTTTTCTGGAAACCGATGACATAGATCTTCTTCGAATCCGGGCGCGATTCGCGAGTGAAGGTCGGCAGCTTTTCCAAACAGTCGAACGCGCTTACGGAAGTATCATCGGGCCCGCATTTCACGACGTCTCCATAGGCCTGAGTCCATGTCCCGTCAGGTCCTTGCTCCGGGGCGAAGACCAGTGAATAAATGACTTCAGACTGAGTACGTAAGTGCAGCATTACCGCATAGCCGTTCCCGGTGCGATCCTGAAAATACTTCGTACCGTCAATGGGATCCAAAGCAATACAAAGTTCGCTTTCACTGGCGAACGCCTCGAGATCACCGTTCTCTTCTTCTGCTTCAATTCGGCAATGTCGCAGAATCGGGGCTCGATCCCGTAATCCGGCGATGACGAGTTCCTGAACCGTCAAATCAGCCAGAGTGAGCGCATCGGTGTTGGAACTTCCTGAGGATTTTCCCTTCAATGCGATATTGAATGTACGCATCTTCTTGGCGATCGCCCCGGACCAGCGGAGAAGGTCTGGACTCACTTGACGCAAGGCGTCGATCACTTCTTCGAAAGGAGGTGTCATGTTCGTGATTCTTCTAAAAATGCAATGACGCGATCAGCGATTGGGATCTTCGTCACTTTTTCAAATGCCTGCCAGCCGGGAACACCGTTCACTTCAATGACGTAGCAGCCACCAACCGGATCGTACAATAAATCAATTCCAGCGAAACAGGCGCCGACCGCTGCTGCTGCTCGAATCGCAAGGTCGCATTCATTCTCTGTGGGGAGATGCAATGTCGCGACTCCTTTTCGTGCAACATTGGTGCGGAAGTCGGTCGGATTCGATCGCTGAATCGCCCCGAGGACTTTGCCATCCAACACAAGGACACGAATGTCGTACCCCGCGTGGGCAATATATTGTTGCAGATACAAAACAGACTGCGTTCGTTCCAGTGTGCGAAACACACGATGTGCCAGATCTGGATCGGATACTCGAACGATCCCCCGCCCCTCGGCTCCGAACAGGGGTTTGACGACGACATCTCCACCGAGTTGTTCGAACGCTTCCATCGCAGCTTCGGAGGATTCACCAGTCCAGGTACGGGGCGTCGGAAGCCCGTTGGCAGCGAGCTTGGAAGTTGTCAGAAATTTGTCGACAGCTGCTTCAATTGCCTTGGGAGGATTGAGAATAAAGGTCCCCTGGGCCTGCATTCGTTGCAGCACATCCATGCGAAAGACGACTTGCTCCAAAGACCCCGGAGGCATCGTCCGCACGATTACAGCGTCCACCTCTGCGAGCGAACTTTGAGGCGAAGATGTGGTTGTGAGTGACGAGTAAACAGCAGCAGCGAGCTGGCGAAAATCGACTCGCTCGCAGGAGTGGCCCCGTCGTATTGCCGCTTGCGTCAATTGCGAGACGTACCTACTCCCTTCATTGCCAAGTACTGCAATCTTCACAACGCTGCCCTGAGTTTTTTTATGGACTCTGATCAAGTGGAGACTCTGACACACAGCCGGAACTGTGGCAGAATCATGGTTCAAATTGATTTGAGAAACCAGTGTCACCGTTGAATCTGTCGTGGGGATCGAATCGACTCTTCGCATTGAGCGTCGTGCCCGATCACCGAGTGTCCTGATCAGGCAAAGTGTCTCCACCGGGGATGGATGCTCCCCTCGAATAAAAGCAAAACGTCTGGTCCTCGCAATCCCGGGGACCAGACGCTGCAACTAATTCTTCACGGATTGCAACTAAAAACCACCCTGTCCTTGAGCCGCAGCTCCCAATAAGACTCCAAGCTTGACGGTTCCAATGATTTGCTCAACAGGAACGTAAATTTCGGCCTGCAGTTGATTCTCTTCTGAACCGATTGCCACACCCACAAACGATGGCTTCAGATTTAAGCTGTTGACCATTCGCGAATCGACTTTGATCGGCATCTCGTCCAACTTTGAAATAAGACTGAGCGCTGCGCCGCTTTGACGCGGAAAATCGACGAACGCGAACAGATTCGCTTCCTTTGGCAGCCTCTCCCGATCATTCTGGAGTTCGTTGATTTTCCGGGTGGCCATTGATTTCACCAGCGACTTCATGGCAGCCTCGCCCCCACCGACAGTCGAGATGACTCGATCACTCTCGTAGAGATACCTACTGGAAAGGCCTTCTTTCCCCATAAACGTTTCGAGGAACTTACGCTGAGACGCCGTGTTCGCGTTGTCGTCCACAAACTCTTGCTTCTGCGTGAGTACATCCGCTTTGAACTCGCCGTAAGTTTCCGCATCTTTAATCAGCTCAACCGAAGTCTTGATGCCCGGGCTCGGCACCGACGCTGCAATCTCAGGTGTCAATCGAGCCATTTTCTTCATTTGCTCAATTTGATCCATTTCAAAAATGCTGATTGCACGAAACGCCCCTGAATTCGACTCAGAAATATTGAGGGCCATCACTGCCGTTCCAAAATTCGCAGTCTTGTAAGAATCGATCGCGGCTTTCAACTCCTCCTTAAGAGTCTCCTTGTCCACCAACTCCGACGACAGCTCGAGAGATTTGACAAACATCTCCTTGATTCCCCCACTAACCCCGACATAAGCCTGCTGTTTTCCAGGCAGGACGTTGAGGAGTGGCATCGAGCTTTGAGTGAGTCCGCTCAGGAACTTTGACGATTCCGATCCTTCGTTGAGAGAGGTTTGGCTCTTGATTGAGAGTCCGGCGTCATCCAGAGAGATCGTCAAAACTCCTTGATTGGCGTCCTTCAGGAACTGAAACGTTCCCTCCACAAACGACGCTGCTGTCGCTGAGTAATAATCTGAAGCAGCTTGAGGCATCTCCGCCTGCTGCATCGACTGAGAGACTCCTTTCAGAGCTTGATCCTCAGCTAAGTCCAGAAAGTCCTGATAGGCCTCTCGGATTCCATTTAGATTCAGGAAGACTGTGAAATCTCCTTCGTTGAAACGCTTCAAATTCGAAGCGTTTGCAGTCTGCGCAATCGATTCCTGAACTGAGGCAGCGATCGGCAAAGGTTCATCTGTTTCTTCTGAATAGATCACCCAGTTCTTTTTGACCTGGCTTTCCATATCTCGCTGAAAAGACTGCTGCAACTCATCCGCGTCAAGGGCTGGAATTGCAAAGACAACACGAGGAGTTGATTCTTTGGAGAGATAGACTCCCAGATACCAATCTCGGGTTTGGTCCACGCCAGCCAGTACAGGGACACCAATGGCCTGCCCCAAGAGAGATTCGGTCAGCCCGGAAAATTGATCACCCACACCGGGTTGAATCTTGTTCACGAACGAGATGACCTTGGATGCAGTCTGATCAGCTTCCCTCAGCCGAACCAGCACACTGACATCACTCCGAAAGTATTCGAGAGGGTTCTGTTGGGCTTGCGCTATCGACGAAGCCCCCAAACAGATTGCCATGCCAATGATTTGCCGAACAATCGTGATATTTCCCAGCTCTCGAAACATAGTGATTGCCACTTTCCTGTCGGTTTCATTGGTTCTTAAGAACTTTGCAGATCAGACACTCTGAGTTGTCGCCATGACACTCAAAACTGTCAATTCCGATCCACTCATCTTCACCGGTTCATGCAAAAATCTCTACAGACATCAAAATCCTCCTTTATTACAACAAAACAGGCAAGATATAACAGGCTGGCACTTTGAAGTTGACTTTCCGCTTCACATCATCAGGATCGAATTTGCGATCTTTGTTACTGAATTCACTGGAGCAAGATGATGAGTCGGTTTGCCTTTCTCTCGACGCTGAGTATTGCAGGTCTGATCTTCTCCGCAGGTCTTACAGACTCCGCAGATGCTGGCGGCTGGCGACACACCTATGGGAATGGTTACTACGCAAACTATTACGGTGGAGGTTGCTGCGGAAACAACTCCTATTCAACCGCTTACCGTGGAACGAGCCACGGCTACTCAGGTTGGGGATATGGCACGGGTTACGGCGGATGGGCCACTCCGAACTATCCATTTTACAGCAACGGAAACTTTTATAGCGGCGGGTATCGGCCATCGTACTCATACGGCCTATACAACAACATGTCGTACGGATCACCAGTTGGCTACTCAACCGGTTACGCTCCATATGGTTACAGCGCCGGATCAGGATACGATTACGCCCCCTACGTGGCCCGCCCAGTTTCCTCGATCAACACCGCACCAAGTTACACTGCCCCTTACGGCGCTTATGGTTACAGCTCAGTAGGTTGTGGCTGCCGCTAGAGCGACGCCGATCGAGGAATGACGCTCCTAATGCCGACGCACGTCGTCGCTGATCACTTGATCCTGCACAAATTCCCGCAGGCTGCGATCGAGAGAATTCCCTCTCTGTCGCAGCCTGTTTTTGTCTCTGGTATGCTCCGGTCATCCTCCACTCGACACGATTCCATTGGAATCGTTTTTGAACGGAGGAGTTTTCCGCAACTAGAGTTCTGTCGATTTCCCGGAGCCTGCAGTGCCGCTCATTTCAGAGGCTGATCACAACCGTATTGTCACCGTTTCGCTCAACGAGCGCAGCTACGATATCGTTGTTGGTGAAGATTTCCTGAATACATCCGGCACACGCGTTCTTGAATGGCTGGAAAAGAAGTTCGGGAGTGCGAAGGCTCCATCGGCTTTCATCGTGACGGACTCGAACGTCCTGCACCACGCTCATGTCGTTCAGCACAGCCTCAACCATGCTGGTTTCAGAACGACTCTGTTTGAGATGCCGGCAGGAGAACAGTCCAAGAGAATTGAAGTGATTCAATCCGCATGGGACCGGCTGATCGAATTTCAGGCGGACCGTCGCACTGTCGTCGTGGCTGTCGGAGGAGGAGTCGTTGGAGACGCAGCGGGGTTCATGGCTGCCACATTCACACGCGGCGTTCCATTCGTACAAGTCCCGACAACGCTCCTGGCCGATGTCGATAGTTCCGTCGGCGGGAAAGTTGGAATCAATCACCCTCAAGCCAAAAACATGCTGGGGGCCTTTCACCAACCGCTCGGTGTCCTCATCGACACCCGCTCACTGGCGACTCTTCCGGACCGAGAATACCGCGCAGGCCTTGCGGAGGTTGTGAAGTACGGCGTCATCCTCGACGCTGCCTTCTTCGATTTCCTCGAGTACAACACAAATGAATTGAACAACCGAGTTCCACAAATCGTGAACTTCGCGATCGCCCGCAGTTGCGAGTTGAAAGCTCTCGTCGTTGAGCAGGACGAATACGAACAGAGTGGGCTCCGTGCAGTTCTCAACTACGGGCACACATTCGCCCACGCGTACGAAGCACTGTTCGGATATGGTGAACTCCTGCATGGCGAAGCGGTTTCTGTCGGCATGCTTAATGCGAGCCGACTGGCTGAAAAGCTGGGGCTCATCTCCGCTGATGTAACGCAACGCCAACTGGAACTGCTCCAAAAATTGAAGCTGATGACCCAGCTTCCTCATCCGGAGAAAATCACTGCCGATGATGTTCTTGCGAGAATGCAGCTCGACAAAAAAACACTCGGTGGAAAACTTCGGTTCGTGCTTCCAAGCGAAATCGGACGAGTGAGCCTTGTAAACGATGTTCCCGTTGAACTCGTGCGAGAAGTTCTCGCCATCCACGGAATCAAATAACGATTGTGGCGTCGTAGGAAAGAACTCGACAGGACATGACGAACCGGCAGGCGACACCACTCTCCGTGAACATTTCTCAACGTCTCACTGAGCATGCGTCCCGCACGCCACATCAGCTGGCAATTGCTCAGACAACGACACGCCGCAGGGATGGCTCACTTGTTTATCGCACCTTGACGTTCGAGGAATTGGATAAACAGTCGGATCTCATTGCCGCGGGTCTCCTCGAACGAGGATTGACCCGCGGAATGAAGATGGTGTTATTCGTCCCGTTTGGAATCGAATTCGTCACTTTGACGTTCGCCCTATTCAAAGCGGGCGCGGTAATCGTGCTCATCGATCCAGGCATGGGACGAAAGAACATTTTCAACTGTCTCAAGGAAGTGAAGCCAGACGGGTTTGTCGCTGTTCCTGCAGTTCATCTGATCCGTATGTTCTCTGGGAAGGCACTCAGAAAAACTCGCTTCAATGTCTGCGTGGGGCCGAAACTTCCCGGAACCCAGACAACCTACCGACAGCTTCTCAAAACCGATCCTACAGGAATCTCATTTCGACGAGCGAACACGAACAGCTCCGACCAGGCAGCAATCATCTTCACGAGTGGAAGCACAGGCGCCCCAAAGGGGGTCTCGTACGAACACGGGATGTTCGATGCTCAGGTGCAGATGATCCAGAGCTATTACAATATCCAACCGGGAGAAGTGGACCTGCCTGGATTCCCTCTTTTCGGGCTGTTCAATGCAGCGATGGGGGTCACAACAATCATCCCCCACATGGACCCAACCAAACCAGCCAAGGTGCATCCGCCGAACATTCTGAGAGCGATCAACGACCACAACGTCACTCAGGCATTCGGGTCCCCCGCATTCTGGAACCGTGTCGGTCGCTACTGCATTGAGAAGAAGATCACACTTCCGACCCTCAACCGCGCCCTCTCCGCGGGTGGACCAGTCCCAACGCACGTCCTCAGGAAGATGGATAGGATTCTTGTGAAGCCAGGCGCCGGGTTTTTCACCCCCTATGGAGCCACCGAGAGCCTCCCAGTCTGTTCAATTTCCGCCGCCGAGGTATTGCAAGAGACAGCGATCAGAACCAGCCAGGGAGCGGGCACTTGTGTTGGAACTTCCTTTCCTGGCGTCGAAGTCAAGATCATCGAGATTACTGACGGCCCGATCGGTAACCTTTCGGAAGTCCGCGAACTGCCAGCGGGGGAGATCGGCGAAATCATCGTCTGCAGCCCGTCGGTCACGCGGGAATACTACCTTCATCCTGAAGCGACTGCACTCGCCAAGATCCCAGACGGAGCACGCTTCTGGCACAGGATCGGCGATGTCGGTTATCTCTCCGACGATCAGCATCTCTGGTTTTGCGGCCGGAAGGCACACATCGTCGAAGCGACTGGGGAACGAATGTTCTCAGTTTGCTGTGAAGCAATTTTCAACGAGCACCCTGCAATCTACCGATCTGCGCTCGTGGGGATTGGATCAAAACCAAATCAGATTCCAGTGATCGTGGCAGAGCCAGAAGCGGGACAATTCCCCACAACTCCCGGAGCGATCGAAGCGTTGAAAGCGGAACTCATCAAGCTTGGCTCAGAGAATCCTCTGACAGCCCGGATTCAGCACGTCCTGCTTCACGAAAGCTTACCCGTCGACACTCGGCACAACGTCAAAATTAATCGCGAGGCGCTGGGGCAATGGGCTCAGAGGGAACTTCCGAACGTGGTTGGGCAAGAATCTCGTCCAACTGTTTGAGTGATTCTTCCGATGCGGGATAAACCAAGGGTTCACCGTTGGGAAGCAGACTTGGTGTGACGTAGTAATTTCCGTGCATCGGAATACCGGGGTCCTCAACCTGACTGAGTGGGAACAGGTAGGTCTCCCCCACAACAACTCGGGTTTCTTTCAGGTTTCTGACGACAATTGGCTCACGGCTTTCGATGGTCCAACGCGCCCCATCAACCGGCTCGACTAACAGGCGAGAAACGCCATCATGCTTCTCTTCAATCACCTTTCCGACGACCACGTACTTTGAATCAATGATCTGATGAAAATTCAGCGTGACGGGGTTCGATGTAAACCAAGTCAGAACAGCCAGGGCAAGAATCCAGCCCGCCGCAATGGCAACTGCAGTACAAAGCGGAGAGGGGCGTTTGCGCGCCCGACTGAAATCCAGCTCGGAAACTGCTGATTGCGGAATGTTCGCCGGATCAGAGTGCATGCCAGCTTACATCCTATTCGTCAGCTAGGTAGAAGAAACCGAAGTTAAGAAACGAGGCTATAGGATTTTGGAGACGTCGATTCTGTAATCGCGATCCAATGCATGATCGAAGTCATACACGTCGACAAAATCGCTCAACTGATCGCGATCAGTCTTTCGCATTTCGCCACGTTCGATGAGTTCGAACACGATCTTGCCGAAATCGCCCGTCCCCTTGATTCCCCAATAGGCAAAGACGTTTTTACTGAGTAATCCGTAACGCTCCAGTGCCAGATCGCGGACGCCGTACAGCAATTCGGGACCGGAAATGTGCGCACGTTCATCGTTCAAGTCAGACACCGTGGGCCGCTTGAGCTTCTGCTGCGTATGATGCAGAGCTTCAAAGATAAATCGGTAGGCGTCCGCGTGAAACTTACTTCGCGGTGCTGCCGTCTGGCCTGTCGCACCCATCGCTTCGCTCCGCATGGTTGTCATCGGGAATCATTAACCCGCGGGTTTCAATTTTGAGAGAAGCCGAACAAAAACTTCTCGACACAAAAATCATAGACTGGAAAGCCCGAATGGGGAAAGTCCTCTATTCCATCATTCCGACATTTCGTTGGCTGGTCGATCAACTTCTGCCTGTTCTGCGCCTCCAGAGTTCTTTCCTCCGACGACAGTCAGCACGTCCGCAGCATCAATCATCATCCGCCGATTATCTTCGAAACTAACAAGCACTTTCTGAGCCAGAATCTCCTGAGCCAGAACTTTTCCCTGACCGTGCTTGGTCACAACGGTTTTACCCACTTTCGGTAACTCCCGTCGGTACTCTTCGTATGTGTCGTACTCATAACGCAAACAGCATTTGAGCCGGCCACAACGCCCGGAAATCTTGTTGGGATCCAGCGACGCCTTCTGCAATTTGGCCATTTTCATGGAAACTGGAGGTGTTTCCGTCAAATGCGTTCCGCAGCAGACAGGCTTGCCACAATCACCGTAATCGGCCAGTAATTTTGCTTCGTCCCGAATCCCAATCTGCCGCATTTCGATGCGGACCTGGAATTCTTTCGCGAGGAGTTTTACCAACTCCCTGAAATCTATCCGGACTTCAGAGAGATAGTAAACAATGATTTTTTCACCACCGAACAGATGTTCAATATCGACCACCTGCATGGCGATCGACTGCTGGGCGGCAATCCTCTGACACCCCTGGAAGATCTCCTGTTCGCGCAGAACGAGTCGATCACGAGTACGCTCGTCCTCAACTTCGACCAGTCTCAGGATTTTCCCGGAAGACTCCGCTTTTCCGAGGTACTCACGGGTCCGATCAGTGGCCTCACAGAGCACTTCGCCCCATTCGGTTCCTCGATGACTACGCACGATGATCTGCGAGCCGCGCGCATAGTCTTCGCCCGACTTTGTTGCGAACTCCGCAACCAGTCGGGTTGTGCCGTATCGAACTACGTAACGTTTTGCCATTGATCTTCTTCAGTCGCAGGCTCATCGAGCCTGAAAAGCTTCATCTCGTCAGCAGAAGAGCGATCTTCCGATCACGCTTCTGATGCAGCCTAATCTTCGGGGCAATTCTTGAACAGTTCGCTTGAACCACAGCCAACACGCATCAGCAAAACAACATGCAACATTACCTCTTCAGAGCCCGCTCCAACGCGTCAGCGTCGTAAACGCAGCCCCCCCAAGTTCCCCCTCCAAGTTGTTGAAGCAGCGCCCACAACTTTGTGTCGCGCGGGAGTTCTGGGTCAGGCAGAAGTTCGATGCTGGGTTGGCGAAGCGACAGAACTGCAGCCCCCTGCTCTGGAGTCAACACCTCGTCTTCTGAACCGATGAAATTGATCTTCCCGGTCAGATTCACACAATCGATTTCGACCTCGATCAAATCCCCGTCCGCCAACTTTCCAATCGGGCCCCCAGCCAATGCTTCCGGTCCAACATGTCCGATACAGGCACCGGTGGAAACACCCGAGAATCTCGCATCGGTGATGACAGCGACCTGTTTGCCCCATTTCAGGAATTTAAGTGCTGAGGTGATCTGGTAAATCTCCTCCATTCCGGTTCCGAGTGGACCACGACACATCAGGATCAGAACGTCTCCTGCTTTCACCGGATTTGGACCGCGTCCTTTGATCGCAGCAATGGCAGCTTTCTCGCTGTTGAATACGCGTGCTGGACCTCGCTTGCGATACACACCATCTGGATCAACGACGCTTGCATCGATCGCTGTGCTCTTGATGACAGCCCCTTCCGGAGCAATGTTGCCAACAGGGAAGGTGACAGTGCTCGTCAACCCTGCCCCCTTTGCCTTTGCCGGTGGCAGAATGACGTCATCCGGATCGATTCCATCTTTCTCTTTCAGCAACTCTCTGAATCGCTGACGGCGTTCTGATGTCTCCCAGTCTGCGAGTACGTCTCCCAATCGACGCCCATCGCCTGCGAGTGCATCAAGCTTCAGTAGTCCCAGCGACCGCATATGCAGCATGACTTCAGGGACTCCTCCCGCGAGGAAGACGCGAACAGTTGGATGTCCCACAGGACCATTCGGTAACACGTCCACGATCCGCGGTGTCAGTCGGTTGATAGCACTCCATTCTTCCACCGTGGGGCGAACCAATCCTGCTTCGAATGCCACAGCCGGAACGTGTAACAGTAAGTTCGTTGATCCTCCGAACGCTGCGTGAATCACCATCGCATTGTGCAACGCATCGGGAGTTAACAGATCATGAATGGTCAGCTTTGCATCGATCATTCGTGTCACCGCTCGAGCAGATCTGACCGCTCCTTCCAACCAGACAGGCTGTCCTGAAGGGGCCAACGCGGTATGCGGCAACGACAACCCGAATGCTTCTGCGACCACTTGTGACGTGGCTGCCGTTCCAAGGAACTGACAACCTCCACCGGCAGAACCACAAGACCGGCAGCCCATCTCGGCAGCGTATTCCAGTTCGATATCGCCCGCAGCAAAGCGAGCCCCGATTGTCTGAACCTTTCCAGTGTCCTCACCAAAGGTCGGGGGCAATGTGACCCCACCGGGGACAATCACACACGGAAGGTGGTGCATACCGGCCAATGCAATCATCATCGCGGGCAACCCCTTATCGCACGTCGCGACGCCGATCACCCCTTTTCGAAGTGGCAAGGAACGGATAAGCCGCTTCATCACCACCGCAGCATCATTGCGGTAGGGAAGACTGTCCATCATCCCCGTGGTCCCTTGTGACCGACCATCGCAAGGGTCGGAGACATAGGCGGCGAACGGAATCTTTTCCAGTTTCGTCAGTTCCCTGGCAGCAGCCTGCATCAACAAACCAACTTCCCAATGCCCGGTATGGTATCCCAGAGCAATTGGCTTTCCGTCTTCTGCTCGAATCCCCCCCATGGTGCTGAGAATCAGCACTTGGTCCCGGAGGAGTTGTTGCGGGTCCCACCCCATCCCTGCGGATTGGGTCATTCCAAAAATGTCTCCGCTGGGGCTATTGGCCAACATTTCAGCGGACAAAGGCAATGCCCCCTCAGGACCATCGCCATGAGTTTGAATCGAGTAGATTTCAGCGGGAGAGAGCGAAAAAGATTCAGCTGGGGGAGCGGACATATCGAGCAACTTAGAAAAGATTCTATCTGGAGCGGAGGGAATTGCATTATCCTAGCTAGATATGTCCCCCGAGAGAACAGACGTCGGCACTCCCCGCACTCAACGCGATCTCAGTTCACCATTCGCCAGGGCACCAGATTCCAACGCTGACGCTCCTGGTGATATCTCGATTTTTGCCCACTCCGCAGCGAGGCACCGCCAATTTTGCAGAGCATTCGCAACTGTCGATCAGAGCCGAATGAGTCGGCCGCAGATTCAATCGACTACCAGGACAATTCCCATCCGCAAACTCTGATCCAACCGCGATTTGAAACTCTCGTTCAATGCATTCTAAAAACCATTGAGGTGAGCCTTTCAAATGACGATTGTAGGGACAAGTGAAATTGTGCACCCTATTTCAAATGATGTGTAATTTGCTTAAACTCCGCACTTGCTGACGTTACATCATCATGAATCAAGCATCTTGAGAACACGGTCCCATGGCTAAAAACATGATCGTCGCCCAATCGGGCGGTCCATCTCCTGTTATCAACAACACTCTTCGTGGGATTGTCGAAACCGCGAAACAGATGAGCGAAATCGACACTGTTTACGCTGGCTGGCACGGCATTGAAGGGGTACTCAAAGAAGAACTCCTCAATCTGACCGCACAAGACCCGATGGAAATTGCTCTGCTTCGCACCACTCCAGCAGCGGGTTCAATCGGCACATGCCGATACAAGCTGAAAGACAAGCAGACTGAAGATTTCGACCGCATCATGGAGATCTTCAAAGCTCACAACATCGGTTACTTCTGCTACATCGGCGGAAACGACTCGATGGACACTGCCAACAAAGTCGCAAACATGGCCCGCGAGCGCGGACTGGATGTTTGCGGCATCGGAGGTCCAAAAACAATCGACAATGACGTCGGTGACAGCGAATTCAAGCTGGTCGACCACACTCCAGGTTACGGATCAACCGCCCGTTATTGGGCTCATTACGTCCAGCAGTCCAATGAAGAGAACAACGGATCCTGCCCAGCAGATCCTGTGCTCGTCATGCAGGCCATGGGCCGAAAAATCGGATACATCCCGGCAGCAGCCCGTCTGGCTGACCCGCACCGTGAAATGCCACTGCAGATCTATCTCGCCGAGCGCAAAGTATCGATCGACCAGATTTACGAGAACGTCTGCAAAACGCTGAAGGAGCACGGTCGCGCGATGCTGGTCGTCAGCGAAGGTCTGGAAATCGAAGGCCTTCAGATCCCAGAAGAGTTCATTGTGCGTGACTCATTTGGTCACGCGATGCTCTCTTCCAGCAAGATCACCGTTGCTCAGATGCTGACCAACGCTCTGAATGAGCGTAAATTGCCAGTCAAGGGTGCAGCACGTTGCAACGTCCCGGGGACTCACCAGCGTAACGACATGGCGTACGCTTCGACCGTCGACCTGGAAGAGTCGTACTATGTGGGCCAGAAGGCGGCCCTTCTCGCTGCTGCTGGCGAACACGGCTACATGGCGACAATCCTTCGCGCGGACTGGAACAACTATCGCCCAGTCTACGACAAAGCACCACTCTCCGAAGTTGCCGAGAAGGATCGTCACTTCCCATCCGAGTGGATTTCGGCCTGCGGAACCGACGTGACCGATGAGTTCGTAAAGTACGCTCGTCCGCTGATCGGTGATAACTGGGTCAGCGTTCCAATGATCGATGGCCGCATCCGCCTTGCTAAGCTGAACACCAGCAAGGAAATGTTTGCCACTCAGAAGTTGCCGAAATACATTCCTCAGACTGACCGCAAATAGTCGAACTGAAGAATCGAGATTTCAGAAAGCCTCCGGAATGTTCCGGAGGCTTTCTATTTTGATCACTCCATCACTGCAGACTCTTGGAAAGATCGCTGGAGCAATTCAGGATCGAGACCATTCGGCAGCATTTCGGTCGCGACAAGAGGTGGATTTAGACCCCAAAACCTGCCATCTCAGAAGCTGACTTTTCTATCGCTTTATCTGCTCTTGCAACGATTTTCCACTAGGAATTCTGACTGTCTGATTTACTTTGAAATCGTGTTGAATGACGAGTTCCGACCTCCACATTGTCACCACAAGTGTGATCCAACATCCAGAATCGGGTCACCCCTGTGTTGAAGAAAGCACGTTTCATGAAATCTCTGAGAATTGCTCTACTCCGGAAGCTCCTTCTGATTGCTGTTGCTGGCAGCGTGATTTCGGCACCAGCGATGATCTCCACACTGAAAGCAGATGATCCACCTTCAACGGAAAAGAAAGCAGACGAGGAGAAGAAGGAAGAAAATCTTACGGTCGCTGAGAAAATCAAGAACCTTCAGCTGTCGTTTCGCAAATCATTGCAGACCATCGGGCAGAGTAAAAAGCCCTCAGAAAAATTCCTTGCATTAATTGCTGAGTCCAACGAAATCCTTCAGGAAACAAAAGACCCTGCAGAAATCAAAGCCCTGATCCAGTTTCAGTCAGTCTGCATCAATTTCATCAAGCAGGTTGAACCTCAAGTAGCAGAAACGGCCAAGTCCGACCTCTTCGAGAAAATCGATGGTCTCGGCGATCCAAGCCTGACCCAATTCGCCAAGATCAAGTTTCTCGAAGGCGAATTGCAATCGGCGTCAGCCCCCAGTGCTCTGAATAAACTTCTGGAGCAGAACAAGGAACTTCTCGATTCCGCATCGATTGAAGAGAAATCCAACATCGTTCAAATCGCTTCTAGCATCGCTTCCAGCAATCCGAACACCGATGAGGCAGTAGCAACACTGAAATCGCTGCTGCCGATGGTGGAAGGAAGTGAGAGTCCCATTGCGAGCCGACTGAAACGTGGAATTGAAGGGACGATCCGAAGAATTGAACTCCCCGGGAATGAATTAGAATTAAAGATCGAAAAAACATTCTCCGGAGAAGATTTCGACTGGAAAGCACATCAGGGGAAGGTCGTCCTGATCGACTTCTGGGCAACGTGGTGCGGCCCCTGCATTCGTGAATTCCCAGAGATGAAGAAAATTTACAAAGCATACCACGACAGTGGCTTTGAAATTGTGGGAATCAGCATTGATGCTGATAAAGCCGACCTCGAGAAGTTTCAGGAAGAATGGAAACTCCCTTGGACCATCCTGCACGACGATCGAAATCTCCCGAACGGCGAAATTACCAATGCCGCTTATTACGGAGTCAACTCGATTCCCCGAATGATTCTCGTGGGGCGCGATTTCAAAGTCATCTCGACCAATGCCCGCGGTAAAGAACTGAAACGATTGCTCAAAGAGCAGTTCCCCGACATCACACTTCCTGAAGACGACAAGGAGGCCGAGAAGGAACCAGAGTGATCTTCCCCGGCGAGCCTAAATCAAGCAGCGAGAGCCCGTGACAAATGCGCGTCACGGGCTCTCTTTTATTGATCATTGCTGGCATCGGACCATCTAGATCCACTGCACGAATGATGACACTCTCAAGTGAAGGTCACTTCAATGACTCAACGTATGCAACGAGATCCGCCAGTTCCTGCTCAGTCAGTTGCTTCACGACTTCGTTTGGCATAATGGAGACATCGGACGCCTTCATCTCCTCGACTTCGTCGATTCCAACCTCAACGGATTGCTCGACACTGACACCTAGTCGAATCCCTTTGCTTGATTCAGAAAGCACAATTCCAGAAGCAGTACGCCCGTCTGTCGCCAGGACCACATACGGGGCGAATCCTCGAGCAAAACTTGCGCTGGGATAAAGGAGTGCCTCGAGCAAGTCGAGTCTCGACCTGCTCTTACCGATGGTGGAGAGATCCGGTCCAATCAATCCCCCTTCACTCTTCACGCGATGGCACTTCGCACACGCTCCACGTTCCGAATTAAACAGTTCGCGTCCTCGCTCGACCTCTCCTGCCGGAAGGTTCTGAAGAACCTCGACGAGATGTGCCTGATCCGCTTCACTGAGAGGTGTCCCGCTGCCTGCTGCAGGAATCTCCACCCATCGCTGTTCTGAAAGATCGACATGCGGGCGCCGTAACTGCTCAAGAGCATCAGCTGCAGCGAGCTGTACATCCGGATCTTGGTGAAACAAGCCAGCTCCGACAGATTCGCGATCTCCAGATTCGATCAGGCAATAAACAAACGCGTGGCGCCAGTTCAAATCATTGAAATGTGGTGTCACCAACTGATACAGGTCGACTGCTAATTCACTGCGATCGCTGAACATTCTCCCGAGAGTCGCCAACGCCCCCTTCGACTCTGCAACAGTCCCTTTCTGGACCAGATTCAAGAGCGACTGGTATGCGACCTCTTCCATGTCCCCCTCGACTCGCTGCGAATACAGAAGATTCCGCAACGTCAGAAGGCGAACTTCCTCGGATTGATCCTCAAGCCCACCAACGAGGAATGCAGCAGCCTCAGGGTGAAACACACGTGACAACACCTGAATCCACATCAACCGGTCTTCAAGATTCTTCTTGACGATCTGAGCAGTCAACTCGTTCGCAGTTTCCAGATTCCAATTGGCATTCAGCAAATCGGCAAGTGCCTGGACGGCCCGTTGCTGAACTGCTGGACGGTCGACTCCCAATCGATTGAGAAGGTCTTCGGCAGTCGCGTTTTGCCAATCGAGCTTCAGACCACGTGAATCGTCTACGACAGCGGCGTCGGATCGTCGAACGCGATAGATCGCTCCCTTCAGATGAGATTTCGCCACCTGAGACTCTGGACATCCGATCCGAAACCAGCCTCCGGTATCAATCACCAAAAATGATCCATCCGCATCTTGAAGCACATCTGTCGGATGAAAGTCTGAACTCGTCGACACCAGAAAATCTTCCACCTTCTCAGTGGCATACCCTGAACCTTCAGTTCGGAGCGTCACCAGTGAGAGACGATTCGAATTGAACTGGGTGACAAGAACTTTCTCAGCTTCATTCTCTTTCAATTCCGCGTTTTCAATCAGGCAAAGTCCGGATACGGCGACGTGTCCGAAATGGTGAACTTCCTTGAGCAGCGGCCCCGTGCGAATGAATTCCGATTCGAGATTCTCGACGAAGTCTTCCCGAGGATAAACACCACCGTACTGCCAGTTGACCAGGCAATCTCCCCGCGGAGTTGAATACAACAAATTGACAGTCCCCAGCATCTCTCCACGAGGAGTAAAAACCACCTCGACGGGATTATCCATGCCCCCAAGGCTGAAGGTCTGCAGATCGGTTCCATCGAACTTGCAGCTGAAGATTCGCGAGGCTTTTCCACGACTGACAAGATTCCCAGCGGCATCTTGAATTTCGTGTCCATGCCGTCCATCGCACCAGTACAACCGGTCGTCCGGGCCTGAAAACGGACCATGGATATCCGCTGCATTTCCGGTATACCCAAAGTTTCCAACAAGCTTCACTCTCTCATCCGCGACCCCGTCACCATTGGAGTCCGTGAACTTCCAGATGGCTCCGCTGGAAGCAACATAGAGAGATCCCCGGTGCCACAAGCAGCCCTGAGGAAACGTCAATTTGTCAGCAAAGATAACGGACCGATCGAACCTTCCATCGCCATCGGTATCTTCCAGTCGCTGAATGTAGTTCGGCAACTGGGCCTCCAGTTCGCTCCGCTCCAGATTCATCCCGGCATTGGCTGCGAGATACAAACGCCCTTCCTCGTCAAAGCACCCCATCAAAGGATGATTGACGAGAGGAGCCTCGGCTACGACCTCAACGGTATAGCCATTCGGAACACTCATATTTGCAATGAGGTCGTCGTCTGCCAGTACGATTGAACTCCAAATCATCGAACCAGCGACAAGGACTTTTGGTAACCGTTTTCGAAGACATTCAAACATCTCATGACACCCTTGAAGGCGGAAACTCTCTATCGGGGGAGTGAGTCCAGAACGCGGTTCTATTTCAAAGCACGAGCAAGCAGATTGATCATCATCTGCTGCACTCGGTCATCTGGACCGTGTGGACGACTCCAATGCGACCAAGGCAGGACGTGCCCGGGGGGCGAACTGAGCCCCTGCGCCCAGAAGATAGTGGACGCATTAAAAACAAAATTCTCTTTCGGCCCCGGATAGATTGTTCCGGTCCACTCCTGAGGAACGGTTCCCCCTTGCCACGCTGTCCCTCCGGCGACAACCTCCAATCCCGGAATTTCCGGAGCGTCACCATGATACTCCCAGCCAATCAGCCCCGGAATGCTATCACCGTTCTGTACGCCTGCATTTTCGAACATCCAGTGATCAGCGTTGAGGACGGTCCAGTCTCCCCCACCATTCACCGGTTCGATATTTCGACCACCCATCAAATAGCCTTCATCAGGCCCACGATGAGGGAACGGGCCGTGTTCGCGGTCTCGGTCGACGGCATACTTGTAATCGCCTCCGTACGGACCACCGCGGAAGATAATTCGATTGGGATTGCCCGAACTACTTTCGCGAAATGGAGTCACCCAGCACACTGAATTCCCAGACAGGAAGAGAAGATTGACGCCTGCATCACGCATGGCGACGACGCTGTTGTACTGCCGAATGTCCCAATACTCATCATGCCCGACACTGAGAAACGCCTTGCATTTCAAGCCACGGTCAGGCGAAATCAAATCTGAGTTCGAACAGTAAGAGACGTCGTACCCATGCTGTTCAAGCCAATACGCAAGCGGGAACTCCAAAGGGAGAAACTCGCCAGAACCAACAGTGAGTGGATCGTTGACGACCCCGTCGAATTGAGCTTCGCGTGCATAGGGACGATCGAAACTCACATCCGCCCAAGGTCCCTGCACACCCTTTGGATGCGTATAGACGGAGTAGTTATTCGGCCATGTATTATAGGCCTGCCAGGTATTGTCGGAGCACTGGAAGAGAATGTCGGCCGGACGTTCATCGCGGACAATAAACACCACGTAGCTTTGCCAGTAGGACTCTCTCCCCTCAGGAATCGTCGTGAGCCTCCCCAGATAAACTCCACTGAGCCAGTCTTCAGGGATTGTCAGCTTCAAGCTCGGATTCCAGCGGCACTCATGCAGATTTTTCTCGCCCGGTTCCGGAGTGGCCTGCACTTCACCTTGGATCCCTTCGAATTTCTGGACCAGACGGGCTCCACGCCCGTTGTAGTACCCCATCCGAAAGATCTCGAGATCAAATTTTCTCGCTGGGTTTGTCGAGACGAAAATCTCAACCTCATCCCCGGCCTGAACGCTTTGCTTCGAACAATATCCTTCCACCCAGATTGACCGGTATCCGCTTCCATCCACTCGAACGCGTGTTAGCTGCCAGTCTCTGGCTCCTTCTTTCTCGTTCTCGATCTGAATGCGATTCTTGCCTGTATCGCCATTACCGTTTTCTCGGTCATCTGCAAGAAGTTGCTGACTGGAAATAGCGGCGATCGAACTCGCTACAACAGTCGACTTCAAAAAGTCTCGTCTCGGGATATTTGGTGAGGCCGGATCAATCATCGGAAGGTGTCTTTCAGGCGAGACAACGGAGAGGAGAGCAGTGCGAAGTATGTCACGACTCTCGGTTGATTGCCACCAGACATCGATCTTGGTTGATGAGCAATTCGGATCAGAGCATCGCGATTCCCTTCCCCCATCCGTTCCACCCCCGGAGGCGCAGCGAACAATTTGAGGTTAGAGTCGATCGAAATCCATCGAACTTGACGATTTCACCGCCACTCAGGTGATGGCCACTTTGCTCATTTTTTGCAAACAATAAATACCCCCAAAAAGAAGTCTCTGTTCGATTGTAACTCAAGCAAACTTATTAAACCGATAATGGCGGACCCGCAATAAAATCACATTAAAACCAATTAAATACAAAACGCATAGCAAAGACAAACACAGCCAAGCAACTCAACTTATCAACCACCCTTCATATCAACGAACTCGAGCCTAACTTTCAGGAATTTTTGCGTGTTTTCGTTGCAGAATTTCAGCCGACTTCGCCAACTGTCCTCAACAAATTCAAAGCCACTGCGAACACTTCTGGCACGGTAATTTACTGTGAAATAGCGTACTGACTGGCCAAAATCCGATCGCTTATTGACTTCACATTAAAACAGCCATACCCTTCGGTACGCATTCATAACTCCTTAGCGATCTAACAGTCGCCCCCAAGACAAACAAAAGACAAAAAATGAGAAACCGACATTTCAATTCCCCCAAGCAGCTCGCCGGACGCAGAGGATTCACGCTCATCGAGCTTCTGGTCGTCATCGCGATTATTGCCGTTTTAATTGCATTGCTGCTCCCAGCTGTGCAGCAGGCCCGCGAGGCGGCTCGACGTACACAATGCAAAAACAATCTCAAGAACCTGACGATTGCTGCGCACAACTTTCACGACGCGTACAACTCGCTCCCGCCGATCGTCAACTACAGCCTCGGACCAACTTTCTTCTACCACATCCTCCCTTACATCGAGCAATCTGCGATGTACAACCTGTACAACGGCGGGGCAACTGCAGGTTCCAGCACGACCAGTATTCGCTGGCCAATGTCGACGAACTACCAGATCATTCGAGATGCTGGCCTCGAAAACAGCGTTCAGCCAATTCCAGCATTTTCCTGCCCAAGCTACGGGTCAGCCAAAGTTCGCCGTACACAGGTTGACGTGAACGGGTCTCCTGGACCAACTGGTCACTACGCCATTACAACGATGCGTGGAGCAGCGACCGATCTTCGCATGAACACATTCGACACTGAAAACGAATGGTGGAATCACCACGTTTCCCACGATCCGTTTTGGGCCGCACAGGCACGTGGTGCCACCAAAGCCGGTGACGCCTCAGGGATTTCAGACGACGGTGGGATCGACGGAATCGAAGGCGCACGCCGAGCAAAAGCCAAAATCAATCACTCGCTCGCACAGATCACCGACGGCTCCAGCAACACTTTCCTTCTCGGCGAGAAGTTCATGCGGACATCCGATTTCGACAATGCAAACCCAATCAACTGGGACAGCATTGATGGATCGCTTTTTATTCAGGGTGGCGGATGGCGTGAATACAACATGGCACGCAATGGACGTATGCCACTTCGCACCAAAATCGAGCCGACATCACAGCCAGGCTGGGCACACGAAAATACCACCAATAATGTTCCTGCATATGCATCCGGTTTCGGAAGCTGGCACGTTGGAATGGTTCACTTTGCCATGGCAGACGGCTCAGTACGTGGCGTCAGCCAGAACATCGACCTCGTCACACAATGGCGTTTGACTGATCGCGCTGACGGCCAACCTGTTGGTGAGTTCTAAGACTTGGCTCAACGAGTGAACGTGTCTCACACTTTGGGCGAGTTCGCTTTCCGGAGTCACAGTCAACGGGGCTATGAAACACCGGCGGATCTTCAGTAGCACAGGTTCTTCAGTTCTCGATGCAGCACAGATCACACGGCAGTTCAACTCGACTGCCGAATGGAAAAGATGAGAGGTTAGAATGAAGCTGTTCAATTTCGCAGTCTTATCACTCGCAATCATGTTCGCCGGATGTGGTGGCAATGCGAACGTAGAAGTGAAGGGGACCGTGAAAGTCGATGGTGGAGAGACACTGTCTCGCGGGATCGTTACCCTCACCAACGCCAATGGCTCATTTCGGGGCAACATCGGCGAGGACGGCACCTACTCGATTGCAGACGTCCCATCAGGCGCCTACAAGGCATCGATCACAGGAACGGGAGCCCCCGCTCCCGTAATCGAAACAAACGCCGATGGCTCTTACAAAAAGAATGCCCCAAAGAAAAAGGCCACGCCTCCGATCGACAGCAAATTCGAATCTGCTGAAAAATCAGGACTAGAGGTCACTGTTCCGGGGAATTACGACCTTCAGGTCACCGCTGCCAAAGGGGGCAAATAGCAGGTGAATTGAATCCTCGACGTTACATTGAACGTTGAGATTCTGTTCTCTGGACACGCCGGCTAAGACTTTCTCGTTTTCATTAAGTCACCTGCAGGACGCCACTTCATCATCGAAGTGGCGTCCTTTTTTTGTGTCTTGATCTCGGCGCCCCTCTCAACTGATCCCCTCAAGGCCGTTTCGCCATCAGAATGCCGCTCCCGATCGGATTCGAATTTTTCGTGAAATTCACAATCGCTTCATCAGAACCTTAAGGTCATTCCACATACTCACCATCAAGTTATTTAGAAAACAATCTTTATGAATCACATTTCAGCAGCGGACGGCGGCCAAAAAACAAATTCACACAAACCGATTCTGTAACTGGTGTTGAGTCACGTAGAACCAAGACTTCTCCAGTTCGCGACCAGGCGCGTCGCACCAGATCGCCTGCATCATCATGCTAAATTCGAACATTTGAAAACAGATAGGATACGACGATGAAAACTCATACATATACTCGAATCAACCTAAACAAATCTCAGCGTAGCGGCTTCACTCTGATCGAGCTTCTGGTGGTCATCGCGATCATCGCCGTGCTCGTCGCATTGCTCCTCCCCGCTGTCCAACAGGCTCGTGAAGCAGCGCGCAGAAGCCAGTGCAAAAACAATCTCAAGCAAATCGGATTAGCGCACCACAACTTTCAGGACGCCAAGGGATTTCTTCCGACAGCAGCACGTGACCACAATTCAGACACGCCCTTCGCGACAACAGGAATGGCAAGCGACAGTTGCTGTTCTTCACGAACTCAGGAAGGTTTCTCGTGGCTGTACCATATTCTTCCCTACATGGATCAAGCCACCATCTACAACCTTGCGACCACAGACATGAACCCGGCCGTCGGATCAACGGGAACTTCGAACTCTGGTCAGAACGCTGTAGCGTTGACCATCTCTCCCGCTTACGTCTGCCCAACCCGCCGTGCTCCCACCCGTTATGGCAGCAACTTCTTTAGAGCAGACTATGCAGGAAACGGTGGCGAAAGGACCACAAACGGCATCTCCCACGTCAACAATGCTGGAAAACGGGGAACACACATTAAGACCGACATCGGGACGACAACTGTTGAGAGACTACGTGACGGTTCTTCAAACACCATTCTCGTCGCAGAAAAAGCACTGCACGACTCTGCCCACGGAACTGAAGGGGGAGACAACGAACGATGGAACAACGCCGGATACGACGAGGACATCATCCGTTTTGGCGGCGGAATTCTCGCTAATGGAACGGTTTACGGAATTACACCGATTCACGACTCCAAGACCACCGTCCGTGATGCAAGCGGAGCATTCTCAGGCGTCGTCGACAAAGGTGGACGCACCTGGGCACAATGGACACCGTTCTTCGGAAGTTCTCACGATGGTGCTGTCAACGCCCTGCTGGCTGACGGCTCGGTGCGATCCATCAGCTACAACGTCGACGACCTGACATTCCGCCGGCTGAGCCTTTCCAACGACGGCGAACCCGTCGGGGAATTCTAAGTATCAAACGACACTTGCGACTCATGGCGGATAGGCCCTGCTCATGCAGGCGTCAACTGATGACTGCTGGTAGAGGCGACTTTGGTCTTCCACATTGAGCCTGCACTGCAGCATCTTCACGATAAAGAATGAGACACACGACAATGAATTTTCGATTTGTACCACTTTTGATACTGACGCTCTTCACGTCTTCTGTACTGAGTCTAAGCGGTTGCGGTAGCGATCAAACAATTGCGTCTCCAGCCAACCAGGCTGATGACGCTGAAATCAAGGCGATGGACGAGCAGATTCAGAACGAAGAGAAGAACGCTAGACGATAATCCTCTCGGATTGCGACCAACGCGACTGACACCAGCCATCGGAGTTTCGCAAGAACTCATGATGGCTGTTTTCTTGAATTGTGCCAATCGATGCGTACACACTCCCCCCGCTGTAACTCCCCTGACTCATAAAACGTCTGCTCACCGTACGCCGATCACATTATTTCTCCACGAATTACATCTCAATTCCAAAACATCTTGCTGCTTTTGACTTCCCGCCCTCTCCCTGTTGTAATTTCTTTCAGAAGGCTGTCGGCGAATGCACGGTTGCAGCCGCTTCGACAGAACTGAAGGAAAAGGGTTTGTATGCCGCGCCAATGGAGATTTGCGCCCCACGATCGGGCCGTTGTTGCTCGATTAAGTAAAGAAATGAGCTGCTCTCCGCTCCTTGCTCAAGTACTTGCTGCTCGCGGTATCGAAGATGGCGTTCAGGGTGAACAATTTATTTCTGCCCGCATGACAGATCTCCATGAACCTGATCTCCTCCCGGGAGCAGCTCAGGCTGCGGATTTGATTGTCGCCGCCTTCAATGCCAAGCGTCGAATCACCATTTACGGGGACTACGATGTCGATGGAGTGACCGCGACCAGCATTCTCTGGTACTGTCTGAAACTCGTTGGAGCAACGGTCGACTACTATATCCCCAGCCGTATGGAAGAAGGCTACGGCCTGAATCTTGATGCGATCCGTACGTTGCATCAGGAAGACCCGAACCGTCTCGTCGTGACGGTCGACTGCGGAATCTGCAGCGTTGCAGAAGCAGCCTTGGCCAAAGAACTTGGCCTCGAATTGATCATTACCGATCACCATACCATGCTCGAGACGCTTCCGGATTCGGCGGCCAATGTTCATCCCCGACTCCCCGGCAGCACGTATCCATTTCAGGAACTTTGTGGAGCAGGCGTTGCTTTTAAACTGGCTTGGGCGGTCTGCAAACGCTTGGGAGACGGCACCAAAGCGTCCCCACGGATGCGAGAATTCCTGAAAGCTGCCGCAGGGTTGGCAGCGATGGGGACAGTTGCTGACGTCGTCCCGCTCGTTGGAGAGAATCGCATTCTGGTTCGTTACGGGTTGACGTCACTTTCCGAAAGCACAATTCCGGGGATCGAACTGCTCTTGAAGGTTGCTGGACTCGATAAGAACAAATCGCTCGTCGCAGAAGACATTGGATTCGGTCTTGCTCCTAGAATTAATGCTGCTGGCCGACTTGGACAGGCACGACTCGCCGTCGAGTTACTCACAACAGAAAATCGTCAACGCGCCGCTCAACTGGCAGACTACGTCGATCAGCTGAACAAAAATCGTCAGACGGTCGAACGAAAGATGTATCGTCAGGCTAAAGAGCAAATCGAAGCGAATCCAGAATGGAATGATCACCCTTCACTCGTCGTCGCAGATGAGGAGTTTCATCCCGGAGTTATGGGAATTGTCGCCAGCCGCATTGCTGAGAAATTCCAAAAGCCGACCGTCATCATTGCTCTGAATGCAGAAACTCAGTCTGGTCAGGGATCAGGTCGCACATTCCAGCGATACAATCTTCATGAAGGATTGTCCAAATGCAGCCATTTGCTGGAGGGTTTCGGCGGTCACCGGGCAGCAGCCGGGCTGCGCATTCGCGCCGAGAAAATCGAAGAGTTTCGACTAGCGTTTGCCGCTGAGACGTCTAAAAGTCATCACGAAGATCATCTCATCGAACCCGAATTGCGAATCGATGCCGAAGTCTCTTTGCACGATTTAACAACTCCAGCAGTCCGAGAACTGGAACGGCTCGGACCGTTCGGCGCAGAGCACCGCCGACCAATCTTCAGTGTTGCCTACGCAAAGCTCGCTGAGCCGCCGGCGACAATGGGCGGAGGAGGAAGACACCTTGCGTTGAAGCTGAAAGATGGCGATCGGATTATCCGCTGCGTCGCTTTTGGAAAGGGCGAATGGGCCGAAGAAATTGCCAAGGTCAACGAGTCTCTGGCCTTCAGCTTCTCCGCCGGAATCAATCAGTTTAGGGGATTCGAATCGGTGGAACTTCAGTTGCACGACTGGAAACCGATGTCGCACTTCAACGAGACGCACTCCGAAAAATCCTCTGCTGTTTAATCGCAGCTTCGGAAGTGACTTTCAGCATCCGGTCTTCGCAACGCGTCTCAAAACTGAGTTTCGTAGTGCAGGAAAGTCACCCCCCAGATTCCCCAAAAAATGAGCCGCATCAATGGTTGGCGCGGCTCATTTCATTTTACTTTACTTGGCAAGCACTTCTTCGAGAGGTCTCCCGGTGGGGACTTCGTAATTTACGCCGAGCAATTTTGCGATCGTGGGAGCAATCTGGATGTTTTCAAACACACCTGCATTTGATCCCGGTTCGATCCCCGCCCCATTCGCAATGAAAGTTGCGAGCATCTTAGGGTTGGTCGACAAAAAGCCGTGCGTGCCGAGTGTCGTATCACTTTTCTGAATCACTTCGTCGCCCGTGGCTCCCCCTGAGAATCCATAGCCATCTTTGGCCACCAACACCAGGTCGCCCATCTGTGGGTATTCATCAGGCTGTGGAAAACCATACTCTGAGTACTGATCAGGAGTCAGAATTTCCTGAATTCCATCGACATTCGAGAACAGCTCAATTACCTGCGTCCGATCCTCAGTGGCGGTATCCGGTCGAGTCAGAAAGATCATCGCCACGCCTCCTTCAGGGAAGGTGTGGACACGAGCGGAAGTGACGCGTGTCCCTTCCACTGTCAGCAATCCAGCTTTTCGCAGGGCGACGTTCGGGTAAATCGTTTCTGGGATACTGATGAATCCGTGATCTGAAACAACGATCACGGTGGTGTTCTCACGGATTCCCGCTTCTTCAACCGCTTCTACAATCTGTTTGACACGCAAGTCGGCCAATGCAATCGCTGTATTTCCTGCCCACGTGCCGGGTCCGTAGCGATGATGCACGGAATCGAGATTCAAAAGATGGACGAGCGTCAGGGCTGGTTTGTACTTCTTGATGGCAAGACAGGCAGCGTCGGTCCAGATTTCATCGCGAGCTAACGGCGACAACGGCCCGAATGACTCGCGAATGTTCTCTGGAACGATTCCGGATTCGATCATCTCGTCGATGAAGAAGGGAGTTGTGTAGTTCAACATGTCCGGTGAGTCGGGAAAATCGATGAAGTACGACGGGGAATTTCGGGTACATGGCCAGTTGATCCCAACCACTTTTTTACCTGCTTGATGCAGCACATCAGCGATTGTCTCTACCTGTACCAGTTCAGATCCATCGGTCTTGGAATCAACCGTCACTGGCATCCCAAGTGAGCCGCGTCGCATGACCCCGTTGTAAAGCACTCCGTGATCGACGGGGCGGGATCCGGTGATCAACGAAGTGTGGTTGGGCCAAGTTACCGAAGGATTCGATACGATCATTCCTTCACTGGTGGCCCCGGTCCTCGCCAGTTCACGGAGCGTCTTCATCGGAATTGCCGTGTCCTTCAGGGCGCTCCCCGGCAGTCCATCAATGCTGATGAGAACGACGTGCTCGACCTGCTCTGCGGCAATACCGCTCACACAGGTCACTAGCGATACCAAGAACATTCCGATGCTGAAGCAAAACGACTTCATTCAGCTCTCCCGCATTAATTCTGTAAGGCTTTCGAACACAGAAAGCGTAACAGTCAATTGGAAGATTTTCAGCCGACAAGCAAGTCTCGAGCAGCGAGATGCACACAGACTCACCGACGGTGACGCTTCACAATCGTTGTGAGTCTACTTCTTTGGACCACCATGAATTCAAGGGGGGATTCGCTCCGAGCTTGAGCCCCTGCCCTAAACATGTGCGTCGGAAGCAGGGGCTCAATCAGGATCAAACGTGTTAGTCAATCGACGTGGAACGCCGATTTCTGACGTCTAACGAATCAGAGATCTTCTTGTGAATTTTCACGATGGAAGATGTCAATCGACTTGAGCACTTCTTCGCGTTCAGGTTCAAAGAGATCGCCAATCAGCAGATCGGTCACATCCCCTTGATGATGCGGGAAACGGCGAATGAATCTGCCAAAGCTGAGACCATCGTAGTACTCAAGCACAAGGCGGCGCATTCTTCCCATTCCCTCAACGAAACGAGGCCCCCAGTGACCAAGCTGCTCCTGAGATGTGTCTCCCTTCGCGATTCCTTCTGCAATCGCATCCGCTGCCAGTTGGCCAGACTTGAGTGCCAGCAAGACTCCAGACGAGTACAGAGGATCGAGGAAGCCGAACGCATCGCCCACGAGAATCCAACCATTACCGGCGATCTGCTTCGATCGGTAAGTGTAATCCTTTGTGGCGCGGTATTTGTCACAGCGTTCTGCGTTGACCAGACGATCCTGCAAGCCCGGGCAGCGTGCAACTTCTTCCCAGAAGATCTTCTCGTGATCGCTTCCACGCCCCTTAAAGAGATAGTCGAAATCGCCGACGACTCCGATGCTGGTGATTCCATCATGCAGGGGGATATACCAGAACCAACCCTTCTTATCTTCCACCTGAATGACCAGTGTGGCCCCTCCATCGCGACCTTCCGTTCGATGAGCCCCCTTGAAATAGGTCCAGACAGCTCCTTTGTTCAGTTGTGGGTCACTGATCTTCAACCCGAACTTGTTGATGATCATCGAACTTTGACCACTGGCGTCGACGACGACTTTCGAGAAGACGTCGCGCACTTCTCCAGACTCTTCCTGAATCTTTACGCCGATCGCTCGATCTCCATCGAACAAAATATCGAGAACACGAACGCCTTCGTGAACGTCAACACCCTGTTCCGCTGCGTTATCCAACATCATTTTGTCGAATTCGCTACGTCGTACCTGCCAGGTCTGGGAACAGACATGGGGCTTATGCTCCCAGAAGTCGAACGGCGCGGATGTCTTGCCGCTGGCACTGACGAACTGCACGCTGTACTTCTCGACGAAGTGGCTGGATCGCAACTTCGGCAACATCTTGAGTCTCTCGAGAACCCAATACGTCTCGGGAATCAGTGACTCGCCAATATGAAAACGTGGGAACCGCTCTCGTTCAAAGAGTTGGACCTTCAGGCCATGTTGGGCAGCTAAAGTCGAAGTCGTTGCCCCAGCGGGTCCTCCCCCGACAACAATGACGTCTGTATCCTGGTTCATTGGCTCTTCCTGAAAACGTGTTTGAGATCCCGTTTGCGAACGGAAAATTTCTCCCGGTGCAGAGTATTAGCTATTCACCTGCAATCGAAAGATTGTGTCGATCCTCGTGGGGAGCGCGGGCTTCCTTCAAAAGCCGCGTCAACGTGTGAAGTTCGACGTGGCTCAGGTGCCCAAGTTGCCGCTGATGACACTCTCGCACCAGAAGCTCGAGTTCATCAAGCAGATCCAACCCGGCCTGAGTGAGTGAGACGTTCACGACTCGGCGATTGTCTTCCCGTCTGACCCGTTGAATCAATCCTCGACTCGCGAGCTTATCCAGCAATCGGGTCATGTCCGGGGCGCGTGAAATTAACCTCGCCCCCAGGGAAAGTGTCGGCATTGGCTCTGGATGAACCGAACTCAGCAATCGCAGTGTGTTGTACTGCTGCGCTGACAACTCGAATCGCGAGAACAGTGACTCTTCAATCTCTTTCAGCTTGTCGAATGTCCGCCAGAGATTGAGGAACGCTTCCTGTTGCGGAGAATCAAACTGCAATTTTGGGACTACATTCAGCATGGAAACTGCTTCTCCAAAAGGTGCAGACAAATTAGTCGTTCAAACAACAATTGTCAACACACGCATTAGTCACCTCCTATCTCAATCAGCATAAATGCCGACACGCAAAAATGCTTCCCCCAGGGGCGATTTATTCAGCGTCCGCGTCAACGACATCGGCCACTGCTGCCATACTCTCCAGCACGACATCCGTGCTTTCCGGGTCAACTTCCCGACAAGAGTTAATCAAGATCTCCGAAATCCAGTTGAGCTCACTGTGCCATTCCTCCAGCTCCATGCCGACTGGACAGACTGCCGAGAATTCCTCACACAACAGAATCATCCGGAGGCAGTGGCGGAAAATGACCCCCTCCTGCTTGGTGAGATCTCGCGTCGAGACGTAATTGTGAAAATCACCACCGGACGCGATCAAGTCCCCAACAATCCAGACGGAACGCGTGCGGAGATCCTGCACACCGGGAAATTCACTATCGAACAACCGACGCATCCTGTCTCCCAACGGAACAGGAAAGACACGAATCGGCTTCCCGAAACTGTCGAACTCAGGTTCCACTGAGCCCGGATCAAGTTCACGCTGAGTGATCAGACCACGACGCATCAGTTCCGGGTCGACTCGAAAGCGAGCCAATGGACCGGGTGGGAGTTCCGATGGCCAGGGCACACGAACAAGTGGCAGAACGGATCCGGGGACTTCCAGGACACTTTCGAGGATCTGGATTTTCTCTGCCCGATCAGCCAACCCCAGATGATCCAACAGAAACATGCCGTATAACGGATGGCAGCTGCGAAATTTCATCAGGTCCGACATACGTTCGGTCGGCCTCGCAAATTTCGGGATATAAATCACTCGCTCTTCGGGGACAGCAGCAGGTAACGCAGCTTTCGATAGGCTGATGACCTTCGCGGGTTGACCGGGGACTGTTTTTTCCCTGGCTGCCTGTAACAGCTGACCAAACAGCCCCATCGATGCTGGAGCATTGTCATCATCCTGAGAATCTGTGGTCTCAGCTGAACTCTCTTCCTGTTCATCCTCGACGACATCGGCATTAGCCTCTGAGTCTTCTGTGCTTTCAACCTCTGAAGTGGAGTCAACGGATTCAATCTCTTCCAGAATGTCTCCGCCAAACCCCTCATCTTCATCGATCGCCTCGGCAGCGGCCGGATCAGGCATTGAAAGATGAGGAAACGTCTCCGCGATCGGTTCTTCAATCTCGGGCCATTCCCAGTCTCGTTTTGCCATTATAATGGGCTCATCAGGAGTCGGTTCGAGTTCAATGAACCCACCTGATGCCAGCGTGACCAGCATTCGGGACAACCGCTCTTCTGATTGTTCAAGCTGCTTGACTGGAAGCAAACGCTTCCGCATGAAGGACAGAAGGCGCCCCACGTCCGAAGAAAGCTGAATGAGATATGCCAGCAATCTCCAAGGGAGTTGTCCCTTGCTTCCAAGATGCCCGGGAGGCGCCGCCACGAGCTTTTCGAACTGCTGGTCGTTCCAGTACGTCTCATTCTCGCGCCGTTTCGGCATCTTCTTTTTCATCTTCTTCTTGGCGCGAATCAGATTCGGATCTTTCGTATCCTCCGGAATCTGGTCGTACTGCACCTTCCAGCGTGCCAGCTTCACGTCGTCTTCATGTGCCAATGCGAACACATAACCGTGTGAATCAAACTGCGGTCGCCCTGCTCGACCGAAGATCTGATGAGCGGTACTCGGATCGATCATCGACTTCTTCCCAGGAGGTCCTTTCACCAGAGTCGTCAGAACCACCGACCGAGCAGGAAGGTTCAGACCCGCTGCGAGCGTCTCAGTACAGATACAGACGGAAAGAAGCTTCTCCTGAAACAGCTCTTCCACTCTGCGACGATACTTCGGCAATAATCCAGCATGGTGAACACCCACTCCACGCATGAGGATCTGCTTCAGTTTCGGACCGGCTCCCTGTTTCCAGTCCCATGCGTCCAACTTGGCAGCGAGTTGTTTTTGCTGGCCGTCCCGGAGAAGACTTCTCCCCTTCAGCTGTTCAGCCACATTCCAGCATTCTTCGCGATTGAAACAGAACACCAACGCTGGTGTGCGGCGTGTTTCATCCTTTCCATCCTGCATTTGCTCAAGGAAGTCCGCGAGAAGCTCATCGCCGACCCATTTGAATTCCAAAGGAACTTTACGTTCCGTCCCTTGAATCAACTGAACTTTGCGGCCGTGCTCACGTCTCATCCAGAGAAGGAAATCGACTGCATTACCGACCGTTGCTGAGAGCAACATCTGTCGCACATGCTTGGGCAGCAAAGCTAAAGACAACTCCCAGACGACACCGCGTTCCGGGTCATTGAAGTTATGGAATTCGTCCATCACGACGGAGGAGACGTTACTGAAATCGAACTCATCGTGAAGGAGGCGGTTGAGCAAAATCTCAGCGACCACAACCAGCACAGGAGCCTTCGTATTGACCTTACGATTCCCGGTAATCAGTCCGACGTCATCAGCAGAAAACCCCCACCGCACAGCAGCGGCCTGCAACTCCTGAAACTTCTGCTCGGAAAGAGCAATCAACGGAGTGGTGTAATACGCCGTTTTCCGAGTATGCAACGCCTCGAACATCGCCGCTTCGGCAATGAGCGTTTTTCCCGTTCCAGTCGGGGCACACACCAGAATCCCCTCGTTGTCATCAAACCAAGAGAGCAACGCATCTTCCTGCACCCGATAGGGAGCGTACTGCAACTGATCGAGATACATCGCTGCCAGATCGTCTCGAGTCGGTACGGATTTGTCGTCAGATGGTGAAGATGACACGATTGCTCCGAAAAAGTTTGATTTGCCCCAGTCTAGCGAAATCCTCTGCGAAATCGCTGCCTGCGCTTCCAAACTCTCGCCGGAACCGGACATGAATCCATTCCCAAGTAAAATTGCACTCAGATGGTGGATTTCCCCACTTTTGTTTCGTCTCAATTCGGCGTAAGATTCGGAGTTCCAGAAATTTCGTAGACTGTTCCGGCGGACATCATGGCAGGGAAGAAAAAACAGGTTGCAGCGGATCCCAACTCCCGGGTGGTGTGCCAGAACCGCCGCGCTCGCCACGATTACGAAATCATCGATGAACTGGAATGCGGAATGGTGCTGACGGGAAGTGAAGTCAAAAGCATCCGCGACAATAAAATCTCCATCGAAGAGTCGTTTGCCCGTGTCGACAATGGCGAAGTCTGGCTGCACAATGCGGATGTTGCCGAATACCCGCAAGCGACCTACATGAATCACGAACGTCGACGGTCCCGCAAACTTCTTTTAAGCCGTCACCAAATCCGCAAATTCGCGGAGAACGCTTCTCACGATGGACTGACGCTCATTCCACTGGATGTCCACTTCACGAACGGACGAATCAAGTTGCAACTCGCGGTCGGAAAAGGGCGCAAACAGCACGACAAACGTGAGCAACTGAAGCAGAAAGATGCGGAGCGGAATATGCGAACAGAAATGAAGAATCGCCGCTGAAGTCGAGGTCTGCTCGACACGGGGATTCCGTTTGCAAATGATCCTGTGCCCCGCCATCAACGGCCCCTCGAGCAACGCGGTAATGTCAGTAAAAGAACTTGACTGACAGAACTCTCTCCAGGCGACAAATGCTGATGACATCAACGCGAATGCGGAGATTCCTCTTCCCAATCCTGCAATAAACTATACCGATTATCGCGGCCAGGCAACCTCCGATCATGCCGAAGATACCGGCAACAGCTAGTTGAAGGGAATTCGATTGTTACAGTTCTTTGGCGTTCACCGAATAAGCCAATTCTGAGATTCCGACACTCCGATAGCTCTTTCAGATTCGATCTCCCTCTGCGGTCGGGCTGGCACGGACTCGCCGTTGCTCGACTTCGCACTTATGCGGCCTCACCGGCATAAGTCATTGAACATGGATGTTCTAATGAACGACGTTATCGCAAGACGGCTGACTCTCTGTAGCTGCGTGCTACTGGGGCTGACATTCGGATGCAGAACCGGGAGTCGGGTCAGTGAACTCTCACCAGTCGTCGCGCCACCAGCAGCAGCGGTAACAGTACCTCAGCCCACTCTCGCTCCCAAAGAATCTCAAGAATCCGCTCAAAAGCATGCTGCAAAGACTGAACGGACTCAGAGCAATATTGAACAAACAAATTTTGAAGACATTGCACCTCCCCCAGCGACAGAAATTATCCCTGCAGAACCGGTCGATGGAAGCGTCGAAGCTCCTGCAGAACTCAATCTTTCTGGAACAGGTGTAACTCTCGAAACACTCGAGCAATGGGCGATCCAAAATAATCCAGCCATCGCACAAGCGAGCGCTTCAGCCTCTAAGGCAACTGGTTTCAAGCAGCAAGTCGGTGCCCGACCAAACCCGAATCTGGGCTACAGCGGTCAACAGATAGACGACAAAGGAACCGATCAACATCTCGGATTTATTGAGCAGGAATTCGTCACCGCGAACAAGCTTCAATTGAACGAACGAGTTCTGGACCAGGAAGTTCAATCGCAGCTTTGGGAAGTACACGCACAGCGATTTCGCGTGCTCACTGATGTCCGGATGCGTTTCTACGAGGCTCTGGCTGCCCAGCAACGAATCGACCTCGCGACAGAGTTTCAGTTAGTGGCGAGCGAAGGGGTTCGCGTGGCTGAAATTCGTCGAGAAGCACTTGAAGGCTCATTGCCGGAAGTTCTTCAGACTGAAATTCAGCTCAACGAAGTCGAACTGATTCAGCAACGTGCCCAGATTGCTTATGAAACCGCCTGGAAGCAGCTGACAGCAGTCGTTGGCGTGCCGCATTTGGCACCAACCCGCCTCGTCGGCGAGCTTCGGCTCTCATCGGAGAGGCGTGATTGGGATCTAACCTATCAGGAACTATTGCAAAGCAACCCGGCACTTCAGGCGGCCCGGGCCCGCGTGTCACGTTCCATCGCAAATATGACTCGCCAGGAAGTTCAGGCAATTCCCAACCTGCAAACTCAAACCGCCTTCGGTTACGACAATGGAACTCAACATTCCATGCTGCAATTTCAGGTCGGGATTGCACTCCCATTATACAACAAGAATCAGGGAAACATTTCTGCCGCTCAGGCGGAATATTGCCGTGCCGTGCAGGATGTCCGGCGAATGGAACTTGAGTTGAAGTCCAAGCTGGCAGAAGCCGCTCGACAATACGACTCGGCTGCACTGACAGTCGAACGCTACGAGACCAGGATTCTTCCGAAAGCGAGCCAGACACTCACACTCTCAGAGAAAGCGTACAGCGTCGGTGAATTCGACTTCCTGCAGGTCCTCGTCGCCAGACGGACCTTCTTCGATTCGAATCTCGAATACAACGTCTCACTGCTTGAGCTTGCTCAAGCGAAGTGGCTGATCGATGGCTTCCTGCTGCAAGGGGGTCTGAATGAAACCACAGACACCACCTTTGATGACGGTCTCCGCGGCCAGACATTGTCAGGACAGTAGGAAACGGCGACATCGCACAACTGAGTGAGATGTCGCCATCTTGGGCCTACCATCCACTGAAGAAGCCGTCATAACCTCGACCGAAATCGAGATTCGTCGGCCCACAGGGCGATGTGACAGGCTGAGGACAGGTATTGCACCCCGGCGCCGAATTCATTGGAACTCCCATTCCCTGCCCAAACCCTTGGTAATTCGTTTCATAGGGAAGCGGCCCACGTCCATAAGGCAACTGATTGCGTCGGTAGCCCAACCAGTAGCCGGGATACCATCCAGTTTCAGGACTCACAGCTGATTCGGGACTCGCTGGGGTAACGATCAATGGAGGGGTAGTTTCGTACGGAGCAGCGGCCGGAGCTTTGAATGTATTACCAGGAACCGGCGTGCTTTGCAGAGAATCGCTCGGCATCACAGGCTTTGCCACGTCCGGAATCGTACCGTTTGCCGGCGTCGGGACAGGCAACTTGGGAAGTGTCGGCTCTGGTAGCACCAACGGTTCAGCAGGTGCAACCAGCGGCCCCGAGGGTGCGTATGTCGGTGGGGTTTGAGCAATAGCTGGGGCAATCACTCCCCAGTTGAATCCAACAATTCCCGTCACATAAATGAGTTGCGTAATTTTGCGATACATTGAAATTCTCGCTGACTGAGCTGAATCGAACGAAGGGATAGGCCCCTGAAAATTCAGATCCTTCTGTCCATGTCGATGGAAATGCACGATGAACGACTTCGGTGACCGTTAATCCTCATTCATCGTACGTCTGAATCTGGAACAAGCACGCAACGAAAATTGCAAAACTTGAGCCCAATTGCCCCCAAAGCTCAATTTTCCACACACAGCCAGTACACAAGAAAAATTCATCACAACCTTCTCACCAACCCCGCCCCCCCACAGACCAGCTTGTCGCCGTATTAAAAATCTGATTTGATTGATCCAACGAGTTCGCTGGCTCCCCCAAACCTCCTTTTTTGAATTCATCAGGGATAGCAAAACAGATTGTGAATCTCCCCTCTTCATCCACGACAGATTCACATTCGCCTAGCGACGACGAAGTTGACCAGCCTCTCGACATCCCTCGCGTCGCTCGCCGAAGTATCCTGAAAATCATCCTGTTTTCTGGAATGGGATTCGCAATTTTCATGGGATTGGTACGCGTTTACGGACTCCCTCGACCAGTCCATTTTACCGCCTGCCCGACAGCCTTCTTCAAATGCGCGCTCTTCCTCTGCTCGACGGGGGGAGCGTTGGGATTTACTTCGCTGGCACGCTCCCAGAAGGAGTTTCAGCAAAGAGTATGGCTCTGCCTATTTTCTGGAAGCTGCCTGATTGGATTCCAGACCTATGGACTTTGGAGCCTGTTCGGAAATCGCTCTGTCGTTGGAAAAGCGGACGTTTGGCCGCCTTTTATTCTGGTGTTCGCACACCTGATGAGCTGTTGGGTGCTGCTCACTCTCTTCAGTCTGACGTCAGCACTTCGCAATGAACGGTTTTCTAGCCCAGAATACAAAATGTACCTGAAAGCCTGTTCAATTGCCTGGTTTTGTCTGGGATTGTCGTGGCCGTTCCTCATGGCCAGCTTCGCCATCATGCTCTGAAGAAAGAACATCGATCGATCCCTCAAACCGGGAACTCGTCCACCTTCGCTGTCTCTCGACTCCGTCGCAAAATCTGCGTGATTTCCTGAACAATCCGTTCCTCCGATCACGCAGGTGCGGGGACGGCTGACAGCGAAATCGAGATCATCCTCCTGCTTTCTCACTGGCCCTCTGATGACTCGATGCACGACATCGGTGCAAAACGAGCACGTGACTGCAATACCGACATCAACACAGACCGATTTCTCCAGCCTGATCGGAGTTAAAAAACAGTCCAAAACTTTGTATCGTCATGCAATCGAGTGAACTGTCAAACGTGGTCACTGCAATCGCCCGCTGCGTTTCACAGAGTGACGTTGAGTACGACATCGACCACCGGAGTGCGTGGTCACGATCTTTATGAACGGAATCCAGACTGATGCCAGCTGAACCATTTTTCGACTACAAGAAGTTCAACTACGACAAACCGATGTTCACCCTGGATGACATTCGAAAAGTGAATCCACAGCGTCACGAGATGGAGCAACTCTCCGGGATTGTGCATGTCGACACGGCTCAGCATAGCTTGATCGGTTTCAAAGAAGTCACCGACGACGAATTCTGGATCAAAGGTCATATGCCCGGATTCCCGTTAATGCCGGGAGTGATGTTGTGTGAAGCCGCTGCTCAGCTCGCTGGCTTCTACGCTCGGAAATATGACATCCTCCACGCAGGAGACTACCTCGGGTTCGGCGGGATGACAGACGTTCGCTTCCGCGCCCCGGTCTATCCCGGATGCCGGCTGATCATCATGGCCCGCGTGACCAAGTATAAAGAACGTCGCATGGCTCACTTCGAGTTCCAGGGATACGTGAACGACAAGCAGGTTTACAACGGTGAAATGATTGGCGTCCCCATCAGCCGCGACAAAGAAGCCCGATAGTCTGCCCCAATGACCTTCCGCGGCGATTCCTCTGCCGTGATCCCCTTCCGTTTTGAAAGTGCAAGATGATGAAATTACTTCAAGCCGCGAGCTGCGCCATTTGTCTCTTCACCGCAGCATTCTGTTACGGTGAAGAAGAAAACCCAGCGTTCCCAAAGGCATTCGTTGACGGAAATGGACCGGGCTGGCGTCAGCTGACACTTGATGACTTCGACCACGTTAACGGCGAAGCCGACACATGGTTTATGAAGGACGGGATGATCTGCACGACAGGAAAGCCGGTCGGAGTGATCCGTTCCAAGAAGAAAATCACCAACGTTGAGATTGTTGGGGAATGGCGTCACCTCGAGTACGCAGGCAATTCTGGCATCTTTCTATGGGCTCCCGACCAGGCATTTGACGGTATCAAGCCGGGCCAGCTTCCCACCGGCGGAATCGAAGTCCAAATCCTTGATCTTGGATACGCTGAGCGATATCTGAAAGAAACCGGCAAAGTCTCAGACTGGTTCACCAGCCAGGGCGACGTCTTCCCAGTCGGTTCTTCGAAGATGACTCCTTTCGAGCCTGTCGCTCCAACAGGTGTTCGCAGCTTTCCTCGCAAAGAGCTAACCAAAGGTCACGGCAACTGGAACCATTATTATGTCCGCGCGATCAACGGAGAGGTTCGTCTGTGGGTGAATGGCGAAGAGGTCTCCGGCGGCAACAATTGTGAGCCAGCAACCGGTTTCATGTGCCTCGAAGCAGAGGGAGCCCCAGTTGAGTTCCGCAATCTGCGCATCCGCGAACTCCCATAGTTCGTCCGGTTTCCAAAAGTTGTAGACAAACAAAAACGGCACGAAAGTCTCGCTTTCGTGCCGTTACTTTTTTCTCCACGGAACGTTCTGCCGCCCACCGCCTTCGCTGCTTACCGAGAGACCCGCACCCAGTCAGGAACTGGCAGACGAGATCTATGGCTCGAAAACGCTCTACTGCACACAGGCCATGTGCAGTTCGATTGGTAATCTTCAATCTCTCTTGAGCAAATCAAAGTTGAGCTCGTTCCCTCCCTCGCTCACTTGTATCGTCAGCGGGGCCTGTTCGTCTGAACCGGTCAGATAGAGAACATCTTCAATCGTCGGATAAGGAACGACACTTCCGAGTGAGACGACGCTCACCCGATGCTCTCCCACCGCCAGTCCATTCGAAGGATGAAATCCGAACCCACCGTTGCTAATCATCGCAAAAGAGGTTGGTGCAGTTGGATCTTTTGGGAGGAAGGAGATTGCTCCCCAGCGAAGTGGCTCGCCATTCAATGAAACTTTCCCGCTCGCCCCTGCTCGTTTCACAGGATTCAGAAACCCGTTGACCTTCAGCCAGTCATGCAGGCGATCGGTCCAAGTCGATAACACAGGATCGTTTGGCGCAAGTCCCACACCGTGCGGTCCGTTCTGATAGACATGCAATTCGGCTGGCACCTTATTTTTTCTTAATGCAAGATAGTACGCAATCGCGTTTTCCGCAGGAACACCCGGATCTTCATCTGTCTGGAAGATGAACGTCGGTGGGGTTTCTTTCGTCACCTGAGTTTCGTTTGAAAGAGACTCCACAAGTGCTGGATCTGGACTTTCACCCAACAGATTTCGTCGTGATCCACCGTGGGAAAAGGACTCTTTCAGGGAAATGACCGGGTAACAGAGAATGCTGAAATTCGGTCGACTGCTCTGCTTTGCAATCGGATCAGCACTTGCGGAATCACCGGCGTCGAAGTGAGTCGAAACAGTCGAAGCAAGATGTCCCCCGGCCGAAAATCCCATGATCCCAACCCGATTCGGGTCGATTTTGAGTTCTTCAGCGTGAGCCCGGACGTAGCGAATTCCCCGCTGCGCATCCTGCAGAGGAGCAGGATGGTTGTACTTCGGTCCGAGTCGATAATTCACCACCGCAGCGCTGACTCCAATTCGGTTCAGCCATTTCGCGACCTGATGTCCTTCGTGGTCGACCGCCAATGCGCCATATCCTCCTCCCGGAAGGACCACCACCATTGCGCCCGTCGATGTCGCAGCATCTGCAGGATAAATTCGAATGACAGGGACATCCTCTTTCTCGGTCCCTTTTGCATCCGGTGCGCCATCAGCCCAAAGCGGAATTGGCTCAGGTCCAGCGGCCATCGTAGTAGCACTCATCACGGTAAATAGTGACAGAAAGCTCAGGAATCCCAACAGACGATTCATCCTGCATCCCTATCTTGAGGATCGATTTTCGGTGTACGTCGCAGTGCCTGTCTGACGAAATGTCAATCAAACAACCGCTGATCTTTTATAACCGATCCTCAGGTTCACAGCACCCAATAGAACAAAAAGAGCCTGCTATGCGATGTGCATAGCAGGCTCGAAAACTTCCAAAATTGTGATCACCCTAAGCGATCAACTCTTTCACAACATGAGCTGGCAAAACTCCTGTCAGCCGCTGATCGAGTCCCTGATACTTGTAGGTCATTCGTTCGTGGTCATATCCCATCAGATGCAGAACCGTTGCGTGGAAGTCACGAACGTTCACAGGGTCTCTCACGATGTTGTAGGAGAAATCGTCGGTTTCCCCATGGATGTGTCCAGCATTAGTTCCCCCGCCAGCCATCCACATTGTGAAGCACCGCGGATGATGGTCTCGGCCGTAGTTTTCTTTCGACAGGCCCCCTTGTGAGTAGACTGTTCGTCCGAATTCACCTCCCCAGATCACGAGCGTTTCGTCCAGAAGACCCCGTTGCCGAAGATCCTGAATCAACGCGTAGCATGGCTGGTCGACGTCGAACGCCTGGTCAGGTAGACGTCCGGCCGCATTGCCGTGGGTATCCCAGTTATTGTGATAAATCTGGACAAAGCGGACTCCCCGTTCAACCATACGGCGCGCGAGGACCAGCGTATTCGCAAACATTCCCGGCTTCTTCGCTTCTTCTCCGTACAACTTGTAAGTTGCTTCAGATTCTTGCGAAAGATCCGACAGTTCAGGGACACTCGACTGCATCCGGTACGCCAACTCGTACTGTTCGATGCGAGTCCGTGTCTCAGCGTCGCCGATATTCTCGTAATTGATTTCATTCAAGGCACGCAGACCATTCAAGGTCTCGCGACGCACTGAACTCGCCACTCCCGGAGGATTGTTGATGTAGAGAATCGGATCACCGCTGGTTCGCAGCGACGTCGCAGCATGCTCACCAGACAAGTACCCCGATGACCAGAGGCGACCAGAGATCGCCTGATTCTGTTCATTGTTTGTGGACTTCGCCACCATCACGACAAACGTCGGAAGATTGTCGTTTAAGCTTCCTAAGCCATAGCTTGCCCATGACCCCAGGCAAGGTCGACCACTCACCTGATTCCCTGTCTGCATGAGACAGATCGCTGGCTCGTGATTGATTGCCTCGGTGTTCATGCTGCGAATGAAGGTCACTTCATCAGTCATCTTCTTCATGTACGGCATGAGCTCGGAGACCCACATCCCGTTCTGTCCAACCTGCTCAAACTTGAACTTCGAGGGAGCAATCGGAAAGCGAGACTGGCCTGAAGTCATCGTTGTAAGACGTTGCCCGTTTCGAATGGACTCAGGCAGATCTTTGTCGTACCAGTCCATCAGGCCGGGTTTGTAGTCATAGAAATCAAGCTGCGAAGGTCCGCCCACCATGTGCAGGTAGATAATGTTCTTGACCTTAGCAGGAAAATGCAGCGGGATTTGTCCCTTGAATTCTGGCGACGCGGGAGCGGTGCTGCCGAATCCATTTTTTGCTGCCAGTGTTGCGAGGGCTGCTCCTCCGAGCAGATGGCCCCCTGCTCCAAAGAAATGCCGACGAGTCATATTCAGTTTGAATTGATCAAACGGATTCATTTGTCTTCTCCAATGTCTGCGAGTACTGGAGCCGCCTTTGTTTTCTACGTGAAATCCAAAGGCGGCTTAGCTGCGATTGATGCAAAATCAACGAAAGTCAAACAAAAGTTATTTGTTCAAAACTTCGTCGAGATTCATCAATTCATTCGTCAACATGGTCCAGGCTGCGAGTTCTTCGGGAGCTAACTTTTCATCAGCTTTCGACTCCCCGACCGCAATCAAAAGTTTCGCGTCTTCGAGATGATCGTCGAAATGTTTCTGCAATTGCTCCAACGAGCTACTAACGATTTCCAACTCGCGAGCTTGCAACTCGCGACTGAGAAGTCTCTTGCTGATGAACTGAATTCTCGCATCGCGATCGGTCTCGTTCGATTGCAACGCGGTTTGAGCCAGCACTCGGGCAGCTTCGACATACTGCTCGTCATTGAGAGTCACCAGAGCCTGCAATGGAGTGTTTGTGCGCTCTCGTCGAACAACACAAAACTCGCGATTCGGCGCATTAAAGATCTCGAGAGATGCGGGTGGAGCCATGCGTTTTACGAACGAATACAAACTGCGGCGATACAGAGACTCTCCTGAGTCCCGCCGGTAGTTTCGCGTTGTACTTCCGTCCATCCCGACGACTTCCCAGATCCCATCGGGCTGGTAGGGCTTCAGGCTCGGTCCTCCAATTTTGTGAACCATGACACCACTGGCAGCGAGAGCGTAATCTCGAACCATCTCCGCATCCATTCGAAAACGTGGACCACGAGCCAACAAGCGATTGTCTGGATCTCGTTCTCGCAACTCCGATGTAATGACAGCAGACTGACGATAAGTATGTGACATCACGATCTGCTTGAAGAGTCGTTTCACATCCCAGCCAGACTCAATGAAATCGATCGCCATCCAGTCAAGCAGCGCCTGATTCGATGGGAGTTCCCCCATGATTCCGAAGTCGCCACTAGACCTGACGATCCCGGTCCCAAAGACTTCCTGCCAGAAGCGATTCACCGTGACACGAGAAGTCAGCGGCTGCTCAGGCAGCAGAAGCCATTTCGCGAAGCCGAGTCGGTTCCGCGGGAGGTCTTCCGGAAACGCTGGAAGCACCGCAGGAGTATTCGGCTTCACTTCAGTCGTCCGACGATCATACTCACCTCGATCGAGGATGTAAGCAACCGGCATCTCCGGCTTTTCGTTCATCACATGTGCAACGGAGCCGCGAGCTTTGATCGCATTGATCTGTGCATCAACCTCTCGATCGAAGGCAACTGCCGTTTGATAAGGTTGGTCCCGATTATCGAGCCACCAGTCGAAGACTCGCTTCTTCTCATCTTCCGTTCGCTGCCCCGCATCTTTTTCCAGAATCGCAGCCAGAGTGGACAGGCCTCCCAAGGATTCCGACTCAGCCTGGGTCAACGATCGTGAATAAATTCGAATATCATTCACTGCGAGTCCAGACACGAGCGAATCTGCATTCCTCTGACCGATCTTAAATGGAACGGTCGTGCGAATATCTCCTGAAAGTGCGTCAGCCTGTACAGAGTTCTTTTGCAGTTCTCCATTCACGAAGATCTTCACCCCGGACGCCTGCTTAGACCCGTCATAAGTGTAGGCGACATGCACCCACTCATTCGCGGGGATCTGTTTTTCACTAACGACTTTCAGAGCATTCGAACTCCACTCGTTGATGATGTGGCAGCCAACTCGGCGCCCTTCCATCCAGAAGTCCCAACCGCGGAAGTTATTCCCGGTGTCCATTCTTGCGACGATTGCACCACCGCCATCGTTCGCTGGCGTTTTCACCCACGCAGAGACGCTGAACGCATCCCCTGCCCCGAAATCACCGACATTGTCGAGTGTTGCGAGAGCAGTCGTATTCACGACAGCGGCCTGACTTCCAGCAAATCCAGTCGTCCACTGAGCGTTTGGATCCAGCTCGATTTCGGTGGACTCACCGAGAATCGAAACGGTGGCGTGTGACGCCTGGTTATCGAATTTCCCATAAAACGCGAGCTGATCAGTGGGAATCGTTTGACTGAACTCGGCAGGGTCAGCAGTTGCAAGCCATTCCTCAAAGAGTGGTCGAGCGGCATCACGACGACTTGCCACTGCCGCTGCCGACTGAACCTTGCTTTCATTACTCTCAATCCATGCTGTCCGATCCCCTTCGAGAGGAACGAAGATCACGGGAGGAGTATCCTTGATATTCCCGTCCATTGCAGACTGCGTCGTGTTATTGAAAAACGCAGCGAGTTCGTAGAACTCCTGATGAGAAATCGGGTCAAATTTGTGTGTGTGACAGACGGCGCACCCCGCTGTCAGTCCCATCCAGACCTGAGCCGTGGTGTCGGTTCGATCGCGAGTGTAAAGAACCAAATACTCTTCGTTGATCGCTCCCCCCTCATTCGTCGTCATATTGCAACGATTGAAGCCAGAGGCAATCTGTTGATCCAGCGTCGCGTTCGGCAAAAGATCGCCAGCCAGATTCTCAATCGTAAATTGAGAGTAAGGCATGTTCTGATTAAACGCGCCGACGACCCAGTCACGGTACGTCCACATCTCTCGATAATTATCGAAGTGAATTCCGTGGGAGTCTGCGTAACGGGCGTAATCCAACCAATAGCGACCGCGATGTTCCCCCCAGGCAGGTGAACTCAGAAAACGATCGACGAACTTTTCATAAGCATCGGGCGACTGATCATTCACGAATTCTTCGACCACTTCAGGGGTCGGAGGAAGTCCAGTCAAATCGAGACTTAACCGACGAATCAATGTGCGGCGGTCAGCTTCGGGTGACGGAGCCAGCCCCGCTTCTTCAATGTGCTTGAAGACGAACTGGTCAATCGGATTCTTGACCAGATCCTGATGCTGAACTTGCGGGGGCGTCATTTTCACTGGAGTAATGAACGACCAATGCAGTTCATACTCCGCACCCTGTTCAATCCATCTCTTCAGAGTTTGCTTTTGTTCCTCAGTGAGTGTCTTTTTTGTTTCTGCTGGAGGCATGACCGATTCATGATCAGTGGTCATGACGCGGGCAATCAACTCGCTCAAGTCTGGATGTCCGGGATCAATCGCAGACATCGCGATTGCAGCGTCTCTTTGGTCGAGTCGGAGATCCGCCTTACGAGAAGCACTATCGGCTCCGTGACAACTGAAACAATTCTCCGCCAGAATTGGCCGAATGTCCTTGTTGTAACTCAGAGGCTTGTCGTCAGACGCCAAACTAAATTGAGAGAGGACTGACACCGCAGCGACGACTCCCATTGATCGCAACAAGCTATGGGATAAAAAACGAGAGGCTGCTACGTGGATGCTGAAAACAGAGGAGGAGTGCGTCATGAAATCGCGTTCCTTAACATTTCTCCGGACGTCACATTGCACAGTCGAACTCGATTGAAACGATTTCAATGAGTCGATCTGCCCGAAGGTGATCCTTCAAATGGATACCGCTGAACCGACACCTGGAGCTCGTTACTGAATGAGAATTCAGCGAAAAAGAGAGCGAGGAATTCCAACAGTCCCGGCGAGCAATCGGTGCAAAAGCACCTAATTCAATCACCGAAACGAAACGCCTGGTGACGGGTGGCTGAGGACTCAGTGCTCATCGCTCAGCTCAAATCGGAGGGCACAGTGCGGCACGATCTAGTTTCACTAGGCGGTGCGTTGCCCTCTTTGAGAGTCAAGCACCGCAACCAATGAAGACAATTTGATCTTATGATCCGAAGCTGGAAGTGTCCACAGAGAAACTATTCCTCAAGCCGCGGCGGAACGGCGTGAGAAGAAACTCTTTATCAAATGGACCGAATCGGAGAGAGTGATTCCGGCAATTTAATACCGACGAATCACGCTCTGCAACACGCCCAATACTTCAACATTCTCGCTGTAAATAGTTTTCATGGAGGAGTTTGCGGGCTCTAGTCGAAACCGGCCATCTTCTCGATAAAAACGCTTCAGCGTCGCATCTTCACCGTCTACAAGAGCGGCGACAATCTCGCCATCTCGAGCAGTGGACTGACGACGAATGACTGCAAAGTCACCATCAGCGATGTGATCCTCGATCATGGAGTCGCCGCGGACTCGCAAACAGAAGAGTTCCTCGTCGTCAAACAGGTCACCAAACTCGACTCGCTCACTCTGCTCGACTGCCAGAACAGGCACACCGGCAGCAATCTGCCCTGCAAATGGAAGGCTCGTTTTACCGCGATGAATGGATTCGTTGAGCTGGATCGCTCGCGACATATTTGACTCGCGAGTAATCAACCCTTTCTTCTCGAGCGCCTTCAGATGACACATCACCCCATTGGGAGACTTAATCCCAAAGTGCAAACCGATTTCTCGCACAGTCGGACCGTAACCTCGATTCACAATCCTGTCTTTCAGGAACTCGTAAATCAGATGTTGACGTTTTGTGAGCTTGTTCTGTTCGGTCATCTCTCAGCTCCTTTCACCGATGCGATGCAGAATTTGCATTTCCGGGTGGACATTCGATTCACATAGGACTGAATGTTCACAATATACTGATGTGCATTGATCATGTGTACCCTATTCCAGCTTTTGCTCCAAGAATCTTCAACCTTTCCAGGCGATCTCTTCGCCAAAAACAACAAAACCCCCTCCCTCGGAATATTCAGCACATCCGGCCACGTAATCAGAAATCGTCGTCACATCAGATCCGTTACCCGCGGATTTCACAGAAGAACCGGACGATAGAAACGTCGCAACAGACGGAAACACTCCCTTCGTTGCATACGTCACAAAGAGCACAACACTGCTCGCATCCAAACCGCTGCATAAGAGAATGGGCAGCGCTGCTGGTTTTGCTGCGCCCTGGCGCGGAGCATCTTCGGCAGATTCCCTGACTCTTATCGAGCGTGACCTCTGTTGAATGAGGCGATCAGATTTCATGCGCCCGAAATCACAATTACTTCATCTGAGTCTTCTCGCTCTCGTCATCCTGACGACAGGGCCGATCGCTATCGCTAGCGACTGGATCGACTCGAATTTCGAGATTCCAAGCTCCGGTATCGTTCTCGCGTCCGCAGAAAGCCCAATTGACTTCACCGACTCGAATTACGCAACGATTCAACAGTCGAATTTCGATGCATTGGAGATGCCCTCGGAAGAGCCGGTAATCACGTGGGAAGAACTTCCTCAGGCCTCAAACGGGCACACGACGACCTATTTCGACAATGTCAGTACCTATGCGTGGCAGGTCATGCCGCAAGGTCTCCTTTACCATTCCTATCTCGCAGGCACACGAGAACCTCGCACTCAGGCAACTTGGCTTTGGGATCGAGATCGCGGACTCGTCTGGGAAGCTGCAGTCGGGGGCAGATTTGGAGTTCTTCGCCACGGAACCTTCGGTCCGGATGGAGAAGGCTTTCAGTTGGACGTCGAAGGTGCTGCCCTCGTCCGAATCGATCCCGAACAGGAATCTGATCTCGAAGCTGCAGACTTTAGAGCGGGTTTTGTCGGGACATGGAAGAAAGGACAATGGCGCTGGAAAGCCGGATACTCCCATGTGAGTTCCCATGTCGGAGATGAGTATCTGATTCGAAATCCCACTTTTGTGCGTGACAACTACGTTCGCGACTCATTGCTGGTCGGGGTCACATATGACTTCAACCCGAAACTCCAGGGTTACGGGGAATTCGCTTACGCGGTCGGAGCTGGAGGATTGGCAGAGCCAGTTGAGTTGCAATTCGGTGTTCAGTACGCCCCCGCTCTGTTCGTCGACACCGGCCTCCGCGGGGCTCCATTCGCCGCAATCCATGGACACTTGCGACAAGAGTTCAACTTTAGCGGAAGCGTAAATGCTGAAGCAGGTTGGGCTTGGCGCGGCGGCCAAACCAATCACCTCTTCCGACTAGGGGTACAACACTACAACGGTCACTCGATGCAGTGGTCCTTCGGAAACCGATATGAATCGATGACCGGGATGGGGATCTGGTTCGACTTCTAGCACCTGTCTCAGCAGACTCGGCGGAAGTGTGCACATCGCACTGTTTTGGAATTTCGAACGGTGCGAACGCGCCAATGAGGTCCATTTCTTAAGATGCGAACTCATTCGGAATATTCAACAAGACCTGCTTCTTATCGTCCGATGAGTTCTGATCCGGAGCGACCACAACGCAGTTTCGCCCGCCGTTCTTGGCAGCGTACAATGCAATGTCGGCTGCTTTGATCATCATCTCTGGATGCAGGTCAGTTTCCTGCCGGGTCGCAACGCCAATCGATCCCGTAATGCCGAAATGTCCGTTGTCATATTTCTGGCGTCTCAGCTCGAGAGCGCAACGGATCTCTTCAGCGATTCTCTCTGCACCTGCCAACCCCACTTCGGGCAACAGGACAGCGAACTCTTCTCCTCCGTATCGCGCCACGAGGCTGGAGTCATTCGATCTGATCTGACGAACGACATGCGAGATCGTGGTGGCGACGCTTTTGATTACCTCATCCCCGACCTGATGCCCGTAGGTATCATTCACGAGTTTGAAATGATCGATATCGATCAGGAGCAAGCTGCAGGTAAAGTCTGCCCCGTGACTCGCTCGGAAGCGTTTCTCAATCTCGGCATCAAACGTTTGACGATTCGCCACTCGCGTCAGGCCATCGTATCTCGCACGTTCTTCGATCTGCTCTCGGAGGACTGCTTTTCTGAAGGTGTGCGGTACGAATCCAGCTGCCCATCTCACCAAGTCTTCTTTGAGAGAACTATGTGTGACTTTCGATCGATTGCTAAGAATCACAACGATGTCCCCTGCACCGCTTTCCCGGCTCTCGCAGCGGTCGGCAATCAGACAGGTTTGTAATCTCAGCGATCCCGTTTGACACGTACCAGAGTGGTCCGTCCAGTAGAGTTCGGACTGTGAATTTCCTCGATGAGCAAGCTGCTGACGTTCAGCCTCTTTCCAGAGTAAATCGTCTTCATAAGTCACTGAGATCCCGCCACTCGCCAGTCGCATCAACGTCCCCTTTTCAGGAGATTCGACTTGAAAAATGGTGGCACGTTCAAAGTCACACAAGCTGGCGAGGCGACAAAGAAACTCCTGCAGCATTGCATGAGGCGAATCAAACTCGCTGTCCGTCAACGTTCGCAACGTCAACATATCGCGAATGAGATCGATTTCCTGTTCCGAAATAGCATTGGCCCCCGCAGAATGGTCAGCGGATTCAAATTTCAGAGTTCTGCTCAGGTTCGCAAGGAGGACTCGATCCGCGACTGCGTCGCCAGACAGATCCGGAACGTGCGACATGCACAACAGGTAGCCGTCAGACCGTTTCGTTCCGCAAGGAAAGACGTGGATTTCTCGAATGGAGCTTGATGGGGCTCCTGGAGCCAGAATGAATTCCTGCCGACGAGTAGAGAGTCGAGGCGTCGTTTGCTGTTCCAACCGGGATTTTCCGGCCTTCGTGATTTCAAGAGTGATCCGAGATTGATGGGCCTGCGAGTTTTGAGCAACGACCTCACCTGCCGGATTCAGAATCCATGCATAATACTTCGATCCGGCAGGGACGGCTCCATCAAGGAGCAGCATCACATGCCGTGGCGTCCCCGATTCATCTGAAAGGCTCGAAATCCACCTGAGTTCGAACTGGTGGGCTGCGTTGCGACGAGACAGCTCTACGATCCGCTGTTGGCGCGCAAGTTCCACTGACCGGATTTGTTCTAATTCCAGCAGTCGACGATGAATACTCTGGCGTCCTGTCCAAAACACGCAAAGATTCATAATGATTAACGTCAGACAGGCGATGAACCCGCTGATGAAAAACGCTTCAAACATTTGAGTTCCAACAAGTGGAGTTGCAGAACTGTCTCTTATGGGCCGGCGATTTCCGACTTATGAACCATCACCCCCAAGATCATCAAGACGAATCCCTTATATCTTGGTAATGTTAGGCTCCGGCTGGTAACGGTGGTGTCGAATTTACCGAACTTCCTAGGGATTGCCTCGAACATCATGTACCAACCTTGCAAATCTAATACAGTTTCTCCTGTCGCGTTTACTGTAGGGCTGGCAATTTGTGTTTTTGCGGCAAGTTTTATTCTTCCAAACGGAACATCCTGTGGACTGCTGTATATCGCAGTTCTCGTTCTCGCAGTAGAGACCCGCTCCCACTCACTGCTTAAATGGATTACATCAGCTATAACACTTATGCTGATTGCCAGTTTTCTCTGGAGACTCCCCACGCTGGGTGAGGCGTTCAATACGGAACTGAGCAACTTCGTATTAGCATTGATGACAATTTGGTTCATGGCTTTCTTCGGCGCGCAAGCGAATTTGAAAAACGCCGATGCGATGGCTCTGAACGCTTCGCTCGATGAACGAGTTCGCAGCAGCACCAGTGAACTTCGACAGGTCGTCGAGGAGCTTCAACTCGAAGTATCTCGACGAGAACGCGCACAGACGGATCTCGAATTTCAAAACATGCTGCTCGATGGTCTGATGGATGCTGTTCCAGACAACATCTACTTCAAAAACCCTCAAGGACAATACATTCGCATTAACAAGGCCAAAGCGATTTCGTCTGGATTGAATTCTCCCGACGAAGCGATCGGTACAACGGATTTCGACTATTTCCAGCCAGAACATGCGATGGCTGCTCTGCAGCAGGAAGAGGAGATTATCCGAACCGGAAAGTCCCTGATCGAGCATATCGAGACGCTCATCTGGCCAGACGGGCGCATTTCGAGATTCTCTGCGACGAAAGTTCGCCTGCAACGCGCCGATGGCAATGTGATCGGAACGTTGGGAATCTCTCGCGACATTACCATTCAGCATGAAATGTCTCAGGCTCTGCACATTGAGCGGGACCGCTTACGAACGTTGATCGACCACCTTCCAGATTACGTGTTCATCAAAGACACGAACTGCTGCTTCGTGACGGTGAACCGCGCCCAACTTGACATGTACGGTTGCACGTCGGAAGACGAGATCATCGGGAAGTCTGATTACGACTTCGTCTCGGATGAACTGGCGGACGCCTATCGGAAAGACGACCTGGAGGTCATTCTGCACGGCCGCCCGATGATTAATCGGGAAGAGCACATTATCACTCCCACCAACGAAATTCATTGGGGATTGACGACGAAGGTGCCAGTGCGTGGTCCGAACGGCGACATCATCGGATTGGTTGGAATTGCCCGTGACATCACCAAACGCAAGCAAGCTGAACAGGATCTCAAAGCTGCCAAGGAAGCTGCAGAAGTCGCCAACCGTGCCAAGAGCGAATTTCTGGCAAACATGAGTCACGAAATTCGGACACCGATGAACGCCATCATCGGGATGTCTGAACTGATTCTGGACACCATGCTGACTGCTCTACAGCGGGATTACATCGAGACAGTTCTGACTTCAGCAGAGTCGTTGATGGGGATCATCAATGACATTCTCGACTTCTCGAAAATTGAGTCCGGCCGACTGGAACTGGATCCGACGAAGTTCGACATCCGCGATTGGCTAGAAGATTCCATCAAACCATTGGCACTCCGGGCTCAGGCGAAGCATCTGGAACTGGCATGCCACATTGCACCAAACGTCCCGCGGTCCATTTTTGCCGACGCTCTTCGCTTGCGGCAGATCGTGGTGAATCTGATTGGCAACGCAATCAAGTTCACCAAAGTTGGTGAGATCGTTGTTGATGTTCAATGTGATGCCATCACCGAAAAAGAGGTGACATTGCACATTCAGGTCTCGGACACCGGAATCGGAATTACTCCGGAACAACAGGGGAGAATCTTCGAAGCCTTCGAACAAGCGGATATGTCGACGACACGCGATTATGGAGGGACAGGTCTCGGACTGGCAATCTCGACCCGCCTCGTTTCGCTCATGAACGGCAGATTATGGGTCGCCAGTGAAATCGGCCGTGGAAGTACATTTCATATTGAAGTGACCTTCCCAAGAGTCACCGGAGATGAATCGGGACAACGGGACTCCAATGAAACTCCTTTTGCCGGGATGCGTGTACTCCTCGTGGATGACTTTGCCACGAACCGGAGAATACTGGATGAAATGTGTTCGAATTGGGGAATGATTCCGACGGTTGCCTCATCAGTCGCTGAAGCGACCGCCGAGTTGGAACAAGCACATCAGACGGGGACGCCCTATCAAATTGTCATCATCGACAGTTCAATGCCCGATGCCGATGGTTTTGTGCTTGCTCGAAGAATTCAGAATTCCGATTACGAATCACCGCTCGTGATCATGATGCTGAGTGCGTACGAAAGAGCCTCTGAGCTAGAGAAATGCGAACAGCATGGAGTCCGGTCCTATCTTGTGAAGCCGATCAAGCAGTCTGACCTATCTGATGCGATTGCTTCGGCACTCGACCTGTCTGTGAAACACGATGATCAGCAAAAGAATCAGACTCCGAAGATTCCGGAAAGCCCTCCGCTGAACATTCTTCTCGCTGAGGACAGCCTTGCCAATCGCAAACTGGCCATCGGATTGTTAAATCGATGGGGACATTCCATCAGCGTTGCGACAAACGGACTGGAGGCGGTTCAGGCGGCGAAGGAGCAGCGGTTTGACGTGATCCTCATGGATGTTCAAATGCCGGAGATGGATGGAATTGAAGCGACGCGGACGATTCGGGAATATCAGTCCGAATACCAGCAGCCTCCGACTCCGATCGTTGCAATGACCGCGCACGCGATGAAGGGAGATCGGGAACTCTGTCTGGCATCTGGAATGGATCAGTATCTCTCCAAGCCGATTCGCCCGTTTGATCTGGCAACGGTCCTCGCTTCCATTTCCCCGGTGAAAAATTCTAAAGCGGAAGAAGAAGCTCTGCCCGAAAGTGTGAACATCGCGGAAGCCGACAAACAGCTCACGCCTCGACAGGAACCAGAATTCATCTGGTCCGTTCTTTTAGAACATGCCCAGCACGACGAAGACCTTGCGAGAGACGTCGCCATGGCGTACCTCGAAGAGATTCCTGTTCTGTGGCAAAAGATGACGAAAGCCATTGCGGAGCAGGATTCAGCAACCAGCCGACTGCATGCCCACACAATCAAGGGGGGCTTGCGGACGCTGGGGGCTCCCGCTGAAAAACTGGCGCATGAACTAGAGCTGGCCACACTGGACTCAAACTGGGAATTGTGCGGCCAGCTGACAAAAAATCTGAGCGAACATCTGGATCGAATTGCATCAGAAGTCCGCAGCAACTTACAGGCGAATCTCTGAAATCGCTGCGGACTCAGATCAATTTCTACTTCTTCGCATGAGCGACTGCTCGAACCCATTCATGGGCCATCAGAGCAGAGCCAAACGGACTCGGGTGAACTCCGTCCCCTGCCCAGTGTTTTGCTTCGGCAAAGGAGATGGCATTGTCGAAATGCGACTGGAACGGAACGAACACAGCTTTGAATTCTTCTGCAATCTTTTTAGCCACTTCGCGGTAACCATCGAATTCTGGGAACCACGAGTCGTCGACCGCTCCGGATTTCAGTACAAAGGGTTCGCAGATGACCAGCTTAAGATCCGGAAGCTGATCGAAAGTGCGTTTCAGCAGTTCGCGGTAACCTGTCTCGTAAGATTCGAGTGTTCCCTGGTAATTTCCGTTCCGCTTGTGCCAGATATCGTTCACTCCGATCAGGATGCTCAGTACGTCCGGCTTCAGAGCCAAGCAGTCGGCATCCCACCGCGCAGCAAGGTCTGGAACCTTGTTACCACTGATCCCACGATTGAAGATTTTGAGTTCTGAATCTGCGTGGTCCACCAGCAGGTGAGCCGCTGCCATACTCGCGTATCCTCCACCCATCGTGGAAGCGATGTTCGGAGTCCCTGCAGTCTCTCTGCTCCGCCCCGCATCGGTAATTGAGTCTCCCTGAAAAAGGATGGTGCTTCCTGGCTGGATCAGCCCGTAATGGGATTCAGCAGCCAACGATGGCTGCGTTACAGCGAGACCGGCGGCGAGGGCTGATGTTCCTGTAACAAATGAAGTCGTCAGAAAATTGCGACGGGTCGTCGACATGTCTCATCCTCGATGGTGGGGACATTTGGAAAGGGGTCACTCACGAACTCGGAAACTCATTGTGATGAGATTCCCGAACGGAATCAATTTCGTCGATATGACAGCGTCCCCTGTCCCGTTACCAGAACCAGCCCCGCTTTTTCTTTGGGGCTGCGCCATCGTTGGTAGGCCAGACAGTAAACTCTGGAGCACGGTCGAGATCGGAATGAATGATTTGGTTTTCAGGGAGCAGGACGCAGCTCAAAGGACCGGACTCTCCACCAGTGGTGTCGATCAAGAGTCGTTTTGGGCCGAAAGTCACTTTGGGGACTCTGACATGCCCTGAAACCACAACGCTGGTGCAATCGCGCGGAGGGTTCTGAAACGTCAGGCTTTTCGAACAAAGCCATTGTGGACGAGTGAGTGTCAGGTCGCGATCCCTGAGAATGTCTCTCTGAAGCGCAAAAGGCGTGGATGGATCGAGTCCGGCGTGAACAAAGAAGTACTCAGGATGTTCGACGCACCAAGGGAGATCTGAGAGAAGATCCCGGTGTGCATCAGGCACAGCGTCTCTCAGTTCCGCAAGATTCGTATAATTCTGGACACCATATGAGCGAAATGTCGTTTGGCAACCGTAGTGGTCCAGCCAGCGATTGGCCCAGTCGCAGTACTCAGGCGTATCAACGAACTTCAAAGCCGCGGCCATCGCGTACTCGTGGTTTCCACAAACGACAGTGGTTCGTTCATGGTCACGGAGAGTTTCCAACACGAGTTCCATCGAACCTTGCGGATTCGGTCCACGATCGACCAGATCTCCAATAAAAACGATCCAGCGTCGTTCGTAATCCGGAAGTGCCTTGAGTTGTTGAAGAACACATTCCAACTGGTGCACTTGCCCATGAACATCGCCGATTACAGCAACCGGACCTGATATTTCCCGGGCTAATTCCACTGCGTGATCCTCGATTCATCGTTTCTGGAGAAAGGGGCGGCCCGACGGCTTCACAATAATAGAAGTCGGAAGTGAGAGATGGTAGTAGATCTCTGGAGGGTGGGGAGGATCGAGCGGCGCCTTCACTCATCATCGAGAATTTTTGTAACTTTTCCGACAGAATCCGCAGAAGATAGGAAGCCTGCGTTATTCAACGGCGTTCCACAAGCCTCAGAATCCCTAAAATTCGACTTCTACGATAGACGGAAACGTTCTATCCTCCCCAAAGATGTACTTTATGTTTTCATTTCGGGAATCTCAGGTGTTGCATCAGGGCATTTGGAAGGTATCAATATAAGCTATTGTTTACCTAGACCTCCCAATATTACATCGACGGCATGGATGCCAGACATGACAAACCTCTCGATCTCCTCAATGAACCCACCATTGCCTGTCAAAAGTGGTCGAATCGCCGATTTCGCCGACGATCCGGCGCGCTGCATGACGCAGCTTCACGCTGAATTTGGTGAAATTGCTGCCATCGAAGAAAACTCGCAACGATTGCACTTCGTATTCGGTCCAAATTATACGAAGCAGGTGCTATCGGATTCTCAGCATTTTCACTCGCAGTTTTTTGCGATTCGAGGACCGAGAAAATCCGCCCAAAGACGCGTCACAAGTGGCCTCCTCACGATGAATGGCGAAAGCCATAAACAACACCGTCGCATAGTGATGGGTCCGTTCCAGAAGCGCGCCGTATCAGCATACCACGACACCGTTGTAAGCATCAGTCAGCAGGCAATGGCAGACTGGAGGCCAGGTCAGGTTCGTGATCTCGCAGCAGACATGACCCATTACATGCTCCAGCTCACTAGTTCGATTCTGTTTGGAATCGATATTCCCGAATTGGCATTCCGGGTCGGTGAACTGACAGAGCGATGGGTTGCCCTCAATCACAAGGTCGGTCCTTCTGCATTCTTCTCAGATGACCAGACCGGCGCACTCTACGATGAACTTCTGAGGGCAGCGGAAGAGCTGGAAGAAGCGGTCCAGGAAATGATCGCGATCCGTCGAAGCGGGAAACTCGGATTCGACGTTTTGTCACTTCTGATTCGCGCTCATGAGCAAGAAGCAGGTGTGACTGATGACCAGTTGATCGGACACATCGTCCTCTTGTTCGGCGCAGCCCATCTGACGTCCGCTCATACATTGACCTGGACGCTGTTCCTTTTGGCACAGCACCCAGAAATCATGGCCAAACTCCATCGTGAGTTAAATGAGACCCTGGCCGGCGGAGCACCTCGTCAGGAAGATCTCGAATCGATGACTTACCTCGATTCGGTCCTCCGGGAAAGCATGCGAATTCTCCCAGCGAGCGCGTATTCCCTGCGAGTTGCTGCAGAACCACTCCAGCTTGGCCCGTTCAACCTGCAGCGCGGGTCGACAGTCATCTTCAGCCAGTTCATCACCCATCACATGGAGAATCTTTATCCTCAGGCGAAGCGATTCATCCCTGAGCGTTGGGAAACGATCAGCCCTTCTCCGTACGCCTATTTCCCGTTCGGCGCTGGTCCCCGAATGTGTGTTGGAGCGGCCCTCGGAATGATGCAGCTGAAAATTTCACTTCCGATGATTCTCAACCAGTTCAAAATGACCCTTCAACAGGATGCAGACGTCAACGCGAGCATTCTGTCGACCATGTTATTTCCGGTGACCCCTGTTCCGGTTCAACTCGCCGAGCATAACGGGCACTTTGAATCCCGCATTGTCACAGGTTCCATTCACGATATCGTGGACCTTCCTTCCAAGTCTCGCGGGAAATTGCGAGTCGCCTGACCGCTATGGCGTGCGAATGGAGTGGAGTTCAGTTAGCAAATTTGAGAAACTGAAGCACTGCACACCACAGAACTCGCGAGCTGCAATTAAATCGTTTTACGGACTGCAGTTACAGCCCCTATACATTTCCAGCGATGAACGGGTCGGGAGTTGTGGCTGATACGTCAGCATAGGCAAACTAAGTTTTTATTGAATCGCTCTTTTCCTGTCCCGTCGAGTCTCCTATGATCGAGGGGTCAAAAAGTGGGATACTGCGATAAATTTGCATTGTCATCGCTGACGGTGTGGCATGAGAACTGCTAAAATCCGTTGGTTGACTCTTCGTAAGACGCATCTCAACGTTGTGCCGGTCGAAGTGATCTCGCGTGATAAACGAGAAGTGCTCAGTCTTTTGACCGACACAGGGATTCCGCTACTTTCTTGATGTGGTTTCAAATCACCGAAAAGCAGCCGGAGCTTTAAGAACAGGACTAGTCAGCATGCAGAACCCTATTCGAGCTGTTCGGGGTTAGCCGCTTTCCTTCACGTACAGTGAGGGGAAGGAGGCAGTTTGCTGGCATCGCTTTGTACCGCGAGTAAGCGGTTAATGGGATTTCTGTAAAGCAGTAATCCGCATAATGAAATTCTCTACTTTCTTTTCCCAACTGGTAGCGACATGGATCTGAATAAAGTTCGTAATATCGGGATTTCCGCCCACATCGACTCAGGTAAGACGACACTGACTGAGCGAATTCTTTACTACACCGGTCGTATTCACAAGATCAATGAAGTGAAGGGTGATGGCGACGGGGCAACCATGGACAGCATGGACCTCGAACGTGAACGCGGAATTACCATCGCTTCCGCTGCAACCCAAGTTCGCTGGAATGACAACACAATCAACGTCATCGACACCCCGGGACACGTGGACTTCACCGTTGAAGTGGAGCGTAGTCTCCGCGTTCTCGACGGCGCCGTTCTGGTTCTGTGCTCTGTCGGTGGAGTTCAAAGTCAGTCGTTGACCGTCGACCGCCAGATGAAGCGATACAAGGTTCCACGCATCGCCTTCGTCAACAAGATGGACCGAACTGGTGCGAACTTCTACAACGTTGTGAAGCAGATTCGTGACAAGCTGGGCGCAACTCCAGTTCCGATCCAGATTCCAATCGGCGCCGGTCCAACCTTTAACGGTGTGATCGACCTCATCGACATGCAGGCCGTTTACTTTGACGAGCCTCGTGGAGAAACCATTCGTCGCGAAGCAATTCCAGCAGAACTCCTGGAAGAAGCTCAAACTTACCGCCACGAAATGCTCGAAGGCCTGTCCATGTTCAGTGACGAGCTGATGGTGGCAATGCTCGAAGAGCAGGAAATTCCCGCTGACGAAATTCGCAAGATTATTCGCGGTGCCACATTAACTCAGTCCATCACCCCAGTGATGTGTGGTTCGGCGTTCAAGGACAAAGGTGTTCAGGAGTTGCTTGACGGCGTCGTCTCGTACCTGCCACGTCCAAACGATCGTATCGTGACCGCTATCGACATCGACACGACAGCTAAGCTGCAGAAGTCGGGCGAACTCGGTGAACACGAGACCAAGCGTATCACTCTGAGCGACGATGCAAACGATCCTCTCGTTTGCATGGCGTTCAAGACCGTCATGGAGCAGTTCGGGCAGTTGACTTACACCCGACTCTACCAGGGAACGATCAAAAAGGGTGAAAGCTACATCAACACCCGTACCGGCAAGAAGATTCGCTTCGGCCGTCTCGTCCGCATGCATGCGGACGAGCGTGAAGATATCGAAATTGCTGAAGCTGGTGACATCATCGCTGTCGTCGGTATTGACTGTGCGTCCGGAGACACATTCTGTGCAGAGAGTGTGAACTACTCGCTCGAAAACATCTTCGTTCCAGAGCCTGTGATTCGTCTGTCAATCGAGCCGGCACAACGTGACGGTGCAGACCGCCTCGGCAAGGCTCTTGAGCGTTTCCGCCGCGAAGACCCAACCTTCCACGTCAGCAGCGATCCTGAAACCAACGAAACGATTATCGCTGGTATGGGACAGTTGCACCTCGAAATTTACATCGAGCGAATCAAACGCGAATATCGATGTGAAGTGGTTGTCGGTGAGCCGAAAGTGGCTTACAAGGAAATGCCGACCAAGACCGTCGAGTACAACTACAAGCACAAGAAGCAGACCGGGGGTTCGGGACAATACGCCCATATCGTCGGTAAGATTTTCCCACTTCCAGAAGAAGGGGAACAGGGCTTCCAGTTCAACAACAACATCAGCCAGGGTCGTATTCCTGGTCAGTTCATCCCAGCGGTGAAAGACGGCTTCGAGCGAGCACTTGTCAAGGGACCGTTGATCGAGTGCGAAGTGGTTCGTGTTGCTGCGGATCTGGACGACGGAAGTTACCACGACGTCGACTCATCCGAAAAAGCATTCGAAACCGCTGGTTGGGGATGTATGCGAGAATCACTTGAGAAGGCCGGAATGGTTCTCCTCGAGCCAATCATGCGATTGGAAGTGGAAGCTCCTGAAGAGTATCAGGGTTCCGTGACCGGTCACCTTTCCTCGAAGCGTGGTCTGATCACTTCGACCGACGCCCGTGAAGGTTCATGCGTGATTAACGCAGAAATCCCACTGGCAGCGATGTTCGACTATGCAAACGAACTTCGTTCGATGACTCAAGGTAAGGGTGGCTTCAGCATGGAATTCGGTTCCTACAAGCAGGTTCCGAAGAACATTCAGGAAGAAGTCGTTGAGCGTCGCCGCAAAGAAAAGGCTGAGCGAGCCAAGAAGTAGTCAGTGAAAGTTCATTTCACTTCCCTGTGAATGTGATTTGAAATTGACCTGCCAATGCACCGGAAGCCCGAGAACTTTTCTCGGGCTTCCTTTTTTGCAGTTTAAGAACTGCCTCCATGAGGTCAGATTCCTGCGACACGATCAGTGAACGCAGGCGAGACCATGATCGAGTCCATTCCGACCACCATGGAAATCCATCCCCCGCCGGAATAAGTCTCAGCGGTCGCGAATTGTGTTCTGTCGCCCGGACGATTATTTTGAGATGATCCAGATCAACACAATTCCCGGTAGCGTCGATCGATCATGCAACTGACACAGCACCTTGTACCATACTTGTTGCTGTTCCAATTGCTCTTCCCTGCTCTGGCTGCGGCAATAGTCTTTCTACTGCTCCAGCGGTGCCCAAAAGTCGCCGCACGTCTTTCAGTTGTTGTCTATGGCCTTCTGGCATTGACCGGGCTGGTGCTGCTCAGGGAAGCACAACTACTGCCTGCTTTGGAAGATTTCGATAACGCAATTACGATTGAGTGGCAGCTGCGTTCTCCGCAACCCGGACATCAGTGGGCGGATCGAATTTCGTGGAGGTTAACAAGCGACTCTGCGTTGCTGATTGCAGTCCTTCCGTGGGTCGGCGTCACTACTCAGCTATTCTCACGTTCCCCGGTGAACACGTCACAACGGACGTCATTGAATCTCCTGATTGCCTCGCTCGTCAGCCTGTTCATTGTTGGTGACGATTTCGGAACACTGCTCTCGAGCGGTTTCTTCACCGCGATTCTGATCTCACTCTCGGTGGCTACGTCCGGGATTCAGCACCGTCGACGATCTGCCAATGTATTTCTTGTAATGCAGGTGATCGGCCTGATACTCATGGGGGCCAGTCTTGCGATGTTCTCATCGAGCGCATCAATGATTCAATCCGTCCCTGTCGCGGCACCGGGAGAGACGAAAGCAACTATTTTTGAGCTGGCCAGTCGAATTCAGACTGCATTTCAATTGCATCCAGCTGCGACCGAACTTTGGGGTGAGTATCGCGAGCTGCCATCGCTCATCTGGATACTCGGCCTCGCAATCGCCTCGGGTTGCTTTCCATTTCATTTGTGGTTCTCCGAAGTCAATGCTTCATCGCATCTCCAAGATCGAATCTGGATTCTCGTATGGAGCAAAGTGCTGCTGTTCGTAGGGGTCAGCACACTGATGGAGCTGGATCCGGAAGCCGTGAAGAACTTCGGAAACTGGGCTCTTTACATCACGGTTTCGGGTGCGTCCTTCGTCGCACTGATGATGTTCTCCCATGCTCAACTGCCAGAGATTCTCAGCAATACCGTGATCTGGACACAGCAGATCACGTTGATTTCTGTGATCGCGATTCCGGATGCGATCGGAGCACTTCTGTCAGGGTTAGTCATCGGGGAGATTGCTTCGCTCATTCTGCTCAGTGTCACAGTCTCGACAATCACAGAGCGATTCCGAAGTACCGAATTAGTCCGCTATCAAGGCTTGAATGCGATCGCACCTTGGCTGCCGCCCACGCTCCTCCTGTGTTGCCTGACTCTCACGCTGACACCGGGAGTGACAGGCTTTGCTCAAGCCTGGAGCGCAATGATTTCGTTGGAAGGAATCGGGACCAGTGGAGGAGCAGCGCTGCGATGGGTCGTCCTGATTTCCAATCTCCTCGCAGTAGCTGGACTACTCAGATTGTTCAGGCAACTCGGAAGTGGAGACCTGCATTTGCCTGAACATCCTCAGCCACTCCGTGAACAGCTTCAATCTTCTGACGCCAAAGCGAGCCTCTGTTTTACAGCATTCCAGTACTCCCTGTTCATTTTCTGGGCGGGAATTGCTCTTGCGTTCGCATTCATCATTCCAGCGCAAGTCCTCTTCTCTGAATAGACGGTCTCTCCACAAGTTCTTTTCCTAAAAAGAGAACGGATTTCTTATTGCGAGGTATTTCGAAGTAATCGCGTCCAGCAAAAAAAGCGATAGAACCGGCAGAATTCGCCTCGACGCATTTCCGGAATCGACCTAAACTCCCGGCCGATGGCAAGGACGCCAAATGCAAAGGAATGCGCATGTACAAATTTTTGATCGCGAATCGCTACCTACGAACCCGGTTTATTGCGCTCGCAAGCGTGATCAGCGTGACGTTGGGTGTGGCGACGATGATTGTCGTCAATAGCGTGATGTCTGGTTTCAGCAGCCAGATGCGCGAGAGAATTCATGCGACACTGGGCGACGTGATGGTCGAAACGACCAGCATGGATGGCACGACTGACACCGAGAGCCTTCTGAAAGAAGTCGATGCTCTCGCTGGCGACTACATTCAGGCATTGACTCCGACTGTCGAAATCTACGGCATGATGAGTTTCCGCTGGATGGGACGAGACGTCTACCGGCTGGTCACACTCGTAGGGATCGACCCTGAATCCAAAAACGCAGTGAGTCCACTGGCGCAATACCTCCAAAGTCGTCAAACCATGACTGAGGACGATGTCGTTGTCCGGAATCCACTGCGTGCAATGGACTCCCCACTCGATTGGTCGCTGACCAAGGAAGCATTGACCTACCGTTCAGAATGGGTGCGAGCACAGCAATTCGAAGAATATGGCCGCAGCTATCAGTCTGCAGCCAAACCGTATTCAGCAGACGGCGTTCAGCCATCAATCGTCAACAAAAACGGATTCCAACTCGAAGAACTCGCCGTTGAGGACGGAGTTCAGTTGGCGACAGGAAATTCGGTCGAAGACGACGCCAACAGCATCTTTGATGATCCGTTCCAAGGGACGAATCCATTGGCCGTTGAGACCAAAAATCCTGAAGATCCCTTGCCAGCAAGAATCTATGTCGGCAGTGGCCTGATCAGTTTCCCTTACAAAGAAACGGGGACTGACAAAACTCGCACCATGCATATGGCCAAGCCCGGTCAGGACGTGGTGTTGACCACAATTAAAGCGGGTCAGCCAGAACCCGCAGCGTTCAAGGCCACAATCGTTGACGTCTTCAAGAGCGGAATGAGTGAATACGATTCCAACCTTGTTTTCTGCAACCTCGATGAATTGCAGTACGTTCGCGGCATGCTGTCAGGTCCCGATCCAAGTCGCCCTCGAGAGAACCTCGACTGGAAGAAGGGGGCAGTCACTACGTTACAGATCAAACTCAAAGACTACCGGGACGCTCAAGAAGTGGTTCGCCGCCTGAGTCAGGGTCTGAGCGGATATTTTCAGGTTCGAACCTGGGAGCAGAAGCAAGGTCCACTTCTCGAAGCGGTGGCGGTCGAGTCTGCCATTCTCAACGTGCTCCTGTTCCTCATCATCACCGTTGCTGGATTCGGTATTCTGGCGATCTTCTTCATGATCGTCGTCGAGAAGACCCGCGACATTGGAATTCTCAAAGCGCTCGGAGCGAGTTCCCGCGGGATTATGATGATCTTCCTCTCTTACGGACTCTCGTTGGGAGTCGTTGGAAGCGGGGCCGGAGTCGTGCTTGGATTATTGTTTGTGCACTACATCAACGAGATTGAAGAAGTTCTCTCAATGGTGACAGGGCATAAAGTTTTCGACGAATCGATTTACTACTTCCATGAGATTCCAACGGCAGTTCATCCATCGATGGTGGCATGGGTTGCTGCTGGGGCAATGATCATTGCAGTACTCGCCAGCGTACTCCCCGCTCGACGGGCGGCAGCATTGCATCCAGTCCGTGCCCTGCGTCAGGACTGACCCTGAATACTGTTGTTCCAGAGAGTGGCTCTACTCTCATGTTCTGGTGTGAGACCTGAGTCTCCGTACTGAATTCGAAGTTTCTGTAGACGAGATTGAGCCATCCATGTTGACCATCCAGCGGACAATTTCCATGCAGAATCGACTTCCTCATCTTTGTGCCAAGGCTGTAGACAAAGCCTACAGAAAAGGAGAGCACAAGGTTCCGGTGTTACGGGGAGTTGATATCTCCGTCCATCGCGGCGAGTTTTTGTCGATTGTCGGTCAGTCCGGTTCCGGAAAAAGCACGCTCATGCACCTGTTAGGTCTTCTGGACGAACCTGATCAGGGTGAAATCTGGTTGGATGGAGCGCGGATCGACCAACTTCCGGTGGCAACACGGGATGAACTGCGAAACAACGTTTTTGGATTTGTTTTTCAGTTTTACCATCTTTTGCCCGAACTGACTCTTTTGGAGAATGTCCTTTCTCCGCTGATGATCCGTTACTCCATGTTCGAGTACTGGAGAAAAAGAAAAGAACTGCGTGAGCAGGGCTTGGAAATAATTGAAAAAGTGGGACTCTCCCACAGAATCCGCCATCGCCCCTCGGAACTTTCCGGGGGAGAGATGCAGCGGGCAGCGATCGCACGTTCACTGGCTGGCCGACCTTCGGTTCTTCTGGCCGATGAACCGACCGGCAATCTCGATTCGCGGACCGGTCAGGAAATCATGAACGTCCTGCACAAGTTGAATGAGACCGAAGCCCTGACTATTATCATGGTGACCCATGATGACGCGATTGCTGGGCAGGCGGGACGAATTGTACGTCTTTGCGAAGGACGCATTCAATCGCTGGAAGAAATTGCAGCCTAACAGCTGTTTCAGTTCTGGAAGTTCGTCATCCGAAACGTCTGCCGAGATCGATCCCCGAAGACAGTTGGGAATCAGACTCGAGTGTTCGTTTCGGATGTTGCGTTTCAGACGTTCAAGTTTTGATGAAAGCACGGGATTTCCCACCATGTCACAAAAGATCTATCTCGACGGAAAACTGGTGGAGAAAGAGCACGCTGTGATCAGCGTGTACGACCACGGCCTGCTGTATGGGGACGGAGTCTTCGAAGGAATCCGCGTTTACTCCGGAAAAGTCTTCCGACATCAGGATCACATCGATCGCCTTTACGAGAGCGCCTTGGCGATCCGCTTGATCATTCCGATTTCACCGGAACAAATGCTGAAGGCGGTCGAAGAAACCGTCGCAGCCAACGGCATCCAGGATGGTTACGTCCGACTGGTTGTGACTCGCGGATCAGGAACACTGGGACTCGACATTCGTCGCACCAGTCATCCGCAAGTGATCATCATCGCAGACACCATCAAGATGTATCCGCAGGAGATGTACGACAAGGGGATGGAGATCATCACTGCAAGCACGATTCGCAATCATCCCAACGCATTGAGCCCACGCATCAAGTCTTTGAACTACCTCAACAATATCATGGCGAAGGTCGAAGGGACCGATGCTGGATTTGAAGAGGCACTGATGCTGAACCATGTTGGTGAAGTGGCTGAGTGCACCGGCGACAATATTTTCATCGTGAAGAATGGGGTGCTGAAAACTCCATCGACAGACTCTGGAATTCTCGAAGGAGTGACACGAAACGTCGTCATCGAACTCGCCAAGGAAGCGGGAATCGAAGTTCGCGAAATGACGTTGTTGCGACATGACATTTACGTGGCAGATGAGTGTTTCCTGACCGGAACTGCTGCCGAGGTCATTGCTGTGACCAAGCTCGATGGTCGCGTTATCGGAAGCGGTCTTCCCGGTCCAATTACGACCCAACTTCGCACCCGGTTCAAAGAGTACGTTCGATCCTAGAGCGACTCTCTCGACTTAGACTACGGCGGCGATAATCACGATTGTTATCGCCGCCGTAGTCATTGAGTAGCCGGGTTAGTCTTCAAAGAGCCCAGGCTCGTCATCGATCAGATACTCATCAACAGAAACCTGGTGACCATCGATTTCGACGATGTCTCCAAGGGCCAATTTTCTGCGGCGGCGGAGTTCGATTTCTCCGTTCACCATGACATCGCCGGCCTGAATCATCACCTTTGCTTGTCCACCAGTATTGGTCAGCCCGCTCATCTTCAAAAACTGGTCGAGCCTCAGTGGTTCACGCGTGGGATCTGGGTCTTGTGACAAGAGTCACTCTTTCTTCTTCTGGTGGCTTGTTGATGCGCCAGTCTGTTGTTCGCTGAAAAGGTCATGCGTTCCATTTTCAGAGGGAACGTAAAACCGGACGCGTGCCCAGCAAAGCACACGTCCGGTTCACTACAATTCAGATTCTCACATGGGTCCTACTTGGCTTGCAAGAGTGATCGCTTTTGGGCGATCAGGTCGAGCAAAGCTTTTTGAGGCTTGGCAAATTTCTCGAGCCCTTCCCGCATCAGGTCTTCTTCCATCTTCACGAAGTCGACCTTCTGATCAATCTCTGCGATCACAGCGGCAGGAAGCATTTGATCGACCTGTCGCGTGTAGCTGTGCCCCAGTGCCTGAACAGCCGCGTTCGTATCAGGTGGATTGGTCTGAATATCTGAGCCAGCCAGAGCCGCCACGTACTTGTCTTTCGGATCTTCGGGCTTCTTCGTGCCCGTGCTCGCAAAAATGATCTCCTGCTTCAGCGGCAGGGACTTCTCTTCCCAATAGGATGCATTCTCTTGCCAGATCCGTTTGACGTTCAGAATCCCGACTTGCCCCTGTGCTTCCGGAGAGAGGTCAGGAGCATGCTTTGCGGTGTACACATCAATGCGACTGACGAAAATACTGTAGACAGACTTGAGAGGTTTCCCAGCTGTGCGACGTTGTGCTCCTCGCCAGACTGCTTCGCGAGCCTCTTTGTATTGACGATCGCTGAAGATCAGTGTGACGTTCAATGTCACACCGGCGGCTGTCAGTTCCTCAAGTGCCAGCAATCCACCTTCGGTCGCTGGCACCTTGATCATGCGATTCTTGTGACCAGCGGCCCATTTCTTTCCGAGCTCAATGTAACGGGCGGCGCGCTCTTCAACCGCAATCGGGTTGTCAACATCTTCGAGGAGTGGATCGAGTTCGAAACTGACGTACCCATCATTTCCGTTCGTCTTTTCCCAGACTGGAAGAAAGACGTTCTGGGCATCCTGAACAAGCTTGTCGGTCAGTTTCCAGGCCAGTGTCGAGTCATCGAGTCCTTCAGCGATTAGCTTCGAAATCTCATCATCAAACCGACCGGTCTGAATGAGATCGGAAATGATAATTGGATTGGAAGTCGCTCCGGTTGCTCCCAACCGATAGTTCTCCTGAACCAGGTCTGGATCAATGGAATCAAGCCAGACTTTGGTACCAGATGCAACAAGAGATTCTAGAGGTGTCATTTTCATTGCTTTCGACAAAATTCAATGATTCGACCAATCAGCAATTGCTCATTGGCGAGTTATTGAACATTCGTTGATCCCGGTGCGTTCTGCAAGTTTTTGATGGGGGTAGAAAGATATTTCGCAGCCATTTCCTGCTCGATACGCTGCTTAAGACCACCTTCGAACAGGTTGAAATGATCTCTCCCTGTCATTAATTCAATTTCAGCGTCGCTTTTCAACTCGGCGAGCACGTCCTTCAGGAGTGCCGTCGCCCCTTCCAGATAGAATGTATCTTCCGTTCCCATATAAACATGCAATTTGCCTTCCAGCTTGGGCATGAGCGACTCCCTGTTCGATACCAAGAGCCGAACAATGTCATACTGTTCCCAGTGTTGCATCACGACTGGATCGATCCCACCTGTTTCACGATTCCAGAGAGGTACAGGATGCCCATCTGCACCCCGGGGACCAAAGACCGCCTCGAAACTCTGCAACTGACCGCCGTGACCGAGCACATCCTCCATCTGCGAGAATGCCTCGTAGAAGACAATCGGCTTTCCATTCATCCTTGCAAGCGGACGTGACGTCCCGTCTTCGGCGCGGAACATGTTGTTGCGTTGCTGATACAGATCGATCTGCTGGAAATCACTGAACGTCACGGGATCCGGCGCGGTACTCCAAGTTCCCGCAAAGTGCTCAGGAGCGTTGACTTGAATCCAAAGGCTCGACCACCCCCCGGAGGAATGACCGGTAAGAAATCGCCCTGCTGACCTCGCATCAGTGCGATACGCTGCATCGAGTGCGGGGATGAACTCCTCCACCAAGGCATCCAATACCGGTCCATTGTTCGCGGAGTTCGCAAAGACATGGTGCCCATAACCACAATCCGGATCGAGCATGACACGAATAAATTCAACTCCGAGATCATTTAATTCTTTGTGTTCGCCCCGATTCAGCCCGTACATGTGGTTGCCGCCGAACCCGGGAATTTCAAAGATCACGGGAAACCGACGTTTGGGTTGCGTGAAATAACTGGCAGGAAGACGGACAGAACCTCTGACGCTGACTTCTCTTCCATGAAACTGACTCAGAAGTCGAGAAGGAACCTGGAGAAGTTTGACGGTTTCACTTTCAGGGAACGCAGGCTCCGCAACGACTTGAGAAACGACAACTTGAGTCGCTCTCCCCCGTTTCACCGGGACCACGTTGCTGTACCAGTTCCCCGCTCCTTCACCAATCTGGCGAACGTTGGGGTTTGCTCGAACGACCCCCTGCACAGCCTGAACAGGTGTCTTCTCGAATGAGAAATCTTTGGGAAATCGCTGCACTTTTGGATTCTCCAGCGAGATGACGATCGATTCACCGGGAGGCAAATCTTCCACATCCAAAGACAGAAACGGCTGCGGACGGAACCAATTCGGCCCTGTGCGAGGCTCAGCAACTGATCGATCACCTGCCAGTTGTGTGAATATATACACACGACCGGTAAAAGGCTGATGGTGGATCTCGGGAGAAATCTGAATTTCGAAAAATGAATTTGGGGACTCGCCGAAACTCAAATTCGGAGCGAGACAGAAAACGCTTAACACAAGCGTCAGCAAGAAATTTCGGCGAGAGTACATGGTGCTCCAGACGCATTTTCGGGGGAATCGATCAAAATCTCTCTGAGAGATTACAGATGTATTTACCAGAAAACTTCTGATTTCCTCGAACCTTTTTGATCTTCGAAGGGTCGAATAACCGTACAGAGCTTGTTGGCAGATGTCAGCGGGATTTGACCAGGACTGAGAAAGTCACAGGAAGTTACCGGTCAACATCTCCCTTCTGCCTAAAATGTCACCGAGCAAAGGTCGAGTGGTCCACTTAAGGAAAGGTGACCGCCCCGGAGCAAAGTGAGACGCAGCTGCGAATGTCTCGTTCGCTGCGGCACGAAATTCAGTTTTGTGTTTCCTGGACTGCGAGTAATTCGCAGGGAGTAAGTGCAATCATGCGTAGTGCGATCAACACCAACGGCAACATCATCGGCAATTCTGCGAGCATCCGCTCCGCACGCGCCATGGTCGCTGCTGGTGCCGCATCAGCGCACACTGCTCCTTCCTCGAAACGGCTATCGAAAGTCGACTTCCATCAAGTCAGTAAACCGGTGACCCCGGAATATCCGGTCGTCGTACGCGAGTCGCTTTGCGAGCGACAGCATTCACGATGTCTGACGATGGAAATGCAATCGACGAAGTGGCAACCGCAGATGTGGCGCGCTGCAGCGAATGACCTGCCAGCCGTCGCGTGGGCGACTCTCGTCCTTAACAGGACGTCCTCCATCTGATCGCTCATGCGGTCATCGGGATCAATTCCCCAAGAATGGAAGAGTCGACGCCATGCTCGCAATTTGCGACATGGATCTCGTTGATCTTTCACTCTCAGGTCTGATTTCGAAATTTGGAGTTCGCTCACTCGTCTGTGCAGCAGTACTGACGTCTGTGGCGCCGTATTTCGGCTTTGCCGTTTTCCGGTTCCCCTCAGATGCCTCCTGCGGCTTGACGTGTTGCATTGCCGCAGGTGTCCCTGCTGATGCCCAGTTGCATCAGTCCGCGTGACCTCTTTCGACTTTCGAACTCATCATGAAGCCCCCGCATCGGGGGAGGAAATCATGCTAGACAATACTGAAGTTTTAGATCTCGTGCTCGAAGCACAACGTGGCAACAGAGAAGCATACGGCCGTCTGGTGACGGAATTTGAGCCCGACATTGCCGCAATCTGCTTTCGTCGATTGCGAAATCAGGCAGAGTCTGTGGAAGTGACACAGGAGGTTTTCCTGCGTGCGATGCGAAAACTTGATCAGCTGAGAGAGCCGGAGCGGTTCGTCGGTTGGTTGAAGCGAATCGCTGAGCGGATGTCGATCAACCGGGCCGTTCGACGCCCGCGGGAGACGTATCATGCTCCGGAAACCATCACTGCCGTCGCCAACAGACCATCCCCAGTCGATCGAATTCTGCAGCGAGAACGGGCCGATCAGGTTCGAACAGGACTCAAGCAGTTGCGATCCCTCGATCGTGAAACTCTGCTGGCGTTTTACTTCGAAGGTCAGTCCCTAAAGGAGATGAGCGATCGATTCAGCAGCCCGGTTGGAACGATCAAGAGACGACTCCACACTGCTCGTCATCGCTTGAAGGAAGCACTGGATGAACCACAACTCGCTTGAGTACGGTGACTCCCTTTCCTGAATTCGATGAAAGATGAAAGGAGTGTGCTCTTCTCGTGTACTTCTCCACAGATCTCTTACTCGCCCGTTTCGACTGCTTGTCGAACGGGCGTCTTCTTTTCTACGCCGACAGCTTCGGTGAAGTCGGCGCATCTTGAGTGCGGGACACCTTATGGATCAATCAGACAACTCACGCTCTTCCCAAAGCCTCAGTCGAATCAAAGGCTGTGGAAAACTGTGCCTGGCAATCGGTGCGCTGACCATTCTCGGCACATCGTTAAACATCGTGGGCCATGGCGAAAAGTGGATTCCGGAAGGATTGCGATTCATCGCATTGGTGATGGGGGCTGCTGCGTCGGTCTTCCTGATCGGAATCGGCTTCTCACTTTGGATCGTGGCAGAGCACTCAGGTTGATGTTCCACTAAAAAGACAAGCCGCAGAGTTTCCCCTGCGGCTTGACGTCATTCAGATTGAGCCGAGTAATTACCGTGCCGAGCTGCGTTCCACACCGTGGATGACGTAGAGTTGCTCTCGCCAATCGACAAAGTTGTCGATCATGGATTGTCGCAGAAGTGTGCTGTAGCTTGAGTTGATCCCCTCAGCCAGAAACTTCTTCCTCAACTCTTCAACGCCTTCAGGTGTCGATGGCTCACGTGAATTCACCTTCACGATGTAAATCACTGAATGGTCATCATTGAAGACTGTTGAGACGTCACCTGCGTTCATCTGGCCGAAGACTTTCTTGTAAAATTCTTCGCCAACGTCCGCAGCGCCAGGGATCGCGGTTGCCTGAACAGGAATCTGCTGCTGCATTGAAACCATAGGAACGATTGGCTTCGTCATCCAGGAAATGTCGCCCGTGACACGGACAGGAATAAACAGGCTTTCTGGCGTTCCAGTCACGGTTTCCTCAGCGAGCGCCTCAGTCATTGGCAGATCGCTTTCCTTCACTTTCTTGACAAGAGCATCAGCACGAGCCTGAGCTTTCGGCCGTGCCTGTGCCAATTGCCATGCTTTAATGACCTGGGCTCGGATGCCTGGCTCATCATCAATTTTCTCTGGCTGGTACTGCAACTTGTCTGAGAGTTTCCAGAGTGCGTAAGAGCTCGCAGCACCGAAGTCCGAAGAAACATTCACTCCATACAAGTCTGTTGGGCGCGACTGGAACAGGTAGTCGGCCACCATGACGCGTTGGCTGGTCAGTTGTGAACGGACAACCGGGTAATCTTCGGTATCTCTCATCTCTTCGTAGGAAAGAGGAGTTGAGACGATGTACTTCAACTGATGCTGGCTCGCGTAGAACTTCAGATGTCCAGCTGCGTCGCTGTGGGTGAGGTAATTCTTTTCAGTCTCCTGCATCCCGACTCGGATACTGACGTCCGACAGTTCTTGTTGAGCAGCTTCGATTCTCGCGCTGATGGCAGCTGCAGTGCGTGTCGCGAGAATTTCGTCGCGAAGTTCCGCCTTCAGGGCGTCGTCCAGAACAGGAATTTCAGAAGTTGGAGCAGCTGGAACTTCATCACTTGGAGGGGGCGGAATTGTCTCCTCACCCGTTGCGGGCATTGCACCTTCAGTTCCCGCTTCCGGAACTGCTGGAGCCTCTGCTGCTGGAGCCTCTGTTGCTGGAGTCTCTGTTGCTGGAGTCTCTGTTGCTGGAGTCTCTGTTGCTGGAGTCTCTGTTGCTGGAGTCTCTGTCGCTGGAGTCTCTGTCGCTGGAGTCTCTGTCGCTGGAGTCTCTGTCGCTGGTTCGTCCTGAAGGAATGCGACAGGAATGGTTGCCGACATCAGCTCAACTGATGAAGTGCTTCCTTCCTCAGTCGGAGCTGGTGCCGGAGCTTCCTCTGGGGTGGCTTCCGGAGTCGCTTCAGGAGCAGGTGAAACTGGCGCTTCAGCAGGAGTTTCCGATGCTGGTTCTGCCGCTGCAGGAGCTTCTTCTGTTGTGGGTAACTCTGTTGTCGCTGACTCTGCCGCTGGGGCTTCCGGTGCAGGCTCGGTCATTGGGGCCGCGGGGAGTTCCGGTCCATCGAGCGGAGTGATCTCCGGAACCGCCTTCAGGTAGCGATCGTCATAGAGCTTCTGAATCTCTTCATCGCTCACTTCTCCAACAGTTGCCTGAACAGCGTCGTAATCTGCTTCGAAGTATCCGATCTGAATGCGACGTGGCTGAGCGAACCCGGGACGTCCTGGTTCTGGTCGTCCTTCGAAAGTGAATCCGGCAAAGTTGGACTTATATTCGTTAAAGAGCTTCGCGAGGTCCGCTTCAGATGGCTCAACAGTCGGATCGATGAAGTCGCTCACTGGGACAGAAGCGAGTTCATTCCCCTGCGTCACGTTCATCATGCGGTAGTATTCCCAGTACAACTCTGGTGGGAAGAAATTGTTCCCAGTCAGAAGCTGTTGTGCTCGCTGTGCTTTCAATTCATCACGAATCGCGTCCAACATTCCTCGCTCAGAAAGCTGCAGTCGCTGACGCAGCCGAGTGAATGAATTTGCAGAGAATTTCTTCTCCTGCATCTGCTGAACGATTCCTTTGGCGAAAGTCAGTTCCTGCTCGCTCATCTGTCCGCTCAGTTGGGAAAGACTGTCGAGGAGCCCCTTCTTCGTCGTGAATCCGTTAATGAAATCGGTGACTGCTTTGTCAGAAATGACGATTCCCATCCGGTCTGCTTCACGACGAAGCAATTCCGAAGTGACAACATCGTCAACTGTAATTTCTGATGCGTTTGGATTTCCGAACAGAAGATTCTGCTGTAGCGCTTGCGGCATGTACTGCAGAGGAATCTGGAACGTTTCCTGAAACGCAGTGACGACAAACTGGTTGGCGGCATTGCGATTCTGCATCAGCTGAGAAACCTGATTGCGTGAGAGACTTCCACTGCCGATGGAAACCGCACTCGCTTCACGAGCGTAAAATGCTCCTGCCGCACCAATGGCTGCCCCGACCAGTGCACCGGTGAGCCCCCATTCTGCAGCTTTTCCTCGGGTCAGACCTGCGAGCCATGCCAGTCCTCCAGCCATCGCAGCGAGAAACGCAACGATCAGCGGTTTCGGAACCTGAGTTGGATCCGTCACTGCCCCGAGCAGCACGAAGGAAATCATTGACAGGCCAGTGACCACCACCATTAAGGTGCGTTGGTGACGCCGGAAAATCGAAAATGGCGAGCTCATCCCTGTCCCTCTGAATCAATAGAAATTTTGCCTGCAGAGGATGCGTCCCCGGACAGACAATTCTGTGAAATATCAGTTGCTCGAAAGTTAACCCGCCCGGTGTCGACTCTTGACAATCTTGTAAATAATCACTTAATGACATTCACGAGATTGTGATTTCGCGTTTGGCTAAGACCTCTCAAAGCGGAGAATAAAATCTGCGCACGAGCGACCGAAACCGACTGAAATCACCCCATCGGGGAGCCCGCATCTTAGCTAGAGTGTGTCTGGAGGCAAGCCCAGACCGCTTTGAGGCAAGGTTGTGGCGTCAACGAAAGTGCGGTACAGGACTACACTTTCGTGTGTCGAAGTCTAAAAAAACGCTCCGCTTTACAAAAACGAAACCAATTCACACATTGCACTCGCGGTGGCTTTACTGGCAGTGAGCTCTCCGCAGGCATCATCATATACTATTTGAATCGACAGGTCGGATGGTCAGTTCCGCGAAGAAGAAAAAGGGCTTGGTGATTGTTGAATCCCCAGCCAAGGCCAAAAAAATCGCCGGGTTTCTCGGCGGAGATTACGAAGTGCGCGCCAGCATGGGTCACGTACGCGATCTCCCCGAAAAGGCAGCCGACATCCCTGAGGCAATGAAGTCAGAAGCTTGGACCCGCCTTGGAGTTAATGTCGATCAGAACTTTGAACCACTCTATATCGTCTCGCCGGAAAAGGTGAAGACCGTTAAAGAGTTAAGGGATCTTCTCAAGGGTGCTGAAGAACTCATCGTCGCGACCGACGAAGACCGCGAAGGGGAAAGTATTGGCTGGCATCTGGTTGATGTGCTGCAGCCTAAAGTCCCCGTAAAGCGGATGACCTTTTCCGAAATCACCAAAAAGGCAATTCTCGACGCGCTGAACAATCCTCGAGATCTCGACATGAATCTCGTCGAGGCTCAGGAAACTCGCCGAATCCTTGACAGGCTATACGGTTACACACTTTCACCACTCCTGTGGACGAAGATTCGCCGTGGCCTTTCCGCGGGACGAGTTCAAAGTGTTGCTGTCCGAATTATGGTGCAGCGTGAACTGGAACGACTCGCATTCCGCAGCGGAACTTACTGGGACCTGAAAGCGAACCTGGCCAACAAAGGGGGAGTTTCGTTCAGCGCTCAACTCGTCTCTGTCGGTGGCAAACGAATCGCGACCGGAAAAGACTTCGATGAGTCGACCGGTCAGATCGCCCAAGGTTCCAATGTGCTGTTGCTGGAGGAAGTTCCAGCACGAGACTTACAGGCGAAAATCAAGTCGTCTCCATGGAAAATTACTTCCATTGAGCACCGCCAGGCGACACGCAAACCCCCTGCTCCGTTTACAACAAGTACGTTGCAGCAGGAAGCCAACCGCAAATTGGGAATGAGCGCCCGCGAAACGATGCAGACCGCTCAGCGTCTGTATGAAGACGGTAATATCACCTACATGCGAACCGACAGCGTCACCCTCTCTCAAGAGGCGATCGATGCAGCAAGGACTCGCATTGAATCGAACTACGGAAAAGAGTACCTCAGCGACGGTCCGCGCCAGTACTCGAACAAGACCAAGAACGCACAAGAGGCCCACGAAGCGATTCGTCCTGCTGGCGGAGAAATGAAGACCGCTGATGAACTGGGTTTGTCCGGTCGCGAATCTCGTTTGTACGACATGATCTGGAAGAGAACCATCTCCAGCCAGATGGCAGAAGCCCAGCTTCGTTTTGACACGGTGACAATCGAAGTCGAGGATGCCGAGTTCCGTTCAACCGGTCGAAAAGTGGAGTTTCCGGGTTACTTCCGTGCTTACGTCGAAGGAACCGATGATCCTGAAGCCGCATTGGAAGATCAGGATTCAGTCCTCCCAGAACTCTCTGAAGGCGAATCCGTGAAATGCGACGGCGTTGAATCGCTGGCTCACGAAACCAAACCGCCCGCACGGTACACAGAAGCGACACTTGTAAGAAAACTGGAAGCGGAAGGGATCGGCCGCCCCAGTACGTACGCAAGCATTATCAGTACCGTTCAGGATCGCGGGTATGTTCGCAAAGCGAACAACCAACTCATCCCCACGTTCACGGCATTGGCAGTCACACGGCTTCTGGAGACCTATTTTCCCAATCTGGTCGATATGCAGTTCACCGCTCAAATGGAACAGTCGCTGGACGACATCTCCAACGGGGAAGCCAAACGGCTTCCTTATCTGGAGAAGTTCTATTCCGGCGAGGAAGGTCTGAACCAACAGGTAGAGAGCAAACGTGAATCGATCGATCCACGTGACGCCTGCACAATCAAGCTCGACGGGCTCAGCCCGAGTGTGCGAGTGGGGCGATATGGTCCCTATCTGGAAGCTCAGGAAAATGGCGAAAGCGTCAATGCGTCTCTTCCAGATGACGTCGCTCCCGCTGACCTGAATGATGAACTTGCAGAACGTCTGATCCATCTGAAAAAGCAGGGTCCACTCTCGCTGGGAGTCGATCCTGAAAATGGTCATCCGATCTTCATCATGTCCGGACCGTTTGGTCCATATCTCCAGTTGGGAGAAGTCGTCGAAGGGGAGCCGAAACCGAAGCGAGTCTCCATCCCGAAGAATTTCAATCCTTCGGAAGTCGACTTCGACATCGCGATGAAACTGCTCGAGTTGCCGCGTCGCCTGGGGCATCATCCTGAAGATAACAAAGTGGTGAATGCTGGCGTCGGTCGCTTCGGCCCGTACGTTCAACATGCAGGAAAGTACAAGTCTCTTGGCAAAGAAGACGATGTGCTGACCATCGGGCTGGACCGCGCGGTTGAACTCCTCAAAGAGGTCAAAGGTCGAGCCGCAGTCCCACCGCTGAAGGAACTGGGGCCGCATCCAGAAGACGAGAAGCCCGTCGCCATTTTCGAGGGGCGATACGGCGCCTATGTGAAGCACGGAAAAACTAACGCAACCGTGCCGAAGGATACCGATCCGCTCTCACTGACGATGGAACAGGCGTTGGAGTTGATTGAAGCCCGCGCAGGGAAAACCGGCAAGGGGACAAAGAAGGCGACGAAGAAAAAGGCCGCGAAGAAGGCTGTAGCCGCCTCCGACGACGCACCCGCGCCCAAGAAAAAGGCTGCGAAGAAGAAGGCCGCGAAGAAGAAAAAGACGGCCGAATAGCGTCCTCTTTAGGTGGCTAAATTCGATGAATTCAAACAGCTCCACTCAACCGGGTGGGGCTGTTTATTTTTGGGCAAATGTCGAGATTGAAACCAAGGCAATTCTTTCGGAAAAATCGGGGTATACTTTTCAAGATCGCCGCACATGAACGTGGTCGCCTGAGCACGCCAGGCAAACCGTCAACAAATTTCAGGGGCTTCCTTTCCGGAGTTTGAATGTTTCAGCAAGCAGCACTCTCCTGTTTTTTGATTCTGATCTTAGGAGTCTTTTCGCCTCTCTGTGCTGATGAATTCACTTACGTTGAAGATGGAAAACCAATCACGATCGAGGCGAGGCTCATCGGTTCCGGCCAAGGTTTTCAGGCTCTTGAACGTCGTGATGGTCAGATCGCTCTGGTACAGGCGTCTCAAATTACCGACCGAAAAAATACTGGCGACCCGGAGCCATTCACGCCTGAAGAAATGGCCGAGAGACTCACCACACTGTTCGGGCAAGACCTGACAAAGGTACATATTCAGGGGCAATGCGTTGTCGCTCTGGTCCTCGCGAGTCCAATCGAGAAGGTCAATGAGAACCGCGTCACATCGTTCTTGAAAAAAGGGGCGACATTCATGAACAACGTGGAGAACGTGTTCCTGAGATACGCCAAGTTCTCGAAGTTTCCCCTCCGCCCATTGCGATTCCCCACAGTGCTGGTCGTCTTTGAAAGCGATGTCGATTTCGATAATTACGCAACCGCTGCAACTGGGGGACGGTCTCTCTCTTCCAGCTCAATACTCGGATTTTATTCAGGACTCACAAACTGGCTCGCGGTCCGGTTAAGCTCGTGCGACACATTTGAAACCCCGTTGCATGAAGCGATTCATCAGCAAATGTATAACCGGGTTTTTCATCGCATCGCACAAATACCAAAATGGTTTGATGAGGGGATCGCCATCAGTTTTGAAGGGAAAGGAGAGAAAGTTGACTCCAGCCCTTCTAAGGTCAACGCAAAGTACGCGCGGATTTCGATCGATCTCCCAGAACACGCAGAGTGGGGCAAGGTGGCTGGTGACGACAGATCGTTTATGAGCGACGACGTCGCTGGCCATGCGTATTCGTTGGCTTGGGCACTGCACTGGACCGTTTCCACCCAGCATCGGGAAGAGTACCGGAACTACGTCAGCGAGCTAGCAACTCGCGAAACGCTCGCGACTCTCACCCGACAGGAAGAGGATGAGTGCTTCCTCAAACACTTCGGAAAGCCGATGGAGCAAATGCGAGAAGAGTTTCTCGCCGAGGTCAAAGACGTTGCCAAACGGCAGCGAATCAGTCTGTCCGATCCACCGCCCGGAAAAACAAACGATCAGCAGGGGCTGGGCCAATATCAGGTCACCGCTGCGATTACTCCCGGAACCAGAGGGAACGTACAGGTGGAAGGGAAGTTGAAGAACATTTCCCCGGTGCGAGCAATGTCGTTCTATGTCACCGTCGAAACGGGAAATGGTCTCTACGCGGACTGGCTGATTCCAGATCTGAACCCCAACCAGTCCAAAACACTCCCCCGGCAACTGGCCGTGAAGCCCGTCCCCGGGGCTGAAGGGGGCCGCGCCGACACTTTTCGGGTTTTTGTCCGGTCGGTTCCCGCCGAGAGCGCAGAGTCAATCGACTGGAAGCAAGGAAAGACTCCATCCCCCGTGACGGCAAAATCGAAGTAGCGACCCTCGGCTTTTTCAGAACTGATCTTGACCTGAATTTAAGATTTTCTGTAAATCGCCATCTGTCACGGACCTGAAACGGGCTGCGGGATTGCTTTTGCCTTTTCGCAAGCTCTTCAATTGAACTATTCGGAGCCTAGATCATGAGTGAACGGATTCACTCCTCACAGCCTGCAGCGACGCAGAAGAATCGCAGAGCGTACTGGCCAGCCGTCACAGGAACTGTGGTGCTACTTGCAGTAGCTGGGATCTGGCTGCAATTCTTCCGGGCACAACCGGGAATCTCTCAGACCAACTCCAATCAGCCAGGTAAGGCAGCGTTGGAAACCGCTCCAGCCGCGACTAGCGCCCGCCCATTGGCAAAGGTGAACGGCCAAGCCATCAATTATGATGTTGTTGCACGAGAGTGCGTAGCCCGATACGGAAACGAAATCCTTGATTCATTGATCAGCCGGTTGATCATTCAACAGGAGTGCGAAGCCCGCGGCATTGTTGTGACCGTCGCTGAGATTGACGACGAGATCTCCAAAACCGCCAAGAAATTCAATCTGCCTGTCGATACCTGGTACAAAATGCTCGAAGCAGAGCGCAAGCTGAATCGTGATCAGTACCAGCAGGATGTGATTTGGCCAATGCTCGCGCTCAAGAAGCTGGCTGGCCAGAATATCGAAATCACCGAAGCCGACATGCAGAAGGGCTTCGAGAGCAACTATGGTCCGCGAGTGAAGGCTCGCATGATCATGGTCAGCGGCAACATTCGCAATGCAAATTCAATCTGGGAGCAGTGCAAAGCAAACCCGGATGATTTCGATCGACTGGCTCGTGAATACTCAGCTGATCCAAACAGTCGACCACTGGGGGGAACAATTCCTCCGATTCGTCGTCACGGCGGAGACAAGCAGATCGAAGATCAGGCGTTTAAGATGCATATTGGCGAGATTTCACCCGTCATTCAGCTGCCAAACGTCGAAAATCGCTATGTCATTCTGAAGTGCGAAGGGTTCACAGAACCCGTGGTGACAGACATCAAAGAAGTCTGGAGCGATCTGTATGCTCAGCTGACCGAAGAAAAGATTCAGACATCCGTCGCAAAAGTCTACGAGGACATCAAGAGTCGAGCACGCGTCGACAACTTCCTGACAAACACATCGACAGGTGGACGAAACGTGCAGCAAGCAAGTGGTCTGGCAGCATCTCCTATCGACAAAGTTGGAGTCCAGCCAGCATCCGCGACAGCGACCCGCTAGCCCCTGTCGCAGGTGTGTGTGGCCGCGAACAGTGGCAAGAACTCGTTCAAACGCTCCGTTTATTGCCTCCGGAAGGCCATTCTCTTGTGAGAGTCGATCTGGTCGTTACCCACGTTGAACATTGATGATTCGGCCCAGCAGTTCTCGAAACTGCTGGGCCTGTTTCGTTGCGGAGTGAAAGTTGGCGACATATTCCCGAGCCTGTGCTGGATCGTACGTGTCGTTGTGCCCCGTCCAACAGCATCGGACATAGGACGCCAATTCAGCCAGATCCCCTCCTGCTTCGAATCCAGTTCGCGACCGGTTCAAAAACTTTCCTTCGACATTCAGCGACGCAATCGGCACTCCGCTGGCTGCTGCCTGAAGAAATGTGTTCGGAAAGCCTTCTCTGGATGATGTGTTGATGAACACGACAGACCGTTGCATCACTCCTGGCAATTCCTGAAAAGGAACCCGTTCGATAATGGTAACGTTCTCCGGTGCTGCAGCCCTGACCTGTCGATCGACCTCGGGGATCCGGAAATTCATGATCATTCTGAACTGAACTTCTGGGCAAAGCTTTGCCAGCTCAATCAAAAGCATCGGCTGCTTCAGAAGATTCTCTGATCGGCCAATCCACAATGCGTAGCGATCATTTTCTATTGCCCCGTCCCCAAGCGGAAGCCATTCCTCAGTATCGATTGGATTCCGAAGGATTTCAGATGCCATTCCATGCTTGCTGAGTTGGTCCTGCTGGAACTCTGTCTGACAGACAATCATGTCCGCGTGCTCGAGCATCCATCGGGCGACACTCGACGTGGTCCCATACTGATCAGAGGAATTTGAGGACTCAAAATATCTGGAAGAGACGTCATCATCGTGAGCAATCATGAGAACCGCTTTTCGACCAGTCGCGTGCGCTGATGAGATGACTGTCGCGGAGGAAGATTGAACCCCGAATGTCACAAACACATCCGCAGGAACATTCTCGTAATGCTTTGATGGAAGGAGTGCGTTTCGCCTTCCCTTAAAGGCTCGATGAGTGAGTGCCGTCGGGAGCACCCAGAGATCTGATAGCCGCGGTTGATCGAGTGAAATAAAAGGGAAACCTGACCGACGTCGCAAACGTGTAGCCAATGATTCTTTCAGGCGATACATGCGGTCATGCAGCAACTGAATTTCGACTCCAGAGTACCGGGACTGGAGCAACGGGTCGTGGTGACGAACCATCAACGAGACATCCGTGTCCGGTAGAGTGGCCAAAGCCCGGGCGAGCGTCCACGAACGGGTTTCGACACCTCCGATTGGCCCGTTGATACGTGCATCAATGGCTGGATAACCATTCAGAGAAATCAGGCAGACGCGCATGGACGAGCCTTTGAGATATTCGTGTTTCCGCTTTCATAGCGGCAGAGAATTCGCCTCGACAAGGAAGTCATTGGTCCTAACTCAGTACCAGAGCCCGAGTAGATCGATTTTTGTTGGACTTTATCCTCCATTCTGAGTCAGATCGCCATCAAAACTGATGAAAATTTCCCCCGGTCTCTTCAGTTGACTTCCGAAACTCAGCATACTGCTTGAGATCGAATGGGAATGTTCATGCTCGATTCGATTTTTGATCGCTTTTCGTTACTCCTTTCAATTAATTGAGTCTTTGCATGCTCGCATGGCGAGTTCTCATTTCGGCAATCCTGATTCCTTTGCTCGTCGCTGTATTTTACTTCGATGCAAAGGGAGGAGAGTCCGCATTGCTCTTGTTGGGGTTTGTAGGACTGCTTGCACTTCGCGGAGTCTGGGAACTCGCTGAACTGTTTCGCGCGCGAGTTCCAGACATCAGTGTCCCCGCGGTTTCCGTGTGCGTCCTCATGATTATTCTGGGCGGATGGTTTCCGCATTTGCAGCCACCTCCGCTGAATCATCTCGAACTCACGCCGTTGGCGCTCGCCTGCTGCTTCTCGCTGATGTTCCTGCTTGCTGTCGAATCATGGAGATTTAAGAAGTCCGGCAAGACCACGGAAACGCTTGCGACTGAAATGCTGATCGTCAGCTATGTGGGATTATTGCTCGCGATGACCGCACAGCTACGCTGGGTCGCTGGGTCGGCGGCAGGATATCTCGCCATTGGCTCACTCATCATCTGCGCGAAAGGTGGCGACATCGGTGCGTACTTTGTTGGCAAGCGATTCGGACGCACGAAGATGGCTCCGATCCTGAGTCCGAAAAAGACATGGGAGGGGGCTGTCGGGTCTCTTCTCGGAGCATCGCTGTGTGGATGGCTCTGGTTTTACTTTGTCCCTCCGTTTTTCTTTCCAGATGCGCCTGCTCCCGCGTGGTATTTCAGTCTGCTTTATGGGGCGGTCATCGGAATCGCCGGGATGGTCGGTGATGTTTGTGAATCGCTCTTGAAGCGTGACATGGACCGCAAAGATTCCGCTGCTCTTTTTCCGGGATTCGGCGGATTGCTGGACATTTTAGACAGTGTGCTTTACGCGGGTCCTGTTGCACTCCTTCTTTGGAAAGTGCTTCCGCTGGCGACTTGGCTGCAACACAACGCCGTCTCAAATTAGCCCGTTGAAATGTCGTGCCGGTAAGGCTTTCGGGTTCGTGGAGTTCTCTGGTTCAACCGGAATTCCACTCCGTGAAGTGTCGCTTCGTTCCAGGCAGTTGCTCGTTTGCACTTCCATGTCGTACTCAGTTGACGTACGTTTCAGAATGTGGACTCCATCCTGACGTTCAGGTCAAAGGTCACTCAGAGCCCCGCGTCGGAACTCATACCATGCACAGGGAAGAACTCATTCCTGAGACCACAAGTCCGGACACCAGTCCTTCGTTGAGCGGGCAACAGCACGCAGTGGAAGAACTTTTCGTCAATACTCCGGATTCAATCAATCTGTTGACGCGAGTTCAACGCGTTGATTCCCCATTGGGAATCGTTGTAATGACCCACGGATTGGGGGAGCACAGCGGGCGATATCACCATGTCGCTGAAAGCTTTCTGAATCGAGGAATCGCTGTCGTCCGGTACGACCTGCGTGGGCATGGCCGATCCGAAGGGCGTAGAGGATGCGTTCCCAGATACGACGCCTTTCTGGATGACCTTTCAGCGATTGTTCAGTTCGCCAAAGGACTGGATGAGAAAGCTCCTCTCATCATTTATGGTCACAGCCTGGGAGGGAATATCGCCGCGAACTGGGTACTCCGTCGGTCTGGTGAACTCGACCGCGTCGCAGGAGTTGTGCTGTCATCCCCGTGGTTTACGCTGACTCAAAAGCAGTCTGATTTCAAGGTCTGGGCGATTCGCACGCTGTCCAAATATTGGCCTAATTTACTGGTCCCAGCGAGTTTCCGCCCGAAAAAACTCACTCGCAATCAGGAGCAGATCGACGCCTACAATGCTGACCCATTGATTCACAGACTCGCCTCGGTGAGGTTGATCAGTGATTCATACTACGCAGGACTCTGGGCACTGGATCATGCTCGGGAGTTCCCTGTCCCCCTGCTCGCTTTGCATGGAACCGATGACAGTGTGACGAATCCAGAAGGGACTCGTCAGTTCACGATGAAAGTCCCGCACGGGGATCTTCTCATTTTCGAAGGGTTGGTTCACGAGCCGCACAACGAACCGGAATGGCGTTCCGTAGTTGAGCAGATCGGCTCGTGGATGGTTGCCCGAATCAACGAGTATCGAGCCAAATTCAACGTTCAGTAGTGCCTTCATTCATCTTTGAACACCCGGTCAACCGTATAGATCTCCGCTGTGACTTTACTGGGAGATTTCGAACCGGGACTGCTCTTCGCTTGCGGTGATGGGGGGAGCAGCGGTGTGACGTTTGTCGGCTCATCCGGAATTGGGTTTCCAGCAGGTTCAGTAGCTGGAGTTGGCTCTGCTGGAATCGGCGGCGCCAACTTCCCTTCTTCTTCACCGGGGAGTTTGACGTCTTCCGGTTTCAGTTCGATTGGTGGACCGTAGATGTCTGCGAAGCCAATCCCACCATTCGTCATCAGGTATCCGCCCCCTAATGCCTGGTAAGCATTGACAATCGCGGAAAGCTGTTGCTGTTTGGTCTCGATGAGATCCGTTCGTGCATCGAGTAAATCACGTTGAGCGAAGAGAACATCCATGTACTCTGCACGGGCATTCTGAAAGAGATTGCTCGCCACACTGACGGACTCCTCGAGAGCACGCACCTGTGTGAGCTTGATCTCGACGCTTTGACGATAATTTTCCACTTTGGAAATCCGGTTCACGACTTCGGTAAAGGCGTTCAGAACCGTCATTTGATAGTTGTAGATGGCCTGAAGCTGGCGAGCATTCGCATTCTTGTAGTCCGCCTGAATCGCCTTCTTGTTGATCAACGGTGCAACCAGATTCCCTGCTGCTCCAGCGATAAACGCTCCCGGATCAAAGAGATAACGCGGGTTGAATGCTTCGAACCCAATTGTCGCAGTCAGATCGAGCCGTGGATAAAATCTCGCTTTGGCGACGAGAACATCGAGACCTGATGCGGCGACTTCTCTTTCTGCTGCGCGAATATCGCGGCGATTCTGCAACAACTGAGCAGGAACACCGACACTGAGAAGTTGCGAGTCAAGCTGAATGAAGTCCCATGACTGACGGTCGACCGGTTGAGGGAAGCGACCTGCCAGGAAGTTGATCTTATTCTGAACCTCGATGATCTGCTGGGTGATAATCAGCTGTTGACTCTCGTTTTTGCGGACTTCTGCCAGAAATCGCTGGACAGCGAGTTCAGTTCCGCGAGCAGCGTCCTTCTGAGCCTGAGCCACTTCAAGGCTTTGTTTCTGTAGTTCAATTGTCTGTTGCAGGAAGACGAGTTCCTTATCCAGAGATGACAGTTCGTAATAACTGTCTGCGATCTCAGCAACGAGTTTGGTGACGAAGTAATTCCGAGCTTCGACTGCTTCGCAATAACGCTGAATGGCGGCATCGCGGGCGTTACGGAGTTCGCGCCAGATATCAATCTGCCAGTTCAGATTCGCGGTCAGGGCTGTGCTCGGGATGGGGCTTGGAAAATTCCTTCCTCCAGACCCGGGATATGTCAGTTGATCTTCCGCCGCGCCAATAGGGGTGTAGCGGCTGGTTCGATTGACACCACCACCGAATCCTCCTGTCAGGAACGGAAGATACGCACCACGGCGGGCGAGAATCTCGTTGCTGGCAATCTGAACTTCTTCATTCCGGATTTTCAGTTCGAGATTGTTGGAAAGTCCTTCGGTAATCAGCGACACGAGCACCGGATCGTTGAAGAATTCCTGAATCCCCAAGTAACCCGAATTCTCGGCACTGGTCTGCCCTTGATAGGTGCTGTCGATTGGCGCTGTACGGTCGGGGCAACGCAAATTTGGAATGTTGCATCCGGTCAGACTCAATACCAATCCGCTCAACGAGATCCGAGCGATGCTCCCACATGAAATGAGGCGTCGTAATCTCTGCCGAACTTGGGAGTTGTGTGTCATCCTTGACCACCCAATTACCTAGAGAACCTAATCGCTGGCGAATTCCTCATCCTCCTGATGAAGTCTTCCCAATCGAGTCGAACCCAACGCGTGCCGATTCAGATCCGCTGACAGATCTGCAATCCGCGCTCGCCGGTGTCCCATGTCGAGATCTCTATCGGCAACGAAAATTGCTATTACACCGGATGTAATGAATTCCCAGCGAATCAGCAGCCAAGAAGTTTAACGATTGTAGCGACCCCACTAGATCACCGGGTTAAGCAGGGCGACCTAGTAGTCGGTTCCGGGAGGGAGATTACAAACTCTTCAGATTCCCGGGGCATCGGTGACGGGAAATTCCGGATCTGAAAAAACTAGAACGGAGGAGACAGTCTCCTCCGTTCTAGTTTTTTAAACGGGTCCGACAACTGCAGCGAGACGATCGCCTTTGTAGACGAATCGTTGAGTCAATTAGTGGTCTGTGGGAGCATGACCAGCCACTGAGCTATCCCGCTCGAAGATTTCAGCGAGAGGTAAATCATGTTCATCGTTGATTAACTTTCGCCCATCCGAGAGTTTCGCGAATAGGTAGTAAAGCCCCGGAATCACGAACACGCCCACGAGCGTTCCCATCAACATTCCCCCGACAGCGGTCGTTCCGATCGTACGATTTCCGATGGCACCGGGTCCGGTCGCCTTCACCAGCGGGATCAAACCGACGATAAACGCAAAAGAAGTCATCACAATTGGGCGGAACCGAAGTTTAGCCCCTTCGATGCCAGCATCCTTGATCGACAGTCCTTCATGGCGACGCTGAATCGCGAATTCGAAAATCAGAATCGCGTTCTTTCCTAAAAGCCCCACCAGCATCACAAGTCCAATCTGGCAGTAGACGTCATTCGCCAGCCCCATTGCTTTCAGCATCAGGAACGAGCCAAACAAACCGATTGGGAGCGAAATCAAGACTCCCAGCGGAAGCAGGAAGCTCTCGTACTGGCCAACCAATACCAGATAAACGAACAGCACCACGACCAGGAAGATGTAAACAGCTGTGTTTCCCTTATTCGCTTCATCGTACGACAGACCCTGCCAGCCGATTCCATAGCCCTTTGGAAGAGTGTCACGAGCGACTTCTTCGATCGCTGCCATTGCCTGTCCGCTACTGTAGCCACTTGCAGGGGCTCCCTGAATGATGGCGGTCGTATACAAGTTGTAGCGGTTGATTTCGTTCATCCCCTGGCTTTTGACGATCTGCATGAACGATGAGTATGGGACCATTTCGCCACTTTCGTTCTTGACGAACATACTCGTGAGGTCTTCAGGATATCTGCGGAACTGAGGCTGCGCCTGGACGTAGACTTTGTAGAACTGCCCGAAGCGGATGAATCCCTGTTCCCATGTGCTTCCGACCACGATAGAGAGGTTTTCAAGAGCGTCTGCAATGGACACTCCTTTTTGCATCGCGACATCGTTGTCGATGAGGATTTCGTACTGAGGGTAGTTATTGGCAAAGAACGTAAAGATCCCTTTCAATTCCTTTCGCTTGTTGAGGTCCGCCAAAAAGGCCTCTGTGACCTTGCCAAAATTGTCGTAGTCACCGCTGTTGGTCTTATCGAGCAGACACAGCGAGAATCCCCCCGCTGCTCCGAATCCAGGAACTGCTGGTGGCTCGAAGAATTCCAGCTTCACGTTGGAAATGTTCTTTCCTTCCGCCTCCAGTTCTTCAATGATCTCCTTTGAGGTTTTCTCTCGATCCGCCCACGGCTTCAGATTGATCAAACAGGTCCCTGCGTTGGAACCGCGTCCTTCCGTCAGAATTTCATACCCCGCCAGAGAGGTTACCGAGGTGACGTCCTCCATCTCTTCGCAGATCTTCTGCAGTTCGTGTGCTTTGGCATTGGTGTATTCGAGGGTCGATCCGGGAGGCGTCTGAATAATTCCATAGATGACTCCCTGATCTTCCAGAGGAATGAAACCAGAGGGGAGATACTGGTTGATCATGAAAATTGCATAGCCGAAGGCTGCAATCACACCTAGCGTCACGATTCTCCAGGAAATAATGCGACGCACGATGGCCACGAAGATTGCTGTCACCTTGTCGACGCACCAATTGAATCCACGCAGAAAAACACCAATCGGACCACGCACCTTCTTCCGGCCGGGCTCACTGCCAGAAAATGTGGCGCGGAATGACAAGGTCATCAAGACACCCACGACACTCCCGATGATCATCATTCGCTCAGGAGTCAGCTCAAGCTGCTCGTTCAAGACCTCATGAATCAAATGAACATGCAAGGAAGCATAAGCAGCGACTCCGAGTGCGGCACCGAGAATCAGAACCAGCAGCGTCCGAGGAATGAACGAGAAACGCCCGAGCGAACGATTGAGTACATTGTTGATAAACCCCACGATTCCATGTTGCTGCTCATCGCCATGCGGCTTCAGAATCATTGCGCACAGCACCGGAGTCAGCGTCAGAGCGACCACGCCGGACAGGACAATGGACATCGCCATCGTGAGCGCGAACTGGCGATAGAAGACCCCCACTGCCCCAGGAACGAACGTTACCGGAATGAAGACCGCGGTCATCACGAGAGTGATCGCGATGATGGCGCCGCTAATTTCTCCGACCACTTCCTTCGTGGCAGCGTACGGAGAGAGATGTTTCATATGCATTTTTTCGTGGACAGCTTCGACAACGACGATTGCGTCGTCGACAACGACCCCGATTGCCAGCACCAGCGCGAAAAGTGTGATCAGGTTAATAGACATCCCGAACACGCTCATAAAGAAGAACGTTCCGATCAACGAAACCGGCACTGCCAGCGTTGGAATGAGCGTACTGCGGAAATCCCCCAGAAACAGAAACACCACCACTGACACCAGGATGAACGCTTCAAAGAGCGTATGTAGAACTTTCTCGATCGAGGCATCCAAGAAGTTCGAGACGTCGTAGCTGATCGCGTAGTCCATCTTTGGAGGAAACATGTCTGTCTTCATTTCCTTCAACATGGCCTTCACTTCTTTGATGACCTCCGCGGCATTGGAACCCGGGATCTGCTTCAACACGATGGAGGCTGAGGGAAATCCATCAATATCTGAATACAGGTCATAGAAAGAAGATCCCAAGGAGACTTCCGCGACATCTTTCAGGCGAAGAATTTCGCCTTCTTCGCTGGCTCGAAGGATGATTTGTTCGTATTGCTCCGGCTTGTTGTAACGCCCGATCCATGTCAGAACGTATTCGATTGTCTGCGAAGTCTTTCCGGTCGCCTGCCCTAATCGTCCAGGCGATCCGATGGTGCTCTGCTTCTCGATGGCCTTCATGATGTCTTCGGCAGAGACGTTGTATGCCCGCATTCGATCGAGATCCAACTCGACACGCATGGCGTAAGCACGGTTCCCCAGAATCTTCGCCTGACCGACCCCGCGAACACGTTGAATTTCCGGCAGCAGGTCAGACGAGACGTAGTTGTAGAGAAAATTCTGGTCGATCTTCGGGTCTTTGCTGAACACGTTCACATACATCAGCATGCTGGTCATGTTCTGCAGAACAATAATCCCTTCCCGTTCCACAATCGGTGGAAGCTGGTTTCTAACCATCTGAATGCGGTTATTCACATTCAAGACCGCGACGTTGGGATCGGTTCCCGGCTCGAAGGTGATCATGATCGATGCTTCGCCTGCACTCGTGGCAGCTGAAGTCATATACCGCATGTCCGCGACACCGTTGATGGCGCGTTCAAGAATCACCAGTGTCGATTCAACGAGAATCTTTGCGCTCGCTCCCGGAAAGGAGAGAGAAACAATCACGCTGGGGGGGGCGACATCTGGAAACTGCGAGATGGGGAGGCCGAGAATCGACAGGCCGCCCATGAACAGAATCAACAGGGAGATAACGATCGCCAACGCTGGGCGATGAAGGAATTTCGTGAACATCGACAAGGCCTGCTTATTCTGCGTGGTTCTTCAAATCTTCGAGAACCCGTTGTGGATCACGAAACTCAAATTCAATTTTTTCACCGTCACGAACTTGTCGAATCCCTTCAAAGACAATTTTCTCACCTTCTTCCAGACCATCCTGGATCACAAAGACATCATCCTGCTCGCTGAGGACCGAGATGTCTCGCTGATGCACGACGTTGTCTTTATCGACGACATATGCATATCGCCGTGCGAGGATCTCAAACGTCGCTCGCTGAGGAATGATGAGTGCATTTTTGAGTTTTGTATGAATCAGAATTGTGCCAGTCTGCCCGTTGCGAAGAAGCCGTTGTGGGTTTTCAAAGTCGGCACGAAAGGCAATGTTCCCCGTGGTGTTGTTAAAGTCAGCCTCGATCGCACCGATTTTTCCGGGCTCCGGAAAGATGCTTCCGTTCGCGAGCTTCAATTCGATTTTCATGTTTGGATCATTTTTCATCTGGTACTCGAAGTAGCGAGCCTCGGGCACGTTGAAATAGACCCACATGACATGGTTATCGGAAAGTGTTGTCAGAACTCCATTTTCTTCGACGAGACTTCCAAGCTGCTGGCGCTGACGGTCGACGATGCCGTCAAATGGTGCTTTGATCTCACAGAAGTTCAGCTCAGCCTGTGCGCGAGCAACATTTGCTTTCGCCTTGGCGAGTTCGGCACTTTTGATTGCCAACTCTTGAGGAGACACGATCCCCTTCTTATTCAGATTGGTTGAGTTATCGAACTCAATTTGAATCCGGTTCGCTTCAGCGACTTCAGAGTCCAAACGAGCCTGATAGAGGGTCGGGAGAATCTTGAACATCAGTTCTCCCTTCTTCACTTCCTGCCCTTCATTTACTCCGATTTTCTCTAAGTAGCCCCCTTCAAGTGCGCGGACTTCAATGTGTTGGCAGGATCGAATCTGGCAAACGTAAGCCCGAGTGTTGACCGCATCCTGTCTCACAACGCTCGTCACGACGATCTTGTGTTCGGGGTGTTCGGGGTGGTGCCCCTTCTTCCCTAATTTCGCGGCCATTGCGTGCGGATCGTTCTTACTTACCGGAGTCGGTGGCGAGGCTGCATGCATTGCTCCGTGCGGCTGACGATGCACTTCCCGATCATGGTCGTCGTCATCATGGTCGTCGTCATCATCATCGTCGTCATCATCATCGTCGTCCTGCTCGTCGTCGTCCTGCTCGTCGTCGTCGTCATCGTGTTTCTGGGCGACAGAACGAGGATCTTCGTGAGACTCCGCTTGTGCAATGCAACCTGAGAACGACAGGAGCGCTAATAAGAGGAATAGAAGGATGCGGGAGGGGATGTTCATTTGACCTTTATGAACCTCAGACTTCGAGGCGTGGAACAGCTCATTCGGGGGAAGCAGAAACGGTCTCTACTCAAGTATCGAATGGCTCGATTTCTGTGTGGGCCTGCAAAGCTTCATGGGGTGAATCTCTGTTGATAGAGCAAAGAATAGCAGGCTGAAGCCAGCGACCTTTATTTCTAAAGGAAAAGTAATCCCCTCAGTCAGTTCAGCAGCCTCTCGAAAGATCTCTTTCCGAACCCCAATTGAAATGCGACCGTCCTGATTCGGATTCCGGTCTCTGGCGGGACGACTGTCATTTGTTCACACTCTTCCTTCAGATTCTCGTAAGAAATTTCCTAGTCAACATGTAAATTGCGATCTCGCAGCTGAAACAGAAATTTTCCTTGGACACGCAATCTCAGTTTTCACCCCCTTGGTTGTTTCGTAACGGGCACGTTCAAACGTTGGCTGGGCTGTATCTATTCCGTAACGTTGATGGAAAGAAGGGTCTCTCAAAAACAAGAAGAGTTGCTGGACAAGTGGCACTCGCGGACGGAGATCAACTGGTCTATCAGGATGATTGCCCTGACGACTGGCAGCCCGGCGGGCCGGTCGCGGTTCTTCTGCATGGACTGGGAGGAAGCCATTCAAGTCCATACATGGTTCGGGTTGCTTCGCGACTGAACAAGGAAAAGATCCGAACGATTCGCCTCGACTGGCGAGGGTGCGGCGCCGGGGCTGGGTTGGCTCGATACCCCTATCACAGTGGACGATCGGACGATGTGGCGTCGCTCCTCAACGAACTCGATCGGCAGATGCCGGGAACACCTGTGACATTGATCGGCTTCTCGCTGGGCGGGAACGTTGCCCTCAAGTTCCTCGGAGAACAGCATCGTGATCGGAAGTCGCTCGACATGGTCCAGCGTGCGGTGGCCGTCTGTCCCCCCATCGATCTCCATTTCAGTGTTGTCGCGATGCAGCGAGGACTAGCAAAGGTCTATGACCAATACTTCTGCCGATCTTGCACTCGCGATATCCACGAACGAGTGAAGCGACGTGCGGACACCGTGGTTCCAGATGGATGGTTTGCGAAACCTCCCCGAACGCTCTACGAATTTGACGAAACCTTTACAGCCCCCGTCAGTGGCTTCGCTTCCGCAGCTGACTACTACGCCAAATCTAACTCTCAGCAGTATCTCGAGGGGATTTCAGTTCCGACACTGATCATCGCCGCTCAAGACGATCCGCTCATTCCGATTGCACAGTTTCAGAAAGCGGCGTATTCCTCAACCTGCCGTGTTGTGATGCCACGCCATGGAGGCCATCTGGGCTTCTGCACCTTGCGTGGGCAGCACTGGTTGGACGATCAGATTACCGACTGGATTCACCGTTCTGAACGTTGAAAACCTCTCAACTCGACGTCTCACCCGGATCTCGATTTTCATCCGATTTCTCAGCGAGTTTGTTGAACGGAACGACATCGACTGAAACACTCAGGTGATGATCTCCACCGCCGAGAAAGACTCCTTTGAAGGGAGCGACATCAGAATAATCCCGCCCCCATGCAATCGGAATATGGTCCGTTTCTGGCAGGCAGTTGTTGGTCGCATCGAAGTCGACCCAACCGATCTCTTCTCCACAGTACAGTGATATCCAGGCATGTGATTGATCCTGACCAATTAATCGCTCTTTTCCCGGTGCAGGAATCGTACGGAGATATCCACTCATGTACCTTGCAGGAAGGCCGATCGACCGCAGACAGGCAAGCTGCACATGGGCAAAATCCTGACAAACTCCCGCTGCTGATTTGAACGCCTCTTCCGGAGTTGTCATCACATTTGTGGATTCGGTGTCGTACTTGAAATACTTGTGAATCCGCGAGTTGAAATCGATGGCTGCCTTGAGAATGGGACGATTGGGCTGAAAGGATTTCAATGCGAAATCACGAAATAAGTTTGAACGCCGAATGCGTTGTGAGTTGTAGACAAATTGGCAGACTGGGAGCCAATTCGGATCTTCCTGAAGTCGGATACCAGCTTCGACTTCTTCCCAGGGAACAGTCGATTCCGGACTCGGCAGTGAACGCTTCGAGATCGTGACAACGCTCTCAGCGAGGACTGAGAGTTGTTTGTGGTTCTCTTCAATGGAAAACGTACGAATTGTGTTTCCAAAGGCATCCTGACGTTCCTGAGAAACTTGCGGGAACGGCTTGATCGTAATCGTGGATGCATGAGTTTTGACAGGAAACTCATTCCGCGGAGTCAACATCACGTAGTTGTGGCAGACACGTACGGGACTGCTGTATGAATAAACAGTTTTGTGTTTTATCCGGTACTTCACGGCGCACCATCCATGATGCTAGAAGGGTTGGGAAACTTGGCGCCAAAGTGCCGTGGAAGTCCGGCATGGATAAGGAATCGACTAGACATCGTGTCCGCAAGTTTCGGTAATTGATCAGTGATACGCTTCAGGAGTTTGTCGAGCGCGTCACGATGCCCATCGCTACTCGTGATACAGAGTTCGTGAATCTCGTTCAGTCGGACAGCATTGTAGATCGACAGTGCCATTCGCTGTTCAACATTCATATGAGCCTGATCTTCGTCGCGAGGAAGGTTGTCGACGTGCTTACAGATCTCCTGAAGCTGGAAGATCACAGAACGTGGGTTAGTGTCATCCATGAGCAGCAGGTCGATCACCGGTACAATCTGTACCGTTGCCAGATAGCGAGACCGATAGGTCATGATGCTGTCAGCGACTTCCAGAACGGTTTCGAGAACGGAATGTTCTTCTCCCAGTTCACCAGTCAAACAGGATTTTAACAGCATCGACGTCTGCCAGGCCCGCTCCACCCGGCGACCGAGTTCAAGGAACCGCCATCCTTGAGTTCTCGTCATACTCTCGGCAGCCAATCCGGAGAATGCCATGAGATCGAGGATGACGCGATCCAGAAACTCAACGACATCAGCGAGGTCTTTAATGGGCGTCTTACTGGAAAGCTCAACCCGATGGAGAATTCGCCAGGCATCAACGGAGACGCGGTCCCGGACTGCTGAAACCAGGCGAAAGGATTCTCGAATCGCTGAGCGAAGACTCTTGGGAAGCTTCGTATCGAAGATCGCCTCGGGAAGCATCTTGTCGAGACCCGGAAGTCCCGTATTCAGCTCAGGAATCACATAGTCCGGTGCAATCTGGCCAAGTTCCACCAACGTGCGTAACAGCGCCTGTTGTTCCGCGAGAAATCCTTCTTCACCGGTAACGGAGAGTAAAAGGGTCCTCAGGAGACGACTTGTCGACTCTGCCTGTTCAATGCTTCTCCCCAGCCAGAAGAGATTGTCAGCGACTCGACTTGGGAGATCTGCTCGACCTCGCCGAAGTTTGATCACCTGATCTTTCGGAGCGAGCAAAGTCACTTCGTGAATCGGATCGTCTGACACGATCCAGACGTCCTGGCTTCGTTCTCCCGTTGTTGTGTTCTGGTCGAGGAGTTCCCCGTCTTTGGCAACGCGAGCCAGTCCCCCTGGCAAAGCGGAATAGGAATCCCCATTGCGAACCAGGAAGCTACGAAGTGCCAGTGACCACGAAACGAGCTTTTGGTCGTTCCACACGGGAGTCGTCGATCGTTCAACAGTCTCCTGCCCGACGTAGTACGATGGATTTGCACGAATTTTTGCCTTTAAATCGTTCAATTCCTGCTTCGTCATCTTGGAAGGCTGCAGCGGCTTTGAGTCGACCGTGCGATAAGCGGGACGAATAATGAGTTCGGTCAGATGATCGAGAACGTACTTCTTCTCTTTTTCTTCTCCACACCACCAGGTCGCGATGCTCGGAATCTTGAGTTGTTCTCCCAGCAACTGTTCGCACAGTGAGGGAAGAAACGCCATGAATAACGGCGACTCAACGAGGCGACTTCCCAACGGGTTCGCCAGTGCCACATTGTTTGATCGAATCACTTCGAGAAGCCCAGCGACCCCCGACATCGATGATGAATTCAGTTCGACGGGGTCACAGTCATCATCTTCTTGACGACGATAGATCACTTCGATAGGAACCAGTCCGCCGAGAGTTTTCAGCATCACGCGGTTCTCGCGGACCGCCAGATCGCCCCCTTCAACGAGTTGATAGCCCAAATATCTCGCGAGGTAGGCATCTTCGAAGTACGCCTTACTCTGCGGTCCTTTTGACCAGATCGCGACCCGCGGATTCTCTTGCGAACGGGTTGCCAGAACTCGTAGTGATTCTTTGAAAGTGATAAAGAACGATGCGAGTCGCTGAACGTTCATTTCCCGAAAAGCTTTGGGAAGCAATCGTGATGTCAGAATGCGATTTTCGAGAACGTATCCAAGACCGAATGGAGCGCGTGTCCGATCCGAGACGACCCACCAGGCTCCATCTGGAGAGCGGGCGAGATCGGCGGCATACAAGTGCAGAAAGCACTTCGATCTCTGTTCGAGTTTGTGATAGGCAGGATAGTAACAGGGATGCGCGAAGAACGTTTCCGGAGGAAGATGCTTCTCCCGAATCAGATCCTGAGCCCCGAACAGATCTTTCAGGATCAGATCAAAGAGCGTCGCTCGTTGAGCCAGTCCCTCTTCGACTTCCTTCCATTCAGCCTCCTTGAGCAGGAGGGGAATCGCATCCAGCACCCAAGGTCTCGAGACCGTCCCATCGGCGTCATACGGATTGAATGTGAATCCATCCCGGGTCACTTGTTGCTGTGCCTGTTCCCACCGTCTCTGCAACTCAGCTGATCCAAGAGATTGCAGATCCCTTGAGAGAGATTTCCAGATGGCGCGAAGCTCTCCATCTGCCGAGACAGCTTCATCGTAGGATCGGTGACGGGGCGAATATGATTGAAACGGGTCGAATGACATGAATGCGTTTAAGTCTGGCGCAGACGGAATTTACGCGGAAACCACCGCTCGCCGTAAATCGAGAGTCAGTGGAAATTCCGGATTCAGTTCTTTTGGAGGAACAGCGAATGTTCCCGGAGTATGCCCGGTTTCGAAGAATCTTGCAGCCCGTCTTGCTTCAGCTTCGTAACCATTTACAGGAAATGTCGCGTAATTTCTCCCCGCTGGATGGGAGACATGGTACATGCAGCCGCCCAACGAGCGATTCGACCATGTATCGAGTATATCAAAGACCAATGGTGTATGAACGGGAATTGTGGGATGCAGGCAGCTGGCCGGTGCCCAAGCCCTGTATCGCAATCCAGCGACGAATTCTTCCTGAACACCAGTGGAAGTCATCGGGAGACGTCGCCCGTTACATGTAATGACATGTCGGGCCTCTGCCAACCCTTGAACCTTGACTTCGAGTCGTTCGACTGAGGAGTCGACAAAACGCGCGGTGCTGCCCCCTGCTGGTTCTTCTCCCAGCACGTACCAAGGCTCAATCGCGTTCCGGAGCTCCAAGTGAATGCCGCTCTTGGAAGTCTCTCCAATTTTCTGGAAGCGGAATTCGAAGTGAGGCGCAAACCAGCGACGATCAAACGTGATTCCGCGTCGACTCAGATCATCGAGTACGTCTCCAAAATCACTCCAGATGAAATGGGGAAGCATAAACCGATCGTGCAACGACGTTCCCCAGTTGCTGATCGGCTGTTCGTAAGGTTGTTCCCAAAATGCCGCGACAAGTGCTCTCACCAGAAGCTGCTGGGTGAGACTCATCTGAGCGTGAGGAGGCATTTCGAAACCACGAAGTTCGACAAGGCCGAGTCTCCCGGTACTGCTGTCCGGGGAGAAGAGCTTATCGATACAGAACTCTGATCGATGCGTGTTTCCGGTCAGATCCGTCAGCAAATTGCGGAACAGACGGTCGACAAGCCAAGGTGGTGAGTGCTCACCCCGTTTCGGGACTAACGAGAATGCCAGAGCCAATTCGTACAATGAGTCTCGACGCCCCTCATCCACACGCGGGGCCTGGCTGGTGGGACCAATAAACCTTCCACTAAAGAGATAGGAAAGCGAAGGATGATTGATCCAGAAGCCGAGAAGACTTTTCAACAAATCAGGTCGCCGTAAAAACGGGCTTTCAAGTGGGGTATTGCTTCCCAGAACGACGTGATTGCCTCCTCCTGTCCCGGTATGCTTACCATCCAGATCGAACTTTTCAGTGCCCAGACGAGTGAGTCTCGCTTCTTCGTAAAGCATCGTTGTCGTCGAAACAAGTTCATCCCAGCTTTGCGCAGGATGAATATTGACTTCGATGACACCCGGGTCTGGAGTCACCTTAATTTTGTTGATGCGTGGGTCATCCGGTGGATGATAACCTTCAATGACCACTGGAATATTGAGTTCAACGCACGTTGCCTCAACCGCTGCAGCCAAATCGAGATAATCGTTCAACGACTCAACAGGCGGCATGAAAAAATGCAACCGACCATCACGAGGTTCCACGCAGAGTGCCGTTCGAACGACATTGTGAGCGGCGGCTGATTCAATATTCTGTCCGACATCGAATTCGATCTCTTCTCGGAGTTCTGCTTGCTCGATTTGAGCCGGAGCGTACTTCCGATTCTCAGTCGCTTCTGCTTGCGATCCGAGATTGTACTGGTAGGACGCAGGCAACGGCTGCTTTGGGATCGATGGGTCTGCTACGACGAACGGGTCACGCTCGGAAGTGGGAACCCAGTAAAGTGATTCTATTGGCAATCTCAATCCGATAGGAGAATCCCCCGGCAACAATGAAAGATGTTCTCCGCGGAACGGCCAATGCCCGCTGACCCAGCGTGAACGCGCCTGCCACCATTGCCGTTTGATCGGCATGATATAACCCGTCGGTTCACTGAGCCCTTTCTGAAAAACTCTCGCAATTCTGGCCCGTTCCTCCGGATCACTTAACTTGGGATCTCGAGGATCGACATTGATGGGGAGTTTCTGTTCCTTCATCAGGTAATACGCAGCATCTTCGTATGCCGGGACGATGAATTTCTGCGTGACGCCGAGAATCTTTGCCATCGTTAGCAGAAATCGTTTGGCGTCCGACGCCCCGTAATGGGACTTCTTGTCGCTGTCCGCGATGTATTCCGGGTGAGTCCAAATGGGAACGCCATCTTTTCGCCAGTAGCAATCAAGCGACCAGCGTGGGAGCGATTCACCGGGATACCATTTTCCTTGCCCGTAATGCAGTAGTCCGCCGGGGGCAAATGATTTTTGGCAGCGTTTGATCAACTCTTCAGAGAGTCGGCGTTTCGTCAGTCCGACGGCGGCAGAGTTCCACTCCGCCCCTTCCATGTCGTCAATGGATACGAATGTTGGTTCTCCACCAATTGTCAGGCGGACATCTTGTTCGGTAAGTCGTTCATCGATCTTGCGACCGAGTTCATCAATCGCACTCCACTGCTCTTCGGAATACGGTTTGGTCACACGAGCATCTTCGTGGATGCGAGTGACTGTCATCGAAAAATCGAATTCTGACTCGCAGGGTTCGATTCCCCCCGTAATCGGTGCTGCCGATTGCGGGTCAGGAGTACAGGCGAGTGGAATGTGACCTTCCCCAGCGAAGAGGCCCGAAGTGGGATCCAGTCCAATCCACCCTGCTCCAGGAATGTAGACCTCTGCCCACGCGTGCAAGTCGGTGAAGTCAACATCCGTTCCGGTTGGACCGTCGAGAGACTTCACATCCGGAGTCAACTGAATGAGGTAGCCAGAGACAAAGCGGGCTGCCAATCCTAGATGCCGCAGCGTCTGAACGAGCAACCATCCTGTATCGCGGCACGATCCAGATCCTGTGGAGAGTGTTTCTTCAGGAGTTTGAACGCCCGGTTCCATCCGGATCAGATAGCTGATCTTCTGGTTCAACTGGCTGTTCAACGCGACGAGAAACGCTGTCGTTTCTTTGGGTGATCGGTCGAGAGAATCCAAAAATTTCTGGAAGTGCGGCCCGGGCTCTTCGGTCTCAAGGAACGGACGAAGCTCTCGCACCAACCAGTCTTCATACTTGAACGGGACAGTGTTCGCAGCTTCATCAATAAAGAAGTCGAACGGATTGATCACCGTCATATCCGCGATGAGATCGACCTCGATCGAAAGATGATCCGCTTTCTCCGGGAAAACATAACGGGCGAGGAAATTCCCATGCGGGTCTTGCTGCCAATTGATGAAGTGATCTTTAGGAGAAACCTTCAGCGAGTAGCTCAAGATCGGAGTTCGACAATGTGGCGCGGGCCGCAATCTGATGATTTGCGGGCCAATCCCGATATGCTTGTCGTATTGATACGAGGTTCGATGGTGCAGCGCAACCCGAATGGCCATGTAGGTGTCTCAACCTGTTGTGTTGGGGAATGACGGAGGACTGAATCGCCATTCCCGGTCTTAAGTGTTGGCTGTCTTCGCAATGAGTTCGCAACTGTCAGAATTACAGTTTTCACTGTATTGCAGTTCTCACTGAGACTGTGATTGACGTTGAATCGATTCAATTGAACGGAGTGTGAAGAAGGTTTCGTGAATCGCTTCACCAATCGCATTGAGTTTGATCTGCAGCGAGTCAATGAACTCGTGGAGTCCCTGATTAATGATCGTGTCGACATCCGTGTAGGCCAGTTCGGCCTTGAGGCGGCCCAGCAACTGTTCAGCGCCGTTACGATAGGTTCCCAATGGCGTCGAGCTGATTTCGTGCAGCGAAATGTCAGCCCGATCCAGACAAAACCGGATTGCTCTCGGAAAGTTGTTATCGAGAATCAGGAATTCAACAACCCGATGGATGGTGATGCTGTGGTAACGCTTTCGGTACATCTCGAACGCACTCACCGAACGGAGTACGGAGGACCACTGGAGGTCATCGACGGTCGTTCCAACATCCTGTAGATGCGGTAGGAGAGTAAAATACTTCACGTCAAGAATTCGGCTGGTTTTGTCGCCACGTTCGAGCAGACGACCGAGATTCACAAAGTGCCACGCTCTCGCGTGTGACAACGTCGCGTCCAGAGTGCCATTAAAGAGATGACTGCGATCCTTGATCGCTGCGAAGAAATCGGCAAGTTCCTCCATCGAGCGATTCCCTTTGGAAGAGTCTCGCACGAAATGGTAGAACTCGTTGATCTTTTCCCATGACTCCGACGAAATGACTTCACGGACGCTGCGGGCGTTTTCCCGCGCCATAATCAGTGAACTGATGATGGAGTTCAGATTCTCGCGATCGTAAACCAGAAACTGGATCACGCTCTCGGAAGTCGCTTCTCCGTACCGTTCCTTGAAGACTTCCTCATCCCCAGTTGCAAAAATCAGCGGTTCCCATTGTTGTCGGGCGCTGTCGGGTTGATCTAGGATCAGGTTCATCGAAACATCGATAAATCTCGCCAGATTCTCTGCTCGTTCAATGTATCGAGCCATCCAATAAACTGATTCAGCAACTCGGCTCAGCATGATATTTCGGTATCTATTTTCAACGAATTAATCAAAGCGAACGGGGCGTTATTGATGACGCACAGACACATCAAAGACTCACGGTCTGATCTTGCGTCTGCTCCCCATGCCGGGCGATGACCCAGGTGTCCTTACTCCCTCCTCCTTGTGAAGAATTGACGACCAGCGACCCTTTCTTCAATGCAACTCTCGTCAACCCTCCCGGAAGCACCCAGATCGATTTTCCGTAAAGAATGTAAGGTCGCAGATCGACATGCCGTCCTTCAAAATGATCATCGATCATCGTCGGAACTCGAGAGAGTGACAATGTCGGCTGAGCGATGTAATTTCTTGGGTCTTCCTGAATTTTGTGAGCGAACTCCGCTTGCTGCTCTTTCGTGGAATGTGGACCAATCAACATGCCATATCCACCCGCTTCGTTTGCCGCTTTGACGACTAACTCATGAAGATGTTCCAAGACGTATTTTCGATCGTCTTCCCGATCGCAGATATATGTTGGAACATTCGGGAGGATTGGCTCCTCGTTCAGATAAAAGCGAATCATGTCCGGAACGTAGGCGTAAATCACTTTGTCATCGGCAATCCCTGTCCCGGGGGCATTGGCCAGTGCCACACGACCATTTCGATAAACTTCCATCAGTCCCGGCACGCCGAGCATGGAGTCTGCACGGAAAGCCTGGGGATCGATGAAGTCGTCGTCAATTCGGCGATAGATGACGTCGACTCGCTGGAAGCCATCGGTCGTTCGCATGTAGACAAAACCGTCTTTCACGACCAGATCACGACCTTCGACGAGTTCCACTCCCATCTGCTGAGCAAGGAATGAATGCTCATAGTACGCTGAGTTGTAAATACCCGGCGTCAGCACAACGACGGTTGGCTCATTCGTGTGATCTGGAGCAAGATGAACAAGAGTTTCGTAGAGATGGCTTGCGTAGTCGTTGACCGGGCGAATCTGTGACGCAGCGAAGATGTTCGGAAAGGTCCGCTGCATCAATTGGCGATTCTGAAGAACGTACGAGACACCTGAAGGGCAGCGGAGATTGTCCTCAAGGACGTAAATCGCGCCATCCCCATGGCGGACAAGATCGGTTCCAGTGATATGGCACCAGATTCCGCGAGGTGGGTTCAGCCCGTGGCAGACCTTTCTATAGGACTTCGCCTTTTCAAAAATCGGCCGCGGGATCAGCCCTTCATTAATAATGTCCTGATCGTGATAAATATCGTTGATGAAGATGTTCAGCGCTTTGATGCGCTGCTTGAGTCCCGCTTCAATGTGTGCCCATTCGAATGCTTCGACGATGCGGGGAACAATGTCAAACGGGAAGATTTTCTCTGTCCCTTCGTTGTCACCATAGACTGCAAACGTGATCCCCATGCGAAGCAGTGCACGTTCGATCGCTTCCTGACGCGATTTCAGATCTCCGTCTTCAAGTGAATTGATTTTGTCGATGAGCAGCCGACTTCCAGGCCTCGGCTTTCCATTCGATTCAAAGAGTTCATCGTAGAACTGATCTGTTTGGTAGCTATGGAAGTGATGTGATGTGCTCATGGATCGGGCGACTTGGTATTGGGCGAAATCAGCAGTACAGACTCATCCATCGAGGGCTGAGTTTCTTTGCACTGCATGATCCTGTCTAGATGTCATTGTCTTGTTTTGAAAATTTGAGATGAGATGAAATTCGGTCGGAGCTATCTGGACCACGAAATTCTTCACGTCGCCGCTTCACGTCTTAACGGAAGCCTGTTTCTGATCGATTTTCGCGTATTCCTGGCCTCCGGGAACCTCGTCACTCGCAGTTTTGATACCAATTCGCTGAGACTAACCGAATTGCTAATCAAACAGGCGGTTCTGCAGGAAGTCCGCAAATCCTCGCCGTTAAAATGGAAAACTGACGGGCCAACGAGAAAACAACCCCACGAAAATGCCCTCCAATTAAGCACCCCACTCTCATGCCATGCTCACCAATCGCGCAATTGTTCTCAAGAAATTGAGTCGCGACGTCCATTCGCAGTCAGCGAGAACTGATTCCTAGGGCTTCCAAGATCGCATTCTGAGGTGAATCGATTGTCTGTCGGTTCAGAGTGCCGGAGTCGCGAGACCCAACAACTCAAAAGGCATTGATGCGACTTCAATCAAAACTTACACTTATTTAAGAACATGAACAAATAGAAATAACAAAGTTCGCCGAGCCGCTCACACCGCGTTGATACTTGGATGCTCACTTACATTAAACGATCGATTGGGTTCTCCTCATGCGATTCCGCTTTATCTGCTGTCTCTTGATCCCAACATTGTTGAATCTCGTTGGCTGCCGGCAGGAAAAGCGGCCAGACGGGCTCCCTGAACTTCACCCCGCGGAAGTCACAGTGATCCAAGACGGGAAGCCGCTCGCAGGAGCGTTGGTGAGGCTCGTATCTGACTCGAACGACTTAAAGTGGAGTTGCGGAGGAGCGACAGACGAGAACGGGGTCGCGGTTCTCAAAACGATTGGCGAATTCCACGGAGTTCCCGCCGGAAAATACAAGGTTCTCATTTCCAAGCTCGAAATCCCACCGACTTCCGGAACTGACCTCTCAAACTTGAATTCAAAACCCGCAGCGAATTCGACGGGGACCGCAAACCTCGTCGATCTGAAGTTTTCGAGCCCTGCGTCCACGCCCCTTGAGCTGACGGTTGAGAAAGGGCGATCGAAACAGTCTTTCGACGTTGGAGCAGCAGTACGAGTCTTGCAAACGTTTCCGAAATAACGACGTCTTTGATTTCTTCTTCATTCTCGGGCATCGGAGCTGTTCTATCATGCTGTCACACAACCGCAGATCTTCCACTCATATGAGGAAGATTCCACGACCACGGAGCGGCTTTACGCTCATCGAACTCCTGGTTGTCATCGCCATTATCGCCGTTCTTGTGTCGCTATTGTTGCCTGCTGTCCAGCAAGCTCGTGAAGCAGCTCGCCGATCCCAATGCTTAAACAACATCAAGCAAGTGGTCCTCGCACTTCACAACTTCCACGACACCTACAATGAATTTCCCGCAGGAGGCGATGGGATGTACGGGAAGTTCGATAACCCCGATGGAGGAAATGGTGGTCGCGTTGGAACGATGGTCTATCTGCTGCCGTATATCGAACAAGCCCCGCTTTACAACGCAATCGACTCGGTCACTCCTCTTGCGCTCGGGGCCCCCTGGAATGTGGATCAGGTTTACGCCACAGATTTGAGTAATGTGAAATGTCCTTCCAACTCGGGAACTCGGCAGACAGACCCAACATTCAACGGGAGAACGGCTCCACTCAACAGCTACGTCTTTTCCTTGGGAGATGGACTTTGGACCCAAGGACACATGCCGGGGAGCGATTCGCATCGCAAGACCATTGCGAGAGGCATGTTCTACCGGGTCAGAAAGAAAATGAGGGATGTTGTCGACGGCACAAGTAACACGGTTGCCGTCAGCGAATGTCTGTCCCCTGACACAAAAGGCGGCAATGACATTCGTGCGAATGTCGCGAGGTTGGATGCTCTTTGGGATGGGACCCCTCACGGCGTTCCCTTCAACTGCATGACACTGTTGCCGCGGGTCGACGCCAATCGGTTTGATCCAGCTTATGCCTCGAATTCGTGGCGAGGATTGTTATTTACATCCGGATGGAGTGGGGTGAACGGTTTTACAACAATGACGCCCCCCAATTCTCCAATGTGTGCCTACGGTGGAAATCCAGACAACGACTGGGGAGTCTTTCCACCAAACAGCCGTCATACCGGCGGAGTCAACGTCGGGATGATGGATGGTTCGGTTCGGTTCATTAGTTCCAACATCGATACAGGGAATCAGAACGCCCGAGCTGTTTCGTCAGGACCGAGTCCATTCGGGACCTGGGGAAACATGGGAACCCCAAATGGTGGTGAAGTGGTCTCGTTCTAAGCAGGACCTGTGACACACAGGGAATGCCATGTTTACTCATGGAATCGTGGCATTCCCACCCGTCGCCCCCTATAATTTCCCTGGTTGAAAACGTGTTTGAACTCAACACGTAACGGGGGTTCTCTCAGAGAAATCCTGAGGGGATGTTCATCGGCTCATTCATCTGAATGAGGAGTGAGGGTTTTCGTGAGACGTGCCTCAGTTTTCGTGTTCGCATTTGCGGTAATTTTTGTCTCAACGGAATTGCTCCAGGCTGAGCCTCCAGAAGCCCGCGTCAGTTTCAGTCGAGATGTACGACCGATTCTTTCTAACCGCTGTTTCAAGTGCCACGGTTTCGATCCAGAAACCCGTGAAGCTGGCCTGCGGTTAGACACGCGTGAGGGATTGTTCTCAGAGCACAACGGGCTGCTCCCGATCACTCCTGGTGATCCGAACAACAGCGAAGTTCTCGCACGCATCCTCTCGCACGATGACGACGTGCGCATGCCTCCTCCGTTCGCCAAGAAAGACCTGACCGAGCAGGAAAAGACGATTCTGCAGAAGTGGGTGGAACAGGGAGCCGACTGGCAGCCACATTGGGCGTTCATCCCGCCGCAGCGTTCTGAAGTCCCACCGGTGACGAAATGGTCGGACCATGTCATTGACCGATTCATCGAAAGGAAACTGACATCCATCGGGTTCTCCCCTTCCGCAGAAGCTGACCGGTACACATTGCTTCGCCGAGTTTCGCTCGATCTGACCGGTCTTCCACCAACCCCGGAAGAGGCGGACGAGTTTGCGCGTGACACCAGCCCCGATGCATACGAAAAGAGAGTCGATCAACTACTTGCGAGCGATGCATATGGGGAGCGTTGGGCCCGAAGATGGTTAGATCTGGCGCGCTATGCCGACACCAATGGGTACGAAAAAGACCGCAATCGAACCATCTGGCCGTACCGAGATTGGGTCATCAACGCACTCAATCAGAACATGCCGTTCGACGAATTCACCGTCAAGCAAATCGCAGGGGACCTCCTTCCAAATGCAACGGAATCTGACCGGATCGCGACAGGCTTTCACCGCAACACGATGTTGAACGAAGAAGGGGGAATCGACCCTTTGGAGTTCCGCTTTTATGCTATGACAGACCGAGTTGCGACGACAGGGACAACCTGGCTGGGACTGACCACAGGTTGCGCCCAGTGCCATGACCACAAGTACGACCCCATCTCTCACCGCGAATACTTTGGGATGATGGCATGCCTGGACAACGCTGACGAGGTGGAACTCCCACTTCAGTCAGCCCCCGACGAAGCAGCGGAGCAGGCAAAAGCGGCGCGGCTGAATGAACTCATCCGACAACTCCCAAGTCAATGGCCGACTCCGGAACAAGCTGGTGAACCTGCTCCTGTTGCTGCAGAATTGGCAGAAGCAGCCTTTCAACAATGGTATCAACGTGAGCGTCAGCGGGCAGCGAAATGGACCATCATTGAGCCGACAAAAATGTCGTCCAACCTTCCATTGCTGACATTGGAAGAGGACGGGGTCATTTTCGTCACTGGTGACACGACGAAAGAAGATCAATACGTCATTCAAGCCCGATCAGATCTGAAACAGGTCACAGCGATTCGGATCGAAGCTCTCCCAGACAATCGCCTACCGGGTGGTGGCCCCGGAATGACTTACTACGAAGGAACCAAAGGTGATTTCTTTTTAACGGAGATCAGTCTCCAGAACGCAGGGATTCCGGTTGCGTTTCAGGGTGCCTCGGAGAGTTATGCAAAGAACGGCTTTGGGGCCAATCCCGCGACCGCAATGATGGCCATCGATGGTGACCGCCAAACCGGATGGAGTGTCGTCGGAAGACAGGGTGAACGGCTGACCGCAGTCTTCAAACTAGCGACACCGGTGGATCTCACTCACGTTGAATTGAAACTCATTTTCGGAAGGCACTTTGCCTCTTCGCTTGGGAAATTCCGCATCTCGGCGACCTCCGCAGCCGACCCCGTCGCCTTGGACGTGTCAGAGGAAGTCGATCAGCTATTGTGTCAGGATGCCGTGACAGAGGATGAGCAGGAGAAAATTCGCCAGGGCTTTTACTTGCAGGCTCCGGAACTCGCCAAACACGCATCCGAGATCCGAAAGTTGATGTCCCCTGCTCCGTCTCTCACAACTCTGGTCTTTCAGGAGCGTCCCGAGCAGAATCCTCGCCCGACATTTCTTCGTCACCGCGGAGAATTCCTGCAACCGAAGGAACAGATTCCTCCGTTGACGTTGAGCTTTCTCAACCCGATTCCCGAAGGGGTGCCGCTGAATCGACTCACCTTCGCTCAGTGGTTGGTTGCTCGCGATCATCCGCTCACAGCACGCGTATTTGTGAATCGGCAATGGGGTGCTTTTTTTGGCACCGGTCTGGTTGCGACAGTTCAAGACTTCGGCTTCCAGGGTGCCACGCCGTCTCATCCTGACTTGCTAGACTGGCTTGCGGTTGAGTTCATGGAATCAGGTTGGGACATGAAAGCTCTTCATCGGCTGATTGTCACGAGCCGAACCTATCGCCAGTCCTCCGTTGTCACCCCGGAACTTCTTGAAAAAGATCCTTCCAATCATTTCCTCACACGCGGGCCACGCATGCGAATGGAAGCGGAAGTCATTCGCGATTCCGCTCTCGTCGCGAGTGGGCTGATGACACACCAACTGGGCGGCCCACCCGTTTACCCTCCCCAGCCAGAAGGGGTGACGGAAGCTGCCTATGGAAATCCCAAATGGCACGCGAGTGCCGGGAATGACCGCTATCGACGAAGTGTATACACATTCATCAAGCGAACCGCTCCCTTCGCTATGTATTCCACTTTCGATGCTCCCAGTGGCGAAGCGTGTCTCGCGAAACGCGATGTCTCGAACACCGCGATCCAAGGGCTCACGCTGCTGAACGATCCGATGTTCGTTGAGGCTGCTCGCGGTTTGGCCCAAAGAGCGGTCGCGACACCGGGTGACGATCGGGCGAAAGCGGAGCGAATCTTCCGATTGGTCGTCACGCGTCCCGTTGAGACGGACGAGTTGGATCAATTGACAACCTTTGTTCAGGCCCAGAAAACATACTTCGCAGAGAACGGGAATCTGGCTGAATCACTCGCGGGTGTTCAGGGAGATGAAGCGACAGAACTGGCGGCATGGGTCGCCTTGAGCAGAGCAATTCTGAGTCTGGACGAAGCAATCACACGAAATTGATCCCGGTTGTGCCACAACACTCCAACGTGAATCGTCATCAGTTTCGTTTGTTAAAAGGGTTCCGATCATGTGGATGACAAACCAGATTGCCCGCCGTTACTTTTTGCAGCAGTGCGGTGTCGGCCTTGGGAAGATGGCACTGGCTGGCCTTCTCGCCAATTCAGCGACGAGCGTGGTCAATGCCGCAGTGCGAGAAAACCCTTTGGCCCCCCGTTTACCCCATTTCCCGGGAAAGGCGAAAGCAGTGATCCATCTCTTTATGGCTGGCGGTCCCAGTCAGATCGAGTTGTTCACCCCCAAGCCAGTCCTCACGGAATTTGAAGGAAAACCATTACCTCCATCAGTGATTGGAAATCAGCGTTATGCCTTCATTCGGCCTGACGCTGCCGTCATGGGGGGGCGATTTCCCTTCTCTCAACATGGCGATTCAGGGGCGCAGATCTCCTCCGCGTTGCCGCATTTGTCAAAAGTTGTGGACGACATCTGTCTGATCCACAGCGTGACGACCGATCAATTCAATCACGCTCCCGCACAGATATTTTTTAACACGGGGTTTTCTCAACCCGGTCGGCCGTCATTAGGGTCATGGGCGCTCTATGGACTGGGAGCCGAAAGTCAGGACCTGCCAGCCTATATCGTCATGAGCACCGGATCTGGTTTGTCCGGTGGAAGCAGTCTATGGTCCAGCGGATTCCTTCCAACAATCTATACCGGCACCCCGCTTCGAGCCTCTGGACCTCCGATTCTGAATGTCCAGAATCCTGCAGGTGTCTCAGACAAACTACAAGCAGAGACATTCCAACTCGTTAACAACCTGAACTCCCGACGATTGGATGTCACTGGTGATGCCGAAATCTCCACTCGAATCGCTTCATTCGAGATGGCCTCCCAGTTGCAACAAAGTGCTCCGGATCTGACGGACCTTTCCTCCGAAACCGCGCAGACATTGGCACTGTATGGATGCGCACCCGATGTTCCATCATTCGCCCGTTCGTGCCTGTTGGCTCGCAGAATGATTGAGAGAGGCGTTCGCTACGTTACGCTGTTCCATGAAGGTTGGGACGCCCACGCTGACGTGGAAGGAAACACGAAAGGGAACTGCGCCGCGACTGACCAGGGATCAGCTGCGTTGGTCACCGATTTGAAGCAACGGGGTTTGCTGGATGAGACACTTGTCATTTGGGGGGGCGAGTTCGGCCGAACACCGATGGTCGAGAACAACCCCGCGTTAGGACGAGCAATGGGAAGAGATCATCACCCGCAGGCGTACACCATGTGGCTCGCCGGCGGAGGGATCAAGCCTGGCATCCAGCTGGGACAAACGGACGACTTTGGATTCCACATCACAGAAGATCCCGTTCACATTCATGACCTGCAGGCGACAATTCTTCACTGCCTGGGCTTTGATCACGAACGTCTCACGTATCACCACGCCGGCCGAGATTTCCGGCTCACCGATGTACACGGGCACGTGGTACAGAGCATCCTCAGGTGAACTCGACCGTGAGAATGCTACATCAAATTAGCGACAGCCTGAGCCCCTATCTCAAAAGGATGTGGCGGCGAATGGTGGCATGAACTCGTTCAAACGCTGCGTCTATCGCCGCCGTAACGCCACACTCTCGTGAGAGGCGCTCTAGCCCGCAGCATGTGGAATCAGCGGCGTGTCCGGCGACTCACGCTGCTGAAGGTGACGTAGTCCCAATGCCGGAACAACTCAGACGCTTTCGTCAGTTCCTGATGTGTTCCAATTCCTTCGATTAACCCATCGTGCAGCATGACCACTTGGTCACACCGCCGGCTCGTTGTGAGCCGACTTGGAAGGTAGATCATTGTGCAACGTGCAGACAATCGTTGATAGGCGTCATCGATCAGTGCTTTGGTGTCGTCATCAAGAGCGACCTTCGGCTCTTCAATTATCATCACAGCAGGATCGCGCAGTGCAGCCCTCGCCAGCCCAAGTCGGAATGCTGTCCCCGCATCCAACAGCTCTCCCCGGTTTCCGAGCAAGGTTTCATATCCCTGTCGCATGCTGGAGATGTGACCATGAATATGGACAAGTTTTGCCGCCTCCATCGCGTCTTGGACGGTGTAGCGTTTGTCTCCACAAATAATGTTTTCGAGAATGGTTCCCGATAACACTGGGTCATCACTCCCGACATAGACGGTCTCTGTCCGGATCGATTCCAGAGTTCCCCAAGCAATATCTTCACCGTCAAAGAACACTCGTCCTCGAGTCGGTTCAATGAATCTGGGAAGAAGATAGGCGACCGCTTTGGGAAGAAGCGGATCAAGGGAAACAAGCGCGACCTGTGATTTCGCAGGGATTTTGAGATCAATCCCTCGCAGGAGTTGTTGTCCCTGATGCTGATAGTGAACCGATTCAAGGACGATCGATTTCGAGACGGGCTCGATGAACTTGGCACCGACTGCTTGACCGACTTCGGGGATCTCGTCCAGATACCGGTAGATTCGGTCCCCGCTGGCCACTAGGTCTTGCCTGTGTTGTGAAAGACGGTCCCAGCTTTGCAATTCAATTGCAAAGATCAGCAGAGCAAGGATCATCGCAGTGGCGCTGGCAAGCGGAAGTGGCTGAAGTTCGGAAATGACTCGCAGCGAGATTAAAACGAGTACGAGTGTCAGACCGATCCAAAGCACAAATCGGGCTGTACTAAGAGCGGTTCGCTCCAATCGTCTACCTGTCTGCGACTCGTGTGTCATACGCGTCAGGTGTTGCTGGAAGAGAGACTGTTCGAACTCTTCCATGTTGTAACCGCGCACGAGTCGTGTCTGTTTCAACCCTTCAGCCAGGAAGCGAACTTCCGTTTCTGCGTGAGACTCAGCAACCTGTCGTCTTCGGACTCCAGCGCTGCGCTCAAAACGGAAGATATACCAGCAGGCGACTGTTGGGACGAGACACTCAATTCCGAGTTTCCAGTCAATTATTAGAATCGCACAGATGATCACCGGAAGCATGAACCATGCTCGAACGAATCTCCATCGCCAGTTGGTCAGCGACTCCCGCAATAACTCAGCGTCATCAACAAAAAGGTTGAGCGCTGTCTCATAACGGCGGCCGGTCAGATCACTTGGCCCCAGTCGCAGTGTCTGCCGATGGATCGAATTGCGAAGCCATGTTGCGAGTTCTCGCGCGGAAAGTGCAGACTGAACCCGTGCGTGAGTCCGCGAATAGCTCATCAGGATAAATGTCAGCAACGTTGCCGCTGCGAGTACCGACAATGCTCCAGGAGTCGTGCCGAGCACAGGCAGACGACGATACACCGGTTCGAGCCAGAACCAGAATGGAGATTTTCCGAAGCGATCAACCTGAGATTGCAGCCCGCGGTCTTCGACTGCCGGGAGGTCGGCAATTTCATTTCGGTACTGACCAAACCCTCGTGAATCAATCAGATCCACAAGTAAAGTGACCAAAACCAAAAGAGCGCATGTGGAAATCGCCGCAATCGCAGTCCAGATAAATAAGCGGACAGCATAGCGATCCATCCAAGACCGCCGGGTGACCAACCTCCGCATTAGTGGAATCGTTGCAGACATGAGATTCAATCACGGCAGAAGATTCGGACGAGAACCACGAAAGAACGTAGTTCGATTCAATTCCGCTCCATCACAAACAATTCCATTTCGTAACGCTAGGCCACTTCTCTACTTTCATTCGATTCTACCGAGGTTGGAAATCTCTCGGTAATGAAATTTCCGGTTGGGAGAATCTTCTTACCCAGTCTCCGTGAATGAACATCGCGGGAAACTGGGCTTCAAATTGAGAAATATTCCGTCTGCAATCGCGAGTCGATCAAGCTAGGTCGCGATCTTCGAACAACAGGAATCCAACCATGATCATGGCTGTGACATAGGCAAGGCAATACAGCCCAGCCATCCCTAAATACTCAGGTGGAATATTCTTTCCGGTCGAAATCGCTGCCGACATGTTGAAATGATCGAATCCCGGCAGGATCGTCGCCAAAAGCTGAGCGATAAACTTTACGAAGACATTCTGCACATCGGACGCAACCAATATCGGGGTGAGATGTCCGATCACAAAGACTGCCAAGCAGGTGCTCATGTTGACGAGCATTGGAACTCGCGTCGAAATCGCCACGCTCACCGCCGTCATCACTGCAACTTCCATTGCAATCAACGTCAGCCCCGGAATGATCTTCCGCGCCTCATTGAAGTAAGTTCGGTTCAACGCTGGAACGTCAAATGGCAGGAAGGGCACATCTCGCATAAAGTAGAGAGCGGACTGTTCCTTTGAGGCTTCTTTCAGATCGTAATGGAACTTGTAGTAGGTCAAAAAGAAAAAGACGACGCCGATGATGGCAATCATGATCAGGGCGGACTGGAAAACGCCAAGATACTTGCCGAACACAAACTGGCGGCGATTAATCGGCTTCGAGAGCAGCGTCATTGCCGTCTTCCCCTCGATTTCCTCAGCCACGCTCATACTGGCTGTCCAGACGACGTGAATCAGCGAACAAATCAGTACTGTCGCCAGACCGCAGTCGATGTACATCTTGGTGTCGTCGCCCATCGAGAAAAACGGAACCCAGACGTTCATGACAATGATCCCTAACCCGAGGATTGTCATCAGGATAAAGACGGGCTGGCGAATCGCTTCTTTCGTTGTAGCCCTTGCGATGATCCCCGATTGAGTCGCGTAGTTCATCGCCAGGATTGCCACGATGAAGATCGGCCAAGCAATCGCAAGTGCTTCGTAGGGGAGTCGAATCGTTTCGTCAGCAGCCTGGGCCAATAGCAATGACATTCCACCCATGTCTGGCTCATCTCCGCAATTATCGACAATGAAAAATCGGCAATCAAAAATAAATGAGGTTTCATTTAATGAAAAATGAGGACATCCGGCAATGGTACAGCGTCTCTTTCAACGTATTCGGATCGAGATTTCCGCTGAGAAGCTGGATCACTTTCAATTGAATCGCTCAAATCGCGATCCACATTTCCGATTGCAGCACATAGACACGTCGATTGTGAATTTTCCTTTAACTGAGCACTTCAAATGCCACTCCTCCGATTTTCCGATCTTGTTGCCTCTCGCAGAGATTGGATTGAAACGGTGTTAATCCCGTGGTGCCATCAGGCGATTCGACAAGACCTGCTCCAAGCGGAGACCGAATGGACAGATCTGGCTGGCCGTCCAGCACCGGAAATGACACTCTGGCTCTGGGCTTGGGGGCGATTCCCGGTGCTGGTGGAGACGGGGCTGACGACAATCAGCGAAACGCGTTCAGTGCGAGTTTTGAGACGAGATGGCCGCGTGGTGACAGGCTACCCAGACGCAAGAAAATCAATCGCCGGCGAACTGTTCGTCGTTCAAGCGGGCGGGGAGATCTCGTCACCAATTTCTATTGATGACATTCAATCGATCGATTTGGAGTGAAAATCTGGAACTTGCCGATCTGTCGAGCAAACGTTTTGAAAATTTCAAGAAATCAATTCGCTTTTTAAGTGTCACAAAGGGTGAAGAAAGCTGCTCGATTCTCTAAATTCAGCGAGGATTAACACGCGTTGATATGATTGCTGACAAAAGGGCTACTGGATGAGAGCGAACAGAATCAAGCTATCCGTGCTGGCGTTGCTGTTGATCTCGATGACACAACTTCAGGCGGATGAACCGGGCGTATTCGAAACCCCTGAAAGTGCGATCAAGAATCCCGACTTCCTGATTCAAGGCGAATACGTCACCGCTCATGATGCTCCCGAGAAGAAAGGGATTCAGGTCGTCGCTCTGGGGAATGGCCAGTTTCAAGTTGTTCAATACCTCGGCGGCCTTCCGGGCGCGGGTTGGAATCAAGTCGCCCCCCAGATTCTCGACGAAGAAGAGACCGAGAGTGTTCGGGAAATACTCGCGAATGGCAACTTCAAACGAGTTGATCGAAAGAGCCCCACGCTGGGGCAAGCCCCTCCAGCGGGAGCAATTGTCCTCTTTGATGGAACGGAAAATTCAGTACGAGAACACTGGAACGCCGAAGCCAAACTCAATCCAGACGGTTTCCTCAGCGGCGGGACCTCCTCAACAGATCTGTTTCAAGATTATCAGATCCATATTGAGTTTCGAACGTCGTTCGTGCCGACTGCTCGTGGACAAGGACGCGGCAATAGTGGCGTCTATCATCAGGGGCGGTATGAAACCCAAGTTCTCGATTCATTCGGAATGAAGGGAGAGAATAACGAAACTGGGGCCATCTACTCAGTCTCCGCTCCAGATCAGAATCTCTGCTTCCCTCCTCTTGCCTGGCAGACATATGACGTCGACTTTACTGCGGCTCGCTTCAATGAGAAGGGAGAGAAAACCGCTGACGCTCGAATGACTGTGCGATTGAACGGAGTGGTGGTTCAGCAGGACAAGTCCGTCCCACACGTCACGGTGGCTGCCCCTCGCAACGAAGGTCCGGAACCGGGACCAATTTACTTGCAAGATCATGGAAATCCTGTTTCCTATCGCAACATCTGGGTGGTCAAGCGCGATGCTGACAAGGAAGCGCGGCGGCCACGAATTCCCGGCTGGGAACGGTTCCTGAGTACTGGTGAGAATCCAGCCGAAGGAGGAATTGTTCTCCTTGGAGAACTCGGATGCGCGAAGTGCCACAATGCCGAAGATGCACTCGCCTCACAACTGCTGTTGAAGCAGGCGCCAATTCTCACAGGGGTTTCCAAGCGAATCCAAGCTGAGTGGATGCTGCAGTTTCTGAAGGATCCGCACGCGTTCAAACCCGGGACAACCATGCCTGATTTGCTCGCAGGTTTGACTTCTGAAGATCGAGATCAGGCTGCCGAGGCGCTTGTGAGTTTTTTGGGAACACAAGGCGATTTCAAAGATCATGCGCCCAACCTCAAGAAGATTTCCAAAGGAGAGGGATTGTTTCATTCCATTGGATGCGTGGCCTGTCACGCTCCAATGAACGGTGAAGCGGCCCCAGAATCGACATCAATTCCTCTCGTGAAACTGGACGAGAAATACGAACTCAACTCACTGACGGAGTTTCTGAAATCGCCCCATCTGATTCGTCCTTCAGGACGGATGCCAGCGTTTCGCTTCAAAAACGAAGAAGCGGAAGAAATCGCAAGCTATCTGCTGCGAGACAAGCTGCAGAACTATACTCCAAATCTCAAGTTTCAGGTTCATTTCGGATCCTGGGACAGCCTGCCAAACTTCGATGCATTGAAGCCCAGTGAAGTGGGAGAATGCTTCGGATTCGATATCGGCCGATCCGGACGGTCTGACCATTTCGCCATGCGGTTTGAAGGATTTCTCCCGCATCCGGAAACAGACTCCGAGGTGGAATTCGGGCTCGGATCAGACGACGGATCGAAACTGTACATCGATGGTGAGTTGGTTGTCGAAGTGGACGGTGTGCATCCCGTCTACATGCAACACAACCGAATCAAACTCAAAGACCAACCCTATCACCACGTTCGAGTCGATTATTTCGAATTGGCCGGTGGAGAAGAACTGATCGTCGAGATGAAGCTCGATGGTCGGCCAACAGTCGATCTCGGGCCTCTACTCCAACTTGAACCGGTGAAAACAGACTCCAGTGAACCGACCAGCCCAAAAATCACCCAATTCCAGCATCGCCCGGAGCTTGTGGAGCAAGGGCGTGAACTGTTTCTCTCTCTCGGCTGTGCGAACTGCCATGAACTCAAGGAAAATCAGGCTGTCCTCAAGTCGAAATTGATTGCAAAATCCTTGAAAGACCTGCGAACCGATTCGGGTTGCCTCGCAAATCAGGCTGAGACAGGAGACCGAGCGAAAACAAGTCCGGTTTACGATCTATCGCCCCAACAAATCCGCGATCTCACCGCGCAGCTTGAGAACCGTGAAAGTGGTTCGAATTCAGACCCTCGTGCTCAAGTCTCCCGAACACTCACCGCATTCAACTGCCTGGCATGTCATGTCCGAGACGAAATCGGTGGCCCGGAGTCTGCCAGAAATCACTTTTTCAAAACTCACGAAATGGAGATGGGAGATGAGGGTCGGTTGCCTCCTCTATTGACCGGTGTGGGAGACAAATTGCAGGATGACTATCTCAAGCAGGTCATCGACCAAGGGGCGGACAATCGTCCTTATATGACCACCCGGATGCCCGGCTTCCGCAGCGAGAACCTGGGAGGATTCGTTTCCAACCTGATCAATCTGGATCGCCCTGAACAGGCGCCTGCTGTCGAGTTCGCCGAGAATCCACAACGTGTGAAGGCCTTCGGGCGGCAATTGGTCGGCAATGGAGGGTTGGCCTGCATCAAGTGCCATAACTTCGCAGACAAGCCCGCAACAGGCATTCAGGCGGTCTCAGTGACAAACATGACCGATCGGATCAGAGAAGACTGGTTCCGAAGGTATCTCTTCAAACCAACTGACTATCGCCCCGGAACCCGGATGCCAACCGGATTTCCAGATGGTCATGCCGTTGTTAAAGATGTCTTTGACGGAGATCCCGACAAGCAGATCGCATCGATCTGGGAGTATCTTGAGGATGGAGAACTCGCTGGAATTCCAGATGGACTGGAAGCAGGTGCAATCGAACTGATTCCTCAAACCGAGCCGATTCTCTACCGTAATTTCTTTGAAGGGACCTCCCCTCGCGGAATTGCCGTGGGATATCCCGAGAAAGCGCATCTGATTTGGGATGCCGGTAAATTCTCAATGGGGTGGCTCTGGCACGGGCGATTCATCGATGCATCGAAGCACTGGGTGGGTCGCGGGGCTGGAAATCAGCGACCACTCGGGGATCATGTCGTCGCTCTGGATTCTTCAATGCCTCTGGCCGTATTAGCCTCTCGGGACGCTCCTTGGCCTCAAACCGATCCCCGTACGGAACCCGGCTATCAGTTCGAGGGATATCAACTGAACTCAAAAGGACAGCCAATATTTCGGTATCGTGCCCCGTTCGGGACCGTGACAGATTTTCCTGAGCCGGTTCCTGTAAACGAGCAGGAAGGGGTCTTTGATCGACACCTGAAAGTGCTGGTCGCTGAACCGCTGACTGACCTCTATTTCCGAGCCGCCGTGGGAGATGCCATCGTCCCGATCGGGAACGGCTATCGAGTAGACGACCGATTTGTTGTTGAAATCCGAGGTGGTGGGGAAGCATTCATCCGCGAATCCGAGGGGAAACAAGAGTTGATCGTGCCCCTCGACATAAAAGACACAAAATCGATCGAATTCACAGAATCGATTCGATGGTAATTACGGGCCGCTACAAGCGGGCTCCAATAGTCGCCCTAAACCACACAAGGAATTAGAGAAGCGTCGCTTGATCGGCCTCCCGGGTAGACTCTACCACAACCGGGAGATGGCCCGGCAATATAATCACTCCAATCCGGAGGACGCACCACAAACAGAAGAATCCAAATCTCTTACCCACAGATGCCAAATTGAATTCGGTTGATTGAAGCTTGACATCGCCAACAGAGCTAGAGTTACAGATCCATCCAACCAAAAAAGGAAGGATGATCGAAAGCTTGTAACTGGGGAATGGAAGTCATGCTGGTACTGAGCCGAAAACAGGACGAGAAGATCATCATCGGAGACTCGATCACATTGATGGTCGTTTCGATTCAGGGAGACAAAGTCCGACTTGGGATTGATGCTCCAAAGCACGTGAGCATCCATCGCGAAGAGATCTATCAGGCGATCATCAAAGATCGAGATCAGCCGACAGAAGCGACGAAAATCGTAGCTACGGAATAACATCCGCCGCCGGTTCGGTCGTCGCCCTTGCAATCCAATTGTTGGCACCGCTGCCTCGTCAAGTATTGTTCTGACGAGTGAATTGCGGCGTTGACCACTTGGAGAGCACTGCACACACAATAAAAAAAGCCGCGATTTGACACGCGGCTTAATCTTCGAGATCGAACGGGAGCAGGTATTGGTTCCCGCAACTGGTGACTTCCCTACCCCTGCTGAGTGACTCGCAGTGGGTGGAGGTAAAACACATCCCAATATGAGGGAATTGTCGTCGGAAAGCCGATCCTTCCTGAGAATCGCTCTAACCTTTCAGACAGGCGAGTGCAGTTTGGGCTGCAACCTGAACCTCTGGTCGATCTGACTGAGCAGCCTTTTCAAGCTCCGGAATCGCGAGAACAGCATTTTTCCCGAGACCTCCCAAACTGAGGCAGGCAGCGACTCGAACGTCTTCTTCGGAATCGGCGAGTGCCAGCTTCAAGGCTTCTGCTGCCTGAACCTCTCCCGCTCCTTCAATTGTTCCAAGAGAGACCGCTGAGAACCATCTGAGCTCACGGTCGGTACTATGCAGAGCTTCTTTCAGCTTGGTAATTGATCGCTCATCATCAGGCGTAATGTGCGTCAATGCTTCAGCCGCATAAAGCCCCGAAAGTCCTGAGGACTGGTCTCTGATTTGTGTCAAAACAGGAACCGCATCCATCGCTTCAGGTCCCATTTGCCCCAGCATGTAAGATGCAAGCTGAGCAACTCCGGGACGATCGCTTTCCAGTAAACGGTTCAAAGTATGGACTGAAGACCAGGCATCGCCAGTGATGTCTCGGAGGGCACCCGCTGCGTAGACAGCGACGACAGGATCTGCGTCACCCATGAGAGCATACACAGCAACAGCCGCTGGCTTGGCAGCCTCTTTCATTTCGCTCAGCTCAGTCAACGCGATCACTCGTGTCGCACTGTCGCTGCTTTCGAGACGATTCACAACTGAAACGAGTGATCCAGGCAGATCTTCACAGAGTGCCGCCAGACGTGTCTGGTTCCAGTTATTCGCCGAGACTTGTTCAATTGGTTGACTTGGGAAGTCTCGGGTGTGATCAGTCGTGGCCCAGAGGCTAGAGTCTTCAATCTTCGGCGATTTGGCAGAATCGACGTTGACGATGTTCCAATTGCTTTTCAGCTCGTCAATATTCGAGTCGAGTATCACAGCGACAGGTTGCTGTTCTTCTGTTGGGGCAACAGTGAAGCCAGTGCTTGAAGTAGTGGTCTTCCAGCCTTGATCGGCTACGACTTCAGTTTCCCGGAGAAGCTGATCTTTGATCTGCTTCGCACGAACGTTATTTTTAGCGATCTGGAGTTCCTGCTCCACAGGAGTCGGAACAAGGTTTTGATCTCGAGCACCATTCGGTTCGACCACAACAGGAGTCTTTTCAGACTTCTGGGCTGCGATCATCGCAAGTAGCTCGGCATTCTTCCGATGAATCTCGGTCGCCGAGCTCGGCTCTGTATTCTGAGACTGTGATTTCACCTTGCTCTTAGACGCATAGAGTTGCTGACTGGCCGCCGCGTTTTGGGGGGACGTCTGCTCATGACCTCGTTTTGGAGAGGCTTTCACTCCCTGCGAAGCAAGCAGATCCCGTCGCTGTTCCGCTTCGACAAAATTTGGGTTCTGGGCGAGCACGTGCTCATACACTCGCATCGCAGCCTCGGGATTCCCCTGCGCTTCATATTCCTCAGCGACGCTGAGCAACCGATTGTTGCGTGCTGCACGCTGCTCCTGGGCGGAAGTCGATCCCATCATTCTGGGAGTTGCACACCCGCTGACAGAAATCATCAGCAACGGAGCGACCAATAAAGAGTATTTAATCATCTGAAGCGTCCTTGCTCCCTGCAAAGCCCCCCCGGGCTTTCAAGATTGATTCATATCACCTAAGAGAATTCACCTGAGCACGCCGTTGCGAATCGATCTTCTCTGTTCCTGTTAGTCTGGTCTCAAGGTTTTTATCGGTTTGAAATTCAGATCCCCTCTATAGAATCGCCGAAAAACCTCATCTCACTCATTGGAATGAGAGCTTAGAAATTAATCGTGCTGTCCGTTGAGCGGGCGGAACCCCATAATTGAGTTTGGGATGTGGGATGTGATGCACGTCTGCGGTTAATGGAGCTTCAGCCAACTCGTAACCATGATCCAGGATAATTCGAAGGAGATTGGATCGGCAGATTTGGCCAATCAGACGCTGCTCATGAAGGATGGGGATACTTGAACTCAAGGGATCCCGCAGCAGCCTTGCAGCATCTTCCAGACTCGCATTTAAAGGAAGCGAGTGAGCGACCGGAGACATGAGCGTCGCGATTCGGCCTTGTCCATCTCCGCCCAGCATATGGTATTGAAGAAAGGCATCGTCACTGACGATGCCGAGCAGATTCTCTGCTTGGTCGATGACGTAGACTTCGCTGGCCAGACTATCGATCAACAATCTCTCGACTTCACAGATTAATTGCTCCGGTGTTGCGGTGACCGGCGTTCTGAGAGCTACATCGCTGACTGACATCGACATTACTATACGTCCCTAATCTAGGAATTAAATTCCTAATTCAATTCTCAAGATTCATTTCAATTCGCCGACATTGCACCAAGTCAATGTATCGCGCCCCGACGACGCTTTAAGTACTGACCTAGCTCATGCGGTCTGATTGCCATCGGCAGAATCGGGCGTTGTACTGCATCAATTGCGAGCGCCTGCTTCAAACAGCGACGTGAAAGAGGAAGAGCATCAAAGTCCGTTTTTATCAACAGGCGATCCGCAATAATTTCGACGGGTAAATTGCGGTAAAGAGCAGCAGAATCGGCCGATCATCGGGTGACCATCGATTGATTGTGAATTAGTAAATGCTGCTTGAAAAAACTGCATTCCTCGACGAGGCGTCAGCGCTGGGCAAGAGGCCGATATTGCCGGATTTTGAATGACCGATCTTGTTCTCAGTGAACTTCCAGCAGATAATGCCGGTATCCAGACTTAGCGAGCAAAGCAATGGCAAGACAGAACATCGTTCCGGTAGAGAATTCTCTGGGGTCCACAACATTTTACTTGATTGGCCTGGGACTTGCGATCGTGATCATGCTCATCATCATTCGATGGATTCGCGTTTGGTATCGCGATGGTGATGGTAGTGCCGACGGGAGCAAAGAAATCCTTCAGCAAATGGAAGAATTGAATCGCCAAGGTGTCCTCTCCGATCAAGAATTCCGATCCATCAAGGGTCAGATTTCAGATCGAAGTGGACGGTAAGTCGAAACAGGCCAAAATTGCTGGTTCGAATGACTTGTTCCTGAGTGAAGAATGAACGGAAGCCCGCTGATCAGAATGTTACTCAGCGATGCTTATCAAGTCGTGGGGTCTTAGCAAAACACACGGCATCTTCAGCTGGCATTTCGGGCTAAGAACGAAAGTGGTAGAGACTTGTTGTATTCGTTCATGATGACGATCTCAGAGTTAATTTTCCGTTGCCGAAACATGGAGGGGGCCGCGGTGCCAGTACTCGTTCGAGCACGATCTCGTACGTCAGCGTTGAAGGGTTCGAAATGACCTCCAAAGAATTCACCTCGGGCCGCAAAGGCACTGGGAAGAAAAACGCAAACTGTTCATTCTGCGGCAAAAGCTACCGAGATGTCGGTCCGCTCGTAGAAGGTCCCAGTGATGTGTATATCTGCGGCGAATGCATCGACCTGTGCCAATCAATTCTGGATCAGGATCGACGCCGTCGTGGCGAAAGCAAAAAGCTGTTCCAGAAGGTTCCGACTCCTCGCGAGATCGTCGCCCATCTGAACAACTTCATTATTGGCCAGAACCACGCCAAGAAAACAATGGCCGTGGCTGTCCACAACCATTACAAGCGACTGATGCTTTCGCAGGACGCTGACAACGAAGTCGAAATCGAGAAATCAAACATTCTTTTCATCGGGCCGACTGGCTCCGGAAAGACCCTGTTGGCTCGTACGATTGCCAAGTTCCTGCAAGTTCCATTTGCGATCGGCGACGCGACAACACTGACAGAAGCGGGTTACGTCGGTGAAGACGTTGAGAACCTGCTGCTGAAGCTGCTGCACTCCGCCGATTTCGAAATTGAATCTGCTCAACGCGGAATCATCTTCATCGACGAGATCGACAAGATCGGGAAGACAAGCCAGAACGTCTCCATCACTCGGGATGTTTCCGGTGAAGGCGTTCAGCAATCGCTGCTGAAGATGCTGGAAGGAACGGTTTCGAACGTTCCCCCTCAAGGTGGTCGAAAGCACCCAGAGCAGCAATACATCCAGGTCGATACATCAAACATCCTCTTCATCTGTGGAGGAACGTTCGTCGGACTTGAGAACATCGTTGCAAAACGACTCGGTCGTAAGATGATCGGATTCGGACAGGATGCGAGGAATGAAGAAGAGCAACGTCGAGAACTCCTGCGTCATGTGAACGTGGAAGACATTCTCGAATTCGGCTTGATTCCTGAGTTGCTTGGGCGACTTCCTGTTCTGAGCACGCTGCAGACTCTCAACGAAGACGAGTTGATGCACGTTCTCACGGAACCGAAGAACTCTCTGGTGCAGCAATACACCAAGCTGTTCGAGGTCGAAGGAGCCGGTCTGGAGTTCCAGCCACAAGCCCTTCGCGAAATCGCCAAGATCGCACGTGCGAAAGACACAGGTGCCCGTGGTCTACGAAGTGTGATCGAAGCTGTGATGTTCGACATCATGTTCGAACTCCCTGATCAGGAGAAGGGTCGTCATTATCTGATCACCCCGGAAGTTGTTCGCGGTGAGGTGAGCCTGTTCGCTCGGGATGAATCCGCTGCAGCCTGATTGAGGTGTTCGAGTCAATTTATTGAACAAAGCCCCCGGTTCTGACCGGGGGCTTCTCTTTTGTACTTTTCAAATTGACATCCCCGGTGGTCTTCGGCGAGATTAGAATCAGCTCGCATTCATGTAGCCAAAGGGGAGAAGTCGATGCGTGGCAGGCATGTTCTCATTGGAATGGCGCTGCTGATCCTGCAGTATCAAGTCGCCCGTGGATATTCAGATCCGTCGCAACCAGCCTCGGCAAAAGAAGGGCAGGCAGACGTGGCGTTCAGTATTCCTCACTTCAACATCGAAACTCCTACTCTGGGGGGACGACAATTTTGGGGCGATGTCCACTTCTTTCGTGGATACAGAATTCAGCACAACGTCCTGACCGACCACTACCGGTTGATCGATGGAAACGATATTCGGCAGGCATGGGGAACTCGCCCAGAATGCGAAGCGGCACTCGAAAAGATTAAAACCGATCAGCAACTTGCTCCGATGTCGGGTCGAGTCGTCATCGTGATCCACGGGATCATCCGCTCTTCCAAATCCTTCGAAACACTCAAAACGAAACTCGTTGCACAAGGGCATCTGGTCGTGGGATTCGACTATCCCAGCACTCGGGTTTCCCTCTCTCAGTGCGCCCACTACTTCAAAGAAACGATCTCGTCGCTGAATGGAGTCGAACAAATTGATCTCGTCGTCCATAGCATGGGAGGACTGCTTGTTCGAACTTATTTGCAGGAAGCAGGAGCAAACCGCGACCCGCGTTTTCGTCGACTCGTGATGATGGGAGTTCCCAATCACGGCGCAAAAATGGCAAACCTGATGAAGGATAACTGGCTCTTTCAATTCGGTTTCGGGCCCGCTGGGCAACAACTTGTTGAGGACGCGACTGGCTTTATCTCGAAACTACCGGTGCCGGATTTTGAGTTCGGAACCGTGTCAGGGATTCGTGGAAACCCGGACGGGTGGAACCCACTCATCCCCGGTGAAGATGATGGAACTGTCTCGTTGGAATCGAGTCGTCTGGCAGGAGCCAGCGATTCCATCGAGATTCCCTGCCTGCATTCATCGATGATGTGGAATAAAGATGTCATAGCTGCCACGGTACGGTTCCTGGAATCCGGGGCGTTTCGAGACAGCGGCGAGAAGGTTCCGATCCGGAAAACGGTCTCTGTGAACGCTCCAGCAGTTGCTCCCCTTCCAGAAAAGATCTTTCTCCCGGACACGGCAACAGAGGGTCAAACCTCTGAGTGAACCGCGATTGAGCCTGTGTTCACGACACCGCCTCGCTGAGGCATCGCCCTCTTCTCCTCGCTCACCCCGCTTTTTTTGGGGTAGGTCGATTGCGGCACAAGTGCTATTTTCTCGCTTCTAATCAGACCGCCCTCGGTCGTTCGTGGACCCGCATTTTCTCAAGGATGAAACATGGCTGGCAAAGGAGGTGGAGCATGGAAGGTTGCCTACGCTGACTTTGTCACCGCGATGATGGCGTTCTTTCTGGTGATGTGGCTCGTCTCTCAAGACCAGAAAGTCAAAGAATCGATCGCGCACTATTTCCAAGGGCCGATCGGAGTGAATGTGCTTGGCGAAACAGCCCGCCACAAGACATCGGGTGGATTGTTTTACTCAGAAGTCCACGGATCAGTTCCAGGTCAGACACACCGAACTGCTGGTCGAAGTATCGGGATGCTGAAGGAACCGTATAAGGGCGAAGAACCGACGATTGTGGTCGCGGAATGGCTCCTTGAGGAGCCTTCCAGATATCAAGTCTGGGCAGCGGAGGCTTCAGAACAAATTGCCGAGGCGAAAAAGCTTCCGGCGGTTCAGGACGGCACTCAGGAGATCGGCGTGGCAGCAAGACGATTGCTCGGCCACAAAATGAAACAGGAGATGCTGAAGATTGCCAACCAGTCAGTCAACGAGCCGGTTTTGCTGGACATGATGCAAACGCTGCTTAATCAAGTTGACTGGGAATCAATCGCAGAGGAAACGATCGAGCGGAGCAAAGGACCGTAGGGTCTAGAGCTCACATGTCTGCCGAGGGAGCGGACAATTCTTCCAAGAGCAGCTGGAGCACTCTGACTCCCGCCTCTCGCTGTCGAGTTCGACGAAGAGTCGCTGTTGGAGCTTCACTGTCAGTGACCTGGCATTTCACGACTCTCCTGCGATCATCTTGTCGAAACGCGATGCCCACAAAGAATACCCCATCCCATCCTTCCGGGGAGTTCGGGCCGAGATGTCCCGTCACACTTGCTGCGATACCCGCTTCAGGAGTCTTCGCCAAGGCTCCCAAACACATTTGCTCTGCGACTTGAGCACTGACTGCTCCAATCAGAGGGTCCGCGAGATCGCTTCGAGAGACGCCCAGCCACTCGGCTTTCGTTTCATTGCGGTAAGTCACTGCGGATCCACAATAGAAATCCGAAATTCCAGGGACATCTGTCATTGCCATCGACAGCACACCCCCGGTGCAACTCTCAGTGAGCACCAGTCGAAGCTGACGACGTTCGAGTCCCCCGACCACATGCCTCGCCAACTCAAACAACTGTGACTCAAAGCTGCTCATCCAATTCCCCTCATGGCAACAAAAAATGCGAGGCGCTTCACAGCACCTCGCATCTCATTTTTCACAAATCATCGCATCAATCAAACGAGAGCAGCTCTCCGAAGATTGTCGTTCCGCAAACAACAAATTCGTCGTTCTAACGGAGGACCCACTTCGATTCGCTCTCGTCTTGATTCATCAACTAGATTGTACCGCCGAAAATCGCTGCATCGCCGAGAAGCTCTTCGATACGCAGGAGCTGGTTGTACTTACAGATACGGTCGGTTCGGCTGGCTGATCCAGTCTTGATCTGACCGGTTCCGAGAGCAACCGCCAAGTCGGCAATTGTTGTGTCTTCGGTTTCGCCAGAACGATGGCTCATCACTGCGGTGTAACCGTTCTTGTAAGCGAGGTCGACAGCCTGAATGGTTTCTGTGAGAGAACCGATCTGGTTCACCTTCACGAGAATACTGTTCGCAACACCTCGCTCGATCCCTTCAGCCAGACGCTCGCTGTTGGTCACGAACAGATCGTCACCGACGATCTGGATGTCGTTACCGAGGCGATCTGTGAACAGCTTCCAGCCATCCCAGTCGTCTTCAGAGAATCCGTCTTCGATTGAGCAGATTGGGTACTTCTCGCACCAGCCAGCGAGGAGATCAACCATTCCAGCCGCGTCGAATTTGTTTCCTTCGACAGTGTAGATCTTCGATTTTGGATCGTAGAGCTCTGTGGAAGCACAGTCCAAAGCGATCTGAACTTGCTCACCTGGTGTGTAGCCAGCTTTTTCGATCGCGGTGAGGATGATCTGGATGGCTTCTTCGCTGTTCTTGATATCTGGAGCGAATCCACCTTCGTCACCGACAGCGGTGCTCATTCCCTTGTCGTGGAGAACCTTCTTCAACGCATGAAACACTTCCGCTCCGCAGCGGAGAGCTTCCGAGAACTTGTCGAAGCCCAAAGGCATGACCATGAACTCTTGCAGGTCGATGCCGTTGTTTGCGTGAGCTCCACCGTTGATGATGTTCATCATCGGTGCTGGCAGGCGGTATGCTCCCACACCACCCAGGTATCGGTAGAGTGGCAGGCCGCTTGATGCAGCAGCAGCGCGTGCGACAGCCATTGAGCATGCAAGAATTGCATTTGCACCGAGACGGGATTTGTTCGGTGTCCCGTCAGCTTCGATCATCGAGTAGTCGATCGCTGTCTGATCGAAAGCGTCCTGTCCACACAGGAGTGCATCAATTTCGTCGTTGACGTTAGCAACAGCGTTCAAAACGCTCTTGCCGAGATAATTTGCCTTATCGCCGTCACGCAGTTCACAGGCTTCGTGGGCACCAGTGCTTGCCCCGCTTGGAACCGCTGCACGGCCAACAGCGCCGCTCTCGAGTTCCACGTCGACTTCCACAGTTGGATTTCCGCGGCTGTCCAGAATTTGACGACCGTGGACTGCGAGAATTGCATCGCTCATTTGTACTAATTCCTTACACTCAAAGACCAACAAGTCTTGCCTGATCGGTTCATCTCACCGATTTAGTCGTTTCTCTCAGGGAAGATTCAGGCTGTTTTTTATCACAGAACCATCACGACCGCCATCAGCCGTACATCAGTAATCTCCTTGCTGAACCAACCGATCCAAGTTCGCGTTCCTGAAAATTCAATCTGCTTCGGCCAACTGATTCAGATCAATCTCGGTGATCGTGAGGACCACCAACAGGGCGATTTCACGATCAAATTGCCGTCAAACATCACCCATTCACTCAAAACCAACTTAAACACCCCATCCACCTCACCTTCAACAACCGGAACCACAGACACAACAGTTGCCACCGGACAATCATCATTTGCGGCATTTCCCCAACTTTCAAACAGCCCGAACCGATTAAATCAAGGCTTCGATCCGGTCACGCTCATGGAACGCAACCGGACTTTCTGCGATTTCTCGTGGACGAAGGCCGGAGACGATCCGGATAACGTGCTGTTGGTTGGAAAAGGAAACAGGATGCGCCTTCAATCCAATTTCGCTCTGGCTTTCGCCGTCATCACCTCATGGTGCTGCGCATCAATCGCGCAGGCGCAATTTTTCATCGAGGCAGACGCTGTCGGCTTCACGAGGAATAACAGCGGCGCGACGACCGTCATTAACGGTGCAGATTCAGTCAAGAATTCCGATGGAAGCTTCAGCTTCGAGCCCGGCTATCGACTCGGCGGTGCCTGGGTCAACGCTCGTGTCCAAGTCGAAGCGATTTTCACTCAAGTCAGTCCGTGGGAATCGAGCTCCTCTGGCTCTTTCGGATCGGACCTGTTTTTCGACCAAGGCGCTGCCGGTTTTGACCCAAGTGAAATTCAGTTCACGAAGGTCAGCTTTTTGAACGAAGCAGCGAATAGCTTCATCCCCGGAGCCAACGAACACTGGGAGCGGGAATATCTCAAAAACGCCCGCTATGCGACTGAAACACGAACGAACTATCGTGATTTCGAATTCAATGTCGGAACCAGCCAGTATGCTCGCCCTTGGAGAGTGGCAATTGGTTTTAGAAACATCGAACTCAGCGACAAAAATGTCATGAGTCTAAGCGGAGATTTCGACGCTGCTTTAGATCCTGCTGATCCTGTCAGCGGCGAAGACGGCGGCCTCTCTCATGCTGCAATTACCGCAACAGGTGCCCAACTTCTCTCCGGTTCTGGCGGATTTCTCGCTCCCACAGATCCGACAGCGAATTCGACGATCAATTACCAGTTGAACGGAAACGCCCGTAACAGCTTAAACGGAGCCCAATTCCTCTTCGCCTACCGATTCTTCGATGGAGATTGGTTCAACCTGGAAGGGATTGGAAAGGCTGGGATCTACCGTAACGACATCAAGGCGCAAGTCAGAGAAACCGTCGCGGGTACCGGAATCAACGACTCAGTGTACCAACGCTATTTCAGTGGAAACGATGCCAGTGCCGCCTTTGCCGGGAATTTGGGACTGAAAGCCACAGTTGGAATTACCGACTACATCGACTTGCTGATTGGGTACGAAGTCCTCTTCCTGAATGGAATCGCTCTTGGTCCAAATCAGGTCAAAGGAATCTCCAAAAATATCACCGGGGATTCGACTTACAAGATCAAGAACGATGGATCGCTGATCGCCAACGGCGGAACAATTGGTCTCCGCGTCTACTGGTAACTGATTCACGCTGATCAAAAAATTAAAGCTGTTGGGAGATGTTGCAATCAACGCCCAACAGCTTTTCGTTTTAGCGATCGGTTTCTTAACTGCTCTCTCCGATTTCGATCAAATCGTCAGACGGACTCGACGCAGTTCGCGAACAGTTCGCACCCCTGAAGTGCGGGCTCATCATCTGCGCGAAATGAGAGTGGAGCCGAATTCGCAAGCCCGTGAGCGGCAGCCAATTCATGAAACAGCCTGAGGCCCATCCGTTCTCGGGGACCGAGCACAAAATGCAGATTCTTGGTGAAGTAGTTTTCAACCATATCCAATGGAAGCTGCAGATCTGCCGCGCCTCGGGCCGCTACCGACTTGAGATTGTATAAGCCCAAATCACGGGCTTCATTCAATCGATGAGGGATTTCACCAAGATGAGCATTTTTTCGAGAGACCCACATCGCAAAGACGAATGGCAAACCGGTCCAATTCACCCACTCTTCACCGAGGTCCCATTGAGTGTGAAAGTGACCTGGCTGCGGACGCATTGCCCGATCACCAATCAGGAGCACAGCGTCTGCGGTCGTGTTCTCAATAGAATCGCCGAGAGGAAGAGTTTGAATCTCCGGTGAAACGCCAAATCGCTCTTCCAGCATGATCCGGGAGAGTGCAGCGCTTGTCCGTGACCCGGCATCCAATGCAAGTGTCCGAACTTCTCCCGGCGGTGTGCGAAAGTAAAGTTTGACACTGAACACCTGCCCGCGAGTCGCGACGCAGGCATCAGAAACGATTTCGTAATCGGAATCAGAGAACGCTTCGACCGAGGGAATCAGGGCGACATCCAATGTCCCCTCTTTCAGTCCCACTGCCAGGTGACTGGGGTAATCCATCACGATCTCTGCGTCAGTGCAGAACTGAGCAAGCCCTTCGACGAGTGGTTTACTATTCAGATAGGTAACAGCACCAATTTTTGTGCTGTGAACATCCATGTGCGAGGCTCGTTGACGATCGATCATTGTCTTTTAGTTTCTACTCACCCCATTATAGAGGTGAAATGTCCACTCGCAATGCTGCGATTTCTCGTAGCACCTGCACTCGGAAAGACAACAAAAACTCTTCTGTTACCGACTGTTACGAACAGTCATCGAATGGCAAAAAAGCCGCTCTCATTGCTCACTCAAAATCCAGCAACGCTGATGGATTCGAACTCGCAACTTGATTAAAACCGCACAACTAGCGATTGGATAACCGAATCTCCCGGTTCAAAGTTCCTGAAAATCACCGACAGGTAAATCCCGTTCAATTGGTTTCCTCTCCCTTTCGATGAGGTAAGATCGCTGACAACTCTCTAGAATTTTTGTGGCGGGGAAGCCTTCGACCCTCTGACTTCGTAAGATCGAAGCCCCACAAGAGTGGCCCCCTGTTCAGACACGATGGCAAACCTTGCGGTCATTCAGTTCGATTGAATTTGTGAGTCCGAACGACTCCAACGAGAGCAGTATCACGGTATGAAGGCACCATTACGAATCGGTCTCATCGGCTTGGGCACCGTTGGCAGCGGCGTAGCGAAGATTTTGGTGGAGCATGTAGCCCGCACACAGGAACGCGCCGGAAGACCGATTGAAATTCGTCGGATTGCAACTCGCAACCCCAACCTGACACGTACGATCACAGTCCCCGGAGTGGAACTGACTGCCGACGCGATGTCCGTCGCCACAGCGGACGACATCGATGTTGTTGTGGAACTCATTGGCGGAATTTCCCCTGCTCGCGAGCTGATGGTCGCTGCTCTCGAAGCTGGCAAAGACGTCGTCACTGCAAACAAAGCTCTGCTCTGCACACACGGGCACGAACTGTTTGCTCTCGCTCAGAAAATGGGGCGATCCATCTCGTTCGAAGCGGCCGTCGCTGGGGGCTGCCCGATTATTGCAGCGATCGGTCAGGCCATGACCGGAAACCAGATCACATCTCTGGCTGCCATCGTCAACGGGACCAGTAACTTCATCCTGACACAGATGTTCCGCGAAAACACCTCCTACGAAGACGCGGTTGCAGAAGCACAGCGACTCGGTTTCGCTGAAGCTGATCCGACAATGGACGTCAAAGGAACGGATGCTGCCCAGAAGCTGGGAATTCTGACACAGCTCGCGTTCGGTCGACGTGTGACCCCAGATGAATTTCCGGTTCAGGGAATCGACGAATTGAGCCTGATGGACCTTCAGTTCGCGGACGAACTGGGATACGCCGTGAAATTGCTGGCAACGGCCAAGCTGATTTCCGGTCACCTTGAAATCCACACGCAACCAACGCTGATTCGACACGAAGAACCACTCGCCCAAGTGAGCGGTCCTTACAACATGATTGAACTGACCGGTGATGCTGTCGGTAAAGCTTGGTTCTCCGCAATGGGTGCTGGACAAATGGCGACCGCGTCCGCAGTTGTGGCTGACCTCGTCGACATTGCTGTTGGCCGGGCGGCGATTAACTTCCGTCAACTTAATCTCTGGAACAAGAACGAAACGTTTCCGTTACAAAAAGAAGCAGAGATTCAACGTCGGTACTACATGCGTTTTCACGTGGAAGACAAACCACGCGTCATCGCGCAAATTGCTGAAATCCTGGGAAGAAACGGGATCAGCCTCGCCTCGGTGATCCAAAAAGCATCGACCGAGCCAGCAAAAGACGGCGGTTACTCCATTGTCCCGCTTGTCTTTATGACGCATCCGACCTCAGAAGGCGCGGTTCGAGCCGCTCGTGAAGCGCTCAATCAACTCGAATTTATGAAATCGACTTGGGTCTGTCTCCCGGTTCGGGATGCAGAGACCAAATGACGACCAGTGGATACCTCGTTCGAATATTTCGTCAATCACAGCAACCAGAGCACGATTTCAGACAAGATTATTGAGTCACGATCGAATTTCTGGGTGAAACGAGTTGTTTTCTGGGAATAAAATTGAGTTTGGTCAGATCAATATTCTGAGAGCAAACTGATGGATCAAACGATCGACCGTGAATTCGTTAAGAAGCTCATACACGACCACTACGAAGTCGTGTATCGGTTCGCATACCGAATCTCCGGATCCCGGACTGATGCAGAAGATCTGACGCAGCAAACATTTCTGCTTGTTTGTCGGAAACTGGATCAGCTTCGAGACAATAGCCGACCATTGCCTTGGCTATTCACGATCGTTCGAAACTGCTTTCTGAAATCAAAACAAAAAGTCAAACAGAACGACGTCCAATTCGACGAAGAGAATTGGCACGTCAGGTCGGAGAATGGCTGGACCGAAGATTATGACGAGGAAGCTCTCCAGGCAGCTCTGCAGGAACTTCCTGAAACGTTTCGAACTCCAGTTCTGCTCTATTACTTTGACAATTTGAGTTACAAAGAAATCGCGGACATTCTGGAAATCCCGCTGGGTACGGTCATGAGTCGACTCGCCCGCGGAAAAGAGAATCTTCGTTCACGACTGTCCGAAACTGATCAGCCAGTCACATCACCGAAATCTTTTTGACCTCATCGAGGAAAGCATGGACTGCCGGACCGCCCGTCTGTACCTCGATTGCCTGCATGACGGGCCTGCAGTTCCGACCCCCTCCGCTCCCAGCGATATTCAGATCCTTCAAGATCTGAACGAACATCTTGATCGCTGCCCAGAATGCCAGAGGAAAGCCGAAGAGTGGCAGCACTTCGACCGTCGCATGTTCTCTTCGCTGATGTCGTCGCCTGTTCCTCCGCAACTCGAAGACAAGATTCTTGACGCGATCGCGGCGGAATTTTCTACTAAAGACGCCCTCCCAGACACATCACCACAAAAGCCAGCACAACACACTCGCAGCAGAACGCGAGTTTGGATTGGGGCTTCAAGTCTGGTCGCGATGGTCGGCCTGATTTGCGGACTCTCCTTCATGCGGCCAGAGTACGACGTTTCGCAGGAATTCACTGGCCCAACCCAGATTCTGGTGAAACGTTTCCTGAAGTCCGGAGAGGAAGACTGGACGCACCTGGACGAGTTCGACGGCAGTTTTGATCTCGGAAATTATCAGGATGAGTTGGCTTTATTAAACCTCTCCCCTGCGCGTGGTGTCGATCTTGGCGGAGGCCGGGCTCAGGATGCAGCTGTCTTTCAGTTCGGCCTGAGAGAATGGGGCGGAATCGTAACAGTCCAGCCGACTCAGAACTTTACCGGTATGCCAGACGCCGGATTCCCCGTTGTGCAGCGTCAACGCCCAATTCTTCAGTGGCGATCAGCGGATGGTAAATTGACGTACTTGATCTTCGTCCACAAAGGCTCGGTCATCGATCTCGCAAACGAGCTGTTCGGACGTCTCACCTAGTTCGCCTCTCGCGAGATCGCTTCCACGCGCGAACAACCTACGAGGGAAGCACCACAACCACGCCGAAGGCCTCCAATCAATGTGCGAGGCCAAGGCAGCGTGAATCGTGATTCAGAACGCAGGACTAAACCAGCGGTTCGCTACGAGGATAGGACCCGAGGATTTCCATTCGCACGGCTTTCTTCTCGAGCACCTGCATCGCCTTCTTCACGCGAGCCTCATTTGTGTGCCCTTCAAAGTCGAGGAAGAACAGATATCCGCTTTCCGGTCCTCGCAACGGGAAGGACTCAATCCAAGTCAGATTGACTTTGTTGTTCTTGAACGCAGTGAGTGCATCAGACAACGACCCGGGCGTATGCGGAATCTGCAAAAGTAGAGCGGTTCGATCGCTTCCAGTCGGTTTCGTCTCGTGGTCTCCGATAATCGCGAACCGGGTAATATTGTGAGCGTTATCTTCGATGTTCTCGGCAATGATATTCAAATTGTACTGAACAGCTGCCTCACGACTCGCAATGGCGCCAACGCCAGGCTTCGTCTCCGCAAGCTTCGCAGCTGTAGATGTACTGGTGACGTCATAGATTTTCGCCTGCGGCATGTTACGGGCAAGCCATTCACGACACTGCGACAAGGCTTGGGGCTTGCTGTAAATCTCAGTGATTTCGCTGCGAGGAGATCGCGACAACAGATTGTGATGGACGGCAATCTGCACCTCCCCGCAAATCCGAAGAGGAAGTCGAGTAAACATATCCAGCGTATCAACAATACGGCCGTCTGTGCTGTTCTCGATCGGGACCACACCGAACTCAGCATGTCCCTTATTGACCTCTTCGAAAACAGCTGCGATTGAACTGACTGGAACCAGATCCGCCGTTTGGCCAAATCGTTCCATAGCAGCCAGATGAGTGAAACTGAACTGCGGCCCCAGATACGCTACACGAATCGTTTTGACATGGATGCGAGCCGCGCTCAGCATCTCACGAAAGATCCCTCGCATAATATCACGAGAGAGGGGCCCCTCATTGATTTGATCGAGTTCTCGCCAAAGATCTGCTTCGATCGCAGGATCGAACCAAATATCATGCCGATTCGAAGCGGCCTGAAACTGTTCAATCGTCAGTTTGATTCGCTGGTTGAGCAATGTCAGCAACTGTCGGTCGATCGACTTGATCTTATCCACGGGGTTCGCCGCTGGCTTTTTCCGGGTGACAACCTTAGGGGGCGTCGCTGGCACAGACTTCCGCTCAGCACGAGCAGCGGTTCGGACGACACGTGTGGTCTTTTTCTTGGCCATTACTCGGCTTCTTTCGCGGATTGAACTGTTGGATCGACGACTATGCGCATGAACTCTAGCTCAACACTTCCCGAACAGGCTCGATTTGCCGAACCGTAAGATTGACAGGTGACATTCTTAAATCGTGTCGCTGCAATGCTTTGGAATAGCTTTTTATCTGCGGAGTATCCATTTGTCAAGTAGCGGGCAGGTGCCGCAATATGTGCATATTCATCGTAAGCAACTTCTTTCACGAGACTTATAAACAAATGCAACAAAACGCCAGGTGTTGATCCAAAAGGCAGGAATACTCGGAATCTACTGATTGACATCGCCCAATCCGGTCGATTACGCTTGTACTAAGTGAGATTGAGTCTCAAGTGCATGTGTCTACCTGAACACCCTCCGACATTTTCCCCGCACTATGTCCACGCCGCTTCTCAAAGCTGACCCAATTCTGTGTCGCTGCTTCCGCGTCACGGAATCGACTGTTGAAAACTGTGTGACCCTGCTCGGAGCCACCCACGTCCGCGAAGTTCGTGAAGCTTGCGGTGCTGGTGGGGGGTGCATGGGTTGCCGTCGGAGAATTCAGGCTTTCATTGACGAACGCCGACAACTGGGCGCAATGCCACATCGAACACCATTCGAGTCTGTCTCGACAACGACCGACATCGAGTAATCACCTGCCGGGAATCAAAAAAGGGGAGGACGAATCAGATCGTCCTCCCCTTTTTCTATGGCTCTACTGAAAAGTGACCAGTCTTTGCAACAAAGGCCACGCCTCGACGACGGGGCTGACAGAAGAGCGACCGAGCCGATCGTCTGCCGCCTTCAAAAGCCAATCTCACCTACAAGGCGGTCTAGTGACCGTGACCACTCGGTGCATCTGCATCTGTTCCAATCTGAGAAAGCATGTAATTCTGGATTCCGATCTTGTTGATCAGATCGAGTTGTGCTTCTAGCCAGTCAATGCTGTCTTCAGATTCTCGGATGATCTGTTCCATGATTTCGCGGCTGGCTGCATCTTTCTCTTGTCGAGCAATGTCAGCACCTTCGTTGTAGACCTTGCTCGCATTGGTCTCGAGTGCCAGTGCGTTTTCAAGCTGCTCCTGGACTGTCTCGCCAACACGGATCACGTCGTAGCGAGCGATTTCTGGAATCCCGTCGAGAAACAGAATTCGGTCGACCAGCATCTCCGCGTGTTTCATTTCGTCGATTGACTCAGCATAGTGATGCTTCGCCAGACGATTCAGGCCCCAGTTTTGACACATTTTCGCTTGAACGAAGTACTGATTGATCGCTGTCAGTTCTATTGTGAGTCCAGCATTCAGTGCGTCAATAACGAGTTGGCTCCCCTTCATCACTTTCTCCAGGCTGAATATGTCGTATTTTGCTGTTGTGCTCTGCTCGATTCTAGAATGCATTCCCTAATTCATCCATACGACACACCAATGCTGAACGAAAATCAAACCAGTTGACATTCAGTCGTCCGGATTCCCTTTCCGAATCGAAGATCAATTCTCAATCTCACGATCTGGCTGTGACAATGAGTCTTGAATCCCCCTAATGTGATTGGCGGACTCTACTTTTTGTTATCAACCCCTACCGAGCCTGTGCAACTGACACTCAGTGTCAGTTCGCTCCCTTTCTGTACGACATCCTCAAATTCTGGTGAACATCAATGTGGACAACTCAGCTCATCTCCGGGCGTCAGGCAGATGTTTACATTCCAAGCTCGGGTAGCACAGAGAAAGCCTGTATCTATCTCCATGGATACTCAGGAGAGACACTGACCATGAATGAAACGTTTACGGAACAATTCGAACGACATCAGCTGGCGGTTGTTGCTCCTCATGGTGGACCATGCTGGTGGCTAGACAAGATCTCACCTGCATTCGATCAAGAACAGGCTCCCGCCACCTACGTAACGACCGATCTCGTCAACTGGATCTCAGAGCAATGGAATGTCAGCCTACCCGGGATTGGATTACTCGGCGTGAGCATGGGTGGGCAAGGTGTCTTAAACATCGCCTACCGGAACGCACTCCGCTTTCCAGTCGTTGCGGCAATCTCTCCCGCGATCGACTTCGATTCGATTTACGGAGCTGGGTTCGGAATCGAAGAGATCTTCGAGAACGCTGAAGCTGCCCGACAGGAAACGGCTGTATTGCATCTGCATCCATTGAATTGGCCGAAGCATCAGCTGTTTGTCAGCGATCCACTCGATGCGTGCTGGCACCACGGTAGCGAACGTCTTGCCAGCAAGTTGTCATCATCGGGGATCCGCTTTGAAAGCGATCTCACGACATCTCAAGGAGGCCACGGTTGGCCCTACTTCAACTTGATGGCAGAGCGGGTGATTGCCTTCATTTCGACTCACCTGTCAAAATGATGACGCACCAGAAATTGTGCTCTACAAAAGAGAAACGGGCGAGCCGGAGAAAATCCGACTCGCCCGCTAGAAACATTAGAGCAGAAGGGAAGAAGCATTAAGCCTTCTTCTTTGTTGCCTTCTTCTTAGGAGCGGCGGCTGCCTTCTTCTTAGGAGCGGCTGCCTTCTTCTTCTTTGGAGCGGCTGGAGCTGCTGCTGCCTTCTTCTTAGGAGCTGCTGCTTTTTTCTTTGGAGCTGCTGCTGTTGCTGCTTTTTTCTTCGCCACGGGAAACTCTCCTTACCAAGAGTCACTTGTCCATGGAGTTCTGTCCGATGCTACCGGGCAATTCTGACAGAGACTTCCATACTTCGATTCCATTCCAATCCACCAACCATGGTGGACCGTCGCTGGTCTCATTTTTTCAACTGATCGAGATTCAATTTGATTCGAAGGGTTGAGTTGTTGCACCAGCAATGACTTGCGGCAAATAGTACGAAAAAGGTCAGTAGATGCAACCCAAATTTCTATCGATTCGACGACATGGACTAATTTTCTTGTCAGATTCGAGACAGTCATCGATCACATTTTGATTCGCGATGAGTGCATCGAAGGCTCACTTCAACTTCAAAACAAACGATGCAACAGACTCGTATCAACGTCCCGATGAAGTCGCCTTCAGTTCAGTCAACGAGTCGATGCCAAAGCACTGTTCAACAAAGAACGTCATCAACCAAACGTTGCAACAACATCGTGCCGACTTCAACCGGAACGGCGAATACCATTCAAGTCAAAAACCCGTTTCACCGCGGAAATCCTGCGGTAAAACGGGTTTCACTTCATCATCCCAAGTAACCAACGAGCAAGAAAGAACTCACTTCAATCGTTACTCACGATCACTCTCGACTCGACAATTGAACTACTTACTCACCGCCCAGATGTTGCGATAACGAACCTGATCACCATGGTCTTGAAGGAACACTGGACCATGTTCTTTCGACTCGTTTCCAAGTGGTCCACCTGGTGTTCCCTGGCGGATCTCTTGATTGTCATGAATGAGAATTCCATTGTGCTTCACGGTCGCGCGAGCATTAGAAATTTTCTTTCCAGCATCGTCAAATTTTGCCGCTGTGAATTCAACATCGTATGTTTGCCACGCCAAAGGAGGCAGGCACATGTTCAATCGAGGCGCTGCTGCCTGATAGATTCCACCGCATTCATTGTCTTCACCTTTGAGTCCAAATGAATCGAGCATCTGCACTTCATAGCGTCCCTGAAGATAGAGTCCGCTGTTGCCTCGAGCCTGTCCTCGTGACTCGGGCATATATGGAAGGCGGAACTCAAGGTGCAGCGTAAAGTCATTGAAGACGTCCTTGCTGTTGACTCCCTGCATGAGGAGACCGTCTTCGGTGATACGCGCCCCTTCGTGCCAGTGTTTTTTCAGGGATTCTTCAGTTCCATCGAATAAGACCACAGCCCCTTCAGGGGCTTTCTGTCCCAGCGTTGGGCTTTGACGTTCCGTCTTTTTCAATCCACTGAGATTTTTTGAGACATCTTCCCAGGTTCCTTCTGCTGATTTCTTTTCAGATTCATCCCACCCAGCACCGGGGAGACCACCTGCGAATTCGACAACCCGGAACTGTCCTTTCCCGAGAGCGATGACCTGAGCACCTTTTCCATCGCCTACATATTCACCTTGAAGCAGGAAATCAGGATCTTCCTGTGCTGCTTCCACTGTTGCATAGGCTTTGGCGTTAGGGTCCGCAGCAAATACCGTTGCGTTGAGCATCAGGCATGGCAATACAAGAAACGCTGTGCGACGTAGCATTTTTAAGAGCCTTCATTTTGTATCGAACAAGGAAATAGTCTAGTTTGATATCTTATTGCAGCGGCATTTCGATGAACACCTTCAGACCTCATGACAGGCTTCATCATTCCTGACCCACCCCCTGTGTGCAGATCGCTTCACACGCTGGAACTGCAGAAGAAAATTCAAATTTTCCTGTCGATCTCACCAGGCACTTTGCGACTACTCAGCGAGTACAGCGACATTCCGAACTCAATCCAACACACCAGATTCCCTTAAACCTGAGGTCGTTCAATGAAAGTCATGGTTATCGTCAAAGCCACTGCGGAGTCGGAAGCAGGATGCATGCCCAGCGAAGAACTGCTGACAGCGATGGGCAATTACAACGAGGAACTCGTCAATGCAGGGATCATGCTGGCAGGCGAAGGCTTACATCCAACATCAAAAGCCAAACGGATTCTTTTTTCTGGAAAAGACCGAGTCGTCACCGATGGTCCATTTGCAGAAACAAAAGAACTGATCGCCGGGTACTGGATCTGGCAGGTGAAATCGATTGAAGAAGCTGTCGAATGGGTCAAGAAGTGCCCGAATCCGATGTCGGTCGATTCCGAGATCGATATTCGCCCCATCTTTGAGATGGAGGACTTCGGGGAAATGATGACGCCAGAACTACGAGCGCAGGAAGAGATGTTGAAGAAGAAGATTGAAGAGAACCAATCGAATTGAAGACCGACTTCGACTTCAAAGAAATGCGATGAGTTGCTCGATTTCAGGCAATCACGGCTGATATCATCCCCTACTGAGGCTTCGATCAATCCGATGTCTCGTTTCGGTCGCCATGCCTGCAGGACATCGGGATGAACTCACCTTCGGAAATACTGCTAGCCGATCGTCGCTCACTCGCTGATGTGGTCATTCAGCGTGTGACTGGCGGTCAGCTGTCTACCGAACCGGATCTTCTCGCGGTTGAAGAACCACTGGAGATCCGAATTTCTTTCGTTAAAGAGGGAGTGCGTCGACAGAAATCTGTCTCTGTCACGATGCGAACGCCGGGAGCGGATCGCGAACTTGCTGCGGGTTTCCTCTTCACCGAGGGAATTGTGCAGACCTATCGGGACATACTTGCTGTCCAACCCTGCCGCCAGGGAAACCTTGTTCGCGTTCACCTTCGAGAGACTGTGCAGGTCGACACGAAGAAGCTGAAACGAAACTTCTTCATGAGTTCCAGTTGCGGCATCTGTGGAAAATCATCGCTGAACGCAGTCAACGTCTGCCTTCCACCCTCAGAGTACGAAGAATTTTCCCCTGTCTCTTCCGACTTGGTACGTGAACTTCCGAACAAGCTCCGAAAGTCACAGGCGATCTTCGATAAAACCGGTGGGCTGCATGCTTCTGCAGTCTTTAACACACTCGGAGATTTGCAATCAGTTCGTGAGGATGTTGGCCGCCACAATGCCCTCGACAAGCTGATCGGAAATGCCTTCCTCATGCAGAAGGTTCCGATGAAAGACTCAATTCTTCTCATCAGCGGGCGAGTCAGTTTTGAATTGGTGCAAAAAGCAGCAGCAGCATCGATTCCGATGTTGATCTCTGTCGGTGCTCCATCGAGCCTGGCTGTCGAACTCGCGAAAAATCGTGGTATGACATTAATTGGATTCGTGCGGGACGATCGATTCAATCTGTACTGCGGTGAACACCGCATCAAACTGTAACTCGAATTCCCAATTGGCAATTCGTCCGTCCAACTCTCCCCTCATTTCAGGTTGCTTACCCCAAATGGCTGCACACAACAACCACACAGCTGAAATCCAGGGTCATCGCGAGCCTCGTCTCAGCACAGCGAGAGTAGAAGCACCTGTTGTCACCTCGCACGGGCGTATCCACATTGAATTGCCAGACCATCCTCATCCGCTGAAGCAACGGGAACCGGAACACAAAGCAGCAGGCTTCCCCGCTGTGATGAGCAGCTTTGCATATGGCATTGGTGAAGCCGGACTATTCCGCGGGACGCTTCCGATGCTTCAGATCAATCAGAAAGACGGTTTTGATTGCGGTGGCTGTGCATGGCCCGACGGGGATAACCATCGGTCGATGTTCGATTTCTGTGAAAATGGCGCCAAAGCAACGGCCCATGAGTCGGACCTGCGTCGAATTACTTCCGAGTTCTTCGCCAAATACTCGGTCGAAGAACTGTCACGGCAGTCGGACTATTGGCTGGAACAGCAAGGACGACTGACTGAGCCCGTCATCCTTCGGGAAGGCGCGACGCATTACCAACCGATCTCATGGAGCGACGCTTTTCAACTGATTGGAGATGAACTCCGGAATCTGGATCATCCAGATGATGCGGTCTTCTACACATCCGGAAAGGCTGTCAATGAGGCAGCATTTTCCCTGCAGTTATTTGCTCGCGAACTTGGAACGAACAATCTTCCTGACTGCTCGAACATGTGTCATGAATCGAGCGGGGCGGCAATGACGAAAGCGTTCGGTTTCGGGAAAGGGACCGTCAAACTCGAAGACTTCAAACATGCAGAGCTTGTACTGGTGGTCGGGCAGAACCCTGGAACCAACCATCCGCGGCAATTGTCTGCACTTCAGCAGTCAAAGCGGGCGGGTGCAAAGATCATTACTATCAACCCACTTCCAGAAGCGGGACTGATCTCATTCATGAATCCTCAGGAACCATTGGGAATGCTTGGGGTTGCGACCAAGCTGACCGACCTGTTCCTGCAGGTTCGAATCAACGGCGATCTCGCCCTTTTCAAAGGATTCATGAAATATCTTGTCGAAGCGGACAAAGCGAACAAGGGTTCCGCGATTGACTGGAGCTACATCGACACCCATACCACGGGGTTCGAGGAAGTGATCCGGGATGCTGAGCAGGCGAACTGGGACGACATTGTTCAAAATTCGGGGATTCCCAGAGAGCAGATTGAAGAAGCAGCGGAATTGATTCGCACTCATGAGCGAATCATTCTTTGCTGGTGTCTCGGGGTGACGCAACATGTCAACGGGACACAAACAGTACAGGAGATGATGAATCTCCTCATGGCGCGTGGAACGATTGGTAAAAAAGGTGCAGGCCCTTGTTGTGTTCGAGGTCATTCGAACGTGCAAGGGGACAGAACAATGGGAATCTGGGAACGTCCCACAGAAGCTTTTCTCAATCGATTGGAGAACGCGTTCCAGTTTTCCCCACCGCGTCAATTTGGGGTCGATTCTCAGGAAGCAGTCCTCAAAATGCATGAAGGGAAAGTGAAATTCTTTCTCTCGCTGGGAGGAAACTTCCTGATGGCAATTTCGGATACCCGATTTAGCGCAGAAGCACTGACTCGAGTTGGAACTTCCGTCCGCATCGGAACCAAACTCAACCGAGCGGACCTTGTTATCGGTCGTCAGGGGTTAATTCTCCCTTGCCTGGGACGAACAGAACGTGATGAACGCCCCGGAATCATCGGGCCTGACCCTCGTGTGCAGATCACCAGTACGGAGAGCAGTATGGGAATTGTGCAGTCGTCACGTGGCCGATTCGCGCCTGCTTCCCCACAACTCAAAGGTGAAGTTGAGATTCTCTGTCGGATCGCCCACGCAGCGTTGGGGAACAAATCAAAAGTCGACTGGCTCGCCTGGGCAGACGACTACGACTTGATTCGAGATGGAGTCGCGCGGACTCTCCCGGGATTCGAGAACTTCAATGTCGATCTCCGAAAGCCGGGTGGGTTCTACCTGCCCAATCCGACTCGCGAACATCAATACAACACGCCGACAGGCAAAGCGACATTTACCGTCAACCCGATCCCTCGCCTTGAACTCCCCCAAGGTCAGTTGGCGATGACCACAGTTCGAAGCCACGATCAATTCAACACCACGATTTACGGTCTTCACGATCGATATCGTGGGCTTCATTATGAGCGACGCGTTGTCATGATGAACAAACAGGACATCGCAGAACGTGGATTGAAGCCGCATCAAAAAGTGGACATCACCAGTTATTTCGCAGATGAAATCCGCACCGCTCGCAGCTTTGTTGTCGTGGAATACTCCATTCCTCGCGGTTGTGCTGCGATGTATTACCCGGAGGCAAATGTGCTGATTCCGATTGGAAGCACGGACAACCTGAGCAATTGCCCCTCATTCAAGAACACGCCAATCACCGTCAAAGCGGCGGCGCACTGATTCAATGAACAGTTGAAGCGAAGCAACACTTCGCTTCAACCAAATCATCTTCACGTTCACTCCCCTTGAGGCGGGGTCGACTCCTCGGATGCCGGGTTCTGAACCGATTTCGAATTCTCTGCCTCGTTCTTCTCTCTCAACTCCGCTGCTGGAATTCCCACGACAGGTAATGTTCGCGGCCCAGCAGGCTTCGGCATCCAGACTTCGTCCATCGGTGTTCCGTCTTCTCGCTTACGGAGCAGGAAGTAGCTGATTGTCACCATCGTCCAGAAGTAGGAGAACACAAACGCCGCTGGAATCTTGTGAAAGACCTGACTCCAGAATGTGTAGATCAAATTGGTAACCCGCCCCTGATCCATCCCCTTGGACATTCCTCCGGTGAGTCGATCCAGGAATGAACTCTGTGCGGGGAGGTCTGAATTGAGATCAATATGGCCCGTACTGACGGATCGTTGCGTGAAGTCCATCGTCAGATCCGAAATGCCTTCCACAACAAACAGCAGAATTGATCCGTAAACAACGAGGAATGCGACAAGAAAAAAGGCGTAGAGCGGTCGATTCATCAAGTAGCTATAGGAACGCCCCAGACCATCGAACGCGTCGCCGCCATCCGCACTGATTCCAGCGATCATCAGCGGCCATCCAAGAACGATTCCAATAAAAATCAGAGTAATTCCCAGACCAATAAACAGCGCAACGAACCAGAATAGGGCAACTAACCACTCTCCCAGAACTGGGGCACTCGCGACGAATCCAAGTACCGAATTTGCGAGCCAGAGGCCTCCCAGTCCACATCCAGCGATCAATGGCGCTCCCACATAGGCTGGGATTCGGGACAGCGAAAAGCCCAATGCTTCCCGAATTGAAATTTCACCGTGACCGGAGAAATCGACGGCAGCCATCCTGCAGATTGCTCCCCCAAATAACGCACTGATCACAAATCCCGCGAGGATGAACACGCACCGTTGCTGCCAGGGTACCGGCTCTTCGTACAGCGGCTCAGAAACTCGTGGCTCCATCACAATCCGGGTCATCGGCCAGAGCATGTAGGGTGCTGATAGCGGGTTCGGAGGCTGTACAGCGGTGAGATTTTCCAACGCCCGCATGTCAGCTTCGTCACGATTTAAAGAGCTGAGCGGGGGAACATATGCCCAATATAAGGATGGAGAATGCACGCCGGGACTGATGGACTGACGAGTCGTGTCGGCGAAACGAAGTGCGGAATCAACCGCTCCCCACGCAAACACCGCCAAAAGCGCAATTACCATTCGGCGAAAATCGATCGCAATACGAAACCCCCGAAGGAGTCGCACCCAAGGGAGCCATCTTTGTATCTGAGCAGCAGTTGTTGGAAAGAATTCCTCTTCTGGTTTCTGTTGTTCGCCAGATTTCGCCATCGTTTTTCAATCCTCTTTCCTCGTCGTGCGCGCCTCCACTCCTCCGGCGACAACAACAACACGTCAGGTGAACTCTACTGGCCGATAAACCTTGAGTATAGCCCTTTTGCAACGTGCAGATCCTCAGTCCCGCTGATGATGGCACGCCCGTCACCGAAGATGGTGATCTCATAGGGGGAATCCGAAGGATGAAAGACGAGCAGGAACGGATTCTGCTTGACCGTCCCAGAGCGTTCCAGCTTGGCAGCAAGTTGTGGAAGCAACAGTTTTTCACGCACGACGGAAGAAATCTGAACAGAATTGCGTCCACAGAGGATCGTCGACTGTGAACCTGCAGCCCCTTCGAGCCACAGTCTTTCACCATGATGACAGCAAGGACAGTTCTGTTGAGCCAACAATCCCTGAAGGTTGATCTGTCGCCAAGCTGACTCCCAGACATCAACAATTGTCATGACAGGCCGAATCGACTCACGCTGACCAGTGAGAATCTTCAGCGCATCGACGACCTGCAACGATGCCATAATTTGAATGGCGGGTCCAATGACACCCGCTGTGTCACACGTTTCGCTCCTCCCCGGCCCAGGGATCTCCGGCATCAAACATCGCAGACAAGGAGTCTGCCCGGGAATAATACTCATTACCTGCCCGTGACTTCCCACGCATCCCGCATGCACCCAGGGAATGTTTCTTTCAGCGGCAGCATCGTTCAGAAGGAACCGGGTTTCAAAATTGTCCGTTCCATCGAGAATCAGATCAGCGTCAGCAATCAAATCCAGCACATTCGCGTGAGTCACGTCAGCGACATGTGGTTCAACGACACAATCGCTGTTGATCCGCATCAGCTTTTTCTGAGCAGCAATCACTTTCGGGAGGCGGTCTTTGACATCCTGCTCGTCGAAAAGAACCTGCCGCTGCAAGTTGGACAGTTCTACAAAATCACGGTCAGCAATTCGCAGAAAGCCGACTCCTGCACGAACGAGCGACTCAGCGATCGTCGATCCGAGCGCACCGCATCCGACCAGCGTCACCCGACTCTCACGAAGCCGCTGTTGGCCCTGCTCGCCGATACCGCGAAAAAGCGTTTGCTTGCGGTAGCGTTCCGGAAGCGAATCGTTGTGTTGCGAGTCTGAATCTGAAGACATTGAGGGCGACCATTCGGCCATAAAACCAGAAAGCGAGTGAGGAACGACTGCCCCTCACTCGCTTGAAACGAACAATCAATATTACCAGCTTGGGTTTTCTGGCAGGTATTTTTCGAATTCAGCAATCAACTTCTGCTGATATTCGCCAGCGAAAGTTCCATTGAAGAATTTGTCGCAGGCTTCGTTGTTGAAACGTTCCCAGCTCTTCTCTTCATGCCCCGGATTGATGGGGTAGAACAACGCCCCGACAGCTTCTGCCGCTGCCTGATCCCCCGGAGCGTCTCCGATCATCAGGATCTTGTGCGGCTCGTAACCGAAGCTCTTGCAGCGATTGAGCGACTCTTTTTTGCTGCCAGTTTCCTGACCTGCAATCGCCTGAACATATTGGTCGATGCTGTGTTCATCCCACTCTTTTTGGAGGGCAGCATTGGGAGTCGCCGAGCAGACGATGAGGTCTGCCTTGGCTCGCATTTTCTCGAGTCCTTCACGAACACCCGGGAAAGGTGGAACGTTGTGGACGATTTCGGCGACGGTGTCATCAACAGCCTTGGACCAGGCGTATGCCTGCTTCAGGTCTGCGTCCCCAGTCTTCTCTGCTTCAGGTCCAAGCGTCTTTGTTCCGAGCTTGGTTTCACGTTTGACCCAGTCTCGTAACCCCTGCAACTTCGGCAACTTCACTCCACGGGCAATCACCTCAGATCGCTTTTCGAGGAGATCCAAAGCCAGCAGATAAGCAGGAAATCGATTGGCGCCGCGTGTTTTTGAGTACAGATTCGTGAATTCAGCAGCTTCACGAGCGTATTTGGAAATGGGCTGCAGACCAAAATAGTTGATGAAGTTTGGAATGAAGCATTCTTTGTGCTTGATCTCCATGGAGTCAAAAGCACAGCCGTCAGAGTCGATGCCGATCAGGAAATCGTGCTTCTTCGAAAAATTGTCGAGACCGAGTTGCGACACCGGTAAATCCTTCAATGGAGATTACAATACAGACCCCGATCGGGGTGATAGCAACAATATTCGTAGCGTATTCCAACTGAATCAGACTTCCAAGCCCGAAAATCTCCTCCAAAATGACTCTGACCCAAAGAGTTCAACAGCGTCGTCTCAGGTTTTGGAGCCAGAGAATCAGCACCCGCGAAACAACAGTCAATACGAGGCAGACATGACCGAAATTCCCGCCGTTGGCAAGAAAGCACCCGCTTTCACCCTCCCTGCATCAACCGGCGAAAAATTGAAGCTGAGCGACTACGCCGGCAAGAAGAACGTCGTTCTCTACTTCTATCCAAGAGACAACACCCCGGGCTGTACTCAGGAAGCTTGCGATTTCCGGGACAACATCGCTGCCCTTGAAAGCGACGAAACCGTGGTACTAGGAGTCAGCACAGACAGCGTTGCATCGCACGAGAAATTTGCTGCCAAGTTTGAACTCCCTTTTCCTCTCCTCGCAGATACGGAACATCTCGTCTCGGAAAAGTACGGCGTCTGGGGAGAGAAAAAGAACTACGGAAAGACCTACATGGGGTTGAACCGCACAACATTCCTGATCGGCAAGGACGGGAAGATCAAGGCGGTCTGGCAAAAGGTGAAGGTGAAAGGTCACGTTCAGGCGGTGCGCGACGCAATTGCTGAGCTGAACAATGGATAAAGCCAGATCATCAGCGTTACCCGATCGTCAGCCTGGACATTGAAGTTCGGCCGAACGGGGTGATTCACGACTACCATCGATTGGAGACATCAGTGGGAGTCTGTATCTTATCTGTAAAGAGTTTGTTTCAAAATTTTGCAAGTACAAAGAAGCGTGCAATCTCATGGCGAATAAGAGAATTCTGGTGACCGGAGCCTCGCGAGGGATCGGTCGAGGATGCGCAGTTCAACTCGCTCGTGGTGGAGCTGATGTCGCCATTAATTTCCGCTCTCACCCCGATGAGGCAGAGGAGGTTGCAAACGAGGTTCGCGCCCTCGGCCAACGAGCGATATTGGTTCAGGCCGACGTTTCCGATCAAGCTGCTGTCGAAGGAATGGTTCAAAAAGTTGTCGATGAATGGGGAGCGATCGATGGGCTCGTCTCGAACGCAGCCTACAGCGACCGCGAACGAATGATTCACGCCAACATGGAAGGGTTCCATCGCACGATTGATGTCAGCATGTGGGGGGGCTTCTACGCTGTTCGTGCCGTCTCGCAGCAACTCGTCAAACAGGGGCACGGCGGATCAATCGCCGTCGTCAGTTCGCCTCACGCTGTCATCCCGTTCCCAACGGCGATGGCTTACAACATGGCGAAAGCAGCGATCGATCATATGGCGAAGACGGCAGCCATCGAACTCGCCCGTTACAAAATTCGCGTCAATGTGATTCACCCGGGTTGGATTGACACACCTGGAGAACGGAAGTTCTTCACTGATGAACAACTCCAGGAAGCCTCCAAGGGAATTCCCTGGGGACGAATGGGACAGCCTGACGAAATTGGAAAGCTCGTTAATTTTGTAATGAGCGATGCCTGCGACTACATGACAGGCAGTACACTATTAATGGATGGCGGGATTTCACTTCCGTGGTGGTCAAATCGCGACGAAGGTAAGCAGTAATCGGTCGTTTGCGGATTGCGGCGGAACCGATTGGTTCTTCCAGAACGATGAAATTCACTCTCAAGGGATCTTCACTTTTCGTGACAGGATGGATGATATGACACTTCGCTCTCTTCAATCGACATTCCAGCAGGGACGCAAAGCCATTCTCGTGGGAGTCTGCGCCCTCCCGTTGATGATGGGCTGCCCAGCGGATCAGAACTCCGGTGAGTACCGAAAACTCGGCGACAAGGATGACGTCACCAACACCGACCCACATGACCACCACTATGCGCATGGTCCAAACGGTGGAGACATCGTCGAACTGGGCGACGTCCACGGTGAAGTTGTCATCGCGGACGGGCGTATCCTGACACTCTACATCCTCGGTGCCGATGCGAAGACCGCGTCTCCTGTTGCTGAAGCCATAGCTAAGTTCATCGCAAACATCGGCGGTGAAACCAAAGAAATTGAACTCGTCGCGGTTCCACTCGAGGGCGAGACGGAAGGAAAAACAAGTCGATTCGCAGCATCTGGCGATGTTCTCCCTGCAGAAATCATCGACGTTCACGACCTCAAAGGGGATGTCATTTTTGTCATCGGTGGCAAAGAGAACAAAGCCACGCTCGGCCATGATCATGACCACGACCACGATGGTGGCCACTAACGACTAGGAATGATCTCACCCTGTCGAATTTGCTTTCGAACCGTTGAACGACGCGTCCATCGTGGTTCAACGGTTTTTCTTTAAACAACGATCGTCGAGGTCTCTGATGTTTCGGAGAATTGACCAATCCATTCTGGAACTTCTCACCGGCGATATTGTCCAGATGAAAGTCGACGCGATCGTCAACGCAGCGAACACTCAGCTCATCGCTGGTGGCGGCGTCGATGGAGCAATTCACAGAACCGCCGGCTCCGCTCTGCAGGAAGAACTCAACAAGCTTTATCCAGATGGATGTCCCGTCGGCAGCGCAGTGGCAACAGGAGGATTTCTGATGCCAGTGAAGTTTCTGTTCCACGCCGTCGGCCCCGTGTGGAAAGGAGGCCGAGAAGGAGAGGCGGATCTGCTGAAGTCCGCTTACCAGTCTTGCCTCGAACTGGCAATCAACAACCATTGCCAAACAATCGCTTTCCCAGCAATCAGCACAGGAGTCTACAGCTACCCAATCGATCGAGCAGCGCACGTCGCGCTCTCAACGATTATGCGATTCCTGCGTGACTCCGAAGAGCCGCTTCACGTTCTCGTCGTCCTCTTTCAAGCGGGCCAGTACGGCGCGTTCAGTCGCGTTCTGGAAGAAATGATGCCTGCGTAACTCCTGACTCTTCAAAGTGTGGCGACGCTCATCAATGACAACGCACTCAACACTCTCAGAACGGCAAATTCTGGCCTTAAGTGTCCCTCACGAGAGGGTGACGGTCCGGCGGCGATAAGCGCAGCGATTGAACCTTTTTCCACTATTCGTCGCCTCCTTGAGACAGGAACTAATACTGCCAGAGCGAGTTTCCATCAGGCATCTTCCAACTCGGCTGAGAATTCAAATAACGACGCTTTCCGTAAGTTCGCTCCGCCGGAGGACTCAACCAAGTTTTCATCGCGAAGCTGTAGCTGACGTAATCGAGATCGACTTCCTCATCAAACGCCCACGCGCTCAGGATCTCTTTCCACGCCTTCAATCGCTGCCGATGCCGGATGTGGATCGGGTCGATTCCATACCATTCCCGTCGAGGCGTCACCACTTTTGCTTGGAACTGCTCAGCGATCGCGAGCATTTTGGCATCGACTTCCAGAAGTCGTTGTTGCATCAATTCCCAGGGAACGGTTTGACCGGGGAAAAGAATTTTCTTGGTCACGCGGTATTGCCGTTCACTGAGCTTCAGGACCCTTTCGACGGGTGGACGCACATAGGTGATCGGATACCCCAGAAACTGAAGTCGAACAAAAGCTGTCGTGACTCGATTCAACACGGTCGGAACATCAGTCCCATAAATCAGATCGTTCCCGACATCAGTCACGAGTCCCCAGCGATGCTCCACAGGCGGTCGCTCTGCAACGTCGCTCCAGAGCTGGCAGTTCAAGATTGAAGGAAGCCCACGGTTGATCACATAATTCCACTTGCAGAACGACCGGCCATGCCCGTGGGCGGCAAAGATCTCGACCGGTGCCGGGATGGAACGGCAAATCGTTTGGACGATCAGCGGAAAATTGATGGTGATGTTGCTGGCCCCGATCAATATGACACGATGAGAGGGCTGCACAATGTTCGTATCTTCTTTGGAAATCGTGGCTTTGCTCAATATTCCAGAGTCCCCCACAGGACTCTCCCCGGAACCCGATTGGATTCGGTTTTGAGAACTTTGCGATGCCAGCACGTTCAACGGATCGCTCAATCGATCACCCGCCAGTCGCCGCTCGAGCATTTGACACTAGTCTCATTTCACGCATCCCTTTTTCCTGTTTGCAGTTTTGACAACTCCATCTTGAATTACAATTCAAAATCGAGTCTTCTAATTCAGATGGCGATTGAACGACAATCTGTTGAATGAGTCGAATCAAGCAATCCTCGTTCCAGAATTCGACACGAATCCAATGAATCATTTTGATCGAAACAACAGACTTTTGACGTATACTGCTGGAGTGTAATTACACTGTAATGTTCCGTACCTCGTGGTGATCCCACTGCGACCGTCACGATAGTTCAGTAAAGACGTTTCCCCCCAACTCAATCCATCACACAAAAAGATTGATCCAAATCGGGCAATCAGCCTACCGATCTCCTAGGAATCAACATGAGAACTTCAAACCCGGCCCTGAACGAAAATACGTTCTCCGAATTCGATAGCATGGGTTACCAGGCATCGAGCACAATGACGCTGCAAGGGACAGCGTTCAAGACCATGGGGTTGCTGGCACTGGTCGTTGGCGCCGCAGCCTTTAACTGGAACTTGCTCCTTGAGAAAAATGCACTCGCCCAACCTCTCATGATCGGCGGTGCGATTGCGGGATTGGTCTTTGCACTCATCACGGTCTTCAAGCCGACCTGGGCCGCAGTCACCTCACCACTTTACGCAGTGGCAGAAGGACTCTTTCTGGGTGGGTTGTCAGCAATGTTCAACGCTGCGTATCCCGGGATTGTCTTTCAGGCTGTCTGTCTAACATTCGGCACACTCTTCTCCCTGCTGCTCGCTTACCAAACCGGTTGGATTAAGCCTTCCGAAAACTTCAAGCTCGGTATCGCCGCAGCAACCGGGGGAATCGCCATCCTCTATCTCGTCTCGTTTGGACTCTCATTCTTCAATATTCCAATGCCGTTCATTCGCGGCAACGGCCTGTTTAGCATTGGCTTCAGCGCATTTGTTGTGGTCATTGCAGCGTTGAATCTTGTGCTGGACTTTGACTTCATCGAAACTGGAGTCGAACGCGGTGCACCGAAGTACATGGAGTGGTACGGCGCCTTCGGCTTGCTCGTCACCCTGGTTTGGCTCTATGTTGAAATCCTGCGTTTGCTCGCAAAAATCCAAAGCCGCGATTAATTGGAGCAGGTAGTAACCACAAAAATCCAACGAGCCTGCCAGACATCCTGACAGGCTCGTTTTGCTTTCATTGTCCGATTATTTCCAGAGATCAACCAGCGGAGCATCTTTCCGCAGATACAGTGGATGCTTGGGGTGTCCCGCCTGAGTTTTTCCAAAACAGGTCGCTCGCGTTTTTAGGGGACTCAGCAGAGCAAGCAGTCGCTGATTGTGATTGTTCAACACAGCGTGAACACCCCAGCAACACACAACGACATCGCTCTTGTTCACCCATTCGACGATCGTGTCGAGATTAGGAGCCCCAACTGGATCTTCGATCGCTTTCAACCCTGCCGGATCAGTTGATCGATACCCAAACGCATTGAGCATCACAAACTCTCGATAGCCCCAGTCACGTGCATATCCAATGCAGCGGCGCACTGTCGGGTCATTCACCCGCTCTGTGGCAGTGGAAGGATTCAGACCAATGAAGGAAATTCGGTCCGACTTTTTCGCCAGCGGCTTCCCAAAACGACGCACCAGGCTGTAGCGAAACTGACGGCACGGGGAATAGACAGCCTCGCTGTACACGTCGTCTTCCTCGTGGGTCGCAATATAAAACATCTCTAAATCGATCGCTGCGTTCAAACTCAGATGACTCAATGCAGGCCTGTCTTGACCTCATTGAATGGCAAGAAATCCAACTTCTCCGGACTTTCCGAGTCCAGAGCATATCAGTCTGCAAACGCAAGACGAATCTCAGAGTACTCACCTGTTGCGGAAATTCTGAACGCATCCGAAAGCGGCGACTGAATTCGCGAACTTCTCTGAGTCAACTCGACATCTACACGAGATTCCCGTTACTTGACGGCATCCCGTTTCTGCTGATCGTAAAAGCTCAACTGAGGCTTCGCACCGTCCGGGAGCAGGAGGAGTTCAGCGAGGACCACTCCCTGGCGTTCGATGCGTTGCAGAACCTTTGTCCCGACGGGTCGATTCACCAAATCTCTCCACTGATCGGCATCGCGATGGACGACCAGTACGTATTGAGAGCGTCCAGACTGAATCCCCTCAAACGGCACCAAATTGATATCCGGCCGATTTCTGAGCCACGAATCATTCTTCATGAACTTGGGATACAAGGGATGAAGAACAGGTGCGATCGCGACCGTGCTGTTCTCTGGGATTTGATTTAATGCTTGCTTCAAGAAACTCGCTGTCAGTGAATCTCCCCAATAACACCGTTCCAGCCCAAGCATGCTCGCGCCGCGTAGAAGCCCGATCTGAACGCCGTAAGCGTTAATCGACAGCGGGTAGAGCGACTGAATATTCCACATCGCAGGGATGACCGACAGAATACACAGCCCATGAAGCATCGCTTTGGGCGTAGACTGGCTGACATGATCGAACGCTTTTTCAGCCCCAAGTCCAGCCATGATCGCGAAGATGGGCCAGACCATCTGAAACAGGCGTTCGCCATCGTATACAGGGACACGAGGCAAAGCGAACACGATCAGCGGGAACAGGAAGCTTCCCAGCAGCAGCATTTTGTGCCGACGAGTAAACTTCTCGGCAACAACGTCTCCTGACTCAACTCGTTTTCTGCGACGTCGACGCGATCTGACTGACTGCGTGAAATACCATCCCCCTAACAGCAGCCAGACGATCGGTGCCGTCACCACGAACATAACAAACGGGTAGTGCCAGGGAACATTTTTGTCCGCATATCTCGTCCCGAAATATTCGCAATACAGCACAGCCCGATCTGAAGTCTGAGCGAAGTAGGCCAATCCCCTACCGATTGGATCGCTCCAGAGCCACGGCCATCCCCCCACGAAAACCAGTGCGGAAGTGATTGCGATCACAATAAGAGGGAGAATTGCAGATCGTCCCCACCCCCAGAACAGCCACGCTGCAATGACGGGCGGCAAGAAAATCCCCTGCATCTTCGTCAAAAGTGCAAGCCCGACCACTAATCCAGGAATGATACCATCGTACCATTTCAGCTTTGTTTTGTGGGCCAGGCATTCGAGGCACACGATTACACAGAGTACGTAGGTCAAGTTCATTGCGATTTCGACGTTCGCAAGATGAGCGTGGCCGAACACACGAGGTGCAGTCGCGCATGCGATACCGGCAGCAAGACCACTGATCGTCCCTCCGCACTTGGCCGAGAACCAGGTAATCAGCGCCACCAGCAATCCAAAGCAAGCTGCGCTTCCAACCCGAGCATAGGTAATCAGGTAGAACTCATGGTCACCGAGCCCAACCACGCGACTCAGCACAGCATTACTGATCCCCAATGGCAGGCGGCCCAATGGCGGATAATCCGGCGTATAGTTGGGGCTATTGAATATTTCCTGCATCGTTCGTGGATCGAGAATGGCCAGTCCACTTTGGATCGCCGATTCGACAATTAGAACGCCGCCAGCTGTATTAAGATTTTCATCATAGGTCAGTCCAGGCCCCTCCATCGTCCAATTGCATTCGTTGGCAACGTCAATTGATGAAACGACGGCAAGAAATGCAGCAATTCCCAAACAGACTCCGAGAACCACTGGGCGGACCGCTTTACGCTTCATCTGATCGTCTATCCGTTCTCGAATACAATGAGAGGTCCGGCGGTGTGGTGCACCCGCGTGGAACCTCGAGAGAGGAATTCAATGGTGAATGGTTTCGTCAGTAACTTTTGGTGCGATGCCAAGAGCGGATCGAACGTGCGACAGATGCGGCGAGTGACTCACTCAGATCGTAGTCGTCGGTCAAACACCTCCAAAACATACAATCTTTACTTAAACGAAAGCCCCTTCAACAAAAGTATTCCAATGACTCAAGACTCGCCAAGACCAGTGCCCATCTTAAAGGGACAAATTTAGGCTCCTACTAAACACATAAAGCGGCCCTCCAATTAAGGGGGCCGCTTTATGAAATGTGGTCGAGCCACTCATCAGCGAATCCGGTCTCCGGTTCCGGAATATCACTTCGTGCGATGATTATTGATTTAGTATAAAATTGAATGCAATCTTGAAGGCTCCCACTCTCAATCCGGATTTGATCGATCTTTTCGGTCGGCTGAGTGTTCCCCAACAACTCAATCGAAGGTGGACATCCGAATTAATCTTCAAACCTTCCTGACAACGTTCGCTTCAATTCTTGTTCTTCAATTTCGCTACCTTCCTCACCTCTCATCACAACGCAGGCAGTTTGGGTGCCCGTGATTTTCTGGGACATTCACCGGTGGTGACCTCTTGCATTGCTGCAAGACCAGTGGTGTCACCACTCTGAATTGTTGTCCAGGCAAAGCAGATCACTTGAACGTGAAGTTCAACTTCCCCGCAGTGCTTTCAACTTCAATTCAAGGCTTGGCGTGCCACTCAAATGGACTGCATTCAATTTTGCAACGTTGCAAACGGGCCGGTACAAGGACTTGAGGCGAATTTGCACCGGAGCAAAATGAAATGTCAGCCCACTTGCAGGACCACCATCCTGCTCGGACACCCTCGGCCAGCAAAATGAGGAGACCCCAAATCACTTGGCCTTCAAGCATCCAGGCAGAATTCCCACTTTTACTAGACCAGCGTCTTGCGACGGCTGACAAGCGTCCGAATTCGTTCAGCAAGCAAAGCGGCATCGAATGGCTTGCGGAACGTTTCGTTGAAAATCGTGCGATCGAAACCGCTGGCAGTATCTTCGTCGCTCAAAAGAGCAATGAGAACAGTGTCAACGTAATCTGTGTTTCTACGCAAGTTCTGGGCAATCATCAGGCTTTCGTTGCGTCCCATTGAAAAATCAATGACGACACAATCTGGATGGAGTGACTCTGCCTGGATTCCAGCTTCGAAACCGCTTGCAGCGATCTCGATCTTGAAATCTTCGATAGGCAGAACACTTTCCAGCCCTGTTCGGACTGCTCCGTCTACACCGACGAGCAATAATTTGCCCATCGCTTCATCTTCCAACTCCCCAAGGGGCATACCGTGTTCCTTCAGGAACCGGATCAAGTGCTCTCGTGGAATGCGGCGATCTTGGGAACCGGGAATCCGGTATCCTCGAAGTCGACCTGAGTCGAACCACTTACTCACTGTACGTGGCGCGACCTTGCAAATCTTTGCAACTTGACCAGTAGTGAAGATCGTCCTCATTGCGGGCTCTCCAATCACAATCTGTCTGGGTCGGAGCTGAATAGCTCCAGATCTTCACCCCTAGTTTCGACAACATGGCCGGCTCTCCTAGCCCGAGGGTCCATGGCATAAACCAGCGTCGGCTTTCGGGGTCTTCGTCTCAACAAAACGTCAACAGCCTCTTGTCACTCACCAGACAACCTGCCACCCGATCTTCGCGGATCGCAGTCTTGCCTGACTCGCGCAAGCACCATTGTTGAGGGGAGCCCGCCCATTCAGTTCCCTGAACGCGAGACTCGTAAGCAGTTTTCCGCCCCAAAGTCATCCTGAAACCGGCCCCCCACATTGGCTCGACAAATGTCAATTCAATGTCAGCGAAGTTCCAAGCATGATTCCCCCCCCTGGGCGAGAACATCAAAACAACCTATCCAGCATGTCGCAGGTAGTGGGACTCGTGTTCCCGATTCGTTGAGATGAACTCACCCGACCTTCAATTTCGGCGTGGACCGGGCATGAACTTAAGTCCGTCTAATAAGACTGACCAAGGAATTAGCACGATTCCCTACAACCACTCCAGTCGGACGTTCAAAACCACAAAACTCGAGAAACTTTGCCTTCAAAACTCAAATTTGCCGCAACATTTTCCGCACAATCGACACAAAACAACCCCTCACTCCCAAAGAGCCCCTACAACCGCGATAATCGCCACTGTCGAATCTTTGAGAAATTTTAAAGTTCTTCCTTGTCGAGTTGATCGAGTCTGTAATATGGTGATCTATGAACATTTGGGAAACATGCGATACATAAATGGCCATTTACAGGCCACCACTTGACTCACAAGTCAATCCAGAATACCTATATGTCTTTAGCAACCCATTTTTGTGGGGCTATGAGTCACCAAAACATGTTGCTGACTTTTTGTTGATCACTTGAGTCAGCTGTACAGATCAACGTTGATCAGGATTTCCACCTAGGAGCAGAGAGTTATGTTGAATCGTTTTTTGAGCGTCGCAGCTGTTGCCTGCGCTGTTGCATTTGCATCAACAGATGTAAACGCTGGTCTCTTCCGTAATCGCGGATGTCATGACGGATGTGAGCCAACTTGTGCAGCTCCAGTTGCACCAGCTTGTGCACCAACCTGCGCTGCTCCAGTTTGTGCACCAGTTGCACCAACCTGTGCAGCTCCAGTTGCATGTGCTCCAGCTTGCGAGCCAGCTTGCCGTCCAGAGCGAGTGAAGAAAGTTCGCGTTTGCAAAGTCCGCGTCCGCAAGACACGTGATTGTTGCGAGCCAACATGTGCAGCACCTGCTGCTCAGCTCTGTGCAGCTCCAGTTTGCGCAGCACCTGTCGCACCAGCATGTGCTCCAACTTGTGCAGCTCCAGTTGCACCAGTTTGTGCAGCTCCTGTAGCTCCAGCATGTGCCCCAACTTGCGCAGCTCCAGTTGCACCAGAATGTGCTCCAGTTGCACCAGCTTGTGCTCCAACCTGTGCAGCTCCAGTTGCACCAGCTTGTGCAGCTCCAGTTGCTGTTGAAGCAGTTGCTCCAGTTGCACCACCAGCTGAAACTCCAGCTGACGCACCAGCACCACCAGCTGAAACTCCAGCTAACTAATTTTGGCGAAAGCTGAAATCATCTGAAGATCCTTCAGATTCAAAAACTTTGATCCCTTTCCATGGTTTCCACGGAAAGGGATCTTTTTTTGCATTCAGCCGGGAAATACGTGCTCAACAACTCATCTTGACCCATTTCTCTACTTGTGCAGAATAGGACGCCCGTTTTGAAATCCGGCCGAAACTCTGTCAACAGGAAGTCTGACAGAAGGGAGCAGTCACGCTGAGCTTCAGTGGACCGACTCCCTAAGCCCGCAAAGGAGTGCACACGATGAATCGAATTTCATGCCTGCTGCTTGGCATCTGCACGCTTTTCACCGGTCAACTCTTGGCGCAAGCTCCATCTGCCGCTGAGCCAACTCCTGCTCGCGTCGGCCTGATCGACATGGCATACCTCTTCAAAAACTCCGAGAAGTTCGTCGCTCTCACACAGGCCCTCGAGAAAGAGATCGAAGCAACTGACGAGCAGGCGAAGACACTTGCTGATCAAGTTCGCAATATTCAGGCACAACTTGCCAGTAACGTTCTCCAACCAGGAAGTCCGGAAGCTGAACAACTGGAAGCTGACCTGTTTCGCTCGAACGCTGAATTGGAAACCTTCAAACAGCAGGCCCAGCAAGGGTTCATCAGAAAAGAAGCTGAGATCTACAAGACGATTTACCTGGAATCCGAAAATGCTGTCAAAATGTACAGCAAGCACTACGGATACACGCTCGTCATTCGGTTCGACCAAAACGAAGTCGAGCAGGCTCAGAACCCGCAACAGGTCATCAACGCGATGAACAGACAAGTCGTCCATTTCCGACCAACCGATGACATGACGAAACCAATTTTGAATTACTTGAACGGCGAATGGAAAAAGGAGCTGGCGGGGCAGTCAGTTTCTCAGAAAACCGACCGTTCTCCGGCTGGCACCAATTAGCCGGTACTTCTTCACACGAATTCACACGAACTCTGGTACGTCCCTTCAATCTTCAAACCACTCAGGCGCTCAGGCCGAACTCCCAACCCAAATCGGGCTACATCAGGATTCTTTCATGAAACTGATTTCTCAACGCATGCAACAAACCTTGGCGCGCAGCAGTCGCGTCAATGGATTTGGCCTGTTCAACGGGTGCGATGTCACGATTGAGTTCTGCCCTGCTCCGGAAAATCATGGGATCGTTTTTGAACGAATTGATCTCCCTGAACCTGTCCGAATTCCCGGCCTGATCGAGTACGTCACCCCTCAGAACCGCTGCACAGTAATTACTCGTCATGGAGCAAGCGTTTCAGTCATCGAACACGTCATGGCCGCACTCGCTGGAATGCGGGTCGACAACTGCCTCGTTCGTATCGATGCCCCAGAACCCCCAGGCTGTGATGGTTCATCCGGAGCATTTGTTGAAGCGATCCTGAAGGCGGGCATCGTCATTCAGGACGAATCCCGAGATTGCGTTCAAATTGAGACTCCTTTGATGTATCTGGAGTCGCCACAGGTCGGCCTTTCTGTGCAGAACAGCACCAAATCGGAGTACCAGATTGGTTTTCTGCTGGACTACGGACCGGGACCAATTCCATTTCAGGCATTCAGCCTGGCCATTACCCCTGCGGCATTCATGACACAACTTTCCGAATGCCGGACGTTCGTTCTTGAAAAAGAAGTTGAACAACTCCGTGCAGCAGGAATGGGACTCAGAGCGACTCCTGCCAACGTACTGGTTTTCTCCGACTCTGGAGTCATCGAGAATTCCCTCAGATTTCCAGATGAGTGTGTTCGACACAAAATTCTGGACTGCGTGGGGGACTTTGCACTACTAGGATGCGATCTGATCGGCCAATTCACAGCCAGCCGTTCCGGTCATCGCCTCAACCACGAAATCATCCGACAAATTCATCAGGCTCGCTTTTCCTACAACGACCATCACGAATCGACTGAAGTTCATTCACCGGCCTCTCTCACCAGTGAAGATGCGTCTCTCAATCGTCCCCATTTTCTCACTCCGTTGCGTACCCATGAAAATCTGTCCGCATCCAGCGCGCAAGGGTAGCTCGAAGTTTCTATCCCGGTGTCTTAATGACGACTCAAATCTCACCACTATCTCTCATCGAACCCGGCGCTCAACTGGGGACGAACGTCACGATTGGTCCATTCTGTTACATCGGTAATGATGTCGTCCTTGGGGACAATTGCCGTCTGGAAAGCCATGTGACGATTGTCGGGAAGACCACTATCGGCGATTCAAACCGATTCTGGCCCAACTCCGTTATTGGTGCTGAGCCCCAGGACTACTCCTATGACGATGGTGCTCCGACTCAGGTCATCATCGGCAATGGAAACCAGTTTCGAGAAGGAGTGACAGTCAATCGCGGTGCAGAGAAGGAAGATGGATGCACACGAATCGGCAATGGAAATCTTCTCATGTCGAATTCGCATGTGGCCCATAATTGCCGGGTGTACGACAATGCGATGCTGGTAAACGGTGTCCTGCTCGGTGGACACGTTCACGTTCACGACCGTGCAATCATTTCAGGCAACTCCGTCGTTCACCATTTTGCGACCATCGGCAAAATGGCTTTCGTCAGTGGGGGTTGTCGTGTCCCAACGGATGTTCCTCCGTACATGATCGCTGCGGGAAGCGACAATCCCGAAGTGAAAACCGTCAATCTCGTCGGGATGCGTCGCGCGGGAATCGCTGAATCGACGATCTCGCTCATCCGAAATGCCCACCGTTTCCTGTTTCGAGACCATCAGTCGCTCGACACAGTTCGGGCACATTTTGAAAACGAACTGAATCAGACACTTCCGATCGAACTCATCACCTTGCTGGACGCAATCGACGCGCAGCGAAAAGGGAAGCTCGGTCGAGCACGAGAAGCTTTCCGCGATTCACCAAAAGCGGAATCCAAGAAGGCAGCGTAAATGAAAGTCGCTCCTATGCAAAATCACTCAGATCAATTGAAACTGGCGGTAGTTGGAGTCGGTGCACTCGGACGCCACCATGCGCGGATTCTCTCCCAGATGCCCGGAGTTGATCTCGTCGCTGTTTCAGACGCCAATCAGGAACAGGGACAATCCGTGGCAGCCAGTTGCGGGTGTGACTGGACTCCGGATTTCCGCACGCTGCTCGACAAAGTGGACGCTGTATCCATCGTTGTCCCAACCTTTCTTCACCGCCCGATCGCAGAAGTCTTCCTCTGCAGAAACATTCCCGTGATGGTCGAAAAACCACTCACAGCGAATGTCGAAGATGGCAGCGTACTTGTTCGACTTGCCAGAGAGCATGATGTCCCCCTTCAGGTGGGCCACATCGAACGATTCAACCCAGCGTTTGAGTCGCTCGCTGAACGTGTCGGAAGCCCGAAATACATTCGTGGAGAGCGTGTCAGCCCCTATGCATTCCGATCCATGGACGTCGGCGCGGTTCTCGATCTGATGATCCATGATATCGAACTGACCCTCGCTCTCGTTGGCGAAATGCCAACACAGGTCGAAGCATTCGGCGCGACCCTCGTTGGCGGCAACGAAGACTGTGTTCAGGCACGCCTTCATTTCCCCGGGGGATGCATCGCCGACTTGACCGCGAACCGCGTGGCTCCAAGCTTCACTCGCACAATGCAATGCTGGTCAGATCGAGGATCCTTTACAGCAGACTTCACCGCGCGCACTGTCACAGCCATGACTCCCGGTGAAGCGATTCTGAACGGTGAACTTCCGTTTGAACTCGTCATGCAAGGGAAGAATACCCCTGCTGAATTGAAGCCCGAAATCTTCACTCGGTTTATTAATCAGTCTGTGACCACGGGTTCCGAAGTGGACGCGTTGACAGCCGAACTTGCTTCATTCGTGAACTGCGTCAGAACTGGCCGGGCTCCACTCGTGAGTGGGGCTCAAGGGCTGAACGCTCTCAGGGTCGCTGAACAGATTCTTCAATCCGTCGGTGGTCACCAATGGGATGGTTCGCCGACAGGTCGATGCGGCCCCAACGCACTTCTGGAACATTACCTCGGCGGCGGACTGACCAAACTCTCAGAGAAGGCTGCCTAATCCAATTTCCCGCACAGCAGGTAGCGATGTTCAGATGAAATCCGACAAATCATCCCGGTCATTGCCTCTATCATTTTGAATGATCTCGCAGAAACTAGAGAGAGATCGCCTATCAATTCGCGAAGCTCTTTCGAGAAAGATCATGAAGGACGAAACAGAGTACATCTGCCCAAGTTGCGGTGAAGAGATCATTATCCCGATCGATGTCAGTCAGGGGGATCAACAGGAATTCGTCGAAGACTGTCCCGTCTGCTGCTGTCCTGTCATCATTCGAATTGAAATCGACGAACAGGGAAATGTCCGTTGTGATTCCTTTCCGGAATGATTGTGCTAGCCCCTGCCTGAGAATTGTGTGGTGATGAATGCTGGTAAAAACTCGTTCGAACGCTACGTTTATCGACGCCGGAACGCCGCAGTCGCGCGAGGCGCTCTAGACAGTCATCCGAAACGAGCGAGCCCCATGCAGCACATCGCGAAGCCGACAAATCACATCGCCCTGAAGGAATGGGCGGTTGTCTGTGCAGCGCTCGCTTCGGGTTCCCAGAAGATTCTCTTCCGGAAAGGTGGAATCCACGAGGGCCCTGCTGGCTTTCAGCCTGAACATTCGGAGTTTTGGCTCTACCCGACGGGGTTTCATCAATCCGCTGATGGTGTTCGTGACGAATTTCGGTCGCAAGCAGAAGAACTACTTTCTTCTCCCGTCCAGCCGGATTGTGTTCCGATTCAGTTCTATTGCAGAATCGATTCCGTGAACTGGCTGAGTGAAGAGTCAGAGTTGCCAGTCCTGGAGTCACAACACATCCTGAAACCAGAATCGGTGCTGACCCGGTTTCACTATCGCAAACCGGGTCTCTACGTTCTGAATGTCACCACATTCAGGCTGCAGCATCCGATCTCCGTTCCTCATTCCCTGAGGTACGATGGATGTCATAGCTGGGTGGAACTGGACGAATCGTTACCGACGCAGGATCTCCTTGAGTCGGCGTAAAGCCTTCTTCCCCCATTCAACCGCGATCTGAAGAAGGTGATTGAATGAGGATGTCTGCAGCTGAGCCGTCTGCTCAGATTCCTGTATTCAATGGAAATTGTCTCGAGGCGCTGACGGGTTGAGTTTGTCGAACTCCTCCAGCAGTGCTCGCGATTTCTCATCGACATTCTTGGGAACAGCGATCTTGATCGTAACGAACTGATCACCCTGTTCATGAGTCCTTGGATTGACGAGCCCTTTTCCTTTCAACCGCAACTTTGCACCGGACGAAGTCCCAGCGGGAAGGGTCATTGTCACCAAGCCTTCCGTCAGGGTCGGAACGTCTATCTTCGCCCCGAGTACCGCTTCGGTAATCGTCACGGGAACATCGACGAGAAGATTTCGGCCTTCCCGACGGAAGTAAGGATGCGGGGCGACTTGCACTGTCACACGAAGGTCGCCAGCGGGTCCGCCATTCACTCCTGGCTGCCCTTGTCCGGCCAAGCGAATCGATTGTCCATCTTCGAGACCAGCAGGGATCTTGATTGAGAGTTCTTCTCGAGAACCCTCTCGCTGGAGACTCAGGTCGTAGCGTCCCCCGTTCGCTGCCGTATCGAACGGAACAGTGATGTTTGTCGTGAGATCTTCCCCGCGTTGGGGCTGAGTGCCACGACTGCGACGACCGCCGCCACCTCCGAACATTCCCCCGAAGAGCTGCTCAAGATCGACGCCCCCTTGCCCACCGAAGAGATCCTTCAGGTCAACATCTACGGGTCCACCGTTGCGGAAAGGATTCCCCCCTCCACCGGCACCGCCAAATGGGCTCTGTCCATCTTTGAAATGTTTCCAGTTCGCCCCGAACTGGTCGTATTTCTTGCGTTTCTCCTCGTCGCCGAGAACGTCGTACGCCTCAGCCACTTCTTTGAAACGTTCTGCTGCAACAGGATCGTTATTTGTCGCATCAGGATGATTTTCCCGGGCAAGCTTTTTAAATGCTTTCCGGATCACGTCCTGTGACGCGCCGCGATCCACACCGAGAATTTGATAGTAGTCCTTGTTAGCCATGTCGGAATTTTAGCAAGTAGGTCCTGAAAGTGGAGATCCTGACACGCCAGAATTTTCCCCACATCGTAGGGACCAAGAGGCGATTCAGTTAAAATCCATCGAAATCCTCAGAAGTAAGCGTTACCTTCCCAAAGATTCGTTCCCCATCAGCTCAAGTGCGTTTTATGCCCGTACAATTCAGGATTGGTCAGAGCGGAGGTCGTCTCCCCATTTCTCCAATAATGGGATGCCTTCCAGTTCTCCTGCTCGCCGCTGCATTTTTCCTGAGCCTGTATTTCTTTTCGGCATTAATCATCGAAAAATTCGAACCACTCGGGCTGTCTTTCGCACAGGGGGCACTGTTCATTCTCGCGATTTTGTTCGGGACTCCATTCCATCTTCCGGTGTACCGAAATACTCGCGACGAATTAATACAGGTCGATCAAAGATTCCAGAGAGATGACGGTGACGCCCCTCCCATGATGTCCACCTACGAGCAGATCAAAGCTGAAACAGTTGTCAGCCTGAATATCGGAGGCGGAATCATTCCCATCGGGATGGCGATTTACCAATTGATACGTCTTGCGGAGATGGGACAACGTCCATTCGGCATTGCTGCCAGCACGATTCTGATCGCAGCTTTGAGTACGTATTTTCTCGTTCCAATGATCCAGAAAAATCTACAGTTCCGACATTCTCCAATCGCTTTATTGATCACGCCATTCCTCAGCGTCGTCGCCATCTGGATCATGCTCCCTCATGCGACTCCGGATCAGAAAATCGCTACCGGGTTTGTGGCGGGAGTGTTCGGGCAGGTGATTGGTCACGAACTCCGGCCGCTGCTTGCCGCACTGCAATCCCAGCAGAGCCAACACGCCGTCATCGGCAAATTTGGAACTTTCAGCAAAATTGTCATCTCAACTTTCCTCACGATGCTCCTCGCCTAAAACGCGCACACCGACAGGAAGGATCCAGCAACCAACGCATTTCCCACCCGTTCAGACTGGTCGAATTGACGTTCATCGATTGCAATGATCATTGGGCGGGCTTGCTGTGATGAAGGCTGTCTAATTCTCGACCGTTTGCAAGTAGTTGACCGACTTGTTCCGTAACGCCGCTCGCGATAATTTTCAGGTGATATCCGGACGATCGACCTCATTTCGCTCGGACCCTCCTTCAGAATTCTGCACTTATGAAAACTTTCAAGAAACTGCTGGTCGCCAATCGAAGCGAGATTGCGATTCGAGTCTTCCGCACGGCGTCAGAACTGAAGATTCGCACAGTCGCGATTTATGCATACGAAGACCGCTTTGCTTTGCACCGATTCAAAGCGGATGAGGCCTATCAGGTCGGCAATCCGGGCGAACCAATTCGAGCTTATCTCGACATCCCATCAATCATTGCAGTTGCGAAGGAAGTGGGAGTCGACGCAATCCATCCTGGCTATGGATTCCTCTCCGAAAGGCCTGAATTCGCCAAAGCCTGCGAAGAAGCCGGCATCACTTTCATCGGTCCACGAGTCGACCTGCTCGAAAACCTCGGCGATAAGACAGCGGCCCGAAGAATCGCAATTCAGGCGAAGGTTCCCGTTCTGGCAGGAACCGAAAATCCTCTGGTCGACGCTGAAGAAGGATTGAAACTGGCTGCAGAACTCGGATATCCCGTGATCCTGAAGGCTGCACACGGGGGAGGCGGTCGCGGAATGCGTATCGTCGAATCCGCTGACAAGCTCGCAGCAGCCTACGAATCAGCCCGTCAGGAATCACTGACAGCCTTCGGTAGCCCGGACATCTTCATTGAGAAGTATATCCGGCACGCGCGGCACATCGAGGTCCAACTTCTCGGGGATCAGCACGGAAACCTCGTTCATCTCTATGAACGTGACTGCTCAGTTCAGCGACGCCACCAGAAGGTTGTGGAAATCGCTCCTGCAGTGAATCTGCCAGCCGAAATTCGGGACTCGATCTGTGAGTCCGCTCTGAAAATCGGTCGTGAAGTCGGTTATCAGAACGCGGGTACCGTCGAGTTCTTACTCGATACCGACACTCAAAAATACTTCTTCATCGAAGTGAATCCACGAATTCAGGTTGAACACACCGTCACCGAAGAAGTGACAGGCATCGACGTGGTTCGTTCCCAGATCATGGTCGCTCAGGGCCATCGCTTGAGCGATATCGAAATCGGCATTCCGTCACAAGATTCTGTCAAGGTGACCGGTTTTGCTCTGCAATGCCGCGTAACAACTGAAGATCCAGCAAACAACTTCGTGCCAGACTATGGCCGCATTGCACACTACCGTTCTGCAAGCGGCATGGGGATTCGTCTCGATGCAGGAACAGCGTTCTCCGGAGCGTTCGTGCATCCGTTCTACGATTCCCTGATGGTGAAAGTGACTGCTCGTGGGCGTCGCTTCGAAGAGGCAGCCCGCCGCATGGAACGCTGCCTGCGGGAATTCCGTGTCCGCGGTGTCAAGACTAACGTCCCATTCCTCCTGAACGTGCTGAATCATCCCGACTTCCTGTCCGGAAAGTGCACAACAACGTTTATCGACACGACCAAAGAACTCTTCAACTTCCCGAAGAGACAAGACCGTGCGACACGTATTCTCCGCTACATCGGAGAAACAATCGTCAACGGCAACCCACTCGTGAAAGGACGTCCTGTTGCGACGCGACGTTCCCCAGCGATCGTTCCAGCCTACGACACCACACAGCCACGGCCCAAAGGAAGTCGCGATAAGTTCAAAGAACTGGGTGCAGAAAAATTCTCTCAGTGGATCAAAGAACAGAAGCCACTGCTCATCACTGACACCACATTCCGTGACGCACATCAGTCGCTGCACGCGACCCGCTTCCGAACATACGACATGCTCGGTTGCGTCGAAGCGTACTCTTACCTGTTGCCGGAATTGTTTTCACTGGAAATGTGGGGCGGAGCCACTTTCGACACCTCCATGCGATTCCTGAAGGAATCCCCTTGGGATCGCCTGACACAGATGCGGGAAAAGTGCCCCAACATTCTGTTCCAGATGTTGCTTCGAGCCAGCAGTGCTGTTGGTTACTCGAACTTCCCGGACAACCTGGTGCGCGAGTTCGTGAAAGAAGCTGCTGCTGCTGGAAACGATGTTTTCCGCGTTTTCGACGCCCTGAACTGGGCTGAAAACATGCAGGTCGCGATGGAAGCTGTTTGTGAATCCGGTGCCATCTGCGAAGCAGCAATCTGCTACTCAGGTGATCTCCTCAATCCAAACCGCAACAAATACGACCTGAAGTACTACGTCAATCTGGCGAAGAAGCTCGAAAAAATGGGCGCTCACATCCTCGCCATCAAAGATATGGCAGGGTTGTGTAAACCAGAGGCGGCACATCTGCTGGTCAGCACCCTGAAGCAGGAAGTTGGACTCCCAATTCACTTCCACACACACGACACAGCCGGCATTCAGGCTGCTTCGTTGTTGCTGGCATCCAACGCCGGTGTCGACATTGTCGATGCTGCGATGGCGCCGATGTCAGGCGGAACATCACAAGTCAACCTGAACACGCTGTGCGAATCACTGCACCACCAGTCTCGTGACACAAAGCTGAACACTCACGAACTCGACAGCATGGCGGAATACTGGCGCGGTGTTCGCGAGTTCTACATGCCGTTCGAAAGCGTTGTGCTTCCGGGTACGGCCGACCTCTATAACCACGAAATGCCCGGCGGACAGTACACCAACCTGTTCGAACAGGCTCGTGCACTCGGTATGGCAGACCGCTGGCCAGAGATCTGCCAGTCCTATGCTGAAGTCAACCAGATGTTCGGCGACATCGTGAAAGTGACCCCCACTTCCAAAGCAGTGGGAGACATGGCGCTGTTCATGGTGGCAAACGATCTCAAGCCCGCCGATTTGCTGAGCAGCGACAAGGAACTGGCGTTCCCAGAGTCGGTCATTGACCTGATCAGCGGAGCAATGGGTCAACCGGACGGTGGATTCCCGCAGGAGGTCAAAGACCGAATCCTCAAGGGAGGCAAAGAGTTTCTGGAACGTCCAGGCGAGACTCTTCCACCGATTGACTTCGACGCTATTGCAGCGTCTCTGGAACCGCTCCTCAAGCGAAAACCGACGAAACGTGAAGTGCTCAGCGCCGTCATGTACCCGGGTGTCTTCAAGGATTACGTGAAGCATCGGCAAGATTACGGTGATACCAGCGTCCTACCGACACCAGCGTTCTTCTTCGGAATGCAGGCGGGTGAAGAATTCGGTGCGGAAATCGAACCGGGCAAGACGCTGTTCATCAAGTTTCTAACGACCGGTAGCCCACATCCTGATGGAACACGTTCCGTTTTCTTCGAACTGAACGGACAACCTCGCGACGTCACGATTGACGACCGATCGGTTGAATCGAAGGTCCAGAAGAACATTCAGGCTGACGCAACGAACCCGACTCACTTGCCAGCCAGCATGCCCGGAATGGTGGTCTCTGTGGTTGTTGCTCAGGGTGATAAAGTCACCAAGGGCCAGAAACTGCTCGTCGTCGAAGCAATGAAGATGCAGACAACAATTAACGCTGACCGAGACGGAACGATCGGTCAACTTCTGGTTAAAGCGGGTACTCAAGTTGCGAATGGAGACCTACTGCTAACAATTGAGTAACCTCTCGCGTTCTTCATAAAACAAAACGAGGACCATGATTCGAATCATGGTCCTCGTTTTGTTTTAGGTTCACTCAGCTAGAACGAACCACCAGTCCCGACGCAAAAGTGCGATCGATATAGAGATCACTTCCCTCCACACCTTACGGACCGCCGAACTCTGTGACCTGAGGCCGTGAATCGTTCGCACGAATGACGCGTCCATGATCTGTCAGAGAAAGATTGATGTAAGAGGCCAAGCGGACATTCGCATCCGGAAAATACTCCGCGACCTGAGAACTAAAGCGAGGAGGTTTGTCTGACTTTCGAAGCGAATTGCAGTAGTCCACCAACAATTCCTGCCCTCCCGGGGCATCGTTCAGCAGGTAGTGAATCCATGCCCATGATTCTCGATACTCTGAGAGCCCCATCATCGAGACATCGTCAATCTTCTCCAGTCGCGAGAGATCCGGACGCCAGCCATTCTTCAGAGACATTGCCAGAGTTTGTGTGTGCTCGCGATGAAGCCGACCGGGCACATTCAATTCTGTCTCGTAATATTCTGCCAGCCCTTCATCCAGCCACAACGGAACGGTGCGCAAACAGGAGTGAAGGACGCCGTGGGTATACTCATGTCGCAGGTCCTCGCCAACGTTCGGACTCCAATGAGCATAGACTCCCAGTTCTGTCGGTGAGCCGATAAAGAACGCTCGTCGCGGCGGAAGATTGGGATGCCGTGCCTCCATGTACTTGGAGTAGCGATTCTCATCGCTAAAGATGTGAATCACCACCGGGCGATGTGACGGCGGAAGCTTCAGAGTTTCGGTCAACTCATGCCGGATCGTCGTGAGCTGTTGGATGAGTGGATCGTCAGAGCGAATTTTGAGATCCGATCGAACAATGAGATTGCCCGACTCGATTTCAAACTTGTTCGGCAATGCTGCCTGCTTGTTGCGGGCTCCAATGCATCCCGCATTCAGCAGACAGCAGCAGACCACGATAATCAACGATTCGAGCCAAAGCCCATTTCGTGATTTCGCGAGCACCCGTTGCATGAGCATGACGGAATTCAAACGATTCAAAGTGCGTTACCGCTGGAGTTGGGCTTCTGCTCTGAGAGCGGGAAGCCAAATCGGTTCGTGCCCCTTTTGCTGGAAGATCTGCGCGAAATGCAGATGACATGTCAGCAACAGGATTTGCTGCCCCTGTTGAGCAACTTCCATCAATGTATGTGCGGCAGCTTCAGTTCTGGTTTGATCAAAGTTCACGGTGACGTCGTCCAATACAATGGGCAACTCCGTCCCCTTTCGGGCAAAATCGCGAATCATTGCCAGTCGAACAGCAAGGAATACCTGTTCGCGCGTGCCGCTACTTAAATGCTCAACTCGCAACGATTGCTTCTGATCATCATCGACTAAAAGAGCTTTTTCGCCAAGACGAGTCCAGATCCGGTTGTATTTCCCGACTGTCAGCTGCTTCAGATAATCGGATGCGGCCTGCAATAAGTGGGGCTGTCGATCCTTTTCAATCCGATGTCTCAACCGATCAATGACTTTGTCAGTCAAACGAGTCGCTGCCCATTTCTCCGTTTGCTCCTGCAACGAATGCAGAATCTGCTCACGATCAAATCGCAAGGAGGAGAGAGTTCTGTCTTCTTCAATCTCCCGCAACTGCGAAAGGACTCCATTGAGCACGCTATTCGTCGATCGAATACTATCATCAAGTCGCTGTTGCTCATGACGAATTTTCTCAATTGCCTCAGCATTCAACGCAGCGTCATAGTTCATCAAATCTGGTTCCACGATCGCCAGTTCTGGATCCGCATCGATGATTTTCTGAATCTCTGCGCGAACTTCCTTGAGCTGGAACTCAAGAGTATTGCGTTCATCAATCGCAGCTAGTTTGGTAACGATTTCCCCACGCTCACCAACGCCGAGTTGCTTGAGCAAGCTCATCCGGTCGCGCCGATGTCGATCAATCTGCGAGACGAGATCCGCGGCAGTTTGACGCTTGGTTTTCGCCTCCTGTTTGAGACGTAGTCGCTCCCGACGACGCTCACCCTGCAACTTCAGCTCACGATCCCAGTTGGCAACCACTTCGTAATAGTCGCGAATCTTGAACGAGCGGTCTTCGAGTAAAACCGATAGTTCCTTGACCTGATGATAGTAGGTCTCAAGCTCTTCCCGCTGATAAGTGTCCCGCTCTTCTCGGAGTTGTCGGGCCAGCAACAACTCGCGAGTCTGCATGATGATTTGGCATTGTTCGAACGCCTGCGGAAGCTTGAGAGTTTCTGTCAGGCCGATACGACGCAGCGTGTCTGTCCAGTCTCGCCGTGAACGTCCCAGCAGTCGCTGACGCTCCTGCAACGCAGTTCGCATCAAACTCAATCTGCGACGGATCTGTTCGATCTTCACGCCAAGTGGCTCGTGCCGATCCAGTGAAATCAACTGCTGACGAAGAGACTTGATCTGATCCTCTTCTGTGACCGGTGGAGTGGATGGATCACGGGGAGGCTGTGGCCCGAATACCATCTGGCTGTCTCGACGCACAACGCGATCGATCGACTGTTCCAGACGAAGAAGTTCCAGCTCAAGAGCTTCCTTCTCAGCAGCACTTTCAGGGGCTTCGAAATCGACTGTCTCAAAGTACTCTTTGAGAGCCCAGAACGTACACATGGCTGCGACGCCCAGGAATGCGAATGATCCCCCGACGATCCAGGCCGTTCTCCCGCCAGCAACGATTCCGGTATAGCCTCGCAACGCAGCAAAGATTCCACCGAACAGCAGAATCAGTCCAGCAATCATGAAGAACGACAGTACTACCCAGAAAAACGGTGGAAGATCGCGAATCACCATCTTCGGTCCGATATCCCGATTGAAGAAGTCCATCGTCTTCTTCAGATGATCGCGCCGAAGTCGCAGGCCTCGCAACTCTTCGAGTTCGTTGAGTCGTTTCTGAACAGTTTTTCGAGCCTCAGCAATCGACTGGTCTCCCAACTCCTTGGTATGAGACCGCCATTCCGCCTGAAGCTTACGCAACGTCCCTGCGAGGCTCTTGTACTTCTTCAGCAGGCGTTTTCTGGACCGAGTTGCCTTTCGATATCCCTGAGCCTGTACGACGAGATTGCCCCAAGTGTTCGCAGAGATTTCCGTGACTTCAACGCGACGCTCGTCCCAGCGGCCGTCCAATTTCCCGATCAATTCGCGAATCGTCTGATCCCGAGGATCAGTGCCATTGTCGAGCGTTTCGAATTTCTTTTCCAATGCCTGCATCGGACGTGATCGCTCGAACAACGCCTGGATCTTACAGGCATGCTCTTCAAGTTCAGGACGAGTCGGAATGTTATCCGCTTCCTCCTGATGCTGCTTCGCTTCCGAAATCAGTTGTTTTCGGCGATCGTCGATCTGCGACAGTTCGAGTTCCAGCTGATCGAACTTGCTGAGAATTTCCCGGTCAATGTCACCTTTTGGCAACGATTCCAGACTCTGCTCAATCGAACGTTGTTTCGTCCACGGTTTCCACACCCGAGTCATGAATTGACGACCGCGAAGTTCAAACTGCAGATCCGCCTGTCTCTTCTTCAGCTCGTCCAATTCGTCTTCAGTCTCATGCAGACTCGTCTGAAGGCGTGTGTACTTGTCAGTTGCAGGGCCGTGTCGGGCAAGCTCCCGATCAATTGCAGCGAGTTGATTGACGTATTTGAACAAATCTCCGTCACGTGGTTTTACGCCGATAATCTGCCGCTCAGAGTCAGCCAGACCTGCGTGGGCCTTGAAGATTTGCTCCCCCTCAGCACCCAGCGAAAGCCCATAGATATGACGAGAGACATCATCCCCATTCAGTGCCGAAAGCTGTTGAAGCTCGTTCAGTCCAATAGCGAAGATGTTCTGGAACATCATCTCCGGAGTGTGACTGACGATGTTCTGGAGAACTGGGTCATCATCCTTGGCGAATCGACCGTTGATTTCGAGGCGACCACGAGTTCCAGGCTGAGAAGTTCGACGAAGTCGGTAATCCTGACCTTGATGATGAATACGTAGTGTTCCTGAGCACTCGACAGGCTCGGAATTTGGGCCCCCGGAACGCTCATCATGAGGAAGGTAGCCGTACAACACCCCGCGGATGAACCGCATCAGAGTCGATTTACCTGCCTCATTGGGACCGTAAAGAACTGTGACGCCCCGATGGTTGAACGGAAATGTGACATCCTGCCACACTCCGAACCGGTCGATTTCGAGATCTCGAAGCTGCATCTGCATCAATCCTAGTTTGTCGAATACCTTCGACGTTGCCGGGGCATCACCCGCAATGCTGTACGACTATTCCAACCAATTGCCCGCGATCGCCTGCGATCGACGAAGTAGCCCGGACTTCACCAGATGCTGCACAGCTTCGCGAATCGCCTTGGCATCGTTTTGTTTCATCCAATCCAGCTCGAGAAGCTCCTTACGCACCTCGTCAATGAGGAGGTCTGGGGATTCATTGAGGATGGTCTGAAAATCGTGCAATAGACCGGAACCAGTCGCTGTCCCCTTTTGTTGGGCTCGTTCCCCAAGTTTGCGGACACCGCTCTCCAACCGATGAATCCGACGAATCGATCGTTCGCCAGCCATCTCCTCTTCCAGCTTCTTCCACAACTCCTCTTGAATCTTTTGCTGGCTCAAAGATTCAACAAGCCGGCCTTCACCGGAGACACGCCAGGTCACAATCCAGAGTCGTTCATCATTGTCTGGGACCTGTTCCATCAACATTAACGCCATTTTCTCAACCAGATCTGTCTGATTGGAATGTGACTCAAGCTGAATGGAAAACTCTTCCCAACGAATCGGAGCGACTGCCACAGCATCGATCATCACTTCGCCACTGATGTCGACGTTCACCACGCTGCAACCGCGTGATCCAGTCACTTCCGATGAAAGTGACTGTGCACATCCGGGGTCGTGAGCGACTCCGCTTTTCATGTACTCGGTCCGGGGAAATCCATCACTCAGCGCGAGATAGTTTGTCTTCTGCTCGATCGCTGTCTTGACCAGTGTCGCTGCTGCCCGTCCACCGTCATGATGTTCCAATGGAACCGCTTGACCTTCTTCCCAACGAATCGGAGTCCCAACCCCCACGACACCAATTCGAAATGGAGTCTGATGACGCTGGAATGCCGCGGGCCCCGCCTCACTCCACTTTGCCTCATCTGAATTCGCAGAAGCCACGATGTATATGGAAGCGAGCACCCGCTGGTCTGCCACCACTGCGACAGGCTCTTGATCTTCGCTATTTAGAATCGTGACATTGGGCGGCAGGTGGAGATTCCGCTTCCAGGCGGAAGCAGGATCCATTGTACCGGGGACCACAAAGACGCTGATCTGCTGAGCAGCGAGTTTCTCAAACCCTTTTTCGAGCGAGACCCTCGCACGCAGACTATTTGTTTTTGCGTTGAACGAATTCCCAGAGAGAATCAGGAACTCGGCCTGTGCATCGAGACAGGTTTCGACAATCCCTTCCCAGGCTGCAAAGGTAGCGTCCTCCGCGAGCGATCGTTCGTCCGCGGAAAGCGGGCCTGTGCCAATCAGATGCTCATCCAAACACAAGCATGTTGCGTGGACGAACCGAAATCCATGTCGAGACATTTCGCAGGAATCCTTTCCTGATCAACAGCCCATTTTGTGCCAATGGGACTGATACCATCACCTTGTGTCGCTTCGACGACTACGTGGAGTTTATCGATGATGGCAAGATGGGAAAAGAGCATTTTGTAAATGCTGCAAATTCAGGGAAAATATGCCGGTTTTACTAGAGATCCCCCCGCTGGCCGATCACACACAAGATATAGAATCCGTCCTGTAACAGGACCACAAATGATGCAAAATGGCATCATTTGCACACTTCAGGTGATTTCGTCGCCCCAAAGAATTGGTGTGTGCTTTGATGTTGGCGACATTGCAATATAACACCCGACGTGGCACATCTTGTGATATCGTGTCATTGATTCAGATCGGAAATGGAATATGTCAGAACAATCGCCACTCGTCGGCATCATCATGGGAAGCAAGTCTGACTGGGAAACCATGCAGGCCGCTGCGGAAATCCTAAAGCAATTCAACATCCCCCATGAATGTCGAGTGGTCTCGGCACACCGAACACCTGACTGGATGGCTGAATACGCAAAAACAGCGGAATGTCGCGGCATTGAAGTGATTATCGCCGGAGCGGGAGGAGCAGCACACCTTCCGGGAATGGTGGCGGCCCACACCATTTTACCCGTCCTGGGTGTTCCGGTCCAAAGTAAAGCACTCCAAGGGCTCGATTCTCTACTCTCAATTGTGCAGATGCCGGGAGGAATTCCCGTAGGAACACTGGCGATTGGAAGCGCTGGCAGCAAAAATGCAGGACTTCTGGCTGCACGCATCCTTGCGAATTCTCGCCCTGAGCTTCGAACACAGCTGCACGCCTACAACAATAAACAGACCAACGACGTTCTGGAAGATTCCATATTATGACGAAGGCCATTCTCCCAGGTGCGACCTTAGGTGTCCTTGGTAGCGGACAACTGGGACGAATGTTCGCCATCGCCGCTCGCCAGCTTGGCTACGGGGTGCAGGTCTACTCCCCTGAGGGACACTCACCAACTGGGCAAGTTGCTGACCGGGAATGGGCGGGCAATTGGGACGACCTTCCACGTCTGAAGGAATTCGCCTCGCGTGTCGATGTCGTCACGCTGGAATTCGAAAACGTTCCGGTCAACGCCCTCCTCTATCTGGAAACGTTTGTTCCAGTACGTCCCGGCCCGAAAGTTCTCGAATCAGCTCAGAACCGACTGAAAGAAAAGACAGCTCTTCGCGGTTTCGGGCTTCCGACAGCCGAGTTCGCTGCAATCAACTCCCTTGAAGAGCTCAATGCGACACTGAACACCTTTGGAGGGAAAGGGATTCTGAAGACCGCAAGCTGGGGCTACGACGGTAAAGGTCAGCAGATGATCACTCCGGAGAGCGATCTGGCTGAAATCTGGTCCCGATTCGATGGTGCAGAAGCGATTCTCGAAAAGCTGGTCAATTTCGCATTTGAACTCTCTGTCATTGCCGTCCGGAATCCTGCCGGTGAGATCGCCTGCTACGCGCCGATCCTGAATCACCATCAGCACCACATCCTCGATATTTCTGTGGCAGGTGCCCCTCAGATTACTCCTGAGTTGACTCGGCGGGCGCGGGAAATCGCAACTGTGGTGATGGACAAGCTCGATGTCATCGGTGTCCTCTGTGTCGAAATGTTCCTCACTCTCGATGGCGAATTACTGATCAACGAAATCGCCCCTCGTCCTCACAACTCTGGACATCTGACAATCGATGCACATGCAACCAGTCAGTTCGAACAGCAAGTTCGAGCGATCTGCGGTTTACCGCTTGGCTCTACGGAATTACAGCAGCCAGCAGCGATGGCCAACCTGTTAGGAGACATCTGGCCAAAGGATCATCCTCCTCGCTGGGAGGCAGTTCTTCGACATCACGGAGTGAACTTGCATCTTTATGGAAAAGCGCAAGCGCGTCCGGGGCGAAAGATGGGGCACCTGACCTGCACAGCTGACGACGCTCAAACAGCAGAAGCGGCCGCCATTATGGCTCGTAACGAGTTACTTTCATAAGCTGGTCCATCATCCCACAAATAAAAAAGAGCCGCACGTCATTTCACGTGCGGCTCTTTTGCTAGGAAGCTCCACAAACCGGAAGTCTTACTTCTCGAAAGCCGAGAGTTTGACTTTGTTCACTGGCAGCTTGGTGGTTTCGCCAGCTTTGATCTTCACAGTCAGCTTGCGCTCAATGTTGCCTGGCTTTTCACCCCAGATGCGGATTTCGTGTTCACCTTCAGGCAGGTTTTCAATTTTGAATTTTCCTTCCTTGTCAGTGATCGCAGCGTATGGGTGATCAACAACCAGCCAGATGGCAGTCATCATTGGGTGAATGTCGCACTGGATTTTAACAGGGTTCTTCTCAACCAAGGGCATTTTCACAATCTTGCCAACCTGATCGTTTGGTTGAACGATGAAGTTCTCAGCCTTATTGGAAAACGGGTTGGAGTGCAGGTTGTGCGATACTGAGTCGCTGGAAATGCACTTCACTGATTGATGGGTCTGAACAATCAGACAGTGAGGAATGAACTGACAGTTATTCTGGTCAAATACAATTTCTTCCGGTGTGCTTGTCGCGTAATCCGGATGAATTTTTGATGGTTTCTTCGTGACGTAAACGATGATGTTGCCGATTCCGCCCGTCGCTGGATCGAACACCTTCGTTTCATCTGGAATTTCTCCAGGTGGGCATCCTTTCGCATTCTTCGCGAGGACTGGAACTTCTGGAACTTTACCATCCAGAATGACTTGGCCTTCCAATGATCCCCACCCGTCAGCAGCGACTACGGGAGCCGAAACGCACAACGCCAACGCGAGAGTCAATCCAAAACGCAACATCAACAATTCCCCTCAATAACGAGTTAGGGCTTGAGCCAACTTCGCCATAGAAACCTGGCACCTTACAGGAAGTCGTCCAGATTCCCGATTTCCATCCATCGTACGGCATTCGTTGATAGTCGGCGACTCTGGAATCCGTATTTTTTCGAGCAAGCCTTTCAACTTCTCACCCAAGTGCTTGCCACTTCAAGAAATGGTGCACAAGCAACAATAAAATACAACTTCAAGGTAAATGAATGATCGCAGGAAACCGGACAACTCGGGAGCTTTCCGAGAGCTCTTCAAAGGTTACTCCAGCCCTTTCAAAGGGTCTGTCTCAATGAGTTGCATTTTCTTCCACTTGCCCCCAATGAACCGCCACATAAATCCGATTCCCATGACGACCACAGTCAGAGTGATCGCGAACCAGCAGTGGTAAAGCCCGTAGCCGTTTTCGACGAACCACCATGTTGGCAGAACCATGAGAATCCAACCGCAGCCTACTGAAAAGACGAGCGAATAGAATGTGTCGCCCGCTCCGCGAATCGCCGAACCGAAAATAATCGCCATTGCATCGAAGAACGTGTAGAACGCAACGAATTGCAACAGAACAATAATGATCGGACGCATTTCTTCGAATCGTTCTCTTTCACCCTCGTGCATAAACGGAGTGAGAATCACATCCGGTACCGAGAGATAAATGGCAGCAAAGGCGATCATGTACGCCCCTGAGAAGTAAAACGCATTCCAAACAGTTTTGGCTGCGAGGTCTTTCTGCCCCTCTCCGATTCGATGACCGACCAATGTCACCACCGCTGTCCCCAGCCCCATCATTGGAATGAATGCGAGTGAATTGAGGGTGAACGCCAGATTGGTGGCCGCCTGCTTCAAAATTCCCAATTTCCCCGTCAACGCAACGAAAAGCATGAAGGCCCCCACATCCAGCAGCATCTGAACGCCGTTAGGAAATCCAAACTTGAGGTTCCTGATGAGCAGTTCGCGTTCGAGGCGAAACGTCGCTGCAAATGGATAGCCGGAAGCCTGCGCCTCCCTGATTAAGAGCCAGATCAGCGCCGCCATACCGAGATACTGGGCAAAGACCGTCGCGTACGCTGCCCCATTCATCCCCATTGAAGGAATACTTCCCCAACCAAAGATCAAAATGGGATCAAGAATCCCGTTGACCAGCCCCGTGCCCAGGTTCGTCCACATCAGGACATAAGTTTTCTTCCTCGCCATAAAAAACGCTGAGAGTACAGAACTCACCAGCATCGGAATCCCAACTGGACAAAGCGCGTTGAAATAGGGGACTTCCAAAGCCACGACGTGAGGTTCATGCCCCATCCATCCAAAGATACTGCCCGAAAACAGTACGGTCGGAAGCATCAACACCCCGAAGACAATGGCAATAAAGAGGCCCTGCCAGATCGACGCCGCGACACGGTCCTTTCGCCCTGCCCCTTCATACTGAGAAACGAAGGCATTGGTGTACCCTGCAATTCCCAATGGAAGACTGATCATTGTGAAATTGAGAAGTGCCGATGGCATCGAGGCAGCGAGCGCATCCACGCTGAGCCGTGCCAGAAACATTCGGTCAATGGCAGTCATCAGCGACAGAGAGCCTGCGCTGATCACTAACGGGAGCGAAACGTAAATCAATTCACGTAACGATCCCGCCGGGGCACCGGTCGTTTCGAACTCGACTTTCACGTCGCTCATAATTGCCTGCTTTATCCCCAGAGAGAGCGCTGACTCAGCAGTACCTGAGCTAACAGTCCTACCGCAAGCATGTCGAGTTGAGTACTCATCCGGCCTGAATGGACCTTCGCCGTGCGGGAATACCACATTCTGGATGAAGTTTGCGGTTTTACGCAAGTCGTATGATGACTTGGTGACACACGATCCTCGCTTGGGGTTCGCGGTGCGTTTTTTTATTCGATTTCTCTCCGCTGATTAACACACTCCGCCGCATAACTACCGGAGAAATCACAGGAAAAAACGCCGCTCAGATTCGGATTCCGACGAGGCAACTCGCTGGACAGTTCGAAAACTTCCGCGCACACTGTGCAACATCAAATCAACAGGCACTTCTATTTAAATTAGAGGAAACTTCCATGAGTCAGAAGCCACTGAATGTCGCCATGATTGGACTCGGATTCGGCTCAGAGTTTATCCCGATTTATCAGGCTCACCCACAGGCAAATGTCGCTGCTGTCTGCCGTCGCAATGAAGCTGAATTGAACAAATCGGCGGATGAATTTGGAATCGAAAAGCGATACCAGAATTTTGAAGATGTACTTTCAGACAGCGCCATCGATTACGTGCACATCAACAGCCCCATCCCGGATCACGCCTGGATGACAATGGCAGCCCTGAAAGCGGGCAAGCACGTCATGTGTACAGTCCCCATGGCGACCACAATTGAAGACTGCGACAAGATCTGCGAACTCGTTGCCACTACAGGCAAGAAGTACATGATGGCAGAGACCGTGGTTTACAGCCGTGAGTTCCTGTTCATCAAGGACCTGTACGAAAAAGGGGAACTGGGAAAAATCCAGTTCATGCAAGCCTCGCATCCACAGGACATGGACGGCTGGCCCTCGTACTGGGAACGTATGATTCCGATGCACTACGCGACTCACGTCGTCAGCCCGATCCTCGGGCTCGTCGACAAATCCGCCGAGTACGTCAGTTGCTTCGGCTCAGGAACAGTGCGAGACGACATTGCTCAGAAATCCGGGAACAAGTTCTCTGTCGAGACCTGCCATATCAAGATCAAAGACTCAGACATCTCAGCCCACATCTGGCGATTTCTTTACGACACCGCCCGGCAGTACCGCGAAAGCTTCGACGTGTACGGCACCAAGAAGTCGTTTGAATGGTCGCTCGTCGAAGGGGAGCCACATGTCATTCATACAGCGAAGAAGCCCGAACACGAAATTGCAGAAAAAGTCGAGGTTCCAGACTTCGCTCACCTTCTTCCAGAACCGATCCGCCGATTCACTCAACCTGCGGAAATCCATGACTCCGAGCACCTCTCCTTTATTCAAGGGGGCGGTCACGGTGGGTCTCATCCGCACTTGGTCCATGAGTTCATCGATGCACTCGTGAATGACCGTGATCCATGGCCAAATGCGAAGAAATCCGCCAATTGGACCTGCGTCGGTCTCTGTGCCCATGAGTCCGCGCTTAAAGGGGGCGAACTTGTGCGACTCCCAGAGTTCACACTGTAGAATGGTGCCTAACGCATGTCACGAGCGATTGGAGCTCCGATGGCAGGAAATTGCGACAGATCAGACATCAATCGCTGGTCGCTGAGATGAACTCATACTGTGACGGCAACTGCGATAAATGAGATTGGGATTTCACGGGGATTTCTGCTGCGAGTCGCAGGAATCCCCGCGTCTCCTTCTCTGTTGTTTGATTTTCGCCATCCGTACTGTGGAATTAACCACGACATCGGTTGATCCGTCTTATAGACTCAAGCCAGCGCCTTTCAGAACCACCTGAAGTTTTCATCCGTATCGTCGCCTCGAAGCCATTCTCTTCACTCTCATGTCTCAAGAGCAAAACGACTCTCAACTTGAGCGTCTCGTCAACGACGTCATTCATGGCGATCGTCAGGCTCTGGGGATTCTCTTTGCTCACTACCGCAGTCGTCTCGAACGCATTGTTGCGTTTCGGATGGACCATCGACTCATCGGCCGCGTCGATCCGGATGATGTGCTTCAGGAAGCCTATCTCGATGCAGAAAAGCGAATCGAGCATTTCCTGCAGGACTCGACAGACTCGTTCTTCATCTGGCTACGACTCATCGTCAATCAAACACTGATCGACATTCATCGCAGGCACCTTGGCACACAATCCCGCGACGCTCGCCGTGAACGTTCCATTTCCGGAGGTTGGGGAGACTCATCATCGTCCTTTGGCTTGTCTCGACATTTACTCGGAACTCATTCCTCTCCAAGTCAGGCGGTTGTTCGACAGGAACTCGTTGAGCAGATGAATCTCGCACTGGAAGGAATGGGGGAACTCGACCGTGAAGTGCTGGCATTGCGTCACTTCGAAGAGTTAACCAATAGTGAAACTGCGACCGCTTTGGGAATTTCCGAACAAGCCGCCAGTTTGCGATACGTCAGAGCAATCGTCAGGATGCGGAAAGTTCTCGAGGCACTCCCCGGGTTCAAAGACAACCTTTAACGGGCAGCATCAGAAAAGTCACCATGACGACTTGCACCCACAGAACGCGTTCCTCATCAGCCAGAATCAGACAACGTCATGAGTGACGATTCAGAAGCTTTCGAAGACACGGGCGCAGAACTCCTCGGACTCCCCTATCGGCCTCAGTCTTCCGGAAGAGAGACGCTTGAGGAAATCGCGTCCGACTTCCTGCAGTTGCTTCGCGAAGGCAAAAACCCAAGCATCGACGAGTTCTCCTGTCGCCATCCGACATTGGCGGCCGACCTTAAAGAATTCCTTCCCATCGTCGCAGCGATGGAAGACTGGAAATCGCACAGAACAACAACAAACCAGACCTCGATCCCCAATACGTTTGAAATCTCCCACCTCGGCGAATTCCGGATCATCCGCGAGATTGCCAGAGGAGGAATGGGTGTTGTATTTGAAGCGGAACAACCGTCGCTGAACCGGAGAGTCGCGGTCAAACTCCTCCCGTCAAAAATCACCAGCCACTCTCGTTGGGCAGAGCAATTTCAAAGCGAAGCTCGAATCGCTGCCCATCTCCAACACCCGAACATCGTCCCCGTCTTCAGTTTGGGCACTCAGGACGACCGATACTATTACGTCATGCAACTCATTTCCGGAGTCGGGCTCGACAAACTGATCGACAGTTGGAATCGCGATCATGGCATCGTCTCAATGGACGACCTGATTGAAGAGTACCATCCGAAAAACTCTTCCGTCACGTACTCGGATCAGAGAGTCAGCAAGCGGATTCTTAGACAAGACTCGTGGATTCAAATCGCGAAGATTGCACTGCAGATCGCATCCGCGCTGCGGTTTGCACATCGTTCCGGGATTCTGCATCGCGACATCAAGCCCGCAAATCTGTTAATCGATCACGATGGAAAAATCTGGGTCACCGACTTCGGACTCGCACTCGGCCGCGAGATGGTCATCGATGGCCAGAACGACTCACTGGCGGGAACGCTGAGGTTCATGGCCCCTGAGCAGTTCCGGAAAATCGCCGATCAGCGCAGTGACATCTATGCTCTTGGAGCCACTCTTTACGAACTCTGCACTCTCAGACGTATGTTCACAGAGACGAAGACAAGCGAGATCATCGCCACGATCGAGAAAGGAGCTTTCGTCCCGCCCCGACAGGTGAATCGGGAGATTCCTCCAGCACTCGAAAAGATCATTCTCCGTTGTCTCGAAACAAACCCCGACCGACGCTATCAAGCGGTGAACCCGCTGCATTCCGATTTGATTCGATTTATAAATACCTGCGAAAAAGCTAAGAAGAAAAGCTGGTGGCATCGCCTCTTTGGTGAGTAGTCAGCCCCCGTCGAAGGATCTCAACTCAATCGACATGTATCAACAATTCGGGTGATTTCGCAGACCGACTCCCCTGAACCGGCGAGTTATCGATCGACCGGAAAGTGAACACAACGGAGTATTTCGTTTGCTCGCTGAAGTTCCGCGTGGCGGCGTGTAGAGTCTTCGCGTGAAAGAACAACACATCACCGGCATTGAGTTCCGCGAGAACCCGATTCTGAATTTCGACCTGATTCTCAGGGAGATCGCTGCGATAGAAAAGGTCTTGGTCGAACGAACTCGCAGGAAACGCTTTACGATGTGATCCGGGGATCAGTTGAAGACAGCCGTTCTCTTTGTGTTCCTGTCCAAGTGCCAACCAGACACTGATCAAATCAGGTCGCGTGAACGACCAATAACGCACATCCTGATGCCAACCGGTATCACTGCTGAATCGGGGCTCTTTGGTCATGATGCAATTATGGTGGGCCAACGGACAAACAACATCCGTTCCGAAAAGTTGCTTCAGACGCGTGACCACAGGTGGATGTTGCACCCAATCCGTAAAGACAATGTTTCGACTCAACGCCTGTTTGAGTCGCCGAACAGTCTTCCCTCCCTTCGCATCGACCGATGCAGGAGCCCCCGGATAATTCAACTCCGCTTCGAGTTCAATCGGTTCGACGAGTCGATCAACATCGGAACGTGTCACGGCCAACATCTGCTCAACCAATTCCGGCGGGCAGGCGTTGCGCACGATTGAATAGCCTTGTTCATGAAACATGGCGACTTCAGCAGGAGTAAAAGCAGATCCTGTTGAACTGGATTGATCCGACGACTGCATCCCTGGTCCTTTTGAAACGATTTCCATCGTGCGTCGGCCAACGCGCGGAGTACCGAGTGTTGATCGCCTTTGGGTCTGAATTTGCGAAGTGTGCAAACCGATTGGCAGAAAGCTCTCTTGTTACACCGCATCGATTAGAATGTGCATGTTTGCCGGGTGCGTCAATTGATCGCAGATCGAAATTTTCCAACCTGTCATCAACCTGAACTGATTTCACTTCTAAAACGGTTCAAACAAGATTTCCTTGCCTGCGTGATCCATCATAGGTGCCGATGGGAAGGCTCCTGCCGGGCGAATGAAATCGGATTTCACTTCTGGTATGACCCGCACTCAACACTCCGTGTTCGATCCATGAACCACTTTTCATTCAAGGGGCTTTGCACAAACATGTCTGAACGTTTTTATGCCCCCGGTACGTGGTCTGAAACTGTCACGCTCGAAGGGCCTGAAGCACATCACTTATCTCGCGTGATGCGAGCCGAAGCGGGAGATCAGATTTCTATTTTTGACGGAGAAGGACGGTCGTGCGTCGCTGCCATCGAAAACGTCCGTCGAAACGAAGTCGTTGTTCGTCTCGTCGGGTCACCCTCAATACTCCCGGCACAGGAACCTGCAATCGTCATCGCAGTCGCCTCACCCAAGGGAGAACGGCTCAGTTGGATGATCGAAAAGGTGACGGAACTGGGTTGCGATCGACTGATCCCGCTCATCACAGAAAGGAGTGTGGTGAAGCCGAGTGATCACAAGATAAACAAGGCCGAACAGACCGTGATTGCAGCTTGCAAACAATCAGGACGGGATCGAGTTCTGAAGATCGACGAGACCTGTGCGTTGACTAAGCTTCCAGATCGAATCAACTTGCAGGACGCCTGCTTACTGGTCGGTGCACCTGATGGGAATTCTATCGCAACCATCACAGAAGAAAACCTTTACAAGCGGAAACAGATCGTTGTTGTGATCGGCCCGGAGGGAGGACTGAGCCCCGCGGAAGAAGACCTTCTCAAGTCGTGGAGCGCACAGAGAATCGCTCTCTCTCCACATATTCTGCGGGTAGAGACTGCCGCAATTGCGTTCGCGACCTGGCTCTGTGCAGACCGACTAGGAAAACTCCCCGTAGAATCGTGAATCTTTTTGCTTTTTAAAATGTCATCGGCTTGACGTCACAACCTCAATTCTGAACAATCAGCATCAATTGCATTGCGCCATCAATCCGTGGAACAATGCCTTAATTTTGATTCAGTTGACGACAGAAAAGGGGATCGAGATGGAAGCGCTGCGTTGGATGACCTGGAACGAACTTCCATGGCTTCAGCGAACCTCACCAGCCGCCTCTTTGATCCGGCTCTGCGATCGAATTCTGAACACGAACGACCTCACCTCGATCCTGACGGATATCGCAGCCGAGTTTGGCGTTCCTTACTGTTCGTTGATTGTGCGAAACACAGACTGGACCGTCGTCGCCTCACGCGGAGAACAAGAAGGTCCACTCCCCAAAGCCTTACTGGGAGACGTGATCGATCGCGACGCTGGCGCTATTGCTGAGGACCGAAACCAGAGCCCTGCTCTGCTAGTTCCAACCCCTTCGCAGGATCGACATATTCTGCTCCTGTCAGGACCACGTATTTCTCAGAACGAACTTGGCGAAGCTCTTGCCATCGGCCGCATTCTCGGAAGAAGAATCGATCAACTCTCCGCGAGAAAGAATGCGCAGAAGCATATCGACCGACTGCGGACGACACTCGAACTCTCGCTGACGTTTGCGGGGGAAAAACAGACGCAGCGTCTACTTGAGCGGATCGCTGAAGAAGCATCGAGGCTGCTCGGGTGTGACCGTGCCAGTATTTTTGTCTGGGACAAGGATCAACGTCTACTTGTCGCCTGCCCGGCATTGGGGGTTGAAGGGGGGAGACTGTTTCTCCCCGACAACAAGGGGATCGTCGGGGACGTGATTCACAGTCGGAAGCCGGTCACGGTCGACAACGCTTACAACGACAATCGATTCGATCAAAGCGTCGATAAAAAATCGGGTTACAAAACAAGAAACCTCCTGTGCGTCCCCTTATTTGATGCGGAGAAAAATTGCATCGGGGCGTTTGAACTGATCAATAAAATCGGCGGGGACTTCAATTCCGACGACCAGATTGCGCTCGAGGACTTTGGAATTCAGGCATCCACAGCGATCACAAACACTCGAGAACTCGAAAATCTGGTTCGAAGCAACCAGCAGCTGACAGAGCAGATGACCCGGCGATCACAAATCATCGGAGACAGCCCTGCGATGAACGGCCTGCGAGGAACGATTGATCGGCTCGCGGCAACAGACCTGCCAGTCCTGATTCTGGGAGAAAGCGGAACCGGCAAGGAAGTTGCCGCTACATCGCTGCACCAACAAGGGCCTCGGTCATCTCGCCCATTCATCGCCGTTAACTGCGCAGCACTCACTGAAACGCTGCTTGAGAGCGAACTCTTTGGACATGAGAAAGGTGCGTTTACGGATGCACAATCGATGCATGTCGGGAAGTTTGAACTCGCAGAGGGAGGGACTCTGTTTCTCGACGAAGTGGGTGACATGAGCCTCGGGGGCCAAGCGAAGTTGCTCCGGGTTCTGGAGCAGAAAGCCATCACCCGGGTCGGTGGGACACAAACGATTCCAGTCAACGTTCGCGTACTGGCTGCCACAAACGCAAATCTCGTCGATCTTGTCCGCGACAAAAAGTTTCGTCAGGACCTTTATTATCGCCTGAGCGTCGTTACTCTCGATCTTCCGCCACTCCGAGACCGGCCGGAAGATATCCTTCCGCTGGCGAGATTTTTTCTTGAGCGCTCGTGCCGCGACGCGAAGCGACGTCTGCTGGCGATCTCACCGGACGCTGAAAAACGGCTTCAAATGCACAACTGGCCCGGCAACGTCCGTGAGCTGAGAAACCTGATGGAACGCATCGCGTTTCTCGCTGCGGGTGACCGCGTCGAACTCGACGACCTCGCCTTCATCCTCAGCCCCAAGAAAAATGCCTTCGAGGACCTCGCTGACGGCCTAGGTCTCGGTGATGCGACTTCGAACTTCCAAATCGAGTACATCAAGCGAGCTGTAAAACGCATGCAAGGAAACATGAGCGACGCTGCAGAGTTTCTCGGGCTTCACCGCTCCAACCTCTATCGAAAGATGCGTCAGCTTGGGATGGAAGTCGACGACGTCAAACCTTGATACAAATGCACAAAAATCCATCAAAACCACATTACCCAGATTATCGCTGATTACCAGTTGTCTTCTAATCATTGTTGAGGCAGCGTGCATCTTAAGTGCTTAAATGCCTAATTCATGTGCAAGACGAAAACTCACACACGACAACTCTGACAAGAGAATCGCCATAAGAATTTGTCCCAAAACCAGTTAAAAAAAACATTTTTTTACTGGAACGCGGGGCATGGCCCTTGCTCTACTGTCACTTGCAAAAGCGAGTGAAGCTAGACCAGGTAGTGGCTGGGGTTGTCCTTGTTGGGCATATCTCAGACGAGCGCCCATGACCCCGGTTTACTTGACTCGTTTTTGCTTTTATAGGTTCTTTTTTGCCACTTTCTTCGTCGCGAATCTTGAGCCTCTCTACGTTCTAGGGCGTCGCACCGAACTGAGCACCGCACTTATTCAAAGCATCTCCTCATGGTCGCTCAAGTGACAAACCTCACGCGGCCCTCTCCCGCACGTTCGATACCTGAAAGAAGCCAGGAATCGTTATGATCATGCGATGAACCAATCGCCATTCACAATCTGTACTTTTGAAAGCCGTCGTCGTGAAGAGATGGCTCGTCTCATCGAACGATCAGGGGGAATTGCCGTCGTTGCCCCATCGATGAAAGAGATCTACCTGACAGAGAATGTCGTTGTGTTCGAATTCGCGGATCGGCTTCTCGCCGGTGAGTTCGATGCGGTCGTGTTTATGACCGGAGTCGGAACCGAGGCTCTTTTCGAAACGCTGAAGACCCGGAGTCTCGAAGAATCTGTCAAAGCCGCCCTCGCCAATACGCTGGTGATTGTTCGTGGCCCGAAGCCATTCGCTGCACTTTCAAAATTGAAAGTAAAGTCAGATCTCCGGGCTCCAGAACCGAACACATCCACAGAGCTGCAGCAGGAAATCCTCGCCAATCATGTCGAACTTGCCGGTAAACGGGTCGCGGTTCAGGAATATGGCGCCCCGAGTACAGACTTCTACAACTGGCTTAGTTCTCAAGGAGCAGAAGTGTTCCCGGTGCCGGTCTATAAATGGGGACTACCTGATGATCTCGAACCACTTCGCGATTCCATTCGCCAGACCATCGCCGGAAAAATTGATGTCCTTTTGTGGACGAGTGCCCAGCAACTCAATCATGTGCTTGAGACAGCAGAATCTCTCAGCGTGAAACAAGAATGGCTCGACGCAGCGAACCGCTGCGTGAACGGAAGCATTGGCCCGACAGCGAGCGAACGCCTTGTTTCACTAGGTCTTCGACCTGATCTCGAGCCCTCACACCCGAAAATGGCTCATCTCATTCGAGAAACCATCGAACAAACTCCTGCGATCCTCGCCCGAAAACGAGGTCCGCTTAACGCCGATCTCGGTCGGGCAGGCCAGTAAAATCACACTGCCCAGTTGCGAAACTCGCGGTCACGAAGTCGATTGGCATCGTCGTCGTTGATAAAGACTTCTTTCACTGGATCGATCGTCAATTTGCGTTGGAGAATCCATGAGATTGCCGCTGCGTGACAGGCAATATGTGACTTTCGCATGACATCCTGATTCGCCACAGGTTTTTCCCGAGTCCGCATGCAATCAAAGAAGTTCCGTGCATGTGTGCCGACGTCCAATCCCCTGACTCGCTTGGCTGGATCAGCAATCTCAGACTGCAACGACTCTGGATTCACGACGATTTCACCCGAGTCCCCTGTTTCAACCCAGCCATCGTCTCCAACAAATCGAACCGGGCAGGTCCCCAATCGAGTGATGTAGTGCGGATCCCGATTTCCGAACGGGGTCTCCAGAAAATCGATCACGAGCTTCACGCCGTTTGCGTACGTACAGACTATGTTCTTGTCGCCCGGCTCGTACTCCAGGGGCATTGTCTCATCTGCATCATTGGCCCACTGGCAGAGATCAACCGTGTGTGCTCCCCAATCCAGCAGCCGGGCACTGGAATCGAAATCCCATTGCCCTCGCCAATTGCCATCGACATACCCTTGGTTGAATGGTCGCCAGGGAGCGGGCCCCAACCAAAGGTTCCAGTCAACAACATCCCGATGCGGAACGGGTTGCCCAGGAAGCCAGTCATTACCGAGAGTTGGCACGTAAACCGATGCATGTAGCGACTTCAGTTTCCCGAGCTTTCCTGAACGAGCAATCGCAACGGCGGTCTGAAAGTTTTCCACACTTCGTCGCTGGGTCCCTGCCTGAAAGACACGTTTCTGAGCATACATCGCGTCGGCGAGCCGCTGACACGCTCCGATGGTGATGCCGCACGGCTTCTCGCTGTAGACATCCTTTCCCGCTTCAGCTGCATAGATCGAGGCTGCGGCGTGCCACCGATCGCCGGTTGCAACCAGAACCGCGTCGATGTCCTTGCGTTCCAACAGTTCGCGGAAGTCTCGATAGACGACACAGTCTGCATTCTTGTAGGCCTGATCGACCATCTCTTTTCCAGCGTCTCTTCTGGATGCCTGAACGTCGGCGATCGCGAGACACTTCACATCCTCGAACGGCAGGATGGATACGAGGTCGTATTTGCAACGAGGCCCAATTCCAATCACACCCAGCCCAATTTTTTCACTGGGAGGAACCGCTCCTTCACGACCAAGTGCCTTTGCCGGCACAATATGAAATGCCCAGGCACTTGCAGCAGCAGCCGCGGACCCAGCAAGAAAATCACGGCGAGAAGGGGATGAGCGCGTCATCGGAGATCCTAGGTGGAAGGTTCCTCTTCGGGGCAACCTCGACCATACCAAGAACTGTCGATGCGTTCCACGCACCCGCTCTCAATCGATTCGCGTAGTCAGCTGATCTTGCTCCTGCTTCCACCAATCCCCGAAGAGCAGACGGAATGGAGGAGTGAATTTCTCGGGCGATTCTGACAGCATCGTCGCGATTGCTACGGTCGAGAGAAACTGAACTTCAGCGATCTCTCCGGGATCCGGCACCGCCGGCACGTCTGTCTGCAGATGGTAAAGAACTGTGTGTTCATACGCGGTCTCAGGCGATGCTGCCAACTTCGTCCCGTAAACCAGTTCACCGGACAATTGAAGCTCTTCATTCAATTCGCGAACAGCGGCTGGTTCGTAGTCCTCACCTGCATCGAGATGCCCCGAAGCGGATGATGTATAACAGCTGGGATACTGATCCTTCGTCGATGACCGAAGCTGAAGCAACAGTTCGCCATTCGAGTTCCAAATCCAAATATGAACGGCACGATGCAACAGGTTCTGGGCGTGAACCGCCGCTCGAGAGAGTTGCCCGATGACGTTGTCTTCTGCATCACAGACATCAAACATTTCTTCGCACATCAAATCGACTTCACTTCCCAGCAGCTGAGCTTTCAGATTGGTTCTAATTCTTAGATGTCGATTTTTGGCCTTGCGCTGATGCCGCTTCAGCAGTCTGTCTCATTCCTTCAAGAAATGCAGCGGTATCGTCTTTTTCTTCCATCCCCGGCGGAGCCACGTAGACAAACAGGTTCTCAGCAATCGGTTGATCGAGTTCGACATTCTTAAACTCGATTGCCAGCATCGGCCGAAAGGCGGATTTATCCTTCGGGACCTGCTTCAGATACAAGAACTTCTCAGGGAACATGGTCTCGCGGGCAACGTAGATCCGGACAAGGTCCGGCAAGAATCCAGCGACCTGACTCCGGGCGGATCCCATCCCGGAAAAGAGTTGGTCATGGCGGTCCTTTTTCCAGCGTCCTTGGACCACCAGATACTCTCTCCCCTCAATCGTTTCTGATTTCACAGCATCAAATGTCAGATTTCGTTCAAGCGACGCCAGGACTGATGGCAGCCCACCGATTCCGACTTCGGCAGCCTGGAGCGCATCGTTGAGCGCCGCGCCCTGCAAACTCTCTTTAAGTCCGATTGCTTCCCGACGAATTTTCTGGATGTCTCGGCGGGTCAATTCGATTTGAGGGATTTCAGTAGAGGCAATGTTCGATTTTGCATCGGAGATCTGCCGACGGGTGTGGAGGACCTGACCATCGCACACCTCAAGAAAAACTCCCCTCAATCCTCCCAGTTCAACAGTGTGCTCCAGACGGTAGCGAAACCCGGAAGCGGACGCGTAAGTCCCCGTTGACCGGAAAACGTATTCGCCCATCGTCGCGACTTCGGTCATCTCAGCTTGTACGGACTGTCGCTCATAGAGTCGGTTTCTGGCCTGTTGAATGACCTGCTCCGCGTCACGGCTGCTTGGTGCAATCTGTTTGTCTGAATCACCTTGTGACGCTTTCTCCCCTTTCTCGTCGGCTGCAGAAGTGTCCTGCTGCCACAACGCTGTGAGCTGCAATCCCCCCAAAACGAGGAGAAGCAGAATGGCGATCAGAGTGAATGGATTTTTCATGGCGTTCCGAAAATACCGGATTTTCCAAAGATTGCGGTCGCATTGATCCGAATACAGAGGAGGACAAAAAGTTGTTGGGGTTTGGATGTCATTCCCAGACAACAAATTGGAGGCAGCGACTCTCAGGAATTCGGAGTGACGGCAATTTTAGCCAGAACAATGAATTCAGGTCGACCGCAATCCGGTGCAAACATACCGGGACCTTTCTAGTGGACCTTCAATCCTGAAATGAACGTGTCTCGAACATGTTGTCACACCCATGAAACGGGGGCGTGAGACAACGTGTTTTGGATGTCAAATCAGTCGGGTAATCCCACTAGTGCCCTCCCTTGGAGGAGTCTCGGACGTCATTCCTGTAATTGCAGAATTTCCGACGAGATCCACCCACGAAATCAAGATTGCAGCAACACACTAGGAAGAGGATAAGCGATGAGACTTTATTTCCTGGCACTGGGCACTTTGCTCATCGTCTGTGTCGGCTGCGCCGCTGACGGGCAGCAGATGATGCGGAAGAATGAATATCATGCCCCCCCAGCAGCGATGCTGACAAACCCCGGGCCAATGGTCGGTGGTCCCGGACCAGGCGTTCTGATGAACTTCCCACCGTCAGGTGTCCAGCAGGCTTCATTCCAGGCACCAGCATGCCCACCAGGCATGGGCGGTATGCCAGGTCCATCCATGGCGATGATTCCATCGGGACCAGTCCGTACATCCCAGATCCGATTCCTCGGACCAGAGGGAATGAACATTGGCTGGCAGATCGGGCCTGCATTCGCGGATGCACAGCTCACCGCTCCTGATCGCTACAACTTCCCACAGGCGGCAACATACCGCCTGAAGTTGACAAGCATTCCGGGTCGCGAAGGTCTGGTTCTCTATCCTTCACTCCACGTCTATCCGACACTGCCACAGACTGCTGCTTATTTGCAGCACAATGCTCTGCCAGTTCGTATTACTGACGAAGATCTCGATCAGGTCGAAACAAACAACTTTGTGACCAAAGTGATCTACCTGCCAGATGCACGTTTCCAGGAACTGGCAATCGCTGGTGTTGAAGAACTCGTTTCGACTCGCCTCGGACCAGGCCTCGATCCAGTTTCCGAAGCTGATCGCCGTGGAACAATCATGGCTGTGATCCGCATGGGGAACATGAACCTCGAAATGCCCGGTGCAGAAGGTCTTCAGATCGGCCAGGGTGGAGCGGCTCCAGGCAACATCACCAAGGTGAGCGGCGAGCAAGGACAGTTTGTTCCACCTGTTCCAGTCGGTGCACATCAGGGCAACGACATGGGCGGCGGAGTTCCAGGAGCGGTGATGGTCGGTGGACCAGCCGGCCCGGGGATGCCTCCTTACGATCCAATCGCTGGTGTGAACGGTGTTCCAATGTACGGTTACCCGATTACCGGAACGCCAATCGGACTCCCTGGACCGCCACATATCCCATACGGCCGACCAGCAGGTCTGAAGTCCCACACAGTCCGCAACACAACCGACACTCACCTTCCAGCTCCGGTCAAAGATCTGTTGATCGATGTACGACACGAACCAGGCATCAACATGCCTGAACCTGTCAAGTACATCCAGTACACAGAGAAGCACCCAAGCTACCAGCAAGGTGAACTCTCCATGCCAGCATGGGCTGCTCCTCAGCAGTAGTTGTGAAAAGTGATATCGAGGTCAGCCGAAGTTCCCTTCGGCTGACCTACTTTATCGAACCGCCTGACGTCCAACGCTCGTACTGATCATCCCATTGCCGTGTGAAGTCACCGGCGCATGTCTTCCAACAACTCGTGTTCAACATGCCCCGAACTTACCTGCTCACAATCGCCTGTCTTATCGGGGCCATCGCCGCCCTGAGTGCAGCTCCAGCTTCTGCTCAAGACAACTCACTGATCTTTGACCATCGGTCACCGGTCGGGGTTGCAGGGCGAATCGGGGCACTGACGAAGCCTGGGCACGCCGGAACACCTCAGCCTGTTCAAGTACGACTTCCATCAACTGGGAACGTCACGTTCTTCGTGGGATCTCCGCAAAATGGCGTGACGATGCCAGCTCCTGCACAGGTCAGCATGGGAATGGGCTACGCCTACCGGTTCCGGGTCAGCGACATGCCCGAATACCCCGGAGTCGAGCTGTTCCCCTCGGTCGAACTCGTCGATCGACTTCATGCTCCTGCGGGTCTCGCTGAACAGTTCCCGATTCCGCTAGATCTCACTGCAGACGAAATTGAAATCGTGTTGCAGGATCGAATGGTCACCAAAGTTGTTTATCTGGAAGATCCGAACCGTGCATTTCCTTTTCAGCAAGGAGATTCGATTCGGCTGGAGACACTCAAACCCAACGAAAACCTGATGCAAGCTGCGGACGTGCGAGGTCGGCCACTCGCAATCATCAGAATTGGGGGACGAATCCCAGATGTTCATTCCACAACCGATGAGTTTTTCAGCCAATCACCATTGGTTCTGCCAGGCAAATGAACTCTGACTGAAACGACAAAGAGGTAGTCACCATGAATCGTCTTCCGCTGACATTCGCTGTTAACCAGAGCCTCTGGAACGCACGCTGGCCCAAACTGGCGCTCCTCGGAGCAGTTCTTTGCACCTCCTCCTGTGCCTCCGCCAGCAAGTATGTGAAAAACACGTTTCAGCGTGGCGACAGGGAGCAGGCTATTGCATCAGCGGAGAAGCCTTCACAGAACGCGTCACCCACTGCCAAGGCCGCAGTAGCTGACAGCGAATTAAAGTCCTTCGATGCGTTTGTTCAGGAAGAAATTGGCTCGACAAAGCTCCCTGAACCGAAACAGGATCTGGCTGCGATGATCACTCGGGGTGACGATCCATTTGCGACCGCCCCTGTCATCCAGACGTCAGCACAAGTCCTTGAGGCACCGACCGTTTCTCCGACGATTCCAGCAGGACCAATCGTTCACGACGTTCCTGCCAGAGAGCCGATCGGGAATGGCTTTGGAGAAGTCGCCAAACCCGTTCCTCCCTTTTCCACTGGACCATTCGCGATTATCCCCGAATGCCCAACCGAAGCCCCTTGCAGTGCCCGCCCCTTTCCCGGCGCGGAACTTTCTCGTGATGAGTTCATTTGCGATGGTGGCGACAATGGACTACCGGTTCACTATCAAGGCCTGAACCGTGGTGGACTTGAACTCGAGGATACCGTAGCAGAGTTCAAGGACCATGAAGGAAAGAGCCACGTAAAAGCAAGTACACAAGCTTGCATCTACGCTCCCCGCTTTGGGGCAGTAATGTCCTCAACGCTCCCGCAACAAGGAATGTCGATCGACAAGGTTGCTGGCCATCAAGACCGTCTTGTTGCTGGCGGCATTGGCGCCCGAGTCACCTTGGATGAGAAGGTTCACACAGACGAAGCTCTGGGAATGGCCTCTCGGTCACGAGCCAGTGGTGTTGTCCTGAGGCAAGGCGAAGACCACATCCATCAAGCTATTGTCGCTTCCAATCACAACACGCTTCAAAATGCCTTCGAAGATATCCGCTTTATTCAACAGGGACAGTTTGAACTGGCGAATACAGCCGTCATCGGCGAGAGCATCAATGCAGCCCTTGAATGGTCGGATGGACGACGTCCGGTCATCATGGCCAAAGACATCGGCGGTAAACTCGTTCAGGGTCGTGCCACCGTTCAGGATATGACAGGCGTTGAAGATAAACGGACACCCGGTGAGCTTCAGCTGATCAAAGTTGCAGACAAATCGTCGGCTCAGCCAGGCGATGTCGTGACGTTCACAATCCGGTTCGACAACATCGGTGAACGGGAACTGTTCAGCGTCCGTGTGGTGGACAACCTCTCTCCTCGTCTGGAATTCATTGAGGATTCGGTTGATTCCAACATGGACGGGAAAATTGACATCGCTGACAACGGCGAAGGAAGCCACTTGCTGACATTCGAATTTGAACAGCCACTGAAAGGTAAAACGGGAGGCTATCTCTCCTTCAAGTGCCGCGTTCGATAAATCGACATCACACTCAACTGCTGCGAAGGTGACACACGGAAACATGTGTCACCTTTTTGCTTTTCGTGCTCATGAACTTCCTCGTCTGCAGTTTTCTACGATCCTTTCTGTGGATCGGATTTGTTGCGAAACAATAAAAAAGGAGTTGGTGCATCAACACCAACTCCTTGAAGCGAGACTCCACTCACTCGATTACCACTCGAGAAGAGCGGCTTCGATCGTCAGTCCTGGACCAAACCCGAGAATGACGGTTGGCCCTTTGCCATTCATTTTGCGAATTCGCTCGAGGATGAAAAAGACTGTTGGGGAAGACATGTTCCCGTAGCTCGCCAGGATCGCTTCGGAGTGCTGAACAGCGTTTGACTCCAAACCAAGAGCCTCCACCGTCGCAGTCAAAATTCTTGGACCACCCGGATGCACGGCCCAGCTTTGAATGTCTTCAATTGTCTTGCCACATTTCGCCAACCACCCTGACAACCAAGGCTTGAGGGTGTTCACGATGACTTCCGGCACTCGCGGAGAAAGAGTCATCTGGAAACCGTTATCCGCGATCTTCCAGGACATCATATCTTCGGTATCTGCAATCACGTGCGATGACTGGGCAACGAGGCGGCAATCGGTGTCGTGCTTGTTTTCCTGCTGTACGATAAATGCACACGAACCATCGCTGAAGAGAGCATTCGCGACAAGTTGCTGCGCGTGTTCGGTGTACTGGTGGTGCAAGGAGCAGAGTTCGACGGCACATACCAGAACTTTGGCATTCGGATCAGCAGCAGCCCATCCTCGTGCAACGCGCAATCCGTTCAACGCTCCGTGGCAGCCCATGAATCCCACATGTGCTCGTTCGACATCCGCGGAGAGTCCCAGACGCTGGATCAAAGCGAGATCGACACCCGGTGCTGCAAATCCGCTGCAGGATATCGTGACGAGATGAGTGATTGATGCTTTGTCGACGCCGGATGCTTCAATGGCTTTGGTGCTCGCTTCGATCGCGAGATCGGCAGCACATTTTTCATACTTCGCCATCCGGTAGGATGTCGTTGGACCATTGTCTTCGGGCCCAGCGGACTTGTAATAGAAAGACTGCTTCGCCCCATCCGCTGAAGAAGAATCCAGAATCACGCTGTGACGATTTTGCACGCCAGCCATCCGATACATGGTATCCAGCGATTTGCGATACTTGGTGGTAACGCCCAGCTCAGTTGCCATTGCAGCGGCTTCTGTCTGGAGAATGGAATGCTTCGGAACTGCGGTTGAAATCCCGGAAACAGCAACAGTGACTGACATCTAAAACTCCTTCAACAACCACATCACATGTACTCCTCACTGAGTACTGTCACTCAGTCACACAGTAATTCTGCGCGGGCCTTGCTGGTCCCCGGATGACTGAATCGACATTGATGCAAGATGACTTAATTCGACTGAGATCGCGTGTAAGGGTAGTGACTGATGGTGAGCGATGAGAAATGATGCAAGGCAGTCACGTCACAGCATTCAAACATCACCTGACGAATCAGACAGTTCCGAGACAGAACCGCCATTTGTCTCCGTTCGCAGGCCATTCAGCGTCAGTGTCGGTGAAATCGCAAAACAAAGAAAGATCCGTTCATCGGAATTCTGACAGTTTCACCGGCTCGGCAAAATAAAGAAAATACTCTCCATTGAAGGCAAAAGCCCCTTTCAAACTGCGAGAATCTTAAGACTTCGATTATCCCCCTACCCGCCCCCCATGCTGGAGATCGGGTCAAAGAGTGGAAGTTGCATAGATCTTCAGTGTCAGACTTTAAACCGCTTTTGGGTTTCGATCAGGCGAAGTGCTACGCTGGTGCCAAACCGGATAGGATGGGGTCACTTCGGAGGCAGCATCCAGCTTCGCAATCTGCTCGGCGGACAAGTTCCAACCGATCGCCCCGAGATTCTGCCGCAACTGCTCTTCGTTTCTTGCTCCAACGATCACGGTCGCGACGGAAGGACGTTGAAGCAGCCAGTTGAGAGCGATCTGAGTGACTGTCTTGCCAGTCTCTTTGGCAACTTCATCAATCGCGTCGACAACGTTGTAAACGTGTTCGAACGGAACCGGTGGCCCTTTGTCGAGAGCGGTCTGATTTTGAAGCCGACTCGATTCGGGGAGTGGCGATCCACGACGAATCTTCCCAGTCAATCGGCCCCAGCCCAGCGGACTCCAGATGACTCCACCGACCTTCTGATCTAGCCCGAGCGGCATTAGCTCCCATTCGTATTCACGCCCAATGAGTGAATAGTAGGCCTGATGAGCGACGAATCGCTCAAGTCCGTATTTTTCGGAGACGGCCAAGGACTTCATCAAATGCCAGCCAGAGTAATTTGAGCAGCCGATGTAACGAATTTTCCCTGACCTTACGAGGTTATCGAGCGTCATCATGATCTCTTCAGTCGACGTCTGCGCATCGAATCCATGCAATTGATAGAGATCGATGTGGTCAACGCCGAGACGCTTCAAACTCTTTTCGACGGCATCAATGATGTGATACCGCGATGATCCACGTTGGTTCGGACCCTCCCCCATCGGGAATGTCCCTTTCGTTGAGATCAAAACCTGATCCCGACGCCCCTTGATCGCTTCCCCAAGAATTTCTTCCGAGTGCCCCTGAGAATAGACGTCTGCAGAATCAAACATGTTGAGTCCTGCTTCCAGACAGATGTCCACCAATCGACTGGCTTCTTTGACATCCGACGTCCCCCAGGCTTTAAACATCCCTGTGGTCCCGCCGAATGTCCCGGTACCAAATGTCAAAACGGGAACCTTGAGGCCAGATCCACCTAATGAACGATATTCCATAGACATGTGAAACGACTTTCATCTGAAGACATGCTAGTTCTGCGCGGGTTTCTATAGGCTATCTTCTCTCTCCTGCGCGAATCTGTCCAATCTGGGCGCCAATTCCGTCAAAAGGACGCGCATATCTGACCAATACAGCAGCAGTTGCTGTTGACGCTTCACACAGACTCAAGACTCTCAGCGCTGCTGCGAATCGCCCATCATCGTGTACGCAAACATCCCAATACACCCGGACCTCCTGAGCCGTCACGGTCACCCATGACTTCACCCCAACTCAACTTGAGGGAATCTCCGCCAATCCCCAAGATTCCACGGAAGATTGTCATTCTTTCAACAATGAGAGGTGACACGAAGGGACAAACTCAGTTAGGATGCCGTCATTGAATGGAGTCTGATTCATCCATGGAGGGATATTTTCATGGCTCATGAGCTCTATCACCCTGGACTCAGGGGGGTAATCGCTGGTGAAACCGAGATTTGCCGCATTGATGGCGGTTTGCAGTATCGCGGATATTGCCTGCATGATCTCGCTGAAGATGCCAGCTTTCTTGAAGTCGCCCATCTCCTCCTGTTTGAAGAACTGCCGGGAGAGGAACAATTTGCGGACTTCGTCAGCATTATTGCCGAAGAGCAAAACCTCCCGTCAATGATCCAGCAGGTTTACGAACAGATCCCTGTTCACAACTCATCGCTGGAAGTGCTACGCACAGGAATCAGTCTTCTCAACCTGACAGACTCCCAGCCGCATGAAAGCCTGCTTCAAGCTGGGCATTCGCAAACGATTCGGCTGCTCGCTCGCGTTCCCCTGCTCATCGCAGCATGGCATCGCATCCGCAGCGGACTTCCTCTCATCGAACCGAAGCCGGAACTCAGCTATATCGCCAATGTCTATTACGTAATCACGGGCAGAGTCCCCAGTGCTCTCTATGAACGCGCTCTTGAGAGAGTGTTCATCGTTGCTGCGGAACACGAATTCAGCCCGTCGAGCTTTGTTGCACGCGTGGTCGGTTCTGTCCGTTCCAATCAATACAGCCCCATCCTTGCTGCTCTGGATGCTTTTACCGGGAATGAACATGGGGGGGGAGATGATCGTCCTCTCGATGTGCTACAGGAGATCGGCGATCCGGAAAACGCGGTCGAATGGCTCGAAACACAACCTGTAGAGAGCAGCATTCCAGGATTCGGGCACTCTGTTTATCTGGAGTACGACCCTCGCGCTGCCATCCTCGAAGTGGAGTGCGAACGACTTGCCCGCGCTTGTGGGCGCAACGACCTCGAACAACTCGCCGACGCTGTTGAGCGTGCGATGTGGACGTCCCGGCGCATCCCGCCGAATGTCGATTGGCCGCTGGCACGCCTGTTTACATATCTGGAACTGGACCGCGACCTATTTCGACCCTTATTTGCAGCGGCCCGCCTCGTCGGTTGGAGTTCGCACGCGGTTGAGCAATGCGAGTCCGATGCTGTCATCCGGCCACGAGCACGCTATCGCGGCGCTGTGGATTGCCCGTTTGAAGCAATGCGTCATCGCTCAGAGTGAACCCAAATGTCACTCTTGTTCTCGACATTTGGGTCGACAACATTCATCGTGAACATCATCCTGATCAATCGCTGGATTTTGAGGCGAGCAATCATTCTCATTCTTCCGGTGCATTCAGCAATTCGTTCCTGAAATACTCAGGACAATGCCACAGAGGTGGTGTGATCACACTTCATTAAGACGCAGAACCAGACACGCACTGCGATTCGGAGACTGCCATGATGTCGACATCCATCTGCCGATACTCTTTCAGTTTGACAGCAGCGATTGTCTTGATGAGTTACGTTGTCTCACTGCGCAACTCGGAGCTGCAAGCAGCCCAGCCAGAAGCCACTGAGCGCACCAAACATGTTCTCATCTTTGGCATTGATGGGGTTCGACCGGATTCGCTGGAAAAGGCGCCGACTCCAAGCATCGATCAGCTGATCGAGACTGGTGCTTACACGAACACCGCTCAAATTCTCGGTGAACGCTATCAGGGAAATGACACCATCAGCGGTCCGGGCTGGTCCAGCATTCTCACGGGTGTCTGGGCAGACAAACACGGGGTGCATGACAACACTTTCAAGGGAATGAACTATGAGTTGTTCCCACATTTCTTCAAGCATCTAAAGCTGGTTCGTCCTGACGCCTTTACTGTGTCGCTTGTCTCCTGGAAGCCGATTCACGACTTCATCCTTTCCGAGGCAGATCTCAGTCGGGTCGAGTTACCTCCACGTAAACCCGGGGAAGCAAACAGCCTGCTTGTCCCTGCAAGCCAGCTCGACATTGACACTCGTGACGGCAACTGGCACCACATCGCAGTAACTCGTCGTGATGGTCACCTTCGGCTATGGCTGGACGGAAAATTAGCTGGAGAACTTGAGAACGTATTCGATGCCTTCGATCTCGGCGGCGACTGGCTCTATCTTGGGCGTGACAGTCGCGAAGGGGCAACACAATTTCGCGGCCAGCTCGATGATGTGCGTCTCTGGAATCGGGCACTCAGTGAAGAAGAACTTCAAAAGAACCTTCACGCCTCCATTGGCTCTCGCGATGGATTGATCGCCGAATACACGTTCGAAACGACGAACAACGGTGTCATCAACGAGACGGCTGGTCTGACTGAAGGACCATTCGACGCGACCATCATTAATAGCGAACCAGAATCGCCATCGATAACCGCAGCGAAGTCCACTCAGCAGATTGATCCCACTCAGGTTCTGAATCTCCCCGCCAAATCGAACCGAGGAGGTGGAGCACGAATCAAACTTGAGAAGCCAATCAGCAGTGTTACGCAAGGAGAGTTTACCGTCGAATCTCGGTTTCAAACAACGGACACTGGCCGAAATATCCTGTTGGGGAACTTCGCAGACAAAGTCCCAGCCCTGAACCTGGAGCTTCACAACGACAACACGATTCGAGTCTATCTGCAGCCCGTTTCGGAGGAGGCTCCCACTGAATTTGACGGGCAGGACGAGATGGACCGCCAAATGGCGAAGAACGCAGCGAACATCCTTCAGACCGAAAATCCTGATGCGATGTTTGTCTACTTCCATCAGGTCGACTCTGCTGGCCATACCCTCGGTTTCAGCCCGGAAGTCCCGGAGTACGTGCAGTCAATTGCGAACGTCGATCAACATATCGGGACCGTTTTGAAGAGTCTTCGCTCCCGCCCAAACATCGATCACGAAGACTGGCTCATCATCGTCTGTACTGACCACGGCGGCTACCTGAAAGATCACGGTGGAGGACGGGACATTCCAGAAATTCGAACCGTATTCCTGGTAGTCAGCGGATCGTCTGCACAAGTTGGCAAAATCGAGGAGCAGGTTTATTTGGTTGACGTCGCGACGACGGCGCTGATGCACCTGACAGGCAATGTCGATCCACGACTTCAGCTGGACGGAAAAGCGGTCGGCCTCAAGGTCTCTCCATAGCCCCTGTCGCATGGGAGTGCGGCGTCGCATACAGGCAAAAGGTTGTTCGACGCTGTGTTGATCGCAGTCGCAACGCCACACACTCGCGAGAGGCGATCTCGCTGGTTGATACCGCCTGCCACACTGTCTCTGACGGTGCAATGAAGAGTCTTGCTTCGCTGACTTTCAGACTTTTGTATTGATCCACTTCTGGGAAGCAAATCGCCAGCTGGCGAGAATTCCACGGACCAGCATGTCGATATTCATTGCCATCCACGCCCCCATCAATCCCATATTGAGCACGTACACACAGTAGTAACAAATTGGCAAACGAACCGGGTACGTGGTGAATGTGTTGATAAGCAAGGGGTAAAACGAATCGCCTGCTCCTCTCAATGCGGAGCTGTAGACGATCGACAGAATCAATGGGATCTGAAAGAGTCCAACAATCTGGAATGGCCATGCTCCCACCTCGGCAACAGCGGGATCTTGATGCATGAGTGTATAAATCCACTCGGCCCCAAACACGAACCACAAAGTAATCCCCACGCCAAACAGTGAGCATTGCAGAGCAGCTTCGTGCCCCGCCTTAATCGCCCGTTCTGCGTTACCTGCACCGAGAGATTGCCCAACCATCGTCGCAGCGGCGGCTCCCCAGGCGACAGCCGGAAGATAAGTAATCGCCTCAACTCGCATTCCCACAATGTGAGCAGCGAACTGAAGTTCCCCCAGACCAGAAATCGCTCGAATGAACAACACGTGCCCAGACCACATGATCACTCCATCCAAAGCGGCTGGAGCCCCGATTCTCAAGATCCGCTGAATCGTCTCGCCTCGTAATCCAAATTCTTTTCGATCCAGCTTCAAACCGGAACGACCTCGCCGAAGAAGGAACAAAAAGATCAGTCCACCGGAGATACGGGCGATGCATGTCCCTAAGACGATCCCATCGACGCCAAAACTTGGGATTGGACCAATCCCGTAGACCAACGTCGTTGAAAACAAAGCATTCAACACACTGACGGCGCCGAAAATCAGCATCGGTGTTCGCATGTCCGCACAGCCACGAAATGCAGCACCGGCAACCATACTGAGTGCTGTGAAGAATAGCCCCACAGCGTCGATTCGGAGATAACGGACCGCGATCTGGAATGCGTTTCCTTCGAGCCCCATCCCCCCCGCGAGGTAGGGTGCCGCCGGAAACATGCAGACCATCACAATCAGTCCGATCAACGCTGCCAGCGACATCGAGCGATTTGTCACTTGATGGACCAGAGCCTGATCTCCCGATCCACGTGCTCTGGAGACCATCGCGGTCGTCCCAGTGGCGACCAATGAAAAGATCAGCGAAGCCAGCCAGCCCACGTAAGCTGCCACCCCCACCGCCGCGGTCCCTTCGGTCCCGGTAACGCCTGGAAGATGCCCGGAAAGCCAGACGTCAAAAAAGCCAATCAGAAAATTCAGCAACTGCTCTCCCAACACTGGAAGGGCGAGTAGAAAGACCGTCGAACGGATGGGACCGTTCATGAGCTGATTTGAGCGTTCTTGTGCGGATTCGATGATAGCCGCCTAGTGACTCTGCGGAATTGAAAAGTGCAAGTGTAACTCTTTGGCGGACAATCGCATACAGTGCGAATTGCTTGGTGTCAGTGTCTGTTCAGAAGATGAATTTTTCGTGAACAGCCTCCCGTTTTCCGTCACACAAGAAGAAGAAATCCAATGACGGTGAACGAACGACTTTCAAACACGGTAGTACTCGCGATACCACTCAACGAAGCGCTCCACCCCCACTTCAATTGGGGTTGATGGAGAGTACCCGACATCAGCGATCAGGTCGTCGACATCTGCCCACGTCGCCACCACATCCCCCGCCTGCATCTCGCAAAGATTCTGCACAGCCTTCCTCCCAAGACTCGCTTCAATCGTGGAAATCATGTCCTTCAAACGAACGGGATGATTATTTCCAATATTGTAAATGCGATAGGGGGCACTGCTTGTCGCTGCGTCTGCTGTCGTTCCTGACCATCCTGGGTCAGGCTGAGGAATCGATTCGCAGACCCGCAAGACTCCCTCGACGACATCATCAACGTACGTCATGTCTCGCTTCATCTCGCCATGGTTGAACACGTTAATCGGTTGACCGGCAAGGATCGCTTTCGTGAATAAAAACATCGCCATGTCGGGTCGCCCCCACGGTCCGTAGACCGTGAAGAAGCGAAGGCCAGTTGTTGGCAGTCCGTAGAGATGGCTATAGGAATGAGCCATCAGTTCATTGGATTTTTTTGTCGCAGCATAAAGGCTGAGCGGATGGTCGCAGGCATCGTGCGCAGAGAATGGAATTGATGTGTTCGACCCGTAGACAGAACTGCTGGAGGCGTACACCAAATGAGGAACTTGCTGGTGGCGGCAACATTCCAGAATATTCAGGAAGCCAACGAGGTTACTTTCAACATACGCTTCCGGATGCTCCAACGAATAGCGAACACCTGCTTGTGCCCCGAGATGAATGACTCGGTCGAAACGCTGTCCCGAGAACAATTCGCGAAGCTGAGCACGATCTGCGAAATCAACTTTCTCAAATCGAAATCCGGGCGAAGGAGTTAACAGATTCAGTCGATCCTGTTTCAACTCGACCGAGTAATAGTCGTTCAGGTTATCCAGCCCGACGACTTTCTCTCCGCGAGACAAGAGCGCTTTGCAGACATGGAATCCGATGAACCCCGCAGCGCCTGTCACCAAAATGTTCACGATACGATCCCAAAAATGCGTTCCACGTCAGCGAAGCAATTACAAATGTGTCAGATCTGCTGACAGCGACAAGCCTCCATCGCCCTGATCACACCGCTTGCTTCGAACCCCGAAAAGTACGCTCAAAATGAAATTCAATCAATTCGGATCTTCGAGCAACCTCGACATCAGCGAAATATCAGCGAATTCTGAAGGACACCCGCCGGGCAAACCGGCCAGCAATTCCATAAGCACGTCATTGGAATCATCCACATCTCGCAATTCGGTATTTGCACTGATCCACGACCGAATTTAGCCAGTCCGCTCTTGGAATGAATCCAAATTTCGACAAATCGACTGCGTCTCTCCATCAAACAATCTGCAATCGTACTGACGAACAAGAGAAACGATTGACAACAAAACTCGTAACGATCGACCCAAAAACTACTTACAAAACATCAAAGCAGAGATTGTGCACTCAACCGCTGCCACGCTGAGCCCCACCGGCAAGCCAGAATCCTCTTGTTCAAAATCAGCAATTCAGCCTAAAATACGGCACTCGTTTTGTGCCGAGGGATTCTCGAGCCCGATTCATGGAAGAAGAACGGCACTGTGGCATGGTCCGCAGCATTACGCGGAATGTGATCTGCTTCATGGCAGCATTGATGCTGCTTGGGCTGATGGTCTGCGCAGTGGAAGTCGCCCTGAGAGCGAAACGACTCCGTTCAAATTGGAAAGCCGAGTCGCACATAACGCATCTGAACGAGCTCATCCAACCAAACAACACCACCTGGATTGACGTCAAACCACTGATCGATCTCCATCGCCGCTCGAGTAATCAACCGTCGATTCAAATCCAAACCAATGAACTCGGAATTCGCGGAGCCTCTGTCTCTGTGCCGAAACCAAACGGAGTCTTCCGCGTTATCTGCATAGGAAGCGACAACGTTTTCGGGTCCACGCTCGCTGAAAATGAAACACTGTCCACGCGGCTCGCTCGGACGCTGAACCTTCAATCGAATAGACAAGTGGAAGTGATCAATGCGGGCTGCCCCAACGCAGGTCCACTGGTCAACCTGCTTCGCTACCGCAACCATCTTGCCACCTTACAGGCAGACGTCGTCCTGCTCTGCCTCAGTGAAGAAGATCTCAGCTACGATCAGGACGTCCGTGGGGGATTGCACTTGGATGAATCCAAAAATCCCGCCTATGCGTCCCACCCCGCTCTGTGTGGACAGGGCGTCGACATGCTCGACAGGATCTGCGAAGAATTCGTCACCCTCGATTATTTGTTTACGTGGGCAGGCCGAGTTACTGGAATGAATGTCAATTCCACGCCCATTCACGCTGCTCCGGTTCGACAGAGTATGCACCGAGATCTGGCTGCTCTGGTTCCACTATCCAGAATTGTTCAAGGAAACTCCTGCCAACTCATCATTTCCGTCTGTCCCAGCGCCTGGAGCGTCGATCGATCAAGAAACTCGATCGACCAGAACGGCTCCTCGTTTGCGGAAGAAGTGCGCAGGTTCCTGAAAGAATGGAACCTGGAGCAGGTTCCGGTACAGGATGGACTCGTCGATTTCAGCAAATCGAACGATCCTCGCATCTACTTCTCACCTGCAACGGGAGGGCTTTCGTTCTCCGGAAACGAATTGTACGCCCAGCAGATCTCGAGTTTTCTGATTCAGTCGTTTCCAGTTCTCGGTGGCGGCCGCTCGCCCGAAATGCAAGCGAACACCGTTCCAACCTCCTTCGCACAACCAGAGTCCTCTTCCCAACGACAATACGAACCATTACGGCCGGTGTCTCGCTGAAAATCTGAACACCTCGTCCTACTATGTCCTCTCTCCCTGAAGACAACCCGACTCTCCACGAAGCGATTTGTGCGGATCTGCCGTTCCATGTCGTCGTGAAAGGATCGTCCGCAACCCCACTCGTCGAGAAGACCGATTCGATCGAAGAGAGCACCGAAGAAGAGGTCTTCTCACTCGACGAGATCGAAGCGGCCTATCTTCGAGCATTGGAATCCGCTGACCAGGCGGAATTCAATGCGATTGAGCAGCTGGATTCACATTCAATCAACGATGGGAACGATGAGTTCGTTCCCACATCGAAAGAATTTGAGGAATCACCGCTCCCGGTCGCAAACGCGGAGCAGCGTCCCTCCACACCTGTCGAGGAGATTTCTCCGCTCTACTCCGAGGGCGAAGAGGCTGAACAGATCGTTAGGGCGGAACACGTTGTGGAAGCGATGTTGTTCGTCGGAGGAGCCCCGTTACCGATTGCAAAATTTGTTGATGTACTGGGAGGTACATACACTGACGAACAAGTGGAAGTCCTTCTCACTGAAATTCGAAATCGTTACGAGTGCCAGAAACGCCCCTATCAGGTGGTAGCCTCTACCGAAGGATATGCTCTTAGATTATGCAGCGACTATGAATCGATCCGCGGAAAGGCCTACGGACAGACCCCCAAAGAGGTGAAGCTGGCTCAGGATGCACTCGAGGTTCTGGCATTCATCGCGTATCAACAGCCTGTTGACAAAGAATCTCTGACAGCGACTGAAAAGCCGAACGTACAGGGATTGGTTCGTACGTTGCTCCGGCGCGAACTCATTCGGGTCGATCGTAGCGATGCGGAAAAAGGGGAGCAGTACAGAACCACTCCCCGATTCCTCGAACTCTTTGGCCTCGCGTCACTCGACGATCTTCCGCAAACCGGGTCATTCAGCTTCCGGTGATCCTCATCACGCTTCTTTCGCTTCCATGAGGAATTCCTTCGTCACACTCGTTTGAGGGCTGTTGAAAATCTGTTCCGGTGGACCGGACTCAGCAACAGTTCCTGCGTGAAGAATATGAACCTGATTCGCCACTTTTCGGGCGAAGCCCATCGCATGAGTCACGATGATCATTGTCTGACCGCTCTTTGCCAGATCGGCCATCACGCTCGTCACCTCAGCGGTCATTCGCGGATCAAGCGCGCTTGTGGGTTCATCGAACAGGATCACTTCCGGTTTCATTGCTAACGCTCGCGCAATCGCGACTCGCTGCTGCTGACCGCCGGAAAGAGAACTTGGATAAACATCACACTTATCCAGCAACCCCACACGATCGAGCAACTTTTTCGCCTGCTCCCGACTTTCTTCCACACCTTTTCCGAGGACGTAAACAGGAGCTTCCGTCACATTTTCAATGACGGTTCGATGCGGAAAGAGATTGAATTGCTGAAACACCATTCCAACTCGGAGGCGGATTTTATCGACGGCGGCGTCGTGAACCCTTCCCGTCCCTGCAGGCAACAGGATTTCATCGACTTGAATCTCACCTGAGTCAAACGTCTCCAGCCCGTTGATGGTTCGCAGCAGCGTGCTCTTACCACCTCCAGATGGTCCGAGAAGTACGCACACTTCCCCTTTTGAAACCGTCAGGGAAACACCACTGAGAACTTCCACGTGGTCATATCGTTTCACGATGTTTTTCAGGGAAATCATTTCCGACGCTCCGTTCGCAACCGGCGTTCCAGTCGAGCAGCAAGCAGCGACAGCGGGTAGCTCATCGCCAGATACAAAAGAGCGGTCAACAGTCCAAGTTCAACGATCGCCCCAGTACTTCTCGCCTGGATGTAATACTGCTTACTCAGTTCAACAACTGTAATCACTGAACAAACAGCGGTATCCTTGAACAACGCGATGAAGTCGTTTGTCATGGGCGGAATGACGATTTTTGTCGCCTGCGGAATGATGATGCGTCGCAGGGACAGCCACTTTCCAAACCCCAACGCCTGAGCAGCTTCCATCTGTCCTTTCGGAATGGCCTGCAGACCTGCTCGATAAATTTCGGCTTCATACGCCGAGTAATTCATTGCCAGCCCGAAGACGGCTGCCCAGAACGCGTTGACAGAGATCCCCACTTCTGGAAGCAGGAAAAAGATCACGTACAACTGCAACACCAGGGGCGTTCCGCGTACGAGTTCGACGTACATGGTCGCTGGAGTGGCGAGATACCACGGTCCGTAACGACGCAGCACCGCCATCAATAGTCCTATCAGAATCGCGAGTGGCATCGCAGTACAGGCGAGTAATACTGTCATCCCCGCAGACTGAGCTAACAACCAGCCACGCTGCCAGACGACACCCCATCCACGCACTGCGACAAAGGACTCCTCACTCACGCCTGACTCGAGTTCCTCAGTTTGTAACGCAGTGATGTCCCCGGTGAATTCACCAGCAGGATTGAGTTCGAGCGCTCGCATCATTTGCGTCTGATTCCACAAACCATACTTGGCGAGAATCTTTCGCAATCGCCCATCCTGAAGTGCTTCGAAGAGCGCTTTGTTGACCGCCGCCAGGAGTTCGGGTTCATTCTTTCTGACCATCGCCACGTAATAGCCGCGACCGACAGGCGGCCCCACTGCGGTCAACTCGGGGAATCCGGACTTATAGAAAATCCAGATCGGAAGGTCCTGCAAATTGGCGTCGACCCCATCCAGATTGAGTTCCACAGCCCGCATGGCATCGGAGGTTCCGTCGTAACGGATGATGTCGACAGTATTCGGAAAGTTTTGAGCGATGTAATCATTGGCTGCTGTCCCGCCCAGCACAGAAACACGACGCTTTCTCCCATTCACGGGCTTCCCGAGATCATCCCAGGATTTCAGCGACGCATCGTCTTTACGTGCGAGTAGCTGAAGTTCATAGATGTAGTACGGCAGGGAAATTCCGTATCGATCGGCACGTGGAGGTGTCCATTCGTAGCCGTTGAGAACGATGTCAATATCACCACGGTCCAAAAGGTCCGGAAGCTTCTCCCATTGCCCTTGTTGAAACTGGGACTTCACTCCCATTGATTCAGCGATGATTTTCGCGAGATCGACTTCGAAACCATCAAGTCGATTCGGGTCGTCAGGTGCGGGAAAGACGAACGGGCCGCCCCCTTCCTGATCCGCGCCCCAGATGAGTGAGCCGCGCTGCTGAACCTTCTTCAGCCCATCACCCGCCTGCGCGGTCATGGTGAGTAAGCCGCTCACCAGAAGTGTGAGTGCTGCGATGCCTCTCGAACGACGGTAGAAATTCGCGTGAGGTAGAAACCAATACAATTCCGTGCTCCCAAAACGGTGTACGGAAGAGTAGGACATGTGTTGCAAATTTGACAGGGAATCGAATTCCCAGATTGTCAGACTCTTAAAAATCCCGCCCGGGATCCAGAAGATTCAGAAAATTAATCTGTCGACGATTCATAGACTCAGGGGACAGAAGACGCCACATCAACGCAGCGTCTCCTCAATATCCCATCAGCCCTCACCGTGAATTGGACTACTGAACCATCGCGGTCGATGGAGCGACTCGGTCCGACTTATCCTCAAGCGGACTGCCAACCGCCTGGCGCAGCTTCTCTAACAACATCGATTGGGTGAACTGACCTCCCATCACGATGATGTCGCTATCTTTGCCCGGTGGAATGATAATCGTGAGCGGAACGCTCTCCGTTCCAAACTGGCGCAGCCACTTCAGAATCTCCGGGTTCTCTTCAGTAAAGTCTGCCATCATCGGCACGATGCCGTTTTCTTTGACGAACTTCACTGTTTCCACACGATCCATCGCGACCTTTTCGTTGAGTTTACAAATCACACACCAGTCGGCGGTGAAGTCGATCAACATTGGCCGACCTTCTTCTCGCAATCGGATCAGTTGATCCTCGGAGAAATTCTGCCACGGCATTTTCGAAACATGCATTTCATTCGCGCTGAGCGGGCGAAACTCTTCCATCAACCACAGCCCGAAACAGAACACAGGAGCAGAAGCGAGAAACGACAGCAAATACGCCCGTCGCTGCTTCCAGACCGGATCGTAGGAGGCAGCGAAATTCGCAGCCATCCACACCATCATTCCGAGAGAGAGCAAAAGAACCAGAACTGGCACACGCCACTCAATCTTGATCGTCACCAACAGCCAGATGACAGTTCCCATCAGCACAAAACCGGTAAACTGCTTGAACTTCACCATCCAATCGCCCGGACGTGGCAGCCATTTCACCAGTGAGGGGAAGACTCCAGTGAGCAGGAATGGTGATGCCATCCCGATCCCCATCATCCCAAATAACGTGAAGACAGTCGCAGGAGGCTGAGTCAAACACCAAGTGAACACTGGAGCAATAAAAGGCCCGATGCAGGGAGTTCCCAGCAAGGTCGCAATAATGCCCGTGTTGAATGCTCCGATGTAACCTTCTTGATGATGACCAGCGGAAGGAATGATTCCCGGAACAGGCAGTTCGAAGACTCCAAACAGACTCAGCCCCATCAAGAAGACGACACACGCCATTACAATCATGAAAGTCTGATTCTGAAAGACCGACGCCATGCTCTGACCGAGCCCCCAGGAGAGGACGGCAAATCCAAAGAAGACAATGAGCACACCGGCAGTGTAGGTCAGATTCAATGCCAGAATTCGAAAGCGACTTTCGCCAGCCTGTTGAACCAGGCTCAAAATTTTGATCGCCAAAACTGGCAGAACGCAGGGGAGAATGTTCATCAACAACCCTGCGAAAAATGCAGAGGCGAAGGCGCTCAGCAAAGTAAAATCACCAGCAGCAACGGTTGCCACTTTCAATCGAGACATGACGTCCCGTTCTTCAGTCGGTGATACACCATGGCTGATGAACGACTTAACGATCGGTTGTGCTGCCAGAATGTCCGTAGACTTTTGATTTGTGCCGAGTGAAAACTCCACTGACTTGACGCTCATACAGGCTTTTCCGGTCTGGCAGATCTGATACTGGATCGTACCGATGACGCCTGGAGCAACATCCCCCACAGCATTGAACTTCTGCAGCCATGTCACCTGCTGCTCATGGGCATTTGAGTGGAGCAGTTCATCTCCAATCTTTGTCGAATGCAGGACTGGCTCGGGTACAGAGACCAGACCTCCAACAGCGACGAGATTCTCCACAGAGAAGTTAATGACTGTCGGCTTCTCGATTTGTTCCTCGTTCGCTTTGACCAGACCATAAGTACTCCAGCCGTCAGCGATCGTCATCGTGATCGCGAGAGTCACAACGTCACCCGCCTTTGGATTGGCAGGGGACAATTCGAACTGCAGAGAGACCGGATCAGCAACAGTTCCATCCCGTGTTTCGCGGGTTGGGACGACGACATATCCAGCTGTTAATGGAGCCACTTGAACTTCCACAGGGGCGACCGCGGCCGGCGATTCCACTGCGGGCGTGACTTCCTCAGCCTCGGCCAATTCTCCCTTAACGGCAGGCTTTGCTTTCGCGTCGAACTTCGCTTTAAACGAAGCATTTTGCGGCGTACAGCTTCCCGCATCGCAGGTCAGGAATGAAATCTTCCCTTCGAGCTCAGCGGCCTCGAGCTTCGCCCCAGCGGGCACCTGAATTCGTTTGAAGAAAGTAACTTCGCCATAGTACTTCTCCAGTTCCTTACCGAATGCTTCATCGAAGCTCTTCTTGGGCAAGGGATCTGAACGAAAGCCTTTCTCCAGTGAAGTCCAACCATCCGGTAGATCTACGGTGATCTTGGTTGGCTTGGGGAGCTCCGGATCCATCGAATAGGTGTTAACACCTTCCGGCAGAACAAGATTGATCTGCAACAGCACCACACCTGCTTCCTTGGCGGGTGCCAGAACAGCAGTCACCTTCGTCTCAGCCTGCTGAGCTGGCTTGGCAACTGAGTCGGAAAGATCAAAGAGTCCCTTCCCGAGCCCTTGAGCAGAAACCGGTGAGGTCAAAGCAAGAGTCGTAAGCACTATTAGGAACAGGTGACGCATTTCGACTTCCTAAAATTCCATCCAAGTTCGTCCCGCATTCAGGCAAATAATCATACCAGACCATCACCCCTTTGGCGAGATTTCTTTTCTCATCCAGCCGACGCTGACCTAAACGCAAACATCGCTGCGACAGAAACTTGCTTTCAGTTGCCAGACGGCAGCATTCTCGAAGTCGCCCTTCGGAGTTTCTCTACCATCTCCGCAGTCACTCCACGCGGATGGGGAGATCGACAAATCGCGCTGCTCACTGCGACGCGGGTCGCTCCTGCCGCAATCACCTCATCCAGATTCCCGCCATGGATTCCACCGATCGCAAACCACGGCAAGCAAGTATCTTCCGCCACGTACCTTACAAAGTTCAGTCCGGCGTACTCGTCAAAACTCTTCGTCGTCGTCTCGAAGACCGGACCGACTCCCAGATAGTCCGCACCATCGAACACCGCTGCTCGAGCCTGCTCCGGATTGTGCGTCGAGACCCCGATCAATGCATTTCCACCCATTACCTGCCGCGCGATGCTGACACTTAAATCATCCTGGCCAAGATGAACCCCGTCTGCCCCGATCGCTGCCGCTAAATCGGGTCGATCGTTCATGATTAAAATCACACCGGTCCCGTCGACCCACTTCTTGACCTGTTCGCCGTAATGCACCAGTTCTCGATCGGTCAGCCCCTTTTCGCGAATCTGTACAATTCCAACCCCTTTTTCGATGCTGTGCTTCAGGGTCTCTTCAACGCCGTAACGACACAACGAGGCGGTTAACAGGAGATACAACTGGCAATCAGTAAGTCGCATCTGGTTTCGCATCAGCGACTCGAGGCTCTTTTCGACAGTGTAAATGCGATAGCGACATTCGGAGATTTTTAGGCTGACGGCGGAGTCGAGCAACTTGCTAAATTCTTCCAGGCTGCGCAGCGATTCTTCAATACGTTTCAGGTTCGCCCGAACCACATCGGTGAGAATTCCACGCTGCCGCTCCGAAGCGAGTGATCCAAGCGTACCGACATCATTCAGGGTATCCCGAAACGGAACCCACGCAGCCTGCCCAAGATGCCTTAACGATTCCGTTAATTGGTGGCGAATTGCTTTCAGTTCTCGAGAGATCAGAGCATCATTCAGGCGAAAGCGAACGTAGTCTTCAACGACGCGTAACCCCTCTCGGGCGCGATTCGCACTGGCGTCCAGAATGCGGTACAGACTGGCCTCATCAATGGCACCTGCGCCAGCGGGACGAACCTGAATAATTGCCTCGTCCAAGCCGGAAAATTGCGGGATATCCGTAGCGATCAACTCACGCAATCGCTGCTCCGTCAAACCACGTTTCGCAAGAATCGCAGCGGTCTGTGGATCAAGCAAGGAGGCTGCTACGAGGAGATGTTCCGTTCCGGTCGGGCCTTGATTCTCGGCGTCAAGAGCCACAGAGTCTGCTTTGCGGAGCAACGTTCGCTTCCACTCAGGAAACGGAATCTCTTCCGCGGATGACTGCTCCTGCGGCAATCTTTCAGCGTCGTCAACTGTCACGCCAGCATCGCGAAGCAGTTCCGTTGCTCGCCCCTCACTTTCGAGCAACGAGTGCAACAGCTTTTTATACAAAGATGCCATCCCCTGCTCCCCAGCGAACTGCTGAAGAGTTGTCAGAGTCCGTTCGACTCCAGCTGTCACGTTTAATTCAGACATAAATAAAACCAGAATCCGATAGTATTAAACAAGTCGCGAGCCTATCAAAAACGGAGTTCCATACATCATGAAATTCTCGCAATGACCGCGACGAAGCATGGACGTGACATCAAAAGTCGCCTACAATTACCGTGTGCCGCTCTCCCCAAAGTATAGTCCTTCCCCAACCGAGATCCCGCCCACCCCCTGAAAAGAAGCCGGGTGCCATCATGCTGGTCCACTGCCCGTATTGCGACGACCGGCTTCAGGTGCGGAATGAGGCAGTTGACGTGGAGCGAAAGCCTCACGTCAAAAAATGCCACAACCCTCTGTGCAGGCATAAATTACACTCACAGACTAGGCCAATGAACTCTTCGCGGCTTGCTGCAGCTCTCATTCATTCCCTCCCCGGTGAGAAACGGTCCATTATAATGCGATTGTGGTTCCCGAGCACCCTGCTCGTACTTGTTCTCCTGCTCAACTGGGCTCCACGTTCTCATCAATCGCTGAGCACGCTCATTCAGAACGCGGCCAACGCGGGTGAAGTGGACGAATCCACCGAAGGAAAGCCGACACTCGCTCCGGTCGCCTACGAAACCGACCTCCAGCCATTCGTGATGAAATACTGTTCAAGCTGCCACGCAGATGGAGCAATGGAAGGGGGATTCTACCTCGATCCTTACAAGAATCTCGACGACATCCTTGAGAACCGGGCGATGTGGTCCAAGCTCGTCAAACTGGTTGAGATCGGGGCAATGCCACCCGCCGAAGCCGATCAGCCTTCTGAAGAAGAACGTCAACAAGCTGTCGACTGGTTGAATCAGCAACTCTATTTTGTGGATTGCAATGCAGAGCGCAATCCCGGGCGCGTCACGATTCGTCGACTGAACAAAGTTGAATACAACAACACGGTCAATGCACTCCTCTCAATCGACTTCAAACCTGCCGACAGCTTCCCCTCAGATGACACCAGCCATGGCTTCGACAACATTGGTGATGTGCTCTCTGTCCCTCCATTGCTGATTGAAAAATACTTGGCAGCCGCTGAAGAAATTGCAGACGCGGCCGCTTACCACCGAAGCCCAATCGCATTCAAGAAGAAACTTCCACTCGACAGATTCAAGCCATCAGGTGCCGCTCAAACCGAGGCATCCGGGATCAGCATGGTCAGCTCCGGAGCAGCGGAGTCGACATTCCGTTTCCCTCGAAGCGGCTCTTACCTCCTGCGAATCATGGCGAGGCAAGACAAAGGGGGCAACGAAGATGCCCATCTGGTGGTCTCGCTCGACGGCGAACACCTGGAAACCTTCGATGTCGCCAACACGACAGAGATGATGCCTTTCGAGTTACCGATCAACTCGAAGGGAGGACACCAGACCGTCAAAGTCGCGTTTGACAACGATTTCTGGGACGAAAAGGCAGAAGTCAACAAAGACCGCAACCTGTTTATCGCCACTGTTGAAATCGAAGGCCCAACCGATCTGACAGACGACGAGAAATCTTTAATCCCGTTCACCCGGATCATGCCGGATGAAGCGACGACGGCAACACAGGCAGCCACTGAAAATCTCACTCGATTCCTGCCACGTGCCTTCCGACGTCCAGTCTCGGCCGAAGAAGTCAATCGCTACGTCAAACTTGTCGAGATGGCGATCGCTGAAGGAGCAACTTTTGAGGAAGGAATGGGAATCTCTCTCCAGGCGATTCTCATTTCGCCTGACTTTCTTTTCCGAGTCGAAGGGGGTCGCCGCACGGATGGGAATGTCGAAATGCTCGACGACTTCGCGCTCGCATCCCGCCTGTCCTACTTCCTCTGGAGCGCTCCCCCTGATGACATCCTCTATGAGCTTGCTTCTCAGAATCGATTACACGAACCAGATGTGCTGCGAGAGCAGACCGAGCGGATGCTAAAAGATCCTCGAACACACCAACTCGTGAAAAATTTCGCGGGACAGTGGTTGGGGTTGAGGAAGTTGACCTCCACTGAAGTTAATCCGGACAAGACCATTTTCCCGGAGTTCACGAAAGATATTCGACTCGACCTCTGGAAAGAAACAGAGCTGTTTTTCGGTTCGATCGTCGAAGAGGACCGAAGTATCTTCGACCTCCTCAGCGGGCGATTTACATTCCTCAATGAACGGCTTGCCAACTACTACGGAATTGAAGGAATTACCGGAAAGGAATTCCGCCGCGTTGAGTTGGAAGGATTACACCGCAGCGGTGTCCTCACACAGGGAAGTGTTCTGACGCTCACGAGTTTCCCGAACAGGACGTCTCCAGTGAAGCGAGGTGAATGGGTCCTCGCAGTTCTTCTCGGAGATGCTCCGCCCCCACCACCGCCATCAGTCCCAACGCTGGAAGCAACCACAAAAGGAAACCCGAACCTGACATTCCGGGAATCTCTCGCTCTGCACACCACAGATCCGAACTGCGCATCTTGCCATAAAACGATGGATGCCATTGGGTTCGGACTCGACAACTTCGACGCCATCGGACGCTGGCGCGCCAAGGATGGAGAGTCGTTCCTGGACACCTCTGGAGAACTCCCTTCAGGTGAGAAGTTCAACGGACCAGATGAACTGATTGAGATTCTAAGTAGGAATCGTAACGATTTTTCGCGAAATCTGACCGAAAAATTACTGACTTATGCGATTGGCAGAGGTGTTGAATGGTATGATCGTTGTGAAATTGACGAGATCATCTCTGAACTGGAACAGCGCGATCAGTTCTCCGTTCTCATCCACGGGATCGTTAATTCAGCACCATTCCAGTCCCGAAAATTGATCGAAGCCCCACCAGTGACCGTCTCAGGCAATCCCTGACCGCAGACGGTAACAACTACGGAGCCTTCCCCTGATCCGGTGAAAACACCCACTCCGGGGAAAAATCGAAAACCAATATCCATCCTAATTTCATGGTAACTGTCAGCCTCCCTGGCAGTCCCCCAACCTTAGCCCGTGACCCAACGGAGACTTCCATGAAACCGATCTCACGCCGAACAATCCTCAAGGGGGCAGGCGCTGCACTTTCACTTCCGATTCTGGATGCCATGCTTCCCAAGGCTGCCTGGGCAGCACCTGAAATGCTGGTTCGCAATCGCGTGGCATTTATCTATTGCCCAAACGGGGCAATTATGGAGCACTGGATTCCAACGGAAACCGGCACCAGCTTCACACTTCCCAAAACGCTCGCCCCACTGGAAGCTTATCGCGACAATCTGATCGTCACTTCCGGTTTGGCGCACAATAATGCCCGAGCCCTGGGTGATGGTCCGGGTGACCACGCACGTGATTCAGCTGTTTACCTGACAGCGACCCATCCCAAGAAATCCGATTCTGACATCAAGGCAGGCGTCTCGGTCGACCAATACATTGCCTCTCGAATCGGTGACCAGACACGATTGCCATCGCTGGAACTCGGTCTCGAAGCGAGCCGCATGGCAGGAAACTGCGATTCTGGGTACGGATGTATCTATTCTTCGAATATCGCCTGGTCATCCGAAACAACTCCTGTTGCCAAGGAAACCAAGCCACAGGCCGTTTTCGAACGAATGTTTGGTGACGGGTCTGATCCCAAAGCCAGCGCTCGTCGGAACCATTTCCGTCAGAGTATTCTTGACTTCGTCGCTGATGACGCCAAACGCATTAATCAATCGCTTGGGATGAACGATCGTCGCAAAGTCGATGAATACTTCACCAGCGTCCGCGAAGTGGAAAAGCGAATCGAGCAATCGACGCTGGCTCCCGAAGAAATTCCACCATATCCATTTCAGCCAGGCGCTCCGAAGGACTTCGCGGAACACGTTCGTCAAATGTATGACCTGATGGCTCTCGCGTACCAGACGGACACGACTCGCGTGATTACGCTCATGCTCGCCAACTCAGGAAGCGGCCGAGCCTACCAGGAACTGGGCGTCTCTGAAGGGCATCACCAGATTTCCCACCATCAGAACGATCCACACAAAGTCGGCGCTCTGCAAAAGATCGATCAACACATGGTCGAACAGTTCGCTTACTTCCTCGGGAAGCTGCAGGATACAAAAGAAGGGGACGGCAACCTGCTGAAGCATTCCATGCTGATGTACGGATGCGCTCTGGCTGACCCTGATGAACATGCTCACCACAACCTGCCCATCGTGCTGGCTGGGGGTGGAAACGGAAAATTAGTCGGCGGACGTCATCTTCAGTACAAGAAGGACACTCCACTGGCCAACGCGTTTGTCACCATGATCAACAATATGGGAATTCCGACAACGGAATTCGGTGACAGCAATGGAGAACTGAAAGATCTGGCTTCAGCGTAACACTACCACGCTGCTGTCACTCCAAGTCAGTTGTCACTCCAAGTCAACGGGGATCAGGCGTTCGAAAGGACGCCTGATCTTTTATATTGAATCGACATTGAATTGCCCCTCAACCACAGTCTCGCGAATGATGAAGTCGCTTTATTCGGGGCTGCGGAGTCCAGGAAGACGTTGTGAGGAAACATCAATTGGCCATGGAACCGGGCTGTAAAGCTCGAGCCTGACAACCTTGCGGTCAGTGACTTCCATCACGGTGATCCGGAGCTGCTCCCATTCAATCTGCTCACCCTGCTTGGGAACTCGCCCCATTTCAGAGAACACAAAGCCGCCGATGGTGTCATAGTCTTTATCATCTGGCAGCGTCAGTTCGAACACCTCGTTCAGTTCGTCCAAATGCATTTTGGCATCGACCCAAAGTGTGTTCGCGTCGATAACCTGAAATAGCTCTTCCGGGCGTTCATCGAACTCGTCAGCGATGTCTCCCACAATTTCTTCGAGAATATCTTCCAGCGTCACCAACCCTGTGACACCGCCATACTCATCCAGCACGATCGCCAAATGCAGCCGTTCGAGCTTCATCCGATCGAGCAGCGAATTGATCGTTGTCGTTTCAGGAACATAAAAGGGAGGCCGAACGATCTCGCTCAGCTTCTTTTCTGTTTCACCTTCTACAAACGACTGGAGCAAGTCACGGGCATACAAAAGACCAATGACGTTATCCATACTTCCATCGACCACGGGCACCCGGGAGTGTCCCGCTTCGATCAGTTCTCGTCGCGCGTCTTCCAGAGAACAAGAAACCTGAATGGCGGAAACATCTGTCCGGGGAGTCATGACGGACCGAACATCTTCCTCCCGTAGTTCCATCACTCGCTGAATCATGCGACCGGAGCGAGATTCCAGAATCCCCTCCCGTTCCCCTTCATCAACGACGCTTTGAATCTCTTCCGCAAACGTTTCGAGATCTTCCGTACGCGGATCGCTCTTCCCAGCTATTCGATGGACAACCTTATCAATGAATCTCGCGATCCCCAGGAGTGGCCGAAGCGTAATCGTGAACAGGTTAATCAGCGGCCAACAGTGAAACAAAACAGCCTCTGCCGCCACCCTCGAGAGAGTCCAGGGAAGGACACGGAAACACAACCAGCAGGCAACAAAGGCCAGGGCGAGATCGATCCAGATCTGATAGGGGGCGAGGTCACTCCAGTAGGCTGATCGGGCAACCGTCCCGAGGACGAGAGCACACACAAAAGAAGCGACTTTAAGAAGCTCACAAATTTGCAGTGCAGGATCATCGTCTCGCAGGATCTGACCGAATCTCACTTCATTCCGATGAAGTCGGCAGTAGAACGCGAGTCGACTGCGAAGGAAATTCCGTAGAGACTCACACACTGTCGCGAAAAACGCACATGCAAAGAAACTGACAGACGCCAAAATTGCGTAGGTCACGAGGTATGCCCCTGCGGATCAATCAAAGGGAGCGAGATGAGCGACAGCTTCCAATCCGGGAACCATCCCGAAGCCTGCCCAGACCATTTCACAGACCTCCACCGGAGAGACAGCCCTTGAGCCGCTTTTACTCCAGACAGGTTGCTCGGAATTGCCACGTAGCAATATGAGCCTGGCTGTGAAATCTTCATCTCCTGCGATACGAGTCATTCTCATTGAGTCGAGCGGATCTCTCTGCAAAGCGACCACTCAAAACAGCATTAATAAGAGTAGTGTGGCGTGAGATTCCAGATTTGCAAGATCTCCCGCTCTCTCTGCCGCATGATGACCTGTTCGTCATCGGTCAGGTCATCGTATCCGCACAGATGCAGCAATCCATGTACGATGTAAAGCGTTAATTCATTCAGAGGATCCCAGTTCATCTCTGCAGCGATCCGAATGGCCGTCTCCGCGCTGACAACGAGTTCTCCTTCGATCTCCAGACCGGCCCCGCGAAGTGCGGAATCCGCAGGATGAAGGCTCTCGTCTGCGTCATACAAAAAACTGATGACGTCTGTCGGGTAATCGTGCTCGAGATGGTCTCGGTTCACAACATGAATGGCGGCATCATCCAGAATGGCCACATCGATCTCAGCTCGATGGACCTGCTCCGCTTCGAGCGTTTTTTGGACAATTTCCCGAATCCATTGCGAATCGACTTTGAGCAACTTCTGACGGTTGGAGACTTCTATTTCGTACATCAAGCTGTCTGCGTTTCTCGTGTCACTTCTGGATAGCGAATTCGTCCGTGATACACCGCGATCAAGGATTTGATCACGGAATCCTGAATGGACCGGATATCGGACATCTGCAAATCGCATTCATCAAACTGATCATCAAGCAATCGTCGCATCACGATATTGCTGACCAGCGATTCAATGCGTTTCGGGGTTGGCTCTGTCAGCGTACGACAGGCGCTTTCACAAGCGTCCACAATCATCAGAACACCAGCCTCTTTCGACTGAGGCTTTGGACCCGGATACCGGAATGAAGATTCCTCAGCATCTGTTCGATGGTCCGGAGTGCATTCTGCAATGCGGGTTGCTTCACGGAAAAAGTACTCAACGAGAGTGGTCCCGTGATGTTGCTCGATAATGTCGATAATGGGTGCAGGCAGGCCGTATTGCTCACCGAGATCTACGCCGTCTTTCACGTGACCAATAATGATCAAGGTGCTCATTGCAGGATTTAGCTGTGCATGTCGGCTGACAGAACCGTCCTGCATGTTCTCAACAAAGTACTGCGGCTTGAGCATCTTCCCAATGTCGTGGAAGTACGCACCGACACGCACCAGAAGTCCATTTCCTCCAATTTTCTCGACTGCTGTTTCAGCGATACTCGCGACAGCGACCGAGTGGTTGTAGGTCCCCGGAGCCAGCCTCACGAGATCCTGCAGCAATGGATGAGACGGATCGCTGAGTTCCAGCAACGTCATGTCGGTTACAACGCCGAAGAGTTTCTCCACAAACGGAAGGCTTCCAGCGACGAGATACCCAGCGACCAGACACAATGAGGCCCCTTTGGCGCTCATCACGAGGAACTGTGTGTTGTAATAGACTTCAGTCAATGACTGAGTCTCAATCACGGCCGCTCCACAACTGATCACAAAGTAAGTGATCGCTGAGAAGAAGCTGACTTTAATCAGAGTTGCACGTGATGAGACGCGACGCAACGGAATAATGGCCGCTGCAGATGTGGCAAGGAGTACGAGGAAATCTTCCAGGCGTCCAGTGGTCGACATCGTCAAGACGAGGGACAACGAAAACGCGGTGAGGGTTGCGAGAAACTGGTTGTAAGCCACGCCGATCAACAGCACCGCAGTCAGCAACGGTACGATTTCGGCTCGAAGTGGATCAAATGAGACGAGGCGTCCCAGAAACGCAGTAATGACAATCGCAGCCAAATACGTGACGAGTCGACCGACGTCCGCTGCAAGCTTGGGTTCGTTCCAAAGAATGTAATAGGAATTCAGGCCTGCCAGCACGAGGAGCAGCAGGAAGACAATTCCCGCTCGAGCAATCCGAGCCCAAATACTGATTTCCTTTTCGGCGGCTTCATACTCATCCGCCAATAGCGTTTTATTGACAGGATTGATCGTCTCTTTGGGACGAATCAGAGTGTCCCCTTCATTGAAGCGTTCCATGCGAATTTCAACATTCGCACGTGCTTTAGCGATCGCGTTTTTTGTCGCAACCTGGTCGAACGTGAGTGTTGGCTGCACTCGCTTGAACAACCAATAGGACAATGCCAGCTGAATGTCCTTCTTCAGGCTGGGGAACTTGCCCCAGGATCTTCCGAGTTGCCCTGCTTCGTTCAACTGATCCTGCAGACGAACCTGTGGGAGTAGTGCTTCACTCCCGGTTTCATCCTGCTGTTTCTCAGGTACGATCAACAGAAGCTTGTCAGGGGTGACTCCGCGCGGAACTTTCTTGGGATCGATCACACCCTTTTCGTAAATCGGTGCGATGAACTGCGAGAACTCTTCCACCATTTCGTCGATTCGAGTCTGAGCCATGCTCATATCTGGACCGACGACGGCCGCCCGTAATTTCTGAAAACGTTCTTCGGGGGATGTGGTCCCGAAACGTTCACCTGCTTCTCTTGCTTTTTCAGTAGCTGGAACCGTGGTGGTCAGGCCGAAGTCTTCAAGCGTTTCGGTCGCCAGTTTCGCCAGGGAATCCGCCTGAGCAATATCCCCCAATTGTGCGCGCAGCTCAACCGGGAGTGATGCAAGTTGGCTGGTGTTATTGCGGAAGATGAAAGCGACTGCGTCCTCAGCTTTATCGCGGGCGCGCTCCGTTTCGTCATCGTCAATTCGCTCAAATGGAATCTTCGCACAGATCCCATGAGGAACGTAGTCTCCGAGTCGATACGTGAACGGGGCTCGCCAACTCTGAAGTGCAACAACAAGCAATAGAATCGCAACAAAGACGATCCCAAGCCTGAGCTGTAACCCTCGGTTCTGAATAAGCCCCACCATCCTCGACCAGACTGTCGCGGGACGCCGCAACGTGACTGAGCGAGGAATTCGAGAACGTTTCTGACCTATCCCAAACATGTCATTCAGGCCATCATGCAGGACGCACGATGAAACCCCCTCAACGGTGATTACCACTTGCTCCGGCGATGGAGCCTTGATCGTACGCCTTGACAATCTCACGAACGAGCCGGTGGCGAACAATATCTTCGCCACTCAGTTCGACCTGAACAACTCCTTCGATCCCCTGCAGACGATTCATGGCATCATTGAATCCTGAAGGGACGTTTTCTGGCAGGTCTGTCTGAGTTGCGTCTCCGGTGACGACAATCTTTGATCCTTCTCCCATACGGGTCAGGAACATCTTCATTTGGGTGACTGTAGTGTTCTGGGCTTCGTCCAGAATGATAAATGTGTCGTTCAGAGTTCGACCTCGCATGAACGCGAGTGGAACGATCTCAACGACATCGTTTTCCATGTAAAGTCGAACCTGCTCGAAGTTGAGCATATCGTTCATGGCGTCCAGCAACGGACGCAGAAACGGGTTCACTTTGGCCAGCATATCGCCCGGCAGAAATCCAAGTTTCTCGCCTGCTTCAACAGCAGGGCGAACTAAAACGATTCGGCGGACCTGCTCAGATCGAAGGGCGTTCACCGCCATTGCCACGGCAAGGTAAGTCTTTCCGCATCCGGCTGGTCCTTTACACAGGATCAGGTCATGCTTGCGAATCGCATCGATGTATCGTTGCTGACCTGGCGTTCGGGCCTGAACTTTCTTCGCCTTCTCGAACAGATCAATTGCGGTTCCACCAGTGGGAGCGCCCGCTTGCGAAGTCCCATTCAACAGACGGACCACAGCGTGCTCGTTGATCACACCATCGCGTCGCAGAATCTCTCGCAAGCGACCAAAGATTTCGTTCGATTTACGAACTTCTTCAGATCCCCCTTCGACGACAATCGAGTCTCCGCGAAGCACAATGCTCACCCCGAGCGCATCGCGAATTTTGCGCACGTGGGAATCGCTTGGGCCAAACAGGAGTCGGGCTTCGTCAGGATGGGGAAGATGAATCGAAGTAGAAGCGTGAGACATGCATTTTGCCAAGAAGAGCTGCACAGACCGGATAAGGTTCGACGGAACATCACGTGAACTGAATAAGGTCAACTCATGAGGGCGACCACGCCCTTCGATTACCTTCCGATACGATCGGTTCAATCACGACCGAGAATAGCCAAACACCGACGGGGAGTCATGACGAATCTCAGAAACTCGATTTGATCTGAATCGGAACGGCAACATCCTTCCATCGCGTGACAATCAGGGAAGGAACGTCTGTGCTCAAATGCTGTTCACCCGTGACGGTGAACTTCAGGTCGAATTGCGACAGGTGAATTCTAGATTCAAATCATCCCAATGGAAAGGAATTCGTCAAGGTTTTGCTTTTTGGAGGCGTTCCCTGCAAACCCGAACACATAAACACCCCCTAAACCGTCTAGGCCAAGTCGAAGAAAACAATCCACAAATCGTGGATAAACGAAACTCATAGACTGTGTTTTCCATTCGAGAAACGACCAGCAAAGCACTCTTAGGATTCGACTTGCGCTCGCGAGCACAAATTGAACTCTCTCACAACAAAGCGAAGAGAGAGTAAATTTGATACAAACCAACCCCAGCAACATCACCACAACGGACGCCCCCGGGCATCCAGAATCAACCCGACAACTCCGCCACGGACCTCTGCAACGACCTGCCTCCCGTTCCCCTGCCCCAAGTCAACATTCCGAGACGGAGTCAACTCGACTTTCGCAGTCTCGTGCAGCGGCAACTCGAACGTCTCGAGTTCACCAAATTTCATTTCGCCCGAAACAGTGAGCGTTGAACTTTTCACGCTGTAGCGAAAACAGGGTTGCCCCTCCTTGCCCGTTCCTTTTGCCGCGATCACCGTCCCCAACGTAACCAGGCAATCCTTCTCAAAGACTTCCATCGCAGCTTCAGGATGGACTGACGCCAAGACTCCGAGATGAGGCATCATGAAGATGCTGTCCTTCGCCAGCTCGGTGATCCCTTCTGGTTCGAAGGCATCGATCATCATCATGGCTGTCTGCTCCATGCGAGGAGCGTGCGACAGCACTCCTCCAGAAGCGACCAGCAGATTCAATTTCATATTGTCGACGATCGACTCCCCACCCTTCTCCTGTGAGAATGCATCTCCCACAGTACGTTGCTGCTGAACCCCTTTGAGGGTCGTGGCAAACTCTTTGTGTTGCTTATACGCCAGACGCAACGCTTCCCGGGCAACAGCCTGCTCGAACTCCAGCGACTCCTGTGTCTGTGGAATGGTTGTCGGGCGGATCATCTTGTTCTTCACTCGATTCCGCAGCGTCCGTTCATCCATCGACTGCTGCACCCACCGCAACACATTCGGCATCCCTGCTTCTGAGCAGACATTCGAAATGGAGTAGCTCATCCCCAGATTGGCGCTCACGGTTCGATTAAAAACAGGAGTTCCATCTTCTCCCTCAAAGACACTGAAGACGTCAGTTGTCGCACCGCCAATGTCGACGCCAACGCAATTGATGTTTCGAGCCTTTGCAATCGCCTGAAGAATATCTCCGACCGCACCGGGCGTCGGCATGATTGGAACGTCTGCCAGTGCCATCAATTTGTCATACCCTGGAGCATGCGCCATGACGTGTTCCAAGAAGCGGTCATGAATCATATCGCGAGCAGGAGCGAGATTTTCTCTCTCCAGCGTCGGTCTGACATTCTCAGCGACAGACAGAGCAACAGATTCATCAAACGTCCGGGCGATTTCCTCTTTTGCCTCCTGATTTCCAGCATAGATCAGCGGCATCTGGTAATTGACACCAAATCTTGGCTTCGGCTTCGCGGGGGCAATCAACTCAGCCATCTGCACCACGTGCTTGATTGTTCCGCCATCCGTTCCACCGGCCATCACCACCATATCCGGTCGCAATTCACGAATACGTTGAATCTGCTCATGTGGCTTTCTGCGATCATTTGAAGCGATCAAATCCAGAACGATTGCCCCGGCTCCCAAGGCTGCTCGCTGCGCACTGGCTGCCGACATCTCTTTCACGACGCCGGTCACGAGAATCTGCAATCCTCCCCCCGCACTGGAAGTGGAGATGTACAGATCGCAGCCATCTTTCCCACGTGCAGGCCGAATGATGTTGCCATCGTCATCAACTAACCTTCGGCCAGCCAATTCTCCGATTTCCCGGGCCGCATTGATGACTCCGACGGTTACGTCTGCCACCGGCTCCTCAACAGTTGTCGGGGCCTCTCCACGATATGTCTGTCGATAATGGCCATCGATCTTTTCGATCAAAATCGCTTTGGTCGTGGTACTCCCACAGTCCGTGGCAAGAATCACATTAATAGCGTCAGGATTCAGTGGAGGCATGAAATGATCCATCACGTTCAAAATCATCGGCCGCGAGCATCTCGTTCGAACCAGCGAGTATAGACGGTAAACGTCAATCCCGGAACAACAGCGTGATTCCCCCTCTCAGAGGATGTGACAGAAGTGAATAGGGACACGAGAACAGTCACCAACGGTCCCGGTCATTCCCCGGGCGATCCCCGCACTGAACGAAAACAAAAAACGCAATGTTATCGGTCCTGCTGAAAGCAAAGCACCACAAAACACTTCGTATCGACACCGCCTGTTCAACTGAACAATGAAGGCTACTTGCACCCATCCATCAACCGCGTGATACTCGTGTGACCATACGCAATGACCGTGGGTCAACCAGCACGAACTTAAACTTGTCCGACCTTCATGATCAATCTGACAGCGACTCAAAGCACTTCTTCGAAAAGAGCCCTGATCACTGGTGTCACCGGTCAGGATGGCTCTTATCTTGCAGAACTGCTTCTGAGTAAAGGGTACGAGGTCTGGGGGATGGTGCGGGCAGAATCGCAAACAACGCGAATCAGCCACTTACTGAAGCAAACTGGCCCCAACAGAACCTTGCTTCGCCTCATTTTGGGCGATTTATGCAACACTCATTCGCTCGCTTCAGTCCTCGAGACGACTCGACCGGATGAACTTTACCATCTCGGTGCACAATCCCATGTCCAGAAATCTATTCACGCCCCAGAACATACCGGTAATGTCACTGGACTCGGCACAGTCCGACTTCTCGAGGCGATTCGGACACTTCGACTCCCCACTCGCTTCGTCGAAGCATCGTCAGCCGAAATTTTCGGAAAGACGACACAGGGGCGCCAAACAGAGCAATCCCCCATTCACCCTTACAACCCGTACGGAATCGCCAAAGCATACGCCTACTTCGCGGTGATGAATTACCGCGAAGCTTATGACATGTTTGCCGCCAGTGGAATCTTGTACAACCACGAATCTCCACGTCGAGGGGAAGCATTTGTCACACGCAAGGTGACTCGTGCCATCGGTCGCATTCTCACCAATCAGCAGGAATACTTATCATTGGGAAACCTCGACGTTTGTCGAGACTGGGGATTCGCCGGTGATTACGTCGAAGCTCTCTGGAGAATGCTTCAGACCGAAAAAGCTGAGAACTACATCATCGCGACTGGAAAAACTCATTCGCTCCGGGAGTTTTGTGAACTCGCCTTCGCTCACGCCGGACTCCCGATTACATGGAGCGGCTCAGGCATCAACGAAGTGGCTGTTGACCCGCAGGGAAGAGTGGTCATCAAAATTGATTCACAGCACTTTCGCCCTTTCGAACGAAACGCTGCCTGTGGAGACCCAGCAAAAGCGAATACGGATTTAAGCTGGACCCCTCAGGTCGGTTTCAAAGAACTCGTTCAAATGATGACTCACCATGATATGGAGTTGGCGCAAGCAGAGTTGAAGATAAAAGAGTGAGTTCAATCCCAGAGTCCGATTCGCTGGAACCGACAATTGCGATGACTGAATCACTCAAAAAAATCGAACGCTTTAAATCCTGCCTGCTTGACAAGGTCATCCCGTTTCGCCAATTCGAGATCGGCCTCGACCATCTCCCTGACTAATTCATCAAAGGATATCTTCGGTTTCCACCCCAGTTTTTCACGAGCACGCGAAGAATCTCCCAGAAGTGTATCGACTTCAGCTGGGCGAATGTAACGAGGATCGATCTGCACGATTGTTTTACCGGTGTTTTGATCAACTCCCTTTTCGTCAACGCCAACTCCTTCCCAGGCAATGTTCATGCCGAGACAGGCTGCGGCGATTTCAACAAAACGACGTACCGTTTCCTGTTGGCCAGTCGCGAAAACGAGGTCTTCAGGCTCGTCCATTTGAAGCATCGCCCATTGCATTTCGACGTAATCGCGGGCATGCCCCCAATCGCGTTTCGCGTCCATGTTGCCCAAGGTCAATACGGACTGAATTCCCAACTTGATTCGGGCCAGTGCGCGAGTGATTTTACGGGTTACGAAAGTCTCTCCACGAATCGGGGACTCGTGGTTAAAGAGAATCCCATTGCATGCAAACATCCCGTACGACTCTCGATAGTTCTTCACAATCCAGTATGCATAGAGCTTCGCGACCCCGTAGGGTGAACGCGGATGAAAAGGAGTTTGCTCGTTCTGAGGAACGGTCTGCACCAGACCGTAAAGCTCCGAAGTCGACGCCTGATAGAAACGAGTCTTCTTCTCCAGCCCTAAAATCCGAATCGCTTCCAACAATCGCAGCGGACCAAGAGCATCGCAGTTAGCGGTATATTCGGGACATTCAAAAGAGACAGCGACGTGGCTTTGTGCCCCCAGATTATAGATCTCGTCTGGTTGCACCTGCTGAACGATTCGAATCAGATTTGTGGCATCAGTCAGATCGCCATAATGCAAGTGAAAAGAGCGATGGTCAACAGTCGCGTCTTTGTAGAGGTGGTCAATTCGGTCAGTGTTGAAGGTCGAAACGCGGCGACGGAGTCCGTGAACTTCGTAACCCTTTTTGAGGAGGAACTCAGCCAGATATGCCCCATCCTGTCCTGTAATTCCTGTAATGAATGCTTTTTTACGCACAGACTCGCTCCCGGGTCCTCATGAACCACAGACCTCTTACGTTCTCAACCAGAATCAGTTCAGTATCTCTCTGATACGACGGACAGCTTCGAAAGGCCGATGACCACCCTGGAAGCAAGCTGTTCGCAAGTCAATGATGCATCGACACCGATCTCAGAATTCCCAGATCTGTACAGAATCACCGCCCCGGATCTCAAACAACTGACGAAACCTCAACATCATAGGCATTTCTACCCGAAGTTCGAATCCACAGGCCATCTCAGTCCTTTTGAAAATTCCACTTCGGAATGACGCCATTCAGGAATGAGCTATTGAAAAGAAAAACGAAGCCGGTATCTCAGAAAACCGGCTTCGCACGAAGTCGACCATTGGGATTCCGTCCGAACTCCCAAATCTCCAGAAAAGGCGTTAGACGACTTTCGTTTCCTGAATTCCAAGACCCTCAATTTCGTGAACAATCAGATCCCCTGGAAGAAGTGTCAGATCAGTTGGGAACGCAACACCGTTTCCGGTAAGAATTGCTGAGCCATAAGTTCGACTTCCACCTTTCAGGAACCAGTCGGCGATGACTTCTGGTGACTTCACCATCTTCGACAGGTTTGTTTCGCCCTGAAAAACGACCTCAGTCCCGCGCACCTGTCGCGTCCGTATGGTGGAATTGCGAAGATCCTCAAAGCTGCACAAACGAATCCAAGGTCCAGCGGCACAGCAACCGTCGTAACTCTTAGACAGTGATTGATAAAGCGGGTTCTTCCACTCAATATCCCTTGCTGTCACGTCACTTCCGATGGTGTAACCAACGATCTGATTCTTACTGGAGATCACCACTGTCAATTCCGGCTCTGAAATCGTGTTGGAACTGTCTGGACGAACGCGAACAACTCCTCCAGAGCCCGCAGTTGCGTGCCCACTAGACTTGAAGAAGAAAAAAGGACGATCCGAGAGATACGATTGATCGTACAAAGAGAGCCCGCTTTGGCTTGGATCAACATCCTTATGATAAGTCATCCCTGTTCCCCAGACTTCCTGGCGTTCAAACGGACTTAGCCAAGCGATTTCCTGCGACGAGAGAGGGAGCCTCTTCTCGCACCTCTCAGCAAGTCCCTTAGCGGTATCAATGGGTGATTCAGAATCGCAGATCCGAGTCAGTGTCAAACCAGCAAAGTCAACCTGAGGTATGACATGAAGTGTCTCATCCACAACAATTCCGCATTGCACGTCTGCGGGAGTCTCATGGATAAAGTAAAAACGGCACAGCCCAATTATGCTCATGTCAAATTTCACAAAGATTCGAACGCAAAAACAACACCCTCACAAATTCTCATCGACCTGCGGTCGCATTAACAAGAATGAGGGGCAAGAGCCGGATGAAGCGCTGAAAACTTCGACCGACGACGTTCAGGCAGCTTGTCAGATTTTCAATTCGGTTTCTGGGTTAGAGCTGGAACGACTTGATGTTCATATCCTGACAAACATCTCGCTTCCACTCTTCAATTCCCATGAACGCATCCAATAGCAAATGCAGCAACACTTGATGCGCACACTCGACGATCCCGTACGTTTTCGCTGGAACATAGAAGTTCACATCTCCGCGAGTACGGCTCTTGTTGTCCTCTTTCAAACCAGAAAGAGTAATCACCTGACAACCCATCGTGCGGGCGGCGTCAATGGCATTTAACACATTCAGGGAATTCCCCGAACTGCTGATCGTGACGAGAAGATCACCGGGATGTGAATATCGATCCACGTAAGTGGAGAAAGCATTTTCAAAACCTAAATCGTTTGCCAACGCCGAAATCAGCACCCAACTCGACGGGGAAGTCGTCGCGACCCCCCCATTCTTGGTCCAGTCCAAAGCCATATGCTCGGAGAAAGCCGCGCTTGCACCATTGCCAACAATGTGCTGCTTACCGTTGGATTTCTGTAAATTTCGAAGGATCGAAAGTGCCGATTCAACTCCCTCTTCAAAGCTGACAGCTTTATCAAAAACGCTGACCTCTGTGTTCCGAAGAGAGGATGCGAGACTTTCAATATACCGCTCATGATACATGACATTCCCCTTTTCGTTCCGGATTATCATAAAAGTTCGTTGAACCGCAGACTCATTTCGACTTATGTGTCTATTCGTCGCGATCGTGTCAGTCCCAATGCTCGCACTTGGATATCAACATCGACTCGATGCAAGTCCCGCGAGGATTCCATACGTCCACAGAAGCTCAAATCCAAAGTCGTAACTAAACCAAACGGATAACAGCGAGATTCCCATCGCTACAATCATCGATGCCGCTGCTCCAGTGAAGACTCCAATCGAGCGATCCCACGACATGTACACCGCAGTGAAGATCGCGGCGAGCATTAAAATTGTGAAGACTGCAGCACCGCCCCACCCAAATCTGAGCACATAAAACACGAAAGCGTTGTCGACATACCTTAACGACTCACGCGCTCGTTCATCCGCAGGCAGGTAAGGGACATCCGGCGGAAAGGTGAGCATTGCCTTGGAACCGTAACCCAAAAACCCTGCTTCGCTCATTGCAGGCCAGAACACTTGTAGAAGTACTATTCGATTACGAAACGTACTAATTTCAATCTTCTCACCATCGAGCGTGTACTCGGTCATGCGGCTCTTTTCGCCACCCCATTCGTCTAAAAGCTTCGAGACGCTGGAAAAGTTCGCTGCAACACCTATCACTAACACCAACGCCCCAATACCCAGAACCCAACGATACCATTTCACCCAGACGGTTGGAATCACACCATAAAATGCTGCCCATCCGACCACCGGGCCTCGCGACAATGTTGTGAAGATCCCAAGTGAGGCAACCGCATAGACAACTGCCAGTGTGCGTTGTGAAGCATTTCTGGCCCAAAAGAGAAACGAAATCGGCCAAGGAGTGAGAATCAAAATCAGCGTCCCGAAGTAAATTGGATGCGTCGTGGGACCGAAAGATCTTTTGAATCCGAAACGACTCGCTTCACGAATAAACCCTTCCACTGGTCGATTTCCGAACAAGCTCTCCCACGGGTTGATCTTCGCGATCATCTCAATGAGGCCACCGACTCCCAAAAGAACCAGCACGCCGCAAACACACATGGCGATCGGTTCAATTGCGTTCTCGGACCTGACTGCAAACCGCCCTGCGACATACGGTAGTACCCATTCTCCATAGGCCAGCAAGCCAGCCACCAAGGGAGTGGATCCGTGATGAAAATCAGAAGCGAAGTGAATTCCCACCATTCCAGCGACGAGAAAATCCAACATCGTCAGTGGCGTCAGCAACTCGCGAGGTGAAGTGACAACAAAAGCCAACAGTGCCAAGATGGCGACAATCGTCTGCGCAGTCATTGGCAGACCAAAAACGGGAACTTCAATCCAGGTTGGAATAGCGAACGAGAGAACAACTGCAATGCCCAAGGCCGTTGCTGCTCCATATCGCACGAATGCAATCGCCCCTACGAACAGAGTCGCAAAAACACAAATCCATAAAGCGTAAATTTTTGACTCCTTTCCCAGGTGCTCATGACGCTTGCTTGCGAATAGGCACACCAAGCAATTGGATCTGAAATCCCTCGATAGTCGGTCCTATTCGGTCATTTCGTGAGAACCCGGTTCGCGAACCACTGAACAGTTTTTTCCAACCCTTCTTCAACCTGAATGGTCGGCTTCCATCCGAAGGTTTCCCCGATCATCGATGCGTCCAAGAAATTGGAACGAAGATCACCAGGGCGATCCGGCCCATGAATCGGCTCCGGAACGACGACTTCTGACTTCGCTTCAGCTAACAGCCTGATGCACTCTTGTCGAATCTTCGAGGCCAACTGATTTACGTCAGTCTTAACGCCTGTCCCGATATTAAACGCCTGAAACTTCTGCTTCAAAGGGGCAGTCAGACTCAGGAAGTTCGCGGCGGCCACGTCAGACACGTGGACGTAATCACGATCAAATCGCCCGTCACCGTTGATTTTCGCCTGTTTGCCGTTGAGCATCAGTTCGGAAAAAATTGCGACAACGCCTGCTTCACCGTGAGGATTCTGACGCTCGCCAAACACATTGGCATAGCGTAGAGCAACAGCGTCAATTCCGTATTCATTGGCGTAAAACTGAAGGTACTTCTCGCCGACCCATTTCGTGATACCATAGGGTGAAATTGGGTTTGCAGGAGCATCTTCCTTAGCAGGAGCAGTGACGTCTCCGTAAAGAACTCCGCCGGAGGAAGCAAACACAAACCGCTTGGCCCCGTGCTGAACTGCCGCATCCAACACGTTAATCAAACCGATGACGTTATTTTCAGCGTCGAAATGTGGTTCCCGGACCGAACGGGAAACTGACATCTGAGCCGCCTGATGACTCACGCCGTCCGGCTTCACCTCAGCGAAGATCTGCTCGATTCTATCCCGATCGCAGATGTCCGCTTCGTAAACTTTGACCCCGGCTGGTAAGTTGTCTCGAGATCCAGAAGACATGTTATCGATGACGAACGGAATGTGGCCGTTCCTCAGAATAGCATCGACAATGTGGCTTCCAATGAAGCCCGCGCCACCAGTGATTATCACTTTCATCGGAGTTCCTCAATCGCCGCCGTAAAATTCACTTTGTGAATTTCCGAAACGTCTGCTCTGCTGTTCTGAATCGAATCAATCGAATTGAGAGGGTTCAAAACGTCAATTTGCCAACTTAATCTCATTTCGCCCCTGAGCAAGGTGCTGCGCAAGCCGCAAGCAGAGGCACATTAAGGTTAGCGTCGGATTTGAACTACCGCCGCTCGGAAATGTTGAACAACTTGCTACAAATAGATTCTCTTTACCGTGAACCTTCAAATTGGAATCGACCACACTCGTCGCCGGGTCAGTCCCCATCACTGTCCCGCCCATCATGTGATAGACATCGACGAAGCGGTCCTCGATTGGCAAGCCATTATTCATCACTTCCCAGTTCACATTTCCCCATGCGGGACGCCATGTTGACTTCAACAGCTCATAGAATTCAGAAATCGTTCGAATCTCGACATCGCTGATATTCCAGTTCAGCTTCACCGTCGGCATTCCGAAAGAATCCCGCCTCTCGGTCAGCTCAATACGATTCCCCGGTGTCGACACCTGCTCGACTTCGATATTGATATCAACGCGCCCTCCTTTCGGCGGAACACGTCGATGACGGATTTTGGCCTCGGAAACGACTCGCATCGCGTCAACAACGTTACTCGGACTGGCGACCAACGACACGAGTTCAGAAAAATACGGTTTTCCCTGCTGTCGAAGACGAAGACATTGACGAACCTTCTCCATGGCCGTCCCGTCGCTTTCGATTGTGAAATGCGACATCACATCGCACCACTGTTTCGATGCAACAACCTCTGGCACAACTTCGAGTTTCACCGGATGCAGAGTCTGCTGCAGAAAGCGTGGAGCAAACGCCTCAATCCATTTCGTCGAATTCGCAGCGTCTTCAACCTGACCAGCGACAAATCGCAGATGGTCATGAAAATGCCGTCCAACCTGTTGATTGGCGTTAACACAAGCTGTTTCATCAGACGCCAACAATAACCGCGAGGCTTCGATCGTCCCTGTTGTCAAAACAACTTGCTTAGCTTCGAACGCGACTTCCCTCTGTTCGTAATCGCGGCAGATTACTCGACTGATAGCGCGACGATCGTCTGTTCCGTCCATCCGAACAGCGTTGGCGTTGTAATAAATTTTACAGAAGGGCGAAGCGTCAAGTTCAGGTCCGATCGTGTTTGCGAGATTTCTGTTCGAAAACGGAGCAAACTTAGAATGCCTGATACGACACCAGTCTGGAACATCCAGAAGTGCTTTCGGGGCAAACTCCGCAGCGAAACTTCGATCATACGGGTGATGATTACACCCCATAATCGATTCAATTTCGGGAATAAATCCGTAGACCTCTTCCGGCTGAACGCACCAATCCTCGAAGACCTCGTCCGGATACGGTAAAAGCTGCCCTCCCCACTTTGTCGAGCTTCCACCAAGAACCCGAAATCGTCCCTCACGAGTCCCGGTATGAAACCGCCCGACATGCTGCACTGTTCGATAAACATCAGTGCTCTGCTGAGTGGGAACAAGATCGCCAGCTTCCAGCAACGTGACATGAATTTTGCGATGGATGAGTGCCCGAGCCAACACGAGCCCAGCGATTCCCCCACCAATGATGCAAACATCACATTGGATCGGATCTATCGCGTCGACCTGATGCAAGCTGATCTTCACTTCCCAGCCTCCCCTGCACTCAACGTTGCCAAATACTGAGCATATTCCTTGAACTCCGCCTCGGATGCTTTCGGAGATTGCAAGTAGCCAAGGGTCTGACTAAGTCGTTTCGGGTGAGTCGTTGAAAAAATAATCAACGACTCTGGATAAAGAACGCTCGAGACCGCAAGCGTTGAGATAGAGAAGTCCTCAAAATCCCGGAGATTCAGCCCCAACCGCTCTGACCACTCAGAGAGCCTTACGGGAGAGAGACTGAGACGCTTATGCACCGGCTGCGCAAGACCTCCAATGAGGCCGAAGACCCCAAACGGGCCAGTAGACATCTCCGGAAGCGAGTTGAAGTAATCTCCCGGCTTACGAATCCCTACCTGCCACAGAAAATCTGGAGAGGTCTCCGCCAACGAAGCAATCGGACCGGCTTCATCGATAAACGTAGAGACTCCGTATCCACCAATCTTCCCTTGCTGGACATAAGCTTTCAGCTGCTCCGTCGTCTCCGCAGGCATTTCAGCGAAATTCCGGGCTTCGTGATAGAAGAGCACGTCGACTTGCTCAACGTTCAATTGAGACAGAGATGTCTCCAAACTTTCCTTAAGACCGGCCAAAGAATAATCGCGAGGAGGGTCGGAAAACCCTTTCTTCACCCCTTTTCGCAACCCCTTGAGCTTGCCGATCACAAACCGTCCGACCGACTGAACAGCGGTCCGCATGGCCGTGGTTCCCTTTGCAGGGAATCCAAACTTGGTCGCGATTGTCGCCTGAGACCGATTTGAACCGAGCCCAAATCCAAGTTCCTGCTCGGCTGCTCCAAGCCCATACATTCGAGCCACATCAAAATGGCGCACGCCTTCGCCGAATGCACGACCGATCAAGGCTCGACGCTGACGCCCTGATGCAAGCCTTAGAAGGGATGCACACCCAAAACCAAAATTCGTTGTTCGCCTCCCATTTGAAAGCACAACTTCGCGAATTAGGCTTGGATAGTGATTCGAGCTGCTCATTCTGAATTCGCCTTATACACTCAATTAACAACACCGCAACACTTATCGACGATTCAAACAGGCCCCTAAGGTGCCTCGATAGAAGTCGGCATAGCCGACGGTGTAACGGTGAAGCAACCTCTTCGGTTCCCGATAGACACGGTAAACGAATCGAAGGTTAAACCGATTGATCCATTCAGGGTAATATTGAGTCCCCTGAGCGTTGACCATCTGATCCAGATAGCCTCCGCAGGTAAAGACTTTCCCTTGAAATCCGGAATTGACCAGATCGATGGCGAATCGCTCCTGATAGGGCGCTCCCATCCCCGCGACAACCACTTTGACGTTCGAGTCCTTCAGACGCTCAATCAGCGATTGCCTCGCTTCTGGAGAGGAGAAGAATCCAGAGTGAGTCTGTGCCACCTGAACTCCATTCGCACGGAGAATGGCTGCAGCCTGATCCGCAATCCCTTCAACACCTCCGATGAGGGCGATCTCCAGATTGCGTTCGCGGCAAATTTGCCAGACCGTCGACGCTAGGGAATTGCCATCAAAGGACAATCGAACAATGTCCTTTCGACATACCAGTTGCGCCGCTTTGACGAGAAGAATCCCGTCTGCAAACACATGGTCGAACCGTTCCATGAGTTGTTCGAAGTCTTTGAACTTGCGAATACACTGAACGGAATACGGGTTGCAAAAAGTAATCAGGCCGGGACCATCACTTTGAAGATATGCGTCCCAATCCGGAATTTGATCACTCAGATACCCAATTGTTTTTTTCAGAGCATCCGTGTTTGAAATCGACTCTATCATCGCGGTTTCACTTGCCTGTCTGATTCAGCAGTTCATCAAGATCAGCTCTGGGAAACTCTTCCAGATAGCCACCACGGGTCGCGTTGTAGATCTCGATCCCTTTTGCTTTGGCTTCACGATAAGCGACTCCGTAAGCGGCGTTCATCAACTCGATGGGCGCAGAGATTGCCAACTCCCCCGGCTTGCGGTAGTCCTTATGAAAATGACGGACGATACCGTCATGTGGGACGCCAGATCGATCCGTATGCGTTCCAGTATGCTGTCCACCACCATAATAGTGATCACAGCCAATAAGATAAATCGGATTTAATCCGAGATGAGCTGCAACCTGCAAATTAATATAGGTCACCGTCCAACCGAAATAGGCCCCTTTCAGCTGATCAAAAGTGAACCCGTGCCTGGCACGAATACTCGGCCCAAGCATCCTGCAGTAAATGGCCTTATCCGGGTCGCCGAGCCGGGGATCAATGTTTGACGTAACAATTACCTCACTCGCATGCTCACACATCTCTTTAGCAAATTTCTGCCACACCATTCCATCGTTGCACGTGAGATACGTCGGGCGCCATTCAGTTTCAGGATAAGCGAGGTAAATCCTATTGGATGCAATACAGACATCATCCTTTAGCTGAGTCAGATCCGACATCTGTAAACTCGGACCATTCCCAATAATGAAGCCGCGGCGACCGCTGTAAATCCCTTTATTACTTTTCCAGAAGTCCCGAGATCGACTCACTATTTCCGGAAACTGGAATCGCCGCATCACCCATCGCAGTTGCTGTGTCCAGAACCGATTTACCAGCAAGTTGTAAGGAAACTTACTACTGTCTTTCATATGACCTCTGAATAACCGGATTCTCGATATTTAACAAGAAATCCAACAAGGAACATTTGTGTCACAAAGAGACGCAACGATTCGTACGCATAACCGCAGCACGAAACAACTGCGAAGGAGACGAAGAAAGAAAAAACCAAGTCTCGGTCTATGGAACCGTAAAAACAATACCACCAAATCAGAGAGAACGCACCAAAAAATACCCCGTGGAAAAACCAATGTGTCAGCATAGGGAAGTGTGATGCTGTAATCGGATATTCGCGAGTAAAGAATAACTCCAGAGTTCCGTATGCCTGCGCGTTTTCTGCAGCTTCAACGACGATGGGCAGTACCCCCTCTAAAGCTGGATTACCAAGCTCCCCGGGTGTCCCAATGAAGCCAAGCCCCATTCCGCTAGTCTCTTTGAGTGCTAAAATCATGAACTCAAATGGCAAGCGAATTCGTTCATTGAAGCTACCGTCTTCTCCTCTAATCACTTGAAAAACACGATCCTTCATCGCATACCCGCCAACTGCCCCTCCGGCCACCAGAACGATTGCCAGAATCACATTCCATGCTTTGGGGTAGCGCAGTTCCCGCAAGATGAAATAACTGTTCCCTGCCAGCAACACCATGATTAGGGATGGGCTACGAATGATCGCCATTGCCGCCGTAACCAGAAAGATGAGAACAAAACGACCGTATTGCGAGTTGGCCCGTGTCATGTTCCACCCACTGATCGCGAGACCAGCAGAGATCCCAACCCAGGACGGTTCCTGAGATCCGATCAAGGGACGGGGAAGTCCTCCGTGCAGCTTCTCATCTCGAATTGCATTCCAGTTAACGAAATCGTCACTTGCATAGGATGTTCGCGAAATCTCGAGTGAAATTTCACGGACAGCGGGGACTGCCACTTCAACAACTGAGAGCCCCAGAATGTATAGAACAAACCAGAAACATACCGACGAGACTCGCTTCCTTGGTAATCCCTGAATCACGAGGAACAGGATGTAGCCGCAGTACAGCGATGCTGCAAACGAAAGCAGGCTTTTCACCGCCTCGAACTTCGCTTCAGGAAACCTGAACATCGCGACCGCCGTCGCTGCACACGCGGTAATAAAAATCAGAACGAGATAGAAAACCTGATTTCTCCGAACGCTACTCACCACGAAGGGGGTCGCGAGGATCGAACTGAGCAAGATCTCAACACCAACGATCGGCCCAACCTTATGGGTATAGAGAATCCCTCCCAAAAAGCCGACTAACAAGATTGTCAATATTTGCTGCATGCTTCGAACCTAAAGATACCAGAGCAGTTCGGCATTACGGATCACTCAGGAGCCCATACACACAGTGTATTCAATCACTGAACATGAAGCGAACACACCTCTACTTGTCCCATTCTCCTGAAGACCGGTGATCAACGACCGCAGCTGTGCTGCTTATTTGAGCTCCGATGCCTGACTCGCAAGCCTAGACTTCCCTCTCCTCCCGCTCTGTGTACTTCCTGAGAAGTCTTGCAGGGTTCCCTCCAACGATACTCAAGGGAGGAACATCCTTCGTCACAACACTACCAGCGGCAACAATGCTGCCATAACCGATCTTTACACCCGGCATAATGATGCAGCCTGCTCCAATCCAAACACAATCCTCGATCACGACAGGGGAAATTCGCCCAACATCTGGCTGTCGGTCTTTGTCACCAGTGCGAATTCGATCTTCTACGTTCGGAAAGCAGATTCCGTGCCCACCGCAGTCCATAATCATGGAACCTCCGGCAATCAGACACTTCCTTCCAATCCGAACGCTCTCGTAAGCAGTGATCGCTGAACCGTGAACTCGAGTCTCATCTCCAATCTCGATGACACCGCCGCGCACACTTCTGAGCAACACTCGACTTGGCATGAGCGTGTGATAAATCTGCTGTCTTGAATTCAAAACAACGTTGTCCCCAAGAACGACGCGGCCGTGATTCAAAACTGTGATGATCGGGCGCCCAACATAGGTGACACCACTTCCAACCTGAACCTTTGGATCAAGCCTCAGAAAAAGTGGAAGAACTGTCCGAGACAATATCGCGTCGAACGTATCTTCCGGATACAGAAATAACCTCGACAGTAATTTCAATGCAGACCTCATCAGCAAAGCCGCTCCACAGCTCGACGACATCACTCTCAATGAACTGTTGCTCAAACAAACTGCGACAGTCTCTCTTTCACGAAGCTGGCGACAGGATTCGCAAACAAGACCGCGAGTAACCACAACGCGAAGTGAAGAATAATTGGACGGGCCCAGGCCCTCGTCATCAAATCAACCCAGGAAATCTGCAAATACTGTGCTGCATACATCACCGGCCGCACTGCCACAACAGTGACCCGAGGAATGTACAACGCAAGAATTGCTCCAAAGACGGAAAAGTAAGCACAAGCAAATGGAAACATCGCGATACTACAGAGAACGCAGAGGAAGCGACTCCAGTACAAAACAACTTTATTCCCAGACTCCATCGTGGCAGTGCAGAGAATCAGGAAGCGGTCCTGAAAGATCACAAACACCAAAAATCCCCACGCGAGCGGCGAAAACATCACGAAGTCTTTCGCCAGCACTGTTGTCAGCACAGGGAGCATCATCCCCAGTGCCCAACCACCAAGAATCACAAGAAAACCTGCAATTGCGATTCGCTTGATCGCGAGTGCACGAAGCTGATCGACACTTCCCTGAGCAATCAGACGCGCCATCCTAGGAATCTGACTTGTGAATGGAACTTGAGCAATCGGTCCCATCGTCGACAGGAACCGAATGTAGACTCCAAACGAAATCGCATTCAGACCTGACAAGTAAAAAGGAGCAACTGTTACTGCCAACTGTTCCGCGCCAACAAAGGAAACATGCCCGATCAGTCCCCTCCAGAAGGGACTCCACACCGCATCGAACACCTCCCGGTGAAACTGAAACTGCGGGAACCGCAGAATCTCACCGTTTGTCGTTGTGTTGGCAAGCACCAAATTACGCACACAACTCGCGATAATCATCCCGTTGAAGATCAACGCCCACACAACGATGTTAAATCCCGCAATCACAGCGAGAACGCACGCTGACGCGCTCACAAAATTAAAGATCGCATTCCATCTCGCGAGCAAAGCGACCTTATTCAGACCGGTGAGCAGAATCTCGTATCGAAAGAAATTCAAACGAAAGACAATTGCGATGATTCCAAGCCAGAACGCAATCTCACACTCGCGAGGCAGGGTACCGTAATTTTCTCCGAGGCGATGTATCGAGAACCATCCAAGAATGCTGGAAACGAGTCCAACGACGATCGAAATGCACAACAACAGCACGCCGAGAGTCGAATAAACACGACCGAAAACCGTGGAATCCCGAACCGGCTTCTCATCCGAATCCACAGTCGATTCGCGGCTCTCAAGCAACTCTTTAGGACGTAAATCGGTCGACCCTGCGTCCACAAACGAAACAAGCATCGAAAAGGTAATCGCCAGCCGATCAGCGAACAGATAACTAAATCTGTTAATCGACGTGATGATCATGTAGACACCAAGCTCTAACGCCCCCCACTGCTTCCAAATCAATGGAATAATAAAGAGGACATTGACAGCCTGAACAAAGAGGTTCATCCAGGTCGTAAATGTCGGAGAGTTCCATAACGCGAGTAGCGATCTCATTCGTTACTCCCGTGAACTTGAGCACGCCCTAGTGTGCGACCGCTCATGGGCAACTTCAAACCCAGGAGCGGTTTCATTTCCAGATCAAACACGATGCCGCCAGGAATGCTAATTTCCACCACTTTGTCGCGACCAATTTCCTTCAGCGTAAACTCGGTCGACAATCTTCATCAAACGCAACGCGTCTTCCGAACAGCCTTGCTGGATCGGACGATCATTCGAAACGCAGTCGAAGAAGTGTGCAATTTCCGACAGCCAAGACGTGTCGTTCTCGAAGTAGTAGACCTGCTTTTCGCCCCATTCAATCGCTGGGCCGATATGACGATTTCTTTCAACCGTCATTTCTTCGTTGCCGTAGCTATTACTGCTGGTCTTCAGGCCGTTCAGGACGATATGCCCCTTCTCCATGAAGATCTCCAGCGAGAACAAATGACGCCACTGTGTCATCGTGGAATGCAGCGAAGCCACAACGCCGGTTTCGTTATTACGGAAATTGGCAAAAACGTTGTCTTCTATCCCAGGAACATTCCAGTAGATGTCAGACACCATCGCTTGAACATCGTGGAAGTCACCAGCAAAGTGCAGGAACAGGTCGAGCATGTGAATCCCCTGATCCAGGAAGATTCCGCCGCCGACCAGATTTTTGTCAGCACGCCAACCTTTGAAGAAGTCTCGATCGACGCTCTTTCCGTAACGGCCTCGCATCCAGAGAATTCGCCCATATTCGCCAGAGTCCACGATCTGCTTGGCGCGTTTGATAGAACCATGATGCCGATGATTGAAGCCGTACATCAGCTTCTTCCCGGACTTCTTCTCAGCCTCGATGACTTCTTCAACTTCGGCAGCATTAAAGGCCGGTGGTTTCTCACTGAAAACATGCTTTCCTGCTTCAAGGAGAGCAATCGTCAGTGGCTGAATTCTGAAGTTCGGAGTACACAGGAAGACAACATCAATTTCCGGGTCGTTGATGATCTCTTCTTCCGTGTCGGCATACGGAAATTCGCAGTCGGGCAAACGGTTGACATCGAAGACCTTCTTAATCTCGCCGTGGCCTGATTCATGAATCGCCTTAGCACGGGTCTGCCCCATCTTGCCAAAGCCAATGATACCGCATTTGAATTTATTTGAACTCACTGCAGAACTCCAGGAAATCTTTGGCACATCCCTGCAAGAATTCATCACAGGTACTTGCGATGTGGGGCGTCATTAAAAGTCGATCGGATGGAATCTGCTTGAGAATTCCTTCGTACGGCTCTTTCCAGTAAACGTCGATGGCTGCACGAATGTGCCCATTTACGAGTGAATCAAACAAAGCTTGCTCATCAATGACTGGGCCTCTGGCGGTATTGATGATCGCTGCGCCTGGCTTCATCCAGCTCAGCTTTTCTGCATTGATCAATGACTTCGTCTGCTCGATCAGCGGAACATGCAGCGAGATGAAATCCGCCTGTGCAAATCGTTCCTGCATCGCGTTCGCCGGGTCGACCGCAGCGTCATATGTAATGACATTGCAGAACGCACTCATCTTATCTCGGACACGTCGACCGATATTTCCAGCGCCGACAACCAGCAAAGTTCGATTTCGAATGCTGGTTCGAGGGAACTTCGTCCAAGTTTCAAAAATACCAGCTGAGTCGTACATCAGGCGAAGAGTCAGGTAACAAGCGAAATTCGCTGTCTCTTCGAAAATCCAGTCTGAGGTCTCTGCGGAAGGAAGACGAATGGCAACATTTCGCGCCTTCGCTGCCTCAAAGGGAATGTTGTCTGTTCCGACACCCGTCTTAAAGATCCCTTTAAGAGCCGGGAATTCTACAAGATCGAGCGGCTTTCCACCGATGAGAGCAACGTCTGCGACTGCCTTGTCTTTGGTGAATTCCACACCATCGAGATACCCATCCAGGGTATTTGTATTGGACCACACTTTCATCTCGATTTCGATCCCTTTTCAATTCCCAGACGTCACGAACAGACTTGTAATACCTGGCTGCCCATTCGTCGCATAAACTCGGGTCTTTAACTCATTACCCCAAGGGCCAAAGCGAATCTCTCCTCCAGCCGCCTGAACGATCGCCAAACCTGCCGCAACATCCCATAACCAGATGTCGTCTTCACAATAGGCGTCAACATGACCAGCTGCGACATGTGCTAGACTCAATGCCGCTGAACCAAGCAGTCGAACCTTTTTGAACTGCTGAACACTCGCCACAAAAGGAAGCAACGTCTCTGAACTGTAGGATCTTCCCGAAGGAAAACCGGTACAAAGAATTGCTTGACTAGGCGATGCGATTTCCGACACAGCCAGCGAACGACCGTTGACGCTCGCCCCTGAGCCAACCACTCCAGAATACGTTGTCGAAGTAATCGGATCGTGAATCACTCCCAGCAGGGGAGCACCATTCCGCCAAAGAGCGATCGACACACAAAACAACGGAAGCCCGCGCGTGTAATTCAGGGTTCCGTCGAGTGGATCAACAATCCAACAGAGGTCATTGAGTATCGCGTTCGCGTCAGCGCGAGTCTCCTCAGATAAGACGACGATTCCGGTAGGATCCAATTCCTGAAAGATCGCGTTTTCAGCAGCCAAATCAGCTGCCGACTTGAGATCCTTCCCCTCTGAGCGAAGTACCTCGAATTGGCCTTGGTGCTCGAGCAGCAATTTCCCCGCATTCTCGGCGGCTCTGGTGGCTAATCGCAGAAATTGGCTAATCTCTCCGGAATCAAGTTGCTTCATTATTTTGAAATTGCCTCACCCGAGCCTCCGCACTTCACCAACCAGCCGAATTCAGAACAACTCGGCTGAACAAAGGTTTTCTGCGGTGCTTCACGTAGGAAGTTTCACTCGATCCAGACTGGGCGCTATCCAGCAATCAGAGTGTGTGTGGCACAGGAGATCAAATATCACCTGCACCGACATCGTAGTCACTGGATTCATGGTTCCGCCAGTAATTCAAGGTACCGGAAACCAACAAAACCCCGTAAATTAGAAACAAAGAACCCCTGTCATCTTAAGTTCGTCAGTCGCTGTGACACGAGGCCAAAACAGATCTGCTCTCATTGGAAGGTCTCGTAGGATCGATGTCAATCAGAAACAATCGCTCTTCAAACGCTCTTCAAAAAACTAACAAAGCCCTTGCGAACAACCATCAATATTGATGTTGCAAAATTACATCACAATCAAGCAGCGTAAGCAGGCACCGCGACACGAGTGCCTGTTATGAACTCTGAAATGCCGAGAAAACCCGATTTCTGAACGTTCGATCACGATCTTGAGTTTGTGTGTGCTGGCAAGATGCCTTCCAACAGCATCGAAACGGCGTGCCAAACCTGAAATTCGCAAGAAACTCGGTGTTTCACCGTCGTCTAGAGTCTGTTATGGACTTAAGTGTTGGTTTTGAAGTAGTTTCCGTGGATGAGCAAGCCCCGGATGCCTTACCCCAGTGACGTCACGGACGACGAATGGGCCTTTTTAGCCCCCTATTTGGCGCTGGTGAAAGAGGACTCGCCGCAGCGGGTTCACTCCCTTCGAGCCGTGTTCAATGCCATGCGGTGGCTGGTACGCACCGGGGCGCAGTGGCGGTTCATGCCCCATGAGTTCCCGCCTTGGCCCGTGGTCTATCAGCAGGCTCGCCGTTGGCTGGAGGCTGGCGTGTTTGAGCACATCGCTCATGACCTGCGGGAAGTGGCTCGCGTGGCTCAGGGACGCGATGAGCCCCCCTCAGCAACGATCTTAGATGCGCGAGTCATCCAATCCACTCCCGAGAGTGGTGCCAGAGCCGGTTACGATGGCGGCAAACGGCGGAAGGGCTCGAAGGTTCACGTGGCCATTGACACGCTCGGGCACCTTCTCGCCTTGAAAGTGACCCCAGCCAATGAACAGGAGCGAGCCCAGGTTTCCGACTTATGTGTCGCTGTGCAGGAGGCGACTGATCAGGCCATTGAAGTCGCCTATGTGGACCAAGGTTATACTGGCGAGAACGCGGAAGAGGCTGCCGCTGAGCAGGGAGTGGAACTGCGCGTCGTGAAACTCCCTTATGCCAAGAAAGGATTCGTATTATTGCCACGTCGATGGGTCGTGGAGCGGACCTTTGCCTGGCTAGGACGATCACGGAGGCTGGCACGTGACTACGAACGACTGGCAGAAGTCTTGGCCGGATGGCACTGGGTGGCCATGGTCACACTGCTGCTCAAATACACGCCGATCGTCGTCCAGAGTTCATAACAGGCTCTAGTCCATTGCAGGTTCTAGTTAAATACGTTCACTGTCGGAGCAATTGCTTCGATCAACTGGAAGTCCTCCTCAGTTTTCACCACTAATCCGCTCGATTTCTTCACTTCGAAGTACCCAATTGGGGCAGTGAAAGTGGCGCAGTTCTTGGACTCATATCGCTCTCGATAGGCAGCAGCGTTCCAACCGGTGATACTCCAGGTGATAATCTGAATTGGACTGATGTTTTGAGTCATCGGCATCAGCTCGTATGAAAAATTCACAGGCTGATCATTCATCGACGACTGCAATGGCGTCGTGATATGACTCAAAAGAGTGTTATATTTCCCCGCCTTAAGCACGGCGGCGAACTCACGAATCTCACTCGATTGCAGCAACGGCGTAATAGAGTGAACCTGAACGACGTAATCGCATTCGTGCTTGTTGATAAACTCCATGACGAAGTCTTCGCTCGTCACATCGTCACGTGAGAGTTCTTCCGGACGCTGATGAAACTTGGCGCCATGCTTCTCCGCACTCGGGGCAAACACGTCGGACTCCGAATTCACCCACACCTCTGCAAAAACGCCAGAGTGAATTGCGCGTTCAACAGCGAATTCGACAAGCGACCGCCCCTGAATTTCGCGAAGATTTTTTTGCTTCAATCGCTTGCTGCCTAAACGAGCAGGAATCATCGCAATCAATTTTGGATCAGAAGCCATCGCCGCGTACGCCTTAAGTGTGTCAGTGAATTTATAACCGTGAGTTGCTCTAACCAAATGCAAAGCCCAGCCATCGGCTCAGACGCCCTTGTCCTCAATAACTTTGCAGATTTTGCAAAGTTAAGCTCAATTGGCATCAGAAACCGTCATCGACATTTTATCAAAGAACGTCCCTGGCAAGCGAACGTCGACTTCCATCTCCCAATTTCGAGATCACCCACAAACCAACTCAGATGCAACCTACTAGTGTGACAGAAGTAACAAAAAACTAATTGCACTAGACATTCAGAAATCTGGTTGCGATTTGAACTGAGCCGAGTGACCGACTCACAACAATGCACGAATTGATTAATCGGCAAAAAAGACTGCTTCCAACCTCATCTTGCAACAGCAATCACAGTCGAAGCTCCAAACAACAGCTGGTCCGTCGTCACGATTCAATTCGCACCAGCGTCGTCCAACCAGTGACGCGACGCGCATCAAACAACAACGAGCAGAAAGAATAAATGAAATAAAAAGACTGCGCAGAATAAATGAATTTCAACACACGCTGCTGCAATACCCAACCTGGCGATTGTAGGAATCGATCATCTAATGCCGCACAGGAGGACGATAGTCCCTGTAGGTGTTGAAGGTATCTTGCCGCCAGGAGCGACATTCGATGCGCAGGGGCAATTGCGAAATTTTGAAAAAGATCACGTCGATCACAGCCATGACAGCGATGTTGCTGGCCGGGTGTGTTCGTGATCGAAACGATGTGACGTATCTCGGTGAAGATAAACGTGCCGCGTATCGCGCCCATGCAACAGACATTGCTTACCCCACAGTCAATGAACCGCTCCCAAGTGAAGTCACTGAAACTGCCCCGCCGCTGACGATTCTGGATACGGACGAGATCCCGATTCGCGAAATCGCTCTCGCTGACGCGATTCAGATCGGTTTACAAAACAGCCAGGTGATTCGCGCAGCAGGAGCGTTTTTGACGGCAGGGAATAGCCTACTCAGCAATCCAAACATCACCCCGACTGCTTTTGACCCCGCAATTCAGGCGTCTGGAGTTCTCTTCGGCAACCGCGGTGTTGAAGCGGCTCTTTCTGCGTTCGACGCACAACTCAACTCCAGCATGGTGTGGGGGCGCAACAGTCTGACCCAGAATTCCAATCTCGGGATCACGCCGTTCTCCGTGATCACTCAAGAGACAGGGACATTTCAGGCCGCACTCTCGAAGACGATGGCGAATGGTGGCCAGATCACTCTTTATGAGAACATCAACTATCTCGGAACGAACTCACCGATCGTTGGATACCCCTCTTCTTACGCTGGAGCGACTGGAGTCAGCTATTCGCTTCCATTGCTCGCAGGCGCCGGGACTGAATTTACCCGGGTGGCTGGACCGATCAGCCAAGGATTTCAAGGGGTGAGCGGAGTGTCGCAGGGGGTGTTGATCGCTCGCATCAATGAAGACATTTCCATCGCAACATTCGAAACCCAGCTTCACGGTTTAGTACGAGATATTGAGAACGCCTACTGGGATCTTTACCACGCGTATCGAACCTACCACACGGCGGTGACCGCCCGTGAATCAGCTCTTATGACCTGGCGAATTGCCGACCTGCAATTTGAAGCTGAAGTCCGTTCCAAAGCTGAAGTCGCCCAAGCTCAAGACCAGTACTTCATGACCGACGCGGCATCGATCAATGCTCGATCCAATATCTACACGACCGAAATCCGTTTGCGCCGATTGATTGGCCTGAGCGCCAACGATGGATCGACGCTGCGACCGCTCGACGAGCCCGTAACCGCGCAGCTGATTCCCGATTGGTACACCAGCTTGACAGAAGCATTGACTCGGCGCGTCGAGCTCCGCACTCAAAAATGGAACATTAAGAGTTTGGAACTCCAGCTGGATGCTGCCAGAAGTCTGGTCAAGCCACAATTGAACTTCGTCTCGGGATATCAGCTCAACGGATTCGGCGACGACCTCATCGGATACAACCAGCCAACAACCGGAAACTACTTTCAAAACATGACTGCAGGTCAGACACCGGGCTGGAATCTCGGCTTGAACTTCAATTGGGCGATCGGTTTCCGGGCTGCGATGGCACAAGTACGCAACTACGAACTACGCGTCGCCAAATCGCAGCGGGTGCTGGCCGAGCAAGAGAAAGAAATCAGCCACGAATTAGCAGTGGCGTTTCAAGAGGTCTCACGAACATACGCAGCGGCTGAAACGAACATGAATCGTTTGATCGCAGCTCGGGAGAACGTGAAATTTCTCGAACCAAACATCCGCGGGGGAGTCATGTTGCTCGATGAATTGTTGCGAGCACAGCTTCGACAAGCTGAAGCGGAAGTCGCCTACTACGACAGCCTGGTTCAATACAACAAGTCGCTGAACGACCTGCAATTCCGCAAGGGAACCATTCTGGCTCACAACTCTGTTTACATGTCAGAAGGTGGCTGGGAGCAGACTGCCTATCGCGACGCCAAACACCAAGCAGATGCCCGAGCACACGCAATCGACACGTCGAGACTTATGAAGACGGTCCCGGAGCCATTCGCGTCCCCTTCACCGGTCGGCGGTGTGTACTTCACTCATCCGGAAGCAACGTCAAGCAACGATCCAGTACCCACTGAACCAGCACAGGCTCCACCCGCACAGGATCCAATCAAGCTGGAAGATCCACTCGTTCCCTTGTTCGGTCCTTAAGACTGAATACAAGCGAATCATCGAAAGACAAGCAGGTTGAGAGAATCCAAAACTCTCACCCTGCTTGTCTTTTCAGGTTACCAATCTGCTGCGAAGTCTATTGCTCATTTCGACTCGGCAAACAACTGGAACTGCGACTCAATCTTCTCGGCGTTAACATCTGGGCCGTGCACCCAAAGCCCATAACGAAAGCGAAGAGAGTCTCCCTTTTGCAGCGTTCTGGAATGGGCTGGTTGAGGCGAACCCGACTCTGATGTGTACGCTGCATCGCCAAACGGATTCACTGAAAACAGCCCGTAGTTGCGAACATGATAACGGGATTTCCACGCATTCTCAGGAGCATCCATCATGGTGACGCCGAACACATTGCCATCGACCGGACCGTCATAGTTGATCCACGCAGCAGTCCTCCCCCACGCATCTTGTGTTCCGGTCACACCGTTCGATGTTGTCACCGGGCCGCCCCCTTTTGATTCGCACATCCTTCCTGCGAGACGAATTGCGAAGAGCCCCTCTTTCGTGTCTCCAATGTGAAGGTCATTCTTCGCTGCCGTCAGCGTCGCGTCGTAACTGATCATCCGGTCCGGAGTGATGGTGACCTTGGTCGTTTCAATCAGTACAGGCTTTTCCTCTCGATCAAGCCAATGATTCTCCAGCTTCAGCACCACAGACTTTCCGTCCTGCTCGGTTGCAAACACGCTTTGGCTACGAACAAGTTCACCTTCCATCCAATAGCGGATTCCGTCAATTTCATCGACGCTGAACCAGATCCCTTTGTGGTGTGGATGGTCGTACGAATCTCCGGTCACAGGATCGGTCGGGGATTTCTTTTCATCACTGATCAAGCGGGTGACAACTGCTCCCAGAGGAGCGACATCCGATCGAGAAAGCCACCCAGATGGCTCAACGATCTTCAATTGATTCCCATCGATCTGGGAAACTTCAACAATCTCACCGAACTTCAATTCCGCTGGGCGACCTGCTGCATCTTTCAATGCAACCCGTTCCGAAACCACCACGACTTTGCGAGAGATGGAACCCGCTTCTGCTTCTTCAAGCTCTTTTCGAAGGAGATCAAAACCGCCCGGACCAGTGACTGGCAGAAAGAATGGCTTCCGCCGATCGGTCCCGTAATGAAAGACCGTAAAAACGTCCTCTCCAATGAGGATTTTGACGCTCTGATCACCTTGTTCGTATGAAATTCGCTCATCGCCCTGTGAAATCGAACAGAGCGAAAAGCCGAGGACTGCGAACACCAAGAAGAAGACTCTCATTTCACCTCCTCAAATATCTCGAAACATCACATCCTCATTGAACCGATCTCAACGGCTTTCGTCAACACCCAACTCCACTCTCACAGCAGCCTCTCGAAGGCATCCCCAGTGACACAATCGCCACAATCGCACCCACACCGAAGATGAGATATCCGCTGGATCCATTCTGCACCAGGCGGAAAATCCAAGGCGATTTAAGAACGATGCACGCTTCCACGAGTCGTAGGGGTCGTCAACTTCAACCTTCCTCCGCGGGTCTCTATAATCCGGGCATGGCTGGAAACTCATTTGGACAAGCATTTCGTATTACAACCGCCGGCGAAAGCCATGGCCCTGGAAATGTCGTCATTATTGACGGCGTCCCTTCGGGAATCCCCATTTCTGTTGACGACCTCCTCGTCGATCTGAATCGGAGAAAACCGGGTCAAAGCAAGATCGTCACGCAACGGAAAGAAGATGATCTTCCCGAAATTCTGTCGGGCGTCTTCGAAGGCAGGACGACCGGAACCAGCCTCGCCATTCTGATCCGGAATCAGGATCAGCGCAGCAAAGACTACGGCAATATTCAGAACGTCTACCGTCCGGGACACGCGGACTACACGCTCGATGCCAAATATGGATTCCGGGATTATCGTGGCGGCGGACGATCGAGCGCTCGTGAAACTACGGTTCGCGTCGCGGCCGGTGTGGTCGCCAAGAAACTGATCTCGCAAGCCTTCGGCGGCGAAGTCATCGGTTTCGTCTCTCAAGTCGGTACTATTCAAGCGGAGGTTCCACAACCTGAGAACGTTTCGATGCAACAGGTCGAAACTCTTCCCAATGGGGAACCGAATATCGTTCGCTGTCCGGACTACGACGCTGCCAGCAAAATGATCGAACTGATCGACTCCTGCCGCAAAGCGGGCGACTCGATCGGTGGAGCAGCCACAATCGTCGCGACAGGAGTTCCTGCCGGACTCGGTGAACCTGTCTTCGATAAGATCAAAGCTGACCTTGCCAAAGCACTCTTCAGCCTCCCCGCGGTACTCGGAGTCGAGTACGGTATCGGCTTCGGCTGTGTCACAATGAAGGGGAGTGAGCACAACGATGTGTTCACAAGCACAGATCAGCCATCCGACGGTCGCAAGATCATCACAAAAACAAATCGACACGGTGGAATGCTCGGAGGAATCACTTCCGGAATGCCCCTGATTCTGCGTGCGGCCGTCAAACCAACCAGCAGCTTGCCCATTGAACAGGACACAGTCGACCAAGCAGGTAATCCTGCGACAATCTCCACCAAAGGACGACACGACCCCTGTCTGCTCCCGCGGTTCATCCCAATGGCAGAAGCGATGGTCGCCATTGTGATTGCAGATCACTGGTTACGTTGGCGAGGCCAACAACACTGAAAGACAATCGAACCTCATGAAAACCGATCCGCTCCACCGAAGCGATTCTCCACTGCAACGGTTGGGCCCTTTGCTGGCCGTGATCTGGCTATTGCTTTTCTGGGTTCTTTTCTTCACGTCCGAACTGCCAAACGCTTCCAACTCGAAACAGACAGTCGACCGGCTGTATGTGATTTTCGAGCTTCCAAACCTGTACGAAAACCTGCTCTCTCCCTCGCAGGACAAAAATTCATCGATCTTCAATCTGATCGAGCGAATTGATGTACTCGCTGTCGCAATGCTGATTGTCATTGGATCACTTGCTTTCGGCCGACTGATTCTCCGTGGATTGAAGCTGAACAATTCCTTCGACCGGACAGAGGAACTGGCGATTGCAGGCGGAATCGGCTTCGCGGCCACGTCTCTGTTCGCTCTCGGAACGGGACTCGCTGGCTGGCTTTCCCAGCCGTTCTACTTACTCACCTTCATCGCTCTCATCGCCGGGGAGATCTGGCTCACGTTGCGATCCAGACGACAAAAGCAACAAACTTTCATCCACACATGGCCTGAACCTGCTCCGAAATGGTTGGTGAGGATTTGCGTACTTGTCGGCATACCGTTCCTCGGTGCGATGCTCCTCGGTTCGATGTTGCCACCGACTGATTTCGATGTGAAGGAATATCATCTCGGTGGCCCTAAAGAATACTTCCAGGCAGGGAAAGTCCACTTCCTTGCCCATGATGTGTACACCAGCTTCCCGTTCCTCACTGAAATGCTCTCGCTGACGGGGATGGTCATACGAGGCGACTGGCAACGAGGAGCCTATGCGGGGCAGGCAGTACTCATGTTCTTTGCACCGCTGACAACATTGGGTGTTTTCTGCGTCACCCGGCGAGTCGCTGGGTCGATCGCAGGCTGGCTGGCAGCACTGTCTTACATCACGATTCCATGGACATACCGGATCTCCATTATCGCGTACACGGAAGGTGCTCTCTGCTGCTATGTCATTCTGCCTGTCCTCGCGTTTCAGATCTGGCTCAAATGGAAGGCAAATCTGAACGAAGAACAAAACCTCGGCATCTTATCTCAGAAACGGAACAGATTGCTCTTTGTGCTTGGACTTCTCGCTGGGAGTGCAGTGAGCACCAAGTATCCCGGAATGGTACTCGTCGCAGTTCCCTTTGCTGCCGCAGTATTGGTTTCTGATTTCAACAGCAAGCCTCGGTCACTCAAAACAAGTCTCACCCATCTGGTTGTATACGGCATCGGTGTCGTCGTGGCATTTGGTCCTTGGATGGCCAAAAACCTGCTTGAAACAGGAAACCCCGTCTATCCCCTGCTCTACGGACTCTTCGGGGGGATCGACTGGAACGAAGCGATGCACAAAAAGTGGCAGGCGGCTCATCCTGCGAGCCTCTTTCGCGGTTCTTGGAGCGACTTCGCTGGAGTCTTCTATCGCAATGACTGGCAGTCACCACTTCTATTTGGCTTCGCTCCGCTCGCCTTCCTCAAGGTCCGAAATCGATCGGCTTTTGCGATTGCTGGCTACGCGATCGTGCTATTTGCGTGCTGGTATGTGCTGACCCACCGTCTCGATCGTTTCTGGGTCCCCATGAATTCGGTGATGGCGGTACTCGCAGGAATCGGAATCGCTGCAGTGCTGAGGATTTCTTCTCAAACCGATACGAATCGGAAACTGTCTTCGAACAAGAAACGGACTTCGACGCAGCAAGAGGTGTTCGACGAAGAGAGCCCGTCCCCGGTCCTTCGCTTGCTCCCCGCAGCCTTGATCGCAGGGGCCATCTTCTACAACTTTGGATTCATCTCATCTGGCTTGTGCGGATACAACGCCTACTTTTTGACCTACGCCAAAGCTGAAGCGGATACAAAAACCCAGTCCGTAAAAATCGTCGAATGGCTGAATCTTCCAGAAAACTCCAAAGTTCTATTTGTCGGCGAAGCAGAACTGTTCGATGCAAAGTTCCCATACGCATACAACACAGTCTTCGACAAAAACTTGTTGGAAATCTGGACGTCAGATCTAGAATCCGATGGGACTTGGAAAATGCACTCTCCGGAGCAAATTCTGGAAAAACTCCGATCGGAGAAAATTACTCACCTGTTTGTCAACTGGAACGAAATCTTAAGATACCGAACCACATATGGTTACACTGACTTTGTAACACCCGAGAGAATCAAATCCCTCATCGACGCCGGAATTCTGGAAGTAGTTGCGATTCCGGAAACGATCACGCTTCGCTCCTGGGAGGACATTGACAAGAGCTGGACGAGTCACATTCAAAAGAACATTCCAGAGCTGGAAGTGGTCTATCAAGGCAAGCGGGCGATGCTGCAATATCAGTGTTTTCGCATTAAAGATGATTGATTTCCCTCCATTGCAGAACAAAATTCTTCTTCCGGCTGAAAATGAATAGATAGAATCAATGAGTTCGAGATAGTCATTCTCGAGTTCAACAAAGAGCCTCAAGGATCGGTCGCCCACAACTACTGCAGTTCCCTCTACTTTCGCCTTGCAGTTGAGGAATGTTCTCGCAATGTCCGACAATTCGATCTGGCCTGAACACGACAAGACCCAGAAACTTGTGCTGGCTGCAGCAGAGGGGAGCGAGAAAGCGCGGAATGCTCTCCTCGAACGACATCGTGACGCGTTGCGCAAGCTCGTCCACTTCCGACTCGATCGACGCATTTCCAGCCGAGTCGATGCCAGCGACGTCGTTCAGGACGTGCTCATCGAAGCGAACAAACGCCTTCAGGATTACATCAACGACCCACGTATTCCGTTCCATCTCTGGCTACGTCAACTCGCGCAGGATCGGATGATCGACCTCCATCGGCGGCACCATGCACAACGGCGAACTGTCGACCGCGAACAACCGTCGCAAATGAAGTTCGGCGACCAATCCTCATTGGATCTCGTCGCACAACTTCCCGATGATGAAATCACTCCTGCAGCAGCGTCCATTCGAAAAGAGCTTGAGCAGCGATTCGTCGATGCCCTCGATAAGCTTGCGGACCAGGATCGCGAGATCATTGTGATGCGTCACATCGAGCACCTCGGTAACGGCGAAGTGGCAACGACTCTGAACCTTTCCGAAGCGGCAGCTGGAATGCGCTACTTGCGCGCGATCCGTCGACTGAAGGGAATTCTGACCGTCACAGAGGTCGAATAGCACGGTCTTTTCGGATTGTCGGAGTTTTCGCTCTCTACACCGTGTCATCACCACTTAAGATCAATATAGCGAGCCGCTTCACGATTTTGAGGAGTCCCAGCATGGTGAAGTTCGTTCAAGAGCCAACCTCTCCCGCACCGCTCCAAAAACTTCCCTACGGGAAGGACTTGGAAATCTTTATCGACGGAGCCTGCCCACTCTGCCAACGCGAAGCAGCGATGATCAATCGAATGGATCGACTCCGCCGCGTCAAACTGACGGATATCTCTACCCCGGGCTTTGACGCCAGTTCAACCGGATACTCCCTCGAGCAGCTAATGGCGGAAATCCATGGACGCCTGCCGGATGGAAAAATCATCTCCGGAGTCGACGTCTTTCGTCGAGTCTACACCATCCTCGGCTTCGGCTGGGCGATGGCACCGACGCGATTACCCGGCATCCGACAATTTCTGGACAAAAGCTATGGACTCTTCGCGAGGAACCGCCTCCGTCTGACTGGCCGCTGTTCGAAAGAGTCGTGCTCAACCCAAGAAGACGTGCCGCCATCAGACTCCGGAGCGCCCCAGGATTCTTCATGTCCTCCAGTATGACCGATCGAGTGCCCGATAATTGATTGCCTCTGTCAAATGGGGAACATCGATCGTTTCCGCTCCGTCGAGGTCTGCAATTGTGCGACTGACACGAAGGATCTTGTCATGGGCGCGGGCAGATAACCCCATATCTTCCATCGCAACTCGCAATAACCCCTCTGCTTCTTTGGCCAACTTGCAGTACTTGCGGATCTGCCTGGGAACCATCGTTCCATTCAGACTGACATTCTGACCCTTGAATCGTTCTCGCTGAACCTCACGAGCCTGCACCACTTGTTCACGGATCGACCGACTGTCCGTACCGTTCGCTTCATTCGACAACTCCCGAAATGGGACCGGAGGAACCTCGATGTGAATATCAATTCGATCGAGCAACGGCCCAGAGATCTTTGCCATGTACCGCTCAATGTGCATCGGTGAACAGTTGCAACTCCTTTTCGGATCTCCCCGAAACCCGCACGGGCAAGGGTTCATGGCAGCGACAAGCATCAGACTGGCCGGAAAGGTCATACTTCCGATTGCTCGGGAGATTGTCACTCGACTCTCTTCCAATGGCTGACGCAACACTTCGAGAGTTTTCCGGTTGAACTCTGGCAACTCGTCGAGAAAGAGAATGCCGTTGTGCGCCAGACTGATTTCACCGGGAGTCGGCGTTGTTCCTCCTCCCACTAATCCCGCTTCACTGATCGTATGATGCGGGGAGCGAAACGGGCGGGTCAGCAACAACGACTCACCCACTGCCAGTCGACCAACAGCACTGTAGATCCGCGTTGTCTCAACACTCTCCTCTGCAGTCAATTCGGGCATGATCGTCCCTAACCGACTTGCCAAAAGTGTTTTTCCTGTCCCGGGGCTTCCAATCATCAAGAGATGATGACGTCCCGCAGCGGCGACCGTCACCGCCCGCTTCGCCATCTCCTGACCTTTGACATCCGAGTAATCGATGGAATAGCTCCCCAGTTCCCGGACGGTGTCCTCCCAGCTAAACGGGACGGGATCGATGTTGATGGCTCCCGAAAAGAACCCGACCGCCTCCGCCAGACTTCCCACTGGAATGATGTCGATCCCGTTCACCACCGCTGCCTCACGGGCATTTTCAACTGGGACAACCAACCCTTTTCGACCATCCGCTCGTGCCTGCAACGCCATGGACAACGTCCCTTTAACAGGACGAACGGTTCCATCCAGCGCCAGTTCACCCACAGCTGAATAGTCGGCGAATGCATCAGAAACCAATTGCCCGCTGGCAGCCAGAATTCCGATTGCAATCGGGAGATCAAAAGAGGCAGCCTCCTTGGGGAAATCGGCGGGCGAAAGATTGATCACGATGCGATCAATCGGGCGCGTATACCCGCTATTGACCAAGGCCCGTTCAATGCGATGCACGCTCTCCTTCACCGCTGCTTCAGCGAGCCCGACCAAGATGGTTTTCGGCATCGCTGCGGGCGAGATATCCACCTCGGCAGCTACTGGTCTCGCATCAATTCCAAACAACGAATAGGTCAGAAGTTTGGCAAGCATGAAGTGCTGCATCCAAATTTCAAAGCTGATAGTGGGCCCGCAACATCCAGTTCAATCTGAACCGACGTTCACATCGATTTATTCTGATTGGACGAGGCGAAATTCACAACTCAGCAGAGGTGCGAATGGTACGTCAATCAGACAGATATCCCGAGACATCACAGCAATCTAGAGATTCTTTGATTTCCTCGATTTCTTGGTGCAGCGAATTGCGAATTACTGATCAAAGGTCACAATGATCATTCCTCATCTCATGCAACCAGCCTGATGGATGTGCGAGATCAACGCGGACAGGTGACACTGAAGATGGACGCCGAGTATGCATATTGACTCTTCAAGCTCTTCCACCTCAAAGGACTCCTCGCTCAGTGACCCGCGACCGTGGTATCTACAGCTATCGCGATACCACTGGTTTGTCTTCGTTGTCGCTGCCTTGGGTTGGCTCTTTGACTGCCTCGACCAGCAACTGTTCGTCTTGGCACGTCCAGCAGTCATGGAAGAGTTGATCCCCAAAGACTCCTTCCCCGACCTCAAGCAGGTACAACAGGCCCGAATCAAGGCCGGAGACTATGCAACAGCCATCTTTATGGCGGGGTGGGCAACTGGAGGACTCTTCTTCGGAATTCTGGGAGACCGTTTTGGCCGTGCAAAAACCATGGTCCTCACGATTCTCCTCTACTCGCTTTTCACTGGACTCAGCTCGTTCGCAGTCGGAATCTGGGATTTCTGCCTTTACCGCTTCCTCACTGGATTGGGGGTGGGTGGAGAGTTCGCGGTCGGTGTGGCTCTCGTAGCAGAAGCGATGCCCACGAAAGCCAGACCCTACACACTGGGTCTGCTCCAGGCACTTTCTGCTGTCGGCAACATCAGCGCCGCGATGATTAACCTCAGTCTGGGGATTGCCGAGGAACAGGGACTCGTTGAAAGCCCTTGGAGAATCATGTTCCTGATCGGGGCCGTCCCGGCACTCCTCGCACTTTTTATTCGTCGCCGCCTCAAGGAACCTGATACGTGGAAGCGAGCCAGCACGGACGAAGCAACCAAGAAGCATTTGGGATCGTACTCTGATTTGTTCAGAGATCCGAAGCTCCGCAAACATGCTCTCCTAGGACTTGTGCTCGGGTGCTCCGGAATCGTCGGACTCTGGTGCGTCGGCTTCTACACTCCCGACCTCATCCGAATTGTCCAGGCCCCTCGACTCGCTCCTGCGATATACGCTGAGCAAATTGAACTTGCCAAGTCCGCAGGTGACCAAGCTCGCGTTGATCGCTTGAACTACCTGAAGGGAGTTCATGACGACGCGACAGCGATTCAGTCATTCGATGACGCGACTCGGGAAGAGCATCAATCGATCTCGAAGAAGATCAAAGGAAGAGCAACGCGATTCCAAAGCTACAGTTCCGTCGCCATTAACATCGGTGCCTTCTGCGGAATGTTTGGGTTCGGAGTCCTCTCGCAACGCATCGGGCGACGTCCAACGTTTGCTCTGGCCTTCCTCGCAGCCTTTCTCAGCACAGCGAGCGTCTTCTGGTTCCTCAAAGACTTCTGGCAAATCTGGGTGATGGTTCCAATTATGGGCTTCTGCCAGCTCTCACTCTTCGCTGGATACGCGATCTATTTCCCGGAATTGTTCCCCACACGCCTACGCTCGACGGGCACGAGTTTTTGCTACAACGTCGGACGTTTCGTCGCTGCTTTAGGACCGATCGCCAAGGCTCAACTCACCGCGTTCTTTATCTCAGTGTTCCCAAACGCTTCTACGATCGACACCGCTCGATACGCAGGGGTGACGATGTCATGTGTGTTTCTACTCGGCTTGGTTGTATTGCCGTTCCTACCCGAAACTCGTGGCCAGGAACTGCCTGAATAGGAACCGTAAGCAATTCCACTTGAGCAATAAAAAGAGCCCGGAAAGACAAATTCCGGGCTCTTTTTCTGCCTATCTGTCGGTGGAAACGAATCGCGTCGGTGAAACGATTGCGATGAAGAACAAGGACAACATGATTGCTGTTGAAGCAACGATCAGTTCATCCAAAGAGTTTCATGTCTCGAAGGACGAAGTCATCGACAGAGTTAGACCGATTTGATGATCAAAGTGACGTTGCGATAAGAAATGACTGAAGCAGCCAGTCGCGCAGCAAAAAAGACTCGAAAGTAACGATGCCTTTCGGACAACATCACCTGAGTCACACCCTAGAAAAAACACCTTGCTGCATAACAAGTTACACAACAAGGCATTAAATCCGATTCAAATTAGTCCAGATCTGGACCGTCTTCCATCAAGCGATTCAAATCTGGAGCATCGTCTTTGGCAATGACGACATTCTGACTCGCATCCAGATAAATCTTATCTGTCAGAATCTCTTCGATCACTGTTGCCATCGAAGGCTTGCCCTGAGTCTCGACCAGTGGTGGCGATCCTCGGTTCAATTGGACAAGCCGCTTCTGAATCAGCGTAGACAGTTTGAACCGTCCGCCGACTTTCTTGGCAAGTGAGTCTTCTTTCAGCTCATTGAGCATGCAGTTCAGCCTCCCTCGACGCGAGCAATTGCCGAATAGAATCGACAGCGCGGTCGAGATCATCGTTGATCACCCGGTGTTGATAGCGAACTGCGTATTGTAGCTCTTCCCGTGCAGTCCGCAACCTACGCTGAATCACTTCCTCCGATTCAGTCCCCCGACTCCGCAATCGTGACTCATATTCTTCAATGGAAGGAGTTTGCAGAAAAACGGAGAGTGCATCTGGATACAAGTCCATGACGCTGAGCGCCCCTTCGACGTCGATTTCCAGCAGCACCCACTTTTGGGCATTCTGAATTCGTTCGACTTCAGAACCGAGCGTGCCGTAAAGGTGTCCGCTGCGATGGACTTCCGCCCATTCAATGAAATCGCCCTTTGTCCGGCGAGTCTCAAACTCTTCTCGAGCGAGGAAGTAGTAATCCTTCCCGTCGACTTCGTTAGGACGCGGAGGACGGGTTGTCGCGGAAACTGACATTTCCAGTGGAACCGGACAGGCTTCCATCAGTTTTTTGACAATCGACGTCTTCCCAGCACCAGCGGGGCCAGAGAGAATCAGGATTCGGGGGATGTCGGCTGAACTTTCGTCAGACATTTGTTTCAGAACGGCTCAACGGGATAGGCTGTGAGAATTCCGGAAACTGTACCGTTTCGCAGATCACATTCCAAGCGGCAGGGAGTCGTCGAACCTTGACCAGTACGAATCCACACCCGTTGTCGAAGCTCATTCGGTACCTCTCGGATCCTGTCGGACCGGTGCCACTCGCGTGCACTATTCTCGTCGTATTGACCCTGACGTGGTCAGCATTCTCTGCCCCACCTGTGAATTTCCGGGCCGGAGTCGAATTCGCCAAGGTGATCAATCGACCGCTCCTCCTCAGCCGAGATTTCACTCCTTTACGAGCGTTGCTGCAGTCGATCTCCAAGGATCGAAACGTCGCTATTCTGCTTGACAGACGAATCGACCCTCAATTTCTGATTAGTTCCAATATCCAGTCGGAATTCCTCGACACAGGACTGAATGAACTACTGAAACCCGTTCCCGCCGAAGTAGTTACAACCGGCGACACCCTGTTTGTCACCACACCTGATAATGCAGCTGAGATTCGAACACGAATTGCACTCGCAGAGCAGGAGCTTCGAAAAAACAAGAAGATCCCCGCTACTCGGCAAGCAGAACTCCTGTCGCGCACTTCACTCAGATGGAATGATCTCGATTCCCCTCGTGAAATCCTCAGCGGTACAGCAGCGAGAGATCGCGTCACTATTGAGAACCCGGAAGCGATTCCGCACGACCTCGTGGCAGCAGGAAGCGTCACCAGTGGAAGTTTAGCAACAAGGCTGCTCATCCTTCTCTCACAATACGACCTGGAATTTGAATGGGTGAACGGCGAGAAGCTCAGAATTGTCCCGCAGACCTTAGGTCCGCGAATCGAGCAGGAACACGCTTACAGAGGAAAGAAGAAACAGGAAGTCCTTGACCTGATTCAGAAACAAATCCCAGATGCGAAATTCTCCGCTTTGAGCGATCGAGTGAAAGTCACAACGACTCTCGACCACCACGACCAACTCGCGATCGAATTGGGAAATCGTCCTGCGCGCAAAGTGACCGGATCTCTCATCGACACCGCCCTTTCCAAACGACAATTCACCATCAAAATCGTCAACCGCCCTTTCTCGGAACTGATCGACAAACTTTCCGAACAAGGAATCGAATTCGATCGACACGAGGCCCTCACCAAAGAGGCAAACATTGATCTCAATCAAGCGATCTCGCTGGAACTCTCAAAGGCTTCAATCGACGATCTGTTAACGACTGCCTGCGAACAACTAGGGCTTGCCTACCAGATTGATGGCATGCACATCGATTTATATCCCGCCCAAAATCGAAAAATCGAAGAGCCTTCTCCCTGAAATCGACCACTTCCAATTCGCTTCGAACGCGTTAGCATGAAGCCGCAATTGACACCCAGATGAACGAGATTCGAACCATGTACGATAAAGCAACTTTGTGCGACCTGTTCCGTGAGCGTGCGCTTAAATTCGGTGACTTCACCCTCGCCTCTGGCAAAAAGGCGACGTATTACCTGGATGGAAAGCAGATCACTCTCCACGCCCGCGGGCTGAAACTGGTCAGCGAAGGTTTGCTGGAACTGCTCGACTCCGGTGAAATTGACGCTGTCGGCGGAATGTCAATTGGTGCCGATCCGATTGTGGCTGGCGTCCTCTCGGCTGCTGCTGACAAGAGCCGCGATCTCCTCGGATTCCTCGTTCGAAAAGAATCCAAAGGGCACGGCACCAACAAATTCGTTGAAGGTCCGCTTCAGCCCGGGATGAAGGTTGCCATCGTCGAAGACGTCGTCACCACTGGCGGGAGCTCTCTACTCGCAGTTGATCGCGTCGAAGAATTCGGATGCAAAGTGATTCAGGTTCTCGCGATTATCGACCGCATGGAAGGGGGTGCGAAGAATTTTGCTGCCCGCAACATTCCATTCCAGTCGCTGCTCACAATTGAAGATTTTGGAATCACTCCACCCGTGCTCGCGGAATAGTGCGACATTGCCTCACTGCCATTCACCTTAACGAACAGAACGCGAAATGACTCTCTTCCCGCTCCTAGGAGGAATCGTCGTGGGTAGCCCCGACCTGTTCATATTCAGTTTGTTTTCGCTAGTCACTTCAATTTCTACCAGCATTTGCCTCTTCATTATTCAGATCGCTTTCTGCATCGGTGTGTATCAAGCTGCGAGCAAACGAGCTGAGTATGGGGGACCGGGAAATGTATTTGTCGGTCCAGCGATTTGGGCTGCAGCGACCCTAATCGGTGGTGTGTTTGTGGCGGCAGTGTACTGGCTGATTCACTTTTCAAAATTGAGCCCACACTACCAAGACTCGAACGACGCTTCGCACTAAAGCAGTTCTTGCAACGATCACCGCCCTCTGCGTTCCAGTCCCTTTCAGTTCAGCTGTCCCTCTTACCCTGAAGTCTCTGCACGATGTCTGCTTCCGACGCAAAATTGACTCCCATGATGCAACGGTATCTGGAGGTCAAAGCAGAGACGCCGGGAACGATCCTGCTGTTTCGCATGGGGGACTTTTACGAGCTGTTCCACGAAGACGCTCAAATCGCTGCCAAGATTCTGGGACTGACACTCACCAGCCGGGATAAAGGGTCGAGTAATCCTGTCCCAATGGCGGGCTTTCCGTTTCATGCGCTCGAGGGGTATCTTCGCAAACTGATCGCAGCGGGCCATCGAGCTGCGATCTGCGATCAAGTCGAAGACCCTAAAACCGCGAAAGGAATGGTTCGACGGGAAGTCACTCGCATTGTGACTCCGGGGACTCTGACGGACGAAGGATTACTGAATCCCAAAGAGAACAACTTTCTGGCAGCGGTTTGCCCGATCAAGGATCGCATTGGAATTGCATGGCTGGAACTCTCCACGGGGACATTTCAGTGCATGGAAGTTTCCAGCGGGGACCAGACTGGGCCATTTGGACCGCAGTCGGAATTCATGGACGAACTGGCACGTGTTCGCCCTGCTGAATGCCTGATGCCCGATTCTGCAAGATCGCAGCCCATCTTCACGACCGTGATGGAGCTGGACGGAACGATTGTGACCGAACGTCCTGCTTGGTCGTTCGCAGCACAACACTGTCGCGAAGTCCTCCTCAAACATTTCGAGACGAAAACGCTCGAAGGTTTCGACCTGACAGATGATGAGTCTGCATGCGTCACGGCAGCGGGCGCATTGCTGGAGTATGTTCAGGAAACCCAACGCTCCGCACTGGGCCACATTGCCAAACTCGAACCCTATCGGCGCGGTTCAAGCTTATTGATCGACGAAACAACTCGTCGCAGTCTCGAACTTGTTCGCACCCAGCGCGAAGCGCAGCGTGACGGATCTCTCATCAGCATTCTGGACGAAACATGCACTCCGATGGGGGCCCGTCTTCTGACAGACTGGCTTTCGAATCCACTGACCGATCGTTCCGCCATCGAACGGCGGCTGGATGCTGTGGAAGAACTGGTTCGCGACAACAAACTCTGTCGCGACATTCGCGACCTGCTCAAAGAAGCGTACGACCTGCAACGGTTGTCCGCTCGAGTCGCTACGTTTCGGGCGACTCCTCGCGATCTCTCGGCATTGGCGCAGACTCTGGCCATTCTCCCTGCACTGAAAGCCAAACTGACAGCGCGATCTTCAAATCTGCTTTCCATGCTAGAGGCCCGACTAGAGCTTTGCGCGGACGTTCGACAGGACATCGAACAGCAACTCAGTGATGAACCGCCACTTTCATTGACGGACGGCAACATCATCCGTCCAGGCTGGAATTCGGAACTTGATGAGCTGCGAGATCTGGCACGCGGCGGAAAAAAATGGATTGCTGAATACCAGACGAAGGAGATGGAACGTACGGGAATCTCCACACTGAAGGTCGGCTACAATAAAGTTTTCGGGTATTACCTCGAAGTGACCGCTGCTCAGATGCACAAGGTTCCGGAAGACTACATCCGCAAGCAGACTCTGAAGAACCAAGAACGTTTTATAACTCCGCAGCTTAAGGAGTACGAAGAGCGAGTTCTTCGCGCGGAGGACCAGTCTAAAGCCCTCGAACAAGAACTCTTCATCACGCTGCGAGCCAATGTGGCTGAAAACTGTCGACAGCTTCAGCAGACAGCGGAAGTCCTCTCGACGTTGGACGTGCTCGCGAGCCTGGCCACCCTTGCAGTGAGCGCGAATTATTGTCGACCACAGATTGTGGATGAGCCGGTCCTGAACATCCGCAATGGACGCCATCCTGTTCTGGATCGCATGAAGCCATCCGGGGAATTCGTTCCCAACGACGTGATTCTTGGCGTCTCGATGTCAGAAAATCAGTCGAGTGCGCCACCCGTAATGGCCCTCATCACCGGTCCGAACATGGCGGGTAAGAGTACCTACATTCGACAGGCAGCGCTGCTCACAATTCTGGCTCAGATGGGATCGTTCCTCCCTGCTGAATCCGCGACAATCGGCATCGCAGACCGTATTTTCGCACGCGTCGGCGCCAGCGATGAACTTGGTAAAGGACAATCGACCTTCATGGTCGAGATGACAGAAACCGCGAGAATTCTGAATTCCGCGACCAGTCGCAGCCTCGTCATACTGGATGAAATCGGTCGGGGAACCAGTACGTACGACGGAATTTCGCTCGCCTGGGCAATCACAGAATATCTGCACGACAAGTCCGGTTGCAGAACCCTGTTCGCGACCCATTACCACGAACTGACAGAACTCCCGCAAACTCTCAAACGCGTCTGCAACTGGAACGTGGCGGTCCACGAGCAGAATGGAGACGTCGTCTTCTTGCACAAGATTATTCCCGGCGCCGCAGACCGCAGCTACGGAATTCATGTTGCCCGAATTGCTGGGGTTCCGAAAGAAGTCATTGCCAGAGCGGGAGTCATTCTCGAAACTCTCGAATCCGATCATCACGACGAAGTGGGCAAAGTGACGATCCCTGAACGCAAGCAGAAGAACTCACGCCAGCTCAACCTCTTCGAAGAACCGGAACATCCACTACTCGGCGAGCTGCGCAGCTTGAACATCGACGAATTGACTCCGCTCGCTGCTCTCCAGAAGCTGCATACCATCAAGGGACAACTCAAACCGTAGTCGCCGACGCTCTGAGGGCATTCCACATCGAGACGTTGGACTCTCCAACGTTAGAAGTAGCAGTCGAAGCGATTTTCAGTGCTGTACGGCCTCACCGATCAGTCCCGTTTGATGCCGAAAATTCCGTCGAAAAAGTGGGTCGACAATTTTCAATCCTTCGATACCATGGGAATCTCATGACGCGGGGTGGAGCAGCCCGGTAGCTCGCGAGGCTCATAACCTCGAGGTCGTCGGTTCGAATCCGGCCCCCGCCACTTAATGTGACGGTCTATTCTTTGATCCGCGCATGAATCCAAAGCCGAGACACTTTTGTCTCGGCTTTCTTTATTTCCAGCTTCATCTTCCGGCACCATTCTGCCGTAACCGCTTCACCCGGGAAAATCTCTTCCAAATTTCCCGAAGTCCCTTTTGATAAAGAGTATGCTTTCGTCAAACCAGATGGAGACTCGACAAACCAATTGATTGCGACTAGTCGGCACCCCGTCATACTCGTCATAATTTACTTGGTCATCCAATCTCAGCCATTCGGCGTCGACAGGTCGGTAGTCACGGATAGAAATGCCTTTAGGCGAATTACAGCGTCTGTTGCAATCAATTGAACCGGCAGCTCATCTCGTCGAGCCCCGGGTCCTTCGACGTGTTGTTCGCCTGGACCGTCGACTGCAGGGAATTCGCTTCGCGATCCCACACGATTTCAGCTACACGATCGACCGAGATCGATTGCTGGCGTTCGCCGAACTCAACGAACTCAATGTCGATCCGGAGATCGATCTTCCTCGGCGGGTGATTCTACTTTCTCAGCCAGATGAAGAAGATTTACTCGATCAATCTCTTTGGCCGAAGATCCGCAAGAGATACCTGAGCTATCTGTTCCATTCCTGTGTGCATCTCGCATTCGATCGCCAACTCGCTCGGATTTCGGCCGACGAAGAATGGTCTATTGAGCGAATCGCGAAGATTGGCCCGGTGGAATTCTGCGAAATACGCGAAGTCCTCCAGAGAGAGAACCTGCTCTTCCAGCCGATCAACGAAGTGGACACCTATGTCGAATTCGCATCGGTGGCGCTCGAACAAAAGTATTTCGCCCCGCACCTGAGACCGATCTATTTCCCAGGAGTTCGCGACTGGGACTTTGTCGACCAGAGCTTGAGTACCGACATTGATCACCAGCAACTCTTCGAGCGATTTCATCCAATATTGGACGAAATCGCAGCGGAGTCGAGCTCAACGACCTCTCAAACATCGCCCACCGAAAGTTTCCATCGACTCACAAGCACTAACGTCAGCGTTCCTGCCTTCAGAGTGCTGATGGCAAAGGCGGAATCGAAAGCTGCTACCGGAAACGGGGTCAAAGCGTCCCTCTCCTACCTGCGGACAGCTAGGCGAGCCCCCATCGGCTACGAGCAGGAAGCACTCGACGCCGCAGAACTGGAACTGGCTCGATTTGCACAACGGCTGCAACGAGTGTTTAGCCTTTCTGCTGAAGAGGCAGAGCACTGGCGAGATGCATTACGGCCACTTCTTGCACCTGCCGCCGAAGGATTCTGGTCGAACGAAGCCCGATTGCTTTACGACCTGCAGAAGGTCTGTGCCGAACAGGAACGGGGAATCTATCGACTCGATCTGGTGGAATGGGTTCGTTCATTTGGAAAACGTCCCATTCGCCGACCGCTTCCACTGATGCAGGACGTGCTCACACTTCGCCATTTGCGAACTGTTCAACGGCGACTCGGAACGGCGTCGATTACGCCCGCTGAGAAATCCAAACTTTCCAGACTTCTCGAAGGGGTGCTCCCTCGAGTCGAACACAGATCCCGCGATCGAATGCGTGGCATCATCGAAAACGTGTTCGATGAAGTCGGATTTGTCGCAAGGAACATTCTTGAAACAGTAGCCCGTCGAAAGATTGTCGAAGAGCTTCTCGATCGAATTGTCGAGAGAAGCTATTTCAATCTGGGAGACCTGCGAGACTCGATCTCCAAGAATGACATGAAGTTGAACGATGTCACCTCGCTGAAGGAGTTGGCATTTGGTGACTGTATGTTGCAGGCGGATCGCAAGCTCGAAACTGCACTCGACGGAATTTACCGCCGAGGCACGATTTACCTGCGTTGGCCACAAACACTCAGTTCACTCGTCTTTGGAACCAATGTCGGTCGACTCCTGACGCAGCATGTCTTCATCCCATTCGGGGGAGCCTACCTGATACTGGAGTTTCTTCATCACTTGAAGGCGATGATCGTTGGCCATCCTGAGGGGCAAGATCCTCACCATTTTATCGTTGATGATCCCCTTCATACGGAACTGGAAATTGCACCTCATCCTGTTGAAGTGCCGCACATCAACGATGTCGTGGAACAGGTCAGCTCAGGACCGGATTTGGCTCTCTGGACCGGAGTGCTGGTCTTAGGAATCTGGATTTCTCTTCTCATCCAACGTTCAGACTTTCGAGCCTGGAACGTAGCGGTCCTGTCACGGGCCTGGTCGTTCCTGCGAGGACTGGTACTTGACCTTCCCTCGTTCCTGTTGAACTCGGAATACGTGCAGCGCATCTTCGGGAGCCGCACTTTTGCGGTGCTGCGAAGCTACGTTCTTGAACCGGTCCTGTTCGTCTGTCTTCTGACTCCGCTCTCCCTGTTATGGGGTGACAACATCTGGAGTTTCAGAACAGCGATGGAAGTCTTACTGGTCATCGCACTGCTGTGGAATTCTCCGGCAGGACGATATGCCTCTGAAATGGCGATCGACTTCCTCGTTCGAGCGTGGCAAGAATTGAAGATGCACATCTTCGCAGCGGTCGTGCAATGGATTCTGGACGCGTTCGAATGGCTGATGATTTCATTGGAGCGGGTCGTTTACACCGTCGATGAATGGCTTCGATTTCGAACGAGCGACAACACGATCACGCGAGGAATTAAACTGGCGATGGGTGTCGTCTGGTTCTTTGTCTCTTACGTCATCGTGTTTATCTTCACTTTGCTGGTTGAACCTCAGATCAATCCGATCAAGCACTTTCCAGTGGTGACGGTCTCACACAAACTGATTTTGCCTGCGTTCCCCGTATTCGTCACACAACTCACCCCCTACCTCGGCCGCAAAATGGCGCAGTCGGTCGTAGGGATCACGATTTTTCTGATCCCCGGGGTTTTTGGTTTCTTGGTGTGGGAACTCAAAGAAAATTGGCGACTCTATGGGGCGAATCGCAGACGCACGCTGGGACCTGAAGCGATTGGAAGTCACGGCGAAACAATGCTACGCCTGCTTCGGCCGGGGTTCCATTCGGGAACGCTCCCCAAGGCATACACAAAACTCCGTCGGCTGACTCGCAAACGCGCTGCGATCGATGAAAGTCAGATTCAAAGAAAGAGGGCTGGAATTCTTCACATCGAGGAAGCGATCCACCATTTTGTCGAACGTGAACTTCTCAATCTCCTCGAAGAAGCCCGATTTCTCCCTGAAACCCGTCTCATCGTGAGTTCCGTGTACGCCGCCACCAATCGGATTGAAGCGGAAGTGACTCGAATTGACCGCTTGAACCACCCCGCTAAGTTGATCTGGGAACTCGTCGACGGACAGCTCCTCGGATCGATCCAACCCGCTGGATGGATGTTGGACCTCGACGCTGAAAATCAAGCAATCCTCAGAGCCGGACTTGAGGCGTTAATGACTCTTTCGGGGGTCAACACGGTTATCGGGGAATTCCCCGTCTGCGTCGATCACCCGATTGCTTGGACAAACGCGGTCGAATACTGGACAAATATTCTCCAGATCAATCAATCGCAACCTATTTCCAGAACGGATGTTTCGCAGATTCCTCACAATTAGCCACCCGCTTCACCCAAAGCGTCGGAACTCATTGGCAAACACCCCCGAAAATGAAGAATCCTCCCTGCTTTGTCTGCAAAGAAATCATCACTTGCCTGGATTCCAGTTCGGTGTAGACCGCTGCCAAAATCTCTAAATTTGGAATTCCGTAACGTAATTGAAATTTAAAAGTTACGGCCGAAAATGCGGTAAATACCACAGTTCCATTCTCGCCATAAACTCTAACTTGATGCTTCGGACGTTGACTCCTATCATCGTTGCGAATGGTGTGAATACTTGCGCGGAATGACCCTCATGAGGCGCTGGGACTCCATCAAACCGGACTTGTTTGTGTTGCCTTGTCAGTCAGGGACGATTTGACAGCATCCGTGAAAGCGCTAAGTCCTGCTTTTCACCCTGTAGATGCGGTTGATTGTCTCAGATTGGGTCGCGACTCGGCGAGTATCCGGTGACCATCGGACTAGCAAATTCTGCTCGACCGAAGTTCGTACGGCGAGAACACATCGGCAGTTGCTGCTTTCAAACTTGAGACTGTGTCTCAGTAGTTTCCGAACGCAGAATCTCTCGTACACCATCGTTCACAGGGATCACTAGTTTCTGTATCACATCACCTTAGAGAAAATCTCGAGCTGAAATGATGTGAATATTCGACATGAATAAGCCATTGATTTCCAACTGAACGACCATCAAAGTCACTCGAAACCAGTCCTCAACTTGCTCGTGATGAGCGGTGCAAACCAGCATGATTTCGATCCCGCCTCTCCTGATTTACGTGGTCATCCTGATCGGATTTGTGATCACAAATCTGCTGCTTGCGCACGGAATCGGTCCACGCAAAAAGACACCGGTCAAGCAAATGCCCTATGAGTCCGGAATGGACCCTGTCGGCAATGCTCGTCAACCGTTTGATGTCAAATTCTATCTCGTCGCAATCCTGTTTCTGGTATTCGACGTCGAGCTTTTGTTTCTCTACCCCTGGGCAGTCAGCGCCTTCGACGAAGCTGGCATTCCCATTGAACTCCGCAACACTGTTTTCGGTGTGATGCTCGTGTTCATGGGAACCTTGGTGGTGGCTTACGCGTACGCGTGGCGGAAAGGGGTTTTTCGATGGCGGTAGGCCTTCCGGAAAATGTGTTTCTGACTCAACTTGATGCGGCTGCCAACTGGGCACGCTCAAACAGTCTCTGGCCAATGCCATTTGCGACTGCATGCTGTGGGATTGAACTCATGGCGACAGCAGCATCGCGGCACGACTTGGCTCGATTCGGAGCAGAAGTCATGCGATTCAGTCCGCGTCAGTGCGATCTTCTGATCGTTGCTGGTCGTGTGGCGATGAAGATGCTTCCGGTCCTGCAGCGAATCTGGTTGCAAATGCCAGAGCCAAAATGGTGCATCTCAATGGGAGCCTGCGCCTGCAGCGGTGGTGTGTTCGATACCTATGCTGTCGTGCAAGGCGTCGACCGCTTTATCCCTGTCGATCTTTATGTCCCAGGGTGTCCACCGCGACCAGAACAACTTCTAGCTGCGATCATCGAGATGCAGCAAAAGGTGAAGAATACCGGGTCGGTGATGGGACGCGAATTTGCTGCCCAGAATACACCAAACGGACCGGCACCGTTCGATCTCGACGAACTGCGTCGAATCCGTGAATCGCAACCGCTGGTCGACCTGCAGGTTTATCAGCCTCCCCGCTTCTCATCAGTCATCGAACCGGGAGCGAAACATGTTTGATCTTGATCCTCTCCAAGAGCAGTTCAGCAACAAGATTGTTGAATCCACTTTTCGTGACAATCGACGTCTGGTCGTTCCGGTCGACATCGTGTTTCCTGTTTTGGAAGCTCTTAAAACTTCCAGCGGGTTCGATTCGCTGATGGACTTAACAGCCGTCGATTACCTCGAGTATCCAGACGCAACCGATCGATTCGGTATTGTTTATGTGCTCGTCAACAGTGAAACCAGTGAACGTCTGATCGTGAAGACATTCGTGAACCTCCCTAATCCAACACTGACATCGGTGTTCGGTTTGTGGAAAGCAGCCAACTGGCTGGAACGCGAAGTTTACGACATGTTCGGAATCGTCTTCAGTGGTCATCCCGACCTGCGACGAATTTTGATGCCTGAAGAATTCACAGCGTTTCCACTGCGAAAGGACTATCCACTCAAGGGAGTGGGTGAACGTCATAATTTCCCTGTGATCACCCGAGCAGAGAGTTGACCAGAAATGCCCCTCACTCAGCTCGACACTGCACCACCTGAATCGTCACAGCAGGATTTCCTGTGGACCTTGAACTTTGGTCCTCAGCATCCCGCAACGCATACAACTCTGCGCGTTGTGATCACGCTGGATGGTGAACGTGTCGTGAATGCGGTTCCGGACATCGGCTACCTGCATAGCGGATTCGAAAAACTTGGCGAGTCTCTCGACTTCAATCAATACGTCACCATCGTCGACCGGATGAATTACATCTCCCCGTTGGCGAACGAGATTTCGTGGCATCATGCCGTCGAAAAACTCCTGGGGATTGAAATCACCCCTCGCTGTAAAGTCCTGCGAACAATTCTCGCAGAACTCATGCGGCTTCACGACCATCTGTTGAACGTCGGTACCACCGGACTGGACTTGGGTGCTTTCACGGCATTCCTGTACGCGTTCCAACAACGTGAACACATCTACGACATCGTCGAATACGCCTCCGGACAGCGATACCACACGAGCTACACCCGTGTCGGTGGAGTGATGTTCGATGTGAACCTCGACTGGGTCAACAAAGTTCGAAAGTTCGTCAAAGGGTTCCACCCTGTTTACGATGAACTCGACAAGTTGCTCACCCGCAACCGGATTTTCATCGAGCGAACCAAAGGAATCGGAGTTCTCTCGAAGGAAGATGCGATCAACATGGGTGCGACGGGCCCGCTCGCTCGCGCGAGTGGTGTGGTTCGCGACCTACGAAAAGATGAACCGTATCTCGCCTATGCAGACTACGACTTCAATGTCATCTGCTCGCAGGGAGGCGACTGCTACGCACGGTACTTGGTACGCATGCGTGAAATGCTGGAAAGCATCAAGATCATCGAGCAGGCAATTGAAAACCTGCCTGCTGGTCCAGTGAACATTGACGCTGCCAGCGACATCACATTGCCAGCCAAACCTGCTGTTTACCGCAGTATTGAAGGTTTGATTCAGCACTTCGAGGTGTTGATGCCAAACCGCGGTTACGACGTTCCTCTCGAAGAAATCTACGCAGCCACAGAATCTCCAAACGGTGAGCTGGGTTACTATATCGTCGGTAATGGGACGACTCGTTCATATCGGGCACGGACTCGTCCACCCTCATTTGTGCACTTTTCACTCTTGCCGCATATGATTCGCGGATACATGTTGAGTGATGTTGTCGCGGTGTTAGGAAGCCTGAACATCATCGCAGCGGAACTCGATCGATAAATGGAATCGCAGATGCCAGTGCTTAGTGAAGAAATCCGTAATCAGATTCGGGCAGAGATCCCGCATTATCCCAGTAAGCGCGCTGTGACACTACCAGCGTTGCATATTGTGCATCATGCGCTTCACGAGGTGTCGATTCCCGCAATCCGGGAAATCGCAGAGATCCTCGAACTTCATCCGTCTGAAGTGCAGGACACCATGTCGTTTTACGGCATTTTCCGCACTGAAGAAAATCCCTACGGAAAACGGCGAGTCTGGTTCTGCCGCAGCATCTCCTGCATGTTGCGAGGTGGAGAAGAAGTGCTCGGCAGCATGTGCAAAGAGTTGGGTGTGCATCCCGGCGAAACAACCGCTGACGGTCGCATCACAGTCGAATACGCTGAATGCCTGGGAGCATGCGAAGGCGCTCCATGCATTCTGGTGGACGACAAGTGTCATATGAATTTAACTGAAGAGTCGGCATCAGCACTGATCAAAACACTGTAGCACAACAACCATACATACTGGAGCAAAAGCAGCTTCAGGGAACTCGAGACAGGCGATTGAACGCCAAACTTGCCCAGACCGATTCCCGCTTTGCCCTTGATTAAGGTTACTCCCGGTCCATGCCTGAATTTGAACCCGTCCTTCTGGCCCGTATTCACAAAGCGGATTCCACATCGCTGGAAAGCTACCGCGCGGATGGTGGTTACGAGGCCTATCAAAAAGCACTCGGGATGGCCCCGCCTGATGTCGCCAAATACGTGATTGACGCTGGTTTGCGTGGTCGCGGAGGTGCAGGATTTCCTACAGGTCTGAAGTGGACATTCCTTCCCAAAGACCATCCCGGACCGATCTATCTCTGCGTGAATGCAGACGAGAGCGAACCCGGAACGTTCAACAACCGGATCCTCATGGAGAAGGACCCGCACCAGTTGATCGAAGGGATCTGTATCGCTGCTCATGCCATCAAGTCTGAGCAGGCATACCTGTATATTCGATATGAGTACGGTGACAGCTACCGGATCCTGAAGGCAGCCATTGAAGAGTGCCGTGCTGCGGGGATTCTCGGTAAGAACGTTTTCGGATCTGGCAAGAATATCGACATCCAGCTTCATCGTGGAGCGGGTGCCTATATCTGTGGAGAAGAAACCGGACTAATCGAAAGTCTGGAAGGAAAACGGGCCTGGCCTCGAATCAAGCCGCCGTTCCCGGCGATCGAAGGTCTGTTCCGAAAGCCCACAATCGTCAATAACGTGGAAACACTTTGCTGCGTCACGCAAATTTTCAAACGTGGCGGCGAATGGTTCAAATCTATTGGAGTTCCGCCGGATCCAAACAATCCGCGAGACGCTGGAAGTTACGGTCCGAAGCTGTATTGCATCAGCGGTCACGTCAACAATCCTTGCTGTGTCGAACTCCCATTGGGAGTGACTGCTCGTGAACTCATCGAAGTTCACGGGGGAGGAGTTTGGAAGGGTCGCAAAGTAAAAGCGGTCATTCCAGGCGGAATCAGCATGGGATATCTCACAGCAGACGAACTGGACACCAAGCTAGACTTCGCTGGGCCAGGCCGCGTTGGCTGTCTGGGATTGGGAACAGCAGCAATCGTTGTGATTGACGACCAAACAAGCATGGTCGATGTCCTGTTCAATTCATGCCGCTTCTTTGCTCATGAATCGTGCGGACAATGCACCCCGTGCCGTGAGGGGACAAGCTGGATGCAGAAAATCCTGTATCGAATCAAGTCTGGTCACGGCAAACTTGAGGATTTAGACCTGCTCAAAGAAGTGTCGGGTTCAATGGGAATCATCCCCGGAACCACGATCTGTGGCTTGTCCGACGGGGCAGCCTGGCCGGTCAAGAATGCAATCGCCAAGTTCCGCCCTGAATTTGAAGAGTACATCCGCGAAGGTCGACGGTCGATCACACCCGCCCAGGAACTGATGGCCAACCACTGAAATCAGCACGATGCCCACAGCTTTAGTTAACGATAAACCCGTCGAGATCGCACCGGACGAGCGGCTGAATTGCATTCAGGTCGCAGCTCGGGGTGGCGTCGAGATTCCGGCATACTGCTTCCACCCGTCATTGTCGGTGGTGGCAAGCTGCCGCATGTGTCTGGTCGAAGTGGGTGACACCAAGCCAGACGGCACTGTTGTCATGCAGCCGAAGCTCGTTCCCGGCTGTCAGACTCCCGTCAAAGATGGCACCGTCATCATTGCGAACTCTCCCAAAGTCATCGAAGCCCGCAAGGCGACTTTGGAATACCTGCTTCTGAACCATCCACTCGACTGCCCAACTTGTGATCAGGCAGGCGAATGCTACTTGCAGGATTACAGCTTCCGACACGGTCGAAGCTACAGCCGCCTTCAAGAACCGAAGAACATCAAACCCGACAAGAACTACATCGGGGAACAGATCACCCTCTTCACCGATCGCTGCATCATGTGCACACGGTGTGTCCGCTTCACCAAAGAGATCAGCGGAACATCTGAGCTTTTGGTGATCAATCGTGGTTCCGCTGAAGAAATCGACATCTTCCCCGGCAATCCTGTTAACAACAAACTGGCAGGCAACGTCGTTGACCTCTGTCCGGTGGGTGCCCTGTGCAGCAAGGACTTCCTATACAAACAACGTGTCTGGTGGTTGAACTCTGCCAAGAGCGTTTGTCCCGGGTGCAGCACTGGTTGTAGCGTCAACATTGACCAGAACGATGATGTTGTCCATCGCCTGAAGCCACGGGAAAACCCGCAGGCTCAAGGGATGTTCATGTGTGACGAAGGTCGATTCGGCTGGAAGTATCTCACAGCTGAAGAACGCCTGAAGATGCCTGAGCATCGCGAAGCAGGTCAAACTGTTTCACGCGACTGGAATTCGATCCTTAAATCGCTCCGTTCTACCGTCGAGCAGACAGCAAAGAAGACACCACGAAAAGTGGCGGCGGTTCTCTCTCCGTGGATGACTGTTGAAGAAGCCTATTTGCTGGCAAAATGGCTCAAGGGAGTTTCAAACGACGTTGTTCTGGCCCTTGGTCCAGTCAACACCGTGGGAGAGGATGACACCTATCCGAAAGACGTTCACGGTCGCCCTGTTCAGCCGGTGAAGTTTACGATCCGTGCAGAGAAGGCTCCAAACCGCGTTGGTGTTGAGAAGGTTCTCCAACACTTCGCCAAAACAATCGTTCCGTTCTCGGACATTGTCGGTCGAGCGGGGGCTGGCGACTTCGAACTCGTGTATCTCGTCGGCGGTGACCCTGCAGGCTGGATCGATGACTCACAGGCGCGGGCTTTCAAGCAGGTCAAGACTCTGATTGTTCAGGATTTGCTTCCTTCATCCGTATCGTCTGAGGCAGCTTATCTGCTTCCAGGTGGGTCGTTCGCTGAGCGGGATGGTTCATTCGTAAACCATGCAGGTCTTGCACAGGAAATCCACAAGTCGGTTCGGTCTCCGGGTCAGGCCCGACCAGATGGTCGAATCCTTTGGGAGCTGACAGGTCGTACCGGCCTGTTCCACGCAGCGAATCTGCGAAAGGAAATCGGCGAAGCGATCCCTGGTCTGGTCGCACTTCGCCCCGGACAACTTGGTGAGCTGGGAGTGCGGCTGAATCCTTCTCAGGCCGCAGTTCAGAATCAGGTGGTGAAAGCGTGAATACACTGATTCAAAGTCTGATGCAACAAGACACGCTGTTAACGCTCCTGGCGATCGGTATCGTCATGGGGGGAATTCTAACAGCATGTAGCTACCTGATCTGGCTCGAGAGAAAGCTCTCTGCCTGGATGCAGGACCGACTGGGACCAAACCGCCTTGGATATGCTGGATTAATTCAGCCCATCGCAGACGGCTTGAAGTTCCTCTTCAAAGAAGAAGTGATCCCCGGTCACGTCGATAAAATTCTGTTCGTGATGGCTCCGACCATCGGAATGTTCACTGCGTTTCTCGCATTCGCAGTCGTCCCGTTCGGTGACGTCAACAGCTCTCCCAGCTGGATCCGGTTCATCATCGCACCGAACATCGACATTGGTCTGCTCTTCATCTTCGCAATCACGAGCCTGTCAGTGTACGGGGTGATTCTCGGAGGATGGGCGTCGAACAACAAATACTCGGCACTCGGATCATTGCGAGCGAGTGCACAGGTTGTCAGCTACGAGATTCCGCTTGGATTGTCGATCATCGGCCTGGCTCTGCTCAACAGCACGCTCAGTCTGGAAATCATTCAGGAGCGACAATCTGCAGCCGGATTCTGGGGATGGAACTTCTGGTTCCAGCCGATGGCATGTCTGATTTTCTTCGTGAGTGCTCTGGCTGAATCAAACCGACTGCCGTTCGACCTTGCAGAGTGCGAACAGGAACTCGTCGGGGGTTTCCACACCGAGTACAGCGCCTTGAAGTTCGGACTGTTCTTCATCGGTGAATACACTCACATTGTCATCAGTGCGTTCTTGACAGCGATCCTGTTCTTCGGCGGATGGCACTTCCCATGGATTGCCGAACCGACATCCGCATACTTCGGTGCATGGATCGTGAAAATCGGTGTCCTGCTGACTAAGGTTCTGCTGGTCATTGTCCTTGTCATGATGATTCGCTGGACAATTCCACGATTCCGTTTCGACCAATTGATGGGTCTGGCATGGAAGGTTTTGATTCCACTGTCCATCGCCAACGTTGTGATGACTATGAGTGTCTTGCAGTTTGGCGTCAGCCGATGGTGGCTGTTTCCAGGCTCTTTCGCACTGGTCCTCATCGCAGGTGTCATCAGTGTCAACGCCTTGCGATATGAAATGAGTCAGCGTCCACGTCCGGCTTCCATGCCGAACACCGTCCGTACTCGCCGATCAGCTACTGATGATGCTGCCCGACAGGCACCCTCAACAGAGTTAGTTGGACACTAAAAGAACGAATGATCTGCGCAGCATCCGGCTCCTGACAGAGTCGGATGCTACAGTGAATATCACGTCCGGAGCCTCCGGTCTTTAACAGTTTAAGTGATCATGCCAATCTCATCCAAAGACGTGACTTGGGTTGAAGAACCTGAGATGAACTTCTGGGAAGCGATGTTTCTTCCGGCCATTGTGACTGGATTGAAAACCACCTTTCGTCACGTCACGCAACGAAAACCGGTCACTCAACAGTACCCGGAGGTTCGACCGGACCTTCCGAACCAGTACCGCGGAGTTCATCGTCTGAATCGAGACGAGAAGGACCGCGTGAAATGTGTGGCCTGCATGCTCTGCGCGACAGTGTGCCCCGCTCACTGCATCACGATTGAAGCATCCCCTGCTCCACCTGAATGGCCAGACCGCGACAAGTTTCCAAAGTCGTTCGTCCTGGATGAGCTCCGTTGCATTTACTGTGGAATGTGCGAAGAGGCCTGTCCTGTCGACGCCATCGAGTTGACTCACATTTACGACATGACCGGTCACTCTCGCGAATCAATGACATTCGATCGTGAGAAGCTCCTCAGCATCTACGATCAGACTAAAGACAATCCGAAAGACCCGATCCGTACTGCCCGCGGCAAACTGGGACCGGCTTCCGAGTTTGTTGAACTGCCGACACTCAGTCCTGCGACTCAGGTCGCCGAATACGACCGGGCTGCCAAAGCACCGACCGCTGGTGTCATTGCTCCGACTCCAACTCAACGTGCGGAAGGGGCTCAATAATGGAATGGGTTTCACAAAACATTGTGCTGACGATCGCGCTGGTTCTCAGCGCCGCAGGGATCTTTGCGATGGCTCCCAAGCCATTGAAGATTCCTCGTCTGGCTGGACTCCTGCTGACACTCGCTGGAGGTCTCGCATTCGCAGTTCACTTTGCTCCACAACAAGCCATCGTCACTGAAGACATCCTCTTTTACGTCTTCGCTACGGGGGCCTTGCTCGGTGCCGTATTGATGGTCACCAGCCACAATCCCGTATACAGCGCGCTCTGGTTCGCTCTTGCAACATTGTCCTCTTGCGGACTCTACCTGCTCCAGAGTGCTCCATTTATTGCCGCTGCGACCATCATCGTTTACGCCGGAGCGATCATCGTGACGTTCCTGTTCGTGATTATGCTGTCACAGCAGAGTGGCCTTTCAATCTACGATTCACGAGCACGCCATCCATTGTTGGCAGTCGTTGCTGGATTCATTCTGCTGGGAGCATTGCTCTCGACGATTGAAACCTTGCAGTTGAAAGTGACAGACAGCACTCTCGTTGCAGACACTGAAGAAGTTGTCACCAATCCATACAGTCACCCGGAAGCTGATCAGCCACTGGGAACTTTGAAAGGGGTGGGTCGCGCACTCTTCAGCGATTACCTGTATTTTGTTGAAGTGGGCGGAACGCTCCTGATGATCGCCAGTATCGGGGCAATCATCATGGCACCGCGGAAGGAGCAGGGAACACTATGACGGGGGATTTGAATCGCTATCTGGCCGTCGGCGCTGCACTTTTCGTGTTGGGAGCAATTGGCTTCCTCACACGCCGAAACCTGATCATGATTGTTCTATCATCCGAATTGATGCTGCACGGGATTTCCCTGTCGCTGCTGACATTTGGTCGAATGCACAACACACTTGAAGGCCAAGCCTTTACTGTTTTTGTATTGACAGTTGCAGCAAGTGAAGCGGGATTGGCACTGGCATTAATCCTGGCGTTGTACCGCCAGAACCACTCGTTGGACATTGATCTCTGGTCATCGATCCGTGAAGCGGACGTTGCTCCACCAACGCCAGATTCACCTTCTCTAACACCATCAGCACCTGCTGAAAGTTTCCCAACACTCGCACCTGCAGGACGTGCCCCTGTATTGTCTGAAGGCGACAAGGCGCTCGGCGACACCGGCCCATCCGGTCCACTGAGCTCCCGCCCGAAGAATATCCGTTCCGCATCAGATGCGACAAAATAAACGATCGCACTTTCCAGGCATCGGCAAAGATCATTCATGTCCGAATCGATTCAACATCTCATCCTGTGGCTGATCCCGGTTGCCCCACTTCTGGCAGCCTTGGTAACAGCATTCCTTGGACCGAAAATCCTTCGAGCGTCCAGCCACCTCCCATGTTGGATCGCGCTGGCCGTGTCGTTCGTTTGCTCGGTCATCCTGTTGACATCCATCGTTCCGGCAGCAGCCAAAGCCGATTCGCATTTCACTAATGTGATCGCTTCCGGCTACCAATGGCTGGAAGTCGGGTCAATGAGCGTACGAATCGATCTGCGTGCAGACCAGATGGCTGCCATCATGTTGACGATGGTGACCGGTGTCAGCTTGCTCGTCGCAATGTTCGCATCCGGATATATGAAAGGGGATGCTGGATATCCTCGATTCTTTGCAGCGGTGTCGTTGTTCGTTTTCTCCATGACGATGCTTGTTCTCTCGAGCAACTTCGTCATGTTGTTTGCGTTCTGGGAGGCAGTTGGACTTTGTTCCTACCTGCTGATTGGCTTCTGGTACAAGCGTCCGAGCGCTTCTGCAGCCGCCAAGAAAGCATTCGTTGTGAACCGAATCGGTGATTTTGGACTCCTGATTGCAATCTTCCTGATCTGGAAAACTTTCGGCTCTGTCGACTTCTACACTGTCCTGTTCCAGCCGGAACTGCTTTCGGCAGTTGCAGCTCAAAACCCAGGAACAATCGCCACGATCTGTGCGTGTCTGTTCCTTGGAGCAATGGGCAAGTCTGCTCAGTTTCCACTTCACGTCTGGTTGCCAGATGCGATGGAAGGACCAACTCCAGTCAGTGCATTGATCCATGCCGCCACGATGGTGACGGCGGGAGTTTATCTTGTCGCCCGTTGCACACCGCTGTTCGCATTGGCGCCGACGGTGCAGATGACAATCACAACTATTGGAGCAGCCACCGCACTTCTCGCTGCCCTGATCGCACTGACACAATACGACCTCAAACGTGTTCTGGCTTACTCAACTGTCAGCCAGCTTGGATTCATGTTTATGGCTCTGGGTGCTGGCGCGGGTGTTCCTGAACTCGTCACACCTGCTGTCACAGCGGGAATGTTTCACCTGTTCACACATGCATTCTTCAAAGCGCTGCTATTCCTCGCGGCAGGAAGTGTGATGCATGCGATGGGTGATGTGATCGACATGCGACGCTTCAGCGGTCTCCGCAAGGCACTGCCAATCACCCATTGGACTTTCCTCGCTGGTGCTGCAGCTTTGGCTGGATTCCCGCTTCTCGCTGGATTCTGGAGCAAGGACGAAATTCTCGCTGTCCTAAGCGAAGCAAGCCATCACCGCGGCAATGGACAGTTCTTCCTGACCATCCTGATTGTTGCCAGCTTCACTGCATTGCTGACCGCATTCTACACCTTCCGTGCATACTTCATGACCTTCTGGGGTCCTGAAAAGTTCCCGGAAGAAGCGGGGCACCATCCTCACGAAGCAACTCCAATCATGGCGTGGCCACTCCGAATTCTGGCGGTTTGCGCAATCGGCATCGGGCTGGTATTGGGGCCAACCCACCTTTTCGCCGGTTATTTCCAGCAGACGCCGGGTCTGGGACATGTTGAATCTCATGGAATGCACATCAGCATCATGCTTCTCAGCACTATCATTGCACTGACTGGAATAGCAGCAGCCTGGTTCATGTATGCCAAGTCTCCAAAAACTGCGACCAGCTTGAAAACCAACTTGCGACCGTTGCATGAGATCTCACTGAGCAAATTTTACCTCGACGAAATTTATCACGGGGCCATTGTGCTCCCACTTCGAGGTGCTGGAAAAGCGTTTAGCTATCTTGATCGCTATGTGATTGACGGAATCGTGGACATCGTCGGAATGATTCCACGGGCCTTCAGTACATTGCCTCGATTGCTGCAGAATGGTGTTGTTCCCACGTATGCCTTGTGCATGTTCGGGGGAGTGATTGTGTGTGTCCTGATTATGCTGAACATTATTCGTTAAGCCCTGACAGGTCCGTACCCCGGGAACAATTCACTTCGCTGCGATTGAAACACAGGTTTTCATAACAATGGTCAGTATCCTGTTTCTCTGCCTGAGTATTCCGCTCCTGACAGCGTTAGCACTCACACTATTTCGAAGCTCCCTGACAGGCAGCAATGCCCGCTGGGTCGCGCTCGCAGGGTCCATTGCGACTACGCTGATGGCAACCCAATTAGTGACGGGTTATTCAGCACTCCCCAAGTCGTACCTCGGCAACGGCCCGATCCAGCCACAGGTGGAGTACAAGCATTCGTGGTTGACACTCAACACAGCGAATGCATCAGAAGCAGCAGAACCAGTCAAACTGGAATTTTACTTCGGACTAGACGGAGTCAGCGTTGCTTTGATCGCATTGTCAACTCTGCTGATCCTCTCCGCTGTTCTGATCTCATGGAATTCAGTCAAAACCCGATCTCCAGAGTTCTTCGCGGCGATCATGGTGCTCGAGGCAGGACTTGTTGGTGTTTTCAGTGCCTTCGACGTGATCCTCTTTTATGCCTTCTTTGAGCTGACGCTTATTCCGCTGTTCTTCCTGATTTCGATCTGGGGTGGAAATGCGGGACGCCAGGCTGCCGTTAAGTTTTTCCTCTATACACTCGCTGGCAGCTTTATCACGCTGTTGGGTGTCGTGACACTCATCACACATGTTGCAAGTCATGGTCTGGCAACTCCGACATCAATCCCAGCGATTGCGGAGTTCCTGAAAGCCAATCCGCTCAGCGTGGAAATGCAGACTGGATTGTTCCTCGCGATTTCGGCCGGATTTCTGGTCAAAGTCCCCGTATTCCCGTTTCATACATGGTTGCCGCTGGCCTACACCGAAGCTCCAATCGGCGCCACAGTGCTTCTTTCCGGAATTCTGGCAAAGCTCGGAACTTATGGTTTCCTCCGGTTGTGCCTGCCCATGTTTCCAGATGCTTGTCTCCAAGTCGGCGTGCCGTTGATCGGTGCGATTTCCGTCATCGGGATCATCTACGGATCACTCGCTGCCCTCGTGCAGAATGATCTGAAACGACTTGTTGCATATAGCAGTATTGCTCACCTTGGTTTCTGCACTCTCGGTCTCTTTGCGTTGAACGCGGAAGGGGTCACAGGGAGCGTACTTCAGATGGTGAATCACGGTCTGGCAACGGGAGCATTGTTTCTGATCGTGGGAATGATCGCTGAACGGTACAACACCCTTCGCTTGAGCGACCTTGGTGGACTGGCAGCACGCCTTCCACTGATAGGATGCGCAATGGTCTTCATTACCATGGCCAGCATCGGACTTCCTGGACTCAACGGGTTCACCGGCGAATTTCTGTCGCTGGCTGGGATGTTCAAACAACATGCTCTCTACGGGATCCTCGGAACAACCGGAGTCATTCTTGCTGCCTGGTACCTTCTGACCGCGGTTCAGACGATGTTCTTTGGTCCACTCAAAGAGACCACCAAGAATGACGCAGGTCCTTCGGACATGTCACTTCGCGAGTTCTTTGCAATCCTCCCTCTGGCAATTGGCTGCCTGTGGATCGGTGTGACACCCGCACCACTGGTGAATCTGATTAAGCCGGATATCGTCGCTGTTTCGAACCTGTACCTGCCAGATGCAGCGACAGAGCAGGCATCCACAGATGCTCCGACGCGTGACAGCGTTCGATTGCACAACACAATTGAAAACACCGTGGCTGCCGCACAGGCACAAGACACAATGATGGCTAAGAGGAGTTCGCTCAGTGGCAACGGCAATTGAACAGATCAACAACGCAGCGGGTCTGATCGTTCCCGAAATCATTCTGCTGGCGACAACCTGTTTCATGTTTCTGGCGAGCCCTTTTCTTGTCAGCACAAAAGGACAGGAGGAGGCTGGACTGCGCCATCGCTGGGGCATTCTGTCTCTGTTGGCATTAGGGACCGCAGGTTGGGTCTGGTTTCAGATTGAACCGCAGGCCGTTGGAACAGGTCCTTTCCGAGTCGACCCCTTTGTGTGCTACGTTCGCGGCCTTTCCCTTGTTTTCGGGGCGATCCTCGTACTGGTACTTTGGAATCAGGTTGAGGATATCCATTCTGCGGAAGCACATGCCTGCCTGCTTGCGATCATTGCAGGTGTCAACTTCACTGTTGTGTCGAACGATCTTGTTGGAATTTTCCTTGGACTTGAGTTGGTCAGCATCCCAACTTACGTCCTGCTGGCAGTTCCAAAGCATGGTCGTAACATGCGTGAAGCGACCATCAAGTATTTCCTGCTGAGCGTGTTTTCGTCCGCTCTGGTTTTGTACGGTCTCGCTTGGACCTTCGGTGCTGCTGGCACAACGAATGTAACAGGCATTGCCAACGCCATTTCACAGGCGTCTGAAGACGGCAACGGGATGATGCTGCAACTCGCACTTGCATTCATTGTCGCTGGACTCGGCTTCCGTATCACCGCTGTGCCGTTTCAATTTTATGCTCCAGACGTGTTTCAGGGGACGACATCATCCATCGCTGCGATGTTGTCTTTCGTTCCGAAAATAGTTGGATTTGCAGCGTTGCTTCGCCTGATTCCTTTGCTCGCCGGTGCAACTTCGATCGGAACATGGACGAACAGCGGGGCTGCACAATGTCTGCTCGCTACGCTGGCGATCCTCACCATGTTTGGCGGAAACCTGTTGGCTCTGCGACAGACAAACCTGCAACGACTGCTGGCCTACTCCAGCGTTGCACACGCAGGATACCTGCTCGTCGGACTGACCATGGGTGGAAACGGCAGCACAGTAAGCGGTGCATCCGCACTGCTGTTTTACCTGCCCATCTACGGCCTTATGACAATTGGTGTCTTCGCACTGATCGCCTGCGCAGGAACAAAAGGGAAGCCACTTCAAACTGTTTCCGATCTGGCGGGTCTCAGCAAAACACGTCCAGCCATCGCGCTCCTTCTAGCTGTCTGCCTCTTCAGTTTGACTGGCATGCCTCCCACGGCAGGACTTCTTGGCAAGTTGAACTTATTCCTGGCAGCTTGGTCCAGCGGTTCCGTTGAAGGTCAATGGCTCGCAGCCTTGCTGGCAGTCAACGCATTGATCGCGGCTTGGTATTATCTGCGATTGGTCGGAGTGATGTACTTCGAAGCTCCCGCCGCGGAGACCAAGGAAGGGATCGAACCTGCAAGCGGGCTGGCAGGAGTCATCTGCAGTCTGGGAACGATCGTTCTCTTTATCGCTCCACAATGGCTATGGGACGCAGTTCAACGGGCAGTTGGTTCCTGAACCGAAATTGAAGCAATAGAAAACTCGCGGCGTGTATGAACTTCGGTTTGTACACGCCTTCTTTTTTTTCTAGGACGCCAATTCAAATTCTCACCCCGCGAAGAAATCAACACCCGCTTTTCGGTCGACAAAACATGCAAAATTGTCCATGCTCACAAACCTGAATCCAACTCATCGGCAATAGCCGTTCTTTTCCAGAGGAACTTAGACATGCCACACACTTCCCCGAAGCTCCATAACGCCATGTGGCCGGGACTGGTCGGTAAAGAAGCCGGAACCGATAACCCACCCATCTCTCTGGATCGGATGTTGGAATTGACTGCCGGGGCTGAAGTCAATGGCGTCAAATTCGACGGAATCGACTATTTCCTCTTCCACCCGCACACAGACCCAGATGCGAGTGACGATGAGATCAAGGCGATCGCCGACAAGGTCGCCTCCTACGGTTTCTCAATCGGATCACTCGTTGCTCCAATCTGGCCGGGAACCGTTGGTGACTCAGCAATGGGTGATGCAGAGGCTCGTAAGAAGTTCGTTCTGGCGGTCGAAAAGGCCTGCCGCATCGCACGAATTTTCAATGAGCACGGCGTTCGACAATACGGTGTGATCCGCATCGACTCAGCGACAGGACCACACGATTGGTACGCTGATCCCGTCGGAAACACCAAGAAGATCGCTGAGACTTTCCGCGAAGCAGCCAAGGTTGCAGCCGACAACGGTGAACGTCTCGCTGCAGAAGGAGAAATTTGCTGGGCAGGGATGCACTCATGGAAAAACATGGTCGACTTGCTGGAAGAAGTCGGTAAGCCTGAGACCGTTGGATTCCAGGCGGATCTGGCCCACACCTATCTCTATCTCATGGGCTATAACGCTCCCGAGCACGCACTGCTGAAGCCCGGATACACAGATGAAGAATTCTGGGCTGCCTACAAGACGATGACAGACGCCTTGCGTCCGTGGACCATCGATTTCCATGTTGCTCAGAACGACGGCAGCGTGCATGGAACCGGGAGCCACGACAAAACAGGTAAGCACTGTCCAGCCGACGATCCAAACGGCAAACTCGACATTGTGAAGTGCTCTGGATACTGGCTTGAAGGAGCAGAAGAACGCGGCATCAAGCACATCTGCTGGGATGGTTGCATGTTCCCGAACTCCCTTCTGGAAACACCATCCACATGGAATACCATCCTGGATTCGATGATCAAAGTACGCGATGCACACGGGACCAACTAGTCTCGATCGACAATGAGTTCGCCATTACGTAATTGATCAACACCGGGAGTGAATCTGGGTTCGTCCCGATTCACCTCGACTCTCCCTGCGATCGCGTGAGTAGGTGGCGTTCTCATCATGAGCAAAGAAACGGCCGCGAACTGTGTGTTCGCGGCCGTTTCTTATTGATTCAGGATTTGAAGAGCCAATCCCCTGAGGACACGAACTTAAATTGCGGGGTGTCCGTTACTGACTCGATGGGACTCTCAGATGAGTTCTATAAAAACCCGCCGACTGCGGGGCAAACTGCAGCCGACGGATTTCACAGGGAGACGATCCGAGCCGTTCAAAATCGTTCCTGCACTGTGTTGACGTGAACGACTGATCTGCGATCAGCCAGCGTTCAGACTGACAAGAATTTCTGGAAGCGGAGCAACTGGAGGACGCGAAGAAATCCGATCTTCTGGTTTCTCAGCATTTTGATTGGCACTCTCATCTGCTGGTTCTTCGACCGCAGGTTTCTGAGCATTCACTGGCTTCTTTTCACCACCTGGACGTCGGTTGAATCCTGGATTTCGACCACGACCAGATCCCGGACCAAACTCACGGTCTTCGCCGTGACGTTGTGGTGGACCAAATCGCTCAGAGTGATCTTCGGTTCCTCTTTCTGGACGGGGCCCTGATGAATGTCTTGCCTCACCGCGAGGAGGCCCTTGTTCAGGTCGAACGCCGGGATGACGATCACCACGAGGTCCACGTTCATTACGAACTTCTGGCCTCTCTTTTGGAGTCTTTGCTTCTTCCTTCACTCTTGGTTCAGGACGGGCTTCAGGTCGAGGACCACCAAAGTGTTCTGAATGACGATCACCTGGTTTGTGATCTCCTCTGACCCAAGGATTTTTTCCGTGGGCGGCGTAACCATCACGAGTTGGTCGTCTCTGGAAGTTGAACTGACCGCCGGGACGATATGATCGCTCGAAGCTGAAATCACCGTAATGCCGAGGACTTTGGAAGCCGTAATGCCCACCGAATCCACGCTGCCCGAAATGAGGATGCTGGAACGATCGATGATGTCCATGCCCGAAATGCGATCCGTACTGCGAGAACCGACGATGCTCAATCGATGGTCCATAGGCAAACTTCCTCGCCCCGTGATGACCACGATTGATCGAACCGTAACCTCGATGCCCACCGTTCGTATGATGACGGTATTCGTTCATGCGAGGAGAATGTGCAAATCTCTGATGGTAAAATTTCCCGCGGTGCATCGCCTGATGAGGACCGCGATGAGATCTCCCTTTCTTCGCGATAGAGCGCTCCCCGGAACGAGATTGCGCAGATTTCTGATGCGCAGTCTGAAGGCGAAGGTGGAATGATTTTGATCCCGCTTCGAACTCTTCACGAGACAGTTGCCCGTCTTTGTCTTTATCGAGTCGGTCGAACATCGAGTCGTGGGGCTTTGAGCGTTCACGCAAAGGCTGATCTCCCTTTGAGTTCCTCTCAGTTTGAGTTGTCTCCTCAACATGAACAGCGTTTTGCTGCTCTGTTGTGACGACAATCTCATCATTCGCCTGAGCACCTGTCGTCAGGAAAGCCATTCCAAGTACAAACATCGGGAGTCTGAACGGTGAGCGCATGGAGTCACTCCTTATCACGCTGAGGGGATATTTCGCGTCTGCGGAACTCAAGAAAACATCCGTGGAAATCGCCTGTCGGTCGAAAAGGCCTTCCTGACCTGACCGATTTTTGAATATGTCCACTGACTCCATTTGTTTGAATGGAATCCGGACAGTAACGCAAATGGGGTCGTTCCCATCTCGTTCTGAATGGCCGATTTCAGTAACAGGGGAACCAGTCTGGTTTGATACCCGTTTTGCTCCCTGTTACAGAATAAAACACCTCAGATTCAGGATGGTTCCGAGGATCTGGAAAATTTCTTTTCAGAAATTCTTACGGTCTAAATAGAACAAGTCCCGACCAGCATCACCGCCAGTCGGGACTTGCTCCCGGATTTTTCGAGTCACACATCGACTTTATAAAAGACTCTCTGGAAGGACTCACTTCCAGAGGCATTCGACTCTGTGGGTGAAGTTGTCGAACTTCTCATTCACCCCTGAGCAGATGGCTAATCTTCCAGTTCGCTCTTTCGAGTCATCAAGGAAACAGCAATCAATGTCAGAAATCCAATTGGAATGGTGACGATCCCCGGTTGGCTGAACGGAACGAGGAATGGAGCATCCTGAGGATTCAGTCCATAGACGCTACGGTAGGTATCCGCGCTCATCAAGATCCAGGCGAGTGAGGAAACCATGCCCACCGTGACAGCAGCAATGATCCCAGATTTCGTTGTCCTCTTCCAGAAGAGCATCATTACCAGCGACGGTAAGTTGGCACTCGCAGCGACGCTGAAGGCCCAACCGACCAAATAGGCAACGTTCATTTTCTCGAAGAGAATCCCCAGAATGATCGCAATCGTACCGATCAGCACTGAGGCAAACTTGGCAATCCGCACCTGTTCACGATCATTCAGCTTCAACCCGCACACAGTGATCAGCAAGTCATGCGTGACCGCTCCACTCGAAGCAAGAATCAATCCACTCACAGTTCCCAGCACCGTGGTAAAGGCGATCGCTGAAATGATGGCAAACAACCATTCATTCATACTTTTCGCAAGTAACGGTGCGGCCATGTTGGAATCGGTGACATCCAGTGCACCGCTGACCATCGCTCCGAGTCCCAGATATAGCGTCAGAACATAGAAGAACCCGATCGCTGCAATTCCAACGATGGTACTCTTCCTGGCACTCACTTCATCTTTGACGGTGTAATAGCGGATCAAGATGTGAGGGAGTGACGCAGTTCCGCAGAACAGGGCCAGCATCAGCGAGATAAAGTTGATCTTGTCCGTGTGCTTCTCACTACGGACTCCTTTAAATGTCGGACTGTTCCCCGGGAGGAGCACATCGCTTCCCGACGTCACTTTCTGATAGTAGACAGTCGTCTTGGTCCCATCGCTTTCATTCACGACTTCGCTAGGCCATTGAACGACCTTGCTATCGTGCAATCTCTGGAAGAATGCAACAGGCCCCAGTGGACCAGTTGTTGTTTCCCCGCCCGGCAACTCGCTGATGAAACCGACTGGATGCAATTCCGGTTCGCCCTTTTTCCGCCCCTTCAGGCGTCCGTTGACGAAGATCTTTCCTTCATGATTGCGTGAGATTGTCTGAGCTTCACGCAAGATCACCTGACCATTGCCAGCATCTTCGATTCTCCAGGTAATCGTTTCTCCTGTGCGATCATCGGTCGTCCGCACATAGGGAAGTCCCAGCCACGCAGAATCCAGACGCAAGGTGGTGTGACCATTCAAATTGTCGCTGGTCCAATTGGAGTCGTTCAGCTCCGCTTCATCGACCGGACCGACCACACGGAAACGATGCTCATCAATGCCCCCTTCCTTCACTGACAATCCCTGACTCAGAATCATGATCGTCAGAATCAGACTGAAGACAACAAGCAGCCCTCCTTTGAGAAACTGAACGTACGTTGTCGAGACCATCCCTGCGGAAACGACGATCACGATCACCGTTGCCCCCACCAGAGTGACTCCCTGCCAGTGAGCAAGCCCTAAGAGCGGTTGTACGAGGACCCCTGCTCCGACCATTTGGGGGATCAGGTAGAAAACACTCACGACCAGCGTGCTGATACCAACAGCAAGTTTGATCCCGCGAGATTGGAAGCGTGCATCGAGAGCATCGGCGAACGTGAACTTGCCAAGTCGTTTCAGTGGTTCAGCGACCACAAACAACGCAACGATCCAGCCTGCTAGATAGCCGATGGAATACAGAAATCCATCGTAGCCATAGAACGCAATCATCCCGCAGATCCCCAGAAATGAGGCTGCCGAGAGATAATCACCAGCGAAAGCAATTCCGTTAATGAACCACGGAATCTGCCCGTGAGCGGTAAAAAAACCGTCAGACGACTTCGCCCGGCTTCCCAAATAGAAGCTCAGCAGCATTGTCAGCCCGACAAATGTCAGAAAAACGATGACCGCAGTCAGATTGTGTTCGTAGATCATCGCTGCCCCTCACGTCGATCTCCATCCGGGCGACAGAGAAATCCGTACACCAGAGACAGCACCAAAGCGAAAACAATCAGGAAAAACCCATAGAGAATCGCGAGATTCAGACCAGGTACGGGTGTGAGCGCCATCGTCGCGGGTGAATAGGCATTGAGGCCTACAAACCCCGAATACAGCAGAAGATAGACTGCGAACAGCCAAAGCCCGATTCGGGCATTTTTCGACATTGATCAAACCTCATTAAATCAACAATCGCCGACATGAAGATACTGGTAATCAAAGGAAGTGAACAGGGGACGGAGGGCTTTCAAACCAGAAGTTCCCGTCCAACCGCCGACTTACGAAAACACAATCACAGAAAATTCCACCAATGATTCCCCTTTGCTCAAGTTCACCTTTCTCCTTAACATATCCACAGGCTTCTTTGCTCATTTTGTCCATCCTCTGAGGTTCAGGCATGACGGAATTGAATCGCTCCGACACTGGGGCTGCGATCGACAAACTCGGCAAAGCCTACGAAGACATTCGCAACCAGATGTCCAAGGTGATTGTGGGACAGTCGGAGGTCATCGATCAGTTGCTGATCGCTCTATTCAGCCGTGGACATTGTCTGCTTGAAGGTGTTCCTGGTCTCGCAAAAACGCTGATGATTAACTCGTTGGCAAAATGCCTGTCGATGAGTTTCAGCCGCATTCAGTTCACACCAGACCTGATGCCCGCGGACATTACCGGAACCGACGTCCTCGCCACCAACAAAGAAACCGGCGAACGCGAATTCAAATTCATCCGCGGCCCATTGTTTCATAACGTGGTCCTCGCAGACGAAATCAACCGAACCCCTCCCAAAACACAGTCCGCATTGCTCGAAGCGATGCAGGAACGACAAGTCACAGTCGGCATGACCCGGCATACACTGCCTCACCCTTTCTTCGTGTTGGCCACGCAAAATCCCATTGAGCAGGAAGGAACCTACCGCCTTCCAGAAGCGCAGCAGGACCGCTTCATGTTCAAAGTGTTCGTCGATTACCCTTCCTATCAGGAAGAAAAACTGATCGCCCTGCAAACGACAGGGAACCGATCGACCGAGATCACACCTGTTCTCAGTACAGAAGACATTCTGAGTATTCAGGAATTGGTAAGAGAAGTTCCGATCACCGATCATCTGGTCGACTATGCCCTCGCACTGGTCCGACAGACACGTATTGGCCAGGAAGGTGTCCCGAGCTTTGTGAACGAATGGCTGAGCTGGGGAGCAGGTCCGCGTGCGGTTCAATATCTGATCCTCGGGGCGAAAACCCGTGCGTTGCTCAAGGGCCGCACCTACGTTGCAGCTGAAGATTTGCAGGCTGTTGCGACTCCAGTCCTACGACACCGTATCGTCACGAACTTCTCCGCGGAAAGCGAAGGAATCACAACCGATACCGTGATCAGTAAGCTCATCGAGCTGACTCCCTCCAAAGAAGGGGAACTCACGAGTGATCCCCGCATGAAGGCGATTTTTTCCGCTCCTCATGCGAATTCGTAAGCTCTCTGACTTGTCTGTGAGATGAATAATGTCGAAATCTGATCTCGAACACCGACTCTCTCCGGAAGCCCTGGCCCGGATTAATCGGCTCGAGATTCAGGCCCGGCATGTTGTCGAAGGATTTATTTCCGGACAGCATCGTAGCCCCTTCTTCGGGCAATCCATCGAATTCGTTCAGCACCGCGAGTATGTCGCTGGGGACGATATTCGACGAGTTGACTGGAAAGTCTGGTCCAAGACCGACAAGTACTATCTCAAGCTCTACGAAGAAGAGACAAACCTGCGCACGACGATTGTCGTCGATGCCAGCGAGTCGATGCAGTTCGGGAAGAAGGACAACAGCAAGTTCGACTACGCCTGTTCAATCGCCGCAGCACTCACCTATCTTCTGCTCAGGCAACAGGACGCTGTCAGTCTCTCGATCTTCGACGAGAACATTCGAACGCGACTTCCATCCAGAAGCAGTCAGAACCATCTGGGTTCCATTCTCTCCGTGCTTGCAGTGGAGAGGCCGACTCGCAAAACCGACATGCTCGGAACACTTCGCAAGATTGCTGATGAGAAATCCCAAAAGGGAATGGTCGTTCTGATCTCAGACTTCTTCACCGATCGTGAAGATCTCTTCAAAGGGCTCAAGCTCCTCCGACAACGTGGGCACGATGTCCTGCTGTTTCATATTCTGGACGACGAAGAACTCGACTTTACGTACAGCGGTACCACGAAGTTTGAAGGGCTCGAATCCTCGGGCGATGTCACCTGTGATCCACGGTCACTTCGAGATGGATACCTGGCTGCTATGAATGCGTTCGTCGATGATCTTCGTCGACGCTGCGCTCAGAACGTTGTGGATTACCAGTTGATCCGAAGCAGTACCCCTTTAGACGCCGCTCTGCGTCATTACATGAACAACCGCGTCGGCATGGGCGCGAAGCGCTAGCGTGCAACTCAATTCATGAATTATTGAGGACGCTGTCGGTCTCAACTGCACTCCATCGACTTGCCCGCAGTACTGGCTCTCTCACGCGGTGCCGCTGGCCTGTTCCATTGAGACACGTTAATATAACAAACTGGCACACAAAACAGAGCCTGCCTCACACGCATTGGGGTCACTTAAATGTCTCAGCGTTTTCAAAGAAAACTGGCATTTACTGTCGTAGATGTCGTTGTTGTTATGAGCATTGGAGTGCTCATGATTGGGTTATTCTCGCCATCGGTCCAAAACTCACGTGAAGCAGCGCGGCGATCGCAATGTAAAAACAATCTCAAACAGTTTGGTCTGGCACTCCATAACTACCACGACGTCTTTAATTGTTTTCCTCCGGGCTATATCTATAAACAAGGCAAGATCGACGGCGAGCCAGCGAACCTGAACGGAAATGGCTGGGGCTTGGCGTTGACTCCGTTCATGGACCAAGCTCCCCTCTATAACCAATACAACTTCAATCGCCCATTGACCGATTCCCGGAATCAAAAGGTTCGAGAAACACACATCCAGCACTATATCTGTCCGCTTGACAACTATTCGACAAAGAATTTTTACGAACCATCAGACCAAGAAATTCGTTTTGCCATGTCATCCTACGTCGGCAACTTTGGTCCACCAGACATGATCGAAAGTCCGGAGAAAGGTTTGGGGATCTTCTTCAGAAACTCCAACATTCGCCTTCGAGACATTACGGATGGAACATCGAATACCGTCATGACAAGTGAACGAGCAAATTGGGAACGTCCCGAAGAGGGAACTGAAACACCTCATCCAAGCACCATTTGGGCGGGTGTCGTTCAAAATCCCGAAGATCCAGATGATGATGGTGCTTATCTCACACTCTTTCAGTCTGGCCATTCCCTGAACAGCGACGAGAGTGACCATCGTGATGTCAGTTCACCACATGAAGAAATGACACATTTTCTATTCTGTGATGGATCGGTTCGTGCGATTTCAAATGATCTCGACTTGGAGATCTACTCGCTTCTCACAAATCGAGAAGATGGAAAACCTGTTCCAGAATTCTAATCCCCCTCGTATCGATCTGAATTCCAAAGAGCCATTCACCGATGAGGTTGATGGCTCTTTTTATTCTTTCAACGCCAATCAGTGTGGGGAAGTCGATTGTTGAGCAAATAGACGCCGTGCTTCATACGGTAACAACTCTCCGAGCAGATCGATCCCCGATGCGATGCGGTACGTCATTCCAGCACTGGCGAAGTCCCGCAACATGTCGCCAATCAAACTTCGATCCACCGACAAGGGAACAAAGACCTTCTTGTCTTTGACCAGCGATGGCCAGTGCTGATTTCCAATCGCGACCCCTAATTGAAAACACACTTCCAACCCTTCGGAAATCGAACGAGTCTGCAATTCCGCGAGTTCGACGATGAGCACATCCGGAAGCGTCATCTTCAGGACGATTCCCCGCTTCTGAACAGCATCCCAATCAATCACATCTCCATCGCGAAGCTGAATTCGCCTGTCAAAAGACAGTGTAATCGCAAGCCCGGAATCAGTTGTCTTCTGAAGTCCGCTGCGAACTCCCTGCACTGGATTCAACTCCAGATGATCGACAGTCCCAAGAGCGATTCGCTGTCGCCACTGGGGATCGTCAAGGTTTCCCAGCACTGTCTGTGCAACAATCACGACATCCCCCGAACGCTATACGGAATACAGAAATCGATCATCGTACCCGATTGCGGGATTTGAGATGCGACGACCAGTAATGGACGGTCTTTGCCACAGAGGTGATCACGTTTTTAATTTCCTTCTTCACCGCGAACTCTGGGCCTGCGGGAAGAAACAGATTCACCCCCTCACGGCGAACCATCACGTTTTCCACAATGATCGCCCGCATCAACCAGGCAGCCATCTCCTCACTGTGGCAGCGAATTCCAATCCAGCCAGCGACAGGACTTCGAAAGGTTGGAAGTTGAGTCACCAACCTGATCCCCCTCTCGATTTCTTCGACAACTTGCGCGTACCGTTCAGGCTGGGCAAGGGCGTCGTAGGACGGGACTGCTTCGAGGAGTTTCCCACGATGCGGAGGGCCACCAGCAAGTGCGAGATCACAAAAACTCGTCCAGATTTTATCCCATTCCACAACACCGAATTCATCAGAGTTCAACTGGGCCGATCCCATCGAGGTCGGAGCCACAGTATCGAGCGCCCCGCGATACTCGGAAGGCAACATCGATTCGATACGACGCTCGAGTCGTTGCAACTCGTACCATTCTTCATCGGTCAGGAAACTCGATGATTCATCGCGAATCGACTGGTTGTCCGAGTGGAAGTAATCCTCACTAGGAATTGCAGTCAACCGATTAGCCACCAGCAGATTCACCATGACAGAATGGGTCAGCGACATTCGAACAATCCGGGCAGGCGAATCTGACAATAGTTGATCGAGTGATTCCAACTCATTCTGAGTCATCTCCCAGGGAACAATAAATTGCTGTTCTTCGCATTCTTCAGCATCGCTCATGAGTTCGTCGAGACTCGGACGCGCCGCATTCAGGAAGGCAGCCTGCACATCGCGAAAAGAACTCTCCTGTAAAGCCAGAAATGCCAGCCTTGCGACATCGGTATTCGCAAGTGGAGATTCACTCCCCTCCCCGACAAGCACGACTTTGGTCGCTTCTGCGGAATGTTCAGACAGCTTCAATTCGTCGACGACAGTCGCTCTTATCCAGGCTGCGATGTCAATCCATTTCAATGCCGGTGCAATCTCGAAGCTGATCTCTGGCCACTGCTTCCTGGCCCACTCGATCGTCCGACGAATCTCGCCGAATTCTGGAACTGGCAGAACACCCACAGGAAGAACGACGAATCTGTTTCGCCCCTGCCGTTGGCCTTCTTCTATCCGCATCGAGAGTGGATGATGATCCCCGTGAACAGATAACACCAGATCACCCAATCGACGTCGCAGGCTTTCACACAACGCAGCAACCTCAGTTTCGGACCACTCAACATGGAAATCCCGAAACCAGAGTAGTGTGGCTCCACTTCCTGTTGGTGACATCTCGAATTCCTACTCACAGCCCAAAGAAGAACGCCTGCTATCGAAAGAATCTCTTCGAAAGACAGGCGTTCAGAATTCTCACCGAATCATCCACAGAAGACTCTGTTTCATGAGTCTCACATTAGATATCCAGATCTTTGACATCCAAGGCATGCTTGTCGATGAACTCTCGTCGTGGTTCAACGTGATCCCCCATCAGGACGCGGAAGATTTCCTCGGCTGCCGCTGCATCGTCCAATGTGACCCGCTTCAGCAATCGAGTTGCGGGTTCCATAGCGGTCACCGCCAATTCATCATGGTTCATTTCACCCAGTCCTTTGAACCGGGTGTACGTCAAACTCTTCGCCCCGAGCTCGCGTAACGCAGGAACAAGTTCACGCAGGCTGAGGAGACGACGTGGAGCACTGTGCCCGATGATCTCGTAAGGATAAACCTGCTCCGCGTTTTTCGGTGGAGCAGCGATCAGATCGTTCAACGAAAGCTGGAATTTCTCCTGCAAAGCTTTCAGCACTTGATTGATCGTACGAACTTCGAACAAATCCGACTTCGTAATGGTATCGGGTACCGATGCGTCAGGGCCTTCAGCCGCACCGTCGACTGGAGCTGCAGGAGTCTCCGACACTTCGGTCAATTTCTGTTCGCTGATATAGGCGTCCAGTTCTTCACGAGTCGCAAACCAGCTTTCTGTCGTTCCGCGAAATGCTCTGAACCGAGGCAACATTCCGTCAGCCGTCGTGTGCTCGATTGCCATTCGACGCAGAGAAATTCCTCGGCGTTCCAGGGATTCAATGGGCTCTGCCAGTCCATCCAAAGCCTCTGCCAGATCCAACAACTGTTCGCCTGAAATTTCACGCCGGTCAATTGTCCCAACCGTCGTGGAGCCAATCAGGCTCTCACGTGGATGAATCACGAGAGATGCTCCCCCGATTCCAATTCCGAGCAATTCATCCATCATTTCTTCATGCGTCTGAACGTATCGCGGCTTCTTACCACGAGCGATCACGCGATACAGCGGAGGCTGGGCAACATAAACGCACCCTTGCTTCAGCAGTTCCCGCATATGCCTGAAGATGAATGTCAGCAGCAGGGTTCGAATGTGAGAACCGTCGACGTCGGCATCGGTCATCAGAATGATCTTGCCGTAACGACGCTTCGCAACGTCCACCTCTTCAGCCAATGGAAGAATTCCAATCGCTTTGAAAAGGGCTGTGACTTCTGTGTTCGCAAGCACTTTGAGGATCTGCGCCTTTTCGACGTTCAGAATCTTTCCTCGAAGTGGAAGCACCGCCTGCGTTGCTGAGTCTCGGCCCTGGTCTGCAGAACCACCGGCCGAGTCCCCTTCCACGAGGTACAGTTCAGAAACATCGAGACCGTGATTTCGACAGTCTCTTAATTTTTCTGGGAGTCCCCCTCCAGAAACTTTGTTCTGGGAGCGAGCCATATCTCTCGCTTTACGAGCAGCCTCGCGAGCCTCAGCAGCACGAAGCCCCTTCTGACAAATGTTCTTGGCAATCGATGGGTTTTCTTCGAGGAACTTCGTGAGCACGTCGCCCGCAATCGAGTTCACCGCTCCGTCAACTTCAGGATTGGTCAGCTTGATCTTGGTTTGAGCTTCAAACTGTGGATTTGGAATACGAACGGTAACGACAGCAGCGAGACCTTCTCGGAAATCGTCCCCGGATGGATTCATATCCTTGAACAGGTTGTGAGCTTTTCCATAGTTGTTCAGAGAGCGAGTCAACGCTGTCTTGAAGCCGGAGAAGTGAGTTCCCCCTTCGGAATTGGAAATACCGTTCGCAAAACAACGGACAGCTTCCGAGTACCCTTCATTCCATTGCAATGCGATGTCGACTTGAACCGCATCAATGACACCCTCAATTCGGATGACATCTGGATGAATCGGTGTCTCGGTTCGATTGATCCATTTCACGAATTCAGCCAAGCCGTCCTGGTAGCAGAAGGAGTCCGACTGGCCGCTCCGCTCATCCTGAACGTTGATATGAATTCCACCATTCAGGAACGCATAGTCCTGCAAACGCTTGTGGATGGTGTCATAGTTGAACACGGTGTTCGGGAAGATGGTGCCGTCCGGTTTGAACGTCACCTTCGTTCCTGTTCGGGTTGTCTCTGCCCCCTTCGTCAACGGAGAGCTGAGGCGTCCTTTGGCGAATTCCAGATTGTACTGAAACCCTTGCCGACAGATTTCGACTTCGAGCCATTCGCTCAAGGCATTCACAGCAGTCACACCAACGCCGTGGAGACCTCCGGTTCCGACCGCATACGCTTTGCGGTCAAACTTTCCTCCAGCGTGAATCTCGGTAAACACCACTTCCGCAGCAGGTTTGCCAGTCTCTTTCATCAGATCAACGGGAATCCCGCGGCCATCGTCAGAGACGGTCACAGAACCATCGCCATTGATCTGCACGTTCATCACCGAAGCGAAGCCGTTGGCGTACTCATCCAGCACATTATCGGTCACCTCGTAGACCAGATGATGCAGGCCAGCGAGGTCAGTTCCCCCGATGTACATCGCGGGACGATGCCGAATTCCGTCGATCCCCTTCAGATGCTGAATCGTATCGGCACTGTAATCTTCGGAAACGGGTTTTGGATTCGTACTCATGAGTCTTCCAATGAAATCGTGCTCAGTCATCCGGGAACGGTGAAACGTGATGATCCTGGTTGGACTCGCTGGTCTCCAGGATCATCAATTCTCAATCACTAACGCACTCCCAGATCTCCTCGCCGCTTAAACTTGAGATCCTTGATGCGCAAATCAGCATGATCACTCTGAAGACGCTCGAGCAATTCCTGTTTGCCAAACGCAGCCAGTTCGCTCATCAACGCAGAGCTCGACACACCAATCTGCAAAACTCCGTTTTTCAAACTCAACACTTTTGTCTCGCGAGACAGGTCTTCACCCGCCACTTTTCGCCAGATTTCGTGGAGTTGCCGATCCCCTTGGACCCGACCATACCCTTTCGCGGCGAAGAGCTTCGAAAGGACCGAATTCAACGTATCCGGCTCGCTCGTATCGTACGGGCGACTTCGTTCTTTGGGGCCAAGTGGCATCGCGACTCCTTCCGTACAGGAACACCGTAACAGATCGACGCGTTCGATTCGCGAAAATCAACGCCTACCGATCGTCACGTGCTAAAGGCATCACAACGTAGGTGTAGTTTCCATCAGCCTGAAAAACAGCAGCACTATTGCTGTCGACAAGACTCAATGTCACAGGACCTGCAGGTTCCAGAACCCGCAGGAACTCCTGCACGAAACGAGGATCGAAGGTGACAGTAAACGCCGCCCCCTCGAAACTGACAGGTAATTCGATTCGAGAAGATCCCACGTCCTGCCCAAGGCTGGTCAGAGTGAGTGTTCCCTCGTTGAACGCGAAATCGACTCCGCGGCTTTCTTCGTTCGTCACAATCATCGCCTGACGAACAGCAGACAGAAATGGTCCGACGACGAACTCGATCTTGATTTCACAATCTTGTGGAATCACGTCCTGATATCTCGGGAATCGTCCTTCGACCAGACGGGCATAGATCGTAGACAATCCACTTCGAACGAGAACGTGATGCGGGTGAATCGCGAGATGCACTTCCTGATCTTCATCGTGGATTGAACGCTCGATCAAAGACATCGCTTTCGCGGGGATGACAGGCTGCCCAGCTTCTTCCTGGACAGTTCCATGAGCTCCACATCCTGTTTTGACGACAGCGAGTCGTCGACCATCTGTGGCAGCCAGAGTCAGATGCTCAGCATCCAGTTCAAGCAGCACTCCGCCCAAAGCGTAACGAGTGCTTTCTGTGTCCGTTGCAAACAGGGTGCGATGAATCCCCTGCTTCAACGCTTTTCCGGAGAGCACGTAGTAGTCGTTGTCTTCAAACTTCGCGACAGTTGGGAACTGGGCGGGATCTTCACCACTCAAACGGAATTCGCTATTGGATGTGCGAATCCACAAAGCTTCTTCATTGACTTCGATCTGAATCGTGTCGTCCTGCACTTCACGCAGAATGGCGTTCACTCGCTGAGTTGGAAGCAACACCTCTCCGACTGACTCGGTGACGACGTCTGCCAACTCGTAGCGGATGCCGACCTCTTCATCTGTTCCAAGAAGGGTGGCTTTCCCGTCAGCAAGCGTCAGTTTCACATTCCTAAGGATCTCTTTGGGAGAGCGTTGAGGAACAACGCCGCTGACAATGCTAAAGGCAGCCTGCAGTACATTGCGGGGACAGCTGAGTTTCATGGGTGACAACCACTCTTTGAACAACGCGATAGACCAAAACGGCCCCTTGGACCATTCTCAAAAGAGAAGGTATCAGTAACCGTATCATAGTCGATGATGAGTGGTTTCGGAACTGCTACTCGACGTATCTAAGCATCAATTCTGCTTCAGGTTGCACGAATTTCGAGTGATGTGATTTCGCGTCGATAACCTGTTTGTGAATTGTGCGAAATACGTGGAGACACTCTGGAGAAAAAAGGAGTTCTCAACAGACGTGATTTTCGTGCTCGTCGGGGCTTAATTTGGCAACAGAAATGCCCACACGATATCAACGAGTTGTCGACGCCAAATCACGCAGCAACTGCATGGATTTGTGGAGTCCATTCGACAGGAAAATAAGGTGTCTAGGTAAAGTACACGCATTGAATGTGTTTGGAAGATTGGTGACTCTGTTTTGAATAGGAAATTTGGAAGACAAGGTACTCGCGAGAAAATATTGCGACTTTCGGGTAAATTCAAATCATTGTAGAGACTTTGTTCTCAATCTCTCGGGGAATTTTGGGAAATGCTCAAGTGGGAGAGTTGCGTTCGCAGGCGGGAGTCTCGGTTGATGCGAAATTGAGCAGAATTCGCATTGGAGAGGTTGGTCCAGGCTCCCCTTCTGCCGCCGATTCAAATCGGAAGCAACGTCAGTCACGAGATTCGATTCGAGTGAGTGCGTTCCGGATCAGTTGAAAATTTTAAAAGTCAACTCGAAGGCATCGTTGGGTATTTGTCTCGCGAGTTACCTTCTGAAGTGGTTTGGATACTCAGGCCATCTATGGATTGTTGGCGACTGAGTCTCGCCTTGAATGTTCAAACAGAGTTGACCAGTCACAATGTTTGGATACACTCTGCTCTCGCCGCGGTCGTGGCGGAATTGGCAGACGCGCAAGATTCAGGTTCTTGTGTCCGATAAGGACGTGGAGGTTCGACTCCTCTCGACCGCACTCAAAAGGCCCCTTGTCTTCAAGACGAGGGGCCTTTTTTATTTGTCGTATGAAGTCGACAACACGTACAAGAGAAGCGTCTCAACTTTGCCCCGGACAGCGTGGCGAACTCTTGTGGCTGAATGCAAAAAGCCCGTGCAAAATGAATTGCACGGGCTTTGACAGACGTTAGTCGCATTAACAGTTCTACGAGGCGCTCAACAGAGCAGGCTCTTTGACTTCGACTCGTGGGTCGCGCCAGTTGAAGCTGTGATTGATCGCGAACTCTGAAAGTTGCTTCAGCATCTGGCGATCGACCAATGGGCAAGGGAGATCTGGCAAGGCTGCAATCGTATTGGACGAATCGAATTTCGGATCGTCCTTCCAATACGAGTGGTAAACCTCCATGTGTTTCATGAAGAGTTCGCCAATCTCGCCGCCGCCGACAGTGCCGTTCACACCAGAGAACATCACTCCATACATTCCAACGATTTCTTCGATCACATCTTTGATCAGCCGAACAGTGATTGGGACTCGAGGGGTCAGATGGTATGTCTGGCCGTGGAGTTCGGGAGTGGTGAAAATTCGGGCCATCGCTTCCGAAACCCAGTCGACGGGCACGAGATTCTTGCACTCGTAGCCTTCAACGTTGATCTGGAATGAGCTTGAAAGCATCTTCCCTGTGAAGTCCTGGACACCCAGGCTTTGCGACAATGTCAGTCCCAACTGAAGCATTGCGTAGTAGTTATGGTAAGTGAACGTCAATCCGCTTTGGCTGTCACCGACGATGATGGCGGGACGAAATACAGTCAGAGACTTGATGTGGTTTGCGGATCGAACCAACTCCTCAGCTTGGACTTTGCTCTCCTCGTATGGGTTTGCAAACTCTTGCCCCATATTGAGTTCTGATTCGTAGACGAGTCCATCACGTTTTCCTGCGACGTAAGCTGTCGACACATGGAAAAAGTTCTCGATGCCAGCTTGCTCAGAGAATTCGAGGACATTCTGGACACCGCCGACATTGGAACGCCAGGGTTCGGAGTCTTTACCGGTGCTGACAAAAGAGAGGCTTGCAGCGTTGTGGATAATTGAAGTGCAGTTCTCGGACGCCCAGCTTAGTTCCGGGCCAGTCAAACCGAGATCCGGGCTGATGATATCCCCACAGAGCACAACAGGTCGTGGAAGAGAACGATTGAGTTCCTTTTCCCAGACTTGCATTGCTGCTTCGATGCGCTGGTGTGGACTGTTTCGACGGCTAGGACGAACGAGAACCGCCATGTCGACTCCCTGGCTGAGGAGGTCTTTCATGAGGTATCGGCCAAGTAAACCGGTGGCGCCGGTCAGCAAGACATGTCCCATAGTTCGTGTATTCTCTCTGGATTTCGATGATGCCTAGCGATTGAATTTCGCTTCGATTGGCTGAACTCGCATGACTTCGAAATTCGGTTTCATTTCGAATGGTGAAGCGAAATTGCGGGTGGGCCGATTTGCGTCGGAGGTGCCAAAGTCACCCTGAAATTTTAGTAGGCATGGCAATGAACATTACTACTGGCACACTCGAATTGATTTTCGAGTCCAAGTAGGGGGTGGTCAAGAGTGTTTTGACCAGCATCCACCAATCACGGTCGAAAGTAGGCGCAACTAAACTTTCAAGACTGTTGGGTAGTCCCTGATTATTGCTGCGAGTATAGCGTATAGTATGCAGCGGCACCCGAATTGGACGTAATTCTTTCAAGCGGAGTAAGTTCTACTCAAGTCTACCTGCCTCCAAAGCAGGAATGACGCTTGTAAAAAGTACCATAAGGGAAATTTTCGGTCTTGGATAGTTTTGCGTATATTTTTTTTGTGATTTTTCAAAAAGGGAGTCCGGGGTTTTGACGCAATCGCCAAATCTCATTTGATTTCCCGCGATTCCGATCGATTGGACCTTGGCGTTGCAAGCATGATTCTATTAACTTGTATGGACTCCTGCTCCGCGGGCAATTTCTCTTGAATCTCAACGCTCGCGGTCAGACCGAAACAACTGTTTGCCTATAAAACCTTCAATTTTCTCAGGGTTAGACCAGAGTGTATCACGGCACCCGTCCCAACTCGGCCCACTTGAACTTAAGAGTCAATGGAAGTGCCGACGCTTGCGTGAACGGACCCCGTCTTCTCGGACAAATCGCGACTGAACTGGCTTCCTCGTGGGATGCTGCACGGTGCTCCCAGATTTCTCAGCCGGTTTGTCAGTTAACGACTCTTCCAGGAATTCAGACTGATTTTTCGCCATCTGTTGTCGGCTCAACCGGATCTGCACTAACGATTCGTGTCTTTGGAGCGTTACTCCGACAACCCTTCGGATCCATGAGACTCTCTCCAGAATTCAGCTTTGCAGCTGGGAGAGACATGGCCGCAATCGATTTTCGATTTGTTTGCGAAACAGCAGCCGCTAGGGAGACCGCCGCCTTGTGCAAGATGCATCCTGTTCGTCCCTACAGACGAAGAGAGATCCATGAAAAAAGAAATGCTGATCAATGTGCTTCAGCCAGAAGAAAGTCGAATTGCAATTGTTGAAGATGGAGTTCTGGAAGAACTCTATGTCGAACGATCCAGTGCTGAAGCGTACGTCGGAAACGTCTACAAGGGTCGCGTAGTCAATATCGAGCCAAGTATTCAAGCTGTCTTTGTCGACTTCGGAGTCGGACGAAACGGCTTTCTTCACGTCAGCGACGTGGAATATCAGTACTACAAGCATCTGCTCGATGAACGGGAACGCAACGAAGTTGAGAAGGGGAGAAACTCCAAACTCAACGAACGTAGCTCACGTAATAAGCCCCCCATTCAGGAAATCTTTCAGCGTGGCAGCGAAGTTCTGATTCAAGTCATTAAAGAGGGGATCGGAAACAAAGGACCGACCCTTTCGACATACATCAGCATTCCCGGTCGCTATCTCGTGCTGATGCCAGGTCTGAACAGATTGGGAATCAGCCGCAAGATCGAAGATGAGGATGTTCGTCGCAATCTGCGCAAGATCCTGAAAGCACTTAGTCCGCCTGCTGGTCTCGGGTTCATCATTCGTACCGCCGGTGTTGATCGAACCGAAAAAGATCTTCAGCGGGATATGAACTACCTGCTCCGTTTGTGGAAGACGATCGTTCGACGATTGGGGAATACTCCATCGCCTGTCGACATCTACGAAGAGAGTGACATGATCACCCGGACAATCCGGGATATCTACCACACCGACATCGAAGCGATTCATATCGATGAGCCAGTCGCCTTTGAAAAGGCTCGCGAGTTCATGAAGGTGGTGCTTCCAAAGCATGTTGATCGAGTGCAGTTCTACGATGGAAAAGAACCGCTCTTCAATAAGTACAACATTGAAGACGAGATTGAACGCATTCAGAGCCGACGCGTTCCACTCAAGTCCGGTGGATCATTGGTCATCGATCAGACTGAAGCTTTGGTTGCCATCGACGTGAACAGCGGAAGCTCTCGTTCAAATGATGACGCTGAGCGTTCAGCCTATCACGTCAACCTAGAAGCAGCTGAAGAGATCGCACGCCAAATTCGTCTCCGCGATCTCGGTGGAGTGATTGTCAACGACTTCATCGATATGCGGGATGAGAAACATCGACGTGGCGTAGAACGCAAGCTTCGCGCCTGTGTCGAGCGCGATCGAGCCCGCACCAAGGTGCTTCGGATCAGTCCTTTCGGTCTGATCGAAATGACCCGCCAGCGTATTCGCCCGTCGCTTCGTCGCAGCACATATGAAGATTGCCCATGCTGCAATGGAAGTGCTCAGGTAAAGACAGCCGAAAGCATGGCGATCGAAGTGGTGCGTTCGCTGATGTTGTCCGCTTCACTGCCAGAAGTCGCTGAGGTTCGCCTGGAAGTTCATCAGCGAGTCGCAGATTACTTAATCAACAAGAAGCGTCGTGAACTGACAAATCTGGAAGAGAAGTACGGCGTCCTGGTACGTGTTCAAACAGGCGCGACGGTCAATCCGTCTCACCTCGTTGTGAAGTGCTTTAACAAACTGGGAGTTCCGCTCAAGGGTGTTGATTTCCCTGCATAGCGAAGCAACTGGTATCCATCGTTTTGAATGCCTGAATCATGATTTGATTCAGGCATTTTCTTTTGAAAATGTAATCCAATTTAGGATGGGGTTGACGTCATCCGCACCTGAAATTACATGGTGATTGTGATAACGATATCGTAACTGGTTCGATCAGATGTGATGGGATTGCCGTATGAAGCGTCGAGAATTCTTAGGTGCGTCGCTCTCTGGGATCGCTGCTGCGTCCGCTCTCGATCTGATTGGCTGCAACCGTAACGTGACCGGAGAAAACTCAGCTCACGCTCACTCGAATGACCCCAATGTCAGACTGGCTCCCGATACGCTGATTTTGACCTGGCAAAAAGACCCTACGACAACAATGACGTTTCAGTGGCTGGATCTCGACACACCAGCGAACGGAGCAATTTACGTCGACGAAGTCGGAAAGGATCTGAAGACTCGCTATGTCACGCAGCTTCGTCCTTATCAGAAGACTGATCACAAGCTGCATCGTCTGGAAGTGGAGGGATTACAGCCGAACACCGACTATCAATTTCGTGTCAGCGGGACGACCGAGGTTCGGAAGTTTCGCACGATGCCCTCTCACGCGACCGATACGATTCAATGGGTCTCCGGGGGGGACTGTGGAACGGGGAGCGCCTGCCGCAAGGTCAATGCAATCGCAGCCATGCAGGATCCTCGATTCGCTTTAATTGGCGGTGACCTTGCTTACGACAACGGGAAGTCTCCAGACACCTTTACAAAGTTTCTGAGAAACTATCATTCCTCGATGGTCGATTCCGCTGGTCGTACCATCCCGATGATTACCTGTATTGGCAATCACGAAGTGGAAGGAGTGACGACAGATCGAAGCCGTTCTCCTCAGTATCTGAGTTTCTTTGACGGCTTCTTTCCAGAACGAACTTACGGCGTGCTCGATATTGGGGACTATCTAAGTCTGGTGCTACTCGATACAGGACATTTGTGTCCTGTCGCTGGTGAGCAGACAGATTGGCTGGAGTCAGCACTGAAGGATCGAGCAGATCGTCAGCACCTGATCGTGGCAGGCCATGTTCCAGCCTATCCTTCTTACCGGGTTCCCGAAGGAAAAGATGGAGCACCCGGAACCGGTTCCAGTCAACGAAAGCACTGGTGCCCATTGTTTGAAAAGTACAAGGTCGATCTCGTGCTGGAGCATCACGACCATACTTTCAAGCGGACGCATCCACTCACTGATGGTCTCCATGACAAAAACGGAGTGCTCTATTTGGGAGATGGGTCATGGGGACAACTACGACCACTCAATGAACCCGAATTGCGGCCATATCTTGCAAGGGTGAGTAGTGCGAATCACATCACCGTGCATCGCCTCGAAGGAGATGATCGTTTCCATGTGGCTCTTGATTTCAATGGACAGGTTGCTGATGTCTGTCATACATTCAGTAAACGGGCATCGCGTCGCGGATAATGTTGACGATAGCAGTCTGCTCGCGACGGCCATCGAAGGGATCAGCTCGGGGAACTCAAACGTTCTCGTTGCTCGATGCAATCGATGGTTGTAATGAACGATTGATTCTGAGAGGGCTATAAATTGGTCGCTATATTGCTGCTAGCTTTGCTGGCTGGGATGGAAGCTGGAATGGAGGAGGTTCGTCAGACTCTTCCAGTGGATCTCACTGTTGCTCCGGAGAAGTGGTCAAACACTGGAGATTACTGGGATAAACACGAGGAGGTCGCTGAGATTGCCAGTACCTGGGACGATGCTCAGATTCAATCGTTGGTACGCTGGTATCTTCTTGAATGCAAAAGTTATGACGACGGATATCTGCAGCGTGTAGCATTGAACTCACTCGGTGAGAAGGTTCATGCTCCTCTGTTTGAGATTCTGAAAAATTCCGAACATCACCACCGGCTCACCCGCTTGAATAATGGGAGTTGGGAAACGCCATTGAGTTGGGCTTGCGATCTTTTGGAAGGTGCAGACCCTGCTTTGCTGATTGAACATCTGGCACCGTTTGTTGACCACTCCTCAACTGACGTGAGAAGTATTGCAATGGAAAGGATTGCATCGACGGGAAGTGCTGCCAGTGTTCCCTACATCACACAGGGGCTCAATGATGAATCACCTGATGTCCTCAACGCTGTTGTCGACGGACTGGAGGCTCTCAGTTACGTCGAAACGATTGATGAAACTGTCGTCGAAGCGGCTTTTCCATTACTGGTTAAGATCATGGGAAATGCCGAGGTCTACTCGAATATTCCGGAAATCTTGCTGAAACTCGATCAGGATCGTGCGATTGAGCTGCTTCTCGACGCAAAAAGTTTCTCTGTGGAGTCGGAGATTCTTGGGGATGTACTTTCTGCTTTTCTGTATTCCGAGACTTCAATTCCTCGAGAGAAGCTCATCAAACTCATTGAGGAACTTCGCCCCCTTTCGGCGGATTACGACTTTTCGACGAGTCTGGAGGACGCGTTGGTCTTACTAGGAGCGCACAAGAATCCGGAGGACCGCGAACTCCTCGAGACACTCATGGATTCCAAAGACTCGGAAGTCGCAAGTGGAGCAGCGCGCGGACTATTGGCCAACCGAGGCTTTGATAACATACAGGTTGCAATCTACTACTTCGAAGACGGCGAATCGTTTCAGGAGATGCCTGATCCTATTCAACTCGTTGTCAGGTTACGTCTTTTGGATGACTCTCTCACGTATGGTTCCTTCCAGGACTACTTCAGAAGTGAAGATGCGGATTCGTGGAAACAGGCCCGTCAAGATTTAGCTGCTATTGGATTGGAGAAAACGGCAGTTGCTTTCGATGCGGCGACTGCAAAGTTTGGTCGCCGTGGTCCACCAACGGACTTCGACACTCGAGTCGAGATGTTAAGCCGAATGACGGATTCTGAAGAGGATCCGTTCGAAGAGGCGGATGAACTCCTCGGAGAGAGTGGCGAACAATTTGCGGTTTATGTGACCAGATACATCCTGAAGAACGAACAGGTGTTTCGTGACTTGCTGGCGAAGTATGAAGCCGCGATGGAGAGTGACGAAGCAGCAGGCGTTGTCGACGGAGCCGAAAAGGACGAAACAGAAGGTCGCACGGAATAGCGGTCTTCATTCAAGTCGACCGAAATAGAAAAACGGCTGTCGCACACACTTTGCGACAGCCGTTTTCTTTGGACTTGATCAACACCCGGGGATGTTTACTTCTTGCTCTTGTGCTGAGCGATGGCTCGTTGCACTGCGCTTCCCATGTCGGCTGGGCTCTGTGCAACCACGACACCGACAGCTTCAAGGGCAGCCTGCTTCTCGGCAGCTGTTCCACTTCCACCAGAGATGATCGCTCCTGCGTGTCCCATGCGCTTTCCTGGAGGAGCTGTTGCCCCAGCGATGAACGCAGCGACTGGCTTGGTCACGTGATCCCGAATGTATTCTGCCGCCTTGATTTCGGCGTCTCCACCGATTTCCCCGATGACGAGAATGGAATCTGTCTCGGGGTCTTCTTCGAACATCTTGAGGAGATCGATGTAGGTGGTTCCGATGATCGGGTCACCACCGATCCCGACAGCTGTCGATTGGCCGAGTCCAACATTTCCCAGCTGCCATGCTGCCTCGTAAGTCAACGTTCCTGACTTGGAGATCAAACCGACGTTTCCGGGCTTGTGGATATAACCGGGCATAATGCCGATCTTCGCCACACCTGGAGTAATGATTCCGGGGCAGTTCGGGCCGATCAGGCGGACGTTTGGTCGTGACTCGAGGAATCGCTTGACCTTGGCCATATCAAGAACAGGAACACCTTCGGTAATGGCGACGATCAGGCGAATGCCAGCGTCTGCCGCTTCCATAATGGCGTCTGCGCAGAATGGAGGTGGAACGAAGATCAGAGATGTGTTGGCGCCTGCTTTGCGAACCGCTTCTTCAACGGAATCGAAAACTGGGAAACCGTCGACTGTTTCGCCACCCTTACCTGGGGTCACCCCACCGACGATGACTTCCTCGCCGGGACGATGTTCGATGGCGTATTCACGGCATTTCTGCGAGTGAAAAAGACCAGCTTTTCCAGTGATTCCCTGAGTGATGAACTTGGTCGACTTGTCTACGAGAATGGCCATGAGTTACCGACTGCCAGTATCTGCGGGAAACGTCCGAAGTTGGACAGGAATATGTTGCGAAGTCACGAACGACTTCAGTGTAAAAGAGACGCTAACTCGACGGAAGCCATGTAAACGGTCTGATGAGAAAATGTCCTGAACTCACCAGAGATTGACTTCGTGAATTTACTCGCGAATTTCGAAAATTCCTTCGATTTCCACGGCGATATTCCCAGGTAATGATCCCATTCCAACAGCACTGCGCGCTCCGACTCCATCTTCGCCGAATAAGTCACGGAACAGTTCGCTGCAACCATTGATGATGGTCGGGTGGCGTTCGAAAGTCGGCACGGAATTCACCATACCGAGGAGTTTGATCACGCGGGAAATTTTATCCAGGCTTCCCAAATGCGCGCGGAGCGTCGCGAGAATCGTCAGGCCGGTCTGGCGAGCGGCTTCAATTCCCTGCTCCTCTGTGAGATCCAGCCCGACTTTGCCTGTGATCAGCGATTTATCAGTCCGCAGCGGACCATGGCCAGAAACATAGATCAAATTGCCGTGATGAACGACTGCCTTATAAATTCCGCCTGCTTTTGGAACGGGTGGCAGTTCGAGTTTCAGTTCAAGCAAACGTGCTTCGGCACTCATGGTTCTCTTTCACAATCTGGATGGATCGGTTTGGACAGTCAGGAATCCGTAAGCACTGTCCCGCTGCTCACCTTACTTCATCTGATCGGTGGAGTCATTAGTCGGGCGATGGCATGCGGACTCCAACAATTTGGAATTCCAACAAAAACGGCCGATCCGAATGTCTCTTGAGAAATGGATGTGTACAATCCGGAAATGCAACGATGCATCTGCATGTGTTGCTGTTGGGCACTGAATGAGATCAGGCGATTTAAGATTTTCTACCGCAGGAGAAGTACGGATGCGAGGCGTTTTCGGGTTAAGTCTTCTGGCGCTTTGGGTGGTCCCTCAGTTGAGTTTCGGCGCAGAGACTGACGCCGACGCCCAGAAAGCTCGGGGAGAGTACCTTGTCCATCACGTCGCAATGTGCGTGCAATGTCACACTCCACGTGATCATGACGGGGAACTTCAGCTGGATGAACATCTTCTTGCAGGGGCTGCGCTCCCGGTGCAGTCTCCGTTCAAGAACAAAATCTGGGGATTCCAGGCTCCCAGCCTGCGCTCAGTCGGACTTCGATGGGGAAATGACAAATTTGTGGCGTTCCTTCAGACGGGGAAGAACCCCAATGGAACAGTTCCCCGTGCTCCAATGCCTCCCTTCCGCATGACTGAAGAGGACGCAAATGCAATTGCGGCCTATCTGAACACGTTGAAGTAGCGTCTGTAGGCCGCGCAAATTGAAATCTGACTCAGAGGAGCGTTCAGGGACTATTCCTGATCTGCTCCTTTTTCATTCTTCTTGCCGATTCTTGGGACGTTTGTCTTTGGGAAGTGCTGGCTCAACGTTGCTTTGATGTGGTCATGCTGCGGGTCGTTCGCGAGATTGGTCCACTCGTACGGGTCGTTCGTTTCGTCATAAAGTTCTTCGTCTCCATTCGCATAACGAATGTACCTCCATCCCTCCGAACGGGCCGTGTGATTGTTCTGCCCGTACGTCGTCACTGCCGGAATGTCCCATTCCGATTTCGGGTCAGTCAGCAGCGCCCGGATGCAATCTCCCTCGACGTGCGATGGCTTCTGAATCCCGCACAGATCGGTGAGAGTCGGGTAAATCGACATGAAATCGACGGTGCGATCACAGACCGAATCCGGTGGAGTCAATCCGGGAACAACCCAGATCAGCGGAGCGCGAGTCGATTCTTCCCAGAGAGCAAACTTCCGCCAATGCTCTTTCTCACCGAAATGCCAGCCATGATCCCCCCAGAAAACGATGATTGTGTTGTCTCGCTCGGGTGACGCTTCATAGGCATCGATCAAGCGTCCGACCATCGCATCACAGTAAGACACTGCTGCCAGATATCCCTGAATTGCTTCTTTCCATCGGCCGGACTCGAGCACCATCTTGTGGTCTCGTTGCGGAGCAGCCATCTTGATCCCGGATGCTGGGACATCATCCAGGTCGTGCTCCTGAATCGGTGGCAGATTGATGCTGTCCAGCGGGTGCATGTCATAGTATTTTTGCGGCACATTCCACGGCATGTGTGGTTTGTGCAAACCGATGGTCAACAGGAATGGTTTGTCGTGCTCCTTGCCGAGTTCATCGATACCGTATTGAACGATTTTCCATTCACGCAGATCTTCGTCATTGCAGTCGAGGGGGGCGAACTTGATCCCTCCGATGCCGGTGTCGCCCGTCGGTTTTGGATCGACACCTTCGTTGCGGTCGTAGTGGTCCCATTCGTTAAACCGGGCATAGCCACCGTGATAAATCTTCCCCGCTCCCAGTACTTCATAGCCGGAATTTCTGAACGTCGTGGTCAGTGGGAGATCTTGTGAAATCGAAAGACGTGAATCGTCGTTGTTGTCGTAGACTCCCGAGGTGCCCGGACGAAGTCCAGACAACACAGCAGCACGCGAAGGATTACAAACTGGAGCAGCGCAGTAGCTATGAGTAAATCGGGTTCCCAGTTTGGCCAGTCGATCGATGTGAGGGGTTTTGGTTTGTCCATTTCGTCCGAGATACCCGACCCAATGATTCAGGTCGTCGACCGCAATGAACAAGACGTTGGGTCTTTTGGGTTCCGCTGACTGAATGAAGGAGTTCGTCATCACGGTGCATGTCGCCATCACCGCGAGTGAAAACCGGAGTAAAGATGTTGTCCAGCGAAGCATCGTTAGCTTTCCGCTTGTTGTTGTGAAATAAAAACAGGGGTCAGCCAGAGCACGTCCGTGACCTGACTGATCCCATTCAAATACGAGGCGAATTACTGAGCTGGGAAGAGTTCGAACTTCACGGAGTCGATCGTTCCTGAGAACTTGTTATTTCCTTTGTAGTCTCCGACTGAACCACGTTCATCCCGTCCCACCTGCAATCCATCCTGTGGTTGCTGGCGGATTAATGTCGCTTGAACGGGGTCAGCTGCCGTGTTGCCGTTCACCGTAAGATGAAGTTTTCCATCCGCGGTCAACTCGCCGACGATTTCGTGCTTCCCCTTGGTGAGCGCAGATCCAGTGATGGAGTGGATCTGCCCATCGTCGCGAATTGCGAGTACCGGTTTTCCGTGATCCAAGTACAGTGCGATTCCGAAAGACGATCCTCCATGAGCCAGGACAACTCCGTTGCTTTCGTCGTTTTTGAGTTCGACATTGGCGGTTACTTTCAGTGCCCGGCCAAATAAGGCAGGTGCTCCGTTTGATCCGAGTCCACCGGTCTTTTCCCAAGTGAAAACTTCAAGTTTGCTGTTGGGCTTCGATGGGCTTTCCGCCCCGTTCCGACTACGAAGTGGAAGAACATTGGCTCGTTCAGCGTAGGCCTGCCATTTGTCAGCAAGTTCTTTGGCACGTTCAGGCTGTTCTGCTGCCAGATCTTTTGACTCAGTGCGATCGAGAGGGATGTTGTAAAGTTCCCATTTGCCGTTTTCTTTAGCGACCAGCTTCCAGTCACCATCGCGAACCGCCCGGTTTCCTTCGTGCTCCCAGAAAATCGGCTGCGTGCGTCCAATGTCTTCGCCGCTGAAGGCTGGGCGAAGTGAAACGCCCTCACGTTGCTTGATTTGCTCGCCAGCATGTTCTTCCGGGTACGTTGCCCCGCTCACGTCAACAAGTGTTGCCATGATGTCGATCAAATGGCCCGGCTGCCGCTCCAACTTTCCGTTGCGTTCCTGAGGGATGCCCGCTGGCCAGTGAGCGATCAATGGAGTCGAAATCCCCCCCTCATGCACCCAATGCTTGTATTCGCGGAATGGAGTATTGCTCACATTCGCCCAGCCTCGCCCATAAGCGATGTACGTGTCCTGTGGTCCGGGCATCACCTTGGTTCCGGTTTTCTCTTCTCCGGTTGAGATTCCTGCTGGCGGTCCCGACTTTTCATCTCGCCCGATCGTTTCTGCACACGCTCCGTTGTCTTGCAGAAAGAGAATCAGCGTGTTTTCGTAGTCCCCGGATTCTTTGAGCTGCGAGACGATTCGACCGATCCCAGCGTCCATGTTGTCGATCATCGCTGCGTAGACTTCGGCGCAACGGGCTTCCCAGGCTTTGTCTTGAACCGCGTCCCAGTTTTCCGCCTGTGGGGAGAGTTCCGTTTCGGGCGGAAGAATGCCTAGTTCCTTCATTCGCTTCAGGCGAGCTTCTCGGTGCGGACCATAGCCATCATCGAATTTACCGTGGAATTTGGCGATATCCTTTTCCAGTGCGTGCATCGGCCAATGTGCTGCCGTGTAGGCGACATAAAGGAAGAATGGTTTCTCAGGAGATTCCTGCTCGTGTTGCTGCAGAAACTTGACTGCGTTATCTGAAATGGCGTCGGTGTAATAGAACTGATCCGGCTTGTATTCCGAGTCGGTGGTCGGCGAAATGATGTCGTTTCCACGAGTGAGCGAGCGAGGGTTGTAGAAGTTTCCTGCACCTGCAATGGTGCCGTAGTACTTGTCAAATCCACGTTGCAGCGGCCAGTTGTGCTTGCTTCCATCCTGTCGCAGATTTGGAGTGACGTGCCATTTCCCGGTCATATAGGTGCCGTAACCGGCAGGGCGTAAGACTTCAGCCAGTGTCACGCATTTCTTGCTGAGGTCCCCGCGGTAACCTTCAGTTCCGTAATCGGAGGTCATGTGACCAATGCCCGCTTGATGCGGGTAGAGTCCCGAGAGAAGAGATGCTCGAGTCGGGCAACAACGTGCCGTGTTGTAGAACTGGGTGAATCGAACCCCCCCGTGTGCCAGTGCGTCGAGATGAGGAGTTTGGAGATCTCCGCCGTACGCACCCAAGTCTGAGAATCCCATGTCGTCGCTCATGATGAGGATCACATTCGGACGCTTGGCTGGGTCTGCTCCGAAAGTCATCGCTGCAGTCCCCTGCAACGCAATGGCTAAAAGAACTGTGAGAAAACTGGAGGGTTTCAACATTCTCATCCTTGCTGGAATGGAATTCCGTGAACTGAAGTCGATGTGAAATTTTTTCGATGGGGACAGAGAGATGCGGTCCCTGAATCGGTTCAGTCAGAATTGATCTCTATTGCCAATTAAATTAACATTGACTGAGTCGTGTGTATATTGTGACGGCCAAGATTTTCCTGGTGAACAAGAATTTAAATGAAGCCGTTTCGATGTCAGTTGAAGACGTTACTTGTTGACAGGAGAGAGAGTTGCGGAAATTTCAATCAGTTGTTGCAGTTGTTGCAGCAGTTGCCGCAGCAGTTTCCATCTTCGGAACGGTTGCAGTCAGCCTTGCTGAAACTCCCCAGCCGAACATTGTATTCATTCTAGCCGATGACCTCGGAGCGACAGATCTCAGCTCCTCAGGAAGCCAATTTTATGAGACTCCCAACATCGATCGTCTCGGTCAGCAAGGGATCACGCTGAGGTCTCACCATCATTGTCAGAACTGCACGCCAACTCGTGCTGCACTCATGTCTGGTCAATATGCTGCACGCACTGGCGTTTACACGGTGGGAAACATCAACCGGTTTGACAGCAGTCAACGTCCGCTGTTTCCGGTCGAGAATGTTCAGGTCCTACCACTTGATCGCAGCACCATTGCCAACCAATTGAAGGAAGTCGGCTATGCGACCGCGCTGTTTGGAAAATGGCATCTGGGCGCACAGGATGGTGCTGACCCCGGTAGCCGTGGATTCGATGAAACTGTTGTCAGTTCGGGTAAACACATCAACTTCACGACCACTCCGAAAATTGAACATGAGGACGATGCGTATCTTGCCGACTTCCTGACAGATCACGCTGTCGACTTCATCGAGCGAAACAAAGAGAAGCCATTTTTCCTGTATCTGCCTCACTTCGGTGTCCATGCTCCGTTTCAGGCCAAGAAGGAACTCGTCGAGCGCTTTAAGAACAAGGCACCTGCTGGGGGACACTTTGATCCAACCTATGCAGCGATGATTTACAGTGTCGATGAAAGCGTTGGTCGTGTTCTGGATACATTGGACAAGCTGAATCTGGCAGAGAACACCATCGTAATTTTCGCCAGTGATAACGGCGGCGTCGGGGGATACTCCCGCGAAGGTATTGAGGGCGGAGCCAAGCAGATTACGGATAATGCTCCGCTTCGATCCGGAAAGGGAAGCCTTTACGAAGGAGGAACCCGCGTTCCTTTCATCGTGAAATGGCCAGGGAAGATTCCGGCGGGTTCTAACAGCGACGTCCCGACGATTCATGTGGACTTCTACCCCACAGTTCTCGAACTGGCACGGGCCCCTGCACCAAAGCATGTTCTGGATGGAGAATCGCTCGTTCCGCTACTCAAAAATCCAGAAGCCAAGCTGAAGCGTGATGCGATTTACCAGCACTTCCCCGGATACCTCGGCGCGGGTCCCGGTCATTATCGCACGACGCCAGTCAGCACGATTCAAAAGGGGGACTGGAAGTTGTTGGAGTTCTTGGAAGATGGTCGCATTGAACTCTACAACTTGCGCGACGACGTCGGTGAGACGACAAATCTCGCAAAAGTAAACACAGCGAAAACGGATGAACTCCACAAACAGCTTGCCGCATGGCGAGACGAAATTGGTGCACCGATGCCGATCCGCAAAAAACCTGATGAGATTGGAGAACCGACCAAAGCCAAAGCTCAGGGGGGCGGCAAGAAAAAAGGGAATAAGGCGAATAGGTCTGAAGAGGTGGATGAAGAATAATTCTCGAGCAGATCATCAATTGTGACGTGGAGCCCCTCGCGGTCGTGACTGCGAGGGGCTCTTTTTTAAGGAGTGTCCAATGATTTCAGGGATAATTGATGCCACGTGAATGATTGTTTGTGAAAAAGTATAAAATTTCATTACAATCAGCGTGGAAAGATTCCTCATGGGCTTGCGGTTGAATCGAAGTCGCCAATCATGCGTGATGAACTCACCCCAGTTGAAATCATCGTGAATCGTGTGCTGCTCGTAGAGAGCGACCGTAATGAAGCCTCCTTTCTCAAGGAGTTTCTGGAAGGACATCATTTTCGAGTCGAATCAGCGCGAGATGCTGGTCAAGCGCGATGTGCTTTCAACATGCATGTGCCAGATTTCGTCATACTTGAAGCGATTCTGGATAAGGACGTTTCCGGCTTCGAAGTCTGCGAACACTTCAAGCGGGAAAACAATCGAGTTCCGGTCTTAATGCTCACTGCGATCGACATGCAAGATGCCCGGAATCTCGCGGCGCGGGTGGGGGTCGACAGGTATCTGACGAAGCCCTATGACCCCAGAGAATTACTGTCCGAGATTCGTAGCGTCGCCGAATTTGTGTGGAGAAAATCGCATCTGAGTCCCGGTCAGCAGTCGATCAGTGAAGATGTGGTCCGCTTCACTTGCCCGAAATGTGAAAAACACCTGAAGGCGAAACCGGCCCACAGAGGTCGATTCTTTATGTGCCCCCGCTGCCAGGATGCGGTCGTGATCCCTCACTGATCCCTCACTGATTTCACGCATAGATTGAAATACGGCATTGGCTGGATGAACTTTTGTCGTCTCCTCCAGAGAACGCCGACGTCAATAAGGAGAGTCGTATGGCTCAATCGCAGATGACCCTTGAAATTCAAACCGGCAAGTACAAAGGGCGGCGTGTCAAACTCGTTCGTGCCGAAACTGTCATCGGCCGCGGCGAGGAATCTGAGATTCGGATCGCCTCAGCGGAAGTGAGCCGGGAACATTGTCGATTGTCGCTCCGTAAAGAAGGGGTTGTGGTTCGGGATCTGGACAGTCGAAATGGGACGTTTGTGGATGGACGTCCCATCGAGGGTGAACGAATCTTGCGTCCTGGCGGGACATTAACTGTCGGACCGCTGACGTTCGTTTTGAGTGGAAACGGGGAAGTTGTCGAGCCGGTCGCTCGAAAGGTTGCAATTCAAGGGAAATTGGCATCGCCGGATGCGTTGTCAGACGCGGATATTGTCGGCTGGTTATCTGATTATGAAATTCCGACGGTAGCGACAACGGTTTCTGAGTCCCCAACCGAAACCGCAATTGTCGCTCACAAGCCCGCTGCCCCCCGGCCACCGGTATCACCACCCGCTGAAAAACCACTTCAGGCAGTTGGAATTCGAAATCGAGAGTTCAAATCTGTGGCTGAAGAGGCCCGCGACATTATTCGCAGACACCTCGAAAGCGTCGCGGAAATTGAAGGCGAGCGGTCTGCCTGAACGGAATTCGTGACATCGGAAATCGCATTTCAATTGTGCTTCGCGGTACAATTCGGTCTGATGCACTCAGTTTTCGAGTCAATTTCATTTCGAACCGTTTTCAGAACGTCTTATGCGCATTATCGCTGGTAAATATCGTCGTCGACTTCTCCAATCCAGCCCCGGCGAAACCACACGTCCGATTACAAGTCGTGTGAAAGAGAGTCTCTTTGAAAACATTTCGAATCGACTTGTCGGAAAGCGAGTCGCTGATGTGTTCGCCGGGACCGGCACAATTGGTCTCGAAGCGATCTCTCGAGGCGCTCAAAGCGTGACGTTTATCGAGAAAGACAAGATCGCGCTGCAGTTACTGAAAGAGAATATCGCCAGTCTGAAATGCGAAGAGGAAACGCTCGTCTGGAGAGCAGATATTCTTCGTTGCTCCTTTCGCCCGAAAGGAAAGCGAGCACCCGGTTTTGCTCCGTTCGACGCGATCTTCTTCGATCCACCCTACAAAATGGTCCCCGGAATGAAGCAAGGGAGTCCACTGTGGCTCGCACTTGCCCGCCTCGCTCGACCTGACGTCAGCACGCCCGGCGCGACGATGATTCTTCGCGTTCCAGAACATGCGAAATACGACCTCCCTTCGCAGTGGGCGGTCGATTGGACTTTGGGAATGTCGAACATGAAGATTCACATCTGCAATCGTGTTGAAAACGCCCCCGCGGTCGACGATGCGGAGTTGCCAGAAGATACGCTGGCTGGCGACGATGTCGCGGATCAGAGTGATGAATAATTCGTGGTCGGCTATGAATCTCGCTTCAACGTTTCCTTGAGCCGGCCCGGGTGCCTTCGCCGGGAGCGCTTATTCCACCACATCATGAGTCCGGTGAAGAAAAGCAGATCAACAGTCAGGCAGGCAAGCAGAGCGATGATCTGCGTCGTTCTGCCGCCGATTGTTCCGACGTGCAGTTGATACGCCCATTCACGTGTCAATTTGTCCGCCAAGCTGGGAGTCCGTTTTGCCGAGTTGAAATCGGGTCGCAGTTCACCCGTTCTTCGATCCATCAAAACAGTGATCGATTCGGTGGCCTGCGAACTTGAACCTCCCGTGGGCTGCAGCCGAATTCTGGCTTCCGGACTCAGTGGCGACCCGAGGAGAAAGTAATGCGGGATCATCCCGGGGTTCGAATCGACTGCTCTCTGCACAAGCTGATCGACGGTGAGTGTCGTGTCGTCATTCGTCAATTCAGGGAGCGGCTCATGAGTGGACTGCGCAGCGGCTTTTGGGCTGCTCAGGGTCTCTCCGCAAATTTGATAGACCAGCGGTTTGATGATCTTTGGATAACTCCAGAGCAATCCGGTTGCGATCATGATGAGCAGCACCGGAGTTGCGATCACCCCGGCAACGCGATGCAGGTCGTACAGCAAAAGATGTTTTGATTGTCGCCAGTGGATCTTGAGCGCAGTGCGCCACAGTCGAGGGCGGGGAACCCAAAGCAGGATTCCGGTAATCAGTTCAAACAACAGCAGCGACGTGCTGATTCCGACGAGTCTCCTTCCGGTTTCTCCTGCACACAGGCGAGTATGAAGAGCCAGTGTGCGATGAAGAATGCCGTTCACGCACCAGGTGGAATTGTCTGTTGTACCAAGAATGTTGCCTGTCCCCGGGTCAACGAAAACGTCAATCCAGAATTCACTCGATGGTTTGATCACGTAGCCCGCATAAAACGGGCGTGACTCCGTTGGAAAGACAAGGTAAGCCCCATTCCAGTCGACGTACGCTGCACGGATGCTCTCGATGGCTTTTTGAGGGCCGACATCCCCTGCTGTGCGCTTCCACTTGTTCTGAGCGAATGCCCAGTTCCGTATGTCGGCGTCAAAGACATACAAGGCCCCTGTCGTGGCGATGAGGGCGAAATGAGCTCCCAAAACCAGCGCCAGAGCCAGGTGGATCTTCCTGCAGATGCGAATCCAATCCGTCACAGAGCAATCTCAACGAGAAAGAAGTGAAAGGACCCCGAAGGCTGGGGCAATTTCGGAGAGTTGAACAGACTGATTGTGGAAAGAAAAGCGGCTTACCGCATTCCTCTGGTACACCCTGCGATTCTTAACAATGCACCGAGTTGTTCGGCCTCCACTCTGGTCAGCAAGCCATTCGACTCGTGGACCATTGCCGGGGAGACGTACCAGCGACCAAGGACTTCGAGGAGGCACTCTGTTGAATCCCCTTCGAAACCATAGTCCTGTTTGAGTGGGACCGCTTCCAGCGGGGGAATGTCCTGAAACTGGGAGAGTAAAAGAAACAGGCCAGCCTGAGAGAATTGGGTGTGCAATACCTGAAGCTTCTTGGCAAGATCATTATTGACGATCTGGCTGCAATGGATCGGACCACGATTCAGAAATCGTCGAACCACATCTGGTTCTGATCGGATCATGCGAGCAGCAGTTTCGCAAGCGGCGTAGACAATGCTTTCGTCGAGAAGAGTGGCAGGCTGCGGAATTGGGGTAATATGCTTGGCCCACGTCTGAAACAGTAATTCGAGTTGTATTTGTGCCGGAACATTCTTCAGAAATGGAACTTCTGTCAGAAATCCAAAATTTCGCTCCGGACAAAGGTCGAGCTGCACCGCCAATTCCAGTCGTTCGCGTGTATCGAGGCACGCGAGGCGGAATGCGATGTAGGTAATTTCAGTACGAGCGAGAGATTGGGAGGCGACGTTAAGCATGAACCTGATCTTGGCAAAACGCGTTCCTAATTTTCTATAGTCTATTTTTATGATTCCTGAATTTTTCGTAACACTCGTCCTTGAAAGGCATTTAGGCCTTTCTAAACGGAGTCTTTGGATGATTGAGAGTATTTTACGTGATTCCTAAAAGCAGCGTGTTGCAAAAAGTGAATCAGGTGGTTTCCAGAAAACAACGCGTAATCTCAGTTGCTTCGGCCCAAATCGCATTTTGGGAATTTCGCTCTTTTTGGCGAAAAATCTCGTCTGTGCAGATTTTGCCGGTCTATGTATAACGCCGCTTGGTCGGACCGCTCGAGAGTCGGAATTCCTGTTGATTGAGATGTCTCGTGGGGTCCGGAAGAGCTTCGTCAATATTCCTGCACAGGCCGATTGGGCCATTTCGTTCGAAGCTTTGAATACGGTTCATTTCCCATGTCACAACCGAATCCATATCTGAAGAGATGGGCGATGCTGGCCTCAGTCAGCATGGTGGTGGCAAATGGCTGTCTGAATCCCTCAACAACGCGCTTTCCGCATCTGTTTTCCGCTGAAGACCCAGAGCTTCAACGCCGCGAAGCCCAGGTGCAGGATCCCTATCCCGATGCCTCGTTGGGGCCTTCGGTCGGCTTTCGCCCGCAAAGTTTTCTGCAGCAACGATCCGAACCTCAGCAAGTCAAGGATCGCTTCTATAATGGGACGATTCGTAATCAGATGAGCCCGGTTCCGACGACACAGCCTGTTGGTCCGGGAGCCTATGGACCATTCAAATACCCTGGCGCTGTACAGTAGCCAGCTTCCCTTTATGCTGATGATTCCTTCGATACGCGACCTCGGCTCGTCCTGCGCATTCGAATGAGAGATCAGTTTCCATCACTTTTCAACGAGTGATTTCGTATCATGCAGTTCCGTCGCTGCCATTTTCTTGCGACATCGCCCAGAAAACCGATCGATCAAAGTGACTAAGCTTCTCATTGTCATTCCGACACTCGACCAATCTGGAGCGGAAAAGCAGTTCGCTATGCTGGCGTGTCAGCTTCCGAAGGAAGAATTTACGGTACGAGTGGTGACCCTCTCTCGCGGCGGGCCATTTGAATCGATGTTGAATGAGCACGGAATTCCGTACTCCATTCTGAAGAAACGCTGGCGACTGGATCCCATCACTATTTGGAAGCTCCGCCGGGAGATTCAGGCCTTTCAACCGGATGTCGTGCTCTCCTGCCTGTTCGCAGCTAACGCAACGGTAAGGCTGGCGACGATCGGACTCGCAAGGCCTCCTCGAACAATCATTTCAGAACGTTGTGTCGATTCCTGGAAATCCGGTTGGCAGTTGGCACTCGATCGTCGATTACAGTCGCGAACTGATTTACTGATCGCGAACTCACAGAGTGTCCGCGCGTTCTATGCCGGCGTTGGATTTCCTGAATGTAAGATTGCAGTCGTCCCCAACGGCGTTGAAGTCCCTCCACTTCCGGGCATCTCTCGTGAGGAGTTCCTGAAGCAACTCAATCTTCCTGAAGACGCAAAGCTTGTCATGTATGTCGGAAGGCTGGCAAAGCAAAAGCGATTGAAGTCTTTGTTGTGGGCAACAAAGGTGTTGAGTCAATCAGATCCAACAGCTTATCTGCTGATTGCGGGAGACGGTCCCGAAAAAGACGATCTCCTCTTTTACGCTCAGGATGTCGAGGTTGAGAGGCACGTACGCTTTCTCGGCCATCGTCGGGACGCCTCGTCGCTGTTACATCTTTGTGATGTTTTCTGGATCGCCAGCGAGTTTGAAGGGATGTCTAACAGCCTGATGGAAGCAATGGCCTGTGGACGGCCCTCGGTCGTCAGCGATATCCCCCCAAATCGCGAACTTGTTCGGCACGATCAGGATGGATTTGTTGCCAACCTGGGGGATAGCCTCGGTTTCTCCCAATATACGGAGAGAATTCTGAACTCGCCTGAATTGGCTGCCCGCTTAGGGGAGTCTGCCCGCCAGCGGATGCTTCAGGAGTTCTCGGTTTCCTGCATGGTCGATCGCTATCGGAATCTGTTGTCAAATTCAGATACAGATTCCGGGGCGAGTACTGCGGAAGGTCTTTAACGTTCGGGCCGGTCCAGCCCTCTCGCTGGAATGGTGATCGGTCCGCGAAGTGGTCCCGTCAGCAGCAGAATCAATCCAAGAGTGAAAATTCCGATCGAATACAGCTGAGAAATTGTCAGCCCGGTCCCAAGTTGTCCCATCTCATCGGATCGCAGAAACTCGATCATGAATCGTGTGATTGAATAGAGCATGCACCCAACCGCGAGGTTATCGCCGGGATATCGGCGATACCAATAGAAAATGGCTGTCACGATCGCGAGAAGAAATCCATCAATTGAACTGTAGATTTGCGTCGGATGAAGCGGCATCGTCCAAGGGGTCCCCTCGGGCAGAAAGCCCCGGAGGGCGAGAATGCTGTATGTGGTTGTCCCTTCGGGGAAGTAGATAGCCCATGGGAGTTCACAGCGATCTCCAAAACAGCAGCCATTCAACAGGCAGCCAATACGGCCGAAGCCGACACCAATGAAGACAGCAGGAATAAGCAGGTCGCAGAATTCCAGTGCGCTCAGCTTTTTGGATTTGAAGTAGGCGACGACTCCTAAGCCCCCACCGACCAGCGCGCCCAGCAGAACCAAACCCCCATCGGGGAGATTGATCGATGCCAGAGCCATCTGTGGGATGGACATGCCGGGGAGAAAGACAGAGTCATGGTATTGGATCAGGAATGCCAGTCGTCCTCCTGCAACTCCGGAAATCAAAATCCAGAAAGCGGAATCCATGATGACTTCCGGGTCAATCCCGACTTGCTTCGCTCGATGGCAGGCAAATGAAAGTGCGCAGGTGAAGCCGATGAGCACCATGACTCCGTATCCGAAGATCGGTAACTCAGCAGGGAGAACCTTCATGCTTCCCAGCACGCTGACGAGTAAGACCCCGACGCCCAGACCGATCCAGGTAAAAGGATCACCGTAGATTAATTTGTTTTTGCGTAAGAAGTGAAACAGCAGGTACAGGCTACCAGCAATCAGCAGAATCCAGGCAGCCCCCATGACAGGGAGCCCTTCCGCACCGGAATGCCACCACGTCCAAGGAGATTCCAGACTAATTTTTAACAGGGTCTGCCGCATCAATAAGCTCCAGCTGACAGAGAGTCAGCTCGCATTGTCAACGTGTCGCAATTTGATACTCGCGACGGATTTATTTCAGGTGAATCGTAAGGTTATCAATCAAACGTGTCTTCCCCACAATCGCAGCGATGAGTGCGACGACACTCTTTCCGGGTGTCGTGACCGGTTTAAGGGTGTCAGGATCACGAATGACGGCGTACTGTGTTTCAACTCCTTGTGCAATTTGGAGTTCGGATTGCATGATTCGTTCAGTTTCGCCGACCGGTTCACCATTCTTCAGACGAGTCTCGGCGTTTCTCAACGCTCTTGAGATTGCCAGTGCATCGCGTCTCTCTTCGGCAGACAGGTAGACATTTCGGCTGCTCATGGCGAGTCCATCCGCTTCACGAATGGTCGGGCAAACGACAATTTCTGTGGGAATGTTCAAATCCTGTGCCATGCGACGAATCAGCGTGTGTTGTTGATAGTCCTTCGCTCCGAAGCAGGCGATCTCCGGGAGGACGATGTTAAACAACTTGGCGACAATGGTTGTGACTCCTCGGAAATGCGTCGGTCGAAATTCCCCTTCGAGTGTTTTCGAGAGTTCCTCCACAGTGACCCAGGATTGGTAGTTTTCCGGGTAGAGTGACGCGATTTCCGGGAGATAAACGCAATCGACCCCCGCGTTTCTGCAGGCTTCCAGATCGGCTTCGATGGGGCGGGGATATTTGCTGAGGTCTTCGTTCGCCGAGAATTGAGTCGGGTTCACGAAGATGGTGACAACGCAATAATCCACAAGTTGTCGACATTGATCGACGAGGCTGATGTGGCCAGCGTGAAGTGCTCCCATGGTCGGAACGCACCCGATCTTGCGGCCCTGCTGCCGTGCCGACGCGACCTCTTGCCTGACATCAGCAATCGAATGAACCACCTTCATGAGCACTTCCTTGACTTTTTAATCGGTGAGGATTGGATTGATGATAGCGAATTCAATGAATTGTTGGGTGTCGGACGCCGAGAAATCAATTCGCATTTGTTGCAGTTAATCTGTTCTGAATGGGGATATGAGTGGAGGCAAGTTGAGGAAATTTCCCTTAGAACTTTCTTTGATTCGACATTGCGCCGATTGTCGAGCCTGGCGGTTTTCACTGTGTTGAAACGGTTCATTTATCCCGAAGAGAGAAATGCAAACGCCTGTTTGCTCCCTGAACGGTGATCGGGGATCGACAATCTTCGAGTGATCCTTTGCATCTCCGAGATCTGTGAGGAACGCGAAGATTGGAGAGTCTGGGTTTAATTTGAAGGTCCGGTCAATTTCCTGTGCAGCATTCTGAAATCCGAGCTCAATTCGGTTCAACGTCAGAAAATGGACAGGACTACGATTGGTTGGACAGGACTTAATGCGGGTGTATGCCCAGTTGAGACATTGGACCACGGGGATGACCCGTTGAGGTGAGAAGTACAGTATGTCCGCGACGGAAACGATCGAAACTGAAGAACAACTCGTTGCCCGAGCCCAGTCAGCGCTGAGTAGCTGTAATTGGGAAATCGGTGAATGCGCCTCGAAGTGGACGGAGCGCCACGCAAAGGGGCGTACCGATGCAGATTTCGGTGCACAAATCGGTCTCAGCGGGGATCAGGTGTATCAGCGACGCCGCGTGTGGGAGACATTTGCAGATGTTTACCAGAATTACCCAACGCTGAAGTGGTCGCACTTTTATGTTGTGATCAACTGGGACGATGCAGCTGAATGCCTGTCCTGGGCGAGTGAAATGCAGGCCACCATTGCCGAGATGAAGGCTTGGCGGCGCGCGCAGCATGGCGAAGATCTGTCGACCGCATCTGAGGAAGAAGAGGAAGTATTCGCTTCGAGCGATTATTTGAGCGCTGCTGTCGGTATCGTTCAGGATCCGAGTCAGTTCAGTGGCGAACTTCGTCGTACTTACGATGAAGATGCTCCATTTGATCAATCTGAAGACCTGACAGAAACCGCGATCTCCGCTGCGAGAGGGACTCAGGTCGCCGAGTATGCTCCATTCGCAAAAGGAGCACAGGGCGGGTCGGATCATGGAGAGAAAGGCGAACGCCCCGAGTTGACTCCAGAACAGATTCTGAAAAAGACCTGTTCAATGCTCGAAAAGGCGGTCACAGCACTGACTCCTGAAGTTCTGGAAAGTTTTCCGGAGCTTCCATCGCGAGTCCAACAGCGATTGCTGGATGCGATCGAGAATCTTCAGGCCCGAACGGCTGGATTGTCCTGACACTCTGGTGCGCGTTAGGCTGAGATCGGCGAGCAGGCCGAAAACTATGTGTTTGCATCGCCGTGCAGGACTTTCTGCACGGCGTTTGCATTTGATGGGTCTGCGATTTTGAATGGAGTCTCACGTGGTGATGAATCGCGCATTGCTGTTGCTGGTCTTTTTTTTCTGTTTGAACGCTGCTGGATTGGTCGGTGCTCAGGATGCCCCTGCTTACAACGGTCAGCGAGCGTTTCGGTATCTCGAAGCGGTGTGTGCAATTGGACCACGCATCTCTGGGACAGAGGGGATGCTGCGACAGCAGGAGTTGCTGGAGACGCATTTCACGGAATTAGGTGGTCAGGTTCGGTATCAACAGTTTGACGTTGTTCACCCGCAGACCGGCGCACCGGTCCGTATGAAGAATATGATCGTTGTCTGGAATCCTGAGGCGACAGATCGAATTCTCTTATGCTGTCATTACGACACGCGTCCATTCCCGGATCAAGAGCCGACTGCTGCACTCCGAGCGAAGCCTTTTATCGGAGCGAACGATGGAGGAAGTGGCGTGGCGATGCTGATGGAGCTAGCCCATCATGTCGGTCAGATTCAACAACTGTCCCGCAACCCGGCGTTCGGCATCGACTTCGTAATCTTCGATGGCGAAGAACTCGTCTATAAAAAAACAGATAAGTACTTCTACGGATCAGAGTATTTTGCCAACGACTACAAAGAGAATCCCCCGCAAAGCCACCGCTACAGATGCGGTGTGCTATTTGACATGGTCGCGGGAACGAACGCGACGTTTCATCTTGAGATCAACAGCTTGCGTTATGCGCCGGACGTCACCAAAGAAATTTGGGAGGTCGCTGCCAAGATGGGGGTGAAAGAGTTCGTGAATCGTCGGAAATATGAAGTGCTGGACGATCACTTGCCTTTAAATCAGATCGCCAAAATTGCAACCTGTGACATCATCGATTTCAGCTATCCCCATTGGCACAAGCGAAACGACCTTCCCGCAGCGTGTTCCTGGAAGACGTTGCAGCTAGTGGGGACTGTCGCAATGCAATGGTTGCAGATCAAAGGGAATAGCGCTGGGAAATGATGAGCGATCCGAAGTTGAAACGGATTCGGATGACTTCATGTCTCTCCTGCTCCCGCGACATGAAGTGATCGTGAATCGTTGCAACAAAGGCGAGCCCCTCGTGCGACGAGTCACACTGATCGTTGAGCTCAGACAGAGGCTGCGGTGTACTAGAGATTCGATGTCTTAGTACGCTGGCAGATAGTCGAGTGAAGCTGTTGATTGAGGTGCAACCACACCGTTTGGAACGAACGCTGTCTGCGGATTCCCAGTCATCATTGTTGTCTGCTGAACGCCGGAAACATTTGCCTGTTGTGGAATCGGAGTCAGGGCACCGCTTTGGTACATCGGTCCGCAACCGCCGCCGGGGCATGAGTTCGGTGCGTAGCTTGGTGCATAGCTTGAGCCATATGTCGATCCATAGCTGCTGTAACCGCCGCCGCATGGGCTGCACTGTCGACCGCAGCATCCGTTATTCAAGAACAATGCAGCACAAGCAATCGCGAAAAGAGACCATTTCATGATGGAACATATCCTTGACGGGAGATGGAGATTTCGGGAGGGAATGCGCGGACTTCGAAGCTCGCAAGGCGAATTCGATTGAAATCCGAAGAGAAAACTGAGGGGGAAAATGAAGGGCCAAATGACGACTTGAACTCGCCGCATTTGTGAAGCGGGAAGTTACGACTCCGGCAGAAATGGGTCAATACGAATTTGTAAGATTTTGGATTTTGACTCAAGTTTTTGATTAAGTTTGACGAGGGGTTTCCCGCGTGCTGAGGAGTGAAATTTTTACAACAGCTTTAAGTCATTCGTTGGGAAGTGTTTTAATGAATGACTGGCGAATAGTGGCTCACGCTCTCCCGTCGGACATTTCCTCGAACGTGCGAAGAATGGAGAGAGAAGTGCTTGCCAATGATCAGAAAACAGTCAGCCGCATCAGTCGGACGCAACGTTGGTCAGGGTGGGCTTGCTTGCCCCCTGACCTTCCCGTGCGTTGTCGCTCTCGTTCGGGGCCGTGGGGCCGAGACAAGGATTAGAAGCGGACTTCCCTGTACTCGAGTTTCGCTTCGCTCAACATGCTCCGTGCTTGAGCAACCGAAGCTGTCCAGAATGATTCCCCGGTTTTGAACGGTTTGGCAACGATTGTTGTGATCCCTGCCTGAATGATTTCGACGGTGCAGCGCAGGCATGGGGCCCCGCCCCAGACTTCACCGGAGTCGTCCGTCAACGCGAGGTAAAGCGTACAGCCTCGCGTGCTCACGCCGATTCGTGCAGCGTTCAGAATGGCGTTCATTTCCGCATGAACAATCAACGATCGTTTCAGCTCTTTGTCCATCAAGCGATCGTGAGTGTCCGCAATCCCTCTCGGAAGCCCGTTATACCCCATCGATCTGACTTCACGATCCGGACCAATGATGACAGCCCCCGCCTGAGTCGCTGGGTCTTTCGACATCCGAGCGTTCTCCACGGCGAGGTTGATAAAAAACTTGTCCCATCTCAACTGGTCTGGCATCGTACGTTTCAAGCAATTCTAAAGCCCGGATCAACCTCCACTTTCAGGTGGAAACGGGTGGAAGTCTAACGAATCTTCTTCAGATTTCCTGTTGAAACGCAATCTTTCAGCCCATCAGGCGACGGTTGAATTCGAGCTCCCCCATCTCTTCAAGGTCGATTTCGCGCTGTCCGCCATCGTGACGATTGCAGCTCCCATCATAATGGCGTCTTTGATTACCAAACGACCGCGGCCACTCAGGTACGGAAACCCGTGTTCAGAATCGCCCAGATTGGGGACCCACGTCTCCGGGGTGGTCACCAGAAATGTCAAAGTCACAAACGACATGATCAACACAAGAAAGCTTCCGACCGTCGCAACTTGAGGCAACCACGGATTCACCGCGATCATCACCCCATACAGAACGATGATGGCACCCAATCCGAGGGCAAATTCATAGGTGCCGTTCTGCAGATGCCATTCACGATTCGTCTCGTTGAGCACTCCTTCGGGATTCATGTGCTTCTTGTAATTACCTGGATCGTGAATCAAGAAACTCATGAATGGGCTATTCGCGACGAACGGGATGATTCCATCGGCTTCGTATTTGTAAATCTTCAAGCCACCGATCCACACGAGAACGGTGACGAGCCCGAGTCTGGTGACTGCAAGTCCAACGCGGTCCATGCGTGAGGCTGCTTCGAAAATCGCTTTCCAGTTCATCATCCACCTGCTTCCATGGTTTCACGTGTCGACTCTCTCCTGTGGAGGGAGCGTCTCATCAATCATGGAAATGATCGGGGATCGATTGGGCATTGGGCATGGAAGATTGTCCCGAAAGCATGGACAAATTGCTTCCTCCCCGGATCTCAGTCTCAAACTCACGGTAGAACGTCGGAGAGACTCCGGTCGATTTCTTGAAGATTCTGCTGAAATACAATTCGTCCTGAAATCCCACTTCAAACGCAATCTCTTTGACGGGTCTCAACGTATGGAGTAGCTCCCATTTCGCATGGGTAAGAACGCGTTCACGAATCAGATCGGAAAGCGTTCTCCCGAGGTGCTCACGAACGATTCTCCCCAGTGATTTCGGAGTCATGTGGAGTGCAGTCGCGTAGTCTGCTGGCGAATGTGATGTTCGGTAGTTGGTCTCCAGCAACTCTTTCAGTTGGACGATCACTGGATGCCGAAATTCATCACTACGAGATTCTGTTGACTCCTTTCCATCTGCTTTTAAACGGGTGGCGACGATCAATAACATTTTCGCGCACGAGACAAGCATCTCTCGATGGGCGACAAACTGGGCTGACTCTTCTCGTTCAATCCACTGAACGAGAGTCTGAATCTCCTTCAGGGATTTTCGATCAACCTGAACATTCGGTGCTCCGTAGAGATCATTGAAGAGGGGCCCGCTGCAACCTGTCTCATGATGGAACGTTTCGACACAGAGAAAATTCGCGTGAAACTGAATCAGGACTCCTTGAACCTCGTTGTTCAATTCGAAACGGACCCGCTGATATGGTCGCATGAACAAGAGTTGGTTCGCCTGAAATGGATGACAGGCTGCATCCGCCCAGAACCGACCATCCCCTTTCTCAATCCAGTAAATTGAAAACGTGTTCGATCTTGCTGGCTGATGCTCCTGACCTGAGATCAGGAACCGATGGCACTTGAAAGCTTTCGCGCCGGTTCGAGGGTCGAAGAAGCTGGAGCGTTTTCTCACGGTCAAGTTCGCCAAAAACAGGTTTCTGCTGAAAAGTTGGTGCGTTCAATGGGTGTTGTCGTCTCGCTGCATTTCGGCAACGTGCAGTTTGGTGCCTCGGTCGCGTTTTTGTCAATGCATCCTGTTGTTAGGGGAGAGGTTACGGATGGTGAGTCTTCTCGCGAGATGGGGGTGATGCTGCCTGAAATGTACCAAGACGATCGATCAACCAAACGCAATCTATCTGCAATGCTTGCCGCTTCCCATTGAGTTTCACGCGGATGCGAGGAACACACGTTGACACTCCGAGCCAAGGCGATTTACAACCCCGCACATTCCGGGATTTCCCCGGGATTCGAGACTCCTACCCGCAGTATCTTGCCTTTCACATCCATTGCAAACTGGTCCGTCCTCCATCTCGATGATCCTTCCAATTCCTTGCATTCAGATCTGCATGAGCATTCGTCCCGTGCTGGTGGTGTTCGCAATCGGAAGTTCAATTTGTTGGGGATCGCCGCCCAGTGTCGTGGCCGTTCAAAAATCAAGATTCGAAACTGTCACTGAACAGCCATCGAAAATTGAGTTGGTCACGGCGACTCGTGAAGACGTGGACTTGCGGCCGTGGAAATTCATCGTCCTGCATCACTCGGCATCAGCTTCAGGGAGCGTGAAACAGATTCACGAAGAACACCTGAGACGAAAAGATGCTGATGGAAATCCTTGGCGAGGAATTGGATATCACTTTGTTATTGGAAATGGCCAGGGAATGGGCGACGGAGAACTCCAATCAACCTTTCGCTGGACAGAGCAGCAAAATGGAGCCCACGCAGGCGTCCAACAGTTTAATGAGTACGGTATTGGAATTTGTCTGATTGGGGATTTTGAAAAACAGGCTCCCACTCGTCGGCAAGTTCAGACAGCGCAAGAACTGATTCTGAGATTGCAGCAGCACTTTCAGATCTCCAACGATCAGGTATTGCGACATGGTGAATTAAAGGCGACAGCTTGCCCTGGCGCACGGATGCAGACAGAGATGTTCATCACTGATCTCTTACCAAGTTCAGTCGACTGAAAGTCCTTAGAGATCAAATAGACACGAATTGGCCCTCCAACGGCTGGTTTGAAGTTACGGAGAACTTCCCATGTGGCAACGCTCGTATCACCCCGGTTTAGATAACTGGAATGGGTATGTGAATGGCGACGGAAGCAGCGTATTCGATGACTCGACACGCTCTGTTTCCATGCAGCATCCATGGATGTCAGGCGTTCCATTCTTTGTGCCTGAAGCATGGGCACCCACTTACGACTATCCGCTCGTCTGCTATATGCACGATGACAGCCGATCTGAGCAGGACCTTTGGAAGTGGTTCCCTTCGATCAGCGATCAGAACTATCTTGCTGTCGGACTTCGAGCACCGTTTCCTGCTCAAAGCCAGATGCCAGGTCAGTATCGATGGCGAGGCCAGCGTCCTGATGCGACGGCAGCTGTTCTCAATGATTCCGTCGCGGCTGTTGAAGAGAACTGGAATGTCCACGCTGAGCGAATTTACCTCATGGGTGAGGGAAGCGGCGCAGTGGCGGCTCTGCAACAGTTCCTGCTGAATCAACTCCGTTCCGATGAACACGAAGTCGACTTTGCCGGGGTGATTTGCCACGACCTGCCCGCCTGGTGGACACGAGTTATTCCGCAAATCGCAGACTTCGGACGCGGGCGCGTCCTACTGTTGAACCCTGCCATGGATGGTGATGCGGGTGAAGTACCAGCTGCCATCGATGCGATGAGTGAATCAGGAATGAACGTCACCGTTGCCAAAAACAACCAGCCAGCCGCTGAGTTGATCAACAACTGGCTGATGACCAGCATTTCGTCAGCGGTTTTCTAACAGATTTCAGTTTTGAGAGCGTCGTGGCAGGCTGTTGTTGTCGGCTATGACCAGCAGGGTTGATCACTGCCGGAACACCGACTTCGGTTGAAGTTCGGCGGTGGCAGTGAACCGATGGTCACACACGCTATTAGTTACCGAACTCTACCGCTGCTGTTCTCGGTGAAACCCGATGTGGCTCGCCATGATCTTCGCAGCCAAATCGGGCTGCTGAGCCTTGAGTGCATCGATGATCTTTTGGTGATCTTCGAGTCCGAGTGTCCAATCCCCTTTTTTCACGCTCTCGCGAAACTGTCCGAAGAAGACCGCGATGATGTCGGTGAACGGGGTCAGTGGTGTTAATCCGCTGGCGTTGATGATTGCTCGGTGGAACTCGATGTCGAGACCAATCCATTGAGGCAGACTTTTCGCCTTCCGCAATTTGTCGTTGATGGCGTTCAGCTCATCGTACAGTTCTGGCTTCTCCAGGATTCGTTGTGCAACGAACGGCATGACTCCCGTTTCAATGACAACCCGGGTGCCAATCAGCTGGTCAGGTGAAACGTCCTGAAGAGCCGGATGAAATCCGAGGTGCGCGACAACCTTCTCCATGTTCATTGTGCCGACGGTCAGTCCCCGTCGAGGCCGAGATTCCAGTATCCCAAGATACTCGAGCGATTTGGTCGCTTCTCGAAGGCTGAGGCGGCTCACTCCAAACTGCTTTGCTAACTCCGTTTCAGTTGGGAGCCGATCTCCAGGTTTGAGATTCTGCTCAACGATGTAAGCCTTCACTTGTTCAGCGACGACTTCACGAAGTTTCACGCGAGGGATAGTAGTGAGCATTTTGTCGCTTAACGCAAAGTTGTGGAATCGCACGTTATCGAAAGTTGCGAACACAACTTGCGATTGTGAGCATCGCGATATCGGACGGAAATTCAACCAGATGTGATTGTGAACTACTCGGGAGAAATTGCGAGAGTTATTTAGACTAGAGAATCATCTTACAATAAGCATTCTGTTTTGTCAGACGAAATCTCAAAAAAGTTCAGATTCAGATCATGCCAAGATAAAAGCCATGCATATTCTGCATGGCTTTTATCTTTTTGTGAACGGTGCACAGTTCCTACTTCAGGAACTCACCAGCTTCATCCATGAACTCAGGGTAGAGAGTTCGCATTGTTCCAACTGCTTCTGCGAGAGGAGCAGCAACGATGTGCAATCCACGCAGAGCAACCATTTTGCCGAAGTCTTTGTTGATCACGAGGCGACCAGCGTGAATCCCCAGTCGTGTTCCGAGAACACGGTCGTAGGCACTTGGTGAACCGCCGCGTTGCAGGTGACCCAGAACGACGTCGCGTGTTTCGATGCCAGTTCCCTTCTCGATGATCTTCGCGACGCGAGAACCGATTCCACCGAGCTTCACGTGGCCAAAGTCGTCAACTTCAGCATCTTTGGTGATGAGATCCTGACCGGTCAGCTGAGCACCTTCGCTCACAACAACGATGCCGTACTTCTTGCCTGCTGCTCGTCGTGCTTTGAGTCGCTCGCAAATCTCGTTGAGATCGCTTGGCTGTTCTGGAACGAGAATCGCGTCAGCGCCGCTGGCAATCCCTGCAAAGCAGGTGATCCAGCCAGCATGACGCCCCATCACTTCAACAACGATCACGCGGCGGTGTGATTCTGCTGTTGTGCGAAGACGGTCAATCGCTTCTGTGACGATATTCAGGCAGGTGTCGAAACCGAATGTGTAGTCGGTGCTGCTCAAGTCGTTATCGATTGTCTTTGGGCAACCGATCGTTGGCAGTCCGTGCTGGCTGTAGAGTTTGCTCGCCACGCCCAGTGTATCGTCACCACCGATGGCAACGAGTGCGTCGAGCTTCAGCTTGTGGAAGGTCTCAACGATTCGTGTCACCTGAGATTCATCTTTGAACGGGTTTGTTCGTGATGAACCGAGGATTGTTCCACCCAATGGGAGGATTTCGTCAGTCTTCTGGGGATCGAGTGGAGTGAAGTTCCCTTCGATCGCTCCACGCCAGCCTTCAAGAAGACCAATGGTCTCACCGCCAGCGTTGGCGATTGTACGAACAACTCCTCGGATCACGGCATTCAGGCCGGGACAATCTCCACCACCGGTAAGGCAGGCAACTCTCATTATTCTTGATCCCTGTTGTAAGACTCGTGCGAGCACTCGCACATAATTTTAGAGAAGCCATCCATAGCGGTCGCAAATTGATCCGATGCTTCGGGGCTCGGAATAACTCGCTTTCAATCTGAACACGGAAATCGAATTCAGATCTGTTGCAGTGGGTCGCACCGATGTGTGCCCTACCTCGCTGCACTCCCGTCACCATGTACTTCCGTGGAAATCGTAAAAAGCAGAAGCTTCGCATTCAAGTAGGAATAGCCAAGAGAGAGTTCCGGATTCGATCCGGCCGTTGTGATAAGAACTCTTTCTCGAATCAAAACTTACAGCGACAACGATGCATCGGTGAATGGTCAGGACTTTCCTGCCCTTGTCAGGCCTCCCAGCGGTGACGTCCCTTTTGGATAAACCCACGCACGATAAGCAATTCCGGAAAAACGTCCGCAAGCTGGGTTCGTCTAAAAACTGCGTTTCAACCTACCGGAAAGAAGTCCAAGTCCACACCTCGCCGCGAATCTCTGGAGAACAGTCCAATAAGTGTTGGCGAATGGCTCGTTGCGGGGGCAGTTGAACTCTTGGGTCAACGAATTCCTCTTTCAACCTAGGTTGAACAGAAATGGACATTTTGCTCAAATCTGTTCATGTTCGTCCACGAGCGGCATAGCCGCATTCTCGACTATCTCCAGAAGCATCCAAGCAGCAGCGTCACTGAGTTACAGGATGCGCTCGGGATCTCTCGCTCAACATTACGTCGCGATCTCGTTGAACTGGAGGAACGGGAAGCACTGCTCCGAGTGCATGGAGGAGTTGTTCACCGCGACTCTCTTCGTGGGGAGCCCTCATACGATCGCCGCGGGAATCAGGCGATCCTCGCAAAGAAGCAGATCGCCAAAGCCGCTGCTGCCCTCGTTCCCGCTGACAGCGTTGTCTTTATCGACGCTGGAACCACTTGTGTCGAAGTCGCCCTTCAGCTCTCGGCTCGTCCGGATCTGAGGATCTATACACATTCGGTTCGCCTGCTGATCGAAGTCGGTGACTGCGCTGCGCGAGTCAACTGCATTGGCGGAGAGTACCGACCCGTCAGTCAGGCACTCGTCGGCGGACTCGGACTGGCGTGGATCGAACGCCTGAACTGCAATATGGCCTTCCTCGGAGCCTCTGGCCTGAGCCCTACCAAAGGAATCAGCACCACTGAGCTTTCGGAAGCCACGATGAAGCAAGCCATCATCCAGAACAGCGATCAGATTGTTGTTGTCGCAGACGCCAGGAAATGGGATGAGCCATCCACGGTGACGTTCGCACACTGGAACGAAATTCAAACGTTTGTCACGAATCAACCACTCTCAAAAGCTTCGTCCCGTGCGTTGAGCGCTCAGGGGACAAAAGTCGTTATTGCTCAATCAACCTGATCTCCTTGAAAGCCCTTCCATGAAATCTGCTCGTTTAAACCGCCTGTTCAATGCAAAATCCGGCCGTTGCTTCGATGTTGCTATCGATCACGGATTTTTCAATGAACTCCCATTCCTCGCAGGTTTGGAAGATGTCAATCAAGCTGTCAAAGTGCTTGTTGACGCTGCTCCAGATGCGATTCAGCTGACAATCGGCCAGGCTCCGATCCTGCAATCGATTCCCGGACGCGAAAAGCCTTCCCTCGTGCTGCGTACCGATATTGCAAACGTGTACGGAAAGGATCTTCCTCGCAGCCTGTTCAGCCGCATGATCGAGCAACCTGTGATTCAGGCTGTTCGTTTGGATGCGACATGCGTTGTGGTCAACCTGTTCCGCATTCCAGATGAACCTGAAGTCACCGATCAGTGCATTCAGAACATTCTGAAGATTAAGCCTGAATGCGAGGCTTATGGGATGCCGCTGATGATCGAACCACTCGTCTTCCAGTCCAACTCGGTCGCTGGTGGATACATGGTTGACGGTGATGTCGATAAGATCGTTCCACTCGTTCGACAAGCTGTTGAGCTCGGTGCAGACATCATCAAGGCTGACCCAACCGATAACGCCACGGATTACCACAAGGTTGTCCAGATTGCTGGCAACATTCCTGTTTTGGTACGTGGCGGCGGAAAAGTGGGAGACGAAGAACTCCTCGCACGCACCGAAGAAGTGCTCAAGCAGGGAGCAGCAGGGATTGTGTACGGCCGAAACGTTGTCCAGCACGCCAATCCAGCGGGAATCACCCGTGCGTTGATGGCTGTTGTTCACGACGGCGTCAGCGCTGCAGATGCCGCGAAGCTGATCAAGTAATTCATTGCTGGTCAAATCAATAAGTAAACGCTGGCATTCAATTTCAAGTCGCCAGCGTTTTCATGTTGCCTGCCGAGGTTTATTTCCAATTCAATATTTCTCATTCCTTTTGAAGCCCGAAGGAATGAGTTCTTTCAGCCGAAAATATCCACTATGAGTTCACGTCGTAAAATTCGCTTTGCTGTGATTGGTTGTGGTTTGATGGGGAAGGAATTCGCTTCCGCCCTCGGACGTTGGTGCCACCTTTCCGAAACGGATGTCGACCCGGCGATTACTGCAGTTTGTGATCCCAGCGATCAAGCTGCTGCGTGGTTTGCCGATCGTGTTCCGACTGTTCAGAAGGTGACAAAAGACTACCGCGAACTACTCGTCGATCCAGAAATCGATGCCATCTACTGCGCGGTTCCACACAATCTGCACGCGCAGATTTACTGCGACATTATCAAGGCAGGGAAACATCTGCTCGGTGAGAAGCCCTTCGGAATCGATCAAGCTGCGAATGATCAGATCCTCGCGGCAATTCAAGAGAACCCGCAAGTACTCGTCCGCTGCTCTTCTGAGATTCCATTCTACCCGGGAGCTTACCAGCTGACACAATGGATTCGTGAAGGTCGCTTCGGAAAGATCATCGAAGTTGACGCGGGTTTCTGGCACTCCAGCGATCTCGATCCGAACAAGACGATCAACTGGAAACGCATGATTGCTGTCAACGGTGAGTATGGCTGCATGGGAGACCTTGGGATGCATGCCCTGCACATCCCGTTGCGATCCGGCTGGGAGCCAAAGAATGTTCGCGCATTGCTGTCGAACGTCGTCAAAGAGCGTCCAGATGCTTCTGGCAAGTTGGTGCCTTGCGAGACATGGGATAATGCGACGCTCGCTTGCGAAGTGCAGACCGCAGATCAGGAATTCCCGATGACGATTTCCACCAAGCGTATCGCACCGGGGCATGCGAATACATGGTTCCTGAACGTGTATGGAACGGAATTCAGCGCCTGTTTCAGTACCAAGCAACCTAAAGAACTTGCATCAATGGCTTACATCAGTGGCAGTCAGCAAGCATGGCAGGTTGTCGATGCTCCGTACAAATCGGCTTACCCTGTGATTACCGGGGGGATCTTTGAGTTTGGGTTCAGCGACTCCATTCTGCAGATGTGGGCTGCTTTCTGTGACGAACTTGCAAATGGTCGTGACGGCATGAAGCAGCCACTCTTCTGTGCAACTCCTGAAGAAGCAAAGAAAACCCATTCGATCTTCACGGCTGCTCTCAAATCTCAAGCAGAGTGCTCCACCGTGACGATTCAATACTAGAACGGTCACGGTGCTTCAGAAGAAGATTGATGTCAGAAGCGAGCGCGGGTGTGTTTCAGGTGTATCCCTGTGATTCACTCTCGCTGCATCAACTTGAGTATCAGAGAATGCAGAGAGTGCGATTCCGAAGAAGATGTCTCACTCGACATGATTGCCTTCGGCTGATCTCCGTAGTGCGGGACCGATTTTTAAATTTGCCTGGTGAGGAACGCTCGTGACTGGGAAGCCTTGTGAGATTGTTGTCGCAGGACACGTTTGTCTGGATGTCATTCCAACATTCGAGCATCGGGACGGAGGGGATGCCCCGTCATTCCGTCCAGGACATCTGATTCATGTCGGTCACGCTGTTCGCGCGACTGGAGGTGCCGTTTCCAATACTGGATTGGCGCTGCATCGTTTGGGAACTCCGGTTCGACTGCTTGGGAAAGTCGGGGACGACCTGTTTGGGGAAGAGATTATTCGACTCCTCAACACTCAAGGATCTGGCCTTGCAGACGGGATGGTTTGCGTCCCTGGAGAAGTGACCAGCTATTCGATCGTCATTAATCCTCCCGGAGTGGATCGCACGTTCCTGCACTGCCCCGGCGCAAACGACACCTTTCAGGCAAGCGACGTGCGTCTGGACGCGATTGAAGGGGCCCGACTGTTTCACGTCGGTTACCCACCCTTGATGCGGACGATTCACGAAAACAACGGGCGTGAGCTTCGAAGTCTCTTCGAAAAAGTGAAACAGGCGGGATTGACCACTTCTCTCGACCTGTGCATGGTCGATCCGAATACAGCCCCGGGGAAGATGGACTGGGAGGGAATTCTGAAGGGGGTACTTCCTTTCGTCGACATCTTCTGCCCGAGCATTGATGAATTGCTCTTTATGCTCGATCGACCAACTTACGATGCGGCTGAACGGTCGGGCGGTTTTGACCCCGCCCGACATGTCACCCGTGAGATTGTCGAAAGCCTGTCGACTCGATGTCTTGAAATGGGAGCAGCAATAACCGCTCTCAAACTCGGTCATCAGGGGCTTTTCATTCGGACTTCACCGAATCGAGACCGTCTTGAACAAATGGGGAAATCGCGACCTCTGAACATCGATGACTATGTGGGCCGTTCGCTGTACTCCCCCTGCTTCCAGGCGAATGTCGTCGGTACGACGGGATCGGGTGATTGCACCATCGCCGGTTTGCTCGCAGCGTTTGTTCGAGGCGAAACGCTTGAGAACGTGCTGCAAAGCGCCGTTGCTGTCGGCGCCGCCAGCGTGGAAGCAGCAGACGCGACGAGCGGCGTTCGTCCTTGGTCAGAACTCGTTGAGCGAATCAACGCCGGGTGGCAGCAGTCCCCCGGAATTGCAGATCTCATCGCTGTAACCGCCGTCTCGACTCAGCCGGAGTAGTTGTTGCAATCGAAAGAGTTTTGTTGAAGAGGACTTCTTTCCTAGTTTCTCAGGCTTCGTTGTTCTGTCAGTCCAACGGTCGATTTCTCAGGTCTCAGGTGGATCGACCGGGAAATCCGCTGTCGGACTGATCTTTATTTTCTGGATGTTCTGAACAGCATGATGCGACTCATGCATTTCCTGCCGTTCAAAATCGAAACTCTCGGGAAATTGTTTCTGAAATGGCGATGAATCAGTTGAGCGGGCGGCATTGCATCAGATTCATCTCGATGGAGCGATTTTGAATTTGCTTTCTCTCATTTCTTCAAATGACCGCGTTCACTCTCGGACATTCTGATCCAGAGATCCTTATTCACATCTCATCGCTTCATTGAACACTCGTGTTTCGTTTCCCCATCACTACTCAGCGTGTCGTCGTTCGGAGAAATCTGAACGACCGCTCTGCTGGTTTAACAAGGGCTGATCGCTCTTGATTTTCAGGTCACCACTCAATGAATGACCGAATTCGTCAGTACTACTTTGACGTCAATTCTTCGCTTTCCGATTTCATGACGCTCGTCATGACCGCTATCGCGGCGGGCGTTCTGGCGTTGGTTTTTCTGGTTCTCATTGCCATCACATTATCGAAGTCGTATTCCGAAGAGACGAAGAAAGAACTCTTTCTCGGATGGCGCAAATGGGTTCTTCTCGCGTTCGTCGCCATTGTTCCGATTTATCTCGGAAGAGCAGCACTGGTCCTGGCGACATTTCTGATTGGTCTATTTGGATTTTATGAGTTCGCCAAGGCGACCGGGTTGATCCGCGAACGAGTCATCAGTCTGGCTGTCGCTCTCGGGGCAGCGATCACCGCCTACTGCGTCATCGACAACAGAATGGACTGGTTCCTGTTGAGTGCCCCGATCTCGATGATCCTGATCATGGTGAGCACGATTCCTCAGGATCGTCCAGAGGGGTACCCACTTCGAATTTCCCTGAGTATTGCGGGATATGCCTGCTTCGGCTTCAGCCTTCTGCATCTGGCATATCTCTCAAATGCATTGGCCTATCGTCAGCTCACCCTCTTCCCTCTGCTGCTGACTGGAATGAACCACTTCTTTACAGTCTGCGGGGACCGATTAATTGCAGGGAGGGAATTTCTTCCGAACACACTCCCTCGGCGAACTTATGCGGGGGTGATGTTCTCGTTTGTCTTTACTCCACTCGCAACAATTGGAATCGGGCGTTATGCGTTCAAGCCAAGCATGCTTGATCAGATGGAAACGCTCATTCCCATGGGATTTGGAATCAGCTTCCTGGCATTGCTTGGCCACATTGTCCTCGGTTCGATTCGAAGCGGGGCGGCATCGACCAGCACTCCAGCGTCAACGAAGTTGCAATATTTCCAACAGCTCGACAGCTTCGTTTTTGTCGTCCCGGCGTACTTCTACTACATCAGTTACTACCTGGGGCAAATCGGGGCGAACCATCCTTACCGAATCTTGACGGGTAACTTCTAGCCTTTGGCTCAGGGGTGTGCAGCGGCGAATGGCGGCAAATACTCACTCAAACCCTGCGTTGGTCGCCGCCGGAACGCCAATCTCTCCTGAGAGGCGAACTAGATACGAAAGAGTCGCTTGGCGTTTGCTGTGGTCAGGGTGGCCATTTCCTCAAGGGGCATTTCGTGAAGATTGGCTAGGCATTGAGCGGTGTGGACAACGTAACTTGGCTCGTTCCGTTTTCCGCGCATTGGCACTGGAGCAAGGTATGGCGAATCGGTTTCGATCAGCAGACGCTCCAACGGAATCAGCTTCGCGACATCCCGTAATTGCTGATTGCTTTTGAACGTCAGCATCCCTGCAAAGGAGATATGAAGCCCAAGCTCGAGGCAGGCTTCCGCTGTCGCAGCGTCTCCGCAGAATGAGTGCATCACGCCAACTAACGGACGACCTGCGGCAACTTCTTGCATCAGTGCGACGACGTCGGCATCCGCTTCGCGATTATGAACGATGAATGGCTTCTGAACTCGCTGTGAGAGTTCGATGTGTTTCCGGAAAAACTCTTGCTGTAACTCAATCGGTGCAGAATCCCAGTAACGATCGAGCCCCGTCTCACCGATGGCGACGACGTGTGGATCTGATACCATTTCAACCACAAGGTCGAAATCTTCGGGCCCTGCTTCGGCGACGTAGTTTGGCTGTATTCCGACGACGGCGTGCAGTTGTGAATATTTTTTTGCCAGATTCAATGCTGCGACACTCGTCGCTGCCGTGACGCCAATCGTCAAAATCGCTTCCAGCTTGTGCTGTCGAGCATTGTCGAGCACTTCTTCGAGATCGGTTTCGAAGGCCTGTGCATCGAGATGGGCGTGTGTATCGATAAACATTTTTGTCGATCTATGGATGTCGGATGTGCGAATGACTTCGAGCCAATGGCCGACGTATGAAGTCAGGATTTGAAGACGTATGAAGTCAGGATTTGAAGGCGTGGCTCGCTGGGACGATCCGTTACGGGAACAACGATAAGGCGACATAGATCGCCGTTTCGCTGAGCGATGCCATTAGCGGGGATGCTCCCAGCAGAATGACAGGGAGTGTCATCATCCCCAAAATCCAGACTGCTGCGGACGGGATTTCCCGATGCCGATGAGCTTTGTCAGGTTCCTGCATAAAGATGACTTTCAGAACCTTCATGTAATAAAACACGCTCACAACCGTGTTGATCACTCCCACTGCGAGGACGATCCAGAGAAACCAATGGCAGGTTCCCGCACTGTACGCTGCTCGAAACACAGCGAGCTTTCCGAAGAATCCCCCCATCGGAGGGATTCCAATCAGACTGATGAAACAAACCGCCAGACAGACGCTGAGGAACATCGCGGATCCTCCGCTTTTCGCCAGACCGCGGTATGCGTCGATCTCTTCACTGAACGTTTCATTTCGGATAAATGCGATGCAAGCAAACGCCCCAATGTTCATGAAGATGTAGACTGCGAGATAGTAAATGACCCCTTCGATTCCGCGAACTGCATCGTACGTGGTTTGATCTGCCCGGCCTTCAGGAGGATTCAACAGCACGAGGATTGCTGCGACTGCCATCGCCATATAGCCGGCGTGGGCAATGGTGGAATAAGCGAGCATTCGCTTCAGGTTGGTCTGCATGTAAGCAGCCAGATTGCCGTAGGTGGTCGTTACGATTGCCACCAGTCCAAGGCCTAATCCCATTGTTAAACTGAGTTGCCCCAGCAAATCAGATGTTCCTTGCATCGCCATCAAAAACCGGATCAGAAGAGCAAAAGCAGCAGCCTTCGACGCGACGGACAAGTACGCACAAATTTCCGAACAAGCCCCTTCGAAGGCATCAGGTGCCCAGAAATGGAAAGGGACCAGCGAGAGCTTGAATGCGAATCCGACAAGGATCAGCAGCGTCGCAAACATGATGGTGAGCGATGTTGCGTTCGTCTGCATTAAGGCTCCATCCTGCATGACGATGGAAAGCCGCTGAGCCAGTTCATCAATCGACGCAGTTCCGGTGATGCCCGCCAGGAGTGTGATCCCATACAGCATGACCCCCGCTGCCCCGCCCCCATACACCACATACTTGAGGGCCGCTTCGCTCGCTTGTCTTTTCCCTTTTTGGAAACCGACGAGCATGTAACTGGGAACACTCATCATCTCGATGGACAGGAAGAGCGTTAAAAGATGATTCGCACCTGAAGCCAGCATCATTCCTAATGTCGCTCCGAGCAGGAGCGTGTAGAAATCCTGACTGTCTTCACGGTCTGGAATCCCGGTGAGAACCGTCAATGCGATAATGAGGATCGTGACCAGACTCAGACCCAGACGGAAAAAGACAGCGAAGGCATCGTGCTTCAATAACCCTGTGAAATAGGGGCCTGGTGTGCCTGTTCCTGCGGCGGAGACACCCCAGAGTTCGAAGAGGTCGTTCATCAATCCAGTTGCTTCGCCGGATCTCAAATACATGAACTGTGCGAACACACCAAGGAAGACGAACGATGCGCCAATCAACGCCAGCGTCTGCACTGAAATACGTCGATCCCACCCTGTCATTCTCGCGAGGAGAAGCAGGATGATCGTGACGCACAACACCAGCTCCGGCGCGAAAATTTCCAGCGAACGAGGAAGTTCGTAGCTCAGTAGCTGAGTCAGGATTTGATTGACGGACATCGGACGATTTCAATCTGACTGAATGCTTCGAACCTCGTGGTTTCGAAGAGAATGGAAGTTCTATTCGCTAATCGTTTCAATAACATTGGAGGTGTCATGCACGGCGGAATAGCCGGAGGACATCTGTTGTGTGAAATGAGCGACAGATGGTTCCATCAGCCCAATCATCGTGTAAGGAAACACTCCAAGCACGACAGCAAACACGCAGACGGTTCCCGCAATAAACGTCTCCCGACGGCTCAGATCGCTCAACGCTTCAGGATGCGGACCTTTGTATTCCGGTCCGAGATAAACTCGCTGGATGGTCCATAAAATGTAGATGGCAGTGAGCACCACACCGAAGGCTGCAATCACCGCGAGCACCGGACTGAAGTTCCACATGCTGATGACGACGAACGCCTCGCCGATAAATCCGCACAGTCCCGGAAGCCCGAGGCCAGCGAAGAAGATGATGAACGCGAGCGCGCTGTAAAGCGGCATTGTCTGCATCAGCCCGCCGAACTGGTTCAGATTGCGATGATGAACGCGATCGTAAATCACACCCACCAAGAAGAACATTCCAGCTGACGAAACGCCGTGGCCAATCATCTGGAACATTGCCCCTGTCAAACCCATTTGCCAGAACGACGCACCGGTTGTCACTCCTGATTCGTTGATCTTCCAGACTGCCAGACCAACGAGGACGTAGCCCATATGGCTGATCGAACTGTAAGCAACCAGTCGTTTGAAGTCGGTCTGAGCCATCGCAGCGAAAGCACCGTAAATGATGCTGAATGTTCCAATTGCGACCAAAGCATAGGCTGCGTACTGGGTGCCGTAAGGGCATAGCGGCATTGCGATTCGAATAATCCCATATCCGCCCAGTTTCAATAAAACACCCGCCAGAATCATGGAGATCGGGGTTGGAGCCTCCACGTGGGCATCAGGGAGCCACGTATGGAACGGGAAGGATGGAAGTTTGATGGCAAAGCCGATCAGCAACAGCCAGAAGGCGGCAATTTGTAAGTTTGGACTGAAGTCCCCTGCTTCCGCGACCTTCGCGAGTTTCAAAATATCGAACACCCCTTGGTAATCGGTCACCGACGACTGCGCACTGTTGAAGTAGAACATCAACATCGCAATCAGCATGAGTGCTCCACCAAAGAGCGTGTACAGGAAGAATTTGATCGCAGCGTATTCTTTTCGCGGACCTCCCCAAATCCCGATCAGGAAATACATCGGCAGCAGCATCACTTCCCAGAACACGTAAAACAGGAAAAAGTCGAGCGCCATGAAGACGCCGAGAACTCCGGTCTCAAGCAGCAGAAACAGAATCAGGTAGCCCTTCACCTTCTCCTGAATGTTCCACGAAGCCAACGCGGAAAGCGCGAAGACAAAAGCCGTCAGAATAATCAGAGGCAACGAAAGACCATCAACTCCCAATTGAAAATTAATATTCCAAGTGGGGACCCATGGCACCGATCCCTGCATCTGCATCGAGCCAATTGACGTGTCGAATTGCTGCCACATCACCAGTGTCAGTCCGAACGTGACCAGCGTGATGCTGAATGCGAACTTTCGCATGGCATCGACCGCTTTCTTGTCGAATGCAGCGAGCAGCAATGCTCCGATCGCCGGAAGGAAGATCGTCAATGTGAGCAGGGCACCGGGATTAGACATGGCGGATGACGTAACTGTTGAAAAAGTGAAATTCCAGGTTCAGAACGCAAAATGAGTTTGGGGTCCCCGCCATCAACGGCCAGGAATAAAGATGAAAAGAAGAATGAACAGCGAAACCACACTCACTGCGATGAACATCAAATATTGTCGTATGTTGCCTGTCTGAAGCATGCGGAATGAGCTCCCAATCTGAACCGTTGTACTTCCGATCCAGTTGACGAACCGGTCGACAACAACCTCATCAAACACGCGGTCCCAGCGGGAGGCGAACAGGACGACTGTCGTGAGTATTCCCCCGATTGAGTCAATTACAACGCGATCGAACGTGGCACACCAATTCGAGATCACTTCCACCGGCTTCACAAAGACAACCGCGTAAAGTTCATCGAAGTTCCATGCGTTGACCAGAAAACGATGCGCTGTGGCGAACTGACGTCGAATGAGTTGCGGATCAATCCACCCAACGCAGTAGAACAGGTAAGCGAGGATCGTTCCCCCGAAGGCAGCACTTAAAGCGGATGCTCCCGCTTGAAGGTGATGTTCATGGATTTGTGCATGGTCAGGGAACTGAACCAGCCCCAGTTCCGCAGTGAATCCTGGAGCGACATGTGCGGGCTCCGAAGTGTTCAATAGCTGAACGAGTGGTCCATTTTCTCCTCGAAACCCGATCGTTACCGCGAAAAATGCGAGCACAATCAATGGAACGGTCATGAGTCGGGGAGATTCGGATGCGTGCTCCGCAATCGTTGCGACTTTGGGTGTTCCGAAGAACGTCATGAACCACATGCGGAACATGTAAAACGCGGTAATTCCTGCTGTTGCCAATGGGACCAGGAACAGCAGCGAATGCCGGGGATTGATTGAAGTGAACGCCAGTGACGAGGCGAGTATCGAATCTTTTGAGTGATAGCCAGAGAACGCGAGCTTCCCAATCAACGGAAGTTCCGGCAGCAGTGGAACAGCAAGTCCACAGATGGCGACCACTCCGATAAACATCGTCCAACAGGTAATGGGCATCTTTCTTGCCAGCCCCCCCATACGGGTCATGTCCTGCTCGTGATGGCAGGCTCGGATCACACTTCCCGAGCAGAGGAACAGCAGTGACTTGAAGAACGCGTGGGTGACGAGGTGGAATAAGCCCGCCATCCATCCGCCAATTCCCAGAGCGAGCATCATGTAGCCGAGTTGGCTCATTGTGGAATATGCGAGCACCCTCTTAATGTCGGTGGCGACAACAGCGATCGTTGCCCCGATGAATAGCGTGACGCAGCCGACGTAAGCAATCACGAGGAGTGCTTCCGGGGTGAACAGCGGATAGAAACGACCGACCAGATAAACTCCCGCTGCCACCATTGTCGCTGAATGGACGAGTGCAGAAACCGGAGTTGGTCCTTCCATCGCATCAGGCAGCCATGTTTGCAATGGAAACTGAGCACTCTTCCCCACGCAGCCAGCGAAGATCCCCAAGCCCGCCGCGGTGAGCAGCCAGTAAGGGAGCGTCGATACCGGAGCGCCGCCGTGCGATTGAATCTGGATCACTTTCTCATGTGACTCACCGATGGTGGTCAATTCGCCAGTCTCGCTGCGAACCTTTTGAAACAGTCCAGGGGGACGAGTCGATTCTGGATTGGTCTCTGCGAAATGAAAGACACCAAACGACGTCCAAAGAATCATCAGTCCAATCAGGAACCCAAAGTCCCCGATACGGTTCATGATGAATGCTTTGTTGGCTGCTGTACTGGCCGATTTTCGTTCGACATAAAACCCGATCAGGAAGTAGCTGCAGATCCCGACCAGTTCCCAGAAAATGAACACCTGAAAGATATTCCCCGCGAGGATGAGTCCCAGCATGGAGAACGAAAACAGCGACAGAAACGCGAAGAAGCGGGCAAATCTCCCCTGTCGAACCAGATGACGATGATCATCGAGATGAACCTCGTGATCTTCGTATCGGTCCGTCAGTTCGTCATTCATGTACGCGAGAGAGTAGACATGGATGCACCCTGCGATCAAGGTGATCATGACGAACATGACGATCGTCAGACCGTCGATGTAGTAGTCGAGTGACACCTCGCTGCTTCCAAAACGAGCGATTCGATAGAACGTGCCGGTGAATGCAGCTTTGAGTGGATTGTTGGGAGCAATTTCATCCGGGTGGTCTGAAGTCTCCTGGTCGCCTGATGCCGGAATTGCGTGAAGCTCATTTGCGTGATCTGCAACGGTGACTTCTCTCGTTGCACCGCTCCAAATCCCCAGGGCGACGACACTCAGCACGCAGCTTGTTGCGATGCATCCAACGGCAACATACGCGGGAAGTTTGCTTGTTCTTTTGCACCAATAGCCACTGAAAATTCCAACGACGAAACCAATAAGCGGCAGCAACCAGGCGGCTGTCAACAGCCACTTGAGCGTAATCCCAATCTGGTAGGCTTCGGGAGACATTGTTCTCTGGTACGTTCTTTTCTGAGCTTCGTGGTTTGATTTGCTGCAGTTGCTTAGTTCTTCAGATCGTTCGCTTGATTCACATCAATCGTGAGATGGTTGTTGTAGAAGTTCAGGGCAATGGCGAGTGCGACTGCTGCTTCGGACGCAGCGAGAACGATGACAAAGAGTGCCATGATCTGTCCGTCGATCCCCAAGAGCCCGAACTTCGAAAACGCTACCAAATTGATGCTCGCACCGTTTAGCACCAACTCAACTCCCATGAGGACGCCAATCGCGTTCCGCTTCGTTGCCATGCAGACAACACCGCATAGAAACAGCACAGCTGCCACTGCCAGGTATGCATTGAGTCCAACATGTTCTTGCACAATGACTCCTTCACCTTCTCAACGTCGGGGTTCGGTCGAAGCGGCCGTTTGCGGGTCGGTTTGTCTCGATTCCCGATTGACCCGTTTGGTTCGCGCAAGGTAACTCGCCCCAATTAGAACAACTAATAGGTGCATTGAGATGATTTCAAACGGAAGCAAATACCCAGAACTCAATGTCTTCGGTTGGGCGTCAGAAGCCTTCTCAGCGACCGGCTTTTCCGAGGAAGCGTTTAGGTCCAGGTCCTTATCAAATCGCATTCCGAGCAACGCAGTCCCGATGGAACGAGAGGTGTTTCCTTCCTGTGCCCGGTTGAATCCTTCGCCGGAAGAGACGGCTTGTGTTTCAAGGGTCTGAGCGAGAATCTGCTGATCCTTCGACCAGTCAACGGAAAGTGCCGTCGAGATAATCACCATCAGCAGTGCCAGACCGATCACGCCCCCCTGAAGGATTTCCAGCGGAGTGTTCTTCATGGAATTGTGTGGAGAGCTTGTCGTCAGCATCACACCGAAGATCAGCAGAACGACAATTCCGCCGACATAGATGAGGAGTTGGGTTGCTCCCACAAAATCAGCGCCCAAGTTGAAATACAGGCCGGCTGCCGAGCAGAGCGAGATGACGAGGTAAAAGGCCATACGGACGATGTTCTGACTCAGAACGACCCCTAATGCGCCACCGCAGGCACCCGCTGCAAAGATTCCGAAGAGAACCTGTTCCATTATCGGTTCCCCTCGTCTTTGGATGCTTCGTCGAGTGTTCCAACCAAGTCTTTCTCCGCAGGCATCATCGATGCCTCGACCTCGTGATAGCGAACTCGTGTCGACACCGGAACACGCTCACCAATTGGAGTGAAGAGTGCTGTGCGACCAAAGACTAACGCCATGGTCAGCGGCCAAATTACTGCTCCCAGAAATAGAAAGCAGCTGATAGGCAACAGATACTTCAAACAGGTTGTCATCACCTGATCGATACGCAAACGCGGCAGCGTCCAGCGAACCCAAATCTGTATGCAAACAAGCAGGCTCGACTTGACCATCATCACGACGAGGCCAAGAACCCGTGTCAGATACCCGTAAACGGTCGTTCCGTCTCCCACTGCCACGAAGTAATTGTCGATGAATGGAAGGCCTGTCCACCATCCTCCTAAAAACAGGATGACAGCGAGCATGCCAGCGAAGAACATCGCTGCGTATTCCGCGAGGAAGAAGAAGGACCAGCGCATTCCTGAGTATTCGGTATGGAAGCCGCCGACTAATTCGCTCTCTGCTTCAGCCAGGTCAAACGGAGCACGCTTATTGCTGGCCAACGTCACTGTGAAAAATACGAAGAACGCCAAAAATGCGAATGGATCGTGAAGAACAAACCAGTTCCAGAAGCCTCCGGATTGCATGGCCACGATGTCGTTCAGGTTCATCGTTCCGGCAATGACGACAGGGACGACGACCGTCAGTCCGAGCGGAATCTCATAGCTTACCATCTGGGCTGCTTGTCGCATTCCGCCGAAAAGAGACCACTTCGAAGCGCTGGCATATCCCGCCAGAACGATTCCAAGTACCTCCAGGGAAATGACAGCGAGCGCGAGAAACAGGCCGCAGTCCATCGTGACTGCCACCCAGTTTTCACTGAAAGGGAGAAACATGAACGCTGCGAACGCTGCAATGACTGCCAGATACGGGGCCAACCGATAGAGCATTCCATCTGCATCTTGGGGAACGAGATCTTCCTTTTGAATCAGCTTGACGCCGTCCGCGAGTGATTGCAGCCATCCAAAACGTCCTCCGGTCCGAGTTGGACCGAGTCGGTCTTGAATGCGGCCGGCAATTTTTCGTTCCGCCCAGATGAACACGAACGCAGGCAAGCCAAAGAACACTGCCACCAGTGTTGTATGGATCACTGCTGCGAGAATTGTCGCTCCGGTAGGGCAAAGTTGAGGTAGAGACGCCAACAGCCACCCAGTCCAGATGCTTTCTCGCAACCAGCTAGAGAGATCGATCAGCCCATGATTCAGGGTGTTGGCCAAAACTGGCGCCATTTTGCAGCGATGCCTGCTTATTCTTTTTCGTTCAAAATCGGGTTCGCGTCGAGAGACCCCAAGTGTCGCCCAGCTGAATAGCAACTATGTCAAATCAGCGTAAACCCGGACCACGCAAGACGAAGCCGCGTAAAGTAAACCCCGTTATGACAAATTCTCATCGGGATTCAAGCGATGGTAACAAAAGGAGCGATCAATCATGTCTGGAGTTCGCCCGGGTGACCTAAATTCTCAGAACAAACCTTCCCGATGCTTAGTGTTGAGACAATATTTCGAACAGCTCTTCCGCTGCCCGTTCACCACTTTGAATACAGTCTGGCACACCGACTCCGGAAAAGTAATTCCCAGCCAACTTCAATCTAGGTATTCGGGCAGCATTCTGGTGAATTGCATCGACTCGGTCGAGGTGGCCTACCGTAAACTGCGGCATTCCCCCCGGATAACGTGTCACGACTGCAATTTTAGGCTCTTTTTTGACGCCAAATATTTCCCGAAGCTCCCGAGTTACCGTGTTTACCAGCGAGTCGTCAGGACAGTCGAGCTTCTCAGGCTGCATTGCCCCTCCGACAAACGTTCGAATGATCACCTTCCCATGAGGGGCTCTCCCATCGAATTTGCGGCTCAAAAACGACGTCGCGAGAATATCGCGATTCTCAACGTGGGGAATCACCATCCCAAACGCATCAAGAGGATGACGAATGTTCTTCAGATCGTGTGCCGTCACGACGATTGCACTTGAGGCTGAATGAATCTGATTCAACCGATGTGATGTCTCTGCGTCGACACTCGACACCAAGTTGGCAGCCACCTGAGCAGGGAGTGCAATCACTACCCCGTCGAATTGCTTTGACCGTCCTTGGGAAGTCGTGACCTTCCATACCTGCTCAGCAAACTCGATCGACGTCACTTCAGGGCTGGAATGACATTGGGTGTGTTCCAAGACCCGTTGTTCCAGCGTGTCGATCAGTTGTTGCATTCCGTTTTTCAATGATACGAACAAGCCATAACGGGCTCCGCTCGCCTCCTCTGTTTCTTTCTTGGTGCGAGCCTGCTTTTTCATTGCTCGAATCAGGCTGCCGTGTCTCCGTTCCATCTCCAGAAATCTTGGAAGCGTAGCCTTCAGGCTGAGATGTTCCGGGTCTGAAGTGTAGATCCCCCCCACCATGGGCTGGACAACATTGGTGAGCATCTCATTGCCAAATCTTCTTCGCACAAATGAAGCGAGAGACTCATCATCATCCTGACGCTTTCTGGCGATGAACTGTTCCTGAAGCACGCGCCATTTCCCTCCCCAGCTCAACAATGGGGATTTCAGCATCGGCCACAGTTTCGCTGGCGCAATCAGATTGAATCCATCCGGCGTCTGCACAGGGCGTCCACGATGAAGAATCAATGATTTCCGGTACTGTTCATTCGTCGTGATGAACTGATCCTCCAATCCCAGCCGTCTGCAAAGTTGAACACCTGCTGGCTTGTTCGTGATGAAAGAATCTGCCCCGCGCTCGATGAGATAGTCACCGATTTGCTCGGACCCAAACAGGCCACCAACACGATGGCTCTTTTCGAAGACGGTAAGCTCAAGCTTACGGGAATGGGCTGCTGCCTGCTCGATGAGCCGATGAGCAGCGGACAACCCAGTAATCCCTCCGCCGATTACCGCAATTCGTAGCGGCAAACCCATGCGGGAGTAAGTTTCATTCTGTCCGGGGAGTTCGTTCACGATGGTCTCATTCTTCACGTCTGACACCACAATGATGCACAGGCGGACAGGAATGATCAATCCAGGTAAGAATCAGCACTTTCCGCCGGTCGTTTTGCGGAAGTCCTTTGTATTGATCTCAAGAATTCTGCAGTCGCACCAACGACATTGACTCTACGATTCATCCGTAAATATGAAAGCAGGATCATTTCTCCCTTCGATGCCGCGAATTATGATTTTTCGACCTCAATTCAAACGAACTGCGACCATCGGGTTACTCTTCGTTTTGATGAGTTCGGGGTTCGCAATCTCAGCGGATCTCCCCGCAATTGCTCAACTTCCGGAAAACACTCGCCCCATTTCAGGAATTGACGATCCGGATCTGCCGCTGTTCACCTCCGGTTCTCAATCTGGTCTTACAGCAGTCCCCCCCTCCCCTGAACAGGTCTTCTCCGAATCAGAAGTCGGCGCTTCGGAAGTTGTCGATCCTCCAATCCTCTCTCCCGTGGGAACTCCTCCAACTACGGATGAAGATTGCTGGCCTTCAGAGCCTATTCCCCTCAATCCGACGATGCTCTTTGCCTCAGGCGAGACTCGTGCCAGCTACACGCTGATTCCTGCACCAGACCGCGAGTTAACGTTCAACACCTTCCAGTTGGAGCATGAGTTGGTCTCTGATTGGTTGCCGAACTTCCGACTCACGCCAAAATTCGAACTGGATCGACTGAGAAACGGACCCTTCATTCCAGTTCAGGGATTCAATCTGATTGACGTCCCGTCGGAGTTGTACGAACTCGGCGTCGAGGCAACCGCATTCGTTGAACTCGGCAAGGGATTTTCCGTTCTGGGGTCAATCGCTCCGGGCATTTACACGGATTTCGAAAATACTGGAAGTGGCGCCTTTCGACTCCCCGCCCAGGTGATCGGCTTCTACGAGTGGTCGGAACGAGTTTCGATCGCTGCGGGAATCTCGTATTTAGACCGCGAAGACATCGACGCTGTCGGTTTCGTCGGGATCATCATCGGCACTCCCAGTTCAAGCTGGAGAGGAGAGCTTCTCTTCCCTCGTTCACGATTGGCAGTGCGCGTTCACCAAAATGAGGGACTCGAGCATTGGATCTATGTCGCTCAAGATTCCATGGGAGGAGCCTCTTGGGCGATGCGGCACGACTATGGACTGAAAGACATTGTCACCTACCGCGACCAGAAGGTCGTGCTGGGCTATGAATATGTTGTCGACGGCCGAAAAACCGCCTTCGTTGAAGGAGGCTACGTTTACGATCGCCATTTGGAGTTCAGGGCGATTGGGCGAGGCCGTCTCACTTCCACCGGAATGTTCCGTGTTGGAGTGACCTTCTGAAGCGGTTCGTCCGGCCCTGAGGCATGATGACACGAGCGATGTCTTCGCGCTCGGAATTGTGCCTTCAAAGCGGGACGTCGCAGTTTTCGCAGGAGGTCTCCGAAGATGGGGACTCCCTTATAGACTCATCTTGATCCGAGTTTCTGAAACCGTTAGATGGGGGCTCATCGACAATTCGGGCATTCGTTCGAAATGTCAAAGGACTCTGGATTTGTCTTCCATGTCACGTTATTGGCTCGTCTACACAGTTCTCGCGATCATTGCCCTGACAGCGTTCCAGCTGCAAGCGCAAGAGAATCAACGTCTGTCCGTTCCCGGACGTTTTCAACAGGAACCAGAGCAAGCCACTTGGGGAATGGACTATCCAGGTGCCGTTCCCAGCGATGACGCTGAAGATCCGTTTTCGTCTCGAAATCCGTTCGACGTTCAGCGTCTCGGCGAAACTCCTTTCGATCAGGATCCTCAGCGAATTCAATTGGCGGAATATCCGACTCAAGATTCCGGTAGTCGAGACGAAGATCCCAAAGGTCATTACACCGAGCCGAGCTGGAACCCGTTTCCGTTTCTGTCTGAGCAATATGCATCGATGCCGCGAGATCCCCGCCGCATCGTTTTGAAAGAGATTGCAGTCACCGACACCGTACTCTTTCCTGTTGGTGGTGACTTCGGGATGAACACGCTGGATTTGCGAGGCACTTTGTTTTTCGGAAAGCTGCCGATCCTGACATTTTCTCCCCGCTTCAGCTACCACTCCATCATGGACCGGCAATCCGCCGGACTTCCTTCGCAGCTTTACGATACCGGGATTGATGCGTTTCTTTATCTCCCGCTCACTCCGAAGTGGTCGCTGATCACAGGGGTTGGTCCAAGCATGTTTACCGATGGTCACAATCTTTCATCGGAAGCGTTCCGCATGACTGGTCGGGCCATCGCGATGTACCAGTATTCCGAATTCACAAAACTCGCCTTTGGCTTTCTTTATCTTGGACGCGAAGACGTCCCTGCCATTCCATTTGGCGGGGTCTATTACACTCCTCACGAGAACTTCAAAATGGAACTCGTGTTCCCCCGCCCGAAGGTCGCTTGGAAACTCGCGTCCGCAGACCAGAATGAGAACTGGGTCTATTTGCTCGGCGAACTGGGCGGAAACTCGTGGGCTGTGGAGCGATTCGGCGGCTTCAACGACATTATGACGTTGAGGGATTACCGTCTGATCGGAGGGTTCGAACAGATCAGAAACAAAGATTTCCGCTGGCTGGTTGAAGCGGGGTTTGTTTTTGGTCGAGAGGTCGAATATCGATCGAATATCGGCAACTCGAAGCAGTCTCCGACGGGATTGGTGAGAGGTGGGCTGGTATTTTGATTCCCTAACTCGCCAGAATAGTAGAGTGGGCCATCGACTGGATCGGATGAACTCTCCCTGGATTGACGCAGCATGGCGGAGAATTCCGGAATACATCTGACCTGGGGATCGTCCAAGCGATTTCCTGTGGGCGAACATCACTCAATGGAAACATCAGACCCGTCCTATGAACGCTCCATTAGGTCCAACCGGATCGCCCGCACAGGTGCAAAAAAGTGATGAACTGAAGCCACAAAGTGTTTGGTTGTGGTGGGAAGCGTATTTTGAACGCATGTTCATTCTGTTCTGTATCTACACATTGTCGATCGGTCCGATGTACTGGCAGTATCTCAACGCAAGGCATGCGAGCGGTCCCACACTTCTAGCAGCTTTCTACGAGCCACTGCGTCTCCTCGGCGAGTACTTTCCCCTCTTCGGCAAATCACTGAACTGGTACATCTCACTCTGGGTGAACTAGCCCCTAACTTTGAGGAGTGTGGCGGCGAATGCTGGCAATACTCGCCCAAATGCTGTGTTTATCGCCGCCGGAACGCCACACTCTTCTTGGTTGCGATCTCGTCTGTTGCACGTGACAGCCCAGCCATCAGCCCGCTTTTAACCCTAAGATTGGGTGTTTGGCGTTTCATCCAGTTTTTGCGACGAACACTCAATGGGGAATTTCGGACCGAATCGCTCGAGAATGTCTGCAACCATCCGAAACGTGGCGAATTTCTTTGAAACTCGCCAGAATCCCGCTTTCTTCACTCTGCGATAGCGGCGTGTTCTCAAATTCTTCAGCCACTGGGAATCTGATTATGGCATTGGCGCAGCGCATTCTTGTGGGAGCGAAATGGAACTCCGACGAATCCGTACTGACACCTGCTTCTCGTGCCGCCGTTGAACAAGCCATCTGGATCGCTGGCAACGACCGAACTGAAGTGATCCTGATCACAATTTTGGAGATGGATTCCCCGGAAGGACAGCGGTCAGTCCCAACGGAACTTCAACAGTGCCACGAGGCGATTGCGCTTGATGCGAGAACCGCAGGGATTTCTTTCCATGCTTTCGTCGCCTACGGCGATGCAGCGGATATTCTTGAAGTGGTCGCCGAAGACGAAAAATGCGATCTCATCGTGTTGGGACTCGCCGGCCAAGATAATCAGGCCACTTCGGATTTGAGCGAGTTCGTTCAGGGAATCATTCAGAATTCCGGATCATCAGTTCTGGCAATTCGCTCTGGCACTTTTGAAACGTTTCCGCCAACAATCGTTGCCGTTGAAGACTTGAACGGGGAAGAAACTGGAACACTTCGAAAAGCAGTCTCGCTCGCACAATTCACCCGCTCTCGCCTGTTTGTTCTTGCCAATACGGAGGAAACCTCTCCTGAATTGATTAAAGAGTTGGAAGACAAGTTACTCTCGCGTTTGGTGCAAACAGACTGTCGCACGCTGGAACTTGGAGTTCGGACTTCTGTTGTTTCTGTTCCGCTTGTCGATGCCTTGAATGAAGCCATTGCAGAACATTCGGCGTCGCTCGTTCTGTTGGAATGCCCCCCAGTATCTGTAGCTGAAGAGACTTGGAATTCATGGCTGAGAACCTGTTCCACCTCGATTTTGGCGATGAAATAAGTTGGATGTGTCCAGAATAACGGAGCAGCCTAAATGAGAAAATCCGGGACCTTGAGTCGTCATCGAAACTGGCGATACCTTTTGATCGATCAAGGACTCATCGCGATTTTCGTGAACTTCGGGATCAATTGGGCCATCGCCTGGACAGTCTTCAGAAACGAAAAGATCGTCCCCGTCGCAGGGGAACTCAGCGTGGAGAGCGATACGGTTTCCACTTGTTGGATGCTCCCATTGATTTCTTGTGTGATTGTCTCGCTCCTCACGCGACAGGAAATCAATAAGGGACGACTCGCTGCGTTCGCGCCGTTCCCGGTTTATGCGGGGGTCTCACCTGTTCTGCGTCAGAGCCTATTGCTGAGAGCCGCATTGTGGGGGACCATCGGCTGGTTTGTTGTCGCCCCGCTTGCCATACAGGTACTGAAGGTTCTGGTCGTGGATGACCTTCCCCTTCAAACCTTTCTCCTCATTAAGTCTCTGTTTGCAGCAGTCCTGGGGCTGATTTTCTGCCCGCTCCATGCGTGGATCGCTTTTTACGACACGCCTTCAAAATAATGACTAGTGGTGATGGTCGCCGTGACCGTGGTCATGTCCGGTCGACTTCGGTTGCGAGCGACGCCGACTCAGCTGAGCCTCGGCAAACTCATAGCACTTCTTCACTGCCTCATCCCATTTTTCCTGTCGGGTCAATCCGATCAGCATCTCAAAATGCTGAAACTCTTTTTCGGACATCTGTTTGGACTCGACTCGTTGTTTGATCGCGAGTTCAACTTTGCTCACCATTTCGGGGTTACGTGAGGAAATGGCTGTAGAAAGAAGTTGAATGTACTTCAAGTTGTCGAATTCGACGGCGGTTGGCCGGAACCACCATTTTGAAAATTGGTTCGCGCTGACAACGATCACAATGATGCCGAGGAAGATTGCAAGGAATCGTTGTCGGCTATCTGACAGATCCATTCGCTGCATCCAAATCTAATCTGAGAGAATCGGGGTAAAGTTGCGGACATGAGGGGCGGCACATGTTAGTACTCGCCGACAACTTCCCCTTTGGCACGTGATGACAGGGCCGCCCATGTGGGTTGGTGAATGTTCTGTGAAACAAATCGCACACTCCCATCCCCCAAGAGCACGTTGCATCCGCCGATGTGGGCCGAATACATCTGGCAGATATGGGCCAGCGGATTATTCGGTGGATGCACAGGTGCAAACCCGGTGACTGGGTCTATTTCTGCTTGGGACGGGCCGCTATGAACATTGACCAGTGTGGCTGCTCGATCGCAGACTGAGTTTGGAAACCGGTCCGGATGAGTTGGGCAAACATCTGCCCCCGGAACAACGCCGACCCAGGTTTTTCCACTGAGAATCGGTGCGTGTTCACCCAGAAAAACTGTGTTTGAAAGCCCATCCACGACGTCTCGAGCACGAGTCTTCGAGTTCCGGTAAAGAGGCCCATCTGCGATTCCAGTATAGTCTTCCGCGGTGTAACCCCACGGCTCATTCTGTCCTGCATTCGCTACATAAGTCGATCGCCCAAAACGTGCCAATTCTGCGTTCGACTGGTCTTTCACGCTGACAGGACCATCGACATCTGAAGCAGATGGGCAAAGAAACAGGGAAAGGTGTGTCGTCACCAATGTTGCATTTGCAGAGTCCCAGCAAGGGAGATCGGTCCGCAGCTGATTGTATAAGGGAGCCTGGTCGAGATACGGAAGCAGCATCGCTCCCCAAGCGAAGCCGTTTGAAGCATCGTAAGTTTCGGGATCGCGACTTGAGAGCCGCGTATTTGCGAGATACGCCGCTGGAAACACGCCGATGGCGTCATGGTAGTTGTGGAACGCAAGGCCGAGTTGTTTGAGGTGGTTCCGGCATTGCGTCATGCGGGCGGCTTCGCGGGCCTGCTGCACTGCTGGGAGCAGCAGGGACACCAGCACGCCGATGATTGCAATCACGACCAACAATTCGATGAGTGTAAATCCGCGGCGTTTCATCATGTGTCCTCAGGTCTGCATTTTATTTGTAGCTTACGCTACATCTTTGTCTGCAGAAAATGTAGCAAACGCTACAACTGAGTCAACACCAGTAGACGATTTCTTCTTCGATCGCAGTCGTTGCTAAAAAGCAGCGAATCAACCTGCAAAAATCTATTGATAGAGGTGCCCGCGTGTCGGAGGCATTCCGGAGAGGCCACGAGATTTGTGCTTTGTTGCAACAGTCTGGTAAATGCAAGCTGACCCGTCACCCAAGGCCATGCTGACGGCAGCAAGGTAGAACAGCCAGATCCGGTATCGCTCTTCGCCAATGAACGAGATGGCAGCTTCCTTCTGTAAGGTCAGACGCTGTGACCAGAGTTTACAGGTGAGCGCATAATGATCTCGCCAACCTTCAACGTCATGCACTTCGAATCCGCTCGACTCCATCATTTCGAGCATGTGTCCGATATGGTCCAGCTCTCCTCCGGGAAAGATGTACTTCGCGAGGAGTCGTTGTTCCGGCTTCATCGCGCGAAACTTTTTCGCACTCTTCTTGGCGCGTCTTGTAATTCCATGGCAAAGAAACATCCCGCGATCCGGGAGCAGCCGACTCACGGTCTGCATGTATTTTCGCATGTTGTCGATCCCAACGTGCTCGACCATTCCGATACTCGCGATCTTATCCCACGAACCTTTGAGGTTCGCGTAATCACAGAGTTCGACCTTGACCCGGTCCTGAAGACCCAGTGATCGTATTTTCGACTGAGCATATTCAAGCTGGGTTTGCGAAAGGGTGATGCCCGTCGCTTCAACTCCGTAGTGTTGGGCTGCATGGCAAATCAACGCTCCCCACCCGCACCCAATATCCAGAAATCGCTCGCCCGGCTTTAGAAGGAGTTTTCGACAGGTGATGTCCAGCTTGTTGACCTGCGCCTGTTCCAGTGATTGATTCCAATCTGTGAAATACGCACAGGAGTAGACCATCTCCGGGTCGAGAAAGAGTTCATAGAACTCGTTGCTGACGTCATAGTGAAATTGAATGTAGTCCTGATTGTCTTCCTGCTTCCGCTTGCGGCCCGATTCATCGCCACTGAATCGATGCGTGACCGAAGTTGACTCCCCTTTGGAAAACAGAAACGGGAGTAACGCTTTGACGACGACCGACGTCTTTACTTTACGGATCTTTTTCCTCGACTGATCCGTCCGCATTCGCGATATGAACGAATAAAGATCGGTTCCTTGCAGATCGATATGGCCGAGTGCGTAATGTCGCAACAGGTTGTCGGCTGTCGGTCGGCGAAGGAGTGAAGCGATGACTCCGGGAGTGCTGATCGCGATGCACATGTCAGGATCGGGATTCGACCCGAGTGGAACGATCCGATCATCCCAAAGCCGAATTGAAAAAGGAGCGTCCAGTTGCACTGCCAAGTGTTGGAGCAGTTTCTCGAATGAATCTGCCTGACGCTTCTGTTTCGCGGTGAGATCAGCCATAAAACTTGTGCCTGCGTTGTGATACTAGAGCGCCTTTCATAACCGTCTGAGTGTGATGAGGGCACAGGCCAAGTGGATCCACCCCGTGTAACGTAGCATCGTGGTTTCATAGCGGATGATGGTTCTCCGGAAGTTCTGCATCCAGCTGTGAGTTCGCTCGACTTTATAGCGACGTCGATACTTCCGGACTGAACGCCCATCTTGCGTCGGCTTCCTTTTGCGGTTCTTTCGGTGGGGGCAGACCAACTCAACTCCACGGTCCTCCTTCAGTCTCTTTCTGAGCGGGTCACTGTCTGCAGCCTTGTCGTAGAGCAGGTGTTCCGGGGCTTTCCTCGGGATCTGCAGGTTGTCCAACAGCGGCTCGATGAGCTTCACTTCGCTTCTGTTGGCGGCAGCGAAATAGACTCCCAGAGGAGTTCCTTCGGGATCGACGATGTCGACGACCTTGCAGCCTTTGCCACACTTGGTCTTTCCAACCTGGTCCCCCCTTTTTTCGCCCGGACGAACCAGGCATCCGCAGCCGCCTCTCTCCAATTGATCCCCTGCAGGTCTTCCAGCTCCATCAGCAGGGAATACCACAGTCCCTCAAAGATGCCCCAGCGAGTCCATTCATCGAATCTTCTCCAGCAAGTGCTTGGGGAAGGGAAGCATTTTGGTAGTTTTTCCCATTGGCAGCCTGTCAAAAGTACAAACAAAATCCCTTCCAGGCAGGCCCGTTGCGAGTGCGGAGGACGTCCTCCCTTGGGTTGGGAGAGCGGTTCGGGGATCAGGTGTTTGATGCGATCCCATTGTGCGTCCGAGAGATACGTATTACCAACGAGCTCAATCTTCCGTGTGCATGGCATGAGCGAAACTCCTTTCGCTCATGCTGGTACGCAAATCGCTTGCCAAACAGAGTTATGAAAGGCGCTCTAAGGAGTAACTCCACGCAGCAGTCTTAGGGTGTCTTGAAATATGCGTCAATTCCAATCGGTTTCGCACGCGATTGCAGGAGGTGCGAAACCGATCAGAACCTTGCGATTCCTTTGAACCGAGAGTACCAGACAGGCGACGAGTATCGAGGAATCCCTGGGGCTACAGTTCAATTCTGAGGCGGGGCTTTGCCTGTCAATCGCTCGCGGAGTAGCGCAGCCCGCATTGCATTTCTCTCCGACGACTCCAGCGATTCGCCCCGGATTTTCTGCAGATGGGCAGGCTGCGTCTGAATGCAGAGTTCGTTGACGGTGGAAATTTCAATGTCGTCAACCAGTCCCAGGTTGATCCCCATTCGAACGCTGGAGAGTAACTCCATCGTCTCTTCAGAGGAAATTTGCCTCGCACTGCCGAGGACTCCCATCGCGCGAGAGACCTGATCGTGCAGCCTTTGGCGGTCACCTTTGACCAGTGCCTGACGTGCTTTTCGCTCGTAGGAGAGGACGTCGGGAATCACCTTCTTCAAATTTTGAATGATTTGAGATTCGGATTTTCCAAGCGTTGTCTGATTCGAAATCTGATAGAAGTCTCCCATCGCCTGGCTACCTTCTCCGTAGAGACCACGGACCGCCAGGCTCATCTTGTGCATCGCCTGAAAGACCTTCTGAATCTCTTTTGTCATGACGAGTGCAGGCAAGTGCAGCATCACACTCACTCGCATTCCGGTTCCAGCATTCGTTGGACAGGCGGTGAGATATCCGAATTCATCACTGAACGCGAAGGCCACTCGCTGCTCGAGTTCATCATCGATTCGGTTAATTTCTTCCCAGCAGCTTTCGAGCGCATAACCGCTTCGTAAGACCTGCATGCGCAGATGATCTTCTTCGTTGATCATCAGGCTCACTGTTTCCTGCTGCCCGATGCACGCGCCACGAGGCCCCTGCGATTCCGACAGTTCCCGACTGATCAATTGCCTTTCAACGAGAAACTGACGATCGACCTTGTCGAGATCGTTAATCGCGAAGTAGTTCAGCGGCGGATCACACGAGAGATGGTTGATGTGCTCGCGGAGAATCGTGTTCACTTCTTTGCGGACCGGTTCCTCTGCCCGGGGAGGGAACGGAAAGTTCGCCAGATTTCTCGCGAGTCGAATACGGCTAGAAACAACGATGTCGGATTCCGGACCTGTCCCGCGCAGCCACTCACCACTGGTTCCAATGAATTCATCAAGATCCACGGTAATTCTCTCCACTCGACCGGACAGGTCTCTCATTCAATGCGACGACTTGGTAGTGACGAACGACTCTGCAGCATCGGTGTGATCCGAGTCAGTCTGAAGCCATTCCGGGCGAAGCCAGCAATCGGCCCCACATCTCTATTTTCGCGGTTTAGGGCTGTAGTGACAACTACAGTTCACTTCAATTTTCGGCGCGCCACAGGCAACCGGTCACTCCCTGTAAGTCGAAGTGAAATGCCCGTTCCACCGGCATTTTTACGGCATTCCGAGATGGAGGCGCGTCAGGGAGACGACGTTTCCTTGCGACCCGATTCCCGGAGGAGCGAAATTTCATGAAGAAATCTGTGATCCAGAGCAGTGAAAATAAAAGATCGCATCATCGGGGGTTGATTCGATGGTGCGATCTTAAGCAAACGTCGATGACTCCTGATGGCGCGTTTGAGTGCCCAACAGGCTCATCTCGCTGGTTTATTTCTTCAATCCTCTGATCACTTCAGCGACTTCAGTGCTGTCCTGATCTGGTTTCACATTTTCATTCTTGTAAACGATCTTTCCGTCCGCATCGATGACGAAGGTCCAGCGTTTAGCGGTTGCGAAACGAACGAGGGTGATCTCTTTTCCATCGACTGTGACAGTCACGGACTTTTCTTGCACATCTACAGGAACACCGAAAGCGGTCGCGACTTCGCCTTTCACGTCTGCCAGTAGCGTGTAATTGAGGTTGTGCGCCTTCTTGAACACCTGATGGTTTTCAACGGTGTCTCCGCTCACGCCCACGATTTCTACCCCAAGATCCTGAAGCGATCCCATGTCATCGCGGAACTTGCAGGCCTGTTTGGTGCAGCCACCAGTGAGATCTGCTGGGTAGAAATACACGACAAGAATCTTCTTTCCGACATGGTCTTCGGATTTCCAGGATTCGCCATCATCCCCTTTCGCTTCAAACGATGGGGCGGGCGAACCAACCTTCAACTCATCCATTGCAAAACTCCTGTCGGGGGACGCTACCAGCGACAGCGCCAATCCTGCGAAAAAAAGCCATGTCCACTTCATACCAACATCTCCCAAGAACAGGTCAAGCCGGGAGTCATCCTGCTTCAGAATGTCCCAATGGAAACCGATCGAATCAAAAGTTTCTGACAAGTCAGGGGTAGTCGCCCCGACCCGATGAGATAGGATATCAAATGGAACCCGTTGATGTGATTGTATTTTGCAGTCACTGCGAATCTGATGAGAATTCCTCAGGGAGAGGAGTGTCGCCATGCGCGATGAACGTTTAGTTGCGATTTACAAAACACCAGACGTTGGACGAGCAGAGGTGATCAAATCTGCGCTGCAGACCATCGGTATCCAATGTTCGATCGAGAACGAAAATCAGGGGGGATTTGCGGGGGTGCTTCAATGTCGCCTGTTCGTGTTTGAAAGCGATGAAGCACAAGCGCGCGAGTTCATCGCTGAACACGAGTCGGTTCACGAATAGACCCCGTCGCTGAGTTCCCCAGTACTACGGAATTCGGAAATCAGCTCACTTCCCGGGTGCATTGAAGCCCGCGGGCTGGAGTTCGGAATCCTTGAGACCTGTACTCCCGCGAAGTGCCCCGCCAACCCCGAGGATTTCTGGGTGACGGGCCACTTTGTCGGTGAATACTTTCAGATCGCGAACTGCTGGCTCTGCATTGGACAGTAACGCGGTGAGCGCTGCCGCTGCGCGATTCAGGTTCTGGTACAAGCTAGGATCGGTCGCAAATTTCTGGAGTGACCCGTCCTTGGAGTTCATGACCTGCGAGAGTTGATTCAATTCCGTCAGCATTGCTTCCAATTGAATCAAACTTCCTGACAGTTTTCGTACGATGAGGTCGCTCTCTTCCGCGATCGGGAGCGTGGCTTTCTGGATGGTGTTTAGATTTGTGCTGACTTGTTCAATGGAGATGCGGGCGGAAGCAATTGTCATCCGAGTCTCTTCAGCAATCTTCGGGAGCTCCGATGCAGTCTTGCGCAAGTTAGCCTGGAGTTCTGGATCAGACAGCAAACTGTTGGCGTTCGACAGTGTGTTGCTCGCTGCCTGAAGTGTTTTTCCAGCGTCCGCAAAGGTGTTCGTTGCGACAATCATCGTGTTGTTAAAGGAGTCGAGTGCCATCACCGATCGCTCGATCACTTCGTCGAGATTGCCACGATTGGAATCGAGGAGGCCATTGATGTTTCGAGCCACCTGTTGCCACTCGCGACTTGTAGACTCAAACGATTTCAGCGTGACGCTCACAGTTTGTTCCAGCCGCTGAATCGCTTGCATCGGATCCATGATCGCCTGCCCCTCCAGTCGAGATTTCGCAGGGATGAACGTTGTCGCCCGACCAGCACTGAATTCGATTCTCGAATCACCGAACAGAGAAATCGAAACCTGAGGCAGAGCATCCGAACGCAGTTGATGGTTACCGTAAATTCCAACGATGACGAGCACCCCGCCAGCGTCGTCATCCAGAATAATCTCTTCAACACTTCCGATCGTGATGCCGTTTTGCTTCACCGGACAACCGAGATGCAATCCGGGAATTTCTTCGAAGTGAATGGCGATTGGGTACGTCTCTCGCCAAATTTCCTGGACATCGCCGAACTGGAAAACCAGTACAGCGCAAATCACCATCGCCAGGACGACAAAGATCCCCACTCGGAATTGAAGTTGGCGTTCGTTCATGATGGTCATCAATTTCAAACTGAAAACGTCTAATCAAAATTGGATGGACACTCAGGCGACTGAAAGTTCCTGAAGTCGTTCTCCAGCCTCGCCTCGGACAAACTGGGACACGCGTCGGTCGCTGGATTCGAAAACCTCCGCGGCGGTCCCGTCAAACAAAATCTGAGGCTCATCAGGTCGAAGTCGTGTCAGCGGGTAGAACATGACGACCCGATCTGCCACTTTTTTTACGGTCACCATATCGTGCGTCACCACAATGCTTGTGACATTACGGCGTTCGCGTGTCCGGATAATCAACTCGTTGATCACATCGCTCATGATCGGATCGAGCCCTGTCGTTGGTTCGTCGTAGAGCATGACGTCAGGATCGAGCGCCAGTGCTCGGGCGAGACCAACACGCTTTCGCATTCCTCCCGAAAGCTCAGCAGGCATTTTTTGACCCATCACGCCCATGTCGAGACCGACGTCGCGGAGTCGGCTCTGCACAACATGCTCGATGGCGTCTTCTTTCAGGCGAGTATTCTGCCGCAGACTGAATGCGACGTTTTCATAAACGTTCATGCTGTCGAACAGTGCGGCCCCCTGGAAGAGATAGCCAAATTTCAATCGTGCTTTGACGATCTCTTTGGGGTGCATTTTCGCAACGGGTGTTCCTCTCCAGGAAACCTGCCCGGAACTCGGGTCCAGCAGGTTCATCATCAGTTTCATTGTCACGCTTTTTCCGCATCCGGACTCGCCGATCAGAACGAGCGTTTTTCCAGATTCCACCGACAAATCGATCTCACGCAGAATCGGCTGGGCGCCGAACTGACGGGAGACGTTCTGGAGTTGAATAACAGCGGACATGACTTGAAGTTCTTAGGATTCGATCGTGACAGGTGGGTACAGGACGTGGAACAACTCCATCATGAAGTAGCCCAGAATAAAGTCGATCGCCAGAATCGCGATGAAGGAATAGACGAACGCCTCCGTCGCTGCTTGACCGACCCCCTCCGCTCCCGCCCTGCTGTTGAACCCGCGATGGCAGGCAATCAAAGAAATGGCGGCGCCGAACAGCACGCTCTTCGCGATTCCCGTCCAAAGGTCGTAGATGTTCACGAAGTTCTTCGAGTGGTGCCAATAGAAGAAGCTGTTGATGTCCAATACCTGAGTACTGAACCACCAGCCGGAGAAGACGCCTACGCCATCTGCGAACAATGTCAGCAACGGAATCAGAAGAAAACAGGCCAGGAATCGTGGCACGACTAGATAAGCGACGGGATCTGCGCCCATCGCTGTGAGAGCGTCGATCTGTTCCGTGACACGCATCGTGCCAAGTTGAGCAGCCATGGAACTTCCAACGCGACCCGCCAGCATTACCGCTGCCAGTACCGGTCCGAGTTCTTTCAGCAACGTGACGTTGACGACAGTTCCCAACTGATTTTCCATATGCATGATGGCGAACTGCTCATAAGCCTGTACCGCCAGCACCATTCCAATAAATCCCCCGGTCACAAGAATGACGGGAAGGCTTTGGACGCCGATCTGATACATCACCGGCCAAAGCACGTTACTTCGTGGCCAGCCAGGAATGATCCATAGCACCATGCGGACTGCAAAGAGCGTCAGATCACCCATCAGAGTGAAAAAGTCGATCACAGCCTTGCCCAGAGTATGGACAATCGTGTCGCGCGAATGAGTAGCAATCCCTGCTGACATACCGCTTTCGTCCGAATGAACACAGCAGGTCACGTCGATTCAACCGTACGAATCGATCGCCCCCTCCTGAGAGTCCCGTTCAGGCTGCTTCGTCCTTCGTCACAGCCATGAACCGGGAATCTACTCGAAATCGGCAATTTTGGTCGAGATGGGTTCTCTGTCGGCAGGATTGGCTGATTTTAAATCCAAAATTGATCCGCAATGCAAGGAAATGCGTTGCCCAAGATTCGACTCAAGGCTTGTGACGTTAGTGGTTTGCGTATATCAACGTCTGCGGCTACGATGCGCCAGACTCAGGCATCTCAGAGACCGATTCAGAATTCCGTGCTGAAGGAGTTCCCGTGATTTCACTTGAGGCATGGCGATTCTCACCGATGCAGCGACAGTCGAATTCTCGGCCCAAGGGCACTTAGGAGCCCAAGCCAAATTGAAGAGGAAAGAATCGTCCGACCTGCTCCAGGGAAATCGAAGTTCCGGTTTTCAACAAGATCCTAACTCCTCAACTTCATGGTCAGCCAGCAGTGGTCATTGGACTGCAGCATTCAGCCCATGCCTATTGCGATGACCGCGCACCATCTGGAAAGCCTTCATTTCATGAGCGATTCCAACATGAATATCGGTACGATCTGCCTGCACGGCGGACAGGTCCCCGACCCAACAACCAATTCACGCGCTGTTCCGATCTATCAGACATCATCGTATGTATTCAATGATACAGATCACGCTGCCCGTCTGTTCGGTCTTCAGGAATTCGGGAACGTTTACACCCGCCTGATGAACCCGACCAACGATGTTCTCGAAAAACGGTTGGCGATGCTCGAAGGGGGCAGCGGCGCTGTTGTCGTGGGATCAGGTCAGGCTGCTGAAACTCTGGCGATTCTCAACATCGCTCAGGCAGGTCAGAACATTGTGTCTTCCACCAGCCTTTACGGTGGAACGTACAACCTGTTTCATTACACGCTCCCCAAATTCGGGATTACCTGCCGTTTTGTCGACGCTGGCGATCCGGAGTCGTTCCGTCAGGCAATCGACGAAAATACCCGCTGTCTGTACATCGAAACGATCGGTAATCCACGCTGCGATATTCCAGATATCGAAGCGATCGCCAAGGTGGCACATGATGCGGGAATCCCGCTGATCGTCGACAACACAATGGCATCACCGTTCCTGTGTCGCCCATTCGAGCACGGAGCAGATATCGTCGTTCACTCCTGCACCAAGTTTATCGGTGGACATGGAACAAGCATCGGCGGTGTGGTCATTGAGAAAGGTGACTTCCCTTGGGGCAACGGAAAGTTCCCGGAACTCAGTGAACCAGATCCTTCGTACCACGGTCTGAATTTCTTTGAGACATTCGGTCCGATGAATCTTGCGTACATCCTGAAGTTGCGAACCCAGCTACTTCGCGACATCGGTCCAGCATTGAGCCCATTTAATTCCTTCCTGCTGTTGCAGGGACTCGAGACGTTGCATCTGCGAATGCCTCGCCATTGCGAAAACACTCTCGCTGTCGCGGAGTTCCTGGAATCTCACCCGAAAGTCTCATGGGTGAACTATCCGACTCTCCCATCTCATCCATCGAACGCGATTGCCAAGAAGTACCTCCCTTTGGGGGCCGGTGCGGTCTTCGGCTTTGGTATCAAGGGGAATGGATCAGAGGAGCAACTCGCAAATGGTCGCAAGTTTATCGATGCAGTGAAGTTGTTCTCTCTGCTGGCGAACATTGGCGACAGCAAATCTCTGATTATTCATCCAGCGAGCACCACCCATCAGCAACTCAGTCCAGAGGAGCAGGTGGCGACCGGAGTGACTCCAGATTTCATTCGCTTGTCGATCGGAACCGAAGATGTGAAAGACATCATTGCCGATTTGTCACAGGCACTTGATCAGATCTGAGAACAGAAAAGTCTGATCCCGAACGTAAATTCCGCGCAAACCACCAAATGGTGAGAGCTTGTGGTTTCTTAACAAACTCTTAACATTTGAGTGGTTTGCGTCTTAACAAATCTCCCGTAAGGTGCGAAAACTAGAATGCCGCACATTGTGAATGAATTGCTCGGGGAATTTTGATGCACAGCACCGTTCGACTTTTCTGTCTGGCACTGACTGTCTGTCTCTTGGGATGCAACAGCAAAGGGAGTTCTGGACCAGAATACACCGGACCGGTCTATCTTCCGGCGAACGCTGTTCTCCCAACTCTGGAGACCATTGAGAACGGCACATACAAGCCGCTTTCCCGCCCCCTGTACATTTACGTCAAGAAATCATCTCTCAAGCTTCCTGAAACCGCAGCGTTTCTTCGATTTGTCTATTCCAGCGATGGACTGCGATTGGTTGGCGAGAGCGGATTTATCCCGCTCAGTAAAGCAGACCTGAATGAACAGATTCGTTTGGTGGAGGAAGCAATCGCAGCATCGGGGCCTCCCACAGCCGAAAAACTGACCGGTAAGGTCATTTTGGATGGGTCCAGTACTGTTGCTCCCATTGCGACTGCTTTGGCAGAAGAGTTCTCGATTCTCAATTCCGGTGTCCGCGTTCCAGTTGGAACACACGGAACAGGGGGAGGATTCAAGAAGTTCATCGCGAATGAAATTGATATCTGTAATGCATCCCGCACCATCAAAGATTCCGAAAAGGAACAGTGTGTAAAAGCTGGGATCGAATATCTCGAATTGAAGGTTGCGATCGACGGACTGACTGTGGTTGTGCATCCCAACAACAAATGGGTTGATGGGCTCACTGTCGAAGACCTGCACAAAATTTGGAACCCGGACAGCACCATCAAGCGGTGGTCAGAGCTGAATGCGGACTTTCCGGATGCACCCATCAAGCTGTTCGGTCCAGATACAGATTCTGGGACTTTTGAATATTTTACGGAATCCATCTGCCATAAAGCAGGTGCTTCCCGCACCGACTACCAGCAGAGCGGAGACGACAATTTTCTTGTCACAGGCGTTTCAAGAGACGTTAACTCGCTGGGATATTTCGGCTACGCCTATTACGCTGAGAACAAGGAAAAACTGAAACCAGTCGCGATCGCTCCTTAGTCGATCAGTCACGGTTGGGATATCGGGAAAACGACTCAAATCGCAGTGTGAACTTTGTCCCTCAGGAAGAAATACACCGTCGCCAGATTCAAAGAGCAGGTGATCGAATCCCTGCTCATCGTCTGTGCGCTCATTTCGATTGCAACAACGCTGGGCATCATCCTGGTTCTGTTCACGGAATCTGTCTATTCGTTCACTGGAGAACGGGCATTTTTCCAGCAAGTTTCCCCGATGGAGTTCTTCTTCGGGACGCAATGGTCTCCCCAGTTTGCAGAGCCGAACAAGCACTTTGGAATTCTGCCGCTGTTGTGTGGAACTGTTTTGGTGGCTGGAGTTGCAGCACTGACAGGTCTTCCTGCCGGAATCCTGGCCGCGATCTACCTGAGTGAGTATGCCTCATCGAAAGTGCGAAAGATCGTCAAGCCATTTCTCGAGATTCTCGCGGGTATTCCAACCGTCGTTTACGGTTACTTTGCTCTTCAGTTTGTGACTCCCTATCTGATCGTTCCCTTCTTTCACAACCTGCTCGGGCTGGATGTGGAAGGGTTCAATGCTCTCAGTGCTGGAATCGTGGTCGGCATTATGGTTTTTCCCATGGTCTGCTCGCTCAGCGAAGACGCTCTCCGAGCAGTTCCACGCAGCCTCCGCGAAGCGGGATATGCCCTCGGCTCGACCAAGTATGACGTTTCTGTGAAGGTCGTTGTCCCAGCAGCCACCTCGGGGATTATTGCCTCATTTCTTCTGGCCGTTTCCCGTGCCATCGGCGAAACCATGGCAGTGGTGATCGCTGCTGGTCAAAGTCCTGCCATCACACTCAATCCGCTGCAAAGTATTCAGACGATGACCGGCTTTATGGTGAACATCAGCATGGGTGACACCGCTGCCGGATCAATTGAATACAAGAGCCTGTATGCAGTGGGGCTCACACTCTTCTGTATGACCCTTCTGATGAACATTCTCTCCCAGTGGTGGATGCGACGGTTTCGTGAGGTGTACCAATGAGCAACACGCCTGCTCCGACACCGCCAGAAGAAACCGCTACGCAGTCCGAACCTATTCGCAGCCTGAGCAACGGCAAGAGGGAAAGCAAACTGTTTGTTTTGCTGTGCTCTTCTGTCACTTGGGCGAGTGTTTTGGTCCTTGTGGTGCTGCTGATTTCAGTGACCAAGAATTCGATCGGTTGGCTCGACTGGCAGTTTCTGACCAGCTACGACTCGGTGAATCCAAATCGAGCTGGAATTCTCTCGGGGATTCTGGGGACGATGTGGGTGATCTTCTTCACCGTTCTCATCTCCGTTCCGATTGGAATTGGGGCCGCTGTCTATTTGGAAGAATACGCGAGCAATGGATGGTTCACTCAGATCGTTCGAGTGAATTTGTCAAACCTCGCCGGTGTTCCTTCGATCGTCTATGGAATTCTGGGCCTGACAGTGTTCGTGCGAATGTTCGGACTCTTCGGCCCGCAGGGGATTATTCAGCGCTATACCGGATGGACAATCGAAGGTTTGTTCTACTCGGAATGGCTGGGCGGTTATCTGATTCCTCTGCCATTCGGCCGGGTGGTGCTTGCCGGTTCGTTTACGTTGTCGCTGCTGATTCTTCCCGTGATCATCATTGCGACACAGGAAGCGCTGCGTGCGATTCCCTCATCGTTGCGACACGCCTCACTCGCACTTGGCGCTACGAAATGGCAGACGATTCGTCATCAGATTCTTCCAGCTGCGACTCCCGGAATTATGACCGGGGTGATTCTCGCAATCTCCCGTGCGGTTGGTGAAACGGCTCCACTCGTGATGCTGGGCGCGATGACCTTCGTGTATTTCGCTCCAGGGAATATCGATAGTGTGGCCAGCCTGAAAGATCACCCACAGGGGCTGCTCAAGGCTCCGTTTGATACCTACACAGTGATTCCCATTCAGATTTATTTCTGGGTTCAGAATGCAAAGCCTCAATTAAAATCAGTGGCGGCCGCAGGAATTGTCGTTTTGTTATTGATCCTGTTGGTTTTGAATGGTCTCGCCATCCTCATTCGCAATCGTTACAGCAAGCACCTCCGCTGGTAACACTGAAATTTTGTCGAACATGGCTAATACGGCATCTTCATATACTGGTCTCGTCAAGCGATCCACCCCGAGTGGAGATCCGCAGCGAGAAACGCGTAAACCAAAAATCGAGGCCAGACAGCTTTGCTTTTACTACGGTGACAGCCAGGCGCTGTACGACATTTCCCTCACGATTCCTGATCGCTCCGTCACAGCATTGATTGGGCCGTCTGGATGCGGGAAGAGTACTTTTTTACGTACCCTCAATCGGATGAATGACATTGTTGAAGGGACGCGACACACCGGAGAAGTGTTACTCGAAGGCCAAGACATCTACAGCCCGGATGTGGATGTCGTCTCGCTTCGAAAAGAAGTTGGGATGGTCTTTCAGAAATCGACTCCATTTCCAAAATCCATTTTCGAAAACATTGCCTACGGGCCTAAAATTTCTGGAATGCGTGACAAAGAGAAACTCGCGCATATCGTCGAATCCTGCTTGCAGCGAGCTGGACTCTGGAAAGAAGTTAGTAATCGACTGCAAGATTCTGCGATGGCGCTTTCGGGAGGCCAGCAGCAGCGATTGTGTATCGCTCGAGCATTAGCGACAGATCCACAGGTTCTCCTCATGGACGAACCTGCATCCGCGCTGGATCCCGCGAGCACCACTCGCATCGAAGACCTGATCTTCGAATTGAAAGAGAAGTACACAATCGTGATCGTGACTCACAACATGCAGCAAGCTGCCCGCGTGAGTGACTTCACAGCCTTCTTCATGAAGGGGACGATGGTGGAAATCGGCGATACCGAGCAGATCTTCACCAATCCGCAGGAAAAGCAGACTCAAGATTACATTACAGGCCGTTTTGGCTGATTCATCGGGCCGCTGGAAGTTTCAGTCGTTCAGTATTTTCGGAAGTTTGAGGTCATCAAGTGTCCGTTCACATGCAATTGGATCTGTCTGAACTTCATCGAGATTTGTTGTCGATGTGTGCTCGTGTTGAAGACATGATTCACCGTGCGGTCGGTCAGCTTTCCAAACCGGACTTCGATGAAACCCGTAAACTGATCAGCGAGGATTCCGAGATTGATCGCTGGGATGTCCGGATCGAAGATTCGTGTCTGAAGATCCTTGCGTTGTATCAGCCCGTCGCCATTGACCTGCGCCGGATTACCTCAGTGATGAAGATCTCCGGCGAACTCGAACGGGTTGCCGATCTTGCTTGTAACATTGCGGAAAGAGCAGCAGGACTGTTGAATCTTCCTCCGGTGGTCGTTCCCGACGACTTTACCGAGATGGCGGAGCGGGCGGTCAATATGCTGCATCGAAGCATTGATGCCTACGTCGACCTCAACACAGATCTCGCACGTGGGGTTTGCGAGGAAGACGAACAGATTGATGAAATGAACCGGGGAGTCATCGCTCACCTGATTGAGCGGATGCATCAATCCCCGACCCAACTTGATGCGCTTTTGAATCTCTTTTCGGCTGTACGCCAGGTTGAACGAGTCGCTGATCACGCCACAAATATCGCTGAAGACGTTATTTACCTGATCGAAGGGCGAATCATCCGACACACCCGAAAACTACAAGGGAAGCAAGCCAATAACCCATGAGCAAGCCACGAATCCTGATTGTAGAAGACGAGTCCTCTATCCTCGAGGCGTTGCTCTACAACTTCCAGAAGGAAGGCTTCGAAGTCGCCACTGCTAACAATGGTCGGGACGCGCTGCATAAGGCGATGGCGTCCGTCCCGGATGTCGTTCTGCTCGACTTGATGATACCCGGTCCGGATGGCTTACAGGTGTGCCGGCAACTTCGCACTGAACCCCGAACAAAAAATGTTCGGATCATCATGGTCACCGCGAAGGGGGAAGAGACGGACGAGATCGTCGGCTTCAATATGGGCGCGGATGATTACGTCGCAAAGCCTTTTCGGGTGAAGCCTCTCATCGAGCGAGTCAAAGCCCTTCTCCGTCGGCCGCAGGGAGAAGTTGAAGAAAGCACGACTCTGCAGATCGACGGCATCGAAATCGACCGCGTGCAGCACATCGTCAGGCTCAACGGCGAGGAACTTCCGCTCACTCCAACGGAGTTTCGTCTGTTGTGGACTCTTGGACGACAACCGGGGCGAACGTTCAGTCGGAACGAACTCCTGGATTGCTGCCGTGGAGAGGATGCGAATTCAATGGAGCGGACAATCGACGTCCATATCCGCGCCCTCCGCAAGAAGTTGCTGGATCGGGCGGACAATGTCGAGACCATTCGCGGCATCGGCTATCGTTTCAAACCTTCGCGCCGATGAGAGATTGAGAGCCCTTCCCTCCAACAGGATCGGACCATGGAGATCAGGTCGCCCTTATTGTTGAAGTTGAAAGGGGCCCTGTTTCTACTCCTCGCCATTTCTTCGGCCGGGCTGCTGATTCTGCAGGCATGGCCCCTCGTCGACTTGAGGTTTCTGGTTCTGTACGGAATTTCAATCTGGGGTTTCTGCCGGACCTATTACTTTCTGTTTTACGTGCTCGAGCACTACGTCGATCCTAGCCTCAAATACGCAGGGCTCTGGGGACTTCTCAGGCACCTTTCGCTTTTCACTCGTCGCTCCCCTCCCTGAACGAGCGAATTCTCTTCATTTCTGACTCTCAGCTTTCACCGTCTCAGTTGGGGCGCTATGATCGCTTCTTTGCACGTTGTCCGGAGAATCTTCTGTGTCATTCAGTTGGAATTCGATCTATCAACATGACTGTGTTCAGGGGATGAATCTTCTGGAAGCAGGGAGTGTTGACCTCGTCTTTGCGGACCCTCCATTCAACATCGGCTATGAGTACGATGTCTACGACGACAAGAAAGAGAAAGAGCACTATCTCAGCTGGTGTTGTGAGTGGATTTCAGGAGTGCATCGTGTCCTGAAATCGGATGGAACTTTCTGGCTGGCGATTGGAGATGAGTATGCAGCTGAACTGAAGCTGATGAGCCAGGAAATAGGTTTTCATACTCGAAGCTGGGTGATCTGGTACTACACGTTCGGGGTGAACTGCAAAAACAAATTTACCCGGTCCCACGCTCATCTATTTTACTTTGTGAAAGATCCTGAGAACTTCACATTCCGTGGCGATGAGTTGGAGAACCGGATCCCCTCAGCCCGGCAACTTGTCTATAACGACAAACGAGCGAACCCCAAAGGACGGCTTCCAGACGACACATGGATTCTCCGTCCCCAGGACATCGCCGAGAAATTTACCGCTGGGGAAGACACGTGGTACATTCCGCGTGTTGCGGGGACGTTCAAAGAACGGGCAGGCTTCCATGGATGTCAGATGCCCGAACAGCTTCTTGGCCGTATCATCCGCTGCTGCTCCCATGAAGAAGAGATTGTTCTCGACCCGTTCTCGGGAAGTGCGACAACACTGGCGGTGAGTAAGAAACTCGGGCGCCAGTTTATCGGCTTCGATCTTTCCGACGAGTACATTAAGGCGGGACAGACTCGGTTGGCCGGGATCAATGTTGGAGACCCATTGAGCGGTGCCCCCGAGCCGACCATGAGTGCCCCAAGCACGGCCAACGGAAAAAAACTCAAAAAGACACCAGCGAAGAAGCCAGCCAAACGGGACGAATAATCTGTGGCGAAAGCAACTTCAACAAACACGAATCTGCCATCCTCCTCTTCATCAAAAGCCCCACTTTGGCTTTGGATTGCGCTGCTGGGAGGACTGGTTCAATTCATTTTTCTTTGGCTGACCAAAGTTCCACTCGGCGTGCCGAAGGAATGGGTCTGGGAGCGAGTCGACTTCACGATTCTTGACCTCGTTGGTCTTTGGGCAGCGATTCTGTCGGGAGTTTTGCTCTTTTGTTATGTGTTTTATCTCAGCAAGAAAATCGGATCGCTTTCAAGCAGAAGAAGGGGACTTGCGCTGGTCGGCCTGTGGATCGTTGGGTGCGGCTGGATTCTCTCGCTGATCGCTTCTGTCCCGGGAATCGCGGGAATGAGTCGCGCCCCGTTTGTGCTCTTCTATACTCGGTCGTCAGGGTATTTCACTCAGGCACGAGATGAAGTGACTAACGTCAAAGAATTTCTCGACACCTACTACGCCCGAATCGCGGATGAGTCGAATCCTGAAAACCATCTCCATATGGGGACTCATCCCCCCGGGCTGACTCTCGCGTTTGTCGCAATGATCGACATTTGCGAGCGTGCTCCAGCGATTCGAGATCTCATTCGTGCAACCGCACCGGCGCCATTTCGTGAAGGGTACAGCGTTGTCGCCCAGATGCACGCAAACAAATCTCCTGAACATCTTCAAGTCGACGAGGCCGTTCTCTGGCTTGCTTCCGTTCTGGTTGTTCTACAGATCGCAGGCAGCGTCATTCCGCTTTATTTGATCTCGCGTCGTCTTGCATCGGCTGAGGCAGCGTGGTGGACGGCAGCATTCTGGCTACTCGTTCCGGCTGCTGCGATTTTCTTTCCGAAGTCGGACGCGATGTTTCCTTGTCTCACGCTCTGGGCAATGTGGAGTTGGCTCGAGGCGGTGGAGCGGAAGAACATTACCTGGGGAGCAGTCACCGGTCTGCTGCTATGGATTGCCTGCAATCTGACTCTCGCATTTCTGCCAATCGGTCTGATGATCACGCTGCAAGGAATCTTCCGAGTCCGCGACCCCCAGTCCTCCTCTGCGAACAAGCTTCCATTCAGAGCATTCGAGCCATCGCAGTTCATTCCCTTTGCAGGGGCGGCGATGGGATTCATCGTGCCTATTCTGTTGGTATGGCTCGCGAGTGGGATGAACCTTCTGGCGGTGTGGATGCAGAACATCCACAATCACTCCTCGTTTTATGCGCATTCCACCCGGAGTTACCTGCCGTGGTTATTCGTTGGTCCCATTGAACTGGGATTTTCGCTGGGGCTCCCGCTTGCGGTAATCAGCCTCTTCGGACTGAAACAGATTTGGCGACAGCAGAATCCCTTGCGAATCGATCTCCTGATCAGCGTAGGTGTTTGGGTGATTCTTTGGATGAGTGGGAAGAACATGGGCGAAGCGGCCCGCTTGTGGATTTTCCTGATGCCGCTCGCAGTCTGGAGTGCGGCGTTGACGATCGATGCTCATCTTTCCTCTTCAAAATCGACGAAGTGGATTGCGGTGCTGTTCTTTCTTCAACTGATCGTTTGCCTGTTCACTGTCGTTCGCATTGACGGATTCCATTTTGCAGAGCTGATGAAATAACGAAATTTGAGAGATCGATTGTTGAAGTCGGTATGGAGAAGACGTTTCAAGTCATAGTCGATGAAAGGGGCCCACAACTTCCGCTGATCCGATTGAGTAAGGTTCGGGTGTGGTAGATTGAAAATCGCGAAATGCTTATGCTTTCGGAGTCAGAAAAACACATCCGAGTTCCTAAGTCAGCAACAGTTCCCAATTGCTGATTTCCCCGCCTAGCGAGGACGTTAATCGTGTCAGATGCACCATCATCAACCAATGATCAGCAGCGTCGTTATCGTGAATTCATGGAACTACTTCCGCTGACACTGACGCTCGCTGGTCTTCCCCCCAGCGAAATCGGGAGATACTTCACCGAAGAGCAGATCGAAACGCGAGTCTTCGCAATTCGCCATGCTTACAAGGCATCACGAGCGCTCGTGAAAGATATCATTTCCAAATAGCAGGCGCCCCTGACTCGATCAGGCGGCGGCCTCATCCTCAAGGAGCGTCGATAATGTGGCCCAGCGAGACCCCTTGGCCCGTCGTGATTGTGAGTATGATCGTCGCGGTGTTCATCCTGATTGCATGGGCGCAAACGCGTAAGTCGTGGCTACTTGTACTCTTGTTGTTCCCGCTGGCCCTTTCAATCGGGGCGTTTCTCTACGATCAGGCTGTCGTGACCGATCGAGAACAAGTCGAAGCGAACTCCGTGCAGATTGTCCGTGAATTTCAGGCCCGGCGACACAAGGAGATGATTTCGTACATTTCCAACTCAGCAAGAGATATTCAGCTTCTGGCGTCTGCAGCATTCAATCTGGTCCAACTGGGGCCTGATACCCGCATCACTGATGTGAACGTTGATGTCACCAACAGCGGAGACCGCGCTACCAGCACATTTCGAGTGAATACAACGCTCAGCTCGAAAGCCGGAGATATGCGGCACTCGACGATGTGGGAAGCAAAATGGCAGCCAGAATCGGATGGGTGGAAAATGATTGATATTGTTCCGTGCGATCCGATTACGGAAAAGCGTCAGCAGATCCCGCAGGAATGGCGACGAGCACTCAACGTCATGTATAGTCCGTAGAATCACACGCAGTTGGCGGGACCAATTCCGATATGGATCGGTCTACGAGGACCACACTCTTTTCGCCACATTAATTCTGTTTGCTCTGGCAAGTCGTTCCATGAACTCCGCAACTCCCGGTCAGTCTCCGCTTCGGATCGCTTCGTTGATCTCCGGCGGAGGAACGACCTTGATCAATATTCAGAAGCAGATCGCTAGTGGGTTGCTTTTAGCGACGGTTCCATTGGTTGTCGCGAGTCGGAATTGCTCCGGGATCGAACGCGCCGAAAAGCTCGGCTTGAAGACCGTTCTGCTGGAACGAAAAGGATTTTCAGACACGAAGTCCTACAGCGAAGAACTCTTTCAACTGTGTCGTGAACACCAGATTGATCTCGTCGTACTCGCGGGGTTTCTCACACAGATCTTCATCCCCGCTGACTATGAAATGAAGGTGATGAACATTCACCCAGCCCTCATCCCTTCGTTCAGCGGCAAGGGAATGTTTGGGCACTATGTTCATGAAGCAGTGATCGCACGAGGATGCAAATTCTCAGGTTGCACCGTCCACTTCTGTGATAACGAATACGACAACGGCCCGATCATCAACCAGCGTGTTGTCCCTGTGCTCGACGATGACACTCCAGACGCACTTGCAGCCCGCGTCTTTGAACAGGAGTGCGAAGCTTATCCCGAGGCGATTGCTCGTTTTGCGGCCGGGAAGCTAAAAGTTGAAGGACGCAGGGTGATCCATTTGAACTGAGAAGAGTTCAAATTAGGGAGTTGTCCCAGAATTTCGGTTTGCTCGCATCTTTTCGACTTCCTCCTGAATTTTTCGACGAGACTCTTCGAACTCCGCTTTTCGTTTCTTTTGGCGTTCTCGCAACTCCTCTAACGACGTAGTCGAGGCATTTGCTCCGGCTTTTTCCATGGCATTCGCGTGATTTCTCTTGTGCGATTCAGTAGTCGCATTCGAATGGGCTTCCATCTCTCGTGCTATCTGGGCTTGCTTCTCCTCACCCGTTGGGTTCGGATTCGGGACCTTTGCGATTGCGACGCGAGCATCTGCATTGACCTGCTCAAAGTCGATGTAACTGAGCTTCTCGATCGACTCCTCGAAGTCTTTCACCGGAGCGACCTGAAGACATAGTCCGAGTTCTGTCTCGAGGATCCGGGTGGACTTCGCGAACGTCACGTTCCTGGCGAGACTGGACTTCAAGTGAACGTCAGCAATGCTCTGTCTTGGGAAAATGATGCTTAAACACTCTTCCTCGGGATAGTCCCATTTCTTGCCAATCGCTGTCGGTTTGGCGGTTTTGAGGACGTCCATTAAATCCGTCTTCCCTGAGGGGGCGTTCGCTGGTGGCATCCCGCTTGCGGGTGAAGAAAATCCAAACGCAGCAGCGAAGTCAGCAACAGTGGGGACCGGTGCTGTGCCTGTTGGCGGCGTCTCCGCAGGTGGAGGTGTCAGAGACGGGTTCGTTGATATTGGAGGTGATCCGGCAATATTGGGCGGGCTGGAGCCAAAGTTGGATGGGCTCGGGCCAAAATTCGCCTGCCCCCCCTGACCAAAAGGAGATGGTGACGTCTGTCCTCCGACTTGTTGATTGCCGATTGAAGGAGGATTGGACATCGACGAATTGAAATCACGTGATTGAGAGGATCCTGCGTGCGGGAGTGAACCCGTATTTCCGAACGAATTACCGCCCCTGATGTGATCATTATTCCCAAACGGGCTGCTGTGGGACGTGTTTGAACCCAGTGTTGAGGCGTTATTCGCGGCTCGATGACTCGGCAGCAATGGAGCATTATTTTGTGCAGGAGGTGGTGCTTGCTGATTCGCAGCTGCGAACTGGTTTCCACCCATCGGCTTGGCATTAAACGAAGTGATCACCAGGACGAGAAATGTCGCGATCATCGGGCCCCATGTATTGCGAAATGAGGTCTCTGGTTTTTCCTTCTTCAGGAAGAACAGACCAAGCATGATGAGGCCCGCAACCGTGGCGATGTATCCAATTCCGATTTGGGCGGAGGGGGGAAGCTTCTGAAAGATCTTCAGCGTGAAGCCGATTCTCGGCAGGTAAGAGGCGAGGATTCCACCAAGGAACAGTGTCAGTCCCCAATGAAACTGACTGCTATCCTCAGCGAGAGGCCACCCCTTCCCCTTCTTTTTTGTCTTTGACACTTTCCCCGGGGAAACGGGCGGAGCAGCGGACCTCGATTGGCGGCGACTTGGCGCTTGCGGAGCCTGAGCTGGAGTGTCCCAATCGTCCTCTGGAAGAACGTCGACTTCCTCCACAATGGCATCACGCTGGACGTCAATCGTCGAACCGCATTTGGGGCACTTCCCGCGTTTCGCTGTCTCTTTGACTTTCAGCTGGACGGAACAATCCGGGCATTGCACTTTGATCGATGACATCGAAGACACCTATACGGTTCCGTCAAGTACGGCCAAAACAGCTGCTGACAACGAATCAGTGATTGATGATATTTGCAGGCAGGCGTGTAATCCATATTTCCTGGAAACTTTTTATCAGCCGTCCTCACAATTTCGTAATCAGGATTTCCCGGTGATGGCAGGAAATTCACTGCTTCGTCAGCGATGGGATCGCGGCTATTTTCGAAAATCGCGTAGTGTATTGCTGCTGTTCGACTTATGGTTCCAATGGATTGTTTGCAGGCGACGCATTCTGTCTTCAGATCGTCACGAAATTCAGAACATTGCCCTGTCGGTAAGTCTGCAGGCAGTGATTCTCAATGGACAAACCGGTTCATCTATTTGAAAATCTGGATGCAAGCCGCCACAATCGCAGGCTCTTCTCGACATATTATCAGTCGAGTCCTCGTAAATTGTCGTCGACTGCATTTGTGGTCGATCGAAATGAAGAATCATCAAGGGTTCCCACATGGCCAATGCCGCCAAACTTGCATCAGCTGCACTGAGTGATAACGACGGAATTCTGCGTCTGGCACCGACTTGGGTTCCGCGCTCCTTCCTTCAACCAGGTCGCCGTCTGAAACTTCACCCAGCCGATTATTACGCGCTTGGAATGGATCGTGGCGGGATCGACGAGCGATGGTTCGGCTCAACGACAGTCGCGGCGAACGAAAACGCTGCACACGATGAAGGACTTTCGTACATCGTTCACAATGGGGAGCGAGTGACACTCCGCGACGCTGTGAACGAACTCAAGGGTGAGATCATCGGCGATGCGATTTGGAATAAGTACGAGCGATGGCCCGTCTACTCCAAGTTCTTCGATAACATGGGGCCCATCCCGCATCACATGCACCAGAATGATGAGCAAGCTGCTCTCGTCGGTCAGCAAGGGAAGCCAGAGTCGTACTACTTCCCACCCCAGATGAACGCGATCGGCAACAACTTCCCATACACATTCATGGGGTTCGAGCCAGGCGTCACCAAAGAAGAAGTGATTGCTTGTCTGGATCGCTGGAATGAAGGGGACAACGGAATCCTCGACATTTCCAAGGCCTACCGCCTCAAGCCAGGTACAGGCTGGTTGATTCCACCGTGCGTTCTGCATGCTCCAGGTTCGCTCGTCACCTACGAACCACAATGGGGAAGCGACGTCTTCGGGATGTATCAATCACTCGTCGAAGGTCGTATGACTCCACGTTCGTTGTTGACCAAAGACTTCCCGGAAGAATTCCACAACGACAACGAATACTTGGTCAATGCACTCGACTGGGAAAAGAACGTCGATCCAAACTTCCGTGACAACAACTACATCGAGCCAATCGTTTCTGAGCAGGGACAGGGTTGGGTCGACAAGTGGATCGTGTACGGAACCGTTGACGGCGAACAACGTTTCAGCGCCAAGGAACTGACACTCGAGCCAGGTGCGAAGTGCACCATCAAAGATCCGGGTGCGTTCAGCTGGATCACCGTTCAAGGCCGCGGAAAGATTGGCACGCTGGACATTCAGACTCCTGTCATGATCCGCTTCGGAGCAATGACAGAAGACGAAGTGTTCGTGACCTGCAAGAAGGCCAACGCTGGAGTGACATTCGAAAACAACGGAACCGAACCACTGGTCGGTCTCCGGTACTTCGGACCAGACGCACAGCCAGGTGCTCCTAAAAATGGAGCATGGAAGAACAAGTAGTTCTTTCATCAGGCTGCTATGATTTTCCGGCGGGGGCGAAGTCTCATCACTTCACTCCCGCCGGTTCTACTTAAATCACCCTCTGAATGTCCCGACGCACATCTAAAGGGCTTAGGGGCAACATGTCATGTTCAGCAGCTTCTTGATGTCGCCAAAAATCGTCTTCGCAATTCGTGTCATTGCGGTGCTGTGTACACTCACCCTGTTTATCGCAACGCATATCCCGGTGCCTTTGCTGATCGAGGATGTCGTCTCATTGTTCGACAAAGCGATTCACGCGGGGGCGTTTTTCGTGTTCGCAACGCTCGTAATTCTGGCTTTTTGTCTCGGTCCCAAACCACAAACTCCCAGCTACCGGCTCTTGTTTGGATTGCTCGGATACGCTGCGCTGGACGAATACCTGCAGGGTTTCGTTAACCGCGTCCCGGATCTCAATGACTGGATCGCCGACGCTGTCGGGATCACTGTGAGCTTCTTTCTGACCAGCTTTCTACTGCGACGTCTGCAATTCAAGTTGACCGAGTCCGAAGCGGCTATAGGATCTCAGCAGCCCCTTGAGCAATAAGTTCCTCCGCTGCCCGTTTTCCGATCTCCTCGGGAGAGGCGACATCCCCCTGCGTTTCGACCCGGTAGCACACTGTTCCATCTGGACTCAGAACGAGCACTTCGAGCTTCAAGGTTTTCCCTTGGATTGTTGAGACGAGACCGACGGGAGCATGGCATCCCGCTTTTAACGTGAACAGGCAATTTCGCTCCGCGCGAACTTCAGCGCTCGTGTTCGCATCCGTGAGTCGAGCGAGAATTTCCTGTACCTGCGGGTCATCGCTTCGGCATTCGATTCCTAATGCAGCCTGTCCAACTGCTGGGTAAAGAACTGGCGGACCGAGCACTTCAGAAATGCGGTCCTGTAGTCCCAATCGCCTCAGCCCTGCTTCTGCCAGAATGACTGCGTCGTATTGCCCCGCATCAGCTTTCGCAATTCGTGTTTCCACGTTCCCTCGAATCTCGATCAACTGGAGATCCGGTCTGGCACGTAGCAGCTGAGATTGTCGGCGCGGACTTCCAGTACCGATTCGAGCTCCTGCTGGCAGCTTTGCAAATGAACCTTTGACTCCAATTGGCAGGACCAGAGCATCAAATCGCGGAGCTCGCTGAGGAATGCCCGCAAGTTTCAAACCTTCGGTAGGAACAGTCGGTAAGTCTTTCAGTGAATGGACGGCGAGATCTGCCTGACAATCGAGAACCGCACGCTGAACTTCGCGAGTGAAGACTCCTTGGCCCCCCATTGTCTTCAATGCATCAACGCGATTTCGATCTCCGATTGTCGACATTGGGGCTAACTCGACGAGGACTTCTGAAGTAACTCGACGAATTTCAGCTGCAACAAAATTCGCTTGCCAGAGCGCAAGCTGGCTCTCTCGCGTCGCAATTCGAAGTGTTCGAGGCTGTTCCTGATTCATTGTGAGCTCCCGCCGATAGTCGCATCGTAGCGAAATCGGCGAACCTAAAAATTGGGTGAATCAGGCACCGATGCCGCGAGCAAGAACAGCAACTGTCACGCTAGCTGCCCCCGCTTTCAGTAATGCCTGTGTACACCGTTCTACAGTTGTGCCAGTCGTCATTATGTCGTCCGTAAGAAGAACCCGACGACCTTTGAGAGACGCGGCTGAACAGACGCGAAACGCGGATCGCAAGTTGTTCCGCCGGGCACTGGGCGAAAGGCTCAGCTGTTTCCGCGTCCACTTGGTTTTGTGGAGTATATTCCTCCTCACTGGGACCATCAAGAATCGCCCCATTACCTCGGCGACTGCGTCGGAGGCATGGTCCTTTTGAATTCGATTCCACCAGAAATGAGGAACCGGGACCACGATTTCGGCCTTCCACGATTCGATCTGCTCTCGATTTCTAACGCAAAGCAGCCCCGTCAGACTTTTGGTTAATGCAGACTCCCCAGATCTCTTGCAGCGTCGACAGGCCTTTGCCAGTTCTTCCCGATAGACCCCGAGGCTGACAACTGCTTTGGCGTGCATCACATCCGAAAGGCAGTGAATGCAGCCATGACTTGTCTTGAGATTTGGCCCGACAGGTGCAGAACAGCGCTCACATCGGTGTGGAATGGTTGGGGAAATGGCTTTTAGGCAGGGATCGCAGAAGTCATTCCTGCCTTGTGTCATCTCAGGCAATGGTTTCAGGCACCACTGACAACAGGATGGTGTGACGAATGCGAGACCAGCTTGCCAGATCGAGGACCCCCAGCGAAGCAGCATCAATGGTCCCCCTCGTAATAGGGTTCGACATGAACGATCACGTCTCTGACGAAGGGCCAATCCGTTTGGATTCTCGCTCGCACGTGCTGGGCAATCACGTGTGACTGGGCAACTGAAATCTCTGGTTGCACTTCAATGTCGATATTCACGTGGGCGTCAGGACCCGCGTGTTGAATCTGCAATTTCTCCACGTCGATGACACCATTCACGCTCATCGCAGATTCACGCACTCTTTTGAAATCCTCGTCTTGAGGAACATGGTCTAGAAGCTGATGGACGTTCTCCCATGTCGCTTGGGCACCCAGGATGATCATTAGCAACGACAACACGCCTGCTCCGAGATGATCGAGCAGATTTGCATGCGTGGTCCAGAATGATGCGACAAGGAGTGTCACTGCAGCTATTAGGCTGGTGGCTGCATCGACCTGAAAGTGCTTTGCTTCCGCTTGAAGGGCAGAACTGCGGGTGCTTTTTCCGACGTGGTCGATCCATCGCGTTACCAGGAACAGGAGTGCCGTCGCGAATGTTGGAATCATCCAAACCCAGGGAAGAGTTCGCTGGATTTCATGCGATCCGCTGATTGCGACGAGGCTTTGATAGGCCATGAAGCAGCCGGTAACGAACAATAACACTCCCAGTTGAAAGCCAGCGAGCGGTTCGACTCGCCCGTGTCCAAATGGATGGTCCTTATCCGGAGGTCGAGCGGCTAACCGAATGGCAATAAGAAGTACCAGACTCGAGACGACGTCAAACAGACTTGAGACGGCATCGACGAAAAGTGCCGAAGACCCGCTCAACCACACTCCCCAGAACTCGATCGCAATTATCAAGATTCGGGCGGCAATTCCCACTGCCGTGACGTAGGTCAGCTGTTGCAACCGCAGTTGGCGAGATCTCTCTACACTGGCAGCGGGATCGACGCGACCCGGGAACGAATCCTTCCCCTCAACAGCTTGAGAATCCGCGTCCTTCATTTCGTTCACCAATAGTCAATGTCGCCGACAGATGTGATCCGACGCGGTTCTCAACCCACTTCCACAACCATTGCGGTGGAATTGTCTCGACCATCCGCTCTAACGGCTTCCTGCACGATCCTCTCAGCTGGAGTCATCATTCTCTGTTCAGGTGTCGGCAATCGAATGAGGTCTTCGAGAGAATGGTCCCAAATTCCGTCATTGACACCATCCGTGCAAAGCAACAATCGATCGCCGGGAACCAGTCGAATCTCACCAATCTGTGGTTTGACATAGCGGTTTCCGGAGCCAAGCGATTGAGAAAGAACATTCTTTCGCGGGTGCTGACGCGCTTCGCGCTCATTGAGTTCCCCTTGACGACGTAGCCAACCGACGTGGGTGTCGTCATGGGAGATTTGAACCATGCCGCCGGATCGGGGCAGGTAGTAAATTCGGGAGTCTCCGATGTGGCCGTAGTAAAAGCGATCTTGAACAAACCAGACCATGCTGAGAGTCGCCCCCATGTTGCGGCCCTCTTCATAGCTGTTCCCCAGCACCGTCAGCTGACGATGAATTCCCAGAAACAGTTCTCTCAGGCAATCTCGAATCCCCGCTGCCTGATTTTTCAATTTCAGGCTGAAGCGTTGCGGCATCAGACGCGTAATGTTGTCGATGGCAAATTTACTCGCGAACTCGCCAGATCGTTCGCCTCCCATGCCATCGCTGACTGCGAACACGTAGTCGAATTCCGCAACGGGGACTTCTCCTGTCCCTTTGAGGTAAATGAATTCCTGCTGGCTGAACGCCACTCCCAGAAACTCGTCTTCATTGTTTGGTCGAACCTTCCCCATGTGTCGGAAGCCAGACCAGCGAATGACCCCCGGGTAAGGCGTTTCAAGAAAATCGTCCGCATTGATGACTGAACTGGATGGCTGAGGAGCGGCAGGTGCAGCGATGGAGGGATCGAGGATTGTGGCAAATTCGAAATCGATGAGGCAGAAACGACCGTCTCTGGATCGATACGTCACATTTCGCAGATACGGATCGTCGTGGCGTACGCCGTATGTTTCGAGTTCATCGAAAAGAGACTTCAGTTTGGCGTCGTCCATCTGGTCCACGCGGGCACCGCAGTTGGTCGTCACCAATTCCAGCTTGTCAGAGTCGTAGCTGAGGACTCTTGGGACAAAATCACAACCACGCTGCTCCAGGTATTGAAGAACCCGCAATTCGTTTTCGAAGCGGGCGGCAGCATTTTGGTGGCGAAAGAATTTGTGAACGCTCCCGTCATACCCGATTTTCACCAGAGCCCGTGCTGAATTCTTGGCCTCTTCCATAAGGATCTCGATGCTGATAACGCTGATTCAAAAGACTCGCCGAAAACGCACTCTGCGGCTCTCCCGCGATTTTCACAGGAGAGCTGGCGAAATCGCAACTCACAAAGTGAAATTAGCCGCACATTTTCATGTGCGGCTAATTCGAGTCTTAAACTGGACTGTTCACTTAGGCTTCTGGAACGGTCTTCAGGGTCTGGCACAACCGCTGAATAATGCGGTATGGGTCAGCCTGGGAGTTTGGACGACGGTCTTCGATGTATCCGCGGTATGCGTCATCTTTGACGAATGAGTGTGGAACACGGATCGAAGCACCACGGTTTGCAACACCGTAGTTGAACTTGTCGATTGACTGGGTTTCGTGCAGACCGGTCAGTCGCAGGTGGTTGTCTGGACCGTAAGCGGCGATGTGCTCGTTCTTGTACTTGTCGAAAGCTTCCATGAGCTTCTCGAAGTACGCCTTACCGCCGACTTCGCGCATGAACTTGGTTGAGAAGTTCAAGTGCATTCCGGAACCGTTCCAGTCTCCGCGGACTGGCTTACAGTGCCATTCAACGTCCAGGCCGTATTTCTCAGCCAGGCGGAGGAGCATGTAACGGGCGACCCACATGTCGTCGCCAATCTTGCGTGATCCCTTGGCGAAAATCTGGAATTCCCACTGTCCCTTGGCAACTTCGGCGTTAATCCCTTCGAGGTTAATGCCTGCTTCGCGGACGATGTCGATGTGCTCTTCAACAACATCACGAGCGAGATCGCCCATGTACTTGTATCCAACACCGGTGTAGTAAGGACCCTGTGGTGCTGGGTAGCCTTCTTCGGGGAAGCCCAATGGCTTGCCATCTCGCCAGAAGAAGTATTCTTGTTCGAGACCGACCCAGAGATCTGGCTCTTCTGGGACGCCAGCGCGGAAGTTCGTTGGGTGTGGTTCACCGTTTGGCAGAAGAACTTCGCTCATGACGATGAACGCGTTCTTACGTGTGACGTCTGGGTACAGAGCGACTGGCTTGAGCAGACAATCTGAGCTGCGACCTTCAGCCTGCTGAGTTGAACTTCCGTCAAAACCCCACATGTCGAGGTCTTCAACGGATTCTGGCGCCTTCTCGACGATCTTCGTCTTGCCACGCAGATTCGGTGTTGGCTGATATCCGTCCAACCAGATGTATTCGAGTTTGTACGTGGACAATCCCATTTCAGTTTTACTCCCAGGAATTTGGTAAGGTCGAGACAGCAGTATGGTCAATTGGTCCCTGATAGGCATCTCGCATCAGGGCTCCGCGTCAAAATTATCGGTTTATGGAATTCAACTCACCGAAAACTCGTGCTGTGCCATCCCCGAATTCGCTTTCGGGACATTTACGACGCATCGAGGTTCTTCGCGGTTAACTGGAGCTGCCAGCCTAAGCACTCATGCTTATTTCAGAAGCATTCTTGCCCACACTTCGTGCAATCATTTTCTTCGATTGAACCAAAATCGCGGTAAAGTGTGGAAAGGCCGAGCAGCAATCCTTCCGGAATCCAAACATGGCAAACGTGATGCCAACCAATGGGCAGAAGTGACTCAAACCTGATTTTTCTTGATTCTGGATCGCAGAACTCGCCGTTTCATGTCTGAAAGACGGACGTTGGCCGCCTCTGAGCATTAATGAGTGGGAAGTTTCAACTTTCGACCGACACCATCGCTGAGGTGAGTGCGAAATTTTGCGCGATATAGCTTGGTGAGTGTTGATCCTTTCGCGGAAATGTATCATACAAGGTTGAAATCTCCCTCCTTAGATGAAATGGATGCCATGAGTCGAAAACTCTTCCTCCACTCCCTCCTGAGCCTCGGGGCACTTGTTGGAACGGCCCAGGCAACTGCCGCGGGCGATTCAATCCCGTTTGACGTTAAAGTGCTTACCGTCGACCTGAACGAAGGATGCGACATCGCTGATATTGATGGCGATGGCAAACCTGACGTCGTGGCTGGACGAAACTGGTATCGCAATGGCGATTGGCTCCCTCGTCCGCTGCGTGCATTCGACGACGAAGGAGGGTACGTTCATTCCAACGGCGATTTTGCATATGACGTCAATGGTGATGGGCGTCCAGATGTTGTCGCTGGCGACTTCTTTACATCTTCCGTCTTCTGGTATGAAAACCCCGGTCCGGAGGCACTGGCCAAAGGCGAAATGTGGAAGAAGCACCTACTCCTCGATACTGGACTTGGATCCAACGAAGGATCGTTTCTCGTTGACTTGGACGGTGACGGGAAACCCGAGTGGATTTCGAATTCCTGGGTGAATACGAATCCGGTTGTCGCTTGGGAACTGACTAAAACCGATGATGGGCAGCCGACACTCAAACGACATCTGCTCTCTGAAGAGGGCCAGACTCATGGGTTCGGTTTCGGTGACATCAACAATGATGGTCGCATGGACATCATTACCGGGGCTGGATGGTTGGAGGCACCGGAAGAGAACGCGCTCGATGGGGTTTGGAAACTTCATAAAGACTGGAATAAAGCTCTCAGCGTGCCTGTGCTCGTTCGCGATCTGAATCAGGATGGATTGAACGACATCATCATCGGTAATCCACACGATTACGGGCTGTTTGTCTGGTTCTCCGAAGGGGTTGACGAGAACGGAAAGCTGAAATTTCGTGAAGTCGAGATCGACAAATCGTACTCGCAACTGCACTGCCTGCATTTTGCAGATCTAGATGGAGATGGACGCGACGAACTGATCACCGGCAAGCGGGTTCGCGCACACAATGGGGGGGACCCGGGGGCTGCTGAATCACCCATCATCACCTACTACAAGATCGACGACGCAGGAAACTTCGAGCGGCACGTCGCCAATGAAGGTCTTGCTGGAATCGGTCTTCAGATCCGATCCGCCGATCTGGATGGCGATGGAGATATCGACATTGTCGCCGCTGGAAAAGATGGAACAAAGATCCTCTTTAACAAATCCAAGTAGTGCCAGTTGATTGCATTTCACGCGAAAAGAGCCGCACAACGTCAGCTGTGCGGCTCTTTTTCTTGAAAACGGAGAAGTTCTTGTTCTACGCAGCCGAAGGTTGATCGTCGTGGATGACCGCCTGCGCTTTCTTCGTTGCGTAATGTTCCAGCCAAATCACGAAGGCTGCTGACGCAATCACCAGAAGAATCGCGAACCAAAATTGCCCGTCAATTGCGGGGGCTAGAATTGGCTCCATTGTCTTGTGCTTGAACTCGGTGATCTCTGGAGTCAGGTCTTTCTGGAACGGCCAGATCTTATAAAGAAACCCGATCTTGATTCCGCAGAGCCCAGCCATCGTCGCGCTTCCGTGGTGCTCGAGCATCCACTTGAGTACCTTGCTGCAACTGACCAGTCCGAGTCCGCATCCGATTGCAAAAGCAACGAGAATCCCGAAGTCATTTGATGTCAGGTCGAGCTTTGTCGCGCGGTCGATCACGCCGGTCAGGTCGTGATATTTCCCGAGGATGATCAACAGGAATGAACCGCTGATGCCGGGAAGGATCAGTGCGCAGATCCCGATGAATCCGCAAATGACGATATACCACAAATCATCGGGCGGAGTTTTCAGTCCTGGCATTTGAAGGATGACGATCGCAAGTGCGATTCCTCCGAACAGTAAGCCGAACTCCAAGCCGCCCCAACGTTCAACGAGCTTAGCCACCATCCAGCACGAAGCACCAATCATTCCGAAGAAAATCGGCAACATCAGGGTGAAATGATGCTCCATTAAGTAGTGCATCAACTTCCCCATGCTTCCGACACCGACAACAACACCGATCCCCATGAAGACGAGGAAAAGGGCGTCGATGCGCTGGAGGGCTTTTTTGAGCTGACCTTTCCCCAGCAGCATGAGAAACACAGCATCGATTCGGCTGATAGCTGTCACGAGACGCTGATAGATACCCATGATCAGCGCGATGGTTCCGCTATCTCCTCCGGGAATGACTGTGCAGAGCCCCATCAGGAATCCACAACCGATCGTTTTTCCTGGGTTCACTGGAGGAGGGGGAGTGTCTACTGCCGGCGGAGTGAATTCAGACATTGATCAAAGAACTCGAATGGAAGTTGAGGGGGCTGAGATGATCGAGTGCACACGTCAGTGTAAGGTGAAGGGCGGATTACTGGAAAGTTCGCATCCTGTCACTTTGCGATGAGTGATCGAAGTATTCTGAGATTCACAGCATCCATCTCTTCCCCATCCCGCTTCTCTTTTTTTGTTTCCAGGTACATCGGAAGCCCCTTGAACCGGGGATCGTTCAAAACGAAGCGAAACGGCTCCAGACCAAGAAATCCCTCGCCGATGTGTTCATGGCGATCGACTCGACTCCCCTGATCCTTCTTGCTGTCGTTCAGGTGGAAGGCTTTCACCCGGTCGATCCCGACATGCTCATCGAGCTGTTGCATCGTGCTGTAGTATTCAGAGCGGGTCTTCAAGCCATAACCGGCAGCGAACATATGGCACGTATCAAGACAGACCCCGTAACGATCTGAACTCGTTGACTCTTTGATGATCGTTCCAAGGTGCTCAAAACGATACCCGAGATTGGTTCCTTGCCCGGCAGTCACTTCAAGCCAGGTCTGAACAGCAAATCCGCTTGTGCGACGATGTGCTTCATCGAGGGCTTTGATGATTCGTTGAAGCCCTTCCTCCTCGCTCGTCTTGAGATAAGAGCCCGGATGCATCACCACACCGGACAGCCCGAGTGCTTCAGCTCGCTCCAGCTCAATGACGAACGCATCGAGCGATTTATTCCAAAGCTCATCGTCCGCACTGGCGAGATTGATCAGATAACTGTCGTGCGAACAGGGAGACTGGAGTTTGTGAACTTTAATGGCAGCTTTGAACTGACGAATCTCTTCATCAGACAGCGGCTTCCCCTGCCATTGATTATTGTTCTTTGTGAAGATCTGAACTGTTTGCATTCCGAAAGCTGCTGCGGCTTCCGCTGCTTTGTAGTAGCCCCCTGAAATTGACAAATGGGATCCAAGCAATGGCACCTGAAAACTCCTACTGTGGGTTTGATGGACAAATGCACCGACGTCCAATGACACGCTCGGAATCTGCAATGCACAATTCAAACACAAACATCAAGCTGAGGATAGCCGATTCAAAGAAGTTCCAGCGAGAGTTGTGCAGTTCTCTTTCGAACTTGTTGGAGAATCGCAATGAGTTACCGCGAGTACTTGATCAACAGCTTCCTGGCCCCTGATACAGGGGTTAAGTGGAGAGAATTCGGTGCAAATGAGCTGCGAGTTCGCCATCGCTCACCTCTGCCTGGTTTCCGGTTTCCAGATCTTTCACAGTCCAGATTCCGCGTTCAAATTCCTGAGACCCCGCGATCACGGCGGCCCGGAAATGTTTGCGGTTTGCGTACTGCAATTGCTTCTGGAGCTTCCTTGCCATCGGGTAGACTTCCGCGGAAATTCCCGATCGTCGCAGAGTACGTCCCAAGCGAACATAGTCCCCGAGTCGAGTCTCATCGAACATCGCAATGAGGACCTGAGCGGACTGGTTCGCACCCTGAATCAGGCCCAATTCTTCCATCGCGGCGAGCAGGCGATCGAGCCCGAGGCTTGCCCCAACTCCCGGGAGCTTTTCTTTCGTGAAGATTCCCGCGAGGTTGTCGTAACGACCTCCGGAACAGACGCTGCCGATCCCGGGGAGATCTGTGAGGAACGTCTCGTAGATCATCCCTGTGTAGTAGTCGAGGCCACGTGCGATCGAGACATCCAACGCGACACGATCTTCGCTAATGCCAGCAGTTTTGCAGACGTCGAAGAGCTCGCGCAGTTTGGTTACCCCTTCCATGCCACGCTCGTTGCCATCCAGAATTGCTTCACACTGATTCAGGATATCTGCTGGAGATCCTGTCATGGCAGCGAAATCGAGGACCTGGGCAGCGACGTCGGATGTGATTCCCACGTTCTGCACCATCTCGTCGATCACTTTTTCCCGACCGATCTTGGGGAGCTTGTCCAGGGCACGCAGCACCTTGGAGGAATGTTCGAGCAACCCGAACTTCTCAAGAACGCCGTTGAGCAACTGGCGATGGTTCACGCGAATGGTGAAGCCGGTGAATCCGATCGCTTCCATCAGGTCGTGAATGACCATCAGGGTTTCGATATCGGATGCATTCGCTTCGGTTCCGATCGTGTCGAAGTCACACTGCATGAATTCGCGGAACCGCCCTTTCTGGGGTTTCTCTGCACGCCAGACCGTTCCGATGTGGTAACGCTTGAAAGGTGTTCCCACCACACCGATGTTCGCTGCGGCAAATCGGGCGAAGGGGACAGTCAAGTCGAAACGCATTGCCACGTCCCGATCCCCCTGATCGGTAAACCGGAACAATTGCTTGTCGGTTTCGTCGCTCCCTTTGCCCAGTAGTACTTCGGCGTATTCGAGCGCCGGAGTATCAATGGGAACAAATCCATAGCTGCGATAAACGCGCCGTGCGATTTCCATCAGATGCTCTCGAGCGAGCATCGCTTCGGGCATGAAGTCTCGGAAACCTTTGAGCGTCTGCGGTTTGATCAGTTCGTTGGACACGGGAGCTACTGAATTCAGGGCTGATAGGAAATGGCAATGACCAGATGTCGCGAGTCATATCGACCTTCAGCGATCAGCCCGGGGGCAATCGCCACGACGCATCGGATCTACGGGTTAGCCGATGACTGGAAGGGCGATTGTAGTCGCTGAGACCTCCGCTGTGGAGAAACGATGTCCTTTGTCAGATGGCATGACAGAGAGTGCGTATTCCCAGAGTTGTTCGGGGGTTTCGAAGTACTTTTCGTACAACGCGTCGTCTTCATACTCGCAGTTGTCGGTCGAATAGCTGCGACAGATGTCTGGCCGGTCCTCATAGATTCCGCACAAGTTGTCTTCCCGTAGGTGTTTGCAGTCTGCGTACACCATTAGATACCAGACACCATCTTCAATGAAAACACCCACTCGACCGTGAAGCATAAACCATCGCAGATAGCTGAAGTCTTCCCGTTTCTTGGGCTCATCGATCGGAAAGGCGAAGTAGCGACAGCATTTCGCTGTACAGTAGCTGCAGAGAACTTCGCCTGCAGGGAGGTCTTCCTTGCGCATTTTCGTCTTGGTGGCCATTGCGTCTCCGTCGACAGTTTCAGGGTGTCAGCGCGCAGTGTAGTCGGCATCTCTTGCTGGAGTCGAGTCGGTGTCTTTGTCAAAACTTGAATGAATCTGTCTCGTGGGGCGTTGAATTTGGCGAATAGGTGAGTAGGAACTGGTTGATCCCGAAAACAGGTTCATGGGGGGAATCTGTCACGTCGATAGACTATTTGGGAGAGGTTCCCTGATGTGAATTCGACACGTTTCTGGCAGCGCACAAATTTCTATCCCATTTCAGCCAAGTGAACGAACATTCCGACTGCTCGTTCCCGAATACTACGATCCGGAACTTGAGTTTCTGGCTGCCCGGGAGCTCGAACGAATTCAGCAATGGAATCAAAGCAAACAGGGTTCGCGGGTAAAGAATACGCCAGAAAAGATCGCGTCGATGGATACCCTTGGGACAATTACGCCGCGGCGTCAGAGTAGTGTAGATGCCACTTACCGTTCCGAAGCGATGGAGCGATTGCGTTACCTAGCGCAGACGGGACATTGCGGGCTTCTCAGTGGAAGTGCCGGTTCCGGAAAAAGTCTGGCGCTCGCTGAATTGGGGGAGTCACTCCGACGCGAAGGTCTGACTGTTCTGACCGTTAATCTGAGTGGTGTTTCCTCCTCGGAACTCCCGACGCTCATCAGCACCCGTCTGGGGGCTGGGTTACCTCATCACACCGATTCCATTGAGCTATGGTCGTGGCTGCAGGAGTACGCCGAATCGACTCGTCGCCTCTCACGTCGACTCGTCATTCTGGTTGATCATCTCGACCGAGCTGAGGAATCGCTGGTTGCTCCGTTAAGTCGGTTGATCGAGAATTTCGGATCAAGTTGCTCGTGGATATTCGCTGGAGTGCCAGAACCAACGTCCGCATGGACCGCATTCCTTGGCCGTCATTTTTGGCTGCGTGTGGAACTCAAACCGCTCGCCACGCGTGAAGTCGGTCGGCTTCTGGCAAACACGATGGCGGAATGCGAAAGTTCCCCGTATCTCACTCAAGCGGGGGTCGACGCTGCCGTTGAAGCTTCGAATGGTAGCCTGCGTAAAATGCAGCAGATTGCTGATCTGGCAGCGCTCACAGCGGAGATTGAGAAGATTGAGAAAATCGACGCTGAATTGATCCGTTCGCTTATTGAGGAACTCGTCTAATCTGAGGTTCAGCGATGCGAGTCATCCTGAATCGGACGCCGACTCGGTCGGAGCGTCTCGTTCGCTGCCGACAAACTCTGAATTATCAGGCTGACTTGGCTGCTCTCTTCAGTTCGCCGCTCCTCTCTCTCTCTGCTCCTTCTTGCGATGACAAGAACCGGAGGGGTATAATTTTCTCGTGATCTGCAGCCAGCACATTCGTGAGAACGTTTTGTGAATGCCGACAACAATCTTCCTTGTTGCCGGGACCATTTTCATAGCGATTTCCGTTTGATGATTTTCAGCAGGCACACGTCGGGATCGAATCACTCCCAATTGGAGAGGTGTCATCCTGCCGCTTGTTTTCCGGTGGTTCTTCTGTGACGTGAATTCTCCCAGAAAATTTTCGATGGAAAGCCAAGCCGTGTCTGAATTCACTGCGATCTTCAGGCCTAAAGCGACTGCGATGTTCTTGATCGTGTCGTTGATTTGTTTTCTTGATTCGTCAGACACGGTTCTCCGTGCGCAGGGGACGAAAGGAGCAAACCGCCCGATTCCGCCACTTGAGCGGATCGCAGCTGAACATCGCCTCAGTGCGGATGACCTCAATGTGTTCATCGAGAAACAGGTCGAGTTCGTGTTGCAGAATGGCAAGATCGTCTCCAATGTCACCTTGAAAGAGTTGGTGCCCGCCAAAGATCCGAACTGGATCAAGGTTTTTGTCTACTCAGAAGAAGGGGAAAAGAAGGAAAAGCGGTTGCCGGTGAAGCAGGTCCATCGAATCAAAGTTGATGGCAGAGAGCTTGGCGTGACCTTTTTGGCAACGCAAAACGCAGCAGCCATTCAGGATCTGGATGCGAAACTCACTCAGGTGAAATCCCAGCTGCAACTGCCATTTGCTGTCTGGGACATCTACTCCGATGAACAACAGAGGGTTCACATTGAAGATCACAAGGCATACCTGAAGAGGGTGACTGAATTTTTCAGCAATCTTCCGCTGCACCTGACTGAAACGAAGTACTTCCTCTTTCTGACGGACATGCCACTGAATCAAGTTGGGCCCTACATCGCACATCTCGATAAAATGAACGAGATGCTGGGAAATGCATTTGGATTTCCCGCAGGTCACAACGTCTGGAAAGGAAAATGTGTTGTCATTGCCTTTGCTCAGCGAGCCTCGTTTCTTGCGTTCGAGCAGCAATTCATGAACAACACCAATGCCGCCGACGCGGCAGGGCTCTGTCACTCCGATACGACTGGCCAGGTGATTATCAGTTGCTATCGCGGAGACGATGCGGCCCGCTTCGGGGCGGTCTTGGTGCATGAGACGTCACATGGGTACGTTCACCGATACTACACCTCCAAATTTGCTCCAACTTGGGTCAATGAAGGGATGGCAGAATGGATTGCGCAGAAGGTTGTCCCACAGAGCGACAGTTTCAGGCTTCGGTTGGCGGAGGCGAAGCAACGACTAAGTCAAACTGGCTCGCTCGGAGGTTTGTTCGAAGCAACATCCATTGATGGATGGCAATATGGAGTCTCAATGGGACTCGTCGATTTCATGATTCGACAGAATCCCGATCAGTTCAGGCACTTCTTCAACGGGATCAAAGAGGGCCTCCCCTGGGAGGACAGCCTGCAGCGTTCCTATGGTTGGACTCCAGCTGAACTCATGATTCTCTACGGCCGCTCCATCGGGTTTCCGCAACTCACCCCGTGAACAGCACTGCCCCACTGGGATTACCTTCTGCGTTGTTGTAAGTGATTGTGTTCGCGTTGTTTATGTGCTGTTGTGTTCTCTCGTGTAACTCTTCGGGCCCGGTTGAAGTCGCTTCGCGAGGAGGGATTCACTACCGGGACGCCATTCATCCGCGTGAGGAGTCCTGGAAGTCTGAACTGGGTGAGTTGATTGCTCGATTGTTCCGGGCTTTCGATCAGGAAATTCGAGTCAGAAAAGCGTAGTGCGGTACAAACAGTGCGTTGCTAAGATGCACCCTGCAGCCAACTTCCCGTCCGGACTCTTGCCAATTCGCAGTTTCCAATGATCCCTAAAGCCATTACGCCGGAATTGCTCCAGAGCAGTCGTAACCTCTTCACTGATCTTTGTTTTTATATCAATGAAAATCGGAGTCGAGTGAACGGTTCTGCTCCGCCTGACTTTCCGCCCGGCCTGAAGCAGCTTCTTCCCATTATCAACATGGATCTCGCGATTCAGGGGGGCGGTCTATGGGGATATTTTGGCGACGTAACGAATGACGATGGGACGTTCTCTGAGGTCAACGAAGTTATTGAGTATCTGCGAACCATCAAGGCAGACCGAATTCGCTCCGTGCTAGAAGAAGCATGCGAGGTTTGGAAAGAGTTCGTCGCTGTGTACCTCCCTGCCCGGTGCCGAGTAGTCAAAAAGAGCTTTGAAGAGTTTCAGTACTCCAAGAAGTTTCGCGAAGACATGGAGCGTCAACTCGATCCATTGGATGATGAATACTTCGCTGCAGGCGAAGAACTGCAAGTTAAGATTGGTGAATATGCACGGAGCAATCCGCAGGCATTCATTCACCCTGTCGTCAATCAGGACTGACCAGCGTCCGAATTGAATGGATTGAGGCACTCTCGCTGCGAACTTGAGGGAGCTTGCAGAATTGCAGCTCACCTCACTGCTCTGGTTGGGAACCGTCTTGCGATTGAACGATTCCACGTCATCGCGATGCGGGTTGTAACTGAAATTTCCGTCGCCTCAGCCGAGATCGCTCAAAAACGGCGCCATCGGCTTTTCAATCGCCGAGCTGGAATTTTAGAGTACAGGGACGATGAGCGATTTGACAGTTCTCACATCCCGCTTACCTGCGAGCCACCAATGAATCGATTATTGAGGTTCTCATTGATTCCCGTTTTGAACTCTGCCTCAGTGCGCAGTCTTGTTGTAGGTTGTCTTATTGGGATGGCGACACCTCTTCTCGCGGATGAAGCCTCAGACCGGGTCAAACTACTGCCGCGAGATTCGAATGCGCTCGCTATTGTTCGCATTGACCAAATTCTTCAATCAGAGCGTGCCGTCAAAGAGGATTGGGCGAAAGCCGCTGACGAGAACTTTTTCAGTGGTGCTGGTGGAATTCCCTCCTGGGTGAAATCTCTCACGATTGGCTTTTTCGTTCGTCCGCTCGAACTGGATGAAATCTGGGGAGCCGGCGTGATGAGCGTTCCCGATGAAGTGACGTTGAAAGCGATTTCAGAAAGCGAAAACTCCACGCTCGAAACTCTCGTCGATTACCCCGCGCTTCGTACTCAGACCAACTCCTATCTGCTGGAGCTCGCTCATGGTCAATTGGGTGTCTGGCGACCGGGAGCACGACAGGAGGCTGTTCGATGGGCTCGTGACCTGAAGTACAAGACGACTGGTCTCCGCTCACAGTATCTGGAGACGGCTGCTCTCACTTCAGGCCATTTGATTTTGGCAATGGATCTCGAAGACGCTCTTGATCCAGTCATTTCAGCTGCTTACCTCGAACTGATGCCCGAACTCAAAGGGAAGCCAGACCAGATCGAATCAGTCCATCAGATTCTGAATACGCTGCGAGGAGTGACGTTCACCGCCACCGTTGGCAAGCTGATCACATCTGAATTGCGGTTCGACTTCGGGCTTAACGTTGGGAACAATGCACCTGTCCTGAAGCAGTTTTTCTCGCGAATCATCACCGATCTTGGAGCATCCATTGACGATTTCGACGCGAGCCAGGCGACGCCGGATGGAAAATCGTTTAGGCTGAAAGCGAATCTTTCAGAAGACAGCTTCAGTCGCATTATCTCCCTGCTCGGGGCACCTCCGACGCACCAGCAGAGCAACCACCAACAAGTTGCCGGAGCCTCACCGTCCGCTTCGGGAGTGAATGCCAGTGATTCGCGAAAGTACTTTGATCAGATCGACAAGATCGTCAATAACCTTGCTCGTTCCGCGCAGCGTTCGAATGACATTTCACGAACTGCACTCTGGCATGAACAGTTCGCTTCCAAGATTGAAGATCTCTCGGTGAAGGGAGTAGATCCCGAGTTGATTCAATATGCGGGTGATGTTGCAACCAAGTTGCGAGGTTTGAGTCGATCACTTCGAGGCCAGCAGATGCAGGTCGACCTCCACCAAAAAACTTTGACGGTTCAGCAAGATTTCAATCCAGGGTGGGCGTCAGTCAATATCTGGGGTGGAGTTGGTTATTCGGCCCCTTCAGTGAACACTCAATCTAATCTGCAACAGGTCCGCGAGAATCAGGCTGCTGCAATCGCTGCCGGCGCTCAGCAGCGAGATGAGGTTTGGCAGTTGCTCACGCAGGAACGCTCGGACGTTCTCACCAAAATGCGTCAGAAATATGGCGACAGTTTCTGAAGTCTCGATTTCAGCGAGTGAGTGGCGATCTGCTCATTCACCGCTGACATTGGCGTTTCTGGCGAGAATTGCTTTCAACGTGATGTCGATGTAGAAATGAGAGGTCCGCGCTCGATTCGAGTGCGGGCCTCTTTTTCTATCAGGACAACCCTATGGCTGCGATCGAAACTCGGGGAACGTGGCTGCAACGCTTTTTGATTCGATTCTTTTGCGTCTGCTTGGCCGTCTTGATTTACTGGCTCCTGGGCTTCGTTCTCCAAGATCTCAACAGCATCGCCAGACCGGACTATTCCCTGATAGAAAAGGATAAGATTGATGGCTCACTTCTGGATCGGGAAGTGGAGTTACAGGCATTAATCGCTGAGAATGGACGGGAGCTTCAATCTGAAACGACAAAACAGGAACTCCTTCGTGACAGCACTTCAAACGCTCAGATCACGATGAATCAGTTGCTCCGGTTTCAGGAGAAGAGTCTCGAAAACGCAGTGACACCGACTTCAGAGGAGCAGACGGCACTTGCCAAAAGCCAGGAGATCTTTCTTTCCAATCAGCAGCAATATCAAGATCTTTCGATTCGAGTGGGTGAGCTCAAAGCGACACAACGAGAGTTAAACAACGAATCTGAGATTTTGGCGAAGAAGTTAGTCGATGCTCGGCAGCCGATTCGCGATGAGTACGCGACTCAATTGAGACGACACTCGCTCGGTGTCTGCGCCGCGAAACTTGCCATTCTGATTCCAATTCTGTTGTTTTCGCTTCGACTCTTTTACGTCCACCGCAATAGCCTGTTTTTGCCAGTGTTTGTTGCTATCGCGGTGGCTGCGAGCATCAAAGCCATGCAGGTGATGCATGAACACTTGCCAGCCAGGGCGTTTAAATATTTTCTGATCATCACTTTTCTTGTCATCGTGAGCCGTGTCCTCGTCAGTTTGATTCGCTCCATCTCCAAACCGGCACCAGAGTTCCTGCTCCGTCAGTTCCGGGAAGCATACGAAACGTTTCTGTGTCCGGTCTGCAGCTTTCCAATTCGCCGCGGACCGTTGAAATACCTGTATTGGACACGCAGAACAGTTAAGAAGATTTCTGTTGCTGCGAATTCCGGTGAGACGGCCGATGAGCCCTACTCCTGTCCGAGTTGCAGCACGAAGCTCTACGAAACCTGCAGCGAGTGCGGCCGCATCCGTGCCTCACTGCTCCCGTCATGCGAACATTGTGGACACACAAATCCCGTTGTCTCGACGACGTAATCAGCGGCGATCAATTCGGCGTGTTGACGCTGAAAACTCGCGTGAACAGATTCACAGCGACGCATGGCATCCCGGAATGCCGGCCTGTAAGATCTGGTTCAGGGAATCACTTCAACCGCATAATCCACTTTGTTGGAAGATTGACGTTCGCCTCGGTTAGGACGTCGAACCAGACAACAGGTTGAAGTGAGACCAACACTTCTGATTCGATCCCAGGATAGATTCATGCCCACGACACGCATTCAATTAGACGCCTCGCTGAACAATGATCAACTGCCAGAAATGGAGACATTGCTGGATGGGGAGTCTCAAAAGAAGATCGCTGGTCGTAATGACTGGGGGATTCGCATGGGCCGATTCTGGAGCGGCCTTTCATCGGATGTGGAAGTCATTGAAGTTTGTAACGGTCCGCTTTCCATCCTCGTACTTCCGACACGCGGAATGGGAGTCTGGCGAGCGAGCACTGAAGAGACCACCCTTGGCTGGAATGCCCCCAATGCACTTCCGGTTCATCCAAAATACGTGAATCTTCACAACCGCAACGGACTCGGCTGGCTGGAGGGTTTCAACGAACTGATCTGCCGCTGCGGACTCGCATTCAACGGACCTCCTGGACACGATGAAGGAGCCCGGAGTCCATTGGAATCGAGCATTACGTTGCATGGTCGAATTGCAAATATGCCCGCCAGCCAGATTGAGCTCTTCGTCGATGAAGAGGCCGAACAGATTGGCGTATCAGGCGTAGTTGAAGAACGCACGATTTTCGGACCTCAACTGAGTCTGAAAAGTACTCTCACATCCAAGATCGGCAGCAATTCGTTTACTATTGTCGATGAAGTGACAAATGTTGGTCCGGAAACGACGGACTATCAACTCTTGTATCACACGAATATCGGTCGCCCGTTTCTCGAAGCTGGCACCGTTCTGGAAGCCCCTGCCGAACGAATTGTTCCACGAGATGCGCAGGCTGCTGAAGGGATCGCAACGTATCCACATTGCGAGGGCCCCACTCCGGGATTCGCTGAGCAGGTCTTCTACTACAAGTTGCTCAGCGACGATGCCGGCGAGACGCGAGTTCTCTTCAAAAAGCCGTCCGGAAAATCCGCAGTGGAGATGCGTTTCAACAAGAAGGAACTCCCCTGCTTCGCGTTTTGGAAATGTACTCAGGATGAACGCGGTGGTTACGTTGCTGGACTCGAACCTGCAACCAACTTCCCGAACTTCAAGACATTTGAACGCCATCATGGCCGTGTCATCCAACTCGAGCCTGGCCAAACCTACACGACCCGGTTTGAACTCACGATTCATGAGAATGAAAAGAGTATTCAACAGGTTTCGGAAGCGATCAAAAAACTGCAGGGTGGTGTGACTCCTCGCATCGATTCACATCCTGTGGCACCCTACTGTCCAATCGACTAACTCATCATCCAGTTTCCTCGGATCGTTGAGTCTTTCATTCCAGCCTCATTCTCCACAAGGGAATGAGGCTGATTCCCTTGACGCGAATCATCGATTCGCGTGACAGCCTGATCCTCCTTTCACACTGCCCGGCTGAGGAAACCTTCTTCTCGCCGGTCTGAAAGAGGCCCCTTGATGCTACTCGACCATCTCACTGCGATGACGTTGCTTGTTGGAGAAGAAGCACTCTCCCCTGAGCTAACCAGTGAACTGGAGCAGATCGGATTTGAGGACTTTACCGGAGCGATAAAAAAGCTTCGTTCACTCTGTCAGTCAGACACTCAACGATACCTGTTCGCGAAGATTCTTCCTTCGTTGTTTCAGGCTTTCGCCGACTCGGTCACTCCGGATGGCTCTCTACTGAATCTTCAGCGATTCGTGGAGTGTTCTGAAGATCGCGAAGATCTGTTTCAGAGGCTTTCTGAGCGCCCTCGGACCATCGAGATTCTGGTAAAGCTCTTCGTTGGAAGTCAGTACCTGACCGAAATCCTCATTCGGCAACCGCAGTATCTTGACCAACTGACCTTTCACAAACGGCTGGCTGAGTTCAGGAGTCGCAACGAGTTCTTCGACCAGATAAAAAAACAAGTCGATATTACTGCTTCGCCAGCAGATGTGATGGATCAGCTTCGGCGATGTCAGCAATGGGAACTCCTGCGACTGGCGGCCTGCGATTCGTTTGGTTTGATGGACCTGAGAACCGTCACCTTGCAACTGGCCTTGCTGGCCGATGCCATTGTTCAGGTGTCGCTCGATTCAGTCTCCTATCACGAAGGTGTCGACTCATCGGAATTCGCGGTCCTTGCATTGGGAAAACTGGGCGGTGAGGAGCTGAATTATAGCTCGGATATCGATCTGGTGTTTGTCTGCAATTCCTCTCCCGAGAAGTACTGGGGGCTCAGTCAGAAGCTGATCCAGATTCTCTCTGCCTCAACACAGGCAGGTTTTCTCTATCGAGTCGATATGCGACTTCGTCCTTGGGGCGATGCAGGTGCATTGGTGACTTCGGTCGACGCCTATATCGAGTACCATCGAAAGCACGGGCAACTTTGGGAGAAGCAGGCGCTGCTGAAGGCTCGACCGATTGCAGGAAACCTTTCCGTCGGAGAGGCGTTGCTGCAGCGAATTGGTCCGTCGTTGTGCGAAATCAAGATTGCAGACGCCCGTAAGAGCGTCCGGGAAATGAAACGAAAGATTGAGTCTCATCTCAATCGGAAGGGACGCGTTTGGGGAGAAGTGAAGGTCGGACCCGGTGGGATTCGGGACATTGAATTTGTCACACAGTTTCTTCAGCTCATTCACGGAGCAGAACGTCCCGAGATTCGAACGACAAATACTCTTGAAGGTTTGATTCGACTCTCCGAAGCAAATCTCATTTTCCCGGAAGAATATCGGCGGCTGACTGGTGGATATCTCTTCCAGCGGACGGTCGAGCACACATTGCAGCTCATGCACAATATTCAGGAGCATCAACTTCCCACGACGGAACGGGGCCTCGCTTATCTCGCGGGGCGACTCGATTTTCCGGATGCAGAGACGTTTGTGCAGCAGTATGAATTGCACTCGAAAGCAGTCCGGGAGGTGTTCGAACGCTATCTTGATTTCGATACCCATCCCCTCTTGCAGCCTGAAACACCACAAGAGGTCGAGAGTTCCATTTTCGGCAGCATTTCCAAGGACTATCCGGATCATTTTTCACCGGATCACGATTCTCTCCACGCTGCCATGCTCCGGACGATTAACTATGAGCATCCGCTGCGAATTCATGCCACTTTTGAAGACGAATCAACGCGGCGAGTCACGTTTGTCGGTCGTGATGAAATTGGTCTGCTCTCTGCGATCTGCGGTTTACTGTTTGTAAATGGATTCGACATCGTTTCAGGCAACGTCTTTGCTGATCCTGGTCTCGCACAAGACTTGAATGCTTCTGATGGCTCTCCGAGCAGCGAGATCCAATCACGGAATTCGGACAAAAGATACGCGAGAAAATTTCTGGCCGCTTTTCTGCTCAAGAGGACGTCGCGCGGACCTGCGATCGTCGATGAAGATCGATATTGGGCTCAAATTGAAACGGAAATCAAAGAGCAACTCCATACAACTGAGCTGCATGGCGTGACAGTTTCGCAAGGTCGATTGGCAGGTTTGGTTGCATCGGCCTTGGATGGCGCTCAAGTTAAATCGCTTCGGCTTCTCCCTGTCGAGATTTCGATTGATCAGACTCCAGGTAGTGACGTCACGGTTCTCCACATTCGGAGTGAAGACGTTCCGGGGTTCTTGTACGAACTGACGAACGCGATCGCAGTGAGCGGATTATCGATTCAACGAATGACTATCAGCACTGTCGGAAATCGGGTCATCGATACGCTTCACGTGGTCGACGAAAAACAGGTTGGACTCTTGAATCCCTCACGACTCAATGAGTTGAGGGCTGCGATAGTTTTGATCAAGCACTTCACGCACCTGCTTCCCAAATCACCCAATCCTGAATCGGCACTGCTCCATTTTCAGCAGTTTCTCGAAAATCTCTTTAAACAGGAGAACTGGCTGGAGCAATTGAGCCCGCTGCAAGATTCAGAGGTGTTGATTGCGTTGGCGAAACTGCTTGGAATCAGCAATTTCCTTTGGGACGACTTCCTTCGACTTCAGCACGAGAATCTCTTTCCTGTGGTTACAAACGTTGCTGGCTTACAGCTCCCCCGGGAGCGTGAAGCCCTGGACGAGGAAGCCGATGAAATTCTCCGTCAAGAAGACACTTTCGAATCCAAGGTCAGAGCTCTGAACGCGTTCAAAGATCGTGAGATGATGCGTGCGGACATGCGGCACATCCTCGGACTTCAGACCAAGTTTGGGATGTTTGGTCGAGAATTGACGAGCGTTGCGGAGGTTGTGGTCAATTCAGCTGTCTTGCTGTGCATGAAAGACCTGATCGCGATCCACGGAAATCCGATTCAATCCAACGGCGCCCGGTCAAAATTTGCTGTCTGTGCCCTTGGCAAGTTTGGAGGAAGTGAACTCGGCTATGCTTCTGACATCGAATTGATGTTTGTGTTCGATTCGGATGGACAAACGGACGGCCCACAGTCCATCTCTGTGATTGAGTTTTATCAACGTCTCATCCAGAATTTTCAGCAAACGATCATTTGTAAACGCAAAGGGATCTTTGAAATCGATCTTCGATTGCGCCCTTACGGGAGAGCGGGCGCACTCGCTGTTTCAATGGAATCGTTTCAGACATATTTCGCTCCGCAGGGGCCAGCGTGGCCATACGAACGCCAAGCTTTGGTCCGACTGCGAGCGTTTTCAGGAGACGCCGATTTCGGCAAGTTGATCGAAGAAACACGAGATCAACTCATTTACAGAGGAGAGCCGTTTGACGTTCGCGCCATGCGAGCGATTCGTGAAAAGCAGATCCGGCAGTTAGTCCATGCAGGCACGTTCAACGCGAAGTTGAGCCCCGGGGGACTTGTGGACTGCGAATATCTGATTCAAGGTTTGCAAGTCACTTTCGGGCATCTCGATGGGTCACTGAGAGAACAAAATACCCGCGAAGCGATGAAGGCGTTAGAGGCATACGGCATTTTGACAGGAACTGATCGGGTTCAGCTTCGGGATGCCTACCGATTCTGGCGACGCGTTATTGATGCGTTAAGAGTGGTAAGAGGCGATACCAGCGACCTTGCCATTCCTCCTTTGCTTAGCGAAGAGTTTACATTTCTGGTTCGCCGTCTCGGCTATAAAGGGACGACGGAAGAATTCAGAAATGAGCTGGAACAGCATACCCGCCGCGTTGTGGAAATTTCGTCATCGCTCGAATCTCTCATTCAGCGATCCCCGCTGATTCCTCTGGAGAACCCTTAATCTCTGCTTCATTTGGCTACTTCCTCATTCCACTTGTAAATGATGTTCAAATTCAACGAAAACTGAGGCGAGTTCTTTGTGTACCGTGATTTCTTTTGCTGGATTCGCTGAATCGATTGACTTGTTCTGATATCATTTTGTTGATTGTGAACAGAACTCGCGCGAGTTCCATCGATCGATTTCATTTCCCACCTTCATAAAAACGAGGACTCGAATGAACTGCATTCGCAGATCATGCAATTTGTTCAGCCAGGCACTGGCTTTGACGCTGCTTTGCAGTCTTATCTCGACTGCCCGTGCTGAGGATGGCTATCAAGACCTTTTCAACGGTCAAGATCTGACTGGTTGGGACGGGAATCCGGAACAATGGTCCGTGCAAGATGGAATTCTGACCGGCGTCTCAGATGGGACGATGAAGTACAATCAGTTTCTGATCTGGACCGGTGGCGAACTGAATGATTTCGAACTGAAAATCGAATTTCGTTTTGAAGGCGACAACAATTCCGGAGTTCAATATCGTTCCAAGCGTCTGAACGATCAAGGTGATTGGGTTGTTGGCGGATATCAGGCAGACCTGCACCCAGCGGCCAGTTACACAGCGATGCTCTATGAAGAGCGCGGACGCGGAATTATTGCTGAGCGTGGCCAGAAGGTTGTCATCGATCAGTCCGGAAATAAGACTGTTGAAGCTCTTCCCGGTAAGTTTGATCCAGTCGATCTCTCACAATGGCATGAATTGGTGATCACCGCCAAGGGAACTCACATTACACACGCACTCGACGGAGCCGTCACGATTGATCTGGACGATGCACAGGTCCCCGGCAACAGTGCTGAAGGCGTTCTCGCCATTCAGTTGCATGCAGGTCCTCCATCCAAAGTTCAGATTCGTAGCGTTCGCTTGAAGAGTTTGAAACCAGCTGTTGCTGAGTAGTTTGTTTTGAGATTGAATTGGCCCGATGAATGTCTGCGCTGTCGCAGAATTCATTCGGGCCGTTTTGCTTTTTACCACATGTTTCTGTCGTCAAGACAAATCCAATTGCCCATCGGGAAGAGGCGTTGATGTCAGGCGTCGAGAGTCAACACGGACAGGGCCAACTCTTGTTGATGCGGCATGCGAAGTCCTGCTGGGACAATCCAGATTTGGATGACCATGATCGACCGCTCAACGAGCGTGGTCGCACTGCGGCAATGAAGATGAGTCGATTGTTGAAGCGACGCTACCAACACCGGCTGAGCATCATCTCTTCGTCCGCTCTTCGAGCGTTTCAGACTGCAACGATCATCGCTGCTGAATGTGAGGTCGCATCGATTGAGGCTCGCCCGGAACTTTATCACGCGGACGTTGCTATCTGGCGGCGTTTCCTGTCGACGCTGCAGTTACATCAAACGACGATCGTGATTGGTCATAATCCGGGGTTAGAAGAACTTCTTCAGGTCGTCTCTCAAGTTCCCATACGAATGCCGACAGGTGCGATTGCCGTCTGCGAACTCAGTGTGGAGGCGAAATCCTGTGAGTTGGAATTCCTCCGCCACATCGACACATGGCGACCCAAAGAGATGGCGGATTGAGGAAGTAAAAAAAGGCTGCCAATTTCGGTATGAAATCGACAGCCTTTTTATTTTGCGTGTTGTTCAACCATCGACGGTCCGAGGGAAGTCAATCGAAGACGACCCACACGGACCTATTCGACTTGCGGAGGAACTGAGCCGTAGCTCCAGGGAGAATCTTGAAAAGGAGGCGGTGCTGGTCGGCTGGGAACTGCACCCGGAGTGAATTGCTTTGCTAATTCCACCGAGACATCAACGATCTGCTGCCCGGCGTTCACCTCCAGATTACTGTAGGAAGTCAGGCGGGTTTCGTAGCCGCCGCCTCGCTCACCGAATGCAGCGGGAGTGGGAACGTAGCCAACGCAACCATTCGCCAGAGAGACTGGGAACGTATAACGAAACGGGCTTCCCTTTTTGATTTCCAGTCCGAGTTCACAAAAGAACTCAGCTGGGTCGCTGACGAGTAGTACGGGGCCAACCTGAATCGCCTGAACTTCGACTTCAGCCTCAGGTTCCTTACGAAGAATTGCGTCGAGCAACACTGTTTCTTTGGCAAACGTCCATTCAGCATGACCGACCGCCTGTTGAGACTGCTTCGCCAACTCAATCGCTTTTTTCAGTCGAATTTCGCTTGGCTTGCGGCGTGGAATGGTCCAGGTTTTAGACCGATAAGCGAGCGGGGTCAGGTCGCCGGGTTCTGTCTGGAAGAGAACCTTGACCGCTTCTGCCCCGATCGAACCTCCGACGAGTTTCGCCCACTGTTCAGGTTTCGGGGAGACCTCTTTGGCGCGGTTGTCGACCTGCGTAACGTCTCCGGATGCTCCTGCAAGAAAGACAACAATGACTTGTTGTCCAAACACTCCGCGCAAAACCTGTTCGATGTAGTACGGGTAACTCGCGGAAGTTCCTCCGGGACTGGTTGTCGCGTGGCAGGAAAAGTTCACGACACAGGAGGTCAGTTGGCCTTCTTCATTCCACGAGCCGATGACTCCCACTTCTGGATCAATTGGTCCTGCCGGCTCAATGATTCCGGGATTTCCAACTCCCGGGTGGGTAAAAGCGATTCCGCTCTGCATGAAAAATCGGCGATTGAAGGAGACTTTGTCTTCATGGCCTGAACCGACGCTGCATTTGCTGGGAACGGCTTTCGTGTTTGCTTCAACGACCGCATCGACCGTCTGATTTTCCACGCGCTTCACGTATTTTGGATCTGCATTTGTGGAATGTTCGTAGGCCAGTGATTTTACGAAATCGGATTCGCCATCAAAATCACCGGGCAAGAAGATGGCCAGCGGCCCTGAGGAATGTGAATGAGTTGCGTGAATCATCACCGCTTCTCCGGGAATTCCGGTCTCGGCTTCAATTCTTTTGCGCATCGAAAGAACTGTGTCTCTCCGAATGGCAATCGCGTCAATGCTCACGATGACGACTCGTTTGTTCTCGTCTGCAAAAACGACCGCGCGCACCTTGCAGGGGTCATGGAGCGTCCGGTGGTAGGACTTTCCGTACCCGCCCGGCTCTTCCATTCCGATCTCAGGTGTGATGTCCCGCTCTGCTGCTCCCGATTTGAAGACAGGAGCATCTTGCGCCTTCAGGCAGTCGGATTGACCGATGCCGACGAGGATCAACGACAAAATCATCAGACTTCGCAGCAACATGATTCGACGCCTTTTGGTGGGCTTTTTTGAACGTCAGTTTGAGGGATCAGCAAGTGCACAGGCGAATTCCAGACGGACGGTCACCTGCTTGTCGACGGAGACCTTCGCTTTCAGGAAGTAAGCGTTGGCGACCTTCTCGGTCAGCTCAACTTCAATGTCGATTGTTTGTCCGGGCGTCACCATCTTGCGGAATTGGACCTGATTCAGACGGGTGACAACCGGGACCTGTCCCGGAGCAGGCGGGAATCTCGATGCGATCAACACCGCACCTGCCTGGAATGCAGCTTCACACTGTAAAACACCCGGCAGAACGGGAAATGCAGGGTAATGTCCTTGGAAAACATCCAGTGTTGGCTCAATGAGCTTGCGAGCCTTTAATGAGGACTCATGCAGTTCGACGACTTCGTCCAACCAAAGAAAGGGGGGACGGTGCGGAATCAACTCCTGAATTTGCTGCTTGTCTAACGAGGTCGGAGTGTGCTCTGTCATGAGTAAGACTGATCTTGATGAATGGCTCGAAAATCGACACATCGATATCTCGCAAAATCTAAGCGAAACCGGATGCATCGTACAATTGCACCGCTCGCGGATACAACCTGCACCGTTCACGCCGATTGCGATTTCGATTCGTTGAGAAATCGAACAAAAATGGGATTCCGCATCAGAGTTTGAACGTCTAAAGTGGAAACGAGAAGGGAGGATCAGCTTGATTGAACCCCTTCTTTTTATGGCCAGAATAGCGACTTCATCGTCAATATGTGGCCTCAGAGTGGGCTTGCGAATTTTAAGAATGCGGTTTGATCGGCGTTCGCAATGATCGTCGAAGTCGATCATTCCGTAATGAGGCTTGAATGCGGCAGACGTCTGGTCAACCGACCACTGTGTCCCTCGAAACGCAGCGTATTTCAATGAGGAGCGGAATGAACTGCACTGCACATGAATGGATGGGAGCTCATTTCATCAACGATGGAACGAAGCTCGGGACACGTTTCGCCGTCTGGGCCCCCAATGCCCGGGAAGTATGCGTCATTAATGATAGCAATTATTGGACGCATGGTGCGTTTTACCTGAATTCCAGCCCGGAAGGGGTCTGGACAGGATTCATTTCCGGAGTTCGTCCCGGAGAAACGTATAAATACAGCATCCGCACCGCGACAGGAGAAATTCTCCAGAAAGCGGATCCCTATGCCTTTTACGCTGAAAATCCGCCATCGACCGCGTCAATCGTTTTCGACCTGAATGGTCACCAATGGCGCGATCAGAAGTGGATCGAAGAGCGACAAAGAACGAACTGGTTCGAGAAGCCAGTCCAGATCTATGAAGTCCACTTGGGTTCATGGCGTCGTCCGACTGATGGCCGACGTTATTTCTCATACATCGAGCTTGCCGATCAGTTGATCGAGTACTGCAAGAGACTCGGGTTCACGCATCTGCAGCTAATGCCAATCACGGAATACCCTTTTGATGGTTCGTGGGGGTATCAGTCGACGGGCTATTTCGCTGCCACGTCCCGTTACGGAAATCCTCACGATTTTATGGAGTTCGTTGATCGATGCCATGAAGCTGGCATTGGCGTCTTGCTCGACTGGGTTCCGGGGCATTTCCCCAATGATGCCCACGGTCTTGCGAACTTCGATGGCACCGCGCTCTACGAACACGCAGACCCCCGCCAAGGATTTCACCCGGACTGGAACACCTGCATCTTCAATTACGGACGATTCGAAGTCCGTAATTTCCTGTTGTCGAGTGCCCGGTTCTGGTGCGATAAATTTCACGTCGATGGAATCCGCGTTGATGCTGTCGCGTCGATGCTTTACCTGGACTACTCGCGATCTTCAGGTCAGTGGATCCCGAACACATTCGGCGGACGAGAGAATCTTGAAGCGATCCAGTTTCTTAAAGATATGAACACAATGCTGCACGGAGAATTCCCCGGAATTCTGACGATCGCAGAAGAATCGACAGCATGGCCAGGTGTCTCGCGTCCGGTCTACGACGGGGGACTCGGGTTTACCATGAAATGGGACATGGGATGGATGAACGATACGTTGCGCTATTTGCGGCACGAAGCGGTTCATCGTAAACATCATCAGAATGAACTGTCGTTTCGCTCCGTCTACGCGTTCACGGAGAATTTCGTTCTTCCGCTTTCACACGATGAAGTGGTTCACGGGAAAAAGTCTCTTCTGTCGCAAATGCCGGGCGATTTGTGGCAGATGTTTGCAAACCTGCGACTGCTCCTCGGATATCAGGCGACCACTCCCGGAAAGTCTCTCCTCTTCATGGGGGGAGAACTTGGACAATGGACCGAATGGAACCATGATGGTCAGCTGGACTGGGCTCTGCAATCCGCGGACAACCATGCGGGCATCCAGCGGTATGTCAAAGATTTGAATGAGCTGGTCGTCAACCATCCTGCGTTGCATGAACTCGATTGTTCGCCTGAAGGATTCTCCTGGATTCAGGCCGACGATTCCTCTAATTCCGTCTATGCGTTTTGCCGCTATTCAAAAGAACAGAAAGAGAAGCTGATCGTAGCGGTCAACATGACCCCTGTTCCACGGAATGGGTATGGAATCGGGGTTCCGGATTCTGGGACTTATAAAGAGATCTTCAACAGCGATGCCTGGATGTATGGCGGTACCGACGTCGGCACTGGTGGCGGAGCAGAGACCCAAGCGGTTGGAATGCACGGCCACGAACAGTCGATCGTAATTACATTGCCGCCACTCGGGATTTCTATCTTCCAGCTACAAACTGGAGCCGACGAAGTTCAGAGCACCTCGGAACCGATCACGTTGAAGTTGAAGACGAACTGACTCTCACTCCAGAGCATGCGTCACACTGCGTCGCGGATCCGATGCCGTTGCGGCGAGCCTCCTTAGAGCCGGCGGACAAAACTTAATCGGCGTTGAGGAATCGCCAGGTGATCAGTGAGTTAGCGATGTCATGAAACGCCTGAAAGATCTCTTCCCGCCTGTCCCAGCGAATCCGGATTCGACGGAACTGCTTGAGCCAGGCGATCGTCCGTTCAACGGGCCAGCGGCTGCCGCCTAGAGAAGAGGCCTGTCGCGTTCCGCGCTTGGGGATGTGCGTTTCAATCCCGGCCACGGCGAGAAGATCACGGGTGGTCTGGCAGTCGTAGCCCTTGTCCGCGATCACGCTACGGGGACGGTCCAGTGGCCGTCCTCGCTTGCCACCAATCTTGGGAAACTTCAGAAACACCAGCGGGAGAAGTTGTCTCAGATCAGGGACATTGGCAGCAGTGAGCGTGTTGGCCAATGGAATCCCGTTGTGAGTGGTCATCAGGTGCGACTTGCTGCCGCAGCGGCCGCGGTCTGTCGGATTCGGGCCGATTTTTGTCCTCCCAGCGGGGACTTAATCAACCCAGCATCGATGAGCACGTCGGCCAGTTCTAGGCGACCAGCGGCGTTGAGCTGCGTGAGGAGGTGGCGATGAATGTCTTGCAGGACTCCCAGATCGATCCATTGGCGAAGCCGCCGGTAGCAGGTCTTGTAAGAACAGCCCAGCTCCAGTGGCAGGTCTTCCCAGGCGATCCCAGTCTTGAGCACAAACAGAACGCAGGTGAAGACGGTGCGGTTCTCCGCAGGAGGTCGGCCCCCTTTGGGAGAGAACTCGTAGGTTGGGAAGAACGATTCGATCTCGTTCCACAAATCATCACTGAGCAATTGGCCAGCCATGTCGGTTCCTCCATGAACAGAAAAACCAGACCTTCCCACAATCCTCAAAACGTGCCAAGATCAGTTTTGTCCGAACGCTCTAAGCGGAAAAGTGACCGTTTGCACTTTAGATTCATCTGATTCTACATTCGATCAGGCGCTCGATTGAGGGCTGCTTCTCGTGACGTTTCCCGTTAACAAGTTTAAGGTCCACTTATGGTCAAGTTGCATCAGGTGACCCCGGGAAGTTCAGTGGACATCACGGAAATCTCCACCAGTGGAAAAGACTTCCATGAAGACCGTGATCAGGCGGAACGGGAATTCAGTCAGTTTCAACTCGAAATTAGCGAGTTGCAAACCAAATTGTACGCTGAAGGACGCCAACGGCTGTTGATTATTCTGCAAGCGATGGACGGCGGCGGGAAAGATGGAACCACTCGAAGCGTATTCAAAGAGGTCAATCCACAGGGGATGAAGATTGTCTCCTTCAAAGAACCTTCGAAGGAAGAACTCGCTCACGATTTTCTCTGGCGGATCCACAAGGAAGTTCCGGGCAACGGAATGATCGGGCTATTCAATCGTTCTCATTACGAGGATGTTCTCGTTGTTCGCGTGGACAAACTCGTCCCGAAGAACATTTGGGAAGAGAGGTACGAGCTCATCAATAACTTCGAAAAGCACCTCGTCAACACGGGGACGCACGTTCTCAAATTCTTCTTGCACATTTCGTTCAAAGACCAACGCAAAACATTTCAGGAACGCTTGCAGGACCCCGCCAAGCACTGGAAGTTTAATATCAGCGACATTGAAAAACGCAAACAATGGCCTGAATACATGCAGGCGTACAGCGATGCAATTTCCCGTTGTTCCACAACACATGCGCCGTGGTACATCATTCCGAGCGATCAGAACTGGTATCGAAACTGGGCGGTCGCAAATGTCATTGCAGCGACTCTCAGGGAAATGAATCCACAGTTTCCGCCGCTTCCTCCAGAGTACGCAAGTCTCAAGGTTGAATAGAACCTGACGGCATCCCCGCCTCCGCTGTATGCTTCGTGACTGGAATATCTTTCCCAGTCTACGGGACTGTAACTACGACGTCTGAAACTGTCCTTGAAGCCGCTTTAGGCGGTTCGGTCGGCACATTCAGATGAAGTTGCAGAATGCGCATCGTCGATAGCAAGAATCGACGAGCCGGAATCGCCTCACAGGTGGTTCGGCAGATCCTGCCGGTTTGCCGAGATTATACGGCGTGATAAATACCGTCTGAAGATTCAGGAGAGATTGGAACTCTTCGACCCGAGAATCGTTCCCGATTTCGCACTGGAACAAGTTGCCAAGAGCGAATTCACGCATCTCCGTTGAGACTGAAATGCATCACAAATCCCAATCAATACATCTGAAGCCCTCTTTGCTCTCTTCGATGAAGCAGATGAGTTGCTGCTGTTTCGCGTTGATGATGGTGATTTTCGCCGTGAATGAGGTTCAGGCAGAGCAGATCTATTCGAAGTCCCGACGTTTCCGGATTCCATTCCAGTTCGACTCAGCTGAATTGAATCGCCTTGGGACACGTGAAGTTCAGCTGTTTGTTTCGCGTGATGGCGGGAATCAATGGAAGATGAGCGACAGTGTCTCTCCCGAGACAAGTAAGTTCACCTTCGAAGCGAATGACGATGGAGTTTATCTGTTCTCCGTTAAGACTGTCTCCGCAAGTGGATTACTCTATCCTGCTGGTCCACACCAAGCTGGTCTGGAAATTCTCGTCGATAGCACTCCCCCGCAGTTTGAAATGTCTCTCACCGAAGTGGAACCGGGACGAGTCAAGTTGAGCTGGGAAGCCAACGACACTTATCTCGACAGCAACTCCTTGAAGCTCGAATACTCCGAACAAAATACAGACGTCTGGAAAGTGGTCGCCATTCGTCCACAAAGTCAGGGACAGACAACCTGGACGAGTTCTCAGGCAGGAAAGCTGACAGTCCGAGGGAGTGTTGCAGACCTCGCGGGAAACATTACGGAAGCATCGACTTCCTGTGACATCGCAGGAGTCCCAAAGCGGACTGACAAACCAGACTATGGACGGCCAGTCGCTGCTGCACCGAAGGAAGTGCGACCGGCGCCACAAGAGCAAATGGAGCTTCGAACTAAGATTGAGTCTGCACCTCGTCCGATCTCGATCACTCCTAAGCTGACTGCAGCCTCAGCGAATGAACCCGCGATCACTTTGGATGCTTCGGTCAACTCAGCGCCGCTGCCCAGTAAAACAGCCGACGCTGTCGCCTCGCGGAAAACCTCATTTGCAGGTAACGGAGTGCATCTGGTTAACTCCAATACATTCCGGATTGGTTACAGTCTGGATGGAATCGGTCCATCCGGAGTGAAACAAGTTGACCTCTTCATCACAGAAGACAACGGTGCACAATGGTATCACTATGGACAGGACTCGGATCGGACTTCTCCTGTCGAGATCACCGTTCCGCGTGATGGCGAATATGGCTTATCTTTCCGGGTCACAAATGGACTCGGAAAAGTCGGAATTCCACCTCAGCCCAATGAATTCCCTGAAGTACGCGTTATCGTCGATCGGACAGCTCCAGTCGGAGTACTTCACCCACTGCAGCCCGGAGATGATCCCTCTCTGAATAACGTTCGAATCAGCTGGGAAGCGAAAGATCCAGATCTGGTCGATCAACCAATTTCCCTTTACTTTTCGTATGCAGCCACTGGGCCTTGGGAATTGATCAAGTCTGATTTGCCCAATACTCAGTTTCATGACTGGTCAATTCCGCAAAACGTGGACCAGCCATTCTACGTTCGTATGGACATTCGAGATCGAGCAGGGAACTCGACACGTGTCTACACGGCAGAACCCTTTGTGGTTGACCAATCGGTCCCCAAAGCACGCATTACTGAAGTCGAGTCATTGAATTCCGCGACCCGTTAAAACGTCAAGTTTCGGGTCGTATCAGACCTGAAAATACTTGCGGTATGATTCCATCGTTTTGGTTGCTGCTGTCAAGGAGTCAGGCCAGGCAAACGCTTCAGCAGACGCGTAGCCTTGATAGTCGATCTCCTTCAATGCTGTGACGACGGCAGAGAAATCGATGTGCCCTCCACCCGCTGGGCGTCGATTCGAGTCGACAAAATGGAGATGACCAATGTACTCGCCTCCATCGTGAATTCCCTGCGAGAGCGAAATCTCTTCAATGTTCATGTGGAAGAGATCCGCGAGCAGTACCACGTTCTGGACTTGGCTATCCCGTAGCAGACTTGCTCCCTGGCTTTGAGTCACACACAGGTTTGTTTCGTAGCGATTGAGCGGTTCGTAAATGAGAGGAACGCTATATTGCTGCGCCAGTTCCCCGAGCTCACTCAATGCTTCCGCGAGATACTTGAGGGCTGTCGATCGGTTCACGTCCGCAGTCCATCTCCCCTGCATGGACCCGATGATGGCTGGGGCTCCAAACTCGCCACCAAAACGAATCATTCCTTTGACGAAATCGATCGCTTCTTTTCGCCGGGCTGCGTCGCTGTCGGTTAGGCTCAGCTGATGAATCAGCATTCCGGCCCCGGTTCCGACAGCGGCTACCTTCTGTCCACTTGCTCTCAACATTGACGTCAGAGACTGAACCGGAACGGCCTCTGGTCCTGGAAGAAACAGCTCAACAGCGTGATAGCCAAGTTGACTTGCCTGCTCGATTGAGCCTTGCAAATCGTCTTTGAAAACAAACGGCCCGCTGCGAGCCTGTTCCACCAGACTGATTGTGACAGCCGAAGAAATCATTGAACACCTGAATCAAAATAGCCCGAGGTTCTGTTTCTCAAGTGTTAATATTGTCCTCGAAATCAGCTTGAAGCGGAATTGAGAAACTGTGCGCCAACATACATCGTGGCTGCACATTGAATCGCTTCCAGAATTTGTTCGCTTGTGATGCCCAGTTCTCTGGCCTTGGTAACGTGCCCGCTGGTACATGGTTTACAGGCGTTGAGGTCGCTGATGACGATATCGATCAACTCCACGAGTTTGCTGTCGAGTGATGTTCCAGCGAACGTCGAAGCGCGAAGTCCGACTCCCATCCCTTCAAAGAGTGCAGATCCGCTCAGGTCGCGGAATTTGAAGAACGTGTTGTACATATAGTTCGTGGCACTGACCGCGAGAATCTCGGCAATCTGTTCTTCTGTGAATCCCAGTTGCTGACATCGCTGATCAAAGTAGTCAAGCCAAGCTCCACACTTTGCGTGGGCAGACACAACCAGCCCGACTGCGGCCTTTGTTTTGGCATCGAGGTGACCGTCTGTGAACACGAACTTTTTGAAGTTCATGTAGAAGTCTTTCAGGAACGGTGCCACATTTCCGTAAACCAGAAAAGGAGCTGGAATCGGATTGTCCCCAAAAAGTTCCTGCACGCGCTCGTACTGCTGTGCGACATTCTCTGGAGCACCATCAACAGGAACTGGAAGAAGTCGAGCCATGATCACCCTCAACGACATTTGGAGATTTGGAATATTCAAAAAAATAGCGACAGACAGAGAGGTCTGCCGCTATTCTCAATTCGAACTGAGTACTCAACCTGAATTAGTTGAGAGTAGATTCGCCTGACTTCCAGTTACAAGGACAGAGCTTGTCTGTCTGAAGAGCGTCCAGAACGCGCAGAACTTCGTCAACGTTACGCCCCACGCTCAGGTCGTGGATAGCAACCCAGCGAACAGTTCCGGTTGGATCAATCAGGAAAATTCCGCGGTAAGCAATCCCTGCGTCTTCCTTGAGAACGCCGTAATCTCGTGACAGCTTGTGAGTCGTGTCAGCAAGCATCAGATACTTCAGCTTTGCGAGATCTGCATGAGAGTCACACCAGCCCTTGTGTGAAAAGGCGCTGTCGGTGCTCGCTGTGAGAACAACGCAATCGCGATCGGTGAATTCGTCAAGTTTTTCGTTGAATGCAACGATTTCAGTTGGACACACAAATGTGAAATCCAGTGGGTAGAAGAACAGGCAGACCCACTTGCCCTGGAAATCCTCAAGGCCGACCTGTCGGAACTGATCGTCAGTTCCATCTTTCGTACGATCGTAAGCCTGAACTGAAAAATGCGGAGCTGCCTGGCCGACTTGTGCGCTCATAGAGCTATTCCCTTATATTGATATTGCGGTCAATCTGCTGAAATCAAGTTGTTGTACAGCAGTATAGACAGCAGTAGAGCGAGTTCAAGGAAAGGTTTACTTTGTGTAGAGTGAGGCAATCTCGCGAAATGCAAATTTCCACAACTCCTTCTGTGGTAGAATTAAACGCAGGTTCCACTGGACGTTATGGCCGCACAACCGGAATCAAATCGACGTGATTTTCTCACGGGAAAAGCAGGCCAGAGAGCATTGCGGCACCGTGCTGATGAGGTTGTTGATGCCATTCTTGGCGAGGAAGAGATTCGAGTCTCTCCTAAAGGTGCTGACACGATCCGGTTGGAAACTCGTGCGATGGCCTGTCAATGGGCTGTTGTGATGAACCCGGGGGCTCCGCGCCAGGTCATGGTCGCGTCGGATGCATTGGATTTCGTCCATGAGGCGGAAGACTTCATGACGGTCTATCGGGATTCCAGTGAAACTTCCCAGTTAAATCGAAGCGCAGCCAAGTCAGCACAGCCCGTCTCGGAAGCACTTTTCAAACTCCTTAAAATGTGTGAGGAATTGTGGAAATCCACCGAGGGGGCCTTCGATCCTGCGACGGGATCGCTGATTCAGCTTTGGAGATCTGCCCGGCAATCCGGGAGAATTCCTGAACAATCGGAGATTGATTCAGCACTCGCACTGAGTGGATTTCAACACGTCGTCATTGATGACGTGGCACAAACGGTTCGTTTCGACACGGACGGAGTGCTGTTGGACTTTGGAGCCATTGGTAAAGGGTACGCCGTCGATCTCGCTGCTCGCCACCTTCTGAGTGAAGACGTTGTGGATTATATCGTCCATGGGGGGCATAGTAGTCTCTATGCCCGAGGAAACCACGGCGGGCATGATGGGTGGCCGATCGGGATCAAGAATCCACTTCTGATCGAAAAAAGTTACGCGACAGTGCTTTTGCGAGATCAGGGGATGGCAACGAGCGGGTCAAATGTGCAATTTTTTCGTCATAATGGACGTCGATTCGGGCACATTCTCTCGCCATTTCACGGTTGGCCTGAGCAAGAGCTTCTGTCGGTCACCGTACTTGCCCCAAATGCCGGTATGGCGGATGCATTGTCGACTGCATTCTATGTGATGGGACTCGACACAGCGTTACGGTATTGCGATGATCATCCAGAAGTAGGAGCAATTTTAGTCCCACCTCCTGCGGATGGTCGAACGTTGCAGCCGATCATCCGAAATTTGCCTCAGAATCAATTGTTCTTCGAGCACACGCCGCCGGAGCGGACCACCTGATGCAATGCAGGTTGTCCTCCAACAGCTCGATTGCATTGTTCGCCTTCCGTTGTTTCCTACTCGCTGTTGCAACGCCCTGTTGAAAATGAACTGTTGAGGATCAGCGAGTGAAAGATCTGCATCGCGTCTCTGTTATCGCCATCGTCCTGATCGTTTTGTTGCGAGTTTCTATCGGCTGGCAGTTTCTCTACGAAGGTCTCTGGAAACAGCAAACACTGACGACTCCAACGCCTTGGACTTCAGAAGGCTATCTGAAGAACGCTCAAGGACCGATGCGTGATTACTTCCGGTCGATGACTGGTGATCCCGATGATCTGAAGTGGCTAGATTATGCTGCGATGAGTGAGAAGTGGTACGCATGGCGTGACGCTTTTGCGAAACACTACAAGCTGGACGAAAAGCAGCTGAAGATCCTCAATCTGGAAATCGACGGTTCTGAGGAAGCAGACTCGGCTCCGAATGAGCTGCCCCCAACACGTCACCTGTCGCAGTCCCTCAAGGCTCTTCCTGCATCCGTTGATCTGAAAAAGCTTCCAATCTCTGTGACGTACGACGCGGGATCACAGCAGCTGATCGCGACCCAACCGATCCTGCCGAGCGAAGAAACGGCCGTTCTCTCGATGGTTGACGTTGTTCGTAACCCGGATCGGAGCTTTGGGAAGCGAACTGATAACTCATCCAAGCCAGAAGGTACCGAATTGGAATTCTATCAGGCGGTGGAGCGACTCGTCGTTCTGTCCCGAGAACTCTCCTACCGCCACAAGCTTGCAGCAGCCCTGCGAGGTAACCCAGCGAATACCGGTGTCACTTGGGCAAAGAATGAGAAAGGGACCTATGACATCGTCATGGGAACCGTTCAGGCGAGTGTCGCTGGCGAAGAAAAGAACAATGTCCAGTACGGTAAGATTCAGGAATACAAAGACCTCGTTGACGACTACAACCGCTCAATGAAGAAGGCCAAGCTGGATTACCAGTACGACCACGCGAACATGCTTGGGAAAAAGCTCGCGATCTTACGAGCAGAACTTGTTGGTCCCATTCGATCGCTCGATGCTTCACTTCGGCAATCTGGAATCAATCTCCTCACTCCAGAGCAACTTAAGATCGGCGTGATGCCAGCACTCGATTCGCCTCTCGCCCGCTCTGATAAGCAAGTGATGTGGGGACTGATTGTCCTCGGTGTCATGTTGATCATCGGCTTGGGAACACGCGTTGCCGCTGTGCTGGGAGCGGTCATGTTGATGATGTTCTATATGGTGATGCCACCTTGGCCCGGCATTCCGGTGGTTCCCGGGCCAGAACACGCATTGATCGTTAATAAGAATATGATCGAAGCGATTGCGTTGATCGCGATTGCCTCTCTTCCTACAGGAGCGTGGTTCGGAGTGGATGCGCTGTTTTACAACCTGTTCCGTCGATTCCAAGCCAAGTCGAAAGCAGCACCTGCAACCGCAACGCCCACGTTGACGAAAAAGTAACCCACCGTGATCTTCAAGCCTCCTCCGCTCCAAACCGGAAGAGGCTTTTTTGTTGTCCCCTCATGTCAGGATCTCCTTTGATGCTAACGAGCACTGGATCCATGCGGATTGTTTTTTGCTTATTCGCCCTGCTGTTTTCATGTTCGTACTCGATGGCAGGTGAACCGCTAAACATCCTCGTTCTTTACGCGGACGATTGGCGACATGACACGCTTGCGTGCGCGGGAAACCCAGTGGTGAAGACTCCGCATCTGGATGCCCTTGCCCATCAGGGGATTCATTTCACTCATAACAACGTGACGACCTCGATTTGCGGGGTCAGTCGGGCTTCCCTCCTGACGGGACAATGGATGTCTCGCCACGGCAACCGGGCCTTTGATGAATTCAAGACCCCCTGGGCGGAGACCTACCCTGCCCTGCTTCAAGCTGGGGGTTACTTTACTGGACACGTCGGGAAGTGGCACAACGGTTCGTTTCCTTCGGAACGCTTCAACTTCTCTCGAAAGACGGGAGGGGGGCACTGGATTAAAGAGGCTGACGGAACGCTCATCCACATGACGAAGAAAAACGAACGAGACGCGCTCGAATTCTTCGAAGAGCTTCCTGAAGGCAAAGCGTTTTGTCTGACCGTTGCCTTTAATGGTGTCCATGCTGTCGATGAAGATCCACGGCAGTATCTTCCGCAGCCAGAAAGCATGGAACTTTATCAGGACGACGTCATTCCGACACCGAAAACAGGTGGGGATGAGTACTTCAACCGACTCCCTCCCTTCATTGCCAATGAGCAGAACGAAGGACGCAATCGCTGGCATTGGCGATTCGACACTCCTGAAAAATATCAGGAGTACATGAAGAACTATTACCGACTGGTGACCGAGGTTGATGCAACCTGTGGAGCGATTCTGAAAGAGTTGGATCGACGCGGACTCGCGGAGAATACACTCGTCATCTTCACCACGGACAATGGTTACTTCCACGGTGAACACGGGTTGGCAGACAAGTGGTATCCATACGAGGAGAGCATTCGGGTTCCCCTCATTATTCGCGATCCACGTTCAGCGGACGATCAGAGAAATTCCAAGAACGACCATCTCACTTTGAACGTGGACGTCGCTCCGACAATTCTGAATGCCGCTCAAGTCGCTGCGCCATCATCGATGCAAGGACGAGACATTTCCCCGTTGTACCTCAACGCGGAGGAATCGAACTGGAGAACAGATTTCCTTTACGAACACGGGACGATTAACAGGAAAGAGTTCATCCCCTCGTCTGAAGCTGTTGTCAGTAAAAGCTGGAAGTACATTTACTGGCCGGAATTCGATTACGAGGAGCTCTTCGATCTTCGGGCCGACCCACTTGAAGAGCGAAACATCGCGGGGGATCCGCAATATTCAGATGAGCTAATGAAGCTCAAAACTCGCTTGGAAAAACTGAAGCGGGAAGCGGAATAAGTCGCAATTCGGTGTCCGTAAGTTTTCGGCAGTTTCGATGTACTCGGGCGATGTTTCGGCTCTTGTTCCTCAGGTCGACATCGTCCTTCGCCGACATCGACTTAGTTTGTGACCGCCGCTCTGGAATTGACGACACCACGGGCTTGGATCTCCTGCCGAATCAGCTCAAGTTGGTCAGGACCGAGCGTCACCCGCATTGCCTGAGCGGTTTCCAGGATTTGTTCCGATCGTTTCGCTCCGCAGAGTGCTGCAGTGATTCCCGGTTGTTGAATCGTCCATGCGATGACGAGTTGCGAAATGGTGATTCCGGCTGCGGATGCAATTTCACGCAGTCGGTCGACGAAGTCGTGGGTTTTGTTCCATTCTTCCCCTTGAAAAATGGGGTACTTGGCACGTCCATCTTTCGGATCCCAGACATGATCCCGTTTCAGCTTGCCTGCGAGAAAGCCCTTCATCAATGGCCAGTAAACCATTGCTGAGACACCGTGAGCTCGGCACCAAGGGAGTCGATCTACTTCGATTTCACGCTGCAACATGTTGTAGTGTGGTTGATCAGCGTCAATCGGGCAGACAGAGTGAAATGCTTCGTACATCTCGATTCTGTCGAAATTAGAAACTCCAACCGCCCGTATTTTTCCCTGCTCTTTCAATTTGAGAATGGCAGATGCGGACTCTTCGATCGGAACGGCGGGATCAGGTGCGTGGAGGTAGTACAGGTCGATGTAATCGGTTTTGAGACGCTTTAGGCTCGTCTCGCATTCTTTGACGATGGTTTCCGGGCGAGCGTCCCGGGCCTGTTTCCGATCCGGTCCCCAATGCAGTCCACATTTGGAGGCAATCACAAGTTGCGATCGCACATTACCCAGTGCTTTGGCAATCAGGCGTTCACTTTCACCTTCATAACCGTACACATAAGCGGTGTCGAAGAAATTGACGCCGGAGTCGAAGGCGGCCTGCAAAGTGGCCAAACTATTTTCTTCAGTGACATCGACGCTCGTCACGCCCGCGATTGGCCAGCAGCCCATCGCGACCGGTGTCACCCGAAGATCGGACGTTCCAATCTGCCGCAACGTCATGGAAACTCCAATCCTCAATGACAGCTATTCGCGTTTGTGATTGCCGACCAGCAAATGGTCGATCGAAACGCAAGCTGATTACTTGTTCGCTTCTTGAGCGGAAATTCGGTCACGGAACTCCAAGCGGCGTTCCTGGGAGTTCTTCAGAAGAACGCAGACGTCCCCTTCACGGCCCAAAGCGAGCGCATTACGGAAACGTTGAAGAGCCTGCATTAACTGGTCAGTCGCCTTGGCAAGCTGCACCTTGTTTTGCACGAAAATAGCTGCCCAGAGTTCAGGATCACCGGCAGCGACACGAGTGGTATCGCGATACCCGGTGGAAGCGAATTCCAACATTGGAATTTCAACCATTTCCGCAACGGCAGCAGCAGCGAGGTGAGGCAGGTGGCTGGTCAGCGCGAGAATTCGGTCGTGATCGTAACCAGACATTTCGCGAGTTCTCATACCGAGAGCTCGCCAGAAATTTCTAATGGTTTCAATGGTCTCAGGAGAATTTTTGTCAGTGGGAGTCAACACACACATGCGCCCCTGGAAGAGCTGTGTATCGAAGTTCTCGAACCCTGCCAGATGTGATCCCGCGACAGGGTGTGCGCCGACGAATCGCGGGAATTTATCAGTCTCTTCCTGCCAGACAGTATTAACGATTTCTTCCTTAACGCTCCCCGCATCGGTGACCAATGTGGTCTCAGGAGTGTTGCGAAGAACGGAGAGCACGTCGCTGATGATTCGATTAACCGGAGTACAGACGACAACAAGATCGCACTCAGCGAGTCCTTCAGGACCGGACGCGACTTCGTCAATCACTCCCAATTCACGAGCAGCTTCCAGTCGAGATGCGTTACGGCCATAGCCCACTATGGTTTTGGCTAGACCCAAAGTTCGCGCAGTGGCAGCAATCGAGCCTCCGATTAAGCCAACGCCGACGACACCCAAACGCTCAACGGAAAATGATGGATTTGACATGCGGAGGATTGTAGCAATTTCGGTCGATGGGTGGAAATCGAAACAGCAAATGATCAACGAGACTTGATCAAGTGGAGAGTATCGAAAATCAGCATGATCTGTGTCAACTCACCAGAATCAAGGCCAAAATAGAAAACCCTTGCAGGATCGAATGATTCTGCAAGGGGATGTCGTGAAGACTGAACCACGTTCAACGTCGCTGAGCGTTACTTCAGTTCTTGAATTGCCTTGTTGTCCAGCAGCGCTTTCCTGCGCTGTTCAACAAACTGTCGGAGGGACAATCTTCCCGGAACAGCTTCCTCTTTGATGTCTCCGTCCACCGCTGCTTTGAATGCCGCCGTGGAGGTCAATTTGCGAGTGTCCTCTTCGACAGCCCCTTCAATCCTTTGTCTGTAACCGTCAACAACCGGGCCAATTTTTTCCCAGTTGAGCCACTCGTTGGCGATCGTGTTCATATTGCGCAAGTACTTCTCCCGGTATTGCGGGACAGCGAGCAACTTGCTGATCAGCGGTTTCGTCGGATCCTGGAGAGAGACCAATGGGTCCAATTGAATCCCTCTTGACCCTCCCATTCCACCGAATGGCCCCCCCGGAGGTCCCCCCGGTGGTCCAAACCGACCGCCGCCCAGTGCGCCATCTGGCGGTCCGCCGAACGGTGGCCGTCCCTGACCGTTTGGCTGATCTCGTTGTGGTGGAGGACCCTCTTGCTGGAAGTCTCGTGGCGGAGGACCACCTGGAGGCCCGCCTGCTGGTCCACCTCGCATGCCACGACCGCCGCCCGGCGGTCGCATCATGCCAACTTCGAACGTCTCGTTAATGTCATGTGGGATAATGTGGAACTTCCCGCCTTCATCAAGGTAGATGTTGTAGTCGCTTGCACGGGTCCAGTAGCCATCGCTGTTGAGCAGTGCGTTCTCCAGTGCCAGAAACCAGAGCACGCCGTCAACATTCAGGATCGGTTCGATTGCTTCTGGAAGTTGTTCCGCTGGGGTCTCGTTCAGCACCTTGCAAAGCTGTATGATGGCATTCCAAGACTCTTTGTTGTCCTTGGTTTTGATTTCGTACTTCTGCTTATAGAGCTCGGCATCGTCTCCAAGGTATTCCAGACCGCCGCGTCCGCCGGGGCTTCCGGGAACCTTCCAGCGACTTCCCTTCGTGGTTCCAAAGTTTTCCTGCAGGAACTGTTTGTCGAATTGTTGCTGGTTCGAGTAGACGCCCCAATATTCGCCGTTGATCACGACCCGCACCAGATTGACCTTGGGAACAGGGATGTAATGACGGGCAATATGCGAGTAGAGCACGCCATGAAGAAACGAAGAGTCGCCATTGGAATTCAACAAGTTCAGCGACTTGTAATCGCCGATTCGTTGGTCTTTGACGAATTCATCCAGCGTGACATTTAACGATCGTTTCGCCCCCGTTGGGACCATCATGTAGGAGGACATCCCTCGGAAGTGAACTCCGACGTTCGGGTAGGTTTTTCCATCGACAATCAGCGAAGCTGGGACTTCGACGTCAGATTTATAGAATGCCTCGAGATCTGATTCCCACTGATCATCTTCGAAGTTCAGGAAGAGGGTTCTGAAGATTGATTCGTCATAGAAGTTCCCTTCAATTGGTTGGACTTCATCCAGAGAAACTTTTCGTCCCGGCTTTGTCTCTTCGCGTGCAAAACCTCCGGGACCTCCCGGGCCACCAAAGCCTCGCCCTCCGCCGGGACCGCGGCCTTCACCTCTCTCGCCCGGACCTCCGTTGGGTGGTCCACCTTCCGCTCCTTGTGGCCCACGTGGCGGACCGCCAAATCCACCGGGACCGAATCTTCCTCTCGGTGACTCTAATGCTTTTTTCTTGGCAGCATCACGTTCTGCGCGGTTCAGCATTCCATCCTGATCCGCGTCAAACTCTTTCAAAAGTTTGCGGTCTTCACGATTTCCGAATGGTCCGCCCGGGCCACCAGGTCCACCCGGCCCACCAAATGGAGGGGGCGGGAATTGAGGAGGGCCATTGATCCCATCCGGTCCTCCGGGGGGTGGACCGTTTTCAACCTGAGCAATTGCTCCCGCTCCGAACAACATCAAAATGGCGCTCGCTGTCGCGAATTGGCGATTGAACATGATGTGAACTCAATCTACTTTCTGAATAAAACTCAGGTTGTCAGTTCGGGAAAATGCTCTGAAGTGGATTTGGTTAACCGGATGAAACATGTGTTGATCAACTATTGATTCGATTCAGTTCAACTCCCATGACTCCGTCAAGCCGGTTCAACTCACCGACGATCTCAGTCATGGAGTCTGTCGACTTGAGTTCACCGCGGTACTCAAGATCCATAGCTGCTCCTTGTCGGGCAGTGCTGGCACTCGTGAGCTGAATTCTGGCGAAATGTGTTTGAAACACTGTGTCGAGTTCTGCTTGTGGATTCTTGCCGAGTGCAAGTCGAATCGAGAGCTTGCAAGGAATGGATAAATTCGACTTCGAACTCGTCGGAGCATGGCTGAGCAGAATGGCTGCCGCAGCGACTACCGGCATTCCAACAATGGGAACGAGCAGGAGTCCGGTCCCTGCTGCCATTCCGACAATGACTGAAAAAATGACGAACGCTGTGTCTCGAGTGTCATCAACAACCGTACGAAAACGGACGATCGATAACGCTCCGACAAGGCTGAACGCGCGTGCCACGCTGTTTCCAATCGTCATCGAGACCATGGCAATCAGGACTGACAACAGGATGAGCGTCGCGGTCAGCATGCTGGGAGAGGGTTCTTCTCTGCCATGTGAGAGTCGGTAAATCAGTGCAACGCCGATACCGTACACGAGAGCAGCCAGTATTCTGAAAATCAGCACGTTCGTTGTGATCGCCCCTTCGGTTCCTCCCGTGACCGTCAACCACTCAGGCACTTTCTACTCCTAATAGATTTTCTGTATCGGTGTTCCGAATGCATCTTCGGTATTTTGAACAGCCCTGAGGAGTGATCTGAAACTGTTCAATCGCATTTTTGAAGGCAGTCGGCATGGAATCTTCAAATTTCATTTCACAAATCACCTGACCCTGAAGCAGAGGAAGCATCTCTTCGGGAGTGTCGAGCCTCCACTCATTTTCGCGACGACCCTGAATCTGCCGGTCGAACGTCAGTCGCACAGGGGTGCCTGACTCAACGCCGAAATAGGCACGTCGCAGGTACTGCATCTGGCAAACTGGTCTTTGACACTCTTCGACACTCTTCACGCACAAGTTGATCAAACCAATTGCCCGACTAGACCTGATTCGAATTGGATTGAGAAAGGTAGTTCAGTTCATCGAGGTTGATACAACTCCGCTGCTTACGAACCCGATCGCCGTTTTTCGTTTTTTGTTCGAGAAACACTGGCCTCGTCGCACCAGGGTCTCCGTAAGTTCGAATCCGGAGCTTTCTCTTTCCATGAATTCCTTCTCGGTGGAACACGGAGTACGCGGGGGTATCGAGGTACAGCGTGCGAATGAGGTAGGAATTGTCGAGTTCAGGAGAGGCATGAGGATCGAGGCTTAGTCGGTCGACGAAGTGCCATTCGATTTCAGCAGCCACGGATTCGATGAGCAGAAATTTGATTTCGAACGTTCCGTTGCTTTCGTGATTTTCCCGTAAGGAGGGAGATAAGTGAGACGCAACCTTGAGTGAGAACGGCGGGGGATCCCGTTCGATATCAATGTTGTTCGAAGTGGATCGAATCGAAGAGTGCGTCATTATCCGACCTTTCCTGGACCTGTTTCCTGTCGGCAATCACGATCGTTCGATTTCATCGCCGCATACCGTTCAAAAACCTGCATCAGATTTCGATGCTGAATCTTTCTGTGGGCCAGTAATGCACTGAGAAGCATGGCTCCGATGGAGACCCAACTCATCACACTCAGGTAGGAGGCGAAGCCTCGTGAGAGTTCCCATGCGATCACTGCATTTGCCGTTGCCAGAATCGCGGAGATTCCAATTTGCGACCAGAACATATTGAGAGACCTCTATTTGACTTCGGCTCTGAATTGTCATGCCCTATCATCAAACCCAATACCGAGCATCAAGTTTCGCGGCATCTGAAGAAATTCTCGCCTGCTGAGATTTCGCGATTTTCTTGGGTGGAAGTCAATATTTCGTCTGGACGTTGGGGCCAGCGACAGCGACCGATTTGCCGAGGCTTCTAACCGGAATCAATCGGCTTTTCGCAGCGAGCTTGGAGATTTGCCAGACCAGCGTTTGAACGCTGTGCTGAACGAAGAAGCTGACTGATACCCCGTCATGCGGGCGATCTCTTTCAGATGGTGTCGCCGAGATTTTAAGAGAGTGTCAGCGAGTCGCATGCGGACTTCAAGGAGATGGTGATTGAGAGTGGTCCCGACCTGTTCCTTGAACTTCTGAGCCAGTGCCGATCGTGAAATTCCGGCAACAGAAGCCAATGTCTCAATCGTCCATTGATTTCCGGGATCCTGTTCCATTGCCCGTAATGTTTCCGCAATCTCGGGAGCCAAGCCGTTGTTCGATGTGATGAAGTGAGGATCCTGCTTAATAACGGTCTTCAGCACCAGCCCGATGATGAGGCTTGCCATGCTGTCGAGAAGCAATCCAGTAAGTTCCGAGTGCCGATTCGATTTTGAAAGCGAAGACAGGTTCGCACTGAATTCGGCAGAGAAGAGAGATTCAGCGCGAACGAGTTCAGGATAGCCAGCGAGCAGCACCTGCGACTCGGCCGATGAAGGCTTCAAAAGGATTCGGAGGTAAGAGCTACTTGGAGAAGGATTGGAAATCAGTCTGAGATGATGACTCACTGGCTGTGTGACGATCGCGACTTCGCCTTCTCGCAACTGTTGAGAGAGCGATTCGGAAACTGGAGATGGAGCCCAATCACTTCCCGGATCCTGTTGTTTATCGATCGTCAGAGTCCAGATTCCTGATTGGACAACGTAAATTCCAAGGGACTCGGAAGCATTCGGGACAGAATATTCCTTCGCCATTCCGACGAAATCAATTGCAGTGATTTCAAATGGTGCCAGCAAGAAATGTTCACATCCATTTAACAGGAAACGGTCGATTGAGCACGGAGCGGACAGCATCACTTTGATGCAGAGAGACTCAGTATTCCGTCACCGGAATCGTCTCTTGAAATCATTCCACCTGCGCCGACTGACGCTCCAGATGTCTCTCGATTGAGGCAAATTGAATTCAGAAGAACTGGCCGTTTACCGCTTGGAGCGGGATCTGGGCACACTTCCTCCACCTCAGTTGGGGGGCTTCCGGAGTTCTCATTAAACACCGAATTGAAGTTGGAGTATCGATCGAACTCGTAAACTAGAGGAAGTTTTTAGGATTCTCATTCCAAAAAGAAACCCGCACAGATGTCATCCGTGCGGGTGAGATTTTATCAGATTCGTCGCGAATCATTCAAACCGGAAGGTGCTTCCATTGATGAGCAGCTTTCCTGATCCTCCCGATGCAGGGAATGCGTAAGGCGTCGTCGCACCGGTAATTGTGTTGTTCTTTGTCGAGTGGAACTTCACGACTGGAGTGGCCCCCACTGTATCTGTTGTGAATGCGTCCACGATAATTCCACGGTCGACAAAGGTATTAAATCTCGACAGGTCGATTGAATTGTTATCCAACGCCACGACGGATTTGTCGTGAATGGAGGTGAATAGAATTCCAGTTCCACCGCCTGCGTAGTCAACAATCTTGTTGCCCGCCATTCCAATTCCCGAGGCTTTGCCGATCTTCGCTCGAACGGCGGTCTGGTTCGCACCGTTCATGTCGAATTGGTTCGAATCGACGAAGAAATTCACCGGTGATTCCATATCGGCGTCGATGGCGATACCGTTGATTCCACTCAGCTTGAATTTGTTCCCACTCACTTGCACCTGAGAGAGTGCTGAGCCCACTCCGGTGGTGATCCTGAATCCGGATTGGCCTGTTCCGGATCCGACGATGTTGTTTCCGAGGATGTTTGCAACAAGTGGACCTGTCCAGTTCAGAGTCGCAGCCGCAGAACCTGTTGTGTTCGACAGGTCAATCGCGTTCGACTGGAACGCGTAGATCAGCGATGCGGTCTCTGATCCCGCCAGTCCATTCACCTCAAAGAAGGTTCCAGGGAGCGCGGAGACGAGGTTTCCACCAATCGAGGCATTATAGCTTCCTTCCTTGTCGACATTGAACAGGATGCCAACTCCGGAAGTAATGGTGTTATCCACAAAGGTGTTTTGCGCGATTTGCAGCGAGTTTAGGTTTGTCGCTTCTATGAATGATGTGGTTGTCCCTGAAATCGTTCCTCGCGAAATGGCCAGAGTGTTTCCAGTGTCGACTACAGCCACTTTGTCGTTGTCTTTGAAATCGACCAGTTGTAATCCAACGTATCCTTCAGGAGAGTCCTCAATCAGGATGGCAACGTCTGTGTTCTTGATCGTTCCTCCAGAACTCAGGGTGCTGCCAGTTCCAAAGACTGAGACCGTCCCCTTCGTATTCTTCATGCGAATTGCGTGATCGCCGCCATCAGCATTAATACTTGTCAGGTTGACGATGACAGAGGAGTCTTCGAAATCCAGTGCTCTGGCATTTTTAGCTGTCAGTAGACCATTGCCAATCAGAATTCCGTTCGTGTCAACCGCCTTCACTGCGGTTGCTCCTTCGGTAGTGATTTCTGCTTTGGTGAAGGAGATCAGTCCTTCATTGTTCTCAGCCACAATTCCCTCGCCGAAGCCACCGCCACCGTTACGGACGATCAGATTTTCGATCGCTACGATGCTGGGGGTGACAGTGGTGACGTCGTCGAGAACGCTGGTCGTCCCCTTGTCATCAACCTCGGTGAGTGACTCCATGTTCTGCACACGGAACGCCGCTCCCTGGGTTTCCTCGATGAGAAGACTCTTGGCGAAATAGATCTCGCCCATTCCGCCATCGATGTGAACACCATCGCCAGCGACATCTTTAATTTGAAGATCATCAATTCCGAGATAGTCGTCGATGTCCTTGATCGTAATACCGTTGCCGCCAGAACCCTCAACCTTCACATTGGTCAGATAGCTGCTCTCAACGCTCTCGAGGAAGATTGCATCATCGGAAGTGTTTTCGACGGTAACATTCGCGACTCTCACGTTACTCTTGTCGATCGCGACAATCCCGCGACCACCGCTGTTGGAGATTTGGAAGCCGTTAATTGTGGAATTGTTCCCCATGAGAACCGCGTCCCCTCCGGATGCAACAATTCGTGGAGTTTCTCCTCCGGGATTGTTGCCGCCAGGAACATTAAACCAGCCGTACCGAGGATCTTTGTATCGGTGGTCGCTACCTTCGGCCAGCAGCACCTGATTGTCTCCCACAACAACCGACTCATTCAACACGGAGTCTTTGTGAACGAAGATCAAGTCAGGTCGCAATGCATCAGCCTGTGCGTCCCCGATCGTGGAGTATGGATTGTCGAATGCCCCTGTACCGCCTGTGTTGGTGCTGTCGACGTGTTGAACAATGATGGCAGAACCGTCTGCTTTGCGGGCGATCACGTCACTTTCGACGTCGGTTCGTTTGGCCAGAATGACGTTGTAATTACGATTCACGAATCGGCGAAGCTGACCATGCAGGCTTGTTGTCGGAAGTTCGCGAGTTCCGAATCTCCAGGAAACTCCAATATTGAAATTCGTGCCGTAGAGTTGGTCGTGGGTGATCGATGTCATCGTCTGCAGTGACGGTACGACATATCCCTGGAGCTGAAACTTCATGCCGTTGACGTCATCGATCTGGTCATCACCCTGGAAGTGATACCAACCCGCCAAGGCTTCGACTTGATGCTCCTGCATCAGCTCACCTGGAAGATAGGCTGAGAAATTCACATCGAGACCAGTGAGAGCTTTTCCCACCTTGCTACGGACGTCGAACAGAATGTGGTTCTCATCAAACCGTGGATCAATGATCGACTGCTCGATGATCTTTTCTTTGTTTCCAACGGGCATGTAAACGTTACCGGAGAAGCCAGCCATTCTCATGCGTGCTTCCCAACCAACTGAAAGCTGATGAAATGTCGAGCCCGATGAGGTGTCGACATCGTAGAAGCCATTCACACCGAATAACGCGGTGTCGGTTGGATCGATGAATCGATAGCCCAGTCCGAAGTTTCCTCCGAACTTTCCTTCCATGTTGATAAAGCCACGCATATCCCCGAAGAAGATCTCGTTATTCCCAAGGACGTACGGGAAAAGTTCCAGTGGGACGATACTGTCCTGACGGCCGAACGCTTTCAACCCGATAAAGCCGATCTGGCCATCGAGTCCCAGGACTCGATCGACATCATCTGGATCGGGTGGAAGGACGACGTTCACATTGTTCGTCGCGGTGTCCGGGAAGGAGAGTGAGCCGGATTGTTCTTCGGCTGCAGGGTCAACGAAGGATTCCTGTGCGAAAACCGGTTTGTTCAGCATCCAAACCAAACAAATTGTGAACAGGCTGAGAGTCGCCCGGAAGCTGCGGCGTCCAGATGTTTGTGAACAATCTGGAGTTTGAGCTGTGAGAATCGGGTGGAGCATGATCTCGAACTGGATTCGGTATGAAGGATGGCGGAACCGCCGGGGGAACGTGGAGAGTTCCCTTAGTACCTTGATCCGTTCGATTGCGACAAGATGGACGTGCTGAATCTGGACGATATCGCACGTGAATTGGACGAAATAGCGGAAATTTGATTCAAGTGCGGCAAAAACCGCCATCTCTACTGTCGATCGCGACTTCAGATTTCAGACCGGGCCGGTTTCACTTCAGTTTGATTGATCGTGCAATTGCATCGGGGTCACCGAAAGAATGCGCTATTCAGCCCTGAGTCCGAATGAATTTCAAGAAGTCTGGTGGAATTGGAGCCTCGAACCGCACTTGCTTTCCCGTGACGGGGTGCTCGAAACCGAGTTTCGCTGCATGGAGAGCAAGACGTTTGGCTTTCCATGCAGGGTGCTTTGCCTGATCGGGGCGGTAACGATCATCCCCGATGACCGGATGGCCCACTTCAGAAAAGTGCACGCGGATCTGGTTGCGGCGACCGGTTTCGAGTGTCGCGCGGATCGCTGTGGCGTTTCGCAGGTGCTTTTCTACCTCGTAATGAGTGATAGCCAATTCGCCTTTTTCGCCCGGGTTGACGGAATACCGCTGCAACCGCTTGTTCGTCGCCATAAAGGTCTTAAAAGTCCCTTTGGTTTTCGCAACTTTGCCCGCGACGATGACAAGGTATTCGCGTTCCGCTTTGCGAACGCGAAACTGATCAATCAGCGATTTTGCGATCCGCTCGGATTTTCCGAGAACAAGCAGGCCCGAGGTATCGCGATCCAGTCGATGGACTGGAACGGCCCGGGCATTCTTATGCCGACGACGCAAATAGAACGTCACTGCGTCGACGAGGGTCTTTTGGCCTCCTTTGTCGGTCTGAACGCTTAATATTCCGGCCGACTTATCGACGACGATCAGATGTTCGTCTTCAAAGATCACGTTAAAGGATTTCTGCGTGATCTCTTTCTTGGGCTCCTTGTAGCGACTGTGGGGGTCGTGAGTGACTTGAACGGTATCCCCAACTGCGACTTCCGTTCCCCCTTTTTTGCAGACATTTCCGTTTAAAATAACGCAGTCGAGGTGCAACAGCCCTTTCACTTCGGAGCGGGAACGAGATGTCAACGCCTGAACAAGCAGGTCAATCCGCCCAACCTGCTCCTGTGTGACCTCACACTTCACTACCGCCATCGCCATAAAAACACCTGAAAACAGCTAGCATTCCCAATCGAGTTCTCGAAATCTTAGTGGATTTGCCAACCATTGGAAATTCGCGGGATTCGACCATTCGGCGATGAATCGAAATCGTCAGGGAAGGGGTATCAAGCACGCAACACGAAGCGATGCGATTCCCGTCAGTGCTGCTGGATGAAGACCACGAGCCAGATGGTTTGAACATCAGGAGACGTCCAACTGACCCGGTGTCGGCAATGCGCAGGAAGGAAGTAATGGTCTCCCACCCCCAGAGGAATGGATTCTGGTGAGCCTTCGATGTCGAGACGGGCTTCACCCTGCAAGACGATGACCCATTCGGCATCTTCCTGGTCATACCAGAAAGCTGGAGGACTCGCGTGCCCTTCTGAGATAATTCGTTCGATTCGAATATTCCCGCTCTGAAGGAGATTTTGAGTCAGCTCGGCCTGAATTTTCGAGGGGATCTGCTTGAAAATATTCTCAACCATATCGAGTTAAACAATCGCTGTCTGGTCGTTGTCGTTAATGTCGCGGAGGACGCGGCAAGGGTTTCCCACAGCGACGACTCCATCCGGGATGTCCCGTGTGACAACACTCCCGGCTCCAATAATGGTGTTCGAACCGATTCGGACACCCGGGCAGATGATGGCTCCTCCGCCAACCCACACATCTGAACCGATAAAAATGGGTTTCCCAAACTCAACTTCTCGACGTAATTCCCGATCAAAGGGGTGTGCTGCCGCGTAAATCTGGACAGCAGGGGCAAATAAGGTGAAATCGCCGATGTGCACTTCACAGACATCCAGAACGACGCAGTTGAAGTTGAAGAAGACCTTTTTCCCCAGAAAAATATTCTTCCCATAGTCGCAGTAAAACGGAGGCTGAATCGTCACCGTGTCGCCGCCTGAGCCAAGTAGCTGGCAAAGAGTTTCCCTTTTGAGTTCCGCTTCATCCATCCTGGCGTGATTAAGCGTATGCAGCAGATTCAGGGCATCTGTGTGCAACTGAACCAGTTCTGGATCCGATGCGTGATAAAGTTCGCCCGTCAGCATTTTTTCCCGTTCAGTTCGCATGATCTGCCCCTGAGTCTGCGTGGAGAAATTTAAAGCGGGGAACGGAATTCCCATTCACCTCAACCAATTCAGTGAACATGGAAGCTGGTCGTACCCAGAGTCCAAATTCACCATATTCTTGTCGATAAACGACCAGTTCCTCTTCGGTTTCGCTATGACGGGCGATCCCGAGCACCGTGTATTCGTTTCCTTTGTAATGGCGGTAACGTCCGGGTGAGACCGCGTGAGTCAGTGGAAGCGATTTTTTTTGATCCATAGTTCTGGCGATCGGCTTAAAAGTGAGCGTTGTGACTCGTCGTGAGGCAGCTCTGAACTGCAGTTTCCGGGGAGCCCAACCAGTGTATTCCGCCGAGCGAGGAACCACGACCTTCAGCCCCTGACGATGGGCTTACTGCAAATGTGATCTTTGCTTAAGATGGGCCATTCTTCTTCGACATGTTCTGATTTCGTTGCAATGCGCCCTCTGACGCTCCTGACACACCTCGAACTCCCATCTCCTTCGCCAGCAGAAATTGTCAGGCGACAGCGTACCATCCATCGAGCATTGCTCGCGAATTCCAACGTAATGGACGCGGCAAATTTCACGCAATTTCACCCCAAAGATCTGCAGCAACTCTTTGAACTCTATGATGATCAGTTCTTTGGAGGATTTTGTCACCAGCAGCTCAATGGCGTCCCGCTCAACTTCCGAATTTCGAGTCGAATGACTTCCGCTGGAGGAAAGACGACTCGATTTCAGCGTCGAAATGCTCCTCAGAGCAAGTCCTACGAGATTACGGTCTCTTCCACCCTGCTCTTTCAGACATTTCACGATGTCAGAAGGACCGTCAAAGTGACCGGGATCGAGTGCAAAAACCGTCTGGAAGCCCTCCAGAGGATCTTCGAGCACGAAATGGTGCACCTGATTGAGATGCTTCTCTGGGACGATTCCAACTGCGCAGCCGGAAGATTTCAAAAAATTGCCGGTTTGCGATTTGGCCACACGGAGCATCGGCACGCGCTGGTGACTCCCCGAGAACGCGCCTCAAAACAATTTGGATTGCAGCCCGGAAGTCGGGTGAAATTTCAACTGGAAGGGGCTGAATACGTGGGAATAATCAATCGAATCACAAAGCGGGCAACGGTTTTGGTCGAAGATCCACGCGGCCAGCGGTACTCAAACGGGCGGTGTTATGCCAAGTTTTACGTGCCGTTTGAACTGCTCAAACCTGCACAATAGTTTCGGCAATGCGACAGAATTCTGCGGCCGACGTTGACCATTAGAACAATTCCGGTCAATATCAGTTTGTTCGGTGGACTCAGCTCAAATTCGTCTTGTTGGGCAACATCGTACACACAGGCTTAATCAGGAAGTAGATGGAAGATGGCTGAAGGCACAATCAAGAAGATTACAGATAAGGGTTTCGGATTTATCGACACAGGAAAGGGTGCTGACCTGTTCTTCCACATGTCGAATCTCGAAGGCGTGCGAATCGAAGACCTCCACGAAGGACAACGCGTTTCCTTCAACGAAGGTCGCGGTCCTAAGGGGCCACGCGCAGAAAACGTTAAGCCTGTGTAGTACCGGACTCGGACTCACTGAAACAGTCGACGTTCACACGTCGGCTGTTTTTGTATATAGAGTGACTCCTTCAGTCACCCACTGATCAGAATGAATCGCGGGACTCACCATCCTGCAGCGACTGGTAGCTGTTAAAGCCCAGTACAAAAAACAGCATGACAGCGAACGTTCTTCCTTGCATCAGGAAGTATGTCCCAGCGATGGCAGCGGTCACAATGCTGATCCATAACGCGATCTTTCGCCCCTTATCGCGCCCTTTCATCGAACACAGAGCCAGACAAACCTGTCCCCCATCGAGCGGGAATACTGGCAGTAAATTGACGAGTCCCCACCACAGGTTGATGTAAAACAATCGGAGGAGAACGAAACTCAGCATCATCTCGAAGTTTTCGGGCATGATGGGGAGGTACGGGAGCGCGAATCGATTTAAGAGCCAGAGGACCCCGAAGAACAAAAAGCCGGCACCCGGCCCCGCCAGAGAAATCGCGATTGATTTCTGCGGGGTGTAGTTTCCGTAAGGCTCGTACATGGCGAGTCCTCCGAATTGGTAAAGCAAAATCCGGGGGCGGTACCCGAATGCTCTTGCGACGAGAGCATGCCCCAACTCGTGGATCAGAATGGAAACGAGTACGACGAGCCACCAGGCAATCAGGTACTCAACTCCCATTTCCAGTAAACCGAACCCCAAAACCGTTGCACCGACCCAGAACCAGATTGAAATTCGAACTGGAATTCGAGCGATTGAAAACTGGGCGTCAAAGTTGGTCGGCTGAACTGGGCCAAGCATTACAGATCCATTTCATCAAAAACCAGCAATCGCTGGTCGCAAGTTCCCGCATGATGTCTCTGAGGAAGCGGGCAATCGGGCCAAGGTAGCGGTAATGCTGTCTCGGGGAAAGTGGAGCATTGGCTACATTGTTCGCCTCGAACTCTATAAGATCAATTCCCGAAAAGGTTTCCCTTGGTGTATTCCGGTACATCAGTCGATGAAACCTGCCAAATCAGTTGTTCATCCCGAGGCTTCTGTGGTGCACGGAAGCATGGTTGAAGCATGAGTGGATCCCCTGTTCATCCCGCCAACTCGCCGTTGTCGATCCGTGACTTAACTGTCGCGTATCAACGTCGTCCAGTCGTTTGGGATGTCGACTACTCAGCTTCACCGGGAAAGCTGATCGCGATCCTTGGGCCCAACGGGGCGGGAAAAAGTACGCTGATCAAGGCCTCGCTCGATCTCGTTCCCAAGGTGTCTGGATCGATTTCTTTTTTTGGAAGGCCCTATCGAAAGGTTCGCGATCGCGTTGCTTATGTGCCGCAGCGAACGAGCGTCGACTGGGATTTCCCTGTGAACGCTCTCGATGTCGCTGCAATGGGGCTGTACCGAAAAATTGGCTGGTGTCGTCGTGTCACCAAAAAGTATCGCGATCAAGCTCTGGAAGCACTCGACCGTGTCGGGATGGCGGACTATGCCCACAGGCAGATCCGACAACTTTCCGGCGGCCAGCAGCAACGGGTCTTTCTCGCACGGGCTCTGGCTCAAGATGCCGACCTGTATCTGATGGATGAACCGTTCGCCGGTGTCGATGCTGCGACGGAACGAGCCATTGTTTCCATACTGCAGGACCTGCGTTCCGCGGGAAAAACGGCACTTGTCGTTCACCACGATTTGCAGACTGTGAATGAGTATTTCGATGAAGTGCTGCTGTTGAATCTGCGCAAGGTCGCTTCAGGTCCTAAAGAAACAGTCTTCACAGCCGAAAACCTGAAAAGGACTTATGGAGGGAAGTTGTCGCTACTGGATCAGGTCAGTAAGCGGATCGCGGATCAATAACTCTGAAGGAAGCTCTGCTTGAAGCAAGAGGCGAATCAATCTGCTCGTTATTCCGGCCAACGTCAGTCGATCGTCCGTTGGATTTCCGGGAGGAGTGCCATTTTGAGTCGTCGCTACGTGACGGCATGCAGCCTGTTGATCGCTTTGTTCTCCTGCTTCCCTGCTGCTGCGAGTGCTGCTGAGACCGCATCCGTTCGTGAAACACTGATTCGGGTGTTGAGCCTCCGGGACTACAACACGTGCGTTGTTTTGATCGGCACAACTTTGCTGGGGATGTCTGGCGGCATCGTGGGGGTGTTTATGCTTCTCCGGCGGCAGTCGCTGATTGGAGATGTTGTCGGGCACTCCGCACTCCCGGGAATCGCCATCGCGTTTATCATCTCGCAGGTGATCGCACCCGGCAGTGCGAAGAACCTGCCGATGCTGATGACGGGGGCGTTTGTCGCAGGGATTACCGGAGCACTCTGCGTCATGGTGATCGATCGCTTTTCCCGTGTCCGGGCAGACGCTGCACTGGCCATTGTGCTGAGTCTGTTTTACGGGTTGGGAACCGCTCTTCTGACCGTGATCGTACGCATTCCATCAGCGAGCAAAGCGGGGTTGAAAGATTTTTTGAACGGCAAGACAGCGTCGCTCGTCGAGTCTGATGTCTGGATTTTCGCTATCGGATCGATCTTGTTGGTGCTGGTGGTGCTGCTGCTTTTTAAAGAATTCACATTGCTTTCGTTCGATCGCAATTTCGCCAGTGCTTCGGGCTGGCGCGTGGCGTGGCTGGATGCGTTGCTGATCGGTTTGGTGGCCGGGGTGACCATTGTCGGAATGCAGACTGTCGGATTGATTCTCGTCGTCGCGATCTTAATTATTCCAGCAGCCAGTGCCCGATTCTGGTCCGACCGAGTTGCCGGACTCACCGCCATTGCTGCCTTGATTGGGGCCCTCTCGGCGGCGCTGGGGACATTGCTGAGTGCGATGGCTCCGAAACTGGCTGCCGGGGCGGTCATTGTCTTGAGTGGCAGTTTTCTGTTTGCGATCAGTCTGGTCTTCGGCACCAAACGTGGACTGCTCTGGAGATGGTGGGAGCAGCGTCGGCTCAAACAACGAATCGGACGCATGGACCTGCTCAGGACCGCCTATGAACTCATCGAAATGAGCAGCCCTGGACATGATGTTTCCGAACACCAGTTGCTTCAATTTCGACTTTCCAGACAACAACTGTTGGCAGCTCGCTCTTGGTCTTCAACACAGTTAGAGCGGCTGCTTCTTTCCGGCGTGCTGGATGGAAAATTGAATCAGCATGCGGATCTCACGTTCAGCCTCACGCCTGATGGAGCTGCGCTGGCCAGACGCGCTGTGAGGAATCACCGGCTTTGGGAGCTGTACCTCATCAATTACGCGGATGTCGCTCCAAGTCAGGCGGATTATGACGCCGATCGAATCGAACACGTGCTCGGTCCACAATTGATTCTCGAACTCGAGCTTCGACTCGCTGAGCAGGATGGAAGTCGTCTTCCGGTCAGCCCGCATCATCTGTCTCGACCGGTTGAATGATTGTCTACATGTTCGTTTTGGCGTCCATCGCATCTCCCAGTACCGAGTTCAGCGCCGCATTGAGTTCGACATCGTGCGCGTGAGTCTGACAGTAAATGCGGAAGATCAGGAAACTGACGGGGATGGTTCTGAAGAGTTCATCATCCTGCAGTTCATGGACGCCGCTCGTAGGGTCAAAAAGAAAATTCTGACCACCTGCGGGAAGGCGTGAGCTCGGTCTGTGGTAGTGCTTGGCGACGTCGATGTTCAGCGGGATGTCGCGGATTTCTTCAGGCAATCGTTCACGCACACGCTTCAGTACCAGTTCTGGTTCCGAAAAGATGGACATCCTCTCGCCGCTTGCGGAGTGGAAATTCAGCGTTCGTTCGCACGCCAACTTCCAACTCGTTTTGCGATACAGAATGGCGTTCCATTGCTCTCCCAGTTGTTTGAGAGCCGGGTCGTCTGAATGGCTCCAACGCTGCACGTCGACCAGAAATGAAGACTCGTGGAAGTGGAGATAATCTTCCAGATGATCAAGCGGATTCCCCTGAAAGAGATGGCTCATCGTCTCCGAGAAAATCTCTTCGATGCTGATGTCGAGTGCTCTGACGGTGCGATGGAAGTAGACCATCCGGAAGAGATTGGCACGGGTTTCAATAAAGTGAATCAGCGAGGGGAGTCCGCGACCATGAATTGTCAGCCCTTCTTCGCCAAAGAAGCTGTAGTGAATCAGGCGCGAGATATCGAAGGCTTTTGTGTTGACGCCAGTCATGTAGGCGTCTCTCAACACGAAGTCCATGTTGTCGACAGTGTAGATGCCACTGAACAACGCACGCAGTTTTCGAAGCCACGCGGGATGTCCTGATTCCAATCCTCTCGGACGTCGGATCAGCCAGGCGACCTGTTTTGGGTCGAGCTCTTCAAGTGGTTGAAGTTTCCCGCTGGGCGTCCGGCGGATGCCACGGATCAGTTCGCCAAGATGCCGTTCGATGACGGCAGCACCGATGTCTTCGTGGGTGATTCCGAATTGCGAGAGATAGTGGTCATCGAAAAAGTGTCCGAACGGGCCGTGTCCCACATCATGGAGCAGCGCCGCCATGCGACACAGACTTTCTACGTAGGGCTTCGACGGACAGCTTGCGCAGACCTCCGCCAGTGACTCATACCACTCATCGATGACCCGGGAAGCAAGGTGCATCGCTCCCAGAATATGTTGAAATCGCCGGTGTTCGGCGCTGGGAAACACAAACCAGGCAGTTTGCAGCTGGTGGATTTGTCTCATCCGCTGAACCCACGGATGATCGATCAGGTCTTGCTCAGAAGTTTCGGAATCGGGAAGGCCTGACCGAGATGTAAACGGTATGTACCCATGAATGGGATCGTAGGAAAGGCTTTCCGCAGCGTAATCGCGAGTCATGGTGAAGCAGTCGTTGTTGTGAGTGGTCAGTATTAAGAGGATTCTAGATGAACTCCCCGACGGCCACTATCCGACTCTTCGGACAACGTTACTTCACACTGGAAAACTACATGAGCCCGTTCTTGATGCGGTAGACATAGGCAAGAATTTCGGCGACCGCCCGGAAATATTCGAGAGGAATTTCCTTGCCGACTTCAGCCAACGCGTAGAGTGCGCGAGTCAATGGCTTGCGTTCAAGGACAGGGACACCGTGTTCTCTTGCAGTCGCTGCGATGCGTTTTGCAAACGCTCCGCTTCCCTTGGCAATCACCTTGGGAGCACTCATTACTCCTGACTCATACCGCAGTGCGACTGCATAGTGGGTCGGGTTCGTAATCACGACGCTGGCGCGAGGAACATCTTTGAGACTTTTTCGCTGCGATGCCTCTCGCTGCATGCGGCGAATTCGCGATTTGACCTGTGGATCTCCGTTCTCGGATTTTTGTTCATCTTTGACTTCCTGCTTCGACATTCGCAGCTTTTGTTCATTGCGATACCACTTGAAGCAATAGTCAGTGATTCCCCAGAGCAGCGCCGTTCCAGCGAGCGACATCATCAACTGAATCAGCATTTCCCAGCCAAGGACGACGGAATGAATGACCGGACCGTGAGCCTCTTTCTGTAAGGTGTTTCGCCAAAGGTAACACACCACGCAGGACACAATCCCCAGGGTGCTCACTTTGAGGACGGCCATCATACCTCTCACGACGCTTTCCAGTGAAAAGATCTTCTGGAACCCCTTCGCCATGTCCAGCTTTTCCCACTTGGGGACAAGTGGTTTCGGGGTGATGAGAAAGCCGACTTGAATCTGGGACAGAAGCAGGTTGATTCCCAGAAAAATCACCGATGCAACGCCTGCGATCCCCCAGAGGTGATTGAAAAACCATTGTCCGGCGATTTGAGTGCTTGCGACAGTCCAATCACTTCCGTCCAGCGTCACGATTCGTTCGGAGAGAATTCGCTGCGTCTGCCCGATCATGAGCGGAACCATCCACAACGAAGCGACTGCGACAAAAAAAATAGCGACCGCGCTATTCAGGTCAGGGCTATAGACAACCTGACCATCTTCCCGAGCGGTCTCACGACGGTGCGGTGTCGGATCTTCCGTCTTGTTATCGTTCGTCGATTCTGCCATGTGAGTTGTCAGAATTCATTGTGTTGGGGGAAATGAAGCGGGGACATGATCCATGGAACAGTGAACATTCCGGGGGAGCGACTGGTGAACCGAATGAGACCTGCGTTGCTGATGGCACCTCGAGATGGGCTAAAGACCGCGAAAACTTGTGAACGAATGCAATGTGTGCATCATCCCGCTCATCATGCTTGGCAAGAACCAGAGCATTGCCACTAGACCGATAAAAAGACGAATTGGACCGCCGAATGTGAACAGATTGAACTGGGGTGATTGCCTCATCATGAACATCGTTGCGACGAGTGAGACGAATAGAACTATTCCCACAGGCGCAGCGATTCCCAAGCCGAGATTCGTTGTCTGCAAGATGCTTCCCACAATCCATTCCTGTGAGGGCAACGTCCAACTTTTTCCCAAGGGGAACAGTTCGAGAGTCGAATCGAATAGGCGCAGAAACTCGTGGTGGATGTTTGTTCCGAACAGAAGCAGAATCGCAATGATCTCGAAGACCTGCGACAGCACGTTGGATTCGCTTGGCTCGGTTGCAGAAGTGACTGCTGCCATTGTGAGTCCCATTTCCTGAATGATGTAAGCTCCCGCAATTCTCATCGGCACCAGAACCAGTCCTAAAAGCCAACCGAGAGAAGCGCCGAATAACGTCTCTCTCACCGCCAGCCAGGTCAGCAGGAACCAGTTGTCACTGATTTCAGGGTTCAGTGAGAATGCCAGCGGTGGAACCACCTTCGTACTCCACATGACAGTGAGTGCCGTCGCCAAGCCAATTTTAACGGTGTGTGGAAGATGGCGGCCCGAGAAGGGAGGAAGAAACGCCACAAAGCCCGCGACGCGGAAGAAAACGAGCAGAAACGCGATAACAAGGAGTGTCATTATCGAACTGCCTGAAGCATGTGGTACATCATCCGGGATGTAAATCCCATCGCCATTTTTAACGACCATGGCAACGTCAACATCATCACGATTGCAACTCCGATGATTCGCGGAGCAAACGAAAGCGTCTGTTCCTGAATGCTCGTGACCGTCTGAAGAACGCTGATCACCGTTCCGATGATCAGGCTTGCGAGCACAGAGGGGAGTGTCAGAACCAAGGCTGTCAGAAGGAGGTCCCGCAGAATGCTGGCGACGGTCATCAAGTCCATTGGTCTTCCTTTACACAGCCGTGTGGGAGCTCTCTGCTCACTTGATTCCGCTTGAGGTGAGGGGCGACTCAATCACTGCTCTTCGGGCGAGTCAGCGTTTCGCCGTTGATTTGGGAGGTGCTTTCTTCAGCTTACGAAACTTCTCGATCAAGGTCTGAACGAGTTTTGGATCATCGATCGCTGAGAGGATTTTGGCAGCCTCTCGTTCCTCGAGGTTTCGCAGAATCTGAACGGCAATCTCCAGTTCCTCCGCTCCATCATCTGCCATCGACTTTAGAACTTCGGCTGCTTTCTCTGGATCCATGCTTTGGATCCACTGTGAGAGCCGCTTGGTGTTTTCCTGCTGTTCGAGATCAATCTCAACACGTTCGTGTTTGATTTGCTGCATGTTTGCAGTGGCATCGGTCTGATCTTGTAGCAGTTGAGATCGCATTGAGCTCATCTTCTCGATGAGAACTTCTGCCTGCTTCAACTGGTCCTGAACCTGAACTCGAAGTCCTTCAATCTCTTTGCGTTCTCCCTCGATGTCCGCTTGTGCGAGTTGCTGTTGGACGCGGCGCTTCTGGAGTTGCTCCTCCTGAAGTCGAACGGTGTTCTCCCGCTCTTTCACTCCCATCCCAAGTCTCAACAGTTCTTCAACACTCATCTCGCGGGGGCGAATGGGGACGGGCAGCCGTTGCTTCGCATCCCCAGTTGCAGGAGCGTTTTCAAAATCGGACATCGCAACTTTTGTTGTCGATTGCGACGCATCTGGAGTCCGCTGGGCATCTGCGACCGCTGGATGAAGTTGCGAGCTGTGTTCATCAGACTGTGTTTTGGGCGCGAGGACGACGTTTTGAACGTACCATGATCCTCCCGCTGCTCCGAGAAAGACGACGAGTCCAAATCCCACAAATACCAGATTTTTATTCATGGGAATTTACCCCAGCGACGGAAGCATCTCCCAGCTTCCAACGAGATATTGAAACATCGTCCATCCCCTTTTGCTCCTCTAGAAGTCGTTCCAGGCGATGCTCGGACTTCTGTTTTTCAATGAGCTGTTCGAGTCTCTCGACTTTGGAATGGAGTAACTGGAACTGCTGACGGGACTCATCGCGGATTTTTGCAGTGGAGTCAACATGGCCTTGTTGCTTCTGGAGTTCTTCGGCAGCAACTAGCAAATGTTGCTGGATTCCAAGGATCATTAGAACGTTGCTTGCCTGCTTGATGGCGATTGAAGCGGTCGCGTGAGCTGATTCCAATTGTTCGGCTGCGATCTTTTCTGCCTGAATCGCATGTTGGTGAGAAACCGTCGCCTGAGCGAGTCGCAACTCGGCCATGTGGCTCTGCTGGTCGAGAATCCCCTTCACTTTTTCCAGTGGCGAATGAAAACGCTTCATGTCTTTCTCCCGGTTTTCATCCAGCTTTGAATTGCGACATCAGTTGGGACATGTCCGAAAATGAGGAAGACTGACCAATCTCCTGCTTGAGAAAACTCAGGATTTTGGGCATCTTCTGAATCGCTTCATCGACTTGCGGGGAGGCACCCATCTGGTACATCCCCAGCTGAATCAGATCTGACACCTCTTCGTATGTCGCCAAAAGTTGTCGCATTTTTTGTGCAGCCTGTTGATGCTCTGGCGTCGTCACATCCCGGAAGAGGCGACTCAGACTGTGCAGCACATCCACAGCAGGATACTGTCCGCGCGACGCGATTTTCCGACTCAGCACGACATGCCCATCGAGAATCGATCGGGCGGCGTCCGCAATCGGTTCGTCCATGTCATCGCCATCAACCAGAACGGTGATGAGTCCTGTGATGGACCCTACTTCATCGTTTCCAAGTTTTTCGAGAGTACTTGCTAATACAGTGAAAACCGAAGGGGGATACCCGCGTGTTCCGGGAGGTTCCCCTCGAAGCAATCCGAGTTCACGTTGTGCGAAGGCAAGGCGAGTCAAACTGTCCAGGAAGAACAGGACATTCTTCCCTTGTGATCGAAATGCATCTGCCATAACGATCGCGCTGCGGACCGCCTGAATCCGCATCAAGGGCGTTTCGTCAGACGTTGCCACAACGACGATACTTCGTGATCGTCCTTCGTCTCCGAGGCAATCCTCCAGAAACGGGACAACTTCACGACCTCGCTCGCCGACGAGACAGATAACATTCAGGTCGGCCGAAGCATGCTTGGCGATTTCCCCCATGAGCGTGCTCTTGCCAACCCCGCTTCCTGCGAAAAGTCCGACACGCTGCCCCTGCCCGAGTGTCAGCAGCCCATCAATCACACGTTGTCCGGTAATCAACGGTTTTGTGATGCGCTGCCGTGCCAGAGCAGAAGGAGTCTCCTGATCGACCGTTTTCCAGCGTCTCACAGAGAGCGGCCCTCCACCGTCGATCGGTTGTCCAAGCCCGTTGACGACTCGTCCGAGAAGTTCCGGGCCAACGGGGACGCTCACTCGGCGGCCAAGTGCAATCACCTGAGATCCCGGTTTTAGGCCAATGCCGTGATTGAAACTCATGATCTGGGCGTGTTCGTCGTGTACTCCGACAACTTCTGCAAGGAGTCGTTCATCGTCGATGGTTCGAATTTCGCACAGCTCGCCAATCGAGGCAGGAACGCGAGCCGTCAGGATTTCCTGAACACTACGAATACTTCCGGCGGTCCGGAAAACGTCGCAACTTTTGGCCTTCTTCTTGAGTGCTTCGACGTTCAGTCTGAGTGTCATCTAATTCTTCCAACCAATGTCTACGAATTTCGGAGAGTCGCAGGCTAATGTCTGATACCTGAAGTCGGCCGTCAGTTCCTTTAACGCGGCAGCCTCCACGGGAGAGTGATGGATCGCTCCGTAGGTGGACTTTTTCCGGATTCCATTTCACCGAACTGTTTCGAAGACGTTGATTCAGAAGTTCAAGATCCAGCGGGTGCAGCCAGACAATCGGAACGCCGTCAATTTCCATCCCGGCAATCGCTTGTTGAACAAGCTGTTCCACTCCGAACTGGTCACTTGAGATCGCTTCGAAAACCAAATGAGAGGCAACTGCGACTGCCAATTCTAAAGCGACTTGCTGCATCTCCGCCAAAGACTGATGCCGGCGCTGATCCAAAACATTGAGTTTTTCGGAGATTGTTTCCAGCAACGGCTGGAGGTCAGGGGGGGGAGGCTGTGATGGGAAGGTTGTCTGTTCAACGTCGGCATGGGGAAATGCAGGCTTTTTGCTCACAGGCTCTGGCGATGCCTCGACCAATTGCTCAGCTGCACTGCTCCGAATGAAAACCTGAGTCGGGCTGCTCGAGAACGTGATTTGTTTGCGGAACATTTGATCGGCTCCTTAGCCTTCCGATTCCTGCTCGGATTCCGCGATTGCTCTGGTGACCAGTTCTCGAGAGGCCTGCAGTTGCGAACCACTGACGTTTCGTCGGAATGTCAGTTCTTCCTGCAACGATGTACGTGCCCGTTTTGAAAGGTTGTTCAGAATCTTGGTAACCAATCCTTCGCCAGCTCCGAAGAGAGCTGTTGAAAGCGTCGTTGAATCGATCTTCGCCAACACCTTCTGAATCTGTTGATCATCGAGATGTTCGATGTCTTCGAATCGATACAACGCCTGATTGATCGCTTTCGCCTGCTCTGGATTCTCCGATTCCAGCGCGCGGAGAATGTTTCGACGCTGGGATTTTTCAGTCGCTCGCAGCACCTCAACCATTCGTTGTAAAGCACTGTCGTTCGGCTGAATCGAATTGGGAAGACTCGTTGCATGCTCGACCGTTGTCGCAGCGATTCGCCGCAGAATCACTTCCGGTGCCCGCGGGTCACGGCTCATTTCACGAACGACAGCTTCGCGTTTATCGGTCGATAACAATTTGAGAAGAGTTGCAACCCGAGGGGGAGTCAGTCCTTTGAGGAGCAACGCCACAGTCCGAGGCTGCTCCATCTGAAGTGCAGCAGCAACCTGTACTGCATTCATCAGTTCGAGATCTTTGAGCGGATCGCCGGACAGAATGTACGGCTCTTCCGTCGGGACCTCTTCCTCTTCGTCGTCTTCAGTGTGGAGCCGAAGTTCCGGGCGTCCATTTTTCAGCACGAACCCTAAGAACCGTTCGAAGTCCTCCAGGACAGCCTGTTGTTTTTTAGCGGTGATGGGGGCGTTGGCCGTTTGCTTCATCTGAAGTCGAAGGTCATTGCTGATCTGTACATCGAGATTGTCGAGTACCTTTGCCGAGGCCTCTTCCCCGAGCAAGTGCAACAACGTCAGCACTCGATCCTTCTGCAGATTACTTTTTAATTCGTTGATCACGGTCACTTCCGCTGAATCCCTTTATTGAACTGCCTGGGTTTCAGGATGCTTTACTGATGGAAGAACGAGTCTCGGTGGCTTCTCCCAGCCATGCCCGGATGACTTCGGCTACCGCTTCAGGATTTTGAATCGCCCGTTGCGCCAGTTCCGCTTTCTTTAAGACGACTTCCGGAGGAATGGCATCAGGATTGCCGGTTTCCACAACAACTGGCTGCATTCTGCGAATGACAAGAACACCGAGGAAGAGCGAGACCAGTGCCCCAAGACCAAGCGAGATGTTTTGCAGTAGCGGAGCATACTTCTCCCACCCAGGGACTGCGATGACCGGATTGATCATGTGGGCGTTGCCCGTTAATGGAGCGGAGAGAACTTCAATCTCATCCATGCGATTTGCATCAAACCCCACCGCCTGTTTGATGATTTTTTCGATTTGCATCGAGGTAATTGTGGGTGCTTGTGCTGCTCCGGTCGATCCAGCATCAGCGGCAGATTCAGGAAGCTGGACAACTGCTGCGATGGTCAGTCGATTGATTCGGCCGGGAGCTTTGTGGACGGTATCTTCAGTTTTTGCGGTCTCGTACTGAGTGGTATTGCTTTCCATTTTTGTGCTGGGGGCAGAACTCCCTCCCGCCTTGAAAGCAAGCTGGTCGATCTGTTCGGGCGGTTGTCCAACAATCCCCTTGGTCTGACGCGACCCTGTCGTGGACTCGCTGTGAATGGTTTCCGAAATTTTTACCTTCGCATCAGGATCGTATTTCGTCTCTTTGGTTTTTGTGTCTGTGAAATCAATATCAGCGGTGACTCGAACGACGGCTCGCCCTGCTCCCAGCATTTGGGTGAGAATGGCCTCTGCTTTGGAGGCGAGGTCGGCTTCCACTCGGCTGCGATAACTCAATTGTCCTGTGACATCACCTTCCATGCCGGACATGGCCGAGGTCAGCATGCGACCACTGGTGTCGAGAATCGAGACGTTCTCAGGACTCAGGTTTTCCACGCTGTGCGCAACGAGCGAGGCGATGGCACGTCCATCTGTCGCAGAGAACATGGCGCCCGGTTGCAATTCCAGAATGACGCTGGCTTTTGCACTCGTCCGGTCTCGTAGAAAGGGACTCGATTCTCCGGGAGTGAGGTGAACCGTCGCGTTGCGGACACTCCCCAGATTCATGATGGAACGTCCGAGCCGTGTTTCCAGCTGTCGATTCAATTTCGCTTTATAGAGTGTCGGATCAGACCAGATTCCTTCGCTGATATCTGCAGCATCCCCTGCCGCAGGTCCAACAAGATCTTTCAACGCCAGACGGGCTCTGCTCAGTGAGTTCTTCGGAACGCTGACGGCTGACCCCGCATAATTCAGCTTGTACTGAATCCCCTCAGCTTCCAGTGCACTCACAACTTCAGCTGCCTGCTGAGGGCTGAGGCGATCAGTCGCGGCCACGTATTCTGGTGTCGTGGCCCAGATGCCAACTCCAGAGACAGTCGCAATGGAAGCGACGACTGAGGCAATCATTGCAGCGCGCTGACCGACACTCCAACGTCCCCAAAGAGACTGAATCTGAATGCTGAATTTATTGAAAAAGTCCATAGGACTCACCTATCGAATCACGTGCTTCAATCGCAACGACATTGGCATGGGGGGGTATCTCAGCGGCTGTGTTTTCACTTAAATCTGCATGCGCATGACATCCTGATAAGCGGAGATCAACTTGTCGCGAACTTCCATGACCATCCGAAAAGCGATGTCCGCTTTGGCTGCATTGATGGCCACTTCATGAATGTTGTTCACTTCACCCTTCAGCAGCTTGTTCATGTCGTTCGTCGCTGTTTGTTGAGGCTGATCAACCTCCTGAAGGACTTCCATCATGAGCTGATTGAACGGAACTCCCGACTTCGATTGCGGAGCCGCGCCCACTCCTGGCGAATACCCTGCCGGTGCAATCGGTGATGAATGACTGACGTTCGGGGTCAGATTATTCGGGTTCAGGTAGACTGACATCAGCCGTTAGACCTCATCAAAGAAAGCGCCTGTTCGGCCATCTGACGAAACGTCTGCAACGACTTCAGATTCGCTTCATAGGCCCGATTCGCCGTCATCAGGTCGACCATCTCTGTCGACAATTTCACGTTGGGCATTTCGACAAACCCATCTGCGCCTGCATCGGGGTGTCCAGGGTTGTAGACCTTCGGCAGCTCGCTGGGGTCTTTCTCAACACTCAGCACTTCAACGCCATTCAGCGTTGGGGAAATTTGATTGGGGGAAGCTGTCTGGCCCGGAAGAAAATCCTGAATCGCTTCAGCGAAGACCACCTGTTGCCGACGGTAAGCGCCTCCAGCGGCGGACGAGGTGGAATGTGCATTTGCGATGTTGTTTGCAGCCACTTCCATCCGCAATCTCTCGGCGGTGAGCCCTGATCCAGAGATCATCGTGGAAGAAAAAAGTTGACCCATGCCCATTGGAGTCTGCCATTTCAATCAGTTACAGGGAGATTAGCGATGACCTCAGGTTTCAAAATTTCATGTTGTTATCTGATTGCTCTTCTCATCAGATCAAACTGGCTGGCAACAATTTGTGAATATGTCTGGAACAACATTGCATTCCTGTTGAGCTGTCCAATTTCGCGATCAACATCAACGTTATTGCCGTCGTGCCGTGTGTTCAGGCCTTCTTCCTGAAAGACGCGGGGGGCGATGGTTGAGGTTCCCATCTCTCCCCCTTCTTTGAGGTGTTGGGCGTATATCTCTTCAAATTCAACATCCAGTCGCTGGTATCCCGGCGTGTTCACATTTGCCAGATTCTGGCTGATGACCTGCTGGCGGAGTTCGGCAGCATTCATGAGTTGATGTATGGAACTGAGTTGTGGGGGGATTGGGAACATGTCACTAACCCAGAAAACCTGCAAGTTCACTTTATGGATAATGGTCGGCTGTGATGGAGGAATCGGCACAATCCGCTAAAGTTCTTTCCTGCAAAACAAGAAGAAAACACAGAAATATCTTCATCGCTACTCGGCGATCTTTTCTTTTTTACCCAAATTTCGTGCGTTGCCGTAACTAAAGGTGTCGCATTCTGACTTATTGGCAGTCGTTGATGGACGATTGTGTTTTTTTTGCCTCTTTGCGGGCAAACACTCAGCATTGTCTGGAGATTTAACCTAAGTATTGGGAGAAGTGCCGGGGTATTTGACGGCGGGGACTGGGGAAACGCCGGTCCCTGAAAATCGCCCGTTGGCGCTTTTTGCTGATTTTCCGGGAGCGCTCCTTGGATCCAGCCACAAGTGGTCCGCATTCGAAGTCACAGCGATGACTTTATCTGTCTTAACAGGTTACTGTATAATCGATTACAGCCGCCGGGAAGAAACGAATGGACAGCACTATCCGACGCCTGGCGCAATTGCCATCACTACCGACGGTCGCAATTCAACTCCTCAACTTGTTCGCTGACGAACAGGTCGAGGTCTCTCGAATTGTCGAGACGCTTCAATCTGATCCGGCGCTTTCGGGTAAGATTCTGAAAGCTGCGAACACGTCGCTATTTGGACTCAAACGCCCGGTGAGCGAACTCAACCGTGCTGTGATGATCATTGGGAAGCGTGCTGCGATGGCTTTGGCTCTCAGCTTCTCGATCGCTGAGGCCAGTCTGTCGCGTGGTGAGCACGCCGAATACTTCTCCCAGTTCTGGTTTCAATCGTTGGTAAGAGGGTGTGCTGCGAGCATCGTCGCCGAAACCCATTCCAAGATCGATCCTTCCGAGGCCTTCACTGTTGCCGTTCTGGCGCGGATCGGACGACTTGCACTGCTGCATACAGACAGCCACCGCTTCGTGGCGAGCATGCTTCGCGCCAAAGAGGAAAAGGCCAATCTTGATCGAATCGAAGCGAGTTTTGGCAGCGTCACTTCTCAGCAAGTGACAATGCATTTACTTCGGGAATGGAAGTTGCCCGAGCGTTGTCTCGACGCAGTTGAAGGCCTGAATGACACCGTCGATCAGATCTGTTCAACTCGGGCAGATGCAGATTTGGAACTGAGAGATCTGCTCCAAATCGCAAACGGGATCGCTGAGTTCTTTTCGGGTGAACTTCAGGGATTGGCAATTGCAGAAGTCTATGAGCTGGCCGAGTTCAGACTGGGAGCTTCTGAACAACAGGTGAATGATCTTGTCGAACGCGTTCGCATGGAACTCGATCATCACAGCCACCTTTTCAATCTCGATATGTCCAAGGTGGGGACGCCTGTGGAATTGTTGTCACAGGCGATGTCGCAATTGGCACTCCTTGTGTCAGGACTTGCGACGAATTCAATTGAGTGGGCAGGTGATCCGAACACGCAGGAAATTGTCGAGGAGAACAGCCGTCTGAAGAGACGCATCGTTGAGTTAACGCAGTCATCCATGGTTGATGCCTTGAGCGGTCTGCCGAACCGTTCGTATCTACTGCAGGCACTCAGGGAGCGAGTTCGACACGCTCGCGATATCAACGGTCCGGTTGGGGTTCTCTTCCTGGATATCGATCATTTTAAAAGCGTGAACGACAAGCTTGGTCACCTCGCTGGAGATCGAGTCATCACTGCTGTGGCCCAAATGTTGAAGAACTGCATTCGAGAAAAAGAGGTCGCCACCCGATATGGAGGAGAAGAGTTTGTGGTGATCTCAACAACGTCCAACACATCGGAAATCTCATCGCAGGCGGAGAGAATCCGAGCAGCGATTGAGGCACTAGAAATCCAATTCGGCGACGTCAACCTTCGAGTTACCGCAAGTGTTGGGGCAATCCTGTGTTATCCCGAAGGGGGGCATGATCAAGTCATTGATCAGATTCTCGAAACTGCGGACTCGGCGATGTATCTCTCCAAGAGAAATGGAAGAAATCGGGTGACCATACTGACCGAATTGTGTCGGGCAATGAATCCCTCGGAGTTCGGGACGGAGCCGATTGCAATCGAGCTGATATCGTAGGCGAGCTGAGTCGATGTTGAAGTTTCTTGAACTCCAAGAGTTCTGTAGGTCCTGTTGCCACTTCAAAAATGATCACTCTCACTCCACATGAAACTGAACTGTTGCAGCGACTCAGGGAGTTGCATTGGGAGGGGGAATCCCAACTTCCCATGCCTCCTCAATCGGTGATCGATTTTTCAGTGAAAGCGCGGCAGCCGGATGTGAAAATCCGTGAGCTCGCAATCATTGTGGACTGTGAACCCGCTCTGACGACGGAGCTTCTGCGCAATGTCAATTCCTGCGTGCGAGGCCTCCGCCACAAGGTCGATTCTGTCACTCAGGCGATCACACTCTTGGGGATTCCATCCAGTACGACCATTCTTCTGACCAGCGCACTATCAAATGCGATGAGTCAAGTGGAATCGATGCTTCTTCCGACCGCGGATTTTCGCAGAGAGACCGTCGAGCGATCAATTTTCGCACGTGAAGTCGCCAAGGTCATGGGGATGGATCAGACATTGGCCTACACTGCCGCGATGTTGCAGGACATTCTGCTGCCGAGCCTGACTGTCCGCTATCGTGATAAATACCAAAGGTACCTCAAGTCCCGAGAATTTGATTCTCTTGTCGGTTTTGAACAGTTGACCTTCGGCTGGACGCATTGCGAGTTAACAGCGAAAACGCTGCTGACTTGGGGCTTCTCAGAACATCTGGCCTTGAGAGTCCTTCAGCACCATGATTCTCCGGAGCAACTCCTTGTGGGCACCGACGGGACGGTATCCCGTTCATTTCCGACAGCCTGCTCTGCACTGCTGATGGACATGTTGAGGCAATCCCCCGATGGAGTAACTCGACTCGTTGACCTCCATGCGATCAACTCAAAATTCGTTCTAATGGATGTTGCTCAGTCCGTCGACAGTGCGATTCGGGAACTCTCAGGGAATCTTTCACACCCTGTGAGTTTGATTCAGCGATTACAGAATGAGATGTTGAATCAGATCGAGGTCCGGCGTCACCAATCCGTTGCCCCGGGGAGGCAATTCGGGAACTACGTCATTGAAGAACGGCTGCGGGAAAGCAGCATGGGGGCGATCTACAAGGCTCTGCACATCCGGATGCGGCGGCCCGCAGCAATTAAAATCCTGCTTGCCGATCGCACCAACCAGAATTCGATTGCTCAGTTCGAACGCGAAGTGCAATTGACCTCAACACTTCGACACCCAAATACGGTTTCCATTTTTGATTACGGCCGCACCCCGGATGATCTCTTCTATTATGCGATGGAGCTCGTCGAAGGAATGACACTCGCTGAGATCGTCAAAACGGGAGGGCCGATGTGTGATGGACGGGTGTTGGTGCTGTTAAAGCAGATCTGCAGTTCGATCGCTGAAGCTCACCAGATGCAGCTAATTCATCGTGATATTAAGCCAGAGAACATCATGTTGTCCAAACGGACGAACTGGCCAGATCACATTACTGTTCTCGACTTCGGCCTGGTGATTGACGCCAAATCAATGACTCCCGGTGACTCTGGCAATTCCAGAGCAGTGGTTGGCACTCCGCTCTACATGTCGCCCGAAGCTGCACAAGGAAAAGAAGACATCTGTGTTCGCAGCGATCTCTACTCGATCGGTGCAGTGGCCTATTTCCTGTTGACTGGCTCGCCGGTTTTTACCGGTTCGACCGTCATTGACGTTCTGCACCAACATGTCCGGTCGACTCCATTGAAGCCGACCGAGAAGCTCAATGTCAGCATTGCTCCGCAGCTTGAAGAGCTGGTCATGAAGTGTTTACGCAAGCTCCCTGCTGAACGTCATGAGTCGGTGCAACAGCTACTCGAAGAGTTGTCGACCATCGTTCCAGTCCAGCCTTGGAGTCAAGAAGATGGATTCAACTGGTGGACCGGAATCAGCGACAAGGATCATCTTCCTCGCGTTTCACAAGTTGATCATCTGTCGAACACGATTGTCACCGCGGATCAGTTTCCGTGAGCAAACGTTGCCCCCTTGTTGAGCTGAAACTTGAGCCCAAATGCGGCTTCAAGTTTTCAGCTCTCGCTGTCTTTCTGAGGCTATCTTGCTTTGCCCGTTCTGGCTTTTGAACGACCAGTCGCAGCGTCAAATTCCTGAGCCTGTCCCCAGCGGTAGTGAATCCAGCCGACAAACAGTCCCAGTAAAGACGCTGAAATTACTGCTGCAGGGCTCTGTGTGAATTGAGAGTTCTCAGCAGCAGCCTGGGTTGTTAAGACCAGTCCCACAGAACTGATGACCAGTCCCATCGCATCAGAAAGAAGTTCGCTCAGGCTCAAGCTGAGGCGAGTCAGTAGCCACAGTTTTGTAAAGACAAGCTGCAACGCGAAACCAACAACTCCGGCGAACATCAACGCGAAAGCCAACCAGTGAAACGCGGAAAAAGAGAGTTTCTCCGCAAGCAGGTAAATCGGCTTCAGGATGCCAGCAGAGACTTCCTTCGCTGTTTCATTTTTGTCCACTTCCGACTGGATCGTCTGGAGTTGATCGCGGGATGATTCAATCGCTTTCTCAGAACTCTCGACAATCGTCTCAGTCGACTCCTGAATGGTCTTCTGGACAGGGATGGGCTCCCCGGACGTCGGCTCTTCCGACTCCTGCGCGACCGCGTTCATCGACATCGCAAGAACCAGATAACATGATACCAGAGTGAGAAGTGAGGCTTTCATTGAGGAGACTCCAGTGACAAAAACGCGAATGTGGACCTGGTTCCAACGTCGGAATGACCGCATGATAACGCGGAAACAATGTCACCGGATCAAGGATTCTTGCGATCCATCAGTTTTTCGCCAGACACAGCCCGGATGTTACTGCGCGGGAGAAGAGGGTGGGAGAATGTGCCCCATCTTCGTTCGCTTAGTGTCCATGTACTTGGATCGCTTCTCGTGTGGTGCCGCAACGATCGGAATCTGCTCGACGACCTTCAAATCGACCCACTGCTGAAACGCTTCGGTTTTCTTAGGGTTGTTCGTGAGGAGGCGAATTTGCGAGAGGCCCAGATCTTTGAGAATCTGGAGGCCAACCATGTAATCACGCAGATCTGCTTTGAAGCCGAGCCGATGATTGGCTTCGACGGTGTCGAGACCCTGATCCTGCAATTGATACGCTTTCAACTTGGCTGCGAGTCCAATCCCTCGCCCCTCCTGCGGCAGATACACGACGGCACCGGCTCCTTCGTTGACGATCATTTGCATCGCCATGTGGAGTTGGTCCCCGCAGTCGCATCGTAGTGACCCGAGAATGTCGCCGGTAAAGCAAGATGAGTGCATACGGATGAGTGGAGCGGGATTTGATTTCAAATCGCCCCAAACAATGGCCAGTGGCTCCTGATCATCATGAGTCACCTTGTAGGAAATGAACGTTGGTGAGCCATAATCTTCGGTCGGGATGACGACTTCTGCCTCGCGGCGAATCAGCTTTTCGCTCAGTCTGCGGTGTTGAATGATCTGCGCGATGGAGATGATCGGCAGATCGTATTCTCTGCAGAGATCTTTTAGCTCGGTGGCGTCTGCCATGCCGTCGCCACGTTCACTACAGACTTCGATCAGACATCCGACCGGTTTCAGTCCAGCCATCTGAAGCAGGTCGATTGTCGCTTCCGTGTGGCCTGCTCGTCGGAGGACTCCCCCTTCACGAGCGAGAAGTGGGGAAATGTGCCCCGGCTTCACGAAATCTTTCGGTTTGCTATCTGGATTGGCGAGTGAACGGAGTGTGAGCGTGCGCGCTTGCGAACTGACTCCTGTTCCGCTGTCGCGGTGATCAACTGGAATCAGAAATGGCGTCTGGTGGATCGAGGTGTTGGAATCTCGGTCGACGATGGGGGAAATCTGGAGTCGGTCAGCGACTTCCTGAGTCATCGGAGCACAAAGGACCCCTGCTCCCCTGCGGAGCATGAAGTTGATCATCTCAGGAGTGACTGCTTCGGCCGCACAGACGAGGTCCCCTTCGTCCTCACGCTCCTGAGCATCGAGCACAACAATCATCTTGCCAGCCTGAAGATGTCGGATGGCTTCTTCAAGAGTGTTGAGTTCTACCTGTGCGACAGGTTCGTCCGTCATGATGTTCTCAATGTCGTTGATGCTGCCTCTCAGCGTTCCGGAATGATCGATTTGGCGGAGAGGAAATGATTCTGCCCGGAAGTTCAGAGACGACTCGTCAGTGACTTCGCTTTCGCAGAACAATTGACCTCTATCATAGAGGGTAGTTGTGGTCTGCTGCGAATGGATGATGACAGAATTGCTCAGGTTGATGCGACGAGAGTGTTTTTACCAAAATCTGGGAAAGTTGAGAAAATTCTGATCTTCCGAATCGGGGCAAACCGTTTGCTCTCGATTCCAGCGGATGCCGCTGGAGGCGAATTGAGTCAGCATTCCGTTGCAGATAGCGATGCGAGTGCATTCGTTTTTAATATAAAGTGCGGACTTCAGATTGTCTGAGGGGAGTCAATCAGCCTGAGTGAGTTTGCTCAGCTCCCTTTTAGAATCATGCAATCATCCTGCAAGGTGAGATTGCCTGATGCTTTTCTGTTCCCTTACCATGTCCGGACGGCATGACTCGAGAGTGATGTGCGAAGTTTTTCGTGATTGGTTTGATGCCGTCAGGGAATGCCATTATTTCTCGGAGTATTGCTCCGACAACCCACGATTTTCGAGAAGTGATTCATGTCTCCGTCGATTTACGCAGCGTTTGTGTGTGTTATTGCATTTCTGATTTACCTCGACTTAAACGTACTTCATCGTAAATCGCATGCGATCACTGTGAAGTCTGCGTTGTTCTGGACGGGGGTCTGGGTCTTCGTATCGCTGTTGTTCAATGTCGTTGTCTATTTCCTCTACGAAGGGGCACACGTCACTTTCGATGGGAAGGAAACGACAGGATGGAGTGCAGCGACGGACTACCTCACGGGGTATCTCATCGAGTATTCGCTTTCTCTCGACAATATTTTTGTGATCGCACTGATCATTACCGCGTTTCGTATCCCAGCAGAACATCAGCATCGGTTGCTGTTCTGGGGAATTCTCGGGGCAGCGGTGCTGCGTGGTCTGATGATCTGGGGTGGTGCAGCGATGATGCATCACTTTGAGTGGACCATCTACGTCTTCGGAATTTTGTTGATTGCGACGGCGATCAAAATGATGTTCGGAGGCGACGAAGAAATTGACACCGATAACAACTTCGTGGTGAAGATTTTCCGCCGCTTCTATCCGGTGACAAAAGAGTTTAATGGACGACGTTTTTTCCTGCAGAAAGACGGGAAGTGGTACGCGACTCCCATGCTTGTCGCGCTCGTTTTGATTGAGACGTCTGATGTGATGTTCGCTGTTGATTCGATCCCAGCCGTTTTCGCTGTGACGAAAGACCCGTTCATCGTGTTCACATCGAACATCTTTGCAATCCTCGGACTTCGTTCGCTGTACTTTGCCTTAGCTGGAATGATGGGCAAATTCGAATACCTCAAATACGCACTGATCGTTCTGCTGCTATTCGTCGGGGTCAAGATGCTGTTGTCCCAGACGTATAAGATGGATAATCGAGTGTCGCTGGGGATTATTGCTCTGATTCTGACATCCGGAGTCGTCGCCTCATTACTGTTCGGAAAATCAGGGCATGCTGAAAGCAAGGCAATCGAAGGACCAGATGGGGATCACAAGGAAGGAAGCTCGCACGAGTAAATCCTGACAATTAAGAGTGGGTTAACAATCGGGGGGAGAACGCTGCGAAGGCAGGTTCTCTCTCCGATTTTCTTTTGGAGAATCCAAAATTGTCAGAATTCTTGAAAGTGTTTGTGAATTGACCCTTAGGCGGTGGCGACCAACTCCATTTCCGTTCTTTCTGGAGCCCTTTTTCTGATCGAATGGGATGTTTTAGTGGAGTATTCGGCATAACCCAACTTTCGCAGAATCATGACTCAGAATTGCTGCTTATGAAGAATCCGGCGCGGACAGGTGCTGGAGTTCGTCACGTCCGGAATGTTCCGCGCCCTGAGACGTAAGCACGGCGTTCGTCGCGGAATGGAGCAGAATCAATCGAATTCCAGTTTGTAACTCCCCGATATCAAAGGTGCGGAGGAATCGCAGCCAGGACATTCCGCCACACTCAATGCAAGAGACAATGTGGAAGAGGCGCAGGGGCGCGCGGCCAAGCAGAGCCGAGGACCGCAGGTTTAATGCGGTTCAATTGACTAAGGGGAAACAGGGTTGAGTCATTCTCATCTGGCAATTCGACATCTCGTTCGAAAACTGGAGAAACAGGAAGGTCGACGATCAGTGAAGCCGCAGCTCCCTGCGTGGTTGATTGAGTTCGCTGACCGTTTATCACAGCGGTTTGAACCCTTCAGTGGTGTTGCCCGCGTCGGTTACGAATGTATCAATGTCGACAACTCGTGGGAGATTGCCTTCTTTTTGGGTGAGCTCGAGATTGTTGGCGGTCCAGGCGATGGAGAGATGCGCCCTGTCAACTTCCGGTTTGACCTGAAAGGGCTGACCAACGAATTCGAGAGCGTCCAGGCGATGTACTGGAATGCTTTTCCGAGCAGTCATGCTTGCTATGACGCCTGTTCAGACCTGTCATTGCTGACTGTTGAAGGACTCATTATGGGGCAGTCTGTGAAGCTTCAGCTGCATGCTGGTCCCCCTGATAGTGTCGGTCCTGGGCTCAGAGAATTTCAGGACGGCCGCTTCGAACTCGCGTAGTTGAAGCGAATGAATCATTGAGAATAGGTCTTTTGCGGGACCTCTCCAACAGGCAGTGAATGTGAGCGGCATACTCACATTCACTGCCTGTTTTTTGTTTGAGGCTCAACGCTATCGCATCATCTCGCGTGGGTGAGGCTGCCCCACGAGCACCGCTCAGCCGCAGACTACCGTGAGAACGGAGCGATGTTTCCTGAGATGCGGACTTTGATCTTTCCGGTGCACTTGGCCCCTGCTGGGAGATTGACCCGCAATAAGAGCGGTCCGCTCTCGGTCGGCACAAATTCTTTCTGAGTGCCAACAAAGATGGGCGTCGGAAGATCTTTGGGATCTTTCTGGCCTTTGGATGTGTCGCCCGCTTTGCCGACAACTCCCATCAATCCACCATAAGGAATTCCTTCCTGAACACCGTGGATCAGGTCACCCTTCTGGTATCCATTGGGGGTGAGGGAATCGCTGAGGGTGAATTTGAAATTTCCTTCCGCTTCGATACGAATCGGTTTGTCTTTGGCCACCATGACTCCGACCGGCATCCAGCCAGCACCGGGATCGAGATCGACCATCTGCACGTTTTCTTTGAAGACTGCCTCATCGAACATCTTCAGCTTGTTCTTGACTTGTTCGATGTCTGGTTTGACTTTCAGGATGCCTTTGAGCATTTCGCTCGCTTTGGTGATGTCCCCAGCTTCTTCATATTGGCCAGCGAGGTCAGCGAGATTTTTCAGGTACTCACTCTGAGCCTTCTCTGCAGCGTTATCAAGTGTTTTCACATTAGGCTGCTTGTTACGTCCTCCTTGAGCAAAGGAGATATCTGCGGCTGAGAGTGTCAAAAGTCCGGCGAGACAAAGATGAGGCCAAACTCTTTTACGAAGTTCCATAAAGTTATCTCCGCTGCTTGGATCGAACGATCCACGTACCGTTGAAGTGGTGAGGTGATACTAGGAAATTGATGGACGGGGTTGTCCAATTCCTTTACTCGCGGTGAGCACCTGAATCTTCGTTGATTCTTTGACGTTTTTCGAGATTTGGTGAAAGAATCAGGAAAAAAGGGAGGCAAATCATGAAACCAAGATCGCACTCTGGCGCGCTGCTCTGTCGACGCGGTGCGCAGACCATGGGGCGGCAATGAGCTTGCTCTTCAGGAATCTGTCTGATCAGTTCTGGAACAGACCGACCATCATGCGGGCAGCGTTGTAATAGAGGAGGACCCCGAGCATATCGCTGAGTGATGCGATCAGTGGATTCGACATGAACGCGGGGTCGAGGCCAACTCGCTTGAGCAGCAACGGGAGCATTGCCCCTAGAATTGTCCCTGATGTGACGACGAGAAAAATGGTGAGGCTCACGACATAGGCTGCCGGAGGGCCGACCATGAACAGGGCGACAATCAGGGAGGCGAATGCCAGCACCAGACCTAGTAGTGCGCCAATTCGGGTTTCCCGCCACGCGATCCATTGAACGCGGCCATTAGTCTCATTGAGGGCCAGTGCCCGGATCATGAGTGTCGCAGATTGAGATCCGGCGTTTCCGCCACTGGCAAGTACCATAGGAAGAAAGAGAACCATCCAGTTCATCTCGTCCTGGTGCTCAAAGAAATTGAGCACTTGTGCAGTGAGAGAGGCTGCACCCAGCAAAATGACGAGCCACATCCCCCGTTTCCAGGCCAATTCGAAGAAAGGAGTGTCGACGTAGCTATCTTCTAGAGGTGTCATCCCCCCTGCGAGATAGGCGTCTTCTGTTGCTTCTTCCTGAATGACCTCCGCTGCGTCGTCATAGGTGACGATTCCCACGAGGCGATTTTGGTGATCGACGACCGGGATGGCGATAAATCCGTAATGGGCGATTTCGTTCGCGACCATTTCCTGATCGTCATCCACCCTGAATGAGATGACGTCACGTTGCATGACGTCGCCCACTTTGGCGGACGGCTTCGCCTGAATCAGTGTTCCGAGCGAAACAAACCCGATCAAGTGACGCGATTCATCAGTAACGTAGATGTAATAGATCGTTTCGCGGCTCGGGGCTTGCAGCCTGAGTCGTTCGAGGGCTTCCTGTACCGTGACATCCGAAGGGAGCCACGCGTACTCGGTTGTCATGATCGAGCCAGCGCTCCCCTCCGGATAGGAGAGTAGCTTGCGAATGTCTGCCCGCTCAGCTTGCGCGACGAATCGCAGCAAATGCTCGACGTGCTCCGGGTCCATCCGTTCCAGTAAATCGACGCGGTCGTCGGCCGACATCTCTTCGATGATTCGAGAGAGTTGTTCCGCGGGAATAATATCTACGAGCCCGACCTGCGCTGGCAGCGAAAAGAAGGAGAAAATTTCCGCTTCACGTTGTGGCGGACAGTGGGAAAGGACCTTCCATGCCTGCTCTGGTTCGAGGCCTTCAAGGACTTCCGCGGCAACTCCCGAATGCAATGCCTCACAAAATTCCCGCAACCCCGCTTCGTCATTCTCTTGGAGCATGACAAGCAGGTCAGGAAGCAGGAGTGAGTGATAAATCGAGTGCGACATGCAGGGTGAACTTGATGAATGCCGAGGGTGAATTGCCGATCATAGCAACGACATTGATTGGGAGCGACTGAGTCGAATTAGTGACGCAGGTGGATGTCGTAGCGAATGAGGGGAAGCAAACTTTGTTTGCTTTATAGATCGACTCCGTAATGAAGATTGTTGATGAGACTCTTGCAAGTGCGACTCTTGCGAGAGTGCGGCATTCCGTCGGCGATAAACGCGGCGATTGAATGAGTTTTTGCCACCATTCGCCGCCACATACACCTGAGACAGGGGCTAGATCACGATGAACATGCTTCCAATTACGGCAAATATTCCAGCCAGCCCAATGATGATATACCAGAGAGGTTTACCATCCCAAGCTGAACGAGAAGTCGATGTGACGTACTCTCCACAGATCGGACATTGCGGGGCATCTTCGTAAATATCTGCCCCGCAGGACGGACAAGGGATCGTTCCGTGATCCTCGCTATCTTCCGGATAGTCGTCGTCCAGGTCATCGTCTTCATATCTATTCATTTACGGCCACTTTACTGATGACGCACCGAAATCCAACGGCATCACTTCGATCTGTTTTGTTCCATGGGATGCGATATGTTGAGGTCAATCGATCTGCCGGATCTTTCCAGGATCCACCGCGAAGAACGCACCTTCTCGCCAGGGAGTCAGGCTGCTGGGAAGTGACCTTTTCATAATTCGAACTCCAAGGGTCGGAGCAGTATTCCCACAGATATCCATGCATATCGAACAGGCCCCATGGATTGGGCTTAAGAACGCCGACAGCAGGATCGTTCCCGGCAGCGTTCCCGGTATGCCAGGCATACTCGTTCAGTATGGAAGCGACGGGAAGTTTCTCACCCGGATTTTGAGCCTCATCTCCAAAACTGTACGGTGTGGACGTCCCCGCCCGGCAGCAGTACTCCCATTCGAACTCTGTCGGGAGTCGTACTTCTTCGTCCTCTGCGATGAGCTGCAAACGACGCATCTCCATCGTTGCGAGTCGACAAAATTCCACCGCCTCGTGCCAACTGATCTGTTCGACCGAGTTTCGGGAACCCTTCCAGCGACTTGGGTTCTTCTTCATCACCGATTCGTATAGGTCCTGCCAGACTTCGAATTTCGAGATGCGAAAAGGTCGATTGAAGGTGACTTCGTGAACGGGTTGTTCCGAAGGGGTTCTGTTGGAGCCGACGAAGATCGTTGCAGGAAACTCTCTTGTTCCCGGGACAACATCGAGGAACTCCCCGGCGAAAGTATGTAACGGAGTCTTCAGTGCGACATCGTTCCCCTGCAGTATCGAAGACGAAATGCAGAAACCGAAAACGGCGAAACACCAGAACTGAAATTGGAGTGGAAGCCGGTTCATGTCGTACTTTCTGATGCTGCCGGCGAACGGGATGAGAAATTTTTCAAATGTTGGAGTGTGCCGGTGCTGTCGTATTGGGTGTGGCCGGGGCCGGAGCACCGTTGTCGACGGGCGCTGGAGGGAGCGGTGCCACGACGGCTGTTGTCAGCTCAGGGGGAACGGCCACTTTTCCAGGAATGATGCGAAGCTCTCGATGTGGGTAAGGAATTTCGATCTTGGCAGCAGCGAATTCCTGAAGAATTCTCACGTGCATTTGATGGATGGTGTCTGTTCGAAACTCCATTGTCGGCAGGTAGAGACGAATCACAAAGTTCAGTCCATTCTCGGTGAAGTTGTCGAATGCGACGACAGGCGATGGATCGGCCATGACGTGTGGCTGAGTTTTCGCAATCTGCAGGAGCATTTCACGGACCAGCAAAGGGTCGGTCCCATGAGGGACTTTCACGTTAAATGTGAGGCGATTTGTTGTATTGGACAGCGTCCAGTTCAGCAGTCGTCCGGTAATGATGTCCTTATTGGGAACAATGTATTCCTTGCAGTCCCAGTCCACGATGGTCGTTGAACGAATCTGAATTCTGCTGACCGAACCGGTCACCTGATCGATCGTGACAACGTCCCCGACGCGAACTGGCTGCTCGAAGAGAATGATCAATCCAGAGATGAAGTTGGCGAAGATCTCTTGAAGCCCGAAACCGAGACCAAACGTCAACGCCGCCGCCAACCATTGGACGTTCTCCCATTTGATTCCAAGCGAATTGCCAAAGACGTAGATGCCAATCGCAGCGATGGCGTAACTGGTCAGCGCTCCCACCGCGTATCGGACCGAACGATCGATCGGAAGTCGTTCCAGCAGCAACATCTCCAGAAGACCCGGAATATTGCGGCATAACGTCGTGAAAATGACGATCGATACGCCCGCAATCAACACGCGAGCCAGCGATAGCCCAAGTAACGGGATGCGTACATCGTCGAGCCTCTGCAGCGCGGGGAGGACATCGATCCAGATGAACCACATGGAGGTCGCGAGCAGCACGACAATCGTTGTGTTCAGCAGCCTTCGTGTCTGCATGCTCACTTCGACAAGATTCGTACGCACTTCCTGTGGAGGGGGTGATTTCGCGGGCGGTAACCCGTCATCCTGATTTTTTTCGGCTTCTGCGAGAGCAGCACGAACTTCGCGTGCATGCTCGATTGCCAGTCGTCGCTGCCGTAGGGTCAACCAACGGACGCACAAGTCCTTGGCGAAAATGGCGAAGAAGACCGCCATGATCGATTGTGCCAAACGGATGGAAAGCTGCCCGGATGCGTACGAGTAACCAAAGATTGTGAGGCCCGCGAGAAAGAGCGGAAGACTGACGCCAATGAGATTCCAGAGGCCAGCCAGTCGATCTAACCATCCTCCGGGATGTGACGCGATCCACTCCTTGAGAATCCCGCTCTGACGAGATGTCAGCCAGTGCAAACAGTTTGCAAGAAGCAGCAGGAAAATGATGCTGAAAACTCGTTCCAGCGGCAGGGACTCCCCTTCACCGGTTCGGAATTTCATGATCGCCACAGCGAAAATGATCGGCGTTGAGAGTGTGACGAATGTTGAGAGTTGTCGAACAATCACCCGATTGACCCGCTCCGGCCATTGGAAATGGGCGACACCGAGGCCACGGTCGCGGCAGGTGTTGATGACGAATTCCAGCCACCAGATCCAGATCGACAGGATGTAGAAAAACCGTGCAATTAGCTGAACTTCACCGCTGAAGTTCAGTCCTCGCCAGCTAAGAAACAGGAGCGGGAATGGAATCAGCAACGATTTCACGAATGTCCAGAATAATGCTGTCCATGTGGGGGTCATCGATGTGTTCAGACGACTGCTTGCCTTTTGACCATTCGTCCGGATTGCAGTGCGTTGCCGCTTGATCGTGAACACGATTCCCAGCCAGATGAAGCCAGCCAGTGCATAGGTGCCAATGTGGTCCAATGCGTCGCGACGATACCGTTTCCTGATGACATCCAGACTCGAGAGTGAAAAGAGTTGTTCGAAACCTGCATGGTCGTTCAGGATCGCCTGGAAAGTCAGGACACTGTTTGTCGGCACCCAGAGAATGTTCTGATTGATGAAGTTCTGGAACTCCTGAGTCGCAGTGATCAGGAGGTTCTCCTGAGTGTGCAACTCATCGAGAGCGTTGATGTAGCCGTCGTTGGCTGCCTGAAGTTCCGTTAGATACTTCTGTTGTTGAGAGAATGCGTTTCGAACCTGATTGGTGATTTGCCATTCCAGATCCCGGCGTTCGTCCGAATCTTCATCGGTAATGAGCCTACTGGAAATACGCCGAGCAGTGTCTGTAATCCGGGTTTCAAGATTTCCAAGCATGGAAATCTGTGAGGCAATTTCACTGAGATTGATCTGGGCATCCTGATATTCAGGACCCCGCTCGGCAATTTCATTCTGCACGTTCTTGATGTCCGGAAGGAACCGACGCTCCTTCTGAAGACGGATTCCAAAGGACTTGCTGTTCCCGATTTTTAGCTTACGGTTTTCAAGGTCTTTCCGTTTGTCGTTAATTGCATCGGTGGTCACCTTCGATCGGGCGAACTCTTCGTTAAGCCTCTTCTCCTTTTCTCGATAGGAGATTTCCTGCTCAACCAGATTCACGTTTTCAAGATAGATTTCCTTGATCTCGGGGATGTCGGTTGATTCCGCATCTCCCTTTGCAACGGACGCTCTGTCCTTTGCTTCTGAGCTCTTTTTACGGAGGACATCCCGCTGCAATGTCGTGACTTCTTCTTTGAGTCGTGCGACTTTTGCGGTCCAGTCCTGCTTGGCAAGCTGAATGAGGTTTGCAGCCTCCTGAGCGGTTCGATAAGCCGCCTCAGCCTGCAAAGCTGCCGGTTCACTCGCCAGCTTTTTCAGGTGAGCAAGGACGCGCAGTCGGCGGGCGTTGACGTTGAGAGGATTTTCCGTTTCAACAGCTAGCTTTGTAAGCTCGGCGTTGAGTGCATCGACTTCACCCGGAATCAGAGCCAAGCGATCCTTAATCGCCTTCTGTCGGGCAGTGCGGTCAGCGATTCGCTTGTCGGTCTGAGAGAGTTCGTTTTGAGCATGAACCAGTTCCTGCTGTTTACTGGCCAGAGCCTGCTCGAGTTTTGGAAGTGTGTCCAGATCGAGAAAGCGTTGAGGCTTTTCTCGCAATGAATTGGTGATGTCGGCCTGGGCCTTCTGACGGGCTGCTTCAATTTCGCTGGTCAGCTGTTGCCAGCTTTTCAGGTTGAGGACATTTTCGCTTTCCTGATTCAGCTCTGCGCGAGCTTGTTCAATGATTTCGAGAGTGGATTTTTTCAGTTCATCACTGAGGTCCGTCGCTCCTTCGACAGATTTCTTCAGATCATCAAGGCTTTTGGCTGTGACCTGGCTAGCAGCCTGCGCTTCAGCTGAGTTCGCAGACGGAGTCTCCACCGCTGGCGGTGGAGTCGCAGGAGTTGCAGGTGGCGTTTCCTGAGCAGCGGGAACCGGAGTTTGCGGGGCCGGAAGCTGGGTGGGAAATGGAAATGGAAGGTCTTGCTGCGCAAACAGAGAACCTTCGAACAGAATCACAACGCAGAGCGTGATGAGCAGTCGGGGAGTACCGAAAATCAAATTCAACATGAATCAAGTCAGCTTCCGTCTGAATGTTCTCGAGATCTGTTTCGAGTAACGAGCGGTCCATCATTATTTTGGGGGAGCAGGAGCGTTCGAACCGTCGGCGGGAGCCGCATCTGGTTCCTGAGCCGCCCTCGCAAAATCAATTTCCAGGCGAGATTTCGACGAGATGAGTTTCACCTTCTGGAACTTTCGTTCGCCTGACACTGAGTAGCCAAAAAAAACTTCTCCATCGATTTGGCCGATCAGTTTCCCTGTGCGGCGACAATAACAGCGAATGACCGGATGAAAAGTCTCGTAAGTCCATGTCCCATCGTCTTCGTCCTCTTCATCAGCTTCTTCGTCTTCAGTGTCTTCAGTCGCCTGTTTCGGAGAGTTCTCGCTTTCCGGTATGATTTCAGGTTCTGTCCGAGTAGGAGGAGTTTCGGGAGATGGCTCGCTGGGAGCTGAATTCTCAGGATTCTCATCGACAGGGGGAACCTCAACCGGTGGATCTTCGGGAACAGGTTCGATAGTCGTCGAATTCCGTCGGAACGTTTCTACCTTTGGCACCCCTTTACTCACGACAACAAACACCGGGACATCGACAGGCTGGTCCAGTCGGAATGTGGATTCCCCGAGTTCTTCCTTCCAGAGAACAGTGCCAGTTTCTCGACTGAAACAAACCATTGTCCCCTGAACGATCGGTCGACGATACCCGGAAGGGATGGGCGAACTGGAAAAGAAGTCATCTTCACGGGACGAGATCGAAGAAAAGACGACGAGAAAGTCATCCGTTGAGACGCTGCATGCAATCTTCTGGATCGACTGATTCGGATTGAGGGTGTAGACCTGAATCGTGTTTCCGCTGCTGAGGTCCACGAACTCGACAGCTCCTCCCGGCGAGAGCATTCCAAGCCATTTCGAATCGAGCTCAAATGGAATCGACCCTGGTGCGAACGATTTCTTCCAGTGACGTTCTCCCGTCGTCCCGTTCAGCGACTCCAGCTCTAACGGAGAGAGTTCGGGTTGAGTGGCATCTCGATGCGGTGGTGCAGGCTGGGGATTTTCTTTGTTCTCCTCAACCGGCTTTGCGTCCGTTGGCGTTGCCTCAGCTGGCTGTTCTTCAGTTGGCTGTTCCTCAGTTGGACCAGCTTCTTCATTGGCGTCCCCAGCTTCTTCTTCCTCTTCTTCAGATGCGATAAGAGTCCGTCCATCGCCACGTACGGTAATGAGCGTCGTCCCAAGGCTCACGATCACGTCGTCGACTGAGTAATTCCACGAGAGACTCTTCACGAATTCTCCGGTCATCGCGGAATAGATATTCAGGTGTGGTTGCCCCGCTGCCGCGAGGATCAGATGAGTTTCGTTTCCGAAGCACTGTGCGAACATCGGGAGGTCATATCGCCGCCAAAGTTCGTTTCCAGTTGCTGTTTCGATTGCGACCAGCATTCCGTACTTCTGGACACAGAAGTACGTCGGCAGGACCGGCCCGACAGTCCCTACGTTGTGTCCAAATTCGCTCAGCGTCGGTGTTGTGACCCGTTCGAATCCAGGCCTGCGAATCGAGGCAACTCCTTCAGTTACCGGCAACAAATTTTCAAAGTTGTTCTGTGAATCTGCCCCCATCTGCGACGATGCCCAAATCTGCTGGCTGATTCTGGAATCTTTTTGATTGAGTGGAGTAATGCCGTAGAGATCGTCTCCAGTCTGGAATAGACAGAACTGCCCGAACCCCCAAATCTGCTCGGTCCCATAGTCCTGAAGCAGGTTTCTGGTTAACGAAGGGAGCTTGCGAACCCAAGGCCGAGAAACGTCTGCCGATAGAAACCGGAGGCCCTGACGCGACGGGTAGTCGACCTCGATTGACATGTTCGACATCATGCCACCAAACGGAGCAATGACAGAGGCCGGCATGACTTGAATAATCTCTCTACGTGTGGATTTCACTTCCGCCGATGGAATGTTGTTCTGCCAGGGAGCGAACTCTGCGGTCTCTGTAAGTTGCTTGTCGATCAAGGACTCATACTCGTTGACGAGCGAGCCGATTGTTGCTCCGTCCACATTCAAGTCCGAAGGATAACTCTTGAGACGTCGTAGCCATTCCAGTGCATCACGCCACTGCTCACGTTGAACGTAATGATGTACGAGACGAGAGACGGCGATTGAGCTGACATTCTGATCAGGATTCTGAGAAATCGAAATCCAACGTAGCTGGGCGTCGACCCATTCTGGAAGAGTTGATATTTGACGTCCGCTGCGAAGTTGGAACTCATCGCCCCATGGCGTTACGCCAAGGCAGCGGGAGATGTGATCCTGTTCCTCGACAGATTTCTCGGTGACTGCCATCACTCGTGATTTGATGAATTCCGACAATTTGTGGCGTTCAGGAGCACTGAGCGAATTCGAGAGCGCTACGGCCTGCGATTGCAGCCATCGGTCAAGACGATAACGCAGATCTTCTCGCGATGCTGGAAGCAACACGCTCAGCTCATCGATCGGAGTTTCAAGCCAAAGATGTACAAAGCCATCGTAGTCTTTTTCTCCCAGCCGTGAGATCACCTGTCGCTGTCGCCAGGCAGCGCGCTCGTAAGGACTCTTGAGGTGCTCTGAAATCTGACCTGCGATCTCGAGCCGATCCGTTTGTTTGGTAAGTTGCTCATACGCTGCCGAGAGGAGTGCCAGTTGAAGTTTCTGTGTCGATAAAGGGTCTGCTTGCGAACTCGATTTCAAGCGTTCCATGAACTCTCCTAATGACGAGAGCCAGTTCCCACTTTCAATTCGGTTCACAATCTCCTGGCTCACGCTGGCGAACTGAGAATCCTCGTTGGCATGCAACGGCGACTGCAGCTTGCGGACGTGAGTGGGAGTCACTTCGAAGAGTGTTCCATCGCTGATCAACAACTGTCGAGGTTGCATCTTTCTCGGAAGGACTCGATCGGATTGGTCCCCGGAAACACTCGATTGGAACGATGTGCTGACAGCTCCTGTTTTCAGGTCGACTCTCGCAAAATCTGTTTCGTAGATTGGGTAAAGATAGGCAATGTCCGTAGACACTCCTCGACCGGCGGATTGGGGGATTGGGGATTCCCAGAGAAGTGCTCCGCTCTTGAGATCAATGTTACGAGCCCGGGTTTTCTCGATCAGCAAAACACCTGTTTCAGCGGAAGCACTCGCAATGCAGAGTGCGTTGCCGCGTGGCTGTTGCCAAACGATCCTCCCTGTTTGAGGGTCCACACAGTACAGGAAGTCGGATTCTGGGGTCACAAAGATAATGTGGCGGCCCGCCTGAATGAGCTGAATTTCCTGCCAGCTATCCCAATCTGCGAATCCGGTTGCTTTAATCTCTGCTCGAGTCCAGTTCATATTCCCATGAAGGGCATCTTTTCTCGGCAATCGAATTGCCCAGGCAAGCTCGCCGAAGAGTGGATCGACACAGACCAGCGCACCGGCGGCGGTCGCGCAGAGCAGACGACCATCGTAAAATTCGATGGTACCTGATCGTCCATGACGGCGTTCATCGCTGGAGAGTGAAAGAAGCGGTGAAGCGAGTTCCAATGCTTCTTTCAACGATCCACTCTGCGAATCTAGAGTGAAGAGCGTCATCGCATTGGTTGTCTTAGACTCCCCTAACGCGTACAGGTAATTTCCAAAGATGGTCGGCGGACCGGCAAAGAAGTTCTTGCCAGCAGGTTCGCCATCAAACGTCCAGACAACTTCCCCTGTTGTCGCGGAGACGCAGACGAGGCGATTCGCTGGAAATTGCTCCCCCTCGACCGAGTCTTCTCCCGATTCGTCTGGCTTGAGCAACGGGTCGAGATTTTCGATGGTCTCAACGAAGTAGAGGTGTTTTCCATCGGAAGTACTTCGAGATGTTGCTGATTCATCGAACGTTCTACGGGCGACCGATATGGCAAACATCCTGCGTCGGTTCCGGTCTCCAAGGTCCCCGGGGTCTCTCAGCCAGTGTGCTGTATAGCCGGGGATTTCCCGCTGCCATGCGATCTCTCCGGACGTTTGATTGAACGCGACTCGATGAGACGCCCCTCCGAGCACAGAATGATTCTTCGACGCCGTCAGTGAATATGCCGGGTAGGGAGTGAGCCCGTAGTAACGCAGTTCGGTGTAGGTGGAACTCAGAGAGTTAATGACCTCAGGAGCGTTCTCAATCTTCAGTTCCCAAGTTGGCTTCGGTGACGGGAAAGTTTCGGACAGAAACGCAGGAGGTTTTTGAAGTGTCTGGGAAAGAGATCGCTGTGCCTCCTGATTTTTCAGGAAGTCTGCGACGTACTGGAGATTGGACAATTCAGGAGATCGGAGCGAGATGATCGCTGCATCTTCCAGCATCCCAATATCGATCAAACTGCGGATGATCAGTCGATGCGCTTCGTCGGCCGCAGGAGTGAGCCTGTACTGCCGGGCGACTGTTTTCAATGCCTCAAGATCGTTCTGCAAAATGGCAGCTTTGAGTTGCTCGTTCGCGGTCGCGTTGATTAATCGCCGATATGTCTCCAGTGCTTCGGGAGGGAGCAAACGGAGTTGATGTTCGGCCGCGACAGCGACAGTTGAGATCACTCCACCCACATTCACCAGAGTGTTGGGGCTTTCCTTCTGGAGCGTGACGAGGCGATCACAAATCGTAGGCCAGTCTTTTTTGATCGCAGCTTTCTGGATCCCCTGAAAGATTCGGTCGAGCTCTCGGTCGGTAATGAAACTCAGCGATCTCGAAAATAACTGGGGGTCATCGACATTGAGTTCGATGACCTCGGTCTCTGCAGCCTCTGACGCTTCAATCTCTGGGGGCGGCGATTCGTCTGGGGCTTGGCAAAATCCAACGCTGCCTGCGATCAGTGGAAGTAGGATCATTCCTACCCAGAGAGACAGCGGGCGACGGAGCATCAGATTCGAGTGTCCAATTTTCATCGCATCCAGTCCAACGAAATCACTGACGAGAAAAACGTGCAGAGATGGGAATCACCATATTAATGCGGATCTGAATCGAAAGTGCAAAGTTCTCCGAGAATTCTGCTCATCGCACTGTATAAATTAAGAAGTGACGGTGAACTAGACAGATCAGGCATGTCCACCGTCACAAAATCGAATGAGAAACTAATTGGAGTAGGTCAGGCTCCCAGACTTTGCTTCAGTTGCGCGAGGCTGTCCTTGAGTTCTTCAAGTTCCCCCCGTAACTCATGGATTTCTGCCTGCAGAAGTTGTTGATTTTCTGTGAGCGCTTCAATTTGACGCTGTGAGGTCTCTGAAACAGCGTGACTTGTCACGCGCTCAGAAGTCTTCTCCGTGGCAGCTTCCGAGTTAGATCGGGGAGTCATCTGGACATTCTCGGATGCCAGATAGAAGTTGTGATCTACCTCGACGCCGCGGCGTTCCAGGGAACCGTCGGCTCGCACGTAATTCTGCGAGATCAGGCTTTCGATCTCCGACCGAAGTTGATCGAGGCTCTCAATCGGAACCATCCGGCTGGCACGTGCCCGCAGTTCCCCAAGCTGTTGGCGGCCACGTAACAGAAGTTCTGTCATGATCGCAAGTTGTGGTTCTGTGAACGGGAAACGTTTCCGCGTGTAATGGCGATATCGTTCGGTGCGGCTCGAATCTGACCGCACTTCAGCGACGAGTCCGATTTTGCGAAGTTCTTCTAGCGCATCGAAGACCCCATCCTCCGTGTAATTTGTCACCGGATCACGATTGCTTTTTTGATTGCATCCAACGGTAAGCCCTTTCAGGGTCATTGGATAGCTTTCTGGGACGGTAAACGCCTTTTCAACCAGCGTACCTAAAACACGTCGTTGCGGTTTGGACAGCTCTCGAACAGGGGCGAGTGCAGACCCTTCCAGATCTGTATCAAATTCACTCATGCGGGGGATTTCCTCGGAAGATCATAACGGACTGATCCACTGAGGGTAACAAGTCTGAAAGTAGCGGTCAAAAAAGGAATATTTTAATGCGATCGTTCCTTTTTTCCGGATGGCGTGAAACGTCGAGGTTTCGATATTGTCACAGTGATCAGATCGATTTTGAAATCAACGTTGAGTGGGCACAAACGTTATGACAACCAATTACGACCCGATCGCAGAGCAGTATCAACGTTCAAAGCAACAACCATGGCGAACTTATATCGAGGCATTCAGCCTGCTGAACCTCGTCGGCCCACTCGCTGGGAAATCAGCGATCGACATTGCCTGCGGGGAAGGTTTTTACACTCGCATGCTGCGGGGGCGTGGGGCGGTCCGTGTCACTGGGGTGGACCTTTCAGCCGGGATGATTGAACTGGCTGCGAAGCAGGAACAGGAGTTCCAGGCCGGGATTCAGTACATCGTCGGCGATGCCCGCCAATTGGCCATTTCAGAGCCATTTGACATCGCAGTGGCAGCCTACCTACTGAATTACGCGCGTAACGAAGAAGAACTGCGAGCAATGTGCAATGGCATTTACGACGCCCTCGACGAAGGGGGCCGCTTTGTGACAGTGAATTGCTGCCAGTCGTTGAATTTTTCAACTGCGCCGTCGTATCGAAAGTATGGGTTCGAAACGTTTGCGCCCGGCGAGTGGAAGATCGGCTCTCCAATTCAATGGAAGTTTTATCTGGACGACGGTGAATTCGACATCGAAAACTATCACCTCGGTCAGGAAATGCATGAAGCGGCATTTCGGGATGCTGGGTTTCGGGAGGTGAAATGGCACTCTCCAGAATTGTCTCCTGCCGGACTGCAGCACGCAGATCCTGAGTTCTGGGCCTGTTTTTTCGATCACAGTCCGATCACCCTGATCGAGTGCACAAAGTGAAACGGGGATCCTGAAGGAACCCCGCCCATCTACTTTGAGATTTCCAATTCGTTGCGAACCGTTCGAACTCCCGGTTCCATCCGAGTCAGGATTTCCATCAATCGTCGGTCTTCTTCAGATGCCACCGACCCGCGAAGGATGATTTCCCCACTCTCCTGGGATGTGGCAACGACACCTCGGCCTCGTTCGCCGAGCGCAGGGAGTGCAGTGAACTGGTTTTGCACTGAAAGTTGCATTGCTTCCGGTGCAACGATCGGGGAATTGAATCCCAATCGAACTTGAGGACGCATCAGTTGCTGTGGTGTCTGTGAGGTATTGCCGCTGAACTGCCCATTTCCGAGGTTCTGAAGTTGGGAGAACATCTGGGAATTCATTCTTCGTCCCTGAGACGTTGCAGATTGATTACCGCCGATAAAACCGCCGGAGTTATTAATTCCGCCGATGAAACCGCGTGAACCAATCTGCGCCCCTAAGCTCCCGTCCCCTGCATTCAGATTCGACGTTGCTCCGAGAGTTGGAGTTTGTCCTGCAATGCCGGAATTCCCACGACTTTGAGTGCTGTTCGCTGTCGTTCCTGTCCGGGACATGGACTGTCCAGACGAGGATCGGGTCGATGAACCGGTTGTTCCAGCTGAACCGGTGCTTCCAGAGCCGAACCGTGTTTGCGCGGAAGCGATCGAGGCCTGAAGGACTCCGGCGATGAGGGCGATTGTAAAGAGTGTTCGCATCTCGAGTGATTCCCTGATGGCCGTTCGAAGTAATGGCAACGTCTCTATTCTGTCAGTGATTGGAACACCGCAGCAAGAAGAAGAGATCGAATTTCCCGAAAATGCCCCGTTTGAACCACAGGGAGTCTCTGTTTAAGTCGTTATCGACCAATTGGATGCATCAATGGTTTTCGAATTTTCAAACTGTCCGCTTTTTTAATTATCGAGGAGAGGATGTGCGGTCATGGCAGGTTTGGCAGGCTCAGCGGCTGGAATCACCTTTTCAGATGCCGGCTCTTCCTTTGCGACCGCTGCAGGTTCGGAAGGAGGAGTTGCATCGGGTGTTGTGGCTGGTGCATCTGACTTGGGTTGTTCCACTGGAGTTTGGTTCAGAAGCGGATGCAGCTTCATGGGAGTCCGAGGAGCGGGTGCCGGATCGACTGGTTTTTCGTCCACAACGACGGTTGTTTCGTGACTTGCCTGTGCGACTTCCGCTGTGTTGGCCGGAATCTTGGCTGCTTCAGTCAGGCTGTTGCGGAGTCTCTTTTTTGCCTGTTCATTTTCTGTCGTAGCAACGGCATTCACGATCTCGCTGGGCGAGACGACTTCATCTTTCTTTTCACTCAAGACCTGCGCAATCTTGTTTTTGTGCACCTCTTCCTGAGGAACGTCGTCGACTGTGACGCTTGAGTTGGGTTTGCGTTGTGTGGTACCAGCCAGAGTGATCGCAGCCATCTTGGAATAGACTTTCGACCCATCTTCAGGTGTGTATCGCACCCGTAGCTGACAATTGGCGAGGTGTGTCCCCTTACGAGTATAAGGGATAAACAGTTGATAAGACGCACCGAGGTTTGTTGGAGCCAGGAATGTCTGGAATGAGGCCGCGTCGAACTCGAACTCGTCAATTGGCTTTTCCTGTTCTTCCGGTGTCCCCACATTGTCGAAGACATAGATGCGAACGCTGCCGTTCACCTTCACCGGTGACTTTTCACCCATCGCGAAGAACATGATCTGCCCCGCGAAACCGCGAGTCGGGAGGCCGTTGAAGTTCCCTTCGCCTGGCTGCCAGACTGTCACGATCTCCACAACAGGGTGCGTTGAGTCGGCAGATGGAAGGTCTCCAATCTTCGAAATGTTGAGCATCTGACATCCGCTGCTGACAGCGAGGCAGCATGCGAGAATCGAGAGTCGGAGGAGTGAGTTGGAGTGCTTACGCTGCATTGCAGTGTTCCCTGACATTGGGGAGATTCAAGGGGAGTGAGTGAACTACTTTTGGGAAGTGATTCGCGTCACTTTTCCTCTGTTTTCAATTGCTCTAGCGCCGGCGGTTGGCTGAATTTCTTGCGGAGTCGGTGGCGGTGGGAGCGGAGCAGGTCCAAATTCCGAGGCGGGAAGTTCAGGGAGTCGTGCTGGGTCGTTATTATCCAGCTGTTCCAGCGGGAATGTCATGTCTGCCGGGACGCCGAGGATCGGTCCGTGAATCGATTCCGCGTCATCCTGAAAGAAGTGAATTCGGCCAGTTTCAATCTGCTTGAGTTGCTCCATGTCTGCATCGCTGTGGATGATTCGTGGAGTCAGGAAGATCAAAAGCTCTGTTCGACGATTATCAAAAACATTGTACTGGAAGAGTTTTCCAAGCACCGGAAGGTCACCCAGCCATGGAACTTTACGTTCAATTGTCTGGTCGTTCTTTGTGATCATCCCGCCGACGACGATCGTCTGCCCATCCGGCACCTTAATCGTCGTGTTAGCAGTTGTAATGTCTTTGACCGGTGCGTAGACGATGCCTCCCTCGTTGTCTGTGAAGATCGGGACACCGCTGTTCAAGTTGGGATAAGCACTCTTCTCAGCCGCAACTTCCATCACGACCTGCCCCTCGGGGCTGATGCGAGGCTGGACTGTGAGGATGATTCCCGCCGGGTCCCGCAGCACGTTTGTCTGTGAAATTCCGTTGGTTGTCATGTTCACACCGTCCGGGACTGGGACGATCTGCCCCACCTGAATGGATGCTGGCTGATTATCGAGAGCGATGATCTGAGGTCGGCTGAGAACGCGGAGTGTACGGCGGGCTGCGAGTGCACGAACTAGAACGCTGACCGCATCTGAACTTGCCGAGAGGACCAATCCACCGTATCCGAGATCGTTATTCACGCGGCCGAGCGCAAAGTTCGTCAATCCTTGCGATCCAACAATCGATGGATTCGAGGTGCTATTGTTACTTCCCAGGGATTGATTATTGAAGTTGAATCCCGGAGTCGCCTGTTGAGAAATGACGTTTGTTGTGGTGACTTGCGGCTGACCTGGCTGGGATGTTGTCGTCGTTGTCGTGACGAGGTTTCCAATCGTACTGCGGGCGAACAGAACTGGATCCTGGAACCCGAGTTCAACTCCGAACTCGTCCTTGTTGTCCAGAACAACTTCAACCAGCATCGCCTGAATGACGACCTGAGCGGGCTCTGCATCGAGTCGACGGGCAATCTCTTCGAGTTGTTTAAAGTAGACCGGAGTTGCGCTGATCAACAGGTTGTTGGTGGAGTCTTCCGGAGTGACGATAATTTCCTGCTCGAGAAGCTGGCTCGTGCTGATCCGGTCTGGATCGATCGTTGCCAGATCTCGTTGTGCAGCGAGGAAATCATTGATTGCCTGAGCAACGACACTTGCCTGTGTGTTTCGCAGCTTAATGACGTTGGTAATACGATTTCGTGTGTGGTTCGAGTCGAGCTTGTAAAGGATGGCCTCGACGATCTGAAGTGTGTCTGCTCCGCCGATTGCGACGACCGAGTTGGTTCGGGAATCGGCTGAGAAACGCATTGGAATCAAACTGTTTCCATTCCCTTGCGCTCCGATCAGTTCCATCCCAAGTCCGCTGGATTGATTCGCGGCCCCCGCAGGACGTTGAGCACCCTGCTGGGATGAGCTGAACATTTCGTTCAGGAGTGCGACAGCATTAATCGAGTCCGCATTTTTGAGCGGGAAGACTTTGATTTCTGCCACCGCGCTGCTTGGGCGGTCGAGCATGCGAATCAGTTCTTCCACGAGCGGCATGCTTTGTTCCGATGCGGTGACAAGCAGGCTGTTCGTACGAGGATCAGCATTAAAGCGAATGTCGTTCAGGAGTCCTGATCGAATCAGTTCATCTCCACCTTCCGCGAGGAATTCGAGGACAGTCGCCCGTGCCTGTTGGGTGGCAGAGTTTGCTCCCCCTTGCTGCTGTCCGAATCCTCCTTGTCCAGTCGTGGAGGTCATTCGTGCAGGGTTAAGTGTCCCTTGAATCGCGTTGTTCAGAAATGCAGCCAGATCTTCTGCAGCAGCACTTTTGAGTGGGAACAATCGGAGTCGGCTCGTGGATGCTGACTGTTCGTTATCGAGCCCGCGGATGAACTCGGCGATTTCTGACAGGTCGCGAGGATTTGCCTGGACGACGACGCTGTTGGTGCGAGCATCGGAGGCAACTTTCAATCGAGTCGCCAAGCCCACGGGTGGCTGGGTGTAAAAGTTGGTCAACATTTCCACAACAGATGTGGAGACCGCATGTTTCAAGCGGAAAATCTGAACTTCATGGGTCGGGTCGATGGCCTGATCCAGTTCATCTGCCAGATCGAGGACCCCTTCGATGGCGTTTCCAGGGGCGAGGATGAGGACGGCGTTGGGAACAACCACAGGGACGACTCGCACGGAGACAAGGGCCTGTTGGGCGTTGTTCGTACGCAGTTCCGACATGCGGGTGTAGACGTCATTCAGCAACTGGGACATCGATTGAGAATCGACAAACCGAAGTCGCAAGAGGTGGATCTCAGGCATGCTGCCCATTGCCATCTGTTCAATGGCCTGAATCACCTGCAATACAGACTCAACATCCTTTTCGTTTCCTCGGAGGATGAGGAGGTCGAGGTCGTTGAGAGCTTCAATCGCAACGTCCCCCTTGAGGTTGCCGAGCAATGCGGGGAGCCCGCCCGCCGCGGCGTTCGCAGGGTTCGATTCGGGTGTTGTCTGAGGTGCGGTTGCTGGGGCAGCACTCCCGGCCGGAGCTGAGGAATCTGCAGCAGGAGCCTGAACTGGTTCGGTGGTTGTAGGAGGAGTCTGTGTTCGCAACTGAGAAATTAATGAGAGTGGCTGTGCCAGCTTTCGTCCTGTTTCTGCAGTGGTCCCATTCCCTGCAACGAGTTTGGGAAGTTGCTCACCCCCCAATGGGTTCATGTCGATCTTCGTGATGAGTTGTTTCAGGCCCACCTGAACTGACGGCTCTGCGGTGATCAGTAATTCGTTGTTCGCTGTGTCGATCTCGAGCACGAAAAGCGGACGCTTTGCAGCGATTGCCGTTTGCTCGAAGTGGTCGACGACGAATGCGGGAAGTCCGTGAGGTCCAGTGTTTTCAAGATGTGATCGCTGCTTGAAGGTCTGGTGGATCTGCTTTGCGAGATCGAGGGCAGGTCGGGTCGTTGGGTGGATCGTGATCGTTGATGGAGGAGCCGTTTCCTCATTGACGACGTTTTCGTGGTTCGCCTTTTGCACCACAGATGTCGCAGGGGTGTCAGACTCAGCTGATGCCAACGTAATCGGTTGATTCATCCCAGCCGTTGGGCGTTTCACTTCCGTCGATGCATTGTGACGCTGGAAGTCGATTTTCTTCTTCTTTGTCGAGATGACTTCCAGAACGTTTCCGTTCTCGATCAGTCGAAAATTCGTTTTTTCCAGATCCCGATTGAGGATGCGGACTGCGTCTTCCCGCGTGTGGTTCGCAATGTCGGCGCGTGTGTAAAGACCAGGAGGGATCTCCTCCATCACCAATGTGGAGTTGGTTTCTTCCGCGACATTGTTGAGAACTACGTCCCAAGGTTTGCGGAAGTATCCCAATTTACATTGAGACTTCGCTCTTTCCTCGGGGGTGGACGCCTTTTTCTCTTCTGCGTCGCTCTTTTGTTTGAACTGAAGCACGTTCTGTTCAGCTGCGACAAGGAAAGATTGCGACGGAATCAACATCGGGAAGACTGAGAGAAACGCAAGTTTCCGTCCGATTTGTTTCAGTCGATCTTTGCGATACATGTGATCCATCACTGTCGCCACTCAGTTCGAGGAAAGAACCTGATTCCAAAAAGTCATCGCAAATACAATTGCGTTACGGGTAACTTTGGCGGAAATGAAAATCTTGAACAGACGATTTAGGCTAAAGTCATGAGTTGATGCAGGTTTGGACGGATTCGAACGTGTCCAATGGCGTTTTTTGCCGAAGCGGACTCGTGATCTCAGGTGCTTTCCTGTGCAGAATGCAGTGGCGACGGAGTCAAACGATCGGTATTTCGGATGATCTGTTGTGGAATTGACCGCGTTATCTAGCGGGTAACTCCCGAGTCTCCCACGTGCGGAGTCGGCCTGCCGGAACCAAGCGGTCGGGCGGGTCGGTTCTCGATGACGAAATTTCTACCGACATCGAAGAAAATCTCGTAAGTTCTCAAAATTTGGAGAATAAGTCTCGTCAAGTGAACGGACGTACGATATATTCACTGGCAGTGGATTCTTGCACGTATTGGCGGTTGAGATGATTTTCAACTCACAAATTCGTGCAGGTTCGGGTCGATGAAGCTCTTTTGGACTTCGCCCGGTCCACACGACTGCTGCTCAAAACCAGAAATGGAAGTGAGAGCGAAGTCATCAGGAAATAGTTTGGGATAAAGTCATTTGCGGACTCTGTTCGAGAGGCTCTTTCAGCCCCTCTCGCCATTTACCAGTAGATTTCTTTGCGTATCGGATCTTCGACGTGCTCGCTGCACGCGAAGTCTCTGCCACGATGAGGCTCAATTCTCCGGGTCTCTTTCTCACCTTACGGCTACAGTCGACAGCATTGTTGCGAAGTGTGTTGTCGAATTCTTTCTGGGTTCCGTGTGGAATTCGAGCCTTCTCATTCGCCAATTCATCGCTCAGCAGTCGTACCTTCACGGTATTCGGCCTCCAAGAGAGCTGAGCCTCAAGATTCAAAGGTTGTTTGTTGACAAGTATTTATGTTGGAAATTTATCGTTTAACGCCACGGAGACCGATTTGCGGTCGGCATTTGAACGATACGGACGCGTGTCCGCTGTACAGATGGTAAAGGATCAAGTGACTGGTCGATCCAAAGGGTTTGCCTTCGTTCGGATGGGAAATCTGGATGATGCAGACGAGGCGATGGTCCGGTTGAATGGAAGCTCCCTCCAGGGGAGAAAATTGGTTGTCAGCGAGGCGAAGGGGCGCGATGCGATCGCTTCTCCGGTTTCCCGAGGACGTTGGGATTTGATTTAGGTTTTTCGCGAGAGATTCCAAGATCGCAGTTGTATGACAACTAACCAAAATGTTACATTTCTGCGTGTTGATGGGTTGGAAGGTCCGGTCAGGAAAGTACTTCGCATCAGCACAGTGAGAGTTCAGGCGACGTAAGTTGCCAAGAAGCCATTCAAATCTGGCAAGTTGCCAGGTTTTGTGGGACATCTTGAGGAGTCGTCAGACACCACAGGATGTTACGAGCAGAGAAGGAGAAGCTGTTGAATTGGCTTTGTCTTTCAAACACCACACAATGCCAGTGAGTTTTTGTAACCACGTCAGGTCTGTGGCCCACTGCTCAGTTGTTTTCCAGATGAGCTTTTGTGTTGAAAGGTCATCGGGACGACGAGTCAAATTTTTTAGGATAGCAGCAATGCCACAGGGTAAGATCAAGAAACTGACAGACAAAGGCTTTGGCTTCATCGAAGGTGATCGTGGGGATTTGTTCTTCCACCATTCTTCAGTCAAAGGGACTTCATACGAGAACCTGTATGAAGGCCAGACAGTTGAGTACACTGTTGGACAGGGCAAAAAAGGCCCATGTGCCAACGATGTCCAAGTGATCAACTAGTTTTGAGCAAAACCGCGAAGTCACGGGATTTCCGTGGCTTCGCGGGCTCTTTGTCTCAATTTTCCATTTTATTTTTGAGGAGCTAAAACATCAGACGGCCGCAACCGGTTGCCCGAACCCAAACGAACTTGCCTCGCATGAACGAGCGCATTCGAATTACCCCCATCCGTGTCGTGGATGCTGAGGGCGAAATGCTCGGCGAGATGGAAACTCCTGTCGCTTTACAGCTGGCGATGGATGCTGGACTGGATCTTGTCGAAGTCAGCCCTGATTCCAAGCCTCCGGTCTGTCGAATCATGGATTTCGGCAAAGCACAGTACGAGAAGCAGCGCAAGTCTGTCGGGCCAAAACAACACAAAAGTCAGCTCAAACAAATCCGTCTCGGTGCCAAAACCGGTCAGCATGACATTCAGGTCAAAGTTGACAAAGCACGAGAATTTTTGGCTCGCAAGGACAAGGTCAAGGTCAACGTCGTGTTCCGCGGTCGAGAAAACGCGCATCATGATCGTGGACGGGACTTGCTGCAGGAAATTATCACCATGCTTGCAGACGTCGCGACAGTCGAGCAACCACCACGCATGGAGAGTGGTCGTGCGATGTCGATGTTGCTGATGCCAGGCGGAACAAAACCGGCGGCGCCAGCTCAATAGGCTCCTCCTGAAGATTCGATCAAAGAACGCTGCTGACACCCAATTTTGTCAGCAGCGTTTTTTTGTGGTCGAATCGTTGTTCCCTGAACAATCACCCGACACGAGCATCGCTCTATCTCCCCGCCTAGCGCGCCTCTCACGAGAGTGTGGCGTTCCGGCGGCGATAAACGCAGCGTTTGAACGAGTTTTTCCACCATTCGCAGCCACACTCCCCTGAGGCAGGGGCTAAGTGACAAGATTTCGTCACTCTCAAGGGAAGTCTGGACTCCAGTTGAGACCGAGCAGGCTGTAGATCTCAGCGAGTGCGTTGTTCGACTCTACTGCCAACTGCGGGTCGCGGAGAGCGTCGACATCGAGTTCATCGCGATAATGGTTGATCACGGTCTTCCTGAGTCCTTCGTACAACTGCGGCGTTAGTAGGACCGTTCCAGAAAGCTGATTCAATTCTTCTTCCGTAAGAACCACCCGCAGTCGCAAACAGGCAGGACCTCCTCCATTCCGCATACTTTGGCGGACATCGACGAATTGGACATCGGTTACTCGCTCGCATTCGACCTGAATCTGGTCAATCACGTTCAGGCACGCGGAAGATCGTTCGCATTCAATGGGGGCGATGAGTGTCATTGTGCGGTCTTCACCTGATCCAATCGTGACGAGCTGGCTGTTGAAGAGATAGGTGGCGACAGCTTCTTCGAGACTGAGGTCCTTTGTTTCGACGGTAACGATTTTCAAATCGCGGTTCGGGATGTCCCGTAACTGCTTTATTATGTTGTTCTGGTTGACGAAGGATTGTTCATGGCAGACCAGATGGCGTTCGTTCCCGAATGCGACGACATCATTATGAAATACGCCTGCATCAATCGCATCGGGATTCTGTTTCAGAAAAAGCACCTCGTCTGGACGCAGCTTGTGCCGTCGGGCGACTGCACGGCTGGCGCTCAAGGTTTGGCGGGGTGAGTAGATCATCGGGGAGGCACTGTTTGCATCTTCGTCGTCGTTTCCGAACACGAAGATCTCGATTCCTTTCGCTCCGTGAGTCTCGCAGAGTCGAATGTGGTTTGCTGCCCCTTCGTCAGCGAATTTCGCCTCGGATTGTAATGGGTCATGAACAACGAAATACTTCTGATTCGAGAAGATTTGACGGAGGACTTCAGTTGTTCTGACGGCTTCAAGCTGACGGTGAGTCGTGCTGATCAGATTGGCGGGAGTGAAATGGACTTTCCCATCTTCCGTGTCTGAACTAGGAGAAACAGTGGCAGCATTTGCTGTCCACATTGAAGAGGCGCTGTAAGCAATCGAGAGCAAATCGGGACGTTCTCTCGCCGCCTGAGCAATGACATCGTCTGCTCTTCCTGTGAACCCCCTCTCCTGCAAAAATCCCCAATGTGGGCGTGGTTGAGGAGGAAGCACTCCCTGCTTCACTCCGAGATCCATCAGGAGCTTCATTTTGTTCAACCCCTCCAACGCCGCAGCTTTGGGGTGCGAAACGCGATGGCGATTTCGGAATGAAGCAAGATTTCCCTCAGCGAGTCCGCCGTAATGATGCGTCGGCCCGATAAGTCCATCAAAGTTGACTTCAAACGCGGTCATGGCATCGAAAATCCCGGAGGTAGATTCGCAGGGATTCCCATGTGATTGCTTTCAAGCGACGCGACGGGAATGTTGCAGTAGTCGACAGTGAACGAGCCAGCTGCGCGATGATTTCCGCTTCGCCCCACCCCTCCGAACGGGAGTTCACCACTCGCACCGGTCGTCGGTTTGTTCCAGTTGATCAATCCCGATTTAACCTGATCAAAGACCAGTTCGTAGTCCTCTCTGTTTTGAGTGAACACTGCACAAGCGAGGCCGTATTGAGTCCGGTTGGCTTCCTCGATCGCGGACTTCAAATTCGGGACTCGAATCAGTTGAAGAATGGGACCAAAAAGCTCTTTGTCTTCTCTGACACTGCAATTGGTGACATCAATCAGCCCCGGAGAGAGATAGGCTGGTCCCAGTGAAAGGCGTTCTGACTGAACGAGTGGGATGGCTCCGTGATTCATCATGCGTTCCTGCTCTTCTAGAACGCGATCGGCTGCCTGAGTGTGAATCAGTGGTCCCATAAATGGTTGAGGAGAACCGTCTGGCGCGCCGACCTCAATGTTATTGACCGCCTTGATGAGAAGAGTGATCAGCTCATCATTTCCCTCAGTACAGATCAGCCGACGGGCACAAGTACAGCGTTGCCCCGAACTCAGGTATGCCGACTGAACTGTCCAGTAGATCGCAGGGAGGATCTCCCGAACACGGTGGACGATCAGAGGGTTGTTGCCGCCCAGTTCCAAAGCAAGAAGCTTTTCGGGAAACGGGACGAGAGCCTGGCGTAACGCGATGCCCGTTCGCAGGCTGCCGGTAAAGAGAACGGCGTTAACCTCTGGGTGTTTTGCCAGCGATTCCCCGCACTCACGACCGCCCTGAACGAGATTGATTACTCCAGGAGGAATCTCCGCTTTTTCCCAAAGCTTGATTGTGAGTTCTGCGACACGGGGAGTCAGTTCGCTCGGCTTCAACACAATCGTGTTTCCAGCTGCGAGTGCTGGGATGATCTGACCGTTCGCAATGTGCCCCGGAAAGTTGAACGGCCCGTAAACCGCGGTCACTCCATGCGGCTTATATCGCGTTCTTCCATTTCCGCCAGCGATGGGAATTGAATTGTCTACCCGTCGTGAGCTGAGCGCGGACAGACTGGAATGAATCTTACTGATCATCGCACTGACTTCAGTGGCTGCATCCCAAAGCGGCTTTCCCCCCTCCTCTGTAATCGCTCTGGTCAGTTCCACTTGGTGTTGTTCAAGTTGAGCGCGAAAGGCCAATAGGTATTTGGAGCGTTGAGTGATCGAGAGGCGAGCCCAGTCGGATGATGCAGAGTGAGCCGCTTGAACTGCAGAATCGACATCGTTCGGATGGGACGCTCTGCCAGTCCAGATGATTCTCTGCGTGGCTGGGGAAAGTGAATGAAATGACTCTCCGCTTCCCTCCACCCAGTTTCCTGCGATGAAGTTCATCTTCACCTCACTTGATGGTGTTCTGATCTGAAGAGAATGTACCGAAGTGGATCGCCCACGCTGACTCCCAGTGATTCAGCGATTCTGGCATCGATCTTGACGCCTTGCGAGGTGAGTTCGAGCGAGCCTCGCGTTGCACGGAATCCGTCTGTTCGAGAAGCGATCAGGCACTCGATCGACTGTTGTGATGAGACGGGCACAATCTCGATCACCCTCCCGACCTGACTTTCTCGAACGCTCCGAATCTTCTTCAATGGACAATGCAGCAGGGGGCCCGCTTCGAAGATGTCGACCTGATTTTCGAATCGAAATCCCTCAGACTCCAAAAGTCTTCTCGCTGGCTTTGTGAGTTCGTGAACTTCGCCGATCACCGCTTGAGCTTCTGCAGGCAAGAGCGGGATGTAAATCGGAAACCGTGGCATCAAGTCCCCGATGAATTCTTTGTTGACGATGCTCAGGTAATCAGCCTTAGGGAATTCCAGATCGAAGAATTTCTTCCCCAGCGCATCCCAGAATGGAGAGCGTCCCTGTTCATTGATCACGCCTCGCATTTCAGCGACGACGTCAGGATCGAACATCTGCGAATATTCCGCCATGAATAGAAATCTGGAGAGCGAAAGAGCACGTCCGTTCCCCTCACCGCGGGCATCAGGATGCAGAAAAAGACTGCCAATTTCACTGGGGCCGTCGTGATTCTCAACGAGATGCAACACAGCGATCTCTTTGCGAATTCCCAGCGTTTGAGATTCGTGAGTGCTCGTTTGAATCTGGTAAGAGTAGAACGGTTCAAAGCCTCCGGTTTTGGAAACAATTCCGCATGTGCCCATGACCTCATGTGAGTCGAAATCTTCGATCACAAACAAGTACGACTCCCCGGTTGGATCATCGCCATCGAGATTGCGAAATGATTTCAAAGACCTCTTGATCCGCTTTTCGAGCAGGTTTCGATCCTTCGGGAGTGTTGTGAGACCGAAGGAAGTCAGTCCGGCCAGAACGAGAAGCCGTTCAAGATCGTCAATTTGAACTGGTCGTACAACAAACATCGCTAATGTCTCTCGTCACTGAATTGAATGAGTTCTTGTCCCGTGACTCCTGTACTTCAATTGGTTTCCAACAGTGTTTCTTCAATGACCCGGCAGGCAAGTTTGATCTGGTCATCTGTAAGAACGCCGAATGGAGGGAGCATGCGGATGCGAGTCGGGCTTCCTCCCGCCGAGAAGGCAATCACCCCAGCTTGAAACAGCTTTTCCAGAAACAGTTTGCATTTGGCAGCGTCCCCGCCGAGTGGAGTGAACGCCACCATTCCGCCGATTCCCCAAGGACCCTGAATCAGGCTCGGGTGTCGATCCCGAATGGACTCGAAGTGGTGTGCGAAGCGGGCGTGGATCTGCATGATCCGGCCGGTTTCACCGAAGTAATCACCAGTCTTAAGACGTTGAAGAATGTTTCTGGCTGCAAATATTGACGAGGTGGAGCCAGTGAATGTCTGGCTGATGAGATTCGGTTGAGGAACATAGCGATCGCTGAAGAATGTCGCACAAACCTGAGTCATCTTTCCGACGGTGACGACATCCGCGAAGTGCTCCAAACCATAATGCTGAAAGGCGAACGGAGCTGTCGTGCGTCCAAAGGTCTGGATTTCGTCAAAGAAGATAGGAATCGCGTGTTCCCTGAGAATCGAGCAGAGTTCATGGAGATACTGCTGCGGAGCTGCGTAATAGCCCCCCTCCCCTTGAATGAGTTCAATGATCATCCCCGCGTGTTGCTTGGGGTACCGGCAGAGATGTTCCTTGAGTCGCGAGAAGCTTTCTGCACTCGATCGATCAGGATCGCGTTCATCGAAAAACGGGACGTAGTCGACATTCATGACCGTGGGGAGGCCAACGCGATTCTTCGCGCGGTCGGTAAGCTGGGATGTGGCAAGTGTGCGGCCTGAAAAGCAGTTTGAAAATGCAAGAAACCGGTTCGCCGGGAACTGTTTCTGAAACAGGAGCTTCAGTGCGTTTTCGTTTGCGGTTGCCCCGCTTGTTGTCAGGAAGCAGTGGCGGAGTTCGGCTCCTGTTGAGCAGGCAAGATCAATAAATTCCTGAGTCAGCAAAACAGAGTCGATGTTCTGTTGGAGATTCCCCTGCATGACTGTGTCGCTCAATGCCGCTTCCACACAAGCTGCTGTGAGTTGCGGATCACTGTGACCAAACGCATGAACCCCGATTCCGCAAATCAGATCGAGTTTGATACTTCCATCCGCGAGTTCGACGAGGGCGCCGTTGCCGGCACCGCTGCTGATGTAAGGGAAAAAGAGATTCCCACCACGTTGATCCGTGAAGTCTGCGAGAGTCTCCATATAGCTCGACTGCAGCTCTTGAATCGGCGGGCGAATCTGCGTGATGGAGGAACGTCGCGATTGCAAGTATGTCGCAACTAATTGCTGAGCTTGCTGGATTTCTGGAGCATCTGAAACTGAGTGCTTTTGGAACGCCATCATCTGACTTCCTACTGCGAACTCGAAGCATGAACAAAATCGACGATGCGCTCGCACGAACTGCTTCGTTGAGCGTCGTTTACCAGAGTCGAATGGACCAGCTGCATTGTATGTGCGGCGAGTCAGCTGGTGGACAAGCTATTTTGTTCTGGCAGCGATTTTTTTGCAGGTCGCGACGGCAGGTCCCAAATACAAGTCCCTGGCGGAGTGGGAACGTTCGATACCCGTCGTCAGGCTGCGGCTTTGAAGATTTCTTCCATTTCCTTCATGGAAGGTCGGCAATCAGTGGAAACGCCGCGTCGAGCCTTTTCCAAAGCCGCCTTGGGAGTCCCTCCGTCGACGAAATCAACGACGGCGGACGCCACCGTTTTTCGCATGGCACTCTCTGCCAGTCCGAGGGATTCCATCTTGCTGGCAAGAGGTCCGATTACACCATAGGAAAGAAGAATTCCCAGGAATGTTCCGACAAGAGCTGCACCGACTTTGTGCCCGATTTCCTCGACTGGTCCGTCGATCGCTCCCATCGTGATCACGATTCCCAGAACCGCGGCGACAATCCCGAAGCCCGGCAAAGCGTCGGCTGTTTTGTTGAGAGCTCCCACAGCAGCGTGATGCTCTTCTTCCATCACTCGGATGTCGGCGTCGAGGAGAGATTGGAGTTGTGGTCCATCGGCCCCTTCTGAAGCTGAGATCAGGGCGTCCGAGATGAATCCCTTTAAGTGAGCATCTTTCGAAAGACTCGAATATTTGTCGAATGGAGAAGACGATTCGGAGTCTGATAAAATCGATTCAAGTGCGAGTAGGCCATCGCGTCTGGCGATGCAGAAGAACTCATAGAGAACCTGAAAAATCTCGGTGTAAGTCTTTTTGGTGCAGTTCCCACCCTTAACGACCCCGACGAGTCCTCGCCAAATGTCGATTAGAGTTTGTTTTGGCGAACCTGCGATCATCGCCCCGAGTGCAGCTCCTCCGATTGTGACCACTTCGGAAAGGTGAACCAGGGTATGAAAATGCCCTCCAGCCATTGTGAAGCCAGTGAGCACGGCTCCAAGTACGATGAAGATTCCAATCAGTGTGATCATGGCCCGATTTTATGTCGTAAATGAAAGTTTGGTACGAGCTGAGACTGCATGACTGCAGTTGAAATCTAACGAAGAACGCTGGATATCTTTCAGGGAACCTCGAGGAGTGCGCGCTCAAGTCACGCAAGCGGAACCGCTTGTCGACACGGTGCCAGATCGCCCGATGAACTGGCGGGACGAGTTTGTACGAAATGTCAAAATGCCACAATATCCCTTTCTCGAGAATGGTATATTGTCGTTCGTATAATGTTTTTTTGAGTACTTTCTGCAGTGCTGAAGCGTTCTGGCAAACTGGCTGGAAGGAGAAGACTCACCCTCGCTCAAAGGTCATTGCACGATCGTCGATTCCACGATGTTGTCATTTAGTTGATCCGTAACCTCCTTTTGCAAAGGATGATACGGCGACAGGATTTCTTGTAAGACATCGTGAATTGTGCGATCCAGTGGGGTGGCTGCGATGCCGCCGGATGGCACTCCTGGGCTACACATTTGCGCCAGTTGGGTACGCGCAAATCCCGCCGCTGAGTGTTTTTTCACGATGCTGGGGAGCACGTCATCCCTTCCCCGGCAACGACGCTGAGCGACAAAAAAAGAGAGCACCGGGGGATTCCCAGTGCTCTCGATCATTTGAAATCGGTTCCGCTCGACGCAGCCGAGGAGTATTGTCTTACAGCAGTTCCAGCGTTGGCAGGCTCGGATTTTCCAAAATCGACTTGGCAACTTTGATGGCGACATTGGATGCAATCTGCATCATTTCGGCGCGAACAGGGCTTCCTTCTGCGACGAGATCACCGATTCGGCCCTCGTCTCCCGCGACGCGAACGATGGCGTTCGATGGGACTTCGCCGAGGAAAGGGATTCCCATGTCGGCCGCTTTGACCTTGGCTCCTCCGCGACCGAAGATTTCTCCGGTCATGTTCTCCACCATGCCCAGGATTGGAATCTTGACCGTGTTGAACATTGTGATCGCTTTGCCAGCGTCAAGCAGGGCGACTTGCTGTGGTGTGCAAACGATGACCGAGCCCGCCAGCGACACCATTTGCGACAATGTCAGTGCGACGTCGCCGGTTCCGGGTGGCATGTCGATAATCAGGTAATCGATCTCACCCCATTCTGTTTGCTGCAGAAACTGGCTCAGAGCTTTGTGCAGCATCGGACCTCGCCAGATCACAGCCTGATCGGGATCGACCATGTAGCCCATGGAGATCGTTTTGAGGCCATTGGCTTCGATCGGTTGAATGCGTTCGAAGGTGCGACCATCAGGCATTTGATAGGTGCGAATTTCTGGTTGCCCCGTCGCCCCGCACAGATGCGGAACGCTGGGACCGTAAACATCGGCGTCCATCAGGCCAACTTTGGCTCCCCACGCCTGCAGTGCGTAGGCGATGCCGGCGGAGACTGTTGATTTTCCAACTCCCCCTTTACCGCTTCCGACTGCGATGATGTTCTTGATGTTCAGTCCAATGTTCGCTCCGGACTGCTTTCCCTTGACAACAACTCTGAAATTGACGGTCGTGTTTTTGATCCCCACTGTGGTTTTGACAGCGGTCTGAATCAGTCCCTCAAGCAAATCTCGGGATGGATAGGCATGTGTTGGGAGAACAATCTCGACGGTGGCTTTGTCGTCATCGACAACGACCGACGAGACCATCTTGGATTCCGCCAGCGTCATCTGAAGCGCGGGGTCGACGATCTGGGCCAATGCATCGCGAATTTCCGTTTCAACGGACATGAAACAACCTCGTCAATTCCATATTCAGTTCGAGCCGATACTTCGAGGAGAAATATCACTCAGAGAAGAAAACATCATGAAACCCGGTCGGATCGCTCTACGGATGGCAGCGACGGGTGCAGAACCTACCGAATCTATTTTAGCGGAGGCGGAAACGCCAGAGGAAGCATCATTTCCTCAGCCATAAGACTCCACTATTGGATCTTGTGTGGCGCTTCGATAGAACTTGGTCAGAATGGCCTCGATGTTGACGTTCTGGGGCGACAGTTTCAGCAGAATTCCGTTCAATCAGTCACCTGACGAGAAATCAAATGGCGAAGAAGAAATCCGCTAAAAAGGCTCAGCAACCTGCCAAGGGAGCCAAGAAAAATAAACCTGCTGTGACTTCTGCATCTAAACAGTCCGCTCCGCTCGAGCGAATTGTCATGCGGACTGGAGAAGCACTCGTGGAAGCGGAGCCAGCATGGTCTGCGGCTGAACCAGAAGTCATCATCGGTGAGCTGGACGGTCCGGTCGGTCTCTCGATCGCCAACCAGCTTGCAAACCAGGCCAAGGGGCATACCAAGGTCTTCGCGATTCTCAATAGCGATGTGCAGGTCAAGCCGGTCACGTTGATGGTCAGCAAAGTGACGGTCGAAAGTTCCAAATACACCAACATTCTCATGGGGACCGTGCAGGCGGCGATTGCACATGGGGTCCTTGATGCTGTTCGGGCTGGAGATATTCCCAAGGAAAAAGCGAATGATCTGGGAATCATCGTCTCTGTCTGGCTCGATCCAAGTGTGGTGAATGTGGAAATCGATCACAACATACTGTTCGAAACGAACCGGGCAGCGACTTCGAAGGCGATTCGTAAAGCGATGCGAAACGAGCCTTCAATCGACTGGTTATTGGAAAATCAAAACAATGTCGAACACTTTTTCCACGACCTCGGTGTGAAGGGCGAACTCTAACTTCGCATTAAGGACGATATGAAGACGCGGCTGGTTTTCAGCCTCGACATGGACGTTTTAAAAAGAAATCACCCACGCGACCAAAAGGAACGTGGGTGATTTCTTGGCAGTAAACTACCGGTTTTGGTCGATGGGATGTCAGTCGACGTTGTCAGATTCGAGTCGGGACCAAACATCACGAACCGCGTCCCGTGCTTCGGGCCAATTCAGATTCTGTGATGATTTTGATGCTTCCCAGCCCCGCTTGAGCTTGGGCTCGATGTCTTCGAACGATAGGCCATCATGGGCGCTGAACTGTTCGATGCCGTAGCGATACGCGGGAGCGTACCGTTCGTACTTTTCGCCCTCCAACACATACGGACGGCCTTGATAGTTTTTTCTCCAGAATGCTTCTTCAATTGTGGGGTCGACCTCTTCCGCGAACGCTTTTCCGCCCAGTCCCCCGGCCACGGCACCGACGATCGCCCCGAGTGTGGCTCCGACTGGCCCACCAACCATTCCTCCAACCGCACCGACGGCAGCACCTGTTGCAGCAGCACCAAGACCGACCCCAATTGGGTGAGCTCCTGTCTCACCGGAAAGAGGATCTTCATGTCTGGCTGCCGTCTCCCGTTTCACGTTGATTTGTGGCTGCCGTGTCTGTCTTTGTGCCATCATCTCTATCCTGTTACTGAGTGATGCCCGAAAGAGTAGAAGTGAACAGAATGGCAAACCCTCTCCCAAAAGCAGAATGGAGAGAAAGGAAGTCTTCACCAGACGGCTGGGAGAAAAGTGCTTTGCCTATCCGTTGATATGATTCTAACAGCCCGGTTGTGGGGAATTCCAAACTGAAATCAGATCATGGGAGAGATTTCGGAGAGAACTCGATCCGGAAAGCTCGCAGTGACGTTCTATTCGCAATGAGAACCGTATTTTGCGTCAGCAAGAGGTTGCCTCCACCTTCTCCAGTCATTTGCTGTAGAGGAATTCTGCGTTGAACCCGGCCAGTCTGAAGGTCGGAAACCCAGATTTCATCACGAGTTGGCCAAATCAGAAGGGGCGTACGAACGACCCCTCGCCCAAACCCGGACGTTGCGAGGTCAACACCTCCGAATCTCCACCGTTCCGCCAAAGTATGAGCGTCGAACGCTGTCAGTTGTTCCCCGGAACAGAGAAAAGTGCCGTTGCTTTCTTCGCAGAATCGCACAACCGGGGTGGCAAAACGTAGTTCCCAGAGTTTCTGTCCATCTTCGAGATTGAATGCGATCCCGGAATTTCCGTCTGCACAAACCACGAATTTCTCATTTGTAGAGAGGATTCTGTTCGGAGCGATCTGCCGAGGTTGAGTGCTGGTGGAAGTGACCCGGGTGCTCCACTGGAGTTTTTTCGTGGGGATGTCGAAAGCGACCAATTCGTCATTCCCCAAATAGAGAAGTAAGTGGGAGTCTGTCGCAGCGAGTGCATCGTACTTCATTGCGATCTGGTGGGACTTCAGTGCGAATGGAGTGCTTCTCCAAGTCTCTTCCCCCTTCAAGGTGAACCGATAGATTGTGGACTGTGGAGTTACGTCGAGTTGGCGAATCGGAACAAAAATCGTTCCGCCTCCCAAGATCGGATCTCCAGAAAACCAGGCATTCCGCGTTGTGATGGGAACGAGATCTCGAGGGGAAAGACTCCACTCGAGTCTTCCTTCCGCTGCCAGATTCAAGCAGACCAGTCGTCGATCAACGATGCCGTACCAGTAGTCTTCATGAATGAATCCACGGTACGAGGGCTCTGCAGGTTCGGCGCGAGAGGAGCCAGACCGCTTCGATGTTTGCAACAAATAGCCTTCGTCGTGCTCATCGACCGGCCAGGCTGATTTTCCGGTCTGAAGATTGAGGGCGCGTACGCCTGCGGCGTCGGAGACGATCACGACGTCGTTCCACAGGGCTGGGAAGATTTCCGGTGCAAGCTGACTCTCTGAGCGTGTCTCTTGGTGGGAGTCGTTCCCGGCGATTGGGATCGACCAAAGCTGGGCCACGAGCTGAAAATCGGTCGGTTCAGATCCTGCCGCTGGGATTTGTGTTTCTGGAAACGCGATCAGCAATGCGAAAACAAAGAGACTCAGCATCGCTGGAAAACCATGTTGCCGAACAGGAGGCAGGCATTGATGCGAAGTTTGGATGGTGTTTCTGGCAAATATGTTATGGATTTTCGAGAAAGGGAATCGGTTCCAGAACATGGTTCATCTTTCCCGCCGAAAATGCAAAATTCGAGCCATCAAGCTACTATTGAACAGGATCGGAATACCGACTTCGCGTGATTCGACGTTGAGTAGGCGATTTTCCTGTTTTGATTTTAACCTTTAGCTGCCTGAAATTTCATGTCCCGAGTCGTCCTGGCAATGAGTGGCGGAATCGATAGTTCCGCTAGCGCGTGGCTGCTTCAACAGCAGGGACACGAGGTGATCGGGCTCTTTATGCGGTCAGGAGTCGCTGAGCCAGACACCTGTTCGATTACTCCAAGTCTATTGCCCATCGTCAACGTCAAATCGAACAAGCAGGGATGTTGCAGCGCCTCAGATGCAGCCGATGCACGTCGCGTCGCGGACGCGTTGGACATCAGTTTTCACGCCCTGAACTTCAGCGACGCCTTCGGGAAGATCAAAGACTATTTTGCCGATGAGTATCTGGCTGGCCGGACGCCGAACCCTTGTGTCATGTGCAACGTCTGGTTGAAGTTCGGAAAGTTGTGGGACTTCGCCCAGCAAGTCGATGCAGACTACATCGCAACGGGACACTATGCGCAGCTTCGCGAGATTCCGGGCCAAAGCCAACCGGGCCTCTTTCGAGGGCTCGATCCGGGAAAAGACCAGTCGTACGTGCTCTTTGGAATTCGTAAAGAATTGCTGAGCAAGATCATCTTTCCGGTCGGGGGGTATCAGAAAGCTGCGTTGCGAGAAATGGCTGCTGAAGCGGGTATTCGTACAGCCAATAAACCTGATAGCCAGGAAATTTGCTTCATCCCAGATAACGACTATGGCAGATTCATTCGCGATTACCGCGGAGATCAGGAAACGGATGGGGAACTCGTTGACACCGCAGGGAAAGTCCTCGGTCATCATCCCGGTTTTCAGCATTTTACGATCGGTCAGCGTCGCGGATTGGGTGTTGCCTTCGGAGAACCGCGATTTGTCGTTCGCATTGAACCAGAAACTCATCGGGTAGTTCTGGGGACGCGCGAAGAACTGGGACGGCGGACATTGCGTGCGAATCGTTTGAACTGGTTGACGGATTCAATCTCATTTCCGTTGCGAGCGACTGCGCAGATTCGCTACCAGCATCGTCCGAGCCCATGCGAAGTTCAATTAATCGACGAGGATCAGATCGAAGTCACTTTCGAAGATCCTCAGTTCGGAGTTGCTCCCGGCCAGGCTGTTGTGTTGTATCACGAAGATCAGGCATTGGGCGGTGGTTGGATTCAGTAATTGCCAGAATGCAATTCCGTTCATCAGACCCGTTAGAGAGTCTTGAAATGGCAATCGAACCATTAGCGAACTGGAACGGCGAGCAGATGCTGCTCAAAGACGTGCGGGTTTCAGTACTCGACCGCGCGTTCCTGTTTGGAGATGCGATTTACGAAGTCATTCGTATTTACGATGGTCGACCATTTTTGTTCGCGGAGCATGTTCAGCGACTCCATCGCAATCTCGAGAAGATGGCTCTCAATTCTGATGCAGCCACTATTGGGGAGAGAGCCTGGAGTTTGCTGGAAGCGAGTCAGATCAGTAATGGACTGATCTACATACAGGTGACTCGCGGCGAGGCTCCTCGAACGCACCATTTTCCGCACCCGGAAGTAAAGCCGAACGAACTGGTCTATGTGAAGGAATACGAAGACCCGTACTCCCGTCAGCGAGAAACTGGCGCATCAGTCATGCTGATTGATGATTTGCGCTGGAAACGCTGCGACATCAAGAGTGTCAATTTGCTCGCGAATTGCATTGGAGCTGAAGAAGCGTACCAGCACGGATGCGATGAAGCGATCTTCGTCGATGAACATGGAACGTTGCTTGAGGGGACTCACACGAGTCTCTTCGCCGTTCAGAACGGTGCGATTTTGACTGCGCCACTGGGGCCTTATCTGCTCCCCGGAATCACACGAAGTCTCGTGATGGAATTGGCGGCGCTCTGTGAAGTTCCAGTTATTGATCGTGCGATTCATCGCCGGGAGCTGCATGAAGTCAATGAACTGTTTTTAACAGGGACTTCGGCTGAGGTGCTGCCGGTAGTGAAGGTCGATTCTACAGTGATCGGAAATGGCGTGCCCGGACCGATTGTGAAACGACTCTACGAAGCCTATCACGCGCGCGTTCGCAGTCGATCGGAGTGACGCGATTCACTCGTCGATTACGATCAAATTTCTTAAGCAATCGGTCCGATAATCGGGACCCCTCCGTGCGTTACTGCGGCTCGTTGCTCCGGGGTGACGATTGGAAGTTGGTCGACGAGGCTTTGCGCAAGGTCGCTCATTCGGTTTAAGTCGTCCAGCGGGCACGGACCTGGAACGATCTCCGCACCTGTCGAGAGTTGGTCGATGAGTCCCTGAAATAATTCGTGTGCTCGGCGGGCATGGCGGGAAGCACCGTTCGAATTTCCCTGCAGGATTTTGACTCCGCAGGCCGCCAGTTTGATCTTCCCTTTGAGCAGAACCGCCAGCTGACCGACTCGGTTCTCCTCGCCCCAGGCCTCTTCCCACAACTCGTGCGACTCCCAGTAGTAGCCGCGGTTGAAGAGTTCCCTTCCACCCCGATACAAGGTGTATCCACGACTCAGAAACTGATGTCGCAGCCTCAGTAGGTCCCCTTCTGATGGACGCGGGGTAATTCCCGGAACAAAGGTGTACTGCGGCAAAAACTGCGACGGGATCTCAGGGACCAAGGGAAACTCCTGAACACCAATTGACGAAATTTTGTGCGGTGCGGTACATGCTTAACGTCGCTCAGACATGATGTGAATTTTACGCGGGCAGCGAATTGCATTCATTAGAGTTCCCGGTTCGGGATCATTTTTTACGCGCCGCGCGAATTGCCGAGGGTTTTATGAAATATATGAATCATCAGGCGTCGGTTTTACTCCCGATGTTCGGAATGACACTGGCGTGCCTGACTGGGTGTGCTACTTCAACCACTTCCAACACTGCGAGAACTTCTGTCGAGCAACTGTTGGTCGCCAACGCCGTTGATCAGTCGTTAGATAAGTGTAATTTCTCCAGCTTCCACGGCCAAAATGTCTTCCTGCAGGACAAGTATGTAGATTGCATCGACAAAAATTACGTCGTTGCATCGACACGGCATCGTTTGTTTACAGCGGGGGCAAAGCTTGTCGACGCTCCCGATAAAGCAGATGTGATTGTCGAGTTACGAGCGGGTGCTGTGGGAACGACTTCTGCCAATTCCTATGTCGGAACACCGCAGCTGACTCTCCCCGGGATGGTCAGTATTCCGGAAGTCAAGATCTTGGAAAAGAAGAGCCAGCAAGGCGTCGCCAAACTCGGATTAGTTGCATACGACCCTGAAACGAATCAAGCCTTGGGGACCGGAGGAACGAGTCTTGCCAGTGCGGATGACAGTAACTGGTTCCTGTTTGGCGTTGGGCCGTATCAAAACGGAACTGTGAAGAAGGAAGTTGCTGAGTCGACCACAGGTCCGGCTGCTTTTCAGCAGAACGAAGTTCCTCGTATGGTGACTTTTGTTTCTCCGCCTAAGCCAATCTCAACGGAAGGGACTCAGTTGGCGACAGAAGCCCCGACCCCGGAGAATGCGATTGCTCCGGCAGCACACGCGAAGCTGCCTGACGCCCAGTGGCATCAGTAGTTCAGCATGTGCTAATGCTTGAATCTATTCAATTTGTAAATGATTGACAAAAGAAGGCCAAATCATCTTTTTGGCCTTCTTTTCATTGGTATTTTTGAAGGAGTACAGCGAGGTTAAGAATTCGTAGAAAGTGCGAGGCAACATGTCTGGTCAAAAGCGAATTGGTGTTCTGACGTCAGGTGGAGACTGTCCTGGCCTTAATGCGGTGATTCGAAGTGTTGTGAAGAGTTCGACACGATTTGGATATGAAGTCGTCGGATTTCGAAGGGGCTATGAAGGACTCGTCGATCCCGTCGATTACATGATGCTCACGAACAATAATACGCTGGGCATTATTAACCGGGGTGGCACGATTCTCGGATCGACGAATAAAGGTCGGTTTGGTGCCAGAAGTGGAATTGATCAGCGAATTGATCTTCCGGCGGCCTTGATTGACGAAGTGAAAGATACCTTTCGAGTTCTCAGTCTCGAGGGATTGATCTGTATCGGTGGAGATGGCTCGTTAGCGGTCGCGGAACAGTTCGAAGAAGCAGGGATCCCTGTAATCGGCGTTCCCAAGACAATTGACAACGATCTCTCATCAACTGCGTTTTCATTTGGATTTGATAGCGCAGTTGCCTGTGCCACTGATGCAATCGATCGCCTCTACACGACGGCCATCAGCCATGAACGCGTCATGATTGTCGAGGTCATGGGACGACACGCTGGTTGGATCGCATTGCATTCCGGGATTGCCGGCGGAGCAGGCGTGATCCTACTTCCAGAGATTGATTGGAAGTTCGAACATGTCTGTCAGAAGATTCTGGATCGGGACCGGGAGAAAAAGCCCTTTTCCGTCATCGTCGTTGCTGAAGGGGCCCGCTTGCCCGATGGGGAATTAGTCACATCAGGTCAGCCGGACGGTCCCGCTGCCGGCCAGGTGAGACTGGGCGGAATCGGTGAAATTCTCGCTCATGAAATTGAACATCGATTGAAGCGAGAAGTCCGCTGTGTTGTGCTGGGGCATCTGCAACGAGGTGGTCCACCCACAAACTTCGACCGTTGTCTGGCAACCATGTACGGGGCGCATGCGGTTCGGCTGCTGATTCAGAAGCGGTTTGGAATGATGGTCTCTTACCAGCCGCCGCAAATTACCGCAGTCCCCATCAAAGAAGCGGTTGGAAAGCTGTCACAAGTCACAAAGGATAACTCCGGGATCGAAGCTGCCCGGGCGCTGGGAATCAGTTTCGGGGACGTTGCCCCGATTGAAGCCCTTTCCGCCTTGGGGTGGCAATCGTAAGCGGTCTCTTCGAGAGACGTTAGTGACGCTGAATTCGACAAACAATCTGTTCTGCAACGAGGGGATCGCCTGTTTTGACGAACTGTTGAATCAGGGTCCCTTCTTCTTGCGCTTCCAGAAAGAACAGAGTCCCCGGCAGGTGGATTTCTGCAATTCGTTCTCCTGCAATGACTTTTGAATCCAAAGAGACAAGCCATTGGCCAAAAGTGATGGATTCGCCCGTACCTCCTAAGTTGGGGAGTCGAACTTCATTGACGTGCTCTGAGAATGGATCTTGATTCATTTTGTAGAAATTGCGTAAAAGGCGTTTTGCGGCAGTGCCACGGAAGACATTGTCGTTGATTTTGCATCGTTCAATTGTGTGCAGAGTCTCAAACCGGCAAGGAACGCACCACTATGAGTGACTTCAATTTCAGACAGTCTCAGCCTCTTTATCGAGATTTCTGGACAGGCATGCTTCTCAGCTTGGGAGCGTCCTGCCTCGTCGTCCAACTCTCTGGTTGCGGTGAAGTCCCTGCCCCCATCGGTCAACAACAACCAGAATACTCGCATCATCCCACTCGTGAAGAGGAATTGCCGACTCAGCAGAACCGTGCTGCGTTCCGTCAGACTGCCGAGATTGAGTTAATCTCAAACGAAGAAACAGTGGTGGACGGTCCAACGAAAGATTCTCCGGAATGGGTCGTGATGGAAATCTCACGGCTTCGGAACTTGCCACTTGATCGAGTTCGTCAACGAATTCCCGGCAGAGTTGAGAAGTACGAAGAAATTGAGCTGACGCCGGAACAGGTCGCAATTGAACGAGTCCGCCGGAATCAAAAAATCGTTGAGCTGGCAACTCAGGTTATCGGAAAAACCAACCAATCCCCTGAATCGACCGAACTCTTCAATGCCGCTGTGATTTTCCTCTCGGATGCCCGGGTCGAATTGGCGGTTGACGGTGACGAATCCCAAATTCAACTTCTGGACGAGAACGCTGAGGCTCTTTACTCGCGAGATCCACGATCATTTGCAGCAGTGGAGGCGGCTTCACATTTGGTGGAATTGACCCAGATCCAAGCTGTGAAGTTTGCAAAGACTGACGCGAAATGGGCGAAGGCCTTTTCTCGACAGGCTCGATTGTTTGCCGAACGATTTCCTCAGGAAACGAACAGGGCAGCGGTCAATCTGATTGCCGCAGGCCGCGCTTGCGAGCAGCTGAAGCTGGATTTCGAAGCGGAATCGTGCCTGGCGATGATTGAACAGATTGCTCCGGATTCTCCATATCAAGAGCAGGTTGCAGGTGCGTTGCGACGGTTGCGATTAACTGGAAAACCACTGGCCGATTTCGGGGGCTCGACGTTGGACGGGGAGTTCACATCAGCGAATCAGTATCGAGGAAAGACGTTGCTCGTGGCCTTCTGGGCGTCTAATTCCGCTGAGTTTCAGCGAGATCTCCCCAAAATTCAGACAGCGATTCAGACTTCAAATGGAAAACTGGCAGTCGTTGGGGTGAATCTTGATCGCGAAGACAGGCTGGCGGAAGAATTCGTTGCCAATCGTGGAATCGCCTGGAAGAGTATCTTCTTCTCTGATCCAGAAAAACGTGGTTCACGAAATCCTGTTGCCCGGCACTATGGTGTGATTAATGTCCCGGAATACTGGCTGGTCGATGCAAATGGAGTCGTACGCAGCATTCATGTGAATGTCGCGCAGCTTGATCAGGAGTTGGAAATACTTCTGACGAAGTAAAGCCACATTGTTTGTTGAGCTGTTTGTTCTTAAAGCCGATTAGCCACCAGGACTGGAAGTTGGGGAGATCCGAGAAGATCTCCCTGTTTGCTCTGCCAACAGGAAACAGGTTCCGTGAGACTCCGTAATCGCCGCGTGATTCGTTTGATTTCTCGAGTGATCGCCTTTCTGTGTCGTTGCCTCTATTCCACGTGCCGAATTCGTGTCATTGAGGGGGCCCCTCAAACGAGTCCTTACGCACCTTCTGGCGACAATAGGTATGTGTATTGTACCTGGCATGATGGCATTCTGAATTCGCTATTTTGTGGCCCAGTCCACCATTGTGCTGCGTTGACCAGTCGGCATGCGGATGGGGAATACGTCGCAGAAGTGATGAATGCTGTTGGAATTCATCCTGTCCGCGGATCCAACGGAAATGGTGGCGCCGCTGCTGCGAAGCAATTGATCGACGCTGCTCGAGACTATCACATCGTCGTGACGACGGATGGTCCACGTGGTCCACGTCGCACTGTGAAACCGGGGATCATTTTTTTGGCGTCACAAACGGGACGCCCGATCGTGCCGGTTGCCTGCTCCGCGAAAAAGGCCTGGTACCCCAAAGGGCGCTGGACGGATTTGCTTGTTCCGCGTCCATTCACCAGAGTCTATGTGCTGGGGGGAGAGCCGATGCATATCCCAGCGGATGTTCGGCGCGACCAGTTGAATGGTTTTTGTAAGGACCTCCAGTCTCGGATGGATCTGTTGCAGGAACGAGCGGACCGGATTGCAGCGGGACTCGAACCCGTGCCTGCGAATTCGGAAACTGGGCTCGCGAACGCTGCCTAACGACTCTCGGGAAGATCGTTCGGTAGGAATCTCGGCGAAAAATCTCGAGAGAACGTGTGTGGTTGAACGTCTGAAGACGAATTGGACGCACGCTTCGACGCGGCGCTTTCCCAGTCCTCCTATACTTCAGTTCTTTCGACTCACTCCTCCATTCTCGGCTGCACTCGTTCCGAACTCGCTCGAACTTGATACGTTTTCCATTGTTCAGCGAGTCATCTGAGACGTAATATTGAAGGTACGGAGAAATATCCCCCGTCGCAGCCGGGCCTTTCTGAACGCTTCTGCTGAGGTCTAATCATGGAGCTCGTACCGGTTGTTGATTTGATGCAAGGGGTGGTCGTCCGCGGTCATGCTGGCCAGCGTGAGAAGTACCTCCCGAACAAGAGTCGGTTGCTGGAGAGTTCTGATCCACTCCAGACTGCGCTGGCGTTGAGCCAGAATTATCAGGCTCGGCAGCTCTACGTGGCGGATCTGGACGGTATTCAGTTCGATCAACCGCAGTATGCGATTTTGGCACAGATCGTTGAAGCGGGGTTATCGATTTCTGTGGACAGCGGAATTCGCACCATCTTACAGGCTGAGCAATTGCTCAAGATGGGAGTAAAAAAAGTCATCGTCAGTCTGGAGTCGCTCCCTGATCTGGAGTTGATGCGGGAGTTTGTCAGCAGTCTGGGGGCTGAGCAAATTCTTTTCAGTCTCGATTTGAAAAATGGCGAACCGTTTGGAGCTGCGGCTGGCAATAAGAATCCGATTGAAATTGTCTGGACTGCCGTGGATTGCGGAGTGCGGCAAATGATTATCCTGGACGTCGCGAAAGTCGGCTCGCATTCTGGCGTCGCTACCGGAGCGTTATGTCACACAATCAAAAAACGCTGGCCTGATCTCGTGCTCTGGACCGGCGGTGGAGTGCGTTCACTCGCGGATCTTCAGAAATTGTCATTGGACCGCGTGGATGGCGCGATGGTCTCTTCAGCACTCCATGATGGGCTGATCACTCCGCAGGATTGGAAGGGGTATCTCGATCTGGATCAGGAAGTCATTCAGTTGGCGATGGATGCTTGACTGAGGCTCTTGATGAAATGAAAGAACGCCACCTCAGGAGAGATGGCGTTCGGTCGTTTGATGTGACTTCCGATGAATTACAGGCGACGTTCCTGAAGAGTCGTCATGTATTCCACCAGATCCACAAGTTCATCTGTTGTCATCAGCTTCTGCAGGTCGGCAGGCATCAGTGAGATGTCCTGCTTTTTGCGTTCTTCGATCTCAGACAACTTGATCGTGCGGACGATCCCTTTGTCGTCTTTAATCTGAATCTCATCGCCTGTTTCGCTCACAAGCAATCCGGTGAGAATCTGTCCATCTTCTGTCGCGATCAACCAGTTTTCGTATCCGTGGCTGATTGCAGATGAAGGAAACAGAATCGCTTCGTAGAACGCTGGCTTGGCGAGCTTCTTTCCAATTTCAGAAAGGTTCGGGCCGACATCCTGACCGATGCCGTTCACTTGATGGCACTTGTTGCAGGTTCCGGTCGTGTTGTAAATCACCTTTCCAACTTCAGGATTTCCGGCGCGTCGAACCAGCTCCTGAATTGGCGGAAGCGGTTCAGAATCCTTCCCCGGTGGGGGCGGATACAGCTTGATCGCCTGGTTTCGGATATCAGGATGTGAAGCTGTCGTCAGAGCGGCTGCAAATGCCTGTGCCAGTTCTGATGGCTGCTTTCCTTCTTTGGCCAGATTCAGAAGGAATTGCGCCCCGGAATTTGACGAACCCAATGCTCTCACGGCGGCCTGACGAATCCAGAGTGGGTTCTGACCATCGCTGAGGAGACCGCTCAGGATTTCGAAACTACGACCGTCTCCTGACGCACCGACAACGGTAAAGGTTTTCTCAGCCTGTTCCCGGTCATCGGAGGTGAGCGCGCTGAGAATGAGCTGCTGCTGGTTCTTGTTGAAAAGAACATGGCAGGCATTGATCCCCAGTTGCGACTGTGGTTGGGACTGAGCGAGTGCCAGTACAGCTGGATAATGATCTTCCAACTCGAACTGACTTACGATGCGTAGAAACTCTGGTTGACCCGAAACCGATTTCAGAAGACTTTCTATGATCTCCAATCTCGGAGGAGTCGATTTGACATCAACGTTCCCGAGTCGACTGATCGCTTCGGCTCGAATTGCGTTGACTCGTGCTGGCTCCCCTTTGAGGTTCGCGAACGCCAATTTCAGAGCGGCTGCCTCTCGCGTCTCACGAGGCTGGAAGTCCAATGCTCGGATGTGACGGAGAATCTCGGAATCGGGAGTCTGTGGACTCTCGATGATCTTGGCGAGTAGCTCAGCGGTTTGCTCAGCTCGTGAACGCCAGACAATATCCCGACCAGCAGATGTCGCCAGCCATTGATCTCCGACGACCTTCAGCCAACTTGCGAGACAAACATCCCAGCGACCATTCGCCGCGATTCCGAGTGCTTCGAGGTACCAACGGTCTTTCCCGTCGTACTGCTGAGCCAATCGGGTCCAAGCGTGCCCGTAGTGGGCCTGACTGCCGTCGTCGCCTACCCAGCTCGCTGACACTTCACGAAGCGCGATCAACATTTCGCGGCGGACCGCTGGTGAGGCGTCGTCAAAGGTCAATGCGCCGTTGATGTCCTCGAAAGTCACTTGATCGAAGAGTTGACGAAGTAGGCGAATCCCGGTGATTCGAATGTTTGGATTGCTATCCGTCAAAGCAGATTTCAGGTGCTCAACCAAACGAGTGTGATCCAGTTTGAGTTTCCCGAGCAGCCAAACCGCTCGCGCCTGAATCGCTGGATCGTCGGAATTGCGGAGTTTGACCAGAGCACTTTCAGCCTTGGCTCCCATGTTTTGCAGAGCAGTCCAGGCCAGATAGCGAACAGACATGTTCGGTGACTGCAACGCCTCGACCGCCGATTCCGGCGTTGAGACATCGACCTTTGGCGAAATGTAGGCGGATGCGTTCTCGGGGGCGAGTCGGAAGATGCGACCGCGCCGAGCGTCCTGCATGCGGTGCCCACCGACTCCCGGATCGTACCAGTCAGCAACAAAAACGCTGCCATCCGGGGCGACACAGACATCGCTTGGTCGGAACCATTGATTGCGTGCCCCGTTCAGCAGGTCGATTGTCGTCGCTGTGTACCCTGCTCCGTCGACTGTAGGAACATAGGCGCGGCACACATTCGGGCCGGCGTCACAGTGCAGAATGGCACCATGCAATTCTTTGGGGAGCAATTTTCCTTCGTAGAACGTGATACCGGTTGGCGCTCCCCCGCCAGTCAGCAGAAGATTGGGAATGACTCCCGGGTCGTTCAGATGCCAGTGACGGCTGGGGATATCGCTTTCCATGTTGGTGCGATGTGCCGGCCAGCCCGCGCCTGAAATTTCATCGACGTAACCATAGTTTCCGAATTCCATCACGTAGTTGATGCGGACGCCACGATTACCGTCGTCATCGTTGTCGGACTGCCAGATCGTTCCATAGGAGTCGACACAGGCTTCCCAGTTATTACGAAAGTTCCATCCGAGCGTTTCGAAGTCGGAACCATCCAGATTACACCGAAAAACCATCCCTTGTCGGTAAGGCTTTCCAGCGTCCTCAACGACGTTCCCAGCCTTGTCGACGATCGGCTCGCCATTCTTGTCTTTAATACGGACGCCGGAGTTTCCGAAGTTGAAGTAAAACTTTCCATCGGGACCGAAGTGCACGGCATGAATCCCGTGGTCATGCTGTGCACCGTCGATTCCTGTGAAGAGAACCTCTTTTCGGTCCGCTTTGAGATCGCCGTTATCGTCGATCAGAAAGAAGACTTTGTCCAATGCGGAAACGAGAAGCCGTAGCCCCTTTCCATCGACAGTGGGAAGTACAAGCACTCCGTGAGCGGAGTCAACATCCGGGCCCGAGTAGAAAGTCGTCGACTTGTCGGCGACACCGTCTCCGTCGACATCTTCGAGGACCAGAATCCGATCGGACTCCGGTCGTTCTCCGATGACATCACGATTTGCAAATGCCCGGTAGTTAATTGCTTCGCACATCCAGATTCGACCCAAATGGTCGATATCAATCGTGGAAGGGTTGGACATCATCGGCTCGGACGCAAACAACGTCGCGACCAGATCCGGATGGACGTCCAATTGTTCTACAGCAACTTCTGTTTCATGACTCGCTCCTCCGGCCGTTGCCGAAATTACTGATTCCGGAGGAGCTTGATTAAAAAGCAGGAACCGTACGGAAGAGTTCCCCTGCTGAGATCCGCCATCATCAATTCCAGCGAAAGACTGGAAGCGAGTGAACTTGTGATCGTCTGGTAACTTGAAGTGAATCACTGAATTCGCGTGAGTGCCGATTCCGAACGGAACGGGCTTTCCATTAATACGGAGATCTCTCCCTTCGGCATTCGCATTCACCCGAACTTCGCCCCAGGCTGAAGATGCAGTTTCCCATTTCAGTTCTGTGAGCTTCAGGCTTCCTTTGGATGGATCTTCGGGATCGACCAGCAGAGTGGGAGAACCCCAATTGGCCCAGTCATAGGAGTAGCCATCGCCAGCGTCGGTGACGACAAGGTACAGCGACTTTGCCCCGCTGACATCAACATCGATTTTAACTCCGTGGCCGGGAGTGGCAGGAGTGATGATGGGCGATTGAAAGATCGGCTTCGCCTTGAGCGGAACTGTGTTGGCCGAAACTTTATTTTGTTGAACTGGATGGAACTTGAAGTCAGCAGGGGCTGGTTCGTCCTGATTGGCTTCCATCTCCTCTTTGGAGAGAGATGGGCTCTCAACACCGTTCTCAGGGACTTCACCGTGTGCAGTCCAGAGGATGGCGTTCAAGACAACTTTACGGAAATCGTCATGCTGCCAGTTCACATGGTTATGTCCTCCTGTGAATCCGAAGCCGCGGCCTTTGCCATCTTCCCGATCATATGCCCAGCCCATGTGCTGGGGTTCTTCACGAACCAGCACAGCTTCACGAACAGCAGGGTTATTGGAATGAGGTCCATCCTCGCGATTCAGTGATTCGCGTGGTGGCAGGGCTGTCAGGATCGGAGTGACCCCCTTCATCTCTGGAACAAAACGCATGTGATAGTACCACTCGTCATTGATTTCGAATGGCCGAACACCGCGGCTGATTGGATGGTCAGGAAAGCGGTCAAATGTCGCAGTCCAGTGTGGGTTTACTGACCAATGTGGTTCGAAGTATCCACCAATCCATTTGAGGAAGTGATCACCTGCTTCACCCTTGGTTGTTTCAACACCGTAGTGAATGCAGACGAGACCGATACCAGATGGGACAATCTCTTTGTCGAACTCTTTGAGATGCGGATTCAGGAAGTGCCCTGCTCCACCGTCGCAATATGCGACAACGGTGCTGGCGTTGTCGAAAGCGGTGGTGTCTTTGGGGAATCCGTTGGTGTAAACAGTGGAAATGACTTTCAGGCCGTGTTCTTTGCGAGCAGCTTCGAAGCTCTTTTGGAGCAGCAGGCATCCCGCACGATGTTCGTGAGAGAAGTAAGCGTGACTCGGATTTCCTGCAACAAAGACGATTTTCTTCCAATCGTCTTCCAGCGGTAACCGCTTCAGGAGAATGTCTTTGAATTCCACCTTCATCGGTGGGCCGGCGTGAAGCTGCAATGCGAGAATCCCGATTCGATCCAGACCGTTTTTGTCATGATCAATCAACTCGGCGGTGACGTGGCCGTTGATCTTGAGAACGATGTGGCTCCCTTTTGCCAGAATGGCGTATTCATTCCAGCCGTTGATATCGATGTGCTTGAGAAGCTCAGCCTTGTCGTTGACTTGCTCGCTTTGTTTCTCGCCCGATTCGTTGAACACGGATTTTTGCCCACGTTCTGCGAGAAATCCGCGAGCAGCTTCGTCATAGAGCATTCCGCAATAAGTGCCAGAACGGTCGATGTCAGCCTGATACCCAACGACCTGACCATTTGGCTGCTGAACGCCACGGAACTGAATTCCGCTGTTCGCAGCATCCGAACCGCTCAGCCGAAACTTCAAGCGAAGCTCGAAATCATCGACGTCACCGCGTTCCCAGACGAGGAATGTGTTGTGGTTCAGTGGCTTTTCGGCGGTTGTTTCGCCAACGATGGCTCCATCAGCAACCTTCCAGAAGCCTTCCTCACCCTTCCATCCATCGAGGGTTTTTCCGTCGAAAATGGGTTTAAAGCCCGCTTCCTGATCAGCACTCCAAGCTGTTTGACAGCTGAGTAGGCTGATGAAGCAAACCACTAGTAGTCTCTGCATGTGAGTTCCTCTTCAGTCGAGATCTCAGGAATGACTCGTAGGTATGAATCACAATCCGATCGCTTCAAGAGCCGTCTTCATGACGGTCGGCTCTTGAAATCGATGAATTGCGATTTGTTGATGGGTCTGGGGTGTATAACCTAACGTAACTTGCGTTAGGTGTCACCTCAAAATAGAAAACTCGAGAGTTTGATCGAGATTGCAATCCGTGCTTGTGGATCAGTCCAAAGCCGGTCTACTTGCTTTTCGCAGTTTGAAGTTCCGCAGCGGTGAGCGTGTTCTCGAGGAGCATCGCGATCGTCATTGGTCCGACCCCGCCCGGGACTGGGGTGATGAAGCCTGCGACTTCTTTAACGGCGTCGAAATCAATGTCTCCAACCAGTTTGTCGCCGACGCGATTGATGCCAACGTCAATCACGCACGCCCCTGCTTTCACCATGTCCGCTGTCACGGTATTCGGGCGACCCGTCGCTGCGATCAGAATATCTGCCTGGCGGGTGATCTCTTTGAGGTTTTTGGTCCTGCTGTGAGCAATGGTTATCGTGCAGTCCGCGTTGGCCCCCTTCTGGACGAGCATCATGCCCATTGGTTTTCCGACGATTTCACTTCGCCCGATGACGACTGCGTGAGAACCTGGGATCTGGATTCCGGATTCCTCGATCAAGACGTGGCAGCCAGCGGGAGTACACGGAAGAAAGCGTGGCCTCCCCTGAACCATTAAGCCCACGTTTTCCGGGTGGAAGCAGTCCACATCCTTCATCGGGGCGACAGAATCGAGGACGATTTTCTCTTCGATTTGTTTCGGGAGTGGCAACTGAACCAGAATTCCATGGACGTCTGGATCGGAATTCAGCGTGGCGATGAGATCCAGTAGATCGGATTGAGTTGTTGAGCCATCCAGTTTGTGGAGCGTGCTTTTCAACCCAGCCTGGGCACACGATCGCTGCTTGTTGCGAACATAGACAGCACTGGCAGGATCGTCACCTACCAGAATTGCTGCCAAATGGGGGAGAACTCCAGACTTTTCATTAAATGCCTGAACTCGCACAGCGAGTGCTTGATTCAACTTGGCTGCTGTCGCTTTTCCGTCAATGAGTTTTGCAGTCACTCTCGAAATTCCTTTCAGATTTGGAACCATCAAGGATAATGCACTGGTTGCAAGATCGGTAGGATCTTTATCAATGATCGGTCGTAGGGCGTGGAGTCCATGCTGGATGTAAAGCGGCCTCGTCATATAGAATTTGATTCACCTGTTTTTCTCCCACCTGGGTATTGGACTTGCCTCCATGACAACTGCAAATCGTCGCCAGTTTCTCACCGCCTCGACCATCACAGGACTTGGAATGCTTGCCATCTCTCCCGAGGCGTCTGCTGCAGAAACTCAAATCACCGCTCCATTGAAAGTCCGCTATTGCCTCAACACAAGTACGATTCGTGGTCAGAATCTTTCCTTGGAAGAGGAAATCGACCTGGTCGGCGTTGCTGGATATGACGGGATCGAACCCTGGATTGGTGAAATTGAACGCTATCGAGACTCTGGGAAGTCGCTCCCAGATCTCAAAAAGAAGATCGAAGACAAAGGCTTGCGAGTCGAAAGTGCGATCGGATTTGCGAAGTGGATCGTTGATGATGAAGTGGAGCGCAAGCAGGGATTGGAGCAACTTAAACGAGACATGGATCTTGTTCATTCCATCGGCGGAACTCTGATTGCAGCTCCTCCGATTGGGATGCACGAAGCAAACTCACCACTCGTCGACCTCTTTGCTGCTGCAGAGCGATATGCTGCCATTCTGGAAATTGGTCGGAATATTGGCGTCATTCCACAGGTCGAAGTCTGGGGGTTCTCGAAAAACCTCTCGCGTCTCGGTGAATCGATGTTCGTCGTGATTGAAAGTGGGGATCCAGATGCGTGCTTGCTCGCCGACGTGTACCACATCTACAAAGGGGGGAGCAGTCTGCAGGGGTTGTTGAATGTTTCCGGGCAAACGATTCGTTGTTTCCACTTCAACGACTACCCAGCGGAACCGCCACGGACCGAGATCAATGACAGCCAGCGTGTCTATCCGGGAGATGGTGTGGCACCTTGGAAATTGATTATTGAAACACTTCGAAAAATTGGATTCAACGGTGCAGTTTCACTGGAACTGTTCAATGAGACCTATTGGAAGCAGGATGCGAAACTGGTTGTCGAAACCGGTCTGCAGAAAATGAAAGCGGTCTTCGAAAACAATTGAGGTGATGGCGCCGTCAAAAAGCGGGCGTTACAACTGGGAAAACAAAAAGAGTTCTGCACCTGTCAATGAGATGCAGAACTCTCGACGTTTTAGATGGTCTCGATGACGCAGTCGTTACTTTTTCAGATCGAAGTCAATCGTGTTCTTGCCCGCCAGAACATCGGCCGTCAATTCGGTCATGACATTGTACTTTGCAGGAATCGAGGGAGGTCCACCTTTGGTGGGCTTCTGAACATAATCATCCCCCTCCTGTTCAATTTCATCTTCGCCTTCTTTTCCAGTGGTGATTTCTACTTTTGACTTCCCAATTTTGCACCCTTTTGTTGTGCGAATGTAAGTCAGTTCGTATTTCCCTTCGGCGTCGGCTTTGCCACTGGCAGGGCGACCATCAACGGGTATGAAGGTGATCGAAGCGCCGCTTAATGGTTTGCCTTCATATGTGATGGTTCCGACGACTTCACCAAGTTCTGGCTGATCATTTAAACCTTGACTGCAACCGGTGAAGCAGATCGTAATGATAAGAAAAGACTGCTTGATCCACTGATTCAAAAACACTTCTCTCAACTTTCGTGAAGGTAGAATTCGGTCAGAGACGTCCGGAGAATATTCCCGAACCACACTGAATGCGTCTTGCAGCACTCCTGCCAGCGGGACGCCACCGGCGGTTAGAATTCGCCGACGATTTCAGCGGAGCGACGGGTGCTGACTGACTGGTAAGTCGCCATCGAAATATTCTCGGAGATGAAGCGGACGCTTCCATCCCCAAGCAGAAAGTGAGCGCCTCCAACGTGATAGCTTCCCGCTGCCTCTTCGCTGTAGGAGTTGATTGGGTCATTGCTTTCTGCAGCGATCAGATACTCAGACATTTCGGTCGGAGGGTTGCTGTCTGCACCATTTGAGAAGACGTATTTGCGGTCCGAACCTGCTCCGCCGAGCATGTCTGCATCGCCGCCTGAGTCAATCACTTCGCTCACCATGATGGTGTTTGAAAGACCATCCTTGACATCAGCAAATCGGACATGGCTGCTGATGAAGAACATTCCGTCGGCGTTCATACAACCGCCGGGCTGGCTTTGTTGAGCGAATGTCTTCCCGCCCCCGGCACAGTCATCACTACTGTTCCCGATGAGTGTTCCCATGTTCCCATTGTAAGTGGAGGTTGAGTAGCCGTTTTTCTGCACGCCCATACGCACGTCTGGGTGAGAGGAGCAGATAAATACCGGGATTGTTGTTGCCCCACCCAGTACTTGCTTTGGATCGTTGACGCCGCCAGCTTCGGCACCCATTCCGCTGGAGTCTGGTCCCTGAATGCCCTGGTAGATGTTGGCCTGGTCAACATAGGGAAGAATGCTGGCATGCCATGTCCATCCGTGCCCGTTGTAAACGGTTCCAGCAGCATTCCTGAGGACGATGCTTCCGGGAGGAATCGCGTTGAAAGAATCGTGGTAGTTGTGTAGTGCCAAGCCGATTTGCTTGAGGTTATTTCGGCACTGGGAACGACGAGCCGCCTCTCTGGCCTGCTGAACGGCAGGTAAGAGGAGGGCGATGAGAACTGCGATGATCGCGATCACGACCAAGAGTTCGATGAGAGTAAAACCGGAACGCTTTTTCATTAATGAAAAACCTTCGTAACGAGTCGGTATGGATAGCATGACAGTCGAAACAGTTGACGGCGCAAAAAAGAGCACTTATCGCGGTGTTAACTAAGAGGTTTCGCAGTATTTATGTGGCAATTAATGAGCGACGCTGTATCTTTCCGATTCAAAAATAGACACTTCTTGACTCTCTTCACCGATCATTGGAATTCGCAGCCTGTGCGACACATTTGAATGCGTTGTCGGCGTAAGATATTTGGTTGAGTAGCTTTGTGTTTGTTGATGTGTGCAGTTGGGCAGCTGCCGTTTTCTCGTGTCTGATTCGCTGCTTTCTTTCAGCCAGCCAAAATACCTCCGGAAGATGAAGGATTAATAAAGATTCGATGAGAACTAATCGAAGATTTGTTTAGGTTCGAATTAGCTAGGGGCAAAAAAGAAAAGCACCCCAACGATGATCGCTGAGGTGCTTTTTTTGAAAAGACTCGGAATGAGCTCGTGTTGCTTAGAACTCGCCGACGACGTTGCCGTCTGCTTTGTTGGCAAGGTTCATTGCAGTTGTCATCGCGATGTTTTCGCTGATGCCGCGAACTGAGCCGTCGCCCATCAACGCGTGGACGATTCCAACGTGAGCCGACTGCAAGGCGGAGTTGCAATCGGTACGAGTTGTTCCTGGGCTTCCCGATCCATCTGGATTGAGTTCGCCCCGGAATCCGATTGGAACGTTCGGATGGAGAGTTGTCAGACCGTAGCAGCGCGCATCGTAGTAACCAGACCCGTAAGTTCCGTTGCCGCGAGCATCACCTGGGCTGGCGTAGTTCCCCATCCAGAATCCGCTGGCGTCTTGCGGGCGTGGGTCGGCATTATTGTTCGGACCGATGAAAGAGCTTTGCTCGCTGACGAGGAACGTGTTGGAAGAACCGTCGGTCATGTCGCCGAATCGGGTGCGGCTGTTGTGGAAGAAAACACCTCCGCGAGAAACTGGTCCGCGAACCGCGGTGTGGTCTGTCGATCCATCGGTGGTGGCCCCGCGGATAAAGACATAGGAACCACGGAACAGGCTCGCACCTGCTTCTTCAGCTGAATCAGGAAGGCTGCTGGATGGGCAGACGAAGGCCGGAACCTTGAATCCGTTCATCACGAGCTTGTTGTGTTCAGCAGCTGGATCGCCGAACCAGAAACCGCGACCGAAATCGAGTTTGTTGTAAACCGCGCTTTGCTCGATTTGTGGGAGAATAGACACCCAGGCAGTGATGCGGTGCATGAGATTGTCCGCAATGTTCCCAGGGGGCATCGCATTGTAGGTGTCGTGGTAGTTGTGGAGAGCAAGACCGATTTGCTTGAGGTTGTTTTTGCACTGTGAACGGCGAGCCGCTTCTCGCGCCTGCTGAACAGCTGGCAGCAAAAGTGCAATCAGAACTGCGATGATCGCAATCACCACGAGCAGTTCAATAAGAGTAAAACCAGAACGCTTTTTCGCCATGAGCGACACTCCATGAAGAGAGACAAAGGAACATAAAAAAATTCGGATTACTTCGCAGCCACTACTTCTTCTTCATGGCGATATCAAAGCTCACACCGCCAGCTGGAACCTGAATCTCGAGTCCAGAGGTCTTTGAGCTGCGGTAGATTTTGGGAATGTTATCGACTTCTTTTGGCATCATTGTGCCCGGTGATCGCTTGGTGGCACCCATTTCAACGCGGGGGAGTTGAACCGCGACGAGGTATTTGCCCGGAGGGAGTCCGCCGATCTGGGTTTTGATGGAATACGAGCCATCTGCGTTAATCGGTGCTTCGCCGCCAAATTTGGTGTCCTGCGGGACGAAAAGGACAGAACCTTCTGTGACCGGTTCCCCTTCGAACGTGACCTTACCCGAAACAACACCGTTTGGCGTCGAGCTTCCGCATCCTGCCATCAGAATGGCAACTGCCAAGCAGGTAATTGTGTACCGAAAATTCATTGATTTGCTCCGAGGTCTTCCTGCCAGGAAGGCGAATTCGACGTGACTCATGCTCGAGTTGCCGATGGATTCAGACTGAAAGTGAATTCGTTATAGGATAATTTTGACTGCAACAATCCGCAGATTGACAAATTGTCGTGGTTCGCATAAATCGCGTCAACTCATAAATACATCAAAGCGGCGAAGAAATGGTGTGATTGGTTTGATATGCAAGCAGACTGATTTGATGACGGAAAAGTGGAGATAGACTCGCAATAGTTTGCTGGCAAACTCTAGAGATGAATCGGATACAGGCAATAATATGGCAACTATTGGTGTGACAAATGCGATTGTGAGAGGTCAGGATGACGGAATAGAAGAAGTGGCACGCGAGTTACTGGGTGAAGAAATTCCGGGACCTAGATTTAGCGTGACGACATCTAGATGTAGCAATTGTTGTTTATATGAGTGTCGTGTGAGTTGCTAATGTTATTGGATATAATTAGTGTGAAGTAGTTGTCGGAAATCTGTCGTTTGGTTGCTTTGTCGGAGGTTGTTGAGTCGGCGACTGAGAGTCAATCGACAGCCGCAAGACGAGATAACAGGCGTGTTTGATCCGAAGTCGTGCCGTCCATGGACTGCTATTGATCTCGGAACTGCGTGAATTCGGAAATCATGAATTGAATTGCTCCCCATGTCATCCATTGCCAGAGAGGGAGTACACTGTTCGTAAGACTCGTCCTGGACACTGTCTCAGGTGTGTGTGGCGACGAATGGTGGCAAAGACTCGTTCAAGTGTGCTTTCATCGCTGCCGGATCGCCACACTCTCGTGAGAGGCGATCGGGCAGGTCACACCGAACATTTAACGAACTGCGGGCGAACAGCGACAGGTCATCGAATGCCTGCCATCCTGGGGTAGAAAACTGGCTGCAATTGCCCGATCCTTCGCAGATATTCCAAGGGTCGCAATTCGCCAGATCCTCAGTTTGATTAGAGTCAAGATTCCGGTTTGATGTCGTAACGAAAAACCAGGGAACTAGTTGCGTTTTTTCTACGTCCGATCTTGCAGAGTTCTTGAATCGGGGCAATCTGGATGCGCATTCGCAGTGATCAGGCTGAAGGCATCCGGATATAGTGATTTTCTTGGGTGTTTCGTTTTTGCAACGTGTAATCTGTATATTCGCTCTCATTCCCTCTCGGAATCGGTCTGTATCGGTGTCACAGTTACTGAGCGTACCGAAACATGAGCATCGCTATGATCCAAGTCGAATCCCTGACGAAGCAGTTCCACGACCTCAAAATGGGGCCACGATACGCATTGGACCACGTCACGTTCGATGTTCGCCCCGGTGAGATCTTCGGCCTTCTCGGCCCCAACGGTGCTGGAAAAACGACTTGCCTGAGGATCTTCAGCACCGTCCTCAAGCCAACATCCGGGAAAGTCCTGATCGCTGGTTACAATGTTGTCGAGCATCCGGAAAAGGTGCGGTCTCACATCGGTTTCATGTCGAACAACACGGGAATCTACGACCGCATGACCGCCTGGGAAATGGTTGAGTACTATGGGCGACTCTATGGCATTCCCGAACAACAATTGCAAAAGAGACTGTCCGAGATCTTCGACACGTTGCAGATGAACGAAATCAAAGACGTTCTCGGGAGCAAAATGTCGACCGGGATGAAGCAGAAAGTCTCTATCGCTCGGACCATTGTCCATGATCCACCGGTGCTGATTTTTGACGAACCAACAGCCGGTTTGGACGTGCTCGTCGGCCGCGCCGTTCTCGACACCATTGTGGATCTGAAAGCTAAAGGAAAGTGCATCATCCTCTCGACTCACATCATGCGAGAGGTTGAAAAACTCTGTGATCGTGTGGCGATTATTCACCGTGGCCACATTCTGGCGCTGGGCACTGTTCAGGAACTGATCGATGAGCACCGGCAACCGGACATCGAAGAGGTGTTTTTCAAATTGATCCGAGATCTTGACCAGTCTCTGGCCAATCAAAGTGATCTCATTCAGAAGTAAAATTCCAATGAGCTGGAAGAACGTCAAACTCATTTTTCAGCGTGAAGTCCGGGACCAACTCCGCGACCGCCGAACTCTGTTTATGGTGGCGGTGCTTCCATTGCTGCTGTACCCCCTGTTGGGAATCGGCATGGTCCAAATGACCGTGACGTTTTCAGAGCAGGTCCGGCGAGTGGTGATCGTGGGAGCAGATCAGATTCCCCTTCCGTCTCTGCTGAATGGAAACGAATTCGACACGTCGTATTTCGAGAACCCGGAAACTGCGAAGAAGTTGCGGGTCATCACGGACCTGCCGGGGTCGCTCGGTGATGATTTGCCTCCAGAAACCCGGAAAGAGCTTTCGGAACTCCTCGAGCAAGTGAACGCACGGCGGGGACGAATTGCGAGGCTGGGGGATGTTCAACAGGAACTGGAACTTGCGGAAACCAATTCCGCTTCGCCAGTGATTCAGGCATTGAGAGAAGAAGAAGAGATCCTCAGACAGGAGATCGAAGACTGGTTCGGAAAATCTCGCGCACAGGTACTGATTGTCTTCCCTCCAGATTTTCTGGCTCAGTACAACCAGATCACTGCCGAAATCAGTTCGCCTGAGCGGGATTTGTCCGCTTTCTCCGAACTTGCTCGTCCGGTGATGCTTCACAACAGTGCGAACGAGAAGTCCGAAATCGCCTATCAGCGAGTGCGTCAGGCTTTTCAAAAGTGGGAGAAAGCGCTGCTGGAAGGAAGGCTGAAATCGGCCAATCTTCCGCTTTCACTCCCGACTCCCGTTCAGCTGACAAAAGTGGATCTCGCGGAGCCGACCCAGCTCGCTGCGAATGTCTGGAGCAAAATATTCCCGGCCCTTCTGGTCATTATGTCTGTGACCGGTGCGTTCTATCCCGCAATTGATCTGGGAGCAGGTGAGAAAGAGCGAGGGACGATGGAAACATTGTTGATCTCGCCAGCGACTCGCACCGAGATTGTCTTCGGGAAATTTCTGACGATTATGCTGTTCAGCTTTTCGACGGCGTTGCTGAATCTCGTGAGCATGGGATTCACGGGCAAGCACATGCTCTCCGCGATTGGATCGACGAAGTCATCGCCGATTGGCGATTTGTCATTTCCCCCAATGGAATCGTTGATGTGGGTGGTGTTACTTGCCATTCCACTGGCTGCACTTTTCAGTGCCCTGAGCCTGTCTTTGGCCCTGTTCGCGAGAAGTAGTAAGGAGGGGCAATATTACCTGACTCCACTGCTGCTGGTCACAATGGGCATGACGATGTTTTGCCTCAACCCTGCAGTGGAACTGAATCCATACTACAGCGTGCTTCCAATCACAGGGCCAGCGTTGTTGTTGAAGTCACTATTGCTGGGGAGTTCCGACTCTCAGGTTGCAACATTCATTGCTCCGGTTCTGTTGATGAGCTGTTTCTATAGTGCAGTGGCTCTCTGGTGGGCGACCGAGCAATTCAAGCGAGAGGATATTCTCTTCCGTGAGTCGGAACGCTTTGAAATTGGGCTTTGGTTCCGTCATTTGCTTCGTGAGAAAGAAGCGAATCCGAGTTTTACTGAAGCGGCAGTCTGCTTTGTCGTGATCGCGCTGCTTCAGTTCCTGTTCCTGACCTCTATGCAGAATTCCCCGGAGCTTCTAGACGGTCCGGTGAAAATGGTTCAGGTACAGCTGATTTATCTGATCGCCACTGTAGGAGTGCCTCCTGTTTTGATGGCATTGCTTCTCACAACCCGACCACTTCAGACGCTGAAGCTTCGCCTCCCCGATTGGCGAATGATGGCGGTGGGGGCAATCCTTGCATTCACGCTTCAGCCGCTCGCTTTGACGTTAATGACATTTTTGGATCCGTATTTCCCACCCCTTCCACCGGGGGCTCAACAGCTCATGGAAGCGATGGGAACGGGGACTGTTCCGCTTTGGTTGAGCCTTGCAGCATTCGCACTTGCTCCCGCTGTCTGCGAAGAACTTGCATTTCGTGGCTTCATTTTGAGTGGCCTTCAACGCAGCAATCGTCCGTGGCTACCTATTGTCATTTCTGCACTCGTGTTTGGCGCGATTCACATGATTCCCAAGCAGCAGTTTAATGCTGCGTTGCTGGGGCTGGTGATTGGTTTGCTCGCGGTACGCAGTCGCAGCCTCTATCCCGGCATTCTGTTTCACTTCATTTTTAACGGGTCACAGGTACTGGCGAGCCGCCTTCAGGTCGCGGATTACCAATCTCCTGTTGCCCAGTGGATGGTTTGGATTGATCCGGCCGTTGCGAAACCTGAACCGCATTTTCGTCCGGAATTCCTTTTGTTCTGTCTGACCATTTCAGTGGTTCTCATTACGTGGCTGGTCCGATTTCGCCCCAAGGAAGATTCCGAAAATTTCGAGAGATCGCACCGATCAGCGACCACCGTCAGCGATCGACAGGCTGAGTTTTCAATGCCATCCGGAGAACCAGCCAGCCTCGAATCCTCGAGTTGACCTTGCCACCAACCGCCAAGATGTGGATCATGGATTGACGTTCTTCAAGCCTTGCGGGACTCGCGCCGAACGGCATTTTCGCACGATGCGGCAATCTATGACCAATTCTCGACTTCTCGGTTTGATCTTACTCGTCGTCATCTCACGGAACTGTTCCGTCTTGGCCAACGATCGCGGTATCGCCGAGCTGGTGCGTCAGCTCGGCGACCAGAGTTTCGAACGACGGATCTCTGCTGAGAAGGAGTTGTTGAAAAAGGGGTATCCGAGTCTGGACTTTGTGGAAGCTGGCGTTGAGTCCAGCGATCCCGAGATCCGTCAACGCTCGATACGCCTTCGCGGAATTCTTCGGAAGTCTTATTTGACTGCTGATCGGGATCGAATTCGAGAGAACCCCTGGATTTATCCAGAGGAAATGACACCGGGTTGGCAGCTATTTCAGGAAATCGCCGGAGATGGACCAGCAGCACGTGATGCTTACGTGCGCATGCTGGACTCTGAAGGCGACCTGATGCTCTCATTGGTGATTCAACCAGAGAGTTGGACGGAAGAGTTCGAACGACGCTGCGTTGATCTGCGAGGGATCACGGAAACGCGATCCGCCAGAAATCTGGATCCCTACAGCGTGCTCGCGTTGATGTTTCTGGCGGAACACCCGACGAACGTTCGAAATTCAAACTCTGTAAACATCGTTCAGTCGATGTTGCTGGATCAGTCCTTTATGAACGGAATTCAGCGATTGAACGAGGACGAGTTCGGGGTTTTTCAGTCATTTCTCAGCGACTGGGTCGTTCAAGCAAGACAGATTCCATCAGCTGGTCGACTCGAACTTGCTTCACGGTTTCAGCTCGCAGCCGGGGTTGAACCAGCGCGAGAAATTATTGCGTTGCAACGGGCTGCTGGAGTTCCACAACCGCATGCACAGATCAATGCGATTCGTTTCATTATCAATTATGGTGAGATTGATTCACTGGAGTTGCTGGAAGAATTGGTCGCGTTTCCTGATGTGTCGTTGGAGCTGACTCCGCTCGAATTGGAACAGGCTCCTCCAAAGGCCAATCCAGGTCCCCGAGGACAGGAACACGCTGTGAACGATGTGGCCTTGTTGGGGATGGTCATGCTCACGGGCCAAAACCCGATCGAGTACAACTTCACAAACATCCGGGTCGAGAAACGTCAGCTCGTGAATGTGGGGAATCCCCTGTTTCAGAGTGATGAATTGCGTCGTCAGGCGATCGAACGCTGGAGATCGTGGAAAGAATCTCATCCCCAGATTTTTCGTGCCCCATCTCTTGACGCAGTCGAAGGTTGGGCAACGTAGTGAAGTTCGATTCGTGTGCGAGCGATCTGGGCTTCCGTGTTGTTTTTTGATCCCTGTGGCAGTCATTGCAGCCAGCCGGGCCTTGCTTGACTCCTGCCTGTCAAATTCTCATTGACTCATCTAAACTGGATAAAAATCAACCACTTACGGTGGATCGTGCCCCCTCGCTTGATGCGGTCTGCACGCATCGCTTCGCAGGTACAAATCCCATTTCGAAATCACGTCGTCGATAGATGACACATAGTCCAGAAGTTGCCGAACACCGAGGTCCGAAGTGACCCGCCTGTTCAGGCTCAAGGAGACGTCACAATGGATTCATACGCACTCTGCCCTTGCGGAAGCGGCAAGAAGGTGAAGTTCTGCTGTCAGGCAATTATTCCAGAGATGGGAAAGATTGAACGACTTCAGGAGAACAACCAGCCACGCATGGCGCTGCAGATCATTGATAAGCTGCTGAAAGATCACGCTGAAAATCCGTGGCTGATCAACCAGCGCGCCATGGCGTTGATCTCGGATGAACGTTACGAAGAAGCGCGAGACAATCTCGTCGCATTTCTTCGTAAATCACCCGAGCACCCGCTGTCGAATGGCCTGCTCGCTATCTCGATGACCGAGCTTGAGCCAATCAGCCAGTGCAAGAAGGTGATTCACCGGGCATTCCTGAAGAGCATGAATGCGGAACCGCGAATCGCTGCGATCCTTGCCGGAAAGCTTGTCGATCACTTCCTCTCCAGCGGTCAGGACATGGCTGCCCGTCAGCACATGGCGGTCATACTTCGACTTGAAAAAGAAGAAGAACGCCAACGAACGCTGATGGCCATGCTGGAGATGGATGCGGACAGCAGCATCCCTTACCCACTCCGTGGAGCACATCCGCTTCCGCAGTATCAGCCAGCTGAAGAGCATCAAGCACAATTCCGTAAAGCACAGCGTCTTTACATTCACGCCTGCTTCTCTGAAGCAGCGGACATCCTCGATCAGTTGGTCCAACACGATCCGAACTCGGCGAAGCTCCAGCACATGATCGGGCTGATGCGAGCCTGGGATGGAGATGAAGTTCGGGCGGCAGCAGCACTGCACAAAGCTGCTGAACTGTACACCGAGACGGAAGCGGCAGTTGACGTTGAAGCAATCGCGCAGCTTCTGGATCGCCGTCAAGCGGAAAACACAACGGCCGCGCGCGTACGCACCTACGAAGTTGAATCTCTTTCGCGGCTCCTGACCCGTCTCGACAACGAGGATCGACTCAGCCGGATTCCTCTTCTGGAAGATGCGCTGCGTTCAGGCGTCGCCGCTGGGTTCGACATTCTCGATCGCACACTCCCATCCGACAAGGATCTGGACACAATCACCTTGGACTCGGTTCCGCGGACGATCGGACAGATTACCCTCTTCGATAAACAGGAGGATGGCACTCCCGCGGTTGCTCATGTGAATGCTCTGGAAGGGGTGCGACTCGACGAATCGGTCCGTACCTTCGAAGCAGCGGCAGGGGAACTGGCCAAGCCATCGAGCACCGACGGCGAAGATCAGCAGCCCAATTCTGATGTTCTCGGCTGGTATTCTGTTGACGAGCTGGCACTGTCGGAATCGGCGTTCTTCCCGCCAAAGACACCGAACACATTGCGGAACACATTGCGGCGTCAATTCGTCGAGAAGTGCATCGATGAGACTTGGCTGAATACGCCAACCAAGGCTCTGAACGGAAAGACTCCGCTCGAGGCATCGAAAGAGCCAACTCTCAAGATCGCCCTGACAGCGGCACTGCGGGTCTTCGATTCCTATCTCGACCGACGAAGTGTGATTCTCGACAAGAAGGTTCTGGAAGAGAAACTCGGTCTGGAGTCTCCTGCTCCGATCACTGTCTCGGAAGAGATGGACCTCAACACGCTCTCCGTTGCGCAGCTGGATCGGCTGGACGTCTCACAGCTTTCTGACAAGATGTTCGATCGTCTGCTTCAAAGAGCTCTCGTCGTCAAGCATGCTGGCATTGGTCATCGTGTCTTAACGGCATTGCTCAATGATCGCCCGCAGATGGTGAAGGAGATGTCACAGGAAGCAGAGCAGGCACACATTACGCTTGCTGAAATTTGCAGCCGAGCACTGCTGGACAACGAAGCATTGGATTGGCTCAAACGCGGGTATCAGCTTGCGAAGGCAAATGGTGCCAATTTCGAAGCACAGCTGATGTGGAAGATGCGCGAACTGTCCCTGCGTGCCCGTGACACCGACGATCCTGAGTTCAAGGAAGTCTTGCTGGAACTGTGGAATCACTACGGTTCCAAGCTGCCAGCAGTGCGAGCCCGACTGGACGAGTTCGTTCGTGCACTGGGGATCGAAGCTCCCTGGTCACAGTCGATTATGACTCCAGAACTGGCAGCCGCCGGAGCTTGGTCGGCAGACTCGAACCAGACTTCGACGAGCGAAAAGAAATTGTGGCTCCCAGAATAATTTGGGGACTGTGAAGTTCAGTTCAATGCAGCTGAACTCCATGTGACTCACTGATTTTTTATTCGAACTTTCATGATCGATGACGCGGTTGTTCCCTCGAACGACCGCGTCATCTCATATCACACCATGCAAAAACTCACTCCCGGATACGAGTTCGTCTACGAGTCTCAGGTCATGGACAGAGCGTTGTTAATCGCTCAGAGCAGAGAGGGTTTCGTTGAACCGAACCCGTGTGTGGGGGCGGTGATCGTTGACCCGCAGCTGCGCTTTATTGCTGAAGGATGCCACGAAAGATATGGGGGCCCTCACGCGGAGGTCATGGCGCTTCGGCAGGCTGGTGATGCTGCCCGTGGTGCGTGGTTGTTTGTCACGCTTGAGCCATGTAATCATCATGGGAAGACACCCCCTTGCACGGAAGCGGTCATTCAGTCTGGTGTCAGTCGTGTTTTCATTTCTGTTGCCGATCCCGCGAATCACGGATTCGGACCGGGAGTCGAAAAACTCTTGAGTGCTGGGATAGACGTTCAACTCGGTTTGAAACGTGAAGAGGGTGAAACGCTTCTTGCTCCGTTTACGACATTCATGACAAAGAGTCGCCCGTATGTTCACGCAAAGTGGGCCATGACACTTGATGGCAAAGTGGCCACATCAACAGGGCACTCCAAGTGGATTACCAATGAGACCTCGCGAGCCCAGGTTCATGCGCTGCGTGGCAGGATGGATGCCATCCTGACCGGCATCGGGACCGTACTCGCTGACGACCCACTTCTGACGGCTCGCCCCGCTGGGGCGAGAGTCCCGCTGCGCGTTGTGCTCGACTCTCAATTGAGGATTCCGCTCGACTGTCAATTGGTTCGAACGGCGAAGGACACACCGGTTCTTCTCTTCACAACGGCTCAGGCAGATGAAGACAAATGTCGGCGACTTTCGGGGCTGGGTGTCGAAGTTATTCAGCTGAATTCGGCCGCGTCGTCAATACGATGCCATCTCGAAGATGTTCTTTCTGAACTGAAAAATCGTCAGGTCACGAACCTGCTTCTTGAGGCAGGATCAGGGATTCTGGGAGCATTTCACGATGCTCGTCTGATCGATGAGGTGCATTGTTTCATTGCCCCAAAGCTCGTCGGGGGCGCGTCAGCGATTTCGCCAATTGGTGGACAGGGGCAACCTGAGATCCCAGCGGTGCCATCGCTGACTGGCTGGCGGTTAAAATTTCTTGATGGCGATATTTATCTTCGTTCCACAGTGAGTAAGCTGAAATAGTCGACTCTCCGTAAGCGTCAAATGTCGATGAGCAGAAAATCAGTTGACATGGAAATGGTTTACATGTAATTTAATGTGTAGAGTACGGACGGTCACGTTACGCCAATGGTTGAAGAGTGTGTGACGAGGCTTGTCACCATGAACCTCACGATAAGGACTTGAACGATGCGCCGATTCTCAGTAGTTGCCCTGTTCACTTTTGCTGTGCTTCAACTCGCTCAGATCAGCCAAGCGGCCGATCGGTACACGATCGATGCGAACCACGCGGACGTCTCGTTCACAGTCACCCATCTGGGACTCACTCGAATTCCCGGGAGATTCAACGAGTTCAGCGGGGCGTTCACCATCGATGAACAGAATCCAGCAAACTCCAAGTTCACGATGAAGATCAAGGTCGACTCAGTCGACACCAATCAGAAGCAGCGTGATGAACATCTCCGCACCGCAGACTTTTTCGATGCCGCCAAGTTTCCAGAAATCACATTCGAGTCAACGAGTGTCAAGGTTGTCAAAGAGGGGCTTGAGGTTACCGGGGACTTCACGATGCATGGAGTCACCCAGCCACTGACGCTTGTGCTGTTTGGCGGGAACAAAGCCGAATTCCCTGAGGGAGTCCATCGCACCGGTTACACGACTACAGCAGTCATTAAACGCTCCGATTTTGGGATGAATCAGTATCTGGCTGTTGTGAGTGATGCAGTCACGATCTCGATCAGCTTCGAAGGAACAAAGGATAAGTAGGTCACGATTTTGCAACGAGACTTGCAGGCAAAGGGGGCTTAACAGCCTCCTTTGTCATTTCCTGAATCGGACGCGAATCAATCGCTGAAAGTCTCTATCATCCCGGATTCAAATGAAATTGATTCATCCGGATGGATGCCAGACTGAACGACAGTTCGTTGATCTCTTCGAGGTTGGGACGAATGCTGTCGGTCACTCCAGATGATTCATAGTGACCCAGTGATGCGACAGGTGTGATCGAATGACTCCCAGCTACGATGAAATTGCCCAGATGGTCGATCATGCCCTTCTCAGCCCTCAACTGTCCGTTACGGAGTTAGACGCCGGAATTGAAGTCGCGGTCGCGTACAACGTCGCCAGTGTCTGCATCCTTCCCTGGTACGTTCCGCAGTTGACACAAAAACTCGCTGGCACCCGAACCCGTGTGAGTACCGTCATTGGGTTCCCGCACGGTGGTCAATCGACAGCGGTCAAGATTCAAGAAGCGACAGTGGCTATCGACGATGGGTGTGAAGAACTCGACATGGTCGTCAACATTTCCCGAGTTCGAAGTGGCGCGTGGAACGCCGTTCAATCGGAAATTCGAGAGATCATCAACCTGGCTCATGCGAGCAAACGAAAAGTGAAGGTGATCTTCGAAAACTGCTATCTTAATACGGAACAGAAAATTCGATTATGTGAAATCTGTTCCGAGGCATCGGCAGACTGGGTGAAGACGTCGACTGGATTCGGGAGCACTGGAGCGACTCTGGAAGATGTTAAACTCATGCGGCTTCATACTTCGCCATCTGTTCAGGTCAAAGCGGCCGGGGGAATTCGGGATCTGGGAACTCTACTTACGTTGCGAGAACTTGGAGCGACTCGTATTGGTCTCAGCCAAACAGCATCGATTCTTGATGAGTGTCGTGAACGACTCGGACTCTCGCCGATTTTCGACGTATCCCTACCTTCATCCACTTCCGGATATTGAGATTCATTGATAAAAGATGAGTCATTACTGTCTGAAACGGCAGCTTACGACTCGGTGCGATGGGACTTCAGAATCCACCAGTTTCCGATCGTCTGTATCACGCACCGGGAAAAGGAACCGAAATGAAGATTGCGCTTGCCAGTGACCATGCTGGTTTTGATTACAAACATAAACTCCATCAGATTCTGGCCGAACGCGGGCACGCCGTCGTCGACTTTGGACCAGACGCAGCGACACCCGCTGTCGACTACCCGGTTTATATTCGACCAGCGGCCGAAGCTGTGGCTCGCGGCGAGTTTGAACGTGGAATCATCTTCGGAGGAAGCGGAAACGGAGAAGCGATTGTCGCAAACCGTGTTTCCGGGATTCGCTGCATCGTTGCCTGGAATCTTGAATCTGCCCAGAAGGGGCGAGAGCACAACGACTCCAACATCATTTCGATCGGGCAGCGCATGGTGACATTTGAAGAATGTCTAGCGATGGTCGATATCTGGCTGGAAACCCCGTTTGAAGGGGGGCGACACGTCCGTCGAATTCGACTGATTGACGATGCGGACTATGTCGATCCGCAATAATTGAAGTCGACGATCAAGAGTCGACTCGTGCCACCGGACTTAGAAAAGCAACGGAGGTCTCGTTATTGGACGGGACCTCCGTTGACTGCTCCCCATAATTATTTCTGTGACAGCGTCGCGACGAGGATTCCGGTTGCGACCGAGACATTCAACGAGCCAACCGCCCCGATGGCGGGAATTCCACAGAGCTGATCACAACGATCTTGTGTGAGCCGTCTCAAGCCGCTCTCTTCATTTCCGATCACAAGCAGCCAGCGACGATCTCGATCGATCTGAGCGACGTCTGCTTTCGCATGCTCAGAGCTTCCGAGAACCCAGAGGTTGTTCTTTTTGGCGACTTCCAGGCCTTGAGCGAGGTTTGTCTGAAGCGTGTACGGAACATGTTCGACACCTCCGGACGACACATCGTAGGCGGTATGGGACAAGGGCGCCGAACGATCCACTGTCAGCATGATTCCCTGAACCCCGAAAAATGCTGCTGTCCGAAACACGGCGCCGACATTATGGGGATCCTGAAGCTGATCCAATGCGAGCCAAAGACCACGTGAAGCACTGGGGCTGAAGAGCTGTTCTAAAGAAACAGATCGCTTCTCACGAACAACCGCGAAAGTGTTTCCGATCCGTCCACCTTCATTGCCTCGCCCTCGTTGCCGCTGATCGACAGGCAACGGTTCACGGACAGCGACATTCAGACTTCTCGCTGCCTGAATAACCCGCTTCCAGCCTTCGTTGCTGCTGGCCCGACTGGCGTGTACCTCGAGGACATCTTGAGGACGGGTTTCGAGTGCAGCAAGGACGCTGTGAGGATTGGTTAACTTAAGTGAATTCATGGATGGAAAATCGTGATTTCTGTAACAGGGCGTCGCCGTGCGACGGGAAGTGATGCAGGGTAGCCATACCAGATGAGCCCGACAATCCGCGAGGCTGTCGAATCAATTGAAAGAGCCTGTGAAACACGTGGATCTCTCAACATTGGACTGGTTGCCCACTTTGTTCCGATTTCATGCGCCCATAATGACAGCATGAAATTTTGAACCGCACAGCATGAGGCGGCGTAATTCTCTTGGTCACGAATTTCATCTTCAGCTCTCTCCGAAGTGACGATCACCCATCCGGGAATCGTCTTCCAGCGAGCGAGCTTCTTTTCTGCGTGATCCGCCCCTTTTTCAGCTGTCAGAATCGCACGATTGATTTCGATCAATGTGTGTCGGGTTTCCGGACCGAGAAAATGGAACCGCCAAGGCTCTGTCATCTTATGATTCGGAGCCCAGCGGGCAAGTTCGATCGCCTGCAGAACGACCTCTAGTGGAGGAACTTTCGGAAGGAAATCGGAGACCGTTCTTCGGGATCGCAGAACCTCGGAGAACGCGTCTTGTGCGGGCTGAAATGACAGTTCCATATCTCTTGCCGTTAGTCAAAAACACTGACCCGAAAAGGACGGGGCTATTTCCCTGTTGTCTTATCCAGATCACGAATCCAGATGTTTCGGAATTTCACGGGATCGCCGTGGTATCCAAGGCCGAATGGTTCGCGAGGAGCATGCGCATGATAGGAAGGAGCGACGTCCCAGGCAGTGGCTCCTAACAACTCAAAGTGATTCTGGATGAGCACCCCGTTGTGGAGGACGGTTACGTATGCCGGAGATTTGAGTGTTTGGTCTTCGTTGAAGCGAGGAGCAGTGAAGAAGATGTCATAAGTTTGCCATTCCCCCGGTTTGCGACTCGCGTTCACGAGCGGAGGATGCTGCTTGTAAACTGCGCCGCACTGGCCATCGTAGTAGGTTTCGTTTTCGTAGGAATCAAGCACCTGAATCTCATAGCGGCCCATGAGATAGATTCCGTTGTTTCCACGTCCCTGGCCGTCCCCTTTGACTTCGGAAGGGGTCGCGAATTCGACGTGGAACTGACAGTCGCCGAACGACTCTTTTGTTGAAATGGCACTGCCAGCGATGCCGTACCCGTCTTGCAGTGACCAGTTCTCAACGCCATTCCAGGCATCAAGATTGGTGCCATCGAATAAGACGATCGCGTCAGAGGGAGCGGACGCTCCTTCTCCCGGAGTGACAACTGCTGGCTTCGCCCATTCGATTCGGCTCGTCCATTCGGGAAATGCGTACAGCGACGGGGAGAGCGACACCGCAAGACTTCCCAAGACCAGACTTGTGACGACAGTTTTCAATTTTAGCATCGAATTGACCTTTCAGTCCGGGCTTCGGAAACAAGACACTATGCAGATCTATTGGGATCATCCAAATGACGGAAGGGTCCGGTCAAGCGATTGCATAAAAAAACGCGACGATGAGTTTTCACCGCCGCGTTCGCTTTCTGTGATCCGCACATTCAGCCAAATTACTCAGCTTGCATCTTGCGGACGATGGCGTCAGCCATTTCCAGAGTTCCGACCGCTGTTGGGTCGTTACGGTTTTCTTTCATGTCGTAAGTCACGTCTTTGCCTTCGGCGATGACGGCAGCGACAGCTCGTTCGAGTTTATCAGCAGCTTCCTGCTCGCCGAGGTGTTCGAGCATCATGCGTCCAGAAAGGATCAACGCGGTTGGATTGACCTTGTTCTGTCCCTTGTACTTCGGAGCACTTCCGTGAGTTGCTTCGAAGATCGCGCCTTCGGTTCCGATGTTCGCACCAGGGGCAACACCGAGACCGCCGACGAGTCCTGCACACAGATCGCTCAGAATATCCCCGTACAGGTTGGAGGTCACAATGACGTCGTACAGTTCTGGCTTCTGGACCAGCTGCATGCACATGTTGTCGATCAGGCGCTCGGTGTATTCAATCTTGCCGCCAAGATCTGGAACTTTGCCAACGAGTTCAGGATCAGGAGAAACACCCTCAGCCAGGCTTGGCCATTCGAATTTCGCACCATAAGCCAGAGCGACTGCGCGAGTTTCATCGTACCACAGGCCGTCTGTGTACTTCATGATGTTCGCTTTGCAGACCGAGCTCACCGACTTGCGTCCACGCTCGTGTGCGTACTTGAACGCGTAATCTGCAATGCGGCGGGTCCCTTCATAGGACATTGGCTTAATGCTGATTCCGGTCTTGTCGATCGGTGTGCCAATCTTCTTTCCTGTCGCGAACTCATTGATCGTTTTGATCAGCTGAGCGGTCTTCTCAGCACCAGCCTGGAATTCAACTCCAGCGTACAGGTCTTCTGTGTTTTCGCGGATCAACACGAGGTCGACTGGAACGTGTTCGTAGAATGTACGGACACCTTTGTACTGCTTGCATGGGCGAACGCATGCGTAGAGGTTCAATTCCTGTCGGAGGTAAACGTTAACGCTGCGGAAACCCTTGCCGATCGGAGTTGTGATCGGCGCTTTCAGGGCGATCTGATTCTTTTTGATCGAGTCGAGAACTCGCTCAGGAACTTTTCCTTCTTTCTCAATCACTTCGATGCCGCATTCCTGGACATCCCAGGAAATCTTGACGCCAGTTGCATCGATACAACGTCGTGTTGCTTCGGTAATTTCAGGACCGACGCCATCGCCTGGAATCAGAGTAACATTATACATCGTCAAGACTTTCTCTTATTGAGCACGTTGGGACGTGCATCAGCATCAACATCGACTTCGAGGAGAATGATCGGACCGTATCAGGAAGATTTGTGGCTTTCAAGCTGTGGCAGTCTCTCTCGACGACCCGGTCAGACTCGGTTGTTGTCAATGTGATGTCGCCGGTGTCATCTGATTTCGCAAGTAGGTTGTATTGCTTTGCGGTTTTTGTTGGATGCAACTGTCTGTGTAGTAATGGATTACGGAATGGTTTTGGTGTCCGGTCGACATTGGCATCAGAACTGCGTCTCTCTGACAACATCGATTATCCCTCTCATTGGCCGTTCAACTTCGTTCACATGATTTCCTCACCGCAACAACTGACGTCATTCAACATGAAATGCGTCTGTTTCCGGCGTTGGAGTCAAACGAGACAAGTGGGGATCGCGAGTAGGCCGAACGTCATGCCCGTCACGATTTGGTCTGCCGCGATTCCCACCATGAGGACTCAGGAAAACCGGCTACTTCGTTTTCTCATCGGGAAATGAAAACTCTTGCAGCAGGATGGTTCGGAAATGCAGATGTGCTTTCAGAAAAATACCCTTCGTCTGTTTCGCGAGAAATCCTCACACGCAGTATCTGCTGGGCAAATCGCTCCATCTCAATTCGATCAATATTGCCATCGCGATCAGGAAATTGGAGCGATCAATCTTCGGCACGCGGCTCATGAAATTCTGGATGAGCGGTTCAATGAACTGGACGAATATCTACAGGAATACATTCTGAACTATCCTTTAGTCAGCCGTCCTGCTGACGATGTCTCGCAATTTGTTAACTGGCTCCGACGAAAACGTGAAATCGCTCCAGAGCAACGTGATGCACTCGTCTGTATGTACTCACGCCGTGCCGTCGAGATCACAGTCCTGCAAAGACGTTTGGCTCATGCACGATTCGCATTCAGGAGTCAAACGAGCCCGACCCATCTGGAAACCGCCCCAGAACGTAGTCGAGCTGAAGTCTTCCTCAATCCAGTGCACGTATGGGCGACACTCGAAACAGGAGCGATGGTCCCTGAATACACGAAACTTCCAGCAACAATTCTATTTTTTCAACTAGAAAACGAAGTTCGTACCGTCGTACTCGACGCTGAAGCCGAACATCTCCTGCGGTATCTTGACGGGAAGTCGATTCGGCTCGGCACACTCTTCAGGAAGGTTAAGGGGTACCAGTACGATCGAATGGTGACGATGTTGCGATCGCTTGTCTCACAGGGAATCATTGCCATCGGTTGAATCCTCCAGTCCCGGAGGAGAAGGAAAGCATCAATAGAATCGGGGAACACGTGTCGCCTGGACTGAAAAGTCTGGGCGATTTTTATTAGTGTTCAGTCGAAGCCGAGTGAGGTATTGTGTTCACGAACTTCACTTTCTCCGATTCCACCAGTTTCGATTGGATCTTCGATCGTGTTTCACCTTCAGTTCCAGCGTCTTTGTTTGTTATTCACCCTACTCTTTTGTTCTTCGGGAACCAGCATGTCGGTCGTTCGGGCAGACGATGTCGATCAACTCTTTGAATCCAAGATCTTCGTCGGGAAAAACGGGGTTTCCATTCCTTATCGACTGCTCAGTCCCGCGACGATTGATCCAGGCAAGAAGTACCCTGTCGTTCTCTTTCTCCACGGCGCGGGTGAACGCGGGGACAACAATGAGTCGCAATTGGTTCATGTCGCTCGAGAGTTCGCACGCTCTCCACAACGCGAACAGCATCCGGCTTTTGTCGTTTGCCCCCAGTGCCCACACGATCACAAATGGGTTGAAGTCCCTTGGGAAGATGGTTCGCACGTCATGCCAGAATCTCCTTCAGCACCATTGTCTCTGGTTGTCGAGTTGATGGACAGCCTGCCGGAAGAACTCCCCATCGATACCAACCGAACCTACTACGTCGGACTTTCCATGGGGGGATTTGGTGTTTGGGATCTGCTCTCAAGGCAATCAGAGAAGTGTGCTGGGGCTGTTGCGATTTGTGGAGGCGGAGATACAGCCCGAGCTCCTATGATGAAAAGCGTTCCCATCTGGGCGTTCCACGGAGATCAGGATGTTGTCGTGAAAGTTCACCGCTCAAGGGACATGGTCGCTGCTGTGGAACAAGCAGGGGGGACCATCGTTTATACGGAATACCCCGGTGTGAACCACAACAGTTGGACGGCAACAGCAGCAAATCGACTTGTCTGGGATTGGTTGTTTTCCCAGACTCGATGATGTGACGTTTCCAGAGTTATTGCGTTCGCACTCTCAGATTGGCGCTTGTCAGGTCGAGGAAGTTCCACATGAACGAGAACCGTTCTCCGTTGCGCGTTATCATGATTGCTCGCGATCATCGCCCAGCTGTTCAGGAAGCACTTCAAGCGATTCACGCTGTTCTCAGTCAGCGTTCAGGATTTGAAATTGTCGACGTCCTGACACAGATGGGAGAGACCCCCCCGGAGTCACAGGCAGATCTGGCAATTGTCATCGGTGGAGATGGTTCGATCCTGCGCGCGTGCCGCGCATTCGGCGAGAATCAGATTCCGATTTTGGGGATTAATCTTGGACGGCTGGGATTCCTCGCGGACCTCTCCCCGGACGAACTCAATGAATTGGTGGATGAACTAGAGTCGCGAGAATTCGACATTGTTCCGCATTTGATGTACGAATGCCGACATCAACATGAAGATGGAACAGAGGAGGTCTACCTAGGGCTCAATGAAGTGAGCCTGCTCTCTGCGGCCTCGTTGGAAATGATCGATATCGATCTGACGATCAACGGGCAACTGGTGACGACTTACAGTGGAGACGGACTCATCATCAGTACCGCAGTCGGTTCAACGGCCCACAACCTCTCCGCAGGGGGGCCGATTCTGCGTCAGAACTTGCGTGCCTTCGTGGTGACACCGATCTGTGCACATACGTTAACTGTGAGGCCCATTGTTGACCGCGCAGATGTTGAGTACGTGATGACCGCTCCGGAAGCAGCTGACGGCGTCATGCTGGTGATGGATGGGCAGATCAAGGTACCGTTTCTAAAGACGGACAGGGTCGTGATGAAAAGTGCCGAAGTCTCGTTCAATCTCGCCCGGCTCCATGGACACAGTTTTTATGGGACATTGCATCGCAAATTGGGGTGGGACGGACAGCCACGTTACCGGCGACCGCATCGGGACGACGACCAGCAACTATCCGGACAATAAAAAAACGATCAGCGTGACTGATCGGTAAAACGGTTCTGCTACTTAAGAAGAAAACCTCCGCATGGTGCCGGCGGAAAGCCTTGTCCAGACCCGCAATTTCAGGTGGGTACCGCCAACTCGAATTGTGTGAGCCGCACAAGACTGCCGAGGCAGAGTTGAACGGATATACACGCCGTCGAGAAAGACAGTTCCCTGCGGGATGGAAGTCGGGTCTACAAAATGCGATCCGTTATCGAACACAGCAGAGGGAATCGATGGCAGGAAAAATTCCCGTCCACGACATTCTTGATCCTACACCTCCAATTCCGTCGAGACAAGTGGCTCCCTGTTGCGTTTCTCTGAATTGAGGTCTCTGGCAATCCCTGAGTTTTTGAGGCTTGACATTCCCCACCCGCAAACCGATCTATCAGGGGGTTTTTATCAATCGGCGTTGGTAAATCGCGAGACGAATTCGGGCTCGGAGTGCCGAAATCTCCGAAAGTCGTTTATGATATACTGGTCGAGCCCCATCTCCCTTTCTGCCCAAATTTTTAACCGGAAAGACATCGTCTCGTGGAACAGCGCACCCTTCCCCGCAATCCGACCCGGGCGGTCCAAATCGGGACTGTGACCATTGGAGGCGGTCAGGCCATTGCAGTCCAAAGTATGACTGCAACTCATACCCAGAATATCGATGCGACTGTCGGGCAGATTCAGGATTTGGTGAATGCCGGGGCTGACATTGTGCGCGTCGCCATCGACAGCAAGAAAGATGCGGAAGCTCTCGTCGAGATTTCCCGTCAGGTGACAGCGAATCTCTCGGTCGATTTGCAGGAGAACTATCGCCTTGCTGAAGCGATTGCTCCTTACGTTGCCAAGCTTCGCTATAACCCGGGGCACCTGTATCACCACGAGCGGGAGAAGCCTTGGCAGGAAAAAGTGAAGTATCTCGCCAAGATCGCTCGCGACAACGACTGCGCATTGCGGGTTGGCGTGAATTGCGGGTCTGTCGATCCCGATAAGAAGGAGAAGTACGACCATCACGACTCGATCTCTCCGATGCTCGAGAGTGCCTTCGAACATTGTGATCTGCTCGACTCGCTCGACTTCACCCGTTACTGCGTCTCCCTGAAGGATTCGGATCCACGGAATGTGATCGAGGTCAATCAACGTTTCGCTGAGAAGCGTCCAGATGTTCCGTTGCATCTGGGGGTGACAGAAGCGGGGCTTCCTCCGGATGGGATTATCAAAACGCGAATCGCTTTCGAGCAGTTGATCAGCCGCGGTATCGGTGACACGATCCGCGTTTCACTCACGGTTCCGAACAATCGGAAGTCAGAGGAGATCGACGCTGGTCGTAAAATTCTCGCTGACATCGCTGCTGGGCGTGTTCGTTCCGTTGTCGATTTCGGAACCAACTCTCTAAATATTATTTCCTGCCCAAGTTGTTCACGGGTGGAAAACGAAGCGTTCATCGAGCTTGCTCAGCAAGTCAAGGAAATGACTCGCTACGCCGAGGAATATGCCATCACGATCGCAGTGATGGGATGCCGGGTGAATGGTCCGGGTGAAACCGATGACGCAGACCTTGGTTTGTGGTGCGGCCCGAATCACGTGAACCTCAAGCGAGGACCTGAAAGCGTCGGCGCGTACACGTATGAGGAAATCCTTCCGAAACTGCGAAATGAGCTGGACGCAGTGATCGAACGGAAGAAATCTCAAGTCAGCTAGCCCCTTGCCGTCTATTTAAGGTCGTTTTCGTCTTCAGTCTTCGCGAGTTTCACCGCTCGTTGTCTCCGAGAGTGCGGTCTCAGATCGGGCTTTCTGCAGTTTGAGGTCTCAGTCCATGTTAAATCGCACGCTCATCTCTGGTGCCGACTGCGTTTTTGCGGAAGGAATTCGCAAGGCGAACGTATTGATCGAAGGGAATAAGATTCTCGCGATCGACCCCGCAGATTCTGTTCGAGTCGATGAGACGATCGATGCCACAGGATTGCATCTGATCCCCGGAGCGATCGATGATCAGGTTCACTTCCGTGAGCCGGGACTCGAACATAAAGAGACCATTCACACCGGGAGTCTCGGCTGTGCGAAGGGAGGGATTACCACCTTCCTCGAAATGCCGAATACAAACCCAGCGACGATCACGCTGGAAGCACTCGAAGACAAATTGAACCGGGCTGCCGGTAGCAGTGTTGTGAATTATGGTTTTTACATCGGAGCCACTTCTGACAACATCAGCGTCCTCCAGCAGGCCAAGCGGACACCCGGCATCAAGATTTTTATCGGCTCCAGTACTGGAAATCTGCTTGTCGATGAGCAAGCGGCATTGGAGCGTATTTTCGCCGAAACCAATTTGCCGATCTGCGCTCACTGCGAAGATGAGACTACCGTGCGAGCGAACAAAGAGCGTATTGGATCATCGGCTCAGCTCGCTGATCACTCGAAAATCCGTGATCATGAAGCGGCGTTGATTGCGACCAAACGAGCGGTCGATCTCGCGACTCGCTACCAGCATCCGTTTCATGTTTTGCATGTCTCCACAGCGGCCGAAGTGAGTTTTCTGAAGTCGCGGCCTGATTGGGTGACAGCCGAAGCCTGCCCTCATCATCTCCTCTTCAACGTGGATGATTACGATCGCCTAGGTTCACTGGTACAGATGAATCCTTCGATCAAGAATGCAGAAGACTGCGCAGCGTTGTGGGAAGGTTTGCGCACCGGCGTCATTGACGTGATCGCCACGGACCATGCACCACATACGCTCGAAGAGAAGAAACAACCCTATCCAAAGTCTCCTTCCGGATTGCCAGCAGTAGAAAACTCTTTGGCACTCATGCTTGACTCGGTTTCACGTGGTCTGATCACGCTGGAGCAGGTTGTTGCCTGTATGTGTGCGAATCCGGCTCGCATTTGGAATATGCGAGGAAAAGGGCACATTCGTGAAGGCTACGACGCTGACATGGTTCTGATCGACCTGAATAAGAAGCAAACGATCCGTAACGAAGATCAACTCACAAAATCCGGTTGGTCGCCGTGGGACGGAGTTGAACTCACAGGTTGGCCGGTCCAGACGATCGTCGGCGGAAATACCGTTTTTCATGAAGGGAAGGTCGACGCGACGCAGCGTGGCTCGGAGGTTCAGTACGACCGGTAAGCCACTCAGTTGCCGTTTCATTTGCCCGGTAGAAGAAACGCCAGACCGATAAGTAGGGTTCCGATGCAGATCGCATTGACCCAATTGATCGCTCGGCCGGCTTCGGCGGTTTTCTTGGGGAGAGCATTGACTGCGGCAGGTGCGAGTAGGGATGTGGCCACGATGAGCGCCAGGCAATAAACTGGAGTCCAATTGATGGTGTGTTCTTGGATTTCCCCCAGAGTGTAGGGACGAAACATCTCTGCCCAAAGTCGCAATGTCGCACCAAGATTGATTGCGGTGAACGCCACCGCGAGACAAAATATGATTCGGTCGAACATTGCCGTAAAGACTCCGCGGCTAAAATCTCGCGCGGCGTTGTGAAAGATATTCAACCAGTGCTTTATCAAATTGCATACTGGTATCGAGGGGCACGAAATCGGCCCCGACCGAGCGGCAGGCGTCTTTGTATTGGTTTCGCAAACCGTTTATTGCGTCCAGATAGTCCGCGCGAACGCCCGCTGCGTCGAGCGTCAGTTTCTCGCCGGTTTCGGGATCTCGCAGTTCGCACATTCCATCGAATGGGAAGTGCACCTCTGCTTCGTCGAGTACATGGAAAATGATGATGTCATGCCCTGCATATCGCAGCATCCGGATCGCATCCGCCACCGGGGCTGGATCGGTCAGGAGATCCGAGAACAGCATGATCAAGCTCTTGTGCTTGAGCATTGGCTGAAACTGACGCAACGATTTTGCGATGTCGGTCTGACCCGTGGGACGCGCTTTGGAGAGGAGCGCCAGAATGTTCCCCAGCTGGGAACGTTTACTCCGTGCGGGAAGGCTCGATTGTATTTTTTCGTCAAAAGTGACGAGGCCAACAGGGTCCTGTTGATGCACCATCATGTATGCCAGCGCCGCAGCCAAGCAGATGGAGTAATCGAACTTCGTCATCTCCTGCCGGAATGTGTAATCCATGCTCTCGGAAAGATCCATGAGCAGATAGCCGGTGATGTTTGTTTCCGCTTCGTATTTTTTAACGTAATAGCGGTCCGTTTTCGCATAGACGAGCCAATCGATTCCCCGGGGGTCGTCTCCTTCGGAATAGCGACGGTGCTCGCTGAACTCGACGCTGAATCCCTGGAAAGGGGACGCGTGCAAGCCACTCAGAAACCCTTCGACAATAAAGCGCGCTCGGAGATCGAGCCGCGAAACGTGGCGGATGACTTCCGGTTTCAGGTAACTTTCCATTGTAGGCATCAGAGCAGCATACACTTTTTTGTGCAGAATGAGATACAACAATCAGCGAAGAAAAAATGCCGATTGAAGTGCATTGCAATCCCTCGATCCATGACGAAATGATGCATTTCCAAGCAATGGAAGCGTGATGATCGACAGTTCCGTATCTCGTCAATTTCCCAGAGCTCTCCTGCTCATTCTCCTGATTGCGTTGACGCTCAGGGTGTTAGCTGCGTGTGGCCTGCAATACCTGCTCGATTTTCACTGGCATCGTTCGTTTCTCATCGAAGGAGATGCGGAAGGTTATTGGCAGCTGGCACAGAAAATAGTCGCCGGTGACTCCTATTCCATTCACGAGCCTCCTCGTTACGCAGAACGGATGCCGGGTTTTCCAGCGCTGCTGGCCATTCCCGTCGCTCTGTTCGGGCCCAAGCTCTTTGCGGCCCGATTGTTTCTCGCAGTAGTCGGAACATTCGCGTGCTGGCAGGTCTATCGGTTGGGGCGAAATCTCTTTAATGAAAGAGTAGGACTGATCGCTGCGTTATTAGCCTCAATCTCTCCAGTGCTAATCGTCTTTACGGAGACGATTCTGAGCGAAACAGCGTTTGGTGTGACGCTGCTCTGGAGTCTTCTGGCAGGACACAAGCTTTTTCAACTTCTCAACGCGAAATCCGTCCAGCTTCCACTCGTTCTGATTCAGTCAGCGATTACGGGAATCGCGATTGCCGCTGGGGTAATGATGCGTCCCAGTTGGATTCTTGCGGCTCCCATTCTGGCGTCGCTCCTGATCATCACCGCGCCGCACCGTTTGAAAAGTGTCATCGCTGGTGGAGTTGTCGTCGCTGCGATGGTCCTCTCACTCCTTCCCTGGGGAGTTCGAAACCAGCAAGTCACCGGTCATTTCACGCTCACCACCTTCTGGATGGGGCCGAGTTTGTATGACGGGTTGAACCCGGAAGCAAATGGGGACAGTGACATGCGTTTTTTTGATCGTGATCAGTTGATGAGTCGCATGGATGAGTACGAAGTCGATCAATATTACCGCAAGGCAGCATGGCAGTTCGCCAGAGAGAACCCCGGCCGAGCCCTTCATTTGGCGTGGCTCAAAACACTTCGCTACTGGAGTCCGTGGCCGAATGCCGCCCAGTTCAATCAGTGGTGGGGCAAGTTCATCATCAGTCTGTTTTCCCTCCCAATGATAACGTTCGCTGTATGGGGGACTGCTCGTTTGTTCACCGGGTTTGATTCCGACAGCCAGCGCATAACGAATCCCCAAGTGCTTGGGCGAATCTGGACTATGGCAATTCTTGCCGGTCCGGTATTCTATTTCGCACTGATCCACTTGTTCTTTGTGAGTTCCTTGCGATATCGCCTTCCAGCGGAGTATCCGCTTCTGGTGTTAACGGCCTTGGGAATCTCGCAAGTCTTGAACTCGGGGAGAGTTCAAAAGGGATAAACGGAGTTTTCCTGGTGACTTGGAACGGAGTTCGAGGCACCCTGCATTGGATGTTGTTGATAGCGATGGTTGGAACGATCGCTATCGGCGGAGTCGCTGCGCGCTGGTGGGCAGCGAAAGATCAGCTTCTCGCCAACGTGATCCGCGAGCATCTCGCTCGCTCAATTCCTGATTGTCATGCGACGTTCGAAGCAGTTCGGCTGGTCGACACCGCACACATCGAGATGACCCACCTCTTGCTGAGGTCTCGAAACGATGGCTCTGAGTTGGTCCGCGTCCCTCGAATTGTCATCAAGATTGAGAATCAAATACTGCACACGCATCGGCGCCTCGTCGTGCGAGAGATTACCGTTCAATCGCCAGAGATCATCGCTGTTCGCAACGAAGCGCAGCGTTGGAATTGGGCCGATATCAAAATCCAGCCTCCGAAATCGTCTGTCTCCCCAAGCTGGATCATCAAGAACGGCACAGTTCGAATTGGAAGCATCTCTCCATTCGATGGCAGTATGCGAGTGGTCAAACTGCAAGGAATCCAACTTGGATTCGAACCCGAATCGTTCCAGAATTACAGCTTCTCCGGGACAGGTGTCGCGGACACTGTTGGCCCGGTGAGCATCGCAGGGAAAATTGACACCCAAAGCGGTGAGTGGTCGCTCAAAGGGGGAGCTAACGAGATCCACCTCGCCGACCCTCTGTTGGATTTGGCGGGTCGCTTTCAGCCCCATCTGCTCGGCCATCTCGCCGAGATTCGCCAGACCAATGCTGCCATTCTCGCGCAGACCAGAACGACGCTTCCCGTTCAGACCGTTTCTGGAGATGGCTCGAGTCCAAGTGGTGTCAAAGTTGAAATCAACAACTCAATTATGCGAGCTGATATCTCATTGCATTTTGAAATGAGCCAGCCGTCCAAGAATTCTCCGTTGAATTATCAAATCAGTGGAACGATTGATCATGGACACATATCGGAAGTGCTCCTTCCGCTTCCGCTGTACGATCTCTCCGGGCAGTTCCGGATCACCCCGGAAGTCATTCTGATCAAAAACTTCAAAGCTGCGAATGGCCCAAGCACTCTTTACATCGACGGCATGGCCAAGCGAACTCTGGCTGGCTGGTCTCAGGATTTTGAGGTGCGTGCCTCACAACTGAAGCTGGATGAACGAGTCCGCAGCTTCCTGTGGGGGTCGATGGCGAAGTCGTACGACATGCTCAGTCCCTCGGGAACGTTTGATGTCGACGTCAAACTCGCAAAAAATCCGGGTGAAGCCCTTCAATATCACATTAGTAAATTCGCGGCGAAGGACTGTCGGGTTCTGTGCGATTACTTCCAGCTTCCTGTTCAGAACGTCAACGGAAAGATCTCTCAGAACGGGACCGGATTCGAAATTGAGATGCGAGGCGAAGCGAGTGGCTATCCCGTCACTGCGACGGGAGTGATTGATCTCGCGAATCCGAAGCGTGACATTGATCTCCAATTACAGATCAAGAATTTTCCCTACGACAACAATATTCCCAGCGCACTCAAGCGAGAGGATCAACAGACAATTCGGAGGATTCTGGAGTCGCTGCAACTTCAAGGAATGGCGGAGTCGGTTCTGGTCAAGATTGTTCGAGGAGGCGAAACAGAGGGAAAAGTGAAGCTTTGCCTCGAAGGTGACCTCAGTGGCGGCACTCTGAATTACAAAGGGTTTCCCTATAGCCTGACTGACCTCAAGGGAAGGCTCACATATAATCCTTTAGAACGAGACACCTGGATTTTCAACGATGTCAGCGGCAAGCATGGCGACACACAAGTGAAAGGACGCGGTTTCTACGATCTCGAGCAGTCTCCGGGAGAACTCATTCTGGAGATGAATGTTCTTCAGGCGAAACTGGACTTCGACTTGCAGCGAGCGTGTGTTACGGCCCGTCCCAGCCTTGAATCGGTCTGGAGTGATTTCAATCTGCAAGGTTTGATCGACATTGAGCAGGTGGTCGTGAGTTGGTCTCCCGGGACGGAATGCGACGTCAAGCTTGATGGAATCCATTGGACGCACGGCCAGTTCCTGGCGAACGCTCTCCCTTATCAGTGGCAGAATGTCTCGGGAACGCTGGCGTGGGCGGATCGACGATTGAAAATTCACTCCCTTCACGGGGATCACAATGGCACGTACCTGTTGATTGATGGAGCAACACCTGATTCCGCCTTTGTTGACATCACCCCGAGCGATGAAGTCGCGTGGAGGCTCTTTCTCGATGAACGCAAGCTACACATCATCAAGCTGAATTCAGATGATGAACTCCGCCGCGCGGTCCCCCCACTTCTGGCGGACGCCCTGAAAACAATCGATCTGAAAGGGCCGGTTGACCTGAGTGTCGGACTGGAAATGAAGGGGTGGGAGGGGCAGGAGGCGATGATCACCGCTTCGTGGTCTGCAATGACTGCTTTGAAAAACAATGAAGTCTATGCGGGTGTCATTCTCTCGAATGTGAACGGGAATCTTGTTCATCGAGGAAGTTGGGACGGGCAGAATCTTTGGATGGAAGGTTACGCGGAGATCGCTTCATTCAATGCGTTGAACTTGACGTTCTCGAAAGCGAAAGGTCCGTTTCTCTACAAGAACCAGAGGCTGGTGGTAGGAATGCCTCGCTTATCTGGGGAGGAGCCCGTTTACAGCAAGAGTAACCCTTACCATCGGGAGCAATTTCGAGCGGATACCTACGGTGGTCAGATCGGCCTCGACGCTGACGTCCGATTTGCCAGCGAAGCGAAGAACACAACCTATCAACTCGATATGACGCTGAAGGATGCCGAACTGGGGCTCTGGGCAAAAGAACAGAACATCGACTCACAGCGGCTGATGGGGAAGGTGACGGGCGTTCTGCAAGCGAGTGGAAAAGGGACTTCGTCCAAGCAGACGACCGGGCAGGGATGGATACAGATCACCCCTGCTGCGCTTTACGAACTTCCTGTCTTCGCGCAGATCTTTACGACGCTCAGTTTTCGCCCATCACGCCCCGGCGATGCAGCGTTCAGCTACGCCTATGGTGATTTCACGATTCATGATGAACTCTTCGATTTCACAAATATCGAGTTACTTGGCGACGCCCTGAATCTGGTGGGGCGAGGTACGATTGGGTATGCAGGGACCAAGACCAGCAAGCTCGATCTGGACTTTTACTCCATGGCGAATAACCGCATCCCGCTGCTCGGCCCACTCATCAAGGCCGTTGGAGATCGATGGATTCGTGTCTCGGTGTTTGGAAGCATCGAACAGCCACTTGCTCGGATTGAGTCCAGAATTCCGTACCTGAACGATGCCTTCAGTGGATTTATGGATGCCATCGAAAACGGAAGCAAGAGAACCCCCCCGCAACGAGATTTTCCTCGATAGTCCGAATGCCCTCGGGCGAAGCAGTTGTGACGCGATCACATGGGGGGATGATGACAGGCCTCTATTTCGAGGCGAATGCATTCGCGGCTGTCGGTCTTACGCGTGTTCAATTCCCTTCTTCATCGATATTAACTCGGGTTTCCGGAACTGTCTGCATTGCCGCTCTTAATCTCTGCACAGCTTCATTGGAGCCGCCATTGCTTTTTATTGACGGCTTTTCGGGGCGACATTTGTGAGATGCGGTGGAACGCCAGAAATGCGGACGAAGATCCTGCATCGGAGCGATGTTTTCGGGAACTCGAGAACGTCCTGAAGTGTATCGTCCCCGCGTCTCTTCCAGTTGCGGATTCCCATGGCGGCAGAGGATTTCATGGCAAACCTGAGGCACCGTTCGGTACGGGAAGAAATCGTTGAATCGACTCCCCGGCGTGACACTCACGATTTTCAGACCGGCGAGTGACATGGATCGTCGAGCAAGTCTTAAGGACTGAACGACCCGATAATAATGTCCATCCGTTTGAATCGCTGCGGCGAAATCTTTGGACTCGTCGAAATGGTATTGATCGTTCGTTGAACAGTTCTCAATGATTGATCGGGATAGGCCGGATTGCTCACACCGGGTCACAAAAGAGCCTAGCAGTTCACCCTTCTGGTAGATCACCTGGTGTTTTCGAGCGAGCTTGATGAGAGCTCGCGATGGGCAGATCATCTGTTCGCATCCTGCGAGATACAACTCCCGAAATCCGAGGCGATACGCGACTTCAATCGCCTGAATGAGAGAATCCTGCCAATCTGTAATCGGACTGTTTCCTTGTCCGGGGAAGTTGTGAAATCCCGTTTGACTCTCCCGGTCGATCATGAATGTTGCTGGTGAATCACAGACCTTCAATGTCGTCTCGGGAACAAGATCCATCGCGCGACTGAGATGCACAAACTTCGTGACACCTGGATCGAGATAGACAGATTTGTGAAAGCGGGAACTCGGGTCATAACTTGTCCAAAATGTCGGACGCAGCAGTCCTGTTCCTGCCAGATTCACAGCGAAAGTCGGTGCCGTCGAAGCAGAGATCTGGTCAACTGCAATTCGCTTGAGCGAAGGCCCGCCTCCGATGATCCAGCAGGGGGTCGGTTCACTTCCAGCATACAGATTCTCAATGGGAACGGATTGACGAGTCCCATCAGTTGCCAGATGAAAGAACATCAGAATCCTTTATGAAATCAAAAGTGCTACCAGGAATGGACGGCATTGAAGTTGACTGCCGACTGGATAGCTCAGTCGAAGTCGTACGTGAATTCCTCAATCGCTTCAGACGAAGCGGATGAATCCTCCGAACCAATCGAAGTTTCACTCGATGAGCCAGGTCCATTAACGCTGCTTTCCGGCACATCAGAACTGAATGGATCGAAATCTGAAGTGAATGACAACCCGTCGCTGTCGTCGAAATCGTCGATTAAACTGTTCGACGATTCATCAGTCGATGAATCCGGGGGCGCCTCCGTCGAATCCATCGATGTCCGGTCATCTGAAGCAATGTCGCTGACAGATTGGTCCTGTGCGCTGTCAGAATCATGTGAGTTTAACGAGGAATCATCCAGACTTCCCCAGCTGGTACCCCATTCACTCCAGAGACTCTCCCCTTCGGAATCGTTGTGTGAGGTTCCGTCTCCACCATTGCCACCTCCACCCTCCCCTGTCGGGAGAGGCGGTGGCATGCTGACGACTCCTCCTGCGCTGACAGGTCGATGAGGGAGTTCCCATCGTTCATCTTGCGGCGGCTCAGGCCACAGCGATCGAGGATCTTCCGGTCCCAGCTCCATCCGAAATCGCGGGGCATGATCAAACAACACTCGGATCGTCTCGATCCGCGAACGAACCAACTCGGTTCCTGCTCGATCGAGCACCCGTACTTCTCCTAACCAGGGAACTGGCAGTTCACTTTGCACCTGAGTTTCGATGAAGTACCGGGAGTGCGGCTGGGAGTAAGTTCGAAAGAACTCTTTTGCGAATGCGACAGAGTCGGATTGAGTTCGAATCCACGGCAGCCAGATTTTGAGTCGCCGATTTCCGAACTGTGCCTGACTCGTCGGTTCGTAATAGTTGCCACGCCAGCGATAGACTCGACGTGCCACATCGCCCGAATGCTGCGGCGGGTTGTACACATAGTCACCCGTCAGCAGCAGGCGATTGAACAGGAACTCCAAATCCCGTGTCTCTGCGAGTTTTGTCAGGTCCTGCTGTTCCTGAAATGTATGGAGCAGCGTTGTTCTTGGACGAAGAAAAAAGAATCTTCCCTCCGCATCGACTCCCCAGCTCGCTGACTGAGCGCGGGTCGCAAGCTCCTTCAACAGAGAACGCACGGATTCTTCACCTCGCAGCTTCAAGCTCTGCAAAGGAGAAGTGAGGAGCGGGGACTCAACGAGCGATGGAACATATTGGATATGCGTGGAAGGGGAGACGTAGTTCTGAATCAGCGATCGGACCACTTCATCAGCTGCGCTCACGGAATCAACGGTTTCAATCGCGTAGTCTGGGTCTTCCTGAAACAAATCGGTGGCCGCATACCGATGCGGTTTTGGGCCATCCGCTCCCATTCCAAAGCCACCAGGGAAGATCTGGTTCAGTTCGATTCCCATCCCCGCCAGCCGATATCGAATTCGTGCTGGCAACTCTGCCGAACGCTCTTCGATACGTCCCAGATACCATCGATTCCCGGTGGAGTAGTCGAAGCTGATCCAGTCTCCGGGAGAAAGGTCGTGCCGCGCTTCAAAGTCATCAGACAACACCAGTTCGCCCGCACCGCATCCCCCCTGACGATGGAGTTCGAACCAACACGATTTCATGGCGGACAGAGAGAGGACCTGTGGGATCGCCGCGGGAGACGGTCCGTGATGGAGGATTCGGCGTTGGAAAGACATTTCGGGCCCGTTGTTCAAAGAGAAAGAAGTGACGTTCGGCAGCGAGCCCTTCAGATCGTGACAGGAATCCCTTCATAGAGCACAGGATCTCCCGCATGGATCACCACTGAATAGGAGTAGATCCGAGGATTGGAGAAATCGACATCAAAACTGTTCGTGAAGCAGCGTTGAAAATACCGATAGATTCCCTCCTCATCTCGAAACATTCCCAAGAAGAAGCCCCGTTCATCAGTCGATCGCAACGCTTCCCTGAGCAGGTCCACGCACTCCAACATCGACGACTCTGCGACCTTCAATTCTCCCGCGTGGCTCCCAATCTGCCCCTCCAGCGAGATGTTCACTCCATCGCGCGATGCCCCGGCAAGATGATCCCCGTCCTGTCGAGGAACTTTCAACTTCATGAAGTCCCATCGATCATGCAGTCTGCAGGAAAGGATTGGTTGAGGAAGTTCCACAACTATCGTTCCATTAAGGAGAGTCGGGGCAAGTTCATACATGTCGAATGCAATCTGTTGCTGAATACAAAATGAATCCGGGCATCACGATCGTTTAGTTCCAAGAACCATCGGCACCCGCAGGGGGCAATCCACGTTAGTCGCCCCACGAGCGACGAGGTCCGGCACTGCCGTACGGAAAACCTGGCTAGCCCTTATCTCAGGGATATGAGGCGGCGAATGATGGCCAAATCTCGTTCAAACGCTGCGATTATCGCCGTCTGAACGCCACATTTGGGTGAGAGAGCCTCTAGCCCCGCCGATGCCGCAGACCGATCCCCTGTCGTCTGAGATCGAGCATGAGGTCGGACACATCACCCGCTTCCTGAACGTGAATCTGGATCCCCCCATAATTCGCGATCGATTGCACCGGTGCCGATTCGCTTCGGAACATCGTGTGACTTTCACCTGTTTGCATTTTTCTGGTTTGCGAAGGGGGAATCGTGGGAACGACTCGCTGCAGTCGGGTTTCTGTTGTGGCTGCAGCGTCAAATCGGCCCGCATTCCAGTGGTTCAGTAGATCGACCCCCAATGCGTCCACCGCCGACTGATTTAGCACGTATTCACCTGCGGTCAGTCTGGCAGGGACCTGATCAATTCCGCCGGGGCCTATCACCGCACCTCCGCTGGCGAAATTTCGGGTAGGAAGTTTTCCACTCACATTCAACGGAGAGGGGCCTCCTCCGACGGCCGGCATGCCACCTCCTCCCAGAGACATCATGCTGAGAGCAGCCAATTGCGCCGCTGTCATTTGAGCAGCCTGCAGGAGCTGGCCTAAAGTGGACAATGCCGGACTGACATCCAATGTGACCGAATGGCCCGAAAGAAGCTGAATCTGCTGATTGAGGGCCGCCACCACAGAACCGATAGACTGCAACGGACCGACGACGTTCCCCAAACTTTGCATCGTTGATCCGAGACCGTCGAATCCCGAGGACATGGAGGTCAGCCGTGTTCCCAGTTCATCAAGCTGGTCTGCGACCGATGTCAGTTCCTGCTGGAGGTCGGAGCTGTCCCCGAGGATCTGTACTGTCAGTGATTCAACCTGCGGCATGAGCAGACCTTCCTAGTAGCAAGCGATTCCAGTTCAGTTCCAGCTTCGCAGTAGCGAACGCCGGGCTACGTTGACACCCGTGACACAACGGGAGTCGTTTGGAACGCTTTCCCGCTGAACGAAATCAAGTTGGATTCTTCCCCTTCCGACATCGTGAGCGTTTCGCGGTAGACATTGGAGAACGTGATTTTTTCGCTCGCCACCCCCGCAGGATCGATCACGAAAAACTGAAATGTCAGAGTTTCCTGGAGACCCGCATCAGAGGTGCTGGTGATACCCGCTCCCTCCTGAAACGTCAGCATCTCATAGAGCTGTAGAGGGTCACTCGAACTCGCAGCACTCCCGACGAGTTGAGTCCATCGAGCGGTAAACGCGATCGAGACCGATTCATCGTCCCCTTTGCGAATATGACCTTTGGCAATCGACCCGCGATCTTTGATTTCAATCGTCTGTTGACGCTGAGTCCAGGTCAGGTCACCTTGTGAGAGCAGCACGGTCAACGATTTCGTTCCGCCATCTTTGATCACCAGCTCACCATCCCGCAAATTGCGAGTCACATTTGAAACTGCCATGAATTCACCTTCTTTCTGGAAATCGAAAACCCCGTGTCGCGTGATCAAAATTCATGAATCAGCTGAGGGGACACTGTTCAACTCGCGCACTGAATGAGACGACAAGATGCTGTCGGGGGAGTTTCGGATCCGTTTTCATCTCTCGGGTCAGATCTCGCACAACCGCTTCTCGCAAACGAATTGCCACCGTCGACGTCGTGGCAGTCTCGGCCAGAGAGATGGGGAAGGACTGCCCGGAGAGTGCGTTGCAGGCGTCATCTGCCATCGCGTAAACGTGCCGTTTCTCATTTCTCCTCGAGTAACAATGCACATCGATCAGCAACTCGACAAAGTCCACTCCAGTTCGGGAATGCGGTAGCTGATGGGAATGAGTCACCCAGAACTCGTACCAGTCCAGTAGTGAGTTTGCATCTAACGATGTGCCGGGGTACTGCGTCGGAATTTCCGGAGAGATCGAAGCGGACCACACCTTCTGAAGCACGCTGTTCAATTCGAAATGAGAAATCATGGGTGAACCGCATCATGGCGAAAAGTAAGAGACTGCGACGTTTTTGATGCTGTTCACGACAGCCGGAACAGATGACTCAGCGAATGTGTGATTCGTTGGAGTGCCGCTCGGACCATGGCAAACGGTGCAGTTCGACTGCTCCCGTATTCCAGGAAACGCACATAATCCACCGAGTTGGTAGCATTGATCTGCGTTACGTCCGTCGAGTCCATCTTCTTCAGCGTTCCCAGGCGGCGACCTTCACTGACTGCTATCGGATGTGGTCCCTCCCATCCTGCTGGTGGTACTCGCCCCAACTCTTCGAGCGATTGAACCCACGCTGCGCGCGATCTCGCAGTATCGACTGGATTCCGCATGATCACCGAAGTCAATGTGAGCGCCATCGCGTCTTCGATCAAACGCTCTCTTGCTTCGCTCGCCGATTGTTGAGCGAGTTCCCGGATCCGTTCCGGAGCGTCACCTGTCACATCAATTTCAATTCGCATGCCTCTTGCTCCCCATCAGCGACAAACGGAAATAGTCAATCCAGTTTCATGTGCGCAACGCAATTCAGCAGAACAAGGCCAGTGACTTCCGTTTCGGCAACAGTGCAGATCTCGAACGTCTCGCCCCCCTGCACCAACCGAGCATTCGAAAGCGGAATCCGATTCGGCAACATCGAATCTGGCACAAGAAATTGACATTCGAGATCAGTGGAACTGGCAGACATTTCGGTCTGTTTCCGCTCTCGGCGCCGCAGAGCAATCACAGTGACTTCGCGGCTCTCCACGTATTCATCGACGACACCTGTCAGCACGTTGTACTGTCGATTGAGGATGTCATACCGTGCGGGTTTCCCCCAATCAGCGAACATCAATTGCAGATCCGAATTCACGATCTGCGTGAGTATGGCACTCATCTTTTCTCCCGGAGAACGTTTTTGCGAGTGACAAACGGAACGGCTCGTCCGCTCTAAAACTCAGCTTGCGAGAGAGTCCATCCAGGTTGCGAGTTCAGCAAACGTTGATAATGATCACGTGCTTCAAGTAACGCCCGTAAACCGGCCGCACGATCAGTTTGTTGTCCGCCTGCTCCACCAATGCTGTACTTCGATGTCGACAGCTTTCCGTCTCGAACCAGATTGAGAACATCAAGGTCGATCTGAGCGAGAACCGCACGAATTTGATCGGCAGTCAACTCGTTTCCATTCATTCCATCGAGACTCGTCAGATCACTCATGGTCGTACCTTAATGCGGAGAATTGGCAGAATTTTCTTCTTCGAGACGCAATCGGTCATACGCGAGATAACGCAACTGGTCCGCGGTATCGAGGTCGTAGAATTGCCGTTCTGTCAAAGAGAGGCGCTCGCAAACACGCAAGACGCAGTACTCGAGTGACCGGCTCAGAGGTGCCGGTTCATTCAACCCGTAGTCCCTTCGGTGGAGTCCGAGAAATTTCCTCGAGCCACAGCGACGTGCTCATCAAGCAGATTGCTCAGTCGACAGACTTCTTTGAACAGTCGAATCAGGTCGCCCGCGGTGAATCCACCATCCACCATTTCTTCATGAAGCGAGTCAGCGAAGCGAATCCAGTCCTCGCCACGATTGGACGTCGGCGGTTCTGAATCGAAAGTCAGTTGCGAATCACCACGCAGCGACTCAACTACTGACAAGACGGCCACGCAGCGGTGATATCGTTCCATCGCTTCCACAAACGCCGGATCAAGCTTGTCCAGCATTGTGATCGCGATCCCATTCGGATCTCGAATCGGCTTCGCTCCGGAATCGCGGGCGATTTTCGTCGGCGGTACGGGGGGCGCAATCCCGCGAGTTCGAAGCCGTTCGTTGAAACCGAGCGGTAATGGTTTCAACGTGACCAGAAGCGGATCTCCGTTTCCGCGACTCAGGGCGAACTGAACCGTAATGGATTGAGTCAGTGTTTTGCCGTTGAATTTCATAAATGCGATCGGGGTTCGGTGAGACACTACGGACAAGGCTGCAACCACTCCTTTGGGGTTGCGCCATCGCCGATCTCCCGAACCTCATCGCTTTACGTGTGTTCCGCATCAGTGGGTTGATTTTTGGCCCAAACCCCAATCGCAAAAAAGAAGATCGCACTCAATAGATAGCCAATTGCGATGTCGTCCGCACGATAGGCCGTTCCTCCCGATTCGGGGATCTGGAAGCGGAACAGGTAATCGAGCGTCGCACCAAACGCGACATCGTAAACCTGATAGGCGTGCATCAACCCCAGCCAGGTAAAGACCGCAGCAATCAGCAGCCAGATCGAAGCCGCTCCAAACCGCCGATCAATCAAACACGCACACGCAGCAGCGAGAATCATGCAGGTGAAAATGTACCCTCGCTCCATCAGTAATAAACCGTGAACAAGGAATCCGTTCGCTTCAACGGAATGATTCGGATGAGCGACCGGCACTGGAGTGGGTTTCGCTTCAGATGTTGAAGGCTCCGCTTCGACTGCGACGGCTGCAGCAATGACCGGGGCAGGAGTCACGATTTCACGCAAGTTCTTCCCGCCAGAGACACCAATTGCCCCCATCATGACTGTTGCTCCCCATGCTGCGATCGCTGGAAACAGGCCGATTGCGACAGCAGGAGCATGCTGTTCAGGAGTGGCCCGGAAGGCTTGCGCGGTGATGATAATTCCAATCCAAAGCACAATCGCGGCTCCGGATTCAATCGGAATCACTGCGGATGCCAGACCAACCAGGCCAAACAATCCCAGAACGGTAATCACGATTCCGTTGAGAGTGGAGTACCCTGCTCTCGCTTCCAGAGCCTTCCAACCGGGATGCCCGATATAGATCGTCGTCGGAAAGCAGCTTCCAAAAAGTGCAGCGACAATCGTTCCCAATCCATTCGCTGCCATCGATGGAGTCGTTGGGTACGAATCGCCTGCTGCCTCTGCAGATTCGATGTTTTGAAGGCTTCCAATCACATTGAAAATCCCCATCGGAATCACAACGGAGAGGAATGGTCCCCAATTCTGGACTTCAGTAATCCCTTTTTGAATCGCAGCCAAGCACCAGACTGGAGGTCGAAACTTGATGAACTCGAAAGAGGCTGTCACCGCGCCGGGACTCTGAGCACCGTATGTCAGCCAGTCAGGAACGCCGGGAACTCGTTGCACCGCCACCATCAGCCATGCCACCCCTGTGCCAATCAACACCGCAATCAACCCCGCAGGCAGGCCGAGAGGGAAACGAACTCGAGCAAATAATCCAACTAGAACAATCGCCAACGGGAGCAATGCGACCAGCGGCTTACTGAAGATCTGCAATGCAAATGTCATTGAGATGAAGCCGACCGCGATCCCAGCTAAGGTAGACAAGAGCGCTGCTCGAGGAGTTGTCTGGCGAATTTTGGTCGCGAGAAATGAGCCAACAAGTTCAATCAATCCGCTTCCTAGGCAGGCTAGTAACCCGGCTCGCCACGCCGCCTCGGCGTCTCCGGTTCGATCAAACGTTGGTTTGATCACAAAGAAAATGAAGACCAGCAAAGAGGGGGTATTGATTCCATACGGCAGAGCGGTCACATCGTCTCGCCCGGTCTTTTTCGCAAGTCGATGAGCCTGCCACGCGTAGAAGAGATTCCCGAACAGAATGCTGATCGCAGCACCCGGAAGGATCACTCCGTACAGCAAATCCCCTTGAATCCCGCACAGCCCGACACAGAGGCCGACAATCAACAGCAGTTGAACAAGATTGTCGACGAACAGCCCGAAGAAGCCATCCAGATCCCGCTTCACAAAAAAACGCATGAGATGACTCGTTGAATTTTGAGTTCAAAGGACTGAAGAGTGTTCGCGAGCATCGACCATCTCTTAGGGTGCCTGATGGTAATCGGGCACTCAGAGCATCTCAATTACCGGGTATAAAAACAACAAAGGGTGGGAGTTGTTCTCCCACCCTTTGTCAAATCTGAGCGCCGTCACACTTTCGACGGGAAAGAAACTATTCGACTTTTGCGTCTTTGGAATCGTCGCGGAACGCCAGTGCAAAGAACACCATCACAGCCGCAGCGAAAATGGCCGGATACATCCAGACAGTTTTCCAGTCGACAGCCCCGTCTGCACCAGTCTGCATTCGAACGTGAGCCGCAAATAACTTCGCACCGATTCCCAGACCGAGTCCCTGAGTCATCAACACCAGAAAGCTCTGCGCTTGATTTCGAATTGCTGCAGGGGCACGCTTGTCAACGTAAATCATTCCTGTCACGAAGAAGAAGTCGTAGCAGATCCCGTGAAGGATAATCCCTGCGAGAATCATCCAGAGCACTTTCTCATCAGCACCTGCTGCGAACAGACCATAACGGCCAACCCATGCTGCCATCCCAGCGACCAACATCCACTTCACACCCAGTCGAGCAAAGCAGAGTGGCATGACCAGCATGAAAAAGACTTCAGACATCTGGCCAAAGGACATTGTAAACGTCGCACTTCCGTTAACGATCGCATTTGACGCATCGACGTAAGAACGGGCGTATGAATAGTAGCCAGCAAGTGGAATACAGATCAGGAACGAGCTCAGAATGAACACGCTGTATGAACGGCTCTTGAACAGGCTCAGGGAGTCCAGTCCGAGAATTTGAGCAACCGACGCTGGCTTCCCCTTCAACTCAGGTGGAGTGTGTGGCAGAGTGAAGCTGTAAAGACCCAGGAGGAGTGAAACACCACCCGACAGATAGAACTGGTATTCGGACTGATCTTTGCCTGGGAGGAAGCTGACGGCGATCCCGCCGACAATCCAACCCAATGTGCCTAATACGCGAACGATAGGAAATTCCTTTTCCTGATTGTTCAAGTTGCGGAACGACAGACTCGCTGTGAGACCCAGAGTCGGCATGTAGCAGAGCATGTGCAGAAGGAGCAACAAACTGAATGGCTGGACGTAGGCCGGCAAGTCACGCAGGACAAGTTCGTAGAACAGACCAGCCCCTTCTGGGGCGGATGGAAGAGTGAATGCCTGAGCGGCACTTGGAGCGGCGATCAGCAATGCACCACCGATGAGGTGGAGCGTGCCGAGTACGCGTTCGCTGGCGAAAAAACGGTCCGAAATCACACCGAGAAACAGAGGAGCGATGATCGCTGCAATTGGTCCAACTGTGTACACAGCACCGACCAGATCGAACATGTTCTGCGATTGAAGAAAGCCGGTCACAGAGACGTACCACGAGCCCCACACAAAAAACTGCAGGAACATCATGATCGATAGGCGAACAATCGTGGCGTTACTCTTAGTGCTTTCCATGTCGCTCCTGAGGGCGTCGAGAAATGGATTCTGAAGCTGCTGCACGACGGGATTGAAATCTTTCAACACCCCTAACTGGCGCAGAACCGTAATCAGAAAACGGTATCGCGAGGCCCAAACGAACGCAAGCACGGAATGAGAGGAGAGTTAGAAGCGAATCAGCGGCAACTCCATGCGACAAACGGGAAAAGCACCGTCACGTAGCGACTTCTCGCCACGAGATACGGTGCTTTTTCATGAGTTTTAGTTTTGACGAGTCGCTACGATTAGGCAGCCCACCCATCTCGACCAGTCCGATCAACAGACAACCGTGCAAATCTCTTCGCGGTGACTGTCACATTCCGCTGGCGACCTGCTTGTCCTCGCAGTCGCCGGGCTCGTTCGGCTTCCGTCCATGTCGCCTGAATTTCCGCGCAAGCAGCCTGGATTTCTTCTTGAGTCGGAAGATAGACGTCATCTCGCTCGCTTGATGAAGTCTGATTGACGATCGCAGTACCCACATTGCCGTGCATGAGCGGAGTTTCCCAGAAGATCGCTGACGCGAAATTTGATTGTCGACATCGTTGTTGTGTAGATGCGACAAAGCAACTCGCGTGCCCGCTGTACGATGAGCAAAGCCTGCCTATCGCTCTCGGTCGATTCTCCATTTCGCACTAACCCCATTCATCTAAAGAGTTGTGCTCCAGTACGAATCTTTTGAACCTGTCCAGATCAGTTTTTAAAATTTCCTAAAATATCTGCTGTTAACGCATTATGTGCGAAGGCATGGTCGATTAACGACCATCCCGGGCAAATTCATTGGAAGTTAAACGGTCGATTCCAGAGAGAGGTCCCAGCTTCACCCCAAAGAATCTCTCCCCTTTGCACGGTGATTACCCGATTATCTGAATGCGAAGTTCCCATTCATCGGCATCGACTTCTCTATTGTTATTGGAAGTCTTGTCGGTTGGTGGTCCCTTGTCGTAGACAGGGAGCGGGCGATCGGCTAGGGACAATCCTGGCGGATTGCATCAGTTTAGACCTATGATGTGCTTCCTGTGCTCCGTGAAGTCCTCTCTCTTCTGCACTTCTTTCGACCGCGTCAGGATCGCAGTGAATTGGTTTCAGAACCAATTCATTGATCTTTGATGAATCATCAAGCTCTGCATCCGTTCGTTTACCGATTTCCTGTCAGCGACTTCCCGAACGTTGAGTAACTCTGGCCATGACTACTCTTAGGGAGATTGGAGAGGGGGTCTTAGCGAGTTGTCATGCTGTTTCGGCACACACTTTGCCAAACAGGCTCAGAATACGGTCCACGCGTTTTTCAAATGAATGACGGAACGATTTTGGGCGTATGGACTCAACAGCTTTAACTGAAGCTCAACTGAGGATACGAAACATGATTTCGCGACAAGAACTCGAAGGTAAATGGAAGCAGATTTCTGGCATGATTCGCGAACGTTGGGGAGAACTCACCGACGACGACTTCCAACAGGTTAAGGGAGACGCAGAAAAGCTCGTCGGAATCATTCAACAGAAGACTGGACAGTCCCGACGCGAGATTGAGTCGTTCCTGCAGCACGCTGCTTCGAACGGCCAACAGGTCACGCAGCAGGCGGCAGAAACCGCGCGTCAATTCGTCGACGCTGCTGGCAAGAAGCTGCAAGAAACCTACGACACCGCAAGTAAGAAGGTGAGCGCAGGTTATGAGACCGCAACCAAGCAGCTTCAAGACACTTACAACGTTGCCGGTCAACGACTGGAAGAGGGCTACGGAGAAGCACGCGCAATGGTCAAATCTCGACCAGTAGAGTCCGTGCTGGCTGCCTTCGGTGTGGGCATTGTCTCAGGCATCATGGTCTGTTTGATGATGCGTTCACAGCGAAACGCCTAAGGGCGGGGCTGGCTTACGAGCTTGAATCCGAGTCGGACCTCGGTGTTTCGGCTGCATCTTTCTTCTTCCTTTCAAGGAGTAATGATCATGGAACCTTCATCTCGGATTTCCGAGTATCAGGAGCAACTCAGCAACAGTTGTCATGAAGTCGAAGAATGGGCGTCTGACCTTGTTGAGCAGCGACCTATGGAAGTGATGTGCGGTGTCTTTGCTGCGGGCTTCTTGCTCGGGGTTGGACTCGCATCAACAATGCTCGCGCCGCCACCTGCTCGTTCCCGTTCGCGATTCGCACAACTTGATGGCTTCTCTGACAAGATTGCCGAATCGATCTCGCGAGCGATTCCAAAACAGGTTTCCGATCTGTGGCATCGCAGCTAGGCAATTTTCGTATTCAACGAAACAGTGCGGGGTGACTGAATGGTTGATCAGGAAGAGATCGAGAGAATTCGATTCCGCATGCGGCGGGTTCGTCGGCATTTGAATGATGACGTCGAAAGATTGCATTCAGACACCGCTCAGCTTTTCGACTGGAAGTACTATGTTGCCAGGCACCCCGTCGCGAGCATCGGGGCGATCGTGGCACTGGGATACATGCTGGTTCCATCGAAGTCGAAAGCCACAGAAGAGAAAGTCTACTTGGACCCGGACGTTTCGCGGGCATACCTTGAACACGCCCCTGAGCCAGTCGTCGAGTCGACCGAGCAGAAGGCCACTCAGGGGATATTCTTGTCACTTGGGGCATTTGCTTTGAACGCTCTGGTGAAAGCGGGGTTGAACTACGCCAGTCAGCAGGTCCGTTCAACCTTCTTAAACGACTTTCAATCCACCAAACCGTCGTCAGGGAACTGATCATGATTCACGTGGGCAATCGGAAAGATCAAACACCTCAACAGCCATCACAACAAGCTGTCATGCTGAACTCAGCTGTTGAGCAGTTTTCCAGATACGAGAGCGAGATTGGGAAATGGATCAAACAGTATCCGGTTTTCAGCATCGGACTGGCCTTGGCGATCGGGGTGGGAGCGGGGCTGCTTATCAAGAGGAGGACCTGAACGGACGCCCCAAAAACGCCTATGCATCCGCGCGGAATAACGCAGCGACTCTCGCTCAGGACCTGCTCCGTTTGGCGGACTTGCAACTACAACTCGCCACGCTTGATCTCACAGAGTTCTGGTCCAAAGCGAAGTTTGGCCTTGTCGTTTGCGTGGTTGGTGCCGTCACGATTCTCGGAGCCGTTCCGGTGATCCTGATGGCGCTTGCGAACTTTGTGCACACCCACACTTCATTGTCAGTGGAAGTGTCACAAATCCTGGTCGCAGTCGGAGCCTTGGTAATCGGTGTCATTTTCCTCGCAGTCAGCGTGAAGTTCTTGACAAGAGCAGGGGAATGTCTGAATCGGTCAAAGAAGGAGCTGAGAGAGAACATCGAGTGGCTTCGCGACATTCTTAAACGTGACGATGAGTGAATTGACTGACTCAATTCCCATTTGCAGAGCAGATTTTCATCCCTACCTGACGTCAGAATAGTTTACCTACCTGTTGGATTTCGGTTTCAATTTCAGGAGACAAGGCAATGGATAAAGCACAGGTCAATCAAGGTTCCTCGGTGAGTGACCGTAACGTCCAGCGTGCTGCGGGGACCGCAGCGCAAGGGCAAGTGAATATCGTCGACGATACCCTTTGTTATCTGAAAGAGTACGCGAGAGAGAAACCGGAAGTTGCCGCTTTGTGGTGCTTCGGAATCGGCTTCATCGTTGGTTGGAAGATGAAACCTTGGTAACAATCGGTCTGCGGAAGACAGTTCCAGAATCTCGCTCTGTCTGCTGAAAAATCTACTTGAGTGCTGTGAAGGCGTTTCACAATGTATGACTATCCAGTCAGAGCGGGAGTTTTTTCATCTCTGGATCAGGCGATCGTGCTCGTCAGGAACCTGGAACAAGCTGGGTTCAGTTGGCAGGAACTCAGCGTCATTTGCTCCGATGAGAGTAAGGAACGATTATTCCCCAAGGAGATGCAGCATCCACTTCACAGGGAATCCGACAGCAAGTTGCTCAGTGCCATAGGAACAAGTGCCCTCGGTTTGGGAGGCGTGGCAGCTGCGACGATTCTCAGCACTGGGGGTGCTGCACTTTTCGTTCTTGGCGCATTCGCTGGGTTAGCGGCGCTCGGAACATACTCTTCGCTGATGGCTTCCAGGGGATTTGAATCGGAAGCAATGGACTACTATGAGCAGTCACTTCAAAACGGGGATATCCTCATTGCAGTCGAAGTTCCCGGCGATACAACGGAAGCGAAGTTTCGCCGGGACCTCGCAGCGACTCTCATTGAAAAATGTGGGGCTAAGGCCATTCTATTGGCTCATTGAATCCCCCGAAGATCTCGCCGCCCTCATGCACTCACAAGGCCTTCACTTCGAAGCTTTGACGTTTGGTTCCGATGGAGCGAGCAACGCGAGTTCGCTTCTGTGCTGGCGTAGTTTTTTGATCAGTGCCTTCTCGATGACCGACTTACGCTGCTTCCATTCGAAATCGGTTAGCCCGGCCTCGGCGTAGTGGTCTTCGAGATACTTCATCCCCAGATCGATCGCTGTCAGGCTTTTTTGAACGTCAGCCGATTCGTATTTTGAAACTTTCCCGGTCGCCATTCTCAATTGCCATCGCTGTGCCATTGATTGGATGAGCGAGTTTGTGAGGTCCCAACGCGTCTCGGATGATGCCAATGTCAGGTCCTCACGAACCGTCAGTTCTAGAGCATCCGACACATTGCGAACCGATTCATCGTAACCCGCACTGAAGTAAATCGTGTGGAGAAGACAGGCGAGCCGCTGTTCGGTCGTTGAGTCAGGGTTTCTCGAGAAGAGGTTGGCCGCTTCGAAGTAAATGAACGGTGTGACCAACGGATCGAATGGGTATTGGAATTGAAGTACCTGTTCAATCATTTCGTTCGACGGTGTTTCGCTTTTCGCTGCTGGTCCGAGTGCAACCAGGTAATCCTTTCGTCTCTGGTCTTCCGGGTCCATCTTTCGCTTCAGTTCGTGATTGACCTGCACGATTGCGGTCCGAGGACGTTTCTGAAGTCGATCCTTCAAAGCACCGCGATAGGCCCAAGGGTCATTCGGGTGATCGCGTTGGATCTCAAACGTGAGGTTCATGTCTTCGAGTCGCTCGGTGACTTCTTTGCTCGTTTCTCCTTCGCCAAGTTCTGCACGCAGCGTGGATCCAAACTTTGCGAGCTCAATTCGAGTCGCGTCCAACTTTGCATCCCAGCGTCCAATTTCAAGCGGAAGGCGATATGCGAGCCCGGTTGAATTGTGAAACACCGAACGAGGTCGCACAGCACTGAGTTGTTTCAGGCTGTCGTGATCCAGCGCTCCTCGACCCAGAATAATTGACCAGTCCCATCCCGCATCGCTCAGCAATGATCGAACCTGTGGAGCCTTGAGTCGGTCTACAAATGGGACATCAATCGCTGGGAGATGTTCTGCAGCGCAAACGAAGATCAGTTCGCCCGGAACGGATTCGATGGCGCGGACTTCGCCAAAGGTGGACTGCAGGTTACTGGTGATCTCCCGAATGACTTCAGGTCCGAGATCAAAGTACGGCACACGCTGGGTGAAGATTCCATTCGGATGAAGATTGGATTTCACCTGCTTATAGAACGCCGTTGTCAGTTGGTCAGTAGATGTCGACGCTGGATGCGTCATCGGACAGGTAATCAGGTCGTAAAGTTGACCATGTTTAGCTCTTAGTCCGACTGCTGGTTCGACGCAACTAAATTGAAAATCAGCACCTTGATCCAGATTCAGCCCCATCTCCGGATTCTTGGTGATCCAGTGAATCATCTCATGCGCCGCTCGAGAGCTATCCAATGTATGGACGGAACGCAGTGGCCATGCATGACAGGTCATCAGGGTCGGCGGATGCATCCCGATCACGAGCACGTTTTCCGGATTCGCATGGAGCGTGAGTGGAATCAACGCTGGGAGAAGATCACCGGCCAGATGAGGACTGACGAGCGGATTCGATGAATAGGTCCCCATGACGAGACCATTCCGCCGCATCACGATCTGAGCTGCCCGAGTGCGAGTCAAACTGATGTAGTCAGAGTCGGAAGTAAAGTCTGCGACTTGTCGGCTGTCGTCCAACCATGCCAATTGTTCAACAGGGACACCTGCCCGGAACGATCCCATCGAAACTGAAGAAAGCAGAACCCGCTCGGATTGGCGGGGATCCAGGTTTCCTGAAAAGATCAGTCCTGACAGTGCCAGAATCGACAGCCCGGTCGTTCCGATGCGGTGAATCAGACGGGTCGGAAGTCGGAACTCCTCGAGATACCAGTAATAGGCTGCCAAAGCCAATGAAATGAGCATCAGAGAAATCGCAGATGCACGTACTGAGAACGGAAAAAATGGTGCTGCGATAAATCCGACTGCGATCGACAGGGCGATCAGCCAGTGCTTTCCGATCGAGTCGTCTTGATTCGCGACCAGTCGTCGGACCAAAACGCCCGCCGGAATAAACAACGCCATGAGCAAGACAATTCGAAGCAGGAATTGAAGCCCGACATTGCTGGCCCAGGCATTGATCTGCAGGCAGAGGAGCTTTCCGTAGGGAAATCCTGCAGTCACTGCTCCCAACCAGGCAGCCAACCAAAGACAGACAATACTTGATGAAACCACAATCTTGGCGGTGCGTGGCATCGACCGTCTCGCGACGGCCATGCTGACCCCCAGTACCAATCCACCTAGTAATGCCATGTCACCAGTCAGATTCCTTGGAATCAATTGAGCAGCGACGAAGACCGTCAGAGAAATTGCGGCTCCTGTCACGAGCGCGGTAATCGCACTGGACCATCGAGGATGTTGCTGCACCGTGGCGACCGCAACCATTCCCTCAGGAATACGAACAGATCGACGCGGCGAGGTAAGTTCAACGAAGGCGAGGATGCCACAGATCGCAATGCATGTCCAAGCCAGAATCGCAGTACCTGACACTGGGAGAACCACTGCTGGAAGGAAACAGAACGAGAGCCCCAGTCCAGTGAGCCACTGCCATTTACTGGACACTCCATGGTCCTCGGAGAATCGATAGACCAATCGCAGCAATACGAATATGGGCGCCAGACAGGCTGCAGTAAAGGCGAACGTTGTCAGGTAACTGACGAATATTGAATTGAGATCAACGATCGACAGCCGACTCAGGAGTTTCAGCGCTTGTGGTAGAAATTCCGGAATCGCGAGAGTCCAGAGTCCTGCAGATGCGAGCAGCACGGATCGATACTTCCCGAAGAGATCAGTCAACTTCGAAGAAATTTTCATTGCGAACAGAGAGCAGATCACAGCAACCAGAACGATCGCAGAATCAACCTCATGATTTGTTCCAAGCTCGGCTCGAAGAGGCGTAAACGAGCAGATGAGGAACGCACCTGCAAGAAACCCGGATGCGACGGAGCGTCCATCAAAGCCTGCAAATGGCTGAAGTTGTAAACGATGCTTCTGAGTCATTGGCATCCCTGCCTTTACCTGTTGACGTTTCTACATCCTGCAGAAACAAAGCTGGCCACTCGAAATGGTATCTCCGCTTTGCGGGCGGGAGTCTACGGTACTTTGAGAATTCAGGACAAGACCGATCCGGCAACATCTGCTGAACTGCGATGCGACCATGCAGGTGATCTGTGTTTCCTATTTTCTCTAGTTGATGTTGTTGTCGGAGAAAGGGACACATTTGCCAACTTCTCGGCGTGAGAACTACTCGACTCCGTCATCACCGAGGATATCGTCGTCGCTGACGATCAAACCAAGTTGTTCCATCCGGCGATACAGTTTCGCCCGCGGAATTCCTAATCGCTCTGCCGCAGCACTTTTATTCTCTCTGGACTCCAGCATCGCCTGCTGAATAAGTCGTTTCTCCAGAGCCATCAATTGATCATCCAGCGACTCACTGGGCGATTTAGGTCTGACCGTCCGATTTTCTGCGCTTGCGAGGAATTCGAATGGAAGATCGGACATCTCAATGACCGTTCCCGTAGCAGTCTGCCGGGCTTTCAAAATGACCCGTTCGAGTTCCTCCACATTCCCCGGCCAGACATATTTCTGGAAGGCCTTGAGAACCGCAGGCGCAAATTCTGCTCTGAGAGGAGCGGTTGGCGTATTTCCTTCCTCGAGAATCTGTTGCGCAAGTAGCGGGACGTCTTCTCCACGCGATCTTAAAGGAGGAATCTGAATCGCAATGGACGTGAGAAGGTTCCTCAACTCACGACCGATGAGCTGATCCGCAACACCATCCAGCCCCGCGATCGAAGATGAAATCACTCGATATCGTCCCGACAGTACCAATTGGAGAACCAACGGTTGGAGGTTTCCGGGAAGTGACTGGATATCCTCCAAATACACCGTCCCGATCTCATGGTCGGTGAGTGGATCAGCGATCCTGGTCAACAGTTGCTCGAGTTCATAGTGAGATCCTGTCTGGCAGCGAACCGGTACGAACCTGCTGCTACTCTGTAGCCCGGAATAATGAATCATTCTGGCGACGTGCTCTCGGCCCGATCCGGGTTCGGCGGCGATATGAACTGTTTCCTTAAGTTTATTTGCAATATTGATTTGAGACGCGACTCGCTGCATGGCAGGCGACAACGTCACAAGTCTTTTGATCCCATATTTCACATGATTGGCAGCCAGATGACGGCTCACCTGCAAATGCAAGTCTGGCTCGAACTCAATCGCCTCTGAGCACGGGAGAATGATCCCTAAAAGATGTGATCTCCCCTCCTCTGAGTTCGGCAGCAGAGGAAAGTAGTGAATCTGACGTTCGACGATCCTTAAGTCCCGTCTGGTGAACACGGTTCGCCGAATCAAGACTTCCTCATTGACGACCTCTTGCGGCGGACAGAGCGCGCTCGTGACAGACTCGATCAACTCTGGATTCGGTTCAGACTGGAAATGGCAGACCTTTCCGATCACATCCGCAGAGTTCCACTGCGTCAGCAATTCGCAGCCTTGGTTGAAGACGAGCACAACTCGTCGCTCATCAAGAACAAATACGGGAGTGCGCGTGCTGGTCAGCCAGGAAGCAAGCCCCCGACGAGTTTTGTTTGACACAACGGTCGACCTTAAATTGAGTTATGGAAAATTACGTCGGCATCTCTGCCTGCCAATTCGGTCCGATCGATGCAATGAAATTATACTCGCCTGCCTCAAATCCAGAACCTCTTCCCGGGTCTGAACCGTCACAATGATGGAAACAGTCCTTCTCAAAGGAAGTCTATTGTCCGAGACAGGGGACCGTTCTAAACTTAGGGATAACCCAGAAACGGTGCTGAGCCGTTTTCGGTTCCTCGTCAGGTTTCAAAAATTGACTCGCAGGTCCGTATCGCGAGAGAGATTTCAATAAGGGTTTCGTCTCAATAGACGAAGGAGAAATTCAATGATTACGCTAACCGAACGGGCAGCTGCTGAAATTAAGCGAGTGATGGCTGACCAGAACTTCCCGGAAACAACTTTCGTTCGCGTCGGTGTTGCTGGCGGCGGATGCAGTGGGTTCCAGTATAGCTTCGGGTTCGATGACGCTTCAGACCCCGAGAAAGACTTCCTCTCCCAGCAGCACGGAGTGACTGTCGCTGTTCAGAAGAATCACGACCTCCACCTCGATGGCACCGTCGTTGATTTCTACGAAGACCTGCAGCGACGTGGGTTCAAATTCGAGAATCCAAACGTCAGCCGCTCTTGCGGATGCGGAAGCAGCTTCTCGGTTTAATCCGAAACTCGGGGAGGCAGTCGTTTCAGTGGCGTGCTTCAAAGCGACACACTCCTGAATTCTGGACCGCATTCTCGATGAGACAAATTCAAAGGACGTGAACTTCAGGTTCGCGTCCTTTTTTTACAGACCTGTCAGTTTCCTCTCGCAATCAAAAAGTCCGGCCTCAAACATACGTCTGAAACCGGACTTGAGTTCAATCTCTGGTTGTCGAAAGCAACTTTATTCCGCAGTCGGAGGAGATGCTTCTTCACCCTGGGCAGGGGGAGCAGACTGCTCGTCTGGTTCCGCAATGGCAGCAGGAATCCGGGCCACGCCGACAAGTTTGTCGTCATCGTCCATTCGCATCACGCGGACACCCTGCGTGTTTCGCCCGATCACGCTGATATCGATTGCACGAATTCGCTGAATCTTACCGGAAGCCGACATGAGAAGGACGTCGTCACCGTCTTCAATTGCCAGCACACCAACCACTGGTCCGTTGCGGTGAGTCGTTTTGATATCCCGCAGCCCTTTGCCACCGCGACGCTGTCGACGGTATCGCATGTTGCTCGCAGAAGAAGACGATGACTCGTCACCTTCGTCAGCTTCAGCAACTTCCGGTGCTTCGGCAACTGGTGTTGAATCATCATCCGCAGGGACTTGTTCAACAACGACATCCAGGTCAGCACGACCGAATGGCGTTCGCTTGCCGTATCCTCGTTCGCAGACGGTCAACAATGTCGTCTTATCATCGGCAACCACCATGCCGACGATCGCATCCGCTGGACTCAGGGTAATTCCCTTCACTCCGCGGGTGTTTCGGCCCATGGCTCTCGCGTCGGACTCGGAGAAGCGAATCGTCATTCCAGTTGCTGTGCTCAGGACAACGTCCTGTCCATTTCCAACTTTCACAACGTCAATCAGCTCATCGCCGTCGTCTAACTTAATCGCAATGATGCCACCCTTCATCGGACGGCTGTAAGCGGAGAGAACAGTCTTCTTGACGGTCCCCTTCTTCGTCGCCATCAACAAGGAGTGCTGATCATCGAATTCATGCACGTCGATGCAGTCCTGAACTCGTTCCCCTTCACCGAGGTTGAGCAGGTTAACTAACGCTCGTCCTTTGGCGGTACGTGCAGCGAGTGGCAAGTCGTAGACCTTCTGCCAGAAGACCTTACCGAAGTTTGTGAAGAAGAGCAGCCAGCTATGTGTGCTCGAAACGAAGAGATGCTCGATCGGATCTTCATCATCCGACTTGGCCCCCTTGATTCCTTTACCGCCACGGTTCTGAGCTTGGTACATCGACAGCGGAGTCCGCTTGATGTAACCACGCTGCGAGAGAGTGACCACCATCGGTTCTTCAGTGATGAGGTCTGCGCGATCGACATCGCCCAACTCTTCATCACTGATTTCAGTACGTCGCGGTGAGTTGTACTTCGCCTGCAACATCTCCATTTCACCGCGAATTTCAGCGCGGATGTGAGCGGCGTCTGACAACAGGTGCAGGTAACCACCGATATCAGCCAGCAGTTTCGAGTGCTCGCCTTGAAGGTTCTCCCGTTCAAGGTTTGCCAACGAACCAAGCTGCATGCTGACAATCGCTTCCGCCTGATTCGCGGAAAGAGAATAGTTTTGATGTTCCCCGTACTCGGAAATGAAGACTTTGAAGCCCTGTTCGCCGAGCGCTCGAGCCACCAATTCCGCTGGCATTTCAATATGCTGCAAGCGAATCTTGGCTTCCGCACGACTTGGTGACTGGCGAATGGTACGGATAATCTGATCGATATCGATCTGAGCGATCAGCAGACCTTCGACAGTGTGCTTTCGACGACGGGCTTCCTGTAACAGGTACTCGGTACGACGCCGAATCACTTCTTCACGATGGCGGATAAACTCTTCCACCATCTGTTTCACGTTCAACGTCTGAGGGCGATTCGCTACGAGTGCGAGCAGAATCACAGAGACGGTCGTCTGGAGCGGCGAGTACTTGTAAAGCTGATTCAGAACGATTTCCCGATCAGCATCTCGCTTCAAGTAGATATGCAGGCGGACCTGCCAGCTGGGAGTCTTGCGGTCGGTATAGTCGACGATCCTTGAGATTCCCTCGATCTTGTCGTCTTTGACCAGTTCTTCCAGTTTGGATTTGATGCGATCGCGAGAATCGAGGTAAGGGATCTCGCGAACGACGATGACTTCAGTATTCTTCTCTGTTTCGAACTCAACCTTGGCTCGAAGTGTCAGAGTTGAACGTCCGGTCCGGTATCCCTGAAGAATTCCGTAGCGACCGCAGATGACCCCCCCCGTCGGGAAGTCAGGGCCGGGAAGAACGCCCATGATCTGTTCGATGGTCGCTTCCGGATCATCGATGACCAGCTTGACCGCTTCCGCAACTTCGGCGAGGTTGTGAGGCGGGATGCTTGTTGCCATCCCGACCGCGATCCCCTGCGATCCGTTGACGAGCAGGTTCGGAAAACGTGAGGGAAGAACGACCGGCTCTTCGTTACGTTGGTCATACGTTGGGACGAAGTTCACTGTCTGTCGATCGAGGTCGTCCAGCATCTCCGCTGCGACATGTGACAGACGTGCTTCGGTATATCGCATCGCCGCAGGACCAAGTCCCGCGATGGATCCGAAGTTCCCTTGTTTGTCAATCAGCGTTTCGCGAAGCACCCATTCCTGGGCGAGGCGAACAAGTGTCGGGTAAATCACCCCTTCCCCGTGAGGATGGTAGTTTCCCGAGGTGTCTCCAGAAATTTTTGCGCACTTGATCCGGCTGGAGGACGGCCCCAGATTCAGGTCGTTCATCGCCACCAGAATACGGCGCTGAGCAGGTTTCAACCCGTCACGAACGTCCGGCAAGGCACGACTGACGATGACGGACATGGCGTAGGTGAGATAGCTCTGCTGCATCTCAACGCCGATGTCCAAATCCTCGACTCGACCATCTCCGACAAATGGAGTATCGCCATCGTCAAAAGGATCGTTTGGAAGGTTAGAATCAGCTGGGTTCGATCCGTTCGACAATGAAGTCTTCTCCTCAGTTGATCACGTTGATTTTCAACGCATTCAAGGGCTTTGCTCTCCCCTTGAATCAGACTCGTAAACGGCCGCAGGACAAGACGTTACGCTTTAATCACACAGTCGCCATGTTCGTCCTGATATTCTACCGAGTATTCGTGCTGGCAACAACGCTCAGCTACCCCTTTTCCCTGCGCCCCGGAAGAGTGATAAAACGCCACCGGACAAGGATTTAGCATTCGCATCCTGGATCCTATTGCGACGCTCTACACATGAGGACGGTCAGGCTCCAGACACCCATGGTCCTGCATGAGCAAGCATCAGCCAATCTCGGGGTTCAGGCGTTAGTCAATGGCAGGGAGCCGAGCCTGAACTGCGCCCGGTAATCGATCTGAGACACGCACCGGAAGGTGATCAATCACAACAGTTTGCGATTTGAGTGATCCATCTGCTTCACCTACAAAGTGAAAATCGCCTGACAGCAAGCCATCGACTCGTAGCGTGTCACTTGCCAGCTCCGCGTACGGGGCTCGCTGATCTGCGGTGAATTCCCCTGCCAATGTTCCTCCGACCTCAACCACCAGTCCCTGAGCCGCGATCTCGATGGAAGATTGCCAATCAAGTTTGCGGACGCCCTCGGAAAATCCGAAGATCGGAGTCCCTTGTTGGAGTGCGATGACGCTGTCCTGCCCTTGAACGGAGCAAACGCCAGACTCCTTCATCACGTTCGTTGCGGGCATGCTGACGACGGGCCCACAATCTCGCAGAGTACACTCATTGAAGATCACAGGAGCACGCAAGCCGGCGGTGACACCTGACTTCAGTTTGAGCACTTCCCCGCTTCCGATGATCAGTACGTTTTCAAACTTGGCTCCGGAAAGTGGAAAATTCAGTTCGAACCTTGGTCCCGACCCCAGCAAGATCGAGTCTTTCGCGAGCATCCTGGCCGCCTTGGCAGTCGCTCCTCCCGGAAGTGTCCAAGAGAGATAGCTTTGGGGCTGCGCGTTCTCCGTCCCCTTCAGAACACAGCGATTCAGCGTCAGCGTTTCGCTTCTCAGTTGAATCGGTGATGCAAGTGGAGCGGTATTGGAAGAGGGCTCGCATTCAATGCGAATATTGTCCAGTCGAACATGATCTGCCTCGAGCACCAGCGAGGTTTCGTGAATTCGAATGACAGAAGGCTTCTCGCCATCCACCAACAAATTCAGCACTTCCCCAGCAATCAATTCGGAAGCTGAGTAGATCTCCCCACTTCTGAGGGTGACCACTCCATTTTGATCAGGTGCGGGAAGTTCAGCATATTTCGATAACGTTTCAACGACTGCCGGCTTCACTTCGTTCAGTACGTTCCATGCTTCCAGAACACTCTCTGCAGAACTGGAAGGAGAACTGGTTGCACTCTCATTCAGGGCAACATCTGACGTCAGTTTTTCATTCGACAAGGGGGGCGATTGGCCTTCGCTGTTGGATGCGGTCGCAGCCCCCACCCGACTTAACGACATCAACCCCAATCGATCCCGATTCCACGCAACTCCAGCCAGGACGGCGGTAATTAACAGCGTGGCGGCGAGGGACGTGATCTTGGACTTTGGTTTTGCTTCCGAGACATTTCGTGGCGCCGCTGATTCAAATTGCTGAGCAAATCGCATGAGACGAGGCTTCGTCCATCGCGCTCCCCCTCCCAGCATTTGTGCCACTTCGCTCCAAGACTGAGGGCGACGGTGCGGATCTCTCGAAGTCAAACTTCGAATCAACTTGGAGAGTGACTCTGAGACACTCGGTGCAAGTGTTCGCACATCAGGTACGGAACGCGACCTGTGGGACATCATTTTCGCGAGAGGATCGGCGACCGTAAAAGGAGGCCGGCCGGTCAGAAGTTGCCAGAGCAAACAGCCGAATGCGTACACCTCGCTGGAAGTCGTGGCGAGATGGCCTGCCTCCAAGCGTTCAGGAGCCATTCCGTCGAAAGTTCCTAGGGGAAATCGCGAATGAATAGTGATTTCGGGGGAGACTGCATTCAACATTCCCCAGTTGAGGAGACCAACGTTTCCATGATCTGTCAGCCAGACGTTGCCGACTCGCAAGTCACCGTGGATTGCCAGCGGTTCAGCGACAGCTAATTGCTTCACTAACTCCGTCGCGATGGACAGTACAACCGACTCCGGGAATCGGCCTCTGCGAACCAGCAATCGGTCGAGCGATTTTCCCGCTTGCATGTTGCTCATCACGTGGAGCCGTCCACGTTCGAGAACGCTGTCAATTGGGAGCGATGGAATTTGGTCACGAAGAGCCGCGAGGCTGTTCACAGTCTTCAGCATGCGCAGGATCGCTGCATCACCCACTTCGCTCTCGCACGACATGCTTGAGATCAGAAAGGGTTCCCGACGTCCGGGGGTGACAGCTTCATAAACGCTTAATGTGGCATCAACCTGAACGGGATTGCGGAGCACGAACTTCCTCGCGAGGACGAGGTCTCCACCATGATTGGCTTCGATGAGCTTCGACTGAAACAGCGTCAATTTTCCTGCCAGACGCAGTGCGTCGATCCAGACACCATCTGTGACTGGCAACCCCCGAGCCAATTGGCGCGCCCGCCCGCTTGAACGTCGCAGGTCCGTGGCAGTCGCCAAACCCAAGGCGTTCAACAGCTCGACAAGTGCTGGTGAAGGTGGTTCCATCGAATCAGATTAAACTCGAATCTCGTTGATATGCGTGACCGGCACGTGTATCGAAATCTCCGTGTAAGAGGGAGTTATGGCAGAAATTGCCGGTTTTCAGCAACATCAGATTGCATGGGAATCTTTGGGGGAATGGGGGGCTTGGCGTGACCGGTCTGGTTGCTCCGCGATGTTCAATTGTTTCTGAAACTCTGGCGACGTTTGCAGGCGTTGCCAATGAGCCGATTGCCGATAACGGACAGGGAGAATCCCCACGGGCAGGATGCATCACATCCAGTCCAACGTGTATGAAGTGAATATCAATTCCATTCAATACCTGAATCCCGAAAAACAGATGCTTTCCAAATCAAAATCGCTGGCGCTATCTCTGATGGCTCTGCTTTCCGGATGCAGTCTGGGGGGCGGATTTCAGCATTTCAACATGGCTTCACCTGCTTCTGTCTTTGAAGGCACAGCGTCTTGCGCAAGTTGCCAGTCGAGCAGTTGGTCAGGGTTTCTTTGTTCACACGGAATGTGCTGTTACAAAAAGAAGCCGAAATATAGCCCGTTCGTGGACGGTCGTTGCACAAGTTCCGAAGCGAGATCTCTGGCTAAAACCTGTCTGCGTGAAGCAAGTGATCGAAGCTGTCAGGATTGCGATTACAACTCGGGATTCGTCCAGGCATTTGTAGACGTGTCTCAGGGAGCAGACGGCGAAACCCCTGCTCTTCCCCCTGCCAATTATTGGAAAAATTGTGCCCGAACTCCCGAAGGGCATGCGAAAGCAGAACGTTGGTTCCAGGGATACGCTGAGGGCGGAGCTCGAGCAAGACAGATTTACGACCCGTACAACCAGGTCGCTCACTCTCAGATGATGCAGGAAAGCTGGGCGAAAGACAGCCCTAACTAATGCGAGTCTCATGGGGGTGAGGCGTTGCCTCATCGAGGGACTCAAAATTCGTTCATGTTTGATCTCAATGTGATGTCCTACACCCCTGAGATTGTGGTTTGAGCAGAAAAAAACTCATTACAGATCGCTCTGAATGGTGGATGCCACAAGAGCAAGGCAAGGCAATGGAGAGTTCTGGAATCACACAGTTGATTTTCAAGACTCGCGACTGTCGGAAAAGAATTCGGTCCCACGGGGCACATCTTCCATGGAAGGCAAGATGAGCAAAGTCTCTTCAAATCAGGCAACGTGCCGCACTGAATCCGCACAACTGATGCGCGGAATCGGGTGTTTGATGCTGTTGTTGCTGTTCACCTCGGGTTGCACTGCAATGCGGCCTATTCGGGGTGTGCCAGCTTCTTACCTCCCGGAATATTTTGAAGGTCCTTCGCGTGACAACAAGCGAACAATTGACCTTTCCCTTCTGGTAAGAACTCAGCCAGATCAGCATCGTGTCGGGGCTGGTGATGTTCTTTCCATCTACGTCCCACGAGTTCTGGGAAGTCAGTCAACCGAAGTCAATTCCGTTGGAATCGAACCTCCGATCAATATGCCTGCTTCGATCGAAGAATCTCCGACCGTTGGCTATCCCATTCAGGTTCGAGATGACAACACCATTCCGTTGCCTCAAATTCCGCCACTTCAGGTAGGAGGAATGACGCTTCACGAAGTCGAACTCGCCATTCGCAAAGCCTACTCTGTTGATCACAAGATCCTGAATCCTGACGAAGCGATGGTTCTCGTGAGCCTGCAACGTCCACGTATTCACCGGGTTCTTGTCGTTCGACAGGAAGCAGACGCATCGCTTTCCGCTGGTTCGCAACCGGGTACGGTGAACATTGGAACCACCGGCAAGGGCACCGCAAAAACCGTTACGCTGAAAGCTTATGAAAACGATGTGTTGCACGCCCTGTCTGAGGGCGAAGGAGTCAATGGACTTCCTGGGTTGAATGCAGAGAATGTGATCTACGTGATTCGCCGAAGACCTCGTGACTTTGCCAACCGATCCCAACCTGTTGCCGATCCCAACTTCCCGCATGGAAATCAATACCCGGTTCCTCCACAGCAGATCCCGGGGATCCCGATGGGAGCGACTCAGAATCCATCTGGAATTCATCAGGTAAGTCACTCCCAACCTGCGCAAAATCCACAACCATTCGGTGGGTATCGCGGGCAGGCCGACGTGGGCGGACACTCGTTCTCCAGCGTCCAGCAGACTCCAATGTCCACACCGGTGGCGGCGGCACCGTCTGGCAACGGGATCATTCCTGCACAATACAGTCCGTATGAACCGACACCGGCGATGGAAGAAATCGGCGGAGGCCACTCCTGGAACCCGGCCCCTCAAGCTCAGTACGGACGTCCACCGCAGGCGACTTATGGTCACGGTGGTGATCTCGGATGGGGATCGATGCTGCAAAACTTCGACCCGACCATGAGCAACCCGAACATCATTCGAATTCCGATTCGACTCGGTCCTGGTGAGCAACCTAACATCACCGAGGAGTCAATCACACTCTACGATGGTGACATTGTCTTCATCGACTCGAGAGAAACAGAAGTCTTCTATACAGCTGGACTTCTTGGTGGTGGACAGTACACACTTCCTCGCGATTACGATCTGGGCGTGCTGGAAGCGATCTCGATCGCTGAAGGTCGATCTAGCGGCGGAACCGGATTGGCGCGGTCAATCGGCGGGGTATCAGCACTGAACCACGACGTGTCGAACAGTGCCAGCCGACTCGCGATCCTGCGAACTCTTCCGAATGGGAAGCGGGTCACGCTGGAGGTCGATCTGAAGAAAGCGATGCGATATCAGCAAGAGAATATTCGAATCCAACCGGGCGACATTCTCTTCCTGCAATACACGATGCCAGAAGCGGCCTGCGCATTCTTCCAGCGATACTTGCTGGAGGGGGCCCTCTTCAGTGTCGCCGCTGCTCAACTGCAATCCGGCGGACAGTAAGCATTCAGATCAGAAACCCCTCGTTGAGTCCTGCTCGGATTCAACGAGGGGTTTTGCTTTGGAGGGGTGATCGAGTTGATTCGAATCACAGGTTTCGTCAACTACATTTTTGCTTTTGGAAAACCTGCTTCGATCAAATCCTTGTATCCAGGTTTCAGCACACGGACTTCATACCCTCTTTGGGAAAGCACCTGTCCTGCTGATCGAGCACGGATCCACTTGACGCAATGCACATAGAGGATCTTGTCTTTGGGGAGCTTTTCGAAGAACTGGTCGGTTTCCTTTCCCTGCATTTCACTCAGTGGAAGAAAGATTGCTCCTTCGACGTGGCCTGCATCCCACTCTTCTTTCTCTCGAACATCGACCACAACGCCTTTCTTGTCGTCCACGTTTTTTTTGACCTCAGCCAGCGACTCTTTCGTCGGTTCCTCAGCCATTCCAACAGACGCTGCGATCATCGAGACAGCGATCACCGTAAGATACCGACTAGCAACTCGCATCCAACCCATTGTGATTCCTTCAATCTCAGTTCCATGCTAAGGGAAAATTCGCCTGACTGCATGATACCACACTGAACTCAATTTATGAAAAAGAGTCCGTTGCTTCTGCGAGTTGAACCCCAAAATCGGAACTCAGCAAGCAGAAACAACGGACTCACAACGATTCAATTAAACAGCAAATTGAATGGCATTTTCCCCTGTCTGCGGTTCCTGCAATTAACGTGCAAGTGGCCGCTTAAACAGGGGCGAGAAATTCTTGGCGTCTTAGAAGCCAGCAAGCGGAGCCTGCCAAGATTGCTTCAACTCTGCCAGAGATTCATCGATCAGCACTTCACCATCACGTCCTCGAACGATGAGCCGATCACCATCATTTACCCGTCCGACTCGAGTCGGCTTTGGCAATGCTCCTTGAACGAAGATCGCCTGTACCAATGGCAGGTTTGTTTCGGAGACTTCGATCAGGAATCGAGTATTGCTCTCGGAGAACAGGGCAATTTCATTCCGGAACTCTTCATCATGTGTCAACGCGGAAAGATCTGCATCGACACCCAGTCCGCCGGCAAACGCCATTTCCGCCATCGAGACAGCCAGGCCCCCTTCACTCAGGTCGTGGCAACTTCGAATCAACCCCTGTGAGATCGATTTGTGCATCGCAGAGAACAGACGCGACGCCATTGACATGTCCACGATTGGAATCTGTCCGCCAGTCGAACCTGTCACCAGATTGAAATGGCTGCCCGCCATTTCTTCCCGCGTGGTTCCGACGAGCAGCAGTACACTTCCCGGGGACTTCAAGTCCATCGTGACGCATGTTTCCACATTGTCTACCTGCCCCATCGCTGTGATGAGTAACGATGATGGAATCGTGATTGTGGTCTTCTGTCCATTGACCTCATGCGAGAACTCGTTGTTCAACGAATCCTTTCCGCTGACAAACGGAGTTCCGTAGGCAACCGCGACATCGTGGCATCCCAGTGCGGCACGTACTAGAGACCCCAGTGTTTCTGGTCGCTCGGTATTTCCCCAGCAGAAGTTGTCCAGGATGGCGATTCGTTCTGGATTCGCACCGACAGCCACGCAGTTACGCACAGCTTCGTCGATAGCGGATGCTGCCATCCAATATGGATCGACATCACCCAGAAGTGGATTCATACCGCAGGAGATTACAAGTCCTCGATCTGATCTCAAGTCTGGTCGCACCACCGCTGCATCTGAAGGGCCATCGTTCTTGACCCCAACGAGTGGCTTGATGACGCTTCCTGCCTGAACTTCGTGATCATACTGCCGAATGATGCTCTCTTTCGAACAGACGTTCAGAGAAGAGAGAATCTTCTTCAACACCTCACCATTTGCAGGCTTCGACTCAGCGATTCGAAATGCCTGCGGTTTGATGGGCTGGTATCTCGCTTCGCGAACAACCGGTGGACGTCCATCGTGCAGAAACGACATCGGAAGATCACCGACAACCGTGTCATTGTACTTCAGGACGAGACGCTGAGTGTCTGTGAACTTCCCAAGGATCGAAGCTTCAACCCCTTCCGAAGCACACAAAGCGTGAAACTCGTCCCAGTTTTCCGGTGGAACAGCCAGAACCATTCGTTCCTGTGCTTCACTGATCCAGATCTCGGTGTAGGAAAGGCCGCTGTACTTGAGTGGAGCTTGATTGAGCCAGACTTCAGCTCCTGACTCTTCTCCCATTTCGCCAACGGCGCTACTGAAACCGCCAGCCCCGCAGTCTGTAATTGCTCGGAACAATTTTTTGTCACGGGCAGCCAGGACAACATCCATCACCATCTTTTCCGTGATGGCGTTTCCAATCTGAACCGCTCCTCCGGAGAGGTCTTCACTTTCATGCGTCAGTTCAGCGGATGAGAATGTCGCCCCGTGAATACCATCGCGTCCAGTGCGTCCACCGACAGCGACAATGTAATCGCCCGCTTCCACACTCTTCTCGCTCATCCCGCGAGGGATCATCGCCACATTTCCGCAGTAAACCAATGGGTTCCCGAGGTAGCGATCATCGAAGAAAACCGCACCGTTCACGGTGGGGATACCCATGCGGTTTCCGTAGTCACGCACGCCGGAAACGACGCCGTTCATCACGGTTTTTGGATGCAAAAGGCCTTGAGGGAGGTTGTCAAACGGAGTCGTGGGAGGGGCGAAACAGAATACGTCTGTGTTGCAGACAGGCTTCGCTCCCAGGCCGGTCCCCAGTGGATCTCGAATCACTCCCCCCATTCCTGTGTTTGCACCACCGTAAGGTTCGAGTGCGGAAGGGTGATTGTGTGTTTCGACCTTGATGCAGACATCGTTGGTTTCATCGAATGTGACGACTCCCGCATTGTCCTTGAAAACGCTGACGCACCAGTCGTTTTCCCCGAGTTGTTCGCGAATGCGTTGTGTTGCAGCGAACACGGTTTCCTTCAGCATGTTCTTGAACTGGCGCTCTCCCGATTCATCGGAATAGGCAATCCGTCCAGCGAGAGTCTTGTGCGAGCAGTGCTCGCTCCAGGTCTGCGCGACGGTTTCAAGTTCGATGTCAGTCGGATCTCGATCCAACTCCACGAAGAACTTCTGAATCGTTTGCATTTCGGTCAAACTCAAATAGAGCTGACCTTCTTTGCTGAGTCGTTGTAACGCGGCGTCATCCATCTCTCGAATGGCGACATGCTGCAATGCAAACGGATAGTCGGAGCCAATCGCCAGACTGGTCAGTTGGAGAGGCCCTTCGAGGACGCGCTCAATCGAATCGTTGGAAAGAACTCGGCGGGCAAGTCGGGAGACTTCGTCCCGATCTGCATCAGAGTTGATCCAGTATTTTCGAGAGGTCGAAACGCCGGTCACCGCCAGGCCCATGCCCTGAAGTGCTTCAAGTGCGGTATGCCCGACGTTGTCAGTCACACCCGGGCGGAACAGCACATTCAGCAACGTTGCCTCTTCAGCGACATTTTCTGTGATAGGCAACGCAATTGTTTTTGTTGATTCGACTAATGAGTCACTCAGAAAACCAGCGATTTGATTCAGTTGTGACTCTTGTAAATCCCCTTCGACCAAGAAAGATCGGGCGGCCTGCACTGTCCGAATTGAACTGAATCCACGGGTTGTGGCTTCTTTTAGGATGCGCGCACCTTCCCGGTCAGCTTCTCCCTGAACAGGCTGGATCTCAATTTCCCATAACATCGGCGAATACTCGGCTGAAGAGACAGCAGGACCATTTTTCATGGTTATTTTGCGGGTGAGGCGACAGTTCGTGAAGAAACGATCGGTAATCACCTGCAAAAATGTGCAAAACCACTTCCAGAACAACACTGGAGAACGGGTGGAACAACCGAAATCGTATCGCATTCGGGCGAGTCCGCGTAGGGTTCCCCGGACTTAAGAAAAGAGGTCAGGGAATCTTGCCGGAAAACTTGCCAATCGAATCGGAGTACGCCATACTGCTCCTCCCCTCAGCGAGCAATCGCCGGGAGGGTCAGCACTGGAGGACCGTCATTTTTAGAAAATATCTGAATTGGACGGGGCAAAAGTGCTGATAGAATCGTTCAAGTTGGCGGTGTAGCTCAGTCGGTTAGAGCAGCGGAATCATAATCCGCGTGTCGGGGGTTCGAATCCCTCCACCGCTACTTTTCGAATTCGCAGAATTTCGCAATTCGTCGCAAACCCCGGCACCACCGGGGTTTTTGCTTTTGATGGCATTGGCAATTGCGAGTCAGTGCGGCTGGTTTCGGCAATATGCGTCGTCGGATTTTGCGTCGCTTTTTCAAAGTGTGCATCCGTAGTCTGCAAATAATGCTTCATCGCGATTTTTGGCGAGTTTCCCAGCCAGTCTGTGACGACCTGTATCGGAAATTGCTCAACCAGTTCCGTTTCCCGACTCGACCTCAGATTTTGGAAGGGACGTGGCCACGGGACAAGCCCCGCACGTTTGATGATTTTCAGGAAAGTGGTTCGAAGATTGGCGTTCAGCCAGCCATTCGGGCCTTGGGCTGCTTTTCGGAATCGTTCATCCACGACGTAAACCGCGCCGTCAGTTGCCAGCTCGAAGGACTCCTCTAAGAATGGCTTGAGTTCCGGGAACAGTGGAACAGTGCGGACGGCTTTCTCGCTATGACGCTCCATTTTGGGAGCCGAGACCGACATTCGACCGGTTTCCCAATTGATGTCATCCAAGCGAAGTGAGAGTACCTCGGTTGGGCAGCGAAGTCCCCCGTACCGACACAGTGCTACGATCGTTCTCCAGTGATGATTTGGACACGCATCCATCAGTTGAAAAAACTCATCCCGTCTAATGAACCTCTGACGATCTCGAACGCCCGAAGCAGCCATTGACACGCCCTCGAAAGGGTTTTCTTCGATCAGTTTTCTCCTTTGCATTGCAAGGAAGAAAGAACGCGCATTCTGGAGTCGTTTGTGGATGGTTGTTGACGCCAGTCCACGACCAATCAGCCACTGCTTAAAATCTTCCGCATCACCTGTATGGATAGATCTGATGTCCCTGTTCTCCCCAAGATTTGATAACAGGTCGCGGATGACTTGCGCGAGAACCACCTTCGTTGACTGTTTAAGATCATTTCTACCAGCAATGTAAGCCAGCAGGAACGTTCCCAGTCGAATCGATTCCGGAGCCTTCCGTTTAGTTGAAATTAACTCTACTCGGAACAGTCGGTCTTCAAGATTGGTATCAATCGCTGCCAGCCATCGAGATGTTTCTTGATCCAACGGCATTCCAGATGCCTTTGCCGAAATCAGACACTCGATCTTCATAAGCAGATGCTCAGCGGTTTTCTTGGGGATTTTGCCGATGCGAAGTGTACGCGCTCCACCGCTGTCCTTCCATTGGATGCGGAAACTGCCGGACTTCTCCCGATTCAAAGATGCCATGTGTCAACGTCTCCTATTTAATCTAGGTAATTTCACGTTCCGAATTTTATTCCGAATTCAGTGGATAGCTGTTCAGAATGTGAGGGTGATTGTCAGAATGTTCCGATTGGCTGGTTCTTTGGGATCAATTCAATCTTCAATTAAGCAGATTGCATCTCACCCGAGAAGCAGAAGTCGTTGAATCCCCAAGGCTGACTCAACGACTTCAGCGCTTCTTGGTTTCATCTTTAACCCACCACTGGATAATGACCAGTTGTGAGTCCGCACGAGGGACAAGACCACAGCCAACCTTCAGGTGATCGCCACTCAACCGAAACTTGGAATTCGCATCCGAAACAGGACTCTTTTCGGGCTGATTTCAAGACACCTACTTGGAAGGATTCTGCTACCTCAGGCCACCACTTGGGAAGTGGGACGTCGCTGGGCCAACCAAATGGAATGAGTGCCCGAATCTTCAATTTCCTTTCCTTTAGGTCGCTCAAGAGTTGAGGTGTGAGTGCACCTTCTGGTGAATCAACTTTGATCCCACTTTTCCCGACGGGGCTAAGACGAATTCCGTAATCTTCACAACGACAGAACAGCTCACTCAATGTCATATTGTCACCTCCGACCGACGTGACGTTTTCATTGATGTGACGCTGTCAGCGTCAGCGGAACTCTCTGACAAATTGCTTACAGTCGATTGTGCAGACGCTGACGCAGCTGACATATGTAGGATGAACTGCCTTGTTGGTCTTCCACCTGACCGCTTAGCCGGCAAATTCTCCCATCGTCCTCGATGATTTTGCACGAATCCATTGAGAGCATCGTCCGCTTCACTTGCTGTTTTGATCCACCGGCAGCCAGTCACCACATCTCTTGCTGTAACTACCCCCCCCTTACGCCGGATCCAATCAACCAACCGCCGTCTTGCTCGATCTGATTCTGATTCTTCAAGCTGGGAATAGACACGCCTCGCTTCGTATTTGAACCACTCACTTAGCCGGATTCCCGATTCCATACTCTCGCGGTCAATCCTGCTCAAGTCTGCTAAAGTTGGATCATCCGCTGCCCACCTGGCGTAATGGAGAATCAGGGCTAGTCTTGCCGGTACTTCCTCTAACTTGCTCCAAGCCGCAGAAAGGTCTCCCGTCAATTCCGCCTGTTCTCGAGCATGAGCATTATAATATTCGACCCATGCAATTTTCGCTTCTGGGGTCATCTCAACGATGACTGGTCTCTGACGACCGTCCTCATCCGATTCGTGATGAAGTTTGTCAAAAATCCGGTCGATTATCACAGAATAGCTCTTTACCAAAGCAGGATCGATCTCAGTGTCAGTCCAGCGTTTGGGGATTCGTGGTGGACTTGCGAGCATAAGCCGCGCAGCTAATCCGGATTCCCGATGTTCCTGAGACAGAGCCTTGCGAAGAATACCTGGCTGAATACCACCGGTGATACTGACAGCTGCGTCTGGAACCACAATCGTCTTCGGGTTTCCAGACTTACGATCGATCGTGATACCTACGCCGCTGTAGAGCGAAAGCCAGTGAGCTGAGTCAGAACCTTTCGCACTGGTATACTTGTCAAACGACCCGAACCAGCCTGAAAGTTCGTCACTCGCCATCAATATCCCGCGAGGATTGTCACGAAGCAAAGGGGCCAGCGCTTCAACCGTAGCGTCTTGTGTGAGGCAACGCTCTGCCCTTGGTTCTTTTGGCTTCTTTGGAGGATTTTCGATACTCCTTTTATTCTTCTTCCACTCAGCTATAGCGCGTTCGTAGAACTCCTGCTGGATATCGAATTCCTTCATCGCATCTGCGTGCCGTTGCAGTGCGATTTGTTGCCTATCACGCATCGGCTTCAAGGCAAGTTTGAATGCCGGAGTTTTTGCTGTTCCAGACTCTCCCACCACTGCGGTCCAGAGCGTTGATGGAGCATCCCACCCCTGTTTCAGCCGTATCTTTCGTGTTGTTCCGATCGCGGTGGCGATCACGGTCAAAACCGGAAGCGCAATATAAGTTTGATCGCACCCAATGGAGTTCGCACCAGCGAGCACGAGGCTTCGAATCGGTTCAGGGAGCAGTTCGACTGGGAAATGTTGGAATTCCAATTCACTCGAGATCCTCACATCTATTTCAGGAGGGGAAACCAACTCTGCAGCATCGAGAAGTTCATTTAGCTCTTCGCGAAGCTCCTGAGGTGATCGATCCTTGTTTGTCTCCAACCAGTCTGCAGCGTCTCCCTTAATGGGTAAGTTTGGCAGCCTTGCGATTTTGATTCTCGCTGGAGGCTTCAAATTACCCAGCAAACTAGCCACATCGTCTGCATAGCGTTCTCCGGATTCGTCATTATCCGGAAGTATGATCACCTCTTTGCCAGCTAGAGGCGACCAGTCAGTTTTCTTCGCCGCATTACTGCCGTGTACCGATGTAGTTGCAACGAACCCTAAAGAACGAACCGCGTCGGTAGATTTCTCTCCTTCACATACAAGTACACAATCTGCGTCGGCGACCTCCGGAAGGCAATACAGAGGACGTGGCGCAGCCATGCCAACTAATTTCCAGACGCCGTCAACCAATGAGATTGGCCTGATATCTTTCTTTCCATCAGGATTGTCCCAACGGACTACAGCCCCAATCGGATGACCATCTTTGTCGTAATAGTTCCAATCTGCAAATCGTCTTCCATGGCGTTGCTCCAAATATTTGATTCCGTCTTGGAGAGTTTGGAATGTTGTCCCAGTATTGTGAGGCTTTGTTCGCCGAGACGCAGGAAGTTCGGTTTTCGACTCACTAGGAAATAGGTCTGATAGACTTATTCCCAAAGCGGTACAAATCGCTTGCGCTTCACAGCCCGCCCAACACTTAAAGAGGATTCGACCGTCTTCACCAATCGAGACACTCAAGCTAGGGTTACGGTCATCATGAGCTGGACAGCAAGCCTTCCACCCACGAGCGATTTGGGTGACTCCCTCCAGTTGCTCCAAAATCATCTCGGGAGAGGGAATCATGCTTCACCCCCATTCCCGCATGATCCCTTCGCCTGGTCATCAAGCCATCGCTGCAGTGAAGCAACAGAATACAGTGTCAGTTGCCGCTTTCCGGTTCCAACTTTCACGTGGGGGATGATTCCCTCTTGCGTCCACGCCCACAGCGTGCGGGGCGATATCCCCAGCGATTTCGCTGCATCGACGGGGCGCAGCGATAGTGTTTGGCCTTGATTGCTCACAGTTTTCCTCCTGATTTTCTTGCTCATCGCGAAGTGCGACTTGCTCAGGAGTAGTGCCAGTGTTTCAAGGATTTTTGACATTGGCCGATGAAACAGCACGGAATCGCAGGGTTTCTTCCTGCTGTACAACAAAATCCTCCGTAGGAAGGCGTTTCATTTTTCAGTGAAACAGTGAAACACCGGTCATTCATCATCGGAATTCTGAGAATCAGCGTACTGGTTCTGGTTCGCCAGTATCCGTGAAAATTCTCCGGGGTTCTCAAGATGCTTCAGGACGATTGCAAGATTCTTAGAACAGCAGTGACGTTTGTAGACGTCATACCCTGCCTCGTCTCCCTTACCGGGAAAATATTTTTGGAACCGCCTGGTGATTGTGGCTGGAGAAATTGCAAGAGTTCCAGCCAATTGACGAACGCTGATCGGCGTGTAGTTTTGGCAACCTCCATCGTGGTATTGATGATGGTGAAGCAGCGCTGAGACAAATAGAGCGTCGGTTACCTGTTTTCCTGCCTCCTTCCTTTTCCTCTTGGATGGACTACCAGATTCTGCGGAAGGTCGCACCTCATCGCTTGAATTCGATGCCAACGTATCAGGGGATGGGATGTATTTGTCCAACCACGCCCTAGCCGCCTCTTGGTTGCCTCTGGCGTTTTTCCAATCCGTTTCTGGTTGTAGTCTCGACACCGCCTCAGAACGTGTGGATGGCTCTCTCGCCGCATCTTTAAGAAGGAGTTCCGCCAGTTCCGACAGCGTATTAAGCATATCATCTGGGCATTGAATAAGCGTCTCTTTGACTTTATCTAGATGTTGTCGAGTCAGAAAGGAAAGGCTCGCCAATTGCGGCTCTTCTGGAATCATGACGATCAAGCGGTTTACCGAGTTCTTCACATTCCTTTCGAACTTATCCTCAGTGCCTGCCGCTGGGACAATTCCTAGTAATGTGACCAATGTCCATACTTCTTCATGAAGTGAGAGAAGGTCGACCGCAACCAACCCCTGACCGAACCGAGCCATCTGTATCGCCTTTCAATGCTGGGCAAACTTGCTGCAAGGCGGTATCTCTTGGCGTTTTGCCGAATAGCTTCCAGAGGCCACTGAAACCCTCCGTGAAAGCCACTGTATATCAACGCGCTGGAATCGCCTATTGAAGACGAAAGCGTTGGTTGAAGCGGCCGCAGTTTCAGTAGAAACCATCTCGAAGGTTTTTTCACATTCCCCGAATCAAGTGGCGTGAGTGGTCACGTTTTGAAGCCCCGATCGAATGTTCTAGAGGGCCTTGCGCAATCTGAATGGGTAAGCGAGCCGCAGACCAGTTTGAACGATGGGGTTTTTGCACATGGAACTAGAAAACCCGCAGGGGATCGACTGGAAAAAGGAGTTCACCGACGCTTGGCATTTTCGAGAAAACGGCGGGGCAGCTAGGCAGAACTAAGTGCGAAGAAGGTGGTAAAAAATTTAGCTAACGGTGGCAAATCCCCACGCTCAATGTGTGGCAGCTTCTCGTCGTAATCGCGAGTGAATCCCTGGATTGGAGAATTCAATTGCCGCTTGCCGAAGAGGATGATTTCGTCCATCCGTCACTAATGGATGTCCTGTTGTCCAGGATAAAAAAGGGGGCCGAAGTCTTTGTTATCGCGAGGACAAAAACAGAATGGAGCTGTAAGAAAGCATTGAAGTCAATAAAAAAAAACCGTAGGCCACAGGTCATGCGGGCTACGGTGGTTGTTGATCAGTGCCTACGATCAGTCTCTCCGAAGAGAGCTGTCTTGTTGCGAAGAACTCGCGGGAACAGATCTGTTAGACTGGATGTCAAGATAACTCCTCGCGAAAATCTTTTCAACCAAGATTGATGCGACGCCCTGGGTTCAACCAACTGCCAGCTTCTCCTAACCTCGGAAGAACCGGGAGCGAGAAGGCAAAAGCAGAAATTCCAACAGATCCATTCCCGCAAACAGTCCACAACTAGAATCAAATGAACGGTATTCTGGACTGGTCTCATATCGCCTTGATTTTACAACACTGTACCCTTTTGATTCTACGATGCATTTTTTTGTTGACAACTCAAACTACGTTGAATACAATCTAGAAGATTCAAATGTACCGCAACAGCAACTTGAAGAAGCAGCGCGCCGGGAGCGTGACTATATCCGGAATAGTCGCGTCGAAACGATGTCCAAAGTCATTTCGCTTGTGTATCCAAACTCGCGTCCCGGCCCTTTTTAATTTTAGCAGCAAACCTGCGAAGGTCCAGTAGCTTCTCTACCGAAGCTCTTTTTGCACTGGAGTGTACCGTTCAGACCAGCTTATCGTGTTCAGTTGATCTTTGAATAATTCTACAGCGGGCCACGCTTTCATTTGCTTTCTTGATCTGAGTTCTCCTCACTCGGGAGCAGGTGGATCAGGCCCGCGCGGGAGATGCCTGATGATTGCCCTCGGACTTGATATCGGCTCAAACTCTGTCGGCAGTGCCTGGGTCGACACGAAGAGACAGGAGATCGTGGCGGGCGTCAGCGTCTTCCCTGCTGGGGTCGACGAGGCGGACGACAAACGCGGAGCCCCCAAAAATCAGGAGCGTCGAGCAAAACGCTCGCTGAGACGCAATCTCGCTCGTCGCTCAGAGAGAAAACGAATCTCCCGTCGAGTTCTCACAAACGCCGGGCTTCTTCCAGCGACCAATACAGAACTGAAAGACCTCTTTCAGCTTGATCCGTGGGACATCCGCAGACGTGGCCTCACAGGTCCACTCACTCCCTATGAATTTGGGCGTGCTCTTGTCCACCTCGCTCAAAGACGCGGAGCGGTCGGGTTTGATGCCGATCTCGATTCCGAAGGGAAGGTTAAGCAGGCGATGTCGCACCTCCATCTTCAAATGATGGAGGCTTACGGCACTGCTCATCATCAGAAGCAGGCCGAGGTGCTGAAGCGGAATATCGAAACACTCCAAAAGCAAATGTCAAAACCCGTCAGCAAGGGATCGACTTCCAGAGATGATTCTCAATCCGATAAGAAAGATCTTCGCAGAGAGTACGAAGAAACGTGCGACGAACTGAAAGCACTCTGTAGAACGGTCACGGAATCCCAGTCCATCACGTTCGGTCGCTTCATTGCCGACTTGCGAGACAAACGACGGCATGTTCTCACCAAACCTGATGGCACTCCGAAGACCAGTGCTCAGGGGGGAATTTCTCAGTACGAAGATCCCGTGCGAAATGGAGACGAGCGTTTTGAGTTCCACGCCGACCGCTCCATGATCCGGGATGAGTTCGAACTGCTTTGGAATCGTCAGGCAGAAGAAGACGGCGCCCTCTCAAAGCTGAATAGCTCGCAACTCCAGTCGCTCAAGGTCGCTTTGGACAATCCGGTTCGCGATTCGAAGTGGCGACATCAAGGGGCTCTGTTTGGGCAACGTGTCACTTATTGGAATACCAGTACGCTGGGACGCTGTGATCTGGAACCAACAGAACGTTGTGTTCCCATTGCCGACCGACACGCGTCGTTCTTCCGCGTCATTGAAACGGTCAACAATTTGCGAATTCGCTTTCCGGAAAACAGCCTGGAACGTGCCTTGACCCCCGAGGAACGAGACAAGGTCATTGCCCGTTTGCGATCACAAAAATCGGGTTCCATCGCAGCTGTGAAGCAGGCACTGGGAATCGACACAAAGACTCTGAAGAAGTCCGATCTTCCCTCGAACTTCTGGCCTTCTCTCAACTTTGATGGAGATGATGATCGGGAGATTAATACCGACTGGTTCCACCGGGAAATCGTTCACGGAGCGGTGGGCGAAGAGGTCTGGGATCAATGGCCTGAGAACAAAAAGGATGGACTCAATAAAGCCCTTCTGAAATGTGATCCCACACAGCCAGAAGATGCCGATCGGCTCCGCGAAATCGCGATTCGAATGGAAATGAGCCCGGAGACTGCCAACTCATTGGTCGACGCGTGGAAGTCACGTCCCAAGCTGGAGCGCCGGCTGAATCTGTCCCGGACCGCACTGAAGAACCTTCTCCCGTACATGTGTGAGGCAGTCTGCGAACTTCAGCAGAAGTCTAGAAAAAAGGTCCGCTGGAAGTGGCTGGCGGACGTGAAGTTCAATCCCGTCAAACATCGCTGGCACACACAAATTGAAGCTCGGCAAATGTTCGCTGAAGATCAACAATCCTCAGCCACCGACAAACAGCGAGAGCGGTATGACATGGGAGCGAAGAAGCTCACAAAAGCTGACAAGCATTACATGGAGAAGCATCAGAACGAGCTTCCGCCAGCTCCGATGCTGACCAATCCGGTCGTGCGTAAAGCGATTCACGAGGTCCGCCGTCATGTCATCGCGCATCTGCGGGCGCACAACGGAAAGAAGCCGGATCGAATCGTCATTGAGTTTGCCCGGGAAGCGAAGAAATCCAAAAAGCAGGCAGACTGGATGCTCGCTTTGAATCGGAAACGTGACCGTATTCGGAAGCAGATCATCGAAGATGTCATCAAACCCGAGTTTGGGACTGCGTTCCACAATCTCAGCCACAACCAGCTGCAGAGTGCAATCGACCATGTCATTCTTGCCCGGCAGCAGAGAAATGTGTGCGCTTACAGCGGGAAGCCCATACTCCCTCGGAGTGCCGCACGAGGGACGGGGCTGGAGATCGATCATATCGTCCCCAGAGCGGTTGGCGGGAGCAATGCCTGGAGCAATCGCGTTTTGTGTTACACCAACTCGAATCGGGACAAGGGGCGACGGACACCGCGACAGTGGTGGGGTGACCAGTTCGATGAAAAGAGTCGCCCGATGGCATTCATGGAGACACACGAACCAACCAAAGGGGACCCGAACGAGTTCTTCACCCGGAAGGACTATACCGCCAAATGGGAAAACTTCTCCCGCAACGATATCCCCCAAGAGTGGAGAGGGAGCCAGCTGACAGACACCGCTTACGCTGCTCGTCAGGTGCTGACGTACTTGCAGTCGGCATTGTGGCCGAATGAAAAATCTCACCTTCAAGGGGGCAAGAGAAGAATCTTTGTGACGATTGGTTCCTACACCCATCAGCTGCGAAAAGACTGGCAACTCTTCCAGCAACTCATCAAACCGAGCGAAGCGTCTACGGATGAAGTCCAACAGGCGGCTCTCAAGAATCGAGGAGATCACCGGGAGCACGCCGTCGATGCTGTGGCCATCGCCTTCACTGGAATTCCTGCCATCGAAACGCAACTAGACGAAGACGGAAACGCACGAACACGAATTCAGGATCTGGCGCATCATCAGCAGCGAAAAGCAGAAATAGCTCAAGATATCAAAGAGGGAAAACAAGATCGCAAGCCAGACGACCGCAAGCCCCTCCCGCCACCTTGGGGAGATGTCAACGCGTTCCGACATCAAGTGATGTCGCAAATCTTCGGTGACTACCAAGGGGTGCCGGAAAATTCGCTGCAGACGAACATCCGCGGCCCGCTGGTCGTTTCACACCGCCCTGTCGGTCGAAAAATTCTCGGCAGCTTTCACGAGGAGACACTGTTCGGCCCAGTAACGAATATGGAAAATGTGTATGTCGGTCGGAAGGCAGTGAGCAGCCTCTCGCCAGCACATTTACGTTTGCCTGCACTTGAGACTAAAGAAGCTTCTGTAAAACGACTCACAGAAGAACTTGTTCAAGGCGGAAAGGCGAAATCGAAACGGGACGCGACCAAACTCGCCCTGGAGTTGGTAGATTCTCCAGGCTTCATTCCTCCTTTGCTCGATCCTCCACCCGAAAAGAGCGGTCTTGTTCGCGACCGGGACCTCCGTCAGCAGATTCGCCGTTGTCTGGCTGAGTTCGAGTACATCGAGCGCGATCGTGATGGCAATATCAAGAAGCGTTACTACCTGAACCCCGATAATTTCTCTGAGAAAGAACTGAAGCAGGCCGTTGCAGCGGGGGCGATTCGCCAGGCCAGCGGCGTTCCCATTCGTCGCGTCAAACTTCTGCGTACGATGTCCGATCCGGTGATCGTTCATCGCAAACGCTGGGATGCTGAGCTACGAAAATGGGTTCGGGATACCGGCAAGGACGGAGAACTGCAACCCCACGAACGGTCCAGAGCAGACCGCGCCTACGTAGGGGGTAACAACCACCACATTGAAATCCGTGAAGATGCCAAGGGAAAGTGGTCCGGAAAAGTTGTCTCGATGTTTGAAGCGGCTCAGCGTGTCCGTAAAGAAAAGCGGAATGCCGTCAATGAGGATGATGATCCCGAAAAAGGGCGATTCATCGTGTCTCTGGCTGCTGGAGAGACCATCTGCTTGCGGGATGAAGAGACAGGCAAGACTGACTACTTCGTAGTTTGCAAGCTCGATAAGCCGCAGACGGTTCAGTTTATGCATCATTGGGACGCGCGAAGGGCGGTCGGAGAAAAGGATGAGAATGGAAATCTGCGTCCGGACTCCAAACGCAAAGCAATCGGAATCACTGCCACTAAGCTCAAATCGTACGCACCAAATGGAGCGGATGCGCCTTATAAGGTTTGGGTCAGCCCATTGGGAGAAGTCCAGAAGCGAAATAGCGATTAGGTGAGACTTCAACACTGTTAGAACAAAACTCCCGCGGAGCCGCAATCAGCTTGACAAGTGCGATTGTTTGAGGCTCCGCCCGTCTTTACCGTGCCTGAATTCTTCGAAGTAAGACAAACGATTCAATCTCTCGATTATTATCTTGACTAGTGTGATGGTTTAGCGAAACTGAAGAGACTACGTTGGCATGGAGGCGTCGATTAACATATCGAGTCGCCATCATGATCAAGCGGACTATCGAAATATCGCAGGAGCCTGCACACCTTTCCGTACTGAACCGACAGTTGTTGCTCAAGCGGGATGGTGTTGTTATCGCGAGTTTTCCCAGTGAAGACCTTGGCGTAGTAGTTGTTGAGCATCCACAGACGACCTATACACATTCGGCTCTTGTGGAACTCGCTGACCAAGATGCCGTCTTGGTCATCTGTGGACGGAATCATCTCCCCTGCGGAATGCTTCTTCCCGTCGGCGAACACACGGAACTGGTGTCCCGATTACGCTTGCAAGTGGGGATGACCGTCCCGTTGAAGAAGAGGCTCTGGCAGCAAGTTGTGCGTGCCAAGATACTTGCACAGGCTGAAAACCTTGTTCGCGATTCAGCAACCGAACGCAGACTCAAGCAACTTGCTTCGCGGGTCCGTTCGGGCGATCCAGATAATCGAGAAGCGTTGGCTGCCAGATTCTATTGGTCCGCATGGCTCATGGAGTCACCTCAGGGAGCGAAGGACCTCCAGCCGTTTCGCCGCGATCCGGATGGCAGTGGCATCAATGCAATGCTGAACTACGGCTATGCGATTCTTCGCGCCGCGTTGGCTCGATCAATCGTTTCGGCGGGACTGAATTCTGCATTAGGAATTCAGCATTCAAATCGCAGCAATGCGTTTTGCCTGGCCGATGACCTGATCGAACCACTACGTCCTATTGTCGACGAGACTGTTCGGCGACTGGTGTTCTCTGGAGAAACTGAGATGACTCCAGCCGTTAAAGCTGAACTGCTCAGTCTGCTGACAGAGGAAGTTCGGACAGGAGATGTCGCGGGTCCTCTGTCTGTTGCAATGCAGCGTTACGTCATTTCTTTGGTTTCCGTATTGGAAAAGCACACCAAGGTCCTGCAGGTACCCGTCCGATGCAACTCAGCAACTATCGCAGCATGTGGTTAATCGCAATGTTCGACCTTCCGACAGACACGAAACTGGCTCGCAAACAGTATGCGAGATTCCGGAAGTTTCTGCTTCAGGATGGCTTTCAACAGGTACAATATTCGGTTTACGGACGGCACTGCATCAGTGAAGAAGCGGCTGACGTCCATTTTCGACGACTGGAGCACCACCTGCCTCCCGATGGAGAGGTTCGGTTGCTCGCTGTTACCGATCGTCAGTACGAGAGAATGCGAATCTATTGGGGAAAAAAACGCCAGCCATGCACCAATTCTCCGAAACAACTCTCACTTTTTTAGACAGGAGTCGGCCGCAACGCTCGATTCCTGTTGAACTTACGGGATGTCTAGTCTAACAGATCCATCCCCGAAAGCAGTCCGCAACGAAAGAAGGCCGCCGGGCGATTGCTCGACGAGTCTAACAGATCCATCCCCGAAAGCAGTCCGCAACAGTTCACAACGTCCTTGTCGTCGTTAAACGAGTCTAACAGATCCATCCCCGAAAGCAGTCCGCAACTGCCTTCATCGAATTCCCAGACCTTTTCGAAGTCTAACAGATCCATCCCCGAAAGCAGTCCGCAACATCCCGCTTCGAAGCACAACTACACACATTAGTCTAACAGATCCATCCCCGAAAGCAGTCCGCAACCCGCCGATCTCCGACATCACGATGAATGCCAGTCTAACAGATCCATCCCCGAAAGCAGTCCGCAACTTACCGAGACTCTACCTTTGCCAGCAAATGAGTCTAACAGATCCATCCCCGAAAGCAGTCCGCAACAAGGTACTGCACAAGTCATTGAGGCTATCTAGTCTAACAGATCCATCCCCGAAAGCAGTCCGCAACCAGAGGCACCGGCAAAGAAGCCTGCGAAGCAGTCTAACAGATCCATCCCCGAAAGCAGTCCGCAACGGCAGACTGAGACCAATCTCACCGAGCCTTAGTCTAACAGATCCATCCCCGAAAGCAGTCCGCAACCCGGAAGCGGAACGGGATTATTGCCCCAAAGAGTCTAACAGATCCATCCCCGAAAGCAGTCCGCAACGCAACTCACTGACAGCCTTCGGATCAGTCAAGTCTAACAGATCCATCCCCGAAAGCAGTCCGCAACCAAGCCCGGTGTCTTGATCAATCCACCATGAGTCTAACAGATCCATCCCCGAAAGCAGTCCGCAACGTGCCGCCAGAGAGTCGCATTGTTGCTCCCAGTCTAACAGATCCATCCCCGAAAGCAGTCCGCAACAGACTGGGCATCAGGATGCGTGAGACCATAAGTCTAACAGATCCATCCCCGAAAGCAGTCCGCAACACTCTTCGAGTCTACAACGCCACCGGTGAGAGTCTAACAGATCCATCCCCGAAAGCAGTCCGCAACTGACTGAAGACAAAGAAGTGATGCGTCTGAAGTCTAACAGATCCATCCCCGAAAGCAGTCCGCAACTTACTGAGACTCTACCTTTGCCAGCAAATGAGTCTAACAGATCCATCCCCGAAAGCAGTCCGCAACTCAGCGAACGTCAGTTCCAAACTTGCTGAAAGTCTAACAGATCCATCCCCGAAAGCAGTCCGCAACGAAGTGTTCGGCTGGTCTAAAGTGTCCCCGAGTCTAACAGATCCATCCCCGAAAGCAGTCCGCAACGAAGGGACACCTGCACCTTCACCGCCTCCTAGTCTAACAGATCCATCCCCGAAAGCAGTCCGCAACGACTCTGTTACCAACTCCATTTCCACTGTGAGTCTAACAGATCCATCCCCGAAAGCAGTCCGCAACATTCTGGGTCGGGGGTGTTAATCCCAATGAAGTCTAACAGATCCATCCCCGAAAGCAGTCCGCAACGCGTGCAAGACGCGATGCCTGATGAGATGCAGTCTAACAGATCCATCCCCGAAAGCAGTCCGCAACAAGATGCCGCCGAGTACAAACTTCCCGCCGAGTCTAACAGATCCATCCCCGAAAGCAGTCCGCAACTCGGGGAAACCGTCGTACCAAGTTTCACCCAGTCTAACAGATCCATCCCCGAAAGCAGTCCGCAACTTGATCGAACAAGCACCAATATCATCGGGAGTCTAACAGATCCATCCCCGAAAGCAGTCCGCAACACGTGCCGGTAAACGTGAACACGTCCCGTTCAGTCTAACAGATCCATCCCCGAAAGCAGTCCGCAACCGGACATGCTCTACAACGGCATCACATTGGAGTCTAACAGATCCATCCCCGAAAGCAGTCCGCAACCTGTCGGAAGCAAATGACTGCTTGCATGCGAGTCTAACAGATCCATCCCCGAAAGCAGTCCGCAACAAGCTCACCGTTTCCGTGCCACTGATCGTCAGTCTAACAGATCCATCCCCGAAAGCAGTCCGCAACACAGTTTCGTGGGCGATTCGCAAACATCTGAGTCTAACAGATCCATCCCCGAAAGCAGTCCGCAACCAGGTGGGACGGCATTCCCCAACATTTCTAAGTCTAACAGATCCATCCCCGAAAGCAGTCCGCAACCTTGGGACATCAGTCGGCCGCTGAAGGGACAGTCTAACAGATCCATCCCCGAAAGCAGTCCGCAACAGCATTTGAAAAGTCGCACTCGGTCCGATGAAATAAGCAACGCTCTTTTGATTTTCTCGACCTCCACAATTTGGGGGATCGGGGGTGCTTTACGTTCCTATGAATGTTCCTTCCCCATAGCGGGGGAGCAGGAGTCACTTCAACGCCTGACCATCTGGTTTGAACATTCAATTCACTGATTTGATCGCACCATCGCCAGAATGCCTGCTCTGATAGCATCAGGTAGCGTGCTCCATGCTTGGATGACGTCGGACAGTTCTGGGCCTAATTTTTCGCTGCGAAATTCAATTACGTCGGATTTTACGTCACTGCAATCCGGAATTGGCATTTCCTCAATGTTTGAGAGAGGGGGTTCGAATCCCTCCACCGCTACTTTTCGAATTCGCAAGATTTCGCAATTCGACGCAAACCCCGGTAACACCGGGGTTTTTGCATTTTGGGGTCTTCGGCAATTGCGAGTCGTTGCAGCTAATTCCAGCACGATACGCCTTTGGATTTTGCGTCGCATTTTTCGAAACGCTCTCGGGGATGGATCTGTTAGAGGCGGATTCAAAATCTCTTCAAAATTGTATAAAGGCAGCCTAAGTGTAGAAAGTCTTCAAAGATGTAATCGTGGTATTCATAGCGGACGACCAGTTGCCTGAGGTTCAGCAACCAGCTGATGGTGCGTTCGATCTTGTAGCCTCGGGCGTAACGCCGCAGGGCCCGGCCGTCCTGCACCGGAGTTTTCTTCCGGCCTCGGCGATGCGGGCAGATCAGTTCAATGTTAGGGCGCTGCAAGCTGGCGCGCAGCCAGTCGGCGTCGGCAGCACGGTCATATAGCAGGCGCTCAGGCACCGCGGCAGATTGCGACTCTCGATCAGCGTCTCAATCGTATTTACTTCGGCATGATTGGCCGAGGTGGTGAACGCCGCGAGCGGCACCCGCTCGCCGTCCATCATCAGCATGATTTTGGTCCCTTTCCCTTATCTTGGTGTTGCCGATGGCAGCGCCCCTTTTTTTGCGGCGGCAAACGCGCCGTCGGCGATCGCATCGTCCCAGTTGATCCTCCGAAACTGGTCGAGATGCCCGAGCAGTTTCTGCCAGGCGGCGATCCAAATGCCGGCTTGCGTCCATTCGTTCAAACGCCGCCAGCAGGTTGCAGGGCTGGGATATCGTTCAGGTAAATCTTTCCAATGAGCGCCACTCTGGGGCACCCAGAGAATTCCCTCAAGACACGCTCGCAGCGGAAAACAGTGAACGAAATACGTGAAGCTCTCAGTGTGTGTACTGGCCTGCTCTCTCATTCCCAGCGGCTTGACCGTGAGTTTGGGTCTTGCAATGACAAAGCGGAAGCCGCCGAGTTGCTGGCCAAGGCAGCGACCAGTTCCCAGCCGAAGCCCCTCTTCGCTGATGCGGGCTACGATGCCGAACGGGTCCATCGATTCTGTCGGGAAGACTGGCAGGTGGACAGCGTGATCAAGCCTACCGTCCATCGCACGGACGGCGGGCTCAACGGGATGTATCGTTCTGAGATGACAGCAGAGAACCTCAAAGACAAAGGTTATGGTAGACGCTGGCTGGTGGAGTCGTACATGAGTGCAAACAAACGCACGACGGGAACAACCTTGTCATCCCGCCATGAGCGGAGCCTGTTCGTGGAAGCGGGACTCCGCGTGCTGGCCTACACCCTGCGGCGTTAGGTCAAACACTGCAAGTCAATGCTCTTTCAACAGAGCAAAAGGCGATCTAAATATCTGCATCCACTCCACTCGTTATCAATATACGCACAAACCAGCGACTGAGGTCACAAACATTGCAGTTGTCCACCTCCGAATGGAATAGGCATGTCTGAATCTCAAAAAAAACTCCCCTCTACTATGAGCCAGTTTCACAACCTCTGAAATACTGAACAGGATTGGCAAGGAATGTGCCAATGAGTATGGGGAAAGGAGACCCTCATGCTCATCACCCTGTCCAAGTTGTCGACACGCCGTCGGCCGAACAAGACAGGGTCCAGGACGGCCCCGAAACCCTTTCTCTCTGATGCGCAATGGCTTCTGATCGCGGACCTGTTTCCAGATCCACCTGTCGGGCCGCGTGGCGGACGCCCTTGGCGTTCTTCACGTGAGTGCCTGGAGGGGGTTCTCTGGGTACTGATGACAGGAGCTCGTTGGAAAGATTTACCAGAACGATACCCCTCGCCTGCCACCTGTTGGCGTCGGCATCGCGACTGGACACGTAACAGAGTCTTCCGGGCAGCGTGGGATCGCTTGCTCAACAAGCTTCTCCAGCGACGCGGCATCGATTGGGAAGAAGCGATCGGGGATGGCTCGTTTTCACGGGCAAAAAAGGGGGCGACGACGTGGGACGTTGTCATCGTGGAAACGGAACCCGCATCCTGTTGATGACTGACGGGAAAGGGACTCCACTCGCGGCCTATACCACTGCTGCCAACCACAGCGAAGTGACCACGATCGAAACGTTGATCGATCAGTGTCCTCCGCATGGCAAACCCCGTCGCCTGCTCTATGACAAGGCTGCCGATGCGGACTGGCTGCGTGAACATCTTCGATCCCGGGGCATCGAACTGATTTGCCCGCATAGGGAAAAACGGATTCGGCCTCGACTGCAGGATGGCCGCTCGCTCAGACGCTACGAACGACGATATCGAATCGAGCGAACCTTCAGCTGGCTCCAGAACAGCCGCCGCTTGATCACCCGTTGGGAATACTACGCGAAACTGTTCGAAGGCTTCGTCCACTTAGCCTGCCTGTACACCATCATCAAAGGGTTGTGAAACTACCTCATACAAAAAAGGTGCGTGACTCGGGTTTTCGGATTTAAGAAATGATCACCTGAACAACCAAACCCGCCATTTTCATTTATAAATCAGATGATTATACTTGGATGTGTCTGTGCCGCGTGCCGCTCCAGAGGCTTTGAATTGTCTGAATGAAGGGAGTGGCGAATCGAGAATGTGAAGGGCGGACTGCAATCACAGGAAGAGACGTATAATGAGTCGACGTTTGAATCTGCGACGAAATGAACGAGTTCGTGGCCGGGGTAGGTTTCAGCTGGCCATGCGGCAGGCTAGCCTGACTGCGACGATCATCTTCTGTATGGGGACGTATACTCCTAACGCATCCGCAGAGGTCAGTTTTGGAAAGCAGATTCGTCCGCTTCTCGCGGAGCACTGTCTGAATTGCCACGGCCCGGACGAGCAACGTCGTGAGGCTGGATTGCGACTGGATCAGGAAGCCAGCAGCAAGATGTCGGCGATTGTCGCCCACAAGCCTGACGAAAGTGAATTAGTTAAGCGAATTACTTCGACTGATCCCGATCTGCTCATGCCCCCTGCTGAGCACGGCAAAAGTCTTACCGAGGCAGAAATTGAACTCCTGCGCAAATGGATTGCCGAAGGGGCCAATTTTGAAGATCACTGGGCATTTGAGCCGATCCAGAAACCCTCTGTCCCCAAGACAAAATCCGCGGCTTCGACTGACATCGACCGGTTCATCGTCGCTCAGTTGGAAGCGCAGGGACTTGAGTTGTCGCCCCGTATTTCGCGAGAGAAATTGATTCGTCGCGCGACATTCGACCTGATCGGGTTGCCCCCAAGTTGGGATGAGGTCAAGGCATTTGTTGAAGACTCATCTCCGAATGCGTTGGAAAAGGTGATCGATCGGCTCCTGGAAGCACCTCAGTACGGCGAACGCTGGGGACGACACTGGCTGGACATCGCCCGCTATGCAGATACGCATGGTGGAAGTGCCGTCGGGTTCACAAAGTTTCCCTTCTCGTACACGTATCGTGACTATGTCATTAAATCCATGAACGCGGACGTTCCCTACAACCAGTTCATCGTCGAGCAGTTGGCGGCGGATCAATTGGGACTTCCTGAGAACGATCCTTCCTTGGCTGGACTCGGCTTTTTAACAGTCGGGATGCAATACCGCAGCGTCCACGACCTGATCGACGACCAGATCGATGTGGTCAGCCGTGGTCTCTTGGGACTGACTGTCGCTTGTGCCCGTTGCCACGATCATAAATTTGATTCGATTCCGACGACGGACTACTATGCGATGTATGCGACCTTGGCCAGTAGCCATTCGGTTGATCTTCTCCCGTTGATCGGCACACCGTCACCGACCGAACAGTACAATGCCTACGAGCGGGAATTGGCCAAGCGACAGGTCGCCTATGAAGATATGGCACGCGATCAAACGGAGGTAATGCGATCGCGAGTCCGGATGCAGGTTGGCCTGTATCTGATCGAACTGGCAAAAGGAACTCCTGAACAGGATCTGTCGGCTGCGTTTCTGTCCTATCGGACGGATGACGTTCGTCCCCCGTTGCTGAATCGCTGGCGAGACTACATGGCGAAGATGCCCGCTGATGATCCCGTATTCGGTCCGTGGGTTCAGCTCTTCAATGTGGATACGGCTGAATTCGCCACCCGTTGCGGCGAACTGATTGCTAGCATGAAGGCAGCGAACAGCGAGAGTAAGATCAATGAACAAAGTCTGGGAATTCAACCACCCCCCTGGAACCCTCGCGTCATCGACGCCATTGAAAAGAGGCAGCCGCAATCTTTGATCGAACTGGCGGAAGCCTACGGAAAGCTGTTTGCGGATCTGCATCAGAGTTGGCTGAAATCACAACTTGAGACATCTCTGGAAGCGGCAGTTGGCGGAACGATTCTTCCCGATGAAGATCCTGGCCACTCAGAGATTAACAGCGTCATTGCCCGACAGCTTCGGCGACATCTCTATCAACCCGATACTCCGACGGCGATGCCTGATGACGTCGCTGTGAAAATGTTGAATCGAACCGTGAGCGATACGCTTGGTGGCCGCCGAGGGGCGATTCATGATCTGCATTTAAATTCGCCCGGGTCTCCTCCTCGTGCCATGGCGATTGAGGAATCGAAAAGTCCACCGTCGTTCGCAGTGTTTCTGCGTGGAAATCCGTTAAGCCGAGGTGAGACTGTACCGGCTCGGTTCCTGACAGCTCTGTCCGGCCAGGATGTAACTCCATTCCGTGACGGCGAACGGCGACTCGGACTCGCACGAGCAATCGTCGATCCCGAGAATCCGTTAACACGTCGCGTTGTCGTGAATTGGATCTGGCAGAATCACTTCAATCAAGGGCTGGTGAGCACACCGGACGATTTTGGGACGCGAGGAACACCTCCGACACATCCTGAGTTGTTGGACTATCTGGCGTCGACGTTCGCTGAGGATGGCTGGTCGATCAAGAAACTTCACAAGCGGATTATGTTGTCTGACGTCTATCAGCAGGGAGCGATTGAGAACCCTGACAGTCGCAATAAGGATCCCCTCAATGACCTTGTGTGGAGAATGCCTCGCCGACGTCTTGAGATGGAAGCGATGCGAGATTCCATGTTGGCGGTCTCAGGAGAACTGGACCTGACGCAGGGAGGCCGACCGGTGGAGCTGAACGAAGAACCAGTAAGTCCTCGAAGAAGTGTTTACGGCTTTATCAATCGCGATATCGTATCGAGTTTGTCGAGCACCTTTGACGGGGCAAACCCAATCACCTGTACAGCCAAACGGCCCGATACGAATGTTCCGCAACAGGCATTGTACGTATTGAACTCTGCCTTTATTCAGGATCGGGCCGTCAAGCTGGCCGAACGCGCTCAGGCAGCAGCGATTGATGCCGACGAACGAATCCGCTGGATCTATCGGTCAGTGCTGTCTCGCGATCCGGACGCGGAAGAATTGCGGGTCGCAGGCAGCTTCGTTGAATCGAATCAACCTGCTGTCAACGAGCCAGAGAATATTGGTGCTCCGGAAGAATCGAGGACCGTTGCGACTGTGAATCCGTGGAGTCAACTGGCTCACGCATTGCTTGCTTCAAACGAATTTATCTTTTTGGACTGACACCCATGCAACAATTTCTACAACCGAATCGACGTGAATTCCTGGGGCGTTGTGGGCTGGGAATCGGCTCTGTTGCTTTGGCAAACATGCTTGCCAGTGAGGGACTCGCCTCTTCTCGGACTCATTTTCCGGGTCAGGCGCAGCACGTCATTCATGTTTTTCTAAACGGGGGGATGTCACAGGTCGACACCTTTGACCCCAAGCCTGAGCTGACCAAGCGAGCGGGGCAGATGCTGCCGTTTGATAACTTGCAGACTGAACGTAAAACGGGGGTGGCACTCCCCTCGCCATTCACGTTTAAACAATATGGTGAGAGCGGGATTCCAATCAGCGATATCTGGCCGAATCTTGCCACGTGCGCTGACGACTTGGCAGTAGTTCGCTCCATGTATGCTGAGCTACCCAGTCATGAAATGATGCTGCTTCTCATGAACACGGGACACTCCCGCTTGGTTCGTCCGAGCTTCGGTTCATGGCTGAACTGGGGGATGGGGAGCGATAACGAAAACCTTCCCGGGTTTATCGTACTCTGCCCCGGTGGGTTGCCTGTGGCGGGAGCAGGAAACTGGCGGTCGTCCTTTCTGCCAGGGGTCTATCAGGGGACTTTGGTTGATACGGCGCAAACCGATCCGACTCGCTTAATTGAGCACATCCGCAACGAGCGACTGACTTCGCAACAGCAGCAGTCGCAGTTTCAGCTCTTGCAGGCCCTCAATCAGAGGCACCTGTCTCAGCGTCCCGGCGAAGCTTCGCTGGAAGCAAGAATTGAGTCGTTCGAGATGGCATATCGCATGCAAATAGAAGCGACAGATGCTTTTGACATCAGTCAGGAGCCAGAGCACATTCAAAAGATGTACGGCGAAGGGCCGCAGAACCGGCAACTGCTGATCGCACGGCGACTGGTTGAACGTGGTGTTCGGTTTGTGCAAACATGGCATGGTGCAATGCAGCCGTGGGACAGTCATTCCAATATCGAGGATGAGCATCGTCGATGTGCCAGCGAGTGCGATCAGGGACTGGCTGCGCTGATCAAGGATCTGAAGCAACGCGGTCTGCTGGACAAGACGTTGATTCTATGCACCGGTGAGTTCGGACGAACTCCATCGGTTGAAATGGGACAGAATGGTTCGGGAGCGTCACAAGGTCGCGACCACAACCACTGGGGATTCTCACTCTGGATGGCGGGCGGTGGGGTCAAGGGGGGGACGATCTACGGTGCTACTGACGACTTCGGTTTCAAGGCCGTCGAAAACCCTGTCTCAGTTCATGACCTACATGCAACGATGTTGCACCTGATGGGCTATGAACATGAACGATTAACCTACCGGTTTGCAGGTCGCGACTATCGCCTGACAGATCTCTCGGGGTCCGTGGTTCACGACATCATCGCCTAGGTATCGCGGAAATTCAGTCTAGCTTGAATCGGACTTCTGGTTGAGACAGAATTGATCTCAAGGAGGAGTTGTTGTTTCATCGTTGCCATCAAGTACTGACTGACGCACTGTGCGACAAGATCAAGAATTTGCTGCGAGGAAAAAAAGCGATCCTGCTGTGGGCATTCTTTAGTAGAGCCGAATCTCAATTCTAGCGGCTTCCGTTCAGCGATGAATTTCAAGATCGTTTGGATTAGCTAGTAATTTGGAAGGACTTCGTGATGCAGGTACCTTATCGCTATCTCTGCACATTTGTCGCTGTGTTGGCGTTCACGGCGCCTGGATTGAATCTACTGCCACTCGCATACGCTGCGGATAGTGCAATCGACATTCTAGGTGAATTACGACAAGCAGATCAGCTGTTACTCCACATCTACGTCGAAACGAATCAAGTTATTCCACCGTCTCCGCTTGCACCGGACAGCGTCTCCCGGAGAGATTTTGTCAGATTCACACGGAATGACAAACTCATTGCAATCAAGCGTGAGTTTCGAGAACGGCTCCCTGGCACTCGCATCAGCCTCTCTGGTCCAGGTCAGCCAGAACTAAGCGGCCAGACAAGTGTTCCTCTTTTCGAGTACTACATTCGCAGCGGCGAAATCTCAGGAATGCATCGCGTCGTTGGGCTCGAATATAACGATTCAGGTGATCCTAAATTGGATGGAGAAACGCAGGTCCTACGGAACATCTATACACCTGATGATCAGTCGCTGTTTCGCTTTCTTTCTATGCCTCAGTGGGCTCTGGGGCGTGGATTCGCCGCACACATCCTGAGTGTTGACAGTGTTGACGTCCGCGACGATGGGTCCATTGTTGCTATAGCGAAGGGCTTCTATGTGCCGCAAATGCCAGGGACGTGGACGCTTGTCATCGAACCAGATACGTCATTTCTTGTCCGTGATGCGCAGTTTACCGCAAACGGAGGAATGTCTCCGATGTTCCGAATCGCGACGTCAGGCACGATCGATGGATCGGCATCGCACAAGTTCGCAGAACATGCAACTTTCACCGAGCAGTTCGGGGGAAACGATTTCGTTAATAAGTTCGAGCACACGCTGATCTCTGAGGATTCCAATGATGAATTCTACAACGAGGTTGAGCGAGTTTTTAACGACGAACTGAAGCCACGCTCAATGGTAGTCGACGCACGCGGGAAATCAGAAGTAACGGCAATCATCACCTCTCCTCAAGATGATGAGAAACAAATTCCGTTAAATGCCGCACCTGGGGATCGGCAACAACTGTTATGGAAGCTGTTTCTAGGTAACCTGCTCTTGTTTGGCGTGCTGCTTTTGCTGTGGGGCGCACGTAGGACGATTGGAATCTAAAGTTGAGTTCCGAACAGGTCTTTCTGCAGATAGAAATCGTTCCAGCCAGCTCATAAGCGTTTATTCTTTACGCCGACTTTGAACAACATCGGTGAGTCAGAAGACGACAATACCAACCAGATTCTTGTGGATGATTCATGAAGCTCGACTTATAGCTGTCACCGGATCCACAGTGAAAAGGGGGCGTTGCAAAGAGAATATTGATGACGAAGAAATGGAACTGGAAATTACCCCTAGGGAATTGATCGGGGCGAGTGATGAAATGAGTGAGCCTTGATGGCCCCGTTGTGCGCTCTGGTGTTTCTGAATCAAGAGCATGAAGCTGCATGGATCGCCGCGATTCAGTCAACTCTGTGGTCACAGGAAAAACCGTCATGACGCACTGGAAACGAGTGGCCAGGACTGTAATTGGAACGTGAATCTGATCCCAGAATGCGCAGACCCCACCGGGTGTCACGATGCCAGTTACGGGGCTTGGAATTGCATGGTCAAGCTCGCGAATCTATTCGGGATCTTCGAATACTGCCACGGAAGATCTTCGATGCTGGAGATTGCGTTCTATGGTTTCGCAATCCAATTTCGAACCGTTAACCCATCGGTCGGGTTCCAAAGACGAATCTCGCCATCAAACGCTCCACTGGCGATGTACGGGACAGAATCAGCACCTGAGGGGACCGGTTGAAAGCATGCGGCCAGCACGCTGTCGTTGTGACCTTTGTATTCGTTGGCAATCGCATTCTTGGTGAGGTCAATTTGCAGCAGTCGTTTGTTCGCGCAGGGAACGAGTAGTGTCGTTCCGGATCGCGTTAGTTTGTATGCCTCACCGCCAAGCCCGATTTCCGTGACTTTAGTGGCTCCGTCGACTGACCAGCGATGGAGTTTGTTGTCGCTGCCAACTGAAACCACGTGTTGGTGATCCGGTAGAAATGAGACCCCGCGAGTGGCTGCTCCGTGTCCGGGATAACTCGAGATCAGTTCTCTGGTGGTTCCGTCGTAGACTTTCACTGATTTGTCTCGGCTGGTCGAAGCTAGACGCGAGCCATCATCGCTCCACGCCACCGAGGTGACCCAATCTGCGTGACTCGTAATGAGTTGAAGTTGTTCTTTCGATTCCACATTCACAATTCGGATTGTGCCATCAGCAGAGGCAATTGCTAACTCATTCGAGCCCGGGCGGAATGCGAGGTCGAGGACTACATCGCTGACACGTGCGACGACACCATCGACGATTCCACTGCTGAGATTGATCAGACGAACTTCACCATTTCTTCCCGGCTCTCCGCAACCAACAGCTAGCGTCGTTCCATCGGGGGAGAGGGCCAACGCAAAAATCCGTTGCCCCAGGTTACTAATTCTCCGAGCGAGCTTCGTTTCCTGACTGTCCCAGATTGTTACTTCGTGATAACCGCCAGTAATAATCTGCTTCCCATTAGGAGAAAAGATGAGTGCGGTCACCGGGAGAGGATATACATAGGATTCCGGTGGCGCAGCGTACTGTGGGGGAGGAATCACCAGAGTGAGCGGCTGTGCCGAATCTTCGCCGTCGAATTTCCCACCAGCGGCAAGCCAACGCTTGACCAGATCGATCTCAACGGATGTCAGGGGATCTGCATCTGCTGGCATTCTTTCAGACTCATCGTCGCTGATGATTCTTCGCAGCAATTCGCTGACGTGTTCGGGTGAAGATGCAATCGGAGATTCTCCGGAGTCACCCGCTTTCAGCAACTCTTCGAATGTATCAACGCGATACCCTCCCTCGGCTTTCTTAGGGCCGTGACAGGCAGCACACTTGTTCAGCAGAATCGGAGCAATGTCATTCCGAAAGCTGACATCGGGTGTATCGTCGGCCATTGTCGAAGTGCAGTACGCACCGAGAATCGCAACGGCGAACAGAGTGGCGTGCGTTTTCATTCGATTCATGATCTTCCTGAAGCAGGAGACTGCTCCTGTTTTCTCAAGGGACCAGTCCCTGTCAGCGTCGCAATCAAATCAGCGATTGCCATGCTGCGATAACGGTGGGACTACTGCGTCGTTTTAGTGTTGGAATAGGAATTCGTCCGTATTGAACAACGCCCAGCAGATGTCTTCGACTCCAACGATTGGATCAGAGTTCTTGCTACAGTGTTCCACAGCAATCTTCAGTTCAATTTCAGTCGGGAATCGACATAAAGCCGCGAGGTAAATTTCACGAATCGTTTCCTCGACCGTCTTTCCTGAACCGAGTGATGTGCGGAATCGATTGTTTGCGTCCCGAAGTTTTTCATGCAGCAAGGGGCCGTTAAACAATTCGATCGCCATTCCCAAATTGGAATCATCAACCCGTTCACACGCGCAGACTGTGCTTCGTTCTGGTTGTCCGAAAACTTTCAGAAAATCGACTTTGACGAGGTCCGGGGCAGGCAACTGAGTCGCCAAGGTTCCAGCGGGAAGAGTTCCGAACTTCTGCTCAATTGCCAGCGTTCGATTGATAGCATCGAGTAGCTGTTCCGCAGTCAACAGACGTGGCTCTTGGTGTGAAAAGTACCGTGAGTCAGATTCATTGAACTTCGTCGTCTCACAACTTGCCTGATAAGTCTGGCTGTTGAGGATGACTCGTAATAGGTGCTTGCGATCGTAACCACTCTTCACAAAATCTTCTGCAAGAGCATCAAGTAACGCTGCGTTGGAAGGAGGGTTCGAATCGCGGAAGTCGTCGATTGGATCAACGATTCCTCGTGCAAAGAGCTGACTCCAGATGCGATTCGCCTCGATCCGGGCGAAGTAAGGATTGTTTTCATCGACAAGCCATTCCGCGAAGATTCCGCGTCGATCACCATCACCGGGTGACTCGACTGTTCCCGCTTGAGGCAGCCAAGGAGCCATGACCTGACCAGTTCTCGGTTGAACGACATCACCCTCACTATTCGTATAAACGAATGCCTCTCCCGGTCGTTCGGTATTGCGTCGCTGAACCCGATTGAAGAATGCACCGAGGCCGTAGTAATTGTCCTGCGTCCATCGTTCGAACGGGTGATTGTGGCATTTCGCACACTGCAATCTGGCACCGAGGAAAACTTGCGAAATGGTTTCCACGCACTCGTTCATGTCAGTCGACGTGCGATAGAAATTCGCTGGAGGATTTGCCAACGTGCTGCCGGTTCCAGTGAGGAGTTGCTTTGCAAACTCATCATAGGGCATGTTTGTATGCAACGAGTTTTCGATCCAGCGATGGTACTTGTAAACCCCGTCGTCCCCGACGAGCTTACTCGTCAGTTTCAGCAGGTCGCCCCATTTGAGTGCCCAGAACTTGGCGAACTCTTCACGCTGCAGCAGTGAATCGATCAGTCGTTCGCGCTTGTCCGGGCTGTTGTCACTCAGGAAGACGGTCGTCTGCTCTGGAGTGGGAAGTATTCCAAGCAAGTCGAGATTCACTCGCCGCAAGAATTCATCATCGCTGCAACGATCGGCAGGCTGATATTGAAGCTGTTTCAACTTGGCGTAGACGAGTTCATCGACATAGTTGTTTGGTGTCGGTGCTCGCCATTCGAATCCTTCCTGATTCTCGACAAACATCAAAGGGACCGACTCGATGTATTCGAGGACCCGGACGAGGATCGCGACTTCTCCACGGGCCTGTGGGGTGACGAACCCGTTGACACTGACTGTCGCGACAGAGGTGTCGGATGTTTCATAGGCGGCCAAGTGAGTGACGTCGCGTTTGCGGCCGTCAGCGAGATGCGCAGTTACTGCAAACTGCACCCCGCCGTTTTGAACTTTCAGGATTCGTTTCTGGCTCGGATAAATTTCAATTTTGACGATCCGAGGCGTCCCCTCTGGATCTGCGGTCGCACCTGTTGAGATCCAGTCCTGAAGAATGGCGTAGGCCACGTCGCTCTTTCGCATCTGCTTTCCACCGCCGTGCGAGACACTCATCAGCGGCTTTAGCAAGAGCAAGCTTTCTTCTGGTTCAAGGGTATTCACTCGACGACCGAACTCCTCGTGAATCAAGGTGTGCTCATCGAGTTTCATATCGAACGCTCGCAGGGAGAGTCGGAATCCCCCTTTACCGCTTGGAGAACCGTGGCAGGCGCCAGCGTTGCATCCTTGTTTGGACAATGCAACCAGAACTTCTGACTCGAACCCGAGCTTACGGAACGTGGTTCGATTGGTCACGCGAACAGGAACAACGCTTCTGGCGTGCCCTACTTCGACGACCACTTCCGTTTCGCCATCGGCGACGGGATAGACGACTCCATTCCGCACCTCAGCGATGAGAGGATTTGACGAAGAAATCCTGGCAGTGCGCGTCCAGTCCCGCATTCCATCCTGAGCGTCGATCCCTGTGATGGCGAGCTGCTGCCGTCCCCGTGGATCGTCAAAGCTGATCTGACTCGGATGGACAACAACGCTTGCAGGACTATCAGTCAACAGTGGAAGCTCATGCGCCGAGCTGACGGTAAATTCCTGTGCCGCAAACTTGCTGGTCGCACGAACTGTGAATTCGCGTTTAAGATCGAGAACCGCATCAGCGGCGATCTCAAATGTCATCACCGCCGAGTTTTGATCAGCTGCAATGGTGATTGGTGAAAGTCCTGTAATACCTGCGGGCAACTGATCGACCGTGATTGTGACTGGTTGTGGATCCGATCCTGATCGTTGCAATTTCAATTCAGCGCTGGCCTGGCCTCCTCTAACCAGTGGTGCTGGGAATGAAAGCGTGACACGGACTGGGTCGATCCACTGAACAGGGACGCGGCAGGTTTCGATCCGGCCTCGTCCATCAAGTTCACCAAAGACCAGCAACTGCAATTGCTCAGGTTCTACAGTCGCCTGATCACCACGCGTGAAATTGAGTGTGTATTTATCTTGTTCCACTTGAGTCGAGACGCCCCACCCGGCGGGGAACTGATCTGGAAGAATGTCGACCCCAGCTTTGAAGTTCTCTTGAATTCGTTTGAGAGTCAGGACCGCCGAATGGGACCGAATCGGCCGGGCGAACTCGATCGGTTCAGTTGTAGCGAGTTCGAATGGAGATGGTGTTCCCGCCCCGGAAGAGAGAACAATCTCTCCTTCGACCCGATCAACAGGTGCGAGAATCGATGGCTCTTTCACTCGCCGCAATGCACGGCTGTCGACAACACATTGAAGCTCCGGATTCGTCACGGACGTTGCGGTGAGTTGCAGGACGTTCGCGTTTTCCGCTTTCCATTTTGGATCTGCCGCCAGATAAATCTTCGCTTCATTCGCGTTTGCAGGAATGCGTGGATTTAAGAGGCGCAGTCCGGAGTCTGGTACGCTCAAAGCGAGGTCGATCTCGCCATCGTAACCGAATCGCTGGATTTGCAGTTCCAATGCGCACGCACCGTGCCCCGGTTCAATGAGGAAATCTTCTCGGGTGCTGGCCACCGGTTTAAATGAAATAGCAAACGTTCCCGCTGGGACGCACTCGATGTAGTAGTTGAATTGGTCTCCACCTCTCTTCAAGAGGTCGGCCACCTCAAGTCGATAGTCTCCATCTTCAGGAAAAGTTGTAGTGAACGTCGATTCATCCGACTCGGACACCTTCGATTCTGCAATTCGAGTTCCCGCACTGTTGAAGAGTCGCATCTGTAGGATGGTTGGGCTACCGACGCTACGTGTCACAGTACTAAAATGAACGGATTGCCCTTTCGTTCCATGAATCAAATAACTGTCGATTTCCTGTGGTTCTTTGAAGCGACCGTTAATTCCAATCGGGAGCGTGAGCACGTCGCTCGCGACTGGCTCAATCACCTGTGTTTGTGAACTGCGGATGAGCGGCAGCCAGCTTGCAGGCTGGCCGGGTGCGAATCGTACACGCACGCGATCGCGAACCTGAGGAGCAGTGCCGACGGCGAATTCTTGCGGCATCAACATCGGACCATCAGGTCCAATGAAGCGGATGTTCGCTTTCTCTCCTCGTTTGATCGCGATTGGAAAACAATGGTGAACGACTGGGAAATTACCGATGCGCAGTTGATAGGGAGCACCGTTTGCCCCATGCCGACTGTCGAGGACTTCGATCCAATAGTCTCCAGCCTTCTCGATCTGATAGCTGAATGAACAATCCGGACCAACTGGACTGTCATCGGCTTGAATGAGGGACTGGCCTGCAGCATTCAGCAGCCGAACGACCGGATCCATTGTCGACCGAAGTTGCTGCGTATGGACTTCGACGGCAATACGTTGCCCAGCGTCTGCATGGAATCGATAGAAGTCGCTGAGCGATGCATTGCAGACTCCTTCAACGGATGAGTGAGTCGAAAGCTGCTGTGCCGTTTCCCGAGTGTGATTGTTTCCCTGATCGGCGACTGCATCCAGGTCGTCGACATAAAGGAGATGTGATTTCACTGCTCCCGTAGCGGTCGTCAACCAGATGCTCATCGGGCCCGGAGGAGAGTCTTCAGCCAGAGTGAGTGTGACTGTTGCTTGAGTTGGTTCGATCTTTTCGATCTTCGATTGAACGGCAGGACTGCTCACTAAAATCCGCAGCGAGTCATTGAGATCAGTTCCCTGGATCGTCAGTTGCGTTGTCTGCCCCGCCTTGCAGGTCCGCTGCTGCACCGAGTTGATCACCTGCGCTTCGACGGGCAGAGCCGAATAGATCCAGGCGAGGCAGAGTACAATAACTGTCCGGGTCCTGCTTCGAATAGCTTTTGGACAAGTCAGGAAGATATCGCTCATCATTCTCATGGCAACGTCACACCAGCAATTCATGTAAAACTCTCCCTGAGGTGATTCGGTGTGGACGACCTTCTCGATCAGGCAGCATGGCTTCAGTCGGTAAGCCCATCGCGTGAAGGATTGTGGTGGCAAAGTCTTGGGGAGTAACGGGGTTGGACGTGGGGTAGGCAGCGTGTTGATCGCTGGAACCATAAACGATGCCGGGGCGAACTCCACCTCCAGCAAGAATTCCGCTGTAGCAGAACGGCCAATGTTCGCGTCCTGCATTGCCCGCGGTGATCTGAGGGCGACGGCCGAATTCCCCTACCCAGGCGATGATCGTCTCGTCAAGCATTCCACGTTCTTCAAGATCCGTAATAAGCGCTGAGAGTGCCTGATCAGCAGGTGGGATCAAATCGTTCTTCAAACGATTGAAGTTGTCCCCATGAGTATCCCAGAAGTTCATTCCATCGTTGTGCCAGTTCACTGAAACCAGTGGCACGCCATGTTCAACCAAACGCCGAGCCATCAGTACGCATTGACCGTGAATATTCCGGCCATACCGTTCCCGCATCGCATCGCTCTCTTGAGACAGGTCAAACGCAGATCTCACCTGTTCTGATCCGACCATCTCCATGGCGCGTGATTGGTGATTCCCGAACGCCGTTGTCTCGAGCGACCGATGGAGAGTCGATCGCTGTGCATCGAGCATCCGGAGAAGTTCTACCCGCGATTGCAGGCGTTCCATTTGAATATCAGCTGGTAAGGATAATCCTTGAGGCTGCCAGGCAGGCTGATTGGGGTCTCCCGTTAATAACATTCCATCATACGCCGATCCCATCCAACCACCGTGTTGACCGGGTGCCTCGCCGCCGGGCGCTGCCGGATGGAACGCTTTCCACGGCATCGCGACAAAGGATGGGAGTCCATTGGAAACGGGCCGGAGTTTTGAAACGAGCGATCCCAGATGCGGAGAATCTTTTGCACTCGGTGGATCCGCATCGCTTTTCAGCACGGGGGCGAGTTGGCCGGTCACAGCTAAATGCCCACTCGAGAGATGGGCTGGATCATCATGGGTCAGTGACCGAATGATCGCCATTTTGTCAGTAAGGCCAGCAATTTTTGTGAAGTGCTCGCAGATCTGGATCCCGGGAACGCGTGTCGAGATTGGGTTGAATTCACCACGAACTTCTGAGGGAGCGTCAGGTTTCAAGTCGAACGTATCCAGCTGACTTGGACCGCCCCACATAAAAATAAAGATGCACGCCTTGGCACGTTTAACTGGAAGGGTCAACTCGGCTGCGTGTGCTGCTGCAATACGGGACTCCAGACTTCCGAGGTCAAGTCCAAGTCCTAGTGCGGAAATCGTCCCTGCACAGAGAGCCTGTCGACGATTTAGATTTACGGACCGCCGGAAATCTCGACATGCCATCTGGTTTAACAATTGCGAGTTACGCATCTCAATTCCTGGAGTGTAGGCGAAGGAGATTCATAGACCTTTTTCAGCCTTGAGGGTTAAGCGTACAAACCTGCGATCGGTTCGCCGCTATAAATGTGGTGAGGTCGATTTTCAACATCGTGCCAGGCGGCAGTCGCCGGGATGCCGAGCGCGTTGTAAATTGTTGCTGCAAAATTCTCTGGTTTGACGGGTTGTTCCTTCGGATAAGCACCTTGCGCATCCGATTGCCCAATGACGTTCCCGCCCCGAACTCCACCTCCTGCAAACAGGACGGACTGGACCGCTCCCCAGTGATCGCGACCGGGAAGCTTGTAATGATTCTCGAGCAGCGTGATCTGGGGCGTGCGTCCGAATTCGCTACACACCACGACGAGGGTTTCATCCAATTCCCCCGTCGAGGCAAGGTCGTCCAGCAATGCAGAGAGTGCTTGGTCGGTCGGTGGAAACAGCTTGTCTTTCAGGTGAGGGAAGGCGTTTCCATGAGTGTCCCAAGTTTCATTATTTCCCAAATTGACCTGCACGAGGCTGACGCCGGCGCCGACCAGGCGGCGCGCCATCAACAGCGACCACCCAAATGAATGGCGCCCATATCGGTCCAAATCCTGCTCAGAGGCGTTTGTGACGTCCATGGCCTCATTCACTGCGGATTCGGTCAGCAGTGAGACAGCCCCCTGTCTGAGTCTGTCAAAATTCTCGACCTGAGCGTATTTATCGAGAGATCTCCGTTGTTGATTCAGCACGTCGAACAGGGCGAGACGCCCGTTGATCGCCTGCATGCTGAGCCCCTCCGGCAAGGTAAGCTGTGGGGCCTGAAAAATACGATCGTCGGCGTTGCCTCGAACTTGATGGTCAAACGCGTAGGCCGGAAACGCCCCGTAAGAAGCGTTGTGAAAGGGACTCGCCTGGATGAGCCAAGGGTTATGTCGCGCTCCCATGACTCCAGCATCCTGCCCGGGGATCACGCGACCAGTGCTGTGAACGAGTCGTTCCGGCAGAACGACGGCGGTTGGAAGATTGTTGTGCTGACGTTCACGCATTGCGTAGCCAGTGATCGCCGCGACCGAAGCATCGTCAGTGCGACTGGGCCCGGCCGGACTGAATCCCGTCGGCAATTCGGAATGTCCGGTCAACATGATGTGATGACCGGCAGTGTGGTCATTGGAGGGATGCGTTAACGATCGGCACACCGCCCACATCTCACTTCGCTCTGCCAGCTTCGGCAAGTGTTCACAGATCTGGAGCCCCGGTGTTTTCGTGCTGCAAGGCTTGAACTCACCGCGGATGTTCTCGGGAGCTGAAGGTTTCATGTCGAAGCTCTCCAGCTGCGACAATCCACCGGAGAGAAAAACAAAGATGCACGATCGCGCTCGACCACTGGATCCGACGCCACCCACTGCAGAGGCCTCGCGTAGCCCCGTCAGATGATTCATCCCCAATCCAAGAATCCCGATCGCCCCGACCTGTAATGCCTCACGGCGGGTCCGTCTGACATGCTGCCAGTGTGAATCAGAATGTGGATTCGGGCGGCCAGTCATGCAGTCGCTCCCGTATAAAGATTCGAGATGACATTCCCGTTGAGAAGGTGATGAGGACGATTTAATGGGTCATAAAGCGTCGCTCCAGCGTCCACACCTAGCGAGTTGAAAATCGTTGTACAGATATCGGCAGGAGACCATGATTTGCTCACGGGATAGGCGGCTTGCCTGTCGGTCTGCCCGAGGACTTGGCCTCCCTTGACTCCCGCACCGGCGAACAGGCCAGAATATGCGTGCGCCCAGTGGTCTCGTCCGGGAATCGTCTGACCTGGTAGCGTCGAGACCGCAGGAGTTCTTCCAAACTCACTCATGACGACGATTAGAGTTTCATCCAGCAGACCGCTCGCCTGCAAGTCGTCAGTGAGTGCCGCAAGCCCCTGATCCAGTTGAGGCAAGAGCGTATTTTTGAGTCGCCCCCAATTGTCAACATGCGTGTCCCATGTCTGAACAATTCCCATTGTCGCATGGACCATCGGAACGCCCGCTTCGACGAGACGCTTGGATAGCAACAGAGACTGTCCAAACTTATTGCGGCCGTATCGTTCGCGAGTTTCGTCGGATTCCCGGTTCAGCTCAAACGCCTGAGTTACCTTACCAGAGGTCATCAGATTGAATGCTAACTGCTGTTGATCGCGAAGCGATTCGATATCAACACTCATCGTCCTGCTTCGGTTCAAGCTCAGCTCACCGAGCAGATGCTGCCGCGAGCGGAGCCTTTCAATGGGGACATCTGGACGCATTGCGAGAGCCTGCATCTGGAAGCCATTGTCGTTCGGATCTCCATTGATTTGCCAAGGATCGTGTTTAGGTCCGAGAAATCCAGCATGCTGACCAGGCCATGTCAAAGGGCCTTCGATCAGGTAGTTTGGCAAAGCCACGCCTGAAGGCATTCCATCAGTCCGTGGTCTGATGAAATTGAGAGCAGCAGCAAAATTCGGAAAGTCATTGCGAGTTTCAACGCGATCGAGATCCGAACCTCCCCGCGGAAGTGGAGTCGGTCGCCCCGTCAGTGCCACGTGGGTCGCCAACAGATGGTTGTGCTCACGGTGTGCGAGTGTTCGGACAATCGCCCAACGATCCGTCTGTTGAGCGAATTTCGGCAAATGCTCACAAACAGTCACACCCGGAAGTGTCGTCGAAATCGGAGCGAACTCACCACGAACTTCGGCTGGGGCGTCGGGCTTCATATCAAGCGTATCAAGCTGGCTGAGTCCGCCACTTAACAAAACAATCAGAACCGACTTCGCTCGACCAAAGCCGACGGGCCGGTTGGCGAACGAATCATTCGCGAGAGAGATACCAACTGGAAGGGCAGCTCCAACTACGCTTCCAGAAGTGCGTAGAAAGCTACGGCGATCCAACCCCTCAAAGTTTTCGAGCATGGGTAAGGCCCCATTCAGGGAGGACGGTGGCAGGTACAATGGCAGGTCAGCCGATATTCAGTGCCAATCATGTGAACGGGTCAACCTGACTGGACGAAGTACAACTGTGTGCTCAACAGGACCGGATTGCAGGTGTGGTGGATTTCGGGAGGTAGGGGTCGCAGTTAAGCAATACATATCGTAAACGGCTCATGAGTTGAAAGCAAGTAGATCCTCTCTTGCATGCAAGTGCTTACACCCGAGCCAGTTCCGTAGTTCACCATGCAGGCAAATTGTGCTTGTCAGCGACTTTGATATCGCGTGCCAAATACTTTGCAACTGTTCCGTCAGACTTCCATCGAATTTTTGGTCGCGCAGAAGGACGTGTTCTGCCAACTTTCCGCCTGCAAGTAGGCTCGCTAGTCGCGCCAGGAACTCAGGGGATGGAAACCTCATTGCGGGCGATTCGCATGGAGAGCGAAGCGACTTCAAGCAGCTCGATTGTCCGTGATGACGGACTTTCATCGCCTGCACACTGAGCATCACTTCAACTCCAAAACAGGGATGAGAATTCGATTCGGCCCACCACATCCTGCAGGGAATTTTCAACGAGTTCCATTGCCATTCAGGCATCACCCCCATCGAACGGGGAATCAATCTGCCGAGCCAATTCTGCAGAGAAAGCAAACCGACCATAAAACTCAGGGTGGCCCAGTGCCAGTCAGTACCCCAATCCTTGCAGCGGTCCAGCCCAGCATCGAGTAGCTGAATGCCAATTCCTCTTCACGGATCTGAAATGCAGCGTCGTCCTCAAAAATCTGGTCCATACCGTTTACGTAGTCTCCGGCGACCTCTGGCTGGAAGTTAACCGACGCGAGTGCCGCTGCGTAAGACCAGACCGACCTTCCAGAATCTTGCAATCCACTGAAAACGCCAATTGCATTGATGTCGGAACTATTTCACTTCGGCAGGAGCTTGGCCAGGAACACTGGCTGAGTTTATGTACTGAACTCCATTTCTACCTACATACATGCTCCAGCAGTGTACCTGACTGCCATCTGGACTTGTCGTGTAAATTTTTCCTTGTTCGATAGCAATTCCGTCTGCAAGTGCAGATTTGGAGAAGGTCGGAAATGAGTCGACACTATGTTGCTGGTGCAGTCCGTGTCCGACATAGAAAAGTCCAAGGACGGCACGACTCGCGATGAGCTTCCAAAATCTGTCTGTCATAGTATTTCCAGAGATAGAGATTGCTTTGGGACGGGGAAGAAAATACCTGAGACACGATCAGTGCGAAACATGTATCGTGCCAATTGAAGACGAGATTCACTCCCGCGAAGATCAAAATCTTCGACCAAATCAAACGAATACAATTCAGGGAGACCTAAGCGTTCGGATCAAATCACACCTTTTGAGTTCTCTCCATCCGCAAGCATCGGTAGGGACAGGAAGAGTGTCGATCGTCAACAGTCAGTCGATGCTGCCGCATGAGGGATTTCCCCTACGTCGGGAGAATCCTGTTCTCTTCTTTTAGGAACTCACATGTCGTCACTTGCATCATTATCTTGCGAAACTTGACGAGAAGAGCAGTTCAGAGCTTCTTAAGGTCGATGTCCTTGAACTGGACGATCATCGGCTCTCCCGCACGAAGTTGCAGGCCGAGAAATCCGCTCAGGTCGAAGTGTCCCTCCTCCTGATCGACCAGCTCGGTGCTCTTCGCCCCATTGATTTCCAGGACGATCTGTTGCCCCTTGGCGGTAATGCGGTAATCGTTCCATTCGCCAAGCGGCCGCAGCGTTGCCGACTTCCCGAGCGGTACAGTTGTTCGGTCACCCGCTGCATTGATGGTTGTCTTCTGACCGTTGGCTGAGAGTAGTTCGGGGCCGCTTCGCTCATGGAGCTCGTCGCAGATACCTCCAAGGTAGCCCCCTTTCCAGAATGTCAGCCTGATAGCCAACTGCCTGACCATCGGGCCGAAGGATACTGCGAAACTGAACGCCAGAGTTCATCGAATTCCCGGAGACCCGGAACTTCAGTTTGATCTCGAAGTCGCCATTGTCGACAGTCGGTCGGTGCGGACCGCAGAAGGAGGATGGGAACGAGGGTATGATGGCGACTGCTTGCTCCTGGCGATTCAGGAATGTGTCTGCCCAAAACTGAAAGTCCTGTTTGCAGCCTACGGCCGGAAAGAATTACCTGAGTGGGTCAGAGTGACATTCGCCTGGCTGGCCCGGTATCGCGGGCATGCCAGGGCCATGAACGCACAACAGAATTCAGCGAAGCGGTCACCGACATTGCCATGATCAATCTCATGAGCAAACCGGTCGCTCGGATCAAAAACTAATTTTCGATCACGTTCTGAACGTGTTGCCGAGAATCCTGCATCAATCCACGAGTTCTGAATCAGCCTGAAATTCTCGGCAACAAAAAACGGATCAATAGGAGAATTCAACGACCACACTGCGGTGATCTGAAGGATATGGAGTCACGACGATGTCAGAAGTCTTCTCAGCTTCACCAACAACTTCAGCGGTCTTCGGCTTGAATCCGATGTGGTAAACAAAATCAATTCGGTCCAGCACGTCCCGTGCGGATGGTGTTGGGGTCCAGGTGTATCCGGGCTTTGCAACTGGATCTGGATAGATCTCCCGAAATGCATCTCGGAATCCGGAATCTTCAACAAGTCGGCTCTGCGGCCATTTTACCGCAACTGGGATCAACTTGGCGGCAACCGCTTCTTCGGTCCAGTCGAGGTGTGATGGCTCGTTGAAGTCCCCAGTCAAAACGATTTTTTCTTTGGCGAGCAACGCCGGTCCCATATCCATGATGATCGCCGCCAGTTCAACACTACGAGCGCGAACCGATTCTGCGATCGCCTCCCCCGGTGTATGCACAAATGGATCTTCTTTCAGGTAGGGAATCCCGTTCAGCTGGTAGGGACCGTACGGAGCGTGATGCAGATGCACGTTGTACATCCAGAACGATTCTCCCCCTTCGAGTTCCAACTTCAATCCGAAGCCTGCCTTGGATTTCTCCAAGACTTTCAGGCGGGTCAAGATTCCCCCTTTCGGCTGCTTGACGAACGTGAAACCAGTCATTTCCGCCAGCTTCGGCCCGATCTTGTGAACTTCCTGAATCCCGATGACGTCCGCTCTGCTGGCTTTCATCACCTCAGCGGTCTGTTCAATCCCTCCACGTGCTGCATCGTTCAGAATGTTGAATGACAACACTCGTAGCTGACGAGGAGAGGCATCCTCTCCCATTGTCGTCGAGTGTGGCAGCAGCAGCGACAATCCCGCCACCAAGCAACAAGTAAGGAGGTTCAAACGATTCATTTCTATAACTCCGAATTCCTAGTAACTGGAGGAGAACTTGGCCCAATCTCCTTGTTCAAAAACATTGAGCAACTGAGGCTGAATTTGATTCATCTGAATTCAGCATTTTTACCACTGTTTCCACCATCATCCAAGCAACTTTGACGAACCGAGGCCACAAAACGTTTGAATTGCAATTCACTGGGATAATCCGATCAATTATCAAACTGACATGCTCATCATCAAAATCTCTCAATGTTGAAAGATGCAAGTTGTTTTAAACGAAAGCAGCATGGCGCCTGCTCTCGCCTCTCACCAGAAAAATGAAAACCTCATGAGTAGGTTTCGTATGGCAAATAGAGGCAAAAGTGATCCTGCCAAACCATGCTTCAGGCTTCTTTTCTTCGAATTGACTGCTGGAAACGCATCTGTTTTAATCGATGGGAAAACCGGGAATCATGTGGGAATTGTGGGGGAAGTTCATGTTCTTTCAGCTTGCTTCAACGAGTAGTTTCAGCACCCCGATTCTAAAAACGATAAACGACACCGTTTACATTTATCCGGCATACAGCACTTGGGTTTATTCTCTCGTTTTTTCTCTGATATCACTCGCTGTTCTGGTGATTTTCGCGGGAAAAGCCAAATCGTCTTATGACATGATGAACGGGAGCAAAAAGAAGAGAAAAACCTATTTAAGGCATCTGCTGGTCAACAGCTTCGTTGCTTCTACAGCGCTGATCATTTTCACCTATTCCAGTGGGACCGCGCTTCACAATCTCACGAAATACGTCAAAGTGACTCCAACCTCCATTGAAGCTGGTGGATTTCCAACAAGCGACTACGAGTTTCGCAAGCTTGATTTAACCGACGTGAGATATGTCGATCGTGAAATGTGGTCTCAGGTTCAGTTCGGTGGTTCGGCGCGTTATCAACAGGCAGAGTATTCTTACAGATTGGTCTTGAGAAAGAACAACGACGAGAAGCTGTCTTATGTAATGGATGACCTTCTGAAGCTCGCCTATGAACATATCCAAAAAGCACACGAGGGGGTTCTTCAGCAAGCCCGAACCGATCGTGACGTCGAGAACGCCGAAAGAATTGCGAACCAACCACCCATCCAAAACGAAAATGGAAACGTCAGCGCTTATTACGGCCCTGAGCTGAAAATTTACGCGGAATCTGACTCAAGTCGAAAGTTAACCCCTTCAGCATCATTGATGCAGTTGAAACGCGGTGATCACGTCTACTTACCCACGAATCAGGGTGGGTTTGAGAACGCTGAAGTTTTGGATTTATACGAAGAGGGTTTCATCAAGTTTCGTTTCTTGGGTGGAACTGAGGCAGGAAAAGAGTTTACGACTCTCCACGAGTACGATCGAATGGAACGGCATTTTGAATCGAAGCCGGGCAACCGTGTCGTACTCGTCCAGAAAAGCGGTTCAACCGGACGCTATGACAGTCCCGATGCTCATCTCGACTTGTCGATTGGCCAACGGATGATTCGTTCAGGAAGGGAAGGTCGAGGTCCCTCACGTGGGCAGAGAGGCCGAAGAGGCCCGATGGAAGAGTTCGGCGGTGATGGATCGATGATTGGTGGTAATGGTTCAGGCGAATTCAGACCTGGACCTCAATCTCAACCTGAACAGTCCACTAATCCGCAGCCATCACCACAAAATCCACCTCCGAATTTCGCTGCTCAAAATAACCCTCTTAATCGTCCGGTTCCGGAGAAGTTAAATGCGGTTGATTCGGTAGGAGGCTTCAAGCCCGGCGTAAGTGTGAAAGTCTGGCCAAACATCGACTACGACTTCACCGAAGCAGAAGTCCTCGAAGTTTATCGAGAACACTTTCTTAAAATTCGAATCTCTCCAGAGCATTCCAGTACTCAAGAGGAAGTGATCAAAATCGTTCCTTTCTTTGGGCTAAGGCCTGAATAGGCTCGCCAAATATTTATACGATGGGACTCGCTCGTTCTCGGGCTAATAGCAAAAACCGATTGAAGCAATTGAGAACTGTCATTGAAATTGCAGCGGCGCATTCATCGCAAAGAGTTCTGCGGGTGCCGTACGACACAAATATCGGATCACCGAATCGCAGATGCGGCTTCCTCCAAAGGTCATTTTCAGTTGACGATTGTGGAGTTCCCGGGCCGCTGGTATTCGTCGCTTTCTCTAGCGTGCCTTTCATCCCCCCTGCGGGACGCGAGAACACGTGACATTTTGATCAGCTTTGAAGGTTAGGAAACCAGCTCATGGAAAAACTCAACCGCAGATGCTTTTTACAATCCGGGATGATGGTCGCTGCGATCCCCGCAATGACTTTGCTCTCGCAGCCTCTGAAAGCAGAAGACGCTTCGAACGAGCTAACCAAAGGTGCCCCACCTCCACCTGCTGCTGGGGGATTCACGATGCTCGTACTCCCCGACACCCAAAACTACAGCTCACACTTTCCTCAGACATTCGCTGCCCAAACTCAGTGGGCGGTCGACAATCAGGAAAGCAGGAGTCTCGCCTGCGTGCTGCACCTGGGTGACGTCACGAACAACAATACCGCCAAGGAATGGGAAAATGCAGTCGCTGCGATGAACTTGCTCGATGGCAAGATTCCCTACTTCATGGCTCTTGGCAACCACGACTACAGCCAGGGCGGAACTTGCAAAGACCGCACAACACTCTTCCATGATTACTTCCCGCTGGCGAAGTACAACAATCTTCCCAACTTCGGCGGCGTATACGACAAAGAGCCAGACCGCTTCGACAACAGCTACCACACGCTGGATGTCGGCGCCCGTAAGTTTCTGATCGTCAGTCTCGAGTTCGGTCCCCGAGGCGACGTGATTCGATGGGCGAACGAAGTTGTCGCCAAGCACAGCGACCACGAAGCGATTCTCATCACGCACGCGTACATGCATTTCGACGAGTCTCGCTATGACTGGAAAACCAAGGGATCCAAGCAGGCGTGGAACCCACACTCCTACCCGATCGCCAAAGCGACTGATGACGACGTCAACGACGGCGAAGAACTTTGGAACAAGCTAATCGAGCCAAACGAACAATTCATTCTGACACTCAATGGGCACGTCCTCGGTGACGGCCTCGGAAGGTTCGTTTCAAAGCACAGTGGCGACAAAGACGTGACGCAGATGCTCGTCAACTTTCAGATGAAGCCGAACGGCGGGGATGGATGGTTGCGACTCCTGAACTTCGAACCGGACGGCAAAACCATCAACGTGTACGACTACTCACCGGTCCTCGACCTGACGAATACCTCCTCGCAGAATCGGTTCACGATACAGCTGTCGTAAGTTCCGAGTGCGTGAGTCTGGTTGAGTTCGCTCTGCCAGACTCGCCGGTCTCGCATGTTCGGTCGCATGTTTGGTCGCATGTTTGGTCGCATGTTTGGTCAAACCGGGTGTCCCCCTTCACCCGGAACGCCCCGAGACACGGACGTGAGTGCGAGCTGGCTGCGGAATTCTCTCCCGGATGCGAGCGACTCAATCTTCTGGCGTCGGCTGACTCGCCATTCCCCCGAACATTCCGACTTAATGGAACCGACACTGCATCTCGGACTCCCATACGGATTTGCCGATTGCAACGGGCAAATCTCCAATTTTCTCTATTTCTGGGTCTCTCTCAACCTCCCGCGAGTCTGCTATACTCCAGCCCGGACGGTATTCAGCTGAGATTTTGAGCCAGAGATTTATCATGTTTGAATCAATCACACGCAATCTAACCGATGCGATTGGCTCTATTGCCCGCGGTAAGTTGACGGACTCCAACATCCGTGAGGGGATGGGGAAAGTTCGCCAAGCGCTGCTGGAAGCAGACGTCAATTACGATGTCGCCAAAGCATTCACGGAAGATGTCACTGAGCAGGCAGTCGGCGAAAAAGTTCTGAAATCGCTCCGGCCAGCAGAACAAATCGTCGGAATTGTCTATCAGGAACTCGTCAACCTGATGGGGCCGGTCGATCACACACTCGCTGTCCGGCGAGGTGAGCTCACCGTCATTATGATGTGCGGTCTGCAGGGGGCGGGAAAAACCACAACTTGCGGTAAACTGGCTAAGATGCTGAAGGAGCAAGGCGTTAAGCCGATGCTCGTCGCTGCTGACTTGCAGCGTCCCGCCGCGATCGAACAGCTTCGCGTCCTCGGCGAACAAATCGGAGTTCCCGTCTACTGGGAAGAGGCTGGCAGCAGTTCTCCCGTCAAAGTTTGCTTGAACGCGAAGAAGCAGGCACGCGCCAACGATTGCAGCGTCCTGATTTTGGACACAGCTGGACGTTTGCACATCGACGATTCCCTGATGAAGGAATTGATCGAGATCGACAACAAGCTGGCTCCGGATCAAGCATTGCTTGTCTGTGACGCCATGACAGGGCAGGACGCTGTCAACAGCGCGAAGGTTTTTAACGAAGCGCTCGAACTCGACGGCGTAATTCTGACCAAGCTCGACGGTGACTCTCGCGGGGGGGCCGCCCTCTCAGTCAAAGCAGTCACCGGAGTCCCCATTAAGTTCATCGGAACTGGGGAACAGTCCGACAAACTTGAGCCATTCCACCCCGACAGAATGGCACAACGTATTCTTGGACAGGGGGATGTGGCGACACTCCTCGAAACTGCGCAGAAGGTCCTCGACGAAAATGAGATGGAACGCCAGCAGAAGAAAATGCTGGAAGGAAAGTTCAGTCTCGACGACTTCCTCTCTGCAATGAGCCAGATTCAGCGCATGGGCTCAATGAAGTCCTTGCTGAAAATGATCCCCGGAATGGGACAGTTGTCACAGGCATTAGATGCCATGGACGGAATGGACCCCGACAAGGATCTAGGACGGGTTCGGGCGATGATTCATTCAATGACGCTTGACGAAAGAAGAAATCCTGACAAAATCGACCGCTCTCGTCGCAATCGCATTGCCAAGGGAAGCGGCACAGACCCATCGGAAGTCAATGATCTGTTAAAGCAGTTCAAAGGCATGTCGGGAATGATGCAGCAAATGGCCGGCCTTGGAATGGGCGACAAGATGAAGCGGGTCAAGGAGTTACAGACTGGCCTCATGGGGCCGGGTTCAAATTTACTCCAAGATAAGCAGAGAAGTAAACGCGGTCCCGTCGATAAAGACGCACTACGCGACAAGAAAAAGCAGCAGCGGAAGCAAGCCAAAGATCAGCGTAAGAAAAACAAAAAACGCTGAGACAGGCTTCTTGCGCTGGATTTTCTTTTGATAAAATCAAAATTGAGATTTCGGACCGCAGGCGGTGCCTGTCAGCCTATTTCTCAAAAAATCGGGTTCGTAAGAGCCCATTGAGTGGAACAGCAGGAGATTTCAGTGGCGGTTCGTATTCGAATGAAGAGAATGGGACGGACGCATCGGCCGTTTTACCGAATTTGCGTCATCGATCAGCGCAAGGCTCGTGATGCCAAGGCGATCGAAGAAATTGGTACTTACGATCCCATGGTTCAGGACAAGTCGAAGCGCGTCACCCTGAAGATGGATCGGGTTGAGCACTGGGTCTCCGTCGGAGCACAGCCAAGCGAGCGAGTTGCGACACTCATCCGTAAAGTCAAAGAGAACGATTGGGGGGCAATTAAGTCACCACCTCCAATGCAGGCTCCACAGGTCAAGGCCGCTCCGGCAGCGGAAGAAGCACCTGCCGAAGAAGCTGCAGCTGAGTAGGTTCTACTCTGCAACCTCGATCTCTGCAAAGAGTCTAATCGGAACCGTTCAGTCGTTCATCAATCGTAACTCGATTTCGGATCCGCTGTTACGCGACAAATCCTTGATGAAAGATCTATGGCTCCCTTTCGGTTTGACGTCCTGACATTATTCCCAGGTATTTTCGACGGATACCTTGGCCAAAGCCTACTGAAGCGTGCAATCGATGCCGGCTTGGTCGATGTGAATCTTTGGAATTTCAGGGACTGGACAACGGACCGACACAAAACTGTTGATGAGCCTCCCTATGGAGGCGGACCGGGAATGCTGCTCAGGTGTGAGCCGATTTTCGACTGCGTCGCTGAAGTTCAGACGAAAGCGCCAAAGCCCGGTCGACTGGTCATGCTGACTCCGCAAGGAAGGCAACTTGACCAGAGATTGATTGAAGAACTGTCCACACAAGAGCGATTGTTGCTGCTGTGTGGACGATACGAAGGATTCGACGATCGCATTATCCAGGGGCTTGAACCACTCGAAATTTCCGCAGGGGATTTCATCTGCAATGGTGGCGAAGTTCCAGCAATGTTGATTATCGATTCCGTCATTCGTCTGATCCCAGGAGTGCTGGGTGATGAGACGAGTGCCAAATATGATTCGTTTTCGTCAACGGCCCGGCTGGAGTACCCACAGTACACCCGTCCTCGCGAATACCGCGGGATGACCGTTCCTGACGTCCTGCTCAGCGGGAACCACGGAGCAATTGCCGAATGGCGGGAACAGCAGAGTATTGAACGGACCCGCCAACGGCGGGGTGACTTATTAGACGGCTCACCTGAGAATTCAGAGAGCTGACGTCGTCAGGGAAGAAACTGCGAAATGCGTTTCCACTAAGACGATCTACACAAATCGACGTGCCGTTTCCCTCTGGCACCTCTCGAGGCAATCTGAAAGACTGTCATGCGTCACAAGCTACTTGATCTTGCTGAACAGCCAAGCCTTCGCGCTGAACCATTGAACTTCACCGTCGGTGACTCCGTCGAAGTTCACACCCGAATTCTCGAAGGCGATAAAGAGCGTATTCAGATTTTCTCCGGCGTTGTCATTGCTCGCCGTGGACACGGAATGGCTGAAATGTTCATCGTTCGCCGTATTGTTGCCGGTGAAGGTGTTGAGCGAACATTCCCTGTCAACTCTCCAAAAGTTGCAAACGTCGTCGTGAAACGTCACGCTCGCGTTCGCCGCGCGAAGCTCTTCTACCTCCGCGATCGTATTGGTAAGGCAACTCGCTTGACAGAGCGTCGTGCCAAGGCTGCTGAAGCCGAAACTGCAACATAGTTTCACTTCACCAACCACATTCAAGTGGCGGAGTGAAAAGAAATTTCCGAACTGGCTGCCGTGGCGACACGAGCAGCCAGTTCGCGTTTCGGCTATCCTCAATTCTGCTTTATCTTTGATACTTTCGAGTCACGATCTCTCTCCCACGGAATCGGATCAACGATGAGAATTGGCTGGATCAGGCGGATTTTTGGAAATCGTGGAGAGCGACTCGCAGCCCGGTTCCTGAAGAACAATGGATACAAAATCCTTGCACGGCAAGCACGGAATCAGTTCGGTGAAATTGACCTGATCGCCCTGCACGGAGACGTAATCGTCTTCGTCGAAGTCAAGACCCGCCGGAATTCACGAGCCGGCCACCCCAGCGAAGCAGTTGACTCCACAAAACAGCGACAGTTGACCCGCGCAGCTCTTGCCTGGCTCAAGGAAAAGAAACAGCTGAACCGTCGCGGAAGATTTGATGTCATTGCGATCACGTGGAATACGAGTTCAGTTCCGGTAATTGAGCATTTTCTGAACGCGTTCGAAGCAACCGGCCGTGGTCAGATGTATTCATAGATTGATTGATTCAGGTCAGGCATTCCTTAACAGCCTTTACCAACTCTCTCGGCGTTCCCAGCTACCGGCTGCCCGTTTCTGCTTCAAATTCTCCTCAATGCTGGTCACAATAGAAGAAGGCACTAAACAGGGGGCTTGTCCTCTTGAGAGTGCCGCTCAACAATAATGTGAATCGCCCACCGTGAATTGCCCACCGAACAACATGTCTGACCGCGTTTCAGGACGCAATAGCTCGACTTGTTGACCGAGGAATCTTACCGAGAGAGAAAGTAAGTCATGGCATTGAGTCCAGAGCAAGAAGGGATTGGCAAAGAGAACTTCACCCGCGCGGTGGATGGAATCTCTTCGCTCGACGTGAACCGCCGTGACTTGATGAAAGCTGCGGCTGCCGGAACACTCGGAGTCGGCATCGCCTACTTCGGTTACAAAGAGCTCGAAGCCTCCCCGGTTCGCGTCGCCTTTATCGGAACCGGCGACGAAGGAAGCATTCTCCTGACGGAACATCCAGAGAAGTACATGGAAGTGGTGGCGATCGCAGACCTGCGACCAACTAACCGCGACCGTGCCTTCGAGGGGGACGGTAACGAAAACCGCATTGGACTGATCAAGAAGCTCGGCGTTGAGAAAGCTGGAAAGATCCGCCGCTTCGAGAGTCATAAAGAGCTGATTGAGCACGCCAAAGAGCTGAAACTCGAAGCAGTCGTGATTGCGACCCCGTTGGTGACTCATGCTCAGATTGCAATGGACTGCATGGATGCCGGCCTGCATGTTCTGACAGAGAAACTCATGGCTCGCACCATCACCCAGTGCAAGCAGATGATTCGCAAAGCCAAGGAGAAAAATCTGCTCCTGGCTGTCGGCCATCAACGGCATTACAGCGTGTTGTATCACAACGCCAACAGTCTCGTGCAGAACGGGCTGCTCGGGGACATCAAGTACATCCGAGCCCAATGGCATCGTAACAATAGCTTCCCAGCGGGCGATGCCTGGCAGAAGTCGATCCCCAAAGCGGACGCTGCTGCCCTCAAGGACGCACCTCTGAAAGACTTCGGTTTCGAGAACATCAACAAGCTCGTGAACTGGAGGCTTTATAACGAGACCGGCGGCGGAATTATGGCCGAACTCGGAAGCCACCAGATGGACGCCTGCAGCATCTTTCTTGGAAAAGTTCATCCGGTTGCTGTGCAAGGGCACGGAGGGAAGAACTTCTACGGCATCGAAGGCGTTGGCCCGAAGGATAAATGGGATGACGATCGCGAGATCGATGACGCCATCTTCGTCACGTTCGAATTTCCCGGGAAGCAATACGAGAAGAACAATCGCGATAAGTGCATCGTGACCTACTCCTCGATCAGCACCAATAAGTTCGAGCCCTACGGTGAAATCGTTTACGGTAGTCGCGGTACTCTGTTCATGAAGACAGAGAAAGAGGCGATGCTCTGGAAGGAAGAAGGACGCGGTAGCAATGGCGGCGGTCCAGATCAGCGACTCTGGGTTGTCTCTGGCAGTGCTGCTGGCGGCGGTCCAGTTCTGGAAGCGTATGAGACCACCTCAGGAGCAAGTAAAGGTGGAAGTAGTGGTGCCGACTGGGCTGTCAACGTCTCACGCGGTTATCGCGAAGAGATGGAGCACTTCTGCTACGCCATCCGCAATCAAGGTCCAACTTATTGGCCAGAAGGAAAACCAATTCCAGCAGACCAGGGCGGTCTCCGGTGCAACGGTATCGTTGCCATGGCAGACGCGATCATGGCGATGACAGCAAACCTCGCGATGGCCCACCAGAAGCGAATTGTGTTCAAGCCAGAATGGTTTGATCCAGACAGCGATGCTGTTCCTGAAACAGATCCGGACGTCATCGGTTAATCCAGTTCAGAATTGCGGGACAGAATCAAAGAATTCTGTCCCGCTTTGCTTTGTGTCGGACTCTTTTTTGTTAATGGGACAGCGTAGATCGAGCTGATCGCCTTGATCAAAATTCTTCTACAGTTCGTCCTGTCAGTCGCTCATCAGTTACCCAACAAGTGAACATCATGAAATTGAAACCACTGGGAACATCCGGGATCTCTGTTGCTCCGCTCGCACTGGGAGGAAATGTCTTCGGTTGGACGATCGACCAGAACCAGTCCTTCAAGGTCCTTGACGCCTTTGTCGATCACGGATTCAATCTGATCGACACAGCGAACATGTACTCAGCCTGGGTTCCCGGAAATCAGGGGGGAGAGTCTGAAACTGTTATTGGGAACTGGTTCAAGTCTTCTGGGAAACGGGACCAGGTCATCATCGCCACCAAGGTTGGCCTCCCGATGGGCGATGGGTCTCAAGGACTGAAAAAGGACTACATCCTGAAGTCTGTAGAAGACTCTTTGAAACGACTCCAGATCGACACGATTGACCTGTACCAGTCACATCAGGACGACGAAAGCACTTCTATCGACGAGACGCTTTCTGCCTACGATACGCTCATCAAGCAAGGTAAGGTTCGAGCGATCGGGGCGTCGAATTATTCAGCAGCCAGACTTGAAGAAGCGCTTAATGTGAGTCGGCAAAACAATCTCCCTGCCTACGCTTCATTGCAGCCAGAGTACAACCTCTTTGACCGTGCCGTTTTCGAAGATGAACTGGAAGCGGTCTGCCTGAAACATCAGTTGGGCGTCATTGGGTATTACTCGATTGCCGCTGGATTCTTGTCCGGAAAATACCGCTCAGAGGCAGATCTTTCGAAGAGTGCTCGTGGTGCTGGAATTGGCGCCAAGTACCTCAATGAACGAGGTTTCAGGATTCTTAAATCTCTCGATGAAGTCTCGGCAGCACGCTCGACTGTTCCAGCAGTTGTGGCACTCGCCTGGCTGATTCAACGTCCAAGTGTGACCGCTCCGATCGTCAGTGCGACCTCTGTCGAACAGCTAAACGAGATTGTCACCTCGGCATCGCTCACACTCTCGGCTGAAGAAGTCTCGAAACTTGATCAGGCGAGCGCTTGAGATCTGGTTTGTGTGCCTCACCGAAATAAGAGAATCCGCGTTGTGTCATCGTATTGCGACACAACGCGGACACGCAGGTCGAACAAATCCGATCGGGCGAAATTCCAGCAAGCCCGTAGATCAAGTCATGTGGTCCTTGCGATTGCCGTGGCGAGGAACGCACCTTTCCGAAATGGAATCGGAATTCAGTAGAGGATCTGTAGTCGTTCCAATTCTCCGTAAAGCATTACAATTGCGGGAAAATATACCACTAGCAACGAGAGAAAATACTTCACACGAAACGTCCCCGGAAGATCCAGCCGTGAAACCCGAAAAGTCTGATAGCCGAATGCGCTGAGTAACAGCATGAACAACACGAGGTCAATTCCGCCAACAAAAAGCCGATTTTTTCCCAAAGGTGTCAGAGCAGTGAGCAACAGCGGTCCAAGCACGGTGAAGAAGACAATCCGTTCGATCTTCCTGAAAGTCATCAGCGAAACTGCAATTCGATATTGCTGGGACTCGGTCAGTTCATTTGTGGCGCGACGTTCGAGTAATCGACCGATCAACACAGATCCAGCAATTAAGACAATCCACATTCACGCTGCCCCTTGACTGATTTCTTAACGATTACTGGTCAATTTCAATGCTTCAACGAGACTGAACCAGACCACACCCAGAACACTGAGCAGCTGGGCAATGCCAAAACGTCTCTGATAACTTTCCGGAAGTTGCAGCTTCGACAGGTACCTTCGAAGCACCACGGTGCGAACGACGAGGAAGGCGATCGCGGCCACCAGATAACCAGCCGTGATTGCTGTGAATTTGTCTGGCGCTCTCGAATTCGCGTACAAAAACAACAGCGCAAGCCCAGCGATGGGCATCACCGTGAATAAGCGTGCGTTCGAAAACTTCTCAAGAACGGTCTGTCGCTTATCGCTGGTCAGCTCCCGCAACGCCCCTTCCGTAAGAACTCGTCCCGCAATCATGCTGAACAGAAAGACGGCGACTCCAGAATATTCCATTGAACAATACAACCCGCAAAGATGAGAGACTCGCCGTAACCAAGAATCCAGATCATCTTAAGATGATCACATCGGCTCCAACATTCTGTGAATCTTGACCCGACTATATACTGCAGTTACCGTAAAGTCTCGCTCGAGAAATCCGCAAAATGGCCTTCTTTTCCACTATTATCCTCCAAGGACTGCCTCTTTGAAAAGGATGTCAATTCAAGTCAGTGAATGGGGCATTTCGCTATTACTGACCTTCGTGGCAGTGGTTTTGGTGGTGATCGGCTTTCTGTATGTCGGTCCACTCTGGCGAGATGAAGCTGCTTTTCTCCAGGTCGCAACCCTCCCTGACTGGAATGACGTTCGTCAGCTCTTCCACTTCGAAGCCTTCCCTCTCGCCTTTCATGGTCTGATTCGAACACTTACTGCTCAAATCGGCACCAGCGACGCTGCGCTGCGTTCCTATGGACTGGTCGTCAGCATTGCGTTGATTGCGGCTCATTGGTTTACATCGTGGATGACGACACGACGCGCACCAGTTGTCGCAATGGCCCTGATTGCTTTGAACCCGACAATCCTCTCCTGGGCCGGATCTCTTCGAGGTTACGGGCTAGGTTGCGTGATGATCGTTTTGACATTCGCAGGTTTTTGTCAGCTCATCAGAAAACGGACGGTCGGGTGGAGCCTGTTCACGTTATTGACCAGCATTCTCAGTGTTCAGTGCGTCATTCAGAACAGCATGTTAATCCTAGCCATGGGGCTCAGCGCTGCGTTCGTTGGATGGCGAAACAAAGAGATCCGAACTTCGATCCTCGTACTGTCAATTGGATTCTTGAGCGGGCTCACCGTAATTCCCTACCTGTCGAATTATGGTTCTGGTTCCAAATGGGCGATTCTGATCAAAGTCCCCATGTCCAGCCTCGACTATCTCCAAAGGTTCATTAACTCCTGCGGAGGCGAACTGCTCTTCTTCAGAATCCTCTGGGTCGGAATTTTTATCGTTACGATCGCTGTCGGACTGAAACTGCTCTATCGAAATCCTTCAGCTGAAGACGATCCAAAGGCCTTCAAAGACCAGCAGTCTCTCATCCAATTCTCACTAGGATCACTCAGCCTCGGCGTTCTCTGCTTTCTGGAGTTCCTGAACTACCTCAGTTATCCCACGCAGGTTTGGTACTACATGATGCTGATGAATCTCTGCGTCTGTAGCATCGCCACCATCTTTCAGACGTTCACGTTCGCCAACGCAAAACGTCGCAAGGGCTTGATGATTGCAGCGTGTCTCTTCGCTGTCTGTCAGATTCCACTTGACCTCGCTCGTCTCATTGAACGCAAGTCGAACGTCGACCTCATCGCGAAAGCGGTCGAGGCAAACGAAAAGCCAGGGGACTTGGTCGTGATCTCCCCTTGGTACATCGGATGCAGCTTTCTCTGGTACTACGAAGGCAAAGGAACTTGGGAGAGCATCCCCCCGATGCCCGAAATCAAGATGCACCGGTACGACTGGGTTCAGGAAGCCATGACCGCAGGCTCTCCTATGCCTCTCATTAAGAAGCAGATTCAAGAGAGACTCACCCGTGGCGAAACCGTCTGGATTCTTGGCCAAATGCGCGAGCCCGATCCTGATGGCATCGACATTCCCGGCCCTCCACCTGACCCCGATACTGGTTGGTGGTCTGTCCGCTATCAAGCTGCGTGGAGCGAAGAGCTGACTGAGTTTCTACGTTCGCACGCAGCGGAGTTCACGCAGGTCGACCTGCAATTGAACCAGGCTGTGATGAAGTTCGAGAACGCAGAACTCTGGAAGGCGAATGGCTGGAAAGATTGAAGCTGCGAAGAGCACCTCGACTGATTGTTGAGTTTTAGAACAGTGTTTCCGTTCGGAAACAGTCAGCAACTTTTACGTTGCCTTTTTGCACCGCAGAAACGGTCCTCAGCGATCAACTCTTACTGTCGGGTGAATCAAAAGCCTTGTTTGCACAACACTTTGCAGCAAAACTGACAACTTTGTGCATGAGATCGGCATTCCATTTGATGAGAGTCAGTCTGTTCACAATCGTGAATGAGCTGAAACATGTTGTATCTCTCAGTCGCCAGTCATGGGCTCACTCGGCGGCGGCGGGAGTCGCAACACCATCCGGAATGAAATCAGGGCAGATTCCCCATGTCATTACCTGCAGTCGTTGTTGCCACTGCTGACGAACGCCTTGCGAGAGAACTCGCAGGAAGACTCAGCGAGCAGTACCACCTCAGCATCACGACCAATCTGCTACAGATCCCACACCTTCTTCGCGAAAGCAACGCAGCAATCGCGTTTCTGGATGTTCGATTTCTCGCTGCCACCGAGCAGGTGTCAATCGACCTGATTCATGAAATTCAGGTCAACCATCCTCAGACACAAGTGATCGCTGCCGTCCGTGACGGTTCTTTTGCGCAATTGAATCAGCTTTCCAGCGACGGAAAAATTTCCCTCATCGTCGGGGCACCGGTCCCAACAGAAGTCGCGAGACGATTTGCAGAATCACTCCAGGCCACGCCACGAATCGCGTTTGGCCCAGCGTCGAATCCTCCTTCCGTCGAGCCGGTTGCAAGTGGTACTCCAGAGGTCAGTCCAGTTCGCGAGACGCTTGGCGAATCCGTCTTTGAAGGAGTTACCCGGCGTTTCGAAACGCGGTCTGTTGAGTTGAAGCAGATGCTGGACGATCTCATGATCGCAGCCAGCCATGACGTCACCATATTGTTGATCGGTGAAACAGGATCAGGAAAAACATTTCTGTCGAACCTGATCCACGAGGCCTCTCCTCGTCGCAACGAACCCTTCATTCACATTGCGTGCGGGGCCCTTCCTCGAGAACTGATTGAAAGCGAACTGTTTGGCCATACAAAGGGCTCGTTTACAAGTGCTCACGCGGACAAGGAAGGAAAGTTCGTTGCAGCTAGAAAAGGGACAATGCTTCTCGACGAAATTGACGTTCTCGGCCCCGAGCAGCAGGTCAAACTTCTTCGCGTTATTGAAACCGGTGAATTTGAAGCGGTCGGCTCCAACGTCACGTTCAAGTCGCAGGCGCGACTGGTTGTCGCCAGCAATCTTAACCTTGAGCCACTTGTCGAAGCCGGAAAATTCCGCCCTGACCTGTACTACCGCTTGAATATGCTTAAGTTCGAAATCCCACCGCTGCGAAGAAGAAAAATCGACATCATCCCGATGGCGAAAAAGTTCGTTGCGAGATTCTCTGAAAAGCACGGGATTAAAATCCATCAGATCGACGATTCCGCGCTCGAAGCCCTGTTGGCCTACCCGTGGCCGGGGAATGTCCGAGAACTTGAACATGTCATTCAACGTGCCGTCATCTACTGCCGAAACGGAATCCTCAGTCGGGAATCTCTCCCGCCTCACCTGCTTTCCGGTAAAGTTGGCCCAGCGAATGACCCAAGTGTTCAGCTTGGCACCATCGGCTCATCATCCGGCCAAACTCTCGAACGACAGGTTGGACTGAGCGAGAAGGAAATCATCGAGCAAGTCTTGTTCAAGAACAATTTCAGCAGAACACGGACCGCGAAAGACCTCGGGATCTCACGTGTAACCCTCTACAACAAGATGAAAAAACACGAGATGCTCAAATAGCGACATCGATGGCAAAAATTTGTCGCTGCAGAACAACTACTCATCCTCATGCAGAGAGTCCATGTTTATGGACTCCTTCGCGACATTTGGCACGAGTGCCGAGGAATGGGTGAGCAATCAGCCTCATTCCATCCCATCCGCAGTTTCGCTCTCATCGGAGCCAATTCGACCGATTTGATCTTCTCGAAAGGTTGGTTCCTGCAGGCGATTGCGGGCGCGGCCTATCTGTCTTAAGCTGCAAAAAGTTCAGGACTCGCCTCTATAGATAACACGCCTGCCGTGACGCTGATCGCCACACAATCTGAATTCGACCATCTCTGCCAACGCATCCGCGACGCAGGTTTGGTATCTTTTGACACGGAATTCATCTCGGAATTTTACTTCCGGCCTCGTCTGTGCCTGCTGCAATTTGCACTACCGGACAGCGAATCCTTTGCCGTCGATCCGTTCGAAATTCCGGACCTGACGCAATGGTGGGACATCATGACGGACGACAGGACGACAATCCTCGTCCATGGCGGCCGCGAAGAAATTCGATTCTGTCAGTTTGCGACAGGTAACCGTCCTAGGAAACTCGTCGACGTCCAGATCGCAGAAGGGCTCCGTTCACGCGGATTCCCCATCTCTTACACGAATCTGGTCTCCCGCGTCCTCGGATTCCCGATTCTTCACGGGAAAGAGACTCGCACTGACTGGCAGTTTCGCCCGCTCTCCGAACAGCAGTTGAATTACGCAATGGAAGATGTCCGGCATCTTCCAGCCATCTGGGCCAAACAATCAGCCTCTCTGGAAGAACAGGGACGGTTGAGCTGGGCGACATCAGAATTCGAGCGGTTTATTGACTATGTTCTCGCTGAGGAAGATCGCGAAGGCTGGCTGAAACTCCCCGGCTACGGACGATTAAACCGCCGAGAGATGGCGGTAGCCCGTGCACTCTATCAGTGGAGAAACCAGGAAGCAGAACGCACCGATCGGCCACAACGTCGCATTTTGCGAGACGATTTACTGGTCGAACTCGCACATCGGCAACCCAAGACTCTTCGCGAACTGAACCTGACTCGCGATATGAATCGCCGAGACTACCAACAGCACGCTGAGACGTTTGTTGAAATCATTCTGGCTGCTAGCGCACTCCCCGCGGACCAGCTACCGGAAAAGAACGTCGGCAACCTTCACCCCGCTCAGGATGAAGTTCTCGGGAGAATCCTTGGCCTCGCATTGGCCAACCGTTGCCAGGAAATGAGCGTTTCCATGACGCTCGTCGCCACGGCTGCTGACCTGAAAGACTTCGTTCGCTGGCACGTGTTCGAGAACCGTAAAGGGGACACTCCACGCCTCATGCAGGGATGGAGACAGGAGGTCTGTGGTCAGCTTCTCGCTGATGTTCTCGACGGGAAAGTCACACTCCGGGTTTCGGATCCACAATCGGAATACCCTCTCGCGTTTGTCCGCGAGAAGTAATTGCTTGTGGAATCGGTATCGCGACCAGGCGTGCGTCTCTTCAGTTTGCCACGCTTTTTACAGCTTTCAATTGTACGTCCAGACAATGCAACGTAGTCTGAATGACAGCGATGCCAGCCTGAACCTACAAAACTGGAAGCAACATGAACGACCGTACTGGAAGCTCACCCGAAGCAAAATTCTGGAACTGGTTTTCAAAAAACGCCGAAGAGTATCGCGTCATCAGCGACGACGATCGAGATGCAGCCTTTGATAAACTGCACTCGCATCTTTATGAATGCCACCCTGAGTTGGCCATAGAGGTGAGTCCGACCGATGCTTCCGGAGTCAATGAGCTGACTATTACTTCTGAGGGGAACATCGAGCTTTTCCCACTGGTTGAGCAGATCGTTGCCATGGCACCCGCCATGCAAGGCTGGAGGGTCGTCGCGTTCAGGCAGCCGATTGATCAGGATTTTGTGTTCGAATCAGATGGGATCAGGCTGGATACCCAAGAACTGCAATTCCGCCTCGAAGAGTCGTTTGATGATCCCGGCCTGGTCGATTTGATCATCGCTGTCCCCAATCTCGATGACGCCGATGAAGACGCACTTGAAACAGGCGTAATCATTTTACTTGAAAGCCGACTTGGAGAAAAAGTGGCAGCAGAAAGCATCGCGACCCTGGAAGTAATCGATGCGAGCATGGTCACAAAGAGAAGCGGTTTTCAACCCTTTTCCGAACTGTCACCCGCCATCCATGAGTTCAGGCAATCGCTGAATAATTCGACTGAGATGTAACTCGCTGGGAAGCTCTGGCGACAAGCACAAAAAAGCCTCCTGGACTCACATTACTGAGTCCAGGAGGCTTAAAGTCGGGCAGTCAGCCTGTCGAGCCAAATTGATTACTTGGCAACGTCAGCCAGCTTTGGCTCGAGATAATTGACAGTGCTGTCCATGGTGATCAGGTGTTCGTATTCATTTTCTGGAATCTGAACACGATATTGCTTTCGCAATTCCATGACGATATCGAGGAAATCCATGCTGTCGAGTTCCATCTGCTCGCGAAAAGCGACAGAGTCATCCAGATTGGACAGGTCTTCGTCCGGGGCGATCCGTTCCAGAATACTGATGATCACTTCCCGAATTTCTGGCCGAGTCATTCCGATACTTCCTCTTCCACCGATGTGTCTTGAATGAAATGAACGCGATCTGACAGAACCTGCGTTCTTAGGCGTAGACTCCGCCATTCTCTGCAGGGAACTTCTTCACAATCACGACAGAGTTGATTCCGAGCATCCCGAACGAATTGTTGAGAATATACTCGACCCGTTCCATCTTTCGCGGATGGTTAGCGACGACTTGTGGAAGTTCGCAACGGGGATCCTGTTGGTCGAGATTGATTGTAGCGTGGGCAATGTTGTCCTGAAAGGCAGGGATGTTGCCCATCAACTCGAGGGCTCCAGCAGCACCCATCGCGTGACCAATGAAACTTTTCGTGTTATTGATGGCAAGACTTGGACGATCGCCGAACACTGAGCGCAACGCCCGGGATTCCTCGATATCCCCTTGTTCTGTTGCAGTCGCATGACTGGAGACAATGTCGATGTCGTCTGCGGTCAACCCAGCCCGCTTAAGAGCCAATTGAACGCATTCAGCCTGCCGACTTGATGATGGCAGCACAAAATCCAGAGCATCCGAATTCATGGCGTGGCCAACGATTTCGCCGTAAATCTTCGCTCCACGGGCAATTGCGTCCGGAAGGCGTTCGAGTGTGCAGATCCCACCACCCTCTGATACCACAATTCCGTTTCGTTGCGTGTCGAACGGGCGACTTGCTTTCGTTGGATCTTCGTTCCAGGCGAGCGCCCCTTGGCTCGCGAAGCTCGCGAAAATTCCGAACGTATGAATACTCTCGGAAATTCCCCCAGCAATTGCCAGGTCAACTTCACCGAGGCGAAGCATCTGCAAACCGTAAATAAAGCCTGCGTTCCCGGCAGCACAAGCAGCACCAACGGTCAAATGCGGTCCCGTAATCCCCATGTTCAGGGTCACTTCGCCGGCCGGATTATTGGCCACCGTGCGAGGATTGTGATGGTGAGACCAGACCTTTGTGTCGTAGTCGAACTGCGAAATCTCATAGATCTCGCTCTCAGTTTCGACGTTGCCGTGCTCGGTAATGCCGAGATAGACGCCAACTCGATCTTTGGGAACATTCGCCCAATCGATTCCGGAATCGATAACAGCTTCGTTGGCACAATAGATGGAGACGGAGCCAGCGCGGGTTCCGCGACGGCGTTCCTTCTTCTTCTGATATTTGAACTCGTCGAAATTACAGACGCCAGCCAGCACGGGCTGTTTGATGTACCGGGTCTGGAATGGAACGACCCCCGATTTACCAGCCAAAAGAGCTGCACGGTAATCAGTCAGGTTATCACCGTTTGGAGCCGTCAGGCCGACACCGGTGATGACAATTCGGTTGTGATCTTGCAAAGATTGGGACATTTTCCGCCGCCGAGATATCGAATACAGGGAGCGTAACTGCGCCGGGATAGGGAAACAAGCAGTGCCCCGAGAGCGAATCTCCAGAAAATGAGCATCAGCCAGTATTGATGCTCATTTTCTGACTCAGTCTTGGCTCTCTTCTGTACTCAAACAGAGGGCGTCTGGGAATGCTCTCCCCCTTATTTTGAGTGTTTTCTTCACATCCGGATTACGAAAAATAGCACCCTTTTCACTTATACTGATAATCCCTGATGCAACCCTCCAAGCTGAAAACTTGTACGCCAGCCGATTTACGTTCAATGGTTCTCGACTAAAATAGGATTCAGCGGCCGCCCCATACTCCGGAACGTCAGACACTGATGAAACTCGACGACAAAGTCTGTTATTGCTTCCACATCAGTAAACGAAAAGTTCTGAATTTCATTCGTATCCATCAGCCACGCCGAGCCAGTCAGCTCAGCGACTGCGGGGGAGCCGGGACAGGGTGTGGGTGGTGCATTCGGTACCTCCAGAAATGCTTCACTGATGCAGGCACAATACAGGCAGCCGGGGAAGACTCTCTTACAGCTGAGGAATACGCTGCTGGACGCACTGAATACATTCTCGCCGGCAAAGGTGTCCCCCGCCCGGGAACCGGTCCAGAACAGAACAATCCAAGCACTTCACCGCCCCCCTGAGTGAGCCAACGGGCGAACAAAGGAACCCATCGCTCGCAGTGGCACCCCGTTTCGATTGCTTGCTAAGATACGCCTGACCAGAAGGTTTTCAGCGAATGGATCATTGCGATGGATGAAGTGAAAGTCGGGTTCCTCGGTGCTGGTAAGATGGCGACCGCATTGGGAAAGGGGTTGATCGACTCCGGATTTGCCAAGCCTGAGAACATCATCGCCAGCGATGTTGTCTCAGCTGCTGTCGAAAGTTTTTCAAAGGCAACAAAAGGGCAGGCAGCGACTAGCAATCAGGAAGTGCTGCAAAAATCCAATGTGGTGATTCTCGCCGTTAAACCACAATCGATGTCCAGCCTACTGAGCGAGCTAAAAGCTGATTTCACCGATCAACATCTCATCGTTTCCATCGCTGCTGGAGTGACGCTCTCTCAGATGGAGGCAGCCCTGGGTGAACGAAGAATTGTCCGCGTAATGCCGAACACACCTGCTCTCGTCGGAGCAGGTGCATCCGGATTCGCACGAGGCAAATTCGCGACAGCTGAAGATGCGGACCTTGTCGCGAAATTGCTGGGAACTGTCGGCATCGCCATGCAGGTCTCAGAGTCCTTGTTGGATGCTGTGACCGGGCTTTCCGGGAGCGGCCCTGCCTACGTTTTCGAAATGATCGAAGCGCTCAGCGACGGTGGCGTCCTTGTCGGACTTCCAAGAAACGTGGCAACTCAACTTGCTGCCCAAACGCTGCTCGGAGCGGCACGTATGGTACTGGAAACCGGCGAACACCCCGGTCAGTTGAAAGATGCAGTCACAAGCCCCGGCGGAACCACAATCGCCGGTCTCCACGCTCTGGAACAAGGGGCTCTTCGCGCGACCTTGATGAATGCCGTTCGCGCCGCCACAGAACGCTCGAGACAACTCGCGCGAGGGGAATAACTCCACTCAGCATCGCTCATTGCGAAATTTGGCATGATGACCCTGCTCCCGACCGATAGTCTGCTCAGCTTTTTACCAACAGTTGCTGTTGCGTCAGGGTTTTCATGGCATTACTACGACACAGCCATTGTGATCGTGGCTGCACTGGCTGCAATGTCTTGTACGCTCCCGGGAGTTTGGCTTGTCCTGCGACAGCAAAGCATGATGGGAGATGCACTCAGCCACACTGCTCTCCCAGGGGTCGTTTTGGCCTATCTGTTTGGACAGTGGTTAAAAGACTCAGGTTGGATCACTGCAGCCGGACTGACAGCCATCGAGCCATTGCTTCTGATCACAGGAGCAATTGTGATTGGCATTCTGACAGCGATCCTGACGGAAAGCGTTCAAAAACTCGGACGTGTCGAAGGAAACGCCGCGCTGGGCGTTGTATTCACCTCGCTATTTGCACTCGGCCTCTTACTGATCCGCCTCACGGCAGATGACATTCACCTTGATCCCGAATGCGTTCTCTTTGGACAGATCGAATTGACGGTTCTGGACAGCGTTCCCATTGGCGGCATTGAAATCCCGATGGCGGCCCTGACCAACGGAGCCCTGCTGATCATCAACGGCATCCTGTTAATGCTGTTCTTCAAAGAGCTGAGAGTGGCTGCTTTTGATTCAGAGATGGCAACGTCGCTCGGGATTCCGGCGGGGACTCTCCATTATTTACTAATGGGAGTGACAGCAGCGACTGTCGTTACAGCGTTCACATCCGTTGGAAGCATTCTTGTTGTGGCGATCCTGATCGTCCCAGCAGCTTGTAGCCAATTGGTCTGCAATCGTCTCTGGACAATGATTTCACTCAGCTTGATCATCGCTGCCCTGAGCGCGATCGTGGGGCACGTTCTTTCAAAAACTCTCCCCGTTATGATTTTTTCGCGACTGGGATTTCCAAACGTTCAAGACGCAGGCACTTCTGGGATGATGGCAGTAGCCTGCGGCATTTTCTTCGTTCTATTTATGCTCTTCTCTCCGCAGGATGGCCTAATGGGACGCTGGATTGCGAAGAATTCCCTCGTCTTCCGAATGGCTACCGATGACATTCTCGCGGCGCTTTTTCGAAGTCAGGAATCGAGCGGACAGGCGGGGACGTCCCCAACGATCATTCGCAAGATGGCATCATGGATTTCACCGCTCACATGGCGACTCGCTCTGTGGCGTCTGCGAGCCAAGGGGTTGGTCGCGGGGACAGATTCACTGCACCTCACTGCGACTGGTATGGAACAGGCCAGCGAACTTGTCCGTTCCCATCGCCTTTGGGAATCGTATCTGCACAAACACTTTCAGCTGGATGGCGGAACGTTGCATGGCTCTGCAGACCGGGTCGAGCACTATCTTGACCGCGATCTGCAGGCACAGCTAGATGTCGAGTTGGATTCTCCTCACCTCGACCCGCATGGAAAATCGATTCCTGCTCGTGAAGAGAGCTCCAACGATTCGCGATCATCACAGCACTGATCCGAGCCGTGCGGTGTCGAGATTCGGTCCGATCCCCGCACAGTGAATACCGCCGATGGAAGGTCGACCTCTCAGGAATTTCACGTGAGAAGACTACTCTTTTGCAGGTTCTCCCGTTTTCGGCTGCTTCCGTAGCTTTGCCTCAGATTCGGCCAGCAGTTCCTGAAGCCGGAGTCGTTGTCCCGGTGTCAGCACCTCACCCATTTTCTGATAGCGCTCCTCCTTCAGCTGACGGATCTGCTCTTCAAGTTCCTCGAACCGTGGTTCGAAACGGTTGTGAATGTCGATGAGCGTTTTCCGCTGATCTTCCGTGACCCCCAGTTGGCCATAGTGATTGGGAAGTGAAAATCTGGCCACTTTGGCGTTCGATTTCTCAGGTGATTTCTCTGCCGCAACGCTCTGAAAACCATCACCTGCAAGTGCCATCAAGACCGCAGATGCACAGACGATAATTCCAGTAACAGATCGTTTCCATCTTGCCCGCTTTAACATGATGTTGCCCCGCGATTCCTCTGAAAGTTGGTCTCCTGAAGTCACACACTCATCAAGTTTGATACAAGTTCTTTCGAATAGAGTCCAGTGAACCGGCACCCCACTTCAATTGAACTCGGCGGTCGCAACGCATCGCAGCAGTCGATAACAGAGGCACGATTCCAGACTGCGATACCGGTCAAGTCAGCCGGTTCATCGCAGATTCCGAGATTCACATGGCAGGTGGATCACAATCCGGAGTATGATCTACGGCTCAAGGACGACAGCAGAAATCCGCGTCGAACTCATGAGTTTCAGCAGACTCTCTTGAAGATGACCAGACGAATTGAATGGACTGAGACGCTCAGGATTTCAAACTTGCGTCAACAACAAACGATTCAATTGTCGACCAGAGATGAATCAGAGTTAGGGATGGCACTTACTCAGCACGGCATACAGAGTTCTCCAAACATCGATCCGATAGACGGCCGGTGCATTGTCGTACTTGCCGCCACTCTGTTTCTGTTCGCAATTGCTGACAAAAATCTGGCACAGGCAGACGATCTGCGACTTAAGAACGGTGTCGTCCTCACGGGAACAGCGAGGCAGGTTTCTGCTCTGAATCTTGGGGTTTCTCGACAAAACAGTTCCGTGCTCGTTGCAGGAAATCCCTTCACAGTGATCGACGATGGAGTCCGACGTTTCATCATTCACCGTCGAAATGTCGCTGGCCGAACGGAGGAAAAAAGTGCCGTTTCAAATGTCTCGTTCAGCATGAAACATTTGAAGCAAGCGAGAACGTCCGGGTTTCCAGTAGTAGGCGGTTTCAGCTCGATTGAACCGTTTGACGACTTCGGACGCCGGACCGTCGTCCTGTCTACTCAAAAAGGAATGCTCCCTATTATTCAGGGCATCACGGACATCCGTCCCGATTACTCTAATGTCGAGAGCCTGAAATACAATTGGGACTACACGATCGATACATCCACAATTTCAGTCGATACGCTTCGATCGTTAATCGAAAAGACCTCCGACCGAAACAATCCTGCTGAACTGAAAGCTGCCGCGTTATTCTACCTGCAGGCCCAACGGTATGAAGAAGCGCAGGAAGAGGTCCGCCGAATTGCCCAACGATTTCCTGCTGAAGCGGAATGGTGCAAGAGATATGCGGAACTGATCGGGGAGTTCATTGCCCGAAAAGGGATCAACGAAATCGAACGACGTCGGGAAGCGGGGCAGCATTTGCTGGCGTATCAGTTCGCTCGAAACTTCCCGTCCGACGGGGTGAGCGCCGAGATCCTTCAATCAGCCGAAGAAATCGCGGACGAATACGAGAAGGCCATCGCAAACCGTGACCAGATCATTCTGCAACTGGACATCCTGCAGGCGGAACTGGACAACGAGCATTTCGAACGCCTGAAATCGCTCCGCGTCACGCTGGTGGATGAGTTGCACTACGAACGTCTGAATCGACTCGAACCGTTCCTTAGAACCATCGACGACGCCACTCAGCCCCCGCAAGAGAAGCTCGCACTGGCCTATTCCGGCTGGATCATGGGAGATGCAGGGGCGGTGACAAATCTCGACGAAGCGATCCGACTCTGGGATGCGCGCTTTCTGGTTCTCGAATACCTGAGACTCGATCAGTCCCCAACCAGAGAGAAAGAGATTCTCGCCTCTCTATCTGCCCTCGAAGGGATCACCCTGCAGCGAGTCTCCACGTTGATCAAGAATCTCCCCCCTCCGCAGCCAGTCGAGATTTCGGCCACGGGGAGCGTTCACGAATTCGAATTTCCGGCGTCTATAGGTAACAAGAAAATTCGTTACAGCGTGATGCTCCCTCCTGAATACCATCCCTCGCATCGCTATCCAATGATCGTTGCACTGAAAGCCGAACAGCGGTCGTATGCGGAAGAAATCCGCTGGTGGGGTGGTGATGAGAGCCATCCGGGATGGGCACAACGACGAGGCTATATCGTCATTGCCCCGCATTATGCCTCAGAGAACGACAAGCAGTACGACATCAACGGGGACGCGAGAGAGATCGTCCTGAGTTCGGTCAATCATGCTCGCCAACGTCTGAGCATTAACTCCGACCGTATCTTTCTTGGCGGACACGGAATGGGAGCCGACGCCTGCTTTGACATTGGGCTCTCGACTCCAGGAGTTTTCGCGGGAGTAATCCCCATCGTTGGCATCTTCCCACACGAGGCTCGACCGACCTGGGAAAATGCGCCAGGTCAGTCTTGGTATGTGGTCGCTGGTGAACTCGACAGGAACTCTCTCGATAAGAACGCATATCCGCTCGATCAAATGATGAAGAACGGGCATGACGTCATTTACTGCGAGTACAAATCACGTGGTCTGGAATCGTATTTCGAGGAACTTGAACGCATCTTCAATTGGATGCACACGCTGAGGCGGGTCCCCCTTTCTGAGACAAAAAAATTCGACGCCAAAATTGTGAGTTCCAGCGTCGACAGCATGCACTGGATCAAAGCGAAAGGAATGGAAAATCGACTGGGGCTGACAAACAAACTGAATTCGCTGAGATTCGAAGGGACCATCACCCCCGGGGGAACGATCTACATCTCTCATCCTGGGAAAGCAACAACCATTTGGCTCTCCCCGGAGAACTTCGATTTCGAGAACCGGTCCCAGATTCGGGTAAACCTGAAACAGGTTTACCACGATTTCATCAAACCCTCGTATGAAGCAATGCTGTCTGATTTGGCGGAACGTGGAGATCGTGAGAGGCTCTTCTGGGCCCGCGTCGACCTGTAAAGCACTCGAAGTTTCCTCTTGTCACGAAACGTCTCAGCATGATGCACGTTGACTAGAGTGTTTTCTCGCAAACTGAAAACGGTTTGTATGAGATGATCCGCCGCTTAATCTGGGACACTGAGAGTTCATACTGCACAATAATTTCATGTGTGGAATCGACGTGACTCGACTCAAGTGACTTAATCATAATCGCTCAGACAGAACGCAGTCCGGGCCAACCATGAGTCGCTTGAATGAACTTCAAATCTACGAATCTTTCACCGGTCAATACCTTGTTTGTGCCGTCAACGCTTCTCGACAGACTTTGCGGGCGGATCGAATCGATCGAAATGGTGTCGCCGTCTGTCAGGAAGGCACTCCAACTCACAAGCCAACTGGAATACTCCGAAGATGAGTTTGCCCAGTTCATCGAAGCGGACCACGAAACCACAGATGAGTTAGCCAAACTGAACTCGTGGCTCACACCGATCACTCGCCCCACAGATTTGAGCGTGAGGGCACTTGCCAGCTACTGGGGACCGAGTCGTTTCCGGAATCTGGCTTTCGCCGCTGCTGCGTCAGTCAAACTGAAAAAGTTTGGCGTTCAGCAATCGAATGCCATTCCGAATCTCGCTGCACACAGCTTCACGACAGCAGTCTTGGCGCATCAACTGACAAATTTGCTCGGACTGACGTTTCAGGGAGCCGAACTGGCGGCGGGGATGATGCACGACATTGGATGGTCGCTGCTTGCAATCTCTTTCCCGGAAAAACTTGGTGAACTGCCCCACAATCTACTCCACAGGGAAGAGGTACTGCAGCGTGAAGAACGATCACTATTCCAGACGACACACGATGGACTCGGCGCGTGGTTCTCGCAACAAAACCATCTCCCCGAGGAGATCTTGTTGGCAATTCAACATCATCATCAGCCGTTAAAAGCTCCGGCGTTTCGTTGCTTGACAGCGATTGTGGCTTTGGCAGATGAACTCGCCATCCGATTCGAATCGGCAGAGATAATCACAGCTCAGGAGTTCCAAAACCTTCGATCCATCAAAGTACTGGAGCTGCTGGGAATCAGAGAAGCGGGCCGTTTCCTGCACTCTCGGCTGAACCAGTTGCTGAACTGCAGCACGCCGTTTTGCCTCAGCAATCATCAAAACTGCTAGCCCCTGTCTCAGGCCTGATACGCGTCTTCTAAGGGTTCCAGCAAGTGGTCTCAATAGACGATGCGCCCGCACCTGAACACCAAGGCCGGCAAGTATGCGTGCGACGGTTTTGTCTCTTATGAACGCGGCGTCCAGTAAAAAAAGAAACCCCGAGATTGAACTCGGGGTTTCGATGCTTCACAAGATTTGACTGAGCAAATCCAGCTTCAGGCTTACTTGTCCAATGCTGCCTGAGCAGCGGCCAGACGGGCGATTGGAATACGACGTGGGCTGCAGCTCACGTAATCGAGACCAATCTCGTGACAGAAGTAAACCGACTTCGGATCGCCGCCGTGCTCGCCGCAGATACCGATCTTCAGATTTGGTCGTGTCGCACGGCCACCCTGAGTACCGATCTTCATCAGCTTGCCAACGCCATCTTGGTCGATGGTCTGGAATGGATCCGACGGAATGATGTCGTTTTCCATGTACTCGCCGATGAAGCTCTTATAGTCGTCGCGGCTGATCCCCAGAGTCGTCTGAGTCAGGTCGTTCGTACCGAAGCTGAAGAACTCTGCGTTCTGAGCGATTTCATCAGCGGTGATGGCTGCACGTGGCAACTCGATCATTGTTCCGACGGTGTAGTCGATCTTCACGCCGTGCTCTTTGCAAACTGCTTCTGCAGTGTCGCGAATGATCTTGGCCTGGTTGTCGAACTCAGCCTTGAATCCAGCCAATGGGACCATGATCTCAGGCTGAACGTTAATGCCTTCTTTCTTGAGCAGGCAAGCTGCTTCAATGATGGCACGAGCCTGCATCGCTGTGATCTCTGGGTAAACGATTCCCAGACGGCAACCGCGGTGACCGAGCATCGGATTGGTTTCTTTGAGCTCTTCAACGCGACGGTGAACCTGCTCTTCTGTCACGCCGAATGCCTTGGCGAGTTTTGGAGCCAGTGTTGGATCGTCGTGCAGGTGGTGCTCAGAGAGGAACTCATGCAACGGTGGATCGAGCAGACGAATCGTCACAGGGCGATCGCCAAGAGTCTTGAACAGGTGGGTAAAGTCGTCCCGCTGGAATGGGAGCAACTGAGCCAGCGCCTTTTCGCGATCTTCGAACTTTGTAGCGAAAATCATCGTACGAATTTCGTCGAGATGATCGAAGAACATGTGCTCGGTACGGCACAGTCCGACCCCTTCAGCTCCCAGTGCAACAGCAGCAACGGCATCGCCAGCTTCTGCATTTGCACGGACCTTCAGTGTGCGGTACTTGTCAGCCCAAGCCATCAGCTGAGCGTAACGGCTGTAAGTTTCAGCATCTTCAGCTTTCTTCTTGCCGAGCAACACTTCCATCACTTCGGAAGCTTTGGTCTCGATCTTGCCAGCGAAAACTTCGCCAGTGAAGCCGTCGACGGAGATCCAGTCACCTTCTTTGAGAACCTTATCACCAACTGTGATGGTTCCCTTTTCGTAGTCGATGTTCAGTGCAGCACAACCGCAAACGCAAGTCTTACCCATCTGGCGGGAAACCAGAGCAGCGTGTGAAGAAGCTCCACCGAATGCTGTCAGAATTCCCTTGGCGACTTTCATACCGCGAAGGTCTTCTGGGCTGGTTTCCTTACGAACCAGAATCAGCTGAACGTCGTTGTCCTTATTCCATGCTTCTTCAGCATCGGATGCGTGGAACACAACCTGGCCGGTGGCAGCACCTGGACCAGCATTGATTCCTTTTGCCAGAACGCGGTTTTCGTCCTGAGCCTTCTTCTTGCCAGCTGGATCGAAGATCGGCTGGAGAAGCTGATTCAGGTCGTCAGCTGGAATACGACGCTTCTGCAAAGCGTCTTTCTCGCTGATCAAACCTTCGTTGACGAGGTCGACAGCGATACGGACCGCTGCGAAACCAGTTCGTTTGGCGTTACGAGTCTGGAGCATCCAGACTTTGCCCTTCTGAACAGTGAACTCGATGTCTTGAACTTCTTTGAAGTGACCTTCAAGCTTCTTACCGATCTCGGTGAGCTGAGCGAAGGACTCTGGCATATCTTTGCCGAGTGTCTCTTCGATGCGAAGTGGTGTGCGAGTTCCTGCAACAACGTCTTCACCCTGAGCGTTGATCAGGTAGTCACCGCAGAAGCCTGGGATACCGACTGAGCAGTTACGTGTGAGGCCCACACCGGTTGCACAGTCATCGCCGAGGTTACCGAAGACCATCGCCTGAACGTTAACAGCAGTTCCCCAGTTGTGAGGAATGCCGTACTGGCGACGATAAACTGTCGCACGGTCGTTCATCCAGCTGCCGAACACAGCACCAACGCAGCCCCAGAGCTGTTCCATTGGGTCGGATGGGAATTCGACTTTAGCGTGCTTCTTGATGACTTCTTTGAACTGCTTAACGACGTCTTTGATCGTTTCAACAGAGAGGTCTTTCTCGTGCTCAACGCCAGCTTGTTCGCGGACGTGGTCGAGGATCTCTTCAAAGTGGTCTGGATCGTTCTTGGACTCTGGCTTGAGACCCAAAACAACGTCACCGTACATCTGAATCAGACGGCGGTAGCTGTCCCAGGCAAAATGCTCGTTACCGGACTGCTTGATCAGGGCTGCGACGGTTACGTCGTTCAGACCGATGTTCAGAACGGTATCCATCATCCCTGGCATCGATTCGCGTGAACCAGAGCGGCATGAAAGAAGAAGAGGATTCTCTGAGTCGCCGAATTTGGCACCCATGGTCTCTTCGACCTGCTTGATCGCTGCTTCGACCTGAGCTTTGAGTTCGGGCGGATATGAACGCTCGTGATCGTAGTAATACGTACAAACTTCAGTGGTAATGGTGAAGCCGGCGGGAACTGGCAGACCAATCTTGTTCATTTCAGCAAGATTCGCCCCTTTACCCCCGAGCAATGGCTTCATGGTGCCGTCACCATCAGCCTTGCCAGCACCAAAACCATATACGTATTTCGACATTAGTAGTTTCCTTGTGACTCGACTCCCCGCACTGGGGAACGAAGAATGTGGAGAACAAACTTCAGACAGGGCGCACAACCCTCAACATCAGTAAGGGCGCACCACATGCAAGCTAACAGCCATCCGGCGACTCCTCAAGTGCTGAAAGCACAGGGGGAAACGCATCAACGGTGGCAGACACTTTGAGACAAACCGACCAAATCAACGACGAATAGACGCAGGCCAGAACAATTCTGGCGTTGCGTCTACGGTTCACAAACTCTGGCTGCGAAAACTATTTCGCTTCAACAGTAAATGGCTTACGAACGACTGGGCGCTCGATCATTCCCGAACGAATCAGGCTCACTGGAACGTTGCGGCGAACAACTTCCCCGTCTTCAACGACGCGGATGTTCTGGAGGTTCACCTTGAATTTACGGCGGGTAATGCCAGTGGTCTTGCGACCGTTACCGCCCAGATACTTCGCTTTACCACGCTGACAGAGGCTGTTCCCGGTTGCTGGCTTGTTTTCGCCATACAGCGCGATTCGCTTCGCCAACTTGAGGCGTTTATTCTTCTTTAACGTACTCATGAAAACAGCTCACTCAAATCAAAATACTAGATTTCTGAGAACCGAGGAGAATAACCGCTTCGAGGAACCAATTCAACAGGGGCGCAGAAAATGTGCCAAACATTGAAATAATTTCAATTGAACTGGCGCATTCACACCAGTTTCCCACCCCCACAATCAAAAACGTCGTTCGTATCGAGATGCAGTTCCACTATTCCGCTTCCTCGGTCGCTGGCATCTTTTCTAAATTCTCTGGAGAGAATTCGGGCGGAATCGGAATCTCGAGAATCATTTCCTCACCGTTGATCACTTCCGCCCCCGGCTCCATTTCGGCTTCTAAGTCTTCACCAGCCAAATCTTTACCCGCAACAATATCATTCAGTTTTTCCGTCAGCTCCTGCTGAAGATTCGGGGAGAATCCAACGTGATAGACCTGAATCTTACCCGTCTTATCGATGATCACCAATGTGGGAATCCCCTGGACGCCAAACGCGTCACCGACCGCCATGTCCGCATCCAATGCAACGTTGACGTCAATTCCTTTTTCCTTCAGGAATGAGCGAATCGTCTCCTCGTCTTCACCCTGATTAACTGAGACGAGAATCACATCTTTGTCGGCAAATTCTTTAGCAACTGCTTCCACGGCTGGCATCGCAGCCACACAAGGTCCGCACCAAGTCGCCCAGAAATCGAGAATGACGATCTTTTTGTCGCGTTGTGCTTCGAGATTGAACTCGCCCTGGTCGAGTGTCGGGAGCTGAATGTTCGGTGCAGGCTGCCCTAAAAGTACTGGACGCTCAGGCTCCGCATCGGCCAACCCTCCCCTTTGGAAGAGTGAAAATGGATTCAAATCCTCAACGACCATTGCCCCTTTAGGAGGCTGAAAGACAAATGTCCCCTCCGGAAGTTCCTGATTCACTTTCCAATCGACAAAATTCATTGTCATTGTTGTTTTGTTTCCGCCAGAAATCTCGGCAAAGCTCGTCAGATCAGCGGACCACTTGAGCGGAAGTGGTTCATCACCTTCTGCAATCCATAATTCCCACTCTCGCCCCATCACTCCCATTCGAAGGTGATGAGCCTTTTTCCCATTGAGATCGACGACGCCTAGATCTTCGAATTGATCCAGTGCTGCAGCGACTTCCTCAAAGGTTTCATCCCCAGCCAGGATGGCGATCTGAAGGGCAGCGAGCGGCGAACCATCAGCTTCAACTCGAGGGAGTTCTGACTGCCTGTCAGGAACGGTGGCAACCAGGTATCCATTTGTGGTTGGGCGATAAATCGTGAGGCTGAGCCCATCCGAAATGAATTCAACCCCTGTTCCCGTCCCCTTGCGCAGAAACGAAACAGACTTTGGCTTCTCAAACGCATATTCAATCACAGAGGGATACTGCCGCGTTTCTCCCGAGATTTCCATCTCCACCATCACGTCGACATGCACCTGACTCGTTTTGTTTTTTTCGGCGAATTCATGCATTTTGCGCAAGGCATCTGCACCCGGCCCCGTTAATTCGACCTTAGGCTTTTCAGCTTCTGGCTGCCCCTCGGGTGGTGCGTCCGTCACCATTTCCTCAGAACCTTGCTCGGGATTGTCGGCCGGTTTTTCAGGTTCAACAACCGGTTTCATCTCGGCGACGGATTCAGCGGCAGGCGTCGCTTCCGACGGCGACTCACTCTTGGTGGACGCTGAAGCGGGGTCGGATGGAACAGTCCCCTGATGCTTAGCTGAATCTGCAGGTTTCGCATCGGGAACTGCTGGATTTGGAGCAGGATTGGGCTGAGCAGGAGGCTTTTCTTGCTTCGGATCACACGCAGAGCATGCGAGCGCCAGCAACACCAGAGGAATTAGCTCCAAAAATCGAACTCGCATTCCAATCGACTCCATAGACGCACGCCCGAAAGTTAATATCCCTGCATGGCATTGTGCACAACCAGTCGTCACAAAAGCAAGACTCCGAACCAGGCGACACTCGCGACTGTCCAAATCCGGAGAGGCGATAGAGCCCAGGCCGGCGATTTTCTCAAGATGGCACGACAAAGTGATTCTCGACGAAATTTGATTCCCAATCACAAGTTGTGATACTGTGTCTCAGCCCGTTAAAGTGTATTCAGTGCCGCGTCTCTCGAAATTTCTTCGTGGCGCCTCGGATTCCTGATGGTTGATGTCCTCTAACTCGCGTGATGCGTGACAATGTCTGCCTGGTTTCGAAACATCTGGATTGCAGTCACCACTGTTCTTGAAGGACTCTGGGTGACGCTACGCGTGATGGGTCAAACCTATGATCGAAAAGCGTTTACTGAAGTCTACGAATACCCTGAACAACCGATTCAGGCGAAGCCTCGTTACCGTGGTTTTCACCGCTTCGATCTGACGACCTGCATCGGATGTGATAAATGTGCAGTCGCTTGTCCTGTCGACTGTATTTACATCGACAAGACAAAAAGCACCGTCGGCAAAGGGTTTCGCATCGACGGCTTCACCATCGACTATACGAAGTGCATGTTCTGTGCGTTGTGCGTCGACCCGTGCCCTGTCGACTGCATTTTCATGGGGTCGAACCACGACCTCAGCGGCTTCAGCCGAGATGGATGTGTTGTCGACTTTGCAAAGCTCCCGCTCGAGACCGCATGGGGCCAATCAACGCTCAATCCGACAATCGTCGCACAATCCAAAGTCGTGTTTGAACCCGTTTGGGTAAAAGGTGAGCCGAACCCATTTGAAGCGGCGGCAGAGCCTGTTCCTGTCGAGCAAAAGTAACGCAGAGTGAACTTTTCCACAGTCCCCTCTCAGATCATTTACGAACTACAACTCGGCTCAACATGACAGACCTGTCGCTCCATTTTGTTCTCTTCATCGTTGCCGGGGCGATCTTTATTCTCGCACCGCTGACGATTGGTCGACTGATTCGTCCGCGGCTCCCGACCCCCGAAAAAGATGCCATTTATGAATGTGGCGAGCCCACAATCGGCAGCAGCTATATCCAGTTTGACATCCGCTTCTACGTCGTCGCGTTGCTGTTCATCATCTTCGACGTCGAAATGGTCTTCTTCTTCCCGTGGGCAACGGTATTCGGGGGAGCGTCGCAACTCGCGGACTCCCGCCTGTCTGAAGCCGCCCGAAGTAATCTCAGCGACAAGCTTCTGAATCTCGAACCAGGAACATCTACCGCAACGACCGCGATTTCGGCTCCCGATGCTCTCCTGATTTCGCTGACAAGTTTCGCCGACATTCTAGTGTTCTTCGCAGTGCTCCTCGTTGGCTTTGCTTACGTCTGGTTCCGCGGAGACCTGGATTGGGTTCGCGCCATGACAAAGCAGCCAAACCCAGAGACCACACAAGGAACGAAGCAATCGATCCTCGTGTCTGCATCTGATCTCGAACTGGCATCTCCCGCGGTCGACTCAACATCCAAAGTTCATCGTCTCGAAGAGACTTCCAAACGCCCATGACGATCCAAGAAATTCATACTCGGCTCATTCAGGAATTCGGCGAGTCAATCATCGTCAATCTGAATAGCGAAGCTGTCGATCCTTGGATTGAAGTCGACTCAGCCTCGATTGAGAAAGTCTGCCGCTTCCTCAAGGAACACTCCGCTTGCCAATTCGAAATGCTCAGCGATCTCACTGGTGTCGATTACCTCGAAACCAATCCCAAGCTGGTCGCAAAGTTTCCGTATGAGCCGCACATTGAAGTCGTTTATCACCTGCAAAGCCTTTCGTTAAAACAACGACTCAAGCTCAAGGTGAAGCTGCCACGATGGAAAGATCAGACACCCGGGCAGCTTCCGGAAGTCCCGACCGTCTCAACAGTCTGGCCCATTGCCAACTGGCACGAACGCGAAGCCTATGACCTCATCGGCATTCACTTCATCGGCCATCCGAACCTGACCCGAATTCTCACCGACGACGACTGGGTCGGACACCCCTTGAGAAAAGACTACGACTTCCCTCTCGAATATCATGGAATTCGAGCCCGGTAGTCCATTGCCCTCCTTGCTTTCTTCGACATTCAGATTCGCTTAGCTCCCAGACTTCGGTTCTATTATGACGACACAGCTACCTGATCCTCGCGTCATTGAATTTGACGTTCGCACGGACGAAATGCTCGTCAACATGGGGCCACAGCATCCCAGCACCCATGGTGTGCTCCGTCTGCTGATTCGGACTGACGGGGAGATGATTCACGAAGTTACACCACACATTGGTTACTTGCATCGCTGCGCGGAAAAAGTCGGCGAAAATCTCTCCGGTCCACAGTGGATTCCGTATACGGACCGCATGGACTACCTCGCTGCGATGAACATGAATCTCGGCATGGCGCTCACATTCGAGAAGCTGCTGGGAATCGAGGTCCCTGAAAAGGCGATGGTTCTTCGCACCATTATTGTGGAACTTGGCCGCATCGCCAGCCATCTTGTCGCCATGGGGACTTACGGGCTCGACCTCGGAAGCTTCAGCCCGTTTCTCTACGCCCTGCGCGAACGTGAAATTATTCTCGATCTGTTCGAAGAAGTCTGCGGTGCGCGACTCACCTATAGCTACATTACCATTGGGGGCGCAACACACGATCTCCCAGAGATGATTCGAGTTCCCGATGGCCTCGCCATGTTGACCGGCATCCCGGCGGGCACTGCGATGACGTGGATCGACACCGTCAAGGTGTTTCTCGATTGGATCAGCAAGCGAATCGACGAATATCACGCTCTGCTCACACGCAATGCCATCTTCATTCAACGAACCGCCGGGGTCGGCATTCTCTCCAGCGAAATGGCACTCGACTATGGGTGCACCGGGCCAGTATTGCGAGGAAGCGGCATCGATTTCGATCTCCGAAGAGACGGCGAACCGATCTATACGAGAATGTATGAAGGCTACAACTTCAACATCCCCGTCGCACCGTTTCCTGGTTTTGCGGTGCCTGCTGAAGCGGTCGTCGGCGACAACTGGAGCCGATTCTTCGCCCGCATGCTGGAGGTTGTTGAGTCCATCAGCCTGATTCGACAAGGACTGGAAAAGTACCCATCAGCGACCGGTGAACACAAAGTTCCATTCAAGATGACGACGAAGCTTCCTGTGAACGAAGCGTATCTGGAGACAGAGGCTCCTCGCGGGAATATCGGCTTCTACATCGTAGGAGATGGTCAGGCAGAGCCGCTGCGAGCACGGGTGAAAAGCTCCTGCTTCTGCAACCTTGCAGTGGTTCCCAAACTCTGCGAAGGGGTCCTCATTGGGGACATTCCAGCCATCGTCGGCTCACTCGACATTATGATGGGCGAAATCGATCGATAACTCGCCTTACGGCAAGATCCATTGATGAAACGGTTTGCAATTTTCGAATTTCTCAATGACCTCGCCAGACAGAATGCACATTGAGGAGATCAGTGCATCTCGAGAGCATCGCCAGTTCAAGATCGTCGCGCCAATTGCCGGTGCTCGCATCGGTCATGCAGACTCCCTCTACCCCGCTGCAGGTCCTCTTGGATGAGGTCGCCGAACGTGATTTTCGCGGATTGAAGACATTCGGCTCCGACAACACTCGTTGTCACCAACGACTTCCTGCGACAACCCGCAATTTTCAAAGTGAAGCGTTGGATAACTTTCGGAACCGAGGGGCGTACAGCAAGTCGCGAGACATGCAAAAGAAAAATTCATAGTCCATCGGGACGTGGCTGCACTCACCCTGGGTGCGTCCAAGACATCGTGAGCACTTCAAGCAGGATGTTGACACAATTCGAGTGCCAAATATCGATGGACCTGCTGCTCAGTCTTGCTGTAGAGGGTTTGCCTAAGATGGGCTGCTGCAAGAGGTTGCAAAGAAAGTTACCCGACCAAGATTCGAACTTGGACTAACAGAATCAAAATCTGTGGTGCTAACCGTTACACTATCGGGTACCGATGCGGAAAACATACTTAGTTGGGCTGAAATTGCAAGATCGAGTGAGCTGTTTCCCTGTCCTGTTTCATGATTTGCCGTCATTCGTATCGGCCTTCACCGATTTCAAGCTCCCAATCGTCGGCGAAGCACATCTCGATAGACTTCGCCAATCCGTCTCGACATCGTCTGATGGCGGAATTGGTCAGCAAACAGTCGTCTTCCAGTTGCCCCGAACTTCGCCCTGAGTTCAGCGTCGCGGGAAAGTTGAACAACCGCTTCGATCAACGGATCGACCGAGTCTCTCGGGAGCAGATAGCCCGTTTGTCCGGGAAGAACGACTTCTCTCGCTCCTCCTACGTCGTATGAGACCACTGGCTTCCCTGCAATCAGCCCCTGAGGAAGCACTCGAGCAAGACCTTCCCATTGACTGGTATGTACAACAACGTCCATAGCAGACATCAGTTCCGGAATGCGTGTCGGCGGAACAAGTCCTGAAAACACGAAATGTGCCGACAAATTCTGGTTCGCGATCTCTCGCTCGTACTGCTGACGAAGGATCCCGTCACCAACGAACAGAAATTTGACGCGAGGATTCTGAGCGACAATTCTGGACGCAGCGGCAATGATGAACTCATGCCCCTTCAAGTGAAAGAGTCGTCCAATCTTTCCGATGACAATGTCGTCTTCCTGAAAACCTAGTTCCTCGCGAACGCCCTTCGGATCGCGTACAGGATTCAGGAACGGCTCGACATCAAACCCGCTGTAAATTGTCGTGTATCGTTCAGGGGACGCGATTCCTGCGTTGAGATATTCACTGGACATATCATCGGCGACGCTGATGAACTGATCCGTCCAGCGACTCGCAAGTTTTTCAAGTGCCACATATGCCCGGTAGGTCAGCGGATGCTGGCCGAAGTGAAAGGATGCCCCGTGAATCGTGTGGACAACAGGTAGTCCCAGGTGATGTGCAGCCTTCCGTCCAAGAATTCCTGCTTTGGAGCTATGAGTGTGAACGATGTCTGGTTTCAGCTGACGCAGCAGAGCAACCAAGTGCCTGTACGCTTTCCAGTCCTGCAACGGCTGGATACTTCGAATTAAACTGGGAACGAGTTCGATTCGGAAACCTCCAGACTCAGCTCGCCCCATCAAACTCCCTTCAGGGCCAGTTGAGGGACCGGTAATCAACGTGACGTCGTCGCCATCAATCGAGTGTTGATTCTCAACGGAATGGAGAGTGTTTTCCTGCGCTCCTCCAATGATCATCCGCGTGATGATATGGGCTACTTTCAAAGGAAACTCACTCATCGAGACAAAGAGACGGGAACATGGGAGGCCGCTTGCTACTTTGGAACGTAGACAGCGAGTAACGCCTCATGCAAACTGGCATAATGCGAGTAAAGTCGGGCAGTCGAGTGCGATTGCAGCAACGCGTAGACTTCAGGGGTTGCCCCGCAAAACGCCGACTTTCCTTCGATCGACCGGCAGATGTTCATCAGACCTTCCATCGCGACATGATTTAACACGGGAACCCGACTGAAGTCGACGACCAGATGGTTGTACTTCCGCTGACTAATGACGTCGAGTACGCGATTCGATTCGACATGGACTTCCTGATAGAGGTACGACGGAGCGTCCCCCATCACCGTCACAACAATTGTATCCTGATAAGACTGCGTCTGATAAATGCGGTTTGATCGAGTCAGGAATTCACTTTCGGACGCCTGGATTGCCTGTTGGGGAGCAAGGTTTTTCGCGAATTCCGGGTAATGGGCAGCTAACTTGTAAGGCCCGATTGTCAGTTCCGCGCCGGCTGAAAGGTGGCCACACGCAACGACCTCTCCATTGAGCTGAATGCCCCCTTTGCCAAGCATATTCACCACCCATAATCCAGATGGTAAGAGCAAAAGGGCACACTGGACTCGCGAAACTCGATCGTCGGAAACAGTGATGCGACAGCGATCGTCGCTCCCCACGAGTGTGATCACGCGGTTGATCGGCCACTTCATCCCTTGATGCTGCGTATTGAGCAACTCCAGCTCTACAACCGGTAATAGACCGTACTCCGGGCGACTTTCATCGCGAGGACGAAATTCCATTGGTGTCTTTAATGAGGCGTCAGCTTCTTCCCACTTCTTCCCCAGAAGCTGCAATTCATTCGAACCAATTTGAAGCGTCGTTTGAGGGCTCAGCCAACCACGGAACTGTGGATCATTTGTGCGAATTCCTGCAGTACTCAGCAGGTCGATGCATGCAACTCTTGAACCGATTGCCTGCAGGTAGACATGCCGTGAGGAGACAGTCGACTCTTCCAGAACAATGTCGCATCCAGGACCGCGGCCGATAATGGCGAATGGAGCCTGAACCTCTTGATCTTCAGACGATCCATCCGGCTTGTGCACTCGAATCATGAATGGACCTGGAGCCGCGGTAGCATATGCAAGCATGGCTTTGACAGATTGGTCCATTAGCACACGATTGTTTCATTTCGAAGGCGACGAATTCGGTGACGCTACCTGCCAGCAATTTCTCGCTGTCGACGTGGACGGGAAATTTCCAATGTTTCAATTTTCAAAACGAACCTGAAGCTGCCTCCTCAGTACGCCCATTCGACATCGAAATTGTCACCGTGCTGTAAGATTATGTCTGAGACTGCAGTTCAGGTCAAACATTGTACACTTGTTCTACAATGGGAGAGAACCATGTTTTTCCTGCGTTCTTCTTCGGTCTTCAGGATTGTTTAATCCATTACCAGCAAAAATGTTGCATTGCAATTGATTTTGTCGACATCGACGCAGTGGAGTCTGCTTTTCCATCAGGGACTCTCCGTCCCAAGGGAGTTTTGCTCCTCATGAAACAGTTCTTGGGCAAGTCTCGACAACGAGTAGGCGCAGGCCCCAGCTGAATGCTCTGCGTGAAGCGAGGCAGAGAGCGAGATTACGGGGGGAATCCGGTCTTTTCCGAAGTGTTGTTCCAAGGCCACTTGCCCAAGAAACTCCCCTTCCCCAGTAATCAGAATCGACTCGACGACCGGATGTCGAGAGAGCACTTTGCCTAACCCCTCGCAGACCAGGTCGATCTCACGCTGATAACACGCGGAGGCGATGGCCTGAATCTCGTCGTCCCCGATGTCATCAAGATCCGAACAGACTGCACGCGCTAATCGCTGGGCAGCTTCTACACGGGTCGCTGGTCGACCATTCGCGGTCTCACAATTTTGCGACTGCTCAGGAATCAAATTGAGCCAAAGATGGGCATCCATTGTCGTTGCGAAAACTTCTCTCGCGAGTGGAACGGGCCCCTCTCCCAGATCAATTTCAGACAGCACCGAGCACAACGGAGATCGCCGAACTCCCAAGTAAACGAGTTCTCCAGAACGAAGCCGCTCCAGATCAGTTCGCCCCTCTGGCATCGGGACGCCGTCTTCGATCGGAATGATGTCTGTTGTCGTCGAACCAATATCCAGTAGGAGCGACGTCCCCCCGGGAGCCATCCGTCCGCCCCAGGTCGCCAATGCGTGCCAGTTGGAAGCAGCAGTCAGCACGGGAAATTCGATCGCTTCATCTGGAGTCAGAAACTCACCAGTCGTTTGCCAGACCAACACCTCACGAAATCCGGCGGCATCCTGAACGGCCTCCAGAATCGACTGCACTCCAACAGCACGAGTCGCGTAGCAGTCCGCCAACTCGCCAGTCATTGTCACAACAATGGGGGCGTTGGCAGGGAAATTCAACAACAAATCTGCCACCGCCGCCGCCAGTTGCTCCCTCCTTTGCCAAAGGGGAAACGAAACTGAAATCGTCCGCTTCAAACCATCAGACGCCTTGAGATTCGCTCCGCCGATATCGAGTCCAATCACCGTCATTTTTTCAACTCCAGAATTCCCCCTTGCGAATCGAAACGGACTGTACCGGAAAAATCCGGAAAAGGGAGACGCGATGGGTCTAAAATCCACAAAGTGAGTGGTTCTGACGCCAGTTTTCGATACCCGACATAGCTGGTCGTCAGCCGAGGATTCACTTCCACGAGCACGGGCGCCGACGCACAATCAGGGACTAAAAAGTCCATTCCAATATACCCATGTAGCCCCGGAACAGCTCCTGCTAATTTGTCTGCCATCTCCGAAAATTGACATGGAGAAACCTCACCAAACGGAATTTGTCCACCGAGGTAAGCAAAGTGATCACGCACTGAGATCAACTGAATTGCAGGTGGAAAAATGCCGCGCAGCTTTCCGTGGTTAAAGATGGCAGCCACAGAACAGGCTGTCCCATGCAGAAACGGCTGGACGATGAATTTCGTCAAGTCAGTCGACACTGACCAATCCTTCCACTCCTCCTCACTCCGCAGCATCCTCATCATTGAGGAACCTGCACCATCACGAGGTTTAACGACGCAGGGAAATACGGTCGGGCCAGCAGTCGCAGCGCCTGTTTCAATTGTGGCGACACCAACAAGGCGACAGGCCTCCCAGACCTGCAATTTGTCAGAGCAGACAGCAATTGCTTCAAGTGTCGAATTCAGGCTTCGGCCACCGTTCGACACGACACGACGAGTTCTCATTTCGAGAATCTTGTCAAATTCCGGAGCAATGAGATATGCAAAATCGGCATCTGCCGCGATCTGATCAAACGCAAGTGATTCCTCACTCGCTGAAGCCACGACACGCAATCGCACACGATCGGGAAAATCGAAACTGGGGAGCGTTAATCGGGCATCCCATGTCGTCGAGACAATGGTATGCGGGCAGGCGATAAAGTCGTTGACGATTGCTTCCAGCATCGCCCGTCCCTCTCGGGCAAGCGACTCTGGAAGTTCCTCATTCGAACAAGCGCCGCTACACAAATACTCACTGACAAAGACGTGAGTCATCATTCAGCGACGATCCGCTATTCATGAGAAATGAAGCCAAAAAAGCTCGACAGCTCAATGTGTTAGAAACTCAGTGCTAGAAGCCCGCTTCGCTCCCTCGATATTCGACGTGGCACTCTGCACAGGTCGTCTGAATCTGATTCAACCCGGACTGAAAACCATCAAGATCGCCCGCGTGAAGTGCATTCAGAGACGTTTGAGCTCCCCCCTGAAATCGGCTCAGAAATGCTTGGTACTTCTCTTCATCCGCGTTGTCGTAGCTCTTGTCGCTCATCAACGCAGCGAGTGCATAAAGAACACGAAGCTCTTTCTCTGTGGCGGCAGGATTCTCTTTGAGTCGCGACTCGGTGTTAATATTGGCTTTCAGATTGTTGAAGGAGCTTTCAATTCGCTTCATCATGTCTGAAACGTAGACCACCTCCGAATACGGAACGACCTCGGTGGATTCCATTTCGGGTGGCTTTCCACCGTCCAGAACGACGAGAAGCTTGTCGAAAGGATCTTTGGTCTTTCCATAGGGTTCACGACCGTTCCCTGCAGAGTTCGCATTCACCTGCGAAGCCAGATCACGAATGTACTTGGCGTTCGCTTTCCAGCTCACTGCTTCCGGGTGAACGATTGCAATTGCAGCCATTGCAGCGAGCGTTGAGCCATCAGTCGCAATTGGAACCTGCGATTTGTTGTAGGTGGCAACCGTTTGCAGATTTCCAGTCAAACTCGTTCGTAAGGATTTGACTTCTTCAACCAGCATTGCCATCGGAATGATCGCTCCCCAGTTGCTCGCCCCGCTCGTAACCGGTGCTTCCGTGGCAGCAGGTGCATCCGCAGTCAACTCCGGCATCGGCACCATCGCCTCAGTTGCCTCTTTGGGGGCTGAATTTGGAGCGGTATTAGTCGTGGCAACCGCTGGTGCCGGAGCAAGGCTTGTCGAATCAGCCGCAATTGTCAGCGGTTGATCGTAAAACACGTCATACGGAATATTTCCGATCCACTGAGTTTCTTTACTCTTGGGATCGGCGGTCTGAGCCGCACTCTCCGCTGTCACTTCTGGTCCAGTGCTTTGCGCAGGTGGCGTGCCCGCTGCTGCGTCCGGCTGACTTGGAGTCTTATTGCCACACCCCAAGCATGCACCTGCGACCACAATCATTACGAGAGCAAGGTCAATTCGAATCGGCATAGTCGTGCCCTAGAAATCTGCAATAAACTCATTGTCAAAGGCAAAATTCATCCCGGCAGCAACGGATTTGAAGAAATCGCCTCAAAAGAGCCACTGTTTGGGATAGAATTTGACTCGCCTTTCATGATCGTATCATCCACACTCGTGACGGTCGACTCCCGAACTGCATATGATACGGACTACGTTATTGCCGTCGTTGTTTCCGGAATCCCGATCGGAGTTCCGTTTCGACGACAACAACCGAATTCGCCAATCCATTCTCATTTCTCCACTCCGGAGAAATGGAAATAGTCATAGTGAAACGAGATTATGGAATTTCGCAGCTGTCCCGCTTGTAAAGCATCGGTGCTTGAAGATGACGTGGATGATTGCCCATTCTGTGGGGCCTCGATGTCGGGGAAACCAGCGGCGAAGGCCCCTGAGAAACCCGTCAAACCGGCTGCTTCAGCGAGCCAAGCTGCAAAGCCAACTGCGAAACCATCGCCTCCTGGCGGGACCTCTGGCGCGAGGCCTGCTTTCAGGCCTTCTCCAGCAAAACCTGCCCCATCCAGTGACTCAGATGATCCATTCGAAGTAGATACATCTGCTGCCATCAAAGCCATCAAACTGGCTCCCCGAGCGACTCAGAAGAGAACACTCGAGGTGAAATGCCCGATGTGCGACACAGCGGGGTTCATGCAGCCGGAAGATGCCGGTAAAGATGTCCATTGTGCGAACCCCAATTGTACTGTCCCGGTTTTCAAATCTCGTCGTGTCATCACGGAAGCCCCGCCAGTTCAAGAGGCTGCGGATAACCGACCGATGATTTTCGGAGGCGGAGCCGTTGCTGCCATTATCGCAGGAGCATGCTTCTGGTTCTTCGTCCTCGCTCCCAAAAAGGAAGAAGATCCTGTCATCGACTTCACTCCGCAGGCCGTCGAAGCAGACAAATCATTAAATCTCGACAACGTCATTCATCGCCCAACAGAGGCAGCCCCCACATCGATCCCCGAGATTCGCGAAACGGCATTGGCGAAGATTGTCGAAACAGCCCAAAGCAGCCAGCGAAACCGAAGCAAGGAATTTGCAGCCCAGCTCGCATCGGAAGCACTCGCTGAAAGTGGCAATCTGAAGGTCGCCCAGCAGCAACTCGGAAGGCTGCAGCGACAATACTCCTACCTCCAGGTCCAACCACTCACTCAAATCGGCTGGCAACAACTTGCAACAGGGAAAGCGGCGGATGCTCAGGCAACCGCCTTGTCCGGATTTTCTCGGGCAAAGTCTGCTCCGACGTCAATTCGAAGGACTCTCGACTCAAACGCTTCCCTATCTGCCTTGCTCATCTCCGTTGGCAAGAGCGACGAAGCGGGTCAGCTCATCGAAGGATTTCAGAATTTTGAGGATCGCGGAAGACTCTCGACTCTTTGGCGTTCCAGTATTGATTCTCGATCTTTCCGTATTGATGTCGAAGCCGAACGCCCCTGGCACATCCTCTGTCCGGAGCCGATGCGAACATCCATTGTCGAAGCACTCGTCTGCAATGGACAAATCGACAAGGGACTGGAGTTCACCAAGACCGGAGCGAACGTTGCTTCGCAGGAAAACTGCCTCGCAGCCTGGGCTGGACGTGTTGCTGAAAGAGATCTTTCCAAAGCTGTTGAACGCGTGACTGCGGGGCTGAGTACCAATCAGGCCTCAGCCTCGGGCGAGTGTCTGGCCTGGTCTGCAGTCGCGTCAGTTGCATTAACTCTGAAAAACGAGGCTGTTTATCAAACAGCCATTGCAAATGCTCAATCTGCCGCGGAGAAAATCGAAGCGGTCCCCGCAATTGAAGTCCCAGAAATTCTGGCGATTCTCGAAAGCGAAGGGAAAGCATATGTTGGCCTTCCCAACCCTGCCCCCGCGACCGCTGCCGGCTTGGCACAAATGGCGCTGGCTGCTGTTCAAATCCAGCATGGTGATAAAACATCCGCTTGGGAGAATGTGCAACTGGCGATCAACAACATGAGGGCAACAGCTCTCAGTGCCACGCTGACGCAGCAGATGCTCGATGAATGTGAAAAGAATGAACCTGCAGTTCGAGAGCGAATTAATGTCGTCAAAAACGCAGGCGGAAATGAACAGACTCTCCGTACAGAGTTCAGCCGATACCGACGCCAAGTCTCGAAACTGCATTCCGATGCAGTTGATCGCCTGCAAAAGCAGGCCATTCTTCTTCGATTTGCGGCTCAGCATGGACTGCTCGAAGATGTGACGGAATATACCATCACGAGCAGTCAGGTGAGTGATGCGAAATCGAATGATGCCTATTCGCTGACGAGCCTGCCCGGCTTCTTGATGGTGATCGGGGCCGCGGATGACAAGCTGGACATCACTGAAAAAGTGAATGCCTCCTTCACGTCACCCAAGCCTGTCATCGATCCACTCGATATAGTCTACGGAAACGCAAGAAAGTCCCTGAACAGCGGTAATTATGACGCTGTCAGCCAAGTGATCCGCGACGCCTATCGAGCAGGGACAGGAAAACAGAAACCTGATCGAATGGACGAAATCACCCTGCACTTCTGCGCGAAAGTTCAGTCGTTGATTCCGTCAGACAAGATGCTCTCTTTCATCAAGAACCTTCATGATGAACTCATCCAGGAGGATGCGTTCCTCCTCTTGGCGGGCTATTCAATCAATAACGACAAAGCTGCCGATCTCTTCAAAGTGGCTCAAGGAAACAGATCCCTTGGAGCTATTGACGAAGTTGCAATCTATCGAGGCTTCGTGGCTGGACTTCCCAATAGCTCTCCTCTACTGAAAAAGCCTTCGACCAAACCTGCTTCGGAATAATTCGTCGCAGACAGGGGTTACTGAAGACCAATGTTGTCGTTGAAATTCGATCCAACGATTGCGACTCACATCAAAGTTTGCCAAAATCTAGATTGTTCTATCTGTTTTTACCCTAGATGTGATTCATCGACATGGCTGAGTACTTTCCAGACGTTCCCCGTATTGAATATGAAGGACCAAAGAGCCGCAATCCTCTGGCTTTCAAACACTACAATCCAGAGGAAGTCATCGAAGGCCAGCGCATGCAGGATCTCTTCCGCTTCAGCGTGGCCTATTGGCACACGCTCCGCGGTTCAGGAAGCGATCCGTTTGGTGCTGGCACGATGGTTCGCCCGTGGGACGACGGATCAAACTCGGTAGAGAACGCTCTCAAGCGTGTCGACGTTGCCTTTGAATTCATTTCGAAACTCGGGGCTCCGTATTACTGTTGGCACGATCGCGACGTTGCTCCGGAAGGGGCGACGCTGAAGGAATCGAACGCGAATTTCGACAAGATCGCAGCCAGACTCAAAGAGAAGCAGGATGAATCGGGGATCAAACTTCTTTGGGGAACAGCCAACCTGTTCAGCCATCCACGCTTCCTGCATGGCGCATCAACAAGCTGCAACGCAGACGTTTTTGCGTATGCAGCGTGTCAGGTGAAGAAGGCGATCGAAGTGACTCACATGCTGGGCGGTGAGAATTACGTCTTCTGGGGTGGTCGCGAAGGCTACATGCACCTGCAGAACACGAACATGCAGCGTGAGTTAGACCATCTGGCCAAGTTCATGCACATGGCAAATGACTTCGCCAAATCAATCGGGTTCACCGGACAGTTCCTGTTCGAACCGAAGCCCAAAGAACCAACCAAGCACCAGTATGATTTCGACGCTGCTGCCTGTTTGAACTTCATTGGTCGCAACGGACTGGACGGCATTGTCAAACTGAATCTTGAGACCAACCACGCCACACTGGCTGGCCACACGATGATGCACGAGATGGAATACGCTCGTATTCACAACGCTCTCGGCTCCATCGATGCCAATACTGGCGACATGCTGCTGGGATGGGATACCGATCAGTTCCCGACAGATATCTACCTTTCCTCTCAAATCATGCTCGTCATTCTCGAGCAGGGTGGATTGGGGGCAGGCGGCGTCAACTTTGACGCAAAAGTTCGTCGTGAAAGCTTCGAGCCAATCGACCTGTTTTACGCTCACATCGGTGGAATGGACGCATTTGCCCGCGGGGCGAAAATCGCTGCTGCCATCCGCAAAGATGGTCGTCTGAGTGAATTTGTCAAACAGCGTTACAGCAGCTACGACAGCGGAATCGGTCAGAAGATCGACAACGGCACTACCAGTTTCAAAGAACTGGAAGCCTACATGCTCGAAAAAGGCGAGATTTCGCCAAACGCGAGCGGACGTCAGGAATGGGTCGAAAACCTCATCAACGAGTTCATCTGACAATTCGACGAATTGCTATCGATTAGCGATCGCGCCCCCAATGTACCGAGTGACAAACCGGCTCATTGGGGGCCATTTTGTTTCGCGACATCCCGCGATAAAACTGGTCTTTCCTTATACCAGCAGGCGTCAAGGCCTCTATTGGTCGGCATTCGAAATGCGAATGCGGCGCCCCAGTGCTCAACACAGGACAGCCAGCATCAGGCCGTTTCCAGCCGCTCCCGGTACAGTGTCGAACGCACATTACGAACCGGCGGAAACGTCACGAAGTCAGTTATGAGCCCGACGAGTGAGACATTCCAGTGATGGCCAAGCCGGCCTCCTCGTCCGATCGGCAACTATGGTTTGGCAGCCGGTTCGATATTTTGAGGATCAGATGGAGCGACCTGCTGTGATTCGTTGAGATCAGTGATCCCGACGACAATTGACTCGGCAGCGAACCCCTTCTTTTCGAGACGAACGACGATAGCGGCACCCTTGTAAACCCACCATTCCGAGACCACTTTCCGACTGGCGGACCGTGTCAACGAACTCGGGGCGACTCCCAATGCCGCCTGAACCTGAGCCGCTGTCATCCCGATCTCGACACGACCATCTCGAACAGCCTGTTCGATTGGACTGAGTGGCATGTTCGCCAGTTCTTCTTCTGAGATCCAGGACTGATTCACGAGTCGATAGCCTCGAGATTTCAGCCACGCGATCGCTGGAGGGTACTCGGGATTGAGTCGCCATGCTTCGACATAAAGTTGGTAAGCCATTTCCGAGTTATTGAGCAACGAGAGCCACTGCTGGGCAAAATCATCCAGACCTCGAGCCCCTTCCTGACGGTAGGCTGCCTCTCGAGAAAGGAGCCACGACGTCTTGACATCGACCACCTGTTCTGGCGTCCCGTACTTCTCAAGCCGAGCCGTCAGCTCCTGAAGTTGGGACTGCGTTAACTTCGGTAATCTGTCGACATACCAAGTGGTTCCCAATTCTTCATATTTGGATTCGAGGTCCGTTCGCTCGGGGATTTCCTGCCGCACCTTATCAGCGATCGAGAATCCATTTGATCCATCCGCCTGGGCTCCCTGCAGAATCAGCGATGAAATGATATCGATCGCAAGGAGACGCTCGAGTCGATTGCGTTCTTCCGCTGATCCAACCGCATAAGCCTCTTTCCCATGCTTGATGTAGTTCTGGTTGACTTCTTCGGAATAGGTCGAGATCTTTGTCAGCGAGGCGGGAAATCGGGCCCCAATTTGAGCCAGCAGTGATTGAAACGCAGGCTCTGAGAATGGCTTGGTTCTCAAATCCTCCAACCGTTTGACGAAGCTGTTATAGAGATACTGTTGCCTGACAGTTGGATCGAGCCCTTTCTCCTCAGCCTTTTTCAGTGCGGCTGCGAATGTCATCTGGTCCAGTGGATCAGCATTCCGAAGCTCGGCCAGTACCCCTTTTTTCTCAACTTCTGCTGCACCCGCCAGCAGCTCTCGGTCGTTATAGAACGCTGATCGATTCCTCGCCCAACCTGCGACCTGATACCACTTGTCAGGCTGATTGACAGGAATCGTCGATTCCATCCCCTTCAGTCGATCAAGATCTCTCGGTGCTGTCGTCAACTTCTCAACTCGGAAGGCAAGCCCCTTCTCTTCCTGAACAATCCTTCCGACAACTTCGACAACCCCGGTAATCCCACGGGCGCTGATGTGTTCCGATTTCAGTCGAAAAGGAAGAGGACAATTGGTAAACGTCATCGTGGAATCAGCGATACCGGAATACCGACCTTCAATGGTCCATTCATATTCCGAAGCGACGAAGTTTTTCCATTTCTCCTGAAAAGTCATGAACTCTTCAATCGATTTTACCTGAGCAAAGAGTTCACTACTCCCCAGCCACAGGAATAGAGCGACGAAGAAACAACACTGAAACTGAGCGAACCGATTCTTCAGACCTGACATGTCTACGGAACCCCCATGTAGAATCGCTGCGAGCTGAGTTCAGCCTGAACTTTTTCAGGAGTTCGTAAAACATTGTAGTTGAATCCGACAGCTTCATAGGTGTCAGGATGTCCCCACAACTTCCCGCTTTTCGGATTGAGAACGATGAGCCATTCACCATCAACGGTTTTCTCAATACCTTCGATTGCCCCTGCGAGAATGACAGCTTTTCCTTCCTCATCTGACACGTAGTTCTGTAACGAGGGGGCGTTGATCCGAATCCGGACATCTACAAGATTCCCAGACAATACAGTCGGAATCAGAAGCTCGAGGTTCGCGTACTTTCCTTTCGAATCCGATACGCGTTTCAAATTCCCCTCGATCACAATCCAGCTTCCGTAGTATCCGACAGAGAGATTGCGCCCCTCTTTATGATTGCCCGTACGCTTCTCGAGTTCCTGCTGAGACACATGCAGTAGCTCCTCAATGGGCAGGTCACAAAGCCGAATGAGTGCTTCAGTTTCGAGAGCATACTGTTGAATTTTCATCGACTCAGCATCTGTACGCCCCAGTTTGACCAATGCCGCAGCAGCCAGTTGCAACGGACCGTGTGCTGCGACCCAGTCTTTCTTCTCAACAGCAGCCATCCCCAGTTCACCTTGTGCCTGAGCGATTTTCACAGCGTCGGCCAATTGTCCCTGGCGGACCAGCCAGCCAACCATAATGACCACGACCAGGAGGATGACGAGCGATAACGTTCGCAGTAGCGACCAGAACCCAACAAACGAATTGAATGCCCCTTCGGCAGTTGATCCAATCGCCTGCAAAGGGGACGGTGTCGACGCAATCGATGTCGGGCGTTCTACCGTAGCTGCAACTTTCTCTGTCCGAGGCATTGAAGCATTGCGGATTCTCTTTCGCAGGTCTCCAATCGAAGGAAGCGACTCACTGACTTCCTTTGGTTGTCGCGTCTCGTTTGGGGGAGCTTCGTCACGAAAATCGTCACCGATTCCCGGAATCGAGTAGACCTCCTCGTCAATCTCCATGACCCCCTCGGGCGCTGGGGATCGCGGAGCGATGGGCGCCGACGATGGCTTGTTCACGGGACGAGCGTAAACGTCCTTTGGAAGAATAAACCGGGGTGATTGACAGTCTGGACACAGAATCCGTTGCGCATGGTCGGTGCGAAGGTCGCTCAACTTCTGACCGCAGCTGCAATATACAGTGTAGACCTGAAGCTGCTCCTCTTCGCGGGGAGGAGTTGCTGATTTCGCTTTGGATAGCCAACGACTCATATGCGTTCAGGTCTGGGTAAGATCAGCGAATTGAACGAGAGATTTGCGCATTGAGTTTACGAAGAAGCGGACGTCGCAGGTCAGGCAAAAAACCGATCCATGACAACTTTCCTGAAACTTCCTAGGAGAAAATCTCGTTGCATTCGCCTTGTCGTATGACCAAAGTCTTTCGCAACCCGATTTCTGTACAAAATTCCAATACTTGGATTCATGTAGAGCTTTTCACGGATCTCCGAATCGTCAAATTTTCAAGATTTTCGTTGATTGGGAACTAGAAGGGACCGTTGGCTTGATTTGTGTCCGCCTGCCAGTTAGAAATCTCTTTCGCCCAAAGCGGGCCAGGTAGCTCAGTTGGTAGAGCACAGGATTGAAAATCCTGGTGTCGCCGGTTCGATCCCGGCCCTGGCCACTTTTCATGTAAATAAAAAAGCCGCGACGTAATCTGTTGCGGCTTTTTTATTTACATCGCATGAGCTGTGTCAACCCGTTAATTCATGTGCGACACATTTCGAAAAGGAAAGAGTGCTCGGAATTGCGGATCTCGCAGGAAAAGTCCCAGCCAGATCATGACCCCCAAGATCACGGGTGGCGCAAATCCATCTCCGACACGAACATGTGCGGCAATCGCCCCTCCCAGATAGCCAGTCGCCAAAATTGCCCCCAACCCCGCAGTCTGTGGAATGAGGTACAGAATCGCACTGGCGAACTCAGCAATCGCCAGCCACTTCATCACACCGATCGGCCACCCCAATGTCTCCATCCCCTTCACGGCGTCGGGCGGGAGTAAAATTTTCATCACGCCGCTCATGCAGAGGGCAAAAACGGGGAGGAGAGTCAACACCCAGCCGAGCCAGTAGGTGATCGGACGACGCTGAGATGGGGCATCAAGTTCTGGCATGCTCGTTGTTCCTCATGATGAAAAATAAATCGTCATTGCGAACACTTGATTGACCAAGCAACGCCGGGCCGCGGCTCACTTGAGTTTGGCGTTCCAGCGGCAATGAACACGGATTTTGAACCAGTTTTTGTCAATATTCGTCGCCACACTCCCCCGAGACACGGGCTAATTCGCTGCATCCCCCGCTTCGGTCTCTGCAGCAGGGATACTCTGCTCTCGGACCGTCTCCTGTGCCACTTCATCGAGCTTATGGAGACCGGCTTCCATTTCTTGTCCGATGATCCCCTGCATATCCAGCATCATGCAAATCGCTTTCGAAAAAAAGCTATTTTTGCCGACCATCGACCATTTCAGGCGCGAACCTGATTCTGTTGGAGAAACAACATACCTGACCTCATTCGTCGCAACCATCGGGCGTTTGAAGTCCAACTGCATCTCAATCAGTTTGTGCGGAACACTTTTCGTAATCTTCAGCGTCCCCGCTCCGACATCATCGTTTCCATCCCACTCATAAATTGCCCCTTCACCGGTCTCTGGACCAGTAAAAGTCCGCTTGAGTTGCGGATCTTTCCGCTCAAAGGGCGACCATAGCATCCCCTGCCGGGGGGCATTCAAGATGCCAAAAACAACCTCTGGCGGGACGCGGACATCTGCGGAACGTTCGACCACGAAATCATCTGGTTGGAGCCATACCACCAGAAGAAAGATTCCGATGACGACTCCCAGACCAATCAGAATTTTCCTGACCATTGCACATTCCCACTTCTGAATTTGTTCTCGATTGAAACACTCAATAGACGAACAACAGCGTCGAAAGTCGACGACGAAACTACAGTTTTTTTCGAATCAAAGAAACAGAAACGGGATTCAATAAAAAAAGCGTCGCAGCAGACTCGACTAAGAATCTGGTGAGACGCTCTGGAAATACGCGGATTACAGAATTATTTCATTTTTCTTCCACTCGGAACCGCAGAATCACCGCTTCCGCATTTGGGACAGTCGTCTTGTACTCTTGATGCGACGCGATCGGTGTCCAATTCCCTGTGGCCAGGTCGAGCACCTCCACCTGCCGAGTTACGCCCGCTTCTGGATGGAACTCAAAGTGAAGATCCTGCGGCTCAAAAGCTCTTAAGCTGGCGACGTACGCAATTTCAGATCCGTCCGGGTGATCAAAGAAGCCGACGACAGCTTCCCCTTGCGCGACGCGAAACCAGTGTTCCTCCGGAAACGGCGTCGCGCTGTCAGGAATTCCTGATTCCTTCTCTTTATTATCAGGAGTTCTGGTCGTCGGGGTGCAGTAAACCTCGACAGCTGGCCCCATCTCTCCAATCAGCTGATATCGTGGCCGAAGGTGCTGCCCCAATCGGATGAGATGGGAATCCGGGTCCCAGCGTTTCTGAAGATCCGGCTCACGAGCCTTGTAAGGTCCGCCAATAAACCACATTCCAGCTTTGAGCCCATAGGCGATGGACGTATTCAATGTGTAGAGATCCTTGTCCCATCCATCGATTCCCAACCACCGCCCCATCGCCGACTCTCTCTTCATGGAGAGATCACGATAGTACTTCAGGTTGCTGAAGTTCCAATGGAGTCCACGCTCCCAGTGATAGTCATACCAGCTGTTCATCCCCGGTTTGAACTTGTACGAGTCCGCAAAGTAATTGCGATAAGTCCCCACCCAGATCGGATGAGTATCATCCCAGGATCGGATCAGGCTGATGTAGGTGTCAACTCCTGAAGCTGGTCCCATAAAATCGAGACGCTCGTTCCACAGGTTATACCCCCAGACAGCGTCGCTTCCTTTGACTTGTTTACAAATCTCTTCGAGTCGCACCCGTTGATCTTCTTTGCGGATATCGTTCTGAACCGGGCCCTTCCAGATCAGGACGTCGATCATCATCTTCATGCCATGCTTCTTGAATAGCTCATGGCGCCATTCGGTAAATGGGCAGTAAACCGTGTTGAAGCCAGCAGACTTCAAGAGCGTCAGCATCCGCTCAAACTCTGCCGGATCCTGCGGATACTCATCCGAAATCGCATATGGTAACGCAAAGACATTTGCAAATTCTGTCGGCCGGGCAGGTGTCGCCGTACCGTCGAACGTGGACAACTCCTGCTGGGGAGGAGACGGCGAATCTTGAGCTGGCAACCAGGCGGCATTCAGTACGAAAGTTGCAATCAATGCTGCCCACATCAAACTTGTAATCAATCGACTCATCGTGTCAGACACCTCTCAAGCCCGGAAAACGCTGCAATCAATCGATTCAATCACAGCAAGGTGATCAACATTCATTTCAAATCAAAATCATGATTCAACGACGATTCGCTAATTTCCGCTTCAATCGTCGAGTTTGTGTTAAAGCGAGCTGGAATAAGCTCCCGGTAAAGAGGGAGCCCTGAATCAAGTGATGCACCAGTCGGCACGCTCGATGTCACGATGACTTTCTTCTTGCCGACAGTGACGGAAGCTTGATAGTTGCCATCACGAATTCGGGAGAACCCTTCGGACCCGTTCGCGATATCTTTTTCAGCTGTAAACTGAATCACGCCGTCTTTAATTTCTTTACCACCATAGCGGACGGTTCCCGTGACCTCGTAGGTCGGCTCGAACCGGGAATCAGGAGGTTTGGTGCACCCGATGTGGATGGCAAGACTGCAAACCAGCAGCACGCAGAATCGAGACTGTGTCATAGTCAGTGGCCCTGAACAGAGAAATTGGGAGATCTGCGAATGTTCCGGGTAGTCGTGCTCTAGAACTCACCCAAAACACCCCCGTCATTTCGAACGGCGAGGCGTGCATAGACTCCAGTATCAATGCTCTCGCCAATGAAGCGAACTCCACCATCGCCCATCAGCCCCATCACTCCTCCGGTATGCGCGGAGTTCAGTGGAACATTGTAACCTCCGTTCGCAATTCCATTGCCGTCTGCAAATACACCCGTACTGGCAATTCCCGTAAAGAACTGCGATCTCCCCGGATTCATCTTATACCGGAGGCTCGTCAAGCTAAATGTTCGGTAATAGGGATGATCGGTTAAATCCGGATTCGTCGAGAAAGCGCTGTTTCCGAGGTAGAATCCGTGGCGACTCGTATTCCGATAATCCGCTGTCGTGTTGGCATCCTTATAAAAATAGTTGGAAATTTCTCCGACAACGAGAGTGTTCGTAGTTCCATCTGTGATGTCACCAAATCGAACTTTCGAATTATGACAGAGCGTCCCGTTGATGGTTGCCCATCCAAAGTAATTCCCTGACCAATATTGTGACTTTCCGGTCGGGGCAATCGTCCCGCCAAATCCATCGACAGCACCAGCGATTCCGGAGTAGTCGCTCGCCATCGCGAAAGGGGTTTGCTTTGCGACATGTGGCAGAGGGGAGGACGGACAGACATACACAGAAAACTGAGGAGAACCAACACCGTTTCCAATAGAATTCACTATTCGCGCTGCGTTAAAGGCCTGCCCCAAATGAGCGGTCAGGTCCCCTTTTTCGAATCCAGTTCCTAACTCCAGGTACGGCATCAGATAGGCCTGCCAAGAGAGCCCAAACCCGTATGAAGTCGACTTCCCGAACGGAGTCATGTTGTTTCCGGATCCAGGTGGAAGGCGATTGAACACATCATGAAAATTGTGCAACGCCAGACCCTGCTGCTTCAGATTATTCGCACACTGGGACCGTCTCGCTGCTTCCCGCGCCTGCTGCACCGCAGGCAATAACAAAGCAACCAGCACGGCAATGATCGCAATCACAACCAGTAGCTCAATCAATGTAAATCCAGAGCAGTTCGAAACAATTTTCTTGAGATCTCTATTTGTGCAACATCTGCCAGACAACCTTCTTCTTGTTAACATAACACTTCTCCGAAAGCATGACGGAAATTGAAATGAAAAACTCGACCGAAGTGATAACTGCCATCTATTAAGTTGCCCTTAATATTCTCATTAAGAGTCTGCGTATTACTGAGATTATTGAGACGTTAACTGTGCGCGAATTACAGATTGAAATAAAGGGTATTCCAGTTTTAGTCTCCAGCACTCGTACGTGCTGACTTCCCACTCCACCTGCTTGGCACCATGATGAATCAATGCTGGATAATTCGGGTACTCTTTCAGAATGGCTGGTCCGGTCCCGAGCCGCTGCAGTTCCACTCGAGTCGGAAGAACTCGTTCTTCCGAGGGTGTGGCGGTCTTGTCCGTCATTGATGTTCCGAGCCGAACACTGGCACTTGCGGTCCAGTCAGTGAAGAGTCCCGGCTCAGCCAGCACGTCGATCACCGCCATTTTCACAGGCTTTTCAACGCTCGCCTGCACAGCCATGTAATTGTCCAAGCCAGTCGGATTCGGAACATTGAGGTACTGGCAACCGAAGATGACCGTCGACTCTCCGGAGATGCCGACGGATGCATCGATGAGATCTCCCAGGATCCACCCCTCTGTTCCTTCGGTGATTCGAATATTCGCGTTGGGATTGCTGCAAAAATCGGTGATCGCATAGCTGGTAACAGAATCCTGATCACTCAAGGGAAGTCGCTTGGTTTGATCCCGTATTTTCGCCCCCTCGATGCGCGACGAAATCCGCGATCGAAAAACATTCACTTCAGGAATCTTCCAAAGGAGACGCAGGTCAACGAGCCCGCTGATGCTGATCGCGTCGAGTAACGAACTCTGGCCCCCGCGGCGATAGATCATGGTTTTCAGCATTAGACTGGCCTGAATGCCAGCGATATGACTGACCCCGCGAAAAATGTTTCGTCGATGTTGACGCTCCGAAACATGCCAGCCCTCGTCCATGCTGGCAGCGGAGGCCATTGAATTGAAGCAAACCCGCCCCCCCGCCTGCTCTTTCACCAACACTTCGAAGTCTGAATAGGCCTGTAACATTGACTTCGTTTGCTCTGCGGGGACTCCCAGCTTCGCAGCCGACCGGGCAAACCGCTTCATCGAAACGCGTGATGGGATGTGAGCACCCCCTTCCAAAGGCGTTTCCGCTTCTGCGACCTTGACAAGTTGCCATGCGAGCGTGTGATCAATCTGAAGAAGTTGCTCAAGTGCGGATGGACGATTGATCCCGCCGAGGGTTCGCAAGATTGCAGCGATACTTGATTGGAGAGGCGCGAGCACAGTAATCGCCTGAGCCTCGAACGTGGCCTGCTTGAAGGGCTCACCAGAAGAAGCAGGGGAGTCTGCCGGTTGGAAGCGAATGTAATGATCCATAATGAATGCTCACCTGCGATCAATCAAAGGCGCTTGATTGAGCCCAATCTCATCTCATTTCGAAGCCCGTCGCATGTCTGAAGGTTGATGTTAACAGTTTTGGCAATTCGTTTCAAAACGAAAAATGTCAAACATTAGGACGACGTATCGTTAATGCAGGTAAAATTTTAGTAGAATGGACGATTTGTTTTACAAGAAATTCTTGACAATTTCATAAATGCAAATCATCAGATTATTGAGGCAATTGCACATTCGAAGAATTCTGAGAGGACTCAATGCCATCTGAAGAAGGGTTCTTGCCCCCTTGAGGAAGAGAAGGGGCGATACTTGTCCGGAACGGTCGGACGACGCTCACGATTAGAGCGCCGTCTGTCCACCACCGGTCTCCACCGCCATTCCGGCCTTCGCGAATCTCGTGAAAGCTCGGCTCGCTGTACTGTTCGATGAGTTGGCCGGTCTGATTCAGATCCCGACTCAAACGATTCCGTTCTGCGTCAACATTTCCCGAAATGTGGTGCGTAATCTGGCCCGTCGTGTGACTCAACCCCACTCCATGATCGAATGTGGTTGCACCGAACCAGAATGGCCGACCGTCGGGATCCTTCTTGTCCGACAACCAAAATCGAACATGATGCCGCTGTTTGGGATCCGCACCAACGGGCTGTTCAAAAGCGAGGTCTTCTTTGCGGTGAAACAGATAAAGCGAACTCACCGGAGCGTCAACGTATTCGCGACGAAAAACGGTATCAGCCGCGATCCGAAGGGAGCTTTGCACTGTGACGGGGTCAGCGGGATACCAATGTGCAGCCAGCATGATATTCACGATTTCGTCGTGTGTTCCGACGATTGCAACATTCACCGGATCGCCCGGAATCCCTGCGTGCGTCTGCGTAATTCCGGGGATGTCGTCGATCGCTGGGTGCTTGCGAACGTAATGTGTCCAGACACCCGGCATGATTAAATACGCCAACAGCAGGTAGGAGGCGGTAATCATGAGAACCAACAGCAGATAGTTCGTCTGATTCTCTCGACCATTCGACTTTGGTGCTGGCTGCGGATCAGAATTCACGGAGTGCACCTTCTTCTGGATGAGTGAAGACGAAAAATGCCTTGTGGACAGAACGACCACAAGGCATTGTAATTTGTGAATTCAGTTGATGTGAGCGCGGGAGATGAAATCTCAACCAACTTGAATGACGGTCTTCACCGGAACGTCTTTAGCGGCACTCAGCTGCCCAGCTGGAACCGGATCCATCGCTGGAGCGACGGTGTGGCCAGTTTGAGCAGCACGATTTCGCTTCCCTAATTGCGCCCGTCTGACACGCTCTGCTTTTGGAACGATATCAGAATCGACAGCGTTCCACTTTGCATAAACATACGCTGCGACGGTCCCGAGCACGACCAGGCTGACGCTTATGTACATCACCCGGAATCCGAACTGATCGATTGACCAGCCAACGATCGGAGCGGTCAGGACTGTCCCGAGATCAATTGCTGCCAAGGTAATTGCTGTTCCAGTTCCGCGATTCTGTTCCGGAAACGCACCCGCTGCCAGGGAAATCACACACGGAAACATCAACGCCTGACCAAAACCAATACAGGCCGCTGATGGAATAAAATGCCATTCCTCAGTCACCGGCAGAAGTGCCAGCAACGCGACAGGATGCGCGAGCATGCCGACCACGATCATGCGGTGGCGTCCCATGATTTGACTCCAGTTCTTGGCGGTAATTCGCATCAAGAACGCTGTAATCGCATACACCGAGAAGAAGACACGCAGTCCGGTCAGCCCGAGTTCTGTCGAATATCGGGTCAGGAAGACTGTTGTGACGGAGAACACAATCCCCATCATCACCGTGGCAATTAAGATCGAAGAGGGGAAATATCGCAAAATAAGAGTATGAGTCGGCGAGTTCTCAGAAGGCCGAACATGAACCGTTCCACGGGTCATGAGAATCGCCAGAACACCGTGACCAACGCCCATCGCGAAGATGATTCCGAACAGAATCTGAAACAACAGAGTCTGATTCGGTGAGATTTGAAAGAGCCAGTCACCAAGCTGGGCACCGGCGATCATTCCCACAAAACCACTGGCACCGTAGGTTCCGATCACCTCTGTACGACGAGAGGGGGGGGCCAATCCTTGCACGAATGAAAGCGACGCAGCGTACATGCTGGCCAACCCGATCACGAAAATGCCGCGAGCCAGGTAAATCAACCAGGTGATCTCTGTAGAGAACATCTGCATCCCGGTTCCGAGCAAGTACGCAGCCACGCTGGCGAGCCAGACATTGCGAACTCCGAATCGGTCCAGAGCCTGACCGAGGAAGTATCTCCAGACGAGAGACGCGAACAAGCCGGCAGCGACGATTCCCCCGGTGATCTCTTCATTCCCACCGAGGAACTTGATGAATTCAGCAAACCGGAATGTCAGGGTGTTTGCAACACACAACAAAACGTTCGCTGTAAATACGAGCCAGAAGGCCGTCTTGTAAATAGACCCCGAAGCATCGTCCCGGGAAGCAGTGTTTGACATCTATTGAACTTCAGAGAACTGAAGCTCCTCTTAAAGCCGGCGGGGCCGTGCTGGGTAGGTTTGGAAAGGCAAATCCTAACAGATCTGTTTCTGCGGAAAAGATCGAATCTTTCTACTACTAAACATAACACGAGTTTTTCGGATTGTGATCAGCAGCTATAAGATTTCCGTAGAATGAGACTTACACTTCGTCACAGGTTCGCGTCCACTTTTTCAATTTTCAAAAGTGAGAGAACAGGGCCCTCGTCCACCTGCCAAAACCGCTGCTCGCCGCACATCACGGGTTTTTTCCTTGCGAACGGAATCGACGGCGATGGATTTTTTCGCAGCACTGCAAACTGGCTTGTCGCAGCTTCCATGAAGTGCGATTATCGCCAGCACTCAGTAGTCATTTCTGAATCAATGGAAGTCTGGATTTCGATGTCTCTTACATCTGAAGACGTGTTGAAAGTCGCTCGTCTCTCACGCTTGAAACTTGGCCCACAGGACGCAGAACGATACGCGGGCGAACTCGGAAACATTCTCAATTACATTGAGCAGCTGAATGAAATCGACACTTCCGGTGTTGAGCCAATGGCCCATACGAGCGATTTGACGAACGTTTTTCGGGCCGATGAACCGACTCCTTCTCTCGACCGAGCCGAAGCGCTGGCGAATGCTCCCAAGTCAAACGCCAAGTACTTCCTCGTGCCTCAGATTCTGGAAGGAGCCTAGCCAATGTCTCATATTTCAATGTCCGCATGGGATCAGGTGTCGGCAGTTAAATCCGGAACAGCTTCCGCAACAGAACTCGTACGCGAACAGCTGCAACGTATTGACCAGATTGACCCTCAGGTCAAAGCGTTTCTGAGCGTCGATCACGAAGGAGCCCTGCGATCGGCTGAGGCCATTGATCGCAAACGTGCATCGGGTGAGCCGCTTGGAAAACTCGCTGGCCTCCCGGTCGCCATCAAAGACAACCTGTGCGTCAAAGGTTGGAAAACAACGTGCGCCAGCAAAATTCTGGAGAACTTTGCTCCCCCGTACGATGCACACATCATTCAACGTCTCCGCGAAGAAGACGCAGTCCTCATCGGACGAACGAATCTTGATGAGTTCGCGATGGGATCGACGACTGAAAATTCCGCTTGTCAGAGCACGCACAACCCTTGGAATCTGGAGCGGGTTCCGGGAGGCTCGAGTGGCGGTTCCGCCGCTGCGGTTGCTGCTGGCCTGGCACCGCTCGCCCTCGGTTCTGACACCGGTGGATCGATTCGGCAGCCCGCGGCATTCTGCGGAATTGTCGGAATGAAACCGACTTACGGCCGCGTCTCGCGGTATGGAATGTTGGCGTTCGCGAGTTCGCTGGATCAAGCTGGCCCCTTCGCCACAAACGCAAAGGATGCAGCGTTACTTCTGGAAGCCATCGCTGGCCATGATAAGCGAGATTCCACATCCGCCAATCTCGCCTGTCCCGAATGGACTCGAACAATCGATCTCCCGCTGGAAGGGTTACGCATCGGCATCGTTCCTGAACACTTCGGGGAAGGGGTGGATGTAAATGTTTCTACAGCGGTGACACAAGCAATTGACGTGTATCGAAAACTCGGTGCAACGATCGTCGATATTGCGATTCCGCATACCCGTTATGGAGTTGCTGCATATTACGTCATCGCCCCATCAGAGGCGTCCAGCAATCTCGCACGCTACGACGGTGTGCACTATGGGCATCGCGCTTCGACGTTTTCCAACCTCGTTGATATGTACGAATCGAGTCGTGCAGAAGGATTTGGAGACGAAGTCAAACGCCGCATCATGATTGGGACATACGCCCTGTCATCAGGTTACTATGACGCCTACTACTTGAAAGCGATGAAGGTCAGACGGCTGATTGCCAACGATTTTCAGGCAGCATTTCAACAAGTCGATGTGGTGCTGACCCCCACCAGCCCCACTCCTGCTTACGAGCTGAATCGTCAAATCAAGGATTCATTGACGATGTATCTCGACGACGTTTACACGGTGTCCGCGAATCTTGCGGGACTTCCGGGGATTTCTGTCCCTTGCGGTTTCAGTAAGGACCACATGCCCATCGGGTTCCAGCTGATCGCGCCAGCCTTCGAAGAAGACAGACTCTTCCGAGCCTCGCAGATGTTCGAAAATGAGACCGATTGGCACGCTCAGCGACCAGCGTTGACGTAAATCCGCTGAAATTCATTCAAAATTGTCGAATGTGAATTGAAGTAAAAAAAGCTCACTTCCAGATTGGGAGTGAGCTTTTTTATTCCGAATGCTTTATCGCCAGAGAAGATGCGACAAATTTGCTTAATGGGAATATGCAGCGGTCCATCAGATAAAAATGACGATCGGCACGTTGGGTGCATCTCCTGGCAGCCCGAGGATTCAAAATCCAGTTTCGAGTAGCAAGGAAGACTGCCATGAACGAACAACGTCAAATGACTCAGGAACAGGCTGAACTCCGCGCCCAGCAGATTTTCTATGTTCACGCAGGGGTATACGCCGGCGTCAACGCGATGCTGGCGTATACCAATCTCACCCGAACCCCGGACAAACTTTGGTTCCAATGGCCTTTGGCAGGATGGGGAGCGGGACTCGCGGCGCATGCCATCGGGGTCTTTGTCACTCACCGAGCAGCCGACCGCGTTATGAAGCGAGTCGCCCGCAGACAGGAACGTCGGGAAAATCGAGCCTCGCGACGTGGTTTACACAGCGAACACCGCGTCAACTAGACATCGCCGGGGCGTCACGCTGAGATTGCGATCTCTGCAACGATGACTTAGGGAGGCAGTCGCTCCCTCATCTAGAGAAGACCTATTGCCCCAAATGCATGAGGCAACAGGTCTCGTTTTGAATTTCATGGCGTTTCCACGATCCGGCCTAATGACGGGCGTACTGAGATCGTGATGCCTCCCTGTCACGATCTCCTGACACTGAGTTCGGCAATCACACCATTCCAATATGTGTTGCCTCTCCTTCCATCAACCGCTCACGAGCCCCGTATTAGCGGTGCCCATGATGATGGTGTCCACGATGGAAGTGATAATGTCCGGTGTTGTGGTAGTGGAGGTTACCGGGAATAACGTGGTAATGCCCCCTGTGAGGCACGATGACGTCGGGTGTGCGGTGGAAGTGCCCCGTGTTGTGATAGTGGAGATGGCCACGTGCAGGCGCATAGGGTCGATGGGAGTGGCCGTAATGACCGTATCCCCATCCCCCGGAAATCCGACCTCCATGAAAGTGCGAAGCGGATGCTGTATTGCCGCTGAACGCCAAAAAGCCCGCTCCCAAAACCGCTGCCAAGATGAGATTCCTCATGATTGTGATCCTCTGCTGTTTTGCCCAACGGATTGTTTGTTATCAGATCGTTTCTGACGAAACCGTAACAATCGCAGGTCTCGTGCCACCCGAAGCAACATCTCACAACCCATATAATGAGAATAGATTACGAAGAGTCAGCTTCTTTCGGCAGGATTTGCCGGTGCAGCGAATTCGCGACAATGTGCCGTCAACTGGATGGCGCATTCGACATTTCGCTGTCTACGACAACCCTTTTTTCGTGCTGTTCGCATCGCTGGTGCGTAGTATTCTTGAGATGGAAATTGGAACGCTCACTACGTTTCCAACACTTCACTTTCGGCAGACATGAGATCGACGTTGCTGACGGGGGCACCGTGCAATGAAGTTCTGCAAGAAACAACTCTCCTGGATTCGTGCACAACAGGAGGAGATGTGCGATCAGCTCCGCATTTGGGCAGGTATTAACAGTGGCAGCTTCAATCCGATCGGATTGGCTGCATTGGCTGGCTCGGTCTTTCAGGAATTCACTTCGATCGGTGAAACTCTCAGCCTGATTGAATCAACGCAGCACGAATTTGTTGATGCTCACGGGGAAGTTGAGCAAGTTCCGTTGGGCAAAAACCTCCACGCAACAACACGCCCAGACGCTCCGTATCAGGTGTTGCTCGCAATTCATATGGATACGGTTTATGGGGTCGAGAGCCCATTTCAGAGTGTGGAACTCATTGACGCGAACACTCTCCGCGGACCGGGAGTCGCAGACGCCAAAGGTGGGCTCGTCGTCCTGCTCTTCGCACTTCGGGCGTTTGAGCGATATGTCGCTCACTCCGGAAACTACCAGCTGGGATGGGAAGTCATCATCAATAGCGATGAAGAAATTGGTTCTCCCGGCTCGACAGAACTCTTTCGGCAAGCGGCGGAACGTGTCGATTGGGGTTTGCTTTTCGAACCAAGTCTGTCGGACGGCAACCTCGTCTCATCCCGCAAAGGATCGGGAAGTTTTTCAATCATCGCCCATGGGAGATCGTCCCATTCCGGGCGAGATTTTCATTACGGAATCAACGCAGTTGTGGCGGCAGCGGAAGCCAGCGTACAGCTTCATCAATTAACTGGACTCTGGGAGGGAATGACGCTCAACGTGGCTCGAATTGATGGAGGAGGGGCGAGCAACGTCGTTCCGGGAGTCAGCGTCATCCGACTCAATATCCGTTACGAAGACACCGCCCATGAGCCTGAAATTCTCTCAGCGATTCACACAATTCTAGGGAGAGTGTCTGAGAAATCAGGAGTTCAATTTCAACTCCACGGCCGTTTTACCGCTCCGCCAAAATTACTCGACGCCGGGACCGAGGCAATGCTGCAGGAGTTCAAGCAATGCGGCGAATCGCTGGAAATGGAGTTAAGCTGGCATCCAACTGGGGGAACGTGTGACGGCAATCGACTGGCAGCCTTCGGGGTTCCGTGTGTGGATTCTCTGGGAGTCCAAGGGGGAATGATCCATAGCGATCAAGAATATGTTCGCCTGTCGAGCCTCACAGAAAGAGCTCAACTGACAGCGATGTTTCTCGCTCAATTGGCAGATGGTGCAGTTAAAAAAAGGACCCGAGAATGAAAACTCTCCTTCTCGGGTCGTTGGCTCAACCAGCTCAAAAGTGCTTCATTCGGCGGACTGAGCAATAAAATTCCGCCAGCACTCATACTTGCTCAGCGTCAGCTGCCGACTTAAGAGCGGGCTGCGTTTCGGCTTCATGGGCTTTTGCAGCAACTTCATCCCCGCTTCGGACGGGGTTCGCCCTCCTTTATCGACATTACACTTAAGGCACGCGCAGACGATATTCTCCCACGTGTCGCCCCCTCCCCGACTCTTAGGCATCACGTGATCCAGACTCAGACGTGGAGTGCTATATCGCTTCCCGCAATACTGGCAGCGATGACCATCTCTTAGGAAGATATTGCGACGATTAAACTTCACAGTGTTCCGTGGCACACGTTCGTAAGTCAGCAATCGGACAATCCGCGGAGCCTGGATTTTGAAATTGACGGAATGGATCCAGTCTTCGTGATCACTCTGTTCTTCTAACTCCCCTTTAATTTCGCAGAATTCCTTCCACAAAAAGAAATCATACGCGCTGTAGTGACCACCTTCGACATGAATCACCTCAGCCAGACCTTTACAGAGCAGGCAGAGCGCACGCCGCACGGAAATCACCTGAACCGCGAGGAAGTTGCGGTTGAGAGCCAAGACGTTGGCTTGCAACGCTGACGAAGAGGATCGTCGGCGAATACTCGTCTCTTCAACGTATGAAGAGTTCGGGACCGGAACCTGCGCAACTGAGATCATGCACACTCCTGAGCCATTAATACACTCTTCCTGAGCGCCGAAACTGAGCAATCAGTTCAACCTGTGGAAAAACGCATTCCCGCTGTTTGAAAAATCTTAGTTATTAGCTCGTGTCCTGACAACATTGATGATTATGAAGTTCGCGTGAAACTCACCCGAGAACACACTTCCGGGATGGAACGACTTCGTTGGACACTGAGGTTTATCAATCCACCTGCAGATCGAATCCCTGGAGATGACTGCTGTTCAAAGTAACTTCGAGAGGGAGCGTCGATCCAAAGACCAACGCATTGCCGAAATCAGCGTTCGGAGAGTCGACTTGATTTCACGTGATTGTCATGATGAGGACGCTGCTCAGATTCTCCCTCCTGTTCATAAGGCTTGCCATGCAACGTACCGGGCTCATCTGCCTGCTAGTCTTTTCTGGTTTGTGTTCTCCAATTTGGGGTGCCGAGCGATCTGCGACTCCCGCTGAGGCGATCAGCATCCGTGAAGGTTTTCAGGTCGAGCTGATTCATTCCGCTCAACCCGAAGAGGGAAGCTGGATTAGCATGACCTTCGACGACAAAGGTCGTCTGATACTCGCTGACGACCGAAACGGGCTCTTCCGAGCCACTCTTCCATCTGGCAATGTCCCCATCAGCATTGAACGCATTCCCGGAACCGACCATCTGAACCACTGCCGAGGAGTACTTTTCGCCCACGGTGCACTTTACGTTTGTGCAACTGACGGTGAGGGTGTTTACCGCTTGAAAGACAACGATCAGGATGGAACATACGAAGAGTCGGAACTTCTCATTCCGTTGATCTACAAAAGTCGTTACGGGCACGGAGCCAATCAGATTCGGCTCGGACCGGACGGGATGATCTATATCGTGATCGGGAACGACGTCTTTTTTCCCGAGAACATTGACCCCGCATCTCCGTACCGCAATCACAAGAATGACTGGCTTTTGCCGAATCCTCACGATGCCGATCAGACGGAACGTGTCGGGATCATTCTGCGGATTGATCCAGAAGGCAAGACCCGCACGATCTTCGCGGGAGGACTTCGAAATCAGGTCGATGTCGCCTTCAACTCGGAGGGGGAAATGTTCACCTGGGATGCCGACATGGAATGGGACGTCGGGCTTCCGTGGTACCGTCCAACTCGCATTAACCACGTTGTTTCCGGGGGGGAATACGGTTGGCGATGGGGAACAGGAAAGTGGCCGAACTGGTATCCCGACAGCCTCCCAAGCACCCTCGATACCGGACTTGGATCTCCCACAGGGATTACATTTGCGAACTCCAGCAACTGGCCGGAATCCTACCGCAATTCCCTGTACGCAGCCGACTGGCAGAACGGCCGCATCCTGAGAATCGACTTGCAGCCAGTTGGCGCTTCCTATCGCGGTGTGTCAACGTCGTTTCTCGAAGGAAGTCCTGTGAATGTCTGCGACCTTGAATTTGGCCCCGATGGAAGTCTGTATTTCATCACCGGAGGAAGAGGTTCGCAATCTGGCCTCTATCGCGTAAAGCATGTCGGGCAGGGAACGAATCAGCAAGAAAATGTCCTTTCTGGGGACGCCAAAGCAGTAGATGCTCGGGCAATTCGGCATCAGCTTGAGAAGCTCCATCAGATTCAGGACGCCACTCAAATTGAATTCATCTGGTCACATCTCGGCAGCGACGATCCGTGGATTCGATTCGCAGCCAGAGTCGCTCTGGAAAACCAAGATCTCGACCAGTGGCGAAAGCTGGTCGCCACTGCTCAAAATTCCCAGGCTCGTCAAGTTGCCCTGATGGCGCTGGCTCGTGTTGGAGCAGAAGTGGATCAGAAGATCATTGTGAAGGGACTCAAAGAATGGGATCTCTCACAAGCCGATCCACAGGAGTTGCTACTTGCACTCCGCACGTTGCAACTCTCGCTGGTGCGACAGGGAGATCTGGAGATCGCTTCCCGGATCCCAACCTTGCGACGACTTCATTCCATACCGCCCCAGTCAAGTTTTCAGGTGAACTGGCTCCTCAGCGAGTTGCTCGTTTCATTGCGTTCACCCGAAGCTCACGAGCGAATCCTCAATCTGCTGGAACAGGCAACAACACAGGAAGAGCAGGTCCAATACGTCAAAACTCTGATCCGCAGTCCGCAGCCCTGGACCATCGAACAACGGAAACGACTGCTGGGTTGGTTGACTAAGAATCGACGACTTCCGGGCGGTCGACTTGTGGCGAACACGCTGCAGTCCTTCCAAGCGGATTTTGAAGCAACGCTCCTGTCAGATGAACGCGAACAATTGCAGGCAGAACTGCTTGCATTGAACGCTCCTCTTGATACTCACGAGGGAAACGCAGCGGATCAATCGCGGCCGGTTGTTCAGGCGTGGACCGTGCAAGACCTTGAACGAGACATTGTTTCATTGAGGCCACAAGATCATTCAGTGGAGAAGGGGAGGGCGGCCCTCGCTGTTGCCATCTGTCTTCGCTGCCATCAGTTCGGAGACCGTGGCGGGCACATCGGCCCAGATCTTACGACGATCGGAAAACGATTCGATGGGCGAGCCTTGCTGGAATCCATCATTGAGCCTTCGAAGGTGATCGATCCCAAATACCAATCAGCATTGTATGAACTGGAGGACGGGACAATCGTTTCGGGTAGAACTCTCACGGTCAGTCGTGAGACAATCGAAGTCGAAACGAATGCGCTCACTGGCAAGTTCGTCGTCATTCCTCGCGGGGAAATTGCGAACTCGAGACAGTCGGATCTTTCTCCGATGCCGGAAGGGTTGTTGAACACCCTCAGCAAGGAGGAAATACTGGACCTGATCGCCTACTTGCGGACACCGCAAAACTGATGAAGCGAAAATGAGTCACCACGGGGGTGACTCATTTTTATTTGCAGCGATCATTCCGTCGATTCGCGAATCACCAGCTTGGGTTGGATCACCCTGATCTCTGGAGTTTCGGCGTTCGGATTTCGGAGCGAATATTCAATGAGATCAAGCGCGGCAGTCGCATACTCGGCGTGTGACTGATCGATCGACGTCATGCTTGGTTCGATGATTTCACAGAGCGGAAGATTATCATAGCCGGTGACAGCGACATCTTCTGGAACGCGTTTCCCGTGCCGGCGGAGCCCTTGGACAACACTGGCTGCCCACTCGTCATTCGACGCCACGATGGCATCCGCACCGTTTTGAAGAACCAGTTGCTGAATGCAATTCTCGACGATCGAGCGTGTCGGAAGCTGGCTACGTTCTGCTCCAATCCAGATCAGTTTTTCGTCGATTTCCAACCCGTGGGCTCGATGTGCCTCTTTCCAGGCCTCCTGTCGTACCGACATGAGCTGGTCTGATTCGCTCCAAAGTTCGAGTCCAATTCGCCGACGACCTTGGGCAATCAGATGGTCCATGATCTGCCGGATCGCTGATGCAGTGTCGACTCTGACATACGGCTGTGAAGACAGAACAGGGGAGGCATGCCAAACAATCCCTTGACGATTTTCAAAGACAGGAGCAAGCTCGGAGCGTGTTTCATTCATCACGTCGAAGAGGCAGAGCACCCCGTCGATGCCCCGATCCAGGAAGTCATCGAGGTAACCACGAATTTCGTCAGCAGATCCATGAACCTGACCGATCACCATGCGGTAACCGCGACGATGAGCTTCAATTTCAATGGCAGACAATCTGGCGGAGAAGACAGAGGTGTTGACAGTGTTCAGGATGACGCCCAGCATTTTCGTTGGGCGACCGCGTAATTGCTGAGCGGCCCGATTGGGACGATAGTTCATCTCCCGCGCGATCTTGAGAATTCGCTCACGCGTATCCTGAGAAACGCGAACGTTGTCTGCACCGGAGTGATTGAGCACGTGTCCGACAGCAGCGCGGGACACTCCCGCTTTTCTGGCGATGTCGACCAGGCGAACTTTAGTTTGATCTGTAGACATGGTTTTTGAATAGCTAGACGCTTCGTGACTAATTAACGAAAGCTGCCGCTGCCCTGACCGGTCGCTTTGAACAATTCAACCGCTTCACGTAACCAGATTGGTTGCATGCCTGATTAACCATGGAAAAACCGCGGAACCGCGTTTGAACTTCTTCCTGATCTCTCTAGGAGGCTCCGCATAGACTAGCAATTCAACTCCATCTGCGCCAGATCTTCCATTCTTTTTTCAAAGAAAATATTGAGCTCAATAGTCAACAAACATCGTTGATGCGACTCAACTTATCTCCTGTACGTCTAAATTAAGTCTAGAGTCTGTTATGGACTTAAGTGTTGGTTTTGAAGTAGTTTCCGTGGATGAGCAAGCCCCGGATGCCTTACCCCAGTGACGTCACGGACGACGAATGGGCCTTTTTAGCCCCCTATTTGGCGCTGGTGAAAGAGGACTCGCCGCAGCGGGTTCACTCCCTTCGAGCCGTGTTCAATGCCATGCGGTGGCTGGTACGCACCGGGGCGCAGTGGCGGTTCATGCCCCATGAGTTCCCGCCTTGGCCCGTGGTCTATCAGCAGGCTCGCCGTTGGCTGGAGGCTGGCGTGTTTGAGCACATCGCTCATGACCTGCGGGAAGTGGCTCGCGTGGCTCAGGGACGCGATGAGCCCCCCTCAGCAACGATCTTAGATGCGCGAGTCATCCAATCCACTCCCGAGAGTGGTGCCAGAGCCGGTTACGATGGCGGCAAACGGCGGAAGGGCTCGAAGGTTCACGTGGCCATTGACACGCTCGGGCACCTTCTCGCCTTGAAAGTGACCCCAGCCAATGAACAGGAGCGAGCCCAGGTTTCCGACTTATGTGTCGCTGTGCAGGAGGCGACTGATCAGGCCATTGAAGTCGCCTATGTGGACCAAGGTTATACTGGCGAGAACGCGGAAGAGGCTGCCGCTGAGCAGGGAGTGGAACTGCGCGTCGTGAAACTCCCTTATGCCAAGAAAGGATTCGTATTATTGCCACGTCGATGGGTCGTGGAGCGGACCTTTGCCTGGCTAGGACGATCACGGAGGCTGGCACGTGACTACGAACGACTGGCAGAAGTCTTGGCCGGATGGCACTGGGTGGCCATGGTCGCACTGCTGCTCAAATACACGCCGATCGTCGTCCAGAGTTCATAACAGGCTCTAGTGATCAGATTCACTCCACTTTGTCGGACGCCGACTGCAATTCAATATGTCCCGAATGCAATTTGTACGTCGTGTTAGACGCTTGGCAAATCGCGTCCAGAATTCCTTGAACGCTCACATCTTTCAATTGAAGAGCGACTGTTGAGTCCAGCTGTTCTTCAGTCAGCGTCTGGAATGTCACTGGTACCCCGATCAACTCCTGAAGCTCCAGAAGCAGACTGATCAGCGGAACAGGTTGATCCTGTTCATAAGCTGCGATCTTTTGTTCGAGCCGAAGCTTCAGGTCAATCTTTTCGGCATCGGGATCGGCCAACATTGTTTGAATTACGATCACAGCTTGATCGGGAGTCTCAGCGACAGGCTCTTCAGCTTCCGATTCGGGTTTGTCAGCGACCTGTGCTTCGAGCGGAAGGCCATCAGCCATCGACGCCATCCGCCGCACAACGACAGCGTCTGTTTTTGAACTGAGACGACGAACACTCCCATCCGCCATTAGAACGAGCATCGAATCGGAGTCCCCGGTACCAAATCCATCCGGACCATGCACGTACGGTTCTGCTGTGAACGACCTCACGGTTGCTTCTCCCGGAGCAGCCCATGATCCGAGGCGAGACTCCACCCCTGCGACGAGCATCGTATTCGTCAGCCCGTCTGTTATGTCTTCCTGTTTGGTAATCTGTTGACCTCGAAAGACTCCTGCTCTTGGATGATTTTTTGGCAGAGTTTCTGCATCTGCACCAACTCCGGAAACTCCAACGAAATGAGACGCTGGGTATAGATCGGCTCCGGTCTGATGAGCGATCTGAGGGTTCTGGAAAGCAGGGAACCGTCGACGAACAAACTCATCATTCACCGGAGCATTCCAACTCTGATTCCAGTTTGTGAATGCCGCTGCCAGCTCGCGATCTGCAATTCTCGCGATCCAACTTCTTTGGCTGAGTGTCAATTCATCCGCAGGATTGCGAGCGACGGTCCCTGTCCCCAGTTCTGTTCTTAACAGTCGATAAATCTCCCTCAGCTTGGGCTCGACTGGCCCCTGTTGAACTGGAGGTTCAGGCGTTTGTGCTTCCACTTTGGGCTGCTCGGGAAGAACCACTGGAGCGACGACGAGGCTTGGGGCGTCTGCCTTCGGCTTCTCCACATCTACCGGGATTTCAGGCCGGTTCAGAGAAATTGCGATCAGTAACCCCACGACGCACGTTGCCACAGCGAAAATAATCACGGGCAGGCGGCTCTTCGTCGCTGGAAGCGGAAGCGAGCTTTTCGCTAACGACGGGAGGCTTTCCGGGATCACCCCCCGCAGCCCCTGCGTATCCTGTTGAATCAACAGAGGACGATGGCAATCCGGGCAATCGATCACACGATTTCGTAGACTGTCATCACGAAATCGCAGCGGGATCGCACAATGTGGGCAGTGAAACTCGTGCATTGACCTCTCGGTAACTCATTGGCGTGAATCGGTTCTCAAGAGATGATTTGAATTGAGGAACCCGATCGGATTTCAAAACCAAAGTCAAATTTGTTCAATGTTGTGAAACGGAACGTTCGCGTCAGAACCGGCATTCCCATTGTAACGAGACATTTCCTGTTCGCCCTCCCTCACTTTTCCCTACTCGAAAGGACTTTTATGAATTGAGTGAAGACTTCCGTCAGGTCTAGTCTTCACAACTTTGAGTTACCATTTAGGATTTTAACACCTGCAGCCAAAAATCCCTGACAGGGCTGATGCCCGCAAGCCATTTATTCGAATCGAAGATCACTTTGACCGAGTTCCGTAGAAAAATCACGACTGCACTGGACCTCCTGACCGATGGGCTGACCCCATTCGTCGAGGCGAGGCTCCGCGCAACTCATGGTGAGGATTGGACGAAGGTCGTCTCCAATTCGTTCCGGGAAGATCGAGGAAGAATCCACGAAACGACAGTCGAATGGGACGCCCATTCTCTACTGGCGGTGATGTGGGATCAGTGGAATAATTGTTTTCGACAGGAGTTAGGTCATATTGAGCGAAGCATGGTGAGCGAACTGCGGGAGGTTCGGAATCGCTGGGCTCATCAACAGCAGTTTAACTTTGACGACTCGTTCCGGGTTCTCGACAGTGTCCATCGCCTACTGCGCGCGGTGGACGCCAAAAACGTTGATCTCATTCAGGAAGTCAAATCGGAACTTCTGGAATCCCATGTCGCCGACGCGGTCAATACGCAGGTACAGCGAGCAGCTTTTCGTAGAAACAAATACTGGGTGATCGCAATCTATGGGTTCTGCTGCCTGTTGATTGTCGGAAATGCCTGGATGGCCGGGGGGACGCAGAACCTGTTTCTCATTTCGATTGTTCTGCTCGTCTTCCTCTATCTCATTTACAATCAATTTAAGATGGATGCGCCGCTGCTGTACGGGCCTCGCGAGTGCAGTCGCTGCCATCGCATCATTTACCGCAAGATTTGCCCATACTGCGAACCCGGTAGAACTTAAGCTCAATCTCGCCGTGCTCAGTCACTCCGCGTGATACGCATCACTTCTTCGAGGGTTGTCGTTCCATCAAGCATCTTCTTGAAGCCTGCCTGTCGGAGACTCACCATTCCCTTTCTCAGGCAGACATTTCGAATGTCACCAGTGCTCGCTCGCTGATTACAGAGTTGACGGATCTCTTCATCGTTCACAAGTAACTCGTGCACACCAGTTCGGCCGGAGTAACCCGTATCACGGCAATCGCGGCACCCACCGGGCTCGTAGAGAGTGTGTTCCACTTCGCCGTCGTGCAAATCGCTCGGAAGATCCTCAACCTTGTACCGGATTGCCCGCCGACATTTGGGGCAGAGTTTGCGAAGAAGTCGCTGGGCGAGAATTCCTTCCACGGTACTCGAAACAAGATACGGTTCGACCCCCATGTCGACCAGACGTGTAAACGAACCGGGAGCATCGTTGGTGTGCAAGGTGCTGAACACCAAGTGTCCGGTCAGCGACGCCTGAATCGCGCTCGTCGCCGTTTCTCCGTCTCGAATTTCTCCGATGAGGACGACGTCGGGGTCATGTCGCAGAATACTTCTCAAACCAGCGGCAAAGGTGAGACCAATCTTGGAATGAACCTGAATCTGACTGATCCCCTGGAGCTGATACTCAACGGGGTCTTCGACCGTAATGATCTTGGTCGCTGGGCTTTTGATTTCACTCAAAGCACTGTAAAGCGTCGTCGTCTTTCCGCTACCCGTCGGGCCGGTGACCAGAATAATTCCGTGCGGAAGTGCAATCAGACGACTGAACGTCTTGTAGGTATCGTCCGGCATTCCGACCCCTTTGAGATCGAAGACCATGCGTTGCTTATCCAGCAAACGCATCACGATCCCCTCGCCGTGCAGCATCGGAATGATGGACACACGGACATCGATCTCGCGTCCCTGGACACGCACATTGATACGACCGTCCTGAGGGAGTCGTTTTTCGGCGATGTTCAGTCGGGACATAATCTTCAATCGAGTGACGATTGAAGAGGCAAAGTGGTTGATCTCCGCGGGGACCGGTTGCACCCGCAACAGGCCGTCAACACGAAACCGGACGATCAGCCCGTTTTCCTGAGGCTCGAGATGGACGTCACTGGCGCGTTGTTCGAGCGCTTCAATCAGTAGTTCATTCACCAGTCGAATGACCGATGGCGCCAGTGCCGATTCGGCCAACTCCCCCATGCCAGCGGGGATATCTTCGAGGAGGTCGACATCGTCCGCACGCTGCGCCACCAGTTCCTTGATGGTATCGCCACCGACCCCCAGATTCCGTTTGATCAGTTCAACGATTTCGTTGCGGCTGGCCAAAACGGGTTCGATTCGCACACGGCCAAGCGTGGAGAGTTCATCGATCGCTTCCAAGTCGAAAGGATCGCTGATTGCTACTTGCACATGCCCGTTTTCACGAACGAGAGGTATCGCTTCATAGCGAAATATGGCGGACGTTGGAAACAGATTCAGCAAATCGCGATCGACCTCATATTCCTTGAGGCTGACCAAAGGCATCCCTAACTCTTCGGAAAGTACCTTCAACGAATCTTCTTCGTGAAGAATCCCCATTTGAACGAGAGTCTGGTCGATGCGAGATCTGGAATCCGTTTGTTGCGCGAGTTCAATTTGCTGAGTGGTGACGAGACCTGATCGCAGCAGAATTTGAGCGATGTTCATGCTGAATTCAACTTCCTGCTACCTGTTATCTGCCACCACGTCCGCCGCCACCGAAGCCGCCGCCGCCTCGACCGCTACCGCCACCGCCACCGAAGCCGCCGCCTTGCATCCGCTCGCGCATCCGCTGTTCGAACATCTGACGCATCTGATCGGAGTTGCCTCCTCCAGATGATGTTCCCGGATTCGATGGTGTCGTTGTGCTCGATGTAGAACTCGGCCGGCTCCCGGTAACACTCACTTTCACCTGCGGCATCAACGAACCCAGTGACTTTTGGACGACGGTGGAGCTTGCATTTTCGAGTGTGACGACTCGCACAGTCTTCCGGGCATCCATCGTGGCTTGATCCATCGACTTCACGAGTGCTTGCACTTCTTGAAACAGTGAATCATCCGCCCAGACAATAATGTTGCTGGTCGTTCGATCAATTCCAACCGCCAGCTTCGGTGCCGCTGCGGCCCCCTGATCGCCCCCTCGGCCGCCACGTTGTCCAGCGGCAGCAAGCATTGCGAGTGGGTTGTTCTGGTCGAATCCTCGTGGAGGATCGATGTAGTTCTTGTAGACATCTTTAACGACGTTATAGACCTCCTGAACGTCTGCATGTTCGACAGGGATGAGCTTCGCAACTTTGTCCCGAAGTGAATCTCCTCCCAGATCTGTGGCATCCAGCACCGTCAGCATTTCTTCGACTTCACGAACCAGCGTGACGGGCCCAGACACGAAGAGAGCATTGAGACGGATATCGGGAACGATTTTCAGCCCCTGCTTGTTTGCGGATCCTGAAAGTCCGGTGATGTCTCGCAGGCTTCCTCCCAGAGATGACGCGCCGCTGGTAATCGTGTCCATCATGCTGCCGCTGCTCGAAGAGGAACTGGCGGAAACCGCACTTCCGGGAAACAGCAACTTCAACATGTTGGCAGCTTCAGTTGCATCTGCGACCTTGAGAGTGAAGATCGTCCAGGTCACACGAGGCGGAATCGCCAGCATCGTTTTCTGCAGCAACTCTTCAAACTGATTCAGTTCAGCTGGATCATTTGAGGTGATGAATAACTCGTCCCCCATCACGACAATACTGACGCCACCGGTTCCCGGAGTCGGCGATTGCACGTTCACATCCGGTGCTTTGGGCTGAATCGATTCAGCCTCGCTTGGGGCTTCGGGGGCTCCCAGAAAACTGTCAAGCAGTGCATCGAGTTCAGGAGTCGACGTATCTTCTCCTTCGACAGGCCTGCTCTGAGCAATTGTCTGCACGGGAATTCGCTTGGTCACAGAAGCGGATGCTCCCGAACGAGGGGTTTCTGTGGTCGCAGGAATGCTCTCCTGCCGAGCTGGCGGCTGTTGCCTTGGAGGAGTGGAATCGGCCCCATTCCGTCCACGACTTGGCGGATTGATGACGCGAATTGTTGATTCGTTGTTCGAGTTCCACATCCGCTCCAGAAGTGGAATCAATTCACTGGGATCTCGTCCAGAAAGGGGAATCGTTCGCGCCGTCGAGGTATTGCTACTGAATCGATTCGATGAACCGTCTTCTCCAAGTTGGCTCAACAATGTCTTGATCTGCGTGATCTGGTCCGCATTCGCTCGAATGAGAAGCTGATTTCCGTAGTAGTCGGTTTCAACGATCGGAGCATTGTCACCATCTTTAATGAACATTGATCGGAGAGTCGCTGCGACGGCACTGGGGTCGAGGTTCACCAGTGGAATGACCGTCATGGATCGATTGCCCCCCACTCCGTCCATTTGAGCGATGAGGGTTTCCACCTGCCGGTGTTGATCGGGAGTCGCCTGAATGTGCACCTTGCGATTGCGGGCATCTTCGTTGATCACGATGCCGGGCATCAGGGCATTGATGGTTTTCGTCACTTGAGTCGGGTCGGACGATGAAACCTGATAAACCTTCAGAAATGGCCGAGTCATCGACGCTGCGAAGGGACTCATTTCGCTGTCGACGTCGACAGTCTTGAGTGCCTGTTCCACGAGAATGTGCTGCGCCACGGTGGCGGTAATCAGCAGTTGGTTCGTTCGTGAATCGGTTGCCACCCGGACAGTTCCACTCGGTGGCTGCACCGGGGCTGGCGCGGGAGGCTGTTCCTGACCACGACGATCGCCCCCTCCCCAACCTGGAGGCCCGCCTCGGCGTTGCTGCTGGTTATTCGGATCAGCTGCAGCACTGACGTTTGATACTGCTGGTGCTACTCCGAGCAGTGTGCGAACGATCCGCTCGGCCTCATAGGCATCGATGTGCTTGATTTCATACGCCTGAAACTTAATGTCGTTCGGTCCGCCAAGTGCAGTGACATCCTTCAGCAGGTCTCGAATTCGTCGAAGGTTCGAGCCAATGTCTGTCACAAGAATGGAGTTGGTCGACTTCAGCCCGACAACCTTTCCTTGTGGCCCTTTGATCTCATTCACTTCAACCGCAACCTGCGAAACGTCAACCCCTTCCAACGGAAAGATGACTGTGAGCAACTCGAATTTTCCTCGCTGCTCCAGATCAGATGGTGAAACGTTCGGAATCAGATTCGGAGGAATCGTTTCATCGATGTTGACGCACACCAGAAAATCATCGCGACGGAGCAGGCAATAGCCTTTGGGAAGCAAGTAGCCATTCAGAATGTCGAGGGCTTCAGTCGGTGTGTACTGAGCATTGTCGTAATAATTGAAGGTTCCCGGAGGGACAGCGTTCAGGTCGAGGGACAGACCAGCCTCATCCGCGAAGAGGCGGAGCACATCGCTCCAGGGTGCGTAGCGGAAATTGAAAGTCATTTTCTCGGTGCGTTTCCTTGGCACCGCATCGACAGTGGGGGCAGTCTCTCTTGGAGTTGCAGCGTTTCCAAAACTGGCAGCAACGCCGGGTTCCCACTTTGGATTTTCCGGCTGAAGAGTCACTGTGCGGGGCGAACCGGCAGGTGTTCCGTCAGCAGTTGCATCGGGAGCGACGGCTGGAGCTGTCGTTGAGGGAACTTCGACAACAACAGGTGTGAACACTTTTGCAGGTGGTCCGATTCGCTCTAACCAGGATTTCTGCTGTTCAGCGGTGAGGACTGCCCACGAGCGTTCTGCCCACTCATCGTTGAACTTCTTTCGATCTTCGTTTTCAGGGTCGCGTCCAAACGCCAAACCAGCGACCATCCGCTGCTCTCCCAGGCGAACGAATTCAGCTTTCTGCTCTTCCGTAATCTTGAATTCCTCAGCCAACTCGGAATTCCGGGCCAGAACGCTCACGCCTTCTCGCTGCAAGTGCAGTTGTTCCAGACGCTTGTACTGATTCTCCGTCAAAACGTCTTTCACTTTGGCGTCATGCTTCTTCCGTTCCTCAAGGGAACGTGCCCACATCTCTTTCCGGACAGCTTCTCGCTCCTCTTCCGTATTAGCCGAGCTCAGCTTTTGATAGATATCTTTGAAGATATCGCTGTTATCACCGGCGTCCTTGGCGAGGTCGTCGATCTTGGCCTGTTGCTCAGGAGTAATCTCCAATTCCGCACGGACCGAGTCGCTTCGGAGTTCGGAGAGGAGCGAACGGCCGCCGAGTCCCGATCCGGGGCCTCCCATCGGACGCCCGATCCCGACACGAACCGGAGTCGGAGAAAGAACGTTATCCTGGGCAGCAACGTCAGTTACAGCGAAATTGACACAGAAAAGGCTCAGGAGCAGCCCTCGACAGGCAGAGTTCACGAGGGTGGTCTTCATGGATGACTCCAATGCCCCACAGCGGGGACCTGATTGCTGATTCTTGGATCTTGTCGAAACGTCGGAAGGATTAGGTGGGTAAACTTCAAATGAAATCGCGATGACTTCCGGTTTCGAATATTACGTACTTATGTCGACTCGACCACTGGGCACGATGCCCGACAAAGCCAAGCCTTCCTCATTCGGAAATCAGTGACAGATATTGATTCCTACCCAAAATGGGCCGGAAAGTTTTTCGGAATTCAATTGTTTTGCCGATTCCCGGTAAAAGTTGCCGATTGCAGTCAACATCGGACGATTTCTCGTTGTTCGAGAGACTTGTCGATCCGATTAGGAAAAGTCGGTGTTTCATAGGTGAAGACAACGATTTTTCTATTCATTCAACCCCGCACCTACGATTTCGGATCGGGCGACGTCATGAAAACGCTAGATATCCGTAAAATGCTCTGCTGCATCACGTTATGCTTTGTGTCAGGCATCTTTTCTGTCGCAGCTGCCCAAGACTCGGGTGGCAGTTATGACGACATGCGCGGACGCGAGGGTTTTGGCGGTGGACGGGGTGGCCGCGGCGGCCCACCCGGAGGTGATTGGGGCGGTCGAGGTGGCTGGAGTCGCGGCGGCGATTCGGTTGGTCAAGAAACACCACAGCAACCGACCGAAACGGTGCCTGTCGGCCTGAAGGCTCCAAATCGGATTACCCTCGATCTGCCCTCTGTCTTCGCCTCAGGAGATCTCGATAAAGATGGTCAAATCGGACTTTATGAATGGAGACAGTGGAAACGGGGAGAAATGTCTCTGTTTCTCGCGTTCGACCACAACGGAGATGGATTCCTGACACCTGCGGAATTGATGAAGGGGCCGAAGGCACCGACAGTTCCAACGGGACCGGGCGGACCTGCGCTCGCAAGCGGATCGTCAGCCCCTGCTGGTCGTGTCCCCGGGGTTGCTGCACCTGGAGCACCTGCGACGCCGACGCCCGCTGCCGGTGCATCAGAGTCCATTCAGATGTCTGCCGCTGCAGTCAGTAAATCAGAGGGAATTTTCAAATTGCTGGATGGCGACAGGAATGGATCCGTCGACCCTGCGGAGTGGTCAAAGTCCTCGCGAATCAAAGGGCAGTTTGAGGCAGCTGGGGTCGATCTCAGTAAACCCTTGCCTAAAGAAGAATTCGTGAACTATTACTCACAGTTCAATCCATAAACGAATTACCTCCTTCCCCCGCCATTGACGCCTCCACGACAGACTTGATCTGACAAAGCGATGCCCGACTATCAGTACACAGCTCGACAAGTGACTGGTCAGCAAGTGACTGGTGTCCTCACAGCCACATCCGAGAGGGAAGTGCTGGCGACACTGGCATCGCAGAAGCTGTTTCCATTGAAAGTGGAAATCTCTGCGTCATCCAAAGCGTCTAAAAAACAAATTCTCAGGCGGGTCCCTCCGAAGTATCTGGCGGTGTTGTATTCGCAGTTGGGCGATCTGTTGAAGTCAGGAGTGCCGCTTCTCCGCGCACTGGATCTCCTCACAAGACAGACCCAGCACCCCGCGTTGAAATCCGTGTTGCAGGATGTACGAGATCAGGTTGCTGACGGCTCGCGGCTATACGACGCAATGCGACAGCACCCCAAAGCGTTCAACGAGTTAATGATCAGCATGGTACGTGCTGGTGAAGAAGGGGGCTTCCTCGAAGACGTCCTCAAGCGTATTGCTGACTTCACCGAACATCAGGAAGAACTCAAAGGCCGCGTCGTCGGGGCAATGGTCTACCCCATGTTCTTGATCGGCGTCGGTGGAGTGGTAGTGGCAGCACTGCTGGTGTGGTTTGTTCCACGCTTTGCTCCAATGTTCGATGACATGGCACAACGAGGTTCACTCCCCTGGACGACCTCGTCACTGCTGGCGATCAGCAACTTTTGTCAGCAATACTGGCTCATCGCCTTGGGTATCATCGCTGCTGCTGTCTACGGGGTGATGTATTGGCTAAAATCTCCTCAGGCAAAACGTCAACTCGACCAGATTCGATTGCGTTCAATCGGGTTGGGACCAATCGTCCGAAACCTGGCCCTCGCTCGATTTACACGTGTACTTGGAACACTGTTAAAAAACGGTGTCCCCGTGCTCAATTCGTTGCGAATTGCCAAGGACGCCACTGGAAATAAAGTCCTCAGTGAAGCAATCGACAAAGCTGCGGACAATGTGTCGACTGGAAAATCACTGGCCCGACCACTGGCAGCCAGCGGTCAATTTCCCGAAGAAATTGTCGAGATGATCGCTGTCGGCGAAGAATCGAACAACCTTGAAAATGTTTTGATCGACATCGCCGAAAACCTGGATCGAAGAACATCTCGTCAGATCGAAATGGGAGTCAGGCTACTTGAGCCTCTCCTGTTGTTAATGTTAGCAGCGGTTGTTCTGTACGTGGTGGTAGCATTACTGCTGCCGATCTTCCAGATCTCGGATTTGACGTAAGAGACACCCAAAATTTAATCGGCTCGGGACAAACCCTGATGGGGCTGAGTCGATCAACCGTAAAAGAAAGAATCGCCCAGAGTTTGAATTGCAGGCATGTTGCTGGAATTCGTGAGTTGGGCGGCAACTGGAGAAAGAAACGATGCAACGTTCTGTTCGGTCTCAGCGTACCCGTCGCGGTTTTACGCTGTTGGAAATTTTGATCGTGCTCGCGATTATCGGTGTTATCGCAGCGATGGCTGTCCCACGCTTGCTGGGGCAACAGCGAACAGCTCAAGTCAAGATCACAAAAACTGCGATCATGAAGCTGGAAGAGGCGGCTGATCTGTACTCGGTTGACAATTCCGGAATCCCTCCAGAGTCGCTTCAGATGTTGCTCGAGAAGAGCCCAAATGGAACTGAAGCGTTGCTCGACAAAATTCCACCCGATGCTTGGGGAACTGCTCTCAACTACGAGTACCCCAATACAAAATCAAACTCCAGCCGACCAGCGATCTGGTCATCCGGGGCGAATCGCCAGAATGAAAATGGTGGCGGCGACGACATCAACAACTGGAGTGAACTGGTAGCGAAGTAGTGAAACTGCTCAGTCATCAGCAATGTTCTGGCACGGATGCCGATCGCCTTTGGAAAGGGCGATCGGCGTTTACGCTATTGGAACTGTTACTTGTCCTGACGATCATTACTACGATTGCTGCAGTGACGTTTCCCGGCCTGTTGCAACGATTGACCCAACAGTCAGTCCGCGGAACAGCAGAACAGGTGCGGCAATTGCTGGATAATGCACGAGTCCGTGCTGTCGAGGAAGGGCGAATCCTGCAACTGCGGTACGAGCCGAATGGACGCAGGTACGTTTTGCTCCCCTATGAACCGATGTCAGAAGAAACGACAACGATGACAGAATCATCGTCAGCTCGCCCCTTTGCAAAGACCGAATCGACACGACCGACCGAACCGTTTCGAGTTTTTGAGATGCCAGAGGATTGTCGATTTCATGTCGACAATACATTCCTGAGCGGTGAACGAATTGCCGCGACTCGACTGGGCGAAGAGTGGATGGGCTATCTCTCGAATCCTTCCGGAATTCAAGACGTTTCCTGGTCCAATCCGGTGCTGTTTAATCCCGATGGGTCAGCGACAGGGGCATCACTGGTCGTGATGAACAAGCAGCGACAATACGTGAAACTACATGTTCGCGGATTGACCGGAGCTGTCTGGGCAGAACCATTAAAAGTTATGGAAGAACGTCTCGGCACAACAGGCAATTGAAGACATTTCCAAATGTCCATGAACGAATTTTCGGAATCGCTTTGTGATGCAAATCAGCACCCATCAACAATGGAAATCAAGAGAAGGGATCTCGCTCTTTGAGGTCGTCCTCGCTCTTGCGATCTTTGTCGGTGCTGTGGCTGCGATCTCACAGGTTCTGGCGAATGGGAGTCGTGCTGCATCCCGTGCTCAGCTTCAATCGCAAGCGGTGCTCATCGGCGAACGGGTCATGAACGAGGTGATCGCGGAAATTGTCCCACTGAGCTCCGCAGCAAAAACGCCGGTCGATGGAATGCCGAAGTGGTTCTGGACAGTGGATGTCAGCAACTCCAATGTTCCGGGACTTCTGCGAGTCGAAGTTATCACCGAACATGAAGCGCCAACGCCGAACAGTGTCATTAAATATCAGCTTGTCCGATTTGTGCGTGACCCTCAGGCCATGATCGATGCATTGAATGTACGTGCAGATCTCAAGGCGCAGCTTGAAGCTGATGCAGAGGAGGACTACGAATGAACCGTTCTCCTCAGGCATCAGGATTTACGCTCCTCGAAGTGCTGATCGCACTGGCTTTAAGTGTCACTCTTGTGGCAGCTGTTTACGGTGCCATTGAAATGCACTTCCGCTTCCAGAACGCTGGGCGCGGACAGATCCTCGGCCATCAGATGCAACGTGCACTGGTGCGGACATTTGCTCAAGACCTGGGATGCGTCGTCATCGAACGTCCGGTTGAAGAAGTTACCGCTTCGTCCACTGGTCAGGCGGCCGATGTTGCGGCCAGTAGCATCAATTCCAGTGGAGGTTCTTCCACAACCAGCTCCAGCTCGTCACCAAGTCTGGTCCCAACGGCTTCGGCTCCATCGAATGCGACAACAGCATCTTCGGGGGGAAGCGGAATTGCGACGAGTTTTATGGCTTTGGAGCAACAGGGAATTCCCGTTGTTTTCGGATTGGTGGGAACAGAGGATTTGTTGCATCTGACAGTCAGCCTTCCTTCCCGCGAGTTGAACTACACAGAGGTTTCGTCGCAGGCATCAGAGTCCGATCGATCGAATGATTTGCAGATCGTCACGCTGGGGCTTGCTCCTATCGACGCCGAGCAACTGACATTGCTCTCACAAAACCTGAAATCATCGCGACCAGACAAAGGTCTCGGGCGACGTGTGCGAGACCTCTTTTCCGGATTCGATTCTGAAGAGATGCTGAAAGCCGAAAATCTGATTGCCCCGGAAGTGACTGAAGTCTCATTCCGCTATTTCGATAGTGGCGAGTGGGCTGGAAGCTGGGACAGCATGCAGATGGGACGACTCCCACGAGCCGTCGAAGTGACATTCGGATTCTGGAATCCCCCGCCGATCCGTGTTGGTCAACGCCATACGACCGAAGAGGGGACTGTGACCTTTGTCCACTATACGTTTCAAGTGGCTCTCTCATCTCCTGCTGACACGATTTCCACTCAGTGAAAGGAGATCGGGACTCAATGCAATATCGCCGTCAAATTGAATCGCTCGATCGATTCCGCAAACGCCGAGGGAGTGCGTTACTACTGGTCTTGATCACAGTGGCAATGCTGAGTCTCGGTGCGTACACGTTCTCACGGCTGATGGTCACGGAGTATCGGGCAGCCAGCGCAGCGGGACGTCATCGTGCAACTCTTGCCTGGGCAGAATCTGGCGTCGAATATGTGGCGGCTCTGTTCGCACCCGATGGAGGAAGTACCTCTGCCAATCTCTATCACAATCAAGCTTTGTTCCATGTTCAACTCGCTGACAATGGTGGATTCAGCGTCGTCTCGACACTCCCAGACGAAGATGAAAGTGCCACGCTGCGTTTGGGAGTGATGGACGAGTCCGGAAAAATCAATCTGAATGCCATTGCCAAACTCGATCCTGAAAGCAATCTGGCGAGGGACGTGATGCTCAGCGTTCCCTATATGACAGCTGAATTAGCAGACACCATTCTTGACTGGATCGATGAAGACGAAGATGCTCGCGAGTATGGTGCGGAAGCGGATAGCGACGCCATCGTTCCTCCTCGCAATGGCCCAATTCAGGCACTGGAAGAGCTTTTGCTGATTCCCGGGGTGACTCCGTTTCTGCTCTATGGCGAGGACGCAAATCGCAACGGTGTGTTGAACGCCAACGAGAATGATGGACCTCTCTCGTTTCCAAGTGATAACGAGGACGATCTTCTCGACCTGGGCTGGCAGGAGTATTTCACCCTCACCAGCAAAGAAAGTAATTTCCAGCAATTGGACGGATATCTCGGGGAACCCCGATTAGATGTCAATCAGGATCTGCTGACGGAACTCTACGACGCACTGGAGGATCGCTTTGGTCCAGAAGAGGCGCTATTTATCACAGCGATGCGATTGAATGGTCCATACGATCCAGACAATCCTCTGCCTGCCTCTGACAGTGAAAGCGGCAGTGGCACTGGAAGCGGTGGCGGCCAGGGTGGTGGAGCCTCTGGCAGCGGGAGCAGCGATTCCGGATCGGATGGAGGGAATTCTGATGCGTCAGTACTCCTCCCGTCGAATGACTCGAGCTTTCAAGGCTTGTGGAATCCGACGATGAAAACGTCGAACACCAATTCGACTGGAAATGCATCGACAGACCGTGCACTCCTGACTCTCGCCACGAACGTCGCCAGTTCCCTGGCGAGTGAGGATGGTGCTGTCACCCGTGGGGGAATGGATATTTCCGCAGGAGCCAAATACACCATCAATTCGATTTACGATCTGGTCGGATCTCAGGTGAGTGCCAAGATCGACGACGTCGACACCGTTCTGGAAAGTCCCTGGCAAGCGAATGCTGGGGATCTACTATCTGACCTGCCACTGCTGCTGGACGCGCTGACAATCACTAAAGATGAACAAATTGATGGGCGAATCAACATCAATGAAGCTCGCATCGAAATTCTGCGTGCAATCCCCGGAATGCCTGAAGGTGCAGCGGAGAAAATTGTGGCTGCTCGCGCCGGTCGGCTTTCTGGGGACACAGGATCTTCGGACCGATTTGCGACAGCAGGGTGGTTGGTGAGCGATGGGATCATCAGTATTGAAGAGATGCGAAAGCTCGATCGTTCGGTCACCGCCAGAGGGGGTGTCATCCGAATTCAGGTGATCGGTCATTCTGATCAACCCGGGATGACCTCGCGAGTTGAAGCTGTGATTGATACGACGGTCGCTGCCCCACGTGTTTTATTCCAGCGAAATTTATCGGACTTGGGCGCGGGGTTTTCGCTGAATGAGCTGCCGACATTTACAGCGGGAAACGCGGTTTTGCCGTCCAATCCCTAGAGTCCCACTTCTAGAGCGGAATTCTTGGGAGAATAATAGGAATACGACTTCCGTCACAAAGTAGATTGACGAGAAAAGAACTAGCGAGTTTGACAGTTTTTTAGAGATTGATCGTCTCTCCGACTGTCTGATCCTTCAGCAACCAGAGTTCGTAACGTTACCATGTCAGAATCTCTCATTTTAGAATGGTCTCGGGATTCCCTGAGTGCTCTTGTCGCAGTCGACGGGGCAAAGGGGAACATCCGTGCTGTTGCGACGCTGAATTCGATCGATCATGCAGACCCGTTGATCGCAGTGTCACAGGCGGGAGAATCACTCCGGGCCTGGTTGGCGAGAGAGAATCTCACTGCGGAAAAGCTGACCGTTGTCATTCCTCGCGATGAGATCGTCATCCGACGTATGGATGTGCCTCAGGCCCCCATCGACGAACTCCCCGACCTTGTTCGATTTCAGGCAGCGACTCGCACCAGTGCTCCGATCGACACGCTGGTGCTCGATTTTCTTCCTTTACCTTCCCACGGTGAGGGGCAGGATGTCATCGCCTGCACAATCGATCGCGACCTCCTGCTTCGATTGCAGGCCGTTTGCACAGCTGCAAAGTTGAACCTGACTCGGGTTCTGATCTCCCCCCTGACCCTGGGTGAACTCGTTCGTTCCACCGTGGGTCCTGACCTCGGAGTAGAGCGGCCAGATCTGGTTGTCTATCAAGTCGACCGCAGAATTGAACTCTCGATATTCGATCACGGGACGCTCGTCTTCAGCCACGCCACACAACTCCAAGTATCGTCTGAAGGACAGTCCACATCGGATCGACTTAAGATTCTCAAAAGTGATCTCGCACGTAGCCTCGTCGCACTCTCTCAAACACGGCCAGACACAAATGTCTCGCGTTGTTTTTATGTTGCCGGTGAGCCCGACTCGACTGTCATCGCCCTGCTGGAACACCAGTTCCCAAATCACACGGTTCGAGTAGATGCAAGAGATCTCTTCACGGGAGTCAGTACTCAAGGATACGAAGCGTTAGCTGGTGCACTGGTCACCCCCAAAGACAATCGTCTTCAACTCGACCTGCTTCACCCTCGCAAGAAGCGAGAAGTTCCGGATCGTCGTAAGCTTTACGCAGCGATCGCAGGATCAATCCTGCTGTTGGGGATTGTCACGGTAATGACGCTCTTTTACTCCAGAAAAGGGACACTCGAGGAATCGATCGAGTCGCTGCGGGCTGATGTCAACGAACGTAAAGAAGACATCCGAAAAGGGAAGCCGCGAAGTGATGCATTCGATCGACTGGCTCGCTGGGATGAATCCAATTCGAATCCCTTTCCACTATGGAATGAACTGAAGTCCCATCTCCCGGGTACGAACCGCCTGTACTTTCTGGATCTGAAACTCGTTCCTCTGACAGGCGAATATGTGGTGAGATTCGTGGGCAAAGGACATGCAAAGGCACGCACCGATGTCGACAGCCTGTCGCAGGCGTTGTCCGATGCTGGATACCGTGTCGTCCCAGCGACTCCTACTTCGACTGCACGAGATCCTGACTACCCTTGGGAATTCAATCTGAACGTCGAATTCCCCCGACCAGCCAAGACTGTTGCGAAACCTGCTCCCAAGAATGTTGTCCCAGCGGCGGTTCCCGGATCTCCCGTTTCTTTGTCAAAATAATGGCCCCATCGGGGAACTGAGTCATGCAGAAGCGTGAAAAATTACTGGCAGGCGGACTCGCATCAGTCGTGGTGCTGTGGTTCGGGTTCTCTGCGTACGATGAGCAGTTCGCAAAGCCACTTCTGGAACTGGAAGGGCAAGAAACGACTTTATTGGAAGAGAAGAAAAAGCTCTTTGCCGATCAGTTGACACTGAAGTCCAAAGACAATCAGGTCGCGAGTTGGCGAAAACTCAGCCTCCCTCCTGATCCGCTTGACGCACAACGTCTCTATCAGGAATGGCTGACAACACTGGCGAATCTCTCGGGGTTTGAATCGACGAAAATCACATTGGAACGTCGCGTTGCAGAAGCCGATACGTACGTCACGATTCCGATCACCATTGAAGCCAAGGCACGATTGCAGCAAATCGCTATGTTCATCGAGCGATTTGAGTCGATGAGTCTTCTGCAACGCATCTCCCGCTTTGATATCGTCAGCCCGGGAACAGACAGCGATCCGAAACTCACAGTCATTCTGACCGCCGAGGGGTTGTCGATGCCCTCAGCCCCAGCCCGCGCTCGACTGTTTCCAACGACTGAACTCACTGAACCAATCAAGAGAGACTCGCAGCAAATCAAGGTGGTTGCATCGAAACTCTTTCAATCGCCTCCGCCGTTCAATGTCCGCATCGGAAATGAATTCCTGACTGTCACTGCAGTTGACGGGGATGTTTGGACAGTCCAGCGTGGAGTGGAAAGAACATTCGCTGAGAATCATGACGCGAACTCCACTGTTGAGGAGTTCCCCCTCCATTCGTCGAACGTCGATCCCAAGGCCACTTTGGCCATGTGGTCAAACAATCTCTTCGCGAAACCATCCCCCGCTGTGGAGTACAAGCCCGCACTTGCGAATGTGACTCCTCCTGTCGTGATTCGCGGAAAGCCCTGGAACTTCAAATTGGAGGTCAAGGGGTGGAATCCCGCTGCAGGGACTCCGAAGTTTGAAATCACTTCCGCGCCGGCGGGATTAGACTTTGATGAGAAAACGACAACATTAAAGTGGCAACCCAACGGCAACGTGGAAATCGGGACTGCTCCTGTCCAGATTCTTGTCTGGGGAACCAATGGGAAAGACGCTGGATTCACAACCACTCTGAATCTGCGAATCCGTGATCCGAACCAGCCACCGAAGTTCGATAAGATTGAAAAACTTGTCTTCTATACAGGACGTGAATCGACCGCTCGGATTACTGCGACTGACCCAGACGGCGACAGCAAAAAGCTCGTTTACTCCTTGAAGGATAGCCCCGCTGGAATGTCGATCGATCCATCCACCGGTGTTCTGAAGTGGACACCGGGGGACGATCAGATGCCGGTGGAATTGAACATTCAAGTCGAAGTCAAAGATCAGGACGAGTTCGCTGAGACCGCCTCCATTAAACTTCCAATCAAGTTGGAAGAAGACAATGCCCGCTTTACGTACGTGACAGGGACTGTCAGTCGAGAATCTGGGGATCAGGAGGCCATGATCAATGATCGTGCAACGAACCACAAAGCGTTTGTGAGGAAGGGCGACCATTTGAAGGTCGCGGACTTCGAACTGATGATCGAAGAGATCGGGAACACATTTTTGATCGTTCAGAGACTCGGAAAACCCTACCGATGGCAGTTTGGACAACCACTGACCGCGATTCGTCCATTGGATGCCCCTGCAGCGCCGATCGTTGATCCCGGAGAGACTGGAGCAACGCCCCGTCGTCCTGTTGTGACTCCTGTCCCAGCATCAACTGCCATCGTTCCCGTCGCAAATCCAGAGACGCCTCAGGAAGAAGCCCCTGCTGATCCAATGATGACTGACGAAAACGCTCCAATGTCCCCAGAGGACGAGCCTCCGCTTAGCGAACCCGAATCGCCCCCTTTCAGCGAAATGGAATAAGGTGGCCACTCGCTGGAGAGATCACAGACTCCAATGAAAATGAGCCGTGACGTCATGAAGATGTCACGGCTCTGACTGTCTATTCACTGTTTATTTGATGAGATAAGCCTGACCGCGTAATTTCACGAGCAGCTCTTCATCTGGCCCCTGTTCGCTCAGCAATGAATTCTCGGTGGACGTGTTCGCGTCGACGAGAGCGAAGTACTCATCAGAATAGCGAGTGATGGTCTTCACCTGAGCTTGATCCTTCGCCAAATCGATGTTAGCTGTTTCCGGGGTGACGAGCAGCTTGCCCCTCCGATAGAGCGACTGGCCTTCTTTCTGAATCATGGTTGCAGGGGCGTTCTCCCGAACCGCGGAAGAAGTGGGGCGACCGCCAGCCACGCTCAGATTGTCAATAACCGCAGGGGCGGGGAGAATTGCAGAATCCGCAGCTTGATTCGCACCTTTGAAACGCTGCTTTGCTGCTCGCTGTTCGAATCCGCTCGCTCCATCGGTCTCGGCAAGGAACTGCAGATTTTCAGCAGCCCGGTCGCGATTTTCAGCTGAAGCCAAACCGGGACGAACCGTCTCGTCCGCAAGAAACGAAGTGTACGGAGTTAGAATTCCGTACTTTGTCGACAGGTTGACGAGTTCTGTGACCAGTTCATCATTCTTTCCGTTGAGATCCAACTCATCAATAATTTCACCGATGCGACGCACTGCCCAAAGTTTAGCAATGAACGCGTTGGTCTGATCGGGGCTTTTCTTCACGAATTCCCCGCTGAGTTCGTAATTCTGGCTCGTTCCGTCGATGTTACCAGTCAACAGAATTTTCGCGGCACCTGCGAACTTGTAACGTCCCACAACAACAAGTTGTTCTCCCTTGAAGAGATCGAATTCTCCGCTGGGATAGACGCGATTTGTCTGCGAACCTGATTGACCATCGATTTCAAACGTCGTCTTCACCTTCGTCAACACGGGACTGCTGATGCGTTGATAAACTCGTGAGACAGCATCTTCGATATTCTCATTAGGGCGAACGTACTCACTGACCCCGTGATTTGCGCGGGACAATCGGTCCAGCAATCGACTGTTTACGTCGTAACCAACTCCAAAGCAGATCAGACGGGCACCGATCGCATTGGCCGCAGTGACTGCTTGGTTGATCTTGCTTTCGTTTGTCTCTCCGGAGGTTGGTTGTCCGTCGGTGAGGAATAGAATGTAGTTCGGCCGCTGCACATCCTTGAGTTCGGACAGGCTCCGCAAGAGGGCATCCTGAATATTGGTCCCGCCCCCAGCATAAAGCCCATCGACGTAACTCAGTCCTGCTACTCGCGAATCGCCTTGAGCATTTTGGAGTTCGGGCCGAAATGTCGCGACAGTGCTATCGTACGAGACGATGTTGAACAGATCGGATTCGTGCAGGTTATTCAAAACGAATCTCGCGGCGGCCCGGGCCTGCTCAATTTTCTGCCCGGACATGCTTCCAGACTTATCGACGACAAAACTCAAAGTTTTCGCGGGGAGGACAGATTGATCAGATTTGACCTGCGGGCTGGCAAGAAGAATGAAATAGCCATCTTCTTTTTCATCCGGCCGATAGGTCAGCAGGGACACTCCGATTTCATCAGAATTGGTGTCGAACAGCAGCCGAAAATCTTCAGTGGGGCTTTTCTTTGTTGATTCGAAAGTCACCAGCGCCTGCTTGCCGGAATCCCGCTTGATGTTGACCGGGTGAGAAGGGCTGTAGATGTTCTTGATTTCAGATGTGCTTTCGACGGTCACCCGCACATCAATTTTCTCGACCGGTTTTGAACCGAAGCGAGCAGTACTGAGAGGAAAGATGAAATCCGTCAGCCCACCTTGTTTTCGCAACAGCTGATGATACTGAATGCTCACGGTTCTTTTTTCGCCAGCAGGGATCGGGAAGACGCTTGTCTGAAACATCCCGGTTCCGATCCATTCGAGTAAGGCAGGGTCCTGACTTTTCCGAACAATTTCCGTGTACTGCTTCTTCGCTTCTTCAGCACTCAGCAATTTGGCAGGAAGCTCTTTTCCATTCACGAGCAGCGTCATGGAGTCAATCGCTCCGTCGTATGGGAGCGGAAAGAGAAACTGTGCCTGAATGACTCCCGGTCCAGAATTCGAAAATGTCTGCGAGACCTGAATGTTCGCCACTTGATCAACGAGTCGCGCCTGAATGCTCATTTCATCCAGCGAGTACGTCGCCCGAGGCTCTTGAGGAGGAACGGGGATCGGTCTCGGTAACGGCACAGGGCGATCGACAATCACCAACACCCCTTGAGCGAAGACGTTGGTGGATAGCAGCAGGAAACAGACGATCGCGAGAATGTAACGCCCCATCATGGCATCCCCCTGTAGAATGTGATTCATCAAAGACGATGACGCATCATTCTACACGAGCGTTCCCACGATCTGCGTTTCGTTCAAAAAATCCCGATATTCACATCGATTTTCACCACAGCCAGTGGCACCCTAGTGCACAAACAGCCACTGCATCACCGCCAGCAACGGGAGGAGCACTGCGCAGCTATAGAGCATATATCCGAAAAAGCTGGGCATCTTGACTCCGGACTTTTCCGCGATGCTTTTCACCATAAAGTTCGGCCCATTTCCGATGTAGGACATTGCTCCCATCATGACGGCTCCCAGGCTGATCGCAGTGAGCAGGTTCACCTCAACTCCCGCAATGCTCGTCCCTTCCAGTGCAAGCGCCTGAGCGGTCTTGAAGAAAACGAGGTAGGTCGGAGCATTGTCGAGTACCGCGGAAAGTCCACCAGTGATCCAGAAGAACTTCGGCGCTGAATCGAGCCCGAGTGATGCCCCGTGGACATCCAGAATTTGCAGGGCAGGCTGCATGCACAGGAAGATCCCCACAAACAGGGCTGCCACTTCGATGATGGCTGTGAAATTGAACTTGTTATTTTGCCGAATATGCTTGGCCCCCAATCCAAGGGAAATTGCGACCAATGCCAACTGAATCGCCTCCCGCAGCCACAACCAGGCATGCCAGTTTGTTCCAGGAACAGGCTTACTCGGGTCAAGCAACGCCACTGCCAAAACCACTCCTGCCAGTAGCGGTAGGTTCAATCCCATTCCGGAAAAGCTGAGCGGGCGAAGCTCGGTTTCATCCTTCATGAAGTCCCGGAAGCTCTCGCGCGGATAAGCATAGAAGTGGTCCCAGAGATAATAGATCACCAGCAGCGAACAATTGATGAAGGCCCATTCCTTCCAAAGACTCAACGTCCACAGAAACGGAATCCCCTGAAGGTATCCAAGAAACAGAGGGGGATCCCCGATAGGAAGCAGGCATCCGCCGCAGTTACAGACAATAAAGATGAAGAATACGACTGTGTGAGCAACGTTTTTTCGTTCTGCATTCGTTTCCAATAACGGTCGAATCAGAATCATTGCAGCGCCAGTTGTTCCAATGAAACTGGCCAATGCCCCCCCGATGAAAAGGAAGATTGTGTTCGTCAACGGGTGTGCTGGAAGGTCACCTGAAATCCGAATCCCCCCGCAGATCGTGTACAGCGAAAAGAGGAGGACAATGAACGGGATATACTCGGCCAGAAGAGCATTTTTGAGCACCGTGGCTCCAACCTGCCAGTTCGGGCCGGATTCGCTTGGGTGAACGAGTCCATGATGCACAAAGTGGTTCTCAACAGGGTGCGCATGAAAAAACAAGTAATAGCAGATCGTCAGAACCCCTAAGCCTGCTGCCACATAGAACCGGTGCAGATTGCTTTCCCACCAATGCTCGGTCTGCCTGAGGAGGGGCAGGATCGCGATTGATCCGAGAAGAATCACAAACGGAATCACAGCAAACACAGAGGGTGGCGTCGGTTTCGCGGCCTTCGGGTGTTCGTGGTCATCTTCACTGCCAGCGTGCTCAGACTGCGGATCTTGATCGTTCACCGCGATGTCAGATGCATGTTCACGATGCCCTGAGATGATTGCTGTAGCAGCCTGCGGCCATCCAAGAAGCGATGCTCCAGCATACAAAACGATCAGTAAGACCATTGCCGCAAAGCACAATCGGTCTGCCCGTGGAGAATGTTCAGCGCTCGACATTAGATTTCCGTAAATATCTATACTGCGACAACTGCGTTGTTTACCACGACAGTTGGTCAGGGTTCATCAATCATTCAGAAGGGGATTACCTCGCTGATGACCTCTCAAGACCGCATTGCCTCAAATTTGGCAAAGCCACTATCATGCACACCTTATCACGAACCTCCACTTCAGGAGTACCCCGCTTCGGGGGATTTCTCCGGTCGGAAGTTCAAGAGCGAAAACATGTGCGAGCCGGTTTCATTCGCGATCGGGAAGGTCGTTTTTCATCACCCGTCAGCGTAGAGACCACTTTGACATGTCATTTTTTGAATCAGGGACGATTCTCATGATGGTAACCGTGACATCCCCAGCGCTGACATCGCATCGCTGTGAATGTGGACTCTTGATCAGGCTGCTGGTGGCAATCGCTTCCTTCGCAACCTGCTTTGCAAGCAACTCCACAGCACAGGAATCGCTGGGAGTGCAGGTCCCTGATGATTTCATCGTGACGCAGTACGCGGGTGACGAGCTCGCTCACGATATCTTTTCCATGACCATTGATTCGCTGGGACGAGTGGTCGTGTCTGGTCCGGGTTACGTGAAAATTCTGATCGACGCGGATCGCGATGGCGTTGCGGAATCGACGAAAACGTACATCGGAAATCTCCCGCAAGGAGTACAAGGGATGTACTTCCTCGGACGTGATCTGATTTGTGCCTCTGGTGCAGGTCTCGTTCGGTATCGCGATCAGAACGGAGATGACCAGGCGGATGGCCCCCCCGAAGTCTTTCTGCATATCAAAACCGGCAACGAGCACGACCTGCATGCGATCCGAAAAGGGGCCGATGGGTGGTGGTATCTGGTTGCAGGGAATGGATCTGGGATCACGTCGCATTACGCTGCGATGCCGAGTTCTCCTGTGAAGAATCCTCATGCCGGAGTGGTCCTGCGATTGAAGCCTGACTTGAGTCAGGGTGAAGTCTTCGCTCACGGTATTCGCAACGCCTACGACTTCGACTTCTCGACGGACGGCGAACTGTACACGTATGACAGCGATGGTGAGCTTGTCACCAGTCTGCCGTGGTATCGTCCCACGCGATTTCTGCACGTCCTTCCTGGATCTCATCAAGGATGGGTGACCAACGATTGGATTCGGCCAGACAACTTTATCGACATGCCTCCTGTCGCAGTGTCAATGGGGCGAGGTTCTCCAACCGGTGTCGCAACTTATCGCCACACCGCGTTTCCCGCAGAATATCACGGTGCCATGTTCGCTCTCGATTGGACGTATGGCCGTGTTCACGCTCTTAAGCTTCAGAAGAACGGAAGCACCTGGTCAGCCACTCCTACCGAATTCATGACCGCCGTTGGCCAACATGGTTTTGCTCCAACAGATATTGAAGTCGGCCCGGAAGGGGAGCTCTACGTCTGCGTGGGTGGTCGCGGGACTCGTGGTGGCGTGTACTGCATTCGCCCTAAAGTCAAGAATCCAGAATCAAAACCTTGGCCCGGTGGATCCGGTATCCCGAATTCCGTCGCAGACAAATTGAACCTTTGTCTCCAGGCGCCGCAACCACTTAGCAGTTGGTCCCGTCGAGTCTGGGAACCAATTGCGATGGAAATTCGCAGCGAGCCGTTCATCAAAGCTGCACTCGACTCCAATCGAACAACAGCAGAGAGAATCCGGGCAATTGAGATTCTGACGGACAAATTCCGCGGGATCGATGTTGATCTCGTTCAACAGCTTCAGAGTGCAACAGATCCAGCGATTCGAGCACGGGCAGCTTGGGCACTCGGACGGAGCCAGCCAGAGTTCCCGAACCCATCTGCGTTGAGTGCTTATCTTCAAGACAGTGATCCAGTCGTCGTTCGCACAGCGGTCGAAGCTCTCTCAGGTGCCTCAAGCGATGCGATCGCTGAACAAATTGAAGCATTGGGGAACCTGCTTCCAAATCGCGACCGCTACATTCGGCAGTCGCTCATGCGCGTGATGTCCAGAACGTCGAGTGGAAATATCCACAAAATGGCACAGATCGGCTTCGTCAAAGGCTGGTCGGCAGCCATTCCCGTTGCGGGAGCCAATGTGTTTCGAACCGAAAATTTCACTGGCTACGCTGTCGACGTCGGCACCAGCATTCTTCAGGGAAATTACGATCCAGAGCTGAAACTGGAAGCTGCCCGCATCATTCAATTGGGCTTGGGAGATCTCACGCCTCCCGCCGGAAAACAGACGCCGGTCTATGACGGGTACGCGCCTCGGCTTGATTTAGCTCCACATGCCTCAGCTGTCACCAAGTTGCAGAACTCACTCATCGCCGTTTACCCAACGAATCTCCCCGAAGTAGACTTTGAGATCGAACGGCTGATTGCCATGGTTCAGCCAGCCAATAGTGGCCTCCTTAACAAAATCCTTTCAAAAATCAGTCCGACGTCTGACCCGATTGATGACATTCACAGACTCATCGTTGTCTCAAGGCTCCCTGTTAAACCGACAGCTGACCAACAAGGCGTTATCGCCACAACGATCATCCAACTCGATGCGAAGATTGAAGCTCGTAAATACAAGCAGGACGGAAGCTGGATCGACCGCGTCTTGGAAATGTATGACGGGCTGGTTGCCAATGATCCTCAGCTTCCGGTGGCGATACTCAATCACCCAGAGTTCGGACGGACCGGGCACATCCAGTTCATCGGTGACTTACCACGTCCGCAATTGGAACAGGCATCTGCAAAATTCGCGCAGCTGATCGCTGCTGATCCCGAATTTCGCTGGACGCCCGACGTCGTCTTCCTCCTGGCCACGTCGTCGTCACCAGAATACAAACAACTCGTCCGTTCAAAATTCGACGACTTTTCGCTGCGAGGTGCTGTCTTAACCACACTCGTTGCCGATCCGCAGGAGGCTGACCGTCCGTTGTATGTTGCGTCGCTGGAAACAGGTTCTCCAGACATGATGCTGATGTCGATCGGCGCTCTTCAGCTGTTAGGACCTTCAACCGCTCCAATGGAAAACGTGCTTTACTGTCGTGCGATCCGAAAACTGGGCGCCAGTGCTGAAGAACGTCAGGCGCGGGATCAATTGGTCGAACTGCTCCGCCGAAATCTACAACTTCGTGACAGCTACGTCCTCGGACGCGAAGGTGATCCTCAAGCTCAAGCGATTCTCGGGATCTCGAACGCAGTTCAGACTGCGTTTCCGAAAGAGTTCGCGGCAGCTTCCGGAGAAGAAGCTGGAAGTGAAGCAGAAATGCGTCGGCTGCTCTCTTCAGTTCAATGGGAGTTCGGAAATCCTGTCAGAGGAGAGAAGCTCTTTCAGACACGAGGTTGCATCCAATGCCACGGGCAGGGGAAAGCAATTGGCCCTGCACTGGATGGAGTGACTGGCCGCTTTTCAAGAGAAGATCTGTTCACCGCGATTTACTTCCCGAGCAGGGATGTTTCCCCTCGCTATCAGACAACCCAGATCGCAACGCACGATGGCAAAGTTTTCAGCGGCATGCTGCTTTTCGAAGCTGTTGATAGCATCGCCTTACGAGACGCCAATAACAACACCATCCGTGTTGACATCGAGGATATCGAATCTCGCCGACTGTCGACACAATCGCTCATGCCAAGCGGTTTGATGAAAGGGATGACCGAGCAGGATCTGGCTGATTTCTATGCGTATCTCCAAACTATCGGAACCCGCTCAACCGCTGCCGCTGGCGGACGGTAACGATGATACGCAGACAATGCATAAAACTGATCGATAACTTCTACTGATTCCCTGTTATCGATGGCATTTACACAGAGAAACTGTTGAGAATACCCTTTCCATCAGAAATCGTGTTGTCCGTCCCGAAGGTCTGTCTGTTAGTCATCTGTTCTGAGAGCAAAACCAGTCAGACCAAAGGGACTTCACTGCACTGCATGAATCGACCTCGGACTGAACGACATGGCACTCAAAAGCTTTGAAGAGTTGTATGCATCTGCGGATCGCCTCGAAACTCCAGTGGGCGTAGCTGCTGCTGGGGGAGCAGATTCAACTGTCATTCAGGCAATGGAATTTGCGCGTCGTCGCGGCTGGATTCGGCCGATTCTCGCAGGTAACCCTGCTCAAATTCAGGAAGTGGCCAGCCAGCTCGATATCGACCTGAGTCCATTCGAAGTGATTGAAGATGCTCCCGATTCCGCAGTGGAAGCGGTCCGAGCTGTCCGCAGTGGCAACGCTCAATTGCTCATGAAGGGCCAACTCCCGACCCCTTCACTCATGAAAGCTGTCCTCGACAAAGAGAACGGCTTACGCACGGGAAAAACGATCTGCCAGATTGTCCTGATGGAGATCAAAAAAGACCAACGCTCGTTTTTGATGACAGACACCGGAGTCACAATCGCTCCGACGTTCGAACAGAAGAAGCAGCTCATCGAGCTCATTGCAGAGACCGCCCAGCGGTTGGGAGAATCGTCCCCGCGCGTGGCACTGATGGCTGCGACGGAGAAGGTGACGCCAGCCATGCCGGACACCCTGGAAACAGAGAAGCTGGTTGAGCTCGCTGCTTCCGGCGAATTTGGAACCGCCATCGTTCAAGGACCACTTTCGTTCGACCTTGCTTACGCAAGTGTCGCTGGGCAGAGGAAAGGAATTCAGGGCGAAGTGACTGGCGCGGCGGATGCGATGGTCTTCCCAGATCTCCTTTCAGCGAACCTGACCGTAAAGGGAATCATGTACACTGCCAACTGTAGCTTTGGTGGTGTCCTCCGCGGGACGACAGCGCCGGTTGTGTTCATGTCACGGGCAGACAACGTTGAGACCCGAATCAATTCGATGTCGTACGCTCTTCACCTGTTGAACCGCTAACAAGCATCCCCGGCCATTTTCTTCTATTGAGTCGAAATTCAAGGTTATGCGTGCAGTCGTTCAACGTGTTTCATCCTCCAGTGTTATTGTTGATGGAGAGGTGGTCGGGAAAATTGGGCGAGGCTTCCTCGTTTTATTGGGAATTGGAACTGCGGACACTCCTGCGGATGTCGTTTACCTCGCTGGAAAAATCGCAGGATTAAGAGTCTTTGAAGACGACGAAGCAAAGATGAACTGCTCGATTCAGGACGTCGGAGGATCGATGCTGATTGTCAGTCAGTTCACCTTGTACGGGGACTGCCGTAAGGGACGACGCCCAAGTTTTATTGATGCAGCACGTCCTGAAGTCGCAGAACCTCTTTACAACAGTTTCGTCGCTGAAATACGGGGGCAGGGGATTCACGTCGAGACTGGTCGATTCCAGCAACATATGGACGTCAGCCTCGTTAACGATGGCCCCATCACGTTATTGATCGACAGCAAAAAAGCGTTCTAGCTCCTGCTTCCACTTTGATCAAAGAAACCGACTCAGCCCCTTCGTTTCGCTCCGCTCGCGAAGTCCACCGTAAACCATTCCCTGAGATGCATCAATCCGCTGCCGCTGAAGTACCGAACTGAGTTTGAAATTATGAATCCAGCGGAACTGATTATTGGTTTGATGTTCCTCGCGACAATCCTCTCTGCAATCGCGGCCAGAGTGGGAGTCGCCTACCCGATCGTGCTTGTTCTGGGCGGACTGATTCTCAGCTTCACCCCGGGCGTTCCGCTCGTTCAGATCCCCCCCGACGTCATCTTTCTGGTCTTCATTCCGCCGTTAATCTATCAACCCGCAGCACAGGTCGCGTTGATGGATTTCAAGTCGAGCTGGTTCCCCATTGCCGGATTATCGTTCGGATTGGTTTTCCTCTCGCTATTGGCTGTCAGCTCGCTGGTTTGCGTGATTCTCCCCGGATTCACCTGGCCGATGGCGCTGGTTCTTGCAGCGATTCTTGCGCCAACAGACCTCATTGCCGTTAATGCGATTACGAATCGCACTCCGATCCCTCGAGATGTCGCAACCGTGCTGGATGGAGAAAATCTGTTCAATGATGTCGTCGCGTTCGTGGCATACAAAATCGCCATTGGAGCGGTGATCAGCGGAGTCTTCACAGTTCAACATACGTTGGCCGAGTTCGCTTGGGATTCCGTATTCGGAATTCTGACGGGGCTCGCCGTGGGAGCGGTTTCGATCTGGATTCGTTCTCATGAAAAAGACCCTGTTCTGAACAGTGCGATCTCGTTAATGACTTCATTTGCAGCCTATCTGACTGGGGAAGCGGTCGGAGCTTCGGGAGTTCTCTCAACCGTCACCGCGGGCCTGTTCGTCGGCGGTGCGTTGCCTCGAATACTGCAAGCTGAAACCCGTCAGAGTTCCAGTTCATTCTGGTCTGGGCTGAAGTTTCTTCTCGAAGGATTGGCGTTTGTTCTGATCGGACTGGAACTTCGTCCGGTTCTCGCATCCTTGTCTGACTTCCCGAGATCGACACTTTTTCGCGACGCAGCGCTCATCTGCAGTTTGGTCATCTTGTTGAGACTCGTCTGGGTCGCTGGCTTGTTTGGGCTGCGACTACTGATCCAGAGAGTTTTCCAATTCAAGATTTTTCAATCAGACTGGAGAAATTCACTCATCGTCGCCTGGTGTGGAACAAGAGGACTCGATTCGCTCGCAGCAGCACTGGCCATCCCATTGTTGATGTCTGATGGGGTCACACCATTTCCAAATCGAGAGTTAATCATCTTTCATGCCGTTTGTGTCATCTTCGTCACATTGCTTTTCCAGGGAGCAACGCTTCCATTGCTGATCCGCTGGCTGAATGTTCCGCCAGATGAATCTGAAGAAAAGGAAGTTCGTGCCGCCCGCTTTGCTGCTGCGCAAGCTGCCATCAGTGTGCTGGAAGTGATGACTCCGGAAGACGAAGAAACGGCTCAGTTAGTTGAGCAAATGCGGCGAACATATGAGAAACGGGCAAGGCGGTTCTCCCCCAAGGATGATCCTCATGAACCCGATGAGAATTCCCGTCTTGTCGTTTCGAGTACCGAACTGAAGCTGAAGGTTCTGGATGCTCGTCGGGCTGCAGTACTCAGTCTTCGAGGGGAAGGCCTCATCGGGAGTAGTGCGTATCATCAGGTCGAGCGGATACTGGACCTTGAAGAAATGCAGATCCGCAGCTAGTGCGTCTCTCACCAGACTATGGCTTACCAGCGGCGATCTACGCAGCGTTTGAACGAGTTTTTTCCACCATTCGCCGCCACACACCTCTGAGGCAGAGGCTAATTGGAATGTGCATTTCCATGTCGGGGCCTTAATTCACCGACACAAAAAAAGAGGATCCCAACGGCTGGAATCCTCTTGAAGTTCGCAATGTGAGATTCAGGCTGCCGTCGTCATATCGAAGAAGCCACGGGGGCTTATCAACAACAGCTGCAGTCCAGACTATTTTCCGATGAGAGCCCGGACATTTGCTTCGTTGACCGGTTGAATAATCCCGCGTTCAGTAATGATTGCTGTGATGCACTCTGCAGGGGCCACATCAAACGCAGGATTGTAAACGCTTGTTCCTTCAGGAGCGGTCTGGCGTCCGAAACCGTGTGTGATCTCTTCAGATTTCCGCTCTTCAATCGGAATTTGTGCTCCAGATTGAATTGAGAGATCAAAGGTGCTCGAAGGCGCTGCCACGTAGAAGGGAATGCCGTGAGCCTTGGCCAGCAGCGAGACGGAATACGTTCCAATCTTGTTTGCGGAATCACCATTGGCTGCAATGCGGTCTGCTCCGACGATAACAGCCTGAATCCTGCCTTCCTTCATCACCCATCCCGCCATGTTGTCGCAGATCAGGGTCACTGGCACTCCACGTTGCTGAAGCTCCCATGTTGTCAGGCGGGCTCCCTGAAGCAATGGACGGGTTTCATCGGCGTAAACGTGAATCTTCTTTCCTGCTGCAGCCGAAGCGAACATGACTGCCAAGGCGGTTCCATCTCCTGCTGTCGCCAGTCCACCTGCGTTGCAGTGAGTCAAAATTCCACTGCCATCCTGAACGAGCGTGGCTCCATGACGACCGATGGCTGCACACATTTCGCGATCTTCGACTTCGATCGCTTTTGCTTCTTCCAGCAGGTGTGCACACAATTCCTCTGGAGCGAGTTCAGGCTTGGCAGTTGCAGCAGCCTGCATCCGATCAAGCGCCCAGAACAAGTTGACGGCAGTTGGGCGACTTTCTGCGAGATATCCAGTCACTTCATTGAGACGGCGATCGAAAGCGTCCCGCGTGTTCTCGGTTGTTCCTGTCTGCAGACCAATCACCACGCCATACGCTGCGGCACATCCAATCGCAGGGGCTCCACGAACTCTTAGCGACTTGATCGCTTCCCAAACCTGATCGACCGTCTTGCACTCAATTTCTTGAAATTCGACTGGCAACAATGTCTGGTCGATCATCGTCAGATAGCCATCGATGCCACCATTCCAATACATGGTGCGTGGGGCTTCTGTTTGTGTTGTCATCACTTTACTTTCATCAGAATCAAAAAAATTCTTTACCAGAATCGCCCTGGATTCAGCAGCCCGGCTGGGTCGAAGGTTTGTTTTAATTGTCGCATCAGCGTTTCCCCTTTCAGCGAATCGCCGAAAGTCGTGATCTCCGGATCGCCCGCTTTCTGCCCACCAAGAATGACCAGTGATCCCTTGGAAACCTGCGCCGCTGCTCGGAGCGAGTTCACAGTTGCCGCAACCGGATTTGAGGATGTGATCGTCTCAGGGAAGTGAGCGACCACGGTTCCGCTTCCAGCATGAGCCTGAACGGAAAGCCCCGCTTGCGTACACTGGTCGACAAATGAGCTGACGTTCGAAGGGAGAAGACTGGCCTGAAACGTCAACGAAGGTTCGGAGAGTGCTTGAAATTCAGTCAAGCTGTTCCCGAGTGTCGCGGCCCTTTCACCGGTCACTTGGATGGGAGTGGAGCCGTGACAAGATGCCATCTCTTCAGTCACAGTTCGAGCCTGCCAGTCCGTCTCCGCGGCACTGCCTGCGAATCCGACACAGAGCAGAAACGCCCCTGCAGGAAGCTCCGAATTCGCCCCCTGGAACATCTGTTGTGCAGCTTGTCTATTCAGCAGATCGAGGATTACAGGTCGAGTTGCTGAGGTGTTCAGCTTTGCGAGAACAGCCTGAATTTCAGCAGTCGTCTGGCTGGGAAGGACCACAAACGATTTCGATTGTGGTTGAGGAACCAGCTTCAGCGTCACCTGTGTGATGATCCCTAATGTCCCGAGAGATCCAATCAGCAATTTGCAGAGGTCATAGCCGGCGACGTTTTTGACGACGCGACCACCTGCTGAGTACAGGCGCCCTTGCCCGTCGATCGCTGAAATGCCAATGACGTAGTCTCGAAAGGTACCATAGCCGAAGCGTGATGGTCCGCTTGCATTCGCTGCGATTGCGCCTGCAAGTGTTGCTTTGCCACTCTGAGCGATATCGATCGGAAGCTGCTGCTTTTCGACGGAAAGAATCTCTTGTAATTGGGAGATCGTCATCCCCGCTTCGACAGTGATCGTCATATCACGCGCGGGATAATCAACGACCCGATTCAGCTTCTCCGTCGAAACTTCAAGTGGATTTCCGACGACCGCTCCCCCGTACTTTAGCGAGGTACGACCACCAACTGGCATCAGAGTGACACGCTGGCCATTGTAGTTTTCGGACATCAGACGGCTGAGCTCTTCCGCTGACGATGGAATCCATTCTGAGATTGGCGCTGACACGATCAACTTCTTCGCAAGGGTCCTCGAGCGAGCATTGCTGACTCACTCATATGGAAATTCAAAACGGGGGCACTTCACCCCGATTTCTGTTCCGACAATGACCAGTCCTGCAAAGTGTTTCAAGTGTCCCGGACCGTCGATTCATCAATGATCGACAATGTTTGCCCTCAACGACGCTCGAACTGAAGAATTCTTACGATCTATCCTGCGAAAGAACGAACTCACACAGGGGGGCTAATTCCATTCCGGGTGGTCGCAGGCCACAGGAAGAATGCGTCGTGACTGTAGCGACTGGTGATATAGTTCATCCCATAAAGAGTAGGGATCTGAACTGAAGACATGATCGGAGTGGGCTGGGACGACGATCCAGTCTCCCCGGTCCAGTTCATCCTGAAGTTGCCCAGGCCCCCATCCGGCGCATCCACAGTAAACCCGGTACTGGAACTGTGAAACACCTGTCCCGCAATGGCAAACGATGCTCTCGAAGACTTCCGCGCTACTTCCCATGTAGACGCCGGGAACGACCGCCAACTCGCAGGGATCCAGCTCTTTCGAATTATGAACGATAAACAAGGCTGCTGGCTCAACCGGCCCACCTGTATAAACTGGGCTGTGATTCTCGAGGAGATCCAGATGCCCGTTCAGAACATTGCCGACAGTGACAGCAGTAGGTCGGTTCAGCACCAGCCCCATCGCCCCGTCGAGGCCATCTTCCACGATCAATACGGTCGATTTGAAGAAGTTGCAATCTCTTAGATGCGAACCTGCAACCAGAACATGTCCTCGAAGTGATGTGCTCATGAATTATTGCTTGATCATCTCGTCGGGTCTGAAACCGATTAAAGCCGCCTACCAGAAAGGATCAACAGAAAAGAGGCTGCTAATGAACAGTTGACTTGAGAGCAGATCGTACGAACTGGTTCTGCATGAAACCATTATAACCAAGTGGAACTCGCAGAATAGACTTTCTTCTGGTCCAGAAGAAAAATCTCGCGAGCATGTCCAAGGATATCACACGATCGACATCTGCCTGAGGAACAATTCAACTCACAACGATCGAAGTGAGGTTTTCATCAAAATATGACGTTCGAACAGCGATGGCCACTCGACCTGCGGACCCGCAGTGGATAGTCAGTGCCCCTCTTTCAAACCGAACCTAGCGAGCTTCGCTATGCAGATCAAAATCATCGATCTTCTTGTGCAGGGTATTCCGGTTAATTCCTAGGCGAGTAGCAGCTTTTGTCTGAGTCCCCTGACATTCCCTCAAGACCTGGAGAATGAGTTCTCTTTCGACAAGCCCGATGACGCCATCATGAAATTTGCCCTCAACCGCAACTTCCTTCAAGCCACGTGAGACAAGTTCCGTGCAGAGCGACTGCAAGTCTGACCGGTCGACTCGCCCCAGGCGGACAGGAGCCTGTCCTCGCACATGACTTGGCAGCAGTTCCGGGGTCAGTTTATCCCCATCTGCCAGCACGATTGCCCGCTCAATGTAGTTCTGCAACTCGCGGACATTTCCCGGCCAGCTATACGCTTTCAGGTAGGCAAGCGCTTCGCCAGTGAGGTGAAGCGTTGGCCGCCGATTGACGGTCGCGTACCGATTTACAAAAAATTCGGCCAATTCAGGGATGTCATCTCGCCGCTCACGAAGTGGCGGAACGTAGATCGGCAATACGTTCAAGCGATAGTAAAGGTCTTCCCGAAAGGTTCCGAGCTCGACCATCTCAGTCAGGTCACGATTGGTTGCTGCGATAATTCGACAGTCCACGCTAATCGTTTTGGTGTCCCCCACTCGCTCGAACTGTTGCTCCTGTAAAACCCGCAACAGTTTGACCTGGAGCGTGGGGCTAATCGAATTGATTTCGTCCAGAAACAGCGTCCCGCCGTGCCCCGCCTCGAATCGTCCGGTCCGATTCTCAATCGCATTTGTAAACGCGCCGCGAACGTGACCAAACAACTCGCTTTCGAGCAGGCTCTCACTCAGAGCCCCGCAGTTTACTCTCACGAAAGGACCACTGGCTCGCGGGCTCAGCTCATGGACAGCACGGGCAACCAGTTCCTTACCAGAACCCGTTTCCCCAAGTAGCAGAACAGTCGCAGAGCTGTTCGCGATTTTCCGTACGTGACGGAACAATTCCAGCATGACCTGACATGAGCCGACAAACCCCGGAAACGGAGAAGCGTCAGTCTGCGATGATGTTGCAAGCGACATAGTGGCTCACGCAGTGCGTCTAAATCTGGCAATACTGCACCCATTGTAAGCGTGTTCGTTTAAAAGACAACGAGCGTCCGGTCACGGTTTCCGGATTTTCGCCCGTTTTATCATCAATAAACCAAAATGCACAAAGAGTAAGCAGGTTGTTTGGCGACCTGCGCAGCCAGAAAGCAGGTCAAAGTACGACCAGCTGGCTAGTGGGTCATCACGTAGAAGATGATGTTAATCCCCATAGGATAGGCCAATTTCTCTGAGTACTCGCGGAAGTACGACTCATCTTCGCCCTCCCGCTCCCAACCGTCACCAAGATCAGTGTTGTGGCAAGCGAGCGCCATGAGCCTGCCGTTGCCATCAAAGTAACCACGGTAGTGAGCCTCCTGAGCATCAAAACGCTCGGTCCTGAGTCCCTGCTGGTGATGACCAATCGCAGGAACCATCGGCTTTTCTTTCAGCTCATAGACAATATTGAAGATCGGATGATCCAGCGGAAGATCCACGGGGTGCACATCAGGAAGAACCTTCTCCATCTCGTGAGCAAAGGCAGACCACTCATACTCTCCCCAGAAATCGTCGAACATCGCAAAACCACCGTTTTGGAGGTACTTGCGAAACGCCGATGCCTCTTCTTCCGTGAGATTCAGACCGTGGCCGGGTTCAACAAAGTACAAAAAAGGGTAGTTGAAAATTCTCGGATCCGTCAGCTCCAGAACGATCGGATCAGGTGCCACCTTCAGAGAGGTCAACTGCTGTAAGCGATACGAAAAATTCAAATCGCTGTCTGGGTAGTCAATCTTCCATGACCCAAACCGTCCACCATGCGGATTGTACATCACGCGTACAAACGTGAATAAATCCTCCTGGAAGTCAGGGTCGGTCTCCCAGTCTGGAGTCCCATTGCGATCGATTAAAAACCCCGTCGGAGGATAGAAGCCATTCGATGTCGCGTCTGGAAATTGCCGCGAGCGCCCGGGCGAGTCAAACCTGTCAAACGAACGCATTCGAAGCTGCGAGTACGCCGTGGCGCCGACAGTTGCCACGACCACTAAGGCGAGAATTCCTCGATACATTTCAGCTCCGTGCGTGAAGACGAGACCGCAGCAGACACAACGAAATCATAACCGCCGATCCGAAGTAATTTCCAGACTCATCGGTGTCGCTGACCAACAGATCTTGTGATTGGATTCAGGAAAACCGAGGAATTGATTGCCGCTGGGCTTTTCGAAAGCTAGGATGTTCTTCATCCTAAAAACATCATTCTGTTGCTAGACCTTTGCCTCGCATGGTTGCTCACCCCCCAGCTCCGGTCACGCTGAATTTATGGACGCGTTGCCACCTTTTGGGTCTTCAGGATTTGAGTCGGGAGGAGATTGAACTCATCCTTGACCACGCTGCCTGGTTCAAACACCAACAGCAATCCGGAGATAAGCTGACACATCTGAAGGGGCGAGTCGTCGCCAATCTCTTCTTTGAAGCGAGCACAAGAACCCGGACCAGTTTCAGTCTCGCAGCCAAACGGCTGAGCGCTGACACCGTCGACTTCTCGGCATCCGGAAGCAGCATCTCCAAGGGGGAAACGTTCATCGACACGGCATTGACGATCGAGTCAATGGGAGTCGATCTCATGGTCGTGCGTCACAAATCACCCGGCGCTCCAGCCATGCTCGCCCGTCATGTGAAATGCGGGATTTTGAATGCAGGCGACGGAACCCACGAGCACCCGACTCAGGGACTCCTGGACATCTTCACGATTCGTGAGAAACTGGGGTCGCTTGAGGGAAAGACCGTCACACTTGTCGGTGACATCAAACACTCGCGAGTCGCACGGTCCAATATCTGGGGATTAACCAAGCTCGGAGCCAAGGTGATTGTCTGCGGCCCAGCCACGCTGATTCCGCCTCACATTGAACAGCTCGGGGTTCGGGTCTCGAACCGGTTCGATGACATCCTCGAGGAATCCGATGTGATCAACCTGCTGCGCGTTCAATTTGAACGACAGCGAGGAGCCTACTTCCCATCGATCGCAGAATACGCGCACTTGTTCGGAATGAATCGCGAACGCCTTCAACGATCAAAGAAAAACGTATTGATTCTCGCCCCCGGCCCTATCAATCGTGGAGTGGAAATCAGTTCTGATGTCGCTGATGGAGCGAACTCACAAATCCTCCATCAAGTCACAAACGGATTGTTCGTCCGCATGGCCTGCCTCGACCTGCTGGCACATCGCCATCTCGGCTCTCAAAACGATTGCTGACTGGCGATTGCAACTCCGCGCGATGCTCGTCGAACAGCGTGCGTCAATTTGACATTCAACGGCAGCCGATCATACCGCTTGGTTGCCCGGCTCAAAAAAGAGAAAACCGGTTATGTCCTCGCTGCTCATTAAAAACGGGCGAATCATTGATCCCTCTCGCAACGTCGACCATGTCGCGGACTTGCTGATCAGTGATGGGCGAATCGAGCAAATCGGTCTCTCTATTTCTCACGCAGATCAGATCATCGATGCCACTGGGATGATTGTCTCCCCCGGATTCATCGACTGCCACGTCTCATTCAGAGAACCTGGATTCGATGAAGACGAAACGATTTCTTCGGGAGCAGAAGCTGCGCTGGCCGGTGGGTTTACCACAGTTGCCTGCCTGCCTGAAACGATCCCGGCGATCGATAGTCGCGCTTCCGCAGAATTCATCGTACGACAAGGGGAACGAGCCAATCGCTGCCGAGTTCTTCCAATCGGAACCGTGACAAAAAACCGTGAAGGAAATGAGTTGTCCGAGATCGGTCAGCTCATCAACGGTGGCGCGGTCGCATTTTCCGATGGAAAGCAGGCGATCTCCAATGCTGAAATCATGAGACGTGGCCTTCAGTACACAAGCATGTGGAACAAGCCTGTTCTTCACCATGCTCAGGTTCCTGAACTTGTGCATGACGGGATCATGCATGAAGGTTACCAGTCGACGGTCTTCGGGCTGCGAGGAATGCCCGCTGCCGCTGAAGAAATCATGGTTCGTCGTGACATTGCTCTGGCCGAGTCAACAGGCGGCCGGGTCCATCTGATGTGTCTTTCATCGCGCCGAAGTATTGAAGAGGTTCGACAGGCGATCAGCCGCGATCTGAAGGTTTCGGCTGACGTCACACCACATCACCTGCTCCTCACTGATGAGTGCATGAACAGCTATCATGCCAATTACAAGGTCGACCCACCATTTCGCACAGCAGACCACCGCGATGCGTTGATTGAAGGACTCAAGGACAACACCATCAAGATCATTGCTTCCGATCACCAGCCATATGCTGATGAGAAGAAGAACCTCGAAATGGATAGTGCTCCATTTGGAATTGTTGGCCTGGAAACACTTTTGGCTCTGTGCGTTGAAGCCTTGATTCTCCCTAACCATCTCGACTGGCCTGACCTCCTCCGTAAGCTAACGACAGGCCCCGCCGAACTGCTCTCGCTGGCAAGTGGAACCTTGGCTGTCGGGTCAGATGCAGATGTGACGATTATCGATCCCAACGCCAAATGGGTCGTTCGAGGAAGCCAGTTCAAATCCCGAAGTCGCAACACTCCATTCGAAGGCCGCGAAGTCACTGGAAGAGTGCTTCATACCATCGTGGGAGGCGAGGTGAAGTACTCCGCCCCGCAGTTGTAGTTCTTCTGGAGTTTGATTCCTGAACCCTCGACCTCTCCTGATTTCCTCGTCTGGGCTGCGTGGAGAACATCTCCAAAACTCGTCAGAAAACTTCATCATGACCGTTCGCCAGCGAGCTCGAAAGTTCATCACGATCATCATCGTGGCATTCTTGGCCACGATGCTCTGGGTCGCCTACAAGAAGAATCAAGAACCACAGAAGCCAACCCCGCTGACTTTTCAGCTCTCTGCAGGTGACTTTGTGCGTTCGCTGCAACTCGAGCGGAGCGAAAAAAACGGCGATGAAGCGAGACGGGCACACCACATCAACTTCCGATCATCCAACGGTCCGATCGAAATTACAGTGACCCCGTTCGTTCCGGATGCAGATCCGAAAGCGGTGCAGGAACCGATTGGAAAGGCGAACTCGGATTCTGGGACAATTGATCTGAGTGACTGGAACCCTCTTAAAAAAGAATACGTCATTCAAATGAAGACAGCGAACACCACGGACGTCATTCTGATGATTCATTATGCCCCGGAACAGACTCCCTAGGGCGCCGCTCAAGAGAGTGTAGCGTTCCGGCACTCGCAGCCACATGCCCCTGATACAGGATCCAGGTTGGCTCTCAAGTGGGCTTCACTCGAGGCGACACGCGATGTCCATTTCCGAAAATGAAGTCGAATACCGGCGCATTGCGACTCGATTTCTGCCTACCGAGGAATCGATTCATTCGATTCGAGCTGTCGCAGGAGGATTCAGTTCTTCGCCGGTTTTTCAGATCGACACCACTTTTGCCACCTATGCGCTCAAGGGCTGGAAAGCATCACATTGGCCCGTTGCACGGGTACTTGAACGTCATCGATGGCTGCAGTTTCTTTCCTCAAATCGAATTCCGGTCGCGACTCCGCTGAAGGACCGATTCACAGGATCTTCCGTCTACGAGTCTGCTTCCGGCAGTTGGCAACTTGAACAGTGGATGCCGGGAGGCAGCTCAACTCTCAGCGAGATGACTCCAAATCGTTGGCGTTCGATGATGACAACGCTCGCGACAATGCATCAAGCCTCGTCCCGATTCAAATACCAGAGTGCGGGTAAGGGGTGGTTCGCCGTTAGACACGCACCTTCGTCAACTCTCGAGGAGCGGCGACTCATCATTGCCACCTGGACAGCTGAAAAGAGACGCCGTGCAACTCATCAACTTCAAAATGCTCCCCGCCGATTTCGAGAATCCGCTTTGGCCATTCTCTCTGCATTTTCTCAATTCGCACCACAAGTCGACCAGCAACTCGCAGCACTCGAAGTGGAGAAGGTCCTTCTGATTCCCTGTCACCGCGATCTCTGGAACGAACACGTGCTGTTCAGTGGAGACACCGTCAGCGGTATCATCGACCCGACAGCAGCACGATCAGAGCATATTGCTTCGGACCTGTCTCGGCTGCTGAGTAGCTTTCTAGACGACTCTGGTTCGAGTTGGAAGCCAGCACTGGACCTTTACCAATCAATTGCACCGCTGTCTTCGATAGACATGCAGATGATAGATGCCTTCAGAGTGAGTAGTATCGTATTGAGCGGGATGACATGGGTCGAGCGGTTCGCTTTCCGACCGGAACTTGAACTGACCGATTCCATCCTTCATCGCATCGAGCTCATCACTCAACGATTGTCACATCTGAAATAAGCGATCCAGATCTTCCTCAAATCACAAATGCGACTGAAGAGCGTGTGTGGGAACCTTCAAAATGGAATGCCTCTAATTGATCGCCAGATAAGACATCATCAATCGCGATCGACCAAACGAGGGCACCGAAGGGGAGGGTGAATGATGACTGACAGCGAGGGAGGTACCTGATGTCAGTGAATGAATTTTCTCCCCCATTCGCCGGTGTCGCTGAGTTGTGACCCGTCATGAAAAAAGCCTGCAACTCTGCAGGCTTCATCCGGATCACAACAGTCGTGACAAGCACGTTTTGAACGTCCCTACGATGCTAATTTCCGACAGGGCTTGGTGAGGCCGGGAATTTGAGTAGCTCTTCTCTGACGGCACCGGGTGTTGGCTTCAAGGCCCCGATGACGCTCTCCAGAGCCACTTTCAGTTCGGGATCAGCTTCGTTTTCCTGTGCCGACTTCAATCCTGAAAGTTTCCCTTTTGACAGCAACAACCCGTATTGATGTACATGGAAAGTGAGCTGTGAGGCTGCCAGTCGTCTGGTTTCGATTGGAAACGCAGCGGATGTCGCAGTCAGCAACAACTGCTCCTGAACCGTGGCAGTTCCGATCGCCCCCAGAGTCACCAAGGCATTTTCCGCCAGCTTCGGATCTGCCACTGCATGCGACAGGGCCTCTTCTGCGGGAGCAAGATCAAAGACATCATTCACATTTCGAATCGCAATTCTTCGAAGCCAAGACGACGCTTCCAGAATCTGTTCTTGCCGCTGTACTGCAGTCAGTGCTGGTGGAGAGAGTTGAGCCAGAATCGGCCCGAGCGTGCGATGAATATCCAACGGCACATTCGCTTCGTCAACGTATACAACTCGCTGAAAATCCTTGGAGATTCTGTCGAACTTGTCGTGGATGTTCGCGGGCCCGTAAATCACAATCGGAATCGAAGCGGTCCGTGAATCCGCTCGCAAGTTCTTGATTGTATCTGTCAGTTCCCAACCGACAACGTTCGGATGAACCACAGCGAGAACAATATCGCCTCGCTCCGAAGCGACCTTGAATCCTTCTTTGCCCGACCGGACATGGCCAGCGTCCAATCCCAGCTGGGTGAAGATCCCCGCAGTGGCATTTCCGCGTGTGACATTCGGATCCATCACGACACTGGCCGGCGTTGCCTGAGAATTCAGAACGCGACTGAGAATTTCGACCACCCGACGCGAATTTCGAAATCGTCGTGTCGGCTCCCAATTCAGGATCGTTACTGCTGCTGCGAACTGAACACGAGAATCTGCTGCATCCAGTGCATCGATGACAGCACTTCGCTGCGAGTCGCTGGAAAGCAGCGAGGTGGAACCATTGAGGGAAAGTGCCTGCAACGATCTCAAGGCGGCGGACGGAATGTGATTATCCAACGCAAATCGCAAGACGAGTGAATTCAACTCCGCACCGCTGCGAACAGCGAGTCCCAAAACTCCATCGTCGGTTTGTGGATGTGGCAGCTTCCACTGATTGAGTTCGACATCACGAGCCAGCAGACTTGCTAGCAACACAACCTGTGCTTGCTGCTGCTCGGGTGAAATTTGTACCGCATTGCGGGCGAAACGCTCCGCGAAGAAGATTCCGGCTAACGTTCGATTGACCGGATGCTCAACGATGGTTCCGGCTTCATCACTCCATGTCCAGACAGGAATCAATTCAACGTCATCGTACAACTCAGGCCACTTAAACTGTCCATTCAACAATTCTGTTGCTTTAGAGACCAAAACTCGCGACGCTCCATCCGATGTCACTCGGTTGACTGCTGCTGCATCGCCGTAGCGGAGACGCGCGATGGCCTCTTTGGCAGCTTGTTGAACACCGGTCGGGCTCTGGTCAGAGAACGCGGGTGCCCACAACCAAATCGTGTCAGCTGAGGAGCCTGTGTGTCCGAGTACCTTGGCTGCAACACTTCGGACTTCTGCGACGGGGGAGGTCAATCCTCCGTATAATGGTTGATTCGCTGCTCGCCCAAGCTGAACGAGAGTCAATGTCAGCGTTTCAACTGACGCGTTCTCTCGATTCGCAATGCTCTTCAGAATTGCGGGAACGGCGTAGGGACCAAGGTGTTTCAGTTCGGCGAGAGATTCCGCACGTTCGCGAGTCGATCCTTCCAGCTTCTGCAAAATTGCTTCGACATACCCCGGCTGTGCTGACCGATTGCGAATCGCTTCATTGAGACGTTCCAGCAATGTGATCGCACCTGGATTCAATTCCGCAACAGAAGTCAGTTGGAGGAATGTCGCCGTTCCATGCTTCTCTCGGATTGCCAGGAGCGTTTCATCACTTGGATTCTCTTCCAGGGTCTGCTGGAGGTAATACTTGGCCAGATCGAGTCTCGCCAGCTTGAGCATGAGCAGAACGGCGTCAAACTTTTCCTCTGCGTTTTTTGGCTTCACAACGAGAGGATCGTCTGCGGGAGAAACTGCGGCAGGAGGAGCCTCTTGCCCCAATCCAATGTTTGTCCAACTCAGAGCAAAAGCACATCCCCAGATCTGTGACCCACGGAGAAGTTTTGACCGCATTTCCAATGCTCCCTGCGCAGTTTGCAGCAACCTGTTCGACCGCATTCCTGATTGTCATTCGATTTCGCCGGAATGCGATATGCCTCGCGGGGCGAGTTTAACGTGACTCAATTTTTGCAAATTGGAGATCCGTCTCGCTGAAAATTCGCGCCGCTCCGGTCTCGGTTCTATCGAAATTCCTCTGCTTCACACTTGAACACTCTGACGCGGCCCGAGGCGATCGATCTGGAATACCTCCTTTCACCTGAATAATCGCTATAGCCAGCACTCCGGGGTCCCTGCAGGCATCTCTGGAAATCTTTGTTCAGCGCGGTGGTTGTCGCCCCTGGCCGTCGGGAATCAATCATGCCATCACCATTGTGGTAAATTTCCTCTGTGTATATAAAAATCAGCACATCAGTATTTTTACGCAAATTGCGCTCGGGAGAACTCCTGTTCATTTCGAACCAGAGGAATGAGAATGCCAAAGCGGGCAACACTGGCAAGCCATCCCGGATTCACATTGATCGAAGCTTTAGTCGCCATCAGTGTCATCAGCGTCTTACTGACATTGTTGCTCCCCGCAGTGCAAACGGTCAGGGAGAGCGCACGCAGATCTCAATGCCGCCAACATTTAAAGCAATTCGGCATCGCACTTCAGCAGTATTCCGACACTCATTCAGTCTATCCTCGAATGTGTCTTGAGTCTCGATCCGCTTCGGGAAGTCAAACCACTGCCACCGGTTGGGCAGGGTTCAGCGTTCACGCAGTACTCCTTCCTTTTCTGGATCAGAATGCACTTTACCAACAGCTCGATTTCAACCGCGTTTACAGAGACGAGCCGAACCAAACTAAGAAGAATGCTCGCGTGTCGACGTTTTTGTGCCCCTCGGAAATTCGTGAGCGGACAATCGGAGGACCTGGTAACAGTTACGTTGTCAGTGGGGGGCCTTCGCTCATCATGATCTCCGCCAGTTCCAAACTGGCGACAATTGGAGGGAACTCCACACCCATTCATGAAAAAGACCAAGTTGGCATGTTCAATATGCGTAAGTGGATACGAATTCGGGACATGCGAGACGGAGTTTCCAACATTATCGCGGCCTCAGAGGGGATTCTCGGTGACGGCGAAGCGACAAAGTACACCCTTGGAGATCTCGTTCGAGGGACGTCATTCCCCGGAGGAATGCCCAACACGTTCGCCAGCCAATCTCAACTCGACGCGTACGGAAGTCTTTGTCACGCGAATTCAGCCAGCCACTATGGGCATGTTCATCGAGAATGGATCAATGGAATGCCGGGTCAGACTGCATTCAGCACTCTCAACGCTCCAAATTCCACGAATCCGGACTGTCATGAGAACAAAGCGAATGGTTGGTACGATAGTCGGGGAGTCTGGACCTCTCGAAGTTACCATTCTGGCTGCGTGAACGTGCTACTCGCTGACGGATCAACTCGCACAATGGCAGATTCCATCGATCTCACCACGTGGCAACGACTTGGAGCGATCAACGATGGATTCACCACACCCAAATTTTGATTGCGATCTACTGCAACCGTTGCAACTTGAAGAGCAGCGGCCCACGTTATCAATCATCTTTGCCTGAAGTCAGAAATCCAGTTTGGGCTGAGATTCCAATCTCAGTCACTTTCTTGCCGCGGCTTGTCGACACGATCCAACTTTTATCTGAAAACCTCACGCCGATAATGGGCCCTGGGTTTGTCGTTTCGAGTTGCTTTAAAACCTCAGCCATCTTCAGTTTAGCTTTGATCTCCTTCAGTTCCTCAATCTCTTCAGTATCGACAATCGCAGAGGAAACAGGGTCGACCTTCAGGCGGTAGCTCTTCCCTTGATGCACGCATTGCATCACCCATTGATGTTCTGCGATTGAGACGGAGTAGACTTCGTATCCCTGTTTAGACACTGACGATACTGTGTGGGACAACGGCTTGGGGTTCATAGGAAATCGCACGTCGGCCGTAGCGAGGTTCACCATAAAAAAGAGTGAAACGGCGCCCAACAATTTCCAGCTCATCGATAAATCGCCTTATTCTTGTGAGTGATGATTCGGGGCAGAGTGAAGTTTGCCACTCAGAATCGAACTCGTCGTAAAATTCAGAGGCAGATCCGCTAGTTTGCCTCTGGAAACCTGAGGACGCGAGCAAAAGCAGGCAGACCTTGCCACAAAAACATGATTTTCAGTGAATTTGTACAACGGATTTGCGGGTCACTGAAGGTGGGGGCGTTCTCCGGGAATCGATTCCGTTTTGAATCGGTGATCCATCGCGTTTCCCCTGCAGCCTCCTTTTCTCTATCGTGTCACTTTGAATGGTCTGATGCCACGTTGAAATCGGAATCGAAACCTGAGATCCCTTCAAATCAGGGATGGCGAATCGAACTCGATTGAGGCTCTAAGACCGAAAAGACACAAGGTAGATCCACATGAGGCCCGGACGAGTGAACGTCTGGGAACTGGCAAAGGTTCCATGAGCAAACAGCAGATTTACGTTGGGCACAGTCCAGATCCGGACGATGCGTTCATGTTTCATGCCCTGGCAAACGACAAGATCGACACAGGCAACTTCCAGTTCCATCACGAGTTGCAAGATATTGAAACGCTCAATCGCCGCGCGTTCGCAGCGGAACTGGAACTGACAGCCGTCAGTCTTCACGGCTATGCCTACCTTACTGAAGCGTATGCACTCTGTGCATGCGGGGCGAGTATGGGAGACAATTACGGCCCCATGGTGGTCGCTCGTGAGCCGATGAGTATCGAACAGCTCAAAGGGAAAACGATCGCAGTACCGGGAACATTGACCACTGCATTTCTGGCGCTCAATCTCTGCCTGAACGGAAAACCCAAGACTTCGACGTGCGAATCACACACCGAAGGGGATGCTGAAACGTTCAAATACGTCGTCCATCCATTTGACGAAATCCTGAACGTCGTCGAACGTGGCGAAGCGGATGCAGGCCTCATCATTCACGAAGGTCAGTTGACTTACATGAATCAGGGGCTGCATCTGATTGTCGACCTTGGAAAATGGTGGATGGAGAAAACAGGGTTGCCGCTTCCATTGGGCGGGAATGCCATCCGCAAAGACCTCGGACCAGAGGCGATGCAGGAAGTGACCCGGCTCCTTCGTGAAAGTATTCGTTACGGACTCGAGAACCGCAAAGAAGCTCTGGCACATGCTGCCAAGTACGGGCGTGATTTGAATAACGAAAAAGCAGATGAGTTCGTCGGGATGTACGTCAACGACTGGACCCTCGATTTTGGCGAGCGCGGACGTGAAGCGGTTGCTCGTCTGCTCAGCGAAGCTCATCAGGCAGGACTGATCCCAGACCCCGTCAAGCTAGAGTTCATCTCTGGTTGATCAATGCCGCTACTTCATTCACATAGAAATATGTCATCGGCCTCCCGCAACGGAGGCCGATTGGCGTTTGGAGGACAAATCTGTCAAGTTAGTGAAATCGGGGCCGAACCAGTTTCTAATTCGTACGTCTACTCTGTCTCTCTGAACTCGACTGATTGGCCGAAAGATCCCGACAATTTCTGAGACGAGATCCGATTCACAAAATTTCGAGTGAGTTTCATTGAAACTTGGCGGTCTTCTTATCGAATTTTATTTCCACTCTCATCATCACATTCCTCTGTTTGGTAGCGATCAAAAATGAAAGCTCTTGTCAAACGGCACTCTCAAGTGGGCCTCTGGCTGGAAGATGTTCCTGAACCTGTCCTGGGGATCAACGACGTCCTGATCCGTGTCGAAAAGACAGGCATTTGCGGCACCGATCTACATATTTACAACTGGGACGCTTGGGCGCAAAAGACGATCCCGGTCCCGATGGTCGTCGGTCACGAATTCGTCGGAGAAGTGATCGAGGTTGGCTCCAATGTTCACGACTTCTACCCTGGCGAGATCGTCAGTGGAGAAGGGCACGTTGTCTGCGGGCATTGCCGAAACTGTCTCGCTGGCCGGCGACATCTCTGTGCGGACACGAAGGGGATCGGGGTGAATCGCCCTGGTGCGTTCGCTGAATACATCGCGGTTCCACAAACGAATGTGTGGCATCATGCCCCGGGAATCGACAAAGAAATCGCTTCTATCTTTGATCCCTTCGGAAACGCAGTCCACACTGCTCTTTCTTTCGACCTCCTCGGGGAAGACGTTCTGATTACGGGAGCAGGTCCGATTGGCTGTATGGCCGCCGCAGTTGCACAGCACGCTGGTGCGAGATATGTCGTGGTGACTGACGTCAATCCGTGGCGTCTTGAGCTCGCCAAAAAACTGGGAGCGACCAAAGCCGTCGATGTTCGCAACGAAAAACTTGCGGACGTCCAGAAAGAACTTGGCATGAAAGAAGGGTTCGACGTCGGACTCGAAATGTCTGGAAATGCCACTGCGTTTCAGGACATGCTTGCCAACATGGCCCACGGCGGCAAAGTCTCCATGCTTGGAATTCCGTCCCAGCCGATCGCGATTGACTGGAACATCGTGATCTTCAACATGCTGACGATCAAAGGAATTTACGGCCGAGAGATGTATGAAACCTGGTACAAGATGACCGTCATGCTGCAGGGCGGACTCGACATCTCTGAGGTCATCACCCATCGCTTCCCAGCTGCCGAATTTGAAAAAGGATTCGCAGCCATGAACTCTGGTCAGTCCGGAAAAGTGATTCTCGACTGGACGACGTTCTAGCCCCTGTCTCAGGTGTGTGTGGCGGCGAAGGGGGCAAAAACTCGTTCAAACGCTGCGTTTATCGCCGCCGGAACGCCACACTCTCGTGAGATCGCTCTAGGCAGTAACTTCTTACGGTCGAAGAGCGAGTGGATAGTCACATCTTCTGTGTGAAATGAAAATAGCCGATTCCTTCATGGGGAATCGGCTATTGGTGCATTTGAACTCAGATTTACTGGCGAGCTGAGTAGCTTGTAATCAGATTACGATAGGCTGGAAGATGGTTGGAAAAGAGTGCTCCAAGACCTTCCACGTCGTTTCGCCAATCGCGGTGCAGTTCGCACGCCGTACCGAACCATGTCATCAGCTGCGCTCCCGCACGCTCCATGCGGCTCCATGCGGCATCGCGAGTCGTCTTGTTAAAAGTTCCAGAAGCGTCAGTCACGACAAAGACTTCGTATCCTTCCTCAAGTGCTGACAGAGTAGGGAATGCAACACAGACTTCAGTCACGACGCCAGCGATGATCAGCTGTTTCTTCCCTGTTGCTTTGACTGCTTTGACGAAGTCATCGTTATCCCAAGCATTGATTTGACCGGGTCGCGCGATATACGGGGCGTCTGGAAAAATTTCTTTCAATTCTGGAACCAGTGGTCCGTTCGGGCCCGTTTCGAAACTGGTCGTCAGAATGGTCGGGAGGTTGAAGTATTTCGCAGCGTCTGCCAACGCAAGCACGTTGTTTTTGAACTCGTCAGGAGAAAAGTCTCCAACGATGTTGCACAACCCTGACTGGTGGTCGACCAGCAGAACGGCAACGTCATTTTTGTCGAGTCGTCGGTATTTGAATGAACTGCTCATTTCGGCGCTTTCATGTCCCTTGTTGTCTTCGAGTGTCGAAGATGATGCCTTCGACAATTGTCCTCTAGAAAGAGCATGACATCGGAGGGCACGACAATTCCAGCCCTGTTCATCAAATCGGAGAAAATACCGCCGTCCCCCATTGAGATCCTTCCGCGTCAGATCGGGCTGCCTTTGAATTGCGTCTTCAATCAATTGCTGCTCGACCATCCATCTGGGGGTCCGCTTTCGCTTGATGTGCGGAGCAGTCTTGCCCTGCTCGCGGAAGATTGACCTTGTTGGCAACATGTATCTCTCGGACGCACAATCGGATCGCATCAAACATCTGATTCCGCAACCACTCTCCCAACCCAAGGGAGGACCTCCTCCGCATTCTCAGCGGGCCTGTCTGGAAGGGATTTTGTTTGTATTTCTGACAGGCTGCCAATGGGAAAAGTTACCAAAGTGCTTCCCTTCATCGAGCACGTGCAGGCGTCGCTTCGATGAGTGGACTCGCTGGGGCATCTTTGAGGGCCTGTGGTACTCGCTGCTGATGGAACTGGAAGACCTGCAGGGGATCGATTGGAAAAAAACTGCTGCGGATGCCTGGTTCCTTCGGGCGAAAAAAGGGGGATCAGGTCGGTAAGACCAAGTGCGGCAATGGCTGCAAGGTTGTCGACATCGTTGATTCCGAAGGAACTCCTCTTGGGAGTCTACTTTGCTGCCGCCAACTGAAGCGAAGTGAAACTGATCGAGCCGCTGCTGGACAACCTGCAGATCCCCGGAAAAGCTCCAGCACACCTCTTGTACGACAATGCTGCCGATAGCGATCGGCTGCGAAAGCAGTTGCAGGAAGAGCGTGGAATTGAGCTGGTTTGCCCGCATCGGAAAGGCCGCAAGAGAAGGCCGACTCAGGACGGACGATCTGTTCGCAAATACAAACGTCGCTACAAGGTCGAGCGAACCCACAGCTGGCTGCACAATTTTCGCGGAATCATCATCCGCTACGAAGCCACAATGCTGCGTTAGACGGGATGGATCCACCTCGCCTGTGCCCTCATCACACTCAGTAGGTTATAAAAGGCGCTCTAGAGCCTGTTATGAACTCTGGACGACGATCGGCGTGTATTTGAGCAGCAGTGTGACCATGGCCACCCAGTGCCATCCGGCCAAGACTTCTGCCAGTCGTTCGTAGTCACGTGCCAGCCTCCGTGATCGTCCTAGCCAGGCAAAGGTCCGCTCCACGACCCATCGACGTGGCAATAATACGAATCCTTTCTTGGCATAAGGGAGTTTCACGACGCGCAGTTCCACTCCCTGCTCAGCGGCAGCCTCTTCCGCGTTCTCGCCAGTATAACCTTGGTCCACATAGGCGACTTCAATGGCCTGATCAGTCGCCTCCTGCACAGCGACACATAAGTCGGAAACCTGGGCTCGCTCCTGTTCATTGGCTGGGGTCACTTTCAAGGCGAGAAGGTGCCCGAGCGTGTCAATGGCCACGTGAACCTTCGAGCCCTTCCGCCGTTTGCCGCCATCGTAACCGGCTCTGGCACCACTCTCGGGAGTGGATTGGATGACTCGCGCATCTAAGATCGTTGCTGAGGGGGGCTCATCGCGTCCCTGAGCCACGCGAGCCACTTCCCGCAGGTCATGAGCGATGTGCTCAAACACGCCAGCCTCCAGCCAACGGCGAGCCTGCTGATAGACCACGGGCCAAGGCGGGAACTCATGGGGCATGAACCGCCACTGCGCCCCGGTGCGTACCAGCCACCGCATGGCATTGAACACGGCTCGAAGGGAGTGAACCCGCTGCGGCGAGTCCTCTTTCACCAGCGCCAAATAGGGGGCTAAAAAGGCCCATTCGTCGTCCGTGACGTCACTGGGGTAAGGCATCCGGGGCTTGCTCATCCACGGAAACTACTTCAAAACCAACACTTAAGTCCATAACAGACTCTAGTGTTTACTGTGTAGGAGCAAGCAAATGACGCAATGATGCGTTATGAATCGGGTCAGAGGCAGGGCATTAAGGTGGCTCTCTATTTTGCAATCAATCCATGTTTCTGTGGAGCGGAGTCATTCATGGCTCGCTCCAGCAACGCTCTGTTGTCGCGACTCACCGCGAGGTGATTGAGCTGATCACTCGCTGGCTTCAATGCACATTTTGAAGTGCATGTCGACCAGCAATCTCACGGAGCTTGTGAGCAGCAGCCAAGAGCTGGCAGATACGTACGCCCAGATCGGTCCAGCGATAGCAATCGCGACACCTGCTACTAGGTTGCTGTCGCCTGCTTGGTGGTTGCCAGCCCTTGTTACGCCAATGAATATGCAGCCCATCGCCAAAATAGCACAGGAGATGGAAACAGCGGCTTCAGTGACAGAGATGTAGTGCAACGCGAATCGACGGTTCTTTTCGTAGGACTTCGTGTTGGTGTCAGTGGTGGCAGGTTGTAGTCGATTGCGTTTCAGGACCTCCTCTCTCGCCAACGGATCTGGAACATCAATGTCACTTGAGCATTTTGGGCAGGAGACCGTTCGTCCTGCTTTGCCCGCCTTTATGTTGAGTTTTTGACCACAGGAATCGCAATTGAAACTAATTAGCCCGCTCATGGATTTGGCCCCTTTTAATCTCTCTCAGAATACAAAAAACCGATCTCTTGGTTCCGTAGGTCTTCCAACATTTTACGTGGAAAATCACTGGATATCGACGGAAGTCGTCGGTGCTAAAGAGTGTTGCAAGATCGAAAGGAAGTGGCGATCGATCGCCACGATTTCCAGATTTTACAGAGTTTTATGAAGTTTTACTTAGAGCGTTCGGACAAAACTGATCTTGGCACGTTTTGAGGATTGTGGGAAGGTCTGGTTTTTCTGTTCATGGAGGAACCGACATGGCTGGCCAATTGCTCAGTGATGATTTGTGGAACGAGATCGAATCGTTCTTCCCAACCTACGAGTTCTCTCCCAAAGGGGGCCGACCTCCTGCGGAGAACCGCACCGTCTTCACCTGCGTTCTGTTTGTGCTCAAGACTGGGATCGCCTGGGAAGACCTGCCACTGGAGCTGGGCTGTTCTTACAAGACCTGCTACCGGCGGCTTCGCCAATGGATCGATCTGGGAGTCCTGCAAGACATTCATCGCCACCTCCTCACGCAGCTCAACGCCGCTGGTCGCCTAGAACTGGCCGACGTGCTCATCGATGCTGGGTTGATTAAGTCCCCGCTGGGAGGACAAAAATCGGCCCGAATCCGACAGACCGCGGCCGCTGCGGCAGCAAGTCGCACCTGATGACCACTCACAACGGGATTCCATTGGCCAACACGCTCACTGCTGCCAATGTCCCTGATCTGAGACAACTTCTCCCGCTGGTGTTTCTGAAGTTTCCCAAGATTGGTGGCAAGCGAGGACGGCCACTGGACCGTCCCCGTAGCGTGATCGCGGACAAGGGCTACGACTGCCAGACCACCCGTGATCTTCTCGCCGTGGCCGGGATTGAAACGCACATCCCCAAGCGCGGAACGCGACAGGCCTCTTCTCTAGGCGGCAGCCGCTGGCCCGTTGAACGGACGATCGCCTGGCTCAAGCAGTTCCGTCGAATCCGGATTCGCTGGGACAGGCGGGAAGAGATCTTTCAGGCGTTTCATGACATCGCTAACTCACTGATCACCTGGCGATTCCTCAACGCCGATTAAGTTTTGTCCGCCGGCTCTAAATAGAATAGACGGGATTGAAACGATTGACGAAGGAGACCGCCCTGCGCGTAGATCTCACACAATTCGTTCCATTGGTTTCACAAGTAATGAATTGTTTGAATTGACTACATTTGAACAAGCAACTATACGGCTTCATGTAGTGACAATTGATGCTGTTTTCACAGACTTCACTTCGCTCGATTGGTCCAGTTCGCACTGGTGTATTCGCTTGGCGACTCCGTGGGGACTAGAGCTGGTTTTGCCTTGTTGAAAACGTCTCTTGAATGTTCGATTGTGTCGCGCTAAAAGAGGTTGCATGAGCGAGTCATCACCTACAAATATCCTGCTGGAAGTCACTTCACTCTCAATGCGGATCGCCCGCAAGTACGTCGCTCCCTATTCGCACCGCTTCAGTCCCCAGAAGTTTACTCAGGAGCAGCTTCTCACCTGCCTGATTCTGCGGGCGTACCTGAAGGCAACCTACCGGGGTGTGATCGAGGTTCTGGAAGTCTCCAGTGACCTGCGTGACCGTCTGGGGCTAAAGTCCTTGCCGCATTATTCGACGCTGAAGAAGTTCGCTGACCGCTCCAGCGTGCTGGAGATCGTCGACGCGATGCTGCATGAACTGGTCCAGAAGTTTGCACTGGATGCAGAAGAAGCCGCCATCGATTCCACAGGCATGGAGACGAGCTCAGCGAGTGCTCACTTCCAGTCTTGCAGCGGAAAACAGCGGACAAAGTACGTCAAATTGTCCGTGTGTGTACTGGCCGGATCACTGATTCCCAGCGGACTGGCGGTGAGTTGGGGGCCCTGCAATGACAAGGCTGAAGCAGCTGAAGTGCTGGCCAAGGCGGCGACGAGTTCGCAGCCGAAAACTCTCTTTGCCGATGCAGGCTACGATGCCGAATGGGTCCATCGGTTCTGCCGGGAGGATTGGCAGGTGGACAGCGTGATCAACCCTGCTGTGCACCGAACGGATGGTGGGCTCAATGGAATGTATCGCTCCGAAATGACTGCAGAAACACTCAAGGAGAAAGGCTACGGCAGACGCTGGCTGGTGGAATCGTACCTGAGTGGGCTCAAACGCACCACCGGAAACGCCCTCTCAGCCCGGAGTGAGCGAAGCTTGTTTGTGGAAGCAGCGATCCGAGTCCTGGCCTACGCCCTGAGGCGTTAGGTGAAACACAATAACTCACAGGCCTTTCAACAGAGCAAAACCAGCTCTAGTTTCCGATCTGACCAAGTAGGGGTGGTCAGATGAAACTTGATCGCTTACCCTGAAGAAGCCGCCGTGAATTGATGTCTCTTCCGGCAGTTGAAAACGCATTACTTTTCGCTTGCTCTCGTTTCTTTCTTGAGAGGAATGACTTCAAAGCAAGGAAGGAGAATCAATGTACCTGCAGCTGGTCAGTCTGCATGGGCTCGTCCGCGGACAAAATATTGAAATGGGCCGTGACGCAGACACAGGAGGGCAGGTTCGCTATGTGATTGAACTTGCCCAACAATTGGCCAGATCACCTCATGTCACGCAAGTAGATCTCTTTACCCGACGAATTCGCGATAAGCGAGTCTCCTCTGATTATGGAGAGCAATTCGAATCCTTGGGCGAGAACTGCCAGATTGTGCGTCTGCCGTGTGGTGGCGGTCGATATTATCGCAAAGAACGACTTTGGCCGTTTCTGGATGAATTTGTAGACCGAATGGTCACCTATACTCAAAAGTCCGGGAAAGCACCGTCACTTGTTCACGGTCATTATGCGGATGCGGGTTATGTGGCTCGCGAAGTCTCTTCAATCTGGGGGTGCCCCTACGTGTTCACAGGGCACTCTCTCGGAAAACCCAAGCTGGACTATCTGCTTGAAGAAGGCTGGAGCCAGCAGCAGGCAAACGAAGTCCTGGCGATCGATTATCGCATTCAGATTGAACAGGATTGCCTAGCTGCCGCTGACCTGGTGATTTGCAGCACGAAGCACGAACGGGATATTGGATACGAAAAGTATTATCGAGATGATGAAACCCGAATCGAAGTCATCCCTCCCGGAACAGATCTCGTCCGCTTTTTCCCGTACTATGAGTACCAGCTCAATCCTCAGGGGATTGATGAGAAATTCAAGCAGGCGAGAATGGGGATGGAACAGTCCCTCAATCGATTTCTCTTCACTCCTGAAAAGCCGCTTATACTGGCTCTTTGTCGCCCTGATCGGCGCAAGAATATTCAGGCACTCATTCAAGCATACGGTGAGTCCAAGTCACTTCAGGCGATTGCAAACCTCGCAATTTTCGCGGGGATCCGAGACAATATTGAATCGATGCCCGAGAATGAGCGACAGGTTCTGACAGACATCCTGCTGATGATGGATCGCTATGATCTCTATGGGAAGATGGCCGTTCCCAAGCAGCACGACTCAGAGTTGGATGTTCCGGAGTTGTATCGCATTGCCGCCGCGTCACGCGGAGTGTTCGTTAACACCGCATATGTCGAGCTCTTTGGGCTGACGTTTATCGAATCGTCCGCGACCGGGCTGCCATTTGTGGGAACCCATAACGGAGGACCACAGGATATTGTTCAGAACTGTAAAAGTGGCCGACTTGTCGACGTTCATCAACAGCAAGAGTTGACCGATACACTCTTGGATCTGCTGACAGATCAGGAGCAGTGGACGCAGTGCTCAAATCATGGGATTAACCTTGTCCCTGCGCATTATACGTGGGAGTCACACTGTGAACGCTTTTTGACGATCATCAAAGATGTCGTTGCTGCTCCAGGAAAATCAGTGCCTGCTGTGGGAAAGGTTGCAGTCGGTAACAGGTTAAGGGAATTGGATGCCATGTTGGTGACCGATATCGATAACACACTTCTGGGGGATGACGATGCGCTGGAACGACTCCTTCAGTTTCTGAAAGAGCAACGTGGTCGACTCGGTTTTGGCGTTGCCTCCGGGAGATCACTGGAACTCGTTCAGGAAGTTCTTGACAAATACGGAATTGATGAGATTGATGTCATAGTCTCATCGGTCGGCGCAGAGATTTATTACGGAAGGTCTTTGACTCCGGATCGAGGCTGGAGCTCAAGACTGCGTCACCGATGGCATCCGGAACGAATTCATCAGGCACTCGATCAGGTGCCATGGTTAAAGCTGCAAACAGAAGCAACCGCACAGCGAGAATTTAAGATCAGCTACCATTTAGAAGAGTCGGTTGAGCTTTCCGACCCCGCAGAGTTGATCCGCAAGCAACTTGATGAGACCGGGGCCGCTTATTCGTTGATCGTCTCTCACAACAGTTATGTAGACATTTTGCCGCATCGGGCCTCCAAGGGGAAAGCAGTCAGGTACCTTTCACAAAAGTGGGGAATTCCTCTGGAACGGATTGCCACGGCGGGGGACTCTGGAAACGACTTGGATATGCTCAATGGCCGGACAGCTGGCATTGTTGTAGGGAATTATTCCTCGGAACTGGACGCACTTCGAAGTTCGCCGCATATGGTCTATTTTGCAGACGGACAGTATGCAAATGGATTAATCGAAGGATTGCAGAACTACGGCCTACTGGTGAACCCAGTGGAAGTAGCGAAAGAGTAAGTTTTGAAGGCAATTTCTGCAGTGTCAATGATTCAGAGCACACGCTGATCGATAGGTTATAGAAGTGCGGCGACGAAGCTCATCAACTTGTTTGTCGCATCATTCGCGAAACACAATCACTGGCAAGCGGGTTTAAATTGTATCCATAAGATGCCAACTGCTAAACAGATTGAGCTTGCAAAGTGAGAGGAGAATCGTGTTGTCCGAGGCAACCCCATTCGACAGGATTGAAGAGAATCTGGGGAGGGAACGAACGGCGCTTGCTCGCATACTTCCTCGTCTGGAAGAACGTTTTTCTGCCAAGCTTGCCCCTCCGCAATGGGATGCTTTCAATCGTAGGCTAAAGAAAGAATTCTCATTTCTGTTTCAGCGACTGTTTGTCCTCTATGGGAAAGAATACGACTTCTTCTACCACTTGGAATGCATTCTCGCATCTGCAGCTCAGTTCTGGATTGATCGCCCAAATGAGTTGAAGGCTCTCGACGCTCTTCGTGAATCGGATCCAGTCTGGTTCACTTCTAATAGGATGGTCGGTGCAATGTGTTACGTGGATCTCTTTGCCGGCGATCTCAAACAGATGCGGGAAAAGATTTGGTACCTCAAAGAACTCGGCATCACCTATCTGCATTTGATGCCACCATTCAAAGTCCCGAATGGAGATAACGACGGGGGATACGCGGTCAGTAGTTATCGGGAGATTCAGCCTGCTTTGGGCACTATGGAAGATCTCGCACAACTGGCGACAGAACTCCGCAGGCACGGGATCTCGATTGTGATTGATTTCGTGTTTAACCATACCTCGGATGAACACGACTGGGCACAACGAGCACTCGCCGGTGAGACAGAGTATCAGGAGTTTTATCGAATGTATCCGGATCGAATGATGCCGGACCGCTTCGAGAAATCGTTGCCGGAGATTTTCCCTGATGAGCACCCCGGTTCTTTCACTTACCATAGTCGGATTGGCAAGTGGATCTGGACAACTTTTCACAATTATCAATGGGACCTGAACTACGAGAATCCGCTTGTTTTCAGCCACATGCTTGAAGAAATGTTGTTCTTGGCCAATCAGGGAGTCGAAATTCTTCGGCTGGATGCTGTGGCTTTCCTCTGGAAAAAAGAAGGGACAAACTGCCAAAACCTTCCTCAGGCTCATTGGATTATTCAGGCGTATAATTCTCTCGTGCGGATCGCTGCCCCTGCAATGCTGTTTAAATCAGAAGCAATTGTTCATCCCGACGAAGTGCGGAAGTATATCGGCGTGAAGGAATGCCAGCTTTCATACAATCCCCAATTAATGGCCGTACTCTGGAACTCGCTCGCCACACGGGAAGTGAAGTTGCTGAAGTCAGCGATGCAGCGACGCTTCACTATTCCGCCGGAATGTGACTGGGTGAACTATATCCGCTGTCATGACGATATCGGCTGGGCATTCTCTGATGATGATGTTGAAGTTGCAGGTTTCGATCCTTTGAAACATCGCCGATTTTTGACTCAGTTCTACACCGGAATTTTTGAAGGTTCGTTCGCACGTGGAATTCCCTTTCAGGAAGATCGCCAGACCGGTGATGCTCGCGTTTCTGGAACATGCGCTTCCTTGTGTGGATTGGAACAGGCGATTGAAGCCAATGATCCAAAGCTGATTGAACTGGCGATTGATCGAATCATGCTCGTCCATGGGGTGATTATGACGATCGGCGGTATTCCCTTAATCTATCTGGGAGATGAAATTGCCATGCTGAATGATTATGGATTTCATAACGTCATCGACAAACAGGCTGATTCTCGCTGGGTTCACCGCGGCAAATTCGACTGGGAGCAGGCCGCATTACGAAATGATATGTCAACCGTTCCCGGGAGAGTCCATCAGGGGTTGTTGCGTTTGATTCAACTTCGCCAGCAGAACGTATCATTCAATACCGCAGAGACCGAATTTGTCGACACCGGGAACAATCATATCTTTGGCTACTTTCGGACCAACAATGATCACAGCGTCCTTTGCCTGGCAAACGTTTCTGAGTCGCCACAGAGAGTGGAAGGTCGCCATCTCCGTCTACTGGGGTTGAGAAAGACAATTGTTGATCTTGTCTCAGGTCAATTCATTACTGCAATCCAGGAGTTGCTGCTGAAACCCTACCAGTTCGCTGTCCTATCAGTTCCTCGAAAATAACGAAATAGATGTGTTTAAATCTATGTTGCATTGATCCGTACGGAGAACGTCTGCTGGCACTGGGGAAGCGACTGGGACGGGCCATCGAGTCACTGCTGACGATTGTCAGTCCATCCACGATTTACCGTTGGCTGCGCGATGAGGGGGAGCCCAAGTGGAAGAAGAACCTCAAAGGAGGACCGCGGAAGCCGCGAGAACTTCGAGAACTGGTCATCCAGATCGCCAAGGCGACAGGCTTTGGATACACACGGATTATCGGTGAACTCCGGAAACTGGCTTTGAGTGTCGAGCCATTGCCACAGCCTGAGCAGACAGAATCGATGCGTCATCATCCTTCCAACCTGAATCAAAGGAGACCAATTACTTCCAGGTCCACCCCGGTTGTTCGATCCAGGTGAGTGACATCGCCTGAGATCCCTCCCGATCAGTCCAACTCGTACGGAACCGTGGATGTCGCTGCTGATCACGAACAGGTCCAGCAGGCAGGCACGTCCCTTTGAATGGAGTAGGCTTTTCGGAGAGGAATTCGCATCTCGATAATTTTGCGTCTGCTCAATGCAGCAGAGCGATCCATGATTCTCATGGATCGTGCCTCGCGAAGGAATGTGTGTGGAGCAATCGCATCCGACAAGAACGATTGCAACATCCCGTAGCAACGACAACCGGTGAGATGATCACTCAAGACAAAACGCAATCCAGCCCACAGAACATGAACTTCGAAACAAAGCCCAGAACTTTGCCGCTCGATTTACAGACTCACACCAGGAAAACTCTCTCCCGCTTGACAATCTCTTTCAGGAACGGTTCCGTAGACGGCTTGGCGAATTCTGTAACGAATTGCCGTATCAAGGGCTTGCGTCAGAGCGAGAAATCGGGTTGCAGTCCCGGTTGCAGGAAAGATCGACACGGTTTGTTCAACGCTGTCGCTGATCTGCAAGTTCCAGACGCTCCGCTGCTGCGTCTGATCGATGCCTGGCCTGCTCTGAGCGTGGATACCAGAGCCACAATTTTGTCGCTGGCAGGCGTTTCTCCGAACCCCTGAGGCTCCCCTTCAGAAGGACCGATCTTGTCGGTCGTATTGCCTCTCACGGCATCGCTAGGCAGCCTTTAAGCCGGCTCGATTTTTGTCCGTCTGCGAGAGCAGTTTCCAATGACATAGTGGGGTACAACGGAAGTGTAAGACGTTTCCAGATTAGAGATTGAGACAATAGCGAAATGAGCCTGATTTTCCACCCATTGCTGGCCCTGATTGCCTCGGTCACCGACCGGGAGCTGGCGAAATACATCCAGTTTCTGAAAGAGGAGAACAGGATTCTCAGAGCGCGCGTTCCTGGCCAGATCCACACACGAAAAGATGAACGGGAACGGCTGCTGAAATTCGGTAAGGCGCTTGGCAGGGCCATCGAGGAGCTGATCACAATCGTCTCACCAGCCACGTTCTATCGCTGGCTGCGGGAGGAAGGGGAGCCGAAGCGAAAGAAGAACCCTAAGGGTGGCCAGCGAAAGCCACAGGAGCTGCGTGAGCTAGTCTTGCAGATCGCGGCCGTCACAAACTTCGGATTGACCCGGATCGTCGGAGAGATCCGGAAACTGGGTATCAAGAAGATCAGCCGACAAACGGTCCGCAACATTCTGAAAGAGGAAGGGATCAATCCCAGCCCGGACCGAACAACCGACACCTGGAAAAATTTCATTGATCGTCACAAAGAGACGTTGTGGGCTTGTGATTTCTTCAGCGTCAAAACCGTGACGATGCGGGGCATGAAGGAGATGTATGTCCTTGTCTGGCTGTGTATGACCACACGCGAAGTGATTGTTTCCACCTCCACCGAACATCCGAATTCGGCATGGGTGGCGGAGCAGACGCGGATGTTTCTGGATCGGACTTCAAACCGGGAAACGAAGCCCCAGATCGTCATGCACGACCGGGACACCAAGTTCACCAAGGAATTCACGGAAACGTTGAAATCCCGGGGCCTGCGGACCAATCCCTTGCCCAAGGCATCGCCGAATCTGAACGGCAGATGCGAAAAATTCATCGGGACCATCAAGCTCGAAGCGCTGTCCCGATTCATCATCTTCGGTCAGCGGCATCTGGATTATCTCCTGATGTCGTTCACAGACTATTACAACCATCACCGCAGCCACATGGAGCGGGATCATCTGCCACCGGTGAGAACCGAGCCGGAAGAGATCGACAAACTCAGCGTCGACGAGGTCGAAGTGCGGACGTTCGTCGGTGGGCTTGTGCATTCATTCCATCGCAAGGCAGCATGAATCAAATGCTGGACAACGTATGGTGCCAGGCCAGAGAAGTTCAAACCGAACTGGTTTCAGGATACGGCGGATTCAATCGTATATCAGGATATCGATAGACCAGTATTGCCCCTTCAGCATCCTTGACCCAGTCGTCAAGCGTAGAGATCGATAGAGCACGGGAACGTTTCTTGAGAAACAGCATGATCTCCGTCCAAGGCCACGAAGCTTCTTCGCCGATATTCCCAAATCTTCGTCCATTTCGAATCGCAACTTTTTTCCGCTCAAGAAAGAGGCGAGATCTTTCCTCGCGATCGTCAGATTTGTGTGCCAATTTGATGTAGAGATCTATGTCACTCGGCCTTTCTTCCCCTCTCGCGTAACTTCCGAAGAGATAAACCTCCTCGACGCAAACTGCGAAGGGCATGTCCCGGGCAGCCTCGACTCGGTCCAAGAACGCGGTCATGACACGATCGCAACTTTTCCTTCGAAGTCGCGTCGCAGTGGAGGACATGGCGAAGGCATTGCCAGCGATCGTCACAGTCCAGGCATTGTCATCGCCCTCCATCTTTTCGATTAAACCCGCCTTATTCAGTTCCATGACGACATTTTCGGCCTCTTCCTGCGTGACCTCAAGGTTCTTAGCGACCAGTTCGGGATAGAAGCCGTAACCGCGGCACTTTCTGACCAAATGCCGGATTGTGAGGATGGAATAGCCGGCAATGGTGTCGCCCGAGTTGATTTTCATAGGCTCTGATTTCCATGATTGAGTTACCAAAAGTGGCTCTCTGCAGATTCATTCATGCAGCCCAGTCGGCACAGAGGAGTTCGGCCTGCTTCAACACGGTTTCGGTTGCCTGGGCCTGTTTGTCCGGCGGATAGCCGTATTTCTTGAGGATCTTTTTCACCATCACCCGGAGTTTCGCCCGGACGCTGTCTTTCACCGTCCAGTCAATGGTCACGTTACGACGGACCATATCGACCAGCTCACGGGCGATGGCACACAGGGCCTTGTCGCCGAGAACTGCAACAGCACTGTCGTTGACTTCCAGAGCTTCGTAGAACGCCTCTTCATCGTCCGTCAGGCCGAGTGCCTCTCCGCGTTTCGCAGCCTCCCGCATCTCTTTTGCCAGCTCGACCAGTTCGGCAATGACCTCGGCGGCGTCGATGGATCGGTTCTGATATTTCTTAATGGTCTTGTCGAGCATCTCCGCGAAGGATCGGGATTGCACCAGATTTTTCCGGGAACGGGCCTTGATCTCGTCGTTGAGCAGCTTGCGTAGCACCTCCAAGGCCAGATTTCGATGCGGCATATCCCGGACTTCCGCCAGAAATTCATCTGACAGGATGGAGATATCCGGCCTGTCCATCCCGGCAGCAGCGAAAATGTCAATAACTTCATCGGAAGCGATCGACTTCGAAATGATCTGTCGCACCGCTGCGTCGAGATCCTCCTTTGAGGAACCGCCCCCATCACCGGTGCCCCCCAGCTTGGCGAACTGTGCCCGCAGGCATTGGAAGAACGCAATTTCCTCACGGAGTTTTACGGCTTCGTCATGCGTGGCGACGAGGGCATAGGCCTTAGATAGTTCCGTCACCCCCTGCATGAACCGCTGCTTCCCATCGTCCAATTGCAGAATGAAATCCATGGCTTCGGGAATGACAGAGACTCGCTGGGCAGCCGTGCCGGTAAAGAACAGCGAATAGTCGAACCCGTGCAAGATCCCCTGGACGATTTCGTATTTCTCCAAGAGCACTTCAAGGGCCTGCTCAATTGGAATTCCCGTGTCGTCCCTGTCTGCCTTGGTGTATTGAGCCAAGGCCTTTTTCAGTTCGGTCGCCAGTCCGAGATAGTCGACAATCAATCCACCGGGCTTGTTTTTGAAGACCCGATTGACGCGGGCAATCGCCTGCATCAGGTTGTGACCGCTCATCGGTTTGTCGACATACATCGTGTGCATGCAGGGGGCATCAAAGCCGGTCAACCACATGTCACGGACAATCACCAGTTTCAGAGGATCAGCAGCTTTCTTGAGCCGCTTGGCCATCTCCTCCCGGCCACGTTTGGGGCGAATGTGCTGCTGCCAGTCGACCGGATCGCTTGCCTGACCTGTCATGACGACTTTCAGAACACCGTCCTCGTCCTTATCGCTGTGCCATTCCGGACGGAGGGCGATCAACTCCTTGTAGAGTTCGACACAAATTCGTCGACTCATGCAGACGATCATCGCTTTGCCGTCCATGGAGGACAGGCGCTCGTCCCAGTGTTTGACGATGTCCTGCGCCACCAGCTTGATTCGTTTTTCGCTGCCGACCAAAGCTTCCAGTGCCGCCCATTTGGTCTTCAGCTTCTCTTTGGATGACTGTTCCTCCCCCTCAGTCACTTCTTCGAACGCTTCATCAATTTTTGGGCGTTCTTTTTCCGTCAGTTCGAGCTTGGCCAGTCGCCCTTCGTAGTAGATTTTGACGGTCGCTCCATCTTCGACCGCCCGGCTGATGTCATAGATGTCGATGTAATCGCCGAAGACCGCCTTGGTGTTCTTGTCTCCCAGTTCGATCGGAGTCCCGGTGAAACCCAGATAGGATGCATTCGGCAGGGCGTCCCGCAAGTGCTTGCTGAAGCCATAGCTGATCTCGCCGGTTTTCTTGGCTTTTGCATAGTGTCCGTACTGGCTGCGGTGGGCTTCGTCCGCGAGCACGACGATATTCCGCCGATCGGTCAGTTCCGGATAGGAGGCTCCCGGGTCCGGGGCGAACTTCTGGAGCGTGGTAAAGACGACGCCTCCCGAAGCGACCTGCAACAGGTCTTTGACCTGATCCCGGTTTTCCGCCTGAACAGGTTTCTGACGGAGCAGGTCATGGCAACTGGCGAACGTGCCGAACAACTGGTCGTCCAGATCGTTCCGGTCAGTGATCACCACCAGCGTGGGGTTCTGCATCTTGGGGTGACGAATCACCTTGCCCGCGTAGAATGCCATTGTCAGGCTTTTTCCGCTCCCCTGCGTATGCCAGACGACCCCGACCCGGCGGTCCCCCTTGGGGGAAATCGCCTTCACCGTGCAATCGACGGCTTTGTTCACAGCGTGGAACTGGTGATATCCCGCCATCTTCTTGATGATCGTGCTGCCGTCATCTTCGAAGACAATGAAATGCTGGATCAGGTCCAGCAACCGGGATTTTTCAAAGACACCCTGAATGAGGACGTCCAGTTCCGGCTTCCCTTTATGGGCAATCTCTTCCCCGTCGGTGGTCCGCCAGGGCATGAACCGGTCCCAACCACCGGAGAGTGTCCCGACCCGGGCGGTGATGCCGTCGCTGGCGACGAGACAGACGTTGTACGTCATCAGCGTCGACAGTTGCAGCTTGTAGGTCTGAAGCTGATCGAACGCCTTCTTCGTGGTGGCGTTCTCATCGGCTGCGTTCTTCAGTTCGATCACCACCAGCGGCAGACCGTTGACGAACAGCAAGACGTCCGGTCTGCGGGTGTGTTTGTCTTCAGTGATGGAAAACTGATTGACCGCCAGCCAGTCGTTGTTGTCGGGATTGGAGAAATCGATCAGCCAGACCTTGTCATGCACCGTGCGGCCATCGGCCTGATACTCAACGTCGATGCCATCGACCAGCAGCCTGTGAAACTGCCGGTTGTTCTCGATCAGGCTTGGAGTTTCGGTTCTCAAAACGCGCCGCAGAGCCTCGTCCTGTGCCCCGGCTGGAACCTTCGGGTTGAGCCGTTCAATCGCCTCCCGCAACCGCCCAACGAGCACCACATCCCCGAACGCTTCCCGCTCCGCTGCCGGTTCCCCCGGCGCGATCTCCGGCCCGTGAAGCACGGCATAGCCCAGGCTCCCAGCCCATTCGAGAACGGCTTCTTCGACGACGGATTCAGTGAAACGCCCACTCATGCTCAACCTTCACTCGACTTCCGGCTTTGAACTGTTCTGCACAGTCCCTTCATTGATCGTGATCCGGCCTGCCTGCAGATAGACACACAGGTTCACAGCCGATTTCTTGCCTTCCTTGGTTGAGCGGTCATAGCTGTTGAGCTTGGCAAGCGCCTGTCCGAGACCGAGATGCAGCCGCATGGCCTCTTCGAAACTAATATGGACGTTCAGTGCCTTCGGCATTCCGTCAGGAACTTTCGGGCTGAAATGGTCCACCCGAACACTTCCGAACGACTTTTTAACTTTGATTTCTTTGGGCATGGTGTGATAGTCAACTTTTGAAAAACGTTACAGGGAGGAATAATACTGTCATTGCTGCTTCATCAAGGCTTTCATTCTGGCAATGAACACCGGAAACTGTGACTGAACTTTGAATGCATTTTCCAACTCATAATTCTCCTTGACGGCTGCCTCCATTCGTGCAATCTGCGCGGGAGATGCGGCGTCAAGATATGTGGAAAGCATCTGCATTTTTGCATTCCCATCTTCGAAGCTGGCTGCACTGCAAAAGTTGTTGATGAGACCTTCCCTGGCGTTATCCGCGAGGAGTTTGTGCCCGAGAAACAGTTTCCATAGCTCTTCTGCCAGTTGAGGAACGGTCTTTCCAAGACCTTGAATCGCCTGGTATTTGCCGATGAACCCATACGGGTCAGTTCCGACTCTCACTGAAATCACCGGGACATCGCGGCCGATGGCGACGCCGATTTCCTGGTCGGTCCAGTTGCTTTCATGGAAAGTTTCCGTCAACAATGGCACAAGGACATGCATGCTGAAGAGAGCCTTCTCAATCTCTTTCTGCCATTCCTGGCTGGGCTGAATGTCCTCATGGGCAACGAAGCATGTCACGCCAAAATTCCGCAGCGAACGTTTCAGCTCCGCAGTTTCCTTCTTGAAAGCGGATTTGTGGCTCAGGAAGACTCGCAGAAGACCGGGTTCCCAAATCCGTTCGAGATCGTTCTCGGAGGCAGTGGTTGTGAGGGGACGTCCCGTAGGAACACTCCTGATTTTTCCCGCCAGCCTTCCAGCGACGGGCCGTCGTCTACTTCCAGTCGAACCGCTTCGATGAACTCGTCGTCTACAGAATTCAATTTTCCGATTCCAACTTTGATTTCCTCGGCCACTTCCGACAGTTCGTCGAAGATGTCGAAGTAGATCGCAGTAGGGACCTGAAAGTGAACGGTGTGATACCACTGACCATTATTCCAGTTGTCGTAGCCAGTCTCTTCTTCCACGTAGTAGCGGGAATTGACAATCAGCTTTTGAAGCAGTTCTTTGCCCTTCTGCCCGAAGTAAACGGACAGGGACGCCAGAATCTTCTCCAGCTTGGCCGGCAGCTTGTGTGCTCTCTTGCTCGGATCGTTCATACCGTTGCCAGTTCTCCCGAAAGAAGTCGGGGAAGAAGCTTGTCTCGGATTTCCGATTGTTGACGCATTTCAAGGCCGTTGTCGTCACGTCTCGTCAACCAAGGGGCTGCAATCGTATCAAACGCAGTTAAAAGATTAGCGTCTCCTACGATAAACGGATGGAGTGAGCAGAAGGTTGTGAACGCAAAATTCTTGATACCGGTTGTACCATTTTCGTACTGAAGAAATTCTTCAGCGTTGTAGAGATAACGCAAATAGTAGTACAAGAATCTCGCAGATCCTGGGTCAGAGAGGCGGATCAACCGGCAGAAGTTTGAACAAGTCAGCGGTCCGGAGAGTGATTTCAATAGCCGTTGCGTCACAAGCACCGGACGGCCAGTTGACTGCGTAGGACTGCCGCCAGAAACTTCGAATGCAATGTCGCCTACCCGCATTCCGCGTTTCGCGACACTTGACGGTTTTAGAAAACGAGTTGGCATCTTACCGAGGCCACCAGATTGAAGATCCGGGATATCAGCACCTCGGATGCATGACACAGCTTCGGAGAACTCTTCACTCAGGGAATCTCTTCCCCAGTCGCCGCCGATGGCCAGTTCAACAAGGTCGTCTAAAAGTTTAACCTTCCACCCCTTCGGAATCTTGCCGAGTGCCGAATCCTCGAACCCATCCGGGAAGAGTTCGGCGATTTCGGGGGACATGTTCGGGAGGGCGCGGCGGGAGAGGTCGGTGTTGCTGAGTTTGGGGTGTTTCTGGCGCAGGGCGGCTTTGGCGTGAACGGGGTCGAAGTCGACGAACCAGCTGCGGAACAGCCGCCGCGCCATCGCCTCCAGCGTTTCATTCATCCGCCGGTTCAACTCGATCTTGTCGTCAAACGTGCCGAGGATGTCGGCGATACGTTCTTGACGAGCAATTGACGGAAGACTGATGCGAAGTCGACGCTGGTCAGTCAGGCTCAAATAAGGAGCCATGTCCGTCGACGCCGACATCCCGCGAAGTTGCGAGATGAACTCTGATCCTCGAGACCAATAGCGGAGAAAGCCGTTGCAAATGACTTTCTGATTGCGAGAACGCCAATAGGAAAGATGAGGCGAGTAGACGAACTCGGGCATCCGCTCCGTCACGAACGATGTTCTACCAGTACTGTTTCCTTTGGTTGTGATAATCGTATCACCGGGTATGGCGAACTTTGGGCCAAGCCGATTGCGTAGCGTTTCATGGAATCGTTCGACGCCCGCGAAGTCAATGTGAGTATCGCTGACGTGTCCCGCCCGGAGAAAAATCGGCCCAGTTCCGCCGAGTTCGTTATTCTTCGCTCGATACCCATCTCCGATTTCGAGACATCCTTCGTCAATCAATTCCTGAAATGTTGCCTCGCGGTTATTTGCCATGCATCACCTCCATCGAACTGAGGCAACGCACTGCCACGCTCCGACGGCTGCTTGCCGTGGAGATTCGCTCCTCCCCTTGATGAAAGCGACCGTCAGTCATCCTTGTGATTCTTTCCTTTCAGCTTCTTCACAGTCTTTTTCTTCGCCCCCCGGCCGCCACGTGATTTTCGAATTGAGGGCGGGGTTGTGGTTTCCGGGGTGCCGAGTTCGGCTTCGATTTGTTCGACAGTCGGGAGTGTCCCCCGGAGTTTTTCCGGCAGGTGATCAACGACCTGGGCTTCCCAGTCAGCGACTCCCAGCGGTTGCTGCAGGCCGCGCAGGGCGTATTCGACCACCAGCCGGTCTTTCCCCTGGCACAACAACAGGCCGATCGTTGGGTTGTCGTCCGGGTGGCGGAGCAGATCATCGACAGCGGACAGGTACAGATTCAACTGGCCAACAAACGCAGGATCGAACGGTACCGCCTTGAGTTCTACGACGACGAAGCACCGCAGCCGCAGGTGGTAGAACAGTAGATCGATCAGAAAATCCTGACCGCCGACTTCCAACGGAACCTGTCGACCAACAAAGGCGAACCCTTGGCCAAGTTCTAACAGGAACTTTTCCAGATGATCGATCAGAGCCTGTTCAACTTCACGTTCCCGGTGGGGATCGGCCGTTCCCAGAAAGTCGAACAGATAGGGATCTTTGAAGACCTGAGTCGCCAGATCGCTGTCAGGCAAGGGGAGAACGGCGTTGAAATTGTTGATCGCCTTGCCAGACCGTCGATGCAGCTGGCTGCTGATCTGCATCGCAAGAATGTTCCGCGACCAGCCATTTTCGATAGTCTTTCGAGCGTACCAGAGTCGAGTTTCGGTATCTGGAAGTTTGTCGAGCAGGATGCAGTTGTGAAACCATGGAATTTGTGCAGCAACCTGCTGCACAATTGCCCTGTCGTGCCAGGCTTCGGCGAATGCCCGCATGTATTTGAGGTTTCGCGAAGAGAGGCCGGACATGTCGGGAAATGCCTCCCGGAGATCAGCAGAGAGCCGGTCGATGACCTTGGCTCCCCAGCCTTCGTGGGCCTGTCGCTGCAGGATCGTTTGACCGATGTCCCAATACAGCAGCACCATCGCGGAATTGGCAGCGAGAACCACACGCACCCGCTCGGTGGCGATCCGCTGCTTCAACTCTTCAAGCAGATGCCCATAGTACCCGGACAGCTCACTGCGCGGAGGGGGAACAGGAATCATCGCCTGCGGCTTCGCTTTGCCGAGCGATCGCCGGGAGTCGTTGCGTGTCTTGGTGGCCCGCTTCTTGGTCACGGCAACTCCTTGCCGGTGAATCCGAGGCTGGCCAGATTTTTGAGGATCTTCTTCTCCAGCTTCGCTGATTCCGCGAACTGTGACTTTAAAGTGGCGGTGAGTTGTTCCATCCGCTGATCGAACGGCATGTCGTCATCGTCTTCGGTTTCGGCAGCCCCAACGTATCGGCCGGGAGTGAGGACATGTCCGTGGGATTCGATTTCTTCGCGGGTCGCACTTTTGCTGAACCCAGCGATGTCCGCGTACTTGCCAGCTCCTTTCTCGCCGCGCCAGGCATGGTACGTCTGGGCAATGCGGCTGATGTCTTCTTCAGAAAGCTCGCGATGGGTGCGGTCGACCAATGCACCGAGCTTACGGGCATCGATGAACAGGGTCTCGCCCCGACGGTCCCGGAATTTTCCGTTCTTCTTGTTCCGGGCCAGAAACCAGAGACAAACAGGAATCTGAGTGGTGTAAAAGAGCTGGCCGGGGAGGGCGATCATGCAATCGACAAGGTCCGCTTCGATCAACTGGCGGCGGATTTCCCCTTCGCCGGACTGATTACTGCTCATGGAACCATTGGCCAGCACAAAACCCGCAATTCCGCTGGGAGCGAGCTTGTAGACCATGTGCTGGACCCAGCCATAGTTGGCATTGCCCACCGGAGGAATGCCGTACTTCCACCGGGCATCCTCACGAAGCCGGTCGCCGCCCCAGTCGCTGATGTTGAACGGGGGATTGGCGAGAATGAAGTCCGCCTTGAGATCCTTATGCAGATCGTTGTGAAAGGTGTCGGCATTGTGCGGCCCGATATTGCTGTCGATCCCGCGAATGGCGAGGTTCATCTTGCACAGCCGCCATGTCGTGTTGTTGCTCTCCTGGCCGTAGATGGAGAGGTCGCCAATCCGACCGCCGTGTGCCAGCACGAACTTTTCACTCTGCACGAACATCCCGCCGGAACCGCAGCAGGGGTCGTAGATCCGGCCTTTGTACGGCTCGATCATCTCGACCAGCAGCTTCACGACCGACTGCGGGGTATAGAACTCGCCGCCCCCTTTGCCTTCCGCATTGGCGAACTTGCCGAGAAAGTATTCATAGACACGGCCAAGAACGTCCTGGCTACGGCTTTCGGCATCTCCCAATCCAATCGTTCCGACCAGATCGATCAATTCGCCGAGACGCTGCTTGTCGAGTGAGGCGCGGCCGTAATCCTTGGGAAGCACCCCCTTGAGGGTGGGGTTGTCTTTCTCAATTGACGTCATCGCATCGTCGATCAACTGGCCGACGTCGCGCCGCTTGCCGGATTTCTTGCGACGTAACCGGATTTGGCGTGCTGTTGAATGAACGACCAGCGGGCATCCTTGGGCACCCAGAAGACGTTTTCAGCGACGTATTCATCCCGGTCCTCGGCATCGGAGTATTCGTCGTCTTTCAGTTTGTCGTGCAGTTCCTGAAAAGCATCTGAAATGTACTTCAGGAAGACCAGCCCGAGGACGACGTGCTTGTACTCCGCAGCATCCATATGCCCACGAAGTTTGTCGGCAGCAGCCCACAGCTTTTCTTCAAATCCGAGATTGGCCCCATTGCTCTGCTGGGATGAACGCTTTTTCGCCATGTCGCCCGAGTGAGATCGCTGAATTCCAAGAGGATGTGTTCAAGCGAACAGGATATGAAAAAAGATCAAGCATTCCCAGTTCAGGAGACTGAAATGTCTGTTCGCTGAGATGATTTGAAGATCCGGCCTGGAAATCGAAAGCGCCCTCTCTGGGATCAGATTGAAGTGCGACGGTTTATTGCAAGCATGATGCCAGCTCCTGGCTCTGATGTACATGATTATAGAACACCTCATGAGGTGTTCTATAATCGAGGCATTTGCGCGGCATGTGGTTGACGTGCTGGCTGATCGCACGCAGATCGTGCGTACTCAGCTCGTTGATGTTCGTGTCACCCGGCAGGTAGCGGCGAAGCCTTCCGTTGGTGTTCTCGTTCGTTCCTTTCTGCCACGGTGCCTGCGGATCGCAATAGTAGCTGCCATGCCTGACATGACCCTCCAGCATGCCCCATGCGCTGAACTCCGGCCCACGATCGAATGTGACAGATTGTCGTGAATGGCGGGGAAGGGCGCTCAGATAGTCCCTGATCTGGCCCATCACAGTCACCGATTTGCGGTGCGGATTTTTGATGATCACGCAATACCGGCTCTTGCGCTCGACCAGACACGTGACATTGGCCTCGCCATAGTCTTTCCGGAAGATCATCAGGTCACCTTCCCAGTGCCCGAAGTCGTTTCGATCCTTGACGATGGAGGGCCTGTGCGAGATGCCCATGTGCTCGGGAATGCCCCGATGCCAGCGAGGCTGCCTGCGAAACCTCTTGCGGCGGTTCTTGAAGCATCGCTTCAGATATCGGTACAGATTCAGGGAGCGACCGTCGGCACTGTAGATGAAGGCGTAGATCGTCTCATGAGATGCGTAAAAATCACGGACGCCCAGACGCCGGAGATGGCCCGAAATCTGGTCGGGCGACCACAAATCCCGCAGTCTTTGAATAACGTACGCCCTGAGCTGCGGATGCCGAAGCAGCTTGCGCTGCTTTTCACGGCGCGCGGCAGCCATGTCGTGCGCATTGACATGGAAATATCCGTTGTTGAAATGATCCTCATGGTAAAAACTGTTGCGGCGGATCTCGCGAAACAGTGTCGAACGGTGACGGCCTAGGATATCCGCGATCTCGGCCTTGCTCTTGCCGGCTTCCAGCAACTTGAAGATGGTTCGGCGCTCGTCCAGACTCAAATGACAGTAACTTTTTTTCATACAGCTTTCTCCTTTCTAAACCCCTCCAAGAAGGGCATAAATCAACGAAAGTCGCACTTCATTTTTGATTCCACACTCAATTTCCATATAAAGTGATAATAAAGATTCTGAAAAATCAGACCGCCGGGGCAGGGGTTTGATATCTCACCGGAAGTCGCGGGAGTGATTGGGGATGGCGGCGAGTTGTTCGGTCAGGTCCTGCATGCGGGTGACGACCACGTGGATCACTCCTTCCGCCTTCTGGATTTTTCCGGTGACCAGCAGGGCTGCGGAGTGGCGGGCGATGCGGCGGAACCGTTCCCAGGTGTTCTGCCAGACGACGAGGTTGGCCTGATCGGTTTCATCTTCGATGGTCATGAACGTCACCCCCTTCGCTGTTCCCGGTCGCTGGCGCAGCAGGACCAGTCCGGCGATTTTGACGAGCATCCCGTCAGCAATCTCCTGCAGATCCACAGCCCGGACCGCTCCCCGGTTCCCGATCTGTTCCCGCAGGAAGCTGATCGGATGGGCTTTCAGTGACAGGCCAGTGGTCTGGTAATCGGCGGTCACCTCCTCGAACGGCGCCAATGTCGGCAGGATGACTGGCGGTTCTGTCGGATCGGCGGCATGCAGGAGATCGCCAGATTCCTGTTGCGGCAGGGCATTCCATAGCGCAGCCCGGCGACTGAGGGACAGTGAACCGAATGCATCCGCCCGCGACAGCTTGATGATAACGCTACGCGGCAACCCCGTTCGTTGAACGAAATCCTCCATCGACCGGAATCGTCCCTGCTGCCGCGCCAGCATGATCTTTCGGGCAGCGGCTTCGGAGATCCCGGCCACCATCCGCAAACCCAGTCGTAACGAAAATCGTTGCTCATCATTTTCGCCCCCTGTGCCCTCCGTTTCTCTGTGTTTCACTCCATCTGGTGAAGAGTCTGCAAACACAGAGGCACAGAGATCACGGAGAGAGGATGAAGGGAATTTGTTCAAACCGACAGATTCCAGTGTGCAGTCCCAGTCGCTATGGTTGATGTCGACCGGCAGAACGGGGACATGGTGTTTGCGGGCGTCTTCAACAAGCTGGGCGGGGCCGTAGAACCCCATTGGCTGGCTGTTGATTAAAGAGGCTGTGAATGCGGCCGGATAGTGATATTTCAACCAGGCGGAGACATACGCCAGCAGGGCAAAGCTGGCGGAGTGCGATTCCGGGAACCCGTACTCTCCGAACCCGCAGATCTGCTTGTAGAGCCGCTCCGCAAACTCTGGGTCATAGCCGTTCTGTTTCATCCCTTCGATCAGCTTGATCCGGAACGGTTCCAGACCCCCTTTCCGTTTCCAGGCAGCCATGGCCCGTCGTAGCTGGTCCGCTTCCCCCGGGGTGAACCCGGCCGCGACAATCGCCAGCTTCATCGCCTGTTCCTGAAACAATGGAACACCGAGCGTTTTGTGGAGAACCGCTTTGATCTTGTCATCAGGATAAGTCTCTTCCTCCTCGCCCCGCCGTCGTCGTAAATACGGATGAACCATATCCCCCTGAATGGGACCGGGACGGACGATCGCCACTTCGATGACCAGATCGTAGAACTTCTCCGGTTTGAGCCGGGGAAGCATGCTCATCTGGGCCCGGCTCTCGATCTGGAACACTCCGACCGTGTCGGCCCGCTGAATCATCCTGTATACAAGCGGGTCATCCTGGGGAATTGTGGCCAGTGTTAACGTGCTTCCATAATGTCTTTCCACCAAATCAAAGGTTTTCCGGATGGCGGTCAGCATTCCCAGCGACAGGCAATCGACCTTCAGGAGTCCGAGGGCATCAAGATCGTCCTTGTCCCATTCGATCACCGTGCGTCCCGGCATGGAGGCATTCTCAATCGGGACCAGTTCATGCAGCGGCCCCTGTGTCATCACCATCCCGCCCACATGCTGGGAGAGATGCCGGGGGAACCCCAGCAGTTCCGTGGTGAGATACAAGAGTTGCCGACCAAGACGGGACTGCACATCCAGCCCTGCTTCCCGCAGCCGTCCAGCCAGTTGTTCGCTGCTGCCGAAATGGTCAAGGTTCTTCGCCAGCCGGTCGACCTTGTCGAGTGACAGCCCCAGTGCCTTGCCAACATCCCGAATGGCGGATCGGGGACGATAGGTGATCAGCGTGGCGGTCATCCCGGCCCGGTCACGGCCGTATTTGTCATAGACATACTGAATAACTTCTTCCCGGCGTTCGTGTTCGAAGTCGATATCGATATCCGGAGCTTCTCCCCGTTCCTTTGAGATGAACCGCTCGAAGAGCAGATCGATTTCCTTCGGGTCGACGGATGTCACTCCCAGACAGTAACAGACCGCCGAGTTGGCAGCGGAACCCCGTCCCTGACAGAGAATCCCTTTGCTGCGTGCAAACCGCACCAGATCCCAGACAGTCAGGAAATAGGCTTCATACCGCAGTTCGCTGATGAGGTTCAGTTCATGCTCGATCGTCTGGTGAATCTTCGCGGGAATGCCGCCAGGATAGCGATTACTCGCACCTGCCCAGGTGAGCTGATGCAGATGCTCCAGTGGGGTTGTCCCATCCGGACAGAGTTCGTGCGGGTATTCGTATTTCAGCTCATCCAGCGAGAACGAACAACGGGAGGCGATCTCGAGTGTCCGTTCTATCGACTCCGGGCAACTCTGAAACAGCAATCGCATCTGCGCCGGTGACTTGAGATGCCGTTCGGCGTTGACGAACCGCCGCTCTCCCAGTTCGGCAACCGTACAGCGATGCCGGATGGCGGTCAGCACATCCTGCAGTGGCTGTCGTGCCGGAGTGTGATAATGGACGTCATTGGCGGCCACCAGTGGGAGCCCGGACTGCCGGGACAATTGTTTCAGATCGTTCAACTGGCGGTCATCATCCCGCCCGCAGTGCAGCTCAGCCAGCAGGGAGGCCCGATCACCAAAGGCGTCACGATAGAGATGCAGCGACGGCAGGTGTTCCTGCTTTGGAACAACAGCGGCAATCAACCCCTCGCCATGATGGGCAATGTCCTCCAGAGTCAGTCGGCATTCTCCTTTGGGAGCATTCCGGCGGCCGTGGGTGATGAGTGTCGACAACCCTCCATAACCGGACCGGTCCATTGCCAGCAGGACAACCGGCAGACCGTCGACAGGGGTGATCTCGGCCCCGATCAGCAGCTTCAGTCCGACCGCTTTGGCTGCGACATGCGCGCGGACAACTCCCGCCAGCGTGTTCCGGTCTGTCACGGCGAGTGCGGTATAGCCGAGCTCCACAGCCCGCTGAACCAGTTCATCCGGATGGGAGGCTCCCTCCAGAAACGAGAAATTCGATTTACAGTGGATCTCGGCATAAGAAGAACCCGTGACCGTCATCAGCGAGGGCGGAGCATGCGGCAACGGGCGGACCGGTTTCAGAAATGGAGGGGGATCAGGCATGAATTGGCTGCAGGTTTCGAATAAAGAATCAGCTTCCCTGTCACTCAAACACTCCCTGTAAAAACCAGTGTCCCGTGGGTTGCTCGCGGAACAGCCAGAACCTCGTCCCGGTTGTGGTTTCGATCCGGTAGTAATCGCGGCGGACCATTTCCGATCGCCACCAGCCGGTAATGAGCCGTTCCGGGCCATGCAGCTGTGAGACAATCTGTTCTTCCCCCTGCCAGCGGAACCGCAGCAAACCGCCACCAGTTGATTGAATGACCACCCTTAGCCGAACCGGCTCGGGCAGCAGGCGAAGGGGACACCTGGGAATTCTCTGAACAGGTGTTGCAGTGTTGTCGGCAGGTTCCTGTGAGGTCGTCAGCCACGGCTCGGCGATGCAGGAGCGTTCCGGCAATGGTTCGGCAATCTGTTGATAACGAACAACCGCCTGTTCCCCCAGTCGGCTGCTGAGCCGTTCGATCAGTTGCAGAAACTCGGCATACCCCGGCCCTTCGTCGTCGAACAGTGTCTTTCGCTTTGGTGCCTGGGAAGAACAGGGAACGGCTTCCAGCCAGACGGCAACAATTCCCGCTGAGAGTAGCAGCGTATCCAGTTTCAGGAAGAGCAGTTCCCGGAGCCGGTCGAACTGGCTGGTCGGACGCAAGACACGGATCTCGAACGTCCCCGTCTCACCGGCTTCAGTCTTCCAGCCACAAGTGATCTGCAGGGTTTCCCGTTGCCGCTGGATCAGCTGGCTGAGGATGTTCTTCAGCAGTTCCCACAGGGCTTGCTCGACGTCGCCCGGCTGGGTGAGCGGAAATTCGAACCGGAATTCACTGCGAACCGGGACCGGCGGGAAATCGGGCTCCAGCAGTTCTTCCAGATGACCGAATGCCTGATCCAGCCGCTGCAACAGTTCCGGACCGAACCGCGACGGCAGACTGGTACGCGGGATGTTCCGAAACTGACCGATTGTAGTGAGCCCACATTCTTTCAGCAGAGAAACGACAGATGCCGGTAAACGTAGAGCCTGCACCGGTAACGGGACCAGTTGTTCCTGCAGTTCGCCTGTATTCACAATCATCGCCGTCACCGGGGGAGAACTTCTGCGGTTTGCTCTTTGGTCGAGTGGAAAGTGAACCAATCCCCATGCTGCTCCGAATGTCGGCGCCACTGCGATCCGCACCTGATAATCCTGTTGATGAAAACCGTCAGCAACCTGCTGGCAGAGTGACTCAATCCCGCCGAAGTGCGCGGCGTAACCGGTCACATCCAGAAACAGCGACTCCGGTTGCTCGGCTGGTTCCAGTCCGGCACAGGGAGTGAACCGCTGACATTGCCAGGCGAGCGTTCGCAACTGTTCCCGATCCGCTGCCGGATCATGCTCTTCCAGCAGGGAATGCCGCACGAGCGTCTGGGCTTCCGCCACTGGCATTCCAATACGAACGTGCCTCTTCATCGCCCGCTCACAGCAGGCAGTGACCTGCGGGGTACGGGTCCTGAGCGATGAATGTAGGATTACGGGCATTCTCCTAAGCTCCGGCCGCGCGGCATACTGCCGCTGAATCGCCCAGTTCGGAAACCATACGCACAGCACCTGTCTCATCATCCAGTTCCAACTGAGCGACCATCCCCGGGAATCCGTTCCGGATCTTCAGCACTTCCATCTCCATCCTCCGCACAAACCAATTTTCTGAAGGCACTGGGGACACCAGCACCCGCAGATCGGCACTGCTGGTCTCACGCAGGGCTTCCGTACCGCGCAGCAGGAGACACAGCGAATTCCCGGTCTCTGCTGCAATTTTCAGGCGCCGTCCCATCACAGAAGTCAGCCGATCGATCCGGCAGCAGACGACATCCACCCCGCGCGAACGCAGCCCCTGTTCCACAGCCCAGAGAGCCGCAGCAGTATCGACGTTTCGCACAAAAACCGTACGGGACAGATTGATCCCCGCCTCCTCCCAACCGCCCGGAAACAGGTCACCGATGAAATCGACCACCAGCCAGCGGGCCGGTGTCGAAACCGCTTTTTGTGCAGCGGCCAGTGCCAGTTGCAATGCTCCCGATCCGTCATCACGGGCAATCCACTCGCTGACATCACCGGGAGCCAGCTCCGGCCCGGGAAGCCAGTCCGTTCCTGAAGAACCGCTCCGGGAGGCAGTTTTTCTGGGAGAACAACGCGATCCTGCCCGTTGCAGCAGGTGTCGCAGCTGATCCAGTGTAGTGTTGCTCATGATGAGTGCTCCTTTGCAGAATATGAACACCCGTACACTCACGTGTCCAGCCCAGTTCCGGAAAATCAGGAAATTCCCTTCGCCGTCAGGTTGTTCATGTCCTTCGTACCCGCCGAACTGCTGTCCCTCTTTCCTCCTGCACGGCAGGAACTGTTCAACTACGTCCGCTGTCATGTGGATAGCATCCAGCTGCGGGAGATTGCGATGGCCGACTACGGCTGGGGGGCGGAGGAAGTTCTCCCGCTGCTGCAGACCATCGCCGGACGAGGAATCTTCCCCGCCGACATGCCGTTTCCGCTGCGGGAAGTCCTGCAGCTGACGATGTACTCCAACCCCGAGAACCCCAATCCGCCGCCGCATCGTCCCGGCCCCTCGGGAAGGACGGGACATCAGACCCGGCTGTTTGCATGTACCGTCAAAATGCTGGCCGACACCGATCCCGCCATTTCATTTGAAGATGACAGTACCGATTCCACACTGGCCAGTGCCTTAACGAGCGCTGAAGCTATGGGGGCCGAAGCGATGCTGGCCCTGGGACGGCTTCTCAGCTGGCGGGTCTCCACTGTCGGATCAGACGAACCGGTGTTGATGGCACTCGGAATCCTCGTGCTGGCGCTGTCACAACCACCCAAAGGGGCTGGCCCCTTTCTGGAACCGCTTGCCGACTGGGTACTCTCGACCGATGCCGAGTTTCAGGAACAGCTTCGTGAAGACGGCTGGAAAGAACCGCGCCCACTTCCGTTCAGCGTGCAGCGGGGAGCCTGGCAACCAATGCGGGACAAACTTCAGGCGGCTTCACAATGTGATTATCCTGCAACTCTCCGGGAGAAGCTGCAATTGTGTGCCCTGCTGCTCGACCCATTCTGATCACTCATCACGGACAATCCCATGTGCGGTAGATACAACCTGCGGGTCACCCCCAATGAACTGCAGGAGTTCTTCAGCCTGTTCCGGGCGCCGGAGCCGTTTCCGCCCCGGTATAACATTGCTCCCACGCAACAGGTGCTGGCAATCCGCAATGAGGACGGGGAACGCATCGCTTCCCCGTTCCGCTGGGGACTGATCCCCGGCTGGGCGAAAGACATCAAGCAGGGAGCAAAGATGATCAACATCCGCAGCGACACGCTCGCGGAGAAACCAACATTCAAAGCCAACCTGAAACGCCGCCGCTGCCTGATCCCGACCACCGGGTTCTACGAATGGCAACCCGGCCCCGGCAAAACAAAGCAGCCGTTTCATATTCATTCCCGTGATGGCCAACTGATGGCGTTCGCCGGGCTCTGGGATCACTGGGAAAAGAACGACCCGTCAATCGACTCCTGCGGTATCATCACCACCGACGCCAACCGCCTCATGCAGCCCCTCCACAACCGGATGCCGGTGATCCTGCCAGCAGAACTGTGGAATGTCTGGCTCGATCCGGACGTGGACCCCCGGGAACTTCTGCAACTGCTCACTCCCTGGACTGATGACGATCTCGTCGCCGAACCGGTTTCCACGGCAGTGAACAACGTCCGGAACACCGGCCCTGAGTGCCTCGCCCTGATGGGATCTGGCTCGACACCGCCGCTGCCGGGGCTTTCATAGTGGAGAATACGATGCGAGGCTAACTAACTCTCCACTGGCGAACAGAACACCACGGTCGGTCGAGCGCTTCTGGATGCGGATTGTGACGGGGGGTTCGGCGGCGATGATCGTGGGACGTGGACGTTCGGGAGCGGCTTCGGTCTGGAACGAGGATTTCAGGTCGTTGATCTGCCGGGCGAGTTCGTGTGAGGATGGACCGGTGTCGTTGTCAGTCAGTTGCTGATTGGTGGCGGAGAGGCTGGTTTTGAGTTGGTCGCGGAGGGTGGTCAGTTCGGTCAGGTAGCTTTCCAGCGTGAACGGTTTGCCGAGGCGGGACTGGTAGTCCTTGAGCTGGGACTGGGCAATCGTCAAGTCTTGGCGCAGCTGGTCGCATTCTTCTCCGTAGCCGCTGGCGAGGCGTTCCACCGCGTTCAGCACGGCCCGTGGTCCCTGATGGTCTTTGGAGAGCCGGGTTTTGCGGGTGATGGCTCCCTGCAGGTAGGCTTCTGCCGGGAATTGGGGATCGACGACCAGGCCGAACGCCAGTCCGTGATAAGTCCCGAACGGGATTTTTGTCGGATGAGCAATCAGGGCGGGGATCGTATCCAGTCTGGCAGCGATCGCCGGGATCAGATCGTCTTTGTGAACGGTTCTTCCGTTGATTGTAACCGGTTCGCCGTCGTGGTGGCTCATCCGGGAACTGTCTGCGGTCAGTTTCTCCAACCGGTCGGCGTAGCGGTTGATCAGGTCGGGGAGATCGCGGACGTTCCTGCGGGCGAGGAACTGTTCATCGAGATGGCTTTTCTTGAGCAGGTGCAGCCGTTGCAGTTCGGCCTCGGCTTCGGCCAGAGTGAGCACAGCCGGGTTGCCGGAAGCGATGGCTTTCACTTCGGCATAGCTGAGTTCCTGACCTCCAATATCTTCCGCAGTGCGGATCGCATTGTCGCCGGTCATCACCTGATTGATGAACCGGGCCTTCGTTTCCAGAGCCTGCCACATGTAGGCATCAAAGCTCTGTTCGGTCACATAACGGTAGATCGACACTTCTTTGTTCTCGTTCCCCTGACGCAAAATCCGACCGTCCCGCTGTTCGACCTCGGCTGGTTTCCAGGGGGCGTCCAGATGATGCAGGGCTGCCAGCCGTTTCTGGACGTTGGTGCCGGTTCCCATTTTCTGGGTGCTGCCCAGCAGGACGCGAACGGCGCCTTCCCGGACCTTCTTGAACAGGGCCTGTTTCTTCGCATCAGATTCCGCATCACCAATGGAGGCGATCTGCTCGCGCGGGATGCCGGATGCTGTCAGCTTGCGAATGATCTCAGAGTATGGCGAATACCCCCATGCCGTCGGGTTGACCCCCATGTCCGCGAAGATCATCTGTGTCCCACGAGAACTGGCGGTCCGGTTGAAGATCTCGGTGACTGTTTCCACGAGGCGATTGATCTTGGATTCCGGGAAGTCGTCCGCCACCGGATCGAGCATCCTGGCATCGGTGGCCAGTTTCCGGCCGTCGGTCGTGATCGCGAGGGCGTTGTCCTCCCGGGGATCGATCTTCTCGTTGCGGATGCGTTCGTAACGCTGCACCAGTTCCTGTTGCAGATCGTGCTGTTCGTCCGACATCGGGCAAGCGATCACTTTGGGTTTGTTGCCTTTGAGTGTGGGACGGGGAAGGTTCAACATCGCATCCGTTTGGACGTCGGCGAACGCCCGGAACATCTGCTGGAGTTCCGGCAGGTTCGTGAACCTGGCGAACCTTGATCGTGGTCGCAGGCCAGCACCATCAGGCGTGATCTCCATGGAGTCAATCACTTCCCCGAATGTCGCCGCCCAGGCATCGAAATGTTCGATCCCCCGGCTGCGCAGCCCGGCTGGATCAAGGAACCTCTGGAGCGTGTACAGTTCGACCATCGTATTGCTGATCGGGGTTCCGGTGGCAAACGTCACCCCGTGTCCGGTATGCAACTGATCCAGATACCGGGCTTTCATGTAGACATCGAATGCCCGTTCGCTCCCGCCCGTTTGAATTCCCGCCACGCGGTCCATCTTGGTGGGAGTTTCGAGGTTCTTGAAGTAATGGGCTTCATCAATGAACAGGTGATCGACACCCAGTTCATCAAACACCAGACCATCGTCCTTTTTGTCTTCCGCCAGCAGGTTCTTGAGGCGTTCTTCCCTCTGGGCTTTCTGCTTTTCGATCGTCTTGATCAGATTGCGACGGTTTCCTTTTTCAGAGGCATGTTCACAAAGCAGGGCGTCGTACTCGGCGATCTGCTCCCGCAGGAACTGCTCCTGATAGTTTCGCGACATCCCGATCCGCTCGAAGCTGGAATGCGTGACGATGATCCCGTCCCACTCGCCCGAAGCAATCCTGGCGGTGAGGAACTTGCGTTTGTCCCGTGTGAGATCCTCCTTGGCCGCGATCAGCAGCTTGGCGTTCGGGTACAGCTGCAGGAACTCCCGGGAAAACTGCTCCAGCAGATGGTTGGGGACCACGAACATCGGCTTCTTGATCAACCCGGCCTGTTTCATCTTCATGCCGGTGGCCGCCATGGTGAACGTCTTCCCGGCTCCGACGCAGTGGGCCAGCAGTGTGTTCCCGCTGGACATTCCCCGCCAGACGGCGGCGTTCTGATGCGGACGGAGTTGAACCGTATCGTTCATGCCGGGGTAGTCGAGATGGGAGCCGTCGAACACGCGCGGGCGGAGGTTGTTGTAGAGATCGTTATAGATCCGCACGAGGCGTTCGGTCCGGTCGGGATCGGTAAAGATCCACTGCCGGAATTTTTCCTTGATCAGCTTCTGCTTTTCCCGGGCGGCGAGGGTTTCAGTCTGGTTGACGACCCGTTCTCCCTGATCCAGCGTGTCGTAGACCGTGGGAGATTTCATGTTCAGGGCCAGCTCCAGCAGCCACGTTCCGTTCGCGCGGGGTGTTCCGAAATCAATCGTGGCAGAGACTGACTGCAGGGCGGTGTACCCGGCATCGAGCGACCAGACCGCGTCTTTCTGCAGGTGGGCAACCGGAACGGCGGAAGGATCGACATTGAACAGTTCTGATGCAAACGTCTGAAGATCCTCCTCCGGTATCCAGGGAGCACCGAGGTTGGCATCGATGTCACCGGGAAGAACGTCCGGGGGTTGGACTTCGGAAAGAGCGGAGACATTACGGAAGTAGGCCATCCCGGCAGCTTCGGCGGTTTTCAGCTTCTCGCGGACGTTGCCGGAGAGATAAACATCGGATGTCTGCCATTCATTCAATTCCGGATCATGAAAGATCAGGTCACCGAGTTCCTCGATGATCTGCGGTTCCGATTTACCATAGAGCGAAGCGATGAACTCCAGATCGACTTTCCCTCGTTGATTGAGCGCCACCAACAGGCCCTCTTCCGCTGACTGTACCCTCGTGACCGGCGGTGTGCGGCCGACGACGTCCCGCTGGAGAATGGCGGCTTTCGTCGCTTTGCCGGTCGGTTCGTCATATTCCTCCAATGACATGACCAGCATCGCATCCGGATCTTCGCGGAACTTGACGAGATTGGGCATCCGGCGGATGGAGGTACCGTTCGAAGTCTCGCTGAACGTCGTTTTGTTGATCGGGCCATAGACCTGCACGAACCGGTCGTAGACCTTGTTGAGTTCCTTCCGGGCAGCGTCCCGATGTTCGGTCGGCCAATCCTCGTTCTGGGATTGCAGCACGCGGCGGGCCTGATCGCGGAGATTGATCAACGCTCCCACCCGTCTGCCAACGAGTGTGCCATCACTGCAGAGTCTGGTGCCGCCATAGACGACCGGCACCCCCTCACCTCCCTGCGACTGGTAAATCACCCTGTTCTCACCGATGAAGAAACTCCCTTCATCAATATGCCGTTGCTGGGGCGGCGGAATGAACGCCGGTGGTGGTCGGGCCGATTGCGGTGACGGAGCCAGTGGAGTGAACTGGGGTAGCTGTCCGATCGCCCGTGGTAATTGAATATGCAGGTCTCCGTTGCAGACGACGCTGTAACCGTCGCCATATAGCCGGTTCTTCCGGGACCAGCACCCCAGCACCATGTCCGGGTGATTGTGAAAATACCGGTTGATGGAGATGTCGGCTCCTTCAATCGACAGGGGAGCCACGCTGAGCCAGTCGGGATCAATATGGTTGGCGGGTTCCCCGGGAGGTCGTTTGCGGAGGAACACGATATCCGTGACCACTGCTGTCCCGTCCCGCCGGAACGTATCGGACGGGAGCCGGATGGCTCCTACGAAATCGGCCCGATCGGCCAGGTACTCCCGGATCGCCGCGTTCTGTTTGTCGAGCGAGTAGTGGGATGTCACCAGGGCCAAGACACCCCCAGGTTTGAGCAGATCCACCGATTTGGCGAAGAAGTAATCGTGCAGTGAGAACTTTTGGCCGTGATGATCCAGCTTGAGATCCGAGAACGGAACATTGCCGATGACGGCATCGATCTGGCCTTCCGGGAATTTGGTGTTCCGAAAAGATTCGATCCGGATGTCGTGTTGGGGGTGGATCGCCTGGGCAATGCGTCCGGAAATGGAATCGAGTTCGATCCCGACAAAATGTTGATCCGTCTGACCGTATTCCAGAAATCGTCCGGTCCCGCACCCTGGTTCCAGAATGGTCGCCTTCCCGGGGATGCCCATGCGCTCCAGAGCCAGGTGCATGGCCTGAATCACCACCGGAGACGTATAGAACGCATTGAACGTCGTCCGTTTGGCGCTGTCGTATTCTTCGGGCGTGAGCAGCGATTGCAGTTCCTCGCCCAGTCCCTGCCAGCTGGGGTGTTTGTATTGGCCAGTCGCCGGGTTGGGGAAGATGGAGAGTGCCAACGCTCCGAACCCGGAGAATTTTGAGAGCGTGTGACGTTCTTCCTCAGTGGCCGGTCGCTGTTCTGTCTCAATCGTTTTCAGAGTGCGGATGGCGGCGATCAGTTCATGGGCCTTCGCTTTCTCACTGGTGAAGGTGGTCGGGGAATGAGGGAGACTGGCTGGGCCCGGCTGCGGGATCTCTGCGGATCGGGGTGGCGCTGTCCGGTTCTGATGGGCAGAAGGTGCTGGCTGTTCAGCGATCTGATCGGGAACAGCAGTGAAATTCTCTGAGAAAATCTCCTGTTCCGAGTTGTTTGGCTTCGGAGTAACAAGCGGTTTGAGAAACAGGTCGAACAGCCGCTTCTGCTGCTGCGGTGGCTTCGAAATAGGGACGTGAGGTTTCGTCGGCGTCCCGTTGCTCTGTGACCTTTGTGTTCTCTGTGTTGAAGCAGAGTTCTGGTTGGCAGCAGCACTGGCAGTGAAATCCAGCCGCAACTGTTTGTTCTTCCCGGAATGCGCGCCTTGCTCCGATGTTAATGGCGGGAAGTTTGAGAAAGCAGGTCGATTGGCTTTGGATGGTGGCTTAGAAACAGGCTCAGGCTCCGCTGCCGCTCCAAACAACGAAAACAGCGTCGGCTGGCCCCACCATTTGCTCTTCCGGGCCATCGTCAGCAGCACCCGCTCAGCGTTCTGGAATGACGAATACTCTCTTCAGCCATGCTCTACTGGTTCCACTTCCGTGTTGAATTCATGCTTCACGATATCGCTGGGGAAAGTGTCGCGCAAGCGGTGAAATCAACGGAGCAGCCTGTGAACACCCAGCGGTCACTGGTTGACACTTGCTTTGGCCTATGGCAGACAGGAAGGAAGCGAATCGCCGGGTGATCCGGCAAGGAAAGGCTCGACATGGCGGAAACGGCAACCACGCAGCAACTATTGACGTCCTTGGGCTTTCTGCTCGGAGGGATCACCTTGGGCTGGGGACTGTTTTCTCTCGGGGAATCCGGGCAATCACCTGTCCATGCGGAACCGACTGTGAACACGCGGATCGAAGTCGATGATCACTCCGGCACGATCCGGTTCCTGATCGACGGCCAACCGGTGGCCCTGCTTGATCGTGACGGATTGACGATCGCCAACGATGTCCAGTATGGCGGGTTGAGCATTGATCTCGGCGAAGAACTCGCCCGCTCCCGATTGGAGCGTCCCGCATCACCACCAAGTGTGCGGGATGAGTAAACGGCGAAGCGAACGACGAACACGGCTCACTCTGGCGAGCGTTCTCGCTCTCACGTTCACCACACCTGCGTGGTCGCAGGAGCAGCCGGGGGATACCTGCTCCCCGGACAATGCGATCGGCCGTTCCGGTGGGACAGAAACCAGCGGCAAAGGTTTTTTGCTCACCTGCCAGAGCGGAGTCTGGAGCCGGATCTACGAAAGTGATGCAAATGCCAATCTGGGTGTTAGACAGGCATCCCCCAAAGCCCCGCTGCACATCGGCGGTGAACTGATCGTCGGGGAAACGACCGGTCTGGACTGCGATGCTGATCGCAAAGGCGGTCTCCGCTGGAACGACACTCAGCACACCATTGAAATGTGCGACGGAGCGACCTGGAAATGGATTACCGGTTCTGCCCTGGCCGCAGGGCCGGATGGGGCGATCCAGTTCAACAGTTCGTCGGCGTTGGCGGGGACATCCTCGTTCGTTTACACCAGTGGCGGCGCGGTTTCGATCACGACGACTTCTGCCTCTGGTCAAGGGCTGATCGTTCGGAGTTCCCCCTCACAATCCGGCAACCTGACCGAGTGGCGGGATGCAGCAGACTCCCCGCTGGCGTTCGTGACGCGGTCGGGGAGCATTCTGGCGGGGGATGGTTCGGCGGCCGCACCGTCGCTTTCGTTCGCGAATGACTCGAATACGGGATTTTATTCTTATCAGGATAATCTGCTTGGGGTTGTTACCGGTGGAACTCTTCTGGCAGGTTTTGGCAACAACCGTATTAACATGCGTAGCGGATCTTCGATTACCTGGTCTGATGTTTCTAATCCTTTTACCAATGCCGGTGGTGGATCCCTGAGTGCTGGCAGCGGTAGAACATTGTCTTATCAGGCTGGCTCGTACTCTACCGCCTTCCGCCTTTTTAATTTTACAGGGACAGACAGCGAATTCGCCACCATGGGTTTCCGCAAGAATGCCAATGTCTTTACCATCGAAACGGAAAAAACCGGAACGGGCAGTGTACGCGATATCGCACTGATCGGCGCGGCGGTCGGTATCGGCACAGCGAACCCGGCTTCGACAGGCGCACAGGTGCTCAAGCTGGATGTCGAAGGACCGGTCGGCGCGACGGCCTACTGTGACAGCGACGGCAACAACTGCTTCAACCCCGCCAGCGGTGCGATTGCAGCTGGTCCGGAAGGAGCGGTACAGTTCAACAGTTCGTCGGCTCTGACGGGGACTTCCTCGTTTGTTTTCACCAGTACGGGGAACGTTGGCATTGGCGTGCAGAATCCAACCTACAAACTTGAGATCAACGGAGAAATCAGGATCAACAACAATCAATTGGGGATCACATTTGGGCCAGATAACAATCTTGTGAGGATGTACAAGTCGGGTACGAATCAAATCACGGTCAGTACACGATTGAGGGCATCTAACTTTCAGGGTGTCAATTCAGCCGATACGACAGGAATGTTTTTTAACACTCCGAATTCAACTCTCTCTCTGCGTGTCAATTCGAGTGCGGTAGATAGGTTTCATATTAATGCTCTGGGATTGGTGGGAATTAATACGACATCACCTGCGGCGCAGCTTCACATAAATGCGAATTCCTCAGGTTCTGTAAAAGGCGTCATTATTCAGGGCGGAGAATCCCAGATTGCGAATCTGACGGAATGGCAGAACAGCAGCGGGACAATCCTGGCCACATTCTCGTCGGCTGGTTTTCTGGCGATCGGCAAATCCACTCCTCAGACGGCTCTGGATGTCGTGGGGGACATTCAGTACACCGGTGAAATTCAGGATGTTTCGGATCGCAGGCTGAAGGAGAACATCGTTCCCCTCGCTGATCAGCTGGTGAAGATCACGGCGTTGCAACCGGTCTCGTTTGTGATGCAGGGGGAGACCAAAACCGAACTCGGCCTGATCGCCCAGGATGTTGAACCGCTGTTCCCCGATCTGGTGCGGACGGCTAGCGATGAGATCGGCACGAAATCCATCAACTACATCGGCCTGATTGCTCCGCTGATCCGGGCTGTTCAGGAACAGCAGACGGAAATCCAATCCCAGCAGCAGACGATCGAACGGCTGGAGAACCAGATCGACACGCTGGAAACCCGCCTTCGCCGTCTGGAAGAACGCACCGGCAGTTCCTCTCCCTGAAGTTCAGCATCCCGGCTGGCCCCGTTCGCCTCGCCGTCGCATCGGCCTGCACCACAGCTGAGGCCGATCGCGGTCGAGCGAACACAGGGGCACACCCCGTTTGCTGAGCCCGAGCCGAAGGCTTGCGCCTGGTCCTGATTGATCGACATGCAGGACCGACCATTCAACGTCCTGTGGACAACTCCCCTCGTCCCGAAGTTCACCATTGGGTTCCTGCTTTTGCCGTGCTACCGATGAAGAAATGACGCAGCGTGCATCGCTGTACCACTTCATCGGGGGAACATGACCAGAACGATTGCAGTTCTCAATCAGAAAGGCGGAGCCGGCAAAACCACAATTGCCACGAACTTGGCCCATGCCCTCGTGCTGGATGGCTGCAAGGTGCTGCTGGTGGATGCCGATCCGCAGGGATCGCTGCGGGACTGGAACGAAGTCAACGGGGGCGAACTGATCCCGGTGATTGGACTGGATCGGGAAACACTCGCCAAAGATCTGCAGGCAGTCTCGAAGGGATACGATTATGTCGTCATCGATGGGGCTCCGCAGATTGCCCGGTTGTCTGCCGCTGCCGTGAAAGCGGCAGATCTGGTGCTGATCCCCGTGCAGCCATCGCCGTACGACATCTGGGCCTGCGCCGATCTGGTGGACATCATCCTGGCCCGCCGGGAAGTGACCAACGGCCAACCGGCAGCAGCGTTCGTCATCAGTCGCCTCATCAAGAAAACACGGCTCTCCACGGACGTCGTCAAAGCCCTGTCCGAATACCAGATCCCGGTGCTCGACACAGGCACCTCCCAGCGGGTGGTCTATCCCACCTCGGCTGCCGGAGGAAAAACGGTGTTCCAGTCCGAACCGCACGGACCGGCCGCCAAGGAAATCATCAAAATCAAGAAGGAGTTATTGGAGGTCCTCAATGAGTCTCAAAGTCAAAGCATCCCGCCGCACCGACGAGCGAAAGCAGGCCGCCATTGATGAAGCGGTCCGCGAAGAGTCGGCCCGGCTCAACCTGCTGATCCCGGAGAGCCTGCACCGCCAGCTCAAGCTGCAGGCGATTGCCGAAGGGCGCCATGTCACGCTGACGTCGATCATCATCCGGGCCGCCACCGAGTATCTGGACAAGTACAGCGATCCCGATTTCCCGGTCTGAGCCATGCTCCTCGATTCCGGAAAATCAGGCATGGAAACCCGGCGGATCGTCCGGGCAGCGGAGCTGATCCATCTCGATCCAAACCCCGACGACCGGGACAAGGCGTTCATGGCCCGGGATCTGGTGCAGGTGACGCTTCCGCACAGCAATCCCGGCGACATTCCCGTCTGGGGCCGTTCCAATGGGAACCTGACGCTGACCATCAAACCGGACTGGGTGCTCGATCCCGACACCGGCAAGACCCGTTGCCTCGGGCTGCCGTATGGCACCATTCCCCGCCTGCTGCTGTTCTGGATCACCACCGAAGCGGTTCGCAAACAGGAGCGCAAGATCCTGCTGGGGGACTCGCTCAGCTCGTTCATGCGGCAGCTGGACCTCTCCCGCCAGTACGGTGCGGTGGCTGGTGATTGATCCGCTGCATCACTGGACCGGAATCCGGCAACCCGCCTGGAGAATGCGGGATTTTCATGCCCGGACAGCCGGGTTGCAGGTGTTGATCGAGGCCCATTACCGCTACTACCAGTTCTATGCCAATTGTCTGATTGCCATCCTCTTTGCTGCTGCCATGCACTGGCTGACCGCCGGGTTCCGTCCGTGGGAACTGCTGCCGGTCAGCTTTCTGGTTCTACTCTTCTTTGCCGGGTCGCGGGATACGCTCTCGAAATACTACCGGCAGGTGGAAGGAATGCTGAAAGCTGCCTGAAACCAGAGTGTAGGAGCTCTCCCGGTCGCTGCAATTCTTCGCATGCGATCTGGAAAACAGACAGCGTTACTTCTTCGGTCCCCGCAGCTGCTTCTCCAGAGCGGAAACAAACTCCGGCAGCGTCGATCCCAGGGTCTGGACGATCGTTCGCAGCTGAATGACGTCCAGACGCCGGTCTCCCCGCTCCACCTTGCTGATGAACGACTGGCTTTGCCCGAGCAGCTGAGCCAGTTCCACCTGCGTGATGCCGCTCTTCTGCCGGAGCGCCGCCAGCAATTCCAGCAACACGCTGTATTCGTCGGTGTAAATCGATTTTTCCACAATCCGCCCTGAATCCGGGAATCGTTCTTGAATCCATGTTCGGCGGAGCGTAGATTCCGAATTGGAATAGTCCAAAATGGACTCTTCGGCAGTTCCCCTCCCCTCTTCCCACCTTCAGGAGACCGAGATGACGAACGGCAAATCCCACGGCCCGGCCAAGCCCCCCAAGTCCGAAACCAAGAAGGAGACGAAGTCCGGGAAGAAGTAACACAGTGAGAAGCCCGACCAGCCCCGCCCGATCAAGACGACCCGGCGGGGTTTTGTGTTTCTGGTAGGTTGAGTATTCATGGCTTCAAGAGACATCTTGAAGAGGCGTACTATTTGTGGTACACTTGTTTGTATGGTGAGGAAAGCAACACCCGAGAAGCGGCTTCCCGCAGCGTTCTTTGAAAACAGTACCGGGAAGATGCCGGTGCGGGAGTGGCTGCTATTGTTGTCGGAAGAAGACCGGAAGGTCATTGGTGACGATATCCGGGCTGCCGAATTCGGCTGGCCGGTGGGAATGCCCCTCTGTCGGTCAATTGCCGGTCGCAAGGGGCTCTGGGAAATCCGGAGCGACCTGAGCAGCGGACGGATCAGCCGGGTGCTGTTCTGCGTGCATGACGGGAAGATGGTACTGTTGCACGGCTTCATCAAAAAGACACAGAAGACGCCGGACCGGGAGCTGGATCTCGCGGTCTCCCGGCAGAAAGGACTGATATGAAAGCCAAACCGAAAACACAAGTGGAGAAAGGCTGGATCGGCCAGAACTTCGACGACTTCCTCAAAGAAGAAGGCCGATTGGAGGAAAGCACGAACCAGGCGATCAAACGGGTGATTGCCTATCAGCTGGCTGCTGCCATGGAAGAACAGCATCTGACGAAGGCCGCTTTGGCCCGGCAGCTAAAAACCAGCCGCTCCCAGCTGGACCGCCTCCTCGATCCGGAAAACACCAAGGTGACCCTCGACACCCTCAGCCGGGCTGCCCGGGCCGTCGGACGGGAACTGCAGCTGGAATTGAGGTAATTCGCGTTCCAGAACGGCTGCGGTAGTTCAGGGCAGTTCCAAAGGTGATGGAATTGTCGATCAGGCATGTTGCGTTTTCTTGACCCGGATTTTTGAATGGTGCCACCATGCTTGGACACAGCATCGAAATTTTCCCGGCTGGCCACACGGAATTTGATTTCCTGAAACCGTCGGTCGAAGCGATGTTTAGCATCATTGACGAGTTCATAGACCAAGAATGCTGCAGTGATCGTATTCGGATTCCCTACTGGTCCAATGAGCGGGCCATGCTGAGCCAGTTCATCGGTGGCATTTGGCGAGCAGATCCCGGGAATTATGCACTTGAGGAATACAGTTGTACAAAAGGTGAGGTCGAGAGGAAGTACAGAGGTCGACGCGACGCCTGGTTCCGAATTGAAGGGCAGAGTTGCTGTGCCGAAGTCAAACTGCCGAAATACTGCTGGCCAGCTGCGAATCGATTCACCGTTGCCAAGGCTACTGCCAATATAGAATCCGCATACCAAGAGGCACAACGCGCGATGTGTGACGCGGTGCATCCTGATTGGTTGCAGACTTTCGAAATTTACAAGATGCACGGATTGTCGACTGGAGTAGCGACAAACAATGTCCAGAATTCTATTCGCTGCTTGGGGATGATTTTCGCTGTCCCTCGCATCCACCACAAGCAGCAGAAGCGAGGCAACACTATTTTCGAATCATACGCGCAACGATGGAGAGCCGCTGCAGCAAGCTTCGCCGATGAACGTCATTGCCGAATTCTTTGGGGACGATACTTTCGGCAATCGTTACTTGAAGATGGCGGGTTCTTTCACTCGCCATATTACGGCCACTGGATCTCAACGCCCCAATTAGATTTCATCATCTGTGAGTGCAGCCAGTCATAACGAAAACGGATTGGTTGATCTGCCAAACTCGCTCATCCCGCTTGCGCGAGCGGCAGCCACCGGGAGCAATTGAATTCACCGCCATCGGCTGCGTGGCGATGTTCAGCGTCACACCTTCATGCTCCTGCAGAAACGCAATGAGAGCGAACAGATTGTCGGCGGTCGGGTTTCCGGCGGGGCCGAGCATCCGCATCAGGCTGTGCGGCTTCTTTTCCAGGGCGCTGCCCAGTTCCTGAAAACCGATCGTGGCATTGATGTAGGCACGCAGGGCCGCTTTGCCGTCATCCGTCTGACCATGGACGAACAGTTCCACTGCTTCCTGCAGTAGTGCGACCCGAAACACCGGATCGCAATCCGCACGGGATTTCACGAGTTCCTTGAAGCTGCGTGTGAGTGCCATGTCAGTCCTGCAGGTTTGATTGTCGATCTGTCAGCAGCATTCGGGCAATGCACCAGACTTCGCAGGTTCCGAGATGCGGATCTTCTGGCTCCCGTTGCCGCATCGTGTCACGAACCGAGATCGCAGTATTGAAATCGGAGAGCAGCCCGAACTGGTTCACGATCGACGGCTCGAAGATCCCGGGAAGCTGGCCACAATTGGTCAGGGTGCTGTTTCCGAAATAAGAGTCCATGATATCGAAACCACTTCGGACAAAACCCGCCGGGACAGCCTCTGAACCATTGGGAGATTCAAGGATTGCAAGCAGTTGATGCCGTTCGGCATCCCATGGTTGGCGAACCAGCAGGTACTCCGGATCACGGAAGAGAGAGCATCTAAAATCTTCGTGTACGTTGTGGTTCCAGTCCTCGTCCAGCAGCTCGGTGATTACCTCGGGGCACATCATGGAATCCAACGTCACCAATTCAGAAATGTGACTGAAACCTGAAAACTCCAGATAGCCTGTCCAATCCAGCGGTGGGCGCACGTTCATTTCTGGTGAAAAGCGTTCACGAATTGTGTAGAGCCAGTCGGGCATTGTTCTGTCACCAAAGAATGTCTGTCACAGCAGCCATGGGGTGTCTGTATACCGGATTCTCTCTGAACCGATCGCACGAAACCAGCCCTGTCTGCTTTGACGGCTACCGGTCCCGGTCTTCCCGGTCGTGTTCCTGATCGAACCGTTCTTTCAGTTGTTTCAGCATCCGTTCTTTGAAATCGTCGATCTGCCGGGCCGCTTCGGGGGTTTTCTCGTTCTGCGGGAGGAGATCGGCCGCACGGGTTCGAGGTGTTTGCTGCTCCTGCAGCGGGACTGATGCTTCGAAGTCGCGCGGGAGGCGTGGTTCTCTTGGTTGCCGAGGCTGGCGTTCTTTGCGTTCACGACGAATACGGGCCTGTTTCTGGTCCGATGTAATGGATTGTTGGGCGACCTGTGGCTTCTTTGCTTCCAGTTCCGGTTGTTTCGGGAGCTTGGGGCCTTGCTCAGTGACGATGGGCTTGGGCCGCTCCGGCAGGACCAGCTTCTGTTGTGCCTTCAGAGGATTGTCGTTCGCCTGGTGCTGTTCTTTTTCTTCCCGGAGCAGCATCTTTCTGGCCCAGTCGAGTTTCCGCTGGCGTTCTTTGGTCTGATGGGCTTTGATGACGTCGTTGCGTTGGCGGGTGAGAATCTGTTGCTGCTCTTTTAGTTTCTCATGGCTTTTCCGCTGCCGTTGCTTCATCTCGTCTGCTTTGCGGAGGTAGGCTTTCCGTTCTTCACGGAGTTTGACGACCCGCTCCTGCTGGAGGGACTGGGCTTGGGCCTCCTCATCCCGGCGTTGCTTCGTCCGCAGCTTGTCCTGCTCAGCCTGCTGCTGTTTCCGTAACTTCTCCCGACGGGCGGACTCATTGGTCAGCAGCTGGAACGCATCCGACAATCGCAGCTGGTCCGGTTTCCGCTTTCTCCGGAGAACCTGCTTCCAGTCGATCAGCTGCATCGCATTGGCGAGCGAGCCTTTCAGGGATTGTTCGTTCTTCCGGAACGCCCACCGGGCCGCTTCCTGTTCATTGAGAAGTTCGTGCCAGTTCTGCTGGTAGGCTTTGCGGAGATCCGTCCGGCTGTTGCGGATCTGCTGCTCGGTGCCAGTTTCAATCCGACGGTTCCGTTCCTTGTGGCAGGCGAGCAACCGTTCCTGATGGCGTTTATGCCGCTCTTTCTGGACATCACGGTCTCTGGCGATGTCGGCCAGTTGTTTCCGATGCTCCCGGGCGAACTGTTTTGTCTCGGGGCAGTTCTTTGCCGCCTTCTCCAGATCGTAGAGATGCCGGGGCTGCTTCTTCACGGGAGCCGGTGTTTCTCCCGCTTCCCGGTCGAGCCAGTTCTTTTCCCGCTGCTTGATGATCGCTTCGCCGTGGATCTCACGTTCCCGCTGCAGGGCGAATTTGCTGAGCTTCTCCCGCTCCTTCCAGTTTTTCTTGAGACGACCGTCATCGCCGATCAGATTGACAATAATATGGCAATGAGGATGCGGGGTATCGGTATGCCCGATGATCAACGCCTGCCGGTCACTGGCGCCGATCGCCCGTAACGCGCCATGCGCGGCATTGAGCATTCCCTGATGGTTGAGCTGTTCGGCGTCCGCCTCCTCCCGCTTCCAGCTGAGCACCACATGCCCGACCGGTTTGCCGTCCTTGGCCCCTCCCCGGCCGACGCCCGCTTTCTCCTTGAGTTCCTCCTGCAGGTAATGCGTGGCGGACATGATCCGCCACGCCAGTTGGGGATCGTCAGTTCCGAGGTTCTTCGTCTCGACGAATGCCACCCGGCTGTCCCCTTTCCGGTCGACATCGTGCAGGCAGTATTGGGCCAGTCCTCGAAATGACCGGCCTCGGGTGATCTCAACGAACATCGTCTTCATCTCCGTAAGCAACACGTTGGAGTGCAATCTCCAGCAACCCCTGGAGGTTTTCCCAGTCGTGCTGTCTGGTGGAACCGGCGTGAATGTCCCGGACCGCCTGGTTCAGGTTGTTGCCGATGGCATTCAGTTCCAGCAGCAGCCGGGGATTGCCGGACGAACGGCTTTCGATCGATGCAGGACGGTGACCAGCGATCAGTCGGCGGATGTATTCAGCAGGACGCAGACCGGCAGTACGGGCATCCTCTTCGATGCGTTCTTTCTCCGGGAGCGTCAGGTACAGCCGCAGCTCGACGTTCCGCAGTTCATCCGGATGCTTGCGGGGACGGCCGTGACGCTGACGGCGGGCCGACGGGTTGAACTCAGCGGTGGGCATCGGTCCTCCGGAAGTCGGTTGACGCAGCAGGGACAATCGGAACACAGTTCAACAGGGATCAGTGACACACCGTTGCACCAGTGGCAGATCGCGGTGCCATTCGATGGGGGTTCGGGGGAGCTACGAAGTGCTCCTCTGACCAGATGCAGCTGAACCATGCGCCAGCGTGGTCAGCGGTTTTTCCCGGAGGGAAAAAACATCTGGCTCCTCCCCGCCTCTGAACTAAACGCCAATTCAAGGTTGAAGTCAATGACCCGTTTTCGCCGCCTCACCCCTGACCCATGCCGCCCCACGCCATCCCGTGCCACCATGAGCCAGCAACCGTCAATTATCTTTTTCAGATGACATTCGTTTCGGACGACATCCCACAACAATCCCGCATTCACAGTCAGACAAACAGCATCACTCCCCATTTCGGGAAGCGATCAATACAGATCAGCAGCGATGAAGAAATCTGCATCACTGTCTTTCGTCATTCATGTCAATGAAGAGTTAGAAAGGCTATTCCGGTTCGAACCCGTAGAGGTACAGTTCGATCAATAGTTGGCGGGCGGTTTGTTCGTTGATTGGTTCACCCAGGCGGACGGACTCGGCCATCGCCCAGGCAATTTCATCAGCAGACGGTTCGTAGCCACGATGCCGTTTGGGAACCGGAAACGGCACAACATTCGATGGCCGGTTCGTCATGTCGGGCCGAACATCCGGTTCAGGTTCAGCGTCCCCATGTCGGGCCGCTTCCGGTATCCTGACAACAGTGGCTAACGGATTTCATCCTGTGCGCGGACGATGATGACTGGCGAAATCACGATTGATCTGGAAGACGAAGTTATTGAAAGGCTGTGGGAAATGGCTCGGCAACGGGGCCAGACGTTGGACGAACATGTCCACGAGATTCTCCGGTATGTTGCCGATCTGGGGTTATCGGAAGGCGACAGTTCGAGCCCCCTCTTCCGATCGCAACAATAGAAAGCGGTCAGTATTCACTGGGCAGCAGCAGTGTCCACCGGCCGTCGTCGTTCTTTGCCCAGATGTCGATTTCGTCGAGTGGAAAGTCAGTGAACGGGATCGTCTGTTCGATGAACGGCTGTTCGCCGCTGTCGGCCACCGCTTTGAGCGTGGCGGTGTGATCCGGTTGGACAGCCAGCTTCCAGAAGTGCATCAGGCTGATACGGTCGTCCTGTGAAGCGGCTTTCTGAAACTCCTTGCTCCCGATGTGTGACGCGATGGCGTCAATGAGCCAGTACGCCTGTCCCTCTTCCATCAGGAACTGGATGCCCTCGGTATAAATGACAGCCCGGTTGAACGCATGGCGGAACCACTGGGTCGAACCGGTGAACTGCTTCAGGTCAGTACGGAGCGTGTTCATCGTAGTCATGATGTTCGGCAGCGGCGGCTTTGTCGGCCGCTTTGAGTTCCTGCAGCTGGCCATAGGCCTGTTGGGCCAGGAACGCGACCCGCAGCAGGTCTTCAGCGTTCACCTTGTTCGTCTCCTGAAAACCAGCTTCCGTCCGGAACGTGCGGATCAGGTCGGCGACGTACCACGGGCCTTTCTCCCCTTCATTCCGCCATAGAACACACTTCAGGTTCCCCTGCCGGATCGTGGCAGCCGGTTTATTGTGGGCTTCAGCGGGACGGGGCTGACTGGCTTCCGGTTCCCTGCGTTGTGGTTGTGACTGCGAATTCGAGTTCGATTGTGATTTGGCCATGACGGACCTCCTTTTCTGTTCCGTCCGAGCCTGCCACGCCTTTCCCGCCCGGTCAATCACTGATTGCGGAGCCGCATCGTCGGCTTGGTAGCAATGCGGATTTCTGCATTGCGTCATTTGCAGAAAACCATCCCTACGGAAATCGTCAGGGCTTCAAATCCGTCGATGACCTTCCGCAAAATTCCTGAATGCATCATGGCTTCATCGCCATTTCACCGTACTTCTGCCGATACAGCGATGACGTTATCTGCATCACTTCATCTGAAGAATGCTGCCGCCGGGATGCAAATCAGTTCTTTCCGTAAGCCGTTCAACCATGCTATGATTGCTTCAGGAGTACGATCATGGTGACACTGAACATCGACGAAAAGACCTTCACCACCTTGCGTGAACAGGCCGCTGCCCGTGGGCTGACGGTCGAAGACTGGCTGCGAAAGGCGGTTCCGTCTCTTTCTGGAGAATACCGCCGTTCAGCCGATCTGCCGGTACAGGAACGCCTCGACCGCTTTGATGCCCTGAGCCAGCTGTTGGAAGAAATGGATGTTCAGTCCGGCGGAACGCTGGATGACAGCCGCGAGACGATCTATCAGGATCGCGGACTGTAGGAGCAGGGGAGAGGGCTGTGCGGTTCATGATCGACACCAATGTGCTGGCCCGTTATTCCGACCAGCAGAGTACCCAGCACCCGGACGCCAAGGGGGCACTCCGCCGTTTGCAGGCTGCCGGACACGATCTGGTGATCAATCCGCAGATCAAACGGGAATTCCTCGACATCGCCGAGCGACCGCAGGGAGCAGGGCCGGGAAAGAACGGGCTGGGGCTTTCAAATCAGCAGGCCCGTCGACTGGTGGAAGAATTTCGGGCGGTTTTCAGCTATGTCGAAGAATCGCCAGCTGTCGATGAACAGTTCGACCAGCTGCATCAGAAATATGGAGGCGGGAAGACTGTCCATGATCTCAATATCGTGGCTTCAATGCTGGCACACGGCATTCCGTTGCTGTTGACGTTCAACGACAGGCATTTCAATCACCTGCAGGCGGAGGGGATCAAAGTCCACACTCCGCAGCAGGTCCTGACCGGCGCGGAATTCGATCCCGCAACCTGAGTGTAGCTCGAGACATCTGCGGCAGCCGACAGAGCATCGAAGTGCATTCTCACTTCTACACCGACGTTGATCTGCAAACACGGAAATGACGCGATGACGATTTCTGCATCGTGTCATGATGGCCAGGAGCGGGGGATGTCCGTCGGATTCTGTCTGACGATCAGTCGGGATCAGGATCGTCGACAGACAGCGGGATATGGACCTGAACCGCGACACCTTCCGGCACCGGTACCCGGCTGATCAGGTAGCCGACGCGATTGACGTAGTGCAGCCCGCTGAGGAGGTACCAGTCGCCGTTATCACCATCGACCAGTGTCCAGACGGTGACCGGGTTCTGCTGTCGGACGAACTCGAATTCTTCGCCGTGGGTTTCAAACAGGCAGCCACGACCGGCGACGAATGCCCAGGTCGCATACGGGTTCAGGTGGTTCTCGATGAGCGGATAGCGGGCATCGAACTCGTCTTCGGTGAGGGTGATCAGGGTTTCCGTCATGGTCAGTCCCTCATTGCCGCTTCCAGTGCAACGACTTCGCTTTCCAGAATGTCGAACCTCGTGAACGGTTCGCTCCAGAGTTCGCCGTCGGTACGCGGGTAAATCCAGAACGACAGTCCTTTCGGCGTCCGTTCAATGGCGATGTCGAACCGGCGGTCCACTTCGACGAAGATGTGATCAGGGACGTCTTTGTTGATCTCGATGTTGTAGCTGGTCATGGAGTTTCCTTTCTGGGTTCGAGGGGATTGCGTTCGTTCAGCGTGTCAGGCCGGGTGTCTTTCACCCACGTCCGATAGCGATGAAGATCGCTGCAGAGCAGCAGCATTCGTCGCAGTGCGTGGTCCTGATCGCGGGCGAGGATGTCGACTTCGATGTTGAGGCGGTAATGCTTCATGGTTCAGTTCCATTCAGGGTTGAGGGTTTCAAAGATCAGGCAGGTATCATGCAGCCCGGGGATGAAGCTGGTTTGATACTGCTTGCGGGACGATGTGTTGCCATGCTGGAAGCGGATGATTTCCGTGCAAGCCATGTGCAGATCTTCACGGATCGCCCGTTCCACCAGCAGGTGCGAGAGTGGCATGTAGCGGCCGTGATCGGAGTAGTTGCCGATCAGAATGGCAATCTTGCCGGACGGGGTGAGAACCGACTTCGACAGCCGCAGGATCAGCTGCATCCGGTTCAGGAACGCTTCCAGCGTCGGTAGGCAGGACAGGCAACGCGGATCGCGGTTGTACCGGATCATTCGCCAGTAGGGGGGATGGGCCCAGATGAAATCGACCGGTTCCAGACCGACATAGGAATCTGCATCAGCCGCATCCTGACCGAGACGGAGATCCATTTCGGAGTAGGGGAGCCCGAGTTCCCGGCAAACGTCGCCGCAGGTGCCGGAGCCTCGCATCAGATCGAGAACTGATTTCGAGCCGAAGTATCGCAGCAGGTCTTTGATCAGATACCCGCTGCAATTACCGCGATACCGGGCATCGCCATACGGTCCACGACCGACCCGGGAATACAGGCTGGTCAGCTCCGGAACCGGACTGGTGTTGAGCGGAGCATCCGGCAGCCGGGCATAGATCGACGGTAACCGGGCTTCGGGACGATCGGTTTGTTTTTCGGTGATGTGATTCATGATGGATCTCCTTTCCTGATCAGATGTGGGCATCGATGAGCACCAGATGGTGATCGCTGTATTGCTGAAGCAGCTGTCGCAGTTCGTCATGCCAGACTGCTTCGTCTTTCTCGTTGGTAACCATGTCCCACCAGCCCATTTTGCCTCGCTCGTGCCACTCACCGTCCGGGGTGATCAGAACGAACGGAAACTTCTCGTTTGCCAGTACATGGGGAACCGGGGCCGAGTTGTTGCTGATACTCCTTCCGGACGCTTTGTGGTCGTGCAGCCATCCACCCCAGCGTCCACCGACGACATACCAGTCCCAGCGGGCTTTTGGATTTCTGGTAGAAACCGGCCGCCCCTGATCATCGAAGATGTCATGTCCCTGCAGAAACTCCTCGTAACAGTCGAATGGGGTCATCTCCTGCAGCTGTTGCAGCCGGGATCGGCAGTATTCGGCGTTGATGATCTGCCTGTTCGGACCGGCCAGCAGTTGCTCCAGATGACGGATCTTCAGTTGGCGATCGAGTTCCGCCTGATCGAGGTCGTAGCAGACGTAACTTTCGACGTTGCTGTTTTCATCGTAGGGAGCCATTAGTCTGGCGATGTGGGTTTCGGCATCAGGGAGTTCCTGCGGTGGAATCAGGATGCCAACGGTGAAGTGTGTCATGTTCAAATCCTTTCTGTGAGATCGTTCGGGACGGGACTGCCGTTGACCGAAGCCAACGGCAGTGCCACCGGGGGCGGCGTCAGACAGCGACCTGTTCAGGGGCAGATTGCTGTTCGGCAGCCCGACGATCAGCGGCATCCTTGCCAATCAGTTCGCCGACCTTGTCGTAGGCTTTCTGGGCCAGACGGGCGACGATCAGCAAATCGCTGTCGGAGAAGCTGCGGGTGTCGCGATAGCCGTCATCGGTCTTGTACGTGCGGCTGATCTCGATGGAATAGAAGGTTCCTTTGGTGGAACTGTTCTTCCAGAGCGTCGCTTTCAGACCGCCCCGTTCACGAAGCGTTGCGACGGGTTTGTTGGTGATTGCGGTTGCCATGATCTGTTGTCCTTTCGTTTGAGTGTTTGACCTGTCTCGCCCCGCCACGACAGGCAAACACTCAAACAGAGAAAGGACGTTCAGCAACCGGACGTTTCAGCCGTAGGCCATCCGCGAACCGGGAAAGCGGCTGGGAACAAGACGGCAGGTTCTCCACGGGGACTTCGGCCAATCACTGATGATCAGACAGGACATCCGATCGCGGAGCAGATGGGGCTGACAGGACCCGCAGGGCGTATGATTCGTTGCCGTTTGGCAGAGGCGTCGACAATCCGGGAGGAATTCGTTTCGGCGAGTGGCGATTTTTTTCTGATCGGCTGTCACAAATCGCCCGGGACGGACGTCCTTGATGCAGAGACCGGAATGCCTGGCACACAAACAGGTGCCCCAAGAACTGCCAACTCATTGGAGATTGCGATGAAAAACATGGTTCTTCCCACCCTGTTGGGATGCCTCCTGATTGGCGTTGCCGGGATGACGTTTGCCCACGTTCATGATGATCGGGATGGGGAATCCGTCCGGGTGATTTCCGCACACGACATTCAGGAAAAGCTGGATGGCCACGATGCGGCGGTGACGGCGGTTGAAGTGACGATTGAAGCGGGACAGCAGGGAGTCGCTCATCGGCATCCGGGACCGGGGCTGGTCTATGTGCTGGAGGGAACCTACGAACTTGGGATCGATGATCAGCCGGTGCGGCGGTTCAAAGCCGGGGAGACGTTCTACGAGCCGACCGGTTGCCTGCATCGGGTTTCCAGAAATCCGTCAGCAACGGGACGGACCCGCCTGATTGCTTTTGTGCTGCATCCGCGTGAAAGTAAAGAGATCGCGATCCCGGAAACATCAAAAGGGGAACATCAGAAATAAGTGGCAGGGGGCGGCAGGCCCGGGAAGAGGCCACCCGCACCGGGTTGCCATGTTGAGGGAGTCGTTCCATGACCAATTCAGACCTTCAGCGACTTCGGCCGCGAATGATGTCGGTTGCCTACCGGATGCTGGGGACGGTGGCTGACGCCGAAGATGCGGTGCAGGATGCCTTTCTGGGGCTGCAGACTGCTGGGAACGTGACGTCGCCGGAAGGATTTCTGGTGAAGGCCACAACGCTCCGGTGTATTGATCGGCTCCGGGCAGAGCGACGACGAGCGAAGTATATCGGTCCCTGGGTTCCCGAGCCGATTGCCACGAAGGAGAGTGCGTCCATCGCTGCGTTGTCCGAATCGTTGACACAGGCGTTTCTGTTGATGCTGGAACGTCTGTCTCCGGTCGAGAGGGCGGCGTTCCTGCTGCGAAGCGTTTTCGATTACGAGTACGCCGAAATCGCGGAGATCGTCGGAAAATCCGAAACACATGTCCGGCAGATCGTCAGCCGGGCCAGATCCCGGTTGGAGCAGGAACGGCCCCGATTTCATCCGGAGCCGGAACAGGCCGATGCGTTGGCGGAACGCTTCATCGCGGCCTGCCGCTCGGGGGACATCGGGACGATCGAGCAGATGTTCACTGACGAAATCGAAATCCACTCCGACGGCGGCGGAAAAGCCACGGCCGCCCGCGTCATCGTTCGTGGACGTCCTCACGCAGCCCGATTCCTGTCAGGTGTTTTCAGCAGGAAGCTGCGGGATTGTGACGTGGTCTTTGCAAAAGTGAATGGAGAACCGGGCGTGGTTGTGTCCCATCAGGGGACGGTGGTTCTCGTGACATCCTTCCAGATCGGGGAGGGAGTGCGGGCCGTTTACATGACCAGAAATCCGGACAAGCTGGCCCGCTGGTCGATCGCACAAATTGATTGAGAAGAATTGAGGAAACAGGTTCCGGAACGTCACCTGTCGGCATTCCGGACCGTCACACCATTCAGGGAGAACAACATGACAGAAACCCGCATTAAAGTGGAAAAAACCAGCATGGATGCTTACCGGGCCATGCTGGGGGTCGAAAAGATCCTGTCACAGTGCAGCATCGAGAAACCAACGCGAGAGCTGGTGAAACAACGGGTCTCGCAAATGAACGGTTGTGCCTTCTGCATGGATATGCACTGGAAGGAAGCCCGGTCCTCCGGAGAAACGGAACAGCGTCTCTACAGTCTCCCCGCCTGGCGTGAATCCCCGTACTACAGCAAGAGAGAACGGGCCGCATTGCTGCTGGCGGAAGAACTCACAAAGATTGCCAACCGGTCCATCCCCGAAGAGATCTTCGAGCAGGTCCGCAGCGAATTCAACGATGCGGAGATGGGGGATCTGATCTGGGTCATTGCTGCCATCAATGCATGGAACCGCGTCAACGTCGGGTTGGGAACGGTGCCTGCCAGCAATCCGCCGTCCACCACGGCCTGATGAACGGCAATCCGCAGGCAACGGCGGGTGCCGTTGTCCATGTGCCAATCCGGGTTTCATATGAAAGGGATCTCCATGAAGATCGTCGTTATTGGAGGGAGTGGTCTGATCGGTTCGCAGGTCGTCAACAGGCTCCGGGAGCAGGGACACGACGTCGTCGCGGCCTCACCGTCCACCGGGGTCAATGCCGTTACCGGCGAAGGATTGGGCGACGCACTGACGAATGCGGAAGTCGTGATCGACGTGGCCAACTCGCCTTCATTTGAGGATCAGGCGGCGATGGACTTCTTTGAAACATCGGGACGGCATCTCAAAGCAGCCGAACATACAGCCGGAGTGCGACACCATGTGGCGCTTTCCGTCGTGGGTACACAACGTCTGCTGACAATGGGATACTTCCGGGCGAAGCTGAAGCAGGAAGAACTTATCAAGGCCGCCGGAATCCCGTACACGATTGTCCGGGCGACGCAGTTCTTCGAGTTTGTCGGAGCCATTGCCCAATCGGGGACCGATGAAACGGGCATCCGTCTCCCCCCGGTCCTGATGCAACCGATTGCCTCTGGCGATGTCGCCAGTGCCCTGGCAGAGATCGCAACAGCCGGGCCGAAAAACGGTCTGGTGGAAGTCGCAGGGCCTGAACCGATCCGCATGGATACCCTCGTGCGGCAGTTCCTCTCAGCAGGCGGAGATACCCGTGAGGTCATCGCTGATCCGCACGCTCCGTATTTCAGCACGCCCGTGGACGATCACAGCCTGATGCCCGACAACTCTCCTGTCACAGGAAAGACAACATTCGCCGACTGGCTCGCCCGGAATGTCCCCAAACCTGAACTGGTCTGACCGGATGCGTAAAGTCAATTGTGATTGTTCTCACCCTGATTCCCTCCCACGTCCCGAAGGCGAGCTTTGCGGCGAATTCTGATCTCCCCGTCCGGTGGAGCGTCTGCCCGTTGACGGTGGTTCAACCCGGACGCCCAGCTTCAGATTGAACACGAAGTCGGACCGCTTTTTGTTGATTGCTTTCAGCGGGGTCTGCATGTCTTCCTGCAAGCGGGCCAGCTCCGTTGCCTGCTCTGCCGTGTAGCTGCTGGCCAGACTTTGCTGACTGATGACTTTCATGAACCGGTCGTAATCGGAAAAGACCTGCTGGCAGAATGGCGTCGGCTGTTTCCCGGTGAAGAAGTGCGTCAGGATCGGAGCAGCGAGCATGTTCGGCTTCGACGTGGACGCTTCCGCAGCCCAGCCTGCCAGACTGTTCGCGAATTTCTTCACATCCTGCGACATTTCCGGTGTCTGGAACGTCCGCAGATGGTCTTCCAGCTTCTGGTAATAGGCAATCATCTGTCCGGGGGTGACGGACTGCTGGCGGCTGGAACTCATTTCAACGAGGAGATTCCCTCCCTCGACCACCAATGCCGCGAACTTCGTCAGTCCGACTTCGGCCTCTACCATCAATTCCGGAGAGAGCTGTTCGATTGTCGCCGGGCCTGCTTTGAGGATATTGTGGGGTAGCTTCATGGCAGCGACTTCGTGCGGCTGCACTTTCAAATCGACCTCGAATACAAAATCCGGCCGGAAGCGGTTCATTGCGACGACGTACTCCCGAGCCCTGGCCCGGTTGCGGGCCATTTCTTCCCTCCTGTCCGGAGAATGGTCCTGTGAGACACCCGACTGTGCGATGAAAGCCATCATCCGGTCGTATTCCGCGAAGGCGTCCAGATAGGAACCACCAGAATCTCCGGCGAAGAATCCGGCAATGATGGGGCCATAGGGAACTTCACCATCAGCGGGCTCCCATCTGGCAGCCCAGTCCTCCATTTCCCGACCGAACACCCGGACATCCTTGGACAGGCTCTCTGCATCAAAGCGTTGCATGTAATGCCGCAGGCTCCCGTAATAGAGCGTCAGGGAACTGCGGGAGGGGGCGGACTTGAGGAGTTTGGTGCGGTCAATCCGGTGTTCCAGCACCTGATGGGCCCCTTCCGTCACCAGCAGGGCAAAGCCGACCAGATCGTATTCCAGATTCCGCAGCACATCAGGTGGCAGCTCCTGAATGGACTGCGGACCGTTCCAGTTTTCCAGGTCCTGACGGACCCGGTTCGGGCCACCCACGCCGGACATCATGAAGCCGTTGATCCCTTTCAGGATCTGCCGGGCTGAATCCGGGGATTGGCCTGTGAGGAGTGCCAGCATGGTCCCATCTGCCTCTCCGCTGGCTCCGGCTTCTTCAAATTCCAGTCCCGGTTCAGACGATCGCTGGACCAGAGCATTGACCTCATCCATGACCGTTCCACCCCGGCGGCGGACATCTGCAATCTCCATGAACCCGCCCAGAAGTCCGTCCAGCTGAGTGTTGACAATGTCCGTCTGCAGCCGGGGACTTCGCACGAAATACTGTGTTATTTTCGTACTGAGGACCGGGTCCTGAATCTCACGCAGTGTCACCCGGTGCTCCGGAGGGACCACCATCACGATTTCCTGGCTGTTGAATGCGGTGACGAACCGTTTCAGGTAAGTAAAGTTCCGCTGCTCCTGATTCCTGAGCAAGGCATAATTTCCGTCATGAAGAGACCGCACGATCCGGGGCTCGCGGAACCGGTTGAAATCGAGATCCACGCTCGGGACCGGCATCGGCGGCTTCGTCTCAGCCATCACTTCTGGAACAGCAACTGGAACAACCGGGGCTTCCGGCTGAGGTTCCAGAATTGGATCTTCGTCATTTTCAGGAGCAACCACCTCCGGTACGGCCGCCACCTGTTGTTCAGCGGCCTCTGGCGCACCCGGAAGGAAGGCGCTCATCAGTTGAGGGTTCATCCAGTAAACCCAGGCACCGAGCGGAATCCAGACCAGAATGGCTGCCAGCACCACCGTTGCCAGCAGCCGGAAATCGAAGATCCGACCCAGTCCCCGACGCCGTGGACATGCCTCCGTTGGTGTCGTTTCGACGGGCTGGGACGCAGGAGCCGTGTTCGGTGGAGAGTGGATTCCTGCTGCCGGGGGAGTCACGGGGGTGATCAACCCTTTGATCTGGCGGGCGGGAACGAACCGGGTGCTGGTCTCCGGACGTACGAGACTCTCGCCTGTAATCACTCCGGATTGTACCAGCGTTTTCAGCACACTGGCCGTGATCGGCCCCTGGGGAGAACCGTCCTGCATGAAGAACCACCGGGTTGCCATGAAATTCTCCTTATCGGCTGGTACTGACCATGAATTGGCTGTGAGGAGTCGGAACCGTGACGGGAAGGGCATCAACTCCGGGATTTCGTTCTGCAGTTCCTTTCGCCGAGAGATCGTCCGCGTTCCCGAACGCAGGGAACCGACTTTCTCCCACAGTCATCACCTGTTGTTTCCTGTCATAGACGAAATCGATCCACTTCCAGAAATTTCGTGTGGTGGCGCTCTGCGGGTCGCGATCATGGGGATCAGGACGGGGTTCCCCTTCAGCCCACAGCCCCGGTCCCCCAAAGACAAACATTCTCCAGTGTTCTCCACGGATGTCGGTTGTGACCAGCACCTGCAGTGATCTGCTCAAATAGGGTGTCTCTCCAATGAAACAGGCTTTCCCGTCCGCGATGCAGATCAACTGCTGGAGTACGACGACCTGCAGCCAGCCATTCGCATAGGGGGGTGAGACATCATCATGCTGCCACGCTTTGGGCATCTCCCGAAGAAACGCATTCCAGTCGGTTCCGGTCCGCTGTGTCGCCTGTTCCGCAAGGGGCGACTGCGGACGAATGAACAGACGTGGAGTGGATTCCAATTGAAATCCGAAAATTTCCATGCTGCGATCGATCGTGATCTCGATCGCCTCGGACTGATACGTTGATCCCCCGTCCAGACGATCGGGAACGATTGCTCCGTGTTCCCCAAAGGCGGTTGCCAGCCGCTGTTTTTCATCGGCGGTGAACAGCGTGCTTTCCATCAGGTTCCAGTAGGGGTACAGCATCCTTGGTCGGGCATGGAAATCGCCAGCCAGTTCCTCGTAGGGGTGCGGCGACGCTCCAGCTGCCAGTAATGCCAGCATGGCTTCGATATTCCCCTGGCTCCAGGCGTTACGAAGCAGTGCTTCCTGTGGATAAGACAGGCCGGGCATGACGCCATTCGGATCGAGACCGTTCTGGAGCATTTCGCGAAACCAGGCGATTGCCTCTGGGTTCTCTTTGGATGCCCTGAAAAACTGTGCGGCAGCTGTTTCGCTGCTCCCCGGCAATCGCTCACGGAACGCCTGCAGAACCTGTTCAGGGCTGATTGTGGCAGCGGAGATCTGCCGCAGGACTTCACTATCCGCCGTCGCGATTCCCCGAACAATGCTTTCCAGTTCCAGCGATTGTTTCAGGCTCTGGGAGATCCGTGGGAGTACAGCCGTCTGTTCCTGAGGCAATGAGGCAACTTGAGGGAGCGGCTTGAACCGGCCCCATAGCAGAATTCCAGCGGTGGCCACCATGGTGACAAGCAGTGTTCGCACCGCCAGTGTACGAGTGCGGCGAACGGATTGACGATGTCTGACGAACTGCCGGAGAGCCTGACAGAACTCTTCCGCTGACCGAAAGCGTTGGGCCGGATCAGGCGCCGTCGCCCGCTCGTGGATTCTGCCAAGGGACGTCACCGGAAACCTGATTTCCGGTGACGTTTCCCTCGACCCCGGAACGGTTTCCAGCACCGCCTGGATGCCGTTCGTCATGAACAGCAGCAAGCGCCCGATCGAGTAAATATCGCTCAGCTGCCCGTTGATATTCCCCAGACAGTCCCGCTGCTCCGGAGCCATGAACGCGGGGGTTCCGTGGAACTCCTGAATGTCCGAACGGGTGGTCATGCCGGTGGAGACGTCGATCGCCAGTCCGAAATCGACGATCCGCAGGATGCCGTCATCGCCGACATGGATGTTTCTGGGAGAGAGATCGCGATGGATGATCCCCCGCTGGTGCATCTGCTCGACCGTTTCCGCAATTTGCAAAGCGTATCGAGCACACTGCACCGGATCAGCGATTGTTCCCTGATCCTGCACCAGATCGAACAGGTTCCGGCCCTCCAGATACTCCATCACGATGAACGCTACGCCATCGGGAGTACGGCCGTCGTCGAGGACTTGAGGAACCTGCAATCCACTGAGCCGGGAAAGGAACGCCGCTTCCTGCATCAGCCGTCGGGCCGACTCGTCATCCCGGCTGAACTTGATTGCCACTGACTGCATCAGCCTGCGGTGACGGCCGATCGCAATCGTCGCTTGAGTGCCGCTGCCGACCATCCGCACCAACCGGTACACCCCCAGGACATCCGGCAGCTGGACGTTGAGGGGAAGTTGACGGTAAGCGAGGGGAAGCAGTTCTTCCAGATTGGGATACAGAATGCACAGTTCATGCAGTGTCGGCGCGTTTCCCCGGTTCCGCTGGAGGGCATCCACTTCAATCGGAAGGAGCTGTTCAAGCAACGCCAGCTGCAATCGGGTTTCCACGGCCAGAATGGTCTGTTCCAGCTGCGGAACCGATCCGTTCTGCAATGATCCTTCGTAACGAGTGCACAGATCGCTGATTTCCCGACGATCGGCGGAATTCAGTTGTGAATAGAGCGGGGGCGGAGACGCTGCTGCATCCGTCGGTGCCCGATGTGTCCCCTCATTGCCCGCTGCCAACAGTCTGCCCGCCCGATCCGTTTACTCCATGTCGTCAAGCCTTTGATATCGATGAAAGAGTTGCTATTGGGGGTGGGATTTTCCAGTGTGGGGGTGTTCCAATCCTTTTCTCACAGGAGATCCTCGCATGCTCTTTCTTGGAATCGATCAACATGCCCGTCAGCTGACTGTCTCACTCCGTGACCAGGCGGGTGATGTTCTTCTCGCACGGCAGGTGTCCACGCAGCCAGAGAAGGTCCTCGAGTTCTTTGATCAGCTCACCCGGCGGTGTGCGCAGCTTGAAGAACAGTTCATCGCAGTCGTGGAAGTCTGTGGCTTCAACGACTGGCTGATCCGGATGCTGCGGGATTACCGCTGTCACAAGGTGATCCTCATTCAGCCGGAGGAACGCAAACGCTGTAAGACCGATCGACGCGATGCTGCATCGCTAAGTGAACTGCTGTGGGTCAACCGTGATCGGTTTCTGGAGGGCAAGCCCGTTCGCGGGTTGCGGCAGGTCAACATCTGCAGCACTTCTGAGCAGGAGAACCGCAAGCTCAGCACGTTGCGGAAGGAGGCCGGTCAGGCTCAGACGCAGCTGGTCAACAAGATCAAGCACATCCTGCGGCGACACAATCTGCAATGGGAACTTCCTACAAAAACCTTTCCGACCATGAAGGCCATCGCCTGGCTGCGAGAGATTTGTTTACCAGAGATTGATCGACTGGAGATGAACTTTCTGCTGGCGGACCTGAGGCAGATCCAGGAGAGGTTGCTGGAACTGGAGCAGCTCATCGCCCAGCGAGGCCGCGACAACCCCAATGCCCAACTCCTGAAGACCATGCCGGGGATCGGAGCGTTCACAGCCATTTCGCTCGCCGCTGGGATCGGCGATGTGCAGCGATTTCCGCGAGCCAGAAGTCTGGCGAACTACTGGGGGCTGACTCCGGGCTGCCGCAACAGCGGAGAGAACAACCAGCGGCTGGGGAGAATCACCAAAGCGGGCAACAACACAGCCCGCTGGCTGCTGGCCCAGGTGACGTATCAGGTGCTCCGCAAAGACGGACGTCTTCGGGAATGGTACAAGAAGCTCAAGAGACGACGGGGAAGTGGCGTGGCCCGGGTGGCGGTGATGCGGAAGCTGGCCACGGTGATCTGGCACATCCTCAGCAAGCAGCAAAGTTACTTTGAGTGTCGAGCCATTGCCACAGCCTGAGCAGACAGAATCGATGCGTCATCATCCTTCCAACCTGAATCAAAGGAGACCAATTACTTCCAGGTCCACCCCGGTTGTTCGATCCAGGTGAGTGACATCGCCTGAGATCCCTCCCGATCAGTCCAACTCGTACGGAACCGTGGATGTCGCTGCTGATCACGAACAGGTCCAGCAGGCAGGCACGTCCCTTTGAATGGAGTAGGCTTTTCGGAGAGGAATTCGCATCTCGATAATTTTGCGTCTGCTCAATGCAGCAGAGCGATCCATGATTCTCATGGATCGTGCCTCGCGAAGGAATGTGTGTGGAGCAATCGCATCCGACAAGAACGATTGCAACATCCCGTAGCAACGACAACCGGTGAGATGATCACTCAAGACAAAACGCAATCCAGCCCACAGAACATGAACTTCGAAACAAAGCCCAGAACTTTGCCGCTCGATTTACAGACTCACACCAGGAAAACTCTCTCCCGCTTGACAATCTCTTTCAGGAACGGTTCCGTAGGCCGTCCGAAGCAGGGTGCTCGAAATCCGCTAAAAGGCTAACTCACAAGAGTTTCCGCTCGCCACGAAACGCATCTCGGCGTTTCCAGAATTTCCATATTTTGCTAAGGATTCCATCCTTTAGCAAGGATTTAGTGACATCATCTGTGACAGAACAGAAGTTCTCGTCTGCCTGAATGGCTTTTCTTTATGATCCGGAGCATTTGATTTCCGCCCGTTCCCCTCACCAAATCTTCCTGATGCTACAAGCCGTCTCTGACGGCTTTTTCTGTTTGTAGCGACACCCGATTTTGGGTCTCCGAAACCAACGTCTTTACGCCATCCGTAGACGCTGTTTTCAGTGACGAGGCGCTGTACAAAGGGACTGCAACACAGTTCCAGATTACAGATTGCGACAATACCGAAATGACGGCGATTTTCCACCCACTCCTGGCCCTGATTGCCTCTGTCACTGATCGTGAGCTGGCCCGATATGTCGAGTTCCTGAAGGAAGAGAACAAGATTTTGCGGACGCGGATTCCCGGGCAGGTGCATACAAAGCCGCATGAGCGGGAACGGCTGCTGGCACTGGGGAAGAAACTGGGACGAGCCATCGAGTCACTACTGACGATCGTCAGCCCATCGACGTTCTACCGTTGGCTGCGAGAGGAGGGAGAGCCGAACCGAAAGAAGAACCCCAAGGGAGGCCAGCGGAAGCCCCGAGAACTGCGTGAGCTGGTGATCCAGATCGCCAAAGCGACGGGATTCGGATACACCCGGATTATCGGCGAACTCCGGAAACTCGGCATCAAGAAGATCAGCCGCCAGACGGTCCGGAACATCCTCAAAGAGGAGGGCATTGTCCCCGGTCCGGACCGGACATCCGACAGGTGGGACAACTTCATCGAGAGACATGCAAAGACATTGTGGGCGGTGGACTTTTTCTCCGTGAAGACTGTCACCACACGGGGTTTCCAGGAGATGTATGTCCTGGTCTGGCTGTGCATGACGACACGAGAGATCATCGTGTCGGAATCGACGCTGCATCCCAATTCTGCCTGGGTGACAGAACAGACGGGCCGGTTTCTGGAACAGACGCTGTCCCGCGATGACAAACCCAGCATCGTGATGCACGATCAGGACACGAAGTTCACGAAGGAATTCGTGGGAAAACTCAAACAGCATGGTGTGCGGACCAACAAATTACCCAAGGCTTCCCCGAACTTGAACGGCAGGTGCGAGCGCGCGATTTTCACTCTGAAGAATGAGTGTCTTCGGAAGTTCATTATCTTTGGAAAACGGCATCTGGATCATTTGCTGATGGAGTTCACGGAGTACTACAACACGACCCGTTCCAGCATGGTCCGGGATCATCTGCCACCGGTCCGCAGCGAACCCGAACCGACGGAAACGGTCAATCTCGATCAGATCCGGGTGAAGTCGTATGTCGGCGGTCTGGTGCAGGGGTTTGAGAGACGGCGTGATGTTCATCGGGTGAGCGATCAACGCTGGAAGTGACTTCAGTCTGGCGGTCAGCGCCGGGATGAGATCATTGTGAGGGATGGCTTTGCCGTTGATCGTGACCGGTTCGCCGTCGTGGTGTGCCATCCGGGAACGGTCAGCGGTCAGTTTCTCCAGCCGGTCGGCGTAGCGGTCGATCAGATCGGGAAGATCGCGGACGTTCCTGCGGGCGAGGAACTGTTCGTCGAGGTGGCTCTTCTTCAGCAGGTGCAGCCGTTGTAACTCGGCGTCTGCTTCCGCGAGCGTCAGCACGGCCGGGTTGCCGGAGGCGATCGCCTTCACTTCGGCGTATGACAACTCCTGACCGCCGATGTCTTCCGCTGCGCGGAGGGCATTGTCACCGGTCATCACCTGATTGATGAACCGGGCCTTGTTTTCCAGTGCCTGCCACATGTAGGCGTCAAAGCTTCCTTCAGTCACATAACGGTAGATCGAGACTTCTTTGTTCTCGTTCCCTTGTCTGAGAATCCGCCCGTCCCGCTGTTCGACTTCGGCGGGTTTCCAGGGGGCGTCCAGATGATGCAGGGCTGCCAAGCATTTCTGGACGTTGGTCCCGGTTCCCATCTTCTGGGTACTCCCGAGTAATATACGAACCGCTCCTTCCCGGACCTTCTTGAACAGGGCCTGTTTCTTGGCATCGCTCTCCGCGTCGCCAATGGAGGCAATCTGCTCACGCGGGATGCCGGACGCTGTCAGCTTACGGATGATCTCGGAATATGGCGAATACCCCCACGCCGTCGGGTTGACTCCCATGTCCGCGAAAATCATCTGCGTGCCGCGATGGCTGGCGGTCCGGTTGAAGATTTCGGTGACCGTTTCCACCAGCCGGTTGATCTTGGATTCCGGAAAGTCGTCCGCCACAGGATCGAGCATCCGGGCATCGATCGCCAGTTTCCGGCCGTCGGTGGTGATCGCGAGGGCATTGTCCTCCCGTGGATCGATCTTTTCGTTGCGGATGCGTTCATAACGCTGCACCAGTTCCTGCTGGAACTCGTGTTGTTCGTCCGACATCGGGCAAGCAATGACTTCGGGTTTGTTGCCCTTGAGTGTGGGACGGGGAAGATTGAGCATCTCGGCGGTCTGCACATCGGCGAACGCCCGGAACATCTGTTGCAGTTCCGGCAGGTTGGTGAACTTCGCAAACCGCGACCGTGGCCGCAGCCCGGAACCATCGGGAGTGATTTCCATGGAATCGACGACTTCCCCGAACGTCGCCGCCCAGGCATCAAAATGTTCAATCCCCCGGCTCCGCAGGCCCGCAGGGTCGAGGAACCGCTGCAGCGTGTACAGCTCCATCATCGTGTTGCTGATCGGCGTTCCGGTGGCAAATGTCACCCCGTGACCAGCGTGGAGCTGGTCCAGATACCGGGCTTTCATGTAGACATCGAACGCCCGTTCGCTCCCTCCGGTTTGGATTCCGGCCACCCGGTCCATCTTGGTCGGAGTCTCGAGGTTCTTGAAGTAATGGGCTTCATCGATGAATAAGTGATCGACGCCCAGTTCATCGAACACCAGCCCGTCGTCCTTCTTGTCTTCCGCCAGCAGGTTTTTCAGTTTTTCCTCGCGAGAGGCTTTCTGCTTTTCGATCGTCTTGATCAGATTGCGACGGTTTCCTTTCTCAGCAGCGTGTTCGCAGAGCAGGATATCGTATTCCGCGATCTGTTCCCGCAGGAACTGCTCCTGATAACTCCGGGACATCCCGATCCGCTCGAAACTGGAGTGCGTGACGATGATTCCGTCCCATTCCCCGGAGGCAATCCGTGCCGTCAGGAACTTGCGTTTGTCGCGTGTCAGGTCTTCTTTGGCGGCGATCAGGAGCTTGGCATTGGGATACAACTGCAGGAACTCCCTGGAGAACTGTTCCAGCAGGTGATTGGGAACGACGAACATCGGCTTCTTGATGAGAGACGCCTGCTTCATCTTCATCCCGGTGGCGGCCATCGTGAACGTCTTCCCGGCCCCCACGCAATGGGCCAGTAACGTGTTGCCGCTGCTCATCCCTCGCCAGACGGCGGCATTCTGATGGGGCCGTAACTGGACCGTGTCGTTCATGCCGGGATAATCGAGATGAGAGCCGTCGAACACGCGTGGGCGGAGATTGTTGTACAGATCGTTATAAATCCGCACGAGCCGTTCAGTGCGGTCGGGATCAGTGAAGATCCATTGGCGGAACTTCTCCTTGATCTGCTTCTGCTTCTCCCGGGCGGCGAGGGTTTCGGTCTGGTTGACGACCCGTTCTCCCTGATCGAGCGTGTCGTAGACAGTAGGGGATTTCATGTTCAGGGCCAGCTCCAGCAGCCACGTTCCGTTCGCGCGGGGTGTTCCGTAATCAATCGTGGCTGCCACCGATTGCAGGGCGGCATAACCGGCATCCAGCGACCAGACGGCATCTTTCTGCAGATGGGCAATGGGAACGGCAGAACGATCGACGCTGAACAGCTCTGATGCAAACGTCTGGATGTACTCCTCCGGTATCCAGGGAGCCCCGAGATTGGCGTCGATGTCGCCGGGGAGCACGTCGGGGGGCTGGATTTCGGAAAGAGCCGACACGTTGCGGAAATAGGACATCCCAGCGGCTTCCGCGAATTTCAGTTTCTCACGAACGTTCCCGGAGAGATAGACATCACTGGTCTGCCATTCCTGAAGGTGGGGATCGTGGAAGATCAGATCCCCCAGTTCCTCGATGATCGATGGTTCGGCCTTGCCGTAAAGCTGGGCAATAAACTCCAGATCGACCTTCCCCCGCTGATTGAGCGCCACTAGAAGCCCCTCTTCCGCTGACTGTACCCTCGTGACCGGCGGTGTGCGGCCGACGACGTCCCGCTGGAGAATGGCGGCTTTCGTCGCTTTGCCGGTCGGCTCGTCATACTCTTCGAGCGACATGACGAGCATTGCATCGGGATCTTCGCGGAACTTGACCAGGTTCGGCATTCGGCGGATGGACGTACCATTGGTGGTCTCGCTGAACGTCGTCTTGTTGATCGGGCCGTAAGTTAGCACGAATCGGTCATAGACTTTGTTGAGTTCCTTGCGGGCGGCCTCCTGATGTTCAGCGGGCCAGTCCTCGTTCTGCGACTGAAGCACCCGCCGGGCCTGATCCCGGAGCGTGATCAGTGCTCCCATCCGTTTGCCGACCAGTGTGCCGTCGGCGCGGAGTTTGGTTCCGCCGTACACAACCGGAACCCCCTCGCCTCCCTGAGACTGGTAAATGACTTTGTCCTCCCCTATGAAGAAACTCCCTTGATCAATGTGCCGCTGCTGGTGTGGTGGAATGAATGCCGGTGGTGGTGGCCGGGCCGATTGCGGTGACGAAGCCAGCGGCGCGAACTGGGGCAACTGTCCGATGGCCCGTGGCAACTGGATGTGCAGATCTCCGTTGCAGACGACGCTGTAACCGTCGCCATACAGCCGGTTCTTCCGGGACCAGTTGCCAAGGACCATCTCCGGATGATTGTGGAAATACCTGTTGATGGAGATGTCGGCTCCTTCAATCGACAGGGGAGACACGCCGAGCCAGTCGGGATCAATGTGATGGACGGACTCTCCTGCTGGCCGTTTGCGGAGGAACAGGATATCCGTGACCACCGCTGTCCCATCCCGCCGGAACGTATCGGACGGCAACCGGATCGCACCCACGAAGTCCGCTCTCTCCGCCAGATACTCCCGGATCGCGGCGTTCTGTTTGTCGAGCGTGTAGTGCGACGTCACCAGGGCCAGCACGCCGACGGGTCTGAGCAGATCGACCGATTTGGCAAAGAAGTAATCGTGCAGCGAGAATTTTTGCCCGTGATGATCCAGCTTCAGATCGGAGAACGGAACGTTTCCGATGACCGCATCGATGTGGTCTTCCGGCAGGCGGGTATCACGAAACGATTCGATCCGGATGTCGTGTTGGGGATGGATCGCCTGGGCAATGCGCCCGGAAATGGAATCCAGCTCGATCCCGATAAAATACTGATCCGGACGGCCATAGCCCAGAAATCGTCCGGTGCCGCACCCCGGTTCGAGAAGGGTCGCGGTCTCGGGGATGCCCATGCGGGCCAGAGCCAGGTGCATGGCCTGAATCACCACCGGAGAGGTATAGAACGCGTTAAATGTCGTTCGTTTGGCGCTGTCGTATTCTTCGGGCGTGAGCAGCGATTGCAGTTCTTCACCCAGCTTCTGCCAGCTGGGTTGTTTGTATTGGCCGGTGGCCGGGTTGGGGAAGATGGAGAGCGCCAACGCGCCGAATCCCGCGAATTTCGAGAGCGTCTGACGCTCTTCCGCTGTGGCTGGTCGCTGTTCGGCTTCAATCGCTTTCAGCGTCCGGATGGCAGCGATGAGTTCATGGGCCTTCGCTTTCTCACCGGTGAAGGTCGTCGGGAAATGAGGCAGACTGACTGGGCCCGGCTGTGGGGTCTCTGCTGATCGGGGTGACGCTGTCCGGTTCCAATGGACTGAAGGTGCTGGGGGTTCTGTCACCGGATCGGGAACAGCAGTGACATTCTCGGATACGATCTCCTGATCCAGGTTGTTTGGCTTCGGACCGGCGAGCGGCTTGAAAAACAGGTCGAACAGCCGCTTCTGCTGCTGAGGTGGTTTGGCAACTGGAGTGTGAGGTTTCGGAACTGAGCCGTTGCTTTGTGATCTCTGTTTTGAAGCAGAGTTCTGGTTGGCGGCAGCACTGGCTTTGAAATCCAGCCGCAGCTGTTTGTTCTTCCCGGAATGGGTGCCTGGTTCGGAAGGTGCCGGATTGGACGGTTCGGAAGTTGATCGATTGGCTTTCGAAGGTGGCTTTGAAACAGCTTCCGGCTCTGCCGCCGCTCCGAACAGCGAAAACAGCGACTGCTGGCCCCACCACTTATTCTTGCGAGCCCCCATCGTCAGCTTCGCCTGCGGGTGACCATTGCGAAATCACCGACCTCTTGTGGCTGTCCGTTCTCCGTCCGGAAATTCATGTGATCACGATACTGCTGCCAGAATTGTGGCGCAAGCACCGAAAGACGAGGGGGAACGGGCCTGTCATGCCACTCGCAGGTTGACACATCCCGCTGACCATGGCAGACAGGTAGAACGATTCGCTGGCACCGGTCCGGCAGGAAGGTTCGTCATGACAGGGAAATCAGACAAATTACGCCGGTGGCTCTGGGGTCTCGCGTTTGTAGCCATTCCTCAACTGGCTTTCGCGGAGATCATCGCTGGTGATCCCTGCAGCCCTGCGGAACAACATCAGTTCCGCCGCACGGGGGGGCCCGAGACCTCCGGAACTGCTTATACCCTCATCTGCAACGGCTCCGCCTGGACACGGGTGCTGGAGTTTGATGCGACTGCCAACGTCGGTGTCAAACAGGCGTCTCCCAAGGCACCTCTGCACATTGGCGGAGAAGTGATCGTCGGGGAAACGACCGGTTTGAATTGCGATGCTGATCGCAAGGGGGGGCTGAGATGGAACAGTACATCCAGTGGGATGCAGATCTGTAATGGATCGACCTGGCAGGGGATGACGGGCTCCACAACAGTCGCCGGACCGGAAAGAGCGATTCAGTTTAACAGTTCCTCCGCGCTGGCGGGGGTGGGCACCTTTGTCTACACCAGCACGGGGAAGGTGGGGATCGGCACAGCGTCGCCATCATATCCTTTGCATATTGAGAGCGACAGCTTTAACCAGTTGTATTTCAAAAGAACGACAGGCGCCGGTGGCGGCAGCGGCGCAACCTTTGTCGATGCCTCGGGAGCGGCGATGACTTTCGGAAACTCCACTACTGTAGGAACGGACTTCTTTGTGGGCACGAATACGGGAAGCGATAATTTCCTGTTTACAAGTTCCGGCGTCTTGCAGGTACAATCCGATATGCGTATTGGTTGGGCCAATACGACCACCGACATCTCTTCAAGCGTTGTAGAGACGTATCTCTATCGAAATGCCGCCAATGTCATCCGTACACCCGGCAGTTTCATCGTTGATGCCTCTGTCGGCATCGGCACACCCAATCCATCGTCCTCGCTCAAGGTTGATGTCGAGGGGGCCGCGGGCGCGTCGCAATATTGCGACGAAAACGGCCTGAACTGCTTTACGGCGGCCTCGGTGAGGAGCGGAAATTTCGCGCAGGGGCCGGACCGTGCGATCATTTTCAACAACAACTCTGCTCTGGCGGGAATATCTAATTTTGTCTGGAGCAGCATGGGAAGGCTTGGAATCGGCACGCAAAATCCCACGGCGAAGATTCATGTCAAGCAGGATGGTTCTGATACTGGTGTCTTGCTGGATTCGAACAATCCCGCGACTCATACGACGGTGCGCCTGATGGGTGATCAGGGAGGCTACGGCGGGTATCTGGCCCATTACGGTTCATCCTATCCGAATCAGGCGAACAATCTTTCCCTGAAAAATACCGACGGATCAATCACGTTCAATGCCGGTTCGTCGGTTCTTGAAAGGATGCGCATCACGGCAGACGGCAAAGTGGGGATTGGGACGGCGACACCGAAATCCACACTGGATGTCGTTGGGGATATGGAAATAAAAAATAGCGCCGCAGATTCTTCTTGGGCGATGAAGCTCTACGGTACAAACAACACCTCTTTCTCTCCAGATATCCTCTTTTCCGCCACTGGCCTGCTTGCAGCGCAAAATAAAGTTCTCATCAACATCGATGCCACGAACACATCAACGCAAGAGTATTTTGCCGTCAACAAGAATGCCGCGACGCAAACATCGCTCAATCTCGTCGAATTGTTCAGGATCCAGGAGAATGGGCAAACTGGCATTGGCACATCGTCGCCTCTATCGATGTTGCATATCAACGCCGCCTCGGCGGGTGCAAAGGGGCTCATCGTCCAGGGGGCAGCATCGCAAACGGCGAATTTGATGGAAATCCAGAATTCGGCAGGTACGGCTGGGTTTGTCTATAGCAGCGCAGGGTATGTTGGTATCGGCGTGGCGGCGCCTCAGTTCAATCTTGATGTATCCGGCGTAGTGCGAGTAAGCAATACCGTTTATGGATCTCAGTTTGTCGGCCCCTCTAACGGAGGTTCTGCGGCTGTCCCGATATTTCGCGCAAACTCTACGGTTTCCTCACCCCATACAGAAGGAATGTTTTTCCCGACATCCGATTCAATCGGTTTTTCGGTCGAAGGCGTGGAAAAAGTCCGGATGGCTGCGGGTGGGCAGGTCGGCATTGGTTCGCAAGCCCCTGAAGCCATGCTGCATGCGAATGCGTCTTCTGCGGCAGCCAAAGGAGCGATTTTCCGCGGATATATCTCCCAAACCGCCAACCTGACCGAATGGCAGAATGACAATGGAACCGCATTGGCCGTGTTTTCTTCTGCGGGGCACCTTGCCATCGGCAAATCCACGCCTCAGACGGCTCTCGACGTCGTGGGTGACATTCAGTATTACGGGGGAGATTCAGGACATTTCGGATCGCAGGCTGAAGGAGAACATCGTTCCCCTCGCTGATCAGCTGGTGAAGATCACGGCGTTGCAACCGGTCTCGTTTGTGATGCAGGGGGAGACCAAAACCGAACTCGGCCTGATCGCCCAGGATGTTGAACCGCTGTTCCCCGATCTGGTGCGGACGGCTAGCGATGAGATCGGCACGAAATCCATCAACTACATCGGCCTGATTGCTCCGCTGATCCGGGCTGTTCAGGAACAGCAGACGGAAATCCAATCCCAGCAGCAGACGATCGAACGGCTGGAGAACCAGATCGACACGCTGGAAACCCGCCTTCGCCGTCTGGAAGAACGCACCGGCAGTTCCTCTCCCTGAAGTTCAGCATCCCGGCTGGCCCCGTTCGCCTCGCCGTCGCATCGGCCTGCACCACAGCTGAGGCCGATCGCGGTCGAGCGAACACAGGGGCACACCCCGTTTGCTGAGCCCGAGCCGAAGGCTTGCGCCTGGTCCTGATTGATCGACATGCAGGACCGACCATTCAACGTCCTGTGGACAACTCCCCTCGTCCCGAAGTTCACCATTGGGTTCCTGCTTTTGCCGTGCTACCGATGAAGAAATGACGCAGCGTGCATCGCTGTACCACTTCATCGGGGGAACATGACCAGAACGATTGCAGTTCTCAATCAGAAAGGCGGAGCCGGCAAAACCACAATTGCCACGAACTTGGCCCATGCCCTCGTGCTGGATGGCTGCAAGGTGCTGCTGGTGGATGCCGATCCGCAGGGATCGCTGCGGGACTGGAACGAAGTCAACGGGGGCGAACTGATCCCGGTGATTGGACTGGATCGGGAAACACTCGCCAAAGATCTGCAGGCAGTCTCGAAGGGATACGATTATGTCGTCATCGATGGGGCTCCGCAGATTGCCCGGTTGTCTGCCGCTGCCGTGAAAGCGGCAGATCTGGTGCTGATCCCCGTGCAGCCATCGCCGTACGACATCTGGGCCTGCGCCGATCTGGTGGACATCATCCTGGCCCGCCGGGAAGTGACCAACGGCCAACCGGCAGCAGCGTTCGTCATCAGTCGCCTCATCAAGAAAACACGGCTCTCCACGGACGTCGTCAAAGCCCTGTCCGAATACCAGATCCCGGTGCTCGACACAGGCACCTCCCAGCGGGTGGTCTATCCCACCTCGGCTGCCGGAGGAAAAACGGTGTTCCAGTCCGAACCGCACGGACCGGCCGCCAAGGAAATCATCAAAATCAAGAAGGAGTTATTGGAGGTCCTCAATGAGTCTCAAAGTCAAAGCATCCCGCCGCACCGACGAGCGAAAGCAGGCCGCCATTGATGAAGCGGTCCGCGAAGAGTCGGCCCGGCTCAACCTGCTGATCCCGGAGAGCCTGCACCGCCAGCTCAAGCTGCAGGCGATTGCCGAAGGGCGCCATGTCACGCTGACGTCGATCATCATCCGGGCCGCCACCGAGTATCTGGACAAGTACAGCGATCCCGATTTCCCGGTCTGAGCCATGCTCCTCGATTCCGGAAAATCAGGCATGGAAACCCGGCGGATCGTCCGGGCAGCGGAGCTGATCCATCTCGATCCAAACCCCGACGACCGGGACAAGGCGTTCATGGCCCGGGATCTGGTGCAGGTGACGCTTCCGCACAGCAATCCCGGCGACATTCCCGTCTGGGGCCGTTCCAATGGGAACCTGACGCTGACCATCAAACCGGACTGGGTGCTCGATCCCGACACCGGAAAGACCCGTTGCCTGGGACTGCCGTATGGCACCATCCCCCGCCTGCTCCTGTTCTGGATCACGACCGAAGCAGTCCGCAAACAGGACCGCAAGATCCTGCTGGGGGATTCGCTCAGTTCGTTCATGCGGCAGCTGGATCTTTCCCCCACCGGTGGACGACAGGGAAACATCGGCCGCCTCAAGAACCAGATGGAACGGCTGTTCCGGGCCAAGATCAGCTTTGAACTCAAGCTTGAAGATGGCGACCGCTTCGGCCAGCAATGGCTCGACATGCCGGTTGCCCCCAAAGGGGAACTCTGGTGGAGCCACCGCATGCCAGAGCAGGGAAGCCTGTTTGGCAGCTGGATCGAACTGGGAGAAAGCTTCTTCGATGCCATCACCGCTGCCCCCGTTCCGGTGGATTTACGGGCGCTCTATGCCCTCAAGAAATCCCCCCTCGCCCTCGATCTGTATGCGTGGAGCACCTACCGCACGTTCCGGATCAATCAGGACGGAAGAGAAACGTTCATCCCCTGGCGCGGGCTGATGAAACAGTTCGGCGGCGACTATTCCGACGTCAAGGACTTCAAACGCCGCGCCAAAACCGCCCTCCGCAAAGTGCAGGCCGTGTTCCCGGGACTGGATCTGGAAGACGTAAACGGCGGAATCGTGATCCGCCCGGGGAGGACAGCTGTTGGGGCATCAAAACGCAAGCTGGTTGAATGACATTCCTCAATCCCAACTCAGTCGAAGAATCCCGGAATTTCGCATGGTTGTGGACATCGAAACCACTTTCCTCACCACCACGTGGTGCCTCGGTAGAAATGGAAAGAATGCACTTCATCTCATGATGTTAGATTAAGCGTTTGATCTTGAGTGGCTGCAACTGTACAATCATGCTGGTCAGGTTCCGTGTTGATTGGGGCAATCTCATGGACTACGCGAATTTGTGTTCGCTCAGTAACGAACAACTCTCACACCGAGACATCGCTGAGATCTCTCTGGACAGTGCCGTTGAACTTCCGGGGTCCGAAATTGTGGACATTCCGGCATGTTTGCGAGTGCTTGAGTCGTGGACCGCTCTCGTTCAACGAGGAATAAACAACGCCCTGAGAGATCGCTCCAAGTTTCCGATGTGCGATGACCTCTCAGAAGCAGAATACCGAATTCTTACAATGTTTTCGGTACTTTACCGCCATGTTGGCTTGACGTTGAACACGGAGTGCCTCGATCCCGATAATATCTATGACGGCAGCAACTCAAGTCTTCATTTCATACATGGAGTCTTATTGACTGGAGATCCGGCGACGTGTTGTACTGCGCCGGTCATCTTTACTGCAATCGGCAGACGGCTCGGCTATCCAATCCGGCTGGTGAAGACCAGAGCCCATCTTTTCTGTCGCTGGGTGGGATCTGATGGCGAACGGTTCAACATTGAAGCCACCAATCAGGGCTATTATCGAACACCCGATCAGCACTATCACACTTGGCCGTTACCGATCTATCCGAGGGCACTTCAAGGTGGTCTTTTTCTCACAGATTTGACGCCGCGTCAGGAACTTGCCCTATTTCTGCATCTCCGGGGAATCTGTCTGTTGTGGAATCTCCGCCCCTCAGACGCAGTCAATGCACTTTATCATGCCTGTCAGCTGGACCCGCTGGACTATTTCTTCCACAACGAGTGGATCATTGCCTCGATGTTCGAACATGCGAAGCAAGACGCAGCGAATCGGTATGGCATACACGATCCTGATCCCCGACTGTGGCAAATCCCCGAGTGGTGCAAAGAATCGAATGCCCAACTTTACCAGGCAGCCTGTAACCGGTTGACGGGGATTCTCACGCAAAAGATGAACAAAAAGCCTGAGCCATCTACTGCTCGAATGATTGACTGAAACCATTTCTCATCGCAGAAATCACATCATTAATCAGGGAGCTTCAAAATGATCAGTGGAAAACCTGCTTTCTCGAGCCAATCAACCGAAACTGCCGAATCGATCCTCCCTGGAATCGAAATCGAATTAGTCAACTCATTGCGATACGTCGCGAACAATCCAGTGAACGACATCGACCCAAGCGGGTTAGGCAAGGCAAAGGCTATCGGATGGGTTGTTCGGCGAGTTGGCGGTAAGTTAGTCCGAGTCGAAGTCATTCTCACGGAACAGCAAGCTGCCAAACTTTTTGCCGGAAAATGCGCACGTGAAGGGCTCGATGTGCTTGTTACTGGAGGCCGTCAAGCTGCTCTGAAGGTGGGCAATATAATTCAAAACAACCTCGGCGGACCGAAGGCCACAGGCGAGATTTTAAAAGGCGGAACACATCTTGGGCATCAAATACGCAATTTACTCGGCGAAGTAATTGGAACCGGAACACGACACATTCAATTTGACAAGATTCCGAATCGACATATTTTCTACGGTGGCCTCGCTACTTTGTTGCTGTCGTCTGGTGCAGACGCCGCAATCGATTCGGATTTTTCGGTATCAGTAACTGAAACGTATACAAATCCTTATCCAGGTCCAAGTATCGCCAATGCATGCACATTCAGCTACTGGTGTGGCGAAGATAGTTGGCTTGCACTGGCAGATTGGGTCAACCCTGGAGAACTACTCGCGATGGGAGGGGACGTCGGCCGTGAGATTAGCCGTCAGATAGAAAAAGAACTCATCGGATACGTTGTTACAATTCGAGACAAGAACGGAGTTCCTGCATTGTCGATTTCATTTGATGCCGATGGCACTGTACTTTCGATTGCACTTTGGCAAGATGGAGAGATTATTGAGACGTATTCAGAAGAGGAGTTCTTCGGCAGTTCAAAGTAAAAGGATACATGAAGTTGCGTCAAAACCTATAGAAACAATAGGAAGCATGCGGGGCGGCATTTTACGCATCCGCAATTCATGCAGGGGAGAGTTTGGCATAGCCTCATTGCAATATATGTGAATTTGAATTGTTTTGAGCAATGCCCCTTGAGTGTGCAGGTGCCTCACCGAAGCTGTCCACTTCTTAAACAGTGAACACATGCCCAGAGGTAAGAAACTACAGCATTTGTCAACACTTCTTTGGTTAGCCGCATGGTGAAATCCGTATATGAAAACCTCGAAGTTGATATCTGGGTCCATGAGCGGAAGCTTGGTCTCACGCAACCATCACTTTGCATGTTTCACGAGGTGCCTAGCATCGGTGGTCAACTTCTTGATGCGCTGCGAGAACTGAAAGGCACTGCCTGCCCCTCCAGTCTGACTCTCACTTTCGCTGCGTGTTGCCGAAAAAAATCTATTAATACGCTGAAGTTGAGGTTCGTCCCTCAAAGCGAGGAATTGAGGGTAATGCACATTCAGTGTGAGGGTGGTATTGCGAGCGTACAAATGACGAATATCGGCCTTCCAGTCTTGATCGATGCCTTTTCTTCATGGCTGAATGGTTGCGAAGACTTCAGCGTCTCCCCTCGTCATTCTTCTCTGAAACCAAGTGAGCTGGGTCAATTGGATCGAAATTCAGGAGAGCTTTGGTTCTGGGGACCGGGATATGACGGGCCATAGAATAATTGTTGTACGACTGGCGGTGCATATCGGAAATAATTGTTTAAGTCGAGCGATATCGTTCCAAAATGTTTATTGCCATTGAGATTGACGGCCCCAAAAAAATCTATGCTCTCACTTTAACATTTCGTTGAAATCGACCGCGGTTATTGAGTGGGCATTTCCCTTTGATATCGATGAAAGAGTTGCTATTGGGGGTGGGATTTTCCAGTGTGGGGGTGTTCCAATCCTTTTCTCACAGGAGATCCTCGCATGCTCTTTCTTGGAATCGATCAACATGCCCGTCAGCTGACTGTCTCACTCCGTGACCAGGCGGGTGATGTTCTTCTCGCACGGCAGGTGTCCACGCAGCCAGAGAAGGTCCTCGAGTTCTTTGATCAGCTCACCCGGCGGTGTGCGCAGCTTGAAGAACAGTTCATCGCAGTCGTGGAAGTCTGTGGCTTCAACGACTGGCTGATCCGGATGCTGCGGGATTACCGCTGTCACAAGGTGATCCTCATTCAGCCGGAGGAACGCAAACGCTGTAAGACCGATCGACGCGATGCTGCATCGCTAAGTGAACTGCTGTGGGTCAACCGTGATCGGTTTCTGGAGGGCAAGCCCGTTCGCGGGTTGCGGCAGGTCAACATCTGCAGCACTTCTGAGCAGGAGAACCGCAAGCTCAGCACGTTGCGGAAGGAGGCCGGTCAGGCTCAGACGCAGCTGGTCAACAAGATCAAGCACATCCTGCGGCGACACAATCTGCAATGGGAACTTCCTACAAAAACCTTTCCGACCATGAAGGCCATCGCCTGGCTGCGAGAGATTTGTTTACCAGAGATTGATCGACTGGAGATGAACTTTCTGCTGGCGGACCTGAGGCAGATCCAGGAGAGGTTGCTGGAACTGGAGCAGCTCATCGCCCAGCGAGGCCGCGACAACCCCAATGCCCAACTCCTGAAGACCATGCCGGGGATCGGAGCGTTCACAGCCATTTCGCTCGCCGCTGGGATCGGCGATGTGCAGCGATTTCCGCGAGCCAGAAGTCTGGCGAACTACTGGGGGCTGACTCCGGGCTGCCGCAACAGCGGAGAGAACAACCAGCGGCTGGGGAGAATCACCAAAGCGGGCAACAACACAGCCCGCTGGCTGCTGGCCCAGGTGACGTATCAGGTGCTCCGCAAAGACGGACGTCTTCGGGAATGGTACAAGAAGCTCAAGAGACGACGGGGAAGTGGCGTGGCCCGGGTGGCGGTGATGCGGAAGCTGGCCACGGTGATCTGGCACATCCTCAGCAAGCAGCAAAGTTACTTTGAGTGTCGAGCCATTGCCACAGCCTGAGCAGACAGAATCGATGCGTCATCATCCTTCCAACCTGAATCAAAGGAGACCAATTACTTCCAGGTCCACCCCGGTTGTTCGATCCAGGTGAGTGACATCGCCTGAGATCCCTCCCGATCAGTCCAACTCGTACGGAACCGTGGATGTCGCTGCTGATCACGAACAGGTCCAGCAGGCAGGCACGTCCCTTTGAATGGAGTAGGCTTTTCGGAGAGGAATTCGCATCTCGATAATTTTGCGTCTGCTCAATGCAGCAGAGCGATCCATGATTCTCATGGATCGTGCCTCGCGAAGGAATGTGTGTGGAGCAATCGCATCCGACAAGAACGATTGCAACATCCCGTAGCAACGACAACCGGTGAGATGATCACTCAAGACAAAACGCAATCCAGCCCACAGAACATGAACTTCGAAACAAAGCCCAGAACTTTGCCGCTCGATTTACAGACTCACACCAGGAAAACTCTCTCCCGCTTGACAATCTCTTTCAGGAACGGTTCCGTAGGTCTTCGGGGGCAGGGTGCTGAAATTCCGCTAAAAGGCTTAATCCACAAGAGTTTCCGCTCGCTACGAAACGCATCTCGGCGTTTCCAGAATTTCCATATTTTGCTAAGGATTCCATCCTTTAGCAAGGATTTAGTGACAACATCTGTGACAGAGCGGATGTTCTCACTTGCCTGAATGGCATTTCTGCATGAGCCGGAGCATGCGGCCTTTAGCCGCTCCCCGCATCAAATCTTCCTCTTGCCACAAGCCGTCTCTGACGGCTTTTTCTGTTTGTAACGACACCTGTTTCCGGGGTCTTCAAATCAACGTGTTTAAGCGATTCGTAGCTGCTGTTTTCAGGAACGAGGCGCTGTACAAACAAACTGCAAATCCAGTCCAGATTACAGATTGAGACAATACCGAAATGACGGCGATTTTCCACCCCTTGCTGGCCCTCATTGCCTCTGTGACGGACCGTGAGTTGGCCCGGTATGTTGAGTTCCTCAAGGAAGAAAACAAGATCCTGCGGGCACGCATTCCCGGACAGGTGCATACAAAGCCGCATGAGCGGGAACGGCTGCTGGCACTGGGGAAGCAACTGGGACGGGCCATCGAATCGCTGCTGACGATCGTCAGCCCATCGACGTTTTACCGTTGGCTGCGGGAGGAGGGGGAGCCCAAGCGAAAGAAGAACCCCAAAGGCGGTCAGCGGAAGCCGAGAGAACTGCGTGAGCTGGTGATCCAGATCGCCAAGGCGACCGGTTTTGGCTATACGCGGATCATCGGCGAACTCCGAAAGCTCGGTATCAAGAAAATCAGCCGTCAAACGGTCCGCAACATTCTGAAGGAGGAGGGCATTGTCCCCGGTCCAGATCGGACATCCGACAGCTGGGACAACTTCATCGAGAGGCATGCGAAGACATTGTGGGCCGTTGACTTCTTTAGCGTGAAAACGGTCACCACACGCGGTTTCCAGGAGATGTATGTTCTGGTCTGGCTGTGTATGACCACCCGGGAAATCATCGTTTCGGAATCCACGCAATATCCGAATTCGGCCTGGGTGACAGAGCAGACCGGTCGGTTCATCGATCAAACGTTCAGCCGTGACGAAACGCCATCGATCGTGATGCACGATCAGGACACGAAGTTCACGAAGGAATTCGTGGAAAAACTCAAGCAGCACGGTGTGCGGACCAACAAATTGCCCAAGGCCAGCCCGAATTTAAACGGACGCTGTGAGAGGGCGATTTTCACGCTAAAAAATGAGTGTCTTCGTAAGTTCATTATTTTCGGCAAACGGCATCTGGACCATCTGCTGACAGAATTTACCGAGTATTACAACACGACCCGTTCCAGTATGGTCCGGGATCACCTTCCGCCAGTCCGCAACGAGCCGGAACAGGTCGAAACAGTCCAACTCGACCAGATTCGGGTGAAGTCCTACGTCGGCGGATTGGTGCAGGGATTTGAGAGGAAGGCGGCTTAAGGATTGACCGTCAGAGTTCGTCAGGAGTGACTTCTTGACAGTTGCAGGGGAATCGTGGCATGGGATTCGGGAACAAGGAGAACAGCCATGCCCAAACGATCGCAACCTCAAGCAAAAGAATCCACGCCTGCCCATCACAACGGCCCTGCTGCCACACTGCGTCAGGGAAACCTCAAATGTGTCATCTGGCGAAATCAGGGAGAACGCGGAGCGTGGTACAACGCTGAACTCGTCCGCACGTTCAAGGATGAGAGCGGTTATCACGACACGAACAAGATCCCGGCCGACGATCTACTGCGGGTCGCATTTCTCGCTCAACAGGCGTTTGGCAAGGTTCAGGAACTGAGAGCAGGTGACCGCGAAGCTACCCACTCCGATGGTCCAGATGAACCCGCTCCGTACTGAACTGGCCCAGTTTACCGGATCGGCACAGTGGTTCCGGCATAGCTTCAATCGGGCTGTCATCTACACCGAAGGAATTCAATATCTGGCAGAGAATGGTGGAGCGTACTGGCTGATCGATGCCATTGCTTCGCATCTGGCCAGCGACGAGTTTCGAAAGGCGGCCCGGAAGGATGACCGAATCAGCCTCATGCACTTCTGGAAGCTGGCCGTTAAACCAGACCATTCCGCGTTGCTCACAGCCATCCCGGACACGGGCGAACCGGAATTCATCCAGCAAGCGATCCCGTTCACTGACTTCCCGCTCGATGAAATCGACGTCTGGGCTCAGAACGATGGCAGGCATTGGACGTTGCTGTTGCCCAGCGTATACTGAAGTTCTTGACACCCGGTCGGTTTCGTGAGACAATTTGACTAGTTGGACTAGTTTAGGGGGGAGTGCACATGTCTCATTCTGAGTGGAGCATCGCGGAGGCCAAAAGCCGGTTGAGCGAAGTGCTCAATCGTGCTGAGCAGGAAGCCCAGATCATTACCCGTCGCAATCGCCAGTATGTTGTTCTGGACGGCGACGAGTACCTGCGACTGATCGGAACCCGCCCCAGCCTCAAGGAACTGATCCTGAGTGGCCCCAGCCTGGAAGGGCTCGATCTGAAGCGTGACACGTCCAGCAGCCGGGAGCTGGAGCTGTGAGAACTCTGGTGGACACGTGTATTCTCTCCGAGGTCCAGCGTCGCCAAGGGAATCCTCTGGTAAGAGAGCGGTTTGAGACACTGCTGGTGGAAGAGATCTATCTCAGCGTGCTGACTATTGGCGAGCTACGCAAGGGAATTGACAAGCTCAATGCGAGTGCGAAAAAGCGATCGCTGTCAGTTTGGCTGGAACAACTCGTTCTGACCGCGCACGAACGCATCCTGCCTATCGATACAGAGACGGCCGTCATCTGGGGGGAGGTGACAGCCAAGGCGGAGCGAAAAGGAAAGCAGATCCCAGCAGTCGATGGCCTGATTGCTGCCACCGCGTTGCGGCACGGCCTGCACCTGATGACCCGCAACGTTGCGGACTTTGAAGCCACCGGCGTGATGCTCGTCAATCCCTGGGACGACCGCTTTGGCACGGTATAAGCCGAACCGTAGGAAGTGAGAATGTTCTCATCTTTGGCTGGGGAGGTGGAAGGTACTTGGTTCAAAGAAGAGTGGTACAAGCGTCTCTGTTTCAACCTGTTCCTGATAGAACTCACCAAGATTGCAGGAGATGAAATCTAAGTACTATTCATGCAATTACCGCAATTGTAAGGCTTCTTTCATCCCAATTTCTCCCACTCCCATCGTCGATTGGAACAATTGTGATCCGTAACCTTATCATATATAAAAAGATGGATCGGGCTGGATGCGACTACCTATGGTTCTGTAAAAGGAGTAGGGCATCATCGTTCGAGCTCATCTTAAAGTCGGGCCATGATCGTAGCTGACACCTGCCGTGTTCTCGTTCGCCCCAAGCTGGAATCATCCGGCTGGGACGGCGGTCAGCATTTCTACAGCGAACAATCCGCTTTTACGGATGGACGCATAATCGTCTCCGCCAGAAAACCCAGGCGGTTCATCAGGAAGTTCTCAGACTTCTTACTCCGATGCGCCAGGGACATCACACTGGCAGTGGTTGAGGCCAAATCGAACATACGATCAGGCGAGGACGGACTGGAACAGGCCAATGACGGTACAGCCATCATGGGCCTGAGGTTCGCGTACGCCGCCAACATCATAGAGTACGACCTTTTCACGGCTCGAGAGAAAGATGGTGAAAAGTTCCCCGGCCCGAATGAGTTGTGGCTCCGATACCGACAGGGTCAGGCTCTCTCAGAAACCATAGCAGATACACCACTGGTCTCAGACTTCCGAAACTTGAGGAAGATTCCCAGGTACTATCAACGAATCGCGATTAACCGAGCTATTGAATCAATCCTTAAAGCTCATCGATGCCAGAGTATGGCTTTGGCAAACTTCGAACGACGGTTTCACTTCCCCGTCCAGCGTCTATTTAAATGGGATCTATATCCATGTCAATAACCCATCTACATAGTTACTTGGTCCACCATGGAAAGAATGTTCCAGAGAAGGATCGTTCTGTGATTCGCGGAACGACGGTGCCATTGTCGGGCAAGCTCTATGATATGCTTGCCGGCGTCTACCAAAAGGCACAAAGAGAATGTACGACGGCAATTTCCTTCACTTCGGCAGACCAAACGAACGAGGCTCGTGAGCTAATTACCAGTTATGCGACGCAACCCCACCAGCACAAGGGCCTTAAGCTCGCACAACGGCTTCAGGGTGTCACGGACGGAACCTCTGGCATGGGATTGCTTTTCTTGGTACGGGGTGAAGAAGGAGGAAGCATTCGGACCGTTGTCTCTCGCTTTCCTGCTGATGTCGGGATTCTGGCCGAAGAAAACGAAACAGGCCTCAACGTCGAATACCTGGAGAAGGTGTTCATGAAGAATTCCAAGAAGTACAAAGCCGCTCTCTATGAGCATGCCGCCCCCGAGTCAGGTTACTGGGATGGGCATGTCGTCGATCATCAACTCAATGCAGACATGATTCGCTCTGCTTCGGATTACTGGGTGATCGAGTTCCTGCTCTCGAATTGCCTGACAACTCCGAGAGTCGGATCGACACGACTTGCGAAGATGATCAAGGAAGCGGTTAAAGGGGCGACTAGCCCAGCCGTCAAAAGTGAGCTTGGATCTCTGGCACGCTTGTTACCGAACTTGTCGGGCAAAAAGGTCAGCCCCCGTTCGATCGCAAAAAAGTACGCACTTTCGGTTGAAGCGACCGGAGCCCTAAAAGAAAAGGCAAAGACTGATCACCTCTTCAATGAGGAATTCCTCTTCGACAAAACCTCTTTCTCGGAAGTGTTGTCATTTAAATCCGTCGAACTGAAAAATGGGGCAATCCTTTCGGCTCCGTCGACAGAATTCGAGAAAGTATTCGAAGAAAAGGTCATGGACGCAATGACCGGGGAAATCTTGTTTAAGACTCAGAGTGTCATAGCGGACATGAGATTCAAGAAAGGTAGGCCATGACTACCTTACAGGAAGAGTACACGCAACGGTTTCGCAACTTCTTGACCCCTGCTGCGAAGGGAATCGAAGAATTCCTTGAAGAAGTCCTTGGACAGCATTCCGGGGTATGCAGCGTCAAGACCCGCCCGAAAGGAATGGAGAGCTTTCTGGAAAAGGCAGGTCGCAAGAATGGTGAAACTCCGAGATACTCTGATCCCCTCAACCAGATTCAAGATCAGATCGGTGCCTTGGTCACTACTCGATTTCTTGCAGATGTGGCTGTTATCGAATCTATCATACAGGACAGTTTCTCCTCCATTGAGAAGAAGTTGCTCCAGCCAGAATCGAATTACGAGTTTGGCTATATCGGACGACACTTCATACTGTTCATTCCAACGGACGTATGGAGTCCTCTCACTCAAGACCCGCCGATACGGTTCTTTGAGCTGCAGATTAAGACGCTTTTCCAGTACGCATGGTCGGAAACCAATCACAAGATCGGCTATAAGCAGTTATCCCGGCTCGACATTGAGGAGAAGAAATTGACTGCGTACATCGCGGCCCAGGCATGGGGGGCCGATCGTGCTGTGAATGAGCTATACGAGAAACTGCTCAAGAAGCCAGAAGATGGAGAAGCCGATGCTTGACTGGATTAAAATCGCAGCTCGGGCCGTTTACGACCGTCGCATGCGAGACCGTGTGATGGGGTTCCGACCGGTAGTCATGTGTCTCATTGAGGCAACCGACGCGGACAAGTTCCTCTTGGTTTGCCCTTCTTCAAAGCCGCAGGCCTGGATGTTCCTGCAGGAAGGTATTGAGCCAGGAGAGTCCGTTGAGGTAGCTGCATTACGCGGTTTAAACGCTGAACTTGGATTGGCCGAGGAAAAGGTCCATTATCGTCGTTCCACATGGATAGGTCGAAAAGTGATACCGGAACAAAAAGGAGAGCGAGACATACAACACTCGATTCTCGGCATGAGAGGCAAGTCCTATTATGGGGCTTTGATCAAATTGCCTATATCGACTCCAGTGATTTTGAACCATGCCGAACTGTTTAATCACGAGTGGCTCACGATCGACCAAATTCGAGATCGATTGCAAACAAACTCTCACCGAAAGCAGGAACTCATTCGCCTGATCTTCGATCGACTTCTCAAGATAAATAAAATCTGATTGCTTCTCCAGGGCGGCTGACCATCTACGTTTTTTCTGTTTAGATTGACGAATCGAGCAGTGGGCTTGGCTGAGGAGACCGGGAAGGAACAAGGGGCAATTACTGCTTCGTCTTGGATCAAGCGTCGTTAAAAAGAAAGATGGGCAAACGATGAAGCGGGACATGGAATTGGTCAGAGATATCCTCCTGGCGGTTGAAGCAAGTGGGGACGATCCTCGCGGCTGGGTCAACTTGAGCATTCCGCAGCACGACCCAGTCGAGGTGAGTTATCACGTGAAGCTTCTTCACGAAGCTGGTTTGCTTGAAGGAAACAATCTCTCTTCCAGTTCAGGTTTTTGCTGGGCTGCCAGATCTCTTACCTGGTCCGGTCATGAATTTCTTGACGCTGCCCGGAACGGCACGATTTGGAACAAGACTATGGCAAAACTTAAAGGACAAGCGGCTTCGGTTCCGTTTGAAGTGGTCAAAGCTGTTTTGATCCAGACCTGCAAAGACATGTTTGGCATTAGGTAATGCCACAACTATAAAGGGCCCAGAGGTGCCAAGCGACTCCTTTTCAAGCAGACATGGATTTCATGTCAGCAATCCTCCGATCACAATCTGGGAAGACGCTCCAGAGGACTTCCGTCATGCCGTTTTGATGATAGCAAAAAGCGAAGGCGCTATCGAACCCTACGATCTGAGGGAAATCGTTTGCAGCGTGTTGCGTAAGCGGCCAGACCCCAACAATTGGTCTCCTTACCCCAACGTGTGGGGAGAAGTAGAATGGCTTGTTGAAAATAGCCATTGGTATCGTGTCTATGACATCGTCGAGGCAATCTACCGTCATCTTTCCTCGCCAACCGCATGTTCCATCGACAAACAATCGCCCAAACAAAGAGAATTTGAAATCCAGATCAGTAAAGTGATGGCTGAGTTCGGTATTGGTTGGAAATTAGACAATGGGCTGGTTGTTGCTCGTGGAGAAGATAGCTACGAAGCGTATTTAAAATTCTCCGAAGAAAACCTAACGCAAACCGAGAAGCCAACTGCTATTACGGAGTTGAGAGAAGCCATTCGAGATCTCTCTCGCCGACCTTCTCCTGATACATCAGGTGCCATTCAACATGGAATGGCTGCTCTTGAGTGCGTGGTACGTGACGCGGCAGGCGATTCCAAGCCTACTTTGGGGCAACTGATCAAGAAACACCCAGAATTGTTTCCGAAACCGATCGATTCCGCTGTCGAGAAGCTCTGGGGATATGCTTCGGAGAATGCCCGGCACGGCAAAGAGGGAAACGATCCAACACGTGAAGAGGCGATGCTAGTCGTCGGCATTTCTGCCACTCTTGTGAACTACTTGATCCACAAATCAGGAGTTGCTGGCCAATGACTTCTGGAACCGTTCCGATTCCCAATCTCCTTCCTCCCCTTCAGGACTATCTTGAGGTATGCGAGAAGCGATTTACCAAATGCCTTGCACCGCTAGACGAGAAGATCACGATTGATGGTAGCAATATCGATGTAACATTGCATTTCGTGAGATTTGATCAGACGACCAAGGAGCCCCGATTCAACTTGCTCGCAAAAGCCCTTGCAAAACATGTCGTCAGCTTCTGCCTCTCCGCCAGAAGAAGAGCACTTGTAAAGTCTCGGTCGGACTATGATGAAGATGAGGGGGAGCTCTTCATGATTGCACGAGATTACTTCCGCAAGTTAAAAGATTCCGGAGAAGTGGGAGAACTGCTGCTATTTTTCCTCCTCGAAGCCGCTCTTGGGGCACCTCAGGTCGTATGCAAGATGGAGTTGAAAACAAACCCAAAGGATGAAATCAAAGGTGCCGATGGCATTCATGTCAAATGGGACCACAAAGACGAACACCTTGACGTCTTCCTGGGAGAAGCAAAGCTCTATCAGGATATTGGATCTGCCATGACCAATGCCATGGAAAGCGTCAAGGACATCTATGAACTCAACAGATTAGATGAAGAGCTTAACTTAGTTACAGCTCACTTCAAACACCTCGACGCGGACTTCCAGCGACGTGTAACGGCATGGGTGAATCGAGAAACAGCGATTGATGAATGCCACATCATTCATTCGTGCCTGATCGGTTGGGATTGGAGTCAGTACAAGCGACTCGCAACCGATAGAAACGGATTATTCGATGACTTCGAACGAGAGTATCGAGGGTACTGTAAGAATATCCGAGACCTTTTGAACTCACGTTTCCAAGCATATTCGCATAGACATCTTTCATTCCACTTCCTGTTCATACCATTTGTCTCGGTGGGAGACTTCAGAAAAGCGTTCTACCGGGAGCTACTGGGGATAGACATTGGACAATAATACTCGTGACAGATTTCTCGACTGCTACAGTCGACTCGTCAAATCAGAACTGCGTTCCCGAATGGGAATGTCTGAAGCAGAAACCTTAAGTTTGGACGAGATTCGCTTTCTTTTGCAGACGGCCTCAATTCTAACGTTTGAGGTCCCCAGTGATGATGAAAGTTATCTCGAAGATCCTCGTGTGTGGGCCTATGATGTTTCTACGAGATTATTGGAAGCATTTGGCCAGAGCATCCCAACTGTGGCTGGAGCGGCAGAATACATCCTATGCAGGCTCGGAAATTTTCCTGGACGAGATCTACTTCGTGAAAAATTTGCAACAAATTGGGACCAGTCAATTCTCAGGTCACCGGCTCTCCGGCTTGAAGCATTGGTAAGAGAGGCTGAAAACTCGATCGAGTATCCGCATCTGGGAACACGGTTGTTGACAGACTTTCAACATCGGCTGAACGAGGCTTTGAATCGATCTAAGGCCGTGAGCGTTTCAGCTCCAACATCGGCTGGAAAGTCGTTCATCCTTGCCCACGACATCGTAGCAACAGTTTCGTCGTCCTCAGGCCAAGTTGTTGTCTACGTGGTCCCAACGAGAGCTCTGATCCAACAGGTCACCGGCGATCTTCTGCAATTGTTCCGTAAAGCGAAGCTACCTGAAGTCATCGTATCCGCAGCTCCGATTGAGTTCTCGGAGGAGGAGGCCAAGCCTGGAGTCGTCTACGTCCTCACGCAGGAAAGGTTGATCAGTCTTTTAGGAATCCGCCAACTCAAATTGGACATCGCAAAAATCTATGTGGATGAAGCTCAAGAAATCAGCGACTCGGAGAGAGGGCTAATTCTTGATTCAGCGGTGCGGCAAGTGATTCAAAGATTCCCGAAAGTCCATATCTGCTTCGCTAGCCCCCTGACGAAGAATCCGGGATATCTGTTCGAAGAGTTCGAGATCAGAGAGCAGGGAGAGTTTTTCAGAGAAACTTTTGCCCCGGTTTCTCAGGTGTTAGTCAACATTGAGCCTGTTTCAGGGGAACCCAAAGCAGCTAAGGTATCGGTCATCTCTCCAAGGGGAGTTGAAGAAGTAGGCGAAGCCAAACTCTCGTTCAAGTTGAGAGGCACATATGACCCCCTTGCCGGAACCGCAATGCAAGTGCGTTCGGATGGAGAGTCAGTCATCATTTACGCAAACCGGCCTCATGATGCGATGGAAATCGCTGACAAGGTCGCGGCGAGCATCACCGACAATCCAGTTGATACCGAAGTTGTAGAACTCATAAATTTTGTCAAGGCACATGTGCATCCCAAGTATTCATTGGCAGATGTGCTTGTTAAAGGAGTTGCATTTCACTATGGCCGCATGCCTCATGTAATCAGAAATCAAGTTGAGGAGCTCCTCCGAAACAGAAAGCTGAATTACGTCGTTTCAACAAGTACCCTGCTGCAAGGCGTAAATCTACCCGCCCGTCATATCGTGGTATTGAACCCGAAGAAGGGGAACAAGACGCCAATGGAAACTCCGGATTTTTGGAATCTCGTAGGAAGGGCAGGGCGACTGCGGGAGAATTTTCGAGGGATAGTGTGGTGTATTGCCCCTTCCCGCTGGGAGACGAAGCCACTGGAAGGAGAACGCCTTTCAGAGATTAAGTCGGCGTTCCAGGCATCTCTTGAGGACGACGAGATCAGGGAGGCAGCAGTCGCGGTGCTTGAGGAAAAGGCCCCAGTGTCCATGGTCAAGAATCGAAACCGGGTCGAGCAGTTCATTGGAAAAACATTCGCAGAGTTCACTCTTCACGATGGGAATTTGTCTTCCTCCAGTCGAGTTCCCGAGAACCTCAAAGAGAACTTGGTCCCCATAGACAACCTTTTGAGTGAACTGAGAAAAAAGCTGAAGGTTCCTGAGGAGGTGTGTTCACTCAACGCAGTAATCGCTCCCACGCTTCTGAATGATCTGTGGGATCGATTCTCTACAGGCGTTACCTCGAAAATGATACCAGTCGATCCTTTTCGGCCGAAGGCAATCGACAATTTCAGAACCGTATTTCAGATCATTGAGGAAGTTTTTATTAGATCGGGAAAAAATAGTTGGAAGTATTTTGCAACCCTTGCATATCACTGGGTCATGGGGAAAAGCTTGAGAGAGTTGATTGATAACCGTCTGGCTTATTTCAACGTAGATACATCCGACAGAAAGAAAGTAAACAAGCACATCAGGGAACTCTTGGATGACATTGAGAAAGCTCTTCACTTCACATATGTCCGTTACTTGAAAGCCTATCTTGACGTCTTGAGGGAATTTCTCTTAAGTCAGAAGAAGACGGAACAAGCAGAGGCACTTTCACCATGGGATCTGTTCGTTGAATTCGGAGCAAGGGATCGCGTGCTCTTACAGCTAATGTCAATAGGTGTTTCTCGATCGACTGCAATTTTGATACGACCAGCAATCAAATCGCAACAGGATATTTCACGCCAAGAGTGCTGGACGAAACTCAAACATTTGCCGTTGAAAGTTTTACAGATCCCGGAAGTGTGCAAGGAGGAGATTCGAAAACTCACTGGAACCCGAAATTAAAAAACGAGTTTTCATGTCGATTGCATTGAAGTGACCTCTTCCCAAATTCTGTACCAAGGGGCATGAGAGTTTTGGTTGGGTAACTTCGCTGTGCCGCTGAAGTGAGGACGTAGCCCGAACGCAAGCAGCACAGCGGGCCGAGAACTCCGTCGGGGTCACGTAGCCCAGCGAGCTGTGAGGCCGATGATGATTGTAATCTTCTCTCCACGCCTGTGTCTGCTCACCATCAACCCGAGGAACCTGTGATCAGTCGAACTAGAACGGTCTGAGGCCAATTAGATGTCGATCCATGCATGAAGGCCTCATCCGGCGAAGAATGTGGTTCGTTTTATCAGTCTCGGAGTAATCGCAACCCATTGAAGGTCACGAGCAACGAGGCTCCCGTATCCGCAACGATGGCTCCCCAAAGCGTCGAGTACCCCACGAACGTCAGTGCGACGAATGCCGCTTTGACCAGAAGAGAAAACCAGATATTTTGCTGAATGATTCGCAAGGTTCGTCGCGACAGTCTCACCACCCAAGGGAGCTTCGTAAGATCGTTTGACATAAGTGCGATGTCCGCCGTCTCGATGGCCGCATCACTTCCGGCCACGCCCATTGCCAAGCCCAGGCTGGCGGTGGCCAAGGCCGGTGCATCATTGACTCCGTCACCCACCATCGCCACGTGCATGTATTCTTGAACGAGTCTCTCAACGGCTTGCACTTTCTCGGCAGGGAGAAGCTCGGCCCGAATCTCATCGACTCCTATCTCGCGTCCAATCGATTCAGCCGTTGTCGCCATGTCACCGGTCAGCATGACGAGATGCTGAATGCCTGCGGCTCTCAGTCCGTCCAGAGCGGCCTTGGCAGTCGGTCGCACTGTGTCTGAGAGCGCCAGTAAGCCGCAGACGTGTCGCTCGTTTCCGACTATGACGACGGTCTGCCCCTGGTCGGCGAGATTGCTAATGTGGTGCTGGATTTCAGGCGTCTGTTGCCCTCGCTCGTGCAAGAGGCGGGCGGAGCCGAGCCAGTAAGCCTCGTCATCCCAGAGGCCTGACGCGCCTTTTCCGGGGATTTCCTGATAATCCTCAGCAGGTCGAACATGGACACCAGCAGAGCGGGCGTATTCAAGGATCGCCACGGCCAAGGGGTGTTCACTCCGAGCTTCCAGCGCAGCAACCCGTTCCAGAAGTTCTAATTCCGAGTGTCCATTTAGAGGGATAATTGCTCGAACACTGGGGCGACCTTCCGTCAACGTTCCCGTCTTGTCGAGGGCGACGGCGCGGAGCCGTGCGGGAGCTTCGATGAAGACGCCACCCTTGATCAGGACACCCTGCCGGGCCGCAGCAGTCAAAGCGGCGACAATGCTCACAGGTGTCGAGATTACCAACGCACAGGGGCAGGCGATGACCAGCAACACAAGGCTGCGATAAAACCAATCCTCCCATGCCTGCCCCGCACGGAGAGGTGGCACAAGGAAGATCAACAGAGCAATCGCCATCACGGTTGGCGTGTAGTAGCGAGCGAATTTCTCGACCCACTGTTCGCTCGGCGACCGCCGCGTCTGGGCTTCCTCGACCATGCGGACGATATGGGCCACGGTGGTATCATCCGCCGCCTTGGTCGTTTCGATCTCCAGTGCTCCGTTGCAATTGACCGTGCCAGCGAATACCGCATCACCGATCTGTTTTCCGACCGGAATGCTTTCGCCGGTAATCGGAGCCTGATTGACGTGACTGATTCCGGCAACCACCTTCCCATCGAGCGGAATCCGCTCTCCAGGCTTCACGATGATTCGGGATCGAACAGGCACGTCCTCGATCGAGCGAATTTCCTCACCGCCATCCGACTTGATAAACCGAGCCGTCGGAGGGGAAAGGTCCATCAATGCGGAAATCGCCTTGTGAGCACGGCGGATGCTCCAGGCTTCCAGAGCTTCGGCCAAGGCGAAAAGGAATGCCACTGAGGCGGCTTCCAGATACTCTCCGATAACAATCGCCCCAATGACTGCGATCGACATGAGCAGGTTCATGTCGGGCCGTAATCGCCTGGCCGCTCGGATTGCTTTCGGGACGACGAGTCGTAAGCCACAAAGGATGGCTGCTGCAAGTAAGGACCGTTCCACAGCTTCAACGAGGAAGCCCGACAGCCACTGCCACGCTAGTGCGGCCCGCAGCAGCAAGGCAACTGCGAGAAAGCTTCCACTCAGACTCGTCCAGACGAGACTTCGGCTCCAGGCAGATGAGCCTGCTGCATTCGCATGGTCCTTGTCTTCCGTCCACGGTTCAGCCCGCATTCCAGTTTTGGCGACCGCTTCCATAACGGCGGACGAAGTGACGGTCTTACCGTTGGAGTGAACTGTCATGCAGCCGTTGAGAATGTCGAAGGACAGGCGGTCATCACCACCCACCACCGAACCCACGGCGTGCCGCAAAACGGCAACCTCTTCCATACAGTCCATGCCTGTAATACGGAATTGAATGGTATGAGGGCTTGTCACTCAGAATGCTCCTCTCGATCAGAGATGCGGGTGTGGGTCAATCCCAGCACCCGCTGATTGACTGTTGATCAACCTTCAGGCGTCGGCGGCTGCTTGCCGAACTTGGCCTCGTACTGTGCAGCGAACTTGGCTTCGAGTTCCGGGTGGCACTTAAAGCACTGCGAATCGGCTCGATCGTGCTCTTTGCACCAGTCTCCCTTCTTCTGGAAGTCAGCTGCGGCCTTCGTGCTACACATCGAGCACACTTCCTCGGGGATGCCATGCTCATTGCACCACCATCCCGAGTGGTCGTGGCTGCCTGTCTCGGTTGAGGCAGTGTGATCGTGGGCATCAGCGTGTTTCTCCGTCTGTAACTGAGGTGTCGCTGACTGGCCGCACCCGACAGCGAAGATCGCTGTCAGAGTCAGCAAGGAGGTCGTCAGGATTGTTGCTTTCATTCGTCGTTTCTCCAAAAGGAAAGGGGGGCTTGAGGCGAAGACACCAACTCTGGCTCTTCCACTCGCCTCGCGTGAGATTTGTCTCGTTCGAAAGTGGCGGCGAATACCATGTACAACACACGTAAGACCAACAGAGTCAAAAATGTTGATCCGATCACACCGCCAATCACCACAGTGGCCAGCGGCCGCTGCACTTCGGCCCCAACACCTGTGCTCATTGCCATCGGCAGGAACCCGAGAGCGGCGACCAGTGAAGTCATTAACACCGGCCGCAACCGAGTGATCGCGGCGTTCGTCACAGCGTCGTCTAAAGATTGGCCCTTTTGTCGAAGTTGGCGGATGTAGGACACGAGGATCATGTCATCTAGCACTGCCAGTCCCGACATGGCAATGAAACCGATCGCCGCCGACACAGAGAATGGCATGTCCCTGAGCCAGAGGGCAAAGATGCCACCAACCCATGCGAACGGAATGCCTGTAAAGACTCGCAAACTGTCCACGATGTTGTGATAGGTCATGTAAAGCAGAACAAAGACCAGCCCTAGTGCTAGCGGTACGACAATCAACAGACGGGCCTGCGCCCGTTGAAGATTCTCGAACTGCCCACCATACTCGAACCGGTAGCGAGCAGAGGGGAGTGCGACTTGTTCGGAAATTTTCTGTTGAGCCTCGGCCACGAAACTGCCTAGGTCGCGCCCGCGCACGTTGGCCGTGATCGTGATCCGCCGCTGGCCCCATTCCCGTGTGATCGTCGACGGTCCTTCGACGATCTCCACTGAAGCCAGCCGAGATAGCGGAATTCGTTCTCCGACTGGTGTCGAAATCAGCATGTTGCCAATGGACAGCGGGCTGTCACGGAATTCTTCCGGGAGTCGGACAATCAGTGGAAAGCGAAGCTGTCCTTCGATGATTTCTCCGACCGGCTTGCTGCCGATCGATTCCACGAGGTCGAGAACTTCCTGTGCGGAAACGCCGTAACGGGCGATCTGATCCTGCTTCACCTTAATCTGTAGCATCGGCTGGCCCGTCACTTGTTCGACGGCGACATCGGCCGCCCCGTCGATTGAGTTCAGAATTCGTTCGATTTCCTGCCCTTTACTGACGAGCACATCAAAGTCGTCTCCGAACAGTTTCACACCGAGATCCGCCCGCACGCCTGAGACCATTTCGTTAATCCGCATCTCGATGGGCTGAGAAAATCCCAGTTTTACCCCCTTGGATTCCCGTAATTGCCGATCAATCTGCTCTGTCAACTCTGCCTGTGTGGAGGCTCGCTTCCATTGCGAACGGGGCTTCAGCGTGATGAAGATATCCGTGAGTTCGACTCCCATTGGGTCTGTGGCGATTTCTGCTGTCCCGATTCGACTCCACACGTTTTCCACTTCGTCAGGAAAGGCAGTAAGAATGTCTTTTTCAATATAAGTGTTCGCTCGAATGGATTCGTCGAGATCAGTACCGGCAAGGCGAATGACACCCACCACCAAAGCTCCTTCGGAGAGTCTGGGCACAAACTCGGACCCCAGATTCGGAGCAATCATTCCGAATGCCACGATCATCACGCTCGTAGCAAAGCCTAAGACGGCCAAACGGTGATGCATGGCGAATTGAAGGATCGGATAATGGATCGCGTGGGCGATTCGCATCAGGAACGGCTCCCGTTCCTCAATTTTCTTAGGAAGAAAATAACTGGCGAGAACTGGCATCAGCGTGATCGATAGGATCATCGATCCCATCAGCGCGAAGATCACGGTCAGGGCCATCGGTCGGAACATCTTGCCTTCGATCCCTTCCAGTGTCAGGATCGGTAGGTAAACGATCATAATAATGAGCTCACCGAACATGGTCGGTTTACGTACCTCAACGGCAGCGTCCCGAATAATTGTCAGCCTGTCTTTTCCGCTGTTAGAACCATGAGCAAGATGCCGCACGCAATTTTCTACCATAACGACCGAGCTATCGACGATCATGCCGAAGTCGATGGCTCCCAAGCTCAACAGGCTGGCGGCAATGCCGAAACGGTACATCCCCGTGAATGCAAATAGCATCGATAATGGAATGGCGAGAGCGACAATGATCGCTGCTCGCACATTGCCTAGAAAGGCAAACAACACGGCAATGACCAGCAGCCCGCCTTCGAACAGATTTTTTCGTACAGTGTCGATCACATAGTCCACAAGTTGTGTGCGGTCATAGACCGGCTTCACCTGGATATTGGCCGGTAGACTGGCTTCCAGGGATTTGAGCTTGTCCTTCATGGCCCAGGTGACTTCGTGGCTGTTCTCACCCATCAGCATGAAGCCCAGACCGAGGACGACTTCTCCTTGTCCATTGGCTGTGACGGCGCCTCGGCGAATCTCATGGCCGATCATCACATCGCCCACATCGGAAACCCGGATTGGCACACCGTCTTTGGCAGCAATGACGATCTGCTGGATCTGGTCGATGCTCGTTGTGCGTCCGAGTCCTTGGACGAGTAGCATGCTGCTCGACTGACTGATGTTACCGCCGCCGACGTTGAAATTGTTCTTCTGAACGGCCTGAACAACCTGATCGAATGTCAGGCCATGCTTGATCAGTCGGTCGGGACTGAGGCGAATCTGGTACTGCTTGACGTAACCGCCCCAACTATTGATTTCGGCTGTGCCAGGCACGGTACGCATCGGTGGCTTGATGACCCAATCATGGATCGTCCGCAGTTCTGTGACGTCTGTTCCCTGCCCAGTAACGACATAGTGGAACACTTCGCCCAAGCCTGTTGCCACCGGCCCCATCTGCGGACGAGCGATTCCTTGTGGCATTTCAACCGAGCCGAGCCGCTCGTTGATGAGTTGGCGGGCAAAGTAGATGTCGATACCGTCCTCGAAGACGACCACGACCTGCGACAGGCCGAACTTGGAAATCGACCGCAATTGCTCCAGACCCGGCAGGCCGCTGATTGCCTGCTCAATGGGGAACGTAATCTGCCGTTCAACCTCCTCCGGACTTAGGGCAGGAGCAGTCGTGTTGATCTGCACCTGCACCGGTGTGGTGTCGGGAAAGGCGTCAATATCGAGATGCTGGAGCGAGAAAAGTCCTGCGACGCCCGCAGCTAGCACCCCCAGGATGACGAGCACCCGGTTGTGTAGACAAAAGTCAATGATGCGATTGAGAAAGTCCATTTCGGCTCTATGTTCCTTCGCTTAGTTTTCGTGGCAGCCGCAACCCGCACCGAGGCTGCTGCGAAGGAGTTGAGCGAGCAGAACATTGCTCCCTTGGGAGGCGATGACCTCTCCCGGAAGAACGCCCGCCAGGAGTTCGACGTATTCACCGTTTCGTGCTCCCAGACGAACCTGCCGGACATGGAAGAATTTCGGCGAGTGTTCGTCGAAGTAATTCTTGTCACGCACGAAGACGAATGAAGCATCCGGAGTTGATTGCACGGCGTTGTGAGGAACGACGATAGCATTCGGCTCTTCTCGCAGGACAATTTGGCCTGAGCCGAAGGTTTTGTCTCGAAGCATTCCATCTTCGTTGGCAATGGCAACTCGGACCTGCATTGTGCGGGTCTGTTCATCAATGGCGGGACTGATCCAGGCAACTTCCCCTGTCACCCTTTGATCGCCGTTGTCGGACTGGAATCGCACCGGCAAGCCGCGATGTACCTGTTTAACGTCCTCCTGACGAACGCTAAGTGTGAGCCACATCCGCGTAGGGTCACTGACTGTGAACAATGGCTTGGACGCATCCACCACCTCACCCGCCACGACTTGCGAAGCGACGAGTACGCCGTCATAAGGAGCACGTACTGGAATCAGGTTCGCTGTTTTTGTTCCGGCTGGCAGCGCTGCGATCAGGGAGGTCGGGATATCGAGAAATCTCAACTCATTGGCAAGTTTTTGCGACGTGCGATCTTCAAGACCTTCGGGGACATCGAAGCCCAGGTTTACAAGGGCTTGATGGGCAGAAATCAATGCGACTTCAGCCTCTTGCAAAGCGGCTTCCGCTTCAATCACTGACTTTTGAGGCACTGCTCCACTATTTGCAATCGGTCGCAGCCTTTCGACTGTGGACTTTCGCAACTGAAGTTGCACGACCGCTTGCAGAAGCTGTGACTTCGCTTGTCCCACCAAAGACGCATCGACGATCGCAAGTATTTCGTTTGTACTCACTTCGTCACCAACCGTTTTGAAGACAACAGCAACCGTTCCCGGAACCCGTGCTGACAGATGCCCGACGCGAGTCGGGTCAAATATCAACTCGCCGTTGGCGGCGATCGCCTCAAGTACAGGACGCTCTTGAACCACATCGACATCAATTCCAGCTTTGGTGATGCTTTCAGTAGAGGAGAACTGCACACGGCTCGTGTGCATGGTGTTCCGGCTATTGTTTTCCGGGCGGGAGACGAGGGAAATCGCCTGGATCGTGTCGTATTTGGGAAGCTGGGCCTGCTCCTTGACCTGGGCGAGTTCCGGGTGGCATGTGACACACTCGGCAACCCCATGTTCGACGCAAAAACCAATCGGCTTTCCCTTTGGCAGCAACTCGCTGCGACATTCGATACATTTCGATTCAGGGACAAGATGCTCCGTACACCAGTCGTCGCCAGTGACAGCGGCTATTCCCCTCAGTTCAGACATCTTCGGCAGCTTCCAGCCGGTATGATGGCCGACATACATCACGCCGCCCAGGAGCGAAAATACCACAAGATTTGGAACGGCGTTCAGGGCTTTCTTCCACCAGCATCGGCGTGGTGTCGTGACAGTCTCAGTTTCAATATCCTGAGGAGCTGCCGCCGGACATGCCGGGGCCGTAATCGAAGTCGACATAACTCTCTCCAAAAGCAGAAGGGAGGATGCCTTATCCCACTTGCGACACGAGAATTGACTCGTGGAACGAGGACAAGGCGGGGCGGAACATGTTGGCCGAGGACAACCCGGAGGTCATCGACTCAGCAAAATCAACGCCGAGGAGAGAGCCTAGTTAGCAGCGAATGACGACCGTAGAGATCACGGTCAATGTGAAATCAGGGACCGCAGGCGGGCCTGTCCACCGAAAATGGGGCAAGAAAGGGGGAGCGTCGGTACCGCTCAACCACGTCGGCAGCCAAGCGACAAGCAAAGCGAGTCGCTCACACTCTACTGTGACTGTGGGGCGAATGACTGTAGTCGGGTGGTCAGCGGAAGCTGCAACCGGGATATGCGTGCATCCACATGCATCGTCCTTGACAACACGGTTTTGCTCAGGACAAGGCGATGTTTCGTCATGATAGCCGCAAGATGGCTCCCCAATTCCCTCGGTACAGCCAGTGTCCGAACAACAGGTCTCGTGAGCGCCTTCCTGCTCATGCGCTTGGCAGCAGGTACAGGACTGGGGGCCTGCATCCAAGCAACAGCATTTGCCATCGTTGCTAATGCACAGATAGACCGAACCTCTACTCCCAGCAAGCAGTTGCGTCGTCATCAGCATCAGGAAGAGTAACAACTTCGCCATTGTTAAAGTAACAGTTCCCGAATAAAACCGAAATTTGGCAATCACACGAAATGTTGATTGATGGTAACATCTGAAACAGTGAGGAGGAAGACCAGTTCCGGTGCCGTTATGAAAGTTGAATTCCCCCACATCTGTCGCTGGCGTGCTTTTATTACGAGGATTGGCAGAATTCTACTTTCCCATGATTAGTGGGTGCCCGGAAGAGGGAGAATTTAACGAACAATCTCACTTCATTTTTGATTCCACACTGCCGTGTTCCACGGCAGTGATAATAGAGAACACGGAAAATCACAGGACCGGAGCAGGGTGGTTCGGCGGTAGTCTCACGACCGAATCGTGGTGAGGTGATCTGTCAGGCCGTGCAGGCGTTTGACCACCACATGGATGATCCCTTCGGCTTTCTGGATCTGGCCGGTGACCAGCAGGGCGGCGACGTGGCGGGCGATGCGACGGTGTTTTTCCCAGGTGTTCGGCCAGACGACGAGATTGGCCTGACCGGTTTCATCTTCGATGATCATGAACCTCACTCCCTTGGCGGTACCTTGTCGCTGCCGCAGCAGGACCAGACCGGCGATCCTGACGGTCTTTCCGTCGTCTATTTCCTGTAATGCCACTACAGGAACGGCTCCCAGTTTTTCAATCTGCTCTCTGAGAAACGACATCGGATGAGCTTTCCGCGACAGGCCGGTGGTCTGGTAGTCGGTCGTCACTTCTTCAAAAGGAGCCAGCAGTGGTAAGGGAGAGTGTTGTTCCGACTGTGAGAAATTGCTGAGTAGTTCCCCCTGTTCTTTTCCGGTGAGTGCGTTTCCAGAGTGCGTTCCGGCGACTGAGCCCCAGCGAACCGAACACATCGGCCCTGGTGAGACGCAGCACATCTCTTCGATGAAGATCCGTTCTGTGCATGCCTGAATGGCATTTCTTCATGAGCCGGAGCATCTGGTTTCACGCCAATGACTCAAGCCACATTGTCGCGGTATCTCACCGAGAGTGAGTCGGGTCCTTTCCATCCCGAAAAGGGAGCAGTTGACTCTACAAAACTATTACACTAACTTATGTAATAAGTACGGGGAAGCAAATGAAACCAAAACCAGACAAAAAGCACGGTGCCTGCGCAGCTCCACTCTCCCTCAAAGAACGACCGCTTCTATCACCGATCCAGGCAGGTGGATTGGCTGCGGTTTTCAAAGTTCTCGCAAACGACACGCGGCTGCGGCTACTGCACGCGCTCGTGCTGGCTGACGAGTTGTGCGTTAGTGATCTTGCGGCATCAGTCGGCATGAAACCGCAGGCCGTGTCGAACCAGCTTCAGAGATTGTCCGATCTCGGAATCCTGTCGTCACGTCGGGACGGAACCACGATCTTCTATCACGTTGAAGATCAATGTGTTCGCGGGATGCTCGAACAGGGGTGGTGTTTGATGGAGGAAACCAGTAAACGCTCATCACTTACGGAACGCTCTGCCCGATGTTGCGCGGAGTGATGAATATGGGACGTTTACTTGCAGCGGAAGTGTTTGGCACGTTCTGCCTGGTCTTTGCCGGGACCGGCGCCATCGTCATTAATGACTCGAGCGGCGGCACGGTGACACACCTTGGCATCGCTCTGACGTTCGGACTCATCGTGTTGGCAATGATCTACTCCATTGGGAGCGTATCCGGCTGTCATTTGAATCCTGCCGTCACTCTTGGTTTTCTCGCTGCTGGTCGATTCGGGTGTGGGCGGGTCTTACCGTACATCCTTGCACAATTCGTCGGTGCCATTCTCGCGAGTTCCCTGCTTTGCGTGCTTTTCCCGTTGCATCCGACTTTGGGAGCCACGCTCCCGGTTGGCTCAACGATGCGGTCCTGGGTGCTGGAACTCGTGCTGACGCTGATGCTCATGGTCGTAATCTTGAGCGTCTCCACCGGCACAAAGGAAAAAGGACTCTTGGCCGGAGTTGCAGTCGGAGCAGTCATCGCTTTGGAGGCTCTGTTCGCAGGACCAGTCAGCGGCGCGTCGATGAATCCAGTTCGATCATTGGCACCGGCTATGATTTCGTCGCGGATGGAGCATCTCTGGATTTATCTCACGGCACCAATCATCGGAGCACTGGCGGGGGTTGCCGTCTGTCGAGTCATTCACGAGCCCGGCAATTGCTGCGGCGTCAATCGTAAGGAACAGGAGATCAACGATGGAGGAACCAATGAAACTTGATGATTTCATGGCAGCACTGGCCGACACCCCGAACACGGGTATTCAAGTCATACTGCCGGACGGGAATTCTGTTCCGGCCCATTTTCACGTCACCGAGGTTGGCCGAGTCCAGAAGGATTTCATCGACTGTGGCGGGACGATTCGTTCCGTTTCGTCTTGCGTGCTTCAGGTTTGGGTAGCGGGTGACACCGATCATCGGCTTAGCACGACCAAGCTGACGAAAATTATTGGGCTTGCCGCTCCGCTGCTGAGTTCGCTCGATTTACCGGTTGAAGTCGAATACGAGGCTGGCGTGGTGTCGCAGTATCCACTTGCATCGGTCGAGAACTCTGCGTCCGGCCTCCTTCTTCGCTTGGGCAGTAAACACACCGCATGTCTGGCCGAGGATCGTTGCGGCATCACCCCTGTCGGTCCGAATTGCTGTACGACTTCAAATTGCTGTTAAACACATCGCAAGTTCCCAAACCCAGGAACCCTGTATGGTCCCCAAAAAACTTATTCTCTTTGTATGTGTCGAAAACTCGAACCGCAGCCAAATGGCAGAGGCGTTCGCACGCATTCACGGCACCAACGAAATCGAGGCTCGCAGCGCTGGATCGCGACCTTCCGGAAAGGTGAATCCACGAGCAGTCGAGTTCATGCGAGAGCTGGGCTACGATCTCGCCGCACATGAATCGAAGTCGCTCGATGAATTCAATGGTCAGGATGTCGAAGTCGCCGTCACGATGGGTTGCGGCGACGAGTGCCCGCTGGTTCTCGCCAAACGACGCGAGGAGTGGCAGATTCCCGACCCCAAAGAAATGCAGTCCGAACAGTACCGCGAGGTGCGAGACTTAATCGAACAGAAGGTTAAAGAACTACTGACATCACTGTCTGCCACGGCCTGCCACTCGGCTGGGCATAAGAGATTGCCATAACCGAATTTGCGGTACAGGGCCATTGATTTCCAGAGTCACCGGTCCATCCGATGGCTCCATTGCATCACTGGATGCAATGGAAACTACAGCAATCCCGCTCCTGCTCCACTATCTTCGCAAGATCGGAAAGCAGCCCCGTTTCGCTGGTAAACGTGAAACGTCATCCATTTTAGAAGACTCCGGAAAATCAAATGGCCCGGGCAGGGTGCTGAAGCTCATGAACCGGTGTGGTTTCCCGCTGACGGATGCGAAGTGTGACTGGTGGTTCGGCTGCGATTGATTTTGTCGATAGGCGTTCAGGTGCGGCTTCGGTCTGGAACGAGTTCTTCAAGGAATTGATCTGTCGAGCGAGATCGCCTGTGCTGGGACCATCGTTGTCGTTGGCAGCCGGGTTCGTGGCGGAGAGGCTGATTTTCAGCTGGTCGCGGAGCGTGGTCAGTTCGGACAGGTAGGTTTCCAACGTGAACGGTTTGCCCAGCCGGGACTGGTAGTCACGGAGCTGGGTCTGGGCGATGGTCAGATCCTGTCGGAGTTGGTCGCATTCTTTTCCGTAACCGCTGGCGAGGCGTTCGATGGCATTCAGAACGGCTCGTGGTCCCTGATGATCTTTGGAGAGCCGTGTTTTGCGGATGAGCTGCCCCTGTAGGTAGACATCGGGCGAGAACTCGGGATCAACGATCAGACCAAACTCCAGTCCGTGGTAGGTGCCGAACGGGATCTTGGTCGGTTGATTGAGCAGTGCCGGGAGAGATTCCAGTTTGTCGGTAATCGTGGGGATCAGGTCGTCTCTGTGAACTGCTTTACCACCGATCGTGACCGGTTCGCCATCGTGGTGGGTCATCCGGGACTGATCAGCGGTCAGTTTCTGCAGCCGGTCGGCGTAGCGGTCGATCAGGTCGGGCAAGTCGCGGACGTTGCGACGGGCGAGGAACTGTTCATCCATGTGGCTTTTCTTCAGCAGGTGCAGTCGTTGCAGTTCGGCGTCGGCTTCCGCCAGCGTGAGGACTGCCGGGTTGCCGGAGGCAATCGCTTTCACCTCGGCGTATGAGAGTTCCTGTCCACCGATGTCTTCGGCAGTCCGGATGGCATTGTCACCGGTCATCACCTGATTGATAAATTTCGCTTTGGTCTCCAGAGCCTGCCACATATAGGCGTCGAACGAACCTTCAGTGACGTAGCGGAAAATCGACACTTCCTTGCTCTCGTTCCCCTGACGCAGGATGCGACCGTCCCGTTGTTCGACCTCCGCTGGTTTCCAGGGGGCATCGAGATGATGCAGGGCCACCAGACGTTTCTGGACGTTGGTCCCGGTCCCCATCTTCTGGGTACTGCCCAGCAGAATGCGAACGGCTCCTTCCCGGACTTTCTTGAACAGGGCCTGTTTCTTCGCGTCGCTTTCGGCATCGCCGATCGAGGCGATCTGATCACGGGGGATGCCGGATTCCGTCAGCTTGCGAATGATCTCGGCATACGGCGAATACCCCCACGCCGTCGGGTTCACCCCCATGTCGGCGAAGATCATCTGTGTGCCGCGATGAGACGCGGAACGATTGAAGATCTCCGTCACCGTTTCGACCAACCGATTGATCTTGGATTCCGGGAAGTCGTCCGCGACCGGATCAAGCATTCTCGCATCGGTCGCCAGTTTGCGGCCGTCGGTCGTGATCGCGAGCGCATTGTCTTCCCGGGGATCGATCTTCTCATTCCGAATCCGTTCGTAGCGTTTCACAAGATCCTGCTGTAGGTCGTGCTGTTCGTCCGACATCGGGCAGGCGATCACATCTGGTTTGTCGCCTTTGAGCGTTGGGCGTGGCAGATTGAGCATCTCCGCTGTCTGGACATCGGCGAATGCCCGGAACATCTGCTGGAGTTCCGGCAGGTTCGTGAACTTCGCAAATCGGGAACGCGGCCGCAGCCCCGCGCCATCCGGTGTAATCTCCATGGCATCGACCACTTCCCCGAACGTGGCCGCCCAGGCATCGAAATGTTCAATCCCCCGGCTGCGTAGCCCTCTGGGATCAAGGAACCTTTGCAGGGTATAAAGTTCCATCATCGTGTTGCTGATCGGAGTTCCGGTCGCAAACGTGACACCGTGACCGGCATGCAGCTGGTCCAGATACCGGGCCTTCATGTAGACATCGAACGCCCGTTCGCTCCCGCCCGTCTGGATGCCTGCCACCCGGTCCATCTTGGTCGGGGTTTCGAGGTTCTTGAAGTAATGCGCCTCATCAATGAACAGGTGATCGACGCCCAGCTCATCGAACACCAGCCCATCATCCTTCTTCTCCTCAGCGAGCAGGTGCTTGAGTTTCTCCTCACGGGACGCTTTCTGCTTCTCGATCGTCTTGATCAGGTTGCGGCGGTTCCCTTTTTCGGCAGCATGTTCACAGAGCAGGGTGTCATACTCTGCGATCTGCTCCCGCAGGAACTGTTCCTGATAACTCCGGGACATGCCGATCCGCTCGAAGCTGCTATGCGTGACGATGATCCCGTCCCACTCGCCCGACGCGATCCGCGCCGTCAGGAACTTGCGACGGTCTCGAGTGAGATCTTCCTTGGCAGCAATCAGCAGTTTCGCATTCGGATACAGCTGCAGGAACTCCCGGGAGAACTGTTCCAGCAGGTGATTGGGAACGACGAACATCGGCTTCTTGATGAGCGATGCCTGTTTCATTTTCATGCCGGTCGCGGCCATCGTGAACGTCTTCCCCGCTCCCACGCAGTGGGCGAGCAATGTGTTCCCGCTGGACATCCCCCGCCAGACAGCGGCGTTCTGATGGGGCCGCAGCTGAACCGTGTCATTCATGCCTGGATAATCGAGGTGAGAACCATCGAACACTCTCGGCCGCAGGTTGTTGTAGAGATCGTTATAGATCCGCACGAGTCGTTCGGTCCGGTCGGGGTCAGTGAACACCCAGTTCCGGAACTTTTCCTTGATGAGCTTCTGTTTTTCACGGGCGGCGAGCGTTTCGGTCTGGTTGATGACACGCTCTCCCTGGTCGAGTGTGTCGTAGACCGTGGGGGATTTCATGTTCAGGGCCAGTTCGAGTAGCCACGTGCCGTTGGCCCGGGGTGTGCCGTAATCAATGGTGGTAGCGACCGATTGTAAGGCAGCATACCCGGCATCCAGCGACCAGACCGCGTCTTTCTGCAGATGGGCGATGGGAACAGCGGAGCGATCGACACTGAACAGCTCGGCAGCAAATGCCTGAATGTCCTGTTCCGGTATCCAGGGAGCACCGAGGTTGGCATCGATGTCGCCGGGAAGGACGTCCGGTGGCTGAACGTCCGCCAAAGCGGAGACATTCCGGAAATAAGCCATCCCGGCGGCTTCGGCAGCTTTCAGTTTTTCCCGGACATTGCCGGAGAGATAGACGTCTGATGTCTGCCATTCCATTAGTTGCGGATCGTGAAAGATCAGATCTCCCAGTTCGTCGATGATGGAGGATTCCGGTTTGCCGTAGAGCTGGGAAATGAACGGCAGATCGACCTTGCCCCGCTGGTTGAGAGCCACCAGCAGTCCCTCCTCCGCAGTCTGTACCCGGGTGACGGGAGGTGTGCGACCGACGACGTCCCGTAGCAGAATGGCCGCCTTCGTCGCCTTGCCGGTCGGTTCATCATACTCTTCGAGCGACATCACCAACATCGCGTCCGGATCTTCCCGGAACTTGACGAGGTTCGGCATCCTGCGGATGGAGGTGCCATTGGAAGTCTCGCTGAATGTGGTCTTGTTGATCGGTCCGTAAACCATCACAAACCGGTCGTACACCTTGTTGAGTTCCTTCCGGGCTGCATCCCGATGTTCGGAAGGCCAGTCTTCGTTCTGAGACTGAAGCACCCGTCGGGCATGATCCCGCAGGGTGATCAGTGCCCCCATCCGTCTTCCGACCAGCGTCCCATCGGAGCGGAGCTTGGTGCCGCCATACACAACAGGCACCCCCTCGCCTCCCTGGGACTGATAAATCACCTTGTCCTCCCCGATAAAGAAACTCCCTTCATCGATATGCCGCTGCGGCGGTGGAGGAATGAACGCCGGTGGTGGTCGGGCGGATTGCGGGGACGGTGCCAGCGGAACGAACGATGGCAGACGGCTGAGCGCATTGGGCAACTGGATATGCAGATCCCCGTTGCAAACGATGCTGTAGCCGTCACCGTAGAGCCGGTTTTTGCGGGACCAGTTGCCCAGCACCATTTCCGGGTGGTTGTGGAAATAGTTGTTGATCGAGATTTCCGCTCCTTCAATCGACAGCGGAGCCACGCCGAGCCAGTCGGGATCAATGTGGTTGGCGGGTTCACCGGCAGGCCGTTTGCGGAGGAACACGATGTCCGTGACCACCGCTGTCCCGTCCCGCCGGAACGTATCGGACGGTAATCGGATCGCTCCCACGAAATCCGCCCGCTCCGCCAGATACTCCCGGATGGAAGCATTCTGCTTGTCGAGCGTGTAGTGGGATGTCACCAGTGTCAGTACGCCGCCGGGTCTGAGGGCATCGACCGATTTGGCGAAGAAGTAATCGTGTAGGGAGAATTTTTGGCCGTGGTGATCGAGTTTGAGATCAGAGAACGGGACGTTGCCGATGACTGCGTCAATCTGGCCCTCGGGCAGTCTGGTGTCGCGAAAGCTCTCGATCCGGATGTCGTGCTGGGGGTACAACGCACGAGCCATCCGCCCTGAAATGGAATCGAGTTCAATTCCGATGAACTGCTGCTCCGGTTGACCGTATGCCAGAAATCTTCCGATCCCGCAACCCGGTTCGAGAATGGTCGCATTCAACGGTATGCCCAGCTGCGCGAGGGCGAGGTGCATCGCCTGAATGACCACCGGCGAGGTATAGAACGCATTGAACGTCGTTCGTTTGGCGCTGTCGTATTCTTCCGGGGTGAGCAGCGATTTCAGTTCTTCTCCCAGTGCCTGCCAGCTGGAAGACTTGTACTGACCGGTCGCCGGGTTGGGGAAGATCGAGAGGGCCACCATTCCAAACCCGGAGAATTTCGAAAGGGTCTGCTGTTCTTCAGCCGTGGCCGGGCGCTGTTCGGTCTCGATGGTCTTGAGTGTCCGAATGGCTGCGATGAGTTCCTGGGCGATTCCTTTCTCACCGGTGAAAGTGGTCGGCGAATGCGGCAGGTTGATGAGGCCGGGTTGAGTGGCCTCTGCTGTGAGGGGTGGTGATTTCTGGTTCCGGTCGGTGGACGGTGAAGAATATTCTGCTACCTGATCGGAATCCGTCGTGTCATTCCCCGATGAAGCCCCTTCTTCCGGTTTGTGTGGCGTCGGAGTGATCAGCGGTTTCAGGAACAGGTCGAACAGCCGTTTCTGCTGCTGGGGAGGCTTCGATATTGGGAGTTGGGATTTCGGTGGGGTACCGTTGGTCAGTGGCTTTGGAGGTAACGTCCCGTTCTGGTTGGCAGCCGTACTACTGGTGAAATCCAGTCGCAGCTGTTTGTTCTTACCGGAATGCGCGACCCGTTCAGAAGTCTTCGGTGACGAAGAATTGGGGGTTGGTTGATCGGCGTTCGATAGTCGCTTCGAAGCGGGCTCTGGCTCAGCAGCCGCACCGAACAGCGAAAACAGTGTCGGATGACCCCACCATGTGCCTTTGCGGGACGCCATCGTCAGTACTGTCCGTTCAGAGTTCCTGAACGACGCTCTCCAGCGACAACATCTCTCTGTCGCCCCATTTCCAGCACGGTCTCCATGGCTCACGTTACCGCTGTCCGCACCACGGCGCAAGCCCTGCAAGTCTGCGGACCACGCATCGTTCAGATGCCAATGCCGGTTGACAGTCTGCTCGCTCTATGGCAGACAGAGAGGAGCGAATCGCCGGTCATCCGGCAGGAGAGGCATGGCATGGCGAACACCGCAACCACACGGCAATTACTGATCTCGACAGGTTTTTTGATTGGAGGCATCGCATTGGGGTGGGGGCTGTTCTCCTTCGGACACTCCGCACAACAACCATTCAATGCGGGATCAAGTGAGACCACACGGATTGATGTCGATCCGCAGACGGGCACGATCCGGTTCATCGTCAACGGCGAGCCAGTGGCCCTCATTGACAGGGACGGTCTCACCATCGCCAACAATGTCCGGTACGGTGGCCTGAGCATTGATCTGGGTGAGGAACTGGCCCGCGCACGCCTTGAACATCCTTCTCATTCTTCGGGGCCTCAGGATGAGTAATCGACGACGCAGCCAGCGGACATGGCTCGTTCTGGCAGCGGCCCTCACGTTCACCCTGCCAGCATGGGCACAGGAACAGCCGGGAGATGCCTGCTCCCCGGACAATGCAATTGGTCGTTCCGGTGGCACCGAAACCGGCGGCAAAGGATTTTTGCTCACCTGTCAGAGCGGCATCTGGAGCCGGATCTATGAAAGCGACGCCAACGCCAATCTGGGGGTGAAACAGGATTCCCCCAAAGCCCCACTGCATGTTGGCGGTGAGCTGATCGTCGGAGAAACGACCGGTCTGGATTGCGATGCCGACCGCAAGGGGGGACTGCGGTGGAACGATACTCAGCAGACCATCGAGATGTGTGACGGCATCACATGGAAGTGGATTGCTGGTTCTGCGGTGGCTGCTGGACCGGAAGGGGCGATCCAGTTCAACAGTTCGAGTTCACTATCGGGAAATTCCAGCTTTGTCTATTCGAGCATGGGACGGGTCGGAATTGGAACGGCGTCTCCACAAGGTGATTTACATGTCCAAGCTCCTTCGAATGCAGCGAAACTGATTTTAATGGGAGGACCGGCTGCGGTCGCTTCAATTGCCGTCAGAAATACTGCATACAATCCAACGTTACCGGCAGCGGAAATTTCGTTCGATCGATCGGGAGCTGGCAACGGAGCTGAGATCTCTTTCAGCACCCGAAACAGCTTCAGCCAGTTTGTGAAGTATGTGACAATTGGAGTGAATGGCACGGTTACGATGAGGGCCGGCCCGTACTCGACAACCAAAACATTATTTGTCGAAGGTCGGGAAGGAGCGATTAGTGAGTTCTATTCGAGTTCCGATGCGATCGTCGAGATTAATCGGGTCGGCACGAATCCGTCTTATTCCTCACTGGTGGCCGCTTCAGGTGGTGCGTTTTCCATCCATGCTCCGAGGAGCTTGGCGTTTGTGGTGAAGAGCGCTGGTGGGACTTCGATGCGGATCAATCATGAAGGCTTTGTCGGCATCGGGACGGAGACACCGGAAGCAAAACTGGAGATCAACATGACCTCTGCTGGTTCGCAGCCCGGTCTGGTGATCAGGGGGAAAACGCCGCAGAGTGCGAATTTCACTGAATGGCAGGACAGCAACGGCGCAGCCCTGGCGTTCGTCAATGCGTCGGGTGGAATTGCGGCTCCCGCCTATTGCGACACCTCCGGCTCAAATTGTTTCAACCCCGCCAGCGGCGTTGCCGCCGCCGGGCCGGAAGGAGCGATCCAGTTCAATAATTCGTCGGCGCTGATGGGAGATGCGAATTTCATTTACACGAGCGAGGGGAACATCAATACCGGCGGTCATGTCAATTTCGCCAACGAATCTGATGTTTTGCGCGTCGGTGGGCATAAATTCCTTTTTATCAGCGGGTCGAACAATGTCGCCTTGGGTATTGGCGCTGTTACGAATTCAGGCAACTCCGTTTCCATTGGTCGAAATGCATCGACTTCAGGATCAAGTTCTATCGCGATTGGCTTTGGTGCTTTAACACTGAATCAAGGCGGTGGCAATAATGTCGCTATCGGTAACGGTGCAAAGGCAAACGCTTATGGTGGGGTTGCGCTCGGTCAAGGCACTGCTGTGAATACAGGCAGTATTGCGATCGGCGGGCAAGGAACCAGTGCGCTGACGGATAATGCGATCGTAATCGGCCGCAACAGTAAAGTTAATTATGCTGGTTCAGTTGTTATTGGCTATCAGGCTGAAGCGACTGCGTCGAATCAGCTGGTTCTGGGGGGAAAACACAGGCCTCATGGCTTGCGATCCGCCTATTTCGGGCCGGTCACAGTGGCGGAGCCGACAGATTTCATCATCAACGCGACTGGTGGTGAGGGAACCGACATCGCCGGAGCCAGCCTGAGTATCGCCGGTGGGCGCGGCACTGGTAATGCGCGGGGCGGGTCGATCGTGTTTCAGACATCGGATGTTGGCGCTAGTGGCACAACCCTGCGCGATCTCAGCACCAAGATGATCATCACACCCGATGGTCAGGTGGGCATTGGCACAGCCAACCCGTCATCAACAGGGGCGCAGGTGCTCAAGCTCGATGTCGAAGGCCCAGTTGGCGCGACGGCCTATTGCGATAGCGACGGCAATCACTGCTTCACTCCGGGCGGTGGCGCTGCGGCGGCTGGTCCGGAGGGAGCGATCCAGTTCAATAATTCGTCGGCGCTGGCAGGGAATGCGAGTTTTGTTTATACAAGCGCAGGGTGGGTGGGGATCGGGACCGCAACCCCGATTGAAAAGCTGCATGTGAGTGCAGGAAATTTGAGAATCAGCAATAATGGATCAAATCTCGGTGGGAACATCTTGATCGACCATTCGGGAGCCTTCACGCAGGGAATTGCCTTCAGACGCTCGGGGGACAACATCGTCCGTCTTTACTCGGCCCCCACTGTCAGCGAGTTTACAATTGGTGCATTTGACGACTACAGCATTGTTTTTCGTACGGGAACGCCAGCAACCGAGAAACTTCGATTAACCAACGGCGGTCGGCTGGGAATTCGTACTTCAGCTCCGGACGGGATGCTGCACATCAATGCTGCCAGTCACGGAGCAAAAGGCTTGATCATCCAGGGGACGACGTCCCAATCAGCCCATCTGACCGAGTGGTGGGACAGTGACAGCACGACTTTGGCTCGTGTGGGTAAGGATGGCAAAGTCGGGGCAGCGGCTTATTGTGATGTCAATGGAAATCACTGCTTCAACCCCGCCAGCGGCGTTGCGGCGGCAGGGCCGGAAGGGGCGGTTCAGTTCAACAATTCTTCGGCGTTGACGGGCGTAGGGACGTTTGTTTTCACGAGCGCGGGAAATGTGGGGATTGGAACAGCGACGCCGAATGTGAAGCTTGAAGTCTTGGGGGCGATCGGGACAGGATCGCTTTATTTCCGCAATGGCGGAGCAGGAGATCAATATCGAACCTATCTGTCGCCCGGCTCCAGCTTTGCATTGAATCTTCTTGCGTCAAACGGCTATGGGATGGTTATTAACGGCTGGGGACAGAGAATTCAGATGAATCCCGGAACACATGGCGTCGTTCTGGGGGAGTATGAAGGAGCAACTGACGCGGGTAAAGGCGGTAGCATCCTCAGAGGTCCCAATGCAGCGAACAGTAATCGGAATGGAGGAAGCATCACGTTTGCTGGCGGCGCTGCAACGGGGATTGCACGCGGCGGTTCGATTTTCTTCCAGACCTCAGATGCAGAATCTTCCGGCACGACGCTGCAGACCCTGACCACGAAAATGATCATCAACGATTACGGGCAGGTCGGCATCGGTACAGCAAACCCGGCCAGCACGGGCGCACAGGTGCTCAAGCTTGATGTCGAAGGTCCGATTGGCGCGACGGCCTATTGTGACAGCGACGGCAACAACTGCTTCAACCCGGCGAGTGGAATGGGAGCGTTCGCTGCGCCGGGCAGCAATCAACAAGTTCTGTTCAACGATTCCGGATCGCTTAACGCCGCATCGGGTTTTGTCTTCAATTCGGCAGTTTCACGAGTGGGAATCAACACCGTTTCGCCTGGTGCCAGACTGCAGATTGATGCCACGGTGGGTGGAGATGACGTCCTGAGATTGCGAGATGCAACAAACAATGCGCACACGAGATTTTACTTTACCAATCCCATTGGGACTCCTGCCGATCTCAACATTCATTCTGGACGGGTGCTCTTTCCCGGCTACTCCGTGCTTGCCCATCGCATTGAAGGAATTTCAGGGTCACTCTCTCTCAGTGTGCCAGGCACGTTAAACATTGGCAGATCACAGAATATTATTTTGGAGTCTTCTAACGCCAATACCATACTGTTCAGAGGAGGTTTTAATCAGGCCACGATCCTCCGTCCTTATACAGGCTATCACATCCAGCTTGCTCCGGATGGAGGACGAGTGGGGATTGGATCAATAGAGACACCCGGAGGCATGTTGCAAATCAACGCCACTTCTGCAGCCCCGATTGGCCAAATCGTCAAAGGCGCGGCATCGCAAACCGCCAACCTGACCGAATGGCAGGGCAGCAGCGGAGCCGTTCTGGCCGCGTTTTCCTCGGCCGGTTCTCTGGCCATCGGCAAATCCACCCCGTCCGTGGCGCTGGATGTGGTCGGTGACATTGCTTATACGGGCGATATCACCGACGTCTCCGATCGGCGTTTGAAGAAGGATATTCATCCCCTGTCTGAGCGTGGTCCCATGCTGGACCTGTTGAGCCGGGTGCAGACCTACAGCTTCGTGATGATCGACGACAAGCACAACCAGACGAAGTTCGGCGTGATGGCGCAGGAACTTGAAGAGATCTTTCCGGAACTGGTGAAAACCGCACCGGATGAGTTGCGTACCAAATCTGTCAACTATATCGGCTTGGTCCCTCCTCTCATCCGGGCCATGCAGGAACAGCAGCAGACCATCGAACAGCTGGAGACCGATGTCCAGTCCCAGCAGAAAACGATTAATCAATTACAGGATCAGAATACGGATCTTGAATCCCGCCTGCGCAAGCTGGAATCGCAGACCGCACAATAACCATCAGCTTTCGTCACACTTCCGCTCCTCGTTGATATCCATATCGCCTCTCAAATCAGTGCTTGCGCTCGGCTGCGAACCGGTGTAGCGTGGTGTCGTGTTCCCGTATCACTGGGGACACAGAAACACGACATTCATGATTACAGCTTTTCTCAATCAAAAGGGGGGCGTGGGTAAGACCACGTTATCCATCCATACCGCCGCTGAATTGACCCGGCGCGGGCAGCGAGTGCTCTTGATTGATGCCGATCCGCAGGGGAGTGCGCTCGCCTGGGCGAACTGCCGGGAAGAACCGACCTTCACGGTGGTCGGGATGCCGAAGGCGTCCATCCACAAGGAAGTTCCATTACTCGCCAGAGATTATGACGAGATCATCATTGACGCCCCTCCGCGCATCGCCGAACTGGCTCGATCGATCCTGCTGGCTGCTGAGATGGTCGTCATCCCCCTCCTCCCAAGCCCGCTCGATGTCTGGGCTGCGGCAGAAACCGTGGACCTTGTGAAGCTGTACAACCCGGATCTGCCATGTTGCCTGATGGTGAACCGGAAGGTCGGAGCGACGGCCATTGGCCGGGACGTGCGGCGGGCGCTCAAGGAACTGGATGTGCCATTGCTGGAAGCCGATATCGCCCAACGGGTGGCGTTCGCGGAATCTCTGGCTGCCGGGGACACCGTGACGAGCGATCAGGATCGCAAGGGGTTCAAGGAGATCCGGAACTTCGTGGATGAACTGCTTGCATTACGAAAAATTCGCACACCCAGCCGACGGACCGTCGGTCGTCGCACTGCACAGAAGAGGTTCGCATGAGCAAACGCATCAACATCACCGCTCGCCCCAAACAGAACCCGGCAGCCGACCAATGGGTCGAAACCCGTCTTCCTCCAGCCGAACAACCTCCCGTCAGACTCAAACGCCTGACGATCGATCTCGATCCCGAATTGCATAAGCGGCTCAAGCTGCACTGTTTTCAGCAGGATGTTCCGATTGCGGAACTGCTGCGGGAGCTGATTGAGCGAGCTGTCAGGAATTGAGAACCGAATTACCACGATTTACTGCAGGGGAGATCGTGTTTCTCCGAGTGAGTGATCAGGACGCAAAAATTCACGTCCGGGGATCAAAACCGAATTCGCGGCGGATTTCAGCGTTGACTTCTTCCCAAGGATGCATCCGCCCGGCAGCGATGTCATCCAGCCCAGCCTGAATCGCGATGCGCTCAGCGTCCCGGTCCAGTAACGTCATTAAATAGTCTTCCACCGTGGCAAACCCGGCAGCAATGGCCTGGGATTTGACGTCTCGATCGGTCTGTAATTCGATCATCATGGGCAGTTCCCTCATCGTTATTCGTGCATTTTGAGGATATCACCGCGTCGATCCTGCTGCCAAGAAGAATGAAAAAAGTGGCTCTCAGTGGCCACACGATGGGCTTCATTCTTCACCGTCCCAAATTTGGGACGGACGCTGCATACGCTCGTTATTCGCTCCGTGGAGCGTCATTCCCTGCACTCAACCAGCGATCCGATTCCCTGTGGATGAACCGTTGCAACCATTGCGAATCGGGTTGCCGGGGGGCTGTGATAGGTTCACTCTTGAACCGGCCTATGCACTGCATAGGAGACAAGCCTATCTGAGTATTTCTGTTTTTCAGACCCCCAATTGACCTCACTCCTGGTCGCGCCTACGGTTCATGAGATTGCCTGCTCAGACTCCTCTTTCTGCATCGCGGATCAGACATTCGTATCCGCCTTCGTCTTCCGGTGGGAGGCCCCTTTCATGCTGATGGCCACACAGGGCACCAACGTCGCTGCCACCCGGCAATACTTCGAAACCGTCCTGACACAGGGGGACTATTACCTCGGTCAGGAAGTGGGCGGGCAGTGGCATGGTCAGGGGGCCAAGCTACTCGGACTGGATCAGGGCACGGCCGTCACGCGGGAACAGTTTGCTTCCCTCCTCGCCGGAAAACATCCGGTCACTGGTGTCAATCTGACACAACGCAACCGGGCCGATCGAAGGCCCGGCGTCGATCTGACGTTCTCCGTTCCCAAGTCGGTCTCCCTCGCCTGGGGAATTCTGGAGGATGAACGGATCGTGGGTGCTTTGAAGAAGGCCGTCCATGAGACGATGCAGCGCGACGTCGAACCGCTGATGATGCGGCGGGTGCGGGACAATGGCCGGGCCAACACCAGCGACCGGACAAAAACCGGCAAACTGATCTATGCCGACTTCCTGCACAAGACGTCGCGACCCGTCGAAGGGAAACCCGATCCGCATCTGCATATCCATGCGTTCGTGATCAACTGGACCGAACAGGATGGCAAACATTACGCCGGAGAGTTCGAGGAGATCATCCGGCAACGTCCCAGTTTACAGGCGAAGTTCGAAGCGAGACTCGCCCGGACGCTGGAACGGGAACTGGGGTATCGCGTCGAACGGACCCAGTTTAGCCAGAGTGGTCGTCTGAAGTCGGGCTGGGAGATTTCCGGGATCACGCGGGAGACCATCGAAAAGTTCAGCCGCCGGACGGAACAGATCGAGGAACATGCCCAGCTGCACGGGATCACCAACGCCGCTGAAAAAGGGCGGCTCGGCAAGAAGACCCGCGAGAAGAAGGATGCGGGAACATCGATCGATCAGCTGCGGAACGAATGGCTCTCCCGTCTGAGTGATCAGGAGCGGGAGACATTCGGGGGGCTGGTAGGAAAAGGATTTTCCCGAGAGCAGGTCAATGAGCACCAACTCGCGGAGAAGTCGTTGACGTTTGCTCTGGAACACCACCTGTTCCGGCAATCGACCGTGGAGCGGCATCAGGTCATTGGGACTGCTCTCGAACAGGGAGTGACCATTTCTCCCGAACAGATGGAGCAGGCGTTCGACAAGTTGCAGGTGATCCAGCGGAAGCGGAACGTGGAGGGAGCCGACCGGGAACTGGTCACAACAAAGGAAATTCTCACCGCTGAGCAGGAGATGATCGGGTTTGCTCGGGATGGGAGAGGAACCCGGAAAGCGATCGGACACCGGGAATACGAGTTCTCCCGGGACTGGCTCAACGAGCAGCAGAAAGACGCTGTCCGACATGTGTTGACGTCCCGTGATACCGTCACCGCGATCACGGGTGGGGCCGGAACCGGCAAAACGTCCCTGATGCAGGAGGCCGTCGATGCGATCTGGAGCAACGGGAACGTGGTGCATGTGTTCGCTCCCTCCACAGGCGCCCGGGACGTGCTGCAGGAGAAAGGGTTCCAGCATGCCCAGACGGTCGAGCATCTGCTTCGAAACGAGAACCTGCAGAAGCTCGTGAAAAATCAGGTGCTCTGGATCGATGAAGCCGGACTCCTCGATCTGCGATCGATGTGTACGCTGTTCCGGATCGCGAAAGACCAGAACGCCCGCGTGATTCTTTCAGGGGACACCCGGCAGCATGCTTCTCCCCGTCGTGGCGAAGCGTTGCGATTGCTGGAGAAAGAAGCGGGACTGAACATTGCCCGGGTGGAAACCATTCAGCGTCAGAAAGGGGATTATCAGCAGGCGGTGAAGCTGATCAGCCAGGGGCATGAAGTCGATCAACAAACCGGCAAGACCGGCCTGCTGGCCGGGTTCGATCTGCTCGACCAGCTTGGAAAGATCAAAGAAGTATCGCCGGACCAGTTGCCCACGATGGCTGCTGAACAGGCTCTGGCCGCCCGTGATCAGGGGAAATCGACGCTGGTCGTTGCTCCCACGCACAAGGAAGGGAGGGAAGTGACCGCCCAGATCCGCGATGGCCTGCGGCAACGAGGGGTGTTGAGCGAGGATGAACAGGCGGTGAAGCAACTGGTGTCGCTCAACCTCTCCGAAGCTCAGAAGGGGGAACCGGTCACCTATCTCGATCAAAAGGATCTCGTCGTTCAGTTTCATCAGAACGTAGTCGGTGGGTTCAACCGGGGCGAACGCTGGCGGGTGGCTGGGGTGTTCGATGGCCGTGTGGAACTGACGTCACTCAACAGCACGGATCGAAAATTCCTTCCGGCCGATGTTGCGGACCGGTTTGAAGTCTACCGCGAAACAGAACTGAACCTCTCCGTCGGTGATCAGGTGCGGTTCACGCTGGGAGGCACGGCCCACGACAGCCAGCGGCGGATTGCGAACGGTCGGCTGGATGAGATCAAGGAAATCGATCCCGAAGGGCATCTGATCCTGAAAAGTGGCATGACGGTTCATCGGGACTATGGGCATCTGGATCTGGGGTATGTCATCACCAGTCATGCCAGTCAGGGGAAAGACCGCAACATTGCGATTGCCGCGATGGGTTCCGACTCCCTCCCCGCGATCAATGCCAAACAGTTTTACGTCACGGTCTCACGCGGAAGCGAAGACGTCGCGATCTACGTCGACAACAAAGCCCGTATCCGCCGGGCGATCGAACGCTCCGGCGAACAGCTTTCCGCCACGGAACTGGTGAAAGCACCGGAAACCGAACAGTCCCACGAACCGGAACGGACGTGGGAGTACGAACGAACTTCCCGGCAGTCCGTGCGAGAACGGTTTGTGTCGTGGTTCCGCGACCGAGTGGAGAATCATCGGGAACGTCTTTCCACTCTCGAACAGCGTGAACGGGAGATCGGACGGTCCATCGGGTATGGCTCGTCCATGGGCCTCAGCAGGAGTTAAGCCATGAAATCTGCCGCCAGAGCGTTTGCGGATCAGCGTCGTGAAGAGATCTTCGGGAACCGGCCACAGTCGTTGCTGCAGCCTGCTGCCCCTCCTCCCAGTCCCTGGCAATCAATCCGCACTGGTGAAATGCCGCCGCTGATGTTCCAGCTGCAGTTCCGCACCGGCGAAACGATCAGCTACGCCTACAGCGACCTCCGCGAAATCCGCGTCCGCGACGCCGGTCAGGTGCAGTTGGGCATTCAGGGGTTATCGAAACTGCTGATCACAATCGAAGGGCGTCATCTTCGCGATCTGGGAGAACTGATCGGCAGCGGCCTCCTCCGCTGGCTGCAGGAAACCGACGAACGAAACGTCGACATCCCCGAAGAAAGCCCCTGCATTACGGCCATCACAATCGAAAAACTCACCGGCAGGTAATCGTCCCAAATTTGGGACGGCTGGCTCGACAAGCCCCTGCCTCATAAAAGTATTGCCCAGAGATACCAAGAAATGGTATTGTTGGGTGTTACAGTCCTGTGAGGAGCATCATGTCCAAAAACACCAGCGTCACCTTGGGCGATCATTTTGAGAGTTTCATTGATCGGCAGATCGCCTCGGGGCGGTTTAGTAATGCCAGCGAATTGATCCGCTCAGGATTGCGTCTGCTCGAAGAGCAGGAGCAAAAGCGGGAGGCACTCATTCAGGCCTTGATGGCAGGAGAACGCAGCGGCGACGCCGGTGAAGTGGACTTCGCCAAGATCCGCCAGGCAGCCCGTCAGCAGGCAGGGATCTCCGCGACCGATGCGTAAACTCGTTCAGGACCGGGCAGCCGAACGCGACCTGATCGGGATCGCCACGTATACCTACAAGACTTGGGGTTCCCGGCAGACAGACCGCTATCTGGATCTACTGGAAGAAGGAATCCGAAAGCTCTCGCAGCATCCTGAAGCGGGACAACAGCGAGCGGACCTGCTCCCCCACTATTGGTCAGTGCGGATTGAGCATCACATCGCGTTCTATACGTTTAACGACATCGAGGTGCGAATTCGGCGAGTGCTCCACGAGATGATGGATCTCGACCGTCATCTGTAATCCGTTTCGCTTCGAAAAACGCCGACAGGCGTGCCGTCCCAAATTTGGGACAGAGTGATCTGGGGCAGAAATCCCCCTCCTCCCACAATCCGCAAATGGACCTGAGCTGGCCTGCCGGTAGCGCAGGTCTGATCGTCCCAAATTTGGGACGGCCCATTTCAGCGGGGGCAGTGGGAAAAGAAATGTCCGATCGTGAAATGTGATACAGCAACACAGAAATGCGATCCACCGGGTTTCTGTGTTGTCGTATCATCGGGATATGGTGCCTGTGGCTGTTGTTCAACCAGAAGATTGTGGCAAGAGGTTTTTCATGGACGGAATCATCCACTATCTGAATTGTGATCTGGACCTTGCTTCACCGGATGACCTGTCGCCGATTGCTGCAGCACTGGAGGCTGGTGGTGTGCATTCTTTGCACGTCACCCAAAGGGATGATTCCAGTTGGATCGCGACATTCGAAACAGATGAACAGCATACTGAGCCGGATTCGAACATCGCGGCGATACTCACTGTAATCGAGTCTCTGGATGCCCCCTCCTCGCAATCTGGAACCGCTGCACCAAACGGGATTTCAATATCGGTTACGATTGCGGGTTGGAACCTTGGGAATTCAATCAGGCGATCTCGCCTGAGACACTTGAACGCATGGGCAAAGCAGGAGGTACGCTGCGGATTACGATTTATCCTGAAAGAAGTGTCTCAGCGTCGCCGACGTAACAACACTTCGCTGACGGGATATCGTGTGTGAGCCCCCTCCTCCCGCATTTCGCCGGACCTGATGGAACGCTGCCACCCGCTCCAGAAAAGACAAGCGAAATTCGTTGTTCGGCCCCCACTCCGTGAACACGATCCGTCGTAAGATCGGAAATCCGGCATTACGATGATGCGGAGTTACAGCAACACGCCCCAGGATGCTTCTACAAAGCTGAAACAGTTTCACCTGATACGAGGCGAATTGGCTAAACATGGCTAACGGGATACGGAATGACTGCGGCCAGCGTTGAAGTACCAGGCAGGGATGTTGCCATGACTCTTCTGCATTGCTGACAAGTCGGACGCGATCCGCCTGGCGAGCATTTGGTGCGACAATCCGGAACTGCGGACTGCCGTGAACACGACGATACGATTTCACGGAGACGCAGAGGAAAAGAGGGGCTTCAAGAAATCCTGCTATCTGGACGGTGAATTGTTGTACGATGAGATCTGGAGAGGACAGTCATCATGGACAACAAAACCGCACGAATGGAAATCAGACTGACGTCGCAGAACTACTCGGTCATTGAGCATGCCGCAGCTTTACGGGGACAAAGCGTTCCCGAGTTCGTGGTGATGGCATCGCTGAAAGAAGCTCAACGAACGATCATGGAGAACGAGGTCATTACGCTGACCACGGATGATCAGCAGCAATTCGTGAATGCAATGCTCAATCCGAAATCTCCCACGCCCGGACTGAAGCGGGCTATCAAAGCACATCGCCGATTGCTTGAGCCGACTTGATGGAGGCGTGTTGAATGGAACGTGAACACGATGTTACAGCTATGTGGGAATACGATTCTGCGGCTTATTGGCCTTGAATGACGGCTTCCGGCGTGAGAACTGTGATCCCGGAATAGCGGGTAAAATCCCCCGCATTGAACGTCAACAAGTGCGTGAGGCCGTGCTGTTTCATCGCGGCCACCAGCCGGGTGTCATATGATTTGACACCTTTGACTCCGTAATGCCGCACCAGGCTTCGCCAGTGGTCCAGGATTCCTTGCTCGTCGGGAATGAGGGGGAAGAACTCCAGCATTTCCTGGAGCGCTTGGTCCGCCTCAATGACTGACATTCCTAGACCATTCGCGGGAAGAGTGCGGGTCGCGACGGCCCAGAACTCGTAGACAACCTGCGGAACAATGATCAGCGAATGCTGCTGTCCCAGCAGACGGACCGCCTGAAACGCTTCGGCAGAGCGAGGAGACTGCGTCTCTACGAGCCGCAATAGGAGATTGGCGTCAATAAGAATTGTCATCAGCGGACCGGGTAGATGCTCTCACGGCTGTCGTCGAAGTGCGGATTACGGCTGACCTGCCTTTTGACAAAGGCATCGAGTTTCTTCACCCATTGGTCATGGGGAAGTGTCGGGATGTTCGTTTTGTCCTCGTCGAGATCCAGCCGATCGAGAATAAACTCCTCGACGGTTTTGAACCCGGCGGCAGCGGCTTTGGCCTGAATGGATGCTTCCACATCCTTCGGAAATTCAAGTTGCATGGCGATTTCTCCTGTTCGTTCATCATACCACAGTCCATCGGCGGACGTCAAAATCTGATTTCCTGAGGGTTTCTGCAGTATCGTCAATACGATGTCACGACAATCCGGGAACACGATCCTGCGGCGGTACGGATTGCCGTAACACATCATTCCAATCGTCACCTGGTTGCAGCGGGAGATCTTCGATGATGTCGCAGCCGGTCTGGGCCAGTGCGTCGCGGATCTGCTCGGCGAGGGTCTTTCCTCCGTCGTCGTGGTCGAGTGCCAGTACGACACGGGAACCAGCGGGCATGTTCAGGACTGCCGATCGCAGACATTCCGCCTGGAGCGGGCTGATCTGACCAGCGGTGCTGAACAGTCGCTTCCCGTCGATCCCTCTGAGCGTCGCATAGCTCAGTAAATCGATGAACGTCTCACAGATCACCATTTCCCGGTCATCCGAACGAGGTCGGGAACACGCGAGCCCCTTAATTCCCCCCGGAGAAAACCCCGTCCAACCGATGTTCTTCGTCTCAAACCCACACAGTCCCGCCTGATTGTAATGCGGAAAAAGGGCATTTCCCCGGGCATCGATCCGGATGCGGTCTTCAAAGATCGGATGCTTCAGGACCGCTCGCGGAATGTGACGGACTGTTTCGAGATAGGGATGCGTTTGTCCGATCGGCTTGGCCTGCAGCCAGCGTCCCAGCACCAAAGCAGCATCATGTTCGGAGGGTTGCAGGTCAATCGGCAATGTCTGGGATGTCGGAGGAGGGGAGGCGGTTCCATTCAGCCACGGCCGAAGCAGTTTGCGAACTTCCCCCAGAGAACACCGTTCCCGGGACTGCACGAAATCGATGATCGTGCCGTTGTCGTTTCCTTTGGCATTGAAGTACATGAACTGACCGTTGCGGTTCTTGGCCACGATCAGCTTGTCCCCATTGGAATGTTTCAGGACAGCAGACGATCGGGAACTTTGCCGACGATCCAGCACAAACCCGCGCGAGGCGGCATACTGGCACAGATCCAGCTTCTTGAATTCTTCCAGTTCCTGTTCCCGGGACATCATCCCGACAACGTAGCGCGATTTGCTGCCGTTCACCAAGCAGAACCGGGGCGATGGGAAAGGAAGTTTGTGGATCACCGGGAGCAGGGGGCCGCCGCCTGCCCATCATTCCTTTTCCTACTGCCCGTATGCTTTCTGTGCTTCTGCCGACACGACGTTACGGAACCACAGCAACACGATCGCCAGGCGACTGGTGTTAAATCAGTGTTTAGAATCTGTGTTACGTTTTCAGAACGGCTCTGAACGTAGCAGCTTTCCTGATGATTTTTCGGGAGTCGGTGTGTAAACCTTCGATACCGGGTGTGCAAAGCATCGAAAGAGTGTGTGTAAACCCACGAAGTCCTGCCCCTGTGTGTGATCCATCGAAATTCACTCATGGTGTTTGAAACTTCGAATTTCCGTGTCGGGTGTGTGATGCATCGAAACTGCTTGACCCGGCCTGCGGAATCTGGCTCACTGGTCGGGCCATGTCAACGCTTGCTGAATTTCGCTCTCCACTGCTGCCAGAACGTCACCCGACGTTGGACCTGTTCGTCGTTGATGTGTTCGACGCAACGCCCAAGGGGGACGTGGCGTCCATGGAACACCCGATCTTCAGCCTCTCCACCAAGCCGGATCACCGTGTCCGCCGGTACGAGCACAGCGGAAAATTCATCGAGATCAAACCATCCTCGGACGGGCTGGCGACAGTGCATGACCGCGACGTCCTGATCTACTGCATCTCGCACCTGATGTCTGCGATCAATGACGGAAAGCCGTACTCTCAGGTGATCCGGTTCAAAGCCCACGATCTGCTGAAAGCCACCAACCGGGAGACAACCGGGCAGGCGTATGCCGCTTTGAAAGCCGCGATGGAACGCCTTTCGGGAACCCGCATCAGCACAAACATCGTGACCGGCGGAAAGGAGGAATTCGAGACGTTCGGGATCATCGAACGGGCGAAAATCGTCAGGGAAACCCGGGACGGTCGAATGCAAGAAGTTGAAGTCAAGCTTTCAGATTGGGTGTTCAGCGCCATTAAGTCCAAGGAAGTGCTCACGCTTCACAGAGATTACTTTCGCTTGCGAAAGCCGATTGAACGCCGGATGTACGAACTGGCTCGTAAACATTGCGGCCATCAGTCCGAATGGCGAATCTCGCTCGATCTGCTTCGCAAGAAGTGCGGTTCAGGTTCCACGCTCAAGGAGTTCCGCAGGCTGGTGGGGAAGGTGATCCACGACGACCAGCTCACCAGCCATATGCCTGACTACCGCGTCCGGTTTGCTGAAGAGAACGGAGTGAGACGAGACATCGTCATCTTCGAAAACCGGGGAACTATTCCTTCACTGACTGCCCCTGAATCCGAAGTCATCATCCCGCCGCTCAACCCCGACACCTACCATGCAGCCCGTCTGGACGCTCCCGGCTGGGATATTTACGAGCTGGAACGGGAGTGGCGGAGCTGGCTGAGCATGTCCGGAGCCGAACCACCCCGCAACGCCGACGCCGCATTCCTCGGGTTCTGCCGCAAATGGGCCGCACGACGACAAACTGGCAAATAGAAGGTCATGTCTCAGGACATCTGGTGTTATCTCCGGTCGTGGTCCCGATCATGATCCTGTTCAAACCGTTCGTTCAATTCTTTCATCATTCGTTCCCGGAAATCATCGATCTGTTTGGCGGCATCGGCCGTCTTTTCATTCTGTGGCAGCAGATCTGCGGGGTTGGTTCTGGGGATCTGCTGCTCCTGCGGTGGGGCTGACTGTTCGATTTCGCGTGGGCGACGTGGTTCTCTGGGTTGCCGAGGCTGACGTTCCTTGCGTTCGCGGCGGATGCGGGTCGGTTTCTGGTCGTGGCTGGCGACCGGTTCCTGCTTAGCTTTCTCCTGAACAGGTTGCTTCACAGCTTCAGGTTCGCGTTGCGGATGCTGTTCTGTAGCGATGACCTTCGGTTTCTGCGGTGCTGGGGGTTTCTGCGGAGATTTCGCCCGGTTGTCGTTGGCCTGTTGCTGTTCCTCTTCCTCCCGCAGCAGCATCTTCCGGGCCCAGTCGAGTTTCCGCTGGCGTTCCCGGTTCTGGTGGGACTTGATCACATCGTTCCGACGCTTGGTGAGCACCTGCTGCTGTTCTTTCAGACGCTCCTGGCTTTTTCGCTGTCGCTGTTTCATGGCTTCCGCTTTGAGCAGGTAGGATTTGCGTTCTTCGCGAAGCTTGACCGCCCGCTCCTGCTGGAGGGACTGGGCCTTGGCCTGTTCTTCCTTCCGCTGTCGGGCGCGGAGCTTCTCCTGCTCGACCTGCTGCTGTTTCCGTAACTTCTCTTTCCGGACGGATTCATTCGTCAGCAACTGGAACGCATCCACCAGTCTAAGCTGGTCTGGTTCCCGTTTTCGGCGGAGCACCTGCTTCCAGTCAATCAGCTGCATCGCATTGGCGAGCGAACCTTTCAGCGTCTGTTCGTTTTGCTGGAACGCCAAGCGGGCCGCTTCCTGTTTGTTGAGAAGTTCCTTCCAGGGCTGCTGGTAGGTTTTGCGGATGTCGCATTGACTCTGGCGGGTCTGCTGGTCGGCTTGATGTATGATGCGACGTTTCCGTTCCGCGTGGCATTGCCGCAGCCTTTCCTGATGGCGTTTGTGGCGGTCCGTCTGGGATTCCTTTGACTGAGCAAGGTCCGCCAACTGCTTTTTATGGTCGCGAGCGAACTTCTGTGTGTCAGGGCAGTGTTTGGCGACCTTTTCCAGTTCGTAGAGATTCCGGGGTTGTTTCTTCACCGGAACCGGCTTCTCGCCCGCTTCCCGGTCGCGCCAGTTCTTTTCCCGTTGCTGAACGAGCGCCTCTCCGTGGATCTCGCGTTCGCGCTGCAGGGCGAACTTGCTGAGCTTCTCCCGCTCCTTCCAGTTTTTCTTCAGACGACCGTCGTCACCGATCAGGTTCACAATAATATGGCAATGGGGGTGGGGAGTGTCGGTATGCCCGATGATGAGCGCCTGCCGGTCACTGGCCCCGATCGCTTGCAAAGCTCCGTGAGCAGCATGGAGCATCCCTTGATGGTTGAGCTGTTCTGCCTCCGCTTCCTCTTTCTTCCAGCTGATGACGACATGGCCGACCGGTTTGCCATCCTTTGTTCCGCCCCGACCAATCCCCGCCTTCTCCTTGAGTTCGTCCTGCAGGTAATGCCGGGCCGACATAATCCGCCATGCCAGCTGGGGATCATCGGTGCCGAGGTTCTGCGTCTCGATGAACGCCACCCGGCTGTCCCCCTTCCGGTCGACATCATGCAGGCAGTATTGTGCCAGCCCCTTGAACGACCGGCCCCGGGTAATCTCAACGAACATCGTCGTCATCTCCGTACGCCACACGCTGTAGCGCGATCTCCAGCAGTCCGTGCAGCTCTTCCCAGTCATGCTGACGGGTGGAACCAGCATGAACATCACGTACTGCCTGGTTGAGGTTGTTGCCGATGGCGTTCAGCTCCAGCAGGAGCCGGGGATTGCCGGTGGAACAGCGTTCGATTGTGGTGAGACGCTGTTCGAGCACGACTCGACGGACATACTCGGAAGGACGCAAACCAACAGCATGAGCCTCGGTATCGAGCCGTTCTTTCTCGGAAAGCGTCAGGTACAGTCGCAGTTCGATGTTTCGCAATTCATCAAGAGGCTTCCGAGGCCGGCCATGCCGTTGGAAGCGGGCAGGGGATTGACTTTCGGGGGAGTTCATCAGGGCTCCTCGACAGAATGGCATCGCAGTGTGAAGAATGGTCATTCGATGGGGGTGTCGGGGGAGCTACGAAGTGCTCTCCTGACCAGATGCCGCTGAACCAAACCGCAAGGTTGGTCAGCGGTTTTTCCCGGCGGGAAAAAACATCTGGCTACTCCCAGCCTCTGAAGTAAACGCTCATCCCCGGTTGCCGTCAACGCCCTGTTTTTTCCGCCTCACCTCTTCCATATGTCTCCCGAAGACAGCCTTTGCCAGACTGTGACAATTGAAGCTGATTATCTTTTTCCGATGACATACAATTTGACTCAATCTCATCCGGCATCAGCTATCCATCACTCATATCCGTAATTGAAACTGATCTTCTCTCGCGGGTACAATCGGACACTCGAAACCGGACTTTTGAGATGACACTTCCAAGAAAGCATTCCCATCAGATCATTGTTGATGGCATCACTTATCGTTGGTGCCTGGGAAAGCGACGCTACCAGAACGGCCTCGGCATGGGCGATCGCGTCATCGTTGAATTGGCAGAGAATCACGGCGCCCCCCTGGTTGTGACGATCAGCTGGCTTTGGTGCCATGACCAATTGACTCCTCGCTATGTCGCTGCCTGGATTAAAGAGGCTAGGTTGGCGGGGTGGATGCCATCAGAGTCTGGCCCACCATTCGGTTTAATTGGAAGCACGCCTGCCGGGGATGAGAAGGATGATAACTTCGCGCAGCGATGAAGAATTCTGTATCATCGTACTTCTGCAAATCGATTGATAGAGTTTCTCACGACGGCTATTCCGGTTCGAACCCGTAGATGTAGAGTTCGATCAGCAAGCGGCGGGCGGTCTGTTCGTCAATCGGCTCACCCAGACGCAGAGCCTCCTTCATAGCCAACGCGACTGCTTTCGCAGATGGTTCATAGCTGCGAAACTTTTTCCGAACTGGAAAGGGCACAATGTTGCAGGTGCGATCAGCCATGCATGGAAGCCTGTGTCATGCTTTCACCATAAATACGATTTCAGCGGGATGGCAAGAAAAATGAAGAGCAGACATATGGAGGCATGCACTCATGACGGGTGAGATTACCATTGAAATAGACGACGAACTTATTGACCGGTTGCAGGAAATGGCCCGGAAACGGGGGCAGACGTTGGATGAACTTGTCCATGAAATCCTTCACCACACGGTGACTCCGCTTCATTCAAATGAGGAAGCATCTGCTGCGGTACCCGGGAAACCGTGATCTCTTTGTCAGTATTCGCTCGGCAGCATCAGAGTAAAGCTGTTTCCGTTGTGTTGAGCCCAAATGTCGATCTCTTCCAGCGGGAAGTCGGTGAACGGGATCTGTTGTTCGATGAACGGCTGTTCGCCGCTGTCCGCCACCGCTTTGAGCGTGGCGGTCTGATCTGGCCGGACAGCCAGCTTCCAGAAGTGCATCAGCCCGATGCGATCATCCTGAGCAGCCGCTTTGTTGAACTCCTTGCTCCCGATGTGGGAGGCGATGGCGTCCACCAGCCAGTACGCTTTCCCTTCTTCCATCAGAAACTGGATGCCTTCGGTATAGATCACTGCCCGGTTGAAGCTATGGCGGAACCACTGCGTCGAACCGGTGAACTGCCTGAGTTGTGACTTATCCATGGGCCGGATCGCTTTCTGCCTCGCGGAATGGTGACGTCATCCACTCATGAGACGGCCCTCGCGGGCACCGGCAGGAGCAGCATGCTCCATCAGTACGGAGCGTGTTCATCGAAGCCATCATGATCAGCGGCGGCTTTGTCAGCCGCTTTGAGTTCCTGTAGCTGGCCGTACGCCTGCTGGGCCAGGAACGCCACCCGTAGCAGGTCTTCGGCGTTCACCTTGTTGGTTTCCTGAAACCCCGCTTCCGTGCGGAACGTGCGGATCAGGTCCGCGACGTACCACGGTCCTTTCTCCCCTTCATTCCTCCAGAGGACACACTTCAGGTTGCCGTGCCGGAGCGTGGCCGCCGGTTTGTTGTGGGATTCAGTAGCGCGGGTCTGGCTGGGAGCACTCTCCCTCCGCTGTGGCTGTGAGTTCGAGTTTGAATTTGATTGTGACTTGGCCATGACGGACCTCCCTTTCAGTTTGAGTCCGACACTGCCACGGCTTTCCCGCCCGGTCAATCACAGATTGGAGACCGGGATGCCGGAGTGAGTAGAAATGGAGGTTTCTTCATCGCGTCATTCGTGGAAGGCTGCATGAATGACGATCCACATTTCCGCATCTGCTCCGATGACCAGTCCTCCATTTCGTGCGATACAGAGATCTGCTTCTGCAGAAATGAACAGATGAAGTTCTACGGAGGAGGGGACGAAGGATCGGTTGTGAAAACCTGCCTCCCTCGGTCAATCCGACCTATACATCCGTTTCCGCAGGTGGGCCAGCAGTTCTTCCGCTTCGTGGATTTCTTCCTGCAGAAACGCCCGGCGGTCACGGCTTTCCAGCAGATTGGCGTAGGCCAGCATCCGGGCGGTCATGTCCGTCAGGCTATCGTAGGTCTCGAAGTTGATCTGTTCGGTGTATTCGTTTGCGAAGTCGGTCAGTTCTCTGGCGAGAGACAGCAGCGTCCCGGAAATCTCGGACAGCTTTCGGCCGGAGCGGGGAGGGAGGTTGGTCGTGTTGGTCATATCAGGTTCCTTTCCTGGTTGAAGTTGAGTGAAGGTTCGGGCCGGAACCATCACGATGTATCCCGTAGGGCAGCTTCCAGAGCGAGTACATCTGCTTCGAGCACTTCAAAAGTCGTGAACGGTTCACCCCAGAGTTCGCCACCTGTGCGGGGGTAGATCCGGAAGGAAAGTCCTACCGGGGTGCGTTCAATAGCGACGTCGAACCGTCGGTCGACCTCGACGAAGATATGGTCAGGAATGTCTTTGTTGATTTCGATGTTGAAGCTGGTCATGGTGTTTCCTTTCATTGTCAGTTCGTTGATCAATCGGGTAATCAGTCGTCCTCCCGGACGACCGTTTTCAGATATTCACCGCTGCCGGAAGTCACGTCGTATTCGACCGCCAGGGCCTTGCTGATGGCGGCTCGTTGCAGAAAGCCGCCGCGTTCTACGAACCGGTCCAGAGCGGCCATGATCAGCAGCGTGTCGAAGCGGGTTTCCTGAAACAGGTCCCAGAACGGCATCCGGGCCACGATCTCGCCGGTTTTCTTCGAGATGATGTCAAAGACGCGGTCGCAGCCGTCGGCGTCCAGCCGGTAATAGAAATGGGTCGATTGTGCTGACTCATCGCAGTCAGAATTGGTGCAGACAAAGTTCATGGTTCAGTCCCTTTCAGGGTTGGTGGTTTCAAAGATCAGGCAGGTATCGTGCAGCCCGGGGATGAAGCTGCTCTGGTACTGCTTGCGGGATGATGTGTTTCCGTGCTGAAAGCGGATGATCTCCGTGCAGGCCATGTGCAGCCCTTCACGGATGGCTCGTTCCACGAGCAGGTGCGAGAGCGGCATGTAGCGGCCCTGGTCGGAATAGTTCCCGATCAGGATGGCGATCTTGCCGGACGGGGTGAGTACCCGTTTCGACAAGTGCAGGATCAACTGCATCCGGTTCAGGAACGCTTCCAGCGTCGGCAATGCGGACAGGCAACGGGGATCGCGGTTGTACCGGATCATTCGCCAGTAGGGAGGATGGGCCCAGATGAAGTCCACCGGTTCCAGACCGGCATAGGCATCCGGATCGGCAGCATCCTGACCGAGACGGAGATCCATCTCGGAGTAGGGGAGTCCGAGTTCCCGGCAGACGTCGCCACAGGTGCCGGAACCCCGCATCAGATCGAGAACGGATCGGGAGTCGAAGTACCTGATCAGGTCCTTGATCAGATACCCGCTGCAGTTCCCGCGATACCGGGCATCGCCATACGGCCCGCGACCAACTCGGGAATACAGGCTGGTCAGGTGCGGCACCGGACTGGTATTCAGGGGAGCATCCGGCAACCGGGCATAGATGGAAGGGAACCGGCTTTCCGGACGATCGGTTTGTTTTTCAGTGATGTCATTCATGGTTGATCTCCTTTCCTAATCAGATGTGGGCATCAACAAGCACCAAATGGTGATCGCTATACTGCTGAAGCAACCGACGCAGTTCCTCGTGCCAGATCGCTTCGTCTTTCTCGTTGGTCGCCATGGCCCACCAGCCCATTTTGCCCCGTTCATGCCATTGGCCGTCGGGGGTAATCAGGACAAACGGGAACTTTTCGTTCGTCAGCACATGAGGAACCGGAGCCGAGTTATCGGCGACGCGGTTTCCGGTGGACTTGCGGTCGTGCAGCCAGCCGTCCCAGCGGCCACCGACGACATACCAGTCCCAGCGGGCTTTTGGGTTCCGGGTGGAAACCGGACGTCCCTGATCATCGAAACTGTCGTGAAACTGGAGATATTCCTCGTAGTAATCGAAAGCGGTCATCTCCCGCAGCTCGTTCAGGCGAGCCTGGCAGCGTTCGACATTGATCCATGGTCTGGGTTCGGCAATCAGCTGCTCCAGATCACGGATGCAGATCTTCAGGTCGACATCGGCCTGATTCAGGTCATAGCAGATGTAGTTCTCGACGTTGCTGCCTTCGTCGTAGGGAGCCATCAGTTGGGCGATGTGCGTTTCAGCATCAGGCAGTTCCTGTGGTGGTATCAGAATACCGACGGTAAAGTGTGTCATGTTGAAATCCTTTCTGTGCGATCGTGGAGGCCGGGACTGCCGTTGACCGGAGCCAACGGCAGTGCGACCGGGGCAGCGTCAGGCAGTGGCCTGCTCGGGAGCAGGTTGCTGTGCGGCAGCCCGACGATCGGCGGCATCCTTGCCAATCAGTTCACCGACCTTGTCGTAGGCTTTCTGGGCCAGCCGGGCGACGATGAGCAGATCGCTGTCGGAGAAGCTGCGGGTCTCGCGATAACCGTCATCGGTCTTGTAGGTGCGACTGATGTCGATGGAGTAGTAGTTCCCTTTGGTGGAACTGTTCTTCCAGATGGTCGCTTTGATTCCGCCACGTTCACGAAGCGTTGCAACGGGTTTATTGGAGATAGCGGTTGCCATGTTAAGTTGTCCTTTCGTTTGAGTGTTTGACCTGTCTCGCCCCGCCACGACAGGCAAACACTCAAACACAGAAAGGACATCCAGCAACCGCGCGGTTAGATGCAAACCGCCAGAAGCTCAAACGTGGACGGCAAAGAGTAGGAAAGCGGAGAACAACCGCCAAAAGGGGTGAAACTCTTCGCGAGTAAAGGATCTCATGCGAATGGACTGCTTTCGCTACCTCGCCGCATCAAACATTCAGCGATATTATTGCCCGGCTGGCGAAACCGACTAAGGATCGCATCGGCATCAATCGCCATATTGCCATGCGAAATGCAATCAAGCTGAAACCAGCGGTCATCAGGCGATTTCACAGATGCAGATTCAGCCACAATCCCGACTTTCCTGACGAACCTGACAGTTCGCCGGCCTGTCCTGTTGGAAAGTACACTTTGGGTGAGCCACTATGGGACCGACAGCACTCTTCGACAAATCCTTTCTACAGTCCCTTAGTGTGGACGAGTCCGTGCTTTTCGACCATTTTTTCCGGCCGAATGTCTGCCCAATTTTCTACCTTGAGACATTAGCTGACCTAGCCAAAGAGCCGACGAAGAAGAAAACACCAGAAGAGCTTGTACGTCAAATCGCAGACAAATTCCCCGATTGGTCAGGCTTGCCAAATCTTCATCACGCCACGATCTGTCGGATGAATCTCTTGGGAAAGGATGTCTTTCTGAATGGGAAGGTCGTTATGGCCGGTGGCGGGAAGGAAAGAGTTTCTGGTCATGTAATGGTTGCTTTCCCTGAAACATTGGAGGCGAAGTCGTTTCTTCGTTGGTCACAAGGACACTTCGGCGAAGATGAGCAGCGAGCAGCTGTTGATTGGCGGAATGCTGAAGTGGCCTATCAAACCGAAGGTGTGATTGACGTCTTAAAACGTGTAAATGCATTCGAAGAATGTACGTGCAGCACGCTCACCGATGTGATAGATGCTGTCGATTCCGTGCTGATGAAATTACGGCCGGACCAGCAGGTGCATTTGGCGATTCAATTATTCCAGCTGGAGAGAGACAAAAGTACAATCCTGACCCGTTTCGCACAAGAAAAGAATCCGCCATTGTCCACGTTTGCTCCATATGTTGCATTCGCATTACGAATCGAGCTTTTTTATCATATTGGAGTAAATGCATCGAGAATCAGCAAGGTACACCGGTTAGATGTAACATACTTAATGTACCTGCCATTTTGCCAGGTTTTTGTGTCAACAGACTGGGTACACAGAGATTGCGCACCACTGTTCATTAGTGACGGCCAAAGCGTCGTTTGGGGGCCAGAATTGAAGGCGGCGCTCAAGATTTTGAACGACCGATATTCAGCACTTCCGGAATCGAAACTTTGCCAGTCGCTATTCACAATAGCACCGTGCCCTCCACTTGATGTGGAGAATCTGGTAACGGAGTTATGGAAGAAACACGGTGGGGGGTGTCTTCCTCCACAAGGGACTAGGGAGGAGTTGAAGGAGCTGGTTGCTTTTTGGCAAAATCAGATTCCCACGCTTGACGAGATCGCTGAATCAGGAGGCAATCTCTCATTGACTGCGCTTCCACCAGATGCAGTGGTACTGAAACGGACTTCTCGGAAACGAAGAGGAAGTTGGTGGCGAGTCCCCGAGGAGTTGCGGAACCCTGAACCAGAGTCCAATGAGCAGGTATTGGACTTCCGAAATGGTGCATCATCCGAAAATGTCGTCGATCAGAACGTTGAAGTCTACATCCTCCACAACGCAACTGAGATCGAATCAATGCCCGGATGTCGCACATTCGTTCAGGATAAAAAACTCCACGTTGACTGTGCCCCGCCGCTGCAACGCCGGTATACGGCACTGGTTCCAAACGGTGCAATGTTCGCCCGTTCCACTCAAGACGATGCTCTTGGGCTTTTCGTTCCTCCGTCATCAGAACTAGCTAGTTTAATAAGGAAACTATTCGAGCATGAGAAGATTTAAAGCAGCAGTGTATCAACTGGTCGATTACAGGTCATAACCTTATATTTGTGGTTGGAAATCTGACATCGGTGTTCACAACGGCGGTCTTTACTATTATTGCATCCCCGGCCGGTTCTTCGCGGCATTCTCCTCCGAAACCGCCCGGAGAACATTACCCAGCATGACGTGGGGAGACAGAACGACATGGGCGGAAAGGGTGGGGCTTTTCCAGCCGGGTTCCGTCAGAATGAAGTCGTCCGTGAACGGCTCCGACAACATCATACCGGCAATATCCCGGGTCTGCACATTGACGTTCTTTAAACATATTGCCTCCGAACGGTCTCAATTCGATTCCCGACCACGACCGACGGCAGACCTTCGGTTCGACGGTGGTTCCACTCGGACGCCCAGTTTCAAGTTGAACACAAAGTCGGACCGTTTCTTGTTGATCGCTTTCAGTGGGGTCTGCATTTCTTCCCGCAGGCGTGTCAGTTCTGTTGCCTGTTCCGTTGTGTAATGGCTGGCGAGGCTGGTCTGATTGATGGCTGTCATGAACCGGTCGTAGTCGGAGAAGATCTCCTGACAGAACGGTGTTGCCTGCTTGCCGGTGAAGAAGTGCGTCAGGATCGGGGCAGCGAGCATGTTCGGTTTCGATGTGGAGGCATCGGCCGCCCAGCGTTCGATCCTGTTCGCGAATTTCTTCACATCCTGCGACATTTCTGCTTTCTGGAATGTTCGCATGTGATCTTCGAGTTTCTGGTAGTAAGCGATCATCTGTCCGGGACTGACGGTCTGCTGGCGACTGGAACTCATCTCGACGAGCAGATTTCCTCCTTCGACCACCAGTGAGGCAAATTTTGTCAGCCCGACTTCCGCTTCCACCAGCAGTTCTGGAGAAAGCTGCTCTATTGTTGCAGGTCCCGCATTGAGGATGTTGTGTGGCAGTTTCATCGCAGCCACTTCGTGAGGCTGGACCTTCAAGTCGACGTCGAACACGAAATCGGGACGGTACCGGTTCATCGCGACGATATACTGTCTGGCCTTATCGCGATTGATGGCCATTTCTTCCTTCCGTTCGGAAGAATGTTCCTGCGATACGCCAGACTGGGCGATGTAGGTCATCATCCGGTCGTATTCCGCAAAGGCATCGAGATAGGAACCTCCGGAATCCCCCGCGAAGAACCCAGCCATGATGGGACCGTAAGGGACTTCACCGTCGGCCGGTTCCCATCTCGCTGCCCAGTCTTCCATTTCACGACCGAACAGCCGGACATCCTTCGACAAGGTTTCGGAATCGAACCGCTGCATGTATTCACGCAGGCTGCCGTAGTAGAGCGTCAGCGAACTCCGGGAGGGGGCAGACTGGAGGAGTCTGGTACGGTCGATCCGGTCTTCAAGGACCTGATGGGCCCCTTCAGTGACGAGCAGAGCAAAGCCGATCAGATCGTATTCCAGATTCCGCAGCACATCAGGCGACAGATCCTGAATGGACTGGGGACCGTCCCAGTTTTCCAGATCCTGACGGGGCCGGTCGCGGCCTCCCACCCCTGCCATCATGAATCCGTTGATCCCCTTCAAGATCTGCCGGGCCGCATCCGGGGACTGGACGGTGAGCAACGCCAGCATGGTCCCATCTGCTTCACCACTGGCTCCTGCTTCTTCGAACTCCAGTCCCGGCTCTGAAGATCTCTGTACCATGGCATTCACTTCGTCCATCACGGTTCCACCTCGGCGACGAACCTCAGCCATGGCCACAAATCCACCCAGCAGCCCGTTCATCTGGGTATTGACAATGTCCGTCTGCAGTCGGGAACTCCGCACGAAATACTGAGTGATCCGCGAATTCAGGACCGGGTCCTGGATCTCCCGCAGGGTCACCCGATGCTCAGGTGGGAGCACCATCACAATTTCCTGGCTGTTGAACGCGGTGACGAACCTTTTCAGGTAAGTGAACGTCCGCTGTTCCTGTGACCGGAGCAGGGCGTAGTCACCGTTGTGAAGCGATTTCACCATTCTGGGTTCCCGGAACCGGCTGAAATCAAGTTCCACGCTCGGTACTGATGCGGGAGACTTCGTTTCGGCGACGACTTCCTGACTGGCAGCTGGAACAATTTGGGCTTCGGGCTGAGGTTCGTGCTGTGGTGACTCATCATTTTCAGGAACAGCTGCGACCGGTACTACGGCAACCGGCTGATCAACAACGGCAGGTGCGACTGGAATGAGAACGCCAATCAGGTCGGGGTTCATCCAGTAAACCCATGCTCCCAGTGGGAGCCAGACGAGAACGGCTGCCAGAACCACCGTCGCCAGCAGCCGGAAATCAAAGATCCGGCCCAGCCCGCGCCGCCGGGGAACCAAATCAGGCCGGACCGCATCGTCTGTTGATGTTTGGTGAGGAGTAGTCGATTCTGAACCGGCCGTCTGTGGCGTTGCAGCGAGGGTGGGCGGGTTGATCAACCCCTTGATCTGCCGGGCAGGTACGAACCGGGTGGTGGATTCCGGGCGAACAAGGGAATCCGCAGTGATGATGCCGGAAGCAACGAGGGTTTTCAGGACATTGGCAGGCACTGGCCCTTGGGGAGAACCATCCTGCATGAAATACCACCGGGTTGCCATGATGCCCTCCTTTATGGCCTCGTAGTCATTGGGAATGTGGATCGTGAATGCTGGAAACGAACAGACTGAACCTTTTGATGACACTCGCCTGCAGTTCAGTCGGGACGTCGCCCATACGGAATCTCGTCCGCTGACCATTTCCGGTAGCTCCGGATTTCTGTCTGGACTCCCCCCTTTAGACGAATGCGGGTATAGAGGATCTCCGGATTTTTCAGTCGTTCGACCCCGGCTTCGAAATCGCGTTGAATCCGAGGCTCGATCTTTTCCCAGATCACTGGATCAAGCTTGTAGGTATTGACGGTACCCAGATCGACACGTTTTTCAGCAGGTACCCACGGCGTTGTCTCGCCTGGATCAGGGGTGAGCTTCAGGCTCTCAGTGAGCTGATCCGCAGATCGTCCGAATTCCAGAGTTTCACAGAAAGGATTTGGAATCTTCCGAAACCTCCATTCGCCGCTGCCATCAATCCAATGGACTGAGAGAGCCTCGTTCAGCAGATCATTCTCGAGCGAGAATGCCCGGATATCGGACCGGCCACCAGATGACGATTCCAGCTGGGCATAGATCCGCACCGGATGTCCCAGAACGGACATCTGCTCACGCATTTCACGACGCAACCGTTGATTGGTCGGTTCCGGAGCAGGCTGATTGAAAAGTTCACCAATCGGCAGAATGCGTTCGGCGGTCGTCTGCGACGCCGGGGGAAGACGCAATGCCACCTGTTGGGTGAGCGACTGCGGGGAAATCCCAATATGAATCAGCGGAACACGGGAAACGACTTCACTGCCGAGCATGGTTTCGGAGATCGTCCACGCCCCGCCACGTGTGTCGAACCATTCCATGTTCCGGATGTGATCCAGCTCCGCCCGGTCGGCGCTGGCGAGTTTTTTTTCCATTCCCAGATCGTATTGAAACGGCCCGATGGTCTGCTGACCGGAGGTCAGGGTGGCTGCGGCATAAAGCATCAACTGGACGGGGAGATTTTTCTCGGCATCCTGCCGCTCGACAAGCAGATACCATTCATTTTCCGCGATTCCTTTCAGCAGGTGTTGCCAGGGACGTTTCCCGAACCGGACCCGCATCGCTCCCACAAAATCCTGCAAACGCGGGGGGAACGAGACGAACAGTTTTCCTCCGTAGCGGGGAGCTTCCATCGGGCCGATTGCCGATCGCGAGACATGAAACGGGTCGCCCGCAACGAACCGAAGGCTGAAATCTCCGGCACTGATGGACTTGAGATCCAGCCCCTGTTCAGCTGCGAGGGATTCGATCCAGCTTGGCCCCGCTGGAGTATGGCTGCTAACGGCAACGGCGACCTGCGGTGGAGGATCAGTACTGGCGGAAACCGGAGGTTTGCGGCTCGTTCCCCAGTTGAAAATTACCACCCCGAAACACAACAGTACGGTGACAATCAGGGATTTCGACGCCATCCGGATGCGATGCCGGGAACGAAGGTACGCCCGCAGGTCATCCGCCAGCTTGCCCGCTGATTGATATCGCCGGGCGGGATCGGGATCTGTCGCCGTTGCGTAAATTCTGGCGAGCCGCCGGTTCCTGATCCGGTGCGTGCCGGGATCGTGTAATGATTGGCCATCGGGAGCCGTCTCCAGCACGGCATGAACTCCATTGGTCATGAACAGCAGGAGGCGGCCGAGGGTGTAGATGTCGCTCAGACGGCCGTCAATTTTGCCGACGAAGTTACGCTGTTCCGGGGACATGAATGCCGGTGTGCCGTGGAACTCCTGCACATCGGCACGGGTAGACATGCCTGAGGAGACTTCAACCGCCAGTCCGAAATCGACGATCCGCAGGCGGCCGTCATCGCCCACATGAATGTTCCTGGGCGAGAGGTCCCGGTGAACGATGCCCCGCTGGTGCATCTGGTCGACCGTTTCGGCGATTTGCAGGGCATACGCAGCCACCCGCTCCGGATCGGTGATCACTCCCTGATCGTTGACCAGATCGTAGAGATTCCGGCCTTCCAGATACTCCATAATGATGAACGCGACCCCGTCCGGAGTGCGGCCGTCATCCAGCACGGTCGGGACATTCAGACCGCTCAGGCGTGACAGAAAAGCCGCCTCCTGCATCAGTCTTCGGGCCGATTCCTCATCCCGGCTGAATTTGATCGCAACTGACTGCATGAGCCTGCGGTGGCGACCGATGGCAATCGTCGCCTGAGTTCCGCTGCCGACCATCCGCACCAGACGATACACCCCCAGCACATCGGGAAGCTGGATGTTTAACGGCAGTTGCCGGTAGGCAAACGGAAGCAGTTCTTCCAGATTGGGATAGAGAACAGACAACTCATGCAGCGTCGGAGTGGCTCCCCGGTTCCGTTGCAGGGTATCGACTTCGATCGGCAGCAACTGTTCGAGCAGAGCCAGCTGCAAACGAGGTTCGGCCGCCAGCACGGACTGCTCCAGACTGGTGGATGTCCCGGTCAGGAGTGATTCCTCATAGCGGGTACATAGATCGCTGATTTCCCGGCGGTCGGTGGAATTCAGCTGTGAATAGAACGGGGGCGGGGATGCTTTCACATCCGTCGATGCCCGATGTTTGCCCTCATTGCCCGCTACCACCAGTTTGCCCGCCCGATCCGTTTACTCCGGTCTGATTAGTTCATGTCGTCAAGATATCCCTGAAGTTGCCGACGGACTTCCGTCATCCTGCGTCTGACCTGATGCTCGCTCAGATTGAGCTGTTCCGCGATCTCCCGGGTGTCGTGCGACATCATCGTCAGACGGGTGATGTCCAGGAGTTGCGGATCACTGATGGCGGCTCGTGCCAGTTCCATCCCGTCGTGGACGAACGAGTCGACATCTTCCGGTGTGAGATTCCCCGCGATCACTCCCTCCACCCAGCGGGGCTGATCGGGATCGGCAGAACGGTCGGCATCGCGGAGAAAGTTCTCCTTGAACCGGTTGCGCCCCGCCTGCTTGTACTGATCGATCTTTTTGTTGAAGCAGTCCCGCAGTTGTTCCCAGAGTTGTTGCGTGGTTTCCGGTGCGGGAAGCTCTCCCGTCTGCTCCTGACGTTCACGGGTCCGCATGGCACTGCCGACGACGTCCTCAAAGTTGCCCCGGACCTCTTTCACGTTCCGCAGGGCCCGCATCGCCCAGCCGGTCAGCTTCCGGAGATATCGCGCACGCACATCATCGGTGATGTGCGGAGATGGAGAGTTCTCCGGCAGAACGGCCCTGTCCTCGTCATCGCAAGTCATTTCATTGCCCTGATGAAATTCGTGCTGCTAACTAAAGAGGTCCATAGCATAACTGCCAATCCGGAAAAAAACAGGACAAACCGCGCGCATCGCTGCCAGTGATTCCCCCGGAAGAGTGGCGGGAATGAATGAACCCGCCACCTTCGACAGAAAGGAGCGGGAATCATGATCAAAGTCGCTGTTTGCATCGGAATGGGGTATTGGCTCTGGAGACGCTTCCGGCCGCAGGAGCAACATCAATCCACTATCGTGGTGCGAAGCACCGTGCGGAAATTCACGCGGAAGCCCGGGAGAAAATTCACTCTGTCCCGGGAACAGATCGAGTTCATCGTCGGTATCGGCCTTTGGGCGTATCTCTTCCTGGGGTCGTTCCTGCTCATCGGATTTCTGTGGAGCAGAACGGGGATGACGATCAGTCTGCTCGCCACGTTTCTGGCGATGCACTGGTTGGAAATCCTGATCGGCTGCCTGATCGTCCTGACCGTGAGCTACTTCATCCATTTGCTTTGCTGGCATCTGCGAGCCGCTCGTATCGAGCAGACGACAAACCAGCCATTACCGGAGGCGGACACCTTCTTCGACCGGGATCGGCAAGGCACCCGCCAGTCAGCGTGAATGACCTGTTGCACAAGTTTTTTTGACCACACCCCGGGACCGGTTTCCGGCCCCTTCACCAACCACATTCCAAGGAGTTCCTCATGGTCTGTTCATTGTTTCCCGTGCTCGCTCAGGCAAACGCCGAAGCGGCCTCTTCCGGTGACGGTTCTTTCTTCGGATTCCTGATCATCGCCGGCTCGCTGTATGTCCTGTACCAGCTCTTCAAACCCCGTCCGAAACGCTACCGCGTCGATCAGATCACCGTCGTGCGAAGGGTGCGTTAACCCACACGAAGTTTTGTCTGAAATGTTCGTGCCGGTGTTCGGCGCGGATCACGTTCCTCACTGCTGCAAACTGGAGAATTGTCATGTTGAATCACACGGAGTTTCTGAACTCGCTGCTGGGATTCGGTCATCTCTTGCTCGTCATCGGAGGCCTGATCGTTCTGTACGACTTCTTCGTGATCGTCTTGGCGATCTGCATCCAGATCACTGCTCGCAGAGTCTATGGACGGTTGTTGAGCCCGCTGGCAGCCGGAATCTGGATTGCAGCTTTGTTCCTGACCGTCGGGTACGTCAGTTCCTGGCCTCTGCCGTTCGCACTGGGCGTGATGCAGGGAGTTGCCTTGTGGTTCAAGCGGAAAGAACTCGCCCTTCCCACGGTCCAACCGGAGACACCGGCAGCATCCCCGGTGGAACCGCAGCCTGAATCGGCTCTGCAGGTGGCTGACGCTGCTGCGTGATCATCTGACGCAATCCATTTTCTCGGGGGCCAGCAATGGTCCCCTTCTTTTTTCCCTGATCCCGTTCCGAACAGAGGTCTTTCCATGTACGCCAACCGACAGCAACCCGGCATCCTGCCGACATTGGGGCTCCTCATCGTGGGGATGATCGCCTGTCTTGCGTGGGCGTGGTCGAGTGCTCCCGACACGATCGGTCCGTTGCTGCAGGAACTCCGGGGGACCGATTACATCCTGCTGGCGGTGTTCCTGATCATCGGCCTGATGGCAGCGGCCCTGTTCGGCACTCTGGCTCAGGCCGTCCTGCAACTGCTGATGATCGGGATGCAAATTGGCCTGCTGGTTGTCGTTGTCTGGGCGGGAGTAATCCTCTGGCGGAACTACGCGGACGGCCAGCCAGTTGCCCACGAAACACCGCCCCCCGTGTTCGTCCCTGCGGCAGCACCACAGCCTTCCATCGATCCCGATCGACGACGGAAACAACTCGAACAGGAGCTGTACCGGCTCGATGCCCAAAGCGGTCAGAACTGGTGGGAAAGTTCTTCCGTTCCGAACCCGCCAGCCCCCTGAACCCATTCAACTCCGGAGAATCCCATGAACTCTTTGTTCCGTGCTCCCTTACGTTTTTACGGTACCCGCAAGCTAATCTGTGTGCTGCTCGCCTGGCCGGTCTGCCTGATCCTCTGCTGGCTCCTCTCAGGACGGCCTCCCGTTGGCTGGTATTCCTGGCCGATGGAAGGCCGGTCCTGCGTCGGATCGCTGGTCAATGGACTGTACGATCTGACGTTCTTCGGGTGGCTCTGGCTCGTGCTGCTCCCATTCCGACAATCGCTGTTCCCGCCGATCCGGTACGGTCGCTGGGCAATCCTTGCGGCTGCCGTCCTCTGCTGGGGATTTCCGGGGCTGTTCGAGATTGTGCATGGGCTGGACCTCTGGCTCGTGTATGCCCGCCCGTTCAGTGGGACAATCCTCTGGCTGATGTTCCGCATCGCCGGCATCCCGATCGGCATTGGAACGCTGATCGCCCACTGGCCGGACCTGACAGAACTCTTGCATGCCCTGCCACTTTATCGACGACTGTACGTCAGCGGGCAGGGGCATGCCGCAGGCTGGCTCGGGCCGCGTGGAACCCGTCGATTTGTTCGTCATCTTCCACAAACGGCACCCGCACAGGCGGGGCATCTCTCCCGAACAATCCATCTCGGTCAGACACTCCCGGAATCATGCTATGTTCCCGGACAGAACATCTGGCTCAACGAAACCAGCCATCTGCTGAGCTTCGGCCAGACCGGTTCCGGGAAGTTCGTGACCAGCATCGCCTCCAATCTGGCGATGTATCAGGGGAGCGGGATTTTCATCTCCACCAAGGCGGAACTCGCCGACTTCGCCGTTGGTCGCCGGTCCGATCAGAGTTTGCTCGATGATACCGCCGAACGTCGGTTCCGCAGCTGTGGGATCGACACCCGGGGAGTGACACAGGCACGTTATCAGCTTCCGGGAGGCCGTTCGTTCGTCCTGGATCCCTCAGGGCAATCCGGCTGGCCCACCAGTTCCCACAACATTCTCTCCGAGATCGATATCCGCCATCCGTCCACTCCTGGTTTGATCAGTTCCATCGCGGAAGCCTCGTTTCCGGATGATCCCAATCAGCGGGACAAGTTCTGGGTTCAGGCGCCGCGGGGGCTGTTCGCCGCCGGGATCGGCCACATCCTCACCACTGCCGCCGATCCTCGGCAAAGGACACTCCCGTACATCGCTGACTTCTGCATGGGAATTGATCCTCAGACCGGTCGGGCTGATCGTCAGGTGTTCTTTGGCAATCTTGTCACCATGATGGAAAACCGCATGCTGGGAGGCTTTATCCAGAAAAACGCCGCTGCGGTGGCCCAATTGGGAAAAAACACGTTCGGCAGCGTCTTCGCCGAGTTCGAACTACACACCCGCTGGCTCTCCGACGTGCGGATGCGGCGTCATCTCTCCGGCAGAAGTGACTTCAGCTATCGGGAACTGGGAGAAGACGATTCGCCGGTCAGCGTGTTTCCGATTCTGCCCCGGTCGTCCAACGACCTGCAGACGCTCGTCCCCTGGCTGCGGACGCACATGGAAGTCGGTCTCAACGTGCTGGAGAACAAACGCCAGCGCCCACAAACGCCGGTGTTAATTCTCTGCGATGAGTTCCTGCAGTACGGAGATCGCGTCAATGCCATCCGTAAGGGAGCAACGACACTGCGGGAAGCGGGAGTCCGTCTCTGGCTGTTTAGCCAGTCCTGGTCAGGACTGGTTTCGGCTCTGGGGGAAGAGGCGGCGCTCGGGCTTCAGGCGTGTTCCGCCATGGAATTTTTCGGGACAGACAACGCCACGGCGGGAAAAATCGCGCAAATGATGGGCAGGCATTCCCACAAGAGAAGAGGAGGGAACGGCAACAGCCCACCACTCAACGAGGTGCTGGATGTCATCACGACAGCCGAAGCAGAAATCGAGCTGCGGAAGAATTCCCCGATCAAGTACGTGTTCCCGATGACCAGCGGGCCGATGCGGATCAGACGGGTGGCCTACCGCCCAATGGTTACCGAAGAGGGAACCCGTTACGCAGGCTTACCTCTGACCGGGCACTACGACGAACACCTGAGCCGGTACACGTACCGGCATCGTTCGGCCTGAATCACGTTCCTGTTTTAAACCCACTGAACCGAGGAGATTCCGATGAACGAACCATTTCGTAATGCCCCTGACCTCGACAACGAATTCGAGCAGGCTTCCGGGCCGGAAATGCCGGAGATGGAACCAGCCAGCCCCAACCACTGGGAAGAGTTTGAAGAGCACGAAGAGAACTTGGAGCACTTCGATTACGAGCCGCCGGAAATGACCTACGACCCGGAACTGAATATGGAACCGACACCGTTCGGCACCATGATTCACGAAGCGGAGCAGGATTGGGACTACATCAATCCCGAACTCACCTACGACCCCCGCTTTGAACCGGAACCGCTGTCGTACGATAGCGAACTTGAGGAAGCCCGGCAGGACCTCAACCACGATGCAAACCGGGCCATTGATGATGCCCTCGACCGGCAACCCGAAATCGATGACCAGTTTGCGGATTTGCGGTCCCACGACGATGAGTTGCAGGAGGACCACGAACAGGGCCATCACCTTCTCGACCAGCACTCCTACCAGTCTTGGCTCCGTGATCAGTGGGATCAGGATCACGACCACGAAGAAGATTTCGAACTCGACCGTTGATCACCGTTCACCAGCAAGCATTCGATCCAAGCAAGGAAAACCAACTATGAACTCTCCTATTGACCAGATCATTGATGAACTTCGCAGCCAGCTGCAGCCCATGGAAGAACAGGAATCCCGGCTGCGGTCCGATCTGAAGGAAATCACCGACCAGAAGCAGAAGCTGGAGGCAGCTCTCGTCGCACTCGGCGGCGGGCCCTCCAAGGCCAGACCGGCGAAGCGCGGCAAACCCTGCGTCACCAAGGCGGAAGTGACTGCAATCACAGCGGGCATAGTCCGTGAAAACGGTCCGATCACCAGTTCCGATCTGGAATCCCTCGTGCGGGAACGCATTACGGAAGAAGGGGAACGAAATCTCTCCGGTTTCAGCCTCCGCTTTCGTGAAACCCTGCATGAACCGCAGTTCAGATGCACGGCCGATGGTCTTGTCTCCATCCTAACTGCAGGTTTACGTCAAGAGTCGGTGCAGTGATCTGAACAAAAATTGCGTTGACCAGCATGGCGTCAAAGCAGGTCGGAAGCGGTTTCCGGCTGAATCAGAACACGACCTGGAGTTAGTCTGCTTCAGAACGTGATCGATCAGAAACTGATGTAGAAAGTTGAGTTTTCAATGACTCCTTCGGAACTAATTTCGGGGACCATCCCTCCACCGTTACTGACAGTGGACGATCTGGCCGCTGTCCTCAAGGTGAGTAAACGAACGATCTGGAGAATGCGATCCTGCTGCCAGTTACCAAAGCCTGTGAAGGTTGGTGGCGGTGTCCGCTGGCGAAAGTCGGACATTGACGCCTGGATCGCACAGGGATGTCCCACGCTGCCGGTCAGAAAACAGGATTGAAGATTCGTTCATAACACGGCACACTTTTCAGTATCCATCTAACAAGTGAGATTTCGATGGCCAGCCTCTTCAAAATGCGGATTACTCGATACGTCGATTCCAATGGGAGACGTGTCGCCAAAGGAACACCGGGAGCGTTGCTGAAAAAGGAAAAGAGCCGGAAATGGTACGGGGAATACAAGGACATTGATGGCGCTCTGCAACGCATCCCTCTCTGTGCAGATAAAACCGCCGCACAGACGAAGCTCAACGACATTGTGAAGAATGTTGAACGTCGTCAGGCCGGTCTGCTCGATCCATTCGAAGAGCACGAAAAGCGAGCTATTTCTGAGCACCTTGCAGAGTACAAGGCATTTCTTGAAGCCAAAGGGAACTCGGGAAAGCACGTTCGTCAAGTTGTATTCCGGATCAAGAGAGTTGCCGATGGCTGCAAATTCCAACTGCTTTCACAACTTGATGCCCCGAAAATCGCGACCTGGTTGTCAGAACGCCGGAAGAACACCGCGAAATTCTCGGCCCAGACCAGCAATTTTCATCTCGATGCGTTCAAGTATTTCTGCAATTGGCTTGTGACACACGAACGGCTTCCTCGCAATCCCGTCGCGTCACTGAAACGTGTCAGCACAGAAACAGACCGTCGTCATGACCGCCGGTCTCTCACTGCTGATGAGTTCGAACGTCTGGTGCAGACGGCTGAAACCGGTGTCGTCGTGGAAGGGATTTCAGGCAAAGACAGGGCCATGCTCTACGTCCTGGCCACATGGACCGGATATCGACGTCGGGAACTCGCTTCCCTGACACTGCGGTCCTTCGATCTCGATGGCGAGACACCATCGGTCAAGGTGAGCGCCTCCTACAGCAAGCGCAAGAGAAACGACGTGATCCCGTTACACGACTACGTCGTGGAGCGGTTCAAATCCTGGCTGGCCTCCGGGCCAGAGCGGAAGCTGGACGATCTCCTGTTCAAGCTCATCACTGCCAAGGGGTGGTTCCGGCATACAGCAAAGATGATGAAGCACGATCTTGCAGAAGCCCGGAAATCATGGATTGAAGAGGCCGAGACTGCTAAAGATCGTGTCGCGAGAGAGGACTCGGACTTCCTGAAGTACGTCGATGAAAACGGGCTCTACGCCGACTTCCACTCGAACCGGCATTCGTTCATCAGTCGTCTGGCTCAGGCGGGCGTCCCGCTGGTCATTGCCCAGAAGCTGGCCCGCCATTCCGATCCCCGGCTGACAGCCAATCGGTACACTCATCTGGAGATGAACGACAAGGCGAATGCGATTGCCAGCCTGACCGCTCCGGTGGCGAAATCCGCCGAAAGAGCCCCGGTGGTTACAGAAGAAAAACCGGGAGGTTCACCCCCTGACGAGAACGACGGTTCAGGTTTGGTTGCAGTGGGGGTTGCAGGAAATTCCGTCGTCAGTTGTGCTCAGATGGCACCGGATGTCATAATGGCAGCATCCGGAACGGACCAGAACTCCGACGAGATCTTTCGTAACTTGTTCAATGACAAGACGTTTGGCAACGGCTGTCACCAAACGTCTGTGTCTGTCAAAGTGCACCCCTCAGGGTTCGAACCTGAAACCTTCGGTTCCGTAGACCGATGCTCTATCCAATTGAGCTAGGGGTGCCTGCCATTTCTGGCGAGTTCACAATCTTAGTGATTTCTCTCTCTGGTACAATCCATTCTCGCAGATAATTCAACTCAATTTTTTGACATTCACAGCGGCTGTCGGTGGTGACAGCCTTATCGGATATTACGTCAAAAGATCGTTAAGTGAATGAGCTTCGATGTCGCAGGGGAGTAGCATGAGTAGAAATGATCACTACTTCCTGAGGCAGGTGGTATGGTCTACCAGGTTCGTTCCACGAACTTGGTGTCTCCATCGCCGTTGATGAATGTGGTGTGATCAAGAATCTTACGGACCAGCGGAACGGTCGTTTTGATTCCCGGGCCCTCGACGACGAGTTCATCGAGGGCACGTTTCAGGCAGGCGATTGCTTCCAAGCGGGTCGGCTTGTGGACAATCAGCTTGCCGATCATAGAGTCGTAATACGGGCTGATCTTGTAGCCCTCGTAAATGTGCGAATCGAACCGCACACCAAGTCCGCCTGGAATGCGAAGTTTTGTGATCGTTCCCGGACATCCGCGGAACCCATTGTCGGGGTCTTCCGCGTTGATTCGAACTTCGATCGAACATCCGTTGCAAGGGATGTTGCGTTGTTTGAGGTCCAGTGCTTCGCCAGCAGCGACCTGAATCTGCGCCTTAATCAGGTCTATTCCTGTTACCATTTCAGTAACCGGATGTTCGACCTGAATTCTCGCGTTCACTTCAATGAAATAGAAGCGATTGTCCTTGTCAACGAGGAACTCGCAGGTTCCTGCGTTGTAGTATCCAGCGCTCTTTACCAGTCGGACAGCTGCCTTGCAGATGTCTTCACGGACCGATTGTGGAAGGTTAGGGGCAGGGCTCTCTTCGATCAGCTTCTGGTGTTTACGCTGCATTGTGCAGTCGCGTTCCCAGAGGTGAAAGACGTTGCCATGTTGATCTGCGATGATCTGAACTTCAACGTGGCGTGGCTTTTCGATCAGTTTCTCGATGTACACGCCCGCGTTCTTGAACGCTTTCTCGGCTTCTGCTGAAGCGGCTTTCAGTTCAGTACGCAGCGTGATTTCGTTGAAGGCCGGTCGAATTCCTTTTCCGCCGCCGCCCGCGGTTGCTTTAATGAGGACGGGATAACCGATCTCATTTGCAATGCGAACAGCATCGTCTTCGGACTCAATGAGCCCTTCGCTTCCGGGGACGACTGGAACTTTGGCTTCGATTGCCATTTTTCGAGCAGCGACCTTATCACCAAGCTTTTGCATTGCCTCGTGTGGTGGTCCGATGAACTCGATTTTGGAATCTCGGCATTGTTCCGCGAAGTCCGCGTTCTCTGCGAGAAACCCGTAGCCCGGGTGGATCGCCTGAACGTTTCCGAGTTCAGCGGCAGCGATGATGTGCTCTGTTTTCAAGTAGCTGTCGGTGCTGCTCGCGGGGCCGATGCAATAGGCTTCGTTGGCCAGACTCAGGTAGTGGGCACCACGGTCCGCTTCGCTATAGACAGCGACCGTTTCGATTCCCATTTCCTTACAGGCGCGAATCACTCGGAGTGCGATTTCCCCGCGATTGGCAATCAGAATCCGTTGAAACATGAGGTGCTTTGTGTCTTTTCAGGGATCGGACAAGAGTCGGTCGGAATAAGAAATTTACGACTGCTCTTTGGAAATTGGTGCACTGAGTTTGGCCAGCAGGCCAGGCAAATCTCTTCACTCGAATTATGGCTTCACGAGGAACATCGGTTGTCCGAACTCGACTGCGTCTCCGTCAGCGAGCAGGATCTTTGCGATGGTTCCGGAAACTTTCGCAGGAATCTTGTTGAAGAGTTTCATCGCTTCAACGATGCAAACGATCGATTCTGCGGTTACGGTGTCGCCGACTTTGCAGAATGGTGGTTCGCCTGGAGCCTGAGCGATGTAGAAAGTCCCGACTGTTGGGCTCTTGATCGGAATGAGACCTTCATCGGCCCCTGATGCGGTTGGTGCCGCGGCAGCTGGAGCTTGTGGGGCAACGGATGGCGTTGGTGCGGCCATCGCGGGTGCAGCGGCGTAAGTCACTGGGGCTGCTGAGACAACTTCGTGCGGGCCGCGACGTAATACGTAACGGGTTTCGCCGACCTGTTGTTTGAATTCTCGAATGTCGTACTTCTCCATCAACTCAAGCAACTGCCGCAAGCCGTCGACGTCGAATTGTTTACTGCTTTTGCTATCGCCAGCCATACCCGATCCTTACCTCTAGATGCGCTGCGTCTGATTAAGTTGTGGTTGTTTACCGTACTTGATTTCGCGACGGGTTGGCCTGCGCTGGGGGATTTCTGCTCGTCCTTTACGTGGAGCTGTGAAAAACCAGCGTTGACCGCAATTTGCGACCAGAGCGGATTTTTATCCGAAATTCGCTCTGGATGGGAAGATAGATCCCCAACGCAGAAGAGACAACCATATTCGCACTTGTGAGAGTTTGCAGATGCGAACGGAAGGTCGACCCTCGTGTTGCTTGTGGATGGTTGCAGGAAGTGGTCGGCCTTGCAAGTGTTTTGTTTGCAGTTGGTTATGGAGAACGTAGGAGGAGCGTTATCATGCCGGTTCGCATGATCGGGTTTGCTGCTTCATTCCTCTGAGACTTCCCCGGATTTTGTTTTGGATTAAATATTGGCTCGAGTCAGTCCAGAAGGTGAGAGTCTGGTGGTCAATGTGCTGGGCGGACACTGATCGCAAGTCAATTGGGGGGCTGTGTTTCTAATGTTTGTCAGGGAAAGAGGTTGCTGCAGTCGCGGGTTCGTTTAGCGTGGGGAGCTGGATGATCGATTGGTGGAAATCTCGGCCCACAGTGTTTTCTAATCAGACTTTTCGTATCAGCTGCTAGAGGACGAATTTCCAACGTGCTAAAGTGTCTTGCCCATTCAGAGGGCTGAATTCGAACTCGCATTCAATGCGGCGGCATCGAAGTTGGTGCACCGAAATGCAGTTTCAGATTTTATAGGCGGAATATTCTCGTGAACGGACCAGACTTCAACAAGTTGGAATTGATCCCGGTAATTGCTCAAGATGAAGTAACCGGCGACGTCTTGATGCTGGCTTATATGAACCAGGAAGCTTACCACGAGACTCTGAAAACTCAGCGGGTTGTTTACTACAGCCGAAGCCGCCAGAAACTTTGGCGCAAAGGGGAAGAAAGCGGCAATGTACAAGAGTTGAAAGGCTTGTATTTTGATTGCGATGCAGACACTCTGCTGGTCAAGGTTCACCAGCGAGGAGGAGCTGCCTGCCACGAGGGTTATAAGAGCTGCTTTTTCCGAAAGATCGATCCATTTACGGGGGACGTCACCGTTGAGGGGGACCGAGTCTTTGATCCGAAAATCGTTTACAAGAAGTAGTTGTCCACGAAATGTCTGTTCTGTGTTCGAACATTGAAGTTCTGATCGCAGAATTGCTGATTTGAAACATTCGTAGGGTGCCTCTACGAATCCGGAAGGAAAGAACATGTCGAGCGAGAAGTTGAAGCTGGGGATTCCAGCTGGAAGTCTGCAGGAAGCAACTGCCGAGCTGTTTCGGAAAGCTGGATATAAGATCACGTTCTCGTCACGTTCTTACTACCCGTCGATCGATGATGATGAAATCGACTGCTTGCTGATTCGAGCTCAGGAAATGGCTCGATATGTCGAAGACGGGATTCTGGATGCTGGCATCACCGGATACGACTGGGTGATGGAAACTCAGGCAAACGTCCATGAGGTTTGCGAACTCGTCTTCTCAAAAGCCAGCCGTCGTCCTGTTCGCTGGGTGTTGTGCGTTCCTGAAGATTCTCCGGCCCAGTCGGTCTACGATCTCCAAGGGAAGCGAATTGCCACGGAAGCAGTCGGTTTGACACAGGCGTTTCTGGCCAAGCATGGTGTGACAGCTGACGTCGAGTTCTCGTGGGGAGCCACCGAGGTCAAGCCTCCTCGTCTGGCGGACGCGATCGTCGAAGTGACCGAAACCGGTTCTTCACTTCGCGCGAATAATCTCCGCATTATCGGCGACGTGATTGAAAGTACGACTCGCCTGATCGTGAACAAGGATTCATGGGCGGACGAGTGGAAGAACAGCAAGCTGAAGGGAATTTCCCTGATGCTTCAATCCTGCCTGGATGCTGAAGGCAAAGTCGGTCTCATGATGAACGTGCTCCGGAACGATTTGCCGGGTGTGCTCCGCGACCTCCCATCCTTGAAGGGACCAACGGTCTCATCGCTGTCTGATCCGGATTGGGTTGCTGTGAACACCATTATCGATGAGCGGGTCGTTCGATCGATCGTTCCCAAGTTGAAAGCTGGCGGAGCGACCGGGATCGTTGAATACCCAATCAGTAAGATTATCGACTAAGTTGGCTTTTCCTCAGGCTCGACGGGTATCGTCGAGCCTGAGACTTTAAGTCAGTGTTCATTCTTTTGTCGCAATGCCAGCGGGTATCATGATTGATCGAGTTTATCTTGCAGTTGATCTGGGAGCCGAAAGCGGACGTGTAATTGCAGGTCTGTTGGGCGGGGGTGAAATTCGCCTTCACGAACTGCATCGGTTTTCGAACGGACCGATTTCTGTCGCTGGAACTCGCCGTTGGGACCTGATTGGCTTGTGGAAGGAAATTCAGGTCGGTCTGCATCAGGCAGCCCTGAAATACGGTAAAAAGATTGTCTCCGTCGGTGTTGATACCTGGGGGGTTGACTACGTCCTGCTGAGCGCCAAAAGTGAGATGCTTGGACAGCCCTATAACTACCGTGATTCCCGAACTGACGGAGTTCTTGAATCTGCGTGCAGCCGGGTTTCTCGCAAAGAGATTTTTGCGTCGACCGGACTGCAGTTCATGCCGATTAATACGCTTTATCAGGTCATTGCAATGCAATTGCAGGATCCTGAAATGCTGGCAATGGCCGATCGCTTTCTGATGGTGCCAGACTTCTTTCACTGGCTGCTTTGTGGAAGCACGGTAGTGGAATTTACGAATGCCACTACGACTCAGTTCTTCGATCCGCGTAAACGGGATTGGGCCACGGAGCTGTTGCGAAAGTTTGATGTTCCAACTTCGATGCTGCCGACAGTCGTCACTCCGGGGACGAAACTCGGGCAACTGAGAGCAGACATTGCTCAGTCTACCGGACTTCAAAGAATCGATGTGATTGCACCGCCAACACATGATACTGCCGCTGCGGTTGCCGCTGTTCCAACAGATCGCACTGGAACGGCATCATGGGCTTACATCAGCTCCGGAACGTGGTCATTGATTGGCGTCGAAGTGCAGCAAGCGATCCTCTCGGACGAAGCGCTGAGCCAGAACGTCACCAATGAAGGGGGTGTTGATGGAACTTATCGCCTCCTGAAAAACGTGATGGGATTGTGGCTCGTTCAGCAGTGTCGGCGTTCGTTCGAACGCCAGGGGAATGATTTCGACTACACTCAGCTAACGCACCTCGCCACCCAGGCAGACCCATTCCTCTCACTCGTCCATCCAAATGACCCAGCGTTCTTGAATCCAGATGACATGGCTGTGGCGATTCAGGATTGGTGTCGCAAGCATCATGAGCCTGTTCCCCAGACCGAAGGGGAGATCGTACGTTGTGCGCTCGAAAGTCTTGCGTTCAAGTACCGCGATGTTCTATCGGGAATTGAGCAACTCACCGGTGAAACGGTGGAAGAGATTCATATCGTTGGCGGAGGGTGCAAGAACACACTTCTGAATCAGTTTACCGCTAACGCCTGCGGGAAACGCGTGATCGCCGGTCCTGTCGAAGCAACCGCGTTAGGGAACGTGCTGACGCAGGCCCGTGCCGCTGGAGAGATCGGTTCTTTGCAAGAAATCCGCAGTCTGGTTAAGGCCAGTTCCGAATTGGAGGTCTTCGAACCCCAGGATAAAGAGTTGTGGGAAGAAGCTTACCAGCGCTACCGCAAACTCGTTTCGATATCGACTCATTAATCGTTGGTCGGAACCTGTCTGATTCACTTCCGTTTGTTGTTTCGTTTAGATTGTTCGTTCAGCTTAAAGGTAGTCGCGTTCCATGGGGTTCTTTGACAGTCTCAAGTCGGCACTCAAGAAAACCAAGGATGTCCTCCGTACAGACGTTCGTGACCTCCTGAAGTCAGGGGAGATCCTTGACGAGGCGAAGCTTGAAGAGTTCTATCGAGGACTGATTACGACCGATATGGGAGTGGCGGCAGCCACTGAGGTTGTAGACGATCTGCGTAAGGAATTTGGCGGGAGAACCGTTGTTCCGGAGAAAATCTGGGAAGTGGTTCGGGCACGTCTCAAAAAGATTCTGATCGGCGAAAACGCCACGGGCTGGGACCCTTCGCAGCCAATCTCTCCGCTGAACATGGCAGCTTCCGGACCAACCATTATTCTGGTTTCGGGGGTGAATGGTGTTGGAAAAACGACATCGATCGCCAAGCTGGCCAAAGTGCTGCATAGCACCAATCGAAAAGTCCTGCTGGCCGCAGGCGATACGTTTCGGGCGGCAGCTGTGGATCAGCTGACGATGTGGAGTCAGCGCATCGGCTGCGAGATTGTCACAAAGCCCCCCGGCAGTGATCCTGCGAGCGTTGCATTCGAAGGATGTGCTCAGGCCGTTCAGAAAAAGGTCGACTTCGCCATCATCGATACCGCTGGTCGCTTGCAGACTCAGCAGAATCTGATGAACGAGTTGCAGAAAATTCATCGGGTGATCGCGAAGCAGGTCGAAGGGGCTCCGCACGAGAGTTTGCTCGTTCTCGACGCCACAACTGGGCAAAACGGGATCAGCCAGGCAGCCAAGTTCAGCGAAGCGGCCGGGTGCACCGGGATCATTCTGACAAAGCTGGACGGAACGGCCAAAGGGGGCGTAGTCGTCGCGATTCGTCAGAAAATGGGCATTCCTGTGAAATACATCGGTGTTGGTGAAAAGGTCGAGGATCTTCAGGTGTTTTCAGCTGAAGACTTTGTGAACGCACTGTTTAATGATGTCTAGTTTGCGCAAGTGACAGTCGTTCTGCAAATGTCTTCGACCTTGTTGGAAGATTGTTTAACGCGGTATTGTTGAACGGCTGAATTCGCCAAGAGTGTCCTAGCGAACGGATTGGTCGACGAGATGGCTTATACTCCCGGACTTCAGGTCAAAGCGGAAACTCGTATCCGGTTTTCCCGCTTGCTGCCGATTCCAGGAGAGGTCCTCGTCAAGCTCGGCGACCGTGTTGCTGCTGAACAAGTGGTCGCTCAGACCCATCAGCCGGGTGACCTGATTCCTCTTAATGTCGCGAATCTGCTTTCGGTCACACCCGGGGATCTCGTCCGCGTGATGAAATTCAAGGTCGGTGACGAGATCAAAAAAGGGGAAATTCTCGCGGAGTCCAAAGGGATTTTGGGCTACTTTAAAAATCACTTTGACTCTCCTGCTGACGGAACTCTGGAATCGATTTCGTCGGTCACGGGGCAAGTCATCCTTCGCGGGCCACCTTCTCCAGTGCAGGTGAATGCATTCGTCAGCGGAGAGATCGTCGAGGTGATTCCCGAATCGGGCGTCGTTATCGAGACGAATACCGCGTTTCTCCAAGGGATCTTCGGCGTCGGTGGAGAACAGATCGGGACTCTGAAAGTCGTGACAGCGCGTCCTGATGAAGACCTGACTCCAGAGATTCTGACAGGTGATCTGGGAGGGAAGATTCTCGTCGCTGGCGGTCGAATTCAAGGGGCTGCGGTTGAACGAGCAAAATCGCTAGGAGTCAAAGCACTCATAGCTGGCGGAATTGACGATCAGGATCTCAAGGAGATTCTCGGGTATGACCTCGGTGTCGCAATTACGGGCTCCGAAAACATCGGGCTGACCATTATTATCACGGAGGGCTTCGGCAATATTGCGATGGCTCGCCGTACTTTTGAATTACTGAAGTCCCACGAAGGAAATGTCGCATCAGTGAATGGTGCAACGCAGATTCGAGCAGGGGTCCTTCGGCCTGAGATCATCATTCCGTTAAACCGCGACATTGGTTCAGCTGGGACATCCGAGCGTGTCGGCGGCGGCGTTCTTGAGGTTGGAGCGCACGTTCGCCTCATTCGCGATCCGTATTTTGGAGAACTTGGAAAGGTTGCTGCCTTACCGATCGAGCCTGTTGTTCTGGATTCAGGATCAAAAGCCCGGGTACTTGAAGTGCAGTGTATTTCGGGGCAGCGTGTCATCGTCCCGCGTGCAAATGTGGAGATCGTCGAGGAATGAAACTCTTCTCATTGCTGCTGGCGTTGCTGTTCCTGGTCAGGTTCTCGGAGGCTGCTCCCCCAGCGGCCCCTCTTGACGTGACGGTCGCCAATCACCCCTTTGATAATGGGGACCAGATTGATGTCTTCATCATGCTCCCCGAGTCTGAGGAGCCAGCCCCTGAGATTGCGACCGAATATTTGGTCGAACGTTCAGCTGAAGAGCGTGGCATCTACGAGAAAGTTGCTCAGGTTGCTCCGTCACCGGAAGAGCTCAAGCAGCGAAAAATGCGGGTAATCGCCAAAGATTGTGTTCGCGGTGAACCGTACTGGTTCCGCGTGGCAGCAATCGATCCAACATTGGACGGCGAGAAATCGGCTTTTGTTACACCCGCTGAGAACCGACCTGCAATTGCCGTTCGAGAGAGCTTCGATGGAAGTCGCTTCTGGGTGTTTGTGGTGATGCTGCTTGTATGCGGGGCGATCATCACGTTTGTGGTTCTCGCACGTCTGGGACTTCCATTGAAGATCCGAAAGATCGCAGGTCTCGATGCGATTGAAGAAGCTGTTGGACGTGCTACTGAAATGGGGCGATCCTGCATTTATGTTCCTGGAATTCAGGACATGAATGAGATGCAGACCATCGCTGGGCTGACTCTTTTATCTCGAGTCGCTGAGCGGGCAGCTGAATATGACTGCACTTTGGAAACTCCGACTTCGAAGTCTCTGGTGATGACCGCGGCTCGCGAAACCGTGAAGAACGCGTTTCTCTCTGCAGGTCGTCCAGATGCCTATAATCAGGATCTGGTTTACTATGTAACTGATGAGCAGTTCGCGTATGTCTCCTACATCACCGGGAAGATCGTTCGAGAGAAACCGGCAGCCTGTTTCTATCTGGGATCGTTTTTTGCCGAGTCTCTGATTCTTGCGGAAACCGGAAATTCCGTGGGGGCTATACAGATTGCTGGAACTGCTCAGCCTGCTCAGCTCCCATTTTTCGTTGCTGCGTGTGACTACACGCTAATTGGCGAAGAGTTCTTTGCAGCCAGCGCCTATCTATCGAATTCACCTGATCAGCTTGGAAGCCTCAAGGGTCAGGATGTCGGCAAGTTGCTCGTCGGAGCGTTGATCGTCGTCGGGGTCATCCTTTTGACCTGCCAGCAATTGACTGATAACGAAGCTGTCGCGAGTGCTGCAAATTACCTAATGAAGACCATCTTGGAGTCGAAGTAGGCAAGGCCCGCTTGCGTGCAACGACGTATCGCATTGCGATTGACTCTCTCAAATTCCATCGTGAGAAGTCACCTTCGAGCTACTCTGATTACGCAGCACCGGGAGTGAGCTTTCCGAGAGATACCGCTTGCCGTTTACTCTTCTACTCTTCTACTCTTCCCATTGCGGCTGGCGTTTTTCCAGAAAGGCAGAAATTCCCTCTTGAGCGTCTCGCATTTCTGCGTTCTTGGTCATCACGTTCACAGCGCGTGAGTAGGCATCTGCTTCACTCAGTACGAGTTGTTCATAGAACTCCCGCTTTCCGAGGGCGATGACTTGTCGGCTCGATGCGACAATGGCTTTGGCATACTGCTGGATGATGGCGTCGAGTTCTCCTTCTGGGGCAACTGCGTTCAGCAATCCAGACGCTAAAGCCTTCTGTGCGCTGATCGGTTGGCCGGTTAGCAGCATCTCCATCGCGATCTTATTGGGAACGCTCCGCACGAGAGGAACCATCGGTGTGGTACAGAACAGGCCGATCTTCACTCCAGGTGTCGCAAATTGAGCGGTGTCGCTGGCAACGGCCAAGTCGCAGGCTGCAACCAGTTGGCATCCCGCTGCTGTTGCGAAACCCTGCACCCGGGCAATCACTGGCTGTGGGAGCTGGCGGATTCGCTGCATGACGCGAGAGCAGGTTGAGAACAGGTGAGCGTACTCTTCCTCTGATCGACCTTTCATCTCGCCGAGGTCATGCCCCGAGGAATAGACGTTGCCGGAGGAGGCGAGGACAACGACTCGTGCACTTTTGTCCTCAGCAATCTTCGCCAATGTTTGATCGAGCGTCTCCAGAAGCGACAACGACAATGCGTGTCGGCGACCTGGTCGATTGAGTGTGACAGTGACGACACCATCTTTTGAATCAACAAGAACTTCAGATTCGCTCATCGCAGTGATCAATCAACTGGGGGGATCAGGAACAGCAGAAACATCGTTCCGGGTTGTCATGTGAAACGACAACCCGACGTTTGTCGGAGGTTACTTCCATGGAAATGGTTGTTGTGTTAACAGCTCAAACGCTTCGATGTACTTTGCTCGTGTGCTTTGGACAATTTCCTCTGGCGGCGTCGGTGGAGGAGAATTTTTGTCCCAGCCTGTCGATTCCAGCCAGTCTCGCATGAATTGTTTATCGAACGAGGGTTGGCCCTTGCCGGGCTGATAGCTTGCTTGCGGCCAGAATCGTGAGCTGTCCGGAGTCAGCACTTCATCGATCAGAACGATTTCATCACCGACTAAGCCGAATTCGAATTTCGTATCTGCAATGATAATACCGCGAGTCAACGCGTATTCAGCGGCTCGTTCGTAAATCTGCAAACTGATGTTTCTCAGGTCATCAGCGAGTTCGAAACCAATCTGCTGCTGCATTTCGTCGAACGTAATGTTTTCATCATGACCCGTTTCAGCTTTCGTCGCGGGCGTGAAAATTGGCTCGGGGAGCTTGCTGCTCTCGACGAGTCCGGCAGGGAGTTGAATTCCTGCAACCCGGCCAGTCTCGCGATACTCTTTCCAGCCTGAACCCGAGAGATAGCCGCGAACAACACACTCGATGGGGACGACTTCCGTTTTACGGACGACCATGGATCGCCCTTTCAACGCGTCGGCATCGACTTCTTCAGGAAGTGGAAGTGTCGTGGCATCCATGCTGATGAGGTGATCGTTCACGCCGAGTCGATCGAACCAAAAATCGCTAATCCCAGTCAGCACTCGTCCTTTGTCTGGAATCCCTGCTGGTAGAATCCAGTCGAAGGCGCTGATCCGGTCGCTGGCAACGAGCAGTAGCTGGTCACCAAAATCGTAGACCTCTCGAACTTTGCCGCGTCGGACGGGGATACCGGGGATGGACGATTCCAGAAAAGCCTGCATGAAAATTGATTTCCAATCAGAGATCAGCCGTGCGACGCCCTCCCTTCCGGATGCTTGCTTGTGACGCTTTTCAATCGCGGAGTTGAAGCACTTTGCGAATTGGAGCGTCAGGTGTGAAGCACACTCCGAGGCGAGAGAATAAATTCAAAGTGATGTTAGCATTTTGACTTGCGGCAGTCTTCTCAGCGGCGACCCGTAGCCAATGAAACTTCCCAGTTGCTCTATTTTACCAAATGTTGAATCTTCTGATATTCATCTGCCATTTGGCGTATCGACGGAAAATGAAATTCGTCGTAAAATCCGCTGAATCAAATTCACTGCCAATGCGATGTTCGCATATCAGCTTGGACTCAGCATCGCTGAACACGTTCCTTTGAGGAGTATGGAGAACATGAAGAATATTCTCGCCGTTGCACTCGCCCTGACATTCTTTTCAACCATGGCAATGGCAGACGGCCTGCCAGTCGGATCCGATGTGAACGCCTTCTTCGTGAAGGATGTCACTGGTCCATCCGCTGGAACAAAACTGTGCTATCGCTGCCGCTACGGCAATAAGCCAGTTGTGAGCATTTTTGCTCGCGAAGTGAACGCTGACGTCGCGTCACTCATTCATGAGGTTGACGGAGTTGTTGGCAAGAACCAGGCTCAGGAAATGAAGGGTCTCGTTGTTCTGCTGAGTGATGAGCCAGAGGCTAAAGAGGAAGCACTCAAGAAAGTTGCTAACGAAGCCAAAGTTGAAAACGTTCCACTGACAACCTTCGACGGCGAAGCTGGACCACGCGATTACAAGATCGCTGAAGATTCAGAAGTGACCGTCATGATGTGGGTTGGCGGAAAATTGAAGGTCAACGAGACTTTCAAGAAGGGCGAACTCAACAAAGACAGCATCAGCGGCCTTGTTGGAAAAACTTCCTCAATCCTGAAGTAGTTTCACATGGCATTTCAGAATGACGGATTCGCAAGACATCTGACATTCTGAAGTTGATTGAATTCAGAGAGCGTCCGGTGCAGCAATTGCATCGGACGCTCTTTTCATTTCTCCATCGGATTTGCTGACTTACGATTCGCACTGAGCGGCTCAAGAGGATAAATTGGAGGGTGTCGAATTTGCTGTTGCCTCTCCTTTGGACCGCGTTATGAAAATGGATTTTTTCCCACGTGGTGAAAGATCGAATCAGCCAGTGCAAAGAGTCATCTCACGATCCCTTCACCTCGGGGTGATACTTCTGGGAGTCATTATCTGTGTCGCATCCGTTCAAATAGCCTCTGCTCAGGTTGTTCCTCCCGCTGGAAATATCGCTCCCTTTCAGCGGGAGTCATCTCGAGATGAGATGGCGAGTCGACGATTCCCAAGAGATCCGCTGACCTCCACTTCCGTCACCAAAGCGGTTCAGGCGATCAAAGATGGTCGGACTTCAGAAGGGCTGGAGACGTTACAGGCGATTATTGAGAGCGACAGCGACTTCTTCTCATTCGATGAGCAAGGGCTACCACGGTCGACGTTTTCTCTGTTGAATCAACTCATCGGAGAGAACAGGGAAGAGTACGAACGCCTCTACGGTCCTGCTGCCAATCAGCTCTACAAGGAAGCGACCGACAGTCAGAATCAGAATTTGCTCGAAGAGATCGTCTTTCGATTCGGGAACACAGCGAGCGGCGCGAAGGCACTCGCGGAATTAGCTCAAATCCATCTCGATCGGGGGGAAGTCGGATTAACGATTCGTGAACTCGAACGCCTCTCGCTTCATCCCATCACCGTCGATCGGGCTGCCCCTCTTCTTCAGGCGATGCACCTCTTCGAAAGTCTGGGTCAAAGCTCTCGGGCAATAGCACTGCTCGACAGATATCCGCAGCTATTTCCTAACCGCGATGAAATCATTCGCCAGCTGAAAGATTCGCAAAAAGCACCGCTCTCGCCGGTTTCAGATTCCTTGATTCACGAGTGGTGGACTCCTTATGGAGATAGCCATCAGGCTTCTCGTGTTGCCCATGCACCAATCATGTTCGATGATGCATGGAGAGCTCCGATGATCAACAGCGATTTTGATTTTCCTGCACTGATGCTTGCGCCGGAAGTCGGTGAGAGGCTTGCATCGGAAAACAATCAGCTGATGGCTGCGATTGAACAACGGGTTCGTGAAACTCCGCGTCGACTCAAGCGAATCGCCATGCCCGCGACTCGTCCGTTGATTGTCAGGGACCTGGTGATTACTTCCGGTCCAGGATCAGTGAAGGCTTTCGACCTTCATACCGGGGAATTGCGATGGAATAGCGTCGACGTTGATGAAACTTTCGAATACCTATCGACTCAAACCTTCTCCGCTGGCGAATCCAACGATCCTGTTCGGGAGGAAATGCGGGAGCTATTTGCCAGTATTCGCGGTTGGCGAGATCTGACGTCGTCATCTCTGAGCACGGATGGGGAGAATGTGTATGCGATCTCGAATAGTCAGATCGTCGGGGCAACAAGCCGAATCCGAATTGCCCAGAACGTGCAACGTCACGCATTGCTTCCACAGCGTTCCAATACGTTGACAGCCTATTCTCTGGAGAGCGATGGAAAGAAGCTCTGGTCTATCGGGTCGGTGTCTGATCGTCTGGCTGTTCTGGACGACGCAGAGAAACGTGAAATTTTCTTTTTTGGTCCCCCTCTTCCTGTCGGCAATCGACTTTTTGCGATTGGAGAAGAGAGTGGTCAGATTCAGCTGTTGGATATCGATCCTGCCACTGGAGCGATTCTCTGGTCGATCGGCCTCGTCAATCCCGATCGCGACATCGTTCAGGATTTTACATCGCGACTCGCGGGGCTAATGCCAACGTATTCAGATGGACTCCTGATCTGCCCGACCGGCGATGGAGCGATTACCGCTGTGGATCCCCTGCTCCGTCAGGTTGTCTGGAGTCATCTGTATCGTGAGCCGAGTTCTGCGGTGCAAGAACAGGTGATCATGATGCGCATGATTCGTCCGCAAAGTCATACCGTGGCTGCAGCGGTCGACGAGTTTCTTGACGATCAACGGTGGTTTGACGCTCGTATGATCGTCGCTGGAGACAGCCTCGTTTTTACCCCACCAGATAGCAACCAATTGATTTGTCTAAGCCTTTCGACTGGAAAGCCTCGCTGGGAGACTCCTGTGCAGCGAGGCAATTTTGTCTACGCACCGGTTGCCTACCGTGATTCGCTCATCCTCGTTGGTCGAAATGAAATTCAGGCGATTTCCATGCAGGATGGGACTCCGGTCTGGAAAGAGTCGATTCCACTTCCGGAACCAAGCGGACGTGGCATCCGGATGGGAGATCAGTTTCTTCAGCCGCTGGCCACTGCAGAATTTGCTGTCATCGACCTGCCGACTGGACGATTGCTTACGCGACTTCCCCTCGCATCCGGCATGGTTCCCGGCAATCTGGTGGCCAGCAACGGAACTCTCGTGATGCAACTGTCCACCGGTGTCGTTGGATTTCAGTCACAGCAATCCGTGGAATCTCTGTTGGCATCGTTGAGTGAAAAGAAAACAGAGGAATCTCGCGAGCTTGCGATCCGTGGAGAATGGGAACTGCAGCGAGGGAATGTCTCGAAAGGTTTGGACAGTCTGAAAGATGCTATCCGGCTTGAGACCGCGGAGCGATCTCAACAGGTTCTGGTCTGGGCCTTGATTGAAAGCTTGCGGACAGACTATGAAAAATTTCAGGCAGAAGGGCCGGAGATCGAATCACTTCTGGTGAGCCAGGAGCAGAAGATCCAGTTCTATAAAACGTATGCCCTGGGGCTTCAGAACTCCGGAAATTACCTCCCAGCGTTCGAACGCTATCTGAAATTCGTGCAGCTACTCCCAACCCATGAACCACTTACTCCTCTGGACAGTCGTTGGTCTGTCACGGATCTGCGGTGGGTGGTCGCTCGTCTGGAAGAACTGGCCAGTGCATCCGATGAATCTGTGCAGCAACAGCTCAAAACAAAACTGAATCACTGGATTCGGGATGACGCTGAGATCCAAACTCTCTTGAGGCTATTGCCTGCACTTCCTTCCGATTGGATTGATCCAGAGATCGTCATCCACCGGCTTTCGCGAGCGGAACCGACTGAAGAGTCTCGACATGCTTACGAGGCAATTCTGTTTGGCCTCTATCACTCCAATCATGAACAGGCTCGGATTTTAGCTGCCGCGCCGCTCCTCAAAATCGCTCTGCAAATCGGCGATGGTGTGACAGCGTTGCAGATGGTGAAGACGCTGGAATCGAAAGAGATCCCGCTGGGACAAACAAATCAGACATCGTTCTCGTTAGCTGCCGAAGTTCGCCTGAACCCTCGGTCAGCCGAATTGCTTCATTCCGTCGATTTCAATTGGCCAGAGCCAATCAAGGCTGCGGAGAGCAATCAGGGAGTGGTGCGGACGTCCACGTTTCAGATTCCACACCTCGGCCAGCCTTCCCAAGCCCTTGCCGGCTGGACCTTCTTCACAGACCAAGGTGCGATGAACCTCGAAATTTTCGATCAGTTCGGCATTCATCGCGGACGTGTCGCGACAAGTTCCGGGGCTCCTCGTTATGCGTTTGCCAATGACCTCGCCCGTTACGTCACTACGTACAACCATCTGGCACTCGTCGTCCTTCTCGATCGATTCCTCGTGATCGATTTTCTAACTGACAGCATGAACCCCAAAGTGGTGTTGATGCGCAAGTTCTCTCGCGACGAGGAGAACGTTTTTGTAATTCGCAGTGCATTGGCAGCCTCCTACTTCGCTGGAACGCGAAGCATGATGCTTGATCCGGGGAGCGGAAATGTCGGTCCACTCACAGACTCGGTCCTTTATTTCGGAGCGGGGACGGAACTGATTGCTATTCACCCTGTGACGGGCGAAGAACTTTGGACCCGAAACGACATTCCAATGGGGGCAGAAGTTTTCGGCGATGAGAATTACGTCATTCTCAGGCCGACGGACGGGCGTCCATTTCAGATTTTCCGTGCAAGCGATGGGGGAGTCGTAAAGACCTGCGATATCCCGCCGGGTCTGCTGACATGTATCGAACGAAGAAACGGAGATTGGGGGCGAGGAGTTCCAACGGTGAGGCAGGTCGATGGAAAGTTTGTGTTCACTCTCTTTGACCCGGTGAAGGAAGTTCCGTTCTGGTCAATGACAGGACCTGAAAAGACGCGGTGGACCGTCGTGAACGGAAACCGGATCGCGTTTCTGACCCCAGATCGAAAACTGAGTGTTCGCAATGGTCAAACTGGAGTGGAAGAGTTCCAGGCATCGATCCCGCTGACTCAATCAATCGAACAGTTCTCCTTGTTGGAATTCGAGGATCAATACATCCTGTTTACAAGCAATGCACCAGTTGATTCATCCCGCAAGCTCGGGGCGACGATGAGGTTAACCGATTTGCTGTATCAGAGCGTTGATGGTTCTGTGTTTTCAATTGATCGCAAGACCTCTGAGGTGAAATGGACTGCAACGGTCCCGGTTCAGGAACTGATGACGCAAAGTCCTACCGGTTGGCCGCTCTTGTTGCTGATGAAAGGGACTGGGCGATTCGAAGCAATTGTGTTGAACCGATTCACCGGGGCGACAATTCTGACGAAGTCAGGGGCCGCCGATTTTTCCGGAATGAGCTGGGTTGTTGAGAAGCAGCCGACGCAGGCTCGCATTCGGCTGAATCAGGAGAGAATCACCGTTCAATTCGGTTCAGCAGAGAAGCAGTCACGACGTCCGATCAACGCTGCTCCTCAGCAAGATGAACAACTGCGAGAGCAATAGGAATTTCACATCGCGTATGGGAGAGGCTCTAAACCAGCCCCTTCCATTTTCTGATCGCCCATTCGAGTGTCATCAGAGAAGTGAAGAGGAGCAGCAGCGGCCATCCATCCCAAAGGTTGATGCGGCGGTATCGTTTGAGTTCGCTGGGAATGCCTTCTGCTAACGTCGCGGTGAGAAACTTGCCAAACCCCTCAACCGGGATAACTGTCCCTCCTGTCAGGCTTGCCAGTTCATTCATTAAACCTGGATCTGAGGCAGGATGATCTAATTCCAGATCACGCGAATCGACCACAAATCGAGTCTGAGCAGAAATTCCGAGTGACTCTCCCTCTTTCGACGCGTTGACACGGACCCAGTAGTCCCCGGCCTGAGTCGCCTGCGGCAACTCAGCAATTCCGGATGCTCCCAGGCTTTGAGGAGCGAGGGGAACAATGGTTCCATCCGGCTGTGTGACCTCGACTTTGAACTGAGCATTCTCGATGGCTTGTCCCTTGTCGTCCTGCGCTCCGAATTCAATTGGGACTGACGAAAAGGGGGCGAAATTTCTGGGCTCTACCCGTGCCCAGATCGGTTGATCAGAATCAAATTCCTTGCGTGCTAACCAGAGTACTACCTGCTGCCAGAAACGCTGGTGTTCCGCAGCGAAGCCTCGCAGATGCCAGCGCCAGGTTTCATCAACTCCTAACGCCAGAACTCGACCACGACCGGTGTCCGCCGCGATGAAGAGTGGAGCCTGCTGCTCTGACTCAGCTAAAACTTCAACCGCTCCCGATTTCGGGACCAGTCGAGTTGCTCCTGACATGACAGGAAGCTGCCTCCAGGTTCGATCGTTGTCGACAGATGAGAGTTGCATCAGATACCGGCGTTGACCATCTCGCGTCGGCAGCATGCGAACTGAATTGCTGATCTGGTTTTTGGCAGAACTTTCGTTCGGGGCAACTCGTTCCGAGGCGGCCATCTTGACGGGGAGGAGATCTGCCAATGGGGTCGCCCCATAGCCTCCGCCCCCGAAATTGTGCTGCCCTCCAAGCATACCGAGCCCTGCTCCCTCGCGAACTCGCTTCGCCAGTTCGACAAGCAGATCTTCGTTCTCCTGTTTGAAAACTTCCGCTGGGAGATCACCGATCAGGTAAACGTCGTAGGCCCCCGGTTGAAACGCTTCTCGGTTGATGAGTGTTCTTCGACCCTTCTGACCATACAGTACAAGCTGCATGTCCAATTGAATTTTTGCAGTGTCGTTCAACTGACGTAAAAAACGCTGCTCTGTCCGAATTGAATCGAAGTAGGCAACTCGCAACCCTCCTTTGCGAACCGTCAGCAAGGTCGCCAGAACATTGTTGTTCAGCTTGATCTCACCTTGTTCTGGAACAACTTCAGCAGCGATCTTGTATTCTCCAGGAGTCTCCGCCACGAAGGAGAGTTCTAGATTCATCACGCTGGAGTTCTCATTCGTCCGGATTTCGGCAAAAGGCTTTGAATCTCCGGTCATAGGAATAGGAATCATCGGCCCAGATTCCCCGATCGATTTGCCGGTCCGGTCTTCCATCAGCAATCGAACTTTCACAGGCTTTCCCGCGACTCCTTGCAGTCGCACCTGAAGTCGTACTGGAACCGTTTTCTTTTCGAATGTCACCGGTTGATCCAGCATCAGGTTATCGATGGAAAGATCGATTCCTGCACTGGACAGCTCTGAAGTCCCGAAGACGACGGAGTGAATGGGAACTCCTTGCTCTTCGACAAGACGGCGTGCAGCCAGTAGCGGGTCGACATCGTCACCGCCCCCTGCACGTTGCATTCCGTCGCTCAGCAGCCAGACACCAATGAGTCGGTCTCCGCGTGTCGACTCACGAAGTTCATCCAGAACTTTTCCGATCGCAGTGAGCTCACCTGTCGCGTTGATGTCCGGTGATTCAACCGGTTGAAGGCTTCCCGCGAAGTCGTAGATCTTGAGTTCGACTTCTTCTGCGAGTTTGCTCCACTCTGGCTGATGATCCTGCAACATTTTAATCATCGCCTGTCGGCGAGAGAGTCCGCCCGCGGCATCCGTTGTCGTCATGCTTCGGCTACTGTCGAGAAGCACAACGATTTCAGATTGGCGTTGGTCTTTCTCCGAGATCTGAAGAGATGGTCGGAGCATCATGAACAAGAGGACGAGCGCCGTTGCAACTCGCAAGCTGATAAGCAGGTTTCTCCAGAATGGAGCGAGCGATCGGACCCGTTGGGGATAGGTGAGTAATACCAGCGCCAGAATACTGACGATAGCGACTCCCATCCAGGGCCAACTCCAGACCGGTTCGAAACTCAATTGCATCGTGACGTCAATATTTCTGGGATCAACACTCGGCTATCACTCGCATGATAGTAGCCGGGCAGGTGCTTCAGTGAAATTGAGGTCCCTGCACGATACTTGACCAAGCCCCCTGGTGACAAACCGGAATATGAGGGGGAAACAGGGAAATTGCTGCCCGGCCAATAAAAAAAGGTCGCCATGCTGGACCTGCATGGCGACCTTCAACTCGATACGTGGTGCTCCCAGACAGGAGGGCCTCACGCATTCCGTAGGATTAGTCAGGAATTCCCAACATTTCCTCTTCTTCTTCCTGGATGATGATTCGTGGGGTCACCATCAGCATCAAACTTGTCGTTTCACGACCCACACCAGTGTTCTTGAACAGACGACTGATGTATGGAATCTTGTTGAGGATTGGAACCCCAGCCATGTTGCGACCTTCGCGGAGAGACTTCACTCCCCCGAGCAGGACGGTTCCGCCGTCTGGAACGCTCACGGAGGTGATCACGGAGACCTGAGCGATGACTGGCTGCTGGACGGTGACGGATCCACCGGCACTTGTTCCAGTTCCACCACCACCGATTCCGCCGCCGCCGCCGATTCCACCGCCGCCGCCGCCGATTCCTCCACCTCCACCGATTCCTCCACCGATGCCACCGCCGCCGCCGCCGATGCCGCCGCCGCCGATACCACCGCCGATACCACCACCAGTTCCTCCTCCACCGCCTCCGGAGATGTAGGAGAATGTGAAGACGTCAGTGATGTTCTGGAACTGAGGAGAGACATTCAGTCGGACGTAACGACGGTCCGCGGAAATCACCGCTTGGACAGTCAGAGTCGTTCCGTCTGGAATCCATTCAATCTGTGGCTGGTAACCAATGTTGAAGGCACTTGCTACAGGTGTCAGGGAGACGACGAATGGACGTCGAGTCGCATTGATCACGGTACCCAGCTGACCATTGAACAGAGTGATCTTCGGTGCGTTCAATACGTTCGAACGACGGTCACCTTGTGCTGCTCGAACGAACATGAAGGCTTCAATATCACTCAGGATCGCCATACCGAACGAGAGTCCTGCATTCGGATCGAAGTTACCGAATGTCGGGGCTGCCAGATCGAATGATCCTTGGCGGAATGGAACGTCCAGATTCGGTGAGAAGGTCTGGTTGTTGTTCAGCAATCCGACAACAGTCTTGGATCCCCAGCGGTCCCGGTCCTGCAAGTTCAGGGTTGGGCCTTCGCCGAATGGAGCCATTCGGGATGTAGCGGACGCATTTCCGCCGTTATTCCCGCCGTTATTCCCTCCATTGTTCCCTCCGTTATCTCCTCCACCTGTTCCTCCCCAGGTCGGGTCAACGCTTCCGAACGGACGCATTGGGGAGAAGTCGTTGTTGACGCGTGGACCACCAACTGTGTCGTTGACGTTGAAGTCAAAGTCGATACCGATCTGCTCGAAGAACTGATCGCTCACGGTGATGAAGCGAACTTCAATCGTGACCTGCAGGTCCTGCAGACGTCGCAACTGCTGTAACAGATCCGCAATGTCCTGGTGAACAGCTTGTGTCTGTCGAACAACGAGACTCAACGTACTTTCATGTTGGCTGACAGTTCCTGAACCCTTCATTTCGAGCCAGCTCTCTGGAGAAATGGTCGATGTGATCAGGCTTGTCAACGCTTCGAATCCGTGATTGGTTTGTCCGGAGCCAGCGAATGGCATGGATCCGTTCGCACCCAAACCGGTCAATGTTGACATTGCTTCGCCGTTAGGCTGTGCTCCCACTTGAGAGAAGCCTTGGCCGCGTGGGCCGCTGGTCGCTGGAACGCTCTGCAATGGGGAGTTGAGAACGTCGGTACCAAAGGATGGAGATGCCTTCACTTCAGGTGAAGTATTTCCGACTGGAACGACCAAGTCAGCGACCTGATACACAACAGTCTTCAATTCTCCCTGCATCCGGGCACGGCTGGTGACGTTGAGAACTTCGTTCTCGATCGAGAAGCCGAGGTTCAGTGGCTTGAGAATCAGGTTCAGTGAGCTTTCAAGCATAATCGCATCGACAGAGATGCTGATCGGAATACTCGCAGTCACACCTTCTTCTGAAAGACCGGTTTCATCGATACGAACGTTGATCCCTTGAGTGTCAGAGATGAACTTCATGACGTCCGAAAGTGGAGCGTTTTCGAAGTGCAGCGAGACAGGATTGCTCAGGCTGCGACGAACACGCATTTCCGCTTCAGTGTGGAGCAGGCCATCGTTCGAGACGTTCTTACGACGTTCAGTCAGTTCCTTCCAGTCTTTCGGGAATGCCATTGGATTGGCATCGCCGACGTCTGAGACGGCAGACCATTCTACGTCATTGAGAACACTCCAGAACGCCTCCTCTTTCTTGTTCTTCAGGTCCTTGTTGTTCGCATTTCTCATCGCGAACTGAGCCTTCAGTGTCATCGTGGTTGTAACAGGATTATCAGGAGCCAAAGCGTGGGCTTGTTTCGCCACAGAGTCAGCTTCTGCGAATCGGTTCTGCTTCAACAATTCATTGAATTTGTCGACGAGTGTCGCGAGTTCCTGTTCAACGCGAACACGAGTTTGAATCTGACGCTCAATGAGGTCTTTGGTTTCAACGTTCTTACGCTCAAGTTCAAGCACTGGTTTGTGCATGTTGACGTACGAGTCGATTGACGACCGTGAACTCTTTACCCAGGCTGACAGAGATTCTTTCTGCTCATCGCTGATGTCAGATTCCTGAATGTTGGCAAGAGTCTGGTTCAGCAGGGTCAAAGCTTGTTCTGGTTGCTTCTCACGCATTTTTTCTGCGCGGAAGATCGTGTTCAGACATTCTGTTCGCAGTCTATCGAACTTCGCAGCCTGAGTCTGGGTGACTGCGTCGATGCGGGCAGGATCACCCGGTGCGATCAGGCCATCCACAGTGGTCGCAACTTCGTTGCTTGCCTGCTGGATCTTCTGACGACGAGGTGCGAGTTCGCGGAGCTTATCCTGCAACTGCTGTTGGCGGTTTGGATCCAGCTTCTCGTTGGAATGATAAGCCTGAAGGAAGAACTCGTAAGCTGCTTCCCGATCTCCATCTCGCAGGTGATTGATTCCCTGATCGTAGATTTCCTGCACAGACATGCCAGCGGAATTCACAACTTTGCGATCGCGAGCTGATGCCTGTACGGTTGTTGCACCTTCATTGGCTGTCAGGTCGAGAGCATTGCTGGAAGCCAAAGGCATTGCCGGAGCAGCGTTAGCTGAGAAATCCTGACCGCTGCGGGCGGCCATTGCAACTTCTGCTTCAAGCCGTTCTGGGCTGTCTTCAAACAGGTCGTAAGCGACGTCGAATGCTGCTGCCTGGCTTGTCTTGGCACGTGCTTCTTCCAGGCGTCCTGCTTCCAGATCCGCACGGGCTGCAGCGAGGATCGACGCAGCCTGAGCCTTCTGCTCTTCACGAGAAAGTCCAGCGGCTGGAGTTGCTTGTGCTGCAACTGTTGCATTCTGCGATTTTCCGGAAGCCACCATGCGGTTCAAATCTTCACGGACTGTTTCAGGATTATCCTCAAACAGATCGAAAGTTACCTCATAGGTGGAAGCCTGATCGAGCTTCTGTCCCGCTGTCGCGAGATCGCCACTTCGCATTGCCTGGCGAGCCTCTGCGAGCAGATTGACGGCAGCGGCTTTAGTCTGAGCTGGTGAACCAGCCGCAGGCTTGGCAGAGACTTCCGCAGTCTTCGCTGGCGCCATGTTTCTTGAAGAAACGACGCGAATTTCCTGCAGAAGCAAATCTGGGCGATCGTCGAACAGTCCGTAAGAAACTTCGAGTGCCTGTGCCTGAGTGGCCAGCTTCTGAGCTTCTTCCAGATTGCCGTTTTCCATCTGCTCACGTGCAGATTTCAGGATGGCCAGAGCCTTCTCACGGTTCTGCTGAGTCGACTGCACGGTGCTGTTCTCAGATGGAACAGGAGCGGCAGCGATAATCTGAGTGTTCGTGACTCGGGAAAGGTCAGCCAGAATGTGCTGAGGCTGAACTTCCAACAGTCCCCAGCTGACATTCATTGTCTGGGCTTGCGTTGCCAGTTGTCTGGCCTCGTCCATGCGACCCGCATCCATTGCAGCTTTGGCCTGTGCAACCATTTGCACAGCGGCAGCCTTGCGAGCCTCTGGGGTAGCCGGTTCCGAAATTTCCTTCGTGAAAGCGGGTTTCACTGGAACGATGGCCTGATTGCTGACAGCGGTCAGCCGTTCCAGACTCTCGGAAGGTCCTTCAGAGCGAGCGGGTTGCCGGCGAGCCAACTCTGCCAGAAGCATTTCTGGCCGCATCTCGTTCGGGCCGTATGTGACGTCCATCTGCATTGCAGCTTCAATTGCAACTCTCGCTGCATCGAAATTGCCTGCAATCAGGGCTGATTTCGCGTTGTCGAGGAGTTGAACCGCTTGCTCTTTCTCAGAGGAAAGAGGAAGAGCAGCTTTTCCTGCCATTTGAATGCTGCCGGCATTAGCACCGGTTGGAGCGACTGGCAGTGCAAACTGAGCTTCTGGAAGATTTGGAGCGACAGCACGGATTTCTGCCATCACCTTTTGAGGTGTGACATCTTTCGCGCCGTAGACGACCTTCCACTCGGTTGCCATCTGATGTGCAGTTGCGGTTAGGCGTGCTGATTCCTGATACTCGCCTAACTGCAGTTTCAAACGGGCCATTCTCAGCTGATCCTGAATTCGCCGATGTTTCACATCGGCAACAGATACAGGATCTGAAAAGCCAGCTGCTTCCGAAGAAGATGCCGGACGATTCAGAGCATCGAATGGGTCAGCTCCTTTTTGAGGAGCGTCTTGTGCATTCACCTGAGACCCGAGCCAAAGGCTCGTAGTCAGCAGACTGCCGCACATCAACATTCCAAAAGTTCGCAACAAGGTTGGACCCTCCGTATAGCTTTGATCAGACTGATGCAGGCTTGATTGATTTTGCGCCATGACTCGGTTTGCCGCTGATGGATGAAAAGGGGGAATGGCCGCCGCTTTTGAAAGGCATCCATCACATCCCGGGGGGAGGGACTGACAAAGCCTGACTCGGTTGGCGCAACTGGGAAGTGAGAGAGGAAAAGGGGGGGAAAGGTGCTTCTGGATGCTGAATAATTCAGCCCGCAAGAATGGGTCAATACGGGCCAGATAATTTTCTATGAATCATCCTGTTTGAGTGGTTTGTCCGGCGAGTGTTGCCGAATTCGCCCAGTGAGATCTACAGATTTTCAACACCCTTTCCAGGTTGGTAGTCATCACCAAACATGGTTTCGATGACAGCTTTTTCTCGGACTTCGCGAAGAACCTCGGTGGTTCTGCGTTTGCGAAACTCTCCGATAATCTGCTGCCGAATGTCTTCTTGAACTTCTTCCAGGGGCTGGAAACCCTGCTCTTTACGGTCGATCACTTTGATCACCTGCAAAGAGGTGTTCGATACGATGACAGGACTGATTTGTCCTGGCTTCAATTTTGAAACGGCTTCGCGGACATCAATGTTCGCGATACTGTCTGGTTTCGTGAAATCCCAATGGCCGCCATTCGACTTCATCGGACCATCGGAGTATTTCTTCACGACTTCATCAAATGATGCACCCGCCCGCAGATCTGCTTGCGCAGCTTCCATTTTGGCATTGGCATCAGATTTATTCGAAGGCTTGATGTTGATCTGTAACTGTTGCCATTTCACCTGAAGTGGCCTCTCGTACTTCTCTCGCTGCGATTCATAGACCGCAATGATTTCAGCACGGTTGGGACGAGGGTCTTCGCCCATCTTTGTGTGCAGATACTGGGACGCGAGTTGTTGATCTCCGTAGGCTTTTCTCAAGGTCTCCAGAGAAGTTCCCTGCTCTTGGAGCATCCCTTCGAGTTCCAGCGTAGTCGCGACATTCAAGTCTGCTTTGAGTTGAGAGACACGCTCCTTCTCGAAGTAGACCGCAATTTGCTCATTGATCTTTTCCAGTTGTTCCTTCTTGAGTTTGGAACGAACTGCATCTGCCATCAACGTCGTATCAATCAATGCGTCAAGATCCTGCCGGATGAGCTTCTCCTGAGTGTTTCGTATGACCTTTTGAGCATCCTCTTCCGAGATTTTTCGCTGAGTGATTCCGACTTTCAGCATGTCCTTCTGCTTCTGAAATCCTCCGCCGTAACGTTCGAGAATTTCGCCTGCGAGAACCGGTCGACCATTGATGTAAGCAACGACGTCGCTGTCCGCCAATGGCGTTACAGCCTCGTGACTGACAGTTCGGATATCAGAGGAAGCAGATGCCGACTTCACCAACCCGAGAGTGGATCGATCTTCTTTACTCTGCAATTCGGCTGCGTTTTGAACTCGGGGTGGGGGGGGACCCAGGACCGGGTTGGCAACCTGATAGTTCTTCGTGCCACACCCCCAGGTCAGCAAGATCATGATCATGATGTATTTGCGTGACATGGAAGGGACTTCAGGTACGAAGGGAATCTGATTTTTTGAAAACTGGGAAGCAGATGTGAACGCAGCTGCTCAAACCGACCCGATTGGCATCAGCACAATCCGATCCGAACCTCATTGGATCGAGGGAAGGCGTTGGGTTATTACCTTTTACAGGCGATTTAACGCAACACGGATTTGAGAAACTCGACTAGAACCGGCCCTTTTTGCCCCTTCTTCGGCAACAATAGGTACGCGCTCGTCGCATCGACCACTCGAAGCTCGCTTCCATACCGCTTAATCAGCTGCTGGATGAGTTTGGCGTCCTGATAGCTGAGCACGGCGAATCGATCTTCTTCCAGACGGATGTTGTCAATGCCCCATGCGTAGGCCATTAACTCCAATTCCTTCAAAGAGATAAATCGCTGCGCCTCATCTGGAAGTGGCCCAAAGCGGTCGCGGATTTCGTCGGCGACTTCAGCAAGTTCCGAAAGTGTGGCAACCGATGATAACTTCCGATACACGTCGACTTTATGTCGACCGGGCGGGATGTAAGATGCCGGGAGAAACGCCGAGACCGGCAAGTCGATGTTGACGTGCGGATTGACTCGCGGTGGAAGTTCTTTGAGCCGCCTGACGGAATCTTCAAGAAGCTGGCAATAAAGCTCGTATCCCACCACCGAGATATGCCCGCTCTGTTCCGTTCCCAGAATGTTCCCTGCCCCACGAATTTCGAGATCTCGCATGGAAATCTTGAATCCGGCTCCCAGTTCACTGAACTCTTCAATCGCTTTGAGGCGTTTCGTGGCAGTCCCTGTGAGCAGTTTGTGTTCACTGACGAGCAGATAACAATACGCGCGGTGCTTGTCTCGCCCGACACGACCTCGCAATTGATGCAATTCTGCGAGACCGTACATCTCGGCCTGATCAATGAACATCGTATTCGCAGTGGGAATATCGAGTCCGCTTTCAATAATGGTTGTCGCGACCAGAATGTCTGCCTGCCCATTGACGAACTTGACCATGCTCTCTTCAAGTTCTTCTGGAGACATTTGACCGTGCCCAATGACGATCCGTGCTTCAGGAACAATGGCCTGAATCCGGTCTGCAACGGAATGGATGTCATACACCCGGTTGTGAACGAAGTAGACCTGCCCTCCTCGATTGAATTCCCGCATCACCGCAGAGCGAATTAAATCGGCATCCCAGCGGCAGATTCGGGTTTCAATTGGAAGTCGATCCTGCGGCGGTGTTGTCAGGTTGGAAATATCTCGAATTCCCAGCAATGACATATGCAGCGTTCGAGGAATGGGAGTTGCGCTGAGGGTGAGCACATCGACGTTCATTCGGAGATGCTTGAGCATCTCTTTCGTTGCCACGCCAAAACGCTGTTCCTCGTCGACGACCAGCAACCCGAGATTTCGGAAGTGCACATCCTGCGACACAAGGCGATGCGTTCCGATCACAATGTCGATGTTTCCCGTTTCAAGTTTCTCCAGAACTTTTCGTTGTTCTGACTTCGTCTTGAAGCGTGACAAAACAGCGATCTGCAGCGGAAAATCAGCCATACGCTGAGTGAATGAACGGTAGTGCTGTTCGGCTAAAACTGTGGTCGGAACCAGCACCGCGACTTGTCGGCCTGCATCGACGACTTTGAAGGCCGCCCGCATCGCGACTTCAGTTTTTCCGAATCCCACGTCGCCGCAAATCAGTCGGTCCATGGGACGCAGTTGCATCAGGTCATCACGGGATTCCTGAATCGCACGGAGCTGATCAGCCGTTTCGACGTAGGGAAAAGAGGCATCAAATTCCTGTTGCCATTTGCTGTCCGGGGGACATGCTAGACCAACTTGAGTCGATCGTTTCGCCTGTAAATGCAACATGTCCGCCGCCATATCAGAGACAGCGTCAGCCACCTTTTTCTTGCTCTTGGCCCAGCTTGTTCCCCCGACTTTCGCGAGCTTGGGAGTCGTTTTCGCGGCCCCGACATACTTCTGCACAAGATGAATCAATGTCACCGGCACATAGAGTCGAACTCCATCCCGAAATTCGATGACGAGATGCTCTTCGAGGTTTCCTTCTTTTTCGACGAGTTGCATTCCATGAAATCGCCCGATTCCATGTGTCAGGTGAACGACGTAGTCCCCTTCATTCAGGTCCAGGAAACTGTCGATCGCTCGACCGGCGAGTCGACTGTTCTGTTTGCGTGTCGTATGACGAACATGGACACGATTAAACAATTCGTTGTCGCTCAGGACAATCTGCTTTGCGAACACCAGCCGGTAGCCACGGCTGACTGTCCCAATGCACAGTTGTATCGTTTGAGCCAGGTTGGGATCGGTTTCGAGGATGATCTCGTTGAGCCGGTCGCGTTCCCCCTGATTATGACAGGCGATGAGAACCCGTTCATCTTTTTGCAGCACTCCCGCAAGTTCGAGGAGGACTTCTGTCTTCGGGCCTGTAAAGCGTTCGATCGATTCAATCTGCAAATGTGCGGTTGTTTCGAAGCTACCGGCGCTCAACGCAGAAACGCTGACAGTTGGTTGTTCGGTACAACGTCCCAGCGTCATGTCGACGCCAAAGAGTCCACGGGGACTCTCCAGTCGCTGCAGAAAACGTTTCCCCTCTTCAATGACGTCCGAGAGTTCAGAGAAGACTACCCAGCTTTTCGCAGGCAGCGATTCCAGAAAGCTCGAATCTCCCCATCGCGAAGTCGAATCCTCATCTGGAGCAGCAGCGATCGCAGTCAGTGTGACGGCCTTGAGATCCTGAACTTTTCTCTGGGTTTCAACGTTGAAATAACGCAGCGAGTCAATTTCGTCTCCAAACAACTCCATTCGAATAGGGTCGATGGAAGCTGGTGGAAAGATGTCGACAATTCCACCATGAACGCAGAACTCGCCGGGGGATTCAATGCTGGGAACTCGTTCGAAACCACGTTCAACAAGCCAACGCAGCAGTTCTTCGACGTTCAAAACGTCTCCGACTTTCAGAAATCCTGTCCCTTCCTTGCGGACTTGCTGGGAAGGAACGGGCTGCAGCAACGCTGGGAATGCGGTGATGATGACCGCCGGAGGAGTGTCAGACTCCAGTTGTTCCAGAACCCGCAGACGTGCTCCAAAAACGGCATCTTTGACGGAGTGTTCTCGAGGAAGTGATTCCCAAGCTGGAAAGACCACGGGGGGAGTCGCGAGAATTGCTGCTAAATCCGCAGCAAAGTCCGTCACTTCGCTGATGCGAGGGAGGACGATCAGGAGTGGTTGGTCGGTCTCTTTTGAGAGTGCTGCAGCGACGAGTGCGCAGGATGAACCCCACGCACCATCAATTGTCCCGCTCGAACCACTCTTCAGTGCTTCAACAACTTTGTTGTAGGATTTGACGTTACGGAGAGTGCCAATCAGCTCTGGCAACGAATTCACGACACTCGACTGATTTGCCATATCCAGAAAACTATCAGCGCCGATTCGGCCGGTCTACTTTCAAGACCAGCCGTATCAGAAAATTTGATGCTGTTGCATGTGGGTTTGCTGATGCAATTGGCAGCGCGTAATTCGAACTTTCTCGCCTCAGGAGAGAGTGCATGCTTCCTGTGACATCCAGCGGACGGCTGATCGTTGCTGCAACAAAGTGTGATCTCGCTTCGCGAACTAGCTTCGGAAAATGAAGTAAACCGCCCCGCACATGCAGAGACCCGCGTAGAGGAAATTGATGTTGATCGGTCGGTTCATGTAGTAGATCGAGAATGGGATGAAGACGGCGAGTGTGACGACTTCCTGCAGAATTTTGAGTTGTCCCAACTGAATGTTCTGGGCGTTGCCGTACCGGTTTGCGGGCACCTGGACCAGATACTCAAAGAATGCGATCAACCAGCTGATGACGACTGCGATGTACCACGGCTTCCCAGCGAGGTCTTTCAGATGACCATACCATGCGAACGTCATGAAGATGTTCGAGATAACCAGTCCGACGACAACAATCGCGATTGCTGAGTAGTTCATGTGATGCCTAACAGGAAGCACTGAAAATTTGAAAAGAGAATGGACATCTTGGCGTTACGAAAAAGAGCACAGACGTTGATGTCTGTGCTCTTGAATAGGATCTGATGATGACTGCCGGTTACTTGAGCAACGCAATCATCAGGCCGCTGCGGATCTTCGGATCGAACCATGTCGACTTGGGTGGCATGAACAGGTTCTGTTCGCAGACATCCACGAATTGTGGCATGGTGACAGGAGCGAGTGACAACGCAAAATCGTAGTCCCCTTCATCGACTCGCTTGACCAGATAAGCAGCGTCTTTGTTTCCGCCGACGTAGTTGATTCGCTTATCCCGAGCGTCCGCCATTCCAAGAATGGCATCGATGATGTGTCTTTGAATGATGTCCGAGTCAATTGACTCAGCGGCGTTTTCTGGATTGTACGAACCTGCTTTCGGTGTCAGTTCGTACCACTCGCCGGCGAGGTAGAGTCCGAATTTGTGTACGTTTTCAGGACGATATGGTGGAATCTTCCCGAGTGATTCTACATAGAACTGGGCGTTCAGTTTTTCCAGAAACTGAGCGGCTGACAATCCGTTCAATGGGAGCAGGCGGTTATACGGCTCCAACCCCAGACGTGAAGTCGGGAAGAAAACGGTCAGGAAGTGGTCCAGGCCCATGGCGGCCGCTGCCGCGCTACGATGGTTTCCGTCCGCAACGTATGCTGCTGGTTCATCGCCAATCAACTTGATCAGTCGATCTTTGGTCGCAGCATCAGTGACGATCCAGGAACGATGCAGATTCTTGTCTTCGTCCAGAGTTTCGAAATCGCAAGGACGTGAACCGGTCACTTCTGTCAAGGCTGTGAGAAGATGCCCGTCTTTGTCGTTCACTGCCAGGTTCACTGTGCCGAAATCGGCATCTGTGGCGCGTAAGAGTTGAGCACGCCCTTCCGCTTTTTCCGGGCGAATTCCTTCGTTACGGACCACTGTCCCGTGAGGGGTTTTGTCGGTACGAATCTCGGATGTGAGTCCGAAACCGCCGACACCCAGCTGTGGCTCCTGAGGTCGTTTGGGCGAAGTAATGGCGTAGACCCAAAGAGCCTCCTCGACAACTTTCATCAAAGGGCTCGCTTTGAAGAGTTGCATTTCGCTAGTGGCATGTGCGAGCGCATCGGCACAACCATCTTCGAGGATGTCCGCTGAGTTCGGCACATGGCAGTGCGGCATCGTGATCTTCAGAACGTTTTCTGGTCGCTCCTGAATGAGATCCCAGACCTCAAGATCGGTCTGGAATTCATCATAGTTGGGAGCACTCACTTGGTAGGCAGCGTCTGAACTGACGGGAACCAATGCGCGATGTACAGGTCGCAATGTGGGCATGTCGTTAAATTCTTCTTGGATTGATCACATGGAAACAGGAGAAAACGCTGTCCTGTTGAACTAGCGTTTGAGAGGTTTGTACTTAATTCGGTGTGGACGATCGGCATCAGAGCCGAGTCGCTCGCGACGCTGAATTTCGTACATCTTGTAGTTTCCTTCGAACCATACGATCTGGCTATCCCCTTCGAAAGCGAGAATGTGGGTTGCAATCTTGTCGAGGAACCAGCGGTCGTGGCTGGTAACCACCGCACAACCACCGAAGTTTGCCAGACCTTCTTCCAGCGATCGCAACGTTTCCACGTCGAGGTCGTTGGTCGGTTCGTCCAGAAGGATCAGGTTTCCACCGGAACGCAAAAGCTTCGCCAGATGAACCCGGTTTCGCTCTCCTCCAGAGAGGTCCCCAACGAATGTCTGCTGTTCGGTTCCCTTGAAGTTGAATCGACCGCAGTAGGCACGTGCGTGCAACTTCGCTTTACCAATTTCCAGCATGTCTAAACCGCCAGAAATCTCTTCGTAGACGGTCTTCTTGGGGTCGAGTGCATCGCGGCTCTGGTCAACGTATGACAAGTCAACAGAATCACCGATTCGCAGCGATCCAGACGTCGGCTCCTGCAATCCCATAATGATCTTGAACAGCGTCGTCTTACCGGCACCGTTCGGACCAATCACTCCAACGATTCCTCCAGGGGGAAGATTGAAGTTGACGTTTTCGAACAACAGACGATCACCAAACGCCATCGTCAGGTTCTCTGCGCGAACGACCAGTTCTCCCAGCGGACGGGTAACTGGAATCTGAATCTGCAATGCGTCGTCACGTTCATCGAACTGCTGAGCGGCCAGTTCTTCGTATCGCTGAAGACGGGCTTTGTTTTTTGTCGCCTGAGCCTTCGGAGACATCCGGACCCACTCGAGTTCCTTCTTCAGGGCTCGTTGACGCTTGTCCTCTTTCTTCTGCTCCACACTCAGGCGAGCTTGTTTCTGCTCCAGCCAGGCTGTGTAGTTCCCCTCGTAGGGGTAGCCGTGGCCACGGTCCATTTCGAGGATCCAGCCAGCGACATTTTCGAGGAAGTAACGGTCGTGGGTGATTGCAACAACGGTTCCGGTGAACTCATGCAGGAATCGTTCAAGCCACGCGACAGAATCTGCGTCGAGGTGGTTTGTTGGTTCGTCCAGCAGGAGCATATCTGGATTCTGAAGCAGCAATCGGCATAGAGCGACGCGGCGTTTTTCACCCCCGGAGAGGTGTTCAACTCGGGCGTCGCCGTCGGGAAGCCGCATCGCGTCGCAGGCAAGCTCAACGGTGCGGTCGAGTTCCCACAGGTTGCCGTGGTCGATTTTATCTTGAACAGCCGCCTGCTCTTCCAGCAGTTGGTCCATCTCTTCCTGCGAAATCTCTTCGCAAAGACGCTCGTTGATGGCATTGTAGCGATCCATGATCGCCTGGGACTCAGCGACAGCCTCGGCGACGCACTCCGCAACAGTTTGCGTTGGATCGAGCCAAGGTTCCTGAGGGAAGTATCCGATCTTGATGTCCTTCGCAGGACGGACAGATCCCATGAAATCCTTATCAACCCCAGCCATGATCCGCATGAGCGTACTCTTACCGGATCCATTGTCTCCCAGAACACCGATCTTGGCGCCAGGGTAGAATGATAACCAGATGTTATCGAGCACGACTCGCTCATCGTACATCCGGGTCAGACCTTCGATGGTCATGATATATTGCTGAGACATAGTGAATCTGGGAGCACTAAAGCCGATTGGAGAGTTGTGAGAGAACCATCGCCGACGAGGTCGGGAGATTTTGTTGAATCGAACCGTAGAATTATCGCATAGATGCCCGCTCCAAGCGAGCCAACGGACGGGACGCCGATTTTCCATGTAAATCGAGGTGAAAATTCTCGACCATGAAAAAAGTCTGGCTGCCGAAAGGGAATTCTTCCGACAGCCAGATCTGATTTATGGCGACACTGATCGGTGCATCAGGAGTCGCTAGTGTGTTCCGCGGCACTACGCCTGTGTGTTGGGAGCCGCGGGAACCACGTAGTTTTCTCGATACTCGCGAGTCAGTAACTCGTCGGCCTGAGGATTCGAAATGAATTTTTCCTGTACGGGATCCATTTCCAACCACGGTCCGACGTGGAGTTTTGGATCGGAGATATCGACTCCATTCGCAGCGAGGTGCTGTTCCATGCGCTCAAATGAACTCGCCCAGACCGGGATGGACGCCACTTGCTTGCGGATTTCTTCCGCAGTTGCAGGCTGACCAAGCATGTAGCTGATGGCTCCCGTGTGGCAAAGTGCGCTGGAAAGGTGGCCTTCCAGAATGTCGCCGTTCAAATCGGTATACCGACCGGAGCGGACTGCATCGAACAGGTTGTCGAAGTGAAGCTTGGTCACGTCCCCCTTCGAGGTCCATTCCTCGATGACTTCGCCGTCGTGGTGATGCGCAGTGACCTTCGAGTAATTCGATGGGACCAAAACGTACCCATTTTCACATTCGACCACGACGCCGACCTGAGACCCCCGGTAATCGTCCATCCCGGTGTTCCAGTCGAGATCCTTCTTTGGCAATCCGCGCGTTTCAAAAATGAGGGGAGCATTTTCGTATGCGTGGTACGCGATCTGAGTGTTCGGGGTGTTTCCCGCGTCATCGTAACCAACTCGCCCACCGATACTCGTGACTCGAGGCGACAGCTGGTGGGTTCCAAGGAACCACCGGGCAATATCCATCTGGTGGATCCCCTGGTTTCCCATATCGCCATTTCCAGTGTTGAAGTCCCAATGCCAGTCGTAATGGAACTGCGGGCGAAAGAGGTCGACCATTGCTGCTGGTCCGCACCAGAGATCGTAATCAACTGAAGCCGGAATCTTGAGAGGCTCAGTTAATTTGCCAATCGATTTTCGTGGCTTAAAGCAAGTTCCGATGACCTGCTTGATCGCGCCGAGTTTTCCTTCCTGCACATAATTTACTGCAGCCTTCAGGCTCTCGCTGGATCGGGCCTGGGTTCCGGCCTGACACATACGATCCAGCTTGCGAGACCAGCCCACAGCCTGACGTCCTTCCCAGACGTTGTGCGAAACCGGTTTCTCGACGTACACGTGTTTCCCTGCCTGCATGGCAAGAATTGAAATCAAGGAGTGCCAGTGATTCGGAGTCGCTGTCGTGATGATATCGACGTTTGGATCTTCCAGCACTTTCCGGAAGTCCTGAACGATTTGGGGAGCACGCCCCTGAAGGTCTTCCACACCTTTTGCTTTACTACCGGCGTTATTGAGGTCTGCGTCGCACAGGTAGAGAACCTCTGCATCCAGGCGGCCCGCCGTCTGGCCAATGTGAGAACCTCCTCGCCCTCCAGTTCCGATCACCGCGACTCCCAATTTGTCGTTCGAGCTTTTACTTTGAAAAGTCTCCTGCGCCTGGAGGAAATTGCGACGAAGAGCAACGCTTCCAGCGGTTGCAGCTGCGGCTGCCTGAAGGAAATATCTTCTCGTAAGGGACATGATCAGATTCCTTGGAGTAAAGCCCGTTTCAGGAGTGAGTATCGGCGACTGCGAGCAACAGGGCAGTTCGGACGTGTTCATTGTCGTGGCCGAATCGCAAATTGATCAAGAATCACTTTTGCGATTCGGTTGGTTTTGAACGCCAGTCTGGATTGATATCACGTAGTATATTCGGATTTCAGTGACGTATTCAAATCTGAAAATTCAATTTTGACTGATGCGGTTTTGTGACCTAACGTTTCAGGCTCACAATTGTCATCTGAAAAAATCGTCCACTTCAAAGGAATCGCTATGAATGACGCCGCCACTCAGCCATCGGGCACCCTGATCAGCAACGCAACGATTCTCATCCTCAGTGGATTTTTGATTGGGATTTCAGTGGCCCAGCCTCTGGGCGACTTCGGATTCTACGTTTTTGCATGCGGATCTGCGGGAATGATTGCTTACCTCGCTCTGGAGGTCATTGGGATTCGCAAGAATCAGGTGGAGGTCGAAGAACAGCAACTTGTTGTTGACCGTCTCCTGAAGCACGTGAACTCAACATCCGGTCATGCTGCTCAATAGTTTGAAGACACTCAACTTCAGACGGACTCGAGAACTCGCAAAGCTGTGCGTCATGAACGTCAGCTTTGCGTGTCGTTCACTCGTTGGAATCTGATTCCGGAAGCGGAACCTGCTCAGAGTGCTGCAGGTAGCCGATGAGGTCTCTGATTTGCTCGTGCGTGAGTGGGTCGATTTGACCTTCCGGCATCGGGGACAGTTCGGTTGTCTGAAGTTCTTCGATCGCCTCTTTCTCCAGCGAAAACCGCTCTTGTAGCGACTGCAGTGTAAGTGTCGTTTCCGTCTGAGAGACGATCACACCATTCAGAATGCGACCGTCGTTCATTGCGATTACTGATAGGCGGTAATCTTTGCTGACGACTGCACTTGGGTCGACAATGTTCTCAAGTAGGTAGTCGAGGTTCTTGCGATTGGACCCAGTGAGATCAGGAGCGATTGCTCCCCCTTCCCCATAAATTCGGTGACACTTACTGCAGATCGATTGAAATAATTTTCTGCCATTCGACAGATCCGGATTCCCGAGTTTTTCGTCCCCGAGAAGCCGTTTTAGTTCCTGAATCCGTTTCAGTTTTTCTTCGGGCGTTTCTCTCAATTGTCCCCAGACATGGAGGACTTGAGCATCAAGCTCCGGGGACTTCATGCTGCGGATCTGACGTACATGAAATGATGTCAGGTCAGACCGTGGGATCTCTCCCTTTTCAATAGCGTTCAACAGCAATTTCGCAAACGATGGACGGGTCGTCAGGACGGAAACCATCTGGGATCGTTCATCGTCTTTGCTTTCGATGCAGATCTGAAGCAGGTCTTCGCCAATCTGAACATCGTCGAAGAGCGCTAGACCGCTCGCTGCCGTTAAACTGAAGTTTCGATCCTTCAACAAACGTTGGCAAATCTGCTTCAAGTTGGCAGGTCGGGCATCGATGAGATGTGTCAATGCTGCCTGTCGCTCGCTCTGCAAGGCGTTGTCATCGAAGGCAATTTGCTGAAGTTCCTCTAGTGCTTGTGGATCGCCGAAGAGAAGGTTGAGTTGCCGCACCCGTTCTCGAACCTGAGCATTGGGAGATCGCTTCATCACTGCGGTTGCAGCGGTCCAGGTTGCAGGAGGGACAGCACGTTTTCGCCCCTTCACCGCTTCTGAGATGCCATTCAGAATGTCAACGCGGAAGTCGTCACTCTGAGATGCCGTAAATGTGATCAGTTTTCCCAGCGGCCCGGGATTCTTCTCCAAGTCTTCTGTCAGTCTACGAGCAATGAAACTTCGGGTTATTGGCCACTGGCAGGCTGCGACGACGGGAAGAATCGACTCGGCATCGACATCAACTACCGGGATCAAGCCGTACCAAACCAGCAGGGGGAGGTTGTGATCTCCTGCGTCCTCTTGACGAGTGACCAATCCCCTGGCGAGTTCCGCTCGAAGCGAAACAGGGAGTCGCTGCAATGTGGACGCGAGCGTTAATCGGACAAAAGCTGAAGGATCGTTTCGTGCGAGTTCGACCAACGTCGGGAGCAGCTTTTTCGCTTCCTGCATGACTCGGGTTCTCTCGGATTCTTCAAGGTCGATCGGTCCCAATGGCCCGTCGAGTGGCCAGTCATCCGTGAGTAATCTGAGAGCCCAGACCCGATCGATTTCCTGTTTTGATTCGAGAAGCTCAGCAAGAAGTGTCGAGCTGCACCCACCGACCTGATGCAGTGTCAGCAACGACCGAATTCGTTGTTCAAGATTGGGCGATTGAAGAAAAAGGGTCGTGAGTTCTTTGATTGTCTCCGGTTCTAGCTGCTGGGCAGCGGACCGTTCCCCGAGAATCAGCCTCGCCTGCCGGATGAACCACTCGTTGGTGGAGAGATGGAGTTTGACAAGCTTTGAGTCCGGTTCGGCGCGGAGATTCAGCGGGTCCGCAGGAGGCATCTTGCCATAGGTGACCTTAAAAATCCGGCCGCTTGTGCGGTGAACTCCAGTGCTTTCATGGCATTCACCTGTATCACTCCAATCGAGAAGAAAGACGCCCCCATCGGGTCCGTACGATAAATCAATCCCGCGATACCAGGGGTCGCTCGTTTCTAGTAGGTCATCGCCATGTTTGGCGACGAAGCCGCTTTCACTGCGTTCGAGTATTTCCTGATTCAATCGCCGTCCGTGCAAGTTCACGGTGAAGAGATTCCCGCGATACTCAGCAGGCCAGTTCTCGCCCAGATAGATCATTGCTCCCGAGTGAGCATGCCCTCCACCATAGGAATTCGCGGCGCCATCGCGAGATTTCGTCCAGTGTGTTCCAGTGTCGAAATGCCAATGGTCTGCGTGTTGATCAATCATCTGGTAAACACGCGGGTTGGGATCGCTTCGTCCATTGCTGACGTAGTGCCCGCCTGCGATCGAGTGCCACAGGTGTCCGTTCACAGTGTTAACGAAAAAGCACTCTCCCAGAGCGGTCCAGTCATGTCCCCACGGATTGGTTGTCCCCGTGTTGAGAACTTCAACTCTCTTCTTGATCGGGTGATATCTCCACATCCCTCCACGCAATGGAACTCGCATCTCACTCGATGTCCCGATCAGTCCGGGGCATGATCCCCCGCACCGCCCGTAAAGCCAACCATCGGGGCCCCATTTCAGTCCGTTGGCGAAATTGTGGTAATTGGCCTGCGCGACGGTGAATCCATCCAGCTTGATCTGAGGCGGACCCTCCGGAACATCGTCCCCATTCGCATCCGGTATGAACTGCAAGTGGGGAGGAGTCATGATCCAGACGCCGCCGTGTCCGATTTCGAGGCTCGTCAGCATCTGCACCTGGTCTGTGAAGACCTTTCGATGATCGAAAACTCCATCTCCATCGTCATCTTCGAGAATAATAATGCGGTCGCGAAGTCCCATTTCAAAGCGGGTTCGGCTCTCCGCGTAAGTGTAGTTCTCCGCGATCCAAAGACGGCCACGATCATCCCATGCCATCGCAATCGGGTTTTGAACATCTGGTTCCGCAGCAAACAACGTCGATCGGAACCCCGCTTTGAGTTCGATCGAGTCGAGCGCAGTCTGCGGGGGTGTGGCGATCGCCTGAGCGTCATCACGGGAATTGAACGGCGCCGGAAACTCCATCGCGTCAGCGTCGAGGTTCAGCGGACCCCAAGATGCGACAAAGAATGCGGATCGGATCAAGAGCTTCCGAAATGTTCCCATCGACAGTCCAAGATTGAAGGCGAGAAGAAGAGTTTAAAGGACATCGCTTGTGGGCCTCTGGGATTCCCGTTTCGCCGATGGCATTGTCATCGCACCGGCCAAAACAAGGGTTCATGCTACTGGGAACCGCAAATTCTGCCGAGTAGAATCAGTCAGGATTGTCGGATGGGTGGTCAGATTTTTGCAAAAAGGTCTCTCTAGTTTCTCGCTGTGTTTGGGGCAGCCCGGGTCTGGCGTCCTCTCCCCAGTCGAGAAGTCAGTGAAATGCGGGATTTTGAGAGCTGAATTTCGTTCTGAGGCATCTTGAAAGCAGGCTCTCGCAATTCACCAGTTTTCGTATAGGATCTGGGAGCACCCTCCCACTGTTTGAAATCGGGTAAGCTGGGGTTTTGATCACGGCCAAGACTGTTAGAATGGGTCGTCAAAACGGAATTGCGCCGACGCAATGGTCCCCGTTTCCCGTTCATGGTTCAGGAGATTCCTGTCAGTGGACTGAAATTCCCGGTTGGGCAGAAGCCCTTTCCTCATCCGGGGAATTTCATAATGATCGATCACATCCCAAGACGGGATGATTTGCATTCAATAGTAAAAGAGAATTGCACATGGCCACGAATGATGCTGTCAACGATCTGGAGCCTGCCGTAAAAGCAGCAGCCGAAGGACAGTTGGAAGGAATTGATGCCGTCGAACTCGAAGAGTGGTTCGAGTCTCTGGAAGATGTCATTCATCGCTATGGCCCCGAAAAAACCAAACAACTTCTCGTTCATCTGCGTGAACGCGCCTATCACCGTGGCGTGATGATGCCGTTTTCGGCAACAACCCCTTACATCAACACCATTCCGCTCTCGGAGCAGCCTCGCTACCCAGGAAATCTGGAGATCGAACGCAGCATCAAATCGATCATTCGATGGAACGCTGCTGCCATGGTTGTCCGTGCGAACCGCAAGACTGACCATGCGGGTGCCGTTGGTGGGCATATCTCCACATTTGCAAGTGCTGCAACACTTTACGAAGTTGCATACAACCATTTCTTCCACGGCCGCACTGCCGATCACACTGGGGACATGGTGTACTTCCAAGGTCACGCGTCACCGGGGATGTACGCACGCGCTTTCCTCGAAGGACGGCTTGATGAAAGTCACCTTGAGAACTTCCGACAGGAATCGGTTCGCGGTACAGGACTTTCCTCCTATCCACACCCTTGGTTGATGGAAGATTTCTGGCAGTTCCCGACAGTGTCGATGGGATTGGGCCCAATCTGCTCCATCTATCACGCCAGATTCCTGCGATATCTTGAGCATCGCGGCCTGAAAGATACGTCCAAATCGAAGGTCTGGGCATTTTTGGGCGATGGTGAGATCGACGAGCCAGAATCACTCGGAGCAATCACTCTCGCTTCCCGTGAAAACCTCAACAACCTGATCTGGGTTGTGAACTGCAATCTGCAGCGTCTCGACGGTCCGGTTCGCGGAAACGGAAAGATCGTTCAGGAACTCGAAGGGGCCTTCCGTGGCGCTGGCTGGAACTGCATTAAAGTTGTCTGGGGGGGAGACTGGGATTCACTGCTCGACCGGGATGTGAACGGCAAGTTGGTGAAACGCCTGGGCGACATCGTCGACGGGCAGTTCCAGAAGTACACCGTCTCCAAGGGGGACTACATCCGCGAGCACTTCTTCGGCACAGACCCGGAATTGCTCGAACTTGTCGACCACCTGTCAGACGACCAACTTGAAAAGCTGCGTCGCGGCGGACACGATCCAGAGAAGGTGTTCGCAGCCTACAAGGCAGCGACCGAGCATACGACTGGCCCAACCGTCATTCTGGCCCAGACCATCAAGGGGTACGGGCTGGGTGAAGCAGGTGAAGGCCGTATGATCGCCCATAACAATAAGAAGATGAACTTCGAGGAGCTCAGGCAGTTCCGCAAGCGATTCAGTATTCCCATTCCGGAAGAAGCAGTCGAAACCGCGCCATTCTACAAGCCGGCTGAAGACAGCGAGGAAATGGTCTACCTGCGTGCCAAACGTGAACAATTGGGGGGCGCAGTTCCGTCACGTGTTCCAACCAAAGAACGTCTGGAAGTCCCTACGCTCACAGACAAGTCGTTTGCACGGCAGTTGAAGGGAACCGAAGGCAAAGGGGGCGCAAGTACCACCCAAGCCTACGGAGCGATGATTCAAGGTCTGATGCGTGACAAGGTGATCGGGGATCGTATCGTTCCGATCATCCCTGACGAAGCTCGAACCTTCGGTATGGAGTCGATGTTCAGTACCTTCGGAATTTATTCCAGCAAGGGACAGCTGTACGAGCCTGTCGACCGCGTCGACGGCAACCTGATGTACTACAAGGAAGCCAAAGACGGACAGGTTCTGGAAGAGGGTATCAACGAAGCTGGAGCCGTCAGCTCCTTCATCGCTGCGGGGACTGCTTACAGCAATCTCGACCTGAACATGATCCCGTTTTACGTGTACTACTCGATGTTCGGGTTTCAGCGTATCGGCGACCTGATCTGGTTAGCAGCAGACAGCCGCGCGAAAGGATTCCTCGTTGGAGGAACATCCGGTCGCACGACTCTCAACGGAGAAGGCTTGCAGCATCAGGACGGCCACAGCCAGCTGATCGCGACAACCGTTCCGCAATTGCATGCCTACGACCCAGCATTCGCATTCGAACTCGCTGTGATCATGCAGGACGGCTTGCGCCGGATGTACACTGAAGGTGAAGAGATCTTCTATTACCTGTCCGTGTACAATGAATCCTACGAAATGCCAGCGATGCCCGAAGGGGACGGCGTTAAAGAGGGCATCCTTAACGGGATGTACAAGTTCCGCAGCACCGAAAGTGGCGCTGGTCAGGAGCATCGTCCTCAACTCTTCGGATCGGGAACAATTCTTAACGAAGTGTTGCGTGCCCAGAAGCTTCTCAAGGAGAAGTTCGACATTGGATGCGATGTTTGGAGTGTCACCAGCTACAGCGAACTCTGCCGTGCTTCGATGGACGCAGATCGTTGGAACATGCTGCACCCGACTGAGCAGCCACGTCAGTCTTACCTGATGCAGACCCTGGCAGACCTGCATGGTCCATTCATCTCCTCCAGCGACAACGTTCGTCTGGTGGCAGATCAGATTCGGCAGTGGATTCCCGGTAAGTACACCGTTCTGGGATGCGATGGATTCGGACGAAGCGATACCCGCCCGGTACTGCGACGTCACTTCGAAGTCGACGCGGAATGCACCGCGTACGCCACGCTGCAGGCGCTCTCTGAATACGATGCGTTTCCGGTTTCCAAGCTTCCTGGAGCATTGAAGGAACTCGGAGTGGATGCAGAGAAGATCAACCCACGCCTCGCGTAGTGAGTTGGTTCGGTTGAGGTTACCAGCGGCCGCCCTTGTTTCAGGGGCGGCCGCTTTTTGTTTTCTGCAGTGAAAAGTGATCTGTTTTTGTGCCTCAAAGAAACACCAGAGAGAATCTATTGACATTTCAATAGTCTACATGTAATGTAATTATGTCGAGTGAGAAATCACCCATCGCCAAACGATCATCGAGAGAGGAAGTCATGGGGCAGCTTCAAAAGGATTTGAAAAAGAAAAAGCCTTTTGAGCAGCCCGCGCAGGAAGCCATCCTGAATCTGCTGCGAACGAGCGATCTTTACCAAAATCGCTTTGGTCGGCTGTTCCGCAAATTCGGAATCACCGACTCGCAGTATAACGTATTGCGGATACTTCGAGGCGAAGGGACACCGCTTCCCAGTCTCGAAATTGCCAGCAGAATGATTCAGGTTGTTCCCGCAATTACCGGCTTGATCGATCGATTGGAGAAACAGGAGTTCGTGAGTCGTCAGCGTTGTGTGCAGGATCGACGCGTGATTTTTATCCAGTTAACCCCGAAGGCAACAGCACTTCTGGAACAGATGGATGATGCGGTCGATGAACTGCATCATGAGTTGATCGGGCACCTGACTCATTCCGAGTTGAAGGAACTGATTCGGTTGCTTGAGAAGGCGAGAGTTCACCTGGTCGATACGGATTCCTGATTGGGGATTCATCCTCGTCGCTGCTACCAATTGGTAGCCTTTTTTTGGCCCAGATAATTTACATGTGAAATGTTCACTAGAATGGTATGTGAGAGTCATGTTTCAGATCAGACCATCCGCAAGTCGTGGCCACCTCAATCACGGATGGCTCGACACTTACCACACTTTTTCCTTCGGATCCTATTATGACCCTGCAGCCATGGGTTTCCGCTCATTGCGAGTGATGAATGAAGACCGCGTCGCTGCAGGTGCAGGCTTCGGAACGCATCCTCATCGTGACATGGAGATTTTGACATACGTTTTAGAGGGAGCAATCGCGCATAAGGACTCGATGGGAAATGGGGAGACCCTTCGGCCCGGCGAGTTTCAACGGATGACTGCCGGCACAGGGATTACTCATAGTGAGTTCAATCCTTCTTCTACGGAAGAACTCCATCTGTATCAGATTTGGTTGCTTCCGGAGAAGAAGGGACTCGAACCCAGTTATGAGCAGAAGAAGTTCGATGATCAATCGATGCGAAACCAGTTCAGGCTTGTGGCGTCTCGGCAGGCCAGAGACGGGTCGCTCGCCGTTCAGCAGGATGTCGACATTTACTTGAGTCGGCTTACCAGCGGTTCATCGGTGGCTTACGACATTGCTGCCGGAAGGCATCTTTGGCTTCAGGTGCTTCGAGGAGAGATCGTCGGTAACGGACATGTTCTGTCGGCAGGTGATGGGGCAGCACTGAGTGATGAATCGCAACTTGAAATAGTTGCGAGCGAAGATTCGGAAGTGATGCTTTTTGATTTGGCGTGATTGTTCTCAAGTCGTGGAATAAAAAATCGACCAGCACGGCAGATTGCGTGGAAATCGCAGTCTGCCGTGTCTCCTGTTGGGCAGTTTGCTGCACCCTCTAAGGAGCAAACAAATCGCCCAAAATGCCCGGTCTCGAAAAAACAGATCTGGACTGCTCAGGTTTGACCCGCGAAAATTCATTCGAAAGGGACATGCCATGGATCTGTTTAACGTGAGTGATCAAATACTCTCGGAAGTCCAGACATGGGACGGCGTCACTTTGGAATTGAACCGTTCTGGCTGGACTGAGATTCGATTTCACCGCATGGTCTTTGGGCATCTCCATCATCATGGATCGCTCGATGTCCTTCTGCCCAAACCTCTGAAAATTCAGTCAGTGCTCGCTGGCGACGCCGAGCCTCATCCGAACATTCCGACCAGTGGCTGGGTGACGATACTCCTCGGCGATCAGTCGAAGACTGACCAGGCACTTCGCGTGCTCGCACGGGCGTACGATGCGCTCCCTCATCGGACAGATCGGTTTGGTACGATTTGTGCCAATTGAGTTGGTCTCGCTCACTGCTGGCGAGGCGCGCTGCGAAAAGACTTATGATTTCGGCTCATGCTCAGGGGCTGAATTGCAATCAGCTGCCTGATGGGAGATCACAGGCTGCGTGCCCGTCCTCCACTCCGAGTGTTTAGCGCCCAGCGAGTTCTTTCGTGTCTATTAATAATCTTAAAAGCACTGTGATTGACTTAATGTCGCGAGCGCGGATCTCGATATTGGAATTAGCTCGAATGTGGTGATTTTGAAACGCCGCTCGAATCGTTGTGTCGGTTAGTAGTCAACTAGAACCAGCGTCATGCATTCATATCTGTTTTGTGAAGACGATTCCAATGTGCAGTTTTTTTCGAGGCTTCAATTAGCACTCAGAGGAAAGACTGCTGTGCGACAGGCAGGGGCGTCGCGGGCTCCTGATGTAACTTGCCAGTCGGGGAATCCCCTGCTCTTGTCTGAGGTGAAGAGCGTTCGTCGAACTTGCTCCCCCCTCAGCTTTCGCAGCCAGGAGCCCAACTGATCATCGCGTGACCATTGGAAGAGACTTGCACAATGGCTCCCTCCCCGGCGGTTACAGCCTGCTTCTGAACAATTGGATGACTGCTTTTTCACGTTCCAAATTGATTTCAGGAAACTCCAGCACTTCCTGGAGTATGGATGCTGTGGTTGGGCGACTGGTAGTGCCGAGTGAGCCGTGCGGCACCGCATTCATCCCGTCCGGACCCTCCGGGATTTGAAACAGGACCGTATCTTTCACCTCGAAAGCGTTCAGGTTCATCGGCCTTCTCAGTTCGATCTCCCCGAGCAGTTTCACTTCCTGACGCTCTTTTCCTGAAACGATGCGTACACCTGTGTCAGGCCCGAATTGAAGAAGTTCGCCTTCCTTGGGGAACTGCGTGATCTGGATTCCCGGAAGTACGACGTAGGACTTTCCTGCGATGACCATGGATAGCTTGGATTCGTTATTCAACGTCAGTCGACCGAAACGTGTGAGGTACTCCTGACCGTTCTCGTCGATGACCGCAATGAAATCGGGGCCCCTCACAGCAATGTCGAGGAGTGCCCCCGTGCGTAGGTGAATATCGTCAGGAAGCACCAGTCGAGACTCGCAACGAAGTTTCACATCGCCATTGTCGTCGATCGATTCAATGAGGTATGCACTGCTGGGGATGAATCCGGGGGTTGTCGCGAAGAGCAGGTTCCGCTCGTGAATCGCGATCGCTTGTTGAATCGCGATGCGATCTGAGTCACGTGACATCGTTTCATCAGGAAAAGAAGGCGCGACTTCAGAAGGAGATGCTGGAAGAAACGAATCGGCCATGCCGGTAGGGCCGGGAATGGGACCCCCGAGCAATTTCCACATCTTCAATATGCCGGGGACATCTTCCTTCTTCACTTCCTTCAGTGCTTCGAACCAGACCTCTCGTTTTTCGGCCGGGAGATCACTCAGTTCGATGTCGATGATACCGCGAATGGTCTCCCGATCTCGATCGGTGTTTGTGGAGAGAGGAGCAGCGTCACCCGCACGAAGTGGTTGGGGTTCAGCAACTCTCGGAGGGGAGATTGGGGGAGGAACTGAATCACTTTGCGTCTGCATGACCTCGTTCTCCCCGGCGTCGATCGCAATCGCAGTCTTGAGCGGGGAAGAATCATCGAGAGACTCAATGTCAAATTCCTCTTCACTTCGTGGCGAATCGTCGTTGTGAAGGGAGATTCGATTCAAAGAGCCAATCAAACTCGGATTGGCTGCCTGGGATAGGTATGCAGTCTGGTAGTCAACAGCGACATCGCGGGAGGCCGGCTTCAGAAAGTGACTGGACAACAGCCCGACACCAATCCCCAGAATAATGCCGGGTAGGAACGCAGCTCGAATACTTGACATGACACTCTCTCTGCAGCGGCCCTCATTGCAAGTTGATTTTGTGATCAATGACTCGCTGCATGTCTAATGAACGCTGGAAATCTGCTGGTCGAGCGGGGGCTGTCCCGCAAAATCATAAGGGTAAAATCAGCGTCACGTTAGGTCAGAATTGCAAATAACGCAAGTTGAATCGTTGACGTGTGAAATGTGCTGATAAACTCAATGCTAATAGCCTGTACGGCAATTCAAACGATTGCCTGAATCCGAATAGCGACCTATGCGACTGTAGGACCGTCTTCAAAAGAACAATCCAGAGCTTCTTTGAGGCAGGTAGATACAGGACCGAGGCATTCAGGAAGACCAGTCCATGTTCCCGATTCGAGACAATGTCCCCTCCACAATTTCCCCACTGGTCAATTACCTGCTCATTGTGGTGTGCGTCCTCGTTTTTTTAGCCCAGTCGATGGAGTCGCCTGATGGGCCATCTCTTGTCGAGCGTTACGGGTTTATTCCAGTTCGCCTGACGGCCCCTGATAAGCCTGTGGAAATTACCGTCTCCGCTCGCAGAGTAGAGACAGAACGCGGGCCGATGATTGAGTATCAAAAGAAGACCGCAGCACCATCCGCCGTACCGCCCTGGATGACACTTCTTACTTGCTGCTTTCTGCATGGAGGATTCATGCATCTCTTCGGGAACATGTGGTTCCTCTACATTTTCGGGGATAACATCGAAGATCGCTTCGGGCACCTTGGGTACTTGCTCTTCTATTTGATCTGTGGTGTTGCAGCGAGTTTGATTCACTATTTCACGGACACGACTTCGAGCATTCCCACGATCGGAGCAAGCGGGGCGATCGCCGGCATCATGGGGGCTTATTTCGTCTGGTACCCCGGTGCGCGAGTCCAGGCGCTGATCCCATTAGGCATCATCATGCAAATCGTCGCTGTTCCAGCATTCCTCTTCCTGGGGCTCTGGTTCGCGATTCAGCTCTTCTCCGGGTTTGGTAGCGGGGCGGGCGGCGAGTCCGGCGGCGTCGCGTTTTGGGCCCATATCGGTGGATTTGCTGTGGGAGCGATTTTGGCGTTCCTTCTCGACCGGCTTCGTGTCCTCCGGCCGCTCGAACCGATTCGGAATTCCAAGTTCTAATCGCGACCCTCAGCCTCACTGCCGTCCGCGATGAGAAACGAATCGACACAAGCCTGTTTCAAAAGAAATTGCCTCCTGTGGGAGCGAATTCACCGCTGGTGCGGTATTTGGGATCCCACGGGGAGGCACCGGGAGGCGTTGCTGAGAAGAGCTTCGCTTCAAATGTCTCCGAGCGAAAACAGATGTGGATTGTCTGCTTCAAAAGGATGGATCTTCTTGAGCGACTTCGATTGAGGCATCGCGTCGAGTAGGACGCGTGCCATTTTGAAATCGTCCTGAGTTGTGATCTTAAAGTTGATTGCAGAACACTCGACGACCGAGACGGGGTGGCCAATGCGCTCGATCAGTTGGGCTTCGTCCGTGGCGACGAAACCATCGCGTTTGGCGTAGGCCTCCATCAGGAGTTGACGGCTGAAAACCTGAGGGGTCTGGGCAGCCCACAGTTGCTCTCTTGGAACTGTCTCCGAAATGACTCCGTTTTGTACACGCTTAATGGTGCTGGCGATCGGAGTTCCTGGGATTGCTGCTCCGGATTTGGTCGCAGCGCTAAACACTCTCGCAACGTCATCAGAGCCGACAAGCGGGCGGGCAGCATCATGTACTGCAACGAAGTCCACATCCGGTCTGACATGCGCAAGGGCATTTTGAACGGAGTCTGCACGTTCACTTCCGCCACAGACAACATCGACATTCATAAACGCCAAATTCGGGCGGAATTTCTCTTTGAACCATTCCGCGTCGTCGGGGGAAACGACGACGATCGATTGTGTCACGTCCGGGTGACTGTGCAGCGGCTCAAGTGCTCGAACCCAAATCGGTCGTCCGTTCAAATCGATGAACGGTTTCTTGCGATGGCTGTCGCCGAATCGTGAGCTCTTACCTGCGGCGGCCAGGATGATGGCAAAATTGGGCATACGGGAACCTCGTCAGGACGAAGCAATAAAAAAAGCGGCATTCGGAAATGCCGCTCGGTGGTCATCGAGTTGGAAGATGAATTTGACTACGCGGTCTTGATCCGGTCTTCAAGTGTCTGAACTACATCCTGCATTGTCCAGATCTCAGTCGAAATCTGAATAGTTTCCGCCTCGGTGATTTGCTGGAGAACTTTCTTCTCTGCTGACATCACGGTGCTGTGATTTCGACCGCCGAAGTAATGTCCAATCTCGCTGTAAGCGGTCTGGGTCATTTTGCGAGAGAGGTACATCGCCAACATGCGAGGCTGGGAAATCGTTCGTTTACGCGAACTGGATTTGAGTTCCTCCGCCGGAACTCCAAAGAACTCGCACACGGCGTTTTCGATGTCGCTGACGCGCACCAGCCGAAGACAGTCTCGTTCCAATCGACCAAGGAGTTGCCGGGCGGACGAGATTGTGACTTTGTTTTTGGTCATTTGCGACCAAGTTGCCAAGACGTTCACAGCACCTTCCAGTTCACGAACGTTGTTCGTAAATCTGGCGGCAACATATTCCATTGAGTCTTGGGTAAATCGTGCCTTCATACGCGTGGCATGACGACTGACAATTTCCAGTCTCATTTTTTCCGTTGGAACTTCGATGCGTGCGACGATCCCTGAGAGAAACCGACTGACCAGCTCATCGGATGTTCGGGTGAGCAGTCGAGGATGGCGGATTGCTGTCAAAGCAACCTGGCGTCCTTCGACTTCGAATTGCTTCAAAGTGTGTAGGAATTCTTCCTGAAACCCCTTCTTGCCGTCGAAGAAATCAACGTCATCGACTAACAGGACGTCGACACCACGGAATTTGGCACGGAAGCTGGGAAGGCTTCTCGCCGCCAGTGCTTGTGTGTAGTAGTTGCCAAACTGTTCGGCAGTCAGGAACAGGACCTGCTGGTGTGAGTACTCTCTGCGAAGGCGGTTTCGGATTCCTTCAAGAAGATGGGTTTTTCCGTTCCCGACACTGCCATGAATGTACAGTGGCGAAACGGTACCCGGTTCCTGAATGAAATGTTGCACCGCAGCCATGGGAAGCTCGTTGGCTTCTCCGACGACGATGTCGTTCAGTGAATAAATTCTTTTCGCGCGACCGCCGACTTCACGGGCGTCACGTTGTGCTGCAGGAGCCGCAGTCTTTCTTGCTACGCTCTTCTGAGTTGGAAGCCGAATGGATTTCGCTTCCGTGGCAGTAGATGCCGGGATGGGGGTCAGTGTGAGTTCAGCGCCAACTTCGTAGTCAATGCTGACGTCCGGGCCAACGACACTGGCAGTGATTTTCAGGAGTTCGGATTCAAACTGCTTCTGAACCCATTTGACCATGTATGGGCTTTGAACGTGCACTGTAAGCCGCGCACCGTTGAGCTCCAATTGAGTCGCGCCACCAAACCAGTTTTGGTACCGTCGCACTCCAATGGACTGCAATAGAGCTTGTCGAACAGAATTGAGAACTGTTTCATTGTCATGACCGCCTGATGACAATACGGGTAGCAT